>NZ_WYET01000004.1 GCF_013376415.1 Flagellimonas chongwuensis
GTATCGAACAAACTGTTGAAACAGGCATTTGCCATTGCAAAATCCGGAATACCTTACGATGAGAACCATATATCGAGATTGGCTTAAAAAGACTTGCTTTTTAACTCAGTTCTTTGTTGTGCACTGTTTTTTTATCGCATATGATATAAATAAATCGCAAAATTTAATATTCCGCTCATATCATTTTCGCTTATCGAATCGTATTTTTTGAGATAATCTAATTTCATTTTTTCAAACTTGTAATCTTCTAAATCTGCATAATTACTTTTTGATTTTTGAAAGTATATTGATTTAGTTCCCAAAGCTATTTCAGCATAAAGGTCATTTTTCAAGGCTCTTATATATTCTATTCGTTCTTGATTATAATTCCCAAGCTTGTAATATTTTAAACGTCTTTTTATTTTCTTTTCAGCTTCTTTTTTGTCCGAAAAGTCAAATTCATATGCTAAATCTGTAAAGCAAATCAAATCGTATGTCTGTTGAGTGGTTTGCTCCATTTATTATTTTCTTAATCCCATTTCCGTGTATGCGTGAAATTCACAAATCGCCATTTCAGTTAGCGTATTTTTATCACAATCTTTCCAAGTACATTTATGGTCAGTCGTTCCACGATGTTTTTTCAATAATTCTATTCTCAAATTTTGGTCATCATATTCAGTCCAATTGTCAGCCGATTCAAGTCGAACAAAAAACTGCTCTTGATATTTGTCCCATTCGTCAAGTCGCCAATATGAATTGTCCTTTTTATTCCGATATAATCTGTACCAATTCTTTTGGTCAATTAATTCAAATTCTGATTCAATAATTTTGAGAATATTTTTATCTGTGTAGTATATTTTGTCTTTTAGTTCGGTCATTTCTCAAATAGTGCACAACGGTCTCGTATAACCGCAGTTACGGGTTAATATGCGTTAATATTCGGGCTAGCACAGGCGTTAGCAATTCCGAGTGGATTGCTTCGCCAGTTCGCACTTCGTGCTCGTGTCGGACGCAGTCGAATCTGCCGTAATTGCGGTTATACATTGTTGTAGCACGTTTTTATTTTTCTTATCCAGTTATTTTTGTTTTCAATTATGTCAGTCGGCAATTCATTAATTTCATTCTGTTCAACTTTTTCCAAACAAGCTGAGAATATTGTTTCAGACTCACTAACATTTAGAATTTCATTTCGGTCAGGTTTTCCAAATTCCAATGTTATGAAAGATGACCAAATTCCAACACGATATTGGGATTCCATAATAAATTCCGCAAAACTTTGAATTCCGATTTCTTTAATTACTTCTTTTCCAAGTTCAACTATTGCTTTGTATTCGTGAGAGTCCGATAGGCTAAAATCAAATGGATGAATTCCCAGAAAATATAGATTTTTACATCCGAAAAGAAAGTCCGTTGCTTTACTATTCATCTGACCTAAATATTTTCGCAATAGCTTGATTCGGCTCCCAATTCCGTAAATCCGAAATTTCGCTTTCATTTATCGTTTCTATCATAATTCCTACATTAGGTTTGCCTTTAGCAACTCTCATTCCAGCATCGATTCCTTTTATTCTTCGTTCTAATATTTGTCCGTTAAAGTCAAATTTGATTAAATCTCCAGTCAGAAATTCGCCATCCAAAATATTTCCAGAGAAGACAATTCCTCTTCCAGTAATTCTGAAAGTATCGTGAATTTCATATGTTGCGATGTGTTTCATCAAATGTGCTACAACTTGTTTATATACTGAGCTTTATCCCTATTAGGTCGCCAAATTGGAAGGCTATGCTTAGGTTTTGGTAATATTCGTTCAGTATTGTTGCTTGTTTTATTTTCTTACATCGCAATATAACCATTATTATAGCTCATCGAATGGATTGCCAATATTCTGTATGCTATTCTCGGTAACATGGGTGTAGATCATGGTGGTTTTAGGACTGCTATGACCCAATAATTCCTGTATATAGCGGATATCCGTTCCATTTTCCAGCAAATGCGTTGCAAAGCTATGCCTAAGCGTATGCAACGTAACTTCCTTCTGAATACCAGCTTTTACAACTGCATTTCGTAAAACGCGCTGCGCACTGCTCGTACTGTATTTTTTAGAATTCTGCCCTTCAAACAGGTACACCTTCGGTTTAAAGTGCTTATAATACTCTTGGAGTAGGGTCAAAAAACTTTGGGATAACAGCGTATACCTATCCTTTTTCCCTTTTCCGCCCTTAATGTGTATCAGCATCCGTTGGCTATCAATATCGCTCACTTTCAGGTTAAGGGCCTCGCCAATACGTAAACCGCCAGAATAAATAAGTGCCAATAAGGTTTTGTGCTTAAGGTTATAAATTACCTCGATTAGCAGCCTCACTTCATCCTTGCTCAAAATTGTTGGGAGTTTTTTCTCCTTTTTCGGACGTACCAAGTCTAGGCTGCCAACATCCATATTTTTAAATGATAAATATTTCTTTATACCATTTATACATTGATTTTGATAGGATACCGATTTACCTTCACAAACAATAAACTCATAGTTGAACGATTCCACCAACCGCTTTGTATAGCATTTCGATTTTTTAAGGATGGAATAGCGTATAAAAAAACGGGTTAATTCCACATAGGTGTTTACGGTGTGGGGACTCAGCCTTTTTTCTTCAAGCCAACGCCGGAACCTTTTTAATTCTTCATGATGAAACGGGTCAGTGGCGGGTAAAGAGAGCCGTTTTTCCTTAACTGGTGCCTCAAATGGCTTGGGAGGCAGCTCGGAGTAGTCCACATAGCAATTTATCTTTCGTAGATGATGGAACAGAATACCTACGCTTGTGGCAGAATATTTCAAATAAAGATTTCCATCGTAAGGTCTTCTTTTTATGCCCTGCAAACCAAGAACGTGATTATGTATCACAGGATTGGGGTCAAAAAGGATTAAAATGATTTTTTCACCATGTAGCTCCCCCGGAATCAATTTTACGGTTTTCATCCATAGATGTTTTACGATAAAGGGGTTGCTGCACTATGGAAATCGATAATAAAGCTCAAATTACAAAATGATATGACATTCCACCAAACAATTTAAAGCCCTGCACAAATTCTTTAAAGCATCATCAAAGCCGAGAAAGGTGAGAGGCCTATAAATCCTTTACATAAGTACGCCTACGTTTAATGACCTTAGGGTCGAAATGTTTCCACATTTGGTGTATGGCAATATTGTCCTCCAACTCGGGTGTACGAATGCAGTTCACCACGCCCCGTTTTTTAAAAGTATGGTAGTACTCATTAAAAATAATGGAGGTCACCCCCTTATTTTGATATTTGGGATGTATGCCGATCAAATAGAAGATGGCATCCTTGCTATTCTTTCGAGCACTCAACAAATGGAAAATACCAAAAGGGAACAGCTTGCCGTTCGCTTTCTGCAAAGCCTCCGAAAAAGAGGGCATCACAATGGCAAAGGCCACTAGGTTATCCTCGGCGTCCACCACAAATTTGATGTATTCCGGATTGATGAAACTGATGTACTTTTTCTTGAAGTATTCCTTTTGGATGTCCGTAATCTTTACAAAGGAAGAGAGCTTGGCGTAGGAATCGTTAAAAAGGTCGAACATCTTGTCCACCCAAGGCATGATCTCCGAACTTTTTTCAAAGTTCAGTTCTCGGAGACCATATCGCTTTTTAATCAACAAGTTGGCCTTATAAAATAGTTTAGGGTCCGCATTCGCAGCCAAAAACTTGCTCTCGGTATATTTTTTTTCCACGGAAAATCCGTGTTTTTCGTAGTGTGATTGGTAGTATGGATGATTGTACCACGTGATCATACTTCCTATGTGATCAAAACCTTCGGTAAGCACCCCAACCTTATCCAAGTTGGAAAACCCTACGGGACCTTCCATATACTCGAGCTGATTTTCGTTGCCAATCTCTTGGACTTTGTCCAACAAAGCTTTGGAAACCTCAAAATCATCCACAAAATCGAACCAACCGAAGCGCATTTTTTTAAGGCCTTGTTCCTTTACTTCCAACCAATTGATGATGGCCGCTACGCGCCCCACGATTTTGTTGTCCCTGTACGCCAAAAAGAACTGCGCCTCCGCCGTTTTAAAAACAGGGTTTTCATCCTTATCAAAAGAAGCCATTTCATCTTTGATGATAGGGGGAACCCAATACGGGGAGTCCTTGTATAGCGAAAAAGGAAATTTTACAAAACGCTTAAGGTCTGATTTGGACTGAACCTGCTTAACGGATATCATACATGCAAATTAATGCCCAATATTATGAATATTACTTGCAGTAGAAAAATGAACTTGTCGGAAAACTTAAAAATCTATTCCGCCGCCATTTTTTTTGTTGCGCCTTTTTGATTTTTTGTTGGCATTTTTCTTGATTTCACCATTCATGCCCGATTGTTGTTCGTTAATGGGAATAAGCTCATCTTTATGGAAATCCAAGCGGTACGAGAATCCGAGCACAACGAAAATACGCGAAGGGTCGCTCTTAAAATTGGAGCCTAAATGAAAATCAGCCTGAAAATTTGGGTTGATCAAACGAGCCACACCGGTTCTAAGAATTATATCCGAATAGCGGTCCCCAGAAATCCCTTGACCCTCAAAAAATACGCTCCACCTAGGGTCGCGAAAAGCATGGGTCACCGAAAGTGCGTAGCGCCACTCCGGGAAATCGGTGGTAATGCGATCATAAGCAATATTGGAAATCAACACAAACCGAGGGGAAAGCCTGCTCTGTGTTTGGATGCCCCCACGATAGGAAATTGTAGGTTCCCCGGGGTAAAAAGGGTTGTCTCCCACCACAAAATTGGCTCCACCGTACAGCGATACGGCAGGAATCAAATTTTTCCACTGGAAGAGGTTGTTGGCCCTCCAACTATATAAATTGGGTTTGTTGCGTTCTGGATTACGATAAGGGTCATATACCAAATATTTTAAGCCCACACGGTTTCGGGTAAAATTGGTGAGCTTACCATCTATGCCCAAATCGGGGTAGGTGATGTTCTGAGTGATAAAGGAACCTTCGGCAATCACTTCCAGTTCTTCAAAAAGCAAACCGTACCTAAAAGCGTAATCGGCACCAAAAATATTGGAATCCGAATTAAGATCGGCATTATCCTGCTGCTCGTACAGCATCCCAATTTCGGCCTGTACCACATTTTTACCAACGGAATAGGCGCTGGCTGCCCTTCCGGGTCGGTTGGAGTTAATGACATCGGTATATTGGGCGAAAGTAAAGGTTGGGATTAGAACGAAAAGAAATAATAACTTTTTGATCATGGAAATGTCCATATAACTGGGTTTTTAATACTATTTTAAGATACGTTTGATGGGTTTACGAGACTAACAGTGTAAATTTGATTCAATAACGAAGGTTATATGGTTTTACTACAAACGATTTTAATTGTCATATTAGTATACTACGGGTTCAAATTCCTCTTAAAGTGGCTGGCCCCGAAGTTGTTGAATTATGCGGTTAAAAAGACAAGTGAGCGGTTTGGACAACAATTCGGAAACCCACAGGATTTTGATGGTCGACAACACCATGAAGGGGAGACCACCATTTCCAAAAAACCGCCGCGCAGGTCCAATCCCTCAAAAAAAGTTGGAGAATACATAGATTTTGAGGAAATTGATTAATATTTGCGCTATCAAAACCTATCCATGAACTTTTCTCCAAAAGCCATTATCACCCACATTTGTGTTATCGCTTTATTCATTCTTGCTTCGCTGGTGTACTTTTATCCAGTTTTGCAGGGAAAGGCCATTTTTCAATCGGACATTGCCCAATACAAGGGCATGGCCCAGGAACGTGATGCTTACAAGGATGTAACGGGTGAAGAGTCCTACTGGACCAACAGTGCTTTTGGCGGTATGCCCACCTATCAGTTGGGGGCCAACTATCCGCATAATTATGTAAAGGATTTGGACCGTTTGATTCGGTTTTTGCCCAGACCTGCGGATTACCTTTTTCTGTATTTGATAGGTTTCTACATATTGCTTTTATGTTTAAAAGTTGATTTTAGA
Source organism: Flagellimonas chongwuensis (assembly GCF_013376415.1). Lineage (GTDB taxonomy): Bacteria > Bacteroidota > Bacteroidia > Flavobacteriales > Flavobacteriaceae > Flagellimonas > Flagellimonas chongwuensis. Next base: position 5,998 of record NZ_WYET01000004.1, read on the forward strand.
TTGGCGGCTCTCGGAGCGGTGGCATTCGGATTTTCCACCTACATGATAATTATTTTGGGCGTTGGTCACAATGCCAAGGCACATGCCTTGGGTTATATTCCCATGGTATTGGGTGGAATTGTGCTGGTTTTTCGTAAAAAATATATTTTAGGATTTATACTTACCGCATTGGCCATGGCTCTGGAAATTAGTGCCAATCACTACCAAATGACATATTATTTTATGCTTTTGGTTTTGGTGATGGGATTGGTCTACCTCATTTACGCCATAAAGGAAAAGGAGCTCAAACACTTTTTTATATCCGTGGGCGTGTTGATTTTGGCAGTGGTCCTTTCCATCTTTTCCAATGCTACCAGCCTAATGGCCACCAAGGAATATGCGGATTGGAGTACCCGTGGTAAATCCGAGCTCACCATAAACCCAGATGGGAGCGAAAAAGAGATTTCCACTGGATTGGACAAAGAATACATCACACAATATAGCTACGGGATTGCGGAATCTTTGAACCTATTTGCCCCTCGATTGTTCGGAGGTTCGGGCGGAGAAAATTTAGGGAAAGACTCCAAGGCCTACGAATATTTGACCAATCAAGGGCTTAGCCCGAGCAGGGCTATGGAATTTTCTAGCAGTTTGCCCTTGTATTGGGGAGACCAGCCCATTGTAGCGGCACCAGCTTACGTTGGGGCCATTATATTCTTCTTGTTTATTTTGGGTATATTTCTGGTTGATGGCAAAAAGAAATGGTGGCTACTATCAGGGGCTATATTATCATTATTACTTTCTTGGGGAAGAAACTTTCCGTTGCTTACCAATTTTATGATTGATTACTTCCCAATGTACAACAAGTTTAGGGCGGTATCTTCTATTCAAGTGGTGCTGGAACTTTGTTTGCCCGTTTTGGCAATGCTGGGAATTTGGGAATTGTTCAAATCTTCGGTTGATCAAAAGGAAAAATTGAATGCCCTAAAATGGAGCTTCTTCATATCATTGGGACTTGGTGTGGTTATTTTCTTTTTGAAAGGGTTCTTCGATTTTGAAGGTATGCGTGACGAAACCTATCGAGGGTACTTTGGTGATGATGTAATGACAATGATTCAACGTGATCGTGAAGCCGTCTACATCAACGATACCATCCGTTCTCTAGTTTACGTGGCTTTGGCTGCTGCAGCGCTTTGGTTCTTCATCAAAGAGAAAATCAATAAAAATATATTGGTGTTTGCCTTGGGCGCCCTGATTTTGTTTGATTTGGTAGGGGTGGACCTTCGGTATGTGAACGAGGACGATTTTGTACGTCAGCGTCAGGTGAACGAACCATTCCAAGCCAATCAGATTGACCAGATGATTCAGCAGGATGATTCTATCTACAGGGTGTTTGACCCTCAAGAAGGACTCAATGGGGCAAGGACTTCCTATTTCCATAAATCCGTTGGCGGGTATCATGCGGCAAAGCCCCGGGCACTTCAAAACCTGTTCGAATACCATTTGTATCAGAATAATCTTCAGGTAATGAATATGTTGAATGTTAAATATGTAATTCAGCAAGATGAAGAAGGGAACAGTTATCCTGCCGTTAATCCCGATGCCAATGGCAACGCATGGTTCGTAGACCAATTAGTACCTGTTTCCTCGGCCAATGAGGAAATCTTGAAACTGAAAGATTTCAATTCCAAGACCCAAGCGGTAGTTAATACCAAGGAATACCCTGAATTGACAAAACTCCGGTATTCGGTGGATTCTACGGCAACTATCGATTTGGTAGCGTATCGTCCCGATTATTTAAAATATCAATCCAGCAATCCCAATGATGGTTTTGCCGTATTCTCCGAGATGCATTATCCATCCGGTTGGAATGCCTTTATCGAAGGGAAACCACAAGAACACTACAAAGTGGATTATGCGCTTCGTGCGATTAAAGTGCCTGCTGGGCAGCACGAAATTGAATTCAAATTTGAACCAGAAGTAGTGGAAACAGGAAGCCAGATTACCTTGGCATCCAATATCCTTTTAGCATTGATTATCGTTGGTGGATTGGGCTTCACCCTGTTCCGCGGTAAAAAGGAAGAATCCTAATGCGCAAAATCTTGGTCATAGCGTACTATTGGCCTCCGGCAGGAGGACCAGGGGTACAACGTTGGCTCAAGTTTGTTAAATATTTACCCGATTTTGGTATTGAACCTATGGTTTATGTTCCCGAAAACCCCAGTTATCCCATTGTAGATGAAAAATTGTTGAAGGAAGTCCCCGCATCCATCAAAATTTTAAAACAACCGATTAAGGAACCCTATGGTTGGGCTTCGTTACTTTCGAAAAAGAAAACAAAAACAATCAGTTCTGGAATCATCAAAGAAAAAGACCCATCATTTATCGAGAAGGTGTTATTATGGATTCGTGGTAATCTTTTTATTCCTGATGCTCGGAAACTTTGGGTGAAGCCATCCATTTCTTATTTGGCAAAGGTTATTGCAGATGAGGGCATTGAAACCATCATTACAACAGGTCCTCCGCATAGTCTTCACTTGATTGGCCTTGGTCTTAAAAAGAAATACAACATTCAATGGATTGCTGATTTTAGGGACCCTTGGACATCTATAGGTTATCATAAAAAATTAAGGTTAACGGAATCATCGCAAGCGAAACATAAGGCTTTGGAAAAAGGTGTGCTGGTAAAAGCGGACAAAATTGTAGTAACAAGCCACACCACAAAAGCGGAATTTGAGGCCATAACGCCAAAACCAATAAAAGTAATTACCAATGGCTTTGATAATGATTTAAGACCAGTTCAATTGGATGCCAACTTTACCATTTCCCATATAGGTTCGTTATTGACAGGAAGAAACCCTTTGGGGTTATGGCAAGCGTTACAAGAATTGATTTCAGAAAATGAAAATTTCAAACATTCGCTAAGAATACAATTGGCCGGAGTAGTGGGGGAGGAAGTACTGCAATCCGTTAAAGATTTTGGTCTTACAAGTTATTTGGAACAATTGGGGTATCTCTCACACGATAAGGTTTTGGAAACCCAGCAGAAATCACAGTTACTTCTCTTATTAGAAATTGATTCCGAAGAGACCCAGGGCATCATTCCAGGGAAATTATTCGAGTACTTGAACGCTAAACGGCCTATTTTGGCCATTGGTCCAAAAGGCTGGGAGGCAGGCGCAATGGTGGAACGGCACCAAGCTGGAACTATGAGTTTGCATTCGGATATCGTGACTTTAAAAAATGTACTTTTGAATGCATTTCATCAATACGAAAAAGGTACATTGGTTTGCAACTCGGAAGGAGTGGAACAGTATCACAGAAAGGCACTAACGGAATCTTTGGCTAACTTTATCTAATGGGCGTTGTTCTAAAACAATCCATACGGAATACGGTGGTAACCTATCTGGGGTTCTTTTTTGGGGCCATCAATACGCTGTTTTTGTATACCAAGATTCTTCCCGACGAATACTATGGCCTTGTGACATTTATCTTGGCTTCGGGAGCTATTTTAATGCCATTGATGGCTTTTGGGGTACACAATACCTTGGTTAAATTTTACAGTAACCATCAAGAGGAGGAAAAGGATGGCTTCTTCACCTTAATGTTGTTGATACCTTTATTGGGCATTCTTCCTGTGGCGTTGGTAGGTTTACTATGGTACGACCCCATTGGCGACTGGGTATCGCAAGTTAACCCCATGGTGAAGGATTACCTTTGGTATGTGTTTTTTGTGGGATTGGCCATGGGCTATTTTGAGGTGTTTTATTCGTGGTGCCGGGTATTCCTTAAATCGGTTTTCGGAAACTTTATGAAGGAGGTTTTCGCACGGATAGGGGTTTCTATTTTGCTTATTCTTTTTTATTTTGATGTGATTACCTTGGACATTTTTTTTAAATGTTTAGTGGGGCTATACGTGTTGCGAACGGTTATCATCAAAATTTATGCATTCACGCTTCGAACTCCCAAACTTGATTTTAGGTTCCCCGCTTATTCCAAAGAAATTCTTTCCTATTCCTTTTTGATTATTCTGGGTGGTTCAGCTGCACTTATCCTTTTGGAGATTGACAAGGTAATGCTGAACCAATTTATCAGTATTGAGAATGTGGCGTATTATGGGGTATCGGTTTATATTGCAACAGTAATTATTGTGCCTTCCCGTGCAATGCACCAGATTACATATCCGCTTACTGCAGAACTCATGAACCTTGGTAATGTTGAAGGATTGGAGAAATTATACAAGAAAAGTTCGTTGACGCTATTTATTGCCTCTGGAATATTGTTCGTGCTTATTATTCTTAACCTGAACGACCTATATTTAATGTTGCCGGAGAATTACAGAAATGGCTTTACCATTGTGTTTTTGATCGGTATGGCTAAAGTAATGGATTCCATTTTGGGGAACATTAACTCTATCTTGTACAATTCAGATTACTATAAAACAGTCTTGGTATTTGGTGTTTGTTTGGCTGCTTTAACCATTCTCCTCAATTATTTGTTGATTCCAAGATTAGGATTGGAAGGGGCGGCCCTAGCGAGTTTTGTATCCATTTTTATATTCAATTTGGTGAAGGTTGCTTTTGTGAAGATGAAGTTTGGTATAATGCCGTTTACTTCGGCAACGTTCAAAGTTTTTGCCACATTGGTGCTATTGGCTGTTCTGTTTGACCTGTTGCAGTTTCAGTTTCACCCAATTGTCAATATTGGTTTAAAATCGCTACTTGTGGTGGTTATGTATGTAGGTATTTTGTACCGCTTCAATATCTCTGAAGATGTGACGGGTTTTCTGTCCAAATGGCTTAAAAAAAATACCCCGTAGCGAATAAATTCAACTACGGGGTAAACAACTAACCAACCTAAAAACTTATTTTTAATTATTTCTCCTAGAAGAACCTCTGGAACTACTTGTTCTTGCACTACTTTTTCTAGCGGAAGAACTTCTGCTCACACTTGGCCTAGAGCTACTCTTTCTACTTACAGAGCTTTTTCTTACGCTAGGGCTGGAACTTCTGGAAACTGCTTTTCTTGAAGAAGAGCTTCCCCTACTAACCGCAGACCTGTTTGTTGTTCTCGATGTTGTCTGAGGTTTTCTATAGGTACTCTGTGCAGAACGTTTTACAGTTCTGTTACTGGTACTAGGGGCCGCTTTTCTTGCATTTGAACTTCTATTGTTAGACGCTCTTGTCGCTTTATTGTTAGAAGCCGTTGCTCTATTGGATCTAGTAACATTGTTCGACTTTCTGTTTACATTGCTTCTAGAATCTCTAGTAGCTACTTTTTGTCTTTGAACAGTGTTACTTGAACGGTTTGCCGCTGCAGAGTTTCCTCTTCTGGTAGCATTATTGGATACTGTAGCGTTGCTTCTTCCATAATCGGCTCTTCTAACATTATTGTTTCTGACCGCAACTCTTCTATCATTTCTATAGATGTTTTCCCTTCTATAGGTATTATTGTTTCTATAAACCTTACCCAATCTGGCATAAGCACGTCTTGTGTTGTGTCTGTAAGGTGCATAATAGGTATATCTAATAGGTCTGTAATATCTTCTATAAGGTCTTGCATATACATTACAAAACCCAATTGCCGGTCTTGCAAAATATCTATGGAAAGGTCTGTACACATATCCTCTGTTGTAAATATTGATGTATCCTGTATAGTGACTAAAAACGCCGCCATTGTAGTAAACATGCAATCCACCGATTCTACGGACCCTACCATTATTATACCAGATATCCACGTTTCCGATTTGGGATACACGTCCGTAATAGTCATAATAAATAGGTGTGTTCTCTACTTGAATCACGGCTCCATAATCATCATACTGGACAAATGGATTATAGTTGTATCCTGAGTTGAAGGTGATTCCAACGTTTCCAATTTGTGCCCCGACACCTACATTTACCCTGTTGTCGATATAAAAATCGAACTCACCATCCGGGTATACGGAAAATGTAACACCATCTTCCACAAAAATGAAAGAGTTTCCATATCTGTTATCTGTGGTCGCAACCGCTGAATTGATTGTTTCTGCTTGAATACTTGGTATTCCAAAAACCACTGCTGCTATAATGAGTACTAACTTTTTCATACTACAAGGTTTTAAGTTCTAGATGCAACTATTTACATCCACCCTATATAAAGCAATCAGCGTGCCAAAAATATAACACGCTGATTATCAATAAAAAATTAAGTAGTTTAAAGCTTATTGTTGAATAATAAACATAGACCTTCGGTTTAATTGATGCTCCTCTACCGTACAATCCGCTCCATTTGTACAGTTATTGATCAACTGTGACTCCCCATAACCTCTAGAAGATAATCTATCTTGGTCAATACCTTTTTCTACGAGCCATTCAAGGGTTGATTTGGCCCTTCTTTCCGACAGTTGCAAATTGTAGTTGTCGTCTCCCCTGGAATCTGTATGGGATTCTATATGGATGTTCAATTGTGGATATTGCTTCATGGCCTGTAGTATTTTGGCCAATTCGACCTCAGCATCTGAACGTATATTGTGTTTGTCAAAGTCAAAATAGATAGGCTGAAGGTCTAATCTACATCCTAAATCGTTGACAGCACAATCGGGTGGAACAAGGGTTAGATCAACTTGTAAAGACATTGAACCTGCCGGTGTGTTTATCACTTTTTCCAATGGTTGATATTCTTTTTCATCATTGGATGCCCTTATTACATATTGATTTTCACAGGCTATGTTCTCTTCAAAAGCATAATTGCCATTCTGTTCGGTGATTTGTTGTGACACGATTTTATTGTCCTTGTCTATTAAGTACACTATTGAACCTTCCAACGGCTTTCCTGTTTTGGCATCGGTAACAGCACCATAAATTATAGGTTTACAGTTTTCTGAGACGATATAAATATCATCAAAACTACTACCGCCAATACCACCTCTGTTAGAGGATAAATAACCTATTTTTTCATCTTCTCGAACAATGAAACCAAAATCATCTTGATTTGAATTGATGGGCTGTCCTAAATTTTGAATGCTCCAATAGCCCATCCCATCATTAAAAGATGCCATGAAAATATCCAATCCGCCAAGTCCTACATGACCATCACTTGAAAAGAAGAGTTTATTTTTATCACTTATAAAAGGAAACGTTTCACGCTCTTGCGTGTTTATTTCCGGCCCCATGTTAACAGGTTTGCCATAGTTTCCATTATCCAGTATATCCACATACCAGATATCAGATTCACCCAAAGTACCCTCCATATTTGAGGAGAAGTATAGTTTTGTTTCCTCATTGTTAAGAGCGGGGTGGGCCGTTGAGTAGGAATCATCGTTAAAAGGAAGTTCCGTGACATTGCTCCATATACCATCATCCTTTTTGGTGGCTTTGTAAATTTTTAAGCTCACCAATCTTTTTTTTCCTCTTTTCTTTTTGCCGTTGATATAATTGTTTCGGGTAAAATAGACGGTATTACCATCTTTAGTGAATACAGGGGAGGATTCGTGGTACGGGGAGTTGATTTCTCCCTTTAGAGCCTGAATATTGGAAAGGTTTCCGTTCTCTCCGATTTCCGCTTCAAAAAGGTCCAAATAGGGGAGTCCGTTCCAGTCGTGCACTTTGTTCCCCTCAGTATTGATTGAAGATGACGCAAATACGATTTTATCACCATAAAAGGAGGGGCCAAAATCCGACCCGGACATATTCGGAGTAATGTTGGATACCTTAAATTTTTTGTTTTCGGAACTGCTCAGGTCTTCAAACGACTTCCAATTGTTTAATTGGTTTTGAGCCAAGTCCGAAGTGTTGGAAGACGCCTGAAATTTCTCCATCATAGCTTTGGATTCGTCGAATTTGCCCACACTTTTAAGCGTTTGTGCTGTTCTAAAATAATATTCGTTCTTTACTTCATCAGGATATTGCTCTATTAGTTTTACATACCATTTTGAAGCTTCGGCATATTCACTGTTAAAGTAATAGGTATCCCCTAATTTTTCAAATACTTGGGCGGAAGTGTAACCATCTTCGACCACCTTTAAATATATTTTTCTTGCATCTATATAATCATAGTTGAAAAAATCTTCATTTGCCTTTTTGATTTTGCTCTCTTGGGCAATACCCATTGGAACTATGCACAGGAGTAAAAAGATTTGAATGATATTTTTTTTGGTCATAGCTTTTGTATTAGAAGAATCTTGGGGTTACTACACGATCATTATTGAAGAGTTCAAATCGTAGGAAGACCTCATAAGACCCATTACTGAACTGTTCTATTTTGGTGGATTGATAATCGTACGCAAATCCAGCAAAGAAGTTGTTTGTGATTTGGAATCCTGCCAAGGCACTAATCGATGCGCTCCAACGATAGGATGCTCCCAGTGTAAATTTTTCATTGATCAAGAAATTCGCGGAAAGATCCCATTGCAAAGGTGCGCCGCTTACATATTTTACCAATGTTGCCGGTTTAAACTTTAGATTTTGGTTCAGGTCGAACACGCAGCCAGCTATTAAAAAGTAATGCAGACGTTCTACGGCGATATCATTGGCATCTACGTTTTGTAAATCGCTGTCATCAAAATGCTTGGAGTTCAAAAAATTGGGAACAGATATTCCTGCATAGAACTTTTCATTGTTCAGATAAACGCCAGCTCCAACCTGTGGTAAAATCGTATTGTTGATATTATTTTGAAAAAACTGGTCATTCTCTGCATAAATATTGAGTAAAGTATAGTCAATGTTCAATATGTCCAATCCAGCTTTTAAACCCATTGACAGTTTGGTATTCAGCCCCACGTTTACCCTATATGCATAGTCCACCACTACATTGGACTCTACTTGGGGGTCAATCCGATCATGTACTATGGAAAGTCCCAGACCCATGTTTTTATATAGTCCGATTGGGGAGTTTACGGTAAAGGTTGCCGTTTGTGGAGACCCCTCGAAACCTACCCATTGCGTTCTTCCCAATAGACCAAAGCTTAAGACTTCCCTTGAGCCTGCGTAGGCGGGGTTTACCACTTGGGTATTGTACATGTATTGGGTGTATTGTGGGTCTTGCTGTGCATTTATGCCAACTATAGCCGTAAGCAACATAAAAATGCAGACGTACCATTTAATTGATTTTTGTTCTAAATTTTTCATCTATGTTGATTGCTATGTTTTATCCTCGATTAATGTATAGGTAGCCTGTATATTCAGCTTCTCCAGGATTGGTTTCTGTAAATGTGAGAATGTAGAAATAGGTGCCACTGGGTAATTCTTCGTTCTTTCTTACAGTAGTTCTACCATCAGAAATTCCATAGAACAGGTCAGCATCGGTACCATAGCCTTCTTTCTCGTAGACCATTACGCCCCACCTATTGAATATTTGAAGCTTATTTTGAGGATAGATTTCTATCCCTTGGATAAAGAAAAAGTCGTTGAGCCCGTCTTCATTGGGTGTAATCCCATTAAAAATTTCAAAGGCAAGCGGTTCTATAGGTTCTTCAGGGTTTTCGGGATTCCCTCCATCTGGGCAGGCATCCACAGGAATATTAATTATGGTAGGTTCGTTTTCATTATAGCTGTCGTTGTCGGATAAATCATCATACTGAACATTTAAACCGAAAAGAGACGAAGTAGCGCTGGCTTGATTTACAAATGATCCTGCATCAATATCTGCTTGTTGAATTTCGTAGGTGGTTTCATAGGTCCAGACTTCGTCAGGGGAGAGGATGCCATCGTTATTTTCATCACTTATGGGCCCGTTAATCACACCTCCTAACAACTCATCGGTAAGCACAACATTTACCATGGCAATATCGGTAAGGTTGACAATACTAAAGTTGTAAAGGATACCTTCGGCGCATTCATTATTATCACTATCAATAAGTGCCCCTTGTTTGATTAGCCCTAAACCAGAATCCGGGTCGGGACTGCCATCCGTACAAGTATTTTCGGTTACAGTTGTTCTTGTGGGGCTATCTTCAAATAGGCTATCATCATCCGAAAGGTCTTCAACCAAGGCATCCAATGGCGTAAATCCGGAAACGCTTGCCTGGTTTACTACTGCACCATTGTCGATATCCTCTTGCGTTATGGCGTACAAAGCCAAATAAGTCCATGTCTCTCCAACGGTAAGAACTCCATCATCGCCTTCGTCCGATCCATCAATTGGTCCGGTGATTTCTCCGCCCAATAGGGGGTCTACTAGAGTTATCCCATCCAAATCGGCATTGCCGGTATTGGTCAAGGTAAACGTGTACAGAATACTATCCAAACATTCGTCTCCGTTAGAATCTACCACCAAGCCTTCTTTTATAAGTCCCATATCCGGGGTTTGGCAGTGGAGAAGACTGACCACGGTTGGGGAGTCATCAAATGGATCTTCAAAATGAGATAAGTCGCTTACCGTTACATCAGGTTTACCGTTTACATTACCTGTAACCTCTGCTTGATTTTCCACCATTCCATTGGCTATATCTTCAGGTTGTATCTCATAAACGGATTGATAGACCCAAGTTTCATTTAAATCCAGCTTGCCATTGGTATTACTATCACCTTCTTCTGGCCCAACTATTTCACCGCCCAAAAGAGGATCTATCAAGATTAGATTTTCTAATACTTGTTCTCCTTGATTTGTAACGGTAAAGTTGTAAAATATGTAAATACAGCCTGCTCCGCCCTGGTCCAAATCGTTTGTGGAAAACCCTTGTTTTACCACAGCAATTCCACCTTGGCAAAAAGTTAAATCTATTTCGCTGGTGTCTTGGTCGGAAACAGTTTCCCCTGGTTGTCCTTCTACATCGGCGTTAACAGTAGCTTCACTGTTTACCTGCCCACTATTGATATCTATGGATTGGATTGAATAAATGGCAGAATATTCCCAGACCTCACCAACATCCAATAAATTATTATTGTTATCATCTCCACCATTAAAGGTTATTAAATCACCTAATACTGGTAGGGAATGATTTAGATTTAGGTTGGTAAAAACCTCTCCATTGGTACTGGTGTTGGTAACAGTATAAGTGTAAAGAATATAATTACAACCTGGACCAGCATCAATATCTTCGATGGCAATACCTGATTGCTCCAAGGTAATGGATGGTACAAGTGGGAGGGAAGTACTTTTTGGTGTGTAAGCCAACCCTTTTACATATGAACCTATTGCCAAGAATAATATGGAAAGGCGTAGTATGGTATTCATACTTGAGGTTAGGTAAGACCGGTTTAAGTTCTTATTTCTCATTAGGAAAAATTTGATTAGTTATTTAAGAGAAAATTGGTTTGGTTTCATGTATTGGAATCGAGTCAAAATAAGTAAGACAGAAAACTAATTTTCTACGCAAAAGAAGTGTATCTAGAGCTTAGTTTGAGGTGCCAATTGACGATACCCCCATTTGAATTTATGAATGGGCCTTTTGAATTGATATTCGAATAAAGTGTAGCTTTTAAAGAGTATCAAATGCGCAAGAATGTTGCGCTTAACTGATTGTATTTCAGTAGGGAAAATCTATAAAATGGTGTGGGCGATATGGCGTTGTGTTTGTGTAGTTTTTCTAATTGTATAGTTAAGTAGATATGAGAACTGCCTTCTTTCCTATTTGTAGAAAGAAGAATAAAAAATGGGGCACAGGGTACCCCAGTATTTTAACTCTTGAACCAAATCAAAACATAATTTAAACCCTTTAATACAGAAGATTTAATTTTTGATAATGAACATGGACCTTCGGTTAAGCGCATGTTCATCCTCAGAGCATTGTACACCGTTAGAACAATGGTTCAATAACATGGATTCTCCATAACCTTTGGCCGTCAATCTGTCCTTTGCAATCCCTTTTCGTATAAACCATTGCATGGTTGCCTGGGCACGTCTCTCCGATAAACGCAGGTTAAAGCTTGAACTAGATCTGGAATCCGTATGGGATTCAATATGTATTTTTAACTGTGGATACTCTTTTAAGGCTTGTAGAATTTTGGCCAGTTCCACTTCAGCATCCGGCCTGATGTTATGTCTGCCATAATCAAAATAGATGGGTTGCAACGTTAACCTACATCCTAAATCATCTTCGGGACACTCGGGTGGAGTGAGTTCCAAGTCGGTTTGAACCACATCGGAACCTCTTGGGGTAGTCACGGATTTTTCATTCTTCTCGTAATCACGGTACGAGGCTTGCACTGTGTATTTTTCGGTACAGTTCAAGAAATCACCAAACCTATAACTTCCTTGCTCATCCGTTTTGGTCTCTGAGACTACTCGTCCATTTTTATTGAGCAATTGCACAGTGGCATTTTTGAGCGCTTCGCCTGTTTTTCCATTGGATATGATACCTTGAATAACGATTTCACCGCAGATCTCCCAAATCCTATAAATGTCATCGGAAACACTGCCATCATCACCATCTCGGTTAGAAGACATAAATCCAATTTTTTTATCTTCCTTTATAATGAATCCAAAATCGTCTTTATTGGAATTTATAGGCTGTTTTAGGTTGGTAACCTCTTTATAAGCTCCTTCATTGTTGAGGGAGATTACAAAAATATCAAGTCCACCAAGTCCTAAGTGTCCATCACTGGAGAAATAAAGATTATTGCTTTCGGTAACATAGGGAAAAGCTTCTCTAGCTTCGGTATTTATTTTTGTACCCAGATTCGTAGGAGGGCCATAACTTCCATCATCTAAAATATCCACATACCAAATATCTGATTCCCCAATGGTTCCTTCCATGTTAGAAGAAAAATAGAGACGTTTTTCATCATAGCTCAAAGTAGGGTGGGCGATAGAAGATGAATTATCATTGAAAGGGAGTTCTTCGACATTTCCCCAAGTTCCATCATCCATTTTAATTGCTTTATACACCTTAAGATTCACCAATTTGTCCCTATTCTTTCTTTTTCGTCCATTTTTATAGTTGTTTCGGGTAAAATATACCGTTTGGCCATCTTTGGTGAACGTAGCGCTGGCCTCATGGTATGGAGTGTTTATTTCCCCTTCCAAAGGTTTAGGTTTTGTTAACCTCCATTCCTCGTCCAATTGTGCTTCATAAAGGTCAAGGTAGGGGAGTCCGGACCAATCATGGGTTTTATTGCCCATGGTATTGCCCGATGCAGTTGCATAAACCAGTTTGTCCTCTCCATAAAAGGAGGGGCCAAAATCCGAATTCGTTAGGAGTTCGGTCACATTGTAAACTTCAAACTCTTTGGATTTAAAATCAACAAGACTGTCTAGCGCCGGATAATCGTTCATAAAGTTTTTTGCTAATTCCGTATCTGCGGAAAGGCTTGCAAATCGCCCCATCATTTTCTTGGATTCTTGATATTTTCCGGTACTTTTTAGGCTTTGGGCTGTTCTGTAGTAGTAAATAGGAGGAACGTTGTTCGGGTATTTCTCCATTAGTTTTTCGTACCACGTTAAGGCATCGGTATATTCACTGTTGAAATAATAGGTGTCCCCTAATTTTTGAAATACTTGGGGAGATTCAAACCCTTCCTTAACCACGTTTAAATAGATTTCCCGAGCATCTATATAGGAGTAGGCTTCAAATACCTCATCTGCTTTTTTAATGTTCTTTTTTTGGGCATTCATAGGGCAAACCATTACAATTGCCACTACAATTTTTACAATAGTCTTTAGGTACATGAAAGTTTTATTTAGAAGAATCTTGGGGTTAGGATTTTCTCCAGTCTGTTAAATACATCAAAACGGATAACAGCTTCGTAGGAGCCACTGCTATAGTCTTTTATGGTTGTTGAATCATAATCATAAGCCAATCCTATAAACAAGGATTGCGATATTTGAAATCCGACCAATCCACTAATGGATGAATTCCACCGGTATGAGACTCCCAACGTAATTTTTTCATTGATCAAAAAGTTGGCGGAACCGTCCCATTGCAGGGGAGCACCGCTAACAAACTTGCTCAACACCGCTGGTTTAAACTTAAGGTTGGGGCCAATATCGAATACATAACCAGCTATGAAAAAGTAGTGCAAGCGTTCTATTGCTATGCTTTCCAATTCGTTGTTTTCCAAAGAAGATTCATCAAAATGTTTGGAATTGAGAAAATTGGGAACGGAAAATCCAGTATAAAACTTTTGGGTATGATAATATATACCTGCACCTATTTGTGGCTGTATTTTATTATCCACCGTACTTTGAAAAAGCGGATCATAATTTTCAAAAATGGTCAGTTTGGAATAATCTACATCCAACACATCCATTCCCGCTTTCAAACCAAAGGATAGTTTACTGATATCATGACGATCCAATTGAATAGAGTAGGAGTAATCTATATTCGCATTCGACTCGGTGGCCGGACCAATTTGGTCGTATACGATGGATAGTCCCAAGCCCATGTTTTTTGAAGGACCTATTGGTGAACTTACCGTAAAGGTGCCCGTTCTAGGGCTTCCCTCTATATTCACCCATTGTACGCGTCCCAAAACCCCAAAACTCAATACTTCCCTTGATCCGGTATAGGCAGGGTTCACAATTTGGGTATTGTATAGGTATTGTGTGTATTGTGGATCTTGTTGCGCATTAATGGTTTCAAAACAGGAGATTAGTAGCATTGCTACGGTCCAAATGGATTTTTTTTTATAAAATGATTTTATATTCAAGTTCATTATTTTTTAAATACTTCTGTTAATCCCTATTTATGTAGATGTATCCTGAATAGCTTTCCTCTCCAGGATTGTTTCCCTTGAAGAAGAGCGTATAGAAATACGTGCCACTCGGAAGTGTTCTATCCTTCGCTATTGTGGCTTTTCCTTGGGAAATTCCTCTAAATAAATTTTCGCTCAATCCATAGTTCTCAGTTTCATAAACCAGTGAGCCCCATCTATTAAAAATCTTCAGGACATTGTTGGGATAGTTTTCGATATTGCTGATTCTGAAGTAATCGTTAACACCATCACCATTTGGAGTCATTCCTGTATAGATTTTGAACCCTGAATTGTCCGGTCCAGAGCCATCGGTATCACAAAGGAATTCAGGAATTGCCGTGCTTGTTGTCTCATCCTCGAGCAAGCTATCATCATCAGATTGGTCAAAAACTTGGATTCCCATACCAACCGTAGTGGCTGTAATGTTTGCTTGATTGTTTACAACCCCGTTTGCAGTATCCTTCTCGGTAACGGTATAGATTGCTTCATAGGTCCAAGACTCTCCTACGGAAAGTACTCCATCTCCATCGATGTCCGAGCTCTCCATGGGCCCAATAATCTCTGTTTCCAACAATTTTTCATCTGTAATCACTAGTTGCTCCAGATTTACGGAACCTGTGTTGGTAGCTGTAAATATGTATCTAATGCCATCTGGACATTCATCTCCATCGGTATCTGCTAGTACCCCTAGTTTGATTAAGCCTATAGATGGTCCTCCATCGATACATGCATCAATTGGAATTAATGTGTTGGTGGAATCATCTTCTGAAGTACTATTGTCGTCTGAGAAATCAATGACCTCCTCATCATTACCAACTGTAACGGCGGTTACTGTAGCTTGGTTATTGAAAGAGCCCATATCGATATCGATTTGAGAAATCCCTTTGTAAGCTTCAAATGTCCAACTTTCCCCTGCAGATAGGATTCCATCATTTCCATCATCACTTGAATTGATCGGTCCTGAGATTATACCTCCCAGTTGGTTATCTACTAATTCAATTGATTGTAGATCCACATTTCCTGTGTTGATTACACTGAATGAATAGAGTATGGTTTCAACACAACCATCCATATTTAAATCAACTAGAGAACCTATTTTGATAAGTCCTATTGATGGCACAGGTACCTCATCACACAGATCCACTGGCAGTGGTGTGCTGATATTGTCGCTATCGTTGACGGGGGTGTCGTCCCCCACGGATAGTGCCGTTACATCGGCCTGGTTGTCCACTGATCCTTGGTCTATGTCGGCCTGCACCAAGGCGTAGGTGGCCTGGAATACCCAGTCCTCGCCCACGGATAGGATGCCGTCGTTGTTGTCATCCTCATTGGCCAACGGCCCTATCACTTGCCCACCAATTTTGTCATCGTTTAGCACGATGGTGTAAAGATCCACGTTCCCTATGTTGTTGACGGTAAAGGTATAGGTGATGCCGTCGATACAGCCATCGCTGTCCTGGTCTACATCGGCCGCTCCCTGTTTGATGACCTGTATGGCTGGCGCCGGTGCGCATAGGTTTACGGGCAGTGGTGTGCTGATATTGTCGCTATCGTTGACGGGCGTGTCGTCCCCCACGGATAGTGCCGTTACATCGGCCTGGTTGTCCACTGATCCTTGGTCTATGTCGGCCTGCACCAAGGCGTAGGTGGCCTGGAAGACCCAGTCCTCGCCCACGGAGAGCACGCCGTCGTTGCCCTCGTCCTCGTTGGCCAACGGCCCGGCCACTTGCCCGCCGATCTTGTCATCGTTGAGCACGATGGTGTACAGGTCGACATTGCCGGTATTGGTCACGGTAAAGGTATAGGTGATACCGTCGATACAGCCATCGCTGTCGGCGTCCACATCGGCCGTTCCCTGTTTAATGACCTGAATGGCCGGAGCCGGTGCGCATAGGTTTACGGGCAGTGGTGTGCTGATGTTGTCGCTATCGTTGACGGGCGTGTCGTCCCCCACGGATAGTGCCGATACATCGGCCTGGTTGTCCACGGAGCCCAGGTCTATGTCGGCCTGCACCAAGGCGTAGGTGGCCTGGAAGACCCAGTCCTCGCCCACGGAGAGCACGCCGTCGTTGCCCTCGTCCTCGTTGGCCAACGGCCCGGGCACCTGTCCGTTTATCTTGTCATCGGTAAGGACAATGGTATGCAGGTCCACGTTGCCGGTATTGGTCACGGTAAAGGTATAGGTGATGCCGTCGATACAGCCATTGCTGTCCTCGTCCACGTCGGCCGTTCCCTGTTTAATGACCTGAATGGCCGGTGTTTGGCAACTTGATAGATCTACAGTTGTTACTTGGTTCTCTAGGATATTGTCGTCATCTGAGTCATCTTCAATACTGAGTCCCGGATAATTCAATACATCTGCGGTTACTTTTGCCTGGTTATCTACTTTACCTGTATTTATATCATCCGTGGTTATATCGTAAGTAGCTGTATAGGTCCATACTTCTGATCCGTCCAGTATATCATCTCCATTATCTCCAAATGGCCCGTCAATGACAAGTCCTGGAAAGTTTAAGTCGGCCAATACCACATTATTTAACAAAAGGCCAGTGTTTCCTTGATTTACCACTGTAAATGTATAATCAATAGTCAAACAGTCCGGGTTTACAATACCTTCTTTAATGAGAGAGATACGGGGCATACACCCAGAAAGGTCTACCACAGTAGGACGATCTAATTTTTCATTTTCAAAATCCGAATCATCTTCAACATCAATACCAGTTCCTTGATAATCCATCGAACCGGTAACGCGAGCTTGATTAACAACCTCTCCTGCTAACATATCAGCATTGGTTATTGCATAAGAACCAGTAAACACCCATACCTCTGCGGGACTCATTACGCCATCACTATTGGCATCTGATTGGGGACCGTTAATGGCCATAAGCGGAAAGGTCTCGTCCACAACGTTAACTCCTTTTAGGGGATTTGTTAAGTTATTTCCCTGATTGGTCACAGTAAAGGTGTATAGAATTTCTTCACAACCAGGGACTACTTGTCCGGTTTTGATTAGACTAATGCTGGGAGCACAAGCAGAGAAATTGATAATAGTGGGATTGTCCGCATTAAGATCTATAGGATCCGAAACATCTGAGACCAAAACACTTGCATCTTGTACAGTAACTCCTTCCACATAACCTTGGACCAATATTTCACCTGCGGCAACTTCTGCTGCTGAAGGGGTGTAGTTTTCAGTATAGATCCAAATTTCTCCAGGATCTAAAACGCCAAACGGAGAACTGTCTCCCGAAATCGGAGCTATAAATTCATCACCGTTCTGGCCAAATACCACTATACTTTCAAAGGTCTCTCCTGGAATTGTGCTAGTGTAATGAACCTCGTAAGTAATTTGGACAAAAGCGCAGCCACCATCGTTTCCTCCTATATCTTTGGTAACTCCGTTCAAAAGCATGCTAATACCTGATCTACAACTTATTTTGGTTGTTGTGGGTTGGTCCAAGTTGATATCGGATGGGTGAGAGTCATCACTAACAGTAGTTCCGAGACCAACTACTGTTGTTTCCACATGTGCTTGGTTTAACACCGTTTCGGCAAGCTTATCCGCCTCCGTAATAGGTTTAAATGCTTCAAAGAACCAAACTTCTCCTTCATCTATTTGGTTGTTGTCATTGGTGTCACCACTTACTAATGGTCCAACAGTAATATCGGGACCCATATCAATTACCAAAGAATTCCCATCAAGTGATTCATTGTTAGTACTTGTGTTGAACACCCGTATTACATACCTTATAGTGGTACAACCTGGAGAATCGTTGTTGGGTGTCAAGGTGCTGCTTCCCAGTGTTATGGCAATTCCTGGGGCAAAAGTGTTTTCGGCTTCCAAAGACCTTGTTATGGTATTCAGAGATTTTTCATCCGAAACGCCTACTATAAAATCTATGGATTCTTGAAATTTGTCTTTTTTGGGAGCATTATCAAACAAAACCGAGATAATACCAACTAGAATAAGAAACATAAATAGGAAGTCCTGTTTCTTTACGGGGGATGATTTGGAAAAGAGCATGGCTGTATGAGTTAAGTTCTAACCCACGATATTAAGGAATCGACCTAATTATTTATTAGGTCAATTGACGGATGCCCCAAATGAATTGATATATGGGCATTATGAGTTAACCGATTTTTATACACCTTGGTATAAAATCAGTTTTTTAGACTTGAAAAAGCAGCAGTTTAAAGATTGAAAAAGTTATTTCTACAGCTTTTCCTTTACATATTTGGCCGTGTATGATTTTGTGTTTTTGATGATTTCTTCGGGAGTTCCTTCAACAATTAAATGACCTCCCTTTTCACCACCTTCCAAACCAAGGTCGATGATGTAATCAGCACATTTGATGAGTTCTATATTGTGTTCGATTACAATTACGGAATGTCCTTTATCTATAAGTTCATCAAAAGACTTGAGCAATTTTTTGATGTCGTGGAAATGAAGTCCGGTCGTTGGCTCATCAAAAATGAACAATGCCTTTTCTTTGGTATGCCCTTTTACCAAAAACGAGGCAAGTTTTATACGTTGGGCCTCACCACCAGAAAGAGTAGAGGAGGACTGCCCTAACGCAACATAACCTAATCCGACATCTTGCAAAGGTTTTAACTTGTTTACGATTTTGTCTTGTTGGTGGATGGAAAAGTGTTCAACGGCATCATCAATGGTCATGTTAAGGATGTCGTCAATGTTCTTTCCTTCAAACTGTACTTCGAGAATGTCCTTTTTGAAACGTTTCCCATTACAAGCATCACACTCCAAATGCACGTCGGCCATAAATTGCATCTCAACGGTAATCTCGCCTTCACCCTTACATTTTTCACAACGCCCCCCATCAACATTAAAAGAAAAATGTTTGGCCTGATAACCTCTTAGTTTGCTTAACCTCTGTGAAGCGAACAAGCTTCGGATATCATCGTAGGCCTTTATATAGGTAACGGGGTTGGACCGTGATGAACGGCCAATCGGATTCTGGTCCACAAACTCCACATGTTTGATGTGGGCATACTTGCCTTCCATTGCCGAAAATTGACCTGCTTTTTCTCCATACCCCCCCGTTTCCTTTAATATGGATGGATACAGAATTTTTCTGACCAAGGTACTTTTTCCGCTCCCTGATACTCCTGTGATTACCGTAAGCACATTCAGAGGAAAGGTAACATCTATATTTTTAAGGTTGTTTTCGCGGGCTCCCTTAATTTGAATATAATGTTTGGAATTTCTACGCTCTTTCGGAACTGGAATTTCCATAGTTCCGTTAAGGTAAGATGCTGTTAGTGAATCCGATTTAAGGATAGTTTCCCAATTTCCCGTGGCCACTACGTTTCCGCCCAAGGTTCCTGCTTCTGGACCAATGTCAATAATTTCATCGGCAGCCTTCATAATGTCTTCATCATGTTCTACCACAATCACGGTGTTGCCCAGGTCACGAAGGGATTTTAAGACCTCAATCAAATTTTCGGTGTCCCGTGGGTGCAATCCAATACTGGGTTCATCCAAAATATACATAGAACCGACCAAGCTGCTTCCTAACGATGTGGCCAAATTGATACGTTGGCTTTCCCCACCGGAAAGTGTGTTGGACTTTCTATTCAAGGTGAGATAGCTAAGACCTACTTTGTCCAAAAATTCCAAACGCGTTGTGATTTCCTTCAAAAGTCGGTTTGCTATGGCAGCATCATGTTCGGATAGTTGTAGTTCTTCAAAGAACGGAGTCAATTGATCAATAGGTAGTTCAATCAAATCTGAAATGGATTTGCCACCTACCTTTACGTAATCGGCCTCTTTGCGTAATCGCTTTCCTTTACATACGGTGCACTTGGTTTTACCACGGTAACGGGAAAGCATTACCCTGTTCTGTATCTTATAGCTTTTCTCCTCCAGTTGTTCAAAGAACTTGTGGATTCCTATAAAATATTGGTTTCCGTCCCAGACCAATTGTTTTTGTTCTTCGGAAAGTTCGAACCAAGGTTTATGGATGGGAAAGTCAAACTTATAGGCCGAATTCACCAACTGGTCGCGGTACCAACTCATGCTTTCGCCACGCCACGGAAAAACGGCATTTTCATAGACAGATAGTGCCGTGTTGGGAATCACCAAATCTTCATCAATACCGATTACATCCCCGTAGCCTTCACATTTGGGGCAAGCTCCGTATGGATTATTGAAACTGAACAGGTGAACGTTCGGTTCCAAAAACTTCATTCCATCCAGCTCAAACTGGTTACTGAACGCTTTTATCTCGTTAGTTTTAAGGTTCTCGATGGCACACTGGCCCTTTCCTTCAAAAAAAGCATTGTCAACGGCATTGGCCAAGCGGTTGTAGAAATCTTCATCATCCTTTACAATGATACGATCCACAACAAGGTCGAATTCCCTTCCTATATCTTCGGGAGCTTGGTCGATTCTAATAACTTCTCCGTTGTATTTGATACGCGCATACCCTTGCTTGGAGAAGAGTTCCAACGATTTTAGCGGTTCCCGTTCTTCAGAAATAACGATAGGCGCCAACAATAGGAGCTTGTCCCTTTCGTTAAGTTCTTTTATATGATTAATGACATCGGTAACCGTATGCTTCTTTACTTCCTTGCCAGAAATAGGGGATATGGTCTTCCCGATTCTAGCATACAACAACTTTAGATAGTCATATATTTCTGTTGTGGTCCCGACCGTAGATCGTGGGTTGGTGGAATTTACTTTTTGTTCAATGGCAATGGCGGGGGCTATACCTTTAATATAGTCCACCTTTGGTTTGTCCAATTTTCCCAAAAACTGTCGTGCATAGGAGGAAAGGCTCTCCACATACCTACGCTGGCCTTCGGCATATAAAGTATCAAAAGCCAAACTGGATTTTCCTGAACCCGATAAACCTGTGATAACCACCAACTTGTTTCTTGGGATGACCACATCTATGTCTTTAAGGTTATGCAGTTTGGCACCTTTTATGATAATATTCTGCTTGGGATCTACGTTTATATTGATTGCCATTCGTTAAAATTAGGGTCTCAAAGATACGATACGCCACACTTAATACGTATATTGCATCAGTTAACATATAAAAATCGTCAACTCACAACATAGATTTTTAGATCGCCTAGCTATTTATCTATATTTGAAGTGTAATTAAAATCCTGATAGGCCTATACAGAATAATTACTTTTTAAAGATTAAAAACTGAATAACTAAAGTCTTTCTTGGTAAAGGGAGGACTGTGATTTTAACCCAAAAAAAGTAATTTGTATGGAACAGCTACAGATTAATGACTCGATTTTAGTAAAGAACTACATTGACGGAGACGAGAAGGCTCTTGAAATTCTTATCAACAGGCACAACCAAAGAATCACCAGCTTTATTTATAGCAAAGTATTGGACAGAGATGTCGCAGAGGACATTTTCCAAGATACCTTTATCAAGGTTATCAAAACTTTGAAGAAAGGAAGATACAGCGAAGAGGGTAAATTTCTACCTTGGGTGATGCGTATTGCGCACAACTTGGTGATAGACCACTTCCGCAAGAACAAAAGAATGCCCAAATTCGAGGGCAGTGATGACTTCAATATCTTTTCTGTTATCCATGACGAAAAGTTGAATGCTGAAAAGCAAATCATCAAAGATCAAATCGAAAGCGACCTTACCCTTTTGATAGATGAGTTGCCAGACGACCAAAGAGAAGTATTGATCATGCGTATTTACAAGGATATGAGCTTTAAAGAAATATCCGAAAACACAAACGTTAGCATTAATACGGCTTTGGGAAGAATGCGATATGCCCTTATCAACCTAAGAAAGATTGTAGAGCGCAAGAATATCGTTTTAACGAATTAATCGAGCATTACGTCGAAGCCTGCAATATTTCCAATCTAGCGCCGTTATACTATGGAAACAATTACTTACGCTAGAATATGGAAAACATTTACTCTGAAGAACAAAAATCCGTAAAAACGGTAAAAGCGAGCCAGAAAACTGTTGATTTCTTACTTAGCTTTTCAAAATCGATTCATGTAGTTGACTACAAGAAACACCAGTTTGAAGTAACATTAAATTAATTTAAGGATCAAACTGACGAAAAGAGCCGCAATTAGCGGCTCTTTTTGTTTTTATAATATTCGTTGATCACGGTTTTTCTCCCAATCGTCTTGGTGATAATGTCCTTTTCCAAATCCCAACCCCTAGCTGGGGAATATTCACGGCCGTACCAAATAATTTGAAGGTGCAATCTATTCCAGATTTCCTCAGGGAACAATCGCTTGGCATCGCGCTCCGTTTGGACCACATTTTTTCCGTTGCTGAAACCCCAGCGGTACATCAACCTATGAATATGGGTGTCCACAGGAAAGGCAGGGATTCCAAAAGCTTGGGAAACCACGACACTTGCGGTTTTATGTCCCACGGCAGGCAACTCTTCCAACAGGGAAATATTTCTTGGAACTTCCCCATTATATTTTTCTATCAAAATTTTTGAAAGTCCATAAATTCCCTTCGATTTCATAGGGGAGAGGCCCACAGGTTTAATAATTTCCCGGATTTCCTCTTCCGTAAGTTTTACCATATCAAAGGGGTTGTCTGCCTTAGCAAATAATAAGGGTGTGATCTGATTTACCCGAACGTCAGTACTTTGGGCCGATAACAATACGGCAATCAATAAGGTATACGGATCTTTATGATCTAATGGAATCGGTATGGTGGGATAAAGTTCATCCAGGGTTTTGACCGTGAATTCAACCTTTTCTTGTTTGGTCATATTTGTTTAACTTTGTTGATGTAAATATTAAACATTTAATTCAAGAGCAACGCACATGAATATGTTAAAAGTAGGAGATAAAGTACCTGATTTTTCAGCAAAAGACCAAGACGGGAACACAATTAATCTAAGTGATTACAAAGGAAAAAAACTAGTGGTGTTTTTCTATCCAAAAGCGAATACCCCGGGCTGTACGGCAGAAGCCTGTAATCTCCGCGATAATTATAAGGAATTACAAGCGCAAGGCTATGAACTTTTGGGGGTAAGTGCTGATTCTGAAAAAAAACAATCAAATTTTAAGAATAAATACGAATTTCCATTTCCTTTATTGGCTGATGAAGATCATACGGTAATCAACACATTTGGTGTATGGGGACCCAAAAAATTTATGGGAAGGGAATATGATGGTATTCACCGAACCACTTTTGTTGTTGATGGCGATGGCAAAGTGGAAAATGTAATCGAGAAAGTAAAGACCAAAGATCATGCTGCACAGATATTGGCTTAAAAAACGAACTAGATATGACATTTTAAAAACTAAAAAGGCGCTAATATAGCGCCTTTTTTTATTCTTTCTCTTCCAGAACTTTTCTAGTGAACAGGTTCTTTTCTTTGATGGTTTCAGCAATACCCTCTGGTAATTCCTTTTCCCAGCCTTCATCTTTATTGATGATTTTCTTGAGCACATCCCTTGAGAAAATATGCAACACATCAGGATCGTAGTCGATAATATCCATCACCTTACCATTGTACTTGAAGAACTTGTACAATTCCTTCATCCTCGGGTGAACCTTTACGTTGTTGCTGGTCAGCACTTGTCCAGTTTCGGGATCTTTCATGGGGTATAGGTAAACCTTTAAATCCTTAAAGAACAATTTACCAAATGCCTCCAAAATACCACCACTCAAGTGACGATAGTATTTTTCATCAAATACATCCACCAAGTTGTTGACACCCATGGTCAATCCAATCTTGGCCTTGGTATAGTTGTTAAAGTATTCTACAAGTTTGTAGTACTCTTGGAACTTGGAAATCAGTACCGTGTGGCCCAAAGAGCAAAGTAGCTCGGCGCGGTCCATAAAATCCTGTTCATCAATTT
Organism: Flagellimonas chongwuensis; assembly: GCF_013376415.1. Classification (GTDB taxonomy): domain Bacteria; phylum Bacteroidota; class Bacteroidia; order Flavobacteriales; family Flavobacteriaceae; genus Flagellimonas; species Flagellimonas chongwuensis. Next base: position 30,432 of record NZ_WYET01000004.1, read on the forward strand.
CGCCTGCCGCCTTTAGGTTGGATAATGTTATCTCGAACACCACAATGGCATTTTCCATATCCACCGTCTGCTCCCGCACAAAAATATCGTAGGACTTCTGGAACATGTCCATGTTCACCTTGGTAACCGGTCTAAAACTTCCGCGGAGCGCCAAGATGTTCTTTTTGTAAAGTACGGCTGCCGGTAATAGGTTATTGCCATCAGGTCCGAACATCACTGCATCCGTCATATCGTTTTTAATAAGCTGAAGGCTCATCAAACGGTTATCGACATCGGCAAAATTGGGTCCTGTAAAGTTGATCATATCAATCTCCAACGTATCGTGGTCGATATGATCATAAAGGTATTTTAAAAGCTTTCTTGGTTTGTGGAACTTGAAAAATGCTCCGTAAATCAGGTTAACACCAAGTATCCCCAATGTTTCTTGCTGTAATCTGGCTTCATTTTGCTTAAAACGGATGTGGAGCACAATTTCATCATACTCTTTTTGATCGGGATCCAATTGAAAACGCAATCCAACCCATCCATGTCCTTTATATCTTTTGGAAAAATCGATGGTGGCAACCGTATTGGCGTAGCTAAAAAATAGATAGTCCGGGTTGCTGTCCCTGCTTATCCGCTCTTCGACCAACCGCATTTCGTGGTCCAGCATTTTCTTTAAACGGGATTGGGTAACGTAGCGACCATCTTCCTCAATACCATAAATCGCATCACTAAAGGATTTGTCGTAAGCACTCATCGCTTTTGCAATGGTCCCAGAGGCTCCACCGGCCCTAAAAAAATGCCTAGCGGTTTCCTGTCCTGCGCCAATTTCGGCAAAGGTTCCGTAAATATCACGGTTTAAGTTTATCCTAAGGGTTTTGGCCTTTATGGAAGGAATATTTTCAAAAGCATTTTCTTTGCTTGGTACGGTAGGCATATCCAATTTTTAAGATGAAACAAAGTTACACTCTTCAATCAATCTATTAAATAAATAAGTTATAATTTTGAAATTAATGGATGATCAGATGACCATTACTTTTTTGGGAACGGGAACTTCGCAGGGGATTCCTGTAATCGGGAGCAATCATCCCGTTTGCCTGAGCAAAGACCCCAAGGATAAAAGACTACGTGTTTCCGTATTGATTTCATGGAACAACTACAATTATGTGATTGATTGTGGTCCTGATTTTAGGCAACAAATGTTGGCCAATCCAATAGATAAATTGGATGGTATTTTGTTTACCCACGAACATGCGGACCATACTGCGGGAATGGACGATATCCGTCCTTTTTTCTTTCGACAGGGTGATATCCCTATTTATGGGCACCAAAGGGTGATTCAATCCTTAAAAAAGAGGTTCGATTATATTTTTGCCGATGAAGACCGATACCCCGGAGCTCCTGCTGTTCAGGTTAATGAAGTCGACAAAAACACCAAAATCCCATTAGGGAATTTGGATGTGGTTCCCATTGAGGCCTTCCATAACAGATTACAGGTGTTCGGTTACCGTTTCGGAGAATTTATTTATATGACCGATGTGAAACGGGTAGAGGAAGAAGAGATAAAAAAAATGAAGGGAGCCAAAGTATTGGTGATAAACGCACTGCGAATCGAACCACATCATTCACATTTTAATTTGGAAGAGGCTCTGGAGTTTGCAGAAAAGGTAGGGGCGGAGCAAACCTATTTTACGCATATCAGCGCTTTGTTGGGATTTCATGAAGAAGTGGAAAAAAGTCTCCCCAAAAACATACATTTGGCCTACGATAACCTACGAATCAAAATTTAGATGTAATGAAAAAAAATATATTCCTATACCTATTTGTTTTCGCTGCCCTATTGGCGCTTTTCCAATTTGTAACGGGAAACAATATGCAAAAGACATTGACTTCTGATATAAAGCAACTCAAAGAAGAGGTTGTACAGTTGGAGGATTCTCTGCAGACCATGCACCTAAAGGTATTGGACATGCAATACTTTACTTTGGAGAACAATGACGATGCTTTGGCATATTACGAACACCTAAACCTTGAAAATCCTTCGCTATATATTCAGGATAAGTTATTGGAAACTAATGAGGGAAAAGGTGATAATCCATTGATACCTTACGAGGGCATGGAGAGTGATTTTAAAATCAATAAAATCAAAGTATTGAACCATAAATGGATTCTGGCCGATTTTTCCGATGGTAAATATTGGGGCGACATAATCATAAAGTATGAACTAAAGGATAATCTTAGCGTTGACTTTACACTGGTGGAACATTTGCTCTATGCCCCGCAGGAGTATTAAATAATAGGTAAAAGGTAAAGGGTGGTAAAAACTGAATAGAGATTATAGTTTAATTAAATATGTTTCTCCAACCATTTTTTGAACGAGAAAAAATTCTGTTGGGAAACACCATGCCCCACAGGAAACTCCTCATATATCGTTGGAATGTTCAGTTTTTCCAAGAAATCTGGCGACTTTTGGGCCCATTCCAAAGGAATGACCTGGTCTACTTGCCCATGTGAAGCATAGAAATTTAGCTTGCTATGGTCTTTTTGGGCATAATCATCAACCAAAATGTTTTCATTGATATATCCGCTCAATGCGATAACATTCTTCACTTTTTCAGGGTAAGACAATGCTACGGAATAACTCAGAATGGTTCCTTGACTGAACCCTAAAAGGGTAATATTTTCTTTATCAAGGTTGTAAGCTTCAATGGCCTCATCTATAAACGCAACAATCTTTTCCCTAGATTCTTTGGCCTGTTCATCATCGCTCCACTTACCCTGTTCAGCATCAAAATTGATGGCATACCACGCATATCCAAAAGGCTCAAGGTTATAGGGTGCCCTAACGGAAATCACCATTAATTCCTCTGGAAGTTCAGAAGCGAAAGAGAATAGGTCCTCTTCATTACTACCATAACCATGGAACATAAAAAGTGCCGGAATTTCACCTGAATCTTTGGAAGAAGGTCTAAGCAAATATTCTAATGATAAGGTTTTAAGGGACATGTTGTTGGTTTAAGATATGAATGTGAACCATTTTTGAAAATACTTTCCCGCTAGAGGCAAAGGTTTCATGCTGCCATTGAGTGCTTGCAAAAAGCCAAAAATCCAAATCACAAAATAAAAGAGATAGACTGGAACGGCTAAATATGCGTAGCCCGCATAGGTCATTAAAATGGCCAGGGCATGAAAAAGGACATGTATGCCAAAGGCCTGCCTAATATGGAAACGGGCATATTCATTTTTTTCTTCAATGTTCATGGTGATGGCAATTAAGCAGCCAACAATGGTAATGTATGCCACTACGGCGGTTGTCTTCCCTGGGGCGGATGCGTCGCTCATTATAAGGTACTTAAATCGTTATTTATCATGCCGTAAACTTTACCTTTTAAGGTAGCACCAACGTACATGCTGTTTTTTGATGTGGAAAGAATATCTTTTATGTCAAAAGTATATTTCCCTTCCGGATTGAAAAGGGTTAAGCACGCCTTGGCGCCTTCTTCCAGTTTTGGAGACTCTATTTGATATCGAGCCCTTCCCTTGGTCAGCAATGTAATAGTTTCGTCCAGTTCAAAAATGGTGTTCAAACAACCAAATGAAGACTCAAGACCTAGGGTACCATTTTTTGCATTGTCAAATTCCACGCGTTTATGTTCAACATCCATAGGAATGTGGTCCGATGTCACAAAATCTATGGTCCCGTTTTTCACCCCTTTGATCAAAGCTTTGCAATCTGACTTTGTGCGCAGGGGAGGAGAGACTTTGAAATTGGTATCAAATCCAACCAAAGTTTCATCTGAATAGAAAAGGTTGTGAACGGCCACACTACAGGACACGTCCAATCCTTTTTTCTTCGCTTCGGCAATCAGCTTTACCGAGCCTTCCGATGATATTGTCGGAATATGCAGTTTTCCACCGGTGTATTCCAAGATAAACAAGTCCCTTGCGATTTGTAGTTCTTCGGACAATGCCGGAATTCCCTTTAAACCAAGTTTTGTGGACACTTCCCCTTCATTGGCCACACCTTTTCCTTTGATATCGCCATCTTGCGGAAATGAGTATACCAGCCCATCAAAATTTTGGGCATACAGTAAAGCTATCTTGAGCAAATTGGGATTGGAGATTTGCTTTTTGAAATCAAAAAAAGCGACTGCGCCAGCATTTCTCATATCAAAAAGCTCGGCCAGGTCAATACCTTCGGCATTTTTGGTCAGAGTTCCCAACGGATGGATTTTGGTCGCCTTGCCCTGTCCACGTTCTTTTAAAAAGACCACGTCAGAGCTCGTATCGGGTACGGGATGCGTATTTGGGTTCAGCACAATATCGGTAAAACCGCTTTTTCCGGCCGTAAACAATCCATTGGCAATGGTCTCCCGTTCTTCAAAACCCGGCTCCCCAAATGCCACACTGCTATCAAACCAGCCCAATGAGACGTGAAGGTTCTCCTTTTCCAACACTTTTACGCTGCTGGGAGCTTCAACAGAGGCACCAATTTTTTCAATCACCCCTTTTTTTATAAGGATATCACGCTTTTTCAAGTGTAGTTCCTTGTTTTCTGGACAAACAATTTTTGCAGACTTCAGCAGAATGTTCATGTAACAAATTTTTGAATGAGTACCTCTATCAGCGCCAGAAGCAACGCTAAAATAACAAACCATTTCCAATAAGCTGTAATGTTGTTCTCCGCTTCTAGATATTCGAACAGCTCTGGAATGGAGTCCACGGAATTCACATTATCCAACGAACCGATATCCAGATATTTGAGATTGCTTTCTGCCCGGGGATAATTAAAACTTATATTTTGTAGAACCTGTTGATTTTGGAGTACGGAGTAAATTCCATCTTCCGTAGGGTTTTGATCAAATGAAAGACGGACCCGATTCGGGAATGTCTGCTGCAGAGGGATAAACTCATAACCATCTTTAGCTACCTTCAAGATGTCATCGTTTCCGATTTCCGCTGCAATGTCCAACGTATTCAATTCACCTAGAGTTTGATACGTTTGCGGGGATTGTAGGCTGGATTGTGCCATATTGTAAAAAGTGGGCACAATCAATGGCGAGTTGATGAAATTGGAATTTTCCAATTCCAATGGAACCGTAAACACATACAATCCATTTTCTCCCACTAAAAACGAATCGCCTCCGCCCATGGACAACGCCGTAGGTAGACTGGTCTGTATTTTAAAATATTCCTTTACCGACGGATATTGAAAATTGGTGACCTCTTTTTCAAAAACATCGCGGTACAATGGATGGTCAAAAGTTATGGTGGTCAATTGTACATCGGTCACCACTTTTTCTAGAAATTGTGTGCTGGATAAACTTGACAATAAACTGTTATAGGATAAAATGTCTGCGTTTATTGCTGGAACAATAATTAAAGTATTTCCATCATTCTTAAAGGTGCGCAGTATATTTTGAAGGCTGCTGGGAATGGATGATTGAGCATCCAAGATTACTACATTTTGATCTCCCAAACTGCTATAGTCCAATTGATTCAGTCGATATTTTTGAAAATCGAACTCTTCGCCACGGAATAAGCGGTTCAAATAATCACTATCCGATGCACTGATGGCCAACACCTTTATTTTTTCTTTGGAATTGATATTAAAATAAAAACGATTGTCATACCCCAAAGAATTATCAATGATACTCAAGCGTCCGTTCAACGCTTCATTCGTAGGAATGGTAAATTCGACTTCACCGTCCCCGTTCGATTTAAATTTTGCAGCTGTTTTAGCGATCAGTTCATCGTCATTATAAAGTGAAATGGGCAGGGCCTCATCCTCGTTACCGCCCGTTAAGAATACTTTCAGCTTGGCTTGGTCATTTAGGGCGTCAGCAACAAAAACGGAATCAATGGAAATATTTTGGAGCTCCCGAGCCTGCATAGGTATAAAATGAACTTGCAACATGGAATCTAGTTTATCACCTCCACTAGATATCCGTTCCTGAAAATCTGAAAGAACGATCAGGTTTTTTACACTACCTCTATTTTGTGAAAATAGGGTACTGGCCTTAAGGCCAATTTCGTCCATTTTCAATTGCTTGTGTGTGAAAGGCAGTGCTAACAGCGAGTTCTGGATATCGGCGACCCTAACATTGCTAAACGTTTTCTCATTGGTAAACAAACTGAATTCAGTATCGGCACCAACATTTTTAATAAAGTCCTGCGCAGCTTTTTCCAAGAGTGAAATTCCATTGTTCTTTGCCTGCATACTGAAGGAATCGTCTAAATAAACAACGGTCTCTTTTTCTTGAAGTGCAGTATTTGCCGAGGAGAATGGTTGGGCAAACGCTATAATGATGGCGGCAAGCAAAAATAATCGGGCAATCAACAACAACCACTTTTTTAAGGTGTTACTTTTCCTGGATTCCGAGACCACCTTTTGCAACATGGCCACATTGGTAAACGGGGTTTTGGTAAAGCGTCGTAATTGGAATAAATGGATTAAAATGGGTATGATTAGAAGAAAAAGTGCCCAAAGAAGTTCTGGATGTTTAAACTGCATTCCCAACATTGCTTGGTCAAAGATAGGCATTAAAACATTCTGATTTCAAACTTCGGTTTGCAATTATCTATGACCAAAACACAATCGCCACTGCACCGGCATTGGAGTTCTGCCGAATAACTCTATATGAATCAACAAAAAAAGAAATAATCCTGCATTGGATTTTGATTCAGCTCTGTAAAATACCTCCTGATTTCCTTTTGGGCATCTTCATTGGCCACAGTGATGATGCTCTGTGGATTTATTAAATTTTGTAGTTCGTCAAAATGGACAAGTTTTTTTCCATATATCTTTTTACCTATTTTCTTGGGATTATCACATAACCAAGTAAATTCCAACTCACTTTTTTTTAAACCTCTGGCAATTTTTTTCCCTTTAAAACCAGCTCCCCAAACTACCAATGGCCGGTTTTTGACATAATCCAGTTTTAGGAAATAGTGCAGTTTGATGTCCAAAAAATAGTTTTGGGCGTAGTGCTCGTGAGTGCGTGACGTTCGGGTGTCGTAATCGCGCCAAAGATGCAATACTTGATCGCAGGGAATAATTTTGAAACCATGTTCGTAAAATCGAAAAGTTAAATCATAATCTTCGGGGTATCGTTTATGTTCAAAACCATCACATTGTTCAAAATCCGATCTATATGTCATCCAACAAGGTGAAGGGATGACGCATTCTTTATAAACTTCATCAAAATTGTTTCCGGTAGATGTTAATTGATTCAGCCATTCTTCATAACGTTGGTAACCGTTGCTGATGCCCCTGTTCGAAAAATATTTCACCTGTCCTACGGCAACATGTCCTTTTCCGTACTCAATCAACGAATTGACCATAACCTCCAAACGGTCCGGTTCCATGATATCATCCGAATCCATTCGGGTCACGAATTCCCCACAACTTTTTCCATATGCTGTTTGAAGTGCAGGAATTATCCCATTTCCTTTATTTTCAAATACTTTGATGCGTTCGTCTTTCTGCGAGTAAGAGGTGAGAAGCTCAAGGCTCGTGTCGGTAGAGTGGTCGTTTACCGCCAACACCTCCCAATCGGTATAAGTTTGGCTCATAATGGAATCCAAACATTCCGATAAAAAATGGGCAGTGTTTTTAAAAGGGATTATGATACTGACCTTGCTGTTTTGCATGCGGCAAGGTAACTAAATTCTATTCAAAACTTAAGTGAACGGCAGCAAGTCAGGTTCTATGTACGTAGTCTTTGATTTTGGGGAAATGAACACAGTTTCCCCATAATGTTGCAAAAGTAAATCTTTGAAAGAAGAAATTAAACGAGGATGTTCGGTAACAAATCCATCAAATGTAGACGCGTTGGATTTTTGCCTAAAATGATGAACAACCTTTACAGAGGCAACCGTCAACGTTTTATGGTATTTGGTGCCATCCCCATGCAGCCCATCAAAGTTTTTGATGGCATTGCATGTTTTGGAAATTGCGGTTTCTTCATCGAATCTGTCAAGATAGGCCCAGGCTAATCGAATATGGGCCCTGTGATTGAATTCTGCTGGAGAAAATTCTCCAGATTCAAAGGCTTTGATGAATTCAATATCATTCATATCACATGTTTTCGAGGGCTTTGCGGATGGCTTCCGTGACCATTTTTTCCATAACATCATATCCCGCCTTGGTCACATGCACCTCATCCGTGGTTAATTTGGACTGCATTCCGTTTCTATCATCGACCATTTTGGAGAAATAGTCTAAATAGATGACGTCTTGAGCTTTGGCCATATCTTTTAGCAATGTATTGAGCTTCGGGATTTTAATATTTGGGTTCAATCCGGGACGCCACGGGTAATCATAAGCGGGTAGAACCGAACAAACAATGGGTTTTATTCCGTTAGCTTTTGCTAATTCTACCATGGATAAAATATTGTCATGGATTTGTTCCAAGGTCATAGGTCCTGTATTTCCCGCTATATCATTAGTTCCTGCCAAAATAACAACAACTTTGGGGTTTAGGTCAATCACATCCTGACGAAAACGTAGCAACATCTGTGGTGTGGTCTGTCCGCCGATTCCACGATTTACATAAGGATTTTCGGAGAAAAACTCGGGATGGGTCCCTATCCACATTTCGGTTATGGAATTCCCCATGAATACTACACGGTTTTCACCATCTGCGGGAGCTTCCAGTTCTGCATTTGCCATTTTATACTTTTCCAAATTAGGCCAATCTTGGGCATTGATTTTTGACGTGACAGATAATCCTAGAAACGATATCATGAACCAAAGTACAGTTTGTTTTTTCACTATGTGCGGTTTTTGATAAAAATAGAAAAATTATTAGAGTACAAATAGTAAATACAGACTCAAAAAAAGTAGAATAGTAGCAATTATCGCATAAAGCATAACCCTCTTTTCTCTTTCTTTCTGTATGAACATCTTTTTACGAATGCGAGCGATATCACGAGGAGTGGATTTTTTAAAATATAACTTTGTGACATTTGGTTTGCCGTAAATATCACTCTTAGATTTAATTTTCCTTTTTTTAAGCATGCTTCTATTGAGCTTGAAACTCTTGATAGCATGCATCATACTTCCTTCACCTCCCATAATTATAGTGTTTTGTATTATAGGTGTTTAGGATTGGATTTTTGTTACAAAAAAAGCGGTACAACCTTTTAAGCCATACCGCTTTAACTATTTTATGTGCTGCGAATTAGTATTTCGCACTTTTTCCATTGGCCTGAGTCCTCATGATAAAATCCCTGATATCGTCGTTGGCCGTTTTTAGGTCTTCGTTTCTTAGGTACATCATGTGTCCAGAGCGATAACCTTTCCAATCGAATCTATCTTTCATTTTACCACTAGGGTCTACTTGAGACATGGTGTATTTGGCAGCAAAATAAGTACACGCACCATCATAATATCCAGATTGCACCAAAACGTTCAAATAAGGGTTCTGGGCCATTGCTTGGCGCAAGTCATCACGAACACTATCATCATCATTGTTCCAAGGGTGAACAGGTCCGAACATGTTGTATTTGATGTCGGTTTTGAAATCGAGCTCTTCCTGCAAGTAATAATTTATGGCAGGGGTGAAGCTGTGCAACCACGAGGTCAGCTCTGGAGAATAATCTGGTCGGGTTCCGGCCAGCATCTTATCAATTCCCAAGTAACGGCTATCCAAACGCCCGATAGTGTATCCGCCTTTTTCCCTTAGCAAAGCTTTCCAGAAAAACTGGGTGGGCACATCTAGATTATGATCAAGAATATCCTGAACATCCAAGCCTGAGTAGCGTGCCATTTTATTGGCAATTGATTTACGTTCCGAATCTGCGATAAAACCACCTTTTGCAATGGCAGGCAACAGTTCGTTAATGGTAAATTCCTCTACCTCTGGCAAAACATCCAACAAGTCTTTGCTTTGCAAATCCGAAGGCAACGCTTTGTGGTGCCATGCAGTTGCGGCAAAGTACGGCATATTGAGTGCACTTGAAACAGGATCGTTGTCACGGAACACCTTATAATCTGCAGGTGAAACCATGATCACACCGTTCAAATACATCCATTGTTGATTTTGTAAAGCCAAGGAAAGTCCCATTACGCGGGTTCCTCCGTAGCTTTCACCTACAATATATTTTGGTGAGTTCCAACGATTGTTTCGGGATACGAAGGTATTCAACCATTCGGCCAAATACTTGGTATCTGCATTGATCCCGAAAAATTTGCTTCGGTCTACTTCTTTTCCTGTTTCGGGAATAGTGCGTGAGTAACCCGTGTTTACAGGGTTAACATACACAATATCGGTCACATCCAATACAGAGTAAGGGTTCTCCTTAACGCCATAAGGCTGAACAGGGTATCCTTCATCATCGATTTTAAGGATACGCGGACCTGTGTAGGCCAAGTGCATCCATACAGAACCAGAACCTGGACCTCCGTTAAATGAAATCAAAAGGGGCCTAGAGGCTCTATCTTTTACATCGTTCTTGGTGTAATACGTGTAGTGAAGGGTAGCGATGGGCTCACCCATCTCGTCCCAAACAGGTTGTGTACCTGTAGTGGCAGTGTAGTTGATACGATTTCCACCAATAGTCACCGCATGTTGCGTTGTAACAGTAGTGTCTACCGGAATTTTTCGTTCTTGGGCAAAGGTCAATGACGTACAGAACGCCATACCTAAAAGGAAGAGTTTTTTCATTATTATTTGGTTGAATTAGTCAAGTGTATAAAAATAGGGAATTTGAAAGTTCTTACCTTGTTAAAACAATCGTAAAACCTGTATTTACGCTATAATTATTAAATTTAGTTCCGTTACTAAATCCATAAGCTATGAAAATGATTACACGAAGAAGTTTTAACAGCCTTACCGCAAAGGGAATTGGTGGTGCAGCACTATTGTCCACAGCTCCTTTTGCATGTGCCTTGGGTGCCAATCAGGACAAGAAAAAATTGGGCATCGCCTTAGTGGGACTTGGTAGTTACAGTACCTACCAATTGGCCCCTGCCCTGCAAGATACCCAACATTGTTATTTGGCCGGAATTGTTACGGGAACCCCTGAAAAGGAAAAAGAGTGGGCGGATAAATACGGAATCCCGGAAAAGAATATATATAATTATCAAAATTTTGACGATATCGCGAACAACGAGGATATTGATGTGGTTTATGTTGTGCTGCCCAACAGTATGCATGCTGAATTCAGTATCCGCGCTGCACAAGCAAGTAAGCATGTAATTTGTGAAAAACCCATGGGAATCAGCGTTGCAGAATGTGATGCCATCATTGAAGCTTGTAAAAAAGCGGGCGTAAAATTAGGCATGGGCTATCGCTTGCATTCCGAGCCCTACACGCAACAGGTAAAGAAATTTGTCAAGGAAAAAACCTTTGGGGATATCCTTTTTGTGTCTGCAGACGCATCCTATCGTGCTACAGGTAATCCTGACCAGTGGCGCTTGAACAAAGAAATGTCTGGAGGTGGTGCTTTGATGAACATGGGCGTTTATGCGGTCCAAAGTACCATTTATGGTACGGGTGAAAACCCGGTTTCCGTTGCGGCTCAGGAATTTAGTACGAGACCTGAATATTTTAAAGATACCGACGAGACCATTACCGCCCAATTTAAATTTCCCAGCGGGGCCGTGGGCAATATTACCACCTCGCACAACTTTAACGCCAATGCGATGTACGGTTCCGGAACCAATGGCTGGTTCCGATTGCAACCTGCCAACAATTATGGCCCATTGCATGGTGTGACCTCTAATGGAGATGAAATTAAGTTTCCACATGAAAGTCAGCAGAAATTACAAATGGACGATTTTGCGCGTCATGTGTTGTTCAATGAACCCAACAAGGCGCCCGGAGAAATGGGCAAACGCGATATGATGATCGTAGAGGCCATTTACAAGTCAATCGCCAATGGGGGAGAGACTATTCCATTGGATTTTGAACCTGGTTACGGGTTTGGGGGATAACCCAAACATTTTTTTCCAGATCTATTGACCCGTTGAGCTCTTCGGTCACGACACGGTCGATAATAGAAATGCCCTGTTTTGCCATATTTTCAAAAGTGTCTATGCCATTGTTGGGGAAGTTTTGTCTAGTCCTATGGATGTTATACCGGTTGGAAAATTGTCTACCAAAGTCCTTTTCAATTCCGTCCTTGCCCATCATAAAACCGAGTAATCCGCCCCATGTTGCCGTTGGATTGTCCGAGTCCCAACCTGTCAATGCTCCAATTTTGATGGTTTCTTTGAGGTCACCCTCACCATAAAACAAACTGACCAGACTTGCCGCGAAATTGATTCCGGCCGCAAAGCAACCATTGCAGTATAAATCTTTAGAAGTGATATCGTAACCATCTTCTTGATTCACCTGATATCTTATATAAATAGAATCTCTTGTTTGTTCCCAAGGAATTCCAGATTGATATAATTTTTTGGTATAGTCGAACATTTTGGCCGGGTAGCTATCATCCGGAAGTATGGTTCTTGCTTTATTGGCCATCCATTCTAATTGCTGTTTTGCACTCTTCTCGTTGTCCGTAGAACTGGCAAGAGCGTGCATATAAACATAAAATTTGGAGATGTATTCTGATTCGTTCCGAGCAGTGGTCCTAATGGGCAGGTTTGCTATTTTTAAGGCTACATCAGGTCTCCCAGGGGCAAAAAGTCCGAAAATCTCCGTGGTCAATTGGGCATCGATCATTTCATAATGCTCGTTGTTTTCAGGATTGCCCGTTTCGGGAGGAAGCACATCTTCTTTCATTAGATCAAAAGCTCTTTGGTTGGAAACCCATAGGTAGTTTTCTTCTTCAGCTTTGATATGTTTTAACCACCCGTCACGGATTTGTTCCGGTGTCAACATACTGGTTTTATTCTCGTAAAGGAGGTGTTGATATAGGTATTCGATATCCGTATCGTCATCGGAACCCCAGACTTCTGTAGTATCCCGAAAAACAAAATCAATAGTTTCCGAAAGTTCACTAGGAACACCTTCGCCCCAAATGCTGGGTTGGTCCGGTTGTCCCCAATCGGCACGCGTATAAAAATCCCCGGTCCGTATTTCCCCAATATTTCCGATTTTATCCATTTCGGTGACCAATCCCGTCCAATTCGCGATACATTGGCCTAACCAAAATCCATATAATTGATTTTTGTAAGCGTCTCTGGAAACAATTAGCTGTTCTTCTTTTGATTTGTTTATATCTTCAGACTTTTTTGGCTGTTGGCGACAGGAAAGTATGCCAATCGTACAGATAAATATTATCGGAATTCTTTTCATATTGTTCAATTCATCTAATCAAAGTGACCCCAACTTTACGAACATCTAATTTACATTGTAAATGTAATCTACAGTAACTGAGTTCCTCTCGTTACTTTTTTCTACGGGAAAACCTTCATCATTGTACTGATATATAAAAGTGTGATTTTGAAGACCTCCAAAGTCATTGTTCTCCACCATAAATTGGACTATATTATTTGAATTACTATAAATGTTGTTCTCATCATAGAATAAAAATTCCCAGCCACCAATCACATTTAGATAATTGGTTAATGTAGAAAGGTTTAAGAAAACCTCGGAGTTAAAGGGATTGGTTTTATCGTCATATTGATAGGTAAGTATATTGGTGTCATTTAATGTTTTTTTGGTGAGATTACCTTTTGAATACTCGAAGACAATAGTGAAATCAATACTTTCTTGATAAAAACTGATTAGATTATTATTTGAGTCGAGTGTTATTTTTCTATCCCTGTCATCAATCAAATCAATAAAATCAATCTCTGATGAATTGTGAACAATGCTATATTCTTGAACTTTATCTCCGTCATAAAAAGATTCAATTTTCGTAATTAGACCATCATTATTATAACTCACTATAGTTTCTTCGGTAGTGGAACTTCCATTTTCCTTATCTAATTCGACTGTGGCTAATTTTACAATATTTCCTGACTCTATCTGGATTTCAATCGAGGTTTCTTTCTTGATGTAATCTACTTCCCATAGTTGTAATAATCCATTCTCATTGACAGAAAAAGAATTGCTGAAGTCTGTAAAATCAAAAGCATCATCTGTCGATGAAGTAATATTAGATGTAATTTGAGTCAAATACACAGTTCCCTCTTCTTCAGGTTCTTCGGGACTCAATTCCTCTTCATTTTCAATCTCTTCACTAAATGTATTATTATCAGAACATGATAGGTTAAGGATGAATACAAGAAATAAAATGGTATAATTTTTCATTGAAATTTTATAATCATTGCCTAGCAAGAATACATATTTTCTTACAATTAAAAGCAAGTTGATTGTCAAACAACAATTAAAATCTCTCAAAAACCCCCAACCCAAACAGTGCAAAATCGTACTTTACAGGGTCGGTGGGGTCCAATTTTCTTAGATTTTTGTCCAATTCCTGTAATGCTTTGGCATCGTTCTGTTTACGTTTGAGCAATTTTAGTTTACGTGCTACATTGCCGGAATGTACATCTAAGGGACAGGAGAGTTTTGACGGGTCAATACCTTTCCATAAACCAAAGTCCACTCCCGTGCTGTTATCGCGGACCATCCATCGCAAAAACATATTGATACGCTTGGCTGCAGAACCTTTATTTGGGTCCGAAACATGCTTTTGCGTTCGACTCTGATGTGGCAGCTCAAAAAAAACTTCCTTGAACTTGGAAATGGCGGGCTGCATGGAATCCTTGGTCTGGTGTTGTGTGAAAATGGTCTCCAGACCACCATGATTCTTATAAATGTTTTGAAGACTCGCAATAAAATAAACAAGGTCGATTCCGTTAAAAGTGCGGTGAACAAAAGGGGAGAGGCGCTGCAAATCTTCCCCGGAATGGTTCATTACAAAATCGTAAGGAGCATGGCCCATCAGATCCACTAACCTAGTTGCATTTTTGATGATACTCTTTCGGTTTCCCCAAGCAATGGTAGCCGTTAAAAATGCACTGATCTCAATATCTTCCTTCCGACTGAATATATGTGGAATCTGTAAAGGATCATCCTCTAAAAATTTGGGATGGTTGTATTCCAATACCTTGGCATCCAGAAATTCTTTGAGCTCAGCTTTGGTCATATCAATCCTTGGAAACAATCAAACCATCCACCATGGTGAGTTTACGGTCCGCCATATCGGCCAAATCCAAGTTGTGGGTCACCAAAACAAAGGTCTGCCCAAACTCATCACGTAATTTAAAAAACAATTTGTGAAGATTCTCAGCACTTTCTGAGTCCAAATTACCACTGGGTTCATCAGCAAAAACAACGGAAGGATTGTTCATTAAGGAACGGGCCACGGCCACACGTTGCTGTTCACCGCCAGAAAGTGCGTTAGGTTTATGGTCATAGCGATCTTTCAATCCCAGAAAGTCCAACAACTCTTTGGCTCGTTTTTCAGCTTCAACTTTGGGTGTTTTTTTGATGAAAGCTGGTATGCATACATTTTCCAGTGCCGTAAACTCGGGCAATAACTGGTGGAACTGAAAAATGAAACCGATATGTTCATTTCTGAATTTGGCCAAATTCTTGTCGTTGAGTTGGTTTACGTCCGTATCATTGATCAACAATGTGCTTTCACCCTTGTTGGTCGGGGTATCCAAAGTTCCCAAAATTTGCAGTAGGGTCGTTTTTCCTGCTCCCGAAGCACCGACAATCGATACAACTTCACCTTTCTTGATTTCGAGATCAACGCCTTGCAGAACTTTGAGATCTCCGTAACTTTTTTGAATATTTGTGGCATTTATCATAAGTACAACTTCGCTGGTCGAAGATAATCATTACCGTTGTATCGCAAAGATGATCGTTTTAAGTCGATTTCCATAACTTTTAAAGTTTTAAGCGTAATTGGGGGCTTTACTGTTTGGGCAAAAGTCTTTTTCATTTGAAACACGGGATTAAGTTTATGGTTATACCTTCGACCAATAGATACATAAATATTTGTTAGAAATCAGTTGTAAGAACAAATATTGTTTAACTTTGATTTAAAATGGATAAACAAAAAAATACTCAATTAGATACTGCGATTTTTGCCGGGGGCTGTTTCTGGTGCACAGAAGCTGTTTTTCAACGGCTTGATGGGGTAGAGGCAGTAGTTTCTGGATATACTGGCGGTAACATTAAGAATCCGGCGTATCGGGAAATCTGTACCGGGCGAACCGGACATGCCGAAGGGGTGAAAATTACTTTTGATTCTTCAAAAATATCCTATGCAGAATTATTGGAGGTTTTTTTCGCCACCCACGACCCAACAACCCTTAATCGACAAGGCAATGATGTGGGCACGCAATATAGAAGCGAAATTTTTTATACTTCCAGTGAGCAAAAGCAATTGGCAGAGGATTTCATCAAATTACTGGAAAAGGAAAATATCTTTGATTCGCCAATAGTCACCGCTGTCTCGGAGGAGAAACCCTTTTATCTGGCCGAAGAGGAGCATCACAATTACTACAACGATCACAGACAACAACCGTATTGTCAAATCATAATTGATCCCAAGATCAAAAAACTAAACAATTATTTTTCAAAAAAGCTAAAGAATGGCACCATATAGGAACCTCGAAGAGTACAATATTGAAATTACCAATGAGGTAAAAGATCATTTCTCCAAGATTGTGGACGATATTGGGGAAGATGCAACTCGCGAAGGGTTGATAAAAACACCTGAAAGGGCGGCAAAAGCAATGCTGTTCCTTACTCAGGGATATCAGCAAAACGCAGAAGAAATACTAAAGGGAGCCATGTTTGCCGAAGATTATGATGATATGGTGATCATTAAGGATATTGAATTGTATTCCCTTTGCGAGCACCATATGCTTCCGTTTTTTGGCAAAGCACACGTTGCCTACATTCCCAATGGCCACATTGTTGGGTTGAGCAAAATCCCTAGAGTGGTCGATGTTTTTGCAAGAAGACTACAGGTACAGGAACGGTTGACGCACGATATTTTGGAATGCATCAATAAAACCTTAAAACCTAAGGGAGTGGCCGTAGTTATTGAAGCTTCACATATGTGCATGATGATGCGCGGGGTGCAAAAACAGAACTCGGTCACAACCACCTCTGGATTCCGGGGACAGTTCGAAAAAATAGAGACCCGAAACGAGTTTTTAAAGCTGATCAGCGCCGATTTGTCATAATCTACTTTTCCAATTAGATGGGAATTGCTATTTTTCCCACATGGCAGAAGAAAAAGACAAAAAGTACCGTAACCTATTTCTAGGATTATTGTTCGATGCCATTGGTATGCTATCCTTTGTTATACCAGGCATAGGAGAGTTTTCCGATGTAATTTGGGCCCCAGTGGCAGGTTGGCTCATGACCCGCTTGTATAAAGGAAAAATAGGTCAGGCGGCCGGTGTGGTTACTTTTGTAGAGGAGTTGGTACCTGGACTGGATGTGATTCCAACCTTTACATTGACATGGATTTACACTTATGTGTTGAGCAAGAAAAAAGGCCAACCCAAACAGGTCGACCTTTAATTCATTCTTTAAAAAGTATTTTTTTTAAAGCGGAACGCTTAAGCTAAAAGATATATTTCTGCCAATGTTGGCAATGCCATCTGCTTTTAATCTTGATAAGTGAGAAATGTAATTCTCATCAAACAAGTTGTTCGCTGTTATGGAATATCCCACCTTTTGATCAAAAATTCTCATATCTCCACCCAAACCAATATTAAATAAATTGTATCTGCCGGTGGGCGTTTCAAAATCTGCCACTTTGTTTTGGTCAAAATTGGTTTGTAAGGTCACAAAAGCGTAGCATTTATAATCTTGATTTCGTTTTTTCCACTCAACCCGGAACGTATTGGTCCAGCGGTTGGCAGGAATCAAAGGAAGATTTGATTTGTCCTCCAACTGTCCGTAAACTATATCGTAACTACTTTCCAGATGTAACCAATCCACAGGGTGGGGGTGCAAATGGAACCCAAACTCTCCACCATACAAAATGGCATTTTGCTGTTGAAAGTCATACACAGGGTCTGCCTCACGGAATTCACCTGTTGGCTCCAAATAAATATAATCGTTCACGATATTGTAGAATGAATTGATGTAGGCCTCAAGGTGTTTGTTGCCATACTCCAGTGCCAAATCCACTTGAAAATTTTGCTCGCTGTCCAAATCTTGATTACCGATTTCTACCCTATTTGCACCACTGTGCAAACCATTGGAAGCCAATTCGGATAAGTTGGGCGCCCTGAATCCAGTAGCCAGATTTAAACGTCCAAGGATATTTTGGGTCAAATCCATTCGATAGCCCACGGCGGCATTAAAACTGTTGAAATTCTTGTCCAAAGATGGGATGAATTCTTCGTCTCCTTCAATACCGCTGGCCTCACCATTAATGGACCTGAGGTCATAACGTAATCCAATCTGAAAATCACTTTTATCAAAATGGATATGTGAGGTTGCCAGAATCCCAAAATCGTTTGTAGTAGCATTGGGCACCAAAACCTCTTCTCCAAAGTTTTCATTGGTCTGATGCATCCCCTGCACCCCAAAGATTGTGGTCATTTTACCCCATTGAGGGTTAAATTGTATGTTATAGTTAAAAGTACTCAAGCGCATATCAAGGGCTGCACCCTCGTGGCCTTCTTCCTCATGTTCCTCGCCTTCGTGTTCTTCCTCTTCGGCGTGTTCCTCGCCCTCCTCATGTTCGTGCTCGTCTTCATGTTCATGGTGGTGCTCTTCGAACTCCTTTCTATTGTTCACGGTATAGCCAAATGTGGCCTCAAGACTCGATTTTTTGAAAAAGAAGTTGTTCTTGGAACTAATAATGTGGGTCGTTAGCTCTTGATAGGGCATCAATGGGTCACGATCATTGTTTTGTACGCCGATCTCTTCTGGAATTCCCAGTTCCGAACCATTATAATTGTATCTAAGCTCTGTTTTAAATTTGGAAGCCTGATAAGCAAGACCCGTTTTTAAATCTGCTTCGTTGAACCTTGAGTTGGTCACACTGGTTCCATCTCCTGTTTCATAATCGGCATTTGAAGCATAAGCGCCCCTGACCAAAAATTTAAGTTTTTCCCCAGAAGTTTTGAATCCTGCATTTGCATTGTAACCAAGGGTATTCGTGAAGTATCTCATATTCACATCACCGGAAGTCTCACCAGCTGTCTCGAATTTTTCGGGATTAAGGTAAAGCACACCTCCCAAAGCATCCGAACCATATAATAAGGACGCTGGGCCTTTGATTACCTCTACACTAGAGATTCCGGCATCATTTATTCCCAATCCGTGCTCACCACCATATTGCTGGTTCTCCAACCTCACGCCTTGAGTATAAACAAGTACACGGTTAAAGCTCAGACCACGAATTACGGGCTTTCCGATGCCCACCCCAGTAGAGACCGAAGATACACCAGGTATATTGGTAATTCCTTCAGATAAGGTTATTCCTCCTTGTTGTTTGAGTTCCTCCATGGATTTTTGCTCCACCTTCATCACATTTTCACGTTGGAGCTTATGGAAAGGAGTGGATAGGACCACTTCATCCATTTCTATGGCGGATGGAGTCATTTGGTAGTCTAATTGATTACTTCCTGTATTTATTTCAATGGAAGTTGAATACGTTTCAAACCCAATATAGGAAATCACTAGTTTGTAATTTCCTTCCGGTAAGTTCTTTAATAGGAAGTCTCCGTTTTCATCGGTTACCGTTCCGTTTTCCAATTGAGGAATATAAACGGAAACTTGTTCCAATGGTGCGCCTGTTTCGGCGTCGGCCACGTTTCCTGATAATGAGTTTTGGGTATATGTTAAAAGGGGGAACAATGCCAATAGCATTGTGGTACAAAATTGTTTCATTGTAAAAGATAAAAAGTTGACGAATCTAGAAAAATCTTACTATGAAACTGATGGGGGAGCCCTTAAAGCCTGAAAAGACGCTTCTCGTGGCTCGTAAAAAAAAGAATAATTTATGGTCTCATACTTTATTTCTGGTATGTCGACCGGTGTATATGTGAAGGTAATGTTGAACAGTACTTTGTTGGCGAGGGTGAAATCATTGAAATCACAGTCCAGATTGCCATCGTGTATATGGTTTGTTCCAAACGCCACACAATGTTTTTCTTGATTGTGCTCGTACAACGTATGCCCTAACTTTATAACGGAGGGAGCTAGAATTGCTACCACCATCAGTAGGGAACTTAATATGAGTATGCGTTTGTGGAGGTTGGTAATCATACGTTCGCAAAGTAACCAAGCCCATATTTGTTTTTATGTTAAAAAAAACATAAACTATGAAAGGAGAAAACCCAATCCCATCCGTTTTAGCATTTTTTTCTCAAAATTCCAGAAAAATTGATACTGTCCGAACAACCAGCCAATCCCAACCAAAAGAACTTGGTAAATAGGAAATATCAAAAGAATGCGAAGAGTCCAATAGATGGCCCCATGTATGTTTTCGTTATCAAAACCAATCCAATGGACCAAAGGGGCGGCCAGTTTTCCAGATAAACTTCCTGTAATGGCAAAAACAATAAAAATGGCTATCATTTCCCACTTATAGTCCACTTTCCATTTGTTTTCCAACTTTTTGAAGCACCAAAGAAAGAACTTGATCAACATTACATGAATAATAAGCATAACACCAATGGCAAAAGGCCATTCGAACACTGTATTATTAAGGCCAAAAGCATGTAATAAACTCCTAGAAACAAGATAAGCGGCGAGTAGGTTGAGAATTGTACCCAGAATGGGAAAAAGGATTTGCCAGTTCTTCTGGATTTCCCAACGTTGTTTTATTTTTTGCATTGAAGGCTAAAGCTATAATCAATGCAAAAATAATACTTTAAATCCTTGGAATGAAAGGCCCTAACCTTTGATTGTACTTCCTTTGGAAATAAATGAAATAATTGTAGAGTTTGTAATTCACTTCGTAACCGTAATCTATGCTTGGGTCATAGTTAATTTGCATTTCGTATAGATTGGGGTTCCATCGCATAGGGTTGAGTACCCGTTGGTTCCAATTGATTACCATTACGGCGTTTCTGTTTTCCAAAAAGGATTGTGAATAATAGCCTTCTGGACGGGCTATGGAATTGAGCCATGTGTTAAAACCAGGTTCTATGATTATGATTTCATACTCGGTTTCGTCGTTTGCAATTTCAACAGGTTCTTCATCATTGGAATCAAACAGGGCCTTTTCTTCACTTGATAAGTCTAATGTTGATTTTTGTGAGGTACAAGAGTTAAGGGCAATGCCAAGCATCAAACCAAATAAAATAAAGGGTATAGCTTTTTTTTTCATAACATTAATGTACAAAAAAAGCCGCTTGGAAATTCAAGCGGCTTCGTTAATTATTGTTAAGTGGAGTATGCTACTTTCCAAAAAGTCCGCCCAGTACTCCGCCGAGACCGCTCTTTTTCTGATTACCTCCATTTAAAACCATTCCGGCCAAATCATCGATAACGCTACCGTCACCATCGCTATCCAGAAAGGTCTCGATTAAGGATTGTTGTTTGTTGGCAGTTTTGGTTCCTCCCATTAAACCTCCCAACAAGCCTGTTAGTCCCTCAGGACTGCTTACATTCTGTTGTCTTGTTTGTCTCCCCAAATACCCTAATAGAATAGGAGCTGCAATTTTTAGGATTTGTGCAATGGAACCGGTATCAATACCTGATTTCGCACTAAGCGCGTTTTCTACTTGTGATTGTTTGGAACCTAATACATGGCCCAATATTCCAGCACCGTCGTTCATCACATTTTGGTCCACACCGCCACCAAAAAGGCCACCGAGGTCATCTAAAATTCCACCATCATGTTTTGAGGAAAGTGCATCCATCAATCCTTGCGCTCCACCCGGAGTGGAAGCATTCCTTTTCATGGCGCCCATTAATAGGGGCATGGCCATACTCAAAACTTCTGCTGTTTTATTTTCGGGCTGTCCGGTTTGTCCAGCAACTCCGCTGACCAACTGCTTGCCCACTGGGCTGTTAATCAAATCCAATAATCCTGACATTGTGTTAGTGTTAAGGTTTAGAATGACAATGTACGAAAAACAAGGTATTGAATGTGGTATTCACCCTTGAAAAACCTACTTTTTTAGCAATTTAATAACCTTATCCGCCAATTCAATGCCTATGCGTTCCTGTGCTTCTAGGGTAGAACCACCAATATGTGGACTCAGGGAAATTTTGGGGTTCATCAGTATTTTTATTTCTGGATTGGGCTCGGATTCGTAAACATCGAGTCCCGCGAAAGCCAAGTGTCCGGAATCTAAGGCCTCAACCAAGGCAACTTCATCCAAAACGCCCCCGCGGGAGGTATTGATGATTCCCGAACCAGGTTTCATTAGCCCAAGTTCCTTTTCCCCGATCAAATACGTATCTTGTGACGGAACGTGTAAGCTCACAAAATCGGAGTTAGCCAAAACTTCCTTTAGTTCGCTACTCTTTAAGGTAAAGTCAACGGACTGCCCATCAAAAAATGAAAGAGACAGGGTTGCTTCTTTGGTCAAGTGGTCCGTAAATAGAACCTCCATGCCCAGAGCAAGCGCCATTCTTGCAGTAGCCTGACCAATTCTGCCAAACCCAACAATCCCTAAAGTTTTACCGCGGAGTTCAACACCGGCTGCATAACTTTTTTTAAGTTGTTTAAATTGACTATCGCCATCCAAAGGCATGTTACGATTGGAATCGTGCAAAAAACGAACCCCATTGAGCAAGTGGGCAAAAACCAGTTCTGCTACGGATTCCGAGGATGCTTCCGGAGTATTGAAAACCTGAATTCCTTTAGATTCGGCATATTTTACATCAATATTGTCCAGACCTACACCGCCACGACCTATCAACTTTAGGGTAGGGCACCCATCAATAAGTTTTTTGTCGACTTTGGTTGCGCTACGCACCAATAATCCTTCAATTTTATTTTTGTTGATATAGTTCGCCAATTGTTCCTCGGCAACACGTGTATTTTTAACTTCGAAACCTTCTTTCTCTAGTAAGTCAATCCCTTCTTGAGCAATTCCGTCGTTGGCTAAAATCTTCACCATTAAAACTATCCTTTCTTTTCCAATTCGCTCATTATGTCGACCAATACACCTACACTTTCCATGGGAAGGGCGTTGTACATAGAGGCACGGTAGCCGCCAACGGAACGGTGTCCGTTGATACCGTTTATTCCTGCTTCTTTGCACATATCATCAAACACATCCTTTAATTCATCATCGGTGATATTGAAAGTGGCGTTCATAATGGAACGGTCCTCTTTTGCCGCGATTCCATAGAAAACGGGGTTCAGCTCAATTTCCGAATAGATCAGGTTGGCTTTACGCTCGTTGATTTCTTCTATGGCAGCAATTCCGCCTAAATCCTTTAGCCATTGCATGGTCAACATAGAAACGTACACGGCAAAAACAGGTGGAGTATTGAACATGCTTTCTTTGGCCACATGAACCGAATAATCCATCATGGAAGGAATCTTTCGGGAAACTTTTCCCAAAATATCTTCTTTTACCACGACAAGAGTTGCCCCTGCCGGCCCCATATTTTTTTGCGCACCTGCATAGATCAAATCAAATTGTGAAAAATCCAATTGACGAGAAAAGATATCCGAGCTCATGTCGCAGACCAGAGGAACATCCGTTTTTGGAAATTCCTTAATCTGTGTTCCATAAATGGTATTGTTTGATGTAAGATGCAAATAATCAAGGTCGGATGGGATGGCATAGCCCTTCGGGATATGTTTGAAATTATCTTCTTGTGATGAAGCCACCTCTACAATATCTCCGAACAAACGGGCCTCTTTGATTGCTTTTTGACTCCAAGTCCCTGTATTTACGTATCCCGCCTTTTTATCCAAAAGATTAAACGCGGTCATCAAAAACTGCATGCTCGCCCCTCCTTGCAGGAAAAGGGCCTGATATCCCTTGCCTTCCAGTCCCAAAAGTTCCAGTGCCAAGGAACGGGCATTTTCCATAATGGCAACAAACTCTTTGCTACGGTGGGATATCTCGATAAGTGAAAGTCCAATGCCGTCCAGTTCAAGTACAGCTTGGGATGCCTTTTGCATAACCTCTGCCGGTAAAATGCAGGGGCCTGCGCTAAAATTGTGCTTTTTCATTGACTAGGTTTAAGCGGTAAAGGTCTTAAAAATTGTTGGATCTTAAAACGTTTCCAGTGGTTAGGATCATCTTAAAGTTTTAATAGGAATTCCATGGTGTCGATTCCGTCCGCATAGTCGTTTAAACTCGGTTTTTGGGTGTCCCCAAAATTGACATCGTTCTCCTTTGCTTCACTGGAAACCACACATTGTATATGTTCTTCGATCTCTTGCAATTTCTTTCTCAAGGTTGATTCATCATCATAATAGGAGTAGAACAAAGCAGAAATAGGGGAGGTGAGGGATTCGTCCTGTTTTAAAATCAAAAATCCATTATCCAGAATCTTGAACTCGCTCATCAAATACACTGCCTTGTTATAATCATAATTATTGGCATATTTATGTTGGTTGATGATATCCCTGTACTGGAAGAATGCATTGAAGAGGCCATCAAAATCATAATCATTGGGTACATAGATTTTGGACACGTTCCGACATCCCAATCCATAATACCTAAAAATATCCTCTCCAAGGGCCGTTAATTCTTCTTTATTCTCGTTTCCGGTAAGTACGGCTACGGAATTTCTATTTTTTCTGATGATATTCGGTTTTTTACCAAAGTAGTACTCAAAATAGCGACCGGTGTTGTTGCTACCTGTGGCAATAACCGCATCAAAATTTTCCAGTTTTCCGTCCACAAATTCTATTTTATCCGCAAGAGAAGGCTCTCGCTCTATCAAAAAGTTGGACAAATAAGGCAAAAGCACTTTGTCGTTGGACGAGAGTTTGGCCAAAACCTTGTTTCCTGAAAGCAGCACGCACAGAAAATCGTGAAACCCCACCAATGGAATGTTCCCTGCCATAACGATGCCTACGGTCTTGGGTTCGTTCTCCGTTTGAAAGGAATAGTTGCCCAACCAGTCTTTAATGTATTGCTCGGTGAGCAATTCTCCCCATTGTTGCAAAGAAAATAGAACGTTGTCCTCGGTAAACCATCCGTTGTGATGACCTGCCCGTGCGACGATTTCCTTCAAGTTTTGGTCAACTTCCGGGTCGTTGGAATAACATTTATCACAAAAATCCGTTAGGTATTTTCCAAGTTTAACAAAAGCATCTATGGTATTTCTATCTGGTGCCATTAAATTTGTACACTAAATTACTAGGGTTTATTTTTGTCAAAAGTAAGCATGCTGACAAGAATCAGCCCAAAAGGAAAAGAAAATTATGGCAATTATTATAACAGATGAATGTATAAATTGTGGTGCTTGCGAGCCAGAATGCCCCAACACGGCAATTTATGAAGGTGCTGACGAATGGAGATATAACGAAGGAACATCCCTTTCCGGTGATGTAGTTTTACCTAACGGAAAAGAGGTGAATGCCGATGAGGCTCAGGAACCTGTTAGCGATGAGCTTTATTATATTGTTCCAGACAAATGTACCGAGTGCAAAGGATTTCATGAAGAACCACAATGTGCAGCTGTATGTCCAGTGGATTGTTGTGTTCCCGATGAAGACCATGAAGAAACAGAAGAAGAACTATTGGGCAAGCAAAAGTTTATGCACCCCGATGGTTAAGCAATAAAAAACAATTAATTTAGCCCCGGACCAATGTTCGGGGTTTTTTTATGCAAAAAGAAGAGAAAGCATACAACGGTATTTGGAAGCAAGCGGGATGCATATTGTCGCTAATTGCAATTTTTGGAATAATTGGTTTATTGATCATGGGACTTTATTTGCTCATTCAGGGTTATTAACCGCGAGTACCAAAACTTCAACTTATATTTGCACCCTCAAAACACAAAGTAATTAGATGAAAGCAGGTATTGTAGGATTACCAAACGTAGGAAAATCAACCCTTTTCAACTGTTTGTCCAATGCAAAGGCACAAAGTGCCAACTTCCCTTTTTGTACCATTGAGCCCAATATTGGCGTGGTAAACGTGCCCGACCAACGTTTGGAAAAATTGGAAGAATTGGTGGATCCCGAGCGTGTAATCCCTGCTACCGTAGAAATCGTGGATATTGCCGGGCTTGTAAAGGGCGCCAGTAAGGGTGAGGGACTTGGAAACCAATTTTTGGGAAACATCAGGGAAACCGATGCCATTCTCCACGTACTTCGTTGTTTTGACAATGATAATGTAGTGCACGTGGATGGTTCCGTAGATCCTATTAGGGACAAGGAAACCATTGATATGGAATTGCAATTGAAGGATTTGGACAGTGTGGAAAAGAAACTTGACAAAGTAAAGCGTGCCGCAAAAACCGGAAACAAAGAGGCACAAAAGGAAGAGGCCGTACTTTCTGCGTTGAAAGAAGGTTTGGAGGCCGGAAAATCTGTTCGTGCCATTACGTTGAGTGAAGATGAGCGTGAAGAATTTGTGCGCCCCATGCAGCTAATTACGGATAAGCCCGTAATGTATGTCTGCAATGTGGACGAAGGTGCTGCTGTTGAGGGAAATGCCTATGTTGAAAAAGTAAAACAGGCTGTGGCCGACGAAAATGCCGAGGTCATCTTCTTGGCCGTTGGCACGGAAGCCGATATCACCGAATTGGAGACCTACGAAGAACGCCAAATGTTCTTGGAAGACCTGGGACTTTCCGAGCCAGGTTCAGCCAAGTTGATTCGCGGCGCATACAAACTACTTGATTTGGAAACCTATTTCACCGCAGGGGTAAAAGAAGTCCGCGCTTGGACCATTCCCGTTGGTGCAACCGCGCCACAAGCTGCCGGTGTCATCCATACCGACTTTGAAAAGGGTTTTATCCGTGCCGAGGTGATTGCTTATGAGGATTACGTGAAATATGGTAGCGAATCCAAAGTAAAAGAAGCTGGACGCATGCGTGTAGAGGGTAAAGAATACATCGTTAAAGATGGTGATGTAATGCATTTTAGGTTCAACGTGTAAGCACTGAACATTGTAATCCAAAAAATTTGTGCTTCCCTTTTTTCTGTACTTAAAATAGCTTTGCTATATGTCCAGTAAAAGTTTGGGGATTTTGTACGGAGTCTTAGGAGTAGTGCTTTTCTCCTCCAAAGCTGTCATGGTAAAATTGGCCTATCGCTACAATGTGGATACGCTCGATTTGCTATTGTTCCGGATGCTTTTTTCACTCCCTTTCTACTTGTTGATCCTATTTTTGATTCGAAAAAAGCCAGCAAAGACCAAAATCTCACCCAAGGATTATGCATGGCTTGCCCTGTTTGGTTTCGTTGGTTACTATTTGGCCAGTTATTTTGATTTTGAGGGGTTGAATTATATAAAAGCCGGTTTGGAACGTATCATTCTTTTTGTGTATCCAACCATTGTTGTTTTTCTCAGTTGGCTGATTTTTAGGCAAAGGATAACCAAAGTGCAAAGTATTGCCATCTTGATTACCTATGTGGGTGTCCTCATTACCTTTTGGGATGAACTGGATGTTTCCGGCAACGAAGTACTTTTTGGGGGGTTCTTGGTGTTGCTGAGTGCCATCACATATGCTTCTTATTTAGTGGGTAGCGGTTGGTTGATTCCGAAATTTGGCGTACTCCGGTTCACATGCTATGCCATGATCGTATCCACCATTTGCATTATGGTGCATTATTCGGTATCCGGTAGTTGGCAATTTATGGATTATCCCTGGCCAGTATACGCCTACGGTTTGGCCATGGCCATTTTTGCTACGTTAGTACCCTCATTTTTGGTCTCTGCTGCCATTGAAAGGTTAGGGGCCAACAATTTTTCCATATTGGGAAGTTTGGGGCCCATTTCCACCATTTTGCTTGCGTTTGTGCTTTTGGACGAAAAACTCACATATTGGCAGTTGGTTGGAATGTTGGTTGTTATTTTTGGGGTGACATACCTGTCGATCCAAGGCAAAAAGCGGGCTAAAGGCTGATATATATTAACAATTATTGTTTTTCATTGTTGATTACTTTCTACCGTTCACCCTTTTATTTTTGCTCCTAAATTTTATATTGCAATGATTAACCCTTAACATATGGCAGATACCCAATATACTGAGGATAATATCCGTTCGCTGGACTGGAAGGAGCATATTCGTATGCGTCCGGGGATGTACATCGGAAAATTGGGCGATGGCTCCTCCGCAGATGATGGCATTTACATTCTTTTAAAAGAAGTACTCGACAATTCCATCGACGAATTTGTGATGGGGGCGGGAAAGACCATTGAAATCAGTATTAAGGAAAACACCGTTCACGTTCGTGATTATGGGCGGGGTATTCCACTTGGAAAAGTGGTGGATGTTGTATCCAAAATGAACACCGGCGGCAAGTACGATACCCGTGCCTTTAAAAAATCCGTGGGATTGAACGGAGTGGGTACCAAAGCCGTAAATGCGCTTTCCGCATATTTTAGGGTAGAATCCAATCGAGATGGGCAATCAAAGTCAGCCGAGTTTGAAACCGGAAATTTGGTCAATGAAGAACTTTTGGAAGAATCATCCAGACGAAAAGGAACCAAAGTAAGTTTCATCCCTGACGAATCCATCTTCAAAAAATATAAATACCGAAACGAGTATGTGGAACGCATGCTCAAAAACTATGTATACCTAAATCCGGGGCTGACCATCATCTTCAATGGTGAAAAGTTCCATTCAGAAAATGGTCTGAAGGATTTATTGGAGGACAATAACAATGATGAGGATTTCCTCTACCCGATCATACATTTAAAGGGGGATGATATTGAGGTCGCTATGACCCATAGCAAAACCCAGTACAGTGAGGAATATCACTCTTTTGTGAACGGGCAGCACACTACCCAGGGCGGAACACATCAATCCGCTTTTAGAGAAGCCATTGTAAAGACCATCCGTGATTTTTACGGTAAAAATTATGATGCCTCCGATGTTCGAAAGTCCATTATTTCCGCTGTTTCCATCAAGGTGATGGAGCCCGTTTTTGAAAGTCAGACCAAGACCAAGCTCGGTTCCACCGATATGGGAGGGGACTTACCAACGGTGCGTACTTACATCAACGATTTCATCGGTACACATTTGGACAACTACTTGCACAAGAACCAAGCAACTGCCGATGCCCTCCAAAGAAAAATAGTACAGGCAGAAAAAGAGCGCAAGGAACTATCAGGCATTCGGAAATTAGCAAGGGATCGTGCAAAAAAAGCAAGTCTCCACAACAAAAAACTTCGTGACTGCCGTATCCACCTTCAAGATATGAAAAAGGACAGAAGGTTGGAATCCACACTGTTCATTACCGAGGGGGACTCCGCTTCAGGCTCCATTACAAAATCCAGGGATGTAAACACCCAGGCCGTATTTAGTTTACGGGGAAAGCCTTTGAACTCCTACGGAATGTCCAAGAAAATCGTTTACGAAAACGAGGAGTTCAATTTGTTGCAAGCTGCACTGAACATTGAAGATTCTATGGAGGATTTGAGGTACAACAATATCGTAATCGCAACAGATGCCGATGTGGACGGAATGCACATTCGTTTATTGTTGATTACCTTCTTTTTGCAGTTTTTTCCAGAATTGATCAAAGAAAATCACTTATATATTCTTCAAACCCCATTGTTCAGGGTGCGCAATAAAAAGGAGACGATTTATTGCTATAGTGACGAGGAAAGAAAACAAGCCATTGAAAAACTTACTGGAAAAGCAGAAATTACCCGATTTAAGGGATTAGGTGAAATTTCTCCGGACGAGTTCAAAAACTTCATTGGCGATGATATCCGTTTGGAACCCGTAATGCTGGACAAAGCCATGAGCATTGATGCCCTTTTGAAGTTCTATATGGGAAAAAATACACCTGACAGGCAAGAATTCATTATCAAGAACCTTAAAGTGGAACTTGACCTGGTCGAAGAAAACCAACTACAACCCAAATAAATGCCACCTTTCTAAATGGAAGAGAACGAAGAACTGAACGATGAAAGTTTAGATTACCAAGACGAATCCCAAGATAGCCTAGTAAAGGTTACAGGGATGTACAAGGATTGGTTTTTAGATTATGCTTCATACGTTATCCTGGAGCGCGCCGTACCTGCCATCGAAGATGGATTCAAGCCCGTACAGCGAAGAATAATGCACTCGCTCAAAGAACTGGATGATGGCCGTTACAACAAAGTGGCCAATGTGGTAGGGCATACCATGCAGTACCACCCCCACGGTGATGCCAGTATTGCCGATGCCATGGTACAGATAGGGCAAAAAGATTTACTTATAGATACCCAAGGTAACTGGGGAAACATTTTAACAGGTGATGGTGCAGCAGCTCCACGTTATATAGAGGCACGACTGTCCAAATTTGCCTTGGAAGTGGTGTACAGTCCAAAAATTACGGAGTGGCAGTTATCCTATGATGGAAGAAAAAAAGAGCCTGTTAATTTACCCGTCAAGTTTCCACTATTACTCGCGCAAGGAGCAGAAGGGATTGCAGTAGGTCTCTCCACAAAAATACTTCCGCACAACTTTAACGAACTTATCGATGCCTCGATAAAGCACTTAAAAGGCAAGAGATTCACTATAGTTCCGGACTTCCCGACAGCGGGGATCATTGACGTGACCAATTATAACGATGGGATGCGCGGCGGAAAAATCCGTGTGCGGGCCAAAATTTCCACATTGGACAAGAATACTTTGGTGATCAACGAAATACCCTACGGCACCAACACCTCCTCTTTAATTGACTCCATCTTAAAAGCTAACGACAAGGGAAAAATCAAAATAAAAAAGATTGAGGACAACACGGCGGCCGAGGTAGAAATCTTGGTGCATTTGCCAAATGGCATCTCACCCGACAAAACAATTGACGCCCTTTATGCGTTCACGGCTTGTGAATCATCCATTTCCCCTCTGGGATGTGTTATCGAGGACAACAAACCTTTGTTCATTGGGGTCAAGGAAATGTTGGAAAGATCCACAGATAATACCGTGGAGTTACTTAAAGCAGAACTTCAAATTCAATTGGATGAATTGGAAGAGCAATGGCACTTCTCATCTTTGGAGCGAATCTTTATCGAGAATAGGATTTATCGTGAAATTGAAGAGGAGGAAACCTGGGAGGGCGTTATCGAGGCCATTGATAAAGGGTTAAAACCACATATTACCCACTTAAAAAGAGCAGTGACCAAGGATGATATCGTCAGGTTGACCGAAATTCGAATCAAGCGCATTTCAAAGTTTGATTTGGACAAAGCACAACAACTCATTGAAAGTTTAGAGGATAGAATCGCCCAGACAAAGCATCACTTGGAGCATTTGGTCGATTTTGCCATCGACTATTTCAAGGAACTCAAAAAGAAATATGGCGCTGGTCGCGAACGCCAATCCGAAATAAGAATTTTTGATGAAATTGAAGCTACTAAAGTAGTCATCAGAAATACAAAACTATACGTAAACCGGGAAGAAGGTTTCATCGGAACCTCTTTAAAAAGAGATGAATACGTTACAGATTGTAGCGATATCGATGACATTATCGTTTTCACCCAAAAAGGGGAAATGATGGTGACCAAGGTGGATTCCAAAGTATTTGTGGGCAAGAACATTATCCATGTAGCCGTCTTTAAAAAGAAGGACAAACGCACCATTTACAACATGATCTACAAGAGCATGAAGGGTGGTCCTAGCTACATCAAGAGGTTCAATGTCACCAGTATCACACGGGATAAGATCTATGATCTTGGCGGGGACAAATCTTCTTCGGAAGTGCTATATTTTTCAGCTAACCCAAATGGAGAGGCCGAAGTGGTCACTGTACTGTTACGTCAATCCGGAAGCATCAAAAAATTGAAATGGGATATCGATTTTTCGGATGTGCTCATTAAAGGAAGAACATCCAAAGGAAATTTGGTGACCAAATACCCTGTAAAACGCATCGAGCTCAAAGAAAAAGGGGTGTCCACCTTAAAGCCTCGAAAAATTTGGTTCGATGATGTCGTGAGTCGGTTAAACGTAGATGGAAGAGGGGAATTGCTCGGTGAGTTCAGGGGTGACGACCTCCTTCTGGTAATAGACCAAAAGGGCGTAGTTAAAACGATTCCACCCGATTTGCTCACCCGTTTTAACGACGACATGATCGTGCTTGAAAAATGGAATCCGGACAAGCCGATTTCGGTAGTGCATTATGTAGGCGATAAGGAACGTTTTTACCTAAAACGCTTTTTGGTGGAAAACCCCAATAAGGAAGAAGTGGTCATTGACGAGGACCCAAAATCTCATTTAGAGCTGGTTTCTACCGACTGGAGGCCGATGCTGGAAATTGAATTTGTCAAACCAAGGGGCAAAGACCCAAAGCCCAACCTTGAAGTAAATATCGAGGAGTTTATTGCAGTCAAGGGTATCAAAGCATTGGGGAATCAATTGACTCCGGACAAAGTCAAGAACATCAATATTTTGGAGTCACTTCCCTATGAGGAACCTGAAAAACAAGAACCCGAGGATATAGAGGTAATCGACGAAGAGCAAATAAACAATGATGATACTGATATAGGGACAAAGAATGATAGTTCTGATCAAACTACTTTGTTTTAATGCTTTTTATAGCTAATTTCCCCAATTGAGTTACACACCAAACAGATTGCTTAATACATCTATATGGACTTTACAAACCCGCTGGTATATGGCGTGCCAGTTTTTATTGCTTTCATTCTACTTGAACTTACGTACAGCAAAACCCATGACCATGACCACCATCATGATCTTTACAATTGGAAGGATTTAGCTGCCAGTGGTTTTATGGGCATTGGATCAGCAATTCTAGGGCCTTTGTTTAAAGTAGCTTTTGCCATTCTTCTTTTTGAAGGGACGTATGAATTGTTCAATCCAGTAGTGGATGGGGTAAGAACAAATATTATGGGTTATGAATCCTTTGGATACGCTTGGTATGTTTGGATTTTGTGTCAATTAGGTGATGATTTCACCTACTATTGGTTCCATAGGGCAAATCATGAAGTTCGCATTTTAT
This sequence comes from Flagellimonas chongwuensis, assembly GCF_013376415.1. Lineage (GTDB taxonomy): Bacteria > Bacteroidota > Bacteroidia > Flavobacteriales > Flavobacteriaceae > Flagellimonas > Flagellimonas chongwuensis. Next base: position 63,357 of record NZ_WYET01000004.1, read on the forward strand.
GGGCCGCACATATTGTTCATCACTCATCCGACAACTTTAACTTAGGGACGGCCATCAGGAATGGATGGTTCACCATTTTGTATAAACCTTTCTTTTATATGTGGTTGCCCGCAATTGGTTTTCCTCCAGAAATGGTTGTAGTTTGTTTGGGAATTGAAGCCTTATGGCAATTTCAACTACATACCGTTTATGTTCCAAAACTTGGATTTTTGGAGAAAATATTCAACACACATACCATGCACCAAGTGCATCACGCCCAAAACGTAGAGTATTTGGACAAGAACCACGGAGGATTCTTGAATATCTTTGATAAAATGTTTGGCACCTGGAAAGAACTGGACGATGATATTGATGTGAAATACGGTGTAATCCACGCCCCAAACTCATACAACCCCATGGTTATCCTTACGCATGAGTTCAAGGATATCTGGAACGATGTAAAAAAATCCAAAAAGCTTTCCCATAAATTGATGTACATTTTTGGACCTCCAGGTTGGAGTCACGATGGAAGCACGCTTACCGTGAAACAGCAACAACGATTGTTCAAAAAACATAAGGAAGCTAGTCCTGAACTCGCTTATCAAAGGCCAAACTAGTTTTACTAGTACCCGGCCAAAAAAACTTGGAAGACCATCAATCTATTTTGTGTGCCGTTCCTTTAAATTTCCGATTGTCACCAACAATATTGTACTCAAAAGTATATGAAGACTCTGTTGTGGTCAATATTTTGATATGAATCGGTTTTTCTTCAGCCTTGTTCTTAGGATTTAAATTTTTAAGAACGTATTCGCAATCATTTATCCATCGAATCGAAGAGGAATCCACCTTGCCCTCATATTCATCAACTTCCAAATCCAATGTTCGGCTAAAAGTTGTTTCTTTCTCTTCACCATTCACCATTGCGGTAAAAGTAAAGTTGCCCGTTTTAAAATCCGTACAGTTGCGTTGAGGAGGTTGACCGCAGGCTATAAAAAATAGCACAATTAAACCGAAATAGAAGTGTTTTATCATAACCACAAAGAAACGGAATGTAGTGGAAAGGTTCAATCCTTTTTTGCGTTGAATGTATCAAAAGTACCATCCGAATAAAACATAACTATTTTATAAGGCTCTTTGTTGTGTTCTTGTCCTGTGACAGATTCTCTTCTGATTGGTCCAGTCTTTAAATTTTCAATTTCAAGATCCGCTTTATTAGCAACAAGTTCTTCTTCAATATTATCTGTTTCAGGAAAATTTCCTTTTCCTTTCAACAACCAATCTAGTTTAACTTCGGGGTAGGTGTCCACCAATTTCAGGACAAAATCAAGACTTGGCTTATTTCTCCCATTCAGCAAATGGGACATACTTGAACGTTGCACACCAATCGCATCAGCAAAGGCAGAAACCGAGAGTTCTAGGTGCTCAATAACCCTCTCAATACGTGAGATAATTTCTTTGTTCACAAATGTAAATTTTACAAATCAAAGATACCAAATTACATCTCATATAGCATAAAACAAAGACGTTATTCGTATTTTTGTTTAATGTATTTCTCCATATAAAACTTAACATAGTGTTGATTTATAAATAATTACAATCAATTAATTTTATAGTGTTTACATTGTGCAATTCCGGGGCTATCTGTAAGATCACAACGATTACAATTGTATACAAAATGCGAATTGAATCTATTCACATTTGTAAATATAACTATGGTTACTTTTGTAAACTTCAATTGAAAACCTTATGCTCAACTATTCGTTGTTTAAAGAAAACTCCATTCAAGGACGATATATAAATATGGAATCCATACGGCCTTGTTTTGCTAAGATTCCATCAGTTGTGAAATGTATTGGCAAATCTGTCAATGGAGTTGATATTGATGCTTTTCAATTGGGAAAGGGGGAGAAAAAGATTCTAATGTGGTCCCAAATGCATGGCAATGAATCCACAACCTCAAAAGCGGTCTGGGATTTAGTGAACTTTTTAAACTCTAATGAGCCCGCTGCAATACATATAATGGAAGAGTGTACCATTATGATAGTGCCAATGCTGAACCCTGATGGCGCCAAAGCATACACACGTGTTAATAGCAATGATATTGATCTTAACCGCGATGCCAAGAATTTAACGCAACCTGAAAGCATTGCTTTTCGAGAATTGTTCGAATCATTCCAACCCGATTTCTGCTTTAACCTGCATGACCAACGCACCTTGTTCAGTGCGGGAAAAACAAACAAGCCGGCCACAGTATCTTTTCTATCGCCCGCCAGCAATAAGGAACGGCACATAACGCCAAACCGTGAAGTGGCGATGAAATTGATTGCTGCCATGAACTATATGCTCCAAACGCGTATTCCCGGGCAGGTGGGACGCTATGATGATGGTTTCAACGACAATTGTATAGGGGATACCCTTCAAATGTTGGGTGTGCCTACCATTTTATTTGAAGCGGGGCATTATCCGGAAGATTATGAACGTGAGAAAACAAGGGAGCTTATTTTTTTCTCGCTCGTAGAGGTTCTTGGAATAATTTCGGAAGACCGAATCAATGATTTTAAGACAGGGGATTATTTCTCCATTCCAAATAACGACAAACTTTTTTTTGATGTTTTAGTAAAGCATCCCGAAGCGGTGAATGCCGAGTTTGAAGAGGGACATTCGGTAGGAATTCGATATAAAGAAGTGTTGGAAAATAAAAAAATCATTTTTCAACCAGAGATTGCTGAAATTGGGCTGCTGGAAGGTTTTTATGGGCACCTGACCATAGAATGTGTTGATTCCAAGGATTTTGGGTTTGAATCCTCCCAGAAAGAAATCCTCGATTTGCTTCTGAAAATCAATAAATAAAAGGAGTTTATCGGATGTTCTTGCATATTATTTAAAAAAGAACCATTTTTATTACGTAAATTTCCTTTTTTAACTACTTTTGCTGCAAAATTCAACGTAATGAACAAAGTTAAACTAGACGAGATAGATCATCAGATTTTGGATATGTTAATCGATAACACCCGTACACCCTTTACGGATATCGCAAAGAAATTGCTGATTTCTGCAGGTACGGTTCATGTCCGAGTCAAAAAAATGGAGGAGTCCGGAATCATTAAAGGCTCTTCCCTTACCCTGGATTACGTAAAGCTAGGGTACTCATTCATCGCCTATGTGGGCATTTTCTTGGAAAAAACACACCAAACAAAATTTGTTTTGGAAAGATTGAGCCAAATACCATACGTTACCGTAGCGCACATTACAACAGGGAAGTTCAATATTTTCTGCAAAATCCGTGCACGGGACACTACACATGCCAAAAACATCATTTTTAAGATAGATGATATTGAAGGTATAAGCAGAACGGAAACAATGATTTCCTTGGAAGAGAGTATCAACGATAAGAGACGTTTGATGCACACCATCTTCAACGAGCTGTAAGCACCTCACAATATTTATGGTACCATCAGAACTTCCATCTTCTGAATACAATCCATTTTACCAGACCTATATCATGGCACTGGGCAATGTGGAATTGCTTGATGAGTTAAAGAACGGAAAAAAAACTTTTTTGTCCGTCTTTGAAGAAATACCAGAGGAAAGATTAAATTATGCCTATGCCGAGGGCAAATGGTCCTTGGCGGAGGCATTGGTACATATGATCGATACGGAACGTATTTTTCAATACAGGGCGCTTTGTTTTGCAAGGAACGACAAAACACCCTTGCCCGGTTTTGATCAGGATAATTACGTCCCCTTTTCCAATGCAGCAAACCGTTCCAAGCAAAGTTTAATTGAGGAGTACAAAGCGGTCAGGGAAGCAACGATTTCTCTTTTTGCCTCATTCGACGATGAAGCCATAAAAAGAATAGGGTTGGCCAGTGGTTCTAGAATGAGTGTTAGAGCCCTTGGTTTTATTATATGTGGGCATCAAACACATCACCTTCACATTATCCAAGAACGTTATTTGGATTGATATCAATAGTCCTCATCTTCGCCCATCTCTTCTGAGGTGGTTTCAAAATTTTCAAAAGAATCCTGCTCAAATTCAGAAGCTATCAATTCCTTATCGAGTTCCTTTTCTATAGTTTCCTCGAAACTGGCTATAAAATTAGAAAGGCTCTTACTGATTTTCACCAAATATAGGGTGTCTTCCGTTTGGACTTCCACTGCATCGATTACTTCCCCATTTGGTTTTTTTATGGTAATAATATCATCGTCCCCGTAACCATCAGGATAGGAGTCAATTAGTTTTGCAGCCACATCATGGCTCAACTTTTTGTAGTCAATCAAAATTCGTTTCATAATGGTTAGTTATTAAAAGTGTTCCTAAACTAGGAATTTTCGAATCTGATGAACTCAAAGAGTTGTAAACGTAAAAAAGAAGTATATAAAAAGTTTATTCCTTGTAGTAAGCGAAGGCTTTGGAAAACAATTCTTCAGGGATTTTTATGTCCGTAGCAGCATTGCCGATGTCCTGGAGCAATACAAAATTTACATTGCCGTGCGAATTCTTCTTATCGTATTTGAGTAACTGTAGAATTGCATCAATATCATCTTCGGTAAACTCGACTTTGTCAAAATAAGTTAGGAACGCCTTCTTGATTTCGTCCAGAGCCAATTTTGAAAGCCCTCTAAGCTCATGCGATAAATAACCTTCCAAAATCATCCCAGCAGCAATTGCCTCTCCGTGCAACAATGTTTTTTTATTGGGATTGTCCAAGCAATAGGATTCGATAGCGTGGCCCAAGGTATGCCCAAAATTTAGGATTTTACGCACCCCTTGCTCTGTTGGGTCCTGTAAAACAACATCATTTTTAATTGCGATAGACTTTTGGATACGAGCCGCATCTGTAAAGTCTGCTTTAGCTACGATATCTTCCCAATACGCTTTGTCTCGGATGAGACCATGTTTCAGCATTTCCGCATATCCGCTTTTCGTTTGGCGTGCATCGAGTGTTTTTAGAAATTTAGGGAAAATCAAAACCATCTGTGGCTGATTGATGACACCAACTTGATTTTTTAACGAGCCAAGGTCAACCCCCGTTTTGCCACCAATGGACGCATCCACCATAGAGAGCAGGGTAGTGGGGATATTGATAAAATCGATTCCTCTTTTAAAAGTTGAGGCTACAAATCCTCCCATATCGGTCAGTACGCCACCTCCAAGATTGATCAGGATACTTTTGCGGTCACCATCAAAATTGGAAAGATCCTCCCAAAGTTGCAAACAGGTGTGAATATGCTTGTTTTCCTCCCCGGATTTTATTTCAAGTAGGGAATCAATGCTATGGTCAAAGATTTCTTTAAAAATAGGCAAACAATGCTCCTTGGTGTTTTCGTCCACCAATAGGAATATTTTTGAATAATTTTTATTGGCAATATGCTGGTTAATCGCCGCTTTTGCCAATTCATCTAAATGTACTTCGTAGGATTGTGATTTTACCGACTCCATAATTTTAATTACACCACTAAATAAAGACTATTTTTATATTTACGCCCCTTGTTGGCTAACTTATATCAATATCTTAATGGGTTGATTCTTTTTTTGCTGATTATGTTATATTCGGAACAAGCTAGTTAACAAAAAGAATTCGTCACTTTTATAGCAATCCTGTTTGGCTGAAGTCCATACCCACTAAACTAATTTGTTTTTTCTTCTGGTGAACCACCTTGTTTCTTGTGAATCCATGTTGGATAAAAATCTGCATGGTTTAAGTTAATTTTTATCTTTTCCAGTGCAAAAATATAGAATCTGCGTGACTATATTTGGAAGCGTAAATGCATAGGTTTTGAATAGATTTTTCATTCAACAACAAGGCATTTTCAAAATAAGAAATACTGTTCTGGTTTTCAATGTTTTGAGTTGAGGAATTATGTAGAAGAATACATCTTGAACTTATCGATCCCGTGTTCCAAGCATTAAAAATCAGAAAATATAGAACAATAGACCTAGGGTCTTAATGCCTAGTTTTGAATGCGACCGAATTTTGAGAACACTGCCATAGCTTTTGAGCTAAAGTCGGACTCCCAGTTGGAGCGAGCTTATTTTCTTTTTAAAATGATTTCCATAGAACCTTTGGTTAAGATAGGAACCGCCTTGACAAATGTTGCCATAAAAGCCCATTTGCCTGTAGAGGGATTGATTAGGACCACAGTATTCGACCATTTTTGTGGTGGCGTAAACGAAAAGGACTGTTTGCCCATTATAGATAATATGTATGGTAACGGAGTTTGTTCCGTACTCGATTATTCTGCCGAGGGGAAATCAGTGGACAATCAGTTTGATTTTGCCATGGAAAAAACCTTGGAAATCTTGGATTTTGTCAAAGAAAAGGACGCTTTGCCCTTTGCTGTTTTTAAACCTACCGGTTTTGGAAGGTTTAAATTGTTCGAAAAAGTTACTGCCGGCACCAAGTTGACAGAAAAGGAACAGGCTGAATGGGGGAGAATCGTAAACAGGTTCGAAAAAGTCTGCCAAAAAGCCCACAATCTTGATGTTTCCCTTTTAATTGATGCCGAGGAAAGTTGGATGCAAGATGCAGCCGATGATTTGGTTTTGGACATGATGCGCAAGTACAACAAGGAAAAAGCAGTTGTCTTCAACACCTTCCAGATGTACCGTTGGGACCGTATGGGCTACATCATAAAATTACACGAAGTTGCCAAAGAAGAAGGTTTTAAAATTGGCGCTAAAGTGGTTCGCGGTGCCTACATGGAGAAAGAGAATGACAGGGCCGACGATAAAGGTTATGAAAGTCCTATCTGCAAAAGCAAACGATTAACCGATGAGAACTTTGATGCTGCCATTGATTATATGATGGAGCACTTGGAGTATTTTTCCATATTCGCTGGAACCCATAACGAGCAAAGTACCCTCAAATTGGTAGATTTAATGGAGGAGCGTAAAGTTCCTGAAAATGACGCTAGGATTTGGTTCGGTCAGTTGTTCGGGATGAGCGATCATATTACCTATAACTTGGCCGCCAGTGGTTATAACTCTGTAAAATATATTCCATACGGGCCCGTTCGTGACGTAATGCCCTATTTGATAAGACGAGCAGAAGAAAACACCTCCGTCGCCGGGCAAACCTCCAGGGAACTTACCTTGATTACCAAAGAGCGGAAACGCAGGAAGATGGAAGATTGAACTATAAGTGTGTAATGGAGGAAAATGATATAAAGGGTTGGCAGCGTGTACTCCTATTAGTTTTACCCTATTTATTTTTTGTGGGTATTTTTCAATTTGTAGGTATGGTCGTTTCTGGGCAGGAGACTTCCGTGGCTGAAGTTGGGATTCAGGAAGAGACAACCCTTCAAAGAATTATTGTTGCCGCGTTTGGATTAATGGGTTTTCTTTTGCTTATCTCCTTGTTCATGAAATATGTGGACAAAAAGTCCTTCCTTGATCTTGGCCTTTATTTTAAAAATAACGGCAAGGATATTTTATTTGGGGTTTTAGCGGGTCTTTTAATAATGGGCATGGGGTATGGCTTGCTTATTTTGTTTGGACAATTGGAGTTCAAAGAAATGAATTTCATAGGAATTGAATTTCTTTTGACACTAGTGCTGTATACTATTGTTTCCTTTTCGGAAGAGATTTTGTTAAGAGGTTATATTCTTCGCAATTTCATGGAATCGATGAACAATTTTTTGGCTTTACTCCTTTCAGCTATACTGTTCTCTATAATGCACTCAGCTAATCCGAATATTTCATGGATAGGATTTGTCAACTTGTTTTTGGCAGGAATTATTATGGGCTTACCTTACATTTACACTCAAAGTCTCTGGTTTCCCATTGCATTTCACTTCAGTTGGAACTTTTTTCAATCATTGTTTGGGTTTAACGTAAGCGGGATGAATTCATATTCATTGATTGAATTTTCGTTTTCCGAAAGAAATATAATTAATGGAGGTGATTTTGGGTTTGAAGGATCTTTATTATCAATATTATTACAGATATCTTTGATTTTCACTCTGTACTTCACCTATAGACAAAGTAAGCAAAAAAATAATTTGACCAAAATAGTTAACTAAAAAACATCAATCATCTCGATTATTGTACACATTTTCAATGATTATCTTCTCCTCACAATTCTTGGCCTTTAATTCCAGTTCCTGACCCTTGTATTCATGAGAAATATAATAGGTTTTGCAGGGTTCGGATTTGGTATCGCTCTTTCCAAAATCCACATTTCCGTCTTTTAAAAAGGACTTAATTATCAGGGTATCCTGATATTGTTCGGGAAGCGATTCAGAGAAAATCAGTAGTTTTGAGCGCATGTCCTTGAGTACTCTGCAATTGGGTAAATAGCAAAAATCCAATCCTTCCTCACCTGATTTTTTCTTCAATATAAAAACCAAAAAAATCAATCCAATGGACAGTCCAACCAAGTACCATCCCAATCGTTTTAAAAATGCCATTTATTTAAAAAATAAGAAAGTTAATATCGTTGTAGCTCAGGCCGAACCAATCACCTACGGATTTGTTCGTTAAAATCCCGTGATACATGTAAAGTCCATTGCGCAGGCCTTTATCAAATCTTAACGAGTGTTCTAGACCGCCCTCTTCACCGATTTTCAACAAATAGGGTGTAAAAATATTGCTAATGGAAATGGAGGAAGTCCTTGGATACCGCGAAGGAATGTTGGGCACCCCGTAATGAATGACTCCATATTTCTCGAAAGTCGATTTTCTGTGTGTAGTTACCTCAGAAGTTTCAAAACAGCCTCCCATATCAATACTTACATCGATGATCACGGCACCTTTTTTCATGTTTTCCACCATTGATCGGGAAACCACAACAGGAGAACGGTCCTTTCCGCGCGTGGCGCCGATGGCCACATCACAACGCTTTAGGGATTTCAATAAATTTTTGGGCTGTACAGTGGAGGTGTATACCGTTTGCTTTAAATTAGCCTGCAGTGCTCTCAATTTACTGATAGAGTTGTCAAAGACCTTAATGTTGGCACCTAGTCCAATAGCGGACCTAGCCGCAAACTCTCCCACAGTTCCGGCACCGATTATCACTACTTCAATTGGTGGAACGCCGCTAATGTTGCCAAACATCAATCCGTTGCCCGTGTTGGGGTTTGATATTAGTTCGGAGGCTATCAAAATAGAGGAAGTCCCAGCTATTTCACTTAATGAACGTACTGCTGGATAGTTACCATCATCATCCCGTATATATTCAAAAGCTATGGCCGTTAACCTGCTTTTGGCCATTTTTTCAAAATACTCCTTGTTTTGGGTCTTTATCTGGAGTGCAGAGATAACAATGGTCTGCGGATTCAACATTTCAATTTCCGAAAGAGTAGGGGGTTCCACTTTTAAAATGATGGGGCAGGAGAAAACTTTCTTTGTATCTCTGGTTATTTCCGCACCCGCATTGGTATAATCAATATCGGAAAAATTGGCACCTTCCCCAGCTCCGGATTCCAGCAATACTCGATGTCCGTTGGCTGTAATGGCATTGACGGCATCTGGAGTAAGGCAAACCCGCTTTTCTTGATACTGGTTTTCTTTGGGTATACCGATAAAAAGTTCGCCTTTTTGTTTAGTGACCTCCAAGGTTTCTTCTTGGGGAAGCAATTGTTGTTTGCTAAATGGGGAGGAAGCGTGGCTCATATGGAGTAAATCTATGCAAGATGCCGATTTGACATTTGAGCAAATTTACATTTTTTTTGAAACGCTCTTTTGACGCTGTTCCAATTTCTCGCGTTCCTTGCGTAATTCTTCTTTCTCCTTTAAAATTTGAAGTTCGGTATCCATAGCATCCAAATCGATTCCATGTACGTGCTTGTCCACCAGTTTTATTCTTATAAAATATACCACAGGTACAACAACCATGGTGACTGCCACAACATACAGAATCTCATTCTCATCGATTCGTTCACTATTTGAATAGTTCAATGCAGTGAATAATTGAAAACTGTACATGGACAATGGAATCAATATGGCATGGTACCACCAATTTTTGGAGGTAACAAACCATATCACCAATAGTAACAAAGGAACAAATTTATTGAAGTAATAATAAATTGCAGTAGAGACCTCACCAAAATTATTTTCTTTGAACTCAATACCAAAATAAGTCCAAGTGGTGCTGCCTGGCGGAATGGGAAGATATTTATAACAATAAAATAGAATGGGAGTTATAGCGATTATAAATGCTACGGCCCCTTCAATTATAAACCTTTTTCTTACAGTAGACTTTTTGCTCATCACTCTTGTAAACTCAAAAAATCCATGAATATTGTAAAAAAATAACCCCTTCTTGAAAAAAAAGGGGTTAAACGGTTGTTGGATAAAGAAGTAACTTAGATTTTAACTAATTTCTTCTTTTCAATGCTTACTGTTTGATTGTCGTCAAAAGTAACTGTAGTAGATACAGCGGTCATTGCCAAAAATGCAACAGCTAGCAATCCAAAAAAAACTTTTTTAGTGTTCATCGTAAAAGAGTTTTTGGTTAATAAATGAATTAATTCACATTGCAAATGTAGGAAAATATTTCAACCCACCATACGTTTTACCGATAAAATTGGTTTTTAAACGCAAAAAATCAACGTTTTATCGAAAAACACTTGATCTGTGCAATAATTTTTTTGAAGATATACCAATACTATTTTAGGAAATATTTAACTCGATTGAACGTGTGCTTTCCTCGATAAAGTGCAGGAATACGCTTACGGCATCATTGGGAAGCAATGAAGGTATTTTTTCTGGCCACTCAATAAACAACCAAGCATCGGAGTTTAAATAATCTTCAAAACCAATGTCCAGTGCTTCCATTTCATCATTAAGTCGATAAAAATCAAAATGATAGGCTAGGGGAGTATCATTAACATCGGAATATTCATTTACCAAACCAAATGTGGGGCTACTGGCAACATCCATCGCTCCAAGTTCTTTAACCAAAGCTTTTACCAAAGTGGTCTTGCCCACGCCCATTTCACCGTATAAGCACACAACTTTACCCGGTGCTTTTTTCAAAAACTCTTTGGCCACATCGTGGATTTCGTTCAATTGAAAAGTTCTCTTCACTCCAATTTATTTAGGGTCCAAAACTACAAAAGGGACAATCATTTCTTCCAAAGAAACACCACCATGTTGATAGGTATTCCGATAGTAACTTACATAATGATTGTAATTGTTCGGATAGGCAAAAAACAGGTCGTTCTTAGCAAAAATGAAACTGCTGCTCAAATTAATGTTGGGCAAATGGATTTCCTGTGGATTCTTGGTAGCCAACACGTCCTTGTCCTGATACGTGAGACTTCGTCCAGTTTTATAGCGAAGATTCAAACTGGTCTCACGGTCGCCGATTACCTTGGAGGGCTGGTTTACATTAATGGTCCCGTGATCTGTGGTCAAAATCAGTTTCATGCCCAATGTTTGGGCCTGCTGGATAATCTCCAGTAACGGTGAGTTTTTGAACCAGCTCAAGGTAAGCGACCGATAGGCCTTATCGTTGGAGGCCAACTCTTTTACCACTTCCATTTCGGTTTTGGAATGGGAGAGCATGTCCACAAAGTTGTAGACCACCACAGTTAGGTCATTGTTTTTTTGGGTCTTAAAATTCTGGGCGAGTTGTTTCCCTTGTTTAAGATTGCTTATTTTATGGTATTCCCATTTAAGGTTCAATCCCAACCTTTTCAGTTGTTCTCCTAAAAACTCTGATTCATGCAGGTTTTTGCCGCCTTCGTCGGTATCGTTTTTCCACCAGTCTGGATAACGCTTTTCCATTTCGGAGGGCATCAAACCGGAAAAAAGTGCGTTACGGGCATATTGAGTCGCCGTTGGCAGAATGCTGAAATAGGCGCATTCTTGCTTCTTCTTATAGTGAACGGACAATGTTTTTTCAAAAGCCAACCATTGGTCATACCTTAAATTATCTATGACCACCATAAGAGTTTTGCTATCATCAAGCTCGGGGACTACTTTGCTTTTAAAAAGGGTATGGGACATCACAGGAGCTTCACCGTCCTTGAACCAACTCTTGTAGTTCTTATCTACAAACTTGCCGAACTGCGAATTGGCCTCCACTTTTTGGGATTCCAAAATTTCGAACATGCCCGAATCTTCGATTTGTTCCAGTTCCAACTCCCAATAAATCAATTTCTTGTACAGTTCTACCCACTCCTCTTGCGTATTGATCATGGAAAGATCCATGGCTATTTTACGGAATTCCTGTTGGTAATTGGCCGTGGTCTTTTCTGAGACCAAGCGTGAATTGTCCAAACTCTTTTTTAAGGAAAGAAGGATTTGATTTGGATTCACGGGCTTGATCAAATAATCTGCTATTTTGGACCCAATGGCTTCGTCCATAATATATTCCTCTTCACTTTTGGTGATCATTACAACCGGAATGGAGCCATCATACTTCTTAATTTCTGTCAAGGTTTCCAAGCCGGACAGTCCGGGCATGTTCTCATCCAAAAAAACAATGTCAAAAAAAGTATTTGTCACTTCTTCAATGGCATCTTGTCCACTTTGGCTGGTCACTACCTTGTAGCCCTTGCTCTCTAGGAATAATATATGGGGTTTTAATAGGTCTATTTCATCATCGACCCAAAGAATTGTTATCTTGTTCATATAGTGTTTATCTTTGTGGGAAATAAAACAAAAATCCTTGGTAAAAACCAATAAACTTAATGTTTTCAACGACCCAATTTACGGTTTTATTGGAACTCCCAACGAACTAATTTTTAGCCTTATATCGCATCCTTACTTTCAAAGGTTGAGACGGATATCCCAAATGGGATTGTCCTATTTGGTCTATCCAGGTGCGCATCACACGCGCTTCCATCATGCATTGGGCAGTATGCATTTAATGACGAAGGCCATTCAGGTGTTAAAGTTAAAAAATGTAGAAATCACTAAAGAAGAAGAGGAAGGATTATTATGTGCCATTTTGCTGCATGATATAGGCCACGGCCCATTTTCACATGCTTTGGAAGGTTTTGTGGCCAAAGAAATTAGCCACGAGCAGATTTCCTTGAAATTTATGATGGAACTCAATAAGGAGTTTAATGGACAATTGGATATCGCCATTTCCATCTTTAAGGGAGATTATCCCAAACCTTTTTTAAATCAGTTAGTATCCAGTCAATTGGACATGGATCGTTTAGATTACTTAAAAAGAGATAGCTTCTACTCAGGTGTCACGGAAGGGAACATAAATTCGGAGCGGTTGATTTCCATGTTGAATGTAGTCGACGGCAACTTAGTTGTGGAAGAGAAAGCCATTTATGCGGTAGAAAAGTTTTTGATGGCCCGTAGATTCATGTATTGGCAGGTGTACCTGCACAAAACGGGATTGGTAGCAGAGCAACTACTGGTTCGTATAATGCAGCGCGCAAGATTTCTGCTTAGTCAAGGGGAGCAACTAGCCGCAAGCGAACCTTTGCTATTTTTTCTGAAGAATAACCATTCTTTGGATTTCAATACCCAAATTCTGAAGACTTTTGCCCAACTGGATGATATAGATATTATGGGCGCTCTAAAAAATTGGCAGTTCCATGATGATTTTGTGTTATCCAAGCTATGTGAAATGTTATTGAACAGACGACTTTTGCATATTAAAATCAAAAAGCGACCCATTGCGACGGAAAAATTGGATGAAAAGTTGGAATGGATCACCAAAAAGCATGATCTTTCCGTTGAAGAAGCATCCAATTTCGTATTCCAGGGAGAAATATCCAATAAAGCATACAGTAAGGATGAGGCCATTCAAATTTTAAAAAACAACGGAAAAATTTCAGATGTAGTTAAGGAGTCTGACCAGCTCAGCCTAAAAGCGCTTGCCGAAACGGTAACCAAATATTACAGCTGTTATCCAAAGAAAGCCGTTTAACAAATTTTGTTACTTTTGCACCAATGAAATTTACAGCTACCCAAATTGCCGGAATCTTAGAAGGGGAAGTTGAGGGAAATCCTCAAATCGCTGTCCATAAATTGTCCAAGATCGAAGAAGGAGAGCAAGGCTCACTGACCTTTTTGGCCAATCCAAAATACACCTCCTACATTTATTCCACCAAAGCATCCATCACCATTGTGAACAAGGATTTTGTGCCGGAGCAATCCGTTTCCACTACACTTATTAAAGTGGAAGACGCATATAAATCATTTTCAAAACTATTGGAGTATTACAATCAGGTAAAAAACAATAAGATAGGAGTGGAAAATCCCTGCTACATATCCGAAACTGCGAAATATGGGGAAGGGTTTTACTTAGGTGCATTCGCTTATTTGGGTGATAATGTAAAAATCGGGGACAATGTAAAAATATACCCAAACGCATACATTGGCGATAATGTGAGCATTGGCAACAACGTTATTGTTTTTGCCGGAGCAAAAATATACTCGGAAACCATTATTGGAAACAATTGTGTAATCCATGGTGGAGCGATTATTGGGGCGGACGGATTTGGTTTTACCCCTAATTCCAACGGCGAATACAGTAAAGTGCCCCAGACGGGGAACGTAATCATAGAAGACAATGTAGATGTTGGTGCAGGCACTACTATTGACCGCGCCACATTAGGTTCCACCATATTGAGAAAGGGCGTAAAACTGGATAACCAGATCCAGATTGCGCACAACGTTGAAATTGGAGAACATACTGCCATTGCAGCCCAGACAGGGGTGGCAGGTTCCACCAAAATAGGAAAAAACTGTTTGATAGGAGGTCAGGTAGGAATCGTTGGGCACATCACCATAGGTGATAGGGTCCGAATCCAAGCCCAATCAGGAATCGGAAGAAACGTAAAAGATGATGAAGCCCTTCAAGGTTCACCAGCATTGAACTATGGAGACTTCAACAAATCATATGTACACTTTAAGAATTTGCCCAAACTGGCAAGTCAAATCTCTAACATAGAAAAAAGAGTTGAAGGTGAGCAAACCAAGTAACAAACAACGCACCATTGGCAAAAAAGTAACGCTCCAAGGTGTAGGACTACATACGGGAGAAAACGTAACCATGAGCTTTTTGCCCGCGGACGAAAATCACGGTTTTGCGTTCCAAAGAATTGATTTGGAAGGCGAACCCATTATTGAGGCCGATGCCAACTACGTAGTAAATACCCAAAGAGGCACCAATCTTGAAAAGAACGGAGTTAAAATTCATACCTCGGAGCATGTTCTAGCAGCTTTGGTCGGATTGGACATTGATAACGTTCTTATTGAGCTCGATGCTCCCGAACCACCGATTATGGATGGTTCCTCCAAGTTTTTTGTGAAAGCTTTGGAAGAAGCTGGTATCGTGGAACAAGAGGAAGAAAGGGAAGAATATGTTGTAAAAGATGTGATTTCCTATAAAGATGAAACCACCGGTAGCGAAATCACCATTATTCCTTCGGATGAATACCAAGTGACTACCATGGTGGATTTTGGAACCAAGGTTCTGGGCACTCAGAATGCCACTTTGGAAAAAATGTCCGATTTCAAGGAAGAAATAGCCGATTCCCGTACATTCAGTTTTCTTCATGAACTTGAAATGTTATTGGAGAACGGCCTAATTAAAGGTGGTGACCTGAACAACGCCATCGTTTATGTGGACAAAGAAATTTCCGAGTCTACCATGAAAAAATTGGAGAAGGCTTTTGGTAAAGAGAAACTATCCGTAAAGCCCAATGGAATTTTGGACAATCTAACCCTCCATCACCCAAACGAAGCAGCAAGACATAAGTTGCTAGACGTTATCGGTGATTTGGCCTTGGCAGGAA
Source organism: Flagellimonas chongwuensis (assembly GCF_013376415.1). Lineage (GTDB taxonomy): Bacteria > Bacteroidota > Bacteroidia > Flavobacteriales > Flavobacteriaceae > Flagellimonas > Flagellimonas chongwuensis. The sequence continues at coordinate 79,053 of NZ_WYET01000004.1, forward strand.
CACGTATTCGTGGAAAAGTCATTGCTAACAAACCTGGACATTTCGTGAACACACAGTTTGCCAAAAAACTGTCCAAAATCATCAAAATAGAAAAGAGGAACAAAGTTCCCAGCTATGATTTGAATCAAGAGCCTTTAATGGACGTGAACGAAATCATGGCAAGGTTGCCGCACCGTCCACCATTTTTATTGGTCGATAAAATTTTGGAACTTTCCGACTCACATGTTGTCGGGGTCAAAAATGTGACCATGAACGAGCCATTTTTTGTTGGCCACTTCCCCGGAGCGCCTGTTATGCCAGGGGTATTGCAGGTTGAAGCCATGGCCCAAACTGGAGGGATACTTGTTTTGAGCACGGTTCCGGACCCTGAGAATTACCTGACTTTCTTTATGAAGATAGACAAGGTGAAATTTAAGCAACAAGTGGTTCCCGGTGATACATTAATATTTAAATGTGATTTGATTTCTCCGATCAGGAGAGGAATCTGCCATATGCAAGCCTACGCTTATGCCAATGGCAAATTAGTGTCCGAAGCTGAACTGATGGCCCAAATCGTTAAAACAAAAAACACAGATTCGTAAATGAACCAACCCTTAGCATATGTACACCCAGGAGCCAAAATCGCCAAAAATGTGGTGATTGAGCCCTTTACCACGATACATAACAACGTAACGATAGGAGAGGGAACTTGGATTGGTTCCAACGTTACCATAATGGAAGGTGCCCGAATAGGAAAAAACTGCAGTATTTTCCCAGGAGCCGTTATTTCCGCTATGCCCCAAGACCTTAAATATCAAGGTGAGGAGACTACAGTTGTAATTGGTGACAATACCACGATTAGAGAATGTGCCACGATTAATAAAGGTACTTCCGACCGTATGAAAACGGTGATTGGAAACAATTGTTTAATTATGGCCTATTGCCATGTCGCACACGATTGTTTTGTGGGCGATGGCTGTATCTTCAGTAACAATTCCACATTGGCAGGTCATGTTACCATTGGTCAAAATGTTGTTTTGGCAGGAATGGTAGCCGTGCATCAGTTTGTATCCATTGGAAACCATGCCTTTGTAACCGGTGGTTCTTTGGTTCGTAAAGATGTGCCTCCCTACGTAAAAGCAGCAAGGGAGCCCCTTTCTTATGTGGGTATCAATTCCATTGGATTACGAAGAAGAGGTTTCGAGTCCGACAAGATTCGTGAGATTCAAAATATTTATAGACTGCTCTATCAACAAAATTATAACAATTCCCAAGCAGCATCCATTATTGAAGCTGAAATGGAGGCAACTCCAGAGCGAGATGAGATTCTTCAATTTATACGAGATTCGCAGCGTGGAATTATGAAAGGTTATTTCAGTTCAAATTAAATTTATGGCAAGTACTTCTGATATAAGAAAAGGATTGTGCATCAAGTACAATCACGATATCTACAAAATCGTAGAATTTCTTCATGTGAAACCCGGTAAAGGACCTGCATTTGTCCGTACCAAATTGAAAAGTGTCACCACTGGAAAGGTGATTGACAATACATTTTCCGCAGGACATAAGATTGAAGATGTCCGTGTAGAAACACGTAGCTATCAATTTTTGTACAGTGAAGGTGAGACCTATCACTTCATGAACACGGACGACTACACTCAAATTGCCTTGCAAAGGGATGCTCTTGATGCTTATGACCTCATGAAAGAGAGCGAAGTCGTTACAATCATTTTCAACGCAGAGGATAATATGCCGCTTTCTGTTGAAATGCCTGCCAGTGTTGTTTTGGAAGTGACCCATACGGAGCCCGGTGTTAAAGGGAACACGGCGACCAATGCTACCAAGCCGGCTACCGTTGAAACAGGGGCCAGTGTTAATGTACCTCTTTTCATCAACGAAGGTGACAAGATCAAGATCGATACGGAGAAAGGCGCTTACTTGGAACGTGCTAAAGAATAGCCTTAATGAAATTCCCGAAAACGTATACTTTAAAGGAAATTTCGGAAATCATTGCCTGCGATTTTGTTGGTGATGAAAACTTTCCTGTACTTGGCATGAATGAAATCCACGTAGTGGAAGCAGGGGACATCGTATTTGTGGATCATCCCAAATATTATGACAAAGCCCTACAATCAGATGCTACGGTGGTACTCATCAATAAACAAGTGGAATGCCCGCAAGGCAAGGCATTGCTCGTTTCCGATGATCCTTTTAGGGATTTCAACAAGTTGACCCGACATTTCAAACCTTTTGAAACTGCAGCTTCAACTATAGCCGAATCAGCAGAGATAGGGGAAGGTACCGTTATTCAGCCCAACGTATTTATAGGTAATCATGTGAAAATCGGTAAAAACTCTGTGATTCATCCAAACGTAACGATTTACGATGGATGCATACTAGGCGACAATGTAACCATTCATGCAGGAACTGTACTGGGTGCGGATGCGTTCTACTACAAAAACAGACCCGAAGGCTTCGATAAATTGCTGTCTGGAGGAAATGTCGTCATCGAGAACAACGTTGATGTTGGTGCTGGATGTACCATTGACCGTGGAGTAACCGCATCAACAACCATTAAGGAAGGGTCCAAATTGGATAACCAAATCCAAGTTGGGCATGATACGATCATAGGCAAAAAATGCTTGATTGCATCCCATGTTGGCATCGCCGGCTGTTGCACCATCGAGGACGAAGTGACCCTTTGGGGACAAGTAGGCATCACAAGCGGTGCGACCATTGGCAAAAAAGCAGTCGTCTTGGCACAATCAGGTATTTCAAAATCCCTTGAAGGCGGCAAAACCTATTTTGGTTACCCAGCAGAGGAAGCGCGCGAAAAACTCAAACAGATTGCCTACATTAAAAAGATTCCAGAAATCTTGAAAAAACTGAAAAAGATTTAAGAAATCAATAGATAAAAACTTTAGTAAACCATATTTTTGTATCTCTACATTAAGTTAAATATATGAGCGTCTTAGTAAACAAGGATTCAAACATAATTGTACAAGGATTTACCGGTAGTGAAGGAACATTCCACGCCGAACAAATGATTGAATACGGTACCAACGTGGTTGGTGGGGTGACTCCTGGAAAAGGGGGACAAGAACATTTAGGAAAACCAGTTTTTAATACAGTCGAAGATGCTGTTAAAGAAGTTGGTGCCGATACCACTATCATTTTTGTTCCACCTGCATTTGCTGCCGACGCCATTATGGAAGCTGCCGACGCCGGAATCAAAGTAATCATCACCATTACCGAAGGTATTCCCGTAGCGGATATGGTAAAGGCCAATGATTACATAAAAAACAAGGATTGCACATTGATCGGTCCAAACTGTCCGGGTGTAATTACCCCTGGTGAGGCCAAAGTTGGTATCATGCCAGGATTTGTCTTCAAAAAAGGAAAAGTGGGAATCGTCTCAAAATCAGGGACTTTGACCTATGAAGCTGCTGATCAAGTAGTTCGTCAAGGATTGGGAATTACAACTGCCATCGGAATCGGTGGTGACCCAATTATTGGAACCACAACAAAACAAGCCGTAGAGCTATTGATCAATGACCCTGAAACCGAATGTGTTGTTATGATCGGTGAAATCGGTGGTCAATTGGAAGCTGAAGCCGCTAGGTGGTATAAAGAGAGTGGAAGCAAAAAACCGATTGTTGGATTTATTGCTGGTGAAACTGCTCCTGCCGGACGCACCATGGGACACGCTGGTGCAATTGTAGGTGGAAGCGACGATACCGCTCAAGCAAAGAAAAGAATTATGAAGGAATGTGGTATCCACGTGGTCGATTCTCCAGCTGAAATTGGCGTAAAAGTGAAAGAAGTGGTTGGATAACCGACCGTTAAAACCATACTAAATCCCGTTTTATGCGGGATTTTTTTTCGTCTAAACATAAAACAACAACTATATTTGGTTATTAACCATTCAAACACAATCATTTTATGAAACTTTTGGAAGGGAAAAATGTAATTATAACAGGAGCCAGTAGAGGAATAGGTAAAGGCATTGCCGAAGTATTTGCAAAACATGGGGCAAATGTCGCCTTCACCTACAGTTCCAGTGAAGCTCCAGCCTTGGAATTGGAAAAAGAATTGACCGAAATGGGCGTAAAAGCCAAGGCCTATAAGAGCAATGCCGCCAGTTTTGAAGAATCCGAAGCGCTTGTTGCCAAGGTTTTGGAAGATTTTGATGGCAGGATCGACGTACTTATCAATAACGCAGGTATCACTAAGGACAACTTGTTGATGCGAATGGGCGAAGCAGATTTTGATACTGTCATTGAAATCAACCTGAAATCCGTGTTCAATATGACCAAAGCTGTTCAACGTACCATGTTGAAGCAGCGTAAAGGTTCCATAGTAAATATGAGCAGTGTGGTAGGTGTAAAAGGTAATGCAGGACAGACCAACTACGCAGCATCAAAAGCGGGTATGATTGGTTTTACAAAATCCGTAGCCTTGGAATTGGGGTCTAGAAACATCCGTTGCAATGCCATTGCGCCAGGTTTTATCGAAACTGAAATGACCGAGAAATTGGACGAAAAAACAGTTCAAGGCTGGAGAGAAGGCATTCCATTAAAACGAGGTGGAAGTCCAGAAGATGTGGCCAATGCTTGTGTATTTTTGGCATCAGACCTATCCGACTACGTAACAGGGCAGGTACTCAATGTTGATGGTGGAATGTTAACCTAAATGAATGGAGTTGAGCACGGTACTTCTTATTATTTTAGCAGTTGCTGCCGCGCTTATCCTTGTCTATTTTCAATACTTCTATAAAAACCCAAGAAAGGGTTCAATTAAAATAATATTGGCCGCATTACGGTTTATCACCTTGTTTTGCGGCCTTTTGCTTTTGATCAATCCAAAGTTTGTCAGTAAAGATTATTACATCGAAAAAGTAAACTTGATTCTTTTGGTGGACAATTCTACCTCAATGGGCGGTGCTTCTTCCGAGACAGAGATTTCGAGCGCCATTTCTCAAATCAAACAAAATAAAGCTTTAACCGAACGGTTTGACATTCATCAGTACGAATTCGGGACTTCCATTTCTTCCACGGATTCCATACGATTTGACCATGGAAATACCGACATTTCGAATGCACTCTCGACGTTGAAAGATGTTTTTGTAAACGGAAATAATACCATCGTTTTGTTTTCTGATGGAAACCAGACATTAGGTCGGGATTACGAATACATCACATTGAACGAGAATTCCACCATAAATCCTGTGGTGATTGGCGATACCATCCAATATGAAGATATTTCAGTAGGACTCATCAATGTCAACAAATACGCTTTTTTGCGAAACAGTTTTCCTATTGAATCCACTATTCGGTATCAAGGTAACCGTTCGGTTACCAGCACAGTAACTATTTCAATAAATGGGAGTAGGGTTCATCAAGAACGAATTGATCTTAACGCCACTAAAAATAGCCAAACGTTAAATACCTTGGTGGAAGCACAAAGCGTCGGCATCAAAACCATCAAAATTGAAGTTGGGGCTTTGGAAAATGAGCGCAATACCGCTAACAATTCTAAGGAAACCGCGATTGAGGTAATTGATGAAAAAACCAATGTAGCCATAGTTTCCGATATGTTGCACCCGGACATCGGAGCCTTAAAAAAATCCATCGAGTCCAATGAACAACGGTCGGTTACACTTGTAAAGCCAACAGCAGACCAGTCCGAATTGGAAGAAATGGGATTGCTGATTCTGTACCAACCTAATCGCAATTTCAGAAACGTTTATGAATTCCTGAAAAATACTGGGGCCAATTATTTTACCGTTACGGGAAGCAAAACAGATTGGAATTTTTTGAATGGTATTCAAGAAAGTTTCACCATTTCGGGCAGTAGACAATCAGAGGATATTTTACCTGTTTTAAATAACGCTTTTGGCCTTTTTGGACTCGGTAATTTTTCCGTAGATGGATTCCCGCCTTTGCAAGGCACCCTTGGAGATATACAATTGAACAAGGACAGCGACATTTTAATGTTCCAGCAGCTGCAGGGCATCAACCTTGAAAAGCCCTTATTTACAATTTTGACGGAATCCGACACCAAAGAAGCTGTGCTCTTTGGGGAAAATATATGGCGCTGGCGAGCGCAAGTGTACCGAAATGACGATAATTTTCTAGCGTTTGATGATTTCATTGGAAATTTAATGGTGTATTTGGGCTCCAACAAACAACGAAACCGTTTAGAATTGGATTATGAACTGGTTTTTGATAACGCAAGCATGGCCAAGGTGAGGGCTTCTTATTTTGATGAAAGCTACCAGTTTGATGCCAATGCCAATATTTCCATTACCATAAAAGGTAAGGAAAACGATTTTTCAAGGGTGTCGCCCATGTTACTGAAAGGTTCTTTTTATGAAGTGGACCTGAGCGACCTCCAAGCAGGGGAGTATGAGTTCACCGTTACTGTAGCCGATGAAAATTTGAGTCGCTCTGGAACTTTCAGGATTTTGGATTTTAATCCAGAAAAACAATTGATATCCGCCAATTATAAAAAAATGGAGCGTTTGGCTTCCAAGAATAGCGGACAGGTCTACTATTTGGACAAATTGGATGAACTACAGGCCAATCTGTCATCATCACAACAGTTTTTACCTGTCCAAAAAAGCAGGGATAATGTTGTATCTTTAATAGATTTCCGTATTTTACTCGGACTCATCATTCTTTCACTTGCAGCGGAATGGTTCATCAGAAAATATAACGGATTGATTTAAAAACCTCAATAAACCTCAATAAAATGGATAAATTACCAAAGATTGCGTTGCCAGCTTTGGCAGCGATTATTTTTCTAATCATTTTTGCATCTAGGTCAACAGTGACCATTGGTTCCGGTGAAGCTGGAGTTTTGTACAGATATTTCGGTGGAGGGGTTGTTACCGACGAACCACCTCTGGGAGAAGGGTTTCATTTAGTGGCTCCTTGGAATAAAGTTTATATTTATGAAGTTCGACAACAAGAACGTTTGGAAAAAATGAACGTGCTCTCATCCAATGGATTGGATATTAAATTGGAGGCATCCGTATGGTTCCAACCCAAATATGAGCAACTCGGAAAGTTACATCAGGAAAAAAGTGAACAGTACATAGAGCGCGTATTGCTTCCTGCCATCAGGTCTGCCGCACGTAGCGTTGTTGGGCGTTATACTCCCGAACAATTATACTCCAGTAAACGTGATGCCATTCAACAAGAGATTTTTGAGGAGACCCAGAAAATTGTGGAAGACCAGTATATTCAACTCAATGAGGTACTGGTAAGAGATGTTACCTTACCGCCAACCATCAAGGATGCCATTGAGCGCAAATTGAAGCAGGAACAAGAGTCATTGGAATATGAATTTAGATTGGTGACTGCAGAAAAGGAAGCCGAAAAGGTTAGAATAGAAGCACAAGGTAAGGCGGACGCCAACCGCATCCTAAGTGCTTCATTGACCGATAAAATTCTGCAGGACAAAGGTATAGACGCAACATTGAAACTGGCCGAGTCCCCTAACGCCAAAATTGTTGTGGTTGGTTCTGGAGACGATGGTTTGCCATTAATTTTGGGAAATAACTAAATTCCCCTTTTTTGATATAAAAATATGTTCTACTTTTGAAGCATCATGAGAAATAGAAACACACATCATCATTTTTATACTTGCCCTCAAGCGAGATAGAAATGTATTGTTGTTTTTAAAATATATTCTAACCCGTTTGAGAAATCAAACGGGTTTGTTTTTTGTACCCATTTGGTTTTTCGAACAAAACGATTGAAAAATGACAAAAATTAGAATTGCTGTTCAAAAAAGTGGTCGATTGAACGAGGATTCCCTCGCCATTTTAAAAGATTGCGGTATCTCCATCGATAATGGAAAAGACCAATTAAAAGCTACATCCCGAAATTTTCCATTGGAGGTTTTCTATTTGCGAAATGGGGACATCCCACAATACTTAAGGGATGGCGTAGTAGACATTGCCATAATTGGCGAAAATGTGCTTATTGAAAAAGGAAAGGATATTTCCATTGCCGAGCGCCTGAATTTTTCGAAATGTCGTGTCTCCTTGGCCGTACCCAAAGGAGTAACCTATAATTCCATTAAGGATTTTGAGGGCAAAAAAATAGCCACCTCGTATCCGAATACGGTTAAGGAATACTTGGCTTCCAAAGGAGTAACAGCGGAACTACATATCATCAATGGTTCTGTAGAGATAGCCCCGAATATTGGCTTGGCCTATGGAATCTGCGATATCGTTTCCAGTGGAAGCACACTTTTCAAAAATAATTTAAAGGAAGTGGAAGTGATGTTAAAAAGTGAGGCCGTATTAGCGGTATCGCCCACCATTTCCGAAGAGCGAAAAGAATTGCTAAAGAAAATCCAATTTAGGATAAAATCTGTACTTCAAGCCCGCAACAATAAGTACGTGCTCATGAATGCCCCCAACGATAAACTGGATGAGATTATTTCCATTCTACCTGGAATGCGTAGTCCCACCGTTTTGCCATTGGCGGAAGAAGGCTGGAGTTCCGTACACACCGTAATCAATCGTGAAACCTTCTGGGAGGTCATCGATGAGCTAAAAGCAGCCGGTGCAGAGGGAATTTTGGTGTGTCCAATCGAAAAAATGGTATTGTAGACAATAAAAGATACGATTTTAATGAATAATTGTCCCCTTGAGGGGACCTTAGGGGTGTAAAATGAAGAAAATAGTAAAACCAAATAAAAATGATTGGAACGAAATTTTAAAGCGTCCCACCCAGAGCGTTTCAGATATTGAGGAGATTGTCAACAGTATCTTTAAAGAGGTACAGGCTGATGGTGATACGGTTATCAAAAAATACACGGCCCAATTTGATAAAGTCACTTTGGATTCTATTTTGGTAAAAGAAGACGAGATTGAAAACGCAAGCAATTCCGTTTCCGATGCATTGAAGCAGGCCATCAATCTTGCCAAATCGAATATAGAAAAATTCCATGCTGCCCAAAAAACCTCAAAAGTTGAAGTGGAAACCATGCCCGGCGTGGCGTGTTGGCAGGAAAAGCGTCCTATTCAAAAAGTGGGATTGTACATTCCAGGTGGAACAGCTCCGTTGTTTTCAACTATTTTGATGCTAGCCATTCCAGCCAAATTAGCAGAGTGTAAAGAGATTATACTTTGTAGTCCACCTGATAGGAATGGGGAAATCAATTCAGCAATTTTATACACAGCTCAGTTGTGCGGGGTGACGCAGATTTTTAAAACAGGAGGGATTCAGGCCATTGCCGGAATGACCTTTGGCACGGAAAGCATACCGAAAGTGCACAAAATATTTGGCCCCGGAAATCAATATGTGACGGTTGCCAAGCAATTGGCCACAAAATATGGTGTAGCCATTGATATGCCGGCAGGGCCGAGTGAATTGTTGGTGGTTGCCGATGATTCAGCAAATGCCGCGTTCGTAGCTTCGGATTTGCTGAGCCAGGCCGAGCATGGTGTGGACAGTCAGGTGATTCTTGTATCCACTTCCGAAAACTTGATTGATGCTGTTGAAAAGGAAATTGGAATCCAGATCCAACAGTTACCACGGGTTGAAATAGCTCAGAAATCCATTGGAAACAGCAGGTTGATTTTAGTCAAAGATGACCAAGAAGCACTGGGACTAATCAATGAATATGGGCCAGAACACTTTATTGTTTGTATGGAAAATGAAGAGTTTTATCTGGAAAACATTCAAAATGCCGGTTCGGTTTTTATTGGGAACTATACGCCAGAAAGTGCAGGCGACTATGCTTCGGGCACCAATCACACCTTACCGACCAACGGTTACGCAAAGCAATACAGTGGTGTAAATCTCGATAGTTTTATGAAAAGCATGACCTTTCAAAAAATATCCGAGAAAGGCATCAAAGGCATTGGAACCGCTATTGAGCTAATGGCAGATGCAGAAGGATTGCAAGCACATAAAAATGCAGTAACCCTCAGATTAAAAAGTTTGAAATAATGAAAGGGTTTGATTTAAATAAGCTGGTGAGAGAATCGGTTCAAAAACTGCAGCCATACTCTTCGGCACGTGACGAATATGTTTCCGATGGCTCCGAAATGATTTTTTTGGACGCCAACGAAAATCCGTACGACAATGGTGTCAACCGTTATCCGGACCCTTACCAAAGAAGTTTGAAGTCAGTGCTGGCGGATCAAAAAAGCATATCGGAAAATCAAATTTTATTGGGAAATGGAAGTGACGAAGTCTTGGATTTGATCTATAGGGCGTTTTGTGAACCGAATCAAGATAATATTATCACGCTGCCACCAACTTACGGAATGTACAAGGTGCTGGCAGGCATCAATGCAGTTAAAAACAAGGAGGTTCTGCTAACCAATGATTTCGAACCCAATGTGGATGAAATTTTAAAAGTGGTTGATATTAAAACCAAGTTGCTTTTCATTTGCTCGCCCAACAATCCTACAGCGAATTCATTTCATAAGGAAAAAATAGAACGGTTATTAAAATCTTTTAATGGATTGGTGGTGATTGATGAAGCCTACATTGATTTTTCAAAAGATGAAAGTTGGTTGTCGCAACTCATAAACTATCCTAATTTGATTGTCACGCAAACCCTATCAAAAGCCTACGGTTTGGCAGGTATTCGATTGGGTGTTTGCTACGCATCCGAAGAAATTATAGGGGTTTTGAACAAAATCAAACCGCCTTACAATGTCAACCAATTGACCCAGCAGCACGCATTACAACGGGTTTTGAACCAAGATTTGGTACAACAAGAAGTGAAGCATATACTCAAGGAAAGGCAAGAACTAATGAAGGCCTTGGAGAGCTTGGAATTTGTGGAAGTTCTTTATCCAACCGATGCCAACTTTATACTGGCGAAGGTGGATGATGCCAACAAACGTTACCAACAACTATTGAACAAGCAGGTAGTCGTACGCAACAGAAGCACTCAACCGCTCTGTGAAAATACGCTGCGATTTACCGTGGGGACACCGGAAGAAAACAAAAAATTGATAGCTATTTTAAAAGAATTGGAATAATGGGCAAAAAAGTACTATTTATAGATCGCGATGGAACCATCATCAAGGAAACTGTTGATGAGCAAATAGATGCCTTTGAAAAAATGATTTTCTATCCAAAGGCTTTTACTTATTTAGGTAAGATTGCAAAGGAGTTGGATTATGAATTGGTGATGATCACCAATCAAGATGGCCTTGGCACCGATATTTTTCCTGAGGATACCTTTTGGCCTGTTCATAATTTTATTATGAAATCCTTTGAAAATGAAGGAGTAGTGTTCGATAACGTTTTTATTGACAGGACCTTCCCAAAGGACAACGCCAATACCCGAAAACCAGGCACGGGAATGTTGACCTCCTATTTTTCCGATGAATATGATTTGGCCAATTCTTTTGTGATCGGTGACCGTTTGACAGACGTGGAACTGGCCAAGAATTTGGGCGCCAAAGGAATCTTTATTAATGATGAAACGCACTTTGGTACAGGGGAAATCACGGTGAAGCGTGAAGAGTTGGACAATTTTATAGCCCTAGAAACCAACGATTGGCAGAAAATTTATGAATTCTTAAAGTTGGAAAATCGTGTTGCGGAAATAACCCGAAAAACTAACGAGACCGATATTTATATCAAAATCAACCTTGACGGCACAGGAAAAAGTGACATCAATACAGGTCTGGCGTTTTTTGACCATATGTTGGACCAGCTAGCTAGGCACGGACAAATGGATTTGGAAATCAAGGTCGATGGCGATTTAGAAGTGGACGAACATCACACCATCGAGGATACCGCTATTGCTTTGGGTGAGTTGTTTTCTAAAGCTTTGGGCAACAAACTGGGTATAGAACGCTATGGTTTTGCCTTGCCCATGGACGATTGCCTTGCACAAGTTGCCATTGATTTTGGTGGAAGGAATTGGTTGGTCTGGGACACCGAGTTCAAGCGTGAAAAAGTGGGGGACATGCCAACGGAAATGTTCATGCACTTTTTTAAATCGTTCACCGATGGCGCCAAAGCCAATTTGAACATCAAGGCCGAAGGAACCAACGAACACCATAAAATCGAGGCCATATTCAAAGCTTTTGCCAAGTCTATTAAAATGGCGGTAAAACGTGATGCTGAAAAAATGGTGCTGCCTTCTACAAAGGGCATGCTATAAAAAAATGTCATTTCGAAGGAGCTTACGACTGAAAAATCTTGTTTTCTCGCTTTGCTCGAAATGACAAAAGATTAAAGAATAAATGAAAATTGTAATAATCGATTACGGAGCAGGTAATATTCAAAGTATCATATTTGCGATAAAACGGCTAGGATATGAAGCTGTTTTGAGCCATGATGCAGAAGAAATCCGAAAAGCCGATAAAGTGATTTTCCCTGGAGTGGGAGAGGCCAGTTCCGCTATGGCCAAATTAAAAGCTACAGGATTGGACAAGGTGATTCCTGCCTTAAAACAACCTGTTTTGGGTATCTGTTTGGGTATGCAACTCATGTGCCATTCATCCGAAGAAGGAAATACGGAAGGCTTGGGCATATTTGATTTGGATGTGGTTAAATTTTCCAATAAAGTCAAAGTTCCTCAAATTGGATGGAACCAGATTTTGGATTTAAAAAATGAGCTGTTCAAAAATATTCCTGAGAAATCCTATATCTATTTGGTTCATAGTTTTTATGCTCCGATGGGAGCTGAAACCATTGCCACATCGGAATATGGTGTAGCGTATAGTGCCGCATTGCAAAAAGATAATTTTTACGGTGTACAATTTCACCCTGAAAAGAGCAGTGATGTTGGCAGTGAGATTTTAATGAACTTTTTATCCATTTCTTAAGCCATGGAATTTCAAATATTGACCGACAAGAACAGGCTGGACATTAAAAAAGTTCATCAGCAGATTACTTCAACCTATTGGGGCAAGAACAGAAGTTGGGAGGAAACCTTGATGACCATTGAAAAAAGCATCTGCTTTGGAATGTTCAATAAGAACGGTGAGCAGGTTGCTTACGCCAGAATGATGACAGACGGTTTGGTGTTTGCCTACATTATGGATGTAGTTGTCTTTGAGCCTAACAAAGGCAAAGGACTTGGAAAAAAATTGGTGCAATATATTTTGGACCAACCTGATGTGAAGAAAGTAAACACCGTAGCACTAAAAACATTGGACGCCCATAGTTTTTATGAAAATCTGGGCTTTAAAAAAGTTGGGGATTCAAAAATGTGGATGTCCATAGAACGAGTAAAATATGATTAGAAAATGAGATTGATTCCAGCTATTGATATCATTGATGGTAAATGTGTACGTCTATCTAAAGGAGATTACAGCACCAAAAAAGTCTATAATGAAAATCCGTTGGAAGTCGCCAAGGAGTTTGAGGCGCACGGTATCCAGCACCTACATTTGGTTGATTTGGACGGGGCTAAATCCCAACATATTGTCAACTACAAAGTATTGGAGACCATTGCCTTCAAGACCAGTTTGCAAATTGACTTTGGCGGTGGATTAAAATCGGGTGATGACCTGCATGTTGCTTTTCAAAGCGGAGCACATCAAATTACGGGCGGAAGTATAGCTGTTAAAGACAGGGAAACTTTTTTGAGCTGGTTGTCGACCTACGGGGCTAGAAAAATCATTCTAGGTGCCGATGCCAATAACGAGAAAGTAGCGGTTTCGGGCTGGCAAGAAGAATCGGATTTGGAGCTGATTCCATTTGTGCAGCAGTATCAATCCGAAGGTGTCGAATATGTGATTTGTACGGATATAAGCAAGGATGGCATGCTGCAAGGGCCTGCGTTCGACTTGTATCAAAAAATGTTGGCCCAAACCAAAAAAGGCTTAAATTTAATTGCCAGTGGTGGAATTTCCACTTTTGACGAACTCCCCAGACTTGCTGAACTTGGTTGTGAAGGTACAATCATTGGAAAAGCCATTTATGAAGGCAAGATCAGTTTAAAGCAATTGGAACAATATATTCTTAAAAATGGATAAAGAAAGAGAACTCCAGGAAGAATTGGTATGGAACGCGGGCTATCGGATGAATGAAAGTCTTCGCATGATCAAAATCTGTTTAGATCAATTGTCCGAGGAACAACTTTGGGAAAAACCAAATGAGTCGAGCAATAGTATCGCCAATCTCATCCTTCATTTATGCGGAAACATTACTCAATACGGGATAGCTTCCATCCAAAATTTGGAGGATGAACGTGTAAGGGATGAAGAGTTTTCCACCGATTCAGGCTATTCCAAAGCAGAACTTGTCAAAAAACTGGAAGATACCATTTCGGACGCCAAAAGAGCGTTCTACGATGCCCCACTCAATGAATTATTGCGTAAACGAAACGTTCAAGGGTTTAATTTTTCTGGAGTGGGCAACATTATCCATGTCACGGAACATTTGTCCTACCACACAGGGCAAATAGCACTATGGACCAAAATTTTACAAAACAAAGACCTTGGTTTTTACGGTGGGGTCAACCTGAATGCAAAAAACGAAAGCTAGCATTACAATACAGCCAATGAACTGGATACTCTTGATAATTGCAGGACTCTTTGAAGTTGCATTTGCTGCCTGTCTTGGAAAGGCCAAGGAAACAACGGGTACGGAAATGACGTATTGGTACATAGGATTTGTAGTTTGCCTTACAATCAGTATGTTTTTGTTGGTCAAAGCAACACAAGAATTGCCGATAGGTACAGCATATGCGGTTTGGACCGGTATCGGTGCTGTGGGGACAGTACTGTTTGGAATTTTTGTTTTTAAGGAACCCGCAACGTTTTGGAGATTGTTTTTTATAACAACATTGATTGCTTCAATTGTTGGTTTAAAGGTAGTCTCACATTAATAAAGCACTAACAAAAAGTGCTGCCAAAGAAGAATAAATGCTTACAAAAAGAATAATACCCTGTCTCGATATTAAAAACGGACGCACTGTGAAAGGAATCAACTTTGTTGACCTACGAGATGCAGGAGACCCAGTGGAACTGGCATCCATTTATGCTAAAGAAGGAGCGGATGAATTGGTTTTCCTGGATATCTCGGCTACGGAGGAAAAACGGAAGACCTTGGCTGAACTGGTCTATCATGTGGCTGAGACCATCAATATTCCTTTTACTGTTGGTGGAGGGATTTCTTCTGTGGAAGATGTGGACATTCTCTTAAAAAACGGGGCCGATAAGGTTTCTATTAACTCATCAGCGGTGAAAAGACCTGAATTGATCAATGAATTGGTGGCCAAATTCGGTTCACAATGCATCGTAGTCGCTATTGATGCCAAACAAGTTGACGGACAATGGAAAGTCCATCTGGTAGGAGGGAAGGTACCTACAGAACTGGATCTTTTTGATTGGGCAAAGGAAGTGGAAGAACGTGGTGCTGGTGAAATTTTGTTCACTTCAATGGATCATGATGGTACCAAGAATGGCTTTGCGAACAAGGCATTGGCGAAATTATCCGAATTGGTAAATATTCCAGTGATTGCCTCAGGTGGGGCGGGAACCATATCTCATTTCACAGATACTTTTAAGGATGGAAAAGCTGATGCGGCATTGGCTGCCAGTGTTTTTCACTTTAAGGAAATTGAAATAAACACACTTAAACAAGAATTAAAGGAAGAAGGAATTCCTGTAAGAATATAACAATGCAAATAGACTTCAATAAAAATTCAGACGGACTTGTACCGGCCATTGTTCAAGATGCAGCCACCAAAAATGTGTTGATGTTGGGCTATATGAACCAAGAAGCGTTTGAAAAAACCCAAGAAACCCAAAAAGTCACTTTTTTTAGCCGTTCCAAGCAGCGTTTATGGACTAAAGGTGAGGAAAGTGGCAACTTTTTGAACCTTGTTGACATGCAAGTAGATTGCGACAACGATACACTTTTGGTGAAGGTCAATCCTGTTGGGCCTACTTGCCATAAAGGGACCGATACGTGCTGGGCCGAGGAAAATGTTCAAGGCTATGGTTTTTTATCCACCTTGGAAGACATCATTGAATCCAGAAAGAACGACCAAGAGAACCCCGATAGCTATGTGGCATCCCTATTCCGAAAAGGCATCAACAAGGTTGCCCAAAAAGTAGGGGAGGAGGCTGTGGAAACAGTCATCGAAGCCAAAGACGACAACGATGACCTTTTCCTAAATGAAAGTGCCGACCTGCTGTTCCATTATTTGATATTGCTGAAGGCAAAGAACTTTGACCTCAATGCTGTGGTCAATATTCTAGAGCAGAGACATTGACCACAGGAGGTGTTCAATCCATTTTTATAATACTAGAGGAGCCAGAAAGCTCACTTTCTTGTATCGTCGCGTCTCCCTTGTAGTTTAATACACTGGCACCTGAAGCTTTTATGGAAATACTTTCATTTACAGAAAGAAAGGCCGTGCTCGCCCCATACAGGTTAATGTCCAGATTGGAAATATTAAGGTCGTAATCCAACAGGTCACTGCTCCCTGAAATTTCTGCTTCCAAGAATGAGATACTACCAAAAAGATCAACGGAAGAGGCTCCTTCGAGATTCATTTGTAATCGATCAGCGAGCAATTCACCCTTAAAATCAGAGGCCCCGGAGACTGTAATCTTTCCGTCCTGTATTTCCCATTGATTTTCCAAAATCAACCTGCTCGCACCGTCAATTTTGAACTTGGAAAGATTTTTGGTGGTGATGTATGCGTTCATCACAGCCTTACCGCTTACCGAAGTGCGGTCTCTCAATCGGATGATTAATTCGTCACCATCTTTTTCGACGACAATTTTTTCGTGCAGATTGTTGTTGGCCTCAATTCGGATTTCTTCTTCAGATTCGGAAAAAAGTACATAAACATGGAATGCATCGGAAACCTTAACTCCATTATAATCATTTATATCATATTTGATAGAGGTCACTTCACCTTCGGCGTAAATCTTCTCATAGTCACACGAAGAGAAAACCGACAGTACGGAAAGCAGTATAAAACTGATTTGTGTTTTCATTTGTTTTGATTTTTGATTGATGTAATGATGTGTGCAAGAAATGCTAAGGGTTGAAAAGTGGAACAGGCACCCATTGAAACGGAATAACGGCCCAACCGCTATTTCCGTATTGGGCGAATACTTGCTCGTTTTTTGTGTAGACCCGTAGTGTTTTTATAGGATGGTGAAGACGGTTGCTGTAATTTTCCATTAGTCCAACTGCTTTTTGTAACGGTTACGCCCCATGTTGAACACTCCTAATTTCACCCCAATGCCGCCTGAAAAACCATTGAGACGGTTCACTGGGCTTTGTGCCAACTCTATTTTGCTGGACATTCTATAGCGGAAACCGGCCTCCAATTGCACGAATCTAGAAATATTGAACAATACATTCATTCCTGGTTCAAGTACAAATACAGCGTCTATATCGTCATCATCAAGATCAACGTTTTCATCGTTCACCACGGCATTATGATCTACGTAGCCCACACCGCCGCCGCCTATCAATACTGGAAAGGACAGACTTACTCTTTTTTTGCCAAACAATATGGGTTCCAAATGTATCCCTCCATATATGGCCACAATATCATCGTTGTTATTGGTTCTTGGATTAAAGATATTCTGTCGGGAATAAAGCACATTGCCCATAAAACCCACTTCAAACTGTCTGTTGGCCACATAGGCCACTTTTAGTCCTCCGATGTAAGTGTCCTCGCCTTCGATTTCACCAAAATAGGTGGATAAGCCTAGATATACTCCATGCACCACATTTTTACGGTCATTAAAGGTGATGTATTCGTTATCATCGTTCTGGGCGGATCCCATAGTACACATGAGCAAAAAGAGTAATAAAGTTGTTGTTTTTTGATTGTTCATTTTAATTGGATTTATGATTGATTTTGTTTTAAAGACAAGGCATTCGTTAAAAGGTTGCATTTGCATTTCTTAATCATTAATGGTCACAATTCCTTTTTCGCCTTGTATGGAAATATTTCCTCTTCTTTCGGTACCATAAGTGGCATTTATTTTTCTGAGCCTACGGCCTTTGTCCAACATTTCGGAACCTACATTCTCAAATGATTTTGGCAAGCGAACCACACCTTGCTCCAAGGTTGCCGTGAAATTGTGGGGAAAATGGTCGATATTCAAAGTGATATCCGCGGATTCCTGTTGTATGGATATGTCAGCCGAAGGATTTATAATATTGTACACCTGAAAATCGGTGATTTTCATTGTAGCATCTACATCGCCTGCCAATCGTTCTATTTTGAACGTGGTGAATTCCAGGTTGCCAAACAGGGATTCTGCTTCGTTAATGGAAATATTGTCCTTGTTGGAATACACCTCCAACGAATTGACCGAATTGATATGGACTTCCGAACCATCACTTTTTAATCGTAGGTTTTTTGAATTTTCCATGTTCAATTCCCCTATTTTCAAATCAAGGTCGGCATAGTTCAAATCCTTTGCTCGGATTTTACCATATTTCAAAACAATATCCGCCTTGTTCAAATTCTCTCCGATCCATAAATCACCGTGTTCGATCAAGGTATTTAGTATACCTGTACAATTTTCAATGACCACATCCCCAAAACGATTGGTAATCCTAAGACTCACCTTTTTGGGAAGATAGACCTCATAATCTATCTGAACATGACTGCGGTCAAAGTCAATGGGATTGGCACGATTCAATATATCGGCCAACCACCCCGTATTTTTATTGGAGATTTCAGAAACA
Organism: Flagellimonas chongwuensis; assembly: GCF_013376415.1. Classification (GTDB taxonomy): domain Bacteria; phylum Bacteroidota; class Bacteroidia; order Flavobacteriales; family Flavobacteriaceae; genus Flagellimonas; species Flagellimonas chongwuensis. Next base: position 97,703 of record NZ_WYET01000004.1, read on the forward strand.
ATGGAAATATAGCTGTTGCTCGCCTTGATATTTGGGCTGATACGGCCCAACAAGTCCTTGGCGTTCTCTTTTTTACGATGGTTCACGGTTACAGAAATGTTTACCTGAACTTTGTTCTGTTCCCACCCTTTAAGCGTTACGTTACCATATTTATTTTCTATTTGAAACTCTCCCGAATTCGTGAACGGGAAGCTTTTTTCAATGGTTTTATGAACCTTTTCCTGCGCCATGGCACAATTCACTGAAACCAGTAAAAAGGCCATCCATAGGACCGCTTTATAATGTGTATCCATAATCATCTTCATCCAATTTTTTAGATTCGTTTATCTGGTGCAACAAATTCTCAATGAGTTCAATGCGCTTTTTGTAATTGCTCACTATAGCTTCCAGCACTTGCTCATTGTCAAGGTTTTTCTGCATCTCTTTTTTGAGTACTTCATATTCAGCATCAAGTTCATCCATAAAGGATAGGAATTCCGCTTTGTTCTCTTCTGAAAGATTCTGATTGTTCCTTACCAATTGCACTTGGTAGGAGACCAGGTCTTTGTAATACATGTCTATTTCCATCAGTTCCTTGGAAGCGTATTGTGTTTTTTTAGCATTATTGTTCAACACCGCTAGTCCAAAAAACGAAGCTACACCCAGCAGTAATAGCACAGAGGCAGCCACACGAAAAAGGGGCCTTTTCCATAGTGGGATAACCTTGGATGGCTTTTGATTCAGTTCTTCTGAAATCTTCGCCCACATTTTGTCCTTGTCCGCCCTTCGCTCGTTGAATTGGGCTGCATGGTCCCTAATATGTTTTTCAAAATTGTCCATTACAGTTCATTGATGATTTCCAATAATTTTTTCTTCGCTCTGTGGTACTGGGATTTTGAAGTACTTGTAGAAATACCCAAAATCTCCCCAATTTCTACATGGTCGTATCCTTCAATCAAATATAGATTGATGATTTCCCTGTATCCATCGGGTAATAGGGCAATACCCTTCTTTACTTTGTTCAAATCCGTTGCCGCTGCCTCTACGGGTTCTTCATCCGTCAGGTGGAACTCATGCGCATCCATGGGCACTACAGGTATCCGCTTGGCCTTTAAGTGATTTATACTTTTATTGATGACAATTCGCTTCAGCCATGCACCAAAACTACTCTCGTACTTAAAGTTGTTTAGGTTTTTAAAGGCATCCACAAAACTGTCCTGTACTATATCCTCTGCATCTTCCGCATTGCCCAAAAAGCGGAACCCCACATTGTACATGGCATCCACATAGCGGGAATACAGCTCGTATTGAGAGTTGCTATTGCCTGCTTTGCACTGCTCTACTATGGCCTTATGCGTAAAACGGATTTCGGTTTCCAATGGTTTAGGTTGATGCCTTATCTGTAGCTAAAGACAAAAGAAAAAAGAAAGGGTTGCACTATGAAGGAAAAAACTTTTAAAAAATTTTATACATGCAACCCTTCCTTTTTTGACCTGTCTATGATGTTGAAAAATTGAAGTACAACCATCAAAACATCAAAAAATGAACAGTAAGTCACAATTAAACCCAATAATCAAGTGTACCATTTGGTTATTGTGGTCTTTATTTTTGGGCTGTATGTCTGCCATAGGGCAGACCAGCCACACCATTAGCGGTACCATTACCGACAAAAGCAATGGGGAGACCTTGTTCGGTGCCTCTGTATTCTTGAGCGGGACTACAATTGGCGGGGTTACCAACGAATATGGATTTTACTCCGTTACCGCTCCCGAAGGAAAATATATATTGAGCATTTCATACATGGGCTATAATGAGCTCAACATTGAGATTGATTTGAATCATGACATGGTATACGATGTGGAAATTTCAGAATTCTCGACCGCATTGGAGGAAGTGGTCGTAATGGCAGATGAGCCAGAACGGGTCATATTGCGAAAACCTGAAATGAGCGTGGTAAAGATGAACATAGGCACCGTGAAACAAATGCCTGTGGTATTGGGAGAACTGGATGTATTGAAATCCCTTCAAATGTTGCCAGGGGTCACCAATAATGGAGAAGGTACGGGTGGATTTCATGTGAGGGGCGGTGCACAGGACCAGAACCTTGTGCTTCTGGATGAGGCCATTATATACAACACTTCGCATATGTTCGGGTTCTTCTCTGTATTCAATGCGGATGCCATCAAGGATGTAAAACTCTACAAAGGAGGTATTCCTGCTAGCTTTGGTGGCAGGGTATCTTCCGTACTGGATATTCGACAGAAGGATGGGAACAGTAAAAATTTTGAACTGAACGGGGGAATCGGGGTCATTTCGAGTAGGTTAACGGCCGAAGGTCCCGTATTTGGAGACAAAGGATCCTTTTTAATTGCTGGCCGCCGTTCCTATGTAGATTTGTTGCTCAAAGCCGCAGGCGATGAAAATAGTGTAAGTTTTTATGACCTGAACCTAAAGACCAATTATAGTATCAATCGCAACAACAAGCTTTTCTTGAGCGGTTATTTTGGTCGCGATGCCTTTAAACTGGGAAGCAGTTTTGACAGTAGTTATGGAAATTCCACAGGAAATCTACGTTGGAACCACATTTTTAACGACAGGTTGTTTTCCAATCTTTCGGCCATTTTAAGTAGATATGACTACGATCTGGAGTTTGCACAGGATGAATTTGAATGGCTGTCGTCCATCACCAACTACAACCTTAAATACGACTTTAAGTATTATTTGAGCGACGCCTTTAAACTGGATTTTGGTGCCAATGGTATTTATTATGATTTCAACCCAGGAGAAGTAAACCCTACTGCCGAAACATCGCCCGTAAATCCATTAAAGTTAGATCAGAAAAAAGCCTTGGAAAGCGGATTGTATGTCAGTGCGGAACACAAACTCAGCCCCAAGCTTACAGCACAGTATGGCCTGAGGTACAGTGCATTCTCACGGTTTGGAGGGCAGCCCATCAGCACTTATGCAAACGATCGGCCCGTAGTGTACAATCCTGAACTGGGCATTTATGAGCGTGGTGAAGCAACGGGGGAGACCAATTTTGACAAAGGTGATGTTATTGAAACTTTCGGCAATATTGAACCTCGGGTTTCATTGGCTTACCTGCTCAACGAGGAATCATCCATAAAAGCAGGATATTCACGTACCGCCCAATACATTCATTTGTTGTCCAACACATCATCCGTAACCCCTTTGGATGTCTGGACACCCAGTGGACCTTTCATAAAACCACAGTTGTCCAATCAGTATGCTTTGGGATACTTTCACAATTTTAAGGACATGGTGTATTCGCTCGAAGTAGAGACCTACTACAAAACCGTTGATAACCGAATCGACTATATAGATGGTTCCGATTTGATTGGTCAAAATACCATTGAGACCGAAATTTTGAATGGCGAAATGCGGGCCTATGGATTGGAACTCCTGCTTAGAAAGAACGAGGGTGATTTTACGGGATGGATTGCCTACACCCTTTCCAAATCGGAGCAACGAACCTTGGGAGGAACGGCTGGAGGTCCCGGAATCAACAACGGAAATTGGTATAATGCTTCTTTTGATAGAACACATGACATCTCCTTATCGGGAGCGTATCAATTGAACGATCAATGGAGCTTTGGGACCAATCTGGTTTTTCAATCTGGTAGACCCGTAACTTATCCCAATGGGCAATATGTTTACGAGGATTTGTCCATAGCAAGCTACTCTCCCAGAAATTCGGATCGTTTACCAGCCTACCATCGGATGGATGTTTCCATCAATTACAAACCCAGAAAATATCAGAATAAACGGTTTAAGGGCGAATGGGTGTTCAGTGTTTATAATCTGTACAGTAGAAAAAATGCCTCTTCTATCTCCTTCGGTCAAAATCTGGAAACTGGGGCCAACGAAGCTACCCGAACAGCCATTTTTGGTATAGTACCCTCATTGACCTACAACTTTAAATTTTAAATCATGAAGACATTGAAAAAAATCATATTGGGGATTACCGCCATCATTTTCGCCTCATGTGAGGACGTAGTGGATGTGGAAGTCCAGGAAGGACCAAAACGATTAGTGGTAGAAGCATCATTGGATTGGGAAAAGGGAACGGACGGAAATGTACAGACCATCCGATTGAGAGAATCCACTCCGTTTTTTAATACCAATACCAACACGGAGGTAACAGGTGCCTCTGTTGTGGTGACCAATGATGACAATGGAGCAATCTATAATTTTGAAGATCAGGGCAACGGAGAATACCTTACCATGAATTTTGAACCCATTCTAGGGCAGACCTATTCCCTGAGGATTGAATATAATGGTGAGGTATATACCGCAGAGGAGACCATGACCCCTGTGACGGATATCACCAATGTTTTTCAGGACCGTAAAGATGGTTTTGATGATGAAGTATTGGAAGTACACGTGGTATTTACCGATCCAGAGGAAGTAGGGAACCATTATCTTTTCAAATTTCAACGGGAAGGTGATTTGCTGCCTGATTTGGAAGAAGGGAAAGATGAATTCTTGAATGGCAACGAGATTGATTGGTGGTACGAAATTGAGGAGGATGATAATACGGACATAGAACCCTTTAAGCCCGGCGATGTGGTGAACATAGGAATGTACGGAATTTCCAAATCCTATTATGATTATATAAAGATACTCATCTCCCAATTGGGCGGTGTTGGTCTTTTTGAGTCGACACCAGTCGATGTGAAAGGCAACTGTATCAATATTACAAATCCTGAAAACTATGCCTTTGGGTATTTCAGGTTGTCACAGGTGGTGAAAACGAGTTACACTTTTGTAGAAGACTAGTTTAAGTTGGTTGGATGCCAAGCGTCGAGTTTCTAGGGCTCGGCGCTTTTTTAGTTTATAGCGTTAAGTTTTTTCTAAACGTTTAGTCATTACAGCGAAATGCCGTAAATTTATGTGATGGCTATGAATACAAGAAAAGGGTTTCGTTTTACCAATTACGAAGCTCCGGACCAAACTCCGTTCGAAAAACTCTTTGAGATTTTTCAAGAACTAGTAACCCACACTTCGGGTGATGTGGAGGAGGCTCTGGACTGGCTCCGTGAATTGGACAAAGAATACGAACTTACCGACGACGATTACACAATTGATGACTTTATCGAAGACCTCAAGTCCAAAGGATACATCCGTGAGGAATTTGACATGGATGGCCCTCAGGGCGGCGAAGGTGAAGAAGGCGATGAGAATGGAGGGGGCAGAAGTCTTTCCGTAACAGCCAAGCTCGAGCGAATGCTACGTCAACGGGCCTTGGACCAAATCTTCGGTAAAATCAAACGTAGTGGTTCTGGTAACCACAAAACAGGGAAATCAGGCAAGGGCGACGAGCACACTGGTGAGTTCCGTGAATACCGTTTTGGAGACTCATTGGAGCATATCAGTATGACAGAAAGTCTAAAAAATGCACAAGTCAATCACGGATTGGATAACTTTTCGTTGAGCGAAAAGGATTTGGTAGTGGAAGATACCATGCACAAAGCCCAGATGAGCACGGTGTTGATGATCGACATAAGCCATAGTATGATTTTGTACGGCGAGGACAGAATCACACCTGCCAAAAAAGTGGCAATGGCACTTGCCGAACTCATTACGACCCGTTATCCAAAGGATACCTTGGACATTTTGGTGTTCGGAAACGATGCCTGGCCTATTCCGATTAAGGATTTACCTTATTTAAGAGTAGGACCGTATCATACTAATACTGTTGCAGGGTTACAATTGGCGATGGATATGCTCCGGAGAAAGCGGAACACCAATAAGCAGATTTTTATGATCACGGACGGAAAACCTTCATGTTTACGGCTTCCCAACGGTGATTATTACAAAAATAGTGTAGGGCTGGACGAATATATTGTTGAAAAATGCTACGCAATGGCCCAACAGGCCAGAAAGCTTCATATCCCCATAACCACCTTTATGATTGCAGAAGACCCCTATCTGATGCAATTTGTGCGTGAATTTACTAAGGCGAACAAAGGGAAAGCTTTTTACACAGGCCTAAAAGGTTTGGGCGAAATGATTTTTGAAGACTACGAACAAAATAGAAAAAGAAGAATAAAAGGATAACACAACATATGAAATTGGACCACACCAAAATCACAACACTAGGTGAATTAAAATCAACTAGTTATACAAGTAAAAGTATTAAAGACGAACTCAGGGAGAATCTATTGGAAAAAATTTCCAACGGAGAACAGGTGTTCGAAGGTGTCTGGGGTTACGAAAATTCGGTGATTCCTGAATTGGAAAGGGCCATCTTATCTCGTCACAACATCAATTTACTAGGATTGAGAGGGCAAGCAAAAACACGTTTGGCCCGTTTAATGGTTCAACTGTTGGATGAATGGATGCCCATTGTGGAAGGTTCTGAAATTCACGATGATCCATTGGAGCCTATTTCCAGATACGCCACCGAGCTCATCAAAGAAAAAGGAGATGATACTCCTGTGAGTTGGATACACCGAAGCGAACGTTTCTATGAAAAATTGGCCACGCCAGATGTTACGGTAGCGGATTTGATAGGAGATGTGGACCCCATTAAAGCGGCAAATCTTAAATTGTCCTACGCCGATGATCGTGTGATTCATTTTGGAATGATACCGAGGGCCAATCGCTGTATTTTTGTAATCAACGAACTTCCCGACCTTCAAGCAAGAATTCAAGTGGCCTTGTTTAATATACTGCAAGAGGGGGATATACAAATTAGAGGGTTTAAACTTCGGTTGAATTTGGATATTCAGTTTGTGTTTACTGCAAACCCAGAAGATTATACCAATAGGGGTAGTATAGTAACCCCCTTGAAGGATAGAATTGGTTCACAAATTTTGACCCATTATCCTGAAACCATCGAGATTGCAAAGAAAATCACCAAGCAAGAAGCACGGCTCGATAAGCGCCAATCTGATTTTGTTTATGTTCCTGAAATTGCGATGGATTTATTGGAACAAATCAGTTTTGAAGCACGAAACAGCGAGTATGTAGATGCCAAGAGTGGGGTAAGTGCCCGTATGAGCATTACGGCTTTTGAAAATTTATTGAGTACAGCCGAGCGCAGGGCCATTGTTGCTGGGGACAAAAAAACTACCGTTCGTTTGAGCGATTTTATGGGGGTTGTGCCTTCCATCACTGGAAAGATAGAACTGGTTTATGAAGGAGAGCAGGAGGGAGCAGGTTCCGTTGCAGAGAGTTTGATAGAAGATGGTGCAAAATCATTGTTCCCTAGTTATTTCCCAAAAATCGAAAAGCTTCAGCGCAAAGAAGAAGAAAACGAATACGACGAACTGGTAACTTGGTTTTTTGAAGGTGAAGGTTTTGATTTATTGGACGATGAAAAAGAAGCCGATTATAAATCCAAGTTAGATTCCATCGGTCCCTTGAACAATCTAATGAAGGAATATCAACCAGATGCTTCAAAAGAAGACACGTATTTCCTAAAAGAACTGGTACTTTGGGGGTTGGTTGCCCATAAAAAACTGAGCAAACATCGATTTCAACAAGGCTATCAGTTCAAAGACCTCTACGGAAGCTATATCCGTGGACTGTAAACTATTGCCAAATATTTAGGTTGTCGTTATAATTTTCAAAATTATAAATACCAACATATCGCTTTCTCAACCAGAAAGTATAAAGCGTTAGAATAGGTAAAATACTGTAGAGTACCACGGAAAGAGTAGCCATTGGTTTAAAAGTAACAGGGATTACGTGCTCTCCATAGGTTTTTATGGAATTTAAAATTGTAATACTGTCATAAATCTTGAAGACATATACTATCATAATGGCGTAAAGTATGTACTCGATATTGCGCATCTTAGGATCCGGCAACTCATCTTCGGTAATTTTAAACCAAACCACATATAGATAGATAAAATGTACAGAGGTCAGTAAGGGAAATATGTAGTTGTCCGGTTTTGTAAAGTAGAATTGATTGGTGTAAACCCCATAAAAATTAAGTAAAACCAATGATAGCAAAACCACTACACTGGCAAGAACGTTTCTTTTCCAAGTGATTATTTTTGACAGTGCATCCATACTATCTTGATATTTAAGGACTTTGACAACATAAAGAACGAAGATTCAGAACTCCTATTTCAAAGAAATCGACAATCGGCAAATAATGTTGGACAATACGAAAAATCCGATGTAAAAACCTGAAAAATGGATGCTAAAAAGTACTTTCTTACCTAATCAAAAAGATCTGAAGACAAATAGCGGTCACCACGATCGCAAACTATAGATACAATTGTACCGGTTTCCAAGGTTTCGGCCAAGCGAAGTGCAACGGTTGCGGCTCCACCACTGCTCATACCGGAAAAAATTCCCTCTTCTTTTGCCAATCTTTTTGCCATTTCGGTGGCTTCCTGTTCGCTGACCTCCATTACGGTATCTACCTTTTCTGGATTGAATATTTTTGGAAGATATTCCTTAGGCCATTTTCGGATACCCGGGATTTTGGAATCGTCGGTAGGTTGCACACCAACAATCTGGACATTTGGATTTTGTTCTTTTAAATATGTGGAAGTTCCCATTATGGTGCCCGTAGTACCCATACTGGATACAAAATGGGTGATTTCCCCATTGGTATCCCTCCAAACCTCAGGGCCTGTGGTTTTATAGTGCGCTTTCCAATTGTCGTCGTTGGAAAACTGGTTCAACATTTGGAATCCTTCTTCCTTGACCTTGGCCTCGGCATAATCCCTAGCACCTTCAATCCCAACATCGGCAGGAGTCAAAGTCACTTTTGCTCCATAGGCTCGCATGGTCTGCACCCGTTCTTTGGTAGAGTTTTCGGGCATTACCAATTCAATATCCAACCCAAAAAGACCAGCAATCATGGCCAAGCCAATACCGGTGTTGCCACTGGTGGCCTCTATCAATTTGGTTTCCTTTGTAAAATCGCCGCGTTCAAGCCCGCTCTTTATCATATTGTAAGCTGGGCGATCCTTTACGCTTCCTCCGGGATTGTTCCCTTCAAGCTTAAACAAGATTTTTACATTTGGATTGGTATTCAACACTTTGGATTCCACCATTGGGGTGTTTCCGATAAGATCTAGTATGCTGTTAGACATTTGGGGTTGTCTTTATTTTAATTTCTGGTTTGTGATAAACGGTTGAGTTAGGGGGGACGGAGGCTGTTATCCAAGCATTACCCCCAATGACGGAGTTAGCGCCAACAATGGTATCTCCGCCTAAAATAGTGGCATTTGCGTAGATGGTCACGTTGTTCTCTATGGTGGGATGACGTTTGGTTTTCTCTAAGTTTTTTGCCACATATAGCGCACCTAAGGTAACGCCTTGATAAATCTTCACGTTATCATGGATTATAGCGGTTTCTCCGATTACAACTCCCGTTGCGTGGTCGATAAAGAAGGACTTTCCGATTTTAGCTCCAGGGTTAATATCTACACCGGTCTGTCTATGCGCATATTCGGTCATCATTCTAGGAATCAATGGTACCCCTTCTTCATAAAGTTCATGTGCCAATCTATAAATGGCGATGGCATAAAAACCGGGGTAGGCCATATAAATTTCCTGAAGGGAAAGAGAGGCAGGGTCACAATTCAATATGGCCTCTGCGTCTAAATTTAGATTTTCCAGAATCTGTGGCAGATGGCTCACATAATTGCCCCAAAGTTCTTCATTGGGCTTCTCCAAATCCCAACATGCCATATCCATCAGCTGATTGAATTTATTCTCCAATAGCTCCAAGTTTACGGCAACTGGTGTGTTAGCATCAAATAGGGTATAAAAAAGTGTGTCTGTGAAATCCTCTGTCTCCTGCTTTAATCTATAATCCAGGTAAGGCAGTTTTTTGTGCCTATTGAGTTCAGCGATGATTTTATCCTTGTCCATACTGCTCTGTATTGTCTTAAAATTAGACAAATCCTTACCATGCGAAGGTATAAAAGGCTAACTTTAGTTTAAAAATAACATATTATCGACATATGGCGTCTAATATTACAATATCCAAAGGAGTTTTTGATTTTCTGAAAGAGCTAAAAAGGAACAACAACCGGGATTGGTTTGAAGCACATAAAACTGATTTCAAAAAACATCAGTCCGAGGTAAAGTCATTTCTAGAAGCTGTAAAGACAAACTTAAACCACCATGATGATATTGAAAAAATGAAGCTGTTCCGGATTTACAGAGATGTACGGTTTTCTAAAGACAAAACACCCTACAAAAGTCATTTTGCAGGGTCTTTTTCCCGACTGGGGGCACACTTACGGGGCGGTTATTATATTCACTTAAAACCAAGCGAGTCCTTATTGGCTACGGGATTCTGGGACCCGAACAAGGAAGACCTGTTTCGTATTCGAAAAGAACTGGAAATGGATGCGGACGAGTTCCGTAAAGTCATCAATCAAAAAGAATTGAAAGAAACTTGGGGTGAATTGCGTGGTGATGAATTAAAAACGGCACCCAAAGGTTTTGACAAGGAACACCCAGATATTGACTTGATTCGAAAAAAACAGTTTGTATTTGTTCGGAATCTTACAGATAAAGAAGTGCTGTCCCCTTCTTTTTTGGATGAAGTGGACAAATCCTTTAAGTCCATTCGCCCTTATTTTAATTTGATGAGCGAAATCCTCACCACCAACTTGAATGGAGAATCAATTTTGGAATAGGGCCTCTTCTTCCAGAAGCTGTATTTGGTCTTTTAAGCGTTCCACCACCATGTTCATCATGCGTTTGTTGAGTGCCGAAGAGTTGGTGATATAGTCGCGGTACTCTTCTACGGTGAATTGACCGATGACCATTCCTTTTAAAGAGTTTCTGAATTTGATGTCCTTTTGGATGGCCCTTTCTATATACTCCATCTTTTTCTCCAGAGAAAGTTCGTAAAAAGCTCCCTTGTGCTTGTTCGCATAGTTCTTGAAAGCCTCTACTAATAAATCATTTTGGAGTTTGATTACAGGACGTAAGGTTTTGTTTTGAAAATGCTCATCAAAACCCATTTGGCTGTTAAAATGTGATGATTTAATGGTGGGACGAATGTCCAATCGACGGTCGGATGCTGAATCCATGGCTGTGATTTTTAATAAAATTACAGAATGATGAATCGTGGACTTTTGATTTTGAGAATAGTTGTCAACGAGGTTATGAACAACCATATTTAACACCAATCAGATAACTTTAGAACAACTTGGATACCCAATATACTATAAGGCATATTAAACAGATTGAAAATTCGGTCAGAACCCAATATCTGAATAGTTTAGGTAATTTAGAAGGTATATGAAAATGAAACATGTTTAAATATACTGAAAAATGAGCAAACTATATTAAATCATACTAGAGACCAAAACCTTATTTTTATAACAAATTGAATTGATCATGAAATTCGGAAAAGTAGACCACCCAGAAAACATAGATTTCACCATACCACCCGACCACCCAGATACCCCGGTAGTTTTATCAAACTCTAAAACAGGGACAGAGACCAAAGTGTATGTGGGCTGCGCCAAATGGAACCGGCAAGATTTGAAGAATTTCTATCCAAGGGGTACAAAGGACGAATTGGAATACTACTCCTCCCAATTCAACTGTATTGAGCTCAATGCTACATTTTATCGTATCTTTCCAGCCGAACAATATGAAAAGTGGCGCGACAAAACCCCTGATGGCTTTAAGTTTTTCCCGAAAATGACCAACGAAGTAAGCCATCTTCGTCGCATGAACGACAAAGTTTATGAAATCGCGGATAGGTATTTGGAAGTAACCTCTTTACTTGGGGACAAGCTGGGTACCATCTTTTTGCAGATGCACAACAATTTCGGACCGAAAAACTGGGATAGGGTAGTGCGCTTCGTAGAATATTGGCCCAAAGAGTTTCCGTTGGCCATGGAGTTTAGGCATACGGATTGGTTCAATGATGACAAGGTGGCGCAAGAGCTTTATCACTTACTGGAAGAGAATAATATCTCCAACGTTTTGGTAGATACCGCCGGAAGGAGGGACCTTATGCATATGCGGTTGACCACAAATGAAGCTTTTATTAGATATGTAGGCGCAAACCATAAATCAGATTATCCCCGTTTGGATGATTGGATAGAACGTTTAAATTCTTGGAAAGCCATGGGATTGGAGAACATTCACTTTTTTGTGCATCAAAACCTTGAACTCGAATCTCCTTTGCTATCCGCTTATTTTATTGAGCAGTTAAATGCTAAATTGAATTGTAATTTGCATATACCAAAGACTACTTTACCACCCCAAAAAGGTTTGTTCGATTAAAATAGCACAAATTGATCAAGTTTAAAATCTGGAGCATTTAAAATTATTTACTCAATATTTGCTCTCCATGAAATATTTCAAATTCGTAATTCGCATAAATTAAAGGTTTTATCAAGAAAATCTTCAAAGGATTCCGCTAACTTTGTACTTGAATTATAAAAGTTTCAACTATGCGATTTCATTCACGAAAATGGGTAAAGCCAGAAGATTTGAATGCCAATGGAACTCTTTTTGGAGGCAAGGTCCTAGCTTGGATAGATGAGGAGGCGGCATTGTACAGTATTATACAGCTTGAAAACAAAAAAATCGTAACCAAATATATGTCCGAAATCAATTTTATGAGCACCGCCCACGAGGGGGACATCATAGAAATTGGCATCGAAGTGATAAAATTCGGGGTCACCTCAATTTCGCTCAATTGTGAAGTTAGAAATAAGATGACCCACGAAAGTATTGTTACCGTAGACAATATTATTATGGTAAACTTAGACGAGAACGGTAATCCAAAGGCCCACGGTAAAACAAAAATAGAATACGTTAAGGACCGACTTGCCAAAAAAGAAAAAGAAGAGCAAAAAGCCACTTCTTAGTTCATTGTTTTGGCGACCGCTTGAACTTCATCCAATACCCTTAATAGATTTTCGCCCCATAATTTGGCAATTTCTTCTTCGGTATAGCCTCTTTTTACGAGTTCCAAGGTTACGTTGAAGGTTTCGGATGCATCCGACCAACCTTCAATACCGCCTCCGCCATCAAAATCGGAGCTGATGCCCACGTGGTCAATACCTATCAATTTGACCATGTAGTCGATATGGTCCACAAAATCGGATACGTTCACCGCAGGTGGCACGTTGGGGTCGGTTTCGGCCAATTCTTCGCCGATATTTCTGATTTTTCCGTAATTGGCAAAGAACTCTTCGCGCTGTTCATCGGTCAAAGAACCAAATTGTGAGCGATCGTACCAAGCAACACCTAAGGAATCGGCCACTTTTTTGTACACCTCCGTCATGTAGGCGGAGCGTGCTTCATGTTTCTCGGTATTCAAGTAAGAACTAAAAGCTACGGTTTGCACAACACCTCCGTTTTCCTTCATCAACATCAATTGCTCATCGTCAAGATTACGGCTATGACCGCAAAGTGCTCTAGCCGAAGAGTGTGATGCAATTATAGGGGCCTTTGTAAGCTCGATCATTTGTTTCATCGCTTCTTTAGAAGGATGGGAAACATCTATCATCATTCCAACACGGTTCATTTCTGCAACCGCTTCTTTGCCAAGGTCGCTCAAACCATTATGAAGCCAAACACTATCTTGTTCGCCTGTATTGGAATCGCTCAATTGGCTATGGCCATTGTGTGCCAAGGACATATATCGGGCGCCACGCTTTTGGTATTCTTCAATTTTAGAAAGGTCTTCGCCAATTGGGTAGGCATTTTCCACACCGATCATGGCCACTTTTTTGCCTGCGGCCACAATTCTTCTCACATCATCAGAGGTCAGGGCCAACTCAATCTCGTCAGAAGCAATTTCCTCACAAAGTTTGTGGATAGCCTCGAATTTAGAAATTGCATTCTCAGAGGCTTTGGCATAACCCTCGGTTGTTAAGGTGTCTTGACCTGTGTATACTATTAACCAAGCTACATCGAGACCACCCTCTTTCATTTTGGGTATGTTTACCTGGGTATCCAAATTCTGAGTGTAGTTGATACTGTCTGTAAAATTCTGAACGTTGATATCGTCATGAGTATCGATGGTAATCACAGAGTCGTGAATTCGTTGCGCTTTCTCTTCCAAGGTTTCTTCGGTCTTTTCTTGTTTTTTCTCCCCGCAGGAAATCAATAAGGTAATACTAAGGAATAGATAAAAATATTTCATGGTTGGTTTTTTTACACATACAAATAACGCAATTTGACAACAATATCCGAATGCTACGGAACAATAAATTGTAATCCCTCAGTTTAATCAACATTTTTAATGTGATTAATAACCATTAACGCAAAAAATTGGGAACACGCGAATTGTTAACGTATCTGGAAAAGCTTGAAATAGGTTTGAGTTCTTTTTCTTATGAAGAATTGGGAGTAGTTGAGGCCGGAGAACTTAAAAAGACTTTTGAAATGTTCAAGTTTGGACTTGAAAGCAAAGTTTTTGGGATTTCCGAAATGAAGCAGCTCGAAGACCTATATAGAAATGTAGGCATCCAAGGTTCTGATAGCAAATCGTTTACTGCCCCGAATGACAGCGAAATTTTGATGCTTATAAAGTCCTTGGAGGATACAAATCTTTCTGAACCACAAAAAAGTATTGTGGAAGAGATTAAGAAAAGAATACAGAACATACAAGAGAAGCCTCAAGATCAGAATAAAAATACAGAACGTATGTCAACCGATTTTGAATTTATAGAGAAGAGCCTTCAAGCTGGTTTTTCTTCCCAGAAGATTGATCTCCAACCCGTTTTGGAGGATTGCATGGGGCAAATGGATTTGTTGGAGGAACTAGTTCGCATGTTCAAACAGAACATTTTTGAGTTTGTTGGAAGTGCCAAAGTCAATCTAATGAACGAAAATTATACTGAGCTTGAGCTTTCCTGCCAAAAAATAATGCCTTCATTGCGTATGCTGAACACTTCGGGACTTTTGGAAGTGACCCAACAAATTTCAAGGTTGTGCAAAACGGATAGGGATAAAAAACACCTTGACTTTTTGTACGATCAATTTCTCCAAGAATATCCACGCATTCAAGAGCAAATAGATTTTGAAATGGAGATATTCCGTACAATCTAACACACAATCAAGATGGAAAACAACCAACTGCCCGAATACCTTCAAAGTATATTTTATCCTTTGTTCCAACATACGGAAGACTTGGAGTGCCAATTAATGTTATTGGATGAAATGTTGAAGGTAGGGGATAGGAAAGAGATACCTTTCCTTTCTGAATTGGAATCCCATCATAATCCAAAAATCAGTAACAAGGCATTTGCCGTTAAAAACGAACTGCAGTCAAAATTGGGCGTGTTGTCCGATGCGGAACGAAGAAGATTGCCCATGAATCTTTGTTTTATTTATGACGAGTTCAATATTAGGCCGAGCAAAATAGACAACGAACTTGATTTTGAAGTTGAACTCGATATTTTAAATATGAAATAAAAACGTTTCACTTCATAATTTGATATGTTCACCACAATTTGTGAAAGCAACATAATGTTATGTGTGAAACTGCGTTATACCTAAAAACCCCCGAACCAAAACCAAAGATTACCATGTTATACGATACCTACGGAGAAGAGTACTTAGCCTTTTTACAAGAACTCAACGAGATTTTGACAGTAAACGAACTTGCCGAACTTGATTACCTATAAGCCAACAACCCAAAACTTATTACCATGAAAAACCCAAACAAAGAAAACGCCGCTTACTTGAATTTTATTCAAGATTTGAAAGACATGCTCACCGACTTTGATATTAGTCTTTTGAGCAAGCAATGATGTTTATGTGTATATCATGGAAAAGGGGATGTTGTAAAAAAACATCCCCTTTTCTATTTTATTAACTGTCTTGCTTATCCAAGATAGGACTTCAAGATTTTACTTTTTGATGTATGTCTTAATTTTCGAATGGCCTTCTCCCGAATCTGACGGACACGTTCCCTAGTCAAATCAAATGTACTTCCTATTTCTTCCAACGTCATGGACGGTTGGTCGCCTATACCGTAGTATAACCGTACCACATCGGCCTCTCTTGGCGACAAAGTGTCCAAAGCCCTGTTTATCTCTGTGTTCAGAGACTGGTGCATCAGCCCTTTGTCTGGTTTTGGGGAATCCCCGGCATTTAGAACATCGTATAGATTGGAAGTTTCACCTTCCTTTAATGGCGCATCCATAGATACGTGTCTACCTGTATTTTTCAATGATTGCTTCACTTCGGAAACCGTCATGTCCAATTCTTTGGCTATCTCTTCTGGGGATGGTGGACGTTCATGTGCCTGCTCCAGATATGAAAATGTCTTTTTTATTTTATTTATAGACCCAATTTTGTTCAATGGCAAACGTACCACACGGGACTGCTCCGCCAAAGCTTGCAGAATGGACTGGCGAATCCACCAAACAGCATAAGAAATAAATTTAAAACCACGGGTCTCATCAAAACGTTTGGCTGCTTTTACCAATCCAACGTTTCCTTCATTGATCAAATCCGGGAGCTTTAACCCTTGGTTCTGGTACTGTTTTGCAACGGACACCACAAACCTTAAGTTTGCATTGGTCAATTTTTCCAAAGCAGCTTGGTCTCCGGCCCTGATCTTCTGTGCTAGCTCAACTTCTTCTTGCGCGGTGATCAAATCAATCTTACTGATGTCCTGCAAGTATTTGTCAAGTGATTTGGATTCACGGTTCGTGACCTGTTTGATGATTTTTAGCTGCCTCATTCTTGTATCTGGTTTACTAGTGTTATAAACTATCATTATACATTATAATATGCATTTTTCCAAGTCCAAAATGTTATTGTTATCAAAATGTTATGAGCAAATAAGCAATTCACAAAAAAAGACGTGATATTTTAATTGTTAATACAATTTTGATAGAAAAGCCAAGAAGGATTGGTCTCAAGCGCAAAAAACCCCTAATTTTGTAGGGTTTTTTATTTAACAATCCATAACGCATTTCCCTTTGGAGGTAAACAAAAAAGTCAAGAAGAAAACATTATACGGTTATCAGGAAGAAGACCTGAACAAAATCTTCACCCAACTGGACGAGCTTCCGGAGGGTACTAACATTTTGTACCAACTACCAACAGGAGGCGGAAAAACAGTGGTGTTTTCTGAAATCACCCGCAGGTTTATCGAGCAGACCGGAAAAAAGGTAATGGTACTTACACACCGGATAGAGCTTAGCAAACAAACTTCCAAAATGCTCAAGGGATTTGGAGTAGCCAACAAAGTCATCAACAGTGAAGTCAAAGAGCTTTATGATCAGGATGATTACATGTGCTTTGTTGCCATGGTGGAAACCTTGAACAACCGTTTACAAGAAGAAAAAGTCAAAATCAACAATATTGGCTTGGTCATTATCGATGAAGCCCACTACAATTCCTTTAGGAAACTCTTTAAATATTTTGACAAGGCCACCATTTTGGGAGTAACGGCCACTCCATTGAGTTCCAACATTAAACTCCCAATGAAGGACAATTATAAGCATTTGATTATTGGTGAGTCCATACAATCGTTGATCGATAAAAATTTCTTGGCCAAGGCCAACCTATACAATTACGATGTTAGCCTACGCACCCTAAAACTGGGCATTAATGGGGACTATACCGTAAAATCTTCTGATGAGTTCTACAGTGCCCACAGTATGCTCGGTAAACTGCTCACAGCTTACGAGGAGATTGCCAAGGGCACAAAAACGTTAATTTTCAACAACGGTATCAACACGTCCCTGTACGTTTATGAGACCTTTAAAAAAGCAGGCTATAACGTTAGGCACTTGGACAATAAAAACACGGCCACGGAGCGAAAAGAGATTCTGGAGTGGTTCGCGGAAACCCCCGATGCCATATTGACCTCAGTTAGTATTCTCACCACAGGTTTTGATGAACCTACGGTTGAGAGCATTATTTTGAACAGGGCCACAAGATCACTCACCTTGTATTTCCAAATGATTGGTAGAGGCTCTAGGGTTCTTCCAAACAAAAATGAGTTCAACGTAATCGATATGGGTAACAATATTGCGCGTTTTGGCCCATGGGATGCGCCGATCGATTGGCAGGAAATATTCCATTTTCCGGACTTTTATTTGGAGAACATTAAAAATGATGAGGAAATCGAGCGTGATTTTGTTTATGAGATGCCAGACGAGCTTCGTGCTAAGTTCAGTAACTCGAACAATATCTCCTTTGATGTAAAAGAGGAATACAAAAAGATTTTCGCGCAGGGCAAAAAATCAAAATTGGTCCTTGAAAAAAGTATTGAGCAGCACGCTCAAATATGCGTGGAAAACAGTGAGGACGTATTCGATGCCCGAATTTTGGCCAAAGAGCTCAAAGATGAAATTCAGTATCGGGTCAAGCAGTATTCGTACTGCATCATGAAT
Source organism: Flagellimonas chongwuensis (assembly GCF_013376415.1). GTDB lineage: Bacteria > Bacteroidota > Bacteroidia > Flavobacteriales > Flavobacteriaceae > Flagellimonas > Flagellimonas chongwuensis. The sequence continues at coordinate 116,017 of NZ_WYET01000004.1, forward strand.
AACACAAAAAACTACAAAGAGTGGCTGGAGGAGGATTATGAACGTAAACTGCGCTCGAGTATTTCCAAAATGTTTGCGGCCAAAATGTAAATCTAGATTATTGAATTCTAACGTAGTACTTTTACCCTTTACCTATGTACCTGTAATTTAGTATGTCAAAAAAACTCCTTGTCATTGGGTCTGTATGGCCAGAGCCGACCACTACTGCTGCCGGCTGTCGTATGCAACAATTGTTGGGAGCATTTTTAAGATTTGGTTACAACATCACCTTTGCGAGTAAGGCAAGCAGAACGGAGTATAGTCTGGATTTGGGAAAATTTGGAGTCGTCGAAGTTGCCATTCAACTCAACGATTCGAGTTTTGATGATTTTATTAAAAAACTTTTGCCCAACATTGTCATTTTTGACCGCTTTATGGTCGAAGAGCAATTTGGATGGCGAGTCGCTGAATTTGCCCCAAAAGCGTTGCGCATCCTCAATACAGAAGATTTACATGCTTTGCGAAAGGCCAGGGAAGAAGTTCAAAAAAAACAAAGTTCCTTTGTAATCGATGATTGGAAAAACCATCCAATGACCTTACGGGAAATAGCCAGTACCTATCGTTGTGACCTTAGTCTAATAATTTCCACTTACGAAATGGAGATTTTACAAAAAGAACTACATATTCCATCGGAGTTACTCATGCATTTACCTTTCATGATCGATGCTTCGGCCATATCCAGGAAAAAGTTTACCTCTTTTGAAGATAGACAAGGCTTCGTAAGCATTGGCAATGGTAAGCATAGCCCGAATATTGATGCTGTTAAAGTTCTAAAACAAGAGATATGGCCTAGCATACGAAAAGAATTACCTGACGCTGAAATTCACATTTATGGTGCATACTTACCTCAACAAGTGAGTCAAATGCACTATCCAAAATCAGGATTTTATGTGAAAGGATGGACCGAAAATGTAGATGTCGTGCTCAATAAGGCAAAAGTACTGTTGGCACCCTTACAGTTTGGAGCTGGTATAAAGGGGAAACTAATGGATGCCATGCGAACTGGAACGCCCAGCGTAACTACCACGGTAGGTGCAGAAGGTATGCACAAAGACCTTCCTTGGAACGGCGCTATCACAAATAACTGGAAAGAGTTTGCCCAAATCTCCGTAAAACTTCATCAAAACAAAGACTTATGGGAAACAGCTCAAGAGCAGGGGCTCGAACTTCTTCAAACTATGTATGATGGAGCATTTTTACAAGACCGACTGGAGGAGCGAGTGAACCACATACGCAGCGTGTTGGAAACTCACCGTAAACAAAATTTTATTGGAAAGTTGCTACAGCATCAAACCATGATGAGCACCAAGTACATGGCCAAATGGATTGAGGCAAAGAATAAAAGTTGTACCTAAACGGGTATTTGCTGGCTTAAACAGTGCAAAGTTCCGAACCCCCATATTAAATCAATGGCATTTATTGGAATTACTTCTCTATCCTTAAATACCTCTGACAAGATATTTAAAGCTTCACGATCACGACTATCATTAAAGGTTGGCACCAAAACAGCTTTGTTCAAAATCAAGAAATTGGCATAACTGGCTGGTAATTCAAGACCATCGAATTCCAAGCGATGGGGCATTGGCAGCTCGATAATCTTTGGTGATTTTCCATTTTCCAACTTCGCCTGCTTCAAACGCTTCAAATTTTCTTGTAGCGGAACATAATTGGATGCTTTGGGGTCATTTTCAACCACGGTTATGATAGTTTCTTCATCTACAAATCGAGCTAAATCATCAACGTGTCCGTGTGTATCATCACCTTTGATACCATCTTTCAACCATATGGTATGGGTAACCCCAAAATATTCCTTAAAAATGGCCTCATAATCTTCTTTGGTAAAACCTTTGTTTCTTACCTGAACCTTAGGGTCCAAAAGGCATTCTTCGGTAGTGATCAAGGTGCCCTTACCGTTCACATCGATGGCTCCGCCTTCCAAAACAATGGGCTTGCCTTTATACACTGCCCTTTCAACAGGAATATTTAAAAAATCCGAGACCTTTTTGGGCACGTGTTTATCCAGTTTGTAATTGGTATATTTTGCCCAACCATTAAAGTTAAAGTTGATTGCTTTCCGTTTCTTTCCATTTTTAACGATGATGGGGCCCGAATCCCTCATCCAACTCCGGTTGGTCTTGTGCACGATAAAGGAAACTTTCTCCATGTTAACGTGCGCCGCGCCCAGCAAACCATGTACTTTATCCTGAAGCTTTTCTGATGAAACCACAAGAATCACCTTTTCAAATTGCGAAACTTTTTTGATGAATTCCACAAAGGCCCATTGAATGGCTCCGTATTTACCTGGCCAATCGTTACCATTATGTGGGAAACAAAGCAAAATGCCCTCTTGCTTTTCCCATTCTGCGGGGAATACCCAATTTTCCTTCTTCATATTAGTCGATGGCACGTTTGGTAATGGAACCGTACATATCTATACGCCTGTCCCTGAGGAACGGCCAATTTTGCCTTACATTTTCCTGAAGATCTAAATCTACTTCGGCCATTAATATTTCTTCCTGATCATTGGATGCTTGCGCCAAGATCTCTCCTTGGGGGCCACAAATAAAGGAGGATCCCCAAAATTCGATACCATTAGTGTCCGGAAGATATTTTTCAAGCCCGATTCGGTTGGCGGCGGCCACATAGACCCCATTTGCAACGGCGTGTCCTTTCATTACATTCATCCAAGCACCGTGCTGCTTTTCACCAAATTCCTCTTTTTCCTGGGGATGCCAGCCAATGGCAGTAGGGTAGAAGAGTACTTCCGCTCCTTGCAAAGCCGTTAATCTTGCAGCTTCCGGATACCACTGGTCCCAACAAATCAAGGTACCTATATTTCCTTTTTTGGTCGGAATGTTCTTGAACCCGAGATCTCCTGGGGTGAAATAGAATTTTTCATAGAAATGTGGATCGTCCGGAATGTGCATTTTGCGATATAGTCCGGCCTCTGTTCCGTCCGTATCGATTATGTAGGCACTGTTATGGTACACTCCGGCCATTCGTTTTTCAAAAAACGGAACTATTATGACCACACCGAGTTCTTTTGCCAACGCACTAAACGCCTTGAAAGAAGTGCCATAAAGTGGTTCCGCTAACGCAAAGTTCTCCGTGTCCTCGCTCTGGCAAAAATAATGGCTACTGTACAGTTCGGGCAATAAAATGACCTCGGCCCCTTTACTTGCTGCCTTTTTTACCCATTCGGTACATTTGACCAAATTGTTTTCGGGTGTGTTGTCCAGGTTTAATTGTATTACCGATATGATATACTTTTTCTTTGCCATACTCTTCTGAAAAATTCTATTATGTTCTAGTAAAGATACTTGTAATGTTATAAAAGTGGGTCATTTTTTATCGTACGGAATATAATTTTCCCACTCCCAGGGTGTGTAAGTATCCATCAGAATAACCTCTAGTAATTCCTTGAAGATACTGTTCCCGTTCTCAAAATTGGTCATAATCATTATTCCTTTTCCAGTTTCTGGAAATAAAACGGAATGGTGTACAAATCCACTGCCATGCCCTTCCTTAAAAACAGCTTTTCCGTAAGGTGTTTCAAAATAACCCCAGCCAAGACCATACCCAAAATTGATGTCATCATATTTATCCGTGATTTTGCCTTCACCTTCATAAAACTGCTTTTCGGTCTTAATTCTGATATGTGGGGCGAAAATTTCTTCGTAGGATTCCTTACTGATCAATTCTTGGTTGAGCACAGCGGTGAGAAATTTGGTGTAATCTTTGGCAGTCGTCTCCAGAGTACCTCCACCCCGGGGCTCATTGTCCTTATCCTTTTTAAGTGCTTTCGCATCTTCATCGTGGCCCAATGCAAAATCCTTGTCAAATCTGGTTTTCCACTCGTAGGCGGAATTTTTCATGTCCAGAGGCTCAAATATGTATTCTTGAGCCAACTGTTCCAGACCTTTGCCCGTTAACTTCTCCAAAACCACTTGTAGATAAATGAAACCTTCGCCACTATATCCGAATTTGGTGCCGGGTTCCCAATGGGTGCGGAGTTTATAATCCTCTTCAAACCATCGATAATTTTTAAACCCGGTGGTGTGGGTCAGGCACATTCTAGCAGTTATTTTGGTGTAGAGCGAGTCCTCCTTAAGACTTGAAAAATCGTCGTGCCAACTTGTTTGGGGTTCGTATTCATATATTTTTTGTGGCAAGTAAGATTCAAGCGGTGTATCCAGGTCAATAACACCTTGCTCAACCAATTTCATCACCAAAACACCAAATACCGCTTTGCTAAAGGATGCCCCATAAATGTTGGTGGAATCGGTAAATGGTATTCGGTTTGGATAATCTTTATAACCAAATACTTCTTTATAGACAGGTTGGTTATCGTTAAAAACTGATATGGCAGTACCGTATATATTGGCATCTTCCATCAATTGGTGGATTTTGGCAGTTACAGAGTCCTTGGTTATCACAGAACTGTCCAAACGCTCGATGGTTTCTAGTTTTTGAGCAGTACAACTGCCCATTAGCGCCATGCCCATCAAAGCCATCAAAACAAATGTTCTGCTTTTCTTCAATCTGATAAATGGAATGGAGAACGGATAGTAACATTTATTTTTTTGTACTACATACACGATGTTGAACAGCATTATTCCAATACAAATCGGTACCACTGAAATGAAAATGAAAATGAAAAAGCCCCACTTTTCAATAGTCAGTAAGCTTATAAAAGACAAAATCGCAAGTATCAATACGGTAATCTGAAAATTAATGACCTTGATGCCATGTTCATTGTACACAGGATTATCTTCCCGCTTGTGAATCCACAGAAAAAGTGGAATCAACACATTTAATAGTGGTAAGATCAACCCGGCCAAGGGTGTTGCATGCATCAAGAGCAACCATTTCTTTTTTACGGTTTCTTCTTTTGGATCATCCAAAGCAACAAGCTCATCCACTTCAATATCTAGCGCAATGGCCAAAAGTTTGATGGTATTTAGGTGGGGGGAGACCTCTTCCTTTTCTATTCGTTGGATGGTTCGTACGGTTACATTGGTTCTGTCTGCAAGTTCTTCTTGGGAATAACCTTTAATTTTTCTCTGATATTTTAATCGTTCCCCGATTGATGAATTGTTCATGATATATGATTTTTAGTTCGGGAACAAAGTTATCGTAGCATGCATGACAGCGCCACGACATTTAGATGTCACCTTAGTGTCATACCCTATAAAAACAGTACCTAATGAGCATTATTTTGAATCCAGTTGAACTTTGTGGATGAATTTAACCTGAAAGACTAAAATTACCCAACAAATAAATCATTAAAGCATTTTAAGCATAAAAAAACTCCATCTAAGTGAATAGATGGAGTTTCCCATTTTCTTTTTCAATTTTTTGTACAGTTCTTTTAGAACATAAATCCAAGGCCTGCGGACCAAACGGAGTTATGAACATCGACGTCCTCGATCATTTCGGAAAAACCGTAAGAATATCTTCCTTGGATAAAAAATCCAGATGGGAATTTATATTCTACACCGGCGGTTCCCTGAAAATCAAAGCTGTTGATGGAATCTGAGTCAAAATCACCAGAATCTTCCCCTGGATCAAAATCAAGTTCTTCGTTCACTTTAAAACCAAACTGTGGGCCACCGTGAATGTTAAGTCCATCTGCTATATAAAACTTTAAAAGCACAGGAACTTGTATGTAGTCTACCTGAAACTGTGCATCTGGAGTATTGGGTTCATCGGTAATATCAAAACCTTGTGCAGAATAAAACACCTCAGGTTGCAACGACACATGGTCGGACAATGGCGCTTCGGCCAACAAACCTAAATAAAATGATGTTCTTGAATCTGGACTATCAAAATCATCACCTGCAACGGTGGCAAAATTGGCACCACCACGCACTCCTAGTTGTACATTGTTCGTATTCTGCGCAAAAGAGGTAAATCCTATAAACAGGACACCTAATAAAATCAAATTCTTTTTCATGATATAAATATTTTGGGGTTTCTAATCCATCACGAAAGTAGAATGGAAGTAATTTGGGGGTTGATGCATACCAAGAAAATATTGACGCTAAAAGTCAGACATCTGATTTTTAGAAGGAAAAACAGGCCTTTATTTTTTAAGTTGCTTTAATCGATCAATGGCATTGGGATTTTGAGGGTTCAATGCCAGAGACTCTTCAAAACTCTCTATGGCCTTTTTCTTCTCACCAAAGAACAAATATCCTTCACCCAAGCTATCATAGAGGTTTGAAGAATCCGGATAAAGTGTTGTTGCCAATAAAAATACGTTTATTCCCTGCAATGATGTTTTTGGATTGAAAACAAGTTGTAATCCGAGTATGTTTAAACTACCCTCTGGAATTTCGAACGAAGGATACATCGCTACAATTGAATCATGTAGTTGTATTAAGTTTTCATAGTTTTGGTTTGAAGCCAACTGATTAAAATCCTGAAACGAGAATGTTTGCTTTGTTGGTTGTTTGATTTTCTGAGTTATCAGTTTTTTCCCCACCCCATTGTTTTCTGGCCTGTTTTCAATGAACCCCATTGCTTTTTTATTCTTATTCAAAGTAGCTTCTAAAAAATTCAAGGTGTAAATCGCAGCCCATTTGTACGATTCCATAATTTCAGAATCGCTTTTGTCCTGTCTTTCATCTCTATTTGCAAAAAGGACTCCCAATGTGCTGAAGTAGCTATGTGTCAGATTATGAAACCTCAACCGATACACTTTGCTGTTTGTTATGCTATCATATAATTGAAATACAGTATTTAGTTCGAAATCAATCTTATCTTCCTTTAAAACTGTTTCAGGAATTTCTTTCTGAGCCATATGAATGTACGGAACGTCTACTTTTTTAGAATCAAAAAATGGGGATTGCTCCAGTAATCCATATTGATATCTTTCTGTACCATCAAGGCTAACGATTGCTTTTATATTGTCGTTACGATTTTGCACTATGATATTTGATAGTCCCCCAAAGCTGAACCCCATTAGAGCAATCTTTTCATAATCCACAAAAGAAAGTTGCCCTATTTCCTTGATCAAAAACTCCGCATCCCTAGCCTGTGTTTCAATTTCCTTGGCATTATTGCTGCTGAACCAGCGAGTTTCCGTTCCTCTACTTGGGCTTGATATGACCACAAAACCGTTACTTGCCAAATATTCACAAAGCATAAAATTTTCAATGGAAGACGCTTGAAAACTTGGCCTATAGATGACTACTGGGAATTTTCCATTTGCAAATTCCACATTTGCATAAGCAGTAGATTCTTCTATAAGATGTTTTTGATTAGCGGGGGTATTTTGATAATAAAACCAATTCAATATTTGATCATTGGGCAGATGTTCCCATTCTTCCTCTTCTTTTAAAATTTCAAGATAATCTAAGACCGTCAGCGGTTCAACATCATCTACATTTTGTTGGGCTGGATACCATATACTTACTGGAATCGGTCTTTCTATTTTTTTATTGGTGTAGTCATATATTCTACTGTAAGTTCTTGTGCTATCATAGGCCTTATAATGTTGAAATCCCACTTTGAATTTTCCATTATTAAGGTCGATTTCTTTAAGAGAGGTTTGAGAAACTATTGAAGTGGTTTGAAGGAATATAAAAATAGTAGAATTGTCAATCTCATGGTAAATAGGTTAGTGTTCACGTTAAAGATGGCATTGTTGAACCATTGTTACAGTTTCGATTGTCTATAAATAGGTTAGTAGTGATTTTCATAGGTAGTTGAAAAAAAATAAAACTACCTACAAGGATTGGCATACATTAAACTGTTGTCAATCATTAATTTAATCAAATTATTCTTTTAGTGGTGTCGGCAGGAGTAATTCAAAACCACCATGATCTAGAATTTCCGTTATTTTGTGATTCAATAAAAACTACAACTATGGAATCACCCAACTGGCAGACCGCCATGGAATTCGAAGATATTACCTATAAAAAATGTAATGGCGTGGCACGTATCGCCTTTAACCGCCCCGATATACGCAATGCGTTCCGCCCCAAAACCACCAGCGAACTGTACAAAGCTTTTTACGATGCGCAAGAGGATACCTCCATTGGGGTAGTGCTGCTTTCTGGCGAAGGACCATCTTCTAAGGATGGCAAATGGGCCTTTTGCAGCGGGGGCGACCAAAAGGCACGTGGACATAAAGGCTACGTGGGTGACGATGGTTACCATCGCTTGAATATTTTAGAGGTACAGCGTTTGATTCGTTTTATGCCCAAAGTGGTCATTGCCGTAGTGCCCGGATGGGCCGTTGGGGGAGGGCACAGCCTACATGTGGTGTGCGATATGACCCTTGCCAGTAAGGAACATGCCATTTTTAAACAAACCGATGCCGACGTTACCAGTTTTGACGGCGGCTACGGCTCCGCATATCTCGCCAAAATGGTAGGGCAAAAAAAGGCCCGTGAGATTTTCTTTTTAGGAAGGAACTATTCCGCACAAGAAGCATATGAAATGGGGATGGTAAACGCTGTTATCCCTCATGATGAATTAGAGGATACTGCCTATCAATGGGCCCAGGAAGTCTTGGCCAAATCGCCCACATCCATAAAAATGCTAAAGTTTGCCATGAACCTTACAGACGATGGCATGGTCGGACAACAGGTGTTTGCTGGTGAAGCTACACGATTGGCCTACATGACGGACGAAGCAAAAGAGGGTAGAAACGCATTTTTGGAAAAGCGTAAACCGGATTTTGGCAAGGACAAGTGGATTCCGTAAATCAATTTACAGCTACCAATAAACAATTTACAATTACCCATTGTCATTTTTTGAAAGAGTGAAATGGGTTTAAGCATCTATATTTCTCGACTGTGCTCGAAATGACAAGTAATGCACAACTGTAGTTGTCACATCGAGCGCAGTTGAGATGCGTCTTGGATTGATTCAGGATGGCCCTAAATAGAAAAGAGCCCTGCCGTTATGGTCAAGACTCTTTTACGAGAACACTATATGAAAATGAAAAAATTACTTTCGTTTTTTATTACATAATAAAAGTAGCTCACCTCTTCATTTCGTTGAAATTATTGTTGTGAAGTATCCGTTACCTGTTGTCATCTTTATATTTTATGTGATTCTGTACTTAGTTATTGGCTTGCCAGGGGGTATTTCTGACGCAGGATACGACTGAAGAATTTAGATTTCTCGACTGCGCTCTAAATGATCAGAGTAGTTGCCATATCGAAGAGGAGTCGAGATGCGTCTTGGATTGATTCAGGATAGGCCCAAATAGAAAAGAGCCTTGCCGTTATGGTCAAGACTCTTTTACGAGAACACTATATGAAAATGAAAAAATTACTTTCGTTTTTTATTACATAGTAAAACTACTACGAGAATTCCCGTAAACGAAATTATTGTTGTGAAGTACCCTTTTCCTGTGGTTTTTCGAACCTTTTTGTATATCTCATCGATTTATGGTACCGCTTTTACGATGTTCGACAGCACTCCGTTCACATCAAAATACGGTTCCTCGGCCAAACCTGTCCGTACAACGACCAAGTCTTTGGAAGGAATCATAAATACATGCTGACCTTCAAAACCATTGCAAGAAAACATATCCCTCGGCACATCGGGATATTTACCTTCTGCGTTCAGCCAAAAATGAGCACCGTAAGTGCCATTGGATTTAGCGGTTGGAGTTGTGATATAATCTACCCATGAAGCATCGAACAATTGTTCCCCGTTCCAATTTCCCTTGTCCAGATGCAATTGTCCAAAACGTGCCCAGTCCCGTGTACTCGCCCATGCGTAAGAAGAGCCCACATAATTTCCTGCAATATCCGCTTCCATAACCATGGAATACATCCCTATTTTATCGATTAAAGCGGAGTACGGGAAGTCCAAATACTCTTGATGGCTCCTAAATTGCTGCTTTAGTATTCCCGAAAGCAAATTTGTGGTTCCCGAAGAGTAGTTCCATATTTCTGTCGGTTTTGCAATCGCTTTTTTATCACGTTGGGCACGAGTCATATCACTGTCCAAGAACAACATCCGTGTAACATCGGATATGCTCGTGTAATCTTCATTCCAAGCCAATCCGCTTTGCATGCGGAGCAGGTGGTTCAGGGTGATATCTTTCCTTTCATCATCTTTCCATTCAGGAATGGGAGCGGGCCAATCCATTTCTAACTTTCCTTGGTGTTCCAAAATTCCATAGCAAGATGCTAAAACACTTTTGGTCATGGACCATCCCAAAATAGGGGTGTCCTTATCAAACCCATCAATATATTTTTCGGCAATCAAATGTCCTTTATAAAGAATTAGAAAGGTTCGTGTTTTTTGAGTTTCAGGCTCGGCGAAGGCCATGGCGATGGCCTTATTGATTTGATCCATATTCACATCGGCCAATATGGTGTCCAATGGAGCCGCTTGTCCGTAAGGATAGGGAATGGTATCGGCAGGTTGGTTTCGTTGAGGTCTTATTGTTAACGCTTTGGGGTCGTAATCATCATTGATCAAAACAGCTCCAAGACCCTCACGATAAACTGCGGTACGCTTCATCATTCCATAAACAGTGGATGATGCTGATTGCTCACCCTCATCAATCTCAGTAGATGCTATTTCTATCAAAGGTGCACTATTATCGTATTGATTCATACTGGCAGCAGAACGATGCGCCAGAAAGACGCCGGAGGCCACATTTTTGGCGGCATAACCGGAAATAATGTTCAGTTTGGGGTAATTTAGGTAAACGACAACTCCTATGATTACGAGAAGGAGCAGCAAAACACGTTTAAGTAGTTTCATGGTATAGGATGTATTTGTAACTTTCTGCTTCTAAATATAAACATTTAACACATGTCCAACATTGGATTGATCATTGAAGAGCGTAGCAGGGATATTGGCGATTTTTTGGTAGGAAGGCTGATTCCTTTCCGCAAGAAGCGTATGATCGGCCCTTTTATTTTTATCGACCATATGGGACCAACAAAATTGGGGCCTGAAAAGTATATGGACGTGGACCAGCATCCGCATATGGGCCTTTCCACTTTGACATTTATGTTGGAAGGTGAGATCAACCACGAAGATAGCCTCGGAACCCATCAACGAATCAAACCCGGTTCCGTTAACTGGATGACGGCAGGGAAGGGGGTCACCCATACCGAGAGAACACCACAAGATTTGCGCAACGGTAACTCGTTTACAGCGCATGGGTATCAAATTTGGGTGGCGTTGCCAAAAGAATTGGAAGACATGGAACCTCAATTCCATCATATTGATGGTGCGGATATTCCTAAATGGAGCGATGGTCCCGCAGAATTTAAACTGGTTGCGGGCGAAGGTTACGGAAAAAAATCCCCGGTACCCGTGCATTCCAATCTTTTTATGGTAGAAGTAATGGCAAAGGAAGCGTATTCCTTGAATGTAAACGGTAGCCTAAAAGGCGAAATCGGCATTTGTATAGTTGAAGGCGGCATTGAAGCCTGCGGAGAAACGGTCGGCGAAGGAAATATTCTAGTATCCAAAGTGGAGGACACCTGCAACATAAAACTAAAACCAAATACACATTTAATGTTGTTCGGTGGCGAACCTTTTCCAGAGGAACGTTATATTTATTGGAATTTTGTTTCTTCCAGTAAGGAAAAACTCGAAGAGGCAAAAAAAGCATGGGCCGATAAAACCTTTCCAATGATGGAAAACGACAACACCTATGTACCGTTACCCAACTAAACGTAAACCAACTCACTTAAAGTTTAAGACAGAACCGACCAATGCCGAACAAACCAAGTATTACCCCACTGCTTTTATTACTTCTAATTTTTATTTCTTCCTGTAAAAAAGAAAAACCGAAATCCCCGGAAGCTGAGCTCTATACAAAATACTGTGCCAGTTGTCATTTAGCTCCTAAATTGGACGAATTGCCCAAAGAAATATGGGAAAATTCGGTGCTTCCAGCCATGCTTGAGCGTATGGAAGTAGAAGGAATCAATGAAGATGCGAATGCAGAAACATCAGGCTTTAGACCAAAACTCACCTTTGAAGAATGGGTTCAGATTCAGACCTACGTACTATCCAATGCACCAGAACATTTGGAAACCATAGATGTACCCAGAGCAGATACTTTGAACCAATTTGTGGCCAAGCCATATGCCGTTGATGAACAAAATGGTGGTATGATCACTTATTTGGAGTTTCTTCAGAATAAAAACCAAGTCCACTATGGAGATCTCACCGGGACTTTAGGGTCTTTTAATTTTGACCAAGAAGCCTCCGAACAAATCTATCAAGGCAAAACACCTATAACTTGGTACAGTAAAAAAGATTCCATGGAAATTATCAGTGAGGTAGGAATCATTCGTCCATCCGAATTGGAAAAAGGAAAAATACTTCGCAAAATTGGAACGGATACCTTAGCTGTAAACCAAAGTTTTCATAGGCCCGTCCATACTTTATTGGAAGATTTGAACGGTGACGGCAAAAATGAAATCATCGTGAGCGAGTTCGGCAATGAATCCGGTCGGTTGTCTCTTTTGATCGAGAACGAATCTGGAGGGTATGACAAAAAAGTATTGCTCAACCTACCCGGTGCCATACGTACTGTGGCAAAGGACATGAACAACGACGGAAAACTAGATATTGTAGCCTTAATGACCCAAAGTAACGAGAGCATTACTGTTTTCCATCAGACTGAAGATTTAGTGTTTGAAGCTAAAAAACTTTTGGAGTTCAGCCCTATATTCGGAACAAGTTGGTTCGAAATAGTAGATTATAATGGGGATGGTTTAGATGACATTATAACAGTTCAAGGGGACAATGCGGATATTTCGTATGTGCACAAACCCTATCACGGTATGCGCATCTATCTCAATCAAGGAAACAATGAGTACGCTGAATCCTATTTTTATCCCATGTACGGTGCTACAAGGGTACTTTCCAGGGATTTTGACCAAGACGGCGACATAGATTTCGCCCTGATCAGCACATTTCCCAATTATATGGAGTTTCCAGAACGCTCCTTCGTGTATTTGGAAAACAAGGACTCGGATACTTATGAGTTTTCTACAAAAATATTGGAAGACCCCGCTTTGGCACGATGGTTTTTGATGGATGCTTCGGATGTTGATAATGATGGTGACCTGGATATAGTACTTAGCTCCTTGACCTTAGGATTCACGCCGGTTCCCGATGTGTTGTCCGACCGATGGAACAACACCAATGTGGACATTATGCTCTTGGAAAATTTATTGCATTGAAAAACTGTGTTTTCATACTGATCATTATTCTTGTGGGATGTTCATCAAAAGAAGATGAAACAAAGCCCAACAAAAAATATGATTGGTACGGACACGAAGTCACGGCTTCTGCCTATAACTCCGTATTTTGGCAAACGGATAGTATCAACCCTTCCGTTGCGGCTTGGGGAGATACCTTAAAGCCCGGCATGAAAGTCATCGCAGTATCCAGAGACCTTATCAAAAAAGGATTGACGTACAATACCATGGTAAAAATCGATACTTTCCCAGATACATTTTACGTGAAGGACAAAATGCATTGGCGTTGGCGAAACCGTATTGATATTTACATGGGTAAAGACGTAAAAAAAGCACGGGAATGGGGCAGAAAAAGATTGATTATCTGTTATGCCGTTCCCATCGATTCCATAAATACTACAAATGAAGAAGATTAGTTTACTTTTATGGGGACTGGCCTTGGGAGCATGCTCAACTCAAAAGGAAATTGTGGATATTCCCATTATTTTTGATGAACAACGGATTGAATTGACCAAGGAATACCTGTTGAATAGGTACGAGTTGGAGCAGGATACCCCGGAAATAACGCCTAAAATGGTAGTGCTGCATTGGACGGCCATTCCATCCCTAAAAAAATCGTTCGAGGCCTTTAATAGGTCCACATTGCCCAATTGGCGGCCCGATTTGGTGAACGTAAGTGGACTAAACGTAAGCTCTCATTTTCTGGTGGATCAAGATGGCACCATATACCGTTTAATGCCGGAAACCACCATGGCAAGACACACTATTGGATTAAACCATTGTGCCATTGGTATAGAAAATGTGGGCGGTACCGAAGGGTTGCCCTTGACCAAAAAACAGTTGCGCTCCAATATCTATCTGGTGAACTATTTAGCATCAAAATATGATATTGATTATGTAATCGGTCACCAAGAATACACACTTTTTGAAGGACATCCGCTTTGGCTGGAGGTAGATGATGGTTATCGTACCAAAAAAACCGATCCAGGAATGGATTTTGTGGAAAAGGTTCGAAATGCCACCAAAAAATTTAACTTTAAACCTGTTCCAACAAAAAAACAATGATAAAGCAACTTTTACTTTCGGCTGTCTTTCTACTAGTTTGCAATGTACAGGCTCAGGATGAACTTACCTCCAAGCTGTATGAAACTTATGATGATTACAAAGAATCGAGCATTGGAAAACGGAGGATAAAACACGCCGACATCCAACCCTTAATCGAAAAATTTAAAGCGAACCCTAAGTTTGAAGTCCAAAAGGTAGGGGAGTCTATTCAGGGGCGGGATATACACTTGATAAGCATTGGTTCCGGGGACAGCAATATATTTTTATGGTCCCAAATGCACGGTGATGAGCCCACGGCCACCCAAGCTATTTTTGACATCCTTAATTTTTTGGATGCCCCTGAATTCAAGGAAGAGAAGGAAGCAATCTTATCCAAGTTAAAACTTCACTTTTTACCAATGCTCAACCCAGATGGCGCCGAAGTATTTACGAGAAGAAATGCCTTGGGAATCGATATCAACCGCGATGCCCTGCGCTTGCAGTCTCCCGAAGGGCAAACTTTAAAGCGTCTTCGTGATAGCCTTGATGCCGATTTTGGTTTTAACCTTCACGACCAGAGCAAGTACTACAATGCGGAACGGACCGATAAGCCGGCGACTATTTCATATCTCGCCACAGCATATAATTACGAAAAGGACATCAACGATGTTAGGGCCAATGCCATGAAAGTGATTGTTTTTATGGATAAAATCATACAAAACTATGCACCAGGACAGGTTGGTCGGTACAGCGATGATTTTGAGCCTCGTGCCTTTGGTGACAACATTGCTAAATGGGGGACTAGCCTTATTCTGATAGAATCTGGAGGCTATCCAGGCGACCCGGAAAAACAAGAGATTCGCAAGCTGAACTACGTTTCCATTCTTTCGGCGCTGTATACTATTGCCAACCAATCGTACAAGGATATTCCCATTGAAGATTACGAAAAAATTCCCCACAACAATCGTATGTTGTTCGATTTAAAGATAGAAAACATCACTTATGAGCTTTTGGGCAATGACTATATTATTGATTTGGGAATAATCAACTACGAGGTAGATTTAAAAGACCACAACGAGTTCTATTACAAAAGTTCGGTTGCCGACCAAGGGGACCTATCCACTTATTATGCTTACAAAACCTTTGATGCGAAGGGTTACAGCATCGTTCAGCCAAAGGTGGCCAAGGTGACTCGAATTGATAATCCCATGCAGTTGTTGCAGGATGGGGTGGCCTATGTAAAAACGGAGAAGCCAGAGAAAAGCACTTTTGTACACTTTCCGTTGATATTGGTAGATGAGAAATTTGAATTAAAAAGTTTTAGTATGCAACCGGGAGCAAACCCGACATTCTTTCTAAAGAAAGATGGGAAATTGACGCACGCCGTCATCAATGGTTTTTTGATAGACCTTTCCAAGCCTTTGGAACAACAAAATACAGGAAACGGTCTGATTAATGGTAAATAGATTTTAGAAACAGTAAATAACCCTTTAGCACATAAAAATGAAGAAACAGATTTTAGTAGGATTATGCCTTTTGGCAGCACAATTGACTTTTGCACAAGAGTCTATTACTCTTTTTAACGGTAAAAACTTGGATGGTTGGGTAAACCACGGAGAGGAAAAATGGTTTGTAGAAGATGGTGAACTCATCTGCGAAAGTGGTCCAAAAGGTGAATATGGCTATTTGTCCACAGATAAATTCTATAAAGATTTTGAATTGACCTTGGAGTTTAAACAAGAGGCCGATGGTAACAGCGGTGTTTTTATCCGTTCTACTTTTGAAGGCACCAAAGTAACCGGTTGGCAAGTAGAGGTTGCCCCTCCAGGAAAAGATACGGGTGGAATCTACGAATCTTACGGGCGAGGTTGGTTGATAAAACCAGACCCTGAAAAAGACAAAGCCCTAAAAATGGGGGAGTGGAACACTATGAAAATCCGTGTGGAAGGTCCCAAGGTAACTTCTTGGCTCAATGGGGTTGAAATGGTTCATCTGGAAGATGAAAAAATTGGAGAGGGCGAAGGCGCCATCGCATTACAGATCCATGATGGAGGAGGTATTCGCGTAAAATGGCGAAACATAGAACTTATCCCTTTGGATTAAGAAAAAAGAAAAGCCCGATTGCTATAATCGGGCTTTTTTTATTTGAATTATGAATCTTTAATTCTTTAAAGGAGTAACTTCAAAAGCTCTGTATTCAATAGGTCCGTGGTCTCCCTGAATCATGAATGGTCCAGGCTGGCCTTCTTTACTGTCCAAAGCTCCACCTGTAATACCTGGAATAGTGGCATCAGAAATAACGGTTTTGCCGTTAAGTGTTACCGTTACCCGTCGTCCTATCAATGTAATATCATACGTCTGCCATTCGCCAGCAGGTTTGGAGGCATTCTGATTAGGTTCCAAAAAGCCATAAACACCTCCCAAATAGATATCGGCAGGTTCCAAACCTTCACTATCCACAATTTGAACTTCATAACGACCACGTAAATAAACACCGCTATTACTGCCCTCGGGATAACGGAACTCTACGTGCACTTTAAAGTCCTGGAATTTTTCATCCGTAATCAAATTAGATCCTGATTCAGGACTGGTCAAAATGCCATCTTTTACCATCCATTGGTTTTTTTCGCCATCTACGTGCCAACCAGTAAGATTCTTACCATTGAACACCTCAATGGTTTTTCCCCATTTTGGATTTTCGGTGTAAGGCAGTTCAGGTGCTTTCACCCCGGTCCAATGAATAATGGAACCATCAGTATAGATCATTGTACCTTTCAATTCTTCACCATCCAATTCGCCATGGAAGATCATATCGCTGCCTTTGGGCTCCCATTGATTGGGAATACTAAAGGTAAAATTGTTCTCCCCATAAGTTTCCACTTCGGCAATGGGTCTTGCGCTACCAAAAGCAAACACAAAGCGTCCCAATAACGTAGCATTTCCAGAATGTTTTATTTCCAACCAAGAAGGGGAGGGCTTGCCCATAAAATCCATTTCCAAATCCCATCTGCCCTCTAACGGACTGATGTGTTGGGCATAAAGACTGCTGGCAAATCCTAAAAATAGGGTGCAAATAAATGTTTTTCTAGGGTTAATCATAGTTATGTTCAGTTTAATTGCTGAACAAGATACGGTATAATCCCAAATTTAACTAGTTTAACGAGTATGCTGACTTATTCGCAACCTCCTATAAACCCTTTGGCACTGAATTTGGTCTGAACGGCTCCCTGTAATCCATTGTGGGTAAGTTGAATCACTAGGTTGCTTTCACCACTACCATCACGTTTTGGTGTACAATATTCGAACAGGTAATAGCTTCCCGCTTGTTCCTCCACACGTTCGGATATATCGTTGAAAGTATTTTCCAACTCTTCGGAATTGCTTGCAAACACACTGGCTGTTTTCCCAATTTGCTCCAAAACTTCGGTATCGATTTCGGCACCAAGTCCAATAGAGAAGAAAGAGATGTTTCTGTCCGCTTCCTCGACCACGCGTAGCGCATCGGACTCCCTGTAACGGGATGCTTGGTCGGTACCATCGGTGAACAATACTACGGAAGCAGCATTGATCACATCAGAATTTTCATCCAATAAATCTTCTGCAATGTTTGTTGATTTGATTACCGCACCGTACAAATCTGTTGATGGGTCACTACTGATGTCCGCTGTGATTCCATCCACAGAAGCGGTTAGTTCTTCAATAGAAAACGTCAATGGGTTCAAAAGGTGAAGTTCGTCCTCTCCATCAAACCAATAAATGGCCATTTTGAAGGATTCTGAACCAGGCGAGGGCATTACATTATTGATAAAACTTGTGGTAGCTACCTTTAATTCATCCAAACTACTTTCCAAAACACTGTTGCTCAAATCCAATACCAAGAGGGTATTGTTGTTGAAGACCTGTGAATTAGGGGAAATTCGTGCAAAAGATTCTGATGATGATATGGAGTTAAAGCAATCATCGTTCCTACCTTGCTCATAAATCGAGAATTGGTCGGCGGATAGACCTGAAATAGGATTTCCCATAAGGTCGGACACCCTAAAAAGAATAGAAACTTTACCAGGTTGGGTAGTATATTCATCCTGAATGGACAATAGAATCTCATTTTCATCAAAACCTAGACAATCATCTGGTTCTTCTCCAAGACCAAGTTCCCTGTCATCAATGTCAAAACTCACATCATCATCAGCATTTCCACAAGAGAATAAAATAAGTCCAAGGGATATAAGGAAAGTAAATCGAAGTATATTTTTCATTTTCATATAAGTTAAGGTTCTGCATGCAAAACGCCGAATTTAAAGGAAAAGTATGTATGATGACCAGAATTAAATTAAAGAAAAGTTAAAAGAAATTCCTGCTTGTTAAAATGATAGGCGTTCGGGCAATTTTTAATATTTTCACCTTTTAATATAACCTACCAGCCTATCTAACCAAGATTCAAAACAAACAATAACGCTAATAGGTTGATATTATGACTATACTATTGTTCGGAGCTACCAAAGATATTATTGGGACTCCAACATTGTCGGTACCCACGGCAAGCTTGTCCGGAAAAAAAATACCCAATACGGTAGGTGAACTCAAAAAATTTTTGGAAAATACGTATCCAGAACTCAAATCCATACCGCAGGTGACCGTTGCCGTGAATCAAAATTACGCATCGGATGGTGACAGGATCAATTCGTATGACGAAATTGCACTGATACCTCCACCACAGGTATGATTCCTAATACAAGCCTTTGAACACAGAACACAAAAAAATAGCAACAAAACATCCCCCCAAATTATTCGGTCTGGTACTTTCCGGTGGTAAAGGTTCAAGAATGGGAAGGGATAAAGGGCTCGTAGATTACCATGGAACTCCTCAGCGGGAATATTTGTACCACCTGTTAAAAGAGGTCTGCGATAGCGTTTTTTTAAGTATACGGTCAGAACAACTACAAGAAACTCCACCAAGCTTTAACACTATCGTGGACCAAAATGAATATAAGGGACCATTTAATGGTATTTCAAGTGCTTTTAATGCCCACTCAAACGTTGGTTGGTTGATAATTGCCTGTGACTTACCGTTCATGGACCTACCGTCGTTACAGCAATTGGTAGGGAAAAGAAACCCTGGGAAATCAGCAACCGCCTTTAAAAATCCAAATACGGGCAATCCTGAACCGTTATGTTGTATTTGGGAGCCTAATGGGTTGCAAGAAGCTATGAATTTTCTCAAGAATTCCGATTATCCAAGCCCAAAACAATTTCTAATGGATGCTGAGATTTTACTTGTTCAGCCTAAAAATGAGCAAGCGTTGTTCAATGCCAACTCATTATCGGACTATGATTTTGTGAAAAGTAAGCTGAAAGAGCAGGAGCGGGGCTAGTTTTTTGGAAAAGCCCTTTTATGATTGTCCAGATCTAAGGTTTCAAAATCTTGGAAAGTTCCACAAGAAATCTGTCTTTTTACCAGTGATTTGGATTTCTTTCTCTTGGTGCGCGATTCTATTTCTTTGTTCAAGTAATTCATGGTGAATTATTTTACCTAAAAACGAAATTAGAATTATTTTAGTGTGACAATCAGAAGATTAACCATTTTTAACACTGATTTGTGCTTCAATATGTTCCAAAATGGACATCCAGTGCATACGTAGAATCAATGCAGCGGTTGGCACATTGTCTTCTTGTATAGCATCTATCACGGAACGTGTCTGCGTACTCAGTTTTTTGAAGAATCCATGATCTTTAATAAAATCGTGTTCATAAAAATGAAGTCGAACTTTCAGGTCCTTTAAAATTTGTAAGAGCACTTTATTTGGGCAATGCTGTACCAAATGATTGTGAAAATTGAATCTGGCCCGTAACCCTTCTGTCATAGTGGTGATTGCTTCAAGTTCGGACTGCATTTTGGCCAAGGCTTCCATTTCATCAGTTTCAAACTTTGAATTCTCCAAGGCCATCACTTCCAATTGAGCCACAATTTCGATTAAGTTCTTGACTTCTTGTTTGGAAAGCTTGGCTACCACAAAACCGCGGTTGGGTATTGCCTGAATTACTTGGGCTTGCTCCAATTGGGTCAATGCTTCACGAATGGGCGTTACACTAATGCCCGTTGCCCGGGAGAGAGCCGCCAAATTAATCGTCTTGCCTACTTGCAATTCCCCATTTTGAATCTGCTGCAATAAATGTTCTTTGATCTTATCTCTTAAAGCCGACAACTTAGCCATACGCAAAGGTTAGTGTTTCTTAGGGCAGCAAGTCAACACTATTGTTTTTCATAGATATAAGATGACACTCCTGGCAATTCTTCATCCTTGTTCCAAATGAGCTGGTTTCCCATCAATTCAAAATTGCTGTTCAAAATGCTACTTCCTTGAAAAGCTACGTTAGAACCATCGCTTGCCCAGGCACCTGTAGCAAGATTGGTTCCGGTACAATCCACATAGTACCTGTTATTGGTGATGGAATTGATCGTAAAACTAGATTGCTCAAACTGGTAGGTGGTATCTGCATTAAAAACTATGCTGCCCGACACACAATCCTCTTCTTCCATCAAATTAGTGGATGTCTGTCCATCACCATCCACATCGACTTCGCTACTTAAATTAACCTCTACCAAGACCCAAGTGCCTACAAGTTCTGCATTGGAAAATCCAGATTGACCATCGTCACCATCCTCACTGCAGGACATCATCAATACAAGTGTAAACATCAATAAGATAGATAGTTTGATTTCTTTCATGAGATTGTTTTAGCTCGATGAAATTAAGACAATTTCAAGGAAAAAGGTTCAATCAACCCTGCATTTCATCGAATTGAATAAGCTCCTTTACACTAAAAATGAACGTGTTTCGTTGTTCTACCAACACATCTATAACCAAATAACATGAAGAAACTTAATCTACGAAATGTAAGCATCGCGTTTTTCACCATTGCCTTTCTTGGCTTTCAATCGTGTAGCGAAGACGGGATGTCCGGTGATGGAGAAACCCTTTCACAAGCAGAATTACAGACTATTTTGAATACCGACGATATTGCCGGAGCTGTTGATACGGCCCTAGCGGAAATAATTGGCGGGAATTCGGACGAAAGTGTCACCGTTGGCAAGGAAGGCGAATGCTATTCCACTGAATATACCGAAACAGGTTTTGTCGCAACTTTCAATAATTGTGTGCTCAATGGTACCGATAATATAAACGGAACCGTTACTGCCACTTACGAAGTAGGTAGCGAGATGACCACTTTTATCGCCACATACCAAGATTTTTATGTTGGGAACATCAAAGTAAATGGGACCAGAACATTTGAGATTTCCTCAAGTACGGAGCAAACCTCGGTATCGTTCTCCATTATCAGCGATATGTCCATAGAAATGGAAGATGGCTCCGTGATTTCCGAAAACGGTACCAAAACGTTTACCATTGCTTTTGGTGACAGCTTGGAAGGCACCATGATTTCCATCTCCGGAAGTTGGAACGTAGAAGCCGATGGAAACGTTTATGCCGTTGAAACTTTGGAAGACCTTCAAGGGAGCGCTGCCTGCGAACATATGACCACAGGAACCATGGTGGTTTCCAAAAATGGATTGGCCGTTACCGTGGATTTTGGAAATGGCGAATGCGACGACGTGGCCACACTTATTTATCCGAATGGGGCTACCGAAGAGATTTCTCTTTAAACACACTACACAACATAATGAAAAAGCATCGGTAAGCCCGGTGCTTTTTATATTTTGGACAGGTTACTGCTTGTTTGTTTATATTTAAGGAAACAATCAGTTTTATGGTAAAGCAATTGGTGGCCGCCCAAAACGACTTTTTTGCCACACAGAAAACCAAGGATATAGGCTATAGAAAACAGTATCTAAAAAAACTGCAACAAGAGATTGTGGATCAGGAGGATGCTATTTGTGATGCGCTCTATGCCGATTTTAAAAAGCCAAAGTTCGAAAGTCTGGCCACAGAGACCCAATTGGCACTTGCGGAGCTAAAACATGCCATAAAAAACATAGATACATGGAGCGAACCCGAAAGGGTTTCCGGCTCTTGGTCCAATTTTCCGTCAAAGGAATGGATACAGCCGGAGCCATATGGCAAAGTGCTTATTATTTCACCTTGGAACTATCCGTTTATGTTGGCCATTTCACCGCTGATAGGTGCTTTGGCAGCTGGCAATACAGCTATATTGAAGCCATCGGAGTACAGTGTGCATACCTCCAAGATTATTTCGCAAATAATCCGCAAAGTTTTTCCGCCCGAGTACGTAACCGTAATTGAGGGTGGAGTAGAGGTGTCCACTCAATTATTGGCCGAGAAGTGGGAATACATATTTTTTACCGGTAGTACCCAAGTGGGCAAGATCATATACAAAAGTGCCGCGGAACATCTTACCCCGGTAACACTGGAGCTAAGCGGTAAAAATCCTTGCATTGTGGATGAAACGGCTTCCATAAAACTGGCTGCCAAGCGAATAGCTTGGGGGAAATTCATCAATGCCGGGCAAACCTGTATAGCCCCGGACTACATTTTGGTGCATAAAAATGTGAAAGATGCTCTCGTAGATAACCTTAAAAATTCCCTCACCGAGTTTTATGGAAAAGATATGGAAACATCAGGTGATTTTGCTCGAATTGCTACTGGTAAACACTTCGAGGAACTTAAAGGAATGCTTGAAGGGCAGAAGATAATTTTTGGAGGCAAGTTTGTGGATGCCGATCAATATTTAGCCCCAACTTTAGTGGATGAACCCGAACTGGACAGTACCATCATGCAAGGGGAAATATTTGGCCCCATTCTGCCCTTGATTTCCTATACGGATGAAAGCGAACTGGACAGCTATATTTCCAAATACCCAAACCCATTGGCATTCTATATGTTCTCCAGTGACAAAAAGTTCCAAAAACGCTTAATGAGCCGCTATTCCTTCGGCGGTGGTACTATAAACGATACCGTAATCCATATCAGCAACAAGGATTTACCATTTGGTGGAGTAGGGCAATCCGGGATAGGGGGATACCATGGTAAACATACTTTTGACCTGTTCTCGCACCATAAATCCATTGTAAAAAGAGGCACTTGGTTAGATGTGCCTTTACGTTACGCTCCTTATAGTTTTTCAATTATTTTGATTAAAAAAATAAAGTATTTGTTTTAAATTATTAATGAAATAGCAATTTTTGATGCCTTCATTTAAAGGAATCTCATTTTATTATTAAATAAAAGTTAAACACCTGATTCATAGGTTTTTTGACGCTAACTTTAAGAGTATCAGTCATAAACAAACGCCTATGGAAGCAGCAGCAAAGAAGTATCATATTTCCGTATTGCTGGACATGTCCAAAAGTTCCGCATTTGTGCTCACCAGCGCTTTGGAGCTGGCCAAGCAAATCGATGGCGCTTTGGAGGTTTTCCACGTAAACCCCTACAATACACGGAATGGAAAAAGGAGCTCAATGACCAAAGATTATGATTCTTCACAAGCTCAAATTAAGGAGCTGATCATAAATATGGGGAAACAAGAGCATTTGCCCGTTACCTATAAAATGGAGCATGGAAGGGTAAAACATAGAATAAGGGACTATTTGGCACTACATAGACCAGATATTTTGGTTTTGGGCAAGCGTAGGCCCAGGTTTGGGATTTTCTCGGAAAGCATAACCGATTTTGTAATCAACCAAACAAGCCATACGAATGTGCTTATTTTGGGCGAGGACGACAAATTTCACACGTTCAAAGATATTAACCTTGTTTTTTTTGGAAATGAACTCAAGGCTTCCAATTTAGAAGTAATCAAGGACTTAACCCGCAATAGTGAAAAACCTGTCCGACATTTTGATATTTCCCAAGATCAACCGCAAAAAACCGAATTTCCTTGGCACAAGACAGTTTCATACAAATTTTCGAAAGGTGTCAACGCTTTGGATGGTTTGGTGAATTATGTTTCTCACACCAATATACAATTGTTGTGTGTTCCTAAAAAAGCAGGCAAACGTATTATGCTTAAAAACAATCCAATTAAGGCAATTATCCGAAAAACCAAAGTACCGTTATTGATTTTGCCGAAATAAGTTGTCGGGTGGGGTTATGCTGGTTTTGAAACATTCTATTTTACATAATGTAAATTATAGTACAAATGTCGTCATGTTGTATTTTAAGGGTTTCGCCATTGGTAAGCTATAATTTTCCATTATGTAAAATATCCCTCATGTAAGCGTTATTTATTGAAATTTACAACGGGGTTATGAATAATCCCTATTCGGTGTGCTGCGCACGGTTCATTTTCATTTGTACCATAATTTGTCGTTATATTTAATTGCCGCGCGCAAACGCTCGATTGTTTTGTACATAAAAATGTTGATCACATTTTTCCCTACACACAATTTGCCCACGCTTGCCCCGGCCAAAAGCAAAAATTTTCTGCCCAAATTGAACTATGTTCTTAGTTTTATGCTTAGAGAAGAAAAGTTCAGAATATTCTCGACAACTTGTCGCAAAAGCTTAAAATTTAGCGGAGCATAAATCTCTAAGCACTTGCTAGCATCCTGCCAAAAAGGAACTTCGCTAGCTTTTACTCTTTAAGTGCTCTATTCTTTCTTCCTCTCTTTCCTTTAAGTACCACCATTCGGTATTATCTTTCTTTCTGGTTATTTTTACAGCACCAACCTCGTGAAGAAGTTGTCTTATTTCGTCCTCAGTGTAACCACCAATATTTTGTTTAAGAGCTTTCATAGAACGATCTATGAACTTTTTGTGCCAAAGTAAATCAGTTAATATTGATTTGACAGTTTCCTTACTTTGATTTTCTAATCGGAACATTTCAAAATTATGTTGGAATTGTCTCTTTTGAAGACCATAATTTATCCAGCCCGTTAGCAGTCCTCCAACAACCACTCCTATTAAAGCCCAAATTGCATCACTCATGTCTTAAAATTTTATGTTAATTCCTTTTATCTTTTTTCTTGATAAAAAAGAAACAAAAAATCAAGAAGAAAATATGCTTCCAAGCGCTCTTTGTGTCTTATAGCTTCGCTATTTGGGCGTAAACGCCCACACACAAAGCCCAGGGCAATGGCTCTTTGTGCCCAGCCACAAATTCACCCCGACGCCGGCCCGCATTTTCTTCATTCCATTCATAATAACTTTTTAAGTATTTCTACAATGTTATGTATTAAAATAGCACTTCAATTTGGTTTCTGTCATTTCAGCAATAGTTGAATAAACAGAGCCTAAAAAATCAATCATATCATTTGATAAGTTTTTCCTTTCTACCCCAGGTTGAGCAATTGCAAACTCAAATACAACATCTGTGTACTTAAGAGCTTTCCTTATTTTTTCAATTTCTTGCAGACTACCGTGGAAAAACCTTTTTTCTCTAAGAACTCCCATGCCATCTCTCCTTTCCATGTGTTTTAATAGTTCTTCAGGCTTCCATTTATACCGAAGAGATACTATTGCTTGTCCACATACTTCATATAAATCAGATATTCTTGCTCCAGATTTTTCTTTAGAATACTTACAGTGTATTAATTCAAATCGTATAACATCTTCATTAGAAAAAACTGCTATTACATCTGCTTTCTCACCAGAATTATCATCATTAAAAACAACTTTAGCTCCTCTATTCACAAGTGTATTCATCATGTATTCTTGTATCGAATTTTCTCTTTTAACTCCTGATTTATATAATGACTCAATTCGATAGTTTACGTTCTCCCATTTGAGTACCTCAATGCGAT
The DNA here is from genome assembly GCF_013376415.1 of Flagellimonas chongwuensis. Lineage (GTDB taxonomy): Bacteria > Bacteroidota > Bacteroidia > Flavobacteriales > Flavobacteriaceae > Flagellimonas > Flagellimonas chongwuensis. The sequence continues at coordinate 142,024 of NZ_WYET01000004.1, forward strand.
CTTCAGGTATTTTGTCATATAATGAATCTCCATAATCCGTATGAATACATCCAGAAATTGTACAGCCATTCAATAAAAACATTGTTGGTGGATTCTCTTCAAAAAACTTTTTTAAAGGCATCGGTTCCATTTTAAGCCCTTCAATGCTATATGTACTATTGTCCAAGCCGTGAACCGTAAAGCCATTTTCTCCTCCAAGAATTATGGAAAACGTGATTTCTTCATTATATAAAATCAATTTAAAATCAGCTTTCTGTGCTTCACATTTTTGAGTTGTTAAGGTACACTCGGAGAGTAAAAATGAATGCGAATGAGTTTTCTGTATGGTTAGCTTATGGATTCTCGAATAAAGTTCTTCCGCCCAATCCGTTGCAAGAATTATTATTCCTTCCGGAAAGGTCTCCAATTGTATTTTTTTGGCAGAATCTACTAACAATTGATTTGAATCAATGTTTTCATCCGTAATTAATCTACCCATATTTAAACACCAGGATTTCCACTCTTTCAAATCTCCTATACGAGCTGGACTCCATAGCTTACCTTTTACCGAAGCTCCTACGCTTACTGGTTCACCATCTCTAAATCCAATTCCTACGAAATCTGATTTTTTACTTCTTTTGCCTTCCTGCCATCTGCTTAGCTCTGTTGTAACATCCGCTCCGCTTAATCTTGAATATCTATGTAATTGATTAGCTGGTTTAAATATTCCTGCATGCACAATGCTTAATCTTTTTATTGAATCAAAAGAACGGAAAACGCAATCTCCTTTAAGCAAATTTGGTTCAGCTTTGGTTATTTTTTCAACTAAATAATCAACATCCATTCTTTTTTCCGAATATCCAACATATAACATCTCAGTTTTTGTATCATGATGCAGTACCACAAGATTCCAAGTTTGATCCTTTAAAGCATCTGTTCTAGCCCATTTTACCTTTTCACGTTTTTGTGTGGTGAAATAAAATATATTTTCTTCTTGGTTTATATAAGGCTGTGAAAGAGCATATTTTTTTAGGTTGAAAGCATTTTTGAACAATGCCCAATCTACTTTTTTGCAACGATAGGACATACAACTTAAAGCAGGGTAAACAAGTCTTGGGTTTAACTCTATATCGGGCGAATCAAAACCTGAAAATGGTTTGCAGCCTTGTAGAAATGCTAGTAAAGATTCTGCTTCGGCTTTTTTTGCATCAGCAATTTCACTTATTACTTTTTCCCATCCAGAACCTTCTTGAAACAAGTTTTCAAGTTCAACAGACATTTTCTCCTCAGCATAGTTTACCACAAAAGAAGCATCACCAAGTCCTTCTTTGGGTCTTGTGAATCTTCCAATAAACTGTAAAAGAACTGACAAAGATTTATGTATTCCATGTACGGCAGCAATTTTAAATTCAGGAAAGTCAAACCCTTCTTTAAGCATTCCGACGCAAACAATTATATCAAATTCTCTTTTCTTAATTTGCTCAATAATTTGTTTTCTACCCTTTGTATTTGAATGAATTAAGACAATCTTTTCATCTGGAAACCACTTTTTGTAACTGTGATATAATTTTTCAGCAGGTAATTTTTTTTCTGCTCTTACCATCATACAATGGTCCTTCCATCCTTTTTCTCTATCCTGTTTAAGCCTTGCCATAGCAGCATCTGCAATAGCTTTGTCTTTCTTTTTTGGATGACGTTCATCAACAGTAACCAGTGAGATCTTGGAAAAGCATTCATCCTCCAAAGCTTTAGATAAAGGGTAGTTGTATACCATTTTACCTTCTATTGGCTTACGGTCGTTTCTATAAGGGGTAGCGGTAAACTGGACAACTTTAGATTTGTTCAAGAGGATTTTAATTTCTTCCCATTCACTAGCGGTAACGTGATGAGCTTCATCAAAAAACACATGTGTAATAATATTTTTAAGCTTTTCTTTTACTTCTTTAGGAGCCCTAGCAATTAACGCTGGAGTAGATACTATCACATCCGCAGACTCTAAAAAACTAATTGAGCCTTCATCAGAGATGGTCTTATTTAAAATTATAGTAGTTGGATTTGGAAAATCCTTAGGTATCACACCAAGCTTGCGCAAAATCCCCCAGTTTTCAAACTTCTCAGCAATTTGTAGTTTTAACTCAACCGTTGGAACTATTACCAATGTTCTTTGTGCCTTATCTGCTAAGGTGGTCACTAACATTGTTTCAGTCTTTCCTGTTCCGGTAGGCAGAACTATGGTTGAGATTTCATCTGACACGGACCAGTGAGATAGGAGTGCATAAATTGCTCCTTTCTGTGCCGGTCTCAATTCAAAACCTGAGTCACCTACTCCATTAATGTTTACTTGATGATAGCGTTCTTTATAGTCCCCTATACTACTTTTAACACATCCTTTTATTTTATATTTCCTTTTGTTTTTACCTCTCCCCTTCTCTAATTCAGCTTTAAAAGAAATTCCCTCATGCGTTATGTTGAATGAATCATCTTTATCATGAATAGCATTAAAACTTCGTTTTGCCTTTTCAAATGCTAGCTGAGACATTACTCCTATTTTTCTTTTTTCATGCCTGTAGTAAATGGCATCCGTTGTCTGTAGCTGTATTTCGTATGGCAAATCCAAAGTCTTTTGTGTCATTGTAAAATCTAACAATCTTTATTGAGTACATATACCCGTTTAAGGGTATTTATGGGGGAGAAAACAAAAGGAAGTAAGTTAATAGTTTTGAGTACTTCAATATAGGAATGTATTGTTAAAACGTGTTATAGAAAAACCTTAGAAATTGTAGGGTTTTCCCGCAATTTTAAGCAACGGGTTCTAACCAGACATAATAAATTTATTGACTTCACACAAAAAATCCTTCCAATATAAATTAGAAGGACTTTAAATCATATATTAATAAATATCAAGCTTTGAGTATAGATAGTCTAGAGGATAATTTTATTAAAAAATTGACATGAGAACATGTTTGAGATACACAATCGAAAATATATTTTTTTGGTAAACCCAATACTCTGTTTTCAATACTATCAGATAGCATGTTTTGCAAACCATCTACATGGCCTTCCAGAGAATTTACATCGAAATGATCATCAATGATGGCAATAATTTCAAGGATCGCCTTCTTTTGTTTTGAATCCGTCAAAGAGAGTTCCTTTTTTAATCGTTGGTACCACTCTTCATGGATTTCGTTTTTTCTTGTAGACATAAAGAAATTTTAAAAGCGGAGCCACCCCGTCAGCCCTGTCTACACAGTCTAGGACTGGAAGCGGTACTTTCGCGGCCGCTGGACTTGTAAGCGACTCCTTATCGATAAATAATTGTTTTAGAAATTTCCTAAAACTGTGTAGACGCGATAAATATACAAATGTTTATAATATACACATGTACTCCTTACCCATTCCATACACTTTTACCTCCCCCAATTCACGGGTTCGGCAAAATAGTATTCATTACATTTTTTAATAGGAAGATTTTAGCTCAACTTTTCTGGAAGTTTAGGGAAGTAAGCTTTGCTTTATTCAAAGCAAAGAAACATAACGCGAGAACATTATAGTACAAATGTCGGCGTATTGTATTTTAGAGGTTTCGCCATTAGATAGCTATAATTCTCCATTATGTAAAATATCCCTCATGTGAGCGTTATTTATTGAAATTTGCAACGGGGTCATTAATATTTTCCAATTCGGTGTGCTGCGCACCGTTTGTTCTCATTTGTACCATAATTTGTCGTTATATTTAATTGCCGCGCGCAAACGCTCGATTGTTTTGTACATAAAAATGTTAATCACATTTTTCTCTACACACAATTTGCCCACGCTTGCCCCGGCCAAAAGCAAAAATTTTCTGCCCGAATTGAACTATTTTCTTAGTTTGATACTTAGAGAAGAAAAGTTGTTGATAATCCTGCCCAGAACCCGCATAAGTATAAAATTTGCCCGCAAATTTCCATACACATGCTACTTGAAGTCTATTTGAGGTTTCCCTTTCTTTTTTCTTGATAAAAAAGAAACAAAAAATCAAGAAGAAAATATGCTTCCGCGCGCCCTTTGTGTCTTATAGCTTCGCTATTTGGGCATAAACGCCCACACACAAAGCCCAGGGCAATGGCTCTTTGTGCCAAGCCACAAATTCACCCCAACGCCGGCCCGCATTTTCTTCTGGCCATCCACCTTTATGAGCTTAACATTATTTAAACCAACTTCTGAATTTTGACCAAATTGATTTATTTTTTACCGGAGAGACTTCATCTAAAATATCTTTATTTTGTTCTTCAGCCGACTTTTCGTAATACTCCTTTTTTGCGATAAAGTCAGAGTTCTTAACCTCTTCTATTTCTTCTTTACTCCATTGGGTAGACCATTCAATTTTATTCTTTCTAATCCAATAATGAGACTTACAAGCCAAACTCCAATTGCCAATCGAAGGATAAAGTGAGATTGTTTCTCCATCAAAAGTTACGCTCCATTCGGCAGGTGATAAGGGGGTTACAACCTCATTACCACAACCGCAAGCACATTTGTGCATTACTATCTCAAAAGAAATTGAAACATAAATAGTGTCATCTTCCAATTTCTCTGGCATATGTTCAACGAATTCATGCTTCATAATCATCATTAAATATTGAGTTGCCATCAATGGAATATAAACTATGCATTTCCTTATCTATGTCATAGTAAAATCCACACATTTTTTTCCATTTAATTACTGCCAAGGAAGCATTCAAAGCATTTAGTTCGGCAATCTGAATATTTTGTCCATACTCATCATTTTCATCCCCATCTGCGAAAGAAATCCTTCCTTTAGAAATTATTTTGTCTATATTCCCCTCATCTGATGAAGTCACTCTGATTATACCAATTAGGGAATTATTCTCTGTAAGCTCGATGCCCATTCCAACATCAATAAAACTTATTTCTTTTTTACTTAAATATTCAATGATGATTTTTTTAGATTCCCCATTATCAATACATATGAAAACAAAGTCTAAATCATCTAGTTCATTCAAATTTGAGGCAATGACATATTTAGAATTAGCTATGATATTGGAATGCATTCTAGAATAGATTCCATACCAATAATCTACCTTTTTAGGTGTTTCTTTTAATGTTTCTGCTTCAGGTGTGCCTGGAGCACGAAATGCATTATGTAATTGAAATTCATCATTATCAAAAATTCTAATTTCTTTAACCGGACATTTCGATATAAAATCAAGCAAATAAGAACCAGTCCCCCCTACTCCTATTATCCCAATTTTATACTTTTCTAATTTAGAAGATATAGCTGAAATGCCAGCTCTACTGGAATTAGTATCAGGGTAGTTAAATACAGAATTTGAGTTCCCTGATTCAACTAGTCTGAATGTTTTTGGTGTTAAAGTATTATCAATGGAGATTGCTGGACCACTGATTATGTTTATATAAGTTGTCATTTTTTGATAGTAGTCCAAATAACCGCCCAATGGTTTATTTGAGAATGACCGATCTACTTCAATGTCTTTGGCAAGAACAGATTTGTTTTGTCCATGAATTAAAGCAGATATTATAGAGCCATCTTTATTGCACGGTTGTTCGCCTTGAAAATATGCAACATGATTGTTGGGACGCCCAGCTTTAATTCCAGAAATTGTCAATACAGAAACCAATGTTCCGAACTTGACTTTCTTGGAATTATCAACATAAGGTATGTTACTTATAAGAATATGACTTCCTTTAATTGAAATTTCATATCCCTCATCCCTTAGTCTTTTTAAATCAGGGCTATGATCGATTAGTTTGTGTGACATTAAATCTCATTCCATCCTTAACTACAATTTCATCTCCTTTAACCATAATACCTTCCGGTTTTCCATTATCTCCTTTTTTATACGTTACTGTATATGACACATTGGGGTCTTGTGAAACCGAACCAAAAGCAAGTATTACAACTTGATCAAAATTAATTTTCTTTTCTGCCCAAATCTTCTCTCTAGCATTAACCAAAATTTTAAACTCCTTATTTTGCCCTGGAGCTTCTCCTTTACCTTTATTCTTTTCCATAACTTAATTTTATTAGATAGTCTTAAGGCTAAATCCATAATCCTTATAACTAATTATACTTTGCTCTTCTTTATTCTCTTTCCAAGCCAACTCTTCATGGCTTAATTCTTTTATTTCATTTGCACTATACCATTTAAACTTATTAGATACCATTCTCATCACATCAAGTTCAAATTCATCAAAAAGATGTTCGTTGAAAGTCAATTTTGGAACAAAAAATGAACCTTCATAGTCTCGTTCTTCTATATAAACTCTCCTAAGCTGCTCTCCTTTGCTAATCTCATCATATAATTTTCCATATCTAGAGGGGACAGGGCCATATTGAATAGCCCGATAATCCAATCCAGAAATACCAAACCCAGAATTCTTGAATGCTAAAAAGTCAGAATAGAATAGCATTTTATTCAATTTGGTTTTCCAAGTTTCTGCGTTTTCCGAAAAGAAAAGTATCATATGCGAAATTTTCTCAAGACTTGGCATTTTATAACCAGTATATTGATCTGATGAAATTTTCCCGAATAATTCCTTCATATTCTGATCATGAAATTTGCTGGCTGTTTCAGAGCTAACCAACTCATCTATAGTCTTATTGATTTTGTGAAAATCTCTAGGGTCGATTAATTCTTGATTTGATATTAAATAAAGTCTAAATGTCTCTGGATCAGCAGCGCCTAATATTTGTCTTCCATTCCCAACGCTCGGCACCTCTCCCTGTTCATAAAGACGGTAACTATTGGCCCCGAAGCCTAAAATTTCAGACATTTTTGTTGCCGAAATTTTATATTTCTCTCTAATTTGTTTTATCTGGTCTGGAAAAGGAAGCCCGTATTTATCTCTGTATTGATTGTAAACTTGATTAATATTAATAGCATCCAATTCACTAGTTGTGAATTCCTCGCCGGTGTCTTCACAAACATAAAAATGCTCAGTAATTTCAAAGTCATTTTTACGAAACGTTAGATTACTCTTCTTTTTCTTCAATATTGCTTGCCCATTAGAAAATGGACTGTCTATTTGATTGTAAATCATTTTAACGGATATTTTATTGGCCTAACTGGATAATGAAAGCTAATACATATTACAGGCTTTCCAAATGAGCCTAAAGTAATTTTAATATATATCTCCTTATTCTTTATTTTTTTTCCAAACTCCCACAAATCTGCCCCACCATTGGAATCTTTGGCGGGTCCCTTATAATAGTCTTTGTATGATAAATTTTTCAAATGCTCTCTAACGGTGACATTAGTCAACTCTAAATCCAACATTGTTTGTAGATTGGCGGTTCTTTCTCTCTTTATAATTATACCTACCCCACCTATATTGGCACTAATTTTGGCTCGAAATTCCTGTAAAAACAATTCCACTTCTTCTTTTGTCATTCGCTTCTAGATTACAGGATTTTACATATATTCAACTTTACAGTGGCAAATATACGAAATTATTTTAAATAATACTTTAAAGTTGATTTTATAAGAAAATATTTATTTTTTTTCAACTTTAAAGTGACATAAAGCTGCTTTACTCAGCAGTAACAGAGAAATAGCTATAATAAGGTAGGTACCAAAAGCTCACGAATATCCACACCTAGAGCCTCCGCAATTACTCGCAAAGTTTCAAGTGATGGTTGCATTTCATTTGTACACCATCGGGAAACGGTAGTTCTGCTCTTCCCTACTTTTTCAGCTAGCCATTTATTGGTTCTATCCTGTTCTGCAAGGACTACTCTAATTCTATTGATTGGCTTTTTAGTGCTCATATGAATCGTTTTACGTTAAATCTGTAGCATTTTAAACAAACTTAGTTTTCTAATTCGCATTTAATAATTAACTTTAAACGAATCTTATGATTCGTTTTAGTAATATTAAATGTCGTTTTAGTTAATTTTTTAATATTAAAACGATTAATTATAGTCTTTTACGGTTTTTTCAACAATTAAATAACCAACTATATGAGATCCACCGAGATTAACCTACTCCCCCTACTCTCCTATTTTGAAGAATGCCATGATGGAGATTTACTTTCCTTTACGCAATGGTTGGACAAGGCCATTTATATGTTCCATTACCTACCCACGGATTCTTTTTCAGAAACGGAACGCCAAAATGTTTGTCATGTACTCATGAAGTTAAAAGAAGCTGTTCTGAAAATCCATATTGAGCAAAATAATTGTGCCTAAAACCCATTCCATACACTTTTACCTCCCCTACTCTTTGCAGGTTCGGCAAAATAGTATTAATTACATTTTTAAAAGGAAGTTTTTAGCTCAACTTTTCAGACGCTACAATTTTTAAAGAATGAGATTCTTTAAAAATTTAGGCGAGTTGGTGCGGTGGAGATAAGCTTTGCTTATACCAAAGCAAAGAAACATAACGCGGGAACATTATAGTACAAATGTCGTCATGTTGTATTTTAAGGGTTTCGCCATCCGTAAGCTATAATTTTCCATTATGTAAAATATCCCTCGTGTGGGCGTCAAGGATTGAAATTTTCAATTTGTCGCTATGTAAAATAGCCGCTCGGCCAACAGCACATTGCTTTCATAAAAAGTAAATGCCCAAGCATTTATTTTTATACGCAATTCTCAGCCACTTGGCCAGCGCCATTAAAAGCTCAGCTTTTCGTATTTGTTGAAACCTTTGGTTTAATTGAAAATCTGGAAAAGAAAAATTTCAGGAAAATCTAGTAAGCTTGTCGCAAAAGCTTAAAATTTAGCGAAGCATAAATTTCCAAGCACTTGCTCAAATACTCCCCCTAATTGAAACTTATAATTCTGCCTCCTATAATATTATGTCAAATAGAATTTAATGCTCTTCCTGTAGTTTGATATCCCCACAGACTTCTTGTAAGATTTCACAAGGATCTACATCAATAGCCAAAGCAATAAGGTACAATTCATCCGCACGAAGCTTCGTAGATTCATTAGAACTCAATTGGCTCATTCGGGATTTACTTATCCCAGTCTTTCTGGAGACTTCTGCCTTATTTATTGACTTCTTTGCTAGATATAAACCTAGTTTGGTCATAAGTGTTTGATTTTTATCAACATAAATATAGATTATGTATACACTTGTATCAAATTTTGCATCAAATGTTTTGATTTTGGATATACATTCTATACTTTAGTATAGATAATCGAAACTATTGTTTAAAAAATATATATTCTATGGGTAGAAATGGATATACCAAGGCAGATTTAGAACAAATTGTCGGTGCTCAATTGGAGAATTTAAATGCCATGCATGATTTGTTGGCCATAATGAAACTACAAAATGAGCTTATTACGAACGCCAATAAGAAACTGAAAGATGAAATTGAGGATTTTAAGAAAAAGATTAAACCTTACCCAACTGGCCACAGAAAAAAATCTTAATAGGCTTTCTATCTTTTGCCTTGATGCAAAAGAAACAAAAAATCAAGAAGAAAATATGCTTCCGCGCGCCCTTTGTGCCTTGTAGCTTTGCTACTTGGGCGTTTCACGCCCCAACACAAAGCCCAGGGCAATGGCTCTTTGTGTCAAGCCACAAATTCACTCCCCTACTCGCCCGCATTTTCTTCAGACCAACATCTTTTTTTAGACTTCAACTTTTAAAGCAATCTCTTTAAATCGTTTACCCAATAATTCTATCGGTTCATTTTCGGAACAATAATTTAAATCAGACAGCACATACACATCTCTTAGTTTAGTTAAACTCTTTATCCATTTTAGATAACTACTCAGATGATTTGCTATTTGCTCTTCAGTTGTGTTTTTCTTTACCAATATTACAAATATTAACACTCCATTATTTTTAGTTAAAAAATGGGCAGCTTTAATCATTCCGCCAATAAAGTGTTTCCGACTTGTCCCATGCTCACTTTCCAGAATAATATATCGTTCATAATCATCTACTAAAACCAAATCTGGTTTGTATCCGTAAGACAATTGTTGGCCACGATGAGTTACTTGATAACCTTTTGACTTATGGTTTAATCTTTTGAAATACTTATCTAGCATGATTTATTATAATCACTTTTAAATTTTAATTTATAAATTCAATTTCTTCCTTTTGAAACCATTTCATATCAACAATATTTCTAGCAAATAGCTCAGGGTTAGATGTGTATGCTACTATAGCAAGACTTTCCTCTGCTCTACTACAGGTTACATAAAGTAATCTTAAGGTTCTATCCATACTAGTCTCTTTACCCTCATTCATATTTTGAACGTCTGCAGCGGTATGCCCTTTTACTCCAAGAAGTTTTTCAAAATTGAACCAGTTTCCTCGTGCATCATCATCATCCAATATTACCATGACTCGCTTGAACTCCCTTCCTTTAACACCTTGATGGGTGCCGAAATTGGCCTCATCAATCAAATACTGTTGATAAAGCGGTATTTGGTCGAAACTCGCCAAAAGTGCCTCATCCCATGCATCTATTATTAAGTCTTTATCTTCATCCTCTTCTTCCTCAGTTTCTTGAATTATTATTAATTCTTCTTGAGTTCTATTCGCTATCGGCACCAATGTATCTGGTATAGCAAAAAGGCGTGAATCTGCGACATTCCTAAGTATATCTAATAACGTTGGAACCCCATTATCCCATAAATTAAAAAGATTTAATACAGCGTCATTTGCTTTTTCAATTAATACACTTTGCTCTTTAGCTTCTATTAGGGCTACTTTACTTATTAACGGAGATTTCTCTTTTACAATTCTAGCAATTTCAAATTTATCATCATTGATCCAAGCATTATACAATGGAAGTATTGTGTTTGTGAAAAACCTCATTCCTGTAAGGCTGCCATCTAAAGCACCTGTTTTCAATCTACTAGTACTATATAAAGGCAAAAACAAGTTGTCAAACCCCATTCTTTTAGCAGCCATATGATGCTCTAATGTTAGTGTTTTTATCTCTGAATTCTCACCTAGCCATTTCTCATCTTTAGTGATTTCACCCATTTTTATGGCAATTTGTTTTTCAATTTCTTTTTTATCTGAACATGGAACCTGTACCACAAAAAGCCTAGCGGTACCTTCAATTTTATCACTTCTAGGCTCTTGTTGTTGACCATCTCCTTCTTCTCTAATTTTATTTATGAGCTTTATAATTCTTTTTGGACATCGATGATTAAGTTTCTTTTTGGGTGTTAACCAATCAGCAGGAATATCACCTTCCAAGTTTTCTTTCCCATCCAAATAAATACGTTGCATCATATCTCCAATAATTCCTAGTGCGAAGCAATCTTTATGCTGTTTTTGAACTAAAAAAAAAGATTCGATTAAATGTTTATTCGTATCCTGACTTTCATCAATTAGAAGTATTGGATATTTTCTAACCAAGATATTCTGCATAAGTTCCTTAGTATTTAGAAAATAAGCTCCTAACTCTATAACTTCACTATGGTTCAATGAGTCTTTACTAACATTATCACCATTTGGATTATAAACAAATGCATTTATGTTTTTGAGTATCGATAACCTTTTACTTTTTGATTCTATTTTTTTTGCTCTATCGATAAAGGATTTATTCATCCCACGAGCCCTACTCTGTTTATCTTCTAAGTCGGCAATTTCATCTTTTAATTTATTTTTTAACCAATCTTTTATATCTGTAGTAAAATGTTTGATTAGGTTCCAAGTAAAACTATGAATAGTAGAGACACTAAATAATGGGTCATAATCAATTCTACTCTTTATCTCATCACATGCCGCATTCGTATAGGTAATTATTGCAATCTTTTGATTGTTTAGTTTTAAATTTTCATCGTGCTCTTTTTTGATGAACTTTAGCACGTTAATTAACGTTCTAGTTTTACCAGAACCTGCACCCGCAAAAAGGAAAAAACTCTTTGGGTTATTGAAATCCAAGTTTTTCTGAATTTCTTGTTCTACAACATCATCAATATTTACATTTGATTCCAACTCCATTTGCTTTTAAAGATTTTGACTTTTTGACAAACTTTCTTCTAGCCAAATTAATCCTTCTTCTATGTATTTCGGCACTTTCAATTTATTTAGGTCATCTAGAAAAAGTAAGTCTAATGCAAAAGCTGCTTTATCCCCAGAGGCACTTTTTCTCAATGTTTCATAAACATCTTTTTCAAAGTTTTCTACTGTAGATTCGACTATAGTGTTTTTGAATTTTCTGATTAGTCTTAACCCCTCCATTGACTTAAATTGGACAATATTTTCATACACAAGTGAGTCTTCAAAGCTTGTTGCATTAACAGTCGTCTCCTTTTTATCATTATCCACGGTAATTTTTTGATTAATTTGATATGCAACTCTAATTAGACCGCTTGTAGTAACTTTAGCTTTAGAATCTAAATCAATTAAGGAATCTAAAGATTTAACTCCTGGCACCCATTTTGAAATGGTACTATTGGCGGTTTCGTAGCCTTTGTTTTTTTTAGGTATTACCGAAGTTCTGTTGTTAGTTGGGTCAATAGGGTCGAGATCGGTAACAATTAAAGTTAAAACTCCAAGATCTTCAATTAGAGATTGAAGCTTATGAGCATGACTCCCAGCAATTTCAACCAATGACAGGTAGGATTTAGACAAGTTTTTATGATGATTATTAATAAAATGAGGAATTAGCATTCTTTCAGCCGCTCCTTCTATAAGTATAACCGCATCAGCAAAAAACAAATCACAATGAGTTGTTTTTAAATATCGGGTTGCAAACCTTGTTGTTGCATTTTCGTCCCCGAAAGTTTTTGACAAGTTAATTACCTTAGAAGTAGCCACGTTTTGTCCAGTTGCCAATAATCGTTTAAAGTATCTCAAACAAACAAAATCAACTTCGTGTGCAATGTGGTTAGAATGAGTACTTACAATTAACTGTGTAGTAAATTTTTTATTTTTCCCTAGATTTTTATGAGCTCTTAAAATATCGTATGCTTTGTTAATGAAAACTTGTTGCACCTGTGCATGCAAATGGGCTTCAGGCTCTTCAATTAGAACTAGATGTAGGGGCTCATAAATCTCGTTTTCATCATCACTTTTAGATCTTTTCCCAACCTTCATCCACTCATCTCTAAACCTAATAAGTTCAAATACCATGGATATTAAATTTTGATAACCAAGACCGTTCGTTTGTTCAGGAAGTGAAAGCAAAGTCTTCTTTCCTTCCTTATCTTTCATTATTTCAAACTGAATTGCAGAATCATGACTAATACCATCTATTGGAGAAATTGAACTTGAAATTGTAATGTTTGGATTACCAAATCCAGGATAATTCAAATCACCCAATTCATTCAAAGATGGTCCAAAGCGATCTTTCAATTTGTCATCAAAAGCCTTTTTTGCATTATCAATAGCAGTCAATGCCCCCAAATCATCATCTGTTGGTTTATCCTCTGGGCTAAGATGCTTACTGTAATAATCTCTAAATTGAGTTGATAGAGGCTTTAACTTGTGATTTGAATTATTGACATCAGAAAATCCTCTTTGTGCATTGATTGTACTCACCTTTATTAGTCCTTTAAAGGAATCATTATCAATAGGAATACTTCCAGGCATTAATTCTTGAGCTAGTTGATTTTGATCTTTGAAATCACCTACTTTTGCTGGATCTAAAATGTATGACTTTATAGTAAATAGTTTTGGCAACTTCGATTTATGGTCTAGGAAATCCCACATATCTTTTGGCCACAATTTTAATTTAGATTTTTCTCCAAGCTTTGTAGCAGCATCATAATCACTCTTAAATTCTATCAGCAGACTTTCTAAATTAATTGGTTCATATCTAAGTCTAATACCTAAAAGACCACTTTTCCAATCGAGGGTTGGTATTAAGTGATGTACATAATGTAACTCTTTATCACTTACATTTAGCCATAAATCAATTTGAGGAAGAAAACAAGCTAGTTCCTCTAATTGCTTGTCCCAATATTCATCATTTTTGTTATCATCAGCTAGCCATATTTCAGCCAGTTTATTAATTTCAAGCCAATTATTTAGAGTGAAATCGCGAGTTGAGAACTTATTTTTATCAGTCAAAAAAAAAGACAGAGAATCCATTGCGGAAGTCTTGCCACTGTTATTAGGGCCAACAAAAATTGTTTGCTCATTGCCTATATCAATTCGACACGCTTTAAGTTTTCTAAAATTCTGAATATCAATGAAATTAAGTTCCATTTTGTATTGGTATAATTAAGAGTCTAAAATGTTTTTGGTTGTAAAATATTTATTTAAATCCAAAGCAAAATTGTTATTTGGATAGACTTTTATATAGGGGAGTATTTAAATATATTAAAATTTAACAAGTAATCAATTACGTAAATCCGTTTTCGATTTTGAATTTGTAGTATTAACCCATTCCATACACTTTCACCTCCCCCACTCTGCGGTTTCGGCAAAACAGTATTCCATTACATTTTTTAAAAGAAAATTTTAGAAGAAATTTTTTCAGAGAATGCAGTGCAAACTTTCGCTTTTACCAAAGCTCAAGTTACATAACGCTAGAACATTATGGTACAATTTAATTCCCGTAAATTTTCCATTGGTAGGTATCGACCATTTCACCCAATTTTGTAATGCTACCACCATCAATACTTTCTGTTCCTGGGTTATCCGAATAATACATTCTACCCTCTGTTAATGAATATAACACAACATTATTATACAAGATGGAAATAATTTCATCTAGAATTTCATTATCGAATTGATTGTTTGCGAGCTGCAATGAAGTCAAAAAGGGATTGTTGGATATATCAATGGTTTGAAAGTTGTTATTGCCAATCACTAAAGATTTTAAGGCCTCATTACTTGAAATATCTAACTCGGTGAACAAATTGTCATTTGCATCCAACCTTTCAAGATTTAGATTGTTCGAAATATCCAAGCTGCTTATTTGGTTCTCATTAATTTGCAAGAATTTTAGCAATGGATTGTTCGAAACATCAATAGAAGTTACCTGATTAAATCCAACAGACAAGGAAATCAATTCAGCATTATTCGATGTATCTAAATTTGTCAGTATGTTACTACCTAAATATACATGGGTTAGTTTAGTATTATTAGATATATCCAAACTACTTAATTGATTTTTATCGGCCGATATTAGTGCCAAATCTTTATTGTTAGCCAAATCCAATGTTGTCAACTGATTTTCTGACACGTAAATCCGTTCTAAATTTGGATTTTGTGTGATATCTAAACTTGTCAAGGAATTTTCAGTTATAAATATCTCCTTTAAATTCGGGTTGCCTGATAAATTAATACTGGTCAGATTATTTCGAAACACTATTAAATTTTCCAACACTGGGTTACCAGAAACATCGATGGTGGATAATCTTCCTTCATTAATCCCCACATACTTCAGTAATTTTAATTTAGTTAAGTCAACCCAAACCAAATTATTTTGACGTTGATATATCTCATTTGGAATTTCACCTCCCATAAATGTAAAGTATTCTATAACCTCAATGGGGCCATTAATAGTTATAGTATAATTTCCAGCGGTCTCATAAATATGAACAAGCTCAATCGGTTCTTCTGTATCGGTTGTAGAGGTAGTATAATCATCAACAACCCCATCTCCCCAATCCACCAAAAAATTCGAACCCGTAAGCGATTTAATAGTCAAAGTCTTGGTTGTTTGTAGTTCGGATTCATCTATATGTAATTCAAAAAAATCAGAAATCTCAGGAAACACCATGCTTAAGCCAGTATACCCAAAATCAGTGGATGTAAAACCAGCGGTAAACAAGTTTTCTGTAAGTGTATTATTTACTTCATTTTCTGAAACTTCAAATGCTATGGGCAAAGTATTGGCAACGAACTGTGACATTGCAGAACTTTCATATGGCACCATTGAAAGAACCACATCATTCTCATCGACCACAATAAACTCTGTTAACCTATAATTACCTACTTTCAAAGTTATTTCAGAAGTACTGTAACTTCCGTTCACATGGATCAAATTAACCCTTTCCCTATTGAGAATTGAGCTCCCATTACTACTTTTTACGCTAATCAAGGCAAAAATAGGTTCAAGGTTTTCTGTACCTTTTTGTGATGTACTCTGTGCCTTTAGTTCGGTAAAATCAATTTGAAATGTATGGACACCATCAATTTCTGAGGGTATTAAATCTTCGGATGTAGATTCGGATGAACAAGAAATCAGTAAAAATACTGAAGCCAAAAGGAAAAATATTCTAGTTCTCATTAAGAGATAGTTTGTTTGGTTAATTCTCGCCTTAAATTAACACTATTTTTCTTATATAAAAATGTAATAATCGGTGTTTATCGAAATTTCTAGTTCAAATGCCTTGGTTTTAATTTGCAAATATTGACGCTGCCAATTTAAGTAGGATTGAACAGGGAAGATATTCAGTAGGTCTCGATATACTTTCACGTATTTCTCATGGGCTAGGTGTGAAAGTTGATTTGGTATAGTAGTTCAGAACTTTTTTGCCATTCCATACACTTTTACCTCCCTCACACCGTGGGTTCGGCAAAACAGTGTTCCTTTACATTTTTAAAAGGAAATTTTTTAAGAAGTGTATAATAAACTTTGCCATCGCTTCAACCCGCTCAAAAAAGAAAAGGTCTACAAGACCTTCACTTTTTATGCCGTACCAAAGCTCAAGTTACATAACGCGAGAACATTATAGTACAAATGTCGTCATGTTGTATTTTAAGGGTTTGTCATTGGTAAGCTATAATTCTCCATATGGTTCAAACGTCCTACTGGGCACAAACAAAAAAACCACCCAAAGGGTGGCTTTAACAATATAGTGTGAAAATCGTGTATTTATAGTATCTCAACCACTTCAAGGTCGAACACCAAATCCTGGCCTGCCAACGGATGGTTGGCATCGATGATAATATCTTCTTCTTCTACCTTGGCCACTCTAAACTGTTGCTCTTGCCCTTGGGCATTGGAGCCTACCAAGCCCATGCCTACCTCTGGTTTTAGGTCTTCGGGCAATTGTGTTTTAGAGATTTTCTGAAAAAGTGCCTCGTTCACCTCTCCATAGGCTTCTTGCTTGTCTATGGTGATGGTTTTCTTTTCATTGACCTCCATGTCAATAAGCCCTTTTTCAAAACCTGGTATAAGTTGACCCTGCCCCAAGGCTACCTCCATAGGTTCGCGCTCCAATGAACTGTCAAAAACCTGTCCGTTGGTCAATTTACCTGTGTAGTGCACCTTTACAGTGTCATTCTCTTTTACTTTACTCATAATTTTTGTTTATAGTTTTAAAATCAAAACGTTGCAAATATACAGGGTATAAAATGGTTCAACGAAAAGTTCTGGATTCGTTTTGCCAAAACCTCCTTAAAAATTGGATTTAAGCATCGCTAGCCATGATTTTTTTGCAACCTCTTTGTCCACCTTCCCCTTTAGACCAAACAGAGGCCGCAAAAACCATATCCTACGAATAAGGAATTCGAACAACAAATAACATACTATAAAAGTGAACACCGTTATGGCTACAAACTGTAAAAACGGGTGAATCTTTAACGGCAAAATCAACAGGGCCCCCAAATACATCACAAACATATGGATGATATAAACAGGATAGGCCGCCTGGCTCAAATATTGCAACAGCCCGCTGGGCCTGTTCAAGTACCGATAGCCAAGACCAAGGATTCCTAAAATCCAACAATTGGATTCCAAGGCCATGAGGTATCCGGGAGCTTCCAACTGGAACTCCAAATACCGTACTGCATACAGGCTCAAGGCAAGTGCCAAATAGCCCCAGCGCCATTTTTTTACGGTATCCCAAAAATGTTGGCCACTGTAAACGAACAAATACCCAAAAAAGAAGGCCAATGCCCCTAAAAAGAACCCATGCCATGTTTCCGCATAAATGGAATACACCTGTGGTTCTACTAAAATGGCTTCCAACATAAAGAACAACGAAACCAACAAGGGGCCAACAGGGTTGGACATCAGTGAGCCCAATATTTGTTGAAACACCCCTCCTTCTCTTTGCTTTAAGAGATAAAAAACAGGTAAAAACAACAGCACGTAGACAAAAATATTTCCCAAGAACCATAGATGCCCCATATGCGGATAGTATCCCAAAGGCAGTTTATAGAATTTTTGAAAAATAAACATATGCAACGGTGCAATGGCCACTATCCCGAACAACAACGGCAACAAAATACGTCTGGTCCGCTCCCCTATCAATTGTTTCCAGTTACGTCTGCGCATGGCAAAAAAGAGCCCCATGCCCGATACAAAGAACAGAATAGGGATACGCCATACATTGAGCAATGTCATCGGGGTCCATAGCCCTTCAAGGGATTGTTCGCTCCTTACAAAACCAACAAACATGGCCCAAGGTTGAAAAATAATGGCAATATGATAGATCAGTAACAGGGCAATGGTAATTACCCGCAACCAATCAATATCGTGTCTACGTGCTGTTTTCATGATGACTGTTGTTTTTTGATGGATTATTGTAGCATTACGGCAATAGTAGGACGGGTCTCTTCAACCTCCTCCAAATCCAATTGCAAGCCAATAGGCCCCAATTGTTGCTGCATCATTTCGTAAATGGGCTTTACATCGGCAAACGGGCCCACAACGGTTTCGCGCGGTGTTGCACCGTAGTTGTTTTTTATTTTTTTGTCCGCGCCCGAATCCAATAGCATTTGAACAGCTTCGATTTTACAGAAGAAAGCGGCCACATGCAGTGCAGTGGAACCATCATTGTTTTTAATGGACAAATCTGCTCCCGCATCTATCAAAGTTTGTGCAATGTCCTTCTTATCAAAAGTAATAGCTGTGATCAATGGAGTGGAACCGCTAAGGGCGTCCTTTTCATTGATGTCGGTCCCAGCTTTGATATGCTGTTCCACCACTTCCAGATTTCCAGCGACCACGGCAGCAGAAAGGGCCACATCAGGGGCTTTTACCTCTGTTTTGGCAGTTTCTTCCTTATCGGAGGTTGACTTTTTTTGTCCGCAGGCGGATAGGCTTACCATTACAATAAGCAATGCGTACTTTAGATGTTTCATTGAATTGTTTTTAAAATTTTTCATGACTTTTCGTTTTAAGTATTGAACAATAAATTTTACGTTACAAAGATTCCCCAAAGCCTGATGCAGTACTAATCAGCTATGCCGCGTTGTATGTAAGTCTTGCGCAGTCCATAAAAATTATGGTGCATGGATATAAATTATGCGGCAAAACCTGCATTTTCTCCATGGAAAGGAATCGCTTATATTTGTTAAACCCATGCAGCTATCAATCTGCAAACCACCATGCTAGACAAACCAAAAGGGCAGAAATTTACCTATGAGGCCAAAGCCATCGTACTGGAACATCTGGGCGATGAACATTTTGGCGTATCGGAATTGGCAGATGCCATGCATATGAGCCGCTCCAGCCTGCTCCGTAAATGCAAAAAGCAGACACAATTATCCGCCAGTCAGTTTATTCGACAAATCCGATTGGAAGAGGCCATGGAATTGCTCAGGGAATCCGACCTTACGGTTTCGGAGGTGTCCTATCGGGTAGGGTTTGGCAGTACTTCTTATTTTATCAAATGTTTTCGGGAACATTACGGCCACCCTCCCGGAGAAGTTGGTAAACTTGGTTTTGAAGCTGAACGGGAGAACACATCCACTCCATTTTGGATAAAATACAAATGGGCCATTATGGCCTTGGCCATTCTTGTTATCAGTGGTGTTGCTTATCTACTTTTGCCTTCCTCCCCTACTACTGCCGATGCATCACAAAAAACAAACTTGGAAAAATCCATTGCGGTACTTCCGTTCAAAAATGAAAGCAGTGATTCCACCAACCTGTATTTTGTCAATGGTTTGATGGAAGCGTCGTTAGGGAACCTTCAAAAAATTGAGGATTTACGTGTAATTAGTCGGACATCGGTAGAAAAATACCGCAATTCCAACCAGAATATAGGTGAAATCGCCTATGAACTGAACGTGAACTATGTCGTGGAAGGAAGTGGCCAAAAAGTGGGCGACCAAGTTATGCTCAATATCCAATTGATCGATGCCGCTACGGATACACGAATCTGGGGCGAACAATACACACACAAGGTGATCGACATTTTCGCAGTGCAGAACGAAGTCGCAAAAAAAATTGCCGATGCCATCAAGGCCAAGGTAACTCCATCCGAATTGGAACTAATCGATAAGAAACCAACCGATAACCTAGCCGCATACGATTATTATCTGCAGGCCCAAGAACCCTTTAACCGGCAAACGGAAGAAGGTCTTTTGGAAGCCATTCCATTGTTTGAAAAAGCCATTGGGGAAGATTCTGAATTTGCCTTGGTATATGCAGACCTGGCAATTGCATACTACTATCTTGACCTTTATAAGAAAGAAAAACAGCATACCGAGATCATCAACAACTATGCTGACAAAGCCTTGTTGCACGATTCAAAATTAACCGAAAGTTTGATTGCCAAAGCTTTGTATTATGAACATATTGGGGACTATAGATTGGCTGTCCCCCATTTGGAAAAAGCGTTGGAATACAACCCCAATTCTTCGGGGGTGGTAAATATGTTGTCCACTCTTTATGCCAACAAACTGCCCAATACCGGAAAATATTTGGAATATGCGCTAAGAGGCATTCAATTGGATGTGGCGGACAACGATACGGCCAAGAGCTATATTTATCTTCATTTGAGCAACGCCCTTATACAATCGGGGTTTACCGAAGAAGCCTTGGAATACATTGACAAAGCAATTGAGCTATTTCCGCAAAACCCTTATGCCCCATATCTTAAGGCCTATATCCGTTATGCCAAGAACCAGGACATTAAGCAGACTTTGAATGCCATAAAACGGGAGCTTCAGAAGGATACTACCCGCTTGGACATTTTACAGGAAGTGAGTGGCCAAACTGCACTACTTTCAAAAAGAATATGACAGTGCTTACAGATATTACAAGTCATATAATGAGATGAAAAAGGCCCGTGGATTGAATATTTATCCTCAAGAGGATATCAAAATCGGGGTAACCTATGAAAAAATGGGGCATCAAAAAGAAGCTGATGAACTATTGGCAGCCTATACCGATTACTGTGTAAATGATAAATCTATATACCAACCTGCAAGTATGGCGGTAAAATATGCCTATGAGAACAAATTTGATCAGGCCATTGAACAATTGGAAGCATTTGCCGCCAAAAACCATTTTCAGTATTGGATTGTATTGTTTATGGGATTGGACCCTAACCTGGAGAAGCTCGAAGTACACCCAGAATACCAAAACGTGATAAAAAAAATAGCGAATAGATTTTGGGACAACCATAATCGACTTGAAGAGACTTTGAAAGAAAAAAAACTGCTCTGAACGATAGAAATTTATGGCCCACTGGGCATTCAAAAGCAAAAAAGCTCATACCTCTCCGGTACAAGCTTTTCTTTATGCATGGGGTAAAAGTTTTACTTTTTATTACCCGTATTTACGAAACCCACGGGCATCAACAATATTTCTTTGGAAGCTATGTTGAGCCCTTCGGAGGTATCACCTTCCTCTAAGGTGCTTAAATCAACACCTGGTGTTCCTCGTGGTAGGTCGTACTGCTCCCCTACGCTCGCTGCACCATAGCCCAGGTCTTGCATGGAACCGGCCGTAATCCTGCTCAATGGATTTTCACCCAAGTTCAAGAACCCGGTCATCAATTCATTGTTCAATGTGGACTCTTGCCAGTGGCCAAATGCCGTTCCTGGTCCATAAAGGCTTTCTATGGGCAGTTCCCCTGCTCCTCCTTCTGCATTCCAGAATACGTTCGCTTTGTGTCCTGCAAAATATGGTGTGGTCTCGCCACCTAGCATCAAGGTTCTGTCAAATCCAAAATCAGCCGTGTTCCAAAGTGTACCAATGCCCAAAACGTGCCCCATTTCGTGTACGATCACATCTTCGAACAAGTCCAGGCTTTCCAAAAAGTCCAAGTCCTCTACGTCAAAATACATAACGCCCGAAATTGGCAAGAAATCACTTGTGCGGACAAAGTTGGGCCCTGCCTGTCCCAATATACCACCAGGACCATCAATTGGCGCTAGGGCTACCTCGATCACAATATCATCAAGAGTTCCATCTACCGCTGGAGGAAAACCGGTAAATGCCGATGGAATGGTTCCTGTTATGGACGGAACGTCCTTTATAATGATTCGCTCCCATCGGGCTGCAGCTTGATCAAATACTTCTTGCTGTCTTTCGGTAGGTGGCAATAAAAACTTTAGGCTGATATTAAAGCGTCCGTTATCGGTACCTGCGGCACCTGTTGCCCTTGCGGTCGAAATATCCGTAGTGATCAAATCATCCAAAATAATGGGCTCTCCTGTGCGTGCTGCAAGTGTAACCAACTTAGGTTCGGACTTTTGGATGGAGTTTACATCTTCGTCCATACCAACATCGTTGGAGCAAGAGGAAAAAATCAGCATTCCCGCGGCTGCTGTAAATGATAAAGAATTGCGGAAAGATTTTGTGAGGTTTCTCGTAATCATGTTCTCAATTTTTAAGTTAATCTAGTAAACCAGAGTTTTGATTTTAACTAAATTTAACAAAAAAAAGTAGATTACTCTAACCTTGTAACAAAACAGCAATGATTATGTATGGAATGATATTATCTATGTAAGAATGGTTGTTTTTTAATGATGATTGATTGAATACAGAAATCACTTTTCGTTGACCTCTACCAATTTATCATCATTCCATTCACCACCTGCGACCACATCTCCCTCGGCATCATAGAACCTACCTGCTCCGTTTCGCTTATCGTTTTTCCACTCACCGGTGTACTTTTCCCCATTGGGCCAGTAGTAGGTGCCGTATCCATTACGCTTGTCATCTTCATAGCTTCCCACATAATATTCGCCATCGGCCCAGTAAAAGGTACCCTCGCCATGGCGCTGGTTGTTTTTCCAATCACCTTCGTACCTACTTCCGGTCTCTAAAAGTGCAACGCCAAAACCGTGGGCCTTGCCATCTTTCACCTGACCGATATAGTGTAGTTGATTGCCTTTCTTGCTTTTGAACGTAAGATATTCCCCAAATGATTTTTGCTGCAACTGTTTTTTAAGACGGGTCAATTGTACTTTGGCCTTTTCCAAGGAAAAGTTGATGGAATCATATTTTCTAACGGCTTCCTCTTCGGCCCAGTTTGATTCTTGGATGGTATCTTGTCTTGCAGTTACGCTGTCGGGCATGGGGCTGACAACTATTTTGTTTTGCTTTAACTTTTCCGCCAAGGCTATGCGTAAAGGAATCACCATATTGTTTTCCTTGCTGGAATTCATGGAAGCATGGTATGATGAAATTGCAGTATCATAATCTTCTTGGAGCAACAAAGAATCTATTCGGTTCAGTTGCTCATAGGCATTTATTTTTTCTGAAATAACCTTGTTTTCTTCTTTGACCTGCGCAAGGTCTTTTTGAAGTTGAACCGAACGGGATGCAAAGAAAAACATTGCCACGGCAAAAAGTGCTAAAAGTATATAGGGAGCGTATTTTTTTATTTTCATGCGTTAATTGCTTGGTTCACTATTACATACGTGGTTAATCGGTCAAATGGACGTCCGGTAACTTTTTTTTAACTCTTCTAAAGTCAGGAGAATAATACATATGGAATCGCAATGTCCAACCTTGTTGATAATAACCTCCATTGTACCTTTCCTGTCCTTGGTTGTACAAAAGGCCTGCGGCGAATGTGAGCCGTGGGGTAACAATATATCCAATAGTAGTTGTTAACCGAAGGTCTTCCATTGGACTTGCGACCACCTCCTTGCCGCTCTGCATGATCAATTCCGCCTCTGGTGCCACATAAATGGTTTTGGGGCTGAGTTTATTATTGTTCAAAGGGATTTTTGCCCTGAACATGTATCGCCAACGGTTTCTGAAAATATAGTCGCTGTTCTCCGTAAAGCCTTTGCTCCAACGGTGCTCTATTCGAATTCGATGATAGAACATGGCCGAATAAAACGGCATGGCAAACTGATATTGGTGCCAGATACGCCATTCGGGAACCACATTTTTACCTTCCGAATCTTCATCGGTATTAAAATTGATACGCACTACCCCACCCAATCTAAAATTGGTCTTTTTGTTGAAAATATAACCAATGGCATGTCGGTTATAAATTTGACCGATCTGTCCAATAAACGGGGTGCTTTTGGTTTCCTGAAACCTAAAATGGGTCTGGGCATCCCAGAAGAATCGTTTACCTATTCTTATGTTCCCATAGGTGTTGACCCAGACTTTCGTCTTTGGGTCCTTGTACTGTGAGGTCTCCGGAAGCACTTCGGGTTCTGATTCTTGTGCAAAAACCGTACATCCAAATAATAAGACAACAACCGCCAAAAAGCTATTTCTACTATTCCTCATGCTTATTGGTTTTGGGAAGTTGATTGTTCAAGTATAAGTGCCAAAACTTCGGTTGGCCGTTTTTCACGACGGAGTTTGCGCTCCAATTTGCGGGTGTCCTTATTTCTCAAATCCAATATACTTTGGTGAGTGTTCATCATCTGGTCGTTCAATGTCCCTGTATTGTCACATGTTAATTCTTCTGTTGCCGTGTTCAAGAAATAAGGAATCAGGATATCCCTGTAGGCCGATACAATTCGTTTTTTCACCTCCTCCTCCATCACATTGGCCATAAATGGATTCCATACGGCATCGGTATATTCCTTTTCCACAGCTTCAACACGGTTCGGAAGTGCTTTAATGCCAGTTGCCAATTCGCTCAGCTGCATAAGACATGTTTTTGCCCCTTTGCCATATTCCAGTTTTTGCTGGGGATTTTTGATATCCGCATACCGGGTCAAAGAGCTATCGGACAAGTTCTTTAGCTGTTTTAGTGCATTTGTATATTCTGATGAAAGTCCTGGAACAGAATCTAATTTGTGCTCTAGATCATTGTTCAGCTCAATAAGCTCTTCTTCAAGTCCGTTCAACATTTGAAGCTGTTCCTCATTGGTCAATCGTGATGCAAGGGAACCCTTTATGTATTCCAAACTCATTTTTGCGTACGTGGCCAAAGCTTCGACCGCTAACAGGTCATTGCTTTCATATTCAAATTCCTCAGAACTTGGCAACTTAAACGTCCTGGTGCCACCTTCTTCGTCGGCGACCACCAAAATCTCCGTGCTAGGTTTGCCATTGGGCCAAAGCCTTTTCAATAGCAAAGGAATTTCTTGGTACTGTACAATTTCCAGTTCCCTATGTGAAACCAATGTGGATAACGGAATCAAGAAGTCGTTGTTTATTTTTTGAGCGGCATTGTAGTAAAAAAGTGCTTCGGAATCCGTACGTTTTACAATGTTCAGATGACTGTTATCCAAAATGATGGAGCTCATTTCTTCTGCATCTTTATATTCCGAAACAATTTTGTCCAAGGTTTTATTTTGAAGGGAATCCAAAGGAAAATAAGGTACCCTGACTTTCATGTTGGGCTTAAAATCAGAAGTTCCCAAATGGTTTAGCACATTGTTGACCTTTTGATAATAACCCATGTTCTGTCCCAAGAGACGCAGTATTTGGCTTTCCCCGCTTTGTAAATGGACAAGCGATTCAAGCAAAGTAATATAGCCCTCGTTCAACTGAACGGTTTTATAGGCTGCAACGCTCTTGGTGAATACGTTTATATCCTGTGATTTACCCTCGGACTTTATTTTTATGGTTCTCAGTAATCCATCCTCGAAGAACCAATCCTCGATATCCTCCACGGCCTCTGTTCCATAGTACGACCATTCATCGTGCGCAAGACCGTCCCTTAAAAATCGACCCACCAGCACGCTGCTATCGTTCTCTATTTGAAAGTTTTGACGCGGTACTCCTTTGTCAAAAGAAATGGTGCTTTTAAATATGATTTTTTCAACCTCGGAGTCCTTTATCTGGTTAATGGTGTAGTTCCAATCACCATCGGGTTTACCATCTATTAGGTTCCCCTCACCTATTTCTTGCACACCACTGACCAAAACCCGGTATTCGTAGCCCACCACCTGACTCTGACTATTGGTCTTGTATTCTCCAAATTCAAATTCCCATGGTCCGTTGGCAACGCCTTTATCAAACTTGCCCGAAAAACGAAAGGATGTGTCCTCGTTTTCCACCAAGGTCTCCAAATTGGATTGTTGTAATTGAAAATCACCGTCAAAAATGGTATCGAGGTCAGAAATAACGAATTGATAAACTGCTTTTCCCGTATAAGGTCCTACTTTTAGTGGTCCTTCATATGTTTTTCGTTCTTGCCCAAAGGTCTGAAGCGAAAGCATCAAAAATAGAAATACAGAAAAAAGCCGCTTTTTGGAAGGCTGTATCATGGAGTAATCTAGTGTTAGTCGAATCGTCCATTTACATACGTTCCGAAAGGGGTATATGGACGAGATGGTCAATGGTTTTACGATATTGATGGATATACCCGTTATTTATTGAACGGTTATTAAGGCTCTAAGGAAATTTCTATCAAACTGCTTATCCAGTCTACTTTTGCAAATACTGCAACTGCTTTAAAAATAAATAAATCCTTTCTTTTTTTTCATACCTTGTTCTCTTGATTCATCAATAAACTAACTCAATGAAAAAAAATTACTACCTGTTGGCATGTGCCATAGTATTTATGAGTACTTCTTCTTTTGCTCAGGATAAAGAGCAGGTTGCGGACAGCACAAAAAAGGCAACCGAAGAACTGCCCTTAGAACCGGAGAGAACCATTTCTTTCACCACCAAAGAGGGAACTTGGATTTCCTTGGACGTAAGCCCTGATGGCAAAACCATCATTTTTGATTTGATGGGCGACCTATACACCATTCCCATTCAAGGGGGCAAAGCAACTCAGATTACCAAAGGAATGGCCTATGATGTCCACCCGAGGTTCAGCCCCGATGGAAAATCCATCGTTTTTATTTCCGATAAAAGCGGGTCCGATAATATCTGGACCATGGAATTGGAGTCAGAAGAAACCAAACAAATTACCAAGGACAGTGATCAGAATTTCTTTTCGGCCGATTGGAGTCCGGACGGAGACTATATTGTTGGTGCCAAGGGCCGTAGGAACATCAAGCTGCACATGTACCACAAAGATGGCGGAGGCGGTGCCCAACTTATCTCCGAACCGGAAAAACTGAAAGCCATTGACCCAGAATTCTCGCCAGATGGAAAACTCATCTATTTTTCGATACGTACGGGAGCATGGAACTATAACGCCCAATTGCCTCAATATCAACTAGGAACTTACAACACCGAGGATGGTGGGGTTTCTACGGTAACTTCCAGATATGGTTCGGCATTTACCCCTACGCTTTCGCCCAATGGCAAATGGCTGGTATATGGAAGCCGCTTTGAAACCGAGACGGGACTGGTATTGCTCAATTTGGAAAATGGTGACGAACGTTGGTTGGCCTATCCAGTACAGCGGGATGAGCAAGAATCCATTGCACCACTTGGCGTACTGCCCGGAATGGCCTTTACTCCTGATAGTAAAAACTTGGTGGCAAGCTATGGAGGAAAAATATACCGTATAAATATCGACTCGAATTCATCGGTTGAGATACCTTTTGAAGTAGATGTCAATCTCGAATTAGGCCCACAATTATCTTTTAAATATCCCATTGAGGATACCAAAGAGGCTTTTGTGACACAAATCCGGGATGGTGTCCCGTCACCCGATGGAAGCAAACTTGCCTTTACCGCGTTAAACAGGCTGTATGTTATGGATTTGCCCAACGGCACACCAAAACGTTTGACAAAAAACGATTTCACCGAAGCACAACCCGCTTGGTCCCCTGATGGCGAAAGCATTGTTTTCACATCTTGGGAAACCGATGGCGGTTATTTGTATAAAGTAAATGCTAACGGACGCGGAGGCTCCAAAAAACTAACGGAGGAGTCGGCCATCTATAGCAATCCGGCCTGGTCTTACCAAAGCAATAGAATTGCCTTTACCAAAGGTTCCGCGCAAGTGTATCGCGATGCAATTGGCCCTCGTGCGAGTGGTGCCGAGGAAGATTTGGCATGGATTCCATCCGAAGGTGGAAAAATTACGGTGATAGATAAATCCGAAGGTCGTTCCAATCCACATTTTACCAAAGTGGACGACCGAATTTATTTGAGCAAAGGCAAAGATTTGCTTTCAATTCGATGGGACGGTACTGATCAAAAGGAACACCTTACGCTAAGCGGTATTACTACATTCGGCTCCTCTTCTTTTGGATTCCATGATGAAAACGGAGGACATAGTATTTTGCCAGGGTCAGAACAAAATAAAGCTCCAGAGGATAAGTCATCTGCTCCATCAGAAATCAAGATTTCACCGGACGGCACCACGGCCTTGGCCAAAATCAACAATGATATTTATACGGTTACCATACCTAAATATGGGAAAACGCCAAAAGTATCCGTAGCAGATGCGGATAAAGCAGCCTTCCCTGCCATGAAGTTGACATTGCTGGGCGGAGAGTTTGCTGCTTGGTCGGGCAATAGTAAAGATGTACATTGGTCTTTGGGCGCCAGTCACTTTATTTACAATCTTCCGGCTGCCAAAGCATATGCCGACAGTGTGGCAATTGCTAAAAAGGAAGCCGAAAAACTAAAAAAGGAGAGCGAAGATGACGAGGAAGAAGATGAGAAGGATGATGACAAAAAGGAGGACAAAGGATATCAAGCCAAAGAAATCAAAGTAAAGGTTAGTTATACCAAAGATATTCCAGAAGGAATGGTGCTAATAAAAGGTGCACGCATCATCACAATGAAAGATGATGAAATCATTGAAAACGGTGACATCCTTATCGAAAACAATCGAATTAAAGCAGTTGGTGCGTCAGGTTCTTTAACTGTTCCAAAAGGAACCGTGGAAATTGATGCTGCTGGCAAAACAATTACCCCCGGTTTTGTGGATACCCACGCGCACATGTGGCCTAACTGGGGCATTCATAAAAATCAGATTTGGATTTATTCCGCCAATTTGGCGTACGGTGTTACAACCACCAGGGACCCTCAGACGGCCACAACCGACGTTCTTACATATTCCGATATGGTTGATGCCGGAATGATGCACGGACCACGGGTCTATAGTACCGGGCCCGGCGTTGGTTATTGGTCGTACAAAATAAAATCATTGGAACATGCCAAGGAAGTGCTGAAGCAATACAGCGAGTACTACGATACCAAGAGCATAAAAATGTATTTGGTGGGGAACCGACAGATGCGCCAATGGATCATTATGGCAGCCAAAGAACTAAAATTGATGCCGACTACCGAAGGTGGATTGGATTTTAAATTGAACATGACCCAATTGTTGGACGGTTATCCCGGTCACGAACATTCATTCCCAATTTACCCCATTTATGATGACGTTGTACAATCCGTTGCAGAATCCAAAATGGCGGTCACCCCTACCCTTTTGGTGTCCTACGGCGGACCATGGGCAGAGAACTATTATTATGCCACCGAAGATGTGTACCACGATAAAAAGCTACAATACTTTACTCCTTATGAAGAATTGGCTCAAAAATCAAGACGAAGAGGAGCTTGGTTTATGCCCGAAGAACATGTGTTTAAAAAGCATGCCGAGTTTATGAAAGATTTGGTCGAAGCTGATGGACTCGGTGGCATTGGAAGCCATGGTCAGTTACAGGGATTAGGCTATCATTGGGAACTGTGGTCGGTAGCAAGTGGCGGAATGCAGACAATGGACGCCCTTAAAGTTGCGACCATCCTTGGTGCGGAATCGCTTGGTTTGGATGGTGATCTGGGAAGTATCGAGGAAGGCAAGTTGGCGGATATTTTGATCTTGGATAAAAATCCGTTGGAAGATATTCGAAATACCAACACAATTACCCATGTCATCAAAAACGGAAGGGTCTACGATGCCGATACGTTAGATGAGGTGGCTCCTGTTAAAAAAGAAGCGGAGACATTCCATTGGCAAACGAAAAAGCCAGAGGGTATTCCTGGAATGAAGAAATAAATTTTCAGTAACAAAAAAGGCGCACTGATCAGTGCGCCTTTTATTTTTATTTCGGCCTTTCCTTAATTATTGTTGAATGTCCAATCGTAATCTAGTCCTAATTCATTGATTTTAGCAATGGTGGTTTGATCTATCAAATCCGTACCTGGATTGTTTTGGAAATCGATATAACCATAGGTGGTTGAATTCAGAATCGCCTGGTCGTAAACAAAAGAAATCATTTGGTCCAGCTCCGCTGCCATAAATTGATTGCCGCCAATTTGCAAATCAAACATTTTGTGGTTCTGGGTAATATCGATTTGGCTAAAGTTATTGTTCTCGATTATTAATCTTTCAAGTGCTACGTTTTGCGATAAGTCCAAGCTGCTCAATAAATTATCTTCGATATATAAATCCTGTAGTTTTAAATTTGCGGAAAGGTCTATCGCACTTATTTGATTTTCATATAAATCTATACGTTCCAATTCTATGTTTTGCGATAAATCTATTTGGGTTAGGTTGTTTGCACCAATATTGATCAAAAACAAGTTTGTGTTCTGGGTGACATCAATATTTGACATTAAGTTACCGCTTAAGTCAAGTTGGTTTAACTGGCTGTTCTGAGTCACATCCAAACTGGTTAAATTATTTTCCCTAGCAAATAATAACTGTAAATAAGAGTTGTTGGAAACATCTAAATTGGAAATTTGATTGCCATTTATCCACAAAAGTTCCAACATTGGATTTTGTGAAACATCTATTTCGGTTAACTGATTAAATCTAGCATACAACCTCCTAAGTTTCTCGTTATTAGTTAAATTCAAATGTGTTATTTGGTTGTATCCCAGACTAAGGTTTTCTAATAAAAGATTATTTGAAGTATCCAATGATGTTAATTTTCCGATATGGAAATCCACCTCTTTTAATAGGGTTAAATTACTTAAATCCGCAGCAATAATATTGCTTTGATTATTGAATTCCACCTCATAATTACTGAAATTCAAATATTCAATAACCTCTACTGCTCCGATAATTTTTATTTTATAGACACCATTTATTTCATAAGTATGATTGGCTTCATTTTCTATTTCAATAGTATTTAGGGTAGATACATATTCTTCAATAACACCATCTCCCCAATCAATTTGATAGGTTGAACCTGTTAACGATTTTAAAGCAATCACTTTTGTTGTTAAGTTTTCTGAATCATCAACAGTTAATGTGAAGAAATCTTCTGCCTCGGAAAAAACCAAGTCATCTTCTTCATAACCAAATTCCACCCAAGAATAACCGGCTGCTTCTATATTATCAATAGGTGTATTCTTTGAATCTCCTTCTTGAACTGTAAAATCATACGGAAGTGAAGTTCCAGTAAACTGAGAGAGTGCAGAGGTGGCTTTTGGCACTAAGGAAATCACTTTATCGTCAGCATCTACCACAATAAATTCTGTTAATGTGTAGGTTCCTGAGTCCAATAGTACTTCTTCTGTAACATAATCACCTCCATTGTCCACAACATCAAGTTGATGTCTATTCAATATAGTACTGCCTTCATCCGTTTCCACGCTAACAAAAACATAGGCTGGTATAAATTCCTTTGCAACTAGATTTGTTGAATTTTTGGAAGTAATCTCCATGTTGTTAATCCCAAAAGATTGGGATCCCTGTTCTACTGCACTTGGTACTTCTGGTGTTTTAGGAGGAGTAGGACTTTCACTCTCTGAACAAGAAACCATAAAAGTGAGCAATACCAATACGTATAAGGCTTGTTTCATGACATGGATGGGGTTGTTTAGTCTAAAATACACCATCGTTTCCACGGCAAAGGTGTGCCGTATAGAAAGATTCTTCTGAAGGGGTACATGGTTAGGGTTAAGGTTGATTATAATTTTAATGCGCTTTCTAAAAGTAGGATTTTTCTTTTAAATATGGATTGGTTAGTCACCAGACATCGTACTTTTTTAGATAAAATACCTATGCATCCATCTTGATTAGTACTATACCTAAATTAAAAAAACGCACCATTGGGTGCGCTTTAATGTTTTAACCAAGATACGAGTTCTTACCAAATCTTTATTCTTTCCTCTTCTGGTTTATAGTTTTCTTCGCCCTCCTTCACTTCAAAGGCCTCATAGAACGGGGTAAAATTCATTAAAGGACCGTTTACCCTCCAAATAGCAGGAGAGTGAGAATTGGTATTCACATAGTTCCTCATAAACTCATCACGTACTTTTACGCGCCAAATACGGGCAATGGACATAAAGAACCGCTGGTCCGGGGTATATCCGCCAATTTTAACAGTATCCTGCCCTTGTTCCGTCATTTTAAAGGCATCATACGCAATTGAAATTCCACCGTTGTCTGCCGTGTTCTCACCAATGGTCATGGCACCTTTCAAGTGCACGGTATCCAACACGGTAAACGAGCTATATCTATCTATTAATTGTTGGGTCTTGCCCTTGAATTTTTCCAAATCTGATTTGGTCCACCAGTTTTTCAGGTTTCCTTCGCCATCGTATTGCGAACCATTATCATCGAACGCATGGGTAAGCTCGTGACCGATGACCATTCCGATTCCGCCATAATTAACCGCATCATCAGCGGCCATATCAAAATAAGGGAACTGCAGAATCCCCGCTGGGAAAACAATCTCATTTAAGGAAGCATTGTAATACGCAGTTACAGTTGATGGGGTTGTGCCCCAAGCATCTTTATTCGGGGGCTTGTTCAAATATTGTACGTTATACTCGTAATTATTTTCCTGTAGGGCTACCACATTTTCAAAGTATTGGTCTCTTGCAATTTCCACATCATACTCGCGCCAAACATCTGGATATGCAATTTTCTTGGTGATGGCATACAATTTTTCCTTGGCCTTGGTCTTAGTGCTATCACTCATCCAATCCAACTCGGACATTCTGTTCTCAAAGGCTTTCTGAAGATTGTTCACCAAATCAAATACCCGTTGCTTCGCAGCTTCATCAAAATAGCGTTTCACGTACAATTGCCCCAAGGCAAAGCCTAGGTTCCTATCTACCTGTTGGGCCATGATCTGTGCTCTTGGTTGTTGTTCGGACTGCCCCAACAAAATTTTGTTGTATTCAAATAGGGCATCCTCAAAAGGTATGCTTAAAAATCTGGAGTAATTGTCCAGGGTATGTGCCTTTAGATAGGTTTTCCAATCATTCACAGAAACACTGCCCAACATACTGTTCAATTTATCGTAATACTCGGGCTGTCTCACATTGATGGAATCTGCTTCCAGCTCCAATTTTGATAACATAGATGCCCAATCAATGTTAGGATTTGATGCAGTAATAGCAGAAACCGCCAATTTGTGATAGTTGGTCTGTGGGTCTCTTCTTTCAATACGGGTCTTATGCGATTCCGCCAGTTGTTTTTCTATATCGTACACCGTTTCTGCCTTTTCGGCACCATCTTCAATATCCGTTAAATCGAACAAGGTTGCCAAATAAGTTTTGTAGGCCTCCTGAATGCCAACTGTTGATTCATCCGTCTTAAAATAATAATCCCTGTCCGGCAGTCCCAGTCCTGATTGGCCGGCATGTAAAATATTGATCTGACTGTTTTTGTTATCTGGTGCCACGCGCAGCCCCATAATGGAGTTATTTCCTTTGGAAATTTGTTCAGTGACAAAATTGATCAATTCCTTTTTGTTGGAAATGGCATCGATTTCTTCCAAAATAGGCTTTATGGGTTCATATCCACGTTGGTTAAGGGTGGCCGTGTCCATTCCCGATGCAAAGAAATCTCCCACTTTTTGTTCTACGGTGCCTTTTTCATACTCGGAGGATGAAACTTCTTCCAAAATATCCTGAAGCAATTGGCGCTGTGGAATATTGAGAAAGCTGTAAGACCCCACACCTACTTGGTCGTCTGCAATCTGGACGGTATCGTACCAAGATTTGTTTACATGGTTAAAAAAGTTGTCCCCAGGTTTAATGGATTCGGTAATTCCCGTAAAGGCAATTTTGGCAGGTTCTTCTTCTTGCTTTCTTTCCTGTTGACAAGATAGCAACAGCATGCCCGCGAGGGCCATTGTTATTAAGTATTTCATACAGTTGGTTTATTTGCTACAAGATACCTAATATTAGAGCGTGCTTGTAAGTTGATTCTTTAAAAAAATCATAAATTAAAGGAGGGCAAACATCCATAGCAAAAGCAGTATTAGCTCTCTTACCCCAATCCCTCAACCAACTGAAAAGCCCTATCGATTTCTTCTTTGGAATTATAAATATGTACGGAATGCCGTATCATTTCGTTGCCCACCGAACGGGGCTGCAAACGTTCCTTATCCCACATATATTTTTGCAGGTCAGGGCCACTCATGCCTGTAACCCCGTAGGTGGTGATTCCTGCCGCCATATCCTCATTGGTGGACGAATAGAATGTTACATGGTCCATTTCCTTGAGCCCGTCACGCAAGTATTTGCCCAATTCCTTTACCCGGCCCAACCATATATCATGGCCGATCGTATTGAAAAAATCCACCGCAGCTTCATACCCGGCCATTAGTCCTGCATTTCCCGTTCCGTTCTGCATCAAACGGAAACCGTGATCGTCTTGGTTGTCCCAATTATAGCTTGCAATGGTGGTCCAGATGTCGCTTACCACATCTTTGTTGATGTACAACAACCCACTTCCCGAGGGAGCCAACAACCATTTGTGCAAACTGGAATAATACGCATCGCAACCAATGTCCTTAACATCCACTGGAACCTGCCCAACACATTGCGCTCCGTCCAAAACCGTGAAAATACCACGTTTTTTGGCTTCGGCACAGATTTCCTTAACGGGCATTACCGTTCCAAAACCTGAAATTATATGCGGTACTGCAATCACCTTCGTCTTTGGGGTGACCTCCTTAAAAATGGCATCCATGATTTCCTGCGGGTCGTTGGCAGGTTCTGGCATGGTGGCCTGTTTGTACACGCATCCCTTACGTTTTGCCAACAATTGCCAAGCGCCAAAACCACCGCCGTGTTCTTGATTGGTATTGATCAGTTCGTCCCCTTTTTTTAGGTTGAGTCCCATGCCAACGTAGTTCATGCCAAACGTGGCATTTTGTGTCAGGGAGATTTCCTTAAAATCGCAATTGATGATCTTGCCCAATTTGGTGCGAAGCTCTTCATACGGAAAATAACCGGTCAACAACTCCGGTCCCGAACCATTTTTATAATCCACGGTAGCGGCTTCCACGTTCCAATGCATCATATGGTCGAACATTTTATCGAGCACATAACCAGGCGTAGGCCCCATGGTTCCATTGTTAAAATAGGTTTGGCCTTCTTTGAGCGGAAACTGTTTCCTCACCATTTGCCAATACGCCTCATCTTTTGGAGCATTGGTTTTCAATTCTGCGATGGACCAATCTTTTTTAGGGTCGAAAGAAATAAAAGGTAACGACATCATGGCTGCCGTGCCTTGTTTTAAAAATTTTCTACGTTGTGACATATGGGTTGGTTTTTGGTTATTGGTTGATTGAACATTGACATGGTTCATTGTTTGTTAGTCGTGAAAACCGAGTCCTTTCAATATCTTGGGTATATACTTCTCCACACGCGATACACGGGTCTTCGATTGTTTGGCCCCGGCAAAATAGAGCAAATACCCTTTTTGCCTGCCGGGAGTCAATGCTTCGAATGCTTCTTTCAAATCTGCATCGGCATCCAAACGTTCTTGGAATTCTTCGGGCACCTCATAATCCCTAATATTTTTATAAGTCACTTTTTTGCCCTGTTCATCAACTTCCAGTGCTTCAAAAATGTATGTTTTCAACACATCCTCCAATGCAATTATCTCCTCAATATTAGTAAACCGGATTACCCTGCCTGCTTGAGAATTTTTTCCCGGTTTTTTCAAAATTCTATTTTCATCCTTTAAGAGTGCTCCTTTGAAAAAACTAAGGGTTGCATTTTCTTTAAAGGCTGCCACCATTACTATCACATGGCCATTATGGGTGTAACAGGGCACGCTCCATTTCAATTCCTCCGTTAATCCACAGCTCAAAACAAGCTGTCTGAGATATTTGAGTTCTTGCTGCCAGTTATGTACTTTGCACTGTGGCGTGCCACCCAAGGAGCATCTTCCACAACCTTCTTGTAAATACGAGTCAACTTCGGGATTCATAGGTGTGTCAAAAGATTAATTGTGGCCCCGTTGGGGTCTTTTACAAAGAATCGGCGCACACCCCAACTTTCTTCCCTTAATTCGTAAACTATACCGAATTCATTTTCTTGGGCCTGCTCGTACAATTGGTCTACGTTGGACACCTCGATGGATATAAAGGATTCATCAACTATAGGCTTATCATTCTTAAAGATATTGATTTGCGCCGTTGGGTTTTCTTTGGAGGCAAATGTTATGACCCATCCAATATCCATCACCAATTCCATCCCTAGGAAATCCATATAAAACAATTTGCTTGCTTCGAGGTCATTGGAATGGATGTTGGGAACAATTCTACGCATTGCTACAAGGATTTATTTTAAAACTACTGTTCGTTATACCCTTTACCCTCAAAAATTTTGGGAATTGATTTTTCAATTCTGGCTATTCTGGTCTTGGATTGTTTGGCTTGGGAAATATGG
Source organism: Flagellimonas chongwuensis (assembly GCF_013376415.1). Classification (GTDB taxonomy): domain Bacteria; phylum Bacteroidota; class Bacteroidia; order Flavobacteriales; family Flavobacteriaceae; genus Flagellimonas; species Flagellimonas chongwuensis. The sequence continues at coordinate 178,510 of NZ_WYET01000004.1, forward strand.
AGCATATACCCGCGTTGTCGACCAGGTGTCAATGCCTTAAATGCTGATTTGAACTCTGTATCCGAATCCATTTTCTTCTGAAGCTCATCGGGCATATCAAACTCGGAGGTCTTTTTTAGTTTTACTTCCAAACCTGCTTTTTCCACTTCAATAGCTTCATAGATATAAGTTTTCAGAATTTTTTCTTGATCTATAATTTCTTCAAGATCAGTAAATCTAATCTGGCGTGCTGACTGTACATTCTCGGTCTGCTGCACCAAAATATGTTCTGTGTCTTTCAACAAAACACCTTTATGAAAAAGCAAAGCACAATATTCCTTAAAACCATGCATCAAAAAAATATTGTTGCCATTTAAGGTATAGCAGGGCTTGCCCCATTTAAGCTCTTCGGTCAAACCCGTGTCGAACGCAATTCTTCGTAATTCCCTGAATGCATTTTGCCATTGGGATGGCTTTTCAAAAAAGAAATCAACTTTTGGGTTCATGATATTTATTTTTGAGGGTTCCTTTCAAAGAAAATGTAAATTCTTTGAAAATGTGGTATCACTTCTACCCTTTTTACTTCATTACCTTTAAACAATCCCTTAAATTTAGGGAGCTAATTCAAAACAATGAAAAATAAATTACTTCCCCTACTCCTACTTTTAGGAGTAGTCAGTGTCTCGGCCCAGGACAAGATCATTGGGTTCGGAGAAAAAGCTTCGGAAGCACAGACCCAGCTCGAAGCTGAATTTGAAAAACAACTTTCTTCCGACAATTTGGACGAATGGATGAAACTCATGGCGGCAGAACCGCACTGGGTAGGTACCGAATACGGTGAAAAGAACGTAAAATGGATGGAAAAACAGTTCAAATCTTGGGGCTACAAAACCAAGATCGACACCTACCATGTGCTTTTCCCTTATCCGAAAGTCCGCGTGCTGGAATTGACCGCACCGACCAAGTACACCGCTTCCCTTGAAGCCATTGCCGTTGAGGGCGACCCCTACACGGCACAGGGCGATAAATTGTTGCCCAGCTACAATGCCTTCTCCACCGACGGTGATGTTGAGGCCGATTTGGTCTTCGTGAACTACGGAATCCCCAGCGATTACGAAGAGCTAGAAAAATTGGGCATCGACGTTAAAGGAAAGATCGTGATTGCCAAATACCAAGGTTCTTGGCGGGGTATTAAACCAAAATTGGCCGCTGAAAAAGGAGCCATTGGTTGTATTATATACTCCGACCCGATGGATGATGGCTATTACCAAGGCGATGTGTACCCCAAAGGTCCGTACAAGAACAAAACCGGCGTACAGCGTGGTTCCGTAATGGACATGCCGTTATATCCCGGTGATGTGCTAACCCCTGGCTATGCCGCTACCAAAGATGCAAAGCGTTTGAACCGTGAAGATGCACCAACAATCACTAAAATTCCGGTATTGCCCATTTCCTACGAGGATGCACAGCCGTTGTTGGCTGCTTTGGAAGGCCCTGTTGCACCATCCAACTGGAGAGGTGGATTGCCGATTACCTATCATATTGGCCCTGGACCTGCCAAAGTGCACTTAAAATTGGAGTTTGACTGGCAATTGAAACCTGCCCACAACCTGATCGCTACGTTGGAAGGTGTTGAGTTCCCGGACGAGTGGGTGATTCGTGGAAACCACCACGATGCTTGGGTACACGGTGCCAGTGACCCTGTGAGCGGTATGGTAGCCTTGATGGAAGAAGCCCGCGTAGTGGCTAAATTGGCCAAGGAAGGCAACAAACCCAAACGTACCTTGGTGTACTGTGCTTGGGATGCCGAAGAACCCGGATTGATAGGTTCCACCGAATGGGTGGAGGACCACATTCCCGAATTGAAAGAAAAGGCCGTGGCCTACATCAATACCGATGGAAACAGCCGTGGGTATTTGGGTGCCGGAGGTTCCCACTCTTTGGAGGCCATGGTGAGCCAAGTGGCCAATGCAGTGACCGATCCACAAAAAGGAGTTTCCGTGGCGGAGCGTCGCAAAGCGGCCAATGTAATGCGGGGTGGGGACAACTCGTTTAAACTGTCCGCATTAGGTTCAGGTTCGGATTATACGCCGTTTATCCAGCATACCGGTATCGCCTCGTTGAACTTGGGCTACGGTGGTGAAGGTTCTGGCGGTGAATATCACACCATTTACGATACCTACACCCACTACACCCGTTTTAAAGATCCCGGATTCCAATATGGTGTTGCCTTGGCAAATACGGCTGGACGTATCTCTTTACGTTTGGCAAATGCCGAAGTTTTGCCGTTTGAACTCACGCAATGGCACAGCACTATCGAAACGTATTTGGGCGAGGTAATGAAAACTTTGGAAACCATGCGTTCCGATGTGGAAAAACACAACAAATTGGTAAAAGCGGATACCTACGGATTGGTGATGGACCCGAAAAAACCAATAGCTCCCGCAAAAATGGAGGGCGAAGTACCTTATTTGGACTTCTCTCCTATCCAAAATGTGGTAGCGGAATTAAAGAAAAGTATCGAATCCTTTTCCAAGGCAGATGCGTTGGCGCTGTCCCCGGCCAAAAAGGCACAACTGAACCAAGAGTTGATGGGAATGGAGCAAATATTGTTGCAGGATAAAGGTCTTCCCCGCAGGGACTGGTTCAAGCACCAGATCTATGCCCCTGGATTTTACACAGGCTATGGGGTAAAAACACTTCCAGGCGTGCGCGAGGCCATTGAACAGAAGGAATGGAAAGAAGCACAGGAACAAATTGGGGTATTGGCCACCACCCTAAAAGCTTTTGATGCGCAGGTACAAAAACTGAACAGCATTGTGCAGTAGATAGATTTCTCCTGAAAAAGCCAAGACCGCCCCTGCGAACAACGTTTGGGGCGGTTTTTTTATGCCCAAATCGCATTTTTGTTTTTCTCAAAAGCATGGACTACCTTTCCCAGACCCAAAATTATAAACACCTACCATGAACGTACGGCTTACCAAAGAACAAAAGATAAAAGTGCTCAACTCTGCGGACATATATGCGATCATGCAACAGGTATTGCTGCGCGAAAACAAGATACGCCGCAACCAAGAGCATTTTTGGGTGGTGGGGCTCAACCACAACAACAAAATACTGTTTGTGGAGCTTATACGTCTGGGTGCAAGTAATCGCGTAAATGCCGACCCGCCCGATGTGTTCCGCATGGCGATCTACAAACTGGCCAGTAAACTGATCTTGGTGCACAACCACCCCAGCGGCACCCATGAGGTTACCGATGCCGATATTACCTTTACCGACCACATGCTAAAAGTGGGGAAACTCATAAAAGTGGAAGTGCTGGACCATTTGGTGATCACCGAGACCCACTACACCAGTTTTGCCGACCAAGGCGTAATGGACGAACTGCAAAAAAGTGGCCTTTTTGAAATTATGGGACCCGAAAAGCAGGAATTGGAACAATTTAAGATTGAAACCGAGAAAAAGCGGGCCGAAAAAGAAAAGGCTTTGGATATTGCCAAGAAGTTAAAGGCTCAAGGTGTTGACGATGAAATTATTAAAAAAGCTACGGGTTTGAGTTTAAAGGTGATTGGGGAGATATAGATGACTTTAAGATACAAACCTCAAGTTTTTTTTGCCTTCAATTGAGAATTGTGATAATCCACAAATTCTTTTTTTATTTTATGTTTAGAGAGAATGGAATGTTGACTTAGAAAAATTGCATTATAATCTAATAGTACATGACAATTGGGACAAACACAAATCATATTTTCTAAAACATCTGGGCCATTGTGAGGTTTTCCAAGTGGTTTTATATGATGAACCTCTGCATAATAATTATTTGTGCCTATTGGGATTTGATTTCCACAAATCTGACACCTGTAATTATATGTCTCCTTAAGTTTTTGAGCTAAACCTATATTTCTTAATACCAAATTAGTAGTTCTTAATTTCCTCAAAGCTACTTCCTCATCAGTTGAACAAATCTCCTCTTCTATTTTAAGTAACTGTTCTGCCGAAAATTTTATATATCCTTTTTTTGATGAAATACCCCCGTAGATATTAACTCTTTCTTTAATCTTTATATCCTTAGAATTTGCAAATTTTTCTTTAGTCTCAAACCAGAGATACCCTCCAGAATCTATCAAAACCCCAGGAAACCGTTTTAAATGATGATACCAGTTTCCTTGATGAAAATAGAGAGCATGAGCCGCACCTAATTGTAAAATCTCATTAATCATTCTACCTTTCATCATTTATAAAGTTGCTCAATTATCTTTTGGGATTCAATTTTTTGTTTTTTATTTCTTTTTCGTCCAATTCTATCGGGAGTCTTCCTGAGTTCAGGGTCTCGGTAAAATTTGCATTCATCCATAAGACCTCAGTTCTTTGCTTTTTAGAACCATTGGAGCCCTGTGTTGTGGTTTCAATCTCCTTTCTAGACCATCCTCTTTGCTCCGTAAGTAAATCATCATACAATTCATTATGGTAACCACTTAAGAAAATCATTGCATTTGAGTTCGAAATTGAGTTTAAAAGGTCTAAATGGAAGTCATGATCATTAGCTTCATTTTCATATCCATTTGTTCTTTTTCCCAAATAAGGTGGATCTAAATAAATTAGTGTAGCGGGTCTATCGGCAAATCGTTCAATTAGTTTCTTGGCATCTTTATTTTCAATCCTTACATTTTTAAGTCTACTAACAACCTTTTCTAATCTGTCAGGTAAATTATTCCATCTATTAACTCGCGCTTCTATTCCATTCCTAGAATATGAATCAGAATAAGAGAACCCCCCTTTTGCCTCTCCAAAAGATCCATTTATGGCCAACATAGATTTTACCAAAAATCTTCTTGCTTTTTCCAAATCGGTCAAGCCATCAACCTGACTCCTGGCTTCAACCAATTCTTCTTCGGCATAAGGTGTCATTTCAATTTGTTTTCGCAACACCTCCGAATTATTTCGCAGTTGTCGAAACACATTAACAATCTCTCCATCTATATCATTTATTACTTCTATTGGAACTGGAGGTTTCGCCAAAGTAACAGCGGATGAACCACAAAAAGCATCAACCCAACAATTGTGAGGTGGTAGATTTTGGCAAAGTTCTATAGCCAATTTGGTTTTCGACCCAAAGTATCCAAATGGTGGATGAACCTTTTTATATTCTGGTTTATTTTTCTTAATCAATTTTTAATTTTTAAAAATTCTTTTGTAAGCTGCTAAATCATCTTCATTATTTTCCTCAAACATATCAAGATTATATATTGCATAATCCTGTTCTACAATATTATACATTTTTTGAGCCTTGTATTCCAAATTCTCCTTTATATCTTGATCTATCGAATTCTCATATTGAAGAAAATAATAATTAGCAGTATTGAATTCAGAACCACCTACGCGATGAATTCTGTCTAGCGATTGCAGATATTGGGCACAATTATATGACAAATCGTAATAAAAAGCATGAAAACAAGTTTTATGTAATGAAATAGATTCTGCACAAGCCGCTGGATTAGCAATTAATATATCTAGTCCACTTTCTGGGTCAACAAACTCATCTCGTATCTCCTCTCTAGTTTTCTCTTCCAAAACTTCAAAAATGCCATTTTTCTTCACAGGAGTTTTTCCATAAATTAATTCAGAATGAAGGTTTTCTTTTATGAAATGTGATTTCAAGAGTTCAAGAGTCCCAATGAAATTTGACCAAATAAGGACTTTTTTATTTTGATTATTTAGATTTTTTACTTTTTCAGTTAAATACTCCAATTTACCAGGAGTTTCCAAATCATCATAAGCTCTAATTATGTTAGCTATATTAACATTTTCGTCTAATAAATCCTCACTGTAATCCTCCAGAGATTTTAAAAGAAGTTTGGGGTATGACGTTGCCTGTCTCATCCTTATCATACGACCTTTCCATAGTTTTGATAGAATTTGTTCATTGTTTATAAAATCATCCTTTGAAAGTTCATGAATTTTTGACTTAATAAGATTATAGATCCTTTTCTCCAAAGGGTTCATAGGTATCAATAAAGGCTTATGGAAGATAGGTGGTTTTAAACCTAAATCCTTTTTTCTTACTCTATAAAAAAGTGGACCTATTTTTTTATCCAAAATCTCTTTAACTTCTTCATTCTTTCCATTTTTTTCAGCCAGTAAAACTGCAATTTTATCACTTTCAGTCAATGGCGAGTTATTGACCCATAAAAAATCGAATAAGTTAAAGACATCAGAATAACTTTTAGGTATAGGGGTTCCTGTTAGGACACATCTGAATTTCGCATATTTTGATATTTGAAGTAACGAACTTGCCCATGACCCATTGATTTGCTTCATATAATGAGCTTCATCTACAACAAAATAGCAATTGACTTCTTTTTGCCCAATTAATTTTATTACCTCCTCATGATCATTCATTAAAGTTTGAAAAGTACTTAAATAAAGCTCATCAATTGAGTCGCTAGATTTATAGTATTCCTCCTTTCTTAGATTCTTATTCCCTCCAGAGAGAATTGTCGTTTTTACGAGCCTACCCAAGGTTTCTTTAAATTCATTTTGCCAAGGTTGAAAACACGGTGGCGGCCCTACCACAAACATTACGTTACATTGACCTTCTAATCTCAGTTTTTCATAAACCGATATAACAACTGATGTTTTTCCACTACCAGGTACAGAAAAATTTGCGCCATTCTTTAAAGAATACAAATGAAAAGCTGATTTCACTTGATGTGGTTTCAGCTTTCTAGGTAATTCATCTAAAAAGTCTTTGAAGCTTGTAAAGGAGTCTTCATTTAATATTCCACTTTTAATATTTAAAGCAATTGCTGAATTTCTCTTTTTTTCCGCTTCATTTAGGCTGATTTGCTCTAATATTAGTTTTACAGATTCATCAATTTCATAACTAATATTCTCGTTATCTAGATATCCTAAAATTTTCAATATATCAGATTTAACGTTAAGAGAGTTTGAAAAAAAACATTCTTCGATACTTTTATAACCGAAAAAACCTAGTTGAGAAATTTGATACTTCTTAAAATTATAGTTAGAAGAATCTATTATAATTTTATTTTCTTGGACTGATATTTTCAAATGCTTTTACCCTTTCTTGAAAGTCTTTTTAATTCACCTCTGGCATGGTCCACTTCATTGTATATGCTCTCTGCCTTAGCCATTATTTTTTTTGTGAGGCTCAAAGCTTTATTATAATGTTCAGTACCCATGTTCTCTATTTTTAGATTGTCGTGATTAAGTTTTTTTAAGGCGTCATTCAATAGGTCTACGGGTTTATCTCTTTCAATTTTATTATTTACAGCTTTATATGCCTGCATTAGATTTCCCAGTATCTCGTTTTTATACTTATTGCCCCATTTTTCATCTATTTCTCTCTCTTTGTATCGATTGCCTTCTTTGTCCTTCTTTTCTTTCTCTGGAATGTCCTCATCTACTTCTTTTGCTATTGCTATCAAATGTTTTTTTGCAGTTGGATTTTCAATGTATTTTTTCAAATTCCCACCACGAACAAATGAGTGCACTTTACCCAATGCCCTTTCTAATTCTTTTGAATTAAGGTTTCTTTTACGAATGATTTTAAAAATAGCATTTTCTATTAACCCTTCTTCCCCATTTTGAACCCCAAGTTCTCGAAGTTTTGATGGGTTCTTTAAAGTACCTTGATAGAATGAACTATAATCTATAAATGCTTGCCACCTTCCTTCTTTATCCCCAGTTCCTTCTGAAATAGTATTGTACAGTCCTTCCCTATTAAATGTTTTTAAATATTGGTCAACTCTTTCTAAAGGAAGTAAAAATTTCTTCTTAAATTCTCGTTTTGCGGCTTGTAATTCTTTCCCTTTTTTATCCGCATATTGCGGATCATCTAAAATTTGTGCTTCCAAAGTGTATCCTTCATTAATATTATCTCTAATTGTTAAAGCTCTATTAAGGCCATGGTATTCAGATTTTCCCTCATCTTGAAGTTGGTAACTGTTTTCCAGTCGTTTAATATCATATTCAGTTACGTTTTCTGGAAGAATAACCACCCTCATATTGAGAAATTGTGGGCTCTGATGAGATTTTTCATAAAGTTCTTCAAAGACCATTTTCCTACGATTACCGTTTATTAAAAAACCATCACATGTGATTATCGCAGGTTCTCTTTGTCCCTTCTTTCTAATTTGCTGTTTCAGAACTTCTTTTTTTTCAGGATCACTTTCTTTAAGAAAGCCTCTTAAAACTTCCTGTCCTTCTTCACTAATCTCATTGATTTCACCAAATTGTTTTTCATAACTTTCTACTTCCGCTTTAATACGTCCATTTTTCTTTCTGAACTTCAACTCTTTAAATGGAAGTTCGTATATATCACTTTCTTCTTTCTTAGTAAGATTATTTCGAAAATCTATTACATCTTTTTTGGGAGGTGAAGCATCTTCTCTAAGTACGTCAATCTTCTTTTTCAAGTCTTTGTTCACCGGTCTGTAATTGCCTTCAATTCCCATTTCCCCTTCTGATGACCCAAAATAATTATTTTGAGTAGCTATTTGCTTCTTGATATTCTGGGTAAGAGCTTGATTATTTATTTGAGTGCCCGATTCGTTGTTATTATTACTTTGATTCATAAACTTTTTAATAATTCCCTCCGTAAGAATATTTGAGACTTCAAAAGAAGATTGTCCTTTATTATGCTTTTCTTTCCAATCTGTAATTAAGGCTGTGGAGTATTTAACTACATCAGAATCGATTTTTTTATGACAAGACTCGCATAAAAGAATTAAATTTTCGAAACTCCTTCGGTAGTTATCATCTGACCTTTTATCATATCTTGGACCTCCTTTCTCAGCTGCCTCTATATGACATACTTCTCCAAGAATTACGTCATCTTCAATTAATCTGTTTCGGCAGTTAGGAGATGAGCATTCATTCCCTGATAACGCAAAGAGTTTTTTTATTGTTGAAGGAGTAGGCTGAATTCGCGCCATAATTAATAAAATTCGTAATTCATTATAAGTCATCAAATTATTTAATTATTTTTTCTTTAACAAGAAATTAATTACGTTTATTTTTTGTTGCCAAAAAAGCCCTAATGCGCTTCCTCCAACACTCCAAAAACTCCAGCCACTCACCCCCCTTTTTCACCCATCCATAAAAATCCGTTGGCTCAAAACGGCCATTCGTTAATTCAAAAGGGGCATTCGTCAATTGGGATGCGTAAAATAATTGCGCATTGTGTAGTTTGGAAAAAAATTAAGAGTATGACTACACTTGAAACGATAAACGCCTTACAGATTTTTTGCTTAGTGGTATTGGGATTCATCATATTTATGGTGGGTTGGCTTTTGGGAGCAGAATTTTCCAGAAAATACAGATGTTAAAGCAATACACCAGGTTTTAAACCGTTCGTACACACCCAAACCTTCTTAAACCTACTTAGCCATTTTTTGGAGAGACCCAAACATTCAAAGCATTCTAGCCTATATAGGAGATGGGCAGTACATTATACGAATAGATCGGTTGCGCAGTGGCGAAATCCGTTACCTGTGCTGGAACAAGCGTAACGGCATCCTCACCAAGCCCAACCTAATCCTTGGAAATGGGGAAATAAGAAAGTCTGCCGAGGGTGAGACCACGGAATACGTGTTTCTTCACGAAGAAAGTACATTTTCGGTGGAGCACATTCATCCCAAAAAAAATGGGATGCCCAATTACTATTTTGTGGAGGTCACAGATAGGAACCAAAAAAAAAGTACTTGGAAAATGGAGCCATTGTCCATCCCCAAGTACCTTGAATCGTTATCTTAAAAAAGGGTTACCCCTTGTAAGTGACCCTGTAAATGGCGTTGCCCTCATCATCGGAGATCAACAACGAACCATCTTTTAGGAAAAGAAGGTCTACTGGCCTACCGAAGGCCTCTTGCGATTCTTCGTCCAACCAACCATCTATAAAAGGTTCGTAGCTTACTACTTCGCCGTTTTCAAGTTTTACCATGCTTATCCTATAACCCACTTTCTTGGAGCGGTTCCAAGAACCATGCTCTGCCAAAAATGCTTGTCCGGTGTATTGCTCCGGGAACATAGGGCCTTCTCCGAACTTAACGCCCAAAGCGGCTACGTGGGCCTGTAATGTCTGTACCGGTGGCACAAAATCCGAACAAGGTCGCTGGTCGCCATACTCGGGGTCCTTAACGGTTCCGCCGTGGCAGAACGGATATCCAAAATGTTGGCCTACCTCTGTAAGTTTATTCAATTCTCCCGGGGGAAGGTCGTCGCCCATCATATCCCGGTTATTATCGGTAAACCAAAGCTCCTTGGTCTCTGGGTGCCAAGTGAAACCTACGGTGTTTCTTACCCCATTGGCCACAATTTCACGGTTACTGCCATCCAAATCCATTCGGGTGATGGAAGCATAACGCTTGTCCACTGTGGCGCTATCACAAATATTGCAGGGTGCTCCAACAGGTACGTAGAGTTTGTCATCAGGTCCAAAAGCGATGTATTTCCAGCCGTGGTGGAACTCCGTCGGATAGTCATCGTAGATCAATTCGGGTTCCTGTGGGCTCTCCAGCTGGGACTCAATATCCGAATACTTGAACATTTTGCTCACGGCGGCCACATACAAGGCTCCATCCTTGAATGCAACACCGTTGGGCTGTTCCAAATCGGATGCAATGGTATAGGTTTTATCCACCCTGTAGTCACCATCGGTATCTTTTAGGGCATAGACCTTTCCTTCGTTACGGGTACCCACGAAAAGGGTTCCATCGGCCCCCATGGCCATGGAACGGGCCCCTTCAATATTTTCTGCATATACATCTATGCTAAAACCATCGGGCAGGTTTAGGCGGTCCAATGGCAAATCGGTTGTGGTTTCGGTATTTTCCGCTACTTCTTCCCGGGTTGATTCCTCTTGGTTCTTCTTATTGTTCTTACAGGCTGCAAAAGCCCCCAACAGCATCAACATAAATATTGACCGTTGGGTCAAAGTGTACATTTTCATTTTACTAGTTTAGATGTTTTAGTTTCTGAATCAATAAAACTATGACAAAATGATGGAACGTGGAAAGATATCCCTTGGCAATGGCAAAACTTGACGCCCTCCGCTCCTATTCTTTCTTTTTGTATTCGGAAAGGTTGCCCTGGTACCAAATATTGGCCCGTTGGCTACTGGAGACCGTGAGTCGGGCATTTCCATTGGGATATAACTGGGCGATAACTTGATAACTTTCGGAATCTTCGGTAATGTTGAAACGCATCGTTTTTCCCGAATCCTTCTTGTTCGATGAAAAAGAAAGGTCTTTCGGCACACCATCAAATTTGATTCCGGCGTTATTCTGATTGTAATATCCGCCCATTCGGCGCTCACCGTAAAAGGGCAAATCCGCCTTAACACTGTCACCCACCATGCGCAAATAACCACCTGACCCACTGATATCGATACGGCTGGCGGTACTGCCAAAGGGCAAAAGCCCAGCATTGGCAATGCTGTTCAACCCTTGACTTGCCATGGGTTGGGCCCAATTGGCATCGATTTCAAAGTGTTGGTTCGTGATCATTTTATCCAAAGCCGCCATAGCTTCGGGCGATGCCTGGTTTTTGCTGGAAGCACATCCCACGGACATCAATAGTAAAAGAAAGGCTCCAAATTTTATAATATGCTTCATTGGTTTATGATTAATTCGAAAGAAAATACGAAAAAGCCAAACCAATTCCGAGATAAATAACGGAGCCTTAACGTTTAAAGCGCTCAAAGATGGCCAAGGTCTTTTTGGTGTTGATAAAATACACCCCGGTCAAAAGTATGGCAGCCGCCAGAATAGATTGAAGGGTAATCTGTTCATCCAAAAAATACCAACCCAACAAGAGGGCAACAATGGGATTCACGTAGGTAGATGTGGCCACTTTTTCAGGAGAAACGGTCTTGAGCAGGTAGTTGAACGAGGTGAACGCCAAGATGCTTCCAAAAAAGATGAGCAACAACATCGAAATCTGCACATCGCCGCTCCAGGCCAATGGTGATGACCATTCTTCTCCAAACCCAAGACTCATCAAACTTAAAATAAGGCCTGCAAAGAACATTTGATAGCCTGTGTTTACAAAATAATTGGTCGGTAAATCTGCTTTGGCCACAAAAAGGCTTGCATACGCCCAGCAGAGCATACAAAAGAAAATCATTGCCATTCCAACGATGGATTCCTCTTGGGCTATAATCTGCTTTTGGCTTACTAGTAGGTAAATGCCGACGATTCCCAAGACCACTCCCACTACGGACATAGGCTGTATTTTCTTCCCTTGGAGTATGCGCATCATCAAAAGGATAATAAGCGGTTGCGAAGAGATTTCGAGCGCTGCAAAGCCTGTGTCCACATAACGCAAGGCCCAGACCACCAATCCATTGCCAACGCTCAGGAATAGAATGCCTGCCAATACAGAGTTTATAAGCTGTTTTTTGGTAATGCTTAGGGAAATCCCCATGATCTTGGCCAATACAAAAATACAGAGTCCTGCCACGGTGAACCTGCAGCTCGCCAACATGAACGGTTCAAGTTCCATGACAGCGATTTTATTCAACAGGTAGGTTGAGCCCCATATAAAGTAAATGGCAAAAAACGCCATGATGACAAGTGCTGATTTTGAGGATTTTGCCATTGCGGGATACTGTTATTATCCTGCAATATTACGCATGAATATTGGGTGACGACCGTTTTGTTGAAAATTTAGAACAAAAAATCGCTTACAAGGGCTTTTTAAGGTCGAAGAGATAGGCCGCGAATTCGCTTTCCAATACTTTGAAACGATCCAAATGGGATTCGATTTCATGGGTATGCGTTTCCGGTAAATCTACCTTTTGATTTCTTATTTTGGACAACAACCTATTTTGATGCTTCCTAAACTCTTGAATGTGTCTATTGAGCTCATAAAACTTTTCGAACCGCTGTGGACATTTGGGTTCAAAGGTGTAAGAATTTAATTTTTCCGATAGTCTTTGCACCATACGTTCGTTTCTTTCCACTCTTACAAGAAGTTCCTGTTTATGTTCAATGGTATTTGGGGATATATGTTGCATGGCTTACAAGGTTTTAATGGTGTAACGTGTTGTCCACTATTAAGTTAAAACAATTCTTGCAATACTGTAACGGCTTAACTCACATTTAATAGTTTATTTAACATCTGGCCATAAAAAAAGCCCGGTTTTATCCGGGCCTTATCTTTTAAAAGCAAGCAGTTCTTAATTTTCAGTCTGCTCCTTAGCTTCTTCCTTAAGTTCGTCGCTGGCTATAATGGCCAACTCCACACGGCGGTTGGCTGCTTTACCAGCAGCTGTTTCGTTGCTTTCGATAGGTTGCTCCTCACCATACCATTTAGTGGTAAAACGTCCGCTGGAAATTCCTTTGGATACCAAATAACTGGTTACGGATTGTGCTCTACGCTGAGAAAGGCTCATGTTGTACTCGGCAGCACCATCGGAATCGGTATGTCCTTCAACAAGAATATTGGTTTTTGGATATTCCATAAAGATTCCGGCCAATTTATCCAATGTAGTAGCTGAAGCTCCTTTGATATCGGCCTTATTGGTGTCAAAATACACACCATTTTCTCCGCTAAAGGTCACATTGATACCTTCACCTACCCTTTGCACTTCGGCACCTGGGATTTCCTGTTCAATTTTTTCGGCCTGTCTGTCCATACGGTTACCAATGTACCCACCGGCAGCACCACCTACAACAGCACCGATAATGGCACCAAGGGCAGTGTTTCCTTTACCTACATTGTTACCGATAACACCACCGATAACGGCACCACCACCGGCACCTATCGCGGCACCTTTTTGAGTGTTGTTGGCATTTTTGACAGCATCACAGCTAATAATCATGGTCAAGGCTAAAAAAGCAGTTGCACCTTTCAATAGAATATTTTTCATGAAATTATTTTTTTGAGAATTCGTAAACAATGGTCACACTCTGACCGTCAACCGATACATTGGAGTTAAGGGTCATGGACTGCTCGGACAAACTGACAATGTTCAAACGGTATCCGTAACCTCCGGAAATATCCTTTCGGTTTTCATCAATAAACTTGAACTGTAACTGACTTTGATAGTTCTGTTCCGGCTCCACAACGGACCATCTGAAAAAACGGTCCCCTCCTTGACAGAGCGAACTTGGAGCGATGGTGTAGCGTCCAGTACTATTATTGTCCCTAAAAAACCACTCACTATCCTCAAAGCAGATATCCTCTGCATCGTTGAAGATGGTGGATTTAAAATTTCCGGAAGCGTTTTGGTAGTAAACATTGTCCAAATTCCAAGTTCCGCTGAACAAGTCTCGCTGTGTTCTAGCGCTTTTGGAAACCGAACATGATGAGAGCAAAAGTCCCACCACTGTAATCAATAAGAGTGATCGTTTCATCATAGGTAATTAAGTTAATGTTTAAGAATATACGTTTGGGGACGTACTTATAGTTGTTAAATTATAAAAAAAATGGCTAATCAACTTACTTTAAATGGGATAAACAACATATTAATATTGATACAGTTCAATTAACTCTGCTTCGAACCGATTTTTGGGCAAATAGTTTGTTTCAAGTGATTTTGCAAAGGGAACCGGTGTTTCCAAACTCCCCACCCTTTTGACGGGAGCATCCAAATATTCAAAACAATTCTCCATGACCATGGCTGCAATATCGCTGGCGATGCCCCCGAATAAAGTATCTTCTTGCAATATGATCAATTTGCCCGTCTTTTTAACCGAATTGTAGATGGATTCCGTATCCAAGGGCTGAAGTGTTCTCAAATCCAAGACATCTACATCAATTTCTGGGTGTTTTTCCAAAACTTCCAAAGCCCAGTGAACACCAGCGCCGTAGGTGACCACGGTCATAGCTTTTCCTTCCTTTAACAGCTTAGCCTTGCCAAAAGGCACTGTGTAATAATCGGTTGGAACATCACCTTTTACACTTCGGTATAGCCCCTTGTGTTCAAAAAAGAGGACGGGATTAGGGTCGTTTATAGCCGTGTTCAATAATCCTTTTGCATCATCCGGGAAGGCCGGGTACACAACTTTTAGACCTGGGGTCTTGGTGAACCACGCCTCATTGGTCTGGGAATGGAAAGGCCCCGCTCCTACACCGCCGCCACAGGGCATACGTATTACTACATCGGCTTTCTCGTTCCAACGGTAATGCACTTTGGCCAAATAATTGACAATTGGATTGAATCCGGAACTCACAAAATCGGCAAATTGCATTTCAACGACGGCCTTCATACCGTTGATGGACAGTCCCATGGCCGTAGAGACTATGGACGATTCGCAAATGGGCGTATTCCGAACCCTGCTCTTGCCAAATTTGGGCACAAAACCTTCGGTGATTTTAAACACTCCGCCATAATCTGCCACATCTTGTCCCATGATGATGAGTTCGTTGTGACGGTACATGGATTGTTCCAAACCTTGGGAGATGGCATCAACAAACCGTATACTTTCTTTGGAGTCTGATTTTGGTTCAATATAATGATAATCAAAATCATGGTATACCTCTTTTAATTCTTTACTTTCAATTGAATCCACTTCGTTCTCATCAAACGCCAACTGTAAATTTGTATTGATTTCCTCAGTGATTTCTTCTTTGAGGTTCTCAATGTAGTCTTGAGTCAATACTCCTTCCGCCACCAAAAAATCTTCATAATTGGAAATAGGGTCTTTTTTGCCCCATTCCTTCATCAATTTTTCTGGAACATACTTGGTTCCACTTGCTTCTTCGTGCCCTCTCATGCGAAAAGTCTTGAACTCGAGCAACACGGGTCTTGGACGCTTGCGTATGGCCCTGCACAATTCATCCACTTTGGTGTACACTTCCAAAATGTTATTGCCATCAATTATTCGGGACTCCATACCGTAGCCTTTGGCTCGGTCCGCCAAATGTTCACATTTATATTGTTCATTGGTCGGTGTGGATAGTCCGTACCCATTGTTTTCAATGCAGAACAGCACAGGTAGGTTCCAAACGGAAGCCACGTTCAGAGCTTCGTGAAAATCTCCTTCGCTCGTTGCTCCTTCACCGGTAAAAACGGTGGTAACCCTTTTTTTCCTGCGCAGCATATCCGCAAGGGCAATACCATCCGCCACCCCCAATTGAGGCCCCAAATGGGAAATCATACCGATTATTTTATATGCTTGGGTCCCAAAATGAAAACTACGGTCCCTTCCCTGCGTAAAACCACTTTGCTTTCCTTGCCATTGGGAGAAAAGACGATTCAATGGAATGTTCCTGGAGGTAAAAACTCCAAGATTTCTATGCATAGGGAGAATGTACTCACTTTCCTTGAGTGCCTGTGTAACGCCGACAGAAATAGCTTCCTGACCAATTCCACTAAACCACTTGGAAATTTTGCCCTGCCGAAGAAGAATCAGCATTTTTTCCTCTATCATCCTTGGCTTCAACATGCCCTTGTACAACTCCAGCAACTTTTCGCGTTCCAAGCTGCCAACATGATACCTCATATCGTAAAAATTCTGTTGGCTAAAAGTAGTAAAAAGCCCTTCAAAACACTTTAAAATTCAAAAACCTTCAGCTTATTTCCTTATTTTTGGTTTTATATCAAAGATGACAATATGAGTGCGATTCCAAGTGTGGACCTGAACGACTTTGTTTCGGGCGATGCAAAAAGAAAAGAAAAATTTGTCAATGAAATAGGTGCCGCCTTTGAAGATATTGGCTTTGTGGCACTGAGCGGACATTTTTTGTCTGATGAATTGGTGGGTGACCTTTATAGTGAGATTAAAAAGTTCTTCAACCTTCCGCAAGAGGTGAAAGATAAATACGAAATTGAAGGTATAGGTGGCCAAAGGGGATATACTTCCTTTGGAAAAGAACATGCCAAAGGAAAAAAGGAAGGCGACCTAAAAGAGTTTTGGCATTTTGGCCAATATGTGGAGGACAATCCAAAATTGCAGGCCGAATACCCGGATAATGTTACCGTTGATGAGCTCCCTGACTTTAATCGCGTTGGAGAAGAAACCTATAAAATGTTGGAGAAAACCGCTAAATATGTGCTACGGGCCCTGGCATTGCATCTAAACCTTGAAGAAACCTATTTTGATGATTATATCAAAAATGGAAATTCCATTTTAAGGCCCATCCACTATCCGCCCATTACCGAAGAGCCAAAAAACGCAGTGAGAGCCGCTGCCCATGGCGATATCAATTTGATTACATTGCTTATGGGGGCCCACGGTAAAGGACTTCAAGTAAAAGACCACCAAGGTAATTGGGTGGACGCCATTGCCCAACCCGATCAATTAATGATCAATGTCGGCGATATGTTGTCCCGCTTGTCCAATAACAAGTTAAAGTCGACCATTCACCAAGTAGTGAACCCGCCAAAAGAGCTATGGGGAACATCTCGCTATTCCATTCCCTTCTTTATGCACCCGGTAAGCGATATGCCATTGAATTGCCTTGAAAACTGTATCGATGAGGACAATCCCAAGGCATTTGAGGATATTACCGCGGGAGAATACCTGCATGAAAGACTTATTGAGCTAGGGCTTGTAAAAAAATAAAGATGGACTTAAAAGACCAACTTAAAAACCTGTTCCCGGACCATGAACCGGAAGATGAGCCTGACAATGAAGGAAAAGAACCGTCTTACTGGTTACAGGACGACCCCATTATATGCAAATACGAAAAGCGAAAAGGCAAACCTGTTACTATAATTGAAGGATACAACGGCGCAGACAGTGACTTCAAAAAACTGGCCAAAGATTTAAAGACACTCTTGGGTGTCGGGGGCAGTTTTAAGAACGAAGCCATCATTATTCAGGGAGATTATCGCGATAAAATCATGGATTTCCTAAAGGAAAATGGATTTTCCGTAAAGCGTGTTGGTGGATAATATAAAATTTAACAAAAAATCGATTCTGTTTTTAATTGATGTTAAAAACTTGATGTTTAAAGCAATGTTTAGTGAAAAAATTTTTGTGTTCCTGCTTTAAACCGTACTTTTATTATTCCTAACCAACGAAAACTGAGCTGAAAATGAAATCACTGTTGCACATAACCAACGGGGACAGTTTCACGTCCAGATTACAATCTTTGCAATTAAAAGGAGACGTAATTACATGGAGAGAAATGCTTTGCGAAGGCAAAACTCTCTCTTCCGTGGGAAGCGAATCTTTTTGGAAAACAAGGTTCGAGTTCCTTAACAAGAACTACAAAGTATCCAAATCTTGGTTCATTGAAAAAACCCTGAAAGAGTATAGGTCCCTTTGTAACCACAAACAGCAGGACCAGATAGTGCTATGGTTTGAATATGACCTATTTTGCCAAATAAATATGCTGGCCGTACTTAGCTGGTTAAAAACCCACAGAAGACATGCCGAAATTTATTTGGTATGTAGTGGCAAAGTTGAAGGCTCCAATAAGCTTTATGGCCTAAACGAGCTCAACGACGAAAAACTTCTTGAGCTTTACGACAATAAAAAAGTCCTTTCACAGGACGATATTGAATACGCGGATTACATCTGGCAGTTATATTGCAGTGACAATCCCATTCGTTTGGAAAACCAGATTGCCAATAACGATTTCCAGTTCGAATATCTTTCGGATGCACTCAAAACCCATTTGAAGCGCTACCCTACCATTAAAAATGGTCTTAACGACTTGGAGAACCATATTTTGGAAGTAGCCAAAGAAGAAAAGCCACAATCCAGAAATGAGCTTATGGGCAAACTATTGACCAATCAAGGTTATTATGGTTTTGGCGATACGCAATATGACCGAATGATTTCGTCCCTAAAACCTTTGTTCAGTTCTTTTGACCCGGTCAAACTGACCAAAAAAGGGTTGCATGTGCTAAAGCAAGAAGCTAACTATTATTCAGAACTACGTGATAGTCAAATGTATCTGGGAGGTTCCTTAAAGTATAACTTTTTATACAATACGGATACCGAACGAATTCTGAAATTGTAATACATGAAAGCCTCTTTGAGCAATTCAGAGCTTATTCTGAATGCTGATGGGAGCATTTACCATCTCAACCTTCTTCCAGAAGATCTTGCCAATAGTATTATAACTGTAGGTGACCCAGAACGTGTTTCCGAAGTTTCCAAACACTTTGATTCTATTGAATTAAAGAAAGGGAAACGCGAATTTGTCACCCATACAGGTACATATGCCCATAAACGAATAACAGTTATCTCAACAGGCATCGGAACGGACAATATCGACATTGTTTTTAATGAATTGGACGCCCTTGCCAACATCGATTTTGTTTCCCGAGAAATTAAATTCAAAAAAAAACAGCTCAGTTTTATACGGATTGGTACATCCGGTTCCATACAACCAGATATTCCCGTTGATTCGTTTTTGATCAGCAGTTCTGGAATAGGTTTTGACAACTTACTCCATTTTTATGAGCATGGGCATATAAAGAACCATGAACTCGAATCCGCCCTTACATCCTATTTGGGTTGGGCAGACCACAATATACATCCCTACTTTGTCGATTTTGACGAATCATTAGCTAAAATTTTTGAATCAAATCGTATACGATACGGTGTAACCGTAACAAATTCAGGTTTTTATGGGCCACAAGGAAGGACATTGAGATTAGCGCCATCCATTCAAGATTTTAACGACAAATTAGCCGGGTTTTCCCATAAAAATACAAGGATAACAAATCTGGAAATGGAAACCGCAGGTATTTATGGTCTTGCCAAACTCCTTGGACATCGAGCGGTTTCGCTCAATGCGATATTGGCGAACAGGGCCACCGGAGAGTTTTCCAAGCAAGGACATAAAACCGTCGAAGAACTCATCAAGTACACTTTAAGCGCTATCGCAAATAGTGACCTGACATAATTTTACGCTACTTTTTTTTGATGGATACCGAACGGAATCATAATTTTAATACCACAAAGCAACAAGTCCCCTATGAAAACGGTAAAAATAATTGGTGTCCCAGAACATTTTAACCTCCCTTGGCATCTGGCCATGGAAGATGGTGCTTTTGAAGACAGGGGCATTCAATTGGAATGGACCGATGTTCCAGAAGGAACCGGTAAAATGACACAAATGCTACAAGATGGAGAAGCGGATATGGGCATTATTCTTACCGAAGGCATTATCAAAAGCATATCGCAGGGAAATTCTAGTAAAATTGTTCAGGGATTCATTTCCTCTCCGTTGCTTTGGGGCATTCATGTGGACGCTAACAGTAGCCGCACATCTATTTCCGACCTTAGGGATGATAAAGTAGCCATTAGCCGAATGGGAAGTGGAAGCCACTTAATGGCCTACGTTAATGCGCAAAACCAAGGGTGGGACACGGAAAAACTGGAATTTGAGATCATCAACAATTTGGATGGCGCCATCGAAAGTCTAACTGGCGGTTCCGGCGCCTATTTTATGTGGGAGCATTTCACTACTAAACCTTTGGTCGACAACGGTACTTTTAAAAGAGTGGGCGACTGCCCTACCCCTTGGCCTTGTTTTGTGATTACTGCTTCAGACTCATTTATTCAGGATAACGAAGGCGTGCTCAAACATGTTTTGGAGGTTATCAACACTTATACATCGGAATTCAAACAAATTCCAAGTATTGACAGAACCCTGTCCAACAGATATGAGCAAAAACTGGAGGACATAAAAGCATGGTTATCCAAAACAACTTGGGGACAGGAACAACTTTCCTCAGCAACCGTGAACGAAGTCCAATCGAGATTGCACGACCTTAACTTAGTCGATGAAGTCAAGTCTATTGAAACCTTTCTTTGGAAATAAACCAAAGTCCGCGAATCAAAAAAATCCAATAATCCAACATTCGAATTCAACCTACCAGTCAATAGCCTCTTTACCCATGCGGTTCAACAAATCATTTGTTTTGCTGAAATGCTGATTGCCAAACCACAGTCCTCTATTGGCACTCAAGGGCGAAGGATGCCCAGAGGTAAGAATATGGTGCTTGGTTTTATCAATCAAAGATGATTTTTTTTTGGCGAATCCGCCCCAAAGCAGAAAAACCACACCTTCCAATTCGTTGGAAACTGTTTGGATCACCGCATCCGTAAATTGCTCCCAACCCTTTTTCTGATGGCTTCCGGCCTGATGTGCCCGAACCGTCAGCGTCGCGTTCAACAAGAGTACGCCTTGGTCGGCCCAACGCTCAAGATTACCGCTTTTAGGGTAAGGCTTTTCAACATCCGTTTTAATTTCTTTAAAAATATTGACCAAGGATGGTGGATGTGGAATCCCATCTTTTACGGAAAAGCACAATCCGTTGGCCTGGTTTGGGCCGTGGTACGGGTCTTGTCCAATAATTACCACTTTGGTTTCTTGAAAAGGGCAATGGTCGAACGCCGAAAAAATATCCGTTCCTTTGGGATAGCAGGTATGTTGTTGATATTCCTGCTTCACAAAAGCGGCTAATTGTTGGAAATAGGGTTTTTCAAATTCGTCAGATAATTGCGTTTTCCAACTGGGTTCAATGTTTACCTCCATATGATGGTTTTGATGGGAATTTCAAGTTTCACCCAAAAGTACATAATGCAGACAGTTTTTACTAGACAGCACATCTGCTAAAAGACTTCAAAATCCTATATTTGCCCTGCTAGTCGAAAAAGATGCGAAACATTCACCCCAAAACACTTCAAGACCTAGAGTTTCCAACCGTATTGACGCAGATTGCTGCACGATGCAATACGGCGCTGGGAAAGGAAAAGGCATTGACCATTCAGCCATACCGCCACAAAGATGAATTGATGGGTGTTTTGGGACAGACTTCGGAGTATCTGGCTTCGTTTTCCAACGATAACCGTATTCCCAATCACGGTTTCGACCACATCAATAGTGAACTCGGACTGCTCAAGATTGACAACAGCACCTTGGAGATTAGCGGTTTTCGAAAAATTGGCGGGATTTGCAAAACGGTTGCCATTCATCATAAATTCTTCAAAAAGTTTAAGGAGTATTATCCCTTACTTTTTATTAAAGTGGATGCTTTGGAGCTACATCCTGAAATTCCCGATGCCATTGATGATGTTATCGATAAGTTTGGGGAAATCAAGGATTCCGCGTCAGATGAACTTCGGTACATCAGGAGTCAAATCAATGAGGTGCGTAGCAAGATAAACCAAAGTTTTAGTGCTGCATTGGGGCGTTATCAATCGTCCGACTTTTTGGATGAAATCCGTGAATCCGTGGTTGAAAACCGCCGGGTTTTGGCCGTTAAGGCCATGCACCGCAAAAAAGTGAAGGGTACCGTGATGGGCACCTCCAAAACAGGGAGTATCGTTTACATTGTGCCGGAAACTACGCTGGCCTACACCAGGGAGTTGAGCAATTTGGAGTTTGATGAGAAAGAAGAGGTACAACGTATCCTGAACAAGTTGACGGACGAAATCCGTCCATACTTGGAAGTGTTGAAATCGTATCAAACGTATTTGGCCGAAACCGATATTACGGCTGCAAAGGCACGTTATGCCAACGATATGAACGGCATATTACCGGAAATCAATGATGAGCGTGAAATGTTTCTCCGCGATGCCTTTCATCCACTACTCTATTTATCCAACAAGCGGAAGAACGAAAAAACGTGGCCACAGACCATAAAACTGTATCGGGAGAATCGAATTATTGTGATTTCGGGACCCAATGCAGGGGGTAAAAGTATCACGTTAAAGACCATTGGACTGCTTCAAGTAATGCTTCAAAGTGGTATGTTGATTCCTGTGCACGAGCGCAGTTCAGTTTGCTTTTTTGATAAGATTTTGACGGACATCGGAGATAATCAATCTATTGAAAATCATTTAAGTACATATAGTTATCGATTAAAGAACATGAACCACTTTCTTAAAAAGTGCAACGACAAAACATTGTTCTTAATTGATGAATTTGGAACGGGAAGCGACCCGGAATTGGGCGGTGCCCTGGCCGAAGCTTTCTTGGAAGTCTTCTACGAGCGTGAAGCTTATGGGGTCATCACAACGCACTATGCCAATTTGAAGGCTTTGGCCAACGAATTGCCGCATGCCACCAACGCCAACATGTTGTTCAATTCCAAAACACTGGAACCCACCTTTCAATTGGTGTTGGGCGAAGCGGGAAGTTCCTTTACGTTTGAGGTCGCCCAAAAGAACGGTATCCCCTACTCCTTAATCAATAAGGCCAAGAAAAAGATTGAACGTGGAAAGGTCCGTTTTGACGCCACCATCGCCAAGCTGCAGAAAGAGCGCAGCAAAATGGAAGAGACCGGTTCCAAACTTAAAGAGGAGGAAAATAAGGCCCGTGAGGAAAATGAACGTTTGGAGCAGCTGAATTCCAAGATCAAATCCAAACTAGAGAGCTACCAAGAGATGTACGACCACAACCAACGTATGATCCAATTGGGCAACAAGGTGAACACCGCTGCGGAAAAATACTTTATGGACAAGAAAAAGCGTCCGTTGATCTCCGAAATGCTGCGTATTGTGGAAACCGAGAACAGTAAGCGCAAAAAGACCACTGCCAAAAAGGCCAAGGCCAAACAGGAAGAAAAGAAACAGGTGGCCGAAGAGCTGGAGCAAAAAATCAAAAAGGTACGGGTCGAGAAGAAAATCCAGAAGAAAAAGGAAATCCAGGCCGAGAAGAACAAACCCAGACCTGTTTTTAAGATTGGTGACCGTGTCCGTTTGATGGATGGTAAGGCCGTGGGCAGCATTGATACGCTGGAAAAGGGCAAAGCGGTGGTCAACTATGGTATGTTTACTACCAACGTGAGCGTGGACCAATTGGAACTGGTGGAAGCAAAAAAGTAATCCGGTTGTCATTTCGAAATGAGGAGGGCACCGACGATTGAGAAATCTCTTTGCCGTCTTCAGATTTCTCACATGCGTTCGAAATGACACGCTGCCATCATTTGTAGTGTTAACAATTCCTCATAAGTCAACCATCCAACCTATTGTTTGTTATGGTTTTTTCGGAGAACTTCGTCAGAAGTCGCTAAAGGTCGATAAAATGATGTTTAGCTAAGCCCTTATAGATGACTAAAAAACAAAATCGAGGTAAATTTACCTTTTTTAATACTTCTTTATTAATATTTTTACTATTTTTGCGGTAAATTTACCGCAGCTAAATGATTGGCAATATATTAGATAGAAGTTTTAAAACTAACAAAGATCTTGAGAAACTACTTAAAGACAAACTTAAGACAACAGGACTAAGTAAAACTCATTTCGAAAGACTTTCCGGGATTCAAAGAAAAAGTTTAGATGGCATATTAAAAAAGTCTTCTAAACAAACAGACATATTAAATCTTTTAAAGTTAGGCGAATTTTTAGAATTAAGCTTAGAGGATTTATTGATTCTTCATTTCAAAGATAGACCAAGAGAAGAAATAAGAGATTTACAAAATTCAATGGATATCACATACATCAACAAAAATTTTGATTTAAAAACACTAGCAAACCTAGGTTTTATAAACATAGATGATTCTGTAGAAGAATTATCAGAAAGAATATGTGGATTTTTTGAACTCGATTCAATTTACGATTATGAAAAAGATTTAAATGATGCTTTATACAGTAGGACAAAAAGGTCTTACAGTGATAAAATGAAAGACTTTTGGATCAAATCTTCTTACAAGTATTTTGAATTAATTGACAATCCTAATGAGTATTCCCGAAAAGATTTAGTTGATTTAATACCAAAAATAAAACCTTACACTCAAAATGTTGAAAAAGGACTATTGACAGTTTTTCAAGCTTTATACAATATTGGAGTTACAGTTGTATTTCAACCATCTTTGCCTAAAACACAAATCCGAGGCGCAACTTTTTATATTAATGACAAACCCTGTATTGTAATTACTGATTTTAATAAAAATTATGCTACTATATGGTTTGCTCTTATTCACGAACTGAACCACGTTCTGTTTGATTTAGATACAATAGTGAATACAAAATTTCATTTATCCGGAGAACCCGATTTATTTCTGCTACAAGAGGATAAAGCAAACGAATTTGCATCAGAATATTTATTGTCTTCTGAGAAAATGAGATATATCGAAAAATTAATAGATAATCCATTAATTGTCAAAAGATTTGCAAAGGAGTGTCAACTACATCCTTGCATTATCTATTCACAATATCAATGGAGACAATCGGAATTAGGCAATAATTATTGGGGATATTTTAAAGAATATTTTCCTGATATCAATTTGGCTACTAAAAATCTAAATGTTTCAAATTGGGGCGCTGAGTCTTTAAGGATTGCTGCAGAAAATATAAGAGAACTTTTAACAGTATAATATGAAAGAAGATAATAAAAACATAGAAAAGAAAAAAAGAGAACTATCACAAGCTGATATTGAAAGGTTAGAAATCATTCAAAAATCAGAAGAAATAAAAGGAGAACAACTAACTCTAAATGTAGATTCTGAATTAAAGATAGAAAATGAAGCTCTAAAATTACTTGGTCAAACCATTGATGACCCAGTAGAGAAATTTCAGCTTTACTATCATGGATTAACAAAACTTCTTAAAGATAATTTACCAAAGGGTAAAGAAAACGAAGAAGTCAGACGCATAGTTTATGATGAAAAAAATATATTAATTAATCGTGGTGCCAAAAAAGATGATAAAGGTATTAGAGGTAGTGACGGAAGAATGGCTTACATAGAAGATTTAGAGTTTGCAATTCAAATAGTGGCAGATTGGATTTCCAGAAAAGGTTCTGCTTCAGAATTATTTATGGCATTTTGGGACAAAAACGAAGAACTAGGATACGATCATCAAGATTAAAAAAATCTATAACAAAGCTGATTGTAAGTAATTGCTTCCACTCGCCTATCTTTGAAAATCCTCGCGGATTTTCAGTTTGTTGTGTACTTATAAAGTTAACCGCTAAACCACGCAACTACTCATATCCAAGACCAACAAACCCTCCTCATTTTACACATATCACAAAATCCCTCCGAGCGTTCAGTTCATTTTTTCCTATCTTGTTTAGCAATTAGAAACTAAACATCGTTAAACAAAAAATGAAAAAAACAACCAATTCCCAAAGCAGAAGAAATTTTGTTAAAAACACTGCGCTGGCGTCCAGTATTTTTATTGTGCCCCGCCATGTGCTGGGCGGTCCGGGCTTTTTGGCCCCCAGCGACCGTTTGAACATCGCTGCCATTGGTGCCGGTGGCAAAGGTGCCAGCGACATTGCCAACGCCTCCGTAAACGGGCGCGAAAATGTAGTGGCCCTTTGTGATGTCGATTTTTCCGGATCGGCCAAGAAATCCGTGGAGCGTTTTCCCAAGGCAAAGCTCTTTAGCGATTATCGCGAAATGCTCGATACCATGAAGGATATCGATGCGGTTACCATCAGTACGCCCGACCACGTTCACGGTCCGGCAGCAGCTTATGCCATGCAGCGCGGCAAGCACGTGTATGTACAAAAACCGATGACGCACAACATTCGAGAGGCACGTATGCTTACTCAAATGGCCCGTGATAAAAAAATAGTGACCCAAATGGGGAACCAAGGAGCGTCCAACCCGTTATTGGGCATGGTGCAAAAATGGGTAGATTCCGGAGCACTGGGCAGAATCACAAAGGTTGAAATTTGGACTAACCGTCCAGTTTGGCCACAAGGAAACGCCATGCCAGAACCCGATGCTTCCAGCAAACCCAACGATTTGAACTGGGACCTATGGTTGGGCCCAGCACCCATGAAACCGTATACACCGAACCTGCATCCGTTCAACTGGAGAGGTTGGTGGGATTATGGAACCGGAGCTTTGGGAGATGTAGGATGCCACTTGATCGACATTCCTTACCGAACCCTAAAACTTAAATATCCGACTGCAGCAGAATGTAGTGTAGGAACCGTGTTCTCCCAAATGTGGAACCCTGATTACCATCCGGAAGGTTGTCCACCATCATCCTTTATTACACTGAACTACGAAGCTACCGACAAAACCGGAGGAGCTCCGTTGACCATGACTTGGAGCGATGGCGGAATCCGACCTTCGCACCCAGAGATCATACCTGCGGATAGCGATATTGGTGGGCCAGGAAGTCAAAACGGTGTGTTGATCCATGGAGAGCATGGGGTAATTTCCACGAACATCAACGATAGTTCGCCATTGACTCCAAAATTATACATGAACAATGGCGTTACCGAATTTGGACCAGAGGTAGAGGAAATGCCAGAACCTGAATACGGTCACCAACGCAAATGGGTAGATGCCTGTAAAGCCGGTTTCGGAAGTACAGAACACCTAGACCTAACGTCTTCATTCGACTATGCCGGACCTATGACGGAAACCGTTCTTATGGGTAACTTGGCGATACGCAGTTATATGTTGCGCAAGGAAAATGCCGAGGGCAATATGGAATTTTATGGCCGTAAAAAGTTGCTTTGGGACGGCGACAACATGGAAATCACCAATTTTGATGATGCCAACCAGTTTGTTACCCGTACTTATCGTGAGGGCTGGGAAATGCAGGATGTTTAAAATATACATCCCATTAGAAATCAAAAGACCGCTTATCGCGGTCTTTTTTTATACTCTTTTAAGCAAACATCGTAATCAATTGCCAAAAAACCTGTGCAACTGGGTGTTCAACCTAACCCTTTTCCATGTACAGCATTGATTTTTCTATTGATTACACCTTCTTCCTAAACTTGGCCTTGTAGCCATATCTGGAATGGTGGCTACTTTGGGAAAAGTGTGAAACATCACAAGGAAATGGCCCCTAAAAGCCTGTTGATGGAAAATTATTGAAATGGATAGCGATGATTTGCCATGTTTGCTTGGCTGTTTGGATTGTATTGAAGTTTACAGCTTCGTAACGATAAATGTTAGTGGTTTCTATATCGTGAAGACTTTTCTAAACCATTTTTCATTACAGAATAACCAAAACAATATCATGGTCATTTCGATATGAGGAACGAAGTGAGGATTGAGAAATCAAGAAAACAGATGTCTCGACTGCGCTCGACATGACAGCGCTACAATAATTCGTGAGAGTTCGGGAAATTCGTGTCAAACTGTAAAAAAACGATTGTATATCACCTCCACCGCAACCAAACTCACTTTAGTGTTCAAAACTTGTCTGAGTCCCACCGTAACTTTTGCTTTTCAAGGATATTTCAACGAAATTGGACGCCAATTAAAAACTCAACTCCTTGAAAACAACCAACCTTATTCTTTCTTTTTTGTTCGTGCTCTTGCTGAGCTGCAAAACCGATAAAAAAGAAGGTGCCACAGAATCCCCGACCACAACTCAAAATTTCACCTCTAACGATTATCAAGATCTTGTGGCCTTGTTCAAGGAATGGAGAACATTCGAAAATCCTCCGCTTTTGGATGGAGCTCCCGATTATACCGCCGAAACCTTTGAGAAACGCTGGCCAACATTCAAAGAATTACAATTCAAACTACAGGCCATCGACACCACCAATTGGTCCGTGGAAAACCAAGTGGATTGGATGATTGTTTGGGCCGAAATGAACGGCTACGATTTCAACCAGCGCGTTTTACAACCCTGGGTCCGTGATCCTGCCTTTTACAAAGTGGTCTGGACAGCTAAAAGCGATGTGCCCGCCCACGAAGGACCTACCAACCACGGCACCACGGAGCTTTGGACCTATACTTTTCCTTTATCCACAGAGGAACGTACCAAGCTTCTGTCCGACTTAAAAGTCATTGTCCCGTTCTACACGCAAGCCAAGCAAAACTTGACAGGGAACGCTCGTGAATTATGGATCACAGGTATTCGAGATATCAAAAACCAGAGCGAAGTGCTTACCGAGTTAAAAGAAAACGATGCCGTTACCAACGATGCCGAATTGGTCAAAGTTATTGATGAAGCCATAACCGCCACCGACGACCTTGTTAGTTGGTTGGAGACCGAATCCGAATCAAAAACCGGCCCTTCGGGCATTGGCAAGGATAATTACACTTGGTATATTCAAAATGTACACCTGGTGCCGTTGACATGGGAAGATGAGGTAATGATCCTAAAAAGGGAACTTGCCCGTGCATGGACCGCTTTAAAATTGGTGGAGCACAACAACCGAAACCTTCCGGAACTGGTGGATGCCGACTCCCCGGAAGCCTATGATAAAATGGCAGATGCATCCGCCAAAAGTTTGATAAACTTTTTGGAGCAACAAGACATCGTTACCGTAAAACCGTATTTTGATTCCGCCCTACGCGAGCATTTAGGTGAGTTTATCCCCAAGGAAAAACGTAATTTCTTCTCCATTGGCGAGCATTATGATGCCAGACCCCTCTACTCCCATTTTTACCATTGGTTCGAGTTGGCCCGCATGGATTTGGAACCCCACAAAAGTGAAATACGAAAAGGCCCGTTGTTGCACAATATTTGGGATTCCAGAAACGAGGGAACTGCCACGGCCGTGGAAGAAATGTTTATGCAGGCCGGACTGTACAACGATAGCCCACGGACCAAAGAAATCGTATACATTATGATCGCGCAACGTGCGGCTAGAGGCTTGGGCTCGTTATACGCCCACGCCAATGAAATGACCATGGAAGAAGCCGGAGGCATCCACAGCGAATACACCCCGCGTGGATGGATGAAGACCGAAAAGGAACTGCTCATTTTTGAGCAACACCTCTATTTGCGTCAACCCGGGTATGGATCTAGCTATATTACCGGTAAATATTTATTGGAAGCCGCCTTGGCCGATTATGCCCGACTACAGGAACTGGAGGGCAAACCCTTTACCCCAAAGGACTTTTTTGATACGTTGAACAGTATGGGCAACATCCCTATTTCGTTGGGACATTGGCAAATGACGGGCTCCAAGGAGCATTTAAAGACCATTACCGAATAAACGCAGTATAAAACAAAAGGAACGAGGGCTATAACATGGTCCTCCCCCCTATTACCTTTATTAAAACAGAATACCATAATAAATCATGGCAGGGAACGCTATACCTTACTATGCACTAATACAATACATTAAAAATTATATCTTTAGAAAAACTAACCTCTAATGATCAAATTCTTCCGAAGAATCCGTCAGCGATTGCTTTCCGAAAATAAGTTCAGCCAGTACCTACTCTATGCCATTGGCGAGATCATACTAGTGGTTATCGGGATACTAATCGCCCTACAGTTCAATAATTGGAACGAAAACCAAAAAAACAATACCATACGCAGGAGCTATTCCCTTTCCTTGATCAGTGACCTACAAAAGGACAACATAGCCCTAAACAGTCTTATTTCTCAACTACAGACCGATAGCTTAAACTTTGTGGACATTGAAAATAAAATTAAAGCCTCCAACTCCAATCTAGATACCATTGCAGAAGTTTTCAGGTATCAATTCCCGGCCTTTATTCGGTCCGACTACAGTTTTAACAATACCACTTTAATTAATTTGATCGGCGACAATACCGTTAGCTATCCGCCGGAAATTCGGCAATCCATGGCGGAGGTGATCAAATATCAGAACGATTTTGACAAGACCAACACCAATCTGATATATGAGTATTTCAGCATATTGAACGAGAACTCCCAATACCCGATGGAAAATTATTTTTTTGATAGCGGAAAGGCGGTCCGGGATAAAATTTGGGAAAATGCCGACCCACTTCAGCTTGCTGCCGACTTTGAACGCGTAGCAGATTGGAAAATGGCCTATACCATGGTGATATTGCAGTTTGCCCGGGGCATCCTAAAATCCAACACTACTTTAAAAAGCGATTTGGAGCAATTGGAAGATTTAAAGTAAAGTGCGTTGGTTTAAGCACTCCAATTATACATTTTATCCCGAAACAGAATAATGGGGCTGGTTGATAACTTTTTTACAACTAGCTAGATTAACTTGTTGATTTTGAGGTGAATTTCGGTGAAATTAGAAATCTGATAGATTTTACATCAAAAAAATGAGCTAGCAATAATTTAAGAACATGACCAAATATCAAACTCTCATAAATATTCTCGACACAATAATTGATGACGCACCACCATCAATGAATAAAAAATATCCAAATACAACTGATATTGAAAAAAAGAATCAAGCAAGAGCAAGAGCTTTTATTCATCTCTATTTGAAAGTTAATTTTGGTTTATTAAACTTTAGTGAAAGAGAACATTTTATTACCGATGGTCCATATGACGGTGGTATAGATGGTTATTATATCCACAATGACTCAAAAACTATTTATTTCATTCAATCCAAATTTAGAACTAATGACTTAAACTTTGAAAGCAAACAAATTGACTTGTCTGAAATTTTAGTAATGGATGTTAATAGAATATTAGATGGTGAAAAGAATGATGAGGATAGTAATGAGTATAATGGAAAAATAAAGCAACTACAAAGAGAAATTTCTTCTATAGAGGATATCGCTAGATATTCGTACAAGGTTATAATTTTAGCAAATTTAAAAGACGTCAAAGCCAGTGACTTAAGAAAACTTACAGGAGGTTTTTCGTGCTCAGTTTTTGATTTTTCAAAATGTTATGAAAATTTAGTTTTTCCAGTAATAACAGGAACGTATTACAAGGCATCTGATTTAAGTATTAATATAGACTTAAGTAATAAAAATGCAGGAAGTAAAATTAGTTATACGGTTTTAACAGGTAAAGGAGAATGCGAAATCACTGTTCTATTTGTTCCTACAATAGAGCTTGCAAGAATTATGTATAAATACAAAAACTCGATTTTAAAGTATAACCCAAGAAGTTATCTAGGTCATGAAGGCAAAAAAGTAAATGACGCCATTAAAGAAACTATAATTGAGAAAACAACCAATGAATTTGCACTATATAATAATGGGATTACCATGTTGTCTGACGAAACATACATCAATGAAAGAATAGGTCAGAAAAACAAAGCTCAATTAATAGTTAAAAACCCTCAAATAATTAATGGAGGACAAACTTCATATACCTTAAGTAGAATTTACGAAGAGAATATAGATAATGATATTGAAAGTGTGTTTCAAAGTAAAGAGGTTTTGGTGAAAATTATCACACTGCTAGAGAATAGTAATCACAACAACAAGGTTGAACTCATCAATAACATTTCTAACGCTACCAACCAACAAACACCAGTTATTAACGCCGATAAAATATCTAATGATGAACTGCAAATAAAAATCCAAAAATGTCTTTTTGATAAATACGGTTTACTCTATGAACGTAAAAGAGGTGAATTTGCTGATGGCATCTATAATAACTATATACCTGCAAAAAGTATATTAGAGAGAAATCTATTTTTCAGAATGTTTTATTGTTCTAATGGAAGGGTTACAAAAGCTAGACAAAAAAAATTGTTCATAAGACAAGACTTAACATTTGAAGATTTAACAGCTGACGAAAACTTACTAGACAATACTTATTTTGCTTTTTTATGCTTTAAAAAAATCATTAAGCTTACACATCAGAACCAACGAGTTGATTTAAATACTTATGCAAAGGTTAGAGCAATGACAATTCTATTTAAACCTACAAAAATTGAAAATTATGAGGACAACATTGAAAATAACTATAATAAACTAAATGAAAAATGGAATAGTTACCTAGAAGATTGGAAAAAATCAAATTACAATACAAAAACTAGAAAAGACAAAAAAACAGGTGAAATAAGAACCTACCAAAGTTATAACTTTTCAAAATGGTTTGATAGTGAGAAATTTGAAGAAGATTTAAAAGAATATTATAAAATAACAAACTAATAGAAACAATGCCAATAATCCATTGTTCCTCCCTCCCCTAAACTAAATTCCTTATTTTTAAGAAACTAAACAGCTATAGCAGAGACCATTATCATATAATTTCAATGAAAATATATTCTCTTATCATCATGGCAGCCCTTTTGGTTGGTTGTCAGCCAGAAAAGGAAAAAATTATTATTCCCGAGGGAAAAGTAGGACTGATTGGTTATGGGTCGCTCACATCCTCAAAACAAATGGAACAACAGCTTGGTAAAAAATATGACGGTCCAGTACAGATTGTCCATTTGACCGGTTATCAAAGGAACTGGAATATGGTATTTCCCAATAACCTGCCCCACCCACCCGTAGATCATATCATAATGTGTATTCAGGACCAGGATACCATAATACCCCAGTCCATTGTAAATCCTAATTTGGAAGCAAAGGAAGGCGCCTTTATGAACGCCTGTTTTTTCATAATTGACGAACAGGACCTATCCATAATAGACCGAACGGAAAAAGGCTATGAGCGTATCGAGGTAACCCAATCCATTAGAGAATTCGAAGTGGCCCAAGGAAAGGTATATGCCTACCAAGCACTTCCAAACTATACTATTATCCCCGTTAGCAACAACCCCTACAAAAATGTGATTCCAGATGTATACTTGGAATTTTTAAATGCAGCTTTTAAGGAAAAAGGCGAAGCTTATAAAAAGGAATTTGAGCAAACCACTGTTGGCTTTGACGAGTCCTTGATATTGGAATGTTCTATAGAAAATGATTCATTGTGAGAACTTGGACCATGATCTATTTCTTCTCACAAACCCGTAACCTAAATCCCTACATTTAAATGAAGATTGAGCATATCGCCATATGGACTTCGGATTTGGAAAAAATGAAAGAGTTTTATCTGCGTTTTTTCGAACTGGAATCCAATGAAAAATATTACAATCCAAAGAAAAAATTCAGTTCCTATTTCCTCTTCTTTAAAAAAGGAGCGCGCATCGAATTAATGCACAGACCCGATATTTCAGAATTCATGGCCAATAGAGATGTCAAACTTGGCCTCACCCATTTTGCCATATCCGTTGGTTCAAAAGAAAAAGTAGATGCTATTACCGAAACCATCCGCAAAAATGGATTCACGGTCATCGGGGAACCTAGAACCACCGGAGATGGCTATTATGAAAGTGTTATTGGCGACCCCGAAGGAAATTGGATTGAAATAACGGAGTAAACTTCCGCTAGAGAAATCTAGATTTCTCACACTCGTAGAACTCGGTTCGAAATGACACTATTCTTCATTCGTGTTTATTTGTTTAATTAGTGTCAGCCCATTAGACTTAGATAGCAAAGCTGCGTATCTTTATAGAAAAGAAATTGGATTCCTGCCCGCGCAGGAATAATAGGGATATGGAAAATAAAAAAATAATCTTGTTCGATGGTGTTTGCAACTTATGCAACAACTCCGTCCAGTTTGTGATCAAACGGGACAAAAAAGATATATTTCGCTATGCCGCATTGCAAAGTGAAATCGGTCAGGAATTGGTGAACCAACGCCATATCGATGCCAGCAAGGTGGATTCCATTATCTTAATAGAGCCAGGAGTGGCCTACTACACCAAATCGGATGCCGCTTTGGAGATAGCTCAGGATTTAGGAGGCTTATGGAAATTGTCCGCAATTTTCACTTGGATACCCACTTCCATCAGAAACAGCATTTACGATTTTGTTGCCAAAAACCGCTACAAATGGTTCGGAAAGCAGGATGCCTGTATGATTCCCACACCCGAATTGAAGGCCAAGTTTTTGGACTGACTCATCCAAACATTACTTTCCCTAAGTCAATCTGCCCATTCACACCATTGTTGGTTTTAATTGGAAGATGTGAATCATAGGTTTGGGTAAACAATTAATATCCAACCCTTATGAAAAATACAGTCATCCTATTTTTGTTGGCACCCTTGTTTTTATTTGCCAACACACCGAAAACTCCTTCCAAGATCAAGGAAGTAACTGTTTACCTGAATGGAGCCCAGATTACCCGAACGGCCTCTTGTCTGCTCCAAGAAGGTTCTAACGAAGTAATATTTACTGGACTGTCCCACAAAATTGATGAAAGTAGCATTCAAATCTCAGGTTTGGGTTCCGTTTCCATTTTATCCATTGCCTACGATATCAATTATCTTGAAAAATCTGAAAGCAATCCAAAAATCAAAGAATGGAAAAACCGAATTGAGGCACTGGAGCAAGAAATCTCGTTGTTAAAGAACACCATTGCCGGTCTGGAAGAGGAAGAAAAGGTAATTACCTCCAATCGAATCGTTAACGGTGACAGCCAAGTATTGGATTTGGAGCGTATGAAACAAATTGGTGCCTACTACCGGGAAAGGATTACAGAAATCAAAAACGAAATATTCAAAACCAACCTGAATATCAATACATACAATCTTGAAATCAATGATTTGCGACAACAATTGGCCGAAGCCAATAACGGCAGTCAAACTCCTCAAGGAGAAATCACCATAACCTTTGATACGCCTATTACCACAACTTTGAACGCTACGCTATCCTACTTAGTACAAGATGCTGGATGGGTGCCCAATTACGACATTAAATCCTCTGGTACAAACGCTCCTATCTCTCTGGCATATAAAGGCAATGTATATCAGAATACAGGTCAGGACTGGAAGAACGTCAAAATTTCCCTCTCTACGGGAAACCCTCAATATAACATCAGCAAACCTACTGTTGACGCACATTATTTGAACTTTGTAAGTGCTTATAACAAAAGAAAGGTTGCAACTACGGGTAAAAAGGGATATGCATTTAACCCCTACGTTAAAAAAGTTACAGGAACCATAACAGACGAATCCGGTGCTCCCCTACCAGGGGTCAATATTGTAGTCCAGGGGACAACTATGGGAACTACTTCTGATTTTGATGGAAATTATACGTTGGAAGTGCCTTCTGGGAAAGAATTGACCTATTCCTACATTGGGATGCACATGCAAGAATTGCCCATTTACTCCTCCATTATGAACGTGCGTATGGAAGAAGATGCACAAAGATTGGAAGAAGTGGTTGTAACCGGATATGGCACGGCAGCAGTTGGTTCGGTTTCCCCTGAAAGAACCTTAAATGGTCGTGTAGCTGGCGTTTCCATCAGAGGTGCGTCATCCATTGACAGTACACCAGAACGCTTATACATTATTGATGGAGTTCCTATTGATAATTTTACCGAAGGTGATTTGGACGAGAACGAAATCCAGGACATTGAAGTCTTAAAAGACACTAATGCCACCTCCATTTATGGAAACCGGAGTGCCAATGGCGTTGTTGTGATAACCACCAAGAAAAGTCAAATGCAGGAGGGAGCAACCAAAACAGAATTCGCCATAAAAAAGCCGTACACTATTTTGGCAAATGGGGATATAACCGCCATTGAGGTGAATACATTTAAAATGCCGGCCACTTATGAATACTTTGCCGCTCCCGTTCTAAATGACAATGTTTATCTAACCGCAAGTTTCAAGGATTGGGAACAACATCAACTTTTACCGGGAGAAGCCAACATCTACTTTGAGGGAACCTATGCCGGTAAAACGGTTATAGACCCATATACCACGAAAAAAGAAATGATTCTATCCTTGGGCATTGAGCACAATATTTCCGTAACAAGGCAACAGGATCGAAATTTTAAAAGTAAACCGTTTGTTGGCAGCAACCGAATAGTAGATCGTACATATGTTTTGGAAGTTAAAAACAATAAAAACATCCCCATTAATCTGAAGCTGATGGACCGCATACCAAAATCCCAAAACAAGGAAATTAAAGTGGATGATGTAAGTCTCAACAATGCCGAATACGACGAAAGCAAAGGCTTGTTAACGTGGAACATGACACTCGGGCCAAAATCCGTCCAGAAAGAAAACTTCTCTTTTCAAGTGAAATTCCCAAAAGGAAGATATATCTCGCTCTAAAACAAAAAAAGACCTCTTTAAAAAGAGGTTTTTTTATTTAGGATTCTTAAATCTATCTATTGCTTCTTTTGATAATTATCGTCCCAATTCTTCACTTTGGGCTCACCCAATTTACCTACTGATTTTGCCACAACCATGGATACGGTTGCATCCCCGGAAACATTCACTACGGTACGGCACATATCCAGCGGTCGGTCCACTGCAAATATTAGGGCCAATCCCGCTTCTGGAATTCCCGCTTGTGCCAATACGATAACCAACATTACCATTCCAGCTCCCGGAACCGCAGCGCTGCCAATGGAGGCCAAGGTAGCCGTTACAATGATGCCAAGTTGCGCGGACAGACTAAGGTCCATACCAAATGCCTGCGCGATAAAAACTGCGGCCACAGCTTGGTACAAACTGGTGCCGTCCATATTAATGGTGGCTCCAATAGGCAACACAAAACTGGTTACCTCCTCTTCTACTCCCAAATGCTCCTCGACCCTTTCCATGGTTACGGGCAAGGTCGCCGCACTGGAACTCGTAGAAAATGCCAATAATTGTGCAGGGGACATCCCTTTCATAAAAAAGGCCGGGCTTCTTTTTGTGAAAACCCAAGCGATCAAGAGGTAAACACATAACATTAACGCAAGACCAAGCAGTACACAGAAGGAATACCAAGCCAACGCCTTGAACAAGTCTAAACTTGGCGATTCCACTACAAGCGCAGCCAACAGGGCGAATACACCATATGGTGCGGCCAACATGATGATATCTATCAATTTAAGAATAACCTCATTAAAGCCATCGAAGAATTTCTTGACCGGTTCTGCGGTTTTTTCGGGAATCAAAATCAAACCTATTCCAAAGAAAATAGCAAAGAAGATGACTTGGAGCATATTGCCATTATCGCTCGCAGCCTTAAATATGTTGCTCGGCACCAAATCTTCCAAAGCCTGCAATGGACCAGCTTCCTTTTGTTTATCCGCGGCAGTTTTAATATTATCGGCGTCTCCTTTGTAGTTTTCGACCAGTTCGTTTCGGGTATCTTCGGAAATGGAACTTCCTGGTTTGACCGTATTTACCACCAATAAACCTATGGTAACAGCAATAATAGTAGTCACGATGTAAATACCAATGGTCCTACCCCCCATTTGGGATAGCTTGGAAATATCCTTTAGATCTGAAACGCCTTTGATCAGTGAAGCCAAAATCAAGGGTACAGCAATCAATTTTAGGGAATTGATGAAAATATTTCCAAAAGGCTTGATCCAGTCGGAGACAATTTTGGGTCCCCATTCAAATTGAACCATCAATAGCGCGAACAAAACACCTGCGGCCATTCCGATTAGGATTTGCCAGTGTAATTCCAGTTTCTTCATAAAGAGTTAAGTTAGGGACGGAAAGATACTTTATTGAATGGAAACGTCCTAACCTCTACCTAGATTTTGTTGGTCCGTGCCAACAGTGAATAGTCGGCCAAAACTAATGCAGCCATGGCCTCCACGATGGGAACTGCCCTCGGGACTACACATGGATCATGTCTTCCCTTCCCTTGTGTGGTCACTTTTTCACCTTCCTTATTGATAGTTTCATAGGACTGCAACACCGTGGCCACAGGTTTAAACGCAACACTGAAATAAATGTCCATACCGTTGCTGATACCGCCTTGGATACCTCCACTTCGGTTGGTTTTGGTGGTACCGTCCGTATTGAAAGCATCGTTATGCTCGCTTCCCTTCATGGCCACCCCGGCAAAGCCGCTGCCGTACTCAAAACCTTTTACGGCGTTTATGGACAACATCGCTTCACCTAATCGAGCATGCAACTTATCAAAAACTGGCTCACCAAGACCAATTGGTACATTCTGGATAACGCACGTGATAACGCCACCAATGGTATCACCTTCCTTTTTAATGGATTTGATATAGTCTTCCATTTTCTGTGCCATCTCGGTATCTGGACAACGAACGGCATTGGATTCAATCTTGGAAAAATCCAAGTCTTGGTAGGGTTTGTCCAATTTCATTGCTCCGACCTGAGAAACAAAGGCATTTATTTTGATATCGCTCAAAAATTGTTTGGCAATGGCACCGGCCACTACCCTACTGGCGGTTTCACGGGCCGAGCTTCTACCACCACCTCTATAATCACGAAAACCATATTTTATGTCATACACATAATCCGCATGCGAGGGTCGATACGAATCTTTGATGTGCGAATAGTCCTTGGACTTTTGGTTGGTATTGTGGATGGCAAAACCTATCGGCGTACCAGTGGTCTTACCCTCGAATATTCCAGAGTAAATTTCAACAGTATCGGGCTCTTTTCTTTGTGTAACAATGGCAGATTGCCCAGGTTTTCTTCTGTTCAATTCTTCTTGAATCTTATCCAAATCCAACACAATCCCGGCAGGGCATCCATCAATGACGCCCCCCAATGCTTTTCCGTGAGATTCACCAAATGTGGTGAGCTTAAAAAGTTGTCCAAAAGAATTTCCTGCCATTCGGTATAAAAATTATATCGTCCTCAAAGGTAGATGTTACAAAGCTAATTCAAAAACAGGGGTTTGACTTAATGTTATTGTAACATAATTCACTTTAAGGTGATATTATTTTAACAATATGCTCATGAATTAATGATTTGGATTTGATTTCTATTTTATTCCTACCGTTTTATTTTGTACTAAACCCTATACAATTGAAAAAAAGGAAGATAGAATTGGCGGTTATCTCAGATGTTCACCTGGGAACCTATGGCTGTCATGCCGATGAACTCATAACATATCTAAATAGCATTCAGCCCAAGAAGCTGATTTTGAACGGGGACATCATTGACATTTGGCAGTTTAGCAAACGTTATTTCCCCCCTTCCCACCTCAAAGTCCTGAGAAAGATAATAGGTATGGCCTCGAAGGGCGTTGAAGTTTACTATATCACTGGAAATCATGATGAAATGCTCCGTAAGTTCAGTAATACTTCAATGGGTAATTTCAAGGTGATGGATAAACTCGTACTTAACCTGGATGGCAAAAAAGCATGGATTTTCCATGGTGATGTGTTCGATGTTTCCATACAAAATGCAAAATGGCTGGCCAAGTTGGGTGGTTATGGTTACGACCTTCTCATTTTGATCAACAGCTTCTTAAACTGGTCTTTGACCAAAATGGGCCGCGAAAAATATTCCTTGTCCAAAAAAATCAAAAAC
Source organism: Flagellimonas chongwuensis (assembly GCF_013376415.1). Classification (GTDB taxonomy): domain Bacteria; phylum Bacteroidota; class Bacteroidia; order Flavobacteriales; family Flavobacteriaceae; genus Flagellimonas; species Flagellimonas chongwuensis. The sequence continues at coordinate 218,305 of NZ_WYET01000004.1, forward strand.
AGCGTTAAGGGCGCGGTTAAATACATTAACGATTTTGAAAAGACCGCTGCAGATCTTGCTATAGAAAATGAGTATGATTATGTGGTATGTGGCCATATCCATCAACCCAAAAAAGAAGTGTATGAGAACAAATATGGCAGCTGCACCTATCTGAATTCCGGAGATTGGGTGGAAAATTTAACCGCTCTTGAATACTCTTTTAAAAGATGGAAAATATATCACTACAACCATGACCGACTTTCGCCGTTTTTTATGGACGAGGATCTAAAGGAAATGGACATGAACGACCTTATCGCTTCCATAACCGACAAGGAAGTGAACATGTATGATGTAACGGAAGAACATCTTAGCCAGACCGAAGAAGAGAATATCGAGAACGACTTCTTAGACGATAAGGGCCTGTCTCAAGATTGAAACCGGGTGTTGCGCCTCCCTTTTCGTCCCATCCTTTATTTGATGCCTACAACTGGTTCCGTTTGCCGCAATTAACGTATCCTCTGAACTCTTCTTCACCGCAGGGAACAGTTTTAGCCCACCTACCTGCATACTAACCTCATAATGTTCTTTCTCATATCCGAACGAACCCGCCATACCACAACAACCGGACGGTATAATGGTCACCGTATAGTTCTTGGGCAGATTTAAGATGTCAAAAGTTACTTTTTGATTGCTCAATGCCTTTTGATGACAATGCCCGTGTATTTTGATGGTCTTTTTCTCATCGGTAAAACTACTGGCAGAGATATGGCCTTTAATGATTTCACCAGCCAAAAACTCCTCTATCAAAAATGATTGTAAGGACAATTTTTGTAACTGTGCTTTATCATCGTGAAGACGCTGGTACTCATCCCTGAAAGATAAAATGGCCGATGGCTCCAGTCCAACAATAGGAGTTCCTGCACTTAAAACATCCTTTAGGTTCTCCATGTTCTTGGCCACCAATTTTTTGGCCTGTTTCAGAAAACCTTTGGATAGATAGGTCCTGCCACTTTCCCCATAGAACAGTTCCACATCGTAACCGAGCTTGCACAAAAGTTCGATGGCATCTTTACCCACCTGAATGTCCAAATACCTGACGAATTCATCAATATAAAGAACAACAGGTCGCTTGGAAACTTCCTTTTGCTTCGCAAGGTTATCCTTAAGATGCTCTTCAAAATTGAAACGTCCCACCTTCGGCAAACTACGCTCAGGAGCCACGCCTACGGCTTTTTTTAGCATTCCGCCCACGGCTTTGGACTCGTACATCCAATTGGTGATGCCGGCCACTTTACTGCCCACGGCATTTAATTGCGTGTTATGGGCGAACAATTTGCTTCGCAAAGTGTATCCGTTCGCCTCCTGATAATTATATAGGAATTCAGCCTTTAAAGCGGATACATCCACATTACTGGGACATTCACTCGCACAGGCCTTACAGCTCAAACAAAGGTCGAATGCCGATTTTAGTTCTTGGTGGTCAAATCGATTGGTTTTATCGGAATTGGTCAAGAATTCGCGCAAGGCATTGGCTCGGGCACGAGTCGTGTCTTTCTCATCTTTGGTAGCTTGATAGCTCGGGCACATACCCCCGTTCATGTGATGGCTCTTTCTACAGTCCCCACTACCGTTACATTTTTCAGCAGCCTTTAAAATTCCTTCGCTATCGGAGAAATCCATAACAGTCTTCACTTCGGGTTCCTTCCTATCGATTTCATAGCGAAGCGACTCATCCATAGGATAGGCTTCAACTATTTTTCCCGGATTTAGAATCAAGTTGGGGTCAAAAAAGGCTTTTACCCTTTTCAACAGCTCATAATTCGCCTCTCCGATCATCAAAGGAATAAACTCGGCCCTAACGATACCATCACCATGTTCCCCGCTAAAACTGCCATTGTACTTCTTCGTCAGCTTGGCCACATCGGTGGTAATGCTGCGGAAAAGCACTACATCTTCCGATTTCTTAAGATTCAATATGGGCCTTAAATGAAGTTCACCTGCACCCGCGTGGGCATAATACACCGCATCTTGGTTATATCCTTTCATGATCAAGGAAAACTCTGCGATAAAATCCTTTAAATCTTCCAAGGCCACGGCAGTATCCTCGATACAGGCAACTGCTTTTTTATCTCCCACCATGTTTCCCAAAAGACCAAGACCGGCTTTTCTCAATTCAATAGCTTTGTTGATATCCTCACCATATAAAATTGGATTGGCATAGCTTAATCCTGATGCTTCAATGGTTTTGAGGAGTGATTCAAGTTGCCTTTCCAAATCTCCCTCGGAATTCGCTTTCACTTCCAACATCAAAATTCCGGCAGGATCTCCCTCTACAAAAAATCGGTTTGCCAACTGTGCTCGGTTGTTTTTGGTACAATCCAAGATCACCTTGTCCATCATCTCGCACAAATGAAGGCTATGCTGCATTACGGGAGCCACGTCACTAAGACAATCTTCCAAGGTTTTATAGTGCGTGGCGACCATTGCCGCGAATGGTGGCGGCAAATCATCTAACTGCAGTGTTATTTCTGTGGTAAAAGCTAACGTGCCTTCACTTCCCGATAACAACCTGCATAAATTGAAATCTGTGTTATAATCGCCAAAAACCGTGTTGTCCAATAATTCATCAACGGCGTATCCTGTGTTTCGTCTATGTATGCTCGGTTTGGGGAACTCGGATTTAATGGTTTCCCTTGTGCCTGAATTGGAAAGTTCTTCGTAAAGTTTTCTGTAAATTGTTGCTTCCAAGGAGCTTCCCTGCTTCTTCCGTTCAAATTCTTCTTTTGAAATATCCGAGAAAAACGCATCGCTCCCATCGGACAGCACACATTGCATGGACAATACTTTATCCCGGGTGACACCATATTGTATGGATGTGGTTCCCGATGAATTGTTCCCGACCATTCCCCCTATCATACATCTATTGGAAGTAGAGGTATTTGGCCCAAAAAAGAGACCAAATGGTTTTAAATACTGATTGAGCTCATCTCTGACCACCCCAGGTTGAACGGTAACCTGTCTTTTATCCTTATCCAAACTGACAATTTTGGTAAAATGGCGACTGACATCCACAACGATACCTTCACCGACACATTGTCCAGCCAAAGAAGTTCCCGCAGTACGAGGTATAAGACCTACCTTATTTTTGGTTGCAAAAGCAAGCAAAGTTTTAAGGTCATCAGTGTTTTTTGGATATGCAACGGCTATTGGCAACTTACGATATACCGAAGCATCCGTAGCGTAGATTGCCTTACTCAAATCATCGAACAACAACTCACCTTTCAGATGTTCAGAAAGACCTTTTAACAAATTTTTATTCAATTTGGAATACTTTTTGGGAACTAAAACGGTTTTTCAAACGTAAATCTAACACAAAACTATCTCTAATTTTTAACTTAAAAGAGAAACTCATGAAGATTACCACATTATTTGCCGCTGTTATGTTATTTGCAACAGCTAGCGTAAGCGCTCAAAGTATTTCCGAACATGCCTTGGGGCTACGATTGGGAGACAGCGATGGCTTTGGGGCCGAAATTTCGTACCAAAATGCCCTTGGAGCCAATAACAGGTTGGAAGTTGACCTAGGCTGGAGGGATAGCCGACACTTTGATGCTTTTAAACTTGCCGGACTTTACCAATGGGTATTTCCTTTAGACGGCAATTTTAACTGGTACGTTGGTGCCGGTGGTGGATTGGGAAGCGTTGACTTTGAAGATCCCATTTTTGACGATGATGAAGGACTATTCATTTTCGGGGCCGGTGATATTGGTATTGAATACAATTTCAATATCCCTTTACTGTTATCATTGGACTTTAGACCGGAAGTCGGGCTTGTAGGCTATGATGGCTTCGATAATGATTTTGATTTTGACATTGCGCTAGGTATTAGATACCAATTCTAGTAGAGCACATATATGTAAAAACCCTTGGCCAATAAAAGTCAAGGGTTTTTTTATGCCATAAACATTGAATACCTTAGCAACTTAAACATTCTGAAATGAAAAGACTTTTAGCAATAACCTTGGGAGTTTTGTTTTTATCATCATGTAATTCAGACCCTAAAGGATACACATTGAGTGGAACCATTACCGGAGAGCCCGAAAATGGAACAAAAATATTTTTGAAGACCACAGATTCCATCAATCAATTGATTGATATTGATACTACTACGGTAGAGAATGGGCTGTTTAGTTTCAGCGGAAATCAGTCCGGTCCTAAAATGCACTACCTATTTGTGGATAAAGTTCGAGGAAACGTACCGGTAATTCTGGAAAACGGCACCATAGAAGTAGAGTTTCCGAAGGATAGCATTGAGTATGCTAAACTAAAGGGTACGGAACAAAATGAGTTGTTCATGGACTTTTTGGAAGAATCCCGCAAACTTTCCGAAAGAGCAAGGTCTATGCAAAATGATATGCGAGTAGCAGCCCAACAACAAGATACGGCCACGGTCACCGCACTTCGTGAGGAGTTTATCGAGTTTCAAGAAGATGCGAAAAACTTTAATATCGATTTTGCGAAAAATAATCCAAATGCTTTTGTTTCCGTATTGGTTATTGGCAATCTTTTGGCCACAAAAGCAGTGCCTGTTGATGAAATCAAATCAATGTTTGAGGGTCTTACCCCTGAAATGAAGCAAACAGAACCCGCAAAGAAAATTGCGGAACAGCTTGAAAATTTAAAGTCGACCGAAATCGGTGCAGTTGCCCCAGATTTCTCGGCCCCTACCCCATCTGGCGATGTTTTGGCGCTCAGTGATGTGACCAGTAAGGCTAAACTTACGTTGGTGGATTTTTGGGCCGGTTGGTGCAGACCTTGTCGTGCTGAAAATCCGAACATTGTATCCGTTTACAAAAAATACCACGATAAAGGTTTTGATGTATTGGGCGTTTCTTTGGACAACAAAGAAGACCTTTGGAAAAATGCCATTGCTTCAGATGGGTTGGAGTGGAACCATATTTCCAATCTACAACGGTTCCAAGACCCGATTGCTCGACTTTACAATATAAATGCCATACCTGCCGCATTCCTATTGGATGAAAATGGGGTAATCGTAGCAAGAGATTTAAGAGGTCCTGCGTTAGAGGAAAAAGTAGCCGAAATACTTGGAAAGAGCTAAACAGTAAAATATATTTTGATAAAAAGAAGGTCTTGATGTTTCAAGGCCTTTTTTATTACCCCTATAGCTTGCCCATTTTATCCAACACAAAAAGAACAATGATAGGAATGGCCAACAGAATCACAATCAAAGTATCTGTTACGAACAGTCCTGGCATAAACAATAAGGTAGTCGCATACCCACCTATGGCACCGCCAAAGTGGGCCGTATGACCGATATTGCCCATTCTACTCTTCATCCCCCAGATAGAATATAATAGATATGCTATACCTAGAACATAAGCAGGTAACGGAATCGGGATAAACATAATACCTAATTGCATATCCGGATTTAATAGTATAGCCGCATAGAGAACCCCCATTACCGCTCCACTGGCACCAACCGCACTGTAGTATGGCTCATTTTTATGAAAAACCAGTGCCAAAAGACTTCCCGCAACCAAACTCACCAAATAAATAATCAAGAATTTTAGGGGTCCGAACCATCCGATGACAACAGGGGCGAAAAAATACAGCGTAAACATGTTCAAGAACAAATGCGAAATATCAACGTGTAAAAACCCAGAGGTCAGCATTCGTTCCTTTTGCCCTGCTTGAATGGCGCTGATACTAAACTTGTATCTATCAAAAAATGCCTGACTGTTGAATCCGCGAAGGGAAACCAAGACATTGGCGGCCATAATAGCAATGGTAGCGATATGTAAATTGAGCATGTAAATAAAGGTTTGGGTTCAAATATAGCTATATTTGCACACAAGAATAGTCTATGCAGCTGGTAGTTTATATCCTTGTTTATCCTTTGCTCTGGTTGATTTCCAGACTTCCCTTTAAAATCATATATTTTATTTCTGATGGTGTTTACGCACTACTCTATCATGTAATAGGTTACCGTAAAAAAGTGGTCCGCAATAATTTAGCGTTGGTTTTCCCCGATAAACCGGAAAAGGAACGTTTACTGATAGAGAAAAAGTTTTACAAGCACATGTGCGATATGTTTTTGGAAATGATCAAGACCATGGGCATAAGTAAAAAGGAAATCCAAAAACGGTTTACAGTTACCAATATTGAGGTATTAAATGGTCTCGAAGACAAAGGAATAAACACCATGCTAATGCTTCCCCATTATGCCAGTTGGGAATGGGTATTGTCTTTGAACCTTCAGATCAAATCGAAAGGTTACGGGATCTATCAGAAAATACAGAACAAGTACTTTGATAAATTGGTGCGAAATATAAGGGGCAAATTTAACACTGAACTGATTTCCACAAGGGAGTCCCGAAAAATCTTAAAAGCTGCCAAAGACAGCGAAAAATTGACCATGGTCGGCATAATCAGTGACCAGTCGCCCATGGTGAGCAAGGCCAAATATTGGACCGAATTTATGGGCATTACCGTTCCTGCGCACGTTGGAGGTGAAGAAATCTGTAAAACGAACAACTTTGTACCCGTTTACCTTAAGGTTAAAAAACTAAATAGGGGATATTACCAAGGCACCTTTAAGGTGCTTTTCGAGGAGCCTACGACGGTTCCCGATTACGAAATCACAGATGCCTTTTTAAGAGAAACAGAAAAATCCATCAGGGAGGCACCGGAATATTATTTCTGGACCCACAAACGCTGGAAGCACAAGGACAAAGCACCTAAAATCCCTAAAAAAGTAATATCTTAACAGGAAAAGGTAGTTCAACATGAAAAAATCAATTGTTATCTTTTTTTGTCTTGGAATTGGTCTGTGCTTTGGGCAAACATCTCCCAAACAAATACCACCAGAAATCATGGAAGCCATTAAAAACGACGTTTGGGTCCCTTTTATGGAGGCTTACGATCAGCTGGATTCCAAGAAAATCAAAGCTATCCATACCCCGGATATTGTTCGGGTTACCATTACCCAAAACAATGTTGCATCCGGGAGTCAGTACCTGAATGAATTTGGCGGGTTTTTAGATAGCGTAAAAAATCAAGGGAATCATTTGAGTATAGCTTTTGCAATCCGTACCATCGCCCTCAATTCCAATGAAGATGTTGCCTACCAAACCGGTTATTACCGTTTAGTCCGATATAATTCAACAATTGCCCAACCTCAATACACGGGATATGGTTTTTTTAACGTTGGACTTAGGAAGGAAAATGGAACTTGGAAAATTTGGCTGGATTCCGATAGCCGTACCGATATTTCTGACGATGAATTTGGTAGTTCAAAAATCATCTATGAGCTGAAAAAATAGATTTATTCCAATCCTGCCACTTCTTTAATTTCACCAATAATTCGGTCCGCCAGACCATCAGCTTCATCCTGTGATTTTGCCTCGGTATAAATTCGGATAATGGGTTCTGTGTTCGATTTCCTCAGGTGTACCCAGTTTTCAGGGAAATCAATTTTTACTCCATCAATTGTGGACACTTCCTCATCTTTGTATTTGTGGTGCATGGCTTCCAAAAGAGCATCTACATCCAAATCAGGGGTGAGTTCGATTTTCTTTTTGCTCATAAAATAACTTGGGTAGCTAGCACGCAATTCGGCAACCGTCCCGCCTTTTTCCGCCATTAACATCAAGAATAATGCAGTTCCTACCAATGCATCGCGCCCGTAATGACTTTCTGGATATATGATTCCGCCATTGCCCTCTCCACCTATAATGGCATTGTTGGCTTTCATTTTGGTCACAACATTTACCTCTCCAACCGCAGCAGCTTCGTAAGTACCTCCATGTTTTTCGGTAACGTCACGCAAAGCTCTGGAAGATGATAGGTTGGAAACCGTATTCCCTTGGGTTTTGGACAAGACATAATCGGCACAGGCCACCAATGTATATTCCTCCCCGAACATTTGTCCATCGTTGCTGATGAATGCCAAACGGTCCACATCTGGGTCGACCACAATTCCAAAATCAGCCTTTTCTTCAACCACTTTTTTACAGATGTCTCCCAAATGCTCTTTTAAAGGTTCAGGATTGTGCGGAAAATGACCGGTTGGGTCACAATATAACTTTACTACTTCCACTCCCAATTCTTCGAGCAATTTGGGTATGGCAATGCCTCCTGTGGAATTTACACCGTCCACAACCACTTTGAAACCTGCCTTCTTGATGGTATCCGCATCCACAAGGGAAAGCTCTAGGACTTCATCAATATGGATATCGATATAGGAATCATTTTTAATGATTTCCCCAAGATCATCGACTTCGGCAAATTCAAAATCCTCTTCCTCGGCCAGTTTTAAAATTTTGGCGCCCTGTTCGGCATCCAAAAACTCACCTTTTTCATTCAAAAGCTTAAGGGCGTTCCATTGTTTTGGGTTATGACTGGCCGTTAAAATGATGCCACCATCCGCTTTTTCCAAAGGAACTGCAATTTCTACGGTAGGTGTAGTGGACAATCCTAGATCGATCACATCAATTCCAAGCCCCACCAAAGTGGAAACCACCAAATTCTGAATCATCTCTCCGGATAATCGGGCATCACGTCCAATTACAACTTTCAAATCATCTGTTTCCGAATACGATTTTAACCAAGTACCGTAGGCCGCTGCAAATTTAACCGCATCAACAGGTGTTAAGTTGTCATTAGTTTGGCCTCCAATAGTGCCTCGTATTCCAGAAATTGATTTGATTAGTGTCATAATTGTTAAAAAAGTTTTTGCAAATATAATCGGGCATATCCGATTCCATGTTTTGAATTTGTAAATTTCGACAGAAAAGGAATTTGTCCCGATGAACTTCTTAGCGCATATCTATCTTTCTTTTGATGATAAAGAGATTACTTTGGGCAATTTCTTTGCCGATCATATCCGTGGAAACAAGTTTGGTCATTTGCCCATAAAGATTCAAAAAGGCATACTATTGCACCGCGAAATCGATACTTTTACCGATTCGCATCCCACGGTTCGGAAGAGCAGTAAACGTCTTCATAAAAATTACAGTCATTACAGTCGGGTCATTGTAGATATATATTACGACCATTTTTTGGCCAAGAACTGGAGCGATTATTCAGAAGTGCCCTTGGATGAGTATGTGGAAAACTTCTATAACCTATTGGAAGACAACTATGATGTGCTCCCGATGGCCACCAAAAGAATGATGCCCTATATGATGGCGGACAATTGGCTGCTGAATTATGCCAACTTAGCCGGTATCAACAATGTTCTGCATGGCATGAACCGACGCACCAAGAACAAATCCAAAATGAACTTTGCCATTTTGGACCTTGAAGAACATTATACCGAATTCGAAAATGAGTTCACCTCCTTTTTTGAAGAATTAATTACCTTTTCCAACCAAAAATTTATTTCTCTATGCGAAGACTGATACTCCTTCTGCCCTTCCTAATCTTTTTTGTCAATTGTAAGCAACAGCCAGCGGAACCTACCGGATTAGTAGCCGAAAAGGCTATGGTTGTCTCTGCCCGTAAAGAAGCATCGCAACTCGCTGTTGATATTATGAAAAAGGGAGGAAATGCTTTCGATGCCATGGTAGCTACAGAGCTAACCTTGGTTATTGCATACCCTTTTGCTGGAAGCGTTGGTGGTGGTGGATTTATGGTGTACCGCAAAAGCAATGGCGAGGTCGGCGGAATCGATTATCGCGAAAAAGCTCCTCTGGCAGCCCATAAGGACATGTATTTGGACTCATTGGGTAATGTAATCTCTGGATTGAGCACCTCGGGAGGAACGGCAGTTGGAGTTCCCGGCACGGTAGCAGGAGTGTTGGAAGTCCATAAAAAATTTGGAAAACTTCCTCTGAATGAGATAATTGAGCCTATTATTGCACTTGCCAATAAGGGCGTGGTAGTTACCGAGAACCAAGCCAATAGACTGGAAAGAACGCGTGAACGATTTATCGAGGCCAACGGTGACGGCACCAAATTTGCAGGACCATTTACAGCAGGTGATACCATAAAATATCCCAACTACGCCAAAACCCTTGGTAAAATAATGGAAGAAGGTCGAGATGGCTTCTATAAAGGTGAAATCGCCCAAAAACTCGCCGCATTTGTTCAAGAAAAAGGTGGTCTGATCACCGAAGAAGACTTGGAAAAATATGAAGCGGTCTGGAGAGACCCCATTGTTTTCAGCTATAAGGACATGAAAATTATTTCCATGAGCCCACCTAGCAGCGGAGGTGTGACCATCAATCAAATCTTTAAAATGATGGAGCCCTACAATGTTTCTGATTTCGGACATAACTCCGCCAAAACCATCCAATTGTTTACCGAAGCATCCCGAAGGGCCTATGCCGATAGAAACTTTTACTTGGGAGACCCCGATTTTGTTGATATACCATATAATGTTCTTTTGAGTGATGATTACCTTCAGGATAGAATGGAGAATTTCTCATTTGATAAAGCAACTTTGTCATCGGAAGTAAGCCATGGCGAAGTCGAAATAATTGAAAGCGACCAGACCACCCATTTTTCCATTGTTGATGGGGAAGGCAACGCTGTTTCGGTAACGTCAACATTAAATGGTGGATATGGTTCTAAATTGTTCTGTGAGGAGTTGGGCATCTTTTTGAACAATGAAATGGACGATTTTAGTGCTAAACCGGGAGTTCCTAATATATTTGGTCTTATTGGGGCCAAAGCGAATAGCATTCAACCCGAAAAACGTATGTTGAGCAGTATGACCCCCACGATTGTGGAAAAAGATGGGGAACTGTACATGGTCGTGGGCACTCCCGGAGGGTCGACCATTATCACCGCTGTAGCACAAACTATCCTAAATGTATATGAATTTAATTTGAGCATGCAAGAAGCTGTCAATGCACCCCGCTTTCATCACCAATGGTTGCCGGATATGGTCATTTTTGAACCGGAAGGTTTCTCCGAAGAATTAATTGAAGAATTAAAGAGCAAAGGATATATCATTAACGAAGAACGTACGCCCATAATCGGAAAAGTAGACGCTATTCGAGTTCTGCCGAATGGTAAACTTGAAGGTGGAGCGGATAAACGTGGTGATGATACCGCTGTTGGCTATTAATCCTTACTGAATGAAATTTGACGTAGTCGTTCTAACGGACCACCGTTATGTGGCCCCAGACAAGAAAACACCTTATATTAAAAATGTTCTCCAAGAAGACCGGTTGGTTTTGGAAGCTTTGCAAAATCAAGGGCTAAAAGCAGTCCGAAAAGCTTGGGACGACCCCGGTTTTGATTGGACGAGCACTAAATATGCCCTGTTCCGAACCACTTGGGACTATTTTGATAGATATGCAGAGTTTTCACTTTGGTTGGATGAAACCTCACAGCAAACAAAGTTCATCAACTCCAAAAAGCTCATCTATTGGAACATCGACAAACATTATTTAAAGGATTTGTCAATTGCGGGCGTTAATATTCCAAAAACGATATTTATCGAACAGGGAGCCACACCTTCACTTGCCGAAACAATTGAAATTTCGAAATCGAAACATGATTTTTACGGAAACGAATATATCCTCAAACCTTGTGTGTCCGGAGCGGCAAGACATACCTATAAATTGGACGATAGCACTGTTGCAGAGCACGAATCCATCTTTTCGGAACTGATTAAGGAGGAGGCCATGATGCTTCAAGAATTTCAACACCACATCGTATCCGAAGGGGAAATCTCCATGATGCTTTTTAACGGAGAGTTCACCCACGCAGTTTTAAAAATTGCCAAAACAGGTGATTTTAGGGTGCAAGACGATTTTGGCGGTACCGTACACCCCTATTCCCCGAGTGCAGATCAAATTGCTTTTGCCAAAAGTGTTGTGTTTGCCGCTCCCGAGCTCCCCATGTATGCAAGGGTCGATATTTTTAAGGACAATCAAGGCAAATGGGCTTTGGCCGAACTGGAGATTTTTGAGCCCGAACTATGGTTTAGACTCCATCCAGAAGCAGCGGACACCCTGGCCATTGGGATTAAGGAACATCTATTTCAAAAATAGAAACATCTTAAGATAGCGATGTCTTATATTTACGTAAATGATTAAAAATGAAAAAATTAGCCCTACTGTTTGTTCTTGTTACAATAAGTTGTTTTGGTCAAAACAAAACTAAATTGGTCGCATTGGATGATGCATTTTATGATTACATAGATAAAAATGCAAAAATTGAAGTGCTTGCCGAGGGTTTCATTTGGGCCGAAGGTCCTGTATGGGTGAAGGAAGGCTCGTTTCTTCTTTTTTCAGATGTTCCCCAAAACACCATTTTTAAATGGAGTGAAACGGAAGGTGTTACCGAATTTTTAAAACCATCCGGATATACAGGAATTTCTCCTTATAGTCGTGAACCAGGAAGTAACGGTTTGATCATAAACAAGCAAGGAGAACTGGTTTTCTGCGAACATGGCGACCGTAGGATTTCAAAAATGCCATTGGCAAATGGAGGCAAAGTCACCATTGCGGATAATTGGAAAGGCAAACGCTTCAACAGTCCAAACGATATTGTTCAAACCTCCAATAGCACCTATTACTTTACCGACCCACCTTACGGTTTGCCCGAGCAACAAGATTCACACTCCCGGGAAATTGATGCGTTCGGAGTCTATAAAATTGATTCCGAAGGCAAGGTCGAAATGGTGGTCAGCAACCTCAAAAGACCCAACGGGGTGGCCCTTTCTCCAGATGAAAAATTACTTTATGTAAACCAATCCGATTCGGACGAGTCATACATCATGGTTTACCAAATAAAAAACAACGGCACTTTGGATGAAGGCCGTATCTTTTTTGATGCCTCTCAGTTATTGAAAGAAGGATTTGTAGGTTCCTTGGACGGTCTTAAAGTAGCTGCGGACGGAACTATATTTTCCACTGGACCAAGTGGAGTTTTAGTCATCACTCCAAAAGGAAAGTTGTTGGGACGAATTGAAACCGGACAGCGAACAGCGAATTGTGCATGGGGCAATGATGGTTCAGTCCTGTACATGACTGCTCATAATTATCTTATGAGAATCCAAACAAAATCAAAGGGTCTGGGATTCTAAAAGCCTATACTAACTTCCTGCTATTTGCTTTTTCAGCTCCTCCATCGATTCCTGTAACTGCCTTAAAAGTCCAGTTTCAGTTGTGGCGTCCACATTGAAAGTCAATTTACTGCTCACTTCCCAAATCTCCTGTATTTGAAAGGGCTTTATTTCGTATGGCGGGTAGGTTTCGTTTAAAGAAACCAAGGTAATATTGTTGGAGTTTGGCTTTCGCTCAATCTTCTTTACCATAACAGAGTCCTGAAGGACCACCACATACATTTTATTTGGGCTCACATAATCGATATGTTCGATGGCACGGGCCAAGACCCAGTCATTAGGTCTTAGATTCGGCAACATACTGTCCCCTTCTACTTGAAACCCCCTATACGTTGCATTCCGGAACTCTGGAATGGGCATGTCAAAAGCAGGCAATTGTCTGTACCAACTCGTATCGGAAATATTCTGCGGATAGCCCGCAGCGGCCTTGGCATTTACCATCACCATGTTATCGTTATCTGAATTATCAACCGTTACGACTTTTGGGATTACGCTAGTTTTGGAGGTATCCAGATGTTTCTGGTCACTTTCCCCAAACAACCAAAGAGGATTGATTTTAAATTGCTTTAAAAGTTCGGTCACCACTTTCCCCGAAAGTTTGGTCCTCCCCCGCTCTATATCCGCTGTTGTATTCTTAACACCGAGTAAATCGGCAAATTCAGTTTGAGTAAAACCAAGTTCCCTTCGTAAATCGGTAAATCTTTTTAAGGTTATTTCATTTTCCATCTTCCTGTTGATAGTGTCAGGCCGAGCAAGTCGAAGTGACAATCCATACCAAATATAAACGTTTTGGATTATTTCCAAAAATATTCATGGATTATTTCCACTTATTGGAATAATTCCATATTTTTGATTGGAATATTTCCAAGTTATGAATTTTGATAGGATACGAGAAAAACTGAACATATTGGCCGATGCCGCTAAATACGATGTCTCCTGTGCAAGCAGTGGCAGTGACCGCTCCAACAAAAACAAAGGGTTGGGTAATGCCTCCAAAATGGGTATTTGCCATACCTACACGGCAGATGGTCGATGTGTATCATTATTAAAAATTCTTTTGACCAACCACTGCATTTTTGATTGCGCTTATTGTGTGACCCGAAAAAGCAACGATGTACCAAGGGCTGCTTTTAAAGTACAGGAAGTGGTGGACCTCACCATCAATTTTTATCGTAGAAATTATATCGAGGGGCTTTTTCTGAGTTCTGGCATATTCAAAAGCCCCGACCACACTATGGAACGCTTGATAGCGGTAGCTAAAAAACTGCGTGACGAGGAAAATTTCAATGGTTACATCCATTTAAAGTCAATTCCTGGTGCAAGTGATGAGTTAATGTACGAAGCAGGTCTTTACGCCGACCGACTTTCCGTAAATATAGAGGTTCCGACCATATCAGGTTTAAAACTTTTAGCCCCTGACAAAAAACATGAAGATTTCACCAAACCTATGGAAAAGGTAAAGAATGAAATTGTGCGCTACCAATCAGAGCGGAAGGTCATTAAAAATACACCGAAATATGCCCCGGCGGGACAAAGCACCCAGATGATTGTAGGCGCTTCGGGAGAATCGGATAAGGATATCATGTATTCAGCCACTTATTATTACAAAACGTATAATATGAAGCGAGTGTATTATTCCGGTTATGTTCCGGTGACCCACGATTCCCGTTTGCCAGCCATTGGCTCCCAGGTGCCTATGCTAAGAGAAAACCGTTTGTATCAGACGGATTGGCTTTTACGCTTTTATGGTTTTTCCATCGGCGAAATCTTAAACAATCAATTTCCCAACTTAGATATGGATGTGGACCCCAAACTCTCATGGGCCTTACGAAACCTACATCACTTTCCCGTAAATGTGAATACAGCTGACAAACAATTGTTGGCTCGAATTCCGGGAATAGGAATGCAATCGGTGCATAAAATTTTACAAGCAAGAAAATTTAGAAAATTGAACTGGGACCACCTTAAAAAAATCGGGGTGGCCCTCAACCGTGCCCAATATTTTATGGTCTGCGATTCCCGGCTATGGGAACGTCGCGATATGGATGCGGATAAAATTAAAGGTATGATTTTGCAACAGTCCTCTGGAAAGTTTCGAGATCAGTACAGTGCACAATTGTCCTTGTTCAATTAGCAACAGGCAATTGACAAGTAAGTCATTTCGACCGAAGGGTAGAAATCTAGATTTCTCAGTCGTAAACTCCTTCGAAATGACATTAACGAAACTAAAAAGCAAACATTATGAATACTTCAACAACCTTAGTTTACGACGGCAGTTTTAATGGTTTCTTGACTTCCGTCTTCGTCGCCTTTGATGAGAAAATCAACGTGGCAGACATTCAAAAGAACAATCAATCCCAAAACGGATTGTTTTCTGAAACCGAAACTGTTTTCACGAATGTTGAAAAAGCAAAACGGGTTTGGAACGGAATCCGCAACAAGAGCCATAACGCCATTTCCAATGTGTACTTTGCTTTTTTGAGCGAAGCCGAAGGCGTCGAAATGATGCTCTACAGCTACATTCAAAAATTGATGCGTGCCAAAAGTGGTAAAAATTTGGACTATTCGGACAGTACCGTGCTTTACATTGCCCAATTGGCCAAAAAAGTGGGGCGCGAGAAACATCGTATGGAAGCCTTTGTACGATTTCAATTGACCAAGGATGAAATCTTCTTTGCCAACATAGAACCTGATTTTGATATTCTACCTCTAATCTCCAAACATTTTCGCGACCGTTACGCCGACCAAAAATGGTTAATTTATGATGTAAAGCGCAAGTATGGTATTTATTACGATTTGGACCATGTGGAGATGGTATCCCTCAATTTAAAAGATATTCACCATAATAAAACAGTAAAAAGTGATTCCTTTGCCTCCGAAGAATATGAATGCCAAACGCTTTGGAACGATTATTTTAAAAGGACCAATATCGCATCTCGCATTAACCCTAAACTGCATAAACAACACGTACCTAAACGCTATTGGAAGTATTTGAGCGAGAAAAAGGAAGCGGTTTGATTATCCCTTACTCTTCTCCCCTACAAAATGGTCGCTTTTGGTCTTGAACAGCACATTAAAACTGGTCAAACTGCCATAAACGCGTGTAATATACTGCTGTAGGTCCACTTTTTCTTGGTCGTCCAAGTTTTTACTGCTGTTTATCTTTTGTTCCATCACGCGGATACGGTCGCGCACCATCACAATTTTATGGAAAAAGGTTTCAATGGGCATATCCTTGTTGGCCGTACCATCACCGGATTCCAAAACCAATTTACCTCCTTTCCATTTATCGGCCATGGCAACTTTTTCGTGCGTGTCGCTCCATTTTTCCAGTATTTTTACCAGCGAGCGTTCTACGTCAAAAAAGCTTACGCTGTCCACCTCGTCCTCTACGCTTTCGATTACCTCAAAATCAGCATCAAGATCAATGGTTTCCAATCCATTTTCCAAAAAAGTAACCCAATAATGTTTGGATGATACGTTGGTGACCACACCTTTGCCATATTCCGGATGATCTATTCTTGAGCCTATGCCTAATATTTTCATAATTGTATTTATTTTCTGTTCTCAAATTTAGATTTTTTGGTTGTAAGCCCTAACTTCGTTGTCGGTTTTTTAACCAGTATTCATGGAACCACGAAAAATAAGAGCAAAGCTCGGGGAGTTGGCTTCAACTTCAATCAGTGGTAACGATATCAGTTCTTCTTGTCTGTACGTATCCGCTTTGGCCGTTTTACATGCAGGCCAATATGCATGGATTTCATTGTTGATTGTCGGTGTTGTTCTCTTTTTATTTCGGAAAATTTACGGTGAAGTAGTCGGGGCACTGCCCATGAACGGAGGAGCCTACAACGCCCTGTTGAACACCACCAGCAAGGGAATGGCATCTTTAGCTGCGTCTCTGACCTTATTATCGTATATGGCGACCGCGGTAATCTCCGCCAATGAAGCCATGGCCTATTTAAAGAACATTGTGCCACAACTGCCCGTGATTTTGGCCACTATAGGCCTATTGTCCATATTTATGGGGCTGGTTATCATCGGTATTGGCGAATCTTCCAAAGTGGCCATTGTCATTTTTATTTTCCATTTGGCTTCCTTGATTTTATTATCCTCTTTCGCAGGCATCTATCTTTTCGAACATGGCTTGGATGTGTTTGCCGACAACAACGCATTGCCCGTAAAGCACGGTGCGTTGCCCATGGCCCTGTTCTTTGGATTTTCTGCGGCCATGTTGGGTATAAGCGGATTCGAAAGCTCCGCCAACTTCGTTGAAGAGCAGAAAAAAGGCGTGTTTCCCAAAACCTTGCGCAATATGTGGGTGGTGGTCACCATTTTTAATCCCTTAATTGCCTTTTTGGCGCTGGCCGTTTTACCTATTTCAGATATAGAGTCCAATAGTGAAGCATTGCTATCCATAATGGGCAACCAAGTAAGTGGTTCGTGGTTATCCTTCTTGGTTTCTGTGGATGCCGTACTGGTTTTGAGCGGGGCCGTACTTACCTCCTTCGTGGGTGTATCCGGTCTGGTGGAACGTATCACTTTGGATAGAATCCTGCCCCCATTTTTATTAAAACGTAACAAGAACGGAAGCACCTACCGGATTGCCATCGTGTTTTTTATGCTTTGTGTTTCCATTCTATTGATTACCGAAGGTGACTTGGAAGCTTTGGCCGGTGTGTATACCATAGCCTTTTTGTCCGTAATGGCACTTTTTGGCATTGGTAATATTTTGCTTAAAGTAAGGCGAAAAAACCTACCACGGCCTGAACGTTCTGGTTGGTTGTCCTTACTTGTTGCCATTGCTTCGGTAATTACAGCTTTGGTGGGAAATATTCTTTTGAACCCTGACTATTTGGTTGTTTTTATGGAATATTTTGTTCCGACCATAGCACTGGTTTTGGTAATGCTCAATAGGACCGCCCTGTTAAAATTGTTATTACGTTTGATTCGGTATTTTCTGGACCCCATCAACCGATTTTTGGTGAAATCCTATCGAGGTATCAATCGGGTAATCGACCACATCAACGACCAAGAGTTTGTCTATTTTACCAAGAAAGATGATGTGGCCGCTCTCAATAAAGTGCTGCTGTACATCCGAAACAACGAGCATACCCGCAAATTAAAAATCGTATCTATTTTTTCCGAAGGAGAACAGGCCACCGACAGCTTTATATCTGATTTAAAAGTACTGGATAGGGAATATCCAGAAATTAAAATCGAATACATTCAATTGAAAGGAGAATTTACACCCAAAAAAATAAAAGAACTCTCCGAAAAATGGAATATTCCCATCAATTTTATGTTTATTGGAAGCCCTAGCGATAAATTCCCATACCCTTTGCAAGAGCTCGGAGGCGTCCGCCTCATCATTTGATGGAAAGCATGGTACTTTAAACATTCCATCGTTAACAAAAACGAAACCAAAAGGCCACTTCATTTTTACATACCAAATCGCTATTTTTGAGGTTTGCTATGATTTATGATCAATTACGAAGAACATATTGAGGTTAAGGGCGCAAGAGTCCATAATCTGAAAAATATAGATGTCACCATACCCCGTGAAAAACTGGTGGTGATTACTGGACTTTCCGGCAGCGGAAAATCCTCCTTGGCCTTTGACACCATTTACGCCGAAGGTCAAAGAAGATATATTGAAACCTTCTCAGCCTATGCCCGACAATTTTTGGGCGGTTTGGAACGTCCCGATGTAGATAAAATCGATGGACTTTCCCCAGTAATCGCCATTGAACAAAAGACCACATCAAAATCTCCGCGCTCCACGGTCGGTACCATCACAGAGGTTTACGATTTTCTTCGTCTTCTTTTTGCCCGCGCCGGCGATGCCTACAGTTACAATACGGGCGAAAAAATGGTAAGCTATAGCGATGAGCAGATCAAGGATTTAATCATTGAATCTTACAAAGACAAAAAAATAAATGTGCTGGCGCCTGTCATCAAATCACGTAAAGGACATTACCGTGAACTGTTTGAACAAATTGCCAAGCAAGGGTTTGTAAAAGTTCGGGTAGATGGTGAGATTACCGACATCACCAAGGGAATGAAAGTGGACCGATACAAAACCCACGATATCGAAATCGTAATCGATCGTTTAAAAGTCGGTGACAACGAAGATTTCCATAAACGTTTGAGCGAAACCATCAATACGGCCATGTACAGTGGAGAAAATGTTTTGATGGTACTGGAAGAAGGCGAAACCGTGCCCCGGTATTTCAGCAGGGATTTAATGTGTCCATCATCGGGCATCTCCTATCCCACACCAGAGCCAAATACGTTTTCCTTTAACTCTCCGAAAGGAATGTGTCCGGAATGTAGTGGATTGGGCCACGTGTTCCAGGTTAACGAGAATAAAATCATTCCCAACAAAAAAATATCCATTAAATCTGGTGGACTTGCCCCTTTGGGCGAATACAAAAAATCTTGGGCCTTCAAACAACTGGAAACCATTGCGCAGCGGTATAATTTTGATTTGACAGATGCCATTGAAAAGATTCCGGAAGAAGCCATGAACGTTATTTTGAAGGGTGGCAAGGAAAGTTTTGAGGTAGACTCCAAAAGCTTAGGGGTCAAGAGACAGTACAAAATTGATTATGAAGGTATTTCCAACTTCATAAAGACCCAGTATGAAGAAGCTAACTCAACATCCATAAAACGATGGGCCAAAGATTACATGGACAAGGTGAAATGTCCAGAATGTGAAGGCTCCCGCTTGCGGAAAGAATCTCTCTATTTTAAAGTAGATGGTAAAAATATTGCCGAATTGGCCCAAATGGACATTGTAGAGCTGAACAATTTCTTCCACAATCTAGAAGATACCTTGGAAGGCAACCAAAAGAAAATTGCCGAGGAAATCATCAAGGAAATCAAAGCACGTGTCGGGTTCTTATTGGATGTAGGGTTGGATTACCTATCATTGAACCGCAGTTCCAAGTCATTGTCAGGTGGTGAAGCGCAACGTATTCGTTTGGCCACGCAAATTGGCTCACAATTGGTGGGCGTACTCTACATTTTGGACGAACCTAGTATCGGTTTGCACCAGAGGGACAATGAACGCCTGATTCATTCTTTGGAAGCCTTACGGGATATCGGAAACTCAGTAATTGTAGTGGAGCACGACCGCGACATGATCGAATGTGCAGACCATGTTATCGATATAGGCCCAAAGGCCGGCAAGCACGGCGGAGAAATCATTTCAGAAGGAAGTCCAAAGGATTTGGTCAACCAGCAAACATTGACCGCACAATACATTACAGGGGAACTGGAAATTCCAGTACCAGCAGAAAGACGTAAGGGAACCGGCAAAAAGATTACTCTTTCGGGTTGTACCGGCAATAACCTTAAAAATGTGACCGTGGATTTCCCATTGGGGAAACTGATAGGGGTCACCGGGGTCTCCGGGAGTGGCAAATCCACTTTGGTTAACGAAACCCTCTACCCTATTATGAACGCCCACTATTTTAATGGCGTTAAAAAACCAATGCCGTATAAAAAAATCAAGGGTTTGGAACATATCGACAAGGTCATCGATATCAACCAGTCTCCCATTGGCCGTACTCCACGATCAAACCCAGCCACCTACACTGGGGTTTTTAGTGAAATACGCTCGCTTTTCGCCAAAACCACGGAGGCTACCATACGCGGATATAAACCGGGGCGTTTTAGTTTCAATGTGGCCGGAGGAAGATGTGAAACCTGTCAAGGGGGCGGCCTAAAAGTGATTGAAATGAACTTTTTGCCCGATGTATACGTAGAATGTGAAACCTGTAATGGCAAACGATTTAACCGGGAAACCTTGGAAATCCGATATAAAGGCAAATCGATAGCCGATGTTTTGGAAATGACCATCAACGAAGCTGTAGATTTCTTTGAGAATATTCCAAAAATTCATCGTAAACTTAAGACAATAAAAGATGTAGGTTTGGGTTATATTTCATTGGGTCAACAGTCCACTACCTTATCCGGTGGTGAAGCCCAAAGGGTAAAGTTAGCTACGGAACTTTCCAAAAGGGACACTGGAAACACCTTTTATATCCTCGACGAACCAACAACAGGCTTGCATTTTGAAGACATTAGAGTACTTATGGACGTACTCGACCGTTTGGTGGACAAGGGCAACACCATTTTGGTAATAGAGCACAACATGGATGTAATCAAAATGATGGACCACATTATAGACATAGGTTATGAAGGAGGAAGAGGTGGTGGAACAGTTGTTGCTACCGGTACCCCGGAAGAAGTCGCCAAGGACAAAAAAAGCTTTACCGCCAAGTTTTTAAAGAAAGAATTGGAAAATACTAAACAAAAAATTGCACGCGCAGTTTAGATAAAAGTTATGCATATGCGAAGAGAGCAACATTCCAAGGGATGGAATGAAATAAAGACAAACGATTCATGGGCCATATTCAAAATTATGGGCGAGTTTGTCAATGGATTTGAAAAAATGAGCAGAATAGGACCATGTGTCTCCATTTTTGGGTCGGCACGGGTTCGCGAAGGCCATCAATATTATGATTTAGCGGTTAGAATATCTCAAAAAATCGCCGAGGCCGGTTATGGTGTCATTACCGGTGGAGGTCCCGGAATCATGGAAGCCGGTAACAAAGGAGCTAGTTTAGCTGGTGGAACCTCTGTTGGATTGAACATAGACCTGCCATTTGAGCAGCATGACAATCCTTATATTGACGATGATAAAAGTCTTGATTTCGATTACTTTTTTGTACGAAAAGTAATGTTTGTGAAGTATTCTCAAGGTTTTGTGGTAATGCCTGGAGGATTCGGAACATTGGATGAGTTCTTTGAGGCGCTCACCTTGATTCAAACTCATAAAATACATACATTTCCTATTATACTTGTTGGTACCGAATTCTGGAAGGGATTGATGGATTGGATCAAAAATACTTTGGTCGAAGCCGGTAACATTAGTCCAAAAGACCTTGATTTGATCAAATTGGTGGACACCGAAGATGAAGTTGTTGAGATTATAGACGCCTTTTATAAGGGCAGAACATTGAGTCCAAATTTTTAATCCTACTACATTGATTATCCATCGAGTTTTACTTAGCGCTTCGCTGCTTATCATTCTGGTGTGCCCCAAACTTTGGTCGCAACACCGAAATGAGATTGTGGCTACACTCGATGGGCCCACCAATCAAATTCGTATACGACAGCATTTCACATACGTAAACCAATCCAAAAGAGGTCTTTCCACATTGTATTTCAACGATTGGAACCATGCCTACTCTAATAAAAATACTGCCTTGGCCAAAAGGTTTGGTGAAGAATTCAATAGGAGCCTGCACTTGGCAAAGGACAGGGAGCGAGGACAAACCACGATTAAGTCCATTGTGGACAACAACTACGCAGGTTTGGACTGGAAACGGCGCGGCAATACGGATATCATTGCCGTTAACCTGAATGAAATTCTTAAACCCGGAGAGTCTGTTAAGCTGTTTTTCACCTACACCATTAAATTGCCGGAAGCCAAGTTTACTGGATATGGGCATACGGGCAACGGGTATAATTTAAAGGATTGGTACCTTACCCCTGCGGTTTTTACAAATGGAGACTGGGAGCTGTACGATAATATGAACCTTGACGATCTGTACACCGACCTCACCGATACCCGTATCAACTTTACTTTTCCGAACCTGCTATATGTTGCCTCCAATTATCGTATGTCCAGTATTTCCAATTTTCCAGAAGGACAACACGTGCAACTCATTGGCGACAAACGAAAAAGTTGTGAAATCATACTTACTATTGACGAAAGATTCACCAAGCACATAACCAGCTACGTTACCATAACCACAGATATTGAATCCAATAAATATGAGGAAATAGCCCAGGGCATATCCATAAACAAGATTTCACAGTTTCTTTATGAGAATATGGGTGAATACCCGCACGATAATCTTTTGGTAAGTGAATTTGACTACAATAGGTCTCCACTCTACGGAATCAGTCAACTTCCATCTTTTATCAGGCCATACGAAGAGCAATTTCAATTTGAAATGAAATTCCTAAAAACGGCCATCCGAAATTACTTGAAGGAATCATTATATCTGAACCCAAGAAAAGAACGATGGGTAAACGATGCCATCGGGTATTACCTCATGATAAAATTTGTGGAGGAACACTACCCTGATCAAAAATTGATTGGAAAACTTTCAAGAATTTGGGGCCTTAAAAACTTCCATTTGGCACAAATGGACTTTAATGAACAGTACTCACTGTTCAGTATGCTGTCCGCTCGAAAAAACATTGACCAAGCACTGACCACCTCCAACGATTCATTGATCAAGTTCAACGAAAAAATCGCCAACGGCTATAAAGCTGGGCTTGGAATGTCATATTTATCCGCTTATTTGGGTAAAAAGGAGATCGATAGCACCGTGCTTGACTTCTATAAAAATTACAAGCAGAAGCAACAGGTCAGCGCCACTGATTTTAGAGCAACTATTGAAAAATATGCTGACAAAGATGTTGATTGGTTTTTTGATGAATATGTATCCACTGACAAGAAAATAGATTTCAAGATCAAAAAAATCCAGAAAACGGAAGACTCCATCACCTTTACTTTGAAAAATAAAAGAGGCACCAACGTTCCCATTTCGGTTTTTGGACTGGAAAATGATTCCGTGGTTTCCCAATATTGGTTTTCGGACATAGACAGCACCAAAAGCATTACCATTCCCCGCCAAACTGAGGACCGACTAGTGCTCAACTATGATCAAAAAATCCCTGAGTTTAATCAACGTGATAATTGGAAGACCTTGAACGGGTGGCTGTCCAGCAATAAAAAATTAAAATTTCAATTCTTTAAGGATACCGAGGATCCCTATTATAATCAGGTGTTTTATGTCCCTATTGCAAATTTTAACCTTTATGATGGTATTACGCCTGGTTTACGATTGTACAACAAAACTTTCTTGGAGCGCCAATTCCAATACGATATCTCCCCTACCTATTCCTTTTTGGAGAAAACAATGGTAGGAAAAGTTGGTTTCAGGTATAGAAAATACCACAAGAAAACTGGGCTTTACGTCACCAATTATTCGTTTTCAGCCTCCACCTCGCACTTTCAGGAAAACTCTCGATTTACCACGATTACGCCGGCAGTAAGTTTTGGGTGGCGCCCCAATGACCTACGTTCCAACCGGAGACAAAACCTTCTTTTTCGTTATCGCAGTGTTTACCGGAACATAGACGAGAGCCTTGTTGGGGAGTTGGATACCGACCCAGACTACGGGGTCCTTAATGCGCGATATACAGATGTGGACAACAACATTCTTAACTACTCTCTTTGGTCTGTAGATGCCCAACACTCCAGTGAATTCACTAAGCTTGCCTTTGAGTTCGAATACCGAAAGCTTTTCCAGAGCAACAGGCAGTTCAATCTACGCTTTTATGCAGGTAAATTTCTAAGAAACGACACGGAATCCAATTTCTTCAGTTTCGCTTTGGACAGGCCCACCGATTATATGTTCGACCTTGCCTATCTGGGAAGATCCGAGGATTCCGGCTTGTACAGTCAACAGGTCATCATTGCCGAAGGAGGATTTAAGTCAAAATTGGAAAACCCCTTTGCAAACGATTGGATCGCCACCACTAACGCCAGTACCAATATTTGGCGATGGGTCGAGGCATATGGTGACTTGGGGTTCATAAGAAACAAAGGCAATGACCCTCGTTTTGTATACGATTCCGGTATCCGCTTAAATTTGGTGACGGACTATTTTGAACTCTACTTTCCCGTATACTCCAATCGAGGGTGGGAAATAGCTCAAGACAACTATGGAGAGCGTATTCGCTTTATAGTCACTATTAGTCCTAGGACCTTGACAGGTTTGTTTACTCGAAAGTGGTTTTGATTATCAAATCAATAATTTAATATCCAATAAATCAATATAAATTAATATATATTTATTTTTTAATGGTTTATTTTAATAAATTCTCATTTTATTAACAAGGTTTGATGTTGCTATTTTGATGTATTTTTAATAGTTTTGCATAAATCTTCAAACATCCATGAAACCTAAACCTAGTACAAGTAACGACATCTCTTTTGACGATTTCAAATCTCAAATTCTTCAAGATTACGAGACCGCCGTTATGAGTAGGGAATGTAGTCTATTGGGACGTCGCGAAGTACTTTCGGGAAAAGCCAAGTTTGGAATATTCGGAGACGGTAAAGAGCTTCCTCAACTTGCTATGGCAAGAGCATTCCAGGATGGTGATTTTAGAAGCGGTTACTATCGTGATCAAACCTTTATGATGGCGTTGGGTTACTTAAGCCCCAAAGCATTTTTTCATGGACTTTATGCCACAACGGACTTGGAGAAGGAACCCATGAGTGCCGGAAGGCAAATGGGCGGTCATTTTGTGACCCACAGCCTAAATGAAGATGGAACATGGAAAAACCTGACCGAACAAAAGAACAGTAGTGCCGATATTTCCTGCACCGCAGGCCAAATGCCCCGTTTGCTCGGTTTGGCACAAGCCTCAAAAATATATAGACATGTCGAGGGAATCGACCAATCCAATTTTTCCAAAAACGGGAACGAAGTAGCATGGGGGACCATTGGCAACGCAAGCACAAGCGAAGGTCATTTTTTTGAAACCCTGAATGCAGCCGGGGTAATGCAGGTACCCATGGTAATAAGCATCTGGGATGACGAATATGGAATCTCGGTACCCTCCGAATTCCATACCACCAAAGGTGATATCTCCAAAGCGTTGAGCGGATTACAACGGGATGAAACACATGATGGCTTTGAAATCTTAAAAGTAAAGGGATGGGATTATACAGCGCTGATACATGCCTTTGAAAATGCATCTGACATTGCACGCGAAGGCCATGTGCCCGTATTGGTCCATGTAACAGAATTGACCCAGCCTCAAGGTCACTCGACATCCGGATCGCACGAAAGGTACAAATCCACAGAAAGGCTGGAATGGGAACGCAAAAATGATTGCAACAAACGTTTTAGAGAGTGGATCATAGAAAATGGCATAAGCACAGAAGAAGAGCTTAAAAAGGTAGAACGCGAGATAAAGCACAAAGTACGTTCCGCTAAAAAAGAAGCTTGGTCTGAATTTTTGAAACCTCAGTTGAGTGCGAAAAAGGAATTGGTGCAACTATTGGAAAAAGTGTCCGCACAAAGTCCCAACAAAGCGTTCATCAATAAATTAAAAAATGATCTAATTGCTACTGAAGAACCTCTAAAGAAAGATTTAGCATCAAAATCCAGACAAGCACTTCGTTACCTTTTAGGTGAATCCACCCCGGAAAAAAAACAGCTCCAGCAGTGGATAGATAATTTTTTAAAATCCAACGAACCCCATTACAGTTCGCACCTTTATAACGAACTAGAAAATAAGGCCACAAAAATAGAGTCCGTAGCACCTTCTTATCCTGAAAAAACCGAGGAAGTCGACGGAAGAATCATTTTGAGGGACAATTTTGACGCTCTTTTCTCCAAATATCCTGAGGCACTTATTTTTGGTGAGGACACTGGAAATATTGGTGATGTTAACCAAGGACTTGAGGGCCTTCAAAAGAAGTATGGCGAACTAAGGATTGCCGATACAGGAATTCGTGAAACATCTATCATAGGTCAAGGAATCGGTATGGCCCTCCGTGGTTTAAGGCCCATTGCTGAAATACAATATCTGGATTATATCCTTTATGCCATCCAAACATTGAGTGATGATTTGGCCACTTTGATGTACCGGACCGTGGGTAAACAAAAGGCTCCGCTCATCGTCCGTACACGCGGGCACCGTTTGGAAGGAATATGGCACTCTGGATCCCCTATGGGAGGATTGGTGCATTTATTAAGAGGAATGTACATTTTAGTACCCAGAAATATGACTCAAGCAGCAGGTTTTTACAATACACTTATGAAAAGTGACGAGCCCGCTTTGGTCATAGAAAGCCTTAACGGGTATCGCCTAAAAGAACAAAAACCCGCTAATCTAGGAGAGTTCTGCACACCAATTGGCAAGGTAGAAACCCTTAAAGAAGGAACGGATATTACACTCCTATCATACGGTTCCACACTTCGTATTGTGGAAAAAGTAGCAAACGATTTATTGGAAGTAGGCATTGATGCAGAGGTTATCGACGCACAGTCACTTCTACCATTTGATTTAGACCATGACGTGGTGAAAAGTCTTCAGAAAACCAATCGCTTTTTGGTGATTGATGAAGATGTTCCAGGAGGGTGTTCGGCCTATTTGATGCAAGAAGTGGTCGAAAAGCAAGGTGGCTATAAATATTTGGACAGTGCACCCCAAACTTTATCGGCCAAGGAGCATAGGCCGGCTTATGCTTCTGATGGGGACTATTTTTCCAAGCCCAATGCCGAAGATATTTTTGAGAAGGTATATCAGATTATGCACGAATCGGACCCAAAATCATATCCATCTTTACGTTAGTATTTCTCATAAGTCAATTCAAAAGCACTTTTCGTCAATTAATGTTACGTTTTTTAAAACATAATTTATATTTTCACGTGCATTAATTTTCCCCACATGAAAAACAATACTTTGATACACCTGGGTCTGGCATTATTAAGGATAGTTCCATCAGCATTTATGCTTACTCATGGTTATCCAAAACTTATGAAACTTATCAATGGCAACACGGAATTTGCTGATCCTTTTGGGATAGGCCAAGCTCCCTCATTGTTTTTAGCCGTTGTTGGTGAATTTATCTGCCCCCTATTAATGATTATCGGGTTTAAAACCCGTTGGGCCGCAATACCTGCAGCCATTACTATGTTCGTTGCAGCTTTTATCGCCCATGGTGCTGATCCTTTTGGAAGAAAAGAGTTACCATTGCTTTATCTTGCCTTTTTTGTAATTATAATGCTATTGGGCCCGGGCAAGTACAGTGTGGATAAAAAATAACCTTTAGATTATTTCGGAGAGTAGTTCTTTCAGCAAATCAGCCTGTCCCATATTGCTGGCACCTACTCCTTTTCCCTTTAGATCTAAATTCCTTAAGCTGGAAATAATGCCGCTCACTCTTTTCATGGGATAATTTTTTGCGGCCACTACATACTCGTTTACAAAATAGGGGTTGACTCCAAGTACCTTGGCCACATTTCCCGGAGAATGGTCCTTGAGTCCATGATACTGTAAAAGTTGGGTAAAAAAGGTGTTCAGAAGAGTAACCGTAACCACAAAGGGATTGTCTTTTGGGTTCTGTGCGAAATAATCGATGATTCGTGATGCCTTTTTAACGTCCCGCTCCCCTATTGCCTTTTTCAGCTCAAAATTATTGAAGTCTTTGCTTATACCGATATGCTCTTCGATCAGTTCGGGGGTTATTTCCGTGGTAGGTGAGACAATCAATGTCAATTTATCAAGTTCGTTGCTGATTTTGCTCAAATCGGTTCCAAGATACTCCACCAACATGATACAAGATTTGGGGGAAATTTTGTACTTTTTACTCGCCAAGGTCCTTCGAATCCAATCTGCCACTTGATTATCATACAGTTTTTTACTTTCGAACAACTCACCACTTTTGTTGACGGCCTTATATAGTTTTTTACGCTTATCAAGCTTCTTGTACTTATAACAAAGTACCAAAATTGTGGTCGGTTGTGGGTTTTCGGCGTACGGAACAAGGTTTTCGATAGTTCTTGACAAATGTTGCGCCTCTTTCACGATAACCACTTGGTACTGAGCCATCATAGGAAATCTCTTGGCATTGGCAACTATATCATCAACAGTGGTATCCTTTCCATAAAGTACCATCTGATTAAAGCCTTTTTCATCTTCCGTAAGTACATTTTCGGCAATATATTGAGAAATCCTATCAATATAATAGGGCTCCTCCCCCATTAAAAAATATATAGGTTTTGGATTTCCCTTGTTGATTTCCGATACAATCTCCTTTACTTTGTCCATTCAAATTATATCACCAGTTTTGTAGAATGCAAGATTTGAATTTTCCAACCTATTCGTTTCGAATCAAAAATAGCCAAAATAGGCAGTACATTTTTGATGGGCTACGTAAAAAATTTGTAGTCCTCCAACCGGAAGAATGGGTTCGCCAGCATGTGCTCAGATATTTGGTCTTTACCAAAAATTATCCTAAAAGCTTGATCAATGTTGAAAAACAGTTGACGGTCAACAATTTAAAAAAACGATACGATGTTGTCGTATTTAAACCTGATGGCTCAATCTATCTTCTAATCGAGTGCAAAGGTCCCGATGTAAAAATCACTCAAGATACTTTTGACCAAATAGCCCGTTACAACTACGAGTTAAAGGCTGAATACTTAATGGTGACCAACGGTCTAGATCATTATTATTGCAAAATGGATCATGAGAATGAAAAGTATGCGTTTTTGAAGGATATTCCTGATTTTAGCCGTTAATTTGCCTCCGTTTTGAAAATCGCCGTCGTCATACTCAACTGGAATGGAGAAGCCTTGCTCGAAAGGTTCCTGCCTTCTGTTATGAAGCATTCGGATGGAGCCGATATATATGTGGTGGACAATGCTAGCACGGACGGGTCTGTTGATTTTTTAAAACAATACTACCCTGGCATCGGAATAGTTCAGAACAGCTCTAATGGTGGTTTTGCCAAAGGATACAACGATGGCCTTGAACACATTAAAGCAGATATATTCTGCTTACTAAACTCCGATGTGGAAGTAACTCCCAATTGGTTGGAGCCTGTCAAAAATGCTTTTAAGTCGATACCAGAAGCATCCATTATTCAACCAAAAATTTTGGACCTAATCCAAAAAGACCATTTTGAATATGCTGGCGCAGCAGGTGGATTCATTGATATGTTTGGATACCCTTTTTGCAGGGGGCGCATTTTTCAGACCATCGAAAAAGACGAAGGACAGTACAACGATATTAGAGAAGTATTTTGGGCCACTGGTGCCTGTATGTTCATTAAAAGTGACGTGTTTCAGAAATTAAGAGGGTTTGACGAGGACTACTTTGCCCACCAAGAAGAGATAGATTTATGTTGGCGCGCAAAAAATGCTGGTCATAAAGTATATTATGTAGGCCATAGTAGCGTGTATCACTTGGGCGGTAGCACCCTTTCCAATATGAACCCGAAGAAAACATTTCTCAACTTTAGGAACTCGCTGTACTCCATCACAAAAAATCTTCCCAGAAAAAAAGCAATCCCGCTGGTATTTGCGCGATTGGCCTTAGACGCCTTGGCAGCATTACGTTTTGTTTTCCAATTAAAATTCGACCACTGCTTCGCTATCTTGAGGGCTCATCTTAGCTTTTATGCTAACTTTATAAAAATGTACAGAAAGCGCGAAAAAGCTAATTTTATATTAAAATACCATATTACGACATCCATAGTATGGTCCTACTTCGTACATCAAGTAGAGAATTTTAACATTTTAGTAAAAGATTAACGAAGCCGAAATATAGGTACCTTGCTTTTTATCTAATTTTGGTGTAGTTTTTTAACATTTGATATATCTAACAATCCTTAAATTATAATCTGAACTATGAAAAAAGTTTTTCTAGGAACATTGGCAATGACGATTCTATTATCCTCTTGCGTATCGCAAAAGAAATATGCCGAATTGGAGGCCAAGCACAAAGAAACGCAAGACCTATTAAATTCCGCAACCGTTAAATTGAACGATTGTTTGGAAGATAAAGCAACCGCTGACTCTAGGTTGAAAACTCTCGAAGATCAAAATGCATTCCTTAAAGCGAACAACCAAGAGCTTATCAACAACATGGGCAACTTGACAACGCTTACCACTAAAGGTGCCGAAAACCTTGAAAAGTCTTTGGAAAGCCTTAAAGAAAAAGATCTTACTATTAGAAAACTTCAAGATGCCGTTACACGTAGAGATTCTGTAAACCTTTCTTTGGTACAGAGCCTAAAAGGTGTGTTGGGCAACTTGGACGATGAAGATATCGAAATCAGTGTTGAAAAAGGTGTTGTATTCGTTTCTATCTCTGACAAACTATTGTTTAGAAGTGGTAGCTACAACGTAACCAACGCTGCTAAGGAAGTACTTGGTAAAGTAGCCAAAGTAGTGAACAACAAGCCTGATTTTGAATTTATGGTAGAAGGTCACACTGATAATGTACCTTATAGAAGCGGTGTTCTACTTGACAACTGGGATTTGAGTGCTAAAAGAGCAACATCCGTTGTTAGAATACTACAAGATGATTTTGGTGTAGACCCTGCAAGAATGACCGCTGCCGGACGTAGCTACTACGTACCACTAGTAGGTAACGATACTTCTGCAAACAGAGCTAAAAACAGAAGAACACGAATTGTTGTACTTCCAAAAATCGATCAGTTCTATAGCATGATCGAAGAAGGAATGAAAGACCCAGCAATCGGTGGTTCTGGAAAATAAGAAATAAGCTTTAGCTTATAGAATAAGAAAGCGGCCAAATAGGCCGCTTTTTTTATTAATATATCTCAAGGCTTCCCTTGCCTTCCCGAATCACTATCGGTTCATCACCCGATAAGTCTATTACGGTGGAAGCGACATTATCCCCATACCCCCCATCGATTACAATATCCACCAAGTTCTCCCATTTTTCAAAAATTAGTTCAGGGTCGGTGGTGTATTCCAAAATATCATCTTCATCACGGATAGATGTAGAAACAATAGGGTGTCCCAATCCTGTTACTAAGGCACGGGCAATCGAATTATCGGGCACACGAATACCCACCGTTTTCTTTTTCTTAAAGTCCTTTGGTAAATTATTATTCCCCGGCAGGATAAAAGTATAGGGGCCTGGCAAGGTTCTTTTAAGAATCTTGAATGTAGGGCTATCTATTTGGCGAACATAATCCGAAAGATTGCTCAAATCGGCACAGATAAACGACCAATTGGCCTTTTCCAACTTAACTCCCTTTATACGGGCAATGCGTTGCAATGCTTTTGAATTGGTAATATCGCACCCAAGACCATATACGGTATCGGTGGGATAAATTACCAGGCCACCTTCCCTAAGCACGTCAACTACCTGTTGAACCTGCTTTGGATTAGGATTTTCCTCATATAATTTTATCAATTCTGCCATAAGTCATCAAAAAAAGTTATACCCATTTCAAAAGAACAACTACAAAGATAATACTTATTGAACGTGAGGATGGTACATAGATTGATGGCCACCATCAATCTACATATTCAGCAAATTGAAGTCTATTTATAGCGTACCGTAAAACCTACTTGTCAAGATAGAACCCTATATCATCCAAAATAACCACGCCCAAAGTGTCCTTATCAAAAACCATATGAATGCTTTTAATTTTATCCAGATTTAGGCTATCATTCTTTTTCAAAAAAGATGAAATAGGCAGATAGCAGCTTTTTAATTGGTCTTCCGAGTTTTTTCCAATCATGTTTTTATCCAGAAAATCAAACTTGGTAAACTTGGTCTTGATAATTCCGGGCAAAGCATTGTAATCCGATATCGCCACCGATGCGGTGTTTCCAGTGCTATCTTTAAGCATTACACTAAAATTGAAACCAAACTTTGGCTCCTCCATTTTCTTGTCGTCCTTTTTTAGGTCCAATTCGGAAATATCGCCCATGGCCATGGATAAAGCCAAAGTATCGGCTATACTGAAATTCCTCAAAGTATCGGGCAACATAATACTGTATATCGGAAGGGAGTCCTTTTGTACGTTCTTACCATGCTGCCAACCCAAGACCAAAGTATTGTTTTGCTGGCTCCCGCCGTCTCTGGACATCAATTCGGTTTCTCTCCAGATTTTGAAGTTTTTGGCAGCCAATGTTATACTGTTAGACGCACTGGTCAAATCCAAATCTCCTTCAAAATCAACCAATACTTGCTTGCTTGCATCGCTATATTGACTTCTATAAGTTTCTTTGGGCAACCAATCATGCGCCAAATCCACGTTCTTGAATATAGGCAGATAATCCTTATCCTTTTTGAACACACTCTCTGCAAATGCACTCACATAAACCTTGGCCACCTGCCGTTGCTCCTCTCCTGTGACCAACGGCTCAAGATTGAGCAACCATTTCATTGGAGCGCCAAAATCCGAACGGCCCCACGATGAATTAAATTGACCATGATTGGCATGGTTCATATATAAGCCAGTTTTAAAGCCATCAAAACCATCGGAGAACGTTAATCTGTGATACGGACGCATTCCCCAAAAACTTGTTTCATCAGCATCTGATGCTCCTTGAATGCTCAAATAGTTGATATCTTTTAAACTAATCTCACGATTGTACCTATAATCTGTGGGTGCTACTGTGATAATACCTTTAATCCCAAAATCAAAGTCGAACTTTTCATTACCATTATCGGGAAACCTCTCTAATTTATTAAAAGCTGCCGCAATGGATACCGCTTCACCTCCTCTGGAATGCCCCATTAAGATTACATTTTCCAAATCTGCCTTTCCCGCCAATTCAGAACTCTCATCATTGTTCCAATTTCTCCATTGTTCCAGATGTTTGAGCAGCAACCAACCACGAGTTGGCATCTCCTTGCCCATAAAATCACCGGACCAATGTCCGTTGATGAAGTTTTCATCCACTGAGACCCCAATAATACCTCGGCTGGCCAAAAGCTCTCCGAGATAGGCATAACCCCCATCGGAATAATCGAGCATACTGTGGTTGCCATGTACCATC
This sequence comes from Flagellimonas chongwuensis, assembly GCF_013376415.1. Taxonomy (GTDB): domain Bacteria; phylum Bacteroidota; class Bacteroidia; order Flavobacteriales; family Flavobacteriaceae; genus Flagellimonas; species Flagellimonas chongwuensis. Next base: position 252,046 of record NZ_WYET01000004.1, read on the forward strand.
ATCACCATTGGAAAGGGCCCATTGCCCTTGGGCATATACACACGGGCATTCAAAGGAAAACTATCCACTCCAAAGCCCCAGTATTTTTCTCGCCATTTTTTCTTTTTGCCCTTCCATTCCGGTAGTAATAGTGATGCATCAACAGTTGGTGTTTTAATCCTAACACCTTCGGCGTATTCCGTTCTTTTATCGTCGGTTCCGCTACCATAGGTAAAAACTTCAATATCAAAATTTCCCTTTTCAGAAGGGTCTGCAATACCCAATTTGCCCAAAGTAGTTACGGATATGTTCTCTTCGGATGTTGATTCTTCCAAATATGGGTCGCCATCCAGGGCATTGAATCCATATAGCCCAAGGACAATCAGCACAATACCAATAAGTATTAGAACACCTCCCCTTGCGGTATTTTTATTTTTCAAGATTTGCCAAATACCGAAAACAATCAATACCAAGCAGATAAAACCGAATAAAGCGAGCGTATAAAACAATACGGATGGCCACCTGAAAGCATACATCCGCATAATGTAGAGTGCCAAAAACCCTCCCAAGATTGTAGTTGCAATGGGCAATGGGATTTTCCTGCCCAGTGGAAAAAGCAAAGTGAGCAATAATTTTAATACAATAATCAGTACTATGCCTATCAGTATTCCGGCAGCCATGGTCACCCATGCGGGGTATCCAATTGCGTAGTGATAGCCGGCCACTCCAAAAATCGTGACAACAAGAATGGCGACTGCTAAAAAAACAGGTTTAAGAAAGAGATTCTTCATAGGGGGAGGTTGGTTGGTTTGGTCTTAGAATTCAAAATACTAGCTCTGAATTTAAGCATTTTTACCCATTGCAGCCTACTCCCAAAAATTAATTAGAAAATAACTAAACCAGCTAAGGTTAAATTGTGAGAAAGTGAAAATTTGTATTAGGCATTGTCCAAAACCTCAAGTTTGGCAAAGCGCAGCAATAGTTTTTTTATGCCACCCTGGTCAAAATGTATTTCCGCTTTTCTATCGTTGCCGACTCCTTCAATATTTAAGATTTTTCCACGGCCAAAACGGGTATGGTTAACGCGTGCTCCCGTTACCAAACCAGGGTCCAGGTCCTGCGCTTGGGCCGGAGAAGATATCTCAGGTTTTAGTTTGCGCAGCTTGCGCAATTGGTTTTCATTTGGGCCTTGAACACTGGGAGGCGTTCCGTTCGATGGTTTTACCTGACGCAGCTTGCTCTTGTCCACCTCACCGAAAATATTCTTATCTATTGTTGATTTATATCGGTAACCATCATTGACAGGCGTTAGGTTCTCGACATACTTTTCCTCAATTTCTTCCAAAAAACGACTAGGTTCGGCATCGATCAATTTTCCCCAACGATAACGGTTTTGGGTATAGGTAAGAAATGCCTGTTTTTCCGCGCGGGTAAGAGCAACGTAGAACAATCTTCGTTCTTCTTCCAGTTCGCTTCTGGTATTCATACTCATGGCAGATGGAAACAGGTCCTCCTCCATTCCTACGATATAGACATAAGGGAACTCCAAACCTTTGGCTAGGTGAATGGTCATAAGGGCCACTCTGTCGTCATCCTCAATATCCTTGTCCATATCGGTGGCAAGGGCTACATCCTCCAAAAATTCGGTCAAACTTCCTGTGGCATCTGCAATTTCTTTTTGGCCCTCCACAAAATCCTTGATACCGTTCAAAAGCTCCTCGATATTCTCCATTTTGGCGATTCCCTCTGGAGTGCCATCTTTTTTGAATTCCAGCAGGAGACCCGTTTTTTTGGCCACATGCTCGGCCAATACAAAGGCATCGGAGCCTTCGTTCATAATTTGAAAGCTCTTGATCATAGTGACAAAATCCACCAATTTACGTTTGGTACCTGCATTGATGTTTAGATTCAATCGGTCCAAATTGTCCATCACCTCATAAATGGAACGTCCATAATGATTGGCTGCGACCACTAGTTTGTCTATTGTGGTCTGTCCTATTCCACGTGTGGGGAAGTTGATAACCCGTTTCAAGGCCTCCTCATCTTTTGGATTGATGACCAACCTCAGATAAGCGAGTACATCCTTAATTTCTTTCCGTTGATAGAAGGACAATCCTCCATAAATCCGATAAGGAATATCCCGTTTACGGAGCGCATCTTCAATGGCGCGGGATTGTGAGTTGGTACGGTACAAAACAGCAAACTCTCCGTTCTGCATCTGTTGTTGCATCTTGTTCTCAAAAATGGAACCTGCCACATATCGGCCCTCTTCCGCGTCGGTGACGCTCCTGTGAATTTTAATCAATCCACCATCATCGTTGGAAGTCCAAACATTTTTTTCCAACTGGTTTTTATTGTTGGCAATGATGGAGTTAGCGGCATTTACAATATTTTTTGTGGAACGGTAATTCTGTTCCAATCGATACACGGCCACATCGTCATAATCCCGTTGAAAATTGAGGATATTACTGATATTTGCCCCTCGGAACGAATAAATACTTTGGGCATCGTCCCCCACCACACAAATATTCTGATAACGGTCCGACAAAGCCTTCACTATCAAATATTGGGAATGGTTGGTATCTTGATACTCATCCACCAAGATATATCGGAAACGATCTTGGTATTTCATCAACACTTCCGGGAAACGGGTCAACAACTCATTGGTACGCAACAACAAGTCATCAAAATCCATGGCACCCGCCTTAAAGCATCTGTCCACATAATTCTGATAAATTTCTCCCAAACGTGGACGCTTTGCCATGGCATCGGCTTCCATCAATTCAGGATTTTGAAAGTAAGCTTTCACCGTAATCAAGCTATTCTTATAGGACGATATACGGTTCTGTACCTGCTTGTACTTGTAGACATCTTTATCAAGACCCATTTCTTTGATAATGGCCGCGATCAAACGTTGGGAATCTTGGGTGTCGTAAATGGTAAAATTGCTTGGGTAGCCCAGTTTGTCACCATCAAAACGGAGCAATTTGGCGAAAACGGAGTGGAACGTACCCATCCATAGGTTTTTGGCCTCCGAATTTCCAACGATGGTGGCAATACGCTTCTTCATCTCACGTGCCGCTTTATTGGTAAAGGTCAACGCCAGAATATTAAAGGAATCCACGCCCTGTTCCATCAAATGGGCGATTCTGTACGTAAGCACACGGGTCTTTCCAGAGCCGGCACCGGCAATTACCATTAGAGGTCCATCCTTGTGCAACACGGGAGCGCGCTGCGCATCATTCAATTCATCTATAAAATTACTCAAGGGCCAGAAGCTTTTAAAAGTAGGCGTGAAATTAGCCAATAATGATCTTTTGCTAAAATCAAGCTGTCAATTTTTATAAACATCGTTTTCGGATTTGGATTGAATTTTAAATATATTTAGACCCTCAACCCTATTAGCTGATGAATTTTCAACGTTTATCCCAATTTCTTCTAGTTTTTCTTTCTTTTTATGGATTTTCCCAAACCACAAAAACAGGTCCTGTAATCGACGGTTATGGTGCCGTATGGGAAATCAACAATCCTGATTTTGAAACTGACAAATCACAAGAGTTCAAAGTCGTTTTCGATGTTAAGGATGGACCCGAGTCCGATACCGAAATCAACAGGAACATCAATACCGTTGCCCGTTTTTTAAATATGCATGCCCAAAGTGGGATTCCCTCCTCACAAATAAAGGCGGCATTGATAGTACATGGCACAGCAGCAAGGAATTTACTGTCCGATGATGCACATAAAGCCCGATATAAAATAGAAAATCCAAATCGAGAACTGGTAGAAAAACTCTTGGAGGCCGGTGTGGAAATAATTATGTGCGGACAATCGTCCAAAACAAGGGACCTCCCAAAGGAAGATTTGATTCCCGGCGTAAAAATCGCGCTCTCCGCAATGACGGCCAATATTCAATTGCAAAACCAAGGCTACCGCCCGATTAAACTATAAACTAACTCAACACAATTATATTATGAAGCACATTTTAGCACTTGCACTTTGTACCGCAAGTTTATCCATTTATGCCCAAGACCATGGACTGGAAAAGGACATCGCCGCCGTTGAGTCCAAAGTGATTGAATGGCGCCGCGACATGCACCAACATCCCGAACTGAGCAATCGAGAGTTTAAAACTGCGGAAAAGATTGCTGCCCACCTAAAATCCCTCGGCATCGAAGTGCAGACAGGTGTTGCACATACCGGCGTTGTGGGACTTTTAAAAGGGGACCATCCCGGAAAAGTGGTCGCTTTGCGAGCGGATATTGATGCCCTACCAGTGACAGAAAGAAACGACCTACCATTTAAATCAGAAGCAAAATCCGAGTATTTGGGCGAAGAAGTCGGAGTGATGCACGCTTGTGGACATGACACTCACATCGCAATCATGATGGGAACTGCCGAAATCTTGGCCAAGAATAAGGACAAAATCCACGGTACCGTAAAATTCATATTCCAACCTGCGGAAGAAGGAGCACCTCCTGGAGAAGAAGGTGGAGCAGAGCTTATGGTCAAAGAGGGTGTTCTTGACAATCCCAAAGTGGATGCGATTTACGGACTTCACATAGGTTCTTACTTGCCAGTGGGTCATATTGCCTACAAACCGGGCGGTGCTATGGCCGCAGCCCAACGTTTTGTTGTGACCGTTAAAGGAAAACAATCCCATGGTTCACAGCCTTGGGGCGGTATCGACCCCATTTTTGTAGCATCCAAGATTGTGGATGGATACCAGTCCATCATCAGCCGAGAACTGGAATTGACCAAGGAAGCTGCAGTAATTACCGTTGGTAAGATCAGTGGTGGGGTACGCAACAATATCATCCCGGAAAGTGCTGAACTTATCGGAACCATCCGTACGTTGGATTATGACATGCAAAAACAAGTTAACGATAGAATGAAAGAAATGGCAGAAAACATTGCCAAAGCCTACCGCGCCGAAGCAACTGTGGAAATTGCCAAAGGGGTTCCAATCACTTACAACGACCCTGATTTAACAGCAACATCATTGCCCAGTCTTCAAGAAGTGGCAGGAGCAGAAAATGTACACTTGATCAAAGCCATTACAGGGGCCGAAGATTTTTCGTTCTACCAAGAAAATATACCTGGTTTCTTTTATGTTTTGGGAGGAAAAGACCCCAATGCAGGTCCTGATGAGCACTTTCCCCATCACACTCCCGATTTTAAAATTGATGATAGCGGATTACAATTGGGTGTGAAAGCCATGACGGAAATCGCTTTGGATTACTTGGATAGAAGTAAATAGGTTTCATTAAAAAATAAAAAACTTTAAGCCCCAATGTCCTCCAATATTTGGAATTTGGATGTTGGGGCTTGATATTTGTAGTTACTACATCAAATTGAATAAATGGAAGAATTCCTTGACTTTTTAGGCGACATCCCTTGGTGGACATGGGTTTTGATTTTTTTGGCACTAGTGGCCGTACGTGATATCTTTTTTCAAAAGGCCCATACCATTAGCCACAACTATCCGGTGGTGGGACACTTAAGGTACTGGCTGGAAAGTATAGGACCGGAAATGCGTCAATATTTTGTGGCCAACAATCGAGAGGAACTTCCTTTTAACAGAATAGAGCGAAGCTGGATATACGCTTCGGCAAAAAAAGAAAACAATTACGAAGGTTTTGGTACTGACAGGGACATTTACAAGCACCAACATCTTTTTATAAAAAATGCCATGATAGGGTTTCAGGTCCCAGAAAAGCATCCAAACATTGAACATCCTTATTTTGTACCGTGCGCCAAGGTAATGGGGGCCCATAATAAACGAAGAAAACCGTATCGCCCGGCATCCATCATAAATGTCTCTGCCATGAGTTTTGGCTCGCTTTCCGCAGCTGCCATCGAATCGTTGAACAAAGGTGTTGAAAAGTGCGGTGCCTATCATAATACAGGGGAAGGTGGTCTTTCCCCCTATCATAAACAAGGTGGAGACGTGATTTTTCATTTTGGAACTGGATATTTTGGAGTCCGTTCAAGAGATGGTGGTTTTTCCATGGACAAATTAAAGGTTTTGGTGGATGAAAATCCATGTGTCAAAGCGATTGAAATCAAGCTTTCACAAGGGGCGAAACCTGGTAAGGGCGGAGTGCTTCCTGGTTCAAAAATCACCCATGAGCTTGCTGAAATACGTGGCGTGGAAGTTGGTAAAGATGTCATCTCCCCTCCTACCCACAAAGCATTTTCTACTATTCCGGAGCTTATGGATTTCATTGAATCCATTGCAGAAGAGACTGGACTCCCAGTAGGTATAAAGGGAGCCATCGGAAAAATTGACCAATGGCAAGAACTTGCCGATATCATGAAGAAAACAGGAAAAGGACCAGACTTTATTACCATTGATGGTGGTGAAGGAGGAACGGGGGCAGCGCCTCCGAGTTTTGCCGATCATGTTTCCTTACCTTGGACTTATGGATTTTCTTCGGTCTACAAGATATTCCTAGACCACGGACTTACGGACAGAATTGTTTTTATTGGAAGCGGAAAGTTAGGTTTTCCCGGGAAGGCCGCCATGGCATTTGCTATGGGTGTAGACTGCATCAACGTGGCCAGGGAAGCTATGATGAGCATCGGGTGCATTCAAGCACAAGTTTGCCACACCAATAGATGTCCTGCCGGTGTTGCTACGCAGAACAAATGGCGTCAAAGTGGAATCAACGTTCCGTTAAAATCCGACAGGTTGGCGCAATACTTCAACACCTTTAAAAAGGAGTTCTTGGAAATCACCCATGCTGCGGGTTATGAACATCCCTGCCAATTTCATATGGAGGATATACAAGTGAATGTGGATGATGATTATCTTAGCAGCGATATTAGAAGGGTCTACAAGTACCAAAAAGAGAAAGTGCCCTTCACCTCCATGCAGGATCTCTATAATTGTGAGCATCTTGGAGGCAAGAAAACAACTTAATTAAAAACATTATAACTTAGACCCAAATAATTGTACTACTTATGAAAAACAATCTACTCGTCATTGCGCTTCTTATTATAACCACAAGTGTTTATTCGCAGAGAAAAAGTGATTTGATTGCTGAAATAGACAATCTAAAATCAAAAATATCCGAAGTGGAACAAGAACTCGCTGTTGCAAAAAGGGAAATATCATCCAGTAACGCAGAAGCTGAGGCCTTGAAATCGGAAAACTTAACGCTTCGTGATGCAAATGCGACCCTACTGGGCAACATGAGCAATTTTTCACAGCTGTCTAAACAAAACTCGGACAATGTAGACCGTGCGATGGCCGCTCTTGCCAGAAAAGAAAGACAGTTGAGCGGAATAAACGATATGATTTCAGCGAACGACTCTACCGCTATTGTTTCTCTCACACGAATAAAACAGACCTTGGGAGAAAATGCCAAAGTAAGTGTTGAAGCTGGCGTAGTGGTCATCAGTAATAGTTTGAATACGCTTTTTGGTTCGGATACCTCCGACAAATTGACGGAAGAAGGAAAAACATGGCTGGCCGGGGTTGCAAACATCATCAAATCGAATCCAAATTTTAAGGCCGAGGTCGAGGGATTGAACATTACTGGTGAATTTGGACCTACCTATGGCCAAGTGGCTTCTGTGGCTTCTGAATTGGTGACCAGTTTGGAAGTGCCCGCCGAAAACATTGGCATTTCGGCCAAGGATGGCAATTTTAAAGAAGGGATCAATATTAAATTGCAACCCGATTACAAAGGTTTTTACGCAAAGGCCAAAGAAAGTGCCAAGGCGACCCAATAACCTTTGTTCAAAAATACTTTTTATAATTTTGATGCGTTCTTGGTAGTGTAAAATCAATAAAAAACCAGACTACCTTATGAGTGGAGATCAAATCCTTCAGTTATTCGCTTATTTAATGCCGGCCGTTGTAACCGGTGCCGTGGCCTTCTACTTTTTTAGATTGCATACCCGCAACGAAGATGGGCGCAGACGATTTTTATTGCACAAAGATTCCCAAAAGGACACTTTGCCAATTCGTTTACAGGCCTATGAGCGCATGGCCCTATTTTTGGAGCGTATTGCTCTAAACAGCTTAGTGGTTCGTGTTGCGCCGACCAGCAAAAATAAAGGTGATTACGAAAACTTGCTCATAAAACAGATTGAAACTGAGTTCGAACATAACCTCTCCCAGCAAATTTACATGTCGGATGCTTGTTGGAATATTATCAAAACCGCAAAGAACACTACTATACAGATAATCCGTTCAGCTGGAATGAGCGCAACGGATTCACCGGATAAATTACGAGAAGATATCTTGAACCAGACCATGGAAAAGGAATCACCATCGAATGCAGCCTTGGCTTACGTTAAAAAAGAGGTTAGCGACCTTTGGTCTTAATCATTCCTGTTTTTCAGGTTCTATAGGACTTGTTTCCTCATTCTTGTTCTTGGCATACAAATAACCGCGCTTCCACCACAAGGTCATACGCTCCTTATTGAATATCAATGAGTTTGTGGTGAGAACCGTTGGTGTATAATAAAAATTGATGATGGCATCCTTCTGATTGGCCACCAACTTCCCGATACGCACATTTTGGTTCTCGATACGATCCAGCATAAAACCAAAAATGGTTGTTATCAAATCAAAAGGGTTTTTAGAGGACATACGGTTCAAGTGGTTTACCTCGGTATGAAGGACAATAACATCCACCTCGGTCGCACCACGTAACAAAGCCTCCTCTATCGGAACTAAAGTGCCAAGTCCGCCATCTGCATATTCACACCCATCCTTTTTGACCAAGCTCATAAAAGGGGTGTAATTGGAGGAAATCCAAATCCAATCACAGAACTCATCGTAGGTGCAGTCATTAATGGATTTATATTCCACCTGGTTCAATGATAGATTTGAGACGGTAACCACCACATCCATCTTACTTTTTTTAAGCTTATTGAACTCTTGGACGGTAATGGAACTACGAATCAATGTTCTAAGGTTCTCACTTTCCCCAAAGGTCTTTTTACCCTTGATGAAGTTTTTGATAACGTTCCAGTGGTTGATAGCAATGGTCTCAACTCCATGTTTCTTTTTGATGATGAAAGGGCAATTGTTGAAGATACTATCTTGATTGACGTTTGAATAGATATTCTTGATCTTGTCCAGTTTGTTGAGGGCCAAATGGGAAATTAACAGGCTGCCCGTTGAGGTACCCACAAAAAGATCGTAGTCGTGTTTGGCTTCTTGAATCAAAAATTGGGCAACGCCGCCCGCAAAGGCGCCCTTACTTCCTCCTCCCGAAATCACCAATGCCCTCATTCACCTAAAGTTTTCTCCAAATATTGCTTTTCTTCTTGACTTAACAAAGGGTAAAGTCCCTTAATACGTGCGGTATTATCTTCAGACTTCAAGAAGTCGCTCAATATGGTCCTAGCTGATTTTTTAAAATGCCACACATGATGACTACAGGACTCGACCAAGTTTTTGAGAACCGTATCCGTAAAGCCCCCGATGCTCTTCAAATATTGAAATGCAATCAAACGAGTCTCAAAATGATGCTCGGAACTGGTATATCCACTCAATTCATCAAAATAAGTTGCTTTTGAATCCGGATTATACTCGGGAGTCACCAAAGCTAATGTTAACCAAAGTAATCGGATGTTCTTATTGGGGAACCCAGTAATGTTTTCGGTCTCACTTAGGTATTTACTCCTGTTTTTGGGGAAATCCGTCCACAATCGATATAAGGCAGCTTCAATGGTAGTATAACTTTTATCCTTTAACAGATTCTCCGCAGCGATTCTAAGTTCAGATGGTATTTTGTTCTGAGACAAGATTACGGCCTGTCTAGTTTTTACATCTCCCGATTGGAGAACGGAGCCTAAAAATTCAGGTGATAATTTGATACCATAATCTAAAACCAGATTTTCCTTTAATTGACTTGATTTTATTTTTTTCCACCTACGTTTTAAAACAGCTTCGGCTTGACCAATCTCCTTTATCTGGTTTTTTATCTCAAAATAGGTTTTTATTGATGCGTTTTTCTTCCGCAAAAAAGAAACCACCTGATTATAGGGAAAATCTGGGTTCTGCAACCACAATTTCTCAAAATCACTAAGATCAGTGTTCGAAATCTCCTCAAGTTCTACCATTAAATTGGGTATGGTCACATTTTTAAAAGCGTATTTGTTCAAATAGTTTCGAACCCCTTTTTTAAAGGCTTCCTCTCCTACTCTATCTTGTAGCATTACCAAGGCCCAAGCACCTTTCTCATAAAAGGTAAGGCTACCCGCCCCCGAGTTTCGTAATGCTTCGCCCTGATCATCCTCTGAGAAATTCCGCAAGGCTTGCGCAGTCTTCAACAAATGCCAGTAAAAGTAATCTTCTCCAAAAATGTCCTTTTCGGCCAAGTACGCATAAAATGTGGCAAAACCCTCATGCAACCAGTGGTGTTCGCTGCTGGTTTCAGTGACTAGATTGCCAAACCATTGATGCGCCAATTCATGCGCATTGACATTCACATAGTTTTTGTCCACAAAAGCCGTGGAATCTATCACATATTGATTGGAAAATATGGTACAGGTCGTGTTCTCCATCCCAGCGTAAAGAAAATCCTGAACAGGAACCTGTTTATAGTTCTGCCAAGGATATGCAACCTCAATTTCAGTTTCTAAAAAATCAAAAATGTGTTTAGTGTATCGATATGTTGGTTCTACTTTGGTAAAATCCGTTGGTTCGTAATACAGTTCAATGGGAATTCCCGAAGATGAGATTATGGATTTTTTATTGTAGTCCCCAATAGCAAAACCAACCAAATAACTGCTCATTGGTTTTTCCATATCAAACTGCCACAAATGACCATTTGAGTCAGGCAAACTTTCTTTTTTGATGAGTTTCCCGTTGGCGATTACGGTATAATTCTCTTTGAGCTGTATTTGGATATCAAACTCCACCTTTTCGGTCATATCATCAAAACTGGGCAACCAATGACTGGTATATTTTCCCTGACCTTGGGTCCATACCTGTTCATTGTTCCTGACGGCATCATCCCATCCTAAAAAATATACCGTTTGTTTTGGTTTTGCCACATATTCCATTGAAACGATATGATTCTCCCCTGCTTTCATCGCATTTTTGATGATAATTCTCTTGCCATTGTAGTCATAATCCAAATTTTCACCATCCAAAGTAAGATTGGAAAACTTAAGGTTCACGGCATCCAAAAAAATGGAATCCACATCGTCGATTACATTAAATTGATACGAAACGCTACCATTGATGCGATTTTCAATAGGTGTAGGTTCAATCAAAACATCTGCATGGATAAAATCCACTTTATCCTGGATTTGAGCGGACAGGAACTGTACAAATAAGAAAAATATAAGTGCGGGGCTCAGCTTCATACCATCATCTTATCAAAAGTCCTTCCAAATTACATATTTTAGTTCGATGAATCCCAATTTTCTACAAACTCCCATAGCATATTTAAAAGGCGTTGGCCCCAACCGGGCCGATATTCTAAAGGCCGAATTGGGCATTGAGACCTTTAGGGACCTGCTCCATCTATTCCCTAACCGCTATTTGGACAGGACGAGTTACTATAAGATAAATCAACTACAACCAAGTGGAGCCGATGTACAGGTGGTGGGCAAAATTGTCCATATCAAAATGGTGGAGCAAAAACGGGGCAAGCGTTTGGTGGCCACTTTTGTGGATGAAACAGGACAAATGGACTTGGTTTGGTTCCGAGGACATAAATGGATCAGGGAAAATCTAAAATTGAACGAACCCTACGTAGTTTTTGGACGGGTCAACAAATACGGAAGCACCTTTTCTATGCCCCACCCCGAAATGGAGACCTTGCAAAAGCATCAGCAAGGATTAAAAATGGTGATGCAGCCCATCTACCCTTCCACCGAAAAATTGGCGAATTTTGGAATTACCAACAGAGTACTGGGTAAAATGATCCAACAATTGTTCTTGGAATGCAAGGGCAAATTTCCCGAATCGTTGTCCACACACATTTTGGAAGAATTAAAATTGATTTCGAAAAGTGCAGCACTTTTCAACATTCATTTTCCGAAGAATCAAGAGTTGTTGGCGAGAGCCCAGTTCCGATTAAAGTTTGAGGAGTTGTTTTTTGTGCAATTGCGATTGATATCCCAAAATTTACAACGGAAGCAAAAAATCAAAGGAATGCCCTTTACGGCCGTAGGCAAAAAGTTTACCGAATTCTTTGAAAACCACCTGCCTTTTGAATTGACCGATGCACAAAAAAGGGTCATCAAGGAAATCCGAAACGATTTAGGGAGCAACGCCCAAATGAACCGACTTTTGCAGGGTGATGTAGGTTCTGGAAAGACTATTGTAGCTTTAATGTGTATGCTTTTGGCGATTGATAACGGCTTCCAGACCTGTTTGATGGCTCCAACCGAAATTTTGGCGACCCAGCACTACAACGGACTCAAAGAGCTATTGGAGAACATGGACGTTAAAATTGCTCTCTTGACAGGGTCTACAAAAAAATCCGAACGCACCTTGCTCCACAATCAATTGGAAAATGGAAATCTGAATATACTGGTGGGTACCCATGCCGTTTTGGAGGACAAAGTCCGGTTTAAAAACCTTGGTTTGGCCATAGTGGATGAACAACACCGTTTTGGTGTAGCGCAGCGATCTAAATTGTGGCATAAAAACAACACGCCTCCCCATATTTTGGTGATGACGGCAACTCCCATTCCCAGAACTTTAGCTATGAGCCTGTACGGGGATTTGGATATCTCCGTTATAGATGAACTACCGCCAGGCCGAAAACCAATCAAAACAGTACATCGTTTTGACAGTAACCGATTAAAGGTGTTTGGTTTCATCAAAGATGAAATCAAAAAAGGACGTCAGATTTATATTGTATATCCACTGATTCAAGAATCCGAAGCTTTGGATTACAAAGACTTGATGGATGGCTATGAAAGCATTGTACGTGATTTTCCGCAGCCCGAGTATCAGATTTCAATTGTTCATGGCAAAATGAAGCCTGCCGACAAAGACTACGAAATGGAACGCTTTGTTAAAGGTGAAACCCAAATCATGATTGCCACTACGGTAATCGAGGTTGGCGTAAACGTACCCAATGCCTCCGTGATGATCATTGAGAGTGCCGAGCGCTTCGGTCTTTCCCAATTGCATCAGCTTCGTGGTCGTGTGGGCCGAGGCGCGGAACAAAGCTTTTGTATTTTAATGACAGGCCACAAGCTTTCCGAGGATTCCAAAACCCGATTACAAACAATGGTGCGCACCAACGATGGTTTTGAGATTGCGGAGGTCGACCTTAAACTTCGCGGTCCAGGCGATTTGATGGGCACGCAACAAAGTGGTATGTTGAATCTTAAGATTGCTGATATTGTAAAGGATAACCAAATCCTGAAAACAGCTCGTTACCATGCCATCCAATTGCTGAAAGACGACCCAAGACTGGAAAAAGCGGAGAATGCACCTATTTTAAATGCCTATTCCAAAATGATGGCCAACAAAACCATATGGAATTATATTAGTTAACATCGATTAGGTTTGTAATTGGAAGATGATGCAATTCTCTACACTTCCTTGTTACAAATTGAAAATCAACCCTTAAGATTTGTTAACTTTAAAAACAACCCATTGAAATTGCGGTTGAACGTCGTAATTTTACCAGAACCGAAAATCGGTTTAACACACAAATTTTAACTTTGTAGGCTTACAAATTATTGAAGACACAATGAGCAAGACACTTTTTGATAAAGTTTGGGATTCACACGTGGTGAAGCATATTGAAAACGGTCCGGATGTACTTTTTATTGACAGGCATTTGGTCCACGAAGTAACGAGTCCCGTAGCTTTTTTAGGATTAAAGAACAGAGGTATAAAAGTATTGTATCCAGAACGCACCTTTGCGACCGCCGACCACAATACCCCAACCAGAAATCAACACTTGCCGGTAAAGGACCCCTTGTCCGCAAATCAGTTAAAGGCTTTGGAAGAAAACGCCAATGCCCACAACATACCTTATTGGGGACTTGGACATAAGAAAAACGGAATTGTACACGTAATTGGCCCGGAAAACGGAATTACCGTACCTGGAGCCACTATTGTTTGTGGAGATTCACATACTTCCACGCACGGAGCCTTTGGTGCTATCGCTTTTGGTATCGGAACCAGTGAAGTGGAAATGGTGCTTTCCACACAATGCATCATGCAGCCCAAACCCAAAAGTTTGCGCATTAATGTGAATGGGGAATTAAGCGAAGCCGTTACACCGAAGGATGTAGCACTCTTCATCATTTCCAAATTGTCCACTTCCGGTGCAACAGGCTATTTTGCTGAATATGCAGGCGATGTCTTCAAAAATATGTCCATGGAAGGCCGTATGACGGTTTGTAACCTTAGTATTGAAATGGGTGCCCGTGGCGGTATGATTGCTCCCGATGAAACCACATTTGAATACATTAAAGGAAGGGAATACACGCCAAAAGGTAAGGATTGGGATGCTGCCATGGAATACTGGAGCACTCTTTATTCTGATGATGATGCTGAGTTTGACAAAGAAGTGACTTTTGATGCTAGCGAGATAGAACCTATGATTACTTTCGGTACCAACCCTGGTATGGGTATCGGTATCAGCAAGGATATTCCTTTGGCTGAAACTATTGATGGTTCTCCTGCTACTTACAAGAAATCCTTGGAATATATGGACTACAGCGAAGGCGAGGCCATGGTAGGCAAACCTATCGATTTTGTGTTCCTAGGAAGCTGTACCAATGGTAGAATTGAAGATTTCAGGGCCTTTGCTTCAATAATTAAAGGAAGGAAAAAAGCGGACAACGTGACCGCTTGGTTGGTTCCCGGTTCCCACAAGGTAGAAGCAGCTATCAGAGAAGAAGGCATCTTGGATATTTTGACCGAAGCTGGTTTTGAATTGAGAGAGCCAGGTTGTTCTGCTTGTTTGGCCATGAACGATGATAAGATTCCTGCAGGGAAATATGCAGTAAGTACTTCTAACAGAAACTTTGAGGGACGACAAGGACCTGGAGCACGTACGCTATTGGCTAGTCCATTAGTGGCCGCTGCAGCCGCTGTTACCGGAAAAGTAACCGACCCACGGGAATTAATGCAAGAAGAAGTTTTAGCTTAAACAATAAACAATGCGCAATTAGCAATACAGAATCCATTGTTAATTGTTAATTGAAAACTGATAATTGAAAGAAAAATGGCTTACGATAAATTCAACATACTAACAAGTTCAGCGGTACCATTGCCTATTGAGAATGTGGATACCGACCAAATCATCCCAGCGCGATTCCTAAAAGCTACGGAACGTAAAGGATTCGGGGACAATTTGTTCCGTGATTGGAGATATAACTCTGACGACACACCCAAAGAGCAATTTGTACTCAACAATCCTATCTACTCCGGTAAAATCTTGGTAGGAGGAAAAAACTTTGGTTCCGGTTCTTCAAGGGAACACGCAGCTTGGGCGGTATATGACTACGGCTTTCGTTGTGTAGTTTCTAGCTTTTTTGCAGATATTTTTAGAGGTAACTGTTTGAACATCGGTGTTCTTCCGGTTCAGGTGAGCCCTGAATTTTTGGACAAAATCTTTAAGGCAATTGAAGCCGACCCAAAAACCGAGTTGGAAATCAACCTTCCGGAGCAAAAAATTACCATTTTAGCTACGGGTGAGAGTGAAAGCTTTGACATCAACGATTACAAAAAAGGTAATATGCTCAATGGTTTTGATGATATCGACTACTTGTTGAACATCCAAAAAGATATTGAGAAATACGCTGAAAGCACGCCTTTATAATCCATCGTCTGGAACACTACGGCATTAAAGAATGAAAACACGCACCATAGAAATTATGGACACCACCCTACGGGATGGTGAACAAACCTCTGGGGTTTCCTTTTCCGCCTCGGAAAAACTCACCTTGGCCAAACTCCTGCTGGAAGAACTCAAGGTGGACCGTATTGAGGTGGCCTCTGCCCGTGTTTCGGAAGGAGAACTGCAAGCAGTTAAAAACATTACCGAATGGGCTGAAGCGGAAGGCTTGATTTCAAAGGTAGAAGTATTGACCTTTGTGGATAACGGAGTATCTCTAAAATGGATGAGAGAAGCCGGGGCAAAAGTTCAGAACTTGCTGACAAAGGGTTCATTAAACCATTTAACTCATCAACTCAAAAAGACTCCAGAACAGCATTTTGCAGAAATTAAAAATGTAGTTTCCGAAGCTCAAAAGCTCGGCATTGAAACAAATGTCTACCTAGAGGATTGGAGCAATGGAATGCGCAATTCCAAAGACTATGTTTTCCAGTTTTTGGATTTTTTAACTCAACAACCCGTTAAACGAATTCTGCTTCCAGATACCTTGGGCGTACTGACCCATACAGAAACAGGAGCGTTTTTTAAGGAAATCATTGAAAGATATCCAAGTACGCATTTCGATTTTCACGGGCACAACGATTACGATTTGAGCGTAGCCAACGTAATGGAAGCGCTGAAAGCTGGTGCTCACGGATTACACCTTACCGTAAACGGGATGGGCGAACGTGCAGGTAATGCTCCTTTGGCCAGTGCAGTGGCCGTAATCAACGATTTTTTACCGGAAATCAAGATTGGCGTAAAGGAATCATCGCTCTATAAAGTGAGTAAATTGGTGTCAGCTTTTACAGGTTTTGGCATACCTGACAATAAACCCATTGTTGGCGATAACGTTTTCACTCAAACAGCTGGTATACATGCGGATGGAGACAGTAAAAAGAATCTTTACTTTAATGACTTATTACCAGAGCGATTCGGAAGAAAACGTAAATACGCGTTAGGCAAAACCTCCGGAAAAGCCAATATCCAGAAGAACCTTCAGGAGCTTGGATTAACCTTGAACGATGACGAATTAAAAAAAGTCACAGAGCGAATCATTGAGCTTGGCGACAAGAAAGAACGCGTTACAAAGGATGACCTGCCTTACATCATTTCAGATGTACTGGACAGCAACCTTCATCAGCAAAAGGTTTTTGTAAAATCATATGTGCTTACCCACTCTAAAGGATTAAAACCCTCCACCACCCTTTCCATCGAAATTGAAGGAAAGACCTACGAGGAAAACGCTCAAGGCGATGGACAGTTCGATGCTTTTATCAATGCGTTGAAAAAAGTGTACAAAAAAGAAGGTCGGGAATTACCCAAATTGGTGGATTATGCCGTGCGCATACCTCCTGGCAGCAATTCCGATGCACTTTGTGAGACCGTCATCACATGGCAAACCAAGGAAAAAGATTTCACTACTCGTGGGCTCGATTCAGACCAAACGGTATCCGCAATCAAGGCCACGGAGAAAATGTTGAATTTAGTATAACAGATAATTAATAGAATGAAACTAAACATAGCGCTCTTGGCCGGAGATGGAATTGGCCCCGAAGTAATTGACCAAGCCGTAAAAGTATCCGATGCCGTAGCTGCGAAGTTCGGTCATGAAATTAGCTGGACCCCTGCCCTAACCGGTGCTGCAGCGATTGATGCGGTTGGGGAACCTTACCCGGACGAAACCCACGAAGCCTGTGTTGCTGCCGATGCCGTTCTTTTTGGCGCTATTGGCCATCCACGATTTGATAACGACCCTTCCGCCAAGGTACGTCCCGAGCAAGGTTTGTTGAAAATGCGTCAAAAATTGGGATTGTTCGCCAATGTTAGACCAACATTTACTTTTCCATCCTTGATAGATAAGTCCCCTTTGAAACGAGAGCGTATTGAAGGAACTGATTTAGTATTTCTTCGCGAATTGACAGGAGGCATCTATTTCGGGAAACGTGGACGCGAGGACAACGACAACACCGCTTACGACACTTGTACCTACACTCGAGAGGAAGTAGAACGTCTGGCAAAAAAAGGTTTTGAAATGGCCATGCAACGAAATAAAAAACTTTGCTGCGTAGATAAGGCCAACGTTTTGGAAACTTCACGTTTATGGAGAGAAACCGTTCAGAAATTGGAAAAAGACTATCCTGAAGTGGAAGTATCCTATGAATTTGTAGACGCCGTAGCCATGCGATTGGTGCAATGGCCGAGCTCCTATGATGTTTTGATTACGGAAAACCTGTTCGGAGATATCCTAACAGATGAAGCCTCCGTGATTTCTGGATCGATGGGATTGATGCCATCCGCTTCATTGGGTGAAAAGACATCGTTGTTCGAACCCATCCACGGTTCTTACCCACAAGCTGCAGGGAAAGATATTGCCAATCCATTGGCTACCGTACTCTCTGCTGCCATGATGTTTGAAACAGCATTTGGTTTAAAAGACGAAGCTGAAGCTATCCGCGAGGTAGTGAACAAATCATTGGCGGAAGGCGTTGTGACCGAAGATCTTGCCGATGGCGGAAAAGCATACAAGACCAGCGAGGTCGGGACCTGGTTGGCTGAACATATTTAATCAACCCCACATAAAAACCAAAAAGAAAGCCCCGATGTTCGGGGCTTTTTATTTTTTAAAAGTTTTTGAGCTTACAATATATAGTCAGTACTCAAAAAGTTGCTCACTTTTGCCTCCATTAGTTGTTCCACCGTTTGAACGTTCAAGTTGTTGTCTTTGAACGCCACAAAGGTCCTGATGGAGAAGGAACGCAACGCATCGTGAACACTTAAGGTGGATTGTGCCGAATCTTTTCTTCCTGTAAATGGATACACATCCGGCCCACGCTGGCACGAGCTGTTCAGATTCACTCGGCATACCAAGTTCGCTAACGTGTCGATGAGCGGAGATAGTGTATACACATCCTTGCCGAACAAACTTACCTGCTGTCCGTAGTTGGATTCTGCCATATCATCCAAGGGCTCTTCAATATCCTGAAAAGAGAGCACTGGAATTATTGGTCCGAATTGCTCTTCTTGATACACCCGCATATCCTTAGTTACCGGGTACAATACCGCTGGCCAGATATAATTATCAAAATGCTTCCCTCCTTTTTTATTGATGATTTTTGCACCTTTCGACAACGCGTCATCCAACAACTCTTGGATGTAAGCTGGTTTATCCGGCTCAGGAAGTGGTGTTAAACTAACACCGTCATCCCATGGATTACCGAATTTTAATCCATCCACTTTCTCGGCAAAGCGTTTCAGGAAATCATCTTTTACTTCGTCGTGCACATAAACCACCTTTAAAGCGGTACAGCGCTGCCCGTTAAAGGATAGAGTGCCGGAAATACATTCATTAATGGTCAAATCCAATTCAGCATCCGGTAGTACAATGGCGGGGTTTTTGGCCTCCAACCCCAAAACCAAACGTAATCTGTTACTTTTTGGGTGCTGTTCCTGTAAGGCGTTCGCCGATTTACTGTTTCCTATCAAGGCCAGCACATCTACCTTACCTGTTTGCATTATTGGCGCCGCTACAGCTCTTCCTCGGCCAAAAAGTATATTTACCACTCCTTTGGGGAAACTGCTCTGAAAAGCCTCCAAAAGTGGAGTAATCAACAAAACTCCGTGCTTGGCAGGCTTAAAAATGGTTGTATTGCCCATGATGATGGCTGGAATCAACAAGGCAAAAGTTTCATTCAATGGGTAGTTATATGGCCCAAGGCACAACACTACCCCAAGCGGTCCTCTTCGGATGTGGGCATAAACACCATCTTGCTTTTCAAACTTGGCATTATTGCGGTCCAATTGCTTATACTCTTCAATGGTGTCATAAATATACTCAACGGTACGGTCAAACTCCTTGTACGAATCCGGTTTGGACTTACCTATCTCCCACATCAAAAGCTTAACTACTTGTTCGCGCTTTTGCTCCATCTTCTTCACAAACGCTTCCATACACTCGATACGGTCTTTTACCTTCATAGTGGGCCACAAGCCCTGCCCTCTATCATACGCTTTTAGCGCTGCATCCAGGGCATCCAGGGCTTCGGTCTCCCCCATATCGGGCACACTTCCCAAAGTTGTCGGAGCATATTCCTTAGTGGAAGATATGGTGGAGATTACAGGACTGGTATCACCATCCCATTTTCGTAATTCCCCGTTGACCAAATATGTTTTTTGATGAAGTTCTTCCGTAACTTGAAAAGCTTCCGGTATTGCTGTTTTAGTTGTTGCCATTAGTTGTTGTTTTTAAGCGATTAGTGTTGATAAATGGTCGCCCATCCCACACAAAGCTAACATAAAAACCACTGAAAATCATGTTGTTTTTACGCAAACGCTTTCGTGTAGATTGAAAACCAAACTTTATAATAAGGATGCTTAAAATTGTTGGTGGCATCACACCAAATACTGAAACAAATCGGGTTTATTGTTCAGATAATCACCAAAGAAATTATTGTCCTTCATCCGTTGGATCAAAGGTCCTAGATCATTGGGCGATTTTAGTTCCACACCGACAATGGCAGGGGCATTTTCCCTGCTCGATTTCTTGGAATATTCAAAATGCGTGATATCATCATTGGGCCCCAAAATATCTGCCACAAATTCCTTTAGTGCACCTGGACGCTGTGGAAATCTCACAATAAAATAGTGCTTCAACTGGGCATATAACAAGGCCCTTTCCTTGATTTCAGCCGTACGGGTAATATCGTTGTTACTTCCACTGACCACGCATACCACATTCTTGCCTTTGACTTCTTCCTTAAAATAGTCTAAGGCCGCAATCGTCAAAGCACCTGCGGGCTCCACTACAATGGCATCCCTATTGTAGAGATCCAAAATCGTCTGGCACACTTTCCCTTCGGGAACGGTTAGCATTTTGTGAAGGTATTCCTTGCAAATGGGATAGGTCAACGCCCCCACTTTCTGAACCGCGGCTCCATCAATAAACTTATCGATGTTTTCCAGTTCCACCAATTCCCCTTGCTCAATGGATTTTAGCATGGATGGCGCTCCCTCCGGCTCCACTCCTATTATTTTGGTCTTGGGCGATAAAGCTTGGAACGTACCACAAAGCCCCGAAGCCAATCCACCACCACCAACGGCCACAAACACATAATCGATGGGCTCGCTGGATTGCTGCAGTATCTCCAAACCAACGGTTGCTTGACCTTCAATGGTTTTTTCATCATCAAACGGATGGACAAAGGTTTTACCTTCCTGCTCACAGAACAATTCGGCGGCCTTTTTGGAATCGTCAAACGTATCTCCTTCCAAAACTACATCCACCCATTCCCCTCCAAACATATTGGTCTGGTCTATTTTCTGTTTTGGGGTGACCACGGGCATGTAAATGGTTCCTTTTACCTGCAAATGACTGCATGCAAAAGCAACGCCCTGCGCATGGTTCCCGGCACTGGCACAAACCACACCGCTATCCAGTTGTTTTTTACTAAGAGAGCTTATCTTGTTGTACGCACCACGTATTTTATAACTACGCACCCTGTGAAGGTCTTCCCTTTTAAGAAGAATATTGGCCCCATGGGTTTTGGAATAGCGGATACTTTGCTGCAAAGGTGTAACCTCTGCCACTTGGGCAATAATTTTTGCTGCTTGATAAATATCCGCTATTTGCGGAAAATATGTTTCCACAGTTTCACTCATAGGGCCAATGGTTTTGTATTATCCGATTGGCTTCATGGCCGTCATTGATGCACGCAATCTGGCACCGACCACCTCTACATCGTGTTCACGGATGGCCTTGTTCACAGCAATCAACTTTACGTTGTCCACACCTGTGTCTTTACCTTCGCCAAAATGTTTACCAATGATGTCGATTTCCACGGTTTTCATAAATTCAGTCAAAAGTGGCTTACACGCATGGTCGAACAAATAACAACCGTATTCTGCCGTATCGGAGATCACACGGTTCATTTCGAACAATTTCTTTCTTGCAATGGTGTTTGCAATCAAAGGTGTCTCATGCAATGATTCGTAGTAAGCAGACTCACCGATGATTCCGGATTCGGTCATGGTCTCATAAGCCAATTCCACCCCGGATTTCACAAAAGCGACCATCAAAACACCATTATCGTAGTATTCTTGCTCAGAGATTTCCATATCACCTGCCGGAGTCTTTTCGAAAGCGGTCTCCCCTGTGGCAGACCTCCAGTCCAATAGGTTTTTATCGCCATTGTCCCAGTCTTCCATCATGGTTTTGGAGAAATGTCCGCTCATGATGTCATCCATATGTTTTTGGAACAACGGACGCATGATAACTTTTAGTTCTTCAGCCAAATCAAACGCTTTTATTTTGGCCGGATTGGATAAACGGTCCATCATATTGGTAATGCCACCTTGCTTCAAACCTTCGGTAATGGTTTCCCATCCGTATTGGATCAATTTGGAAGCATAGGCTTTATCAACCCCTTTTTCAACCATTTTGTTGAAGGAAAGAATAGATCCCGTTTGCAACAAACCACAAAGAATGGTCTGCTCTCCCATCAAATCCGACTTTACTTCCGCCACAAATGATGATTCCAGCACGCCCGCTTTATCCCCACCTGTTCCTGCAGCATAGGCCTTGGCTTGTTCCAAACCTTTTCCTTCCGGATCGTTTTCTGGGTGTACGGCAATCAAAGTTGGCACACCGAAACCTCTTTTGTATTCTTCACGCACTTCGGAACCTGGACTTTTTGGCGCCACCATGATCACTGTAAGGTCCTCACGCACCTGCATTCCTTCTTCCACAATATTGAATCCGTGGGAGTATGATAGGGTTGCCCCTTTTTTCATCAAAGGCATTACTGTGCTTACCACATTGGTGTGCTGTTTGTCCGGAGTAAGATTGATGACCAAATCAGCATCTGGAATCAATTCCTCGTAAGTTCCCACCACAAAGTTGTTCTCCTTGGCGTTTTTAAAGGATTGTCTTTCCTCCTTGATTGCTGCTGGACGAAGGGCATACGAAATATCCAATCCAGAATCGCGCATGTTCAACCCTTGGTTCAACCCTTGGGCACCACACCCAACAATTACAATTTTTTTTCCTTTTAGTGCGGTAACACCATCAGCGAACTCGCTGGAATCCATAAATCTACATTTTCCCAACTGTGTCAGTTGTTCGCGAAGTGATAGTGTGTTAAAGTAATTTGCCATTTTTAATATTTGATTTTACGCTATTTAGTTTTCTTGAAATTCCTGTAATATTTCGCTTATGGGCATTGTTGCCTTGGTAACTGCGATTCGTCCCGATCGCACAAACTGCATAATGCCATATGGCAAAAGTGCATCGTGCATTTCGTCTATTTCATGCCTACGACCTGTTTTGGCCAATGCAAAAAACTCACGGTTGACAGTTACAATCTGGGCATTGCTTTCTTTGATGATATTTTGAATCTGACGTTCATCGAACAACAAATGCGAAGCTATTTTGAACAGTGCCGATTCCTGATAAATGGTTTCATCATCAGTATGATAGTATGCTTTGATGACCTCTATTTGTTTCTCTATCTGACCAACGATCTTACGCGTCCAATCTTCGGTGGTAAAGACTACAATCGTGAATTTGGAAACACCTTCAATCTCTGATTTTGAAACATTTAAACTTTCAATATTAATATGTCGCTTTAAGAATATCCCTGATATCCTATTGAGCAATCCCACATGATTTTCGGAATACACCGAGATGGTATACCATTGTTTTCCCATGTTTTTTATTTTTTTACTGCAACTATAAGTCCTGTGGACCAGTCCATCTTTGTTATTGTAATGTCTTTTCTTTTTTCAATTGTTTTGATCAATTCGTTTGCCTTTTCTTCATGGTCTTCTGGCCAATTGGACTGCTTCTTCATATCGTCGATTACATAGTAACCGCCTTTTTTTAATAATGCCAAAGCAGTATCCAAATGGCTATATTTTCCAGGCCATGCATCTGCAAATATCAAATCGAAGGATTCGCCTTGATACTCCTTCAGCCATTTTCCGCCATCGGTGCAAATTAGCTCCAATCTATCTTCGTCTTCAAAAAACAGTTGGGCCACTTCAATAAGCTCCGAATCATTGTCAACGCTTAATATTCTTGAATCCTCGTCCATTCCCTGAATCATCCAAGCCAAGGACAAACCGATTCCCGTACCCAACTCTAAGAAATTGCCAGCAGGTTTTGATGCTGCCAATGTCTTCAAGAGTGTGCCAATATAAATATCGGAAGGCATCGTAAACCCCATCTCTTTGCTCTTCTCAAGCAAATTTTGATATTGTTTTGGCCGTTCTATGATCAAGGATTGGTCCATCATTTCAATCTGATGTCTGATACGGATGCTCCTGATGGAATCATAGGGAATACGTTGTCCTCTTTTTCCACTTTCACTTCCAAAAAGTAAGGGTCTTTGGACGCCATCATTTCTTGTACGGCCTCTTGAAGGTCAGTTCTTCCGGACACCCTTCTTGATTTGATATGATATCCTTCGGCAATCTTTACAAAATCAGGATTCGTCATCACAGTTGATGCATATCTCCTGTCAAAGAAAAGTTCTTGCCATTGACGCACCATCCCCAAGTGATCGTTGTTCAATACCACAATTTTCACGGGGACATTGTGCTGGAAAATAACACCTAACTCTTGAATGGTCATCTGATACCCGCCATCACCGATAATTGCGACCACTTCGCGGTCCATGGCCCCCATTTTGGCTCCAATGGCCGCAGGAAGACCAAATCCCATGGTTCCAAGACCTCCTGAGGTAATATTGCTCTTGGACTGCTTGAACTTGGCGTAGCGACAGGCAATCATCTGGTGTTGTCCCACATCTGAGACCATCACAGCTCTATGACCAGAAGCCACATTGATTTGTTCGATTACCTCCCCCATGGTCAACCCTTCTTTGGTCGGGTGAATATCGTTTTTGATCAAAGTATCGTATTCGATTTGATACATTTTATCAAACTCGCCCTTCCAATCCTTATGTTCCTTTTTGTCCACCAAAGGCAAAATGGCGTTCAAGGTTTCTTTGGAATTGCCCAAAACGGCAACATCTACCTTCACATTTTTATTTACCTCGGCAGGATCTATTTCAAAATGAACAATTTTGGCCTGCTTTGCATAGGTGTTCAAGTCACCTGTTACACGATCATCGAAACGCATGCCTATAGCAATGAGCACATCGCACTCGTTGGTCAGCATATTGGGCCCATAGTTCCCGTGCATTCCCACCATTCCAACATTCAGCGGATGGTCCGTATCCATGGCGGAAAGACCGAGAATGGTCCATGCGGCAGGTATTCCGGTTTTTTCAACAAATGCTTTGAGTTCAGCTTCAGCTTCACCTAAAATCACACCTTGTCCAAAAACGATAAATGGTTTTTTGGCACTGTTTATCAATTCGGCAGCTTTCTCCAAACTACCTGTTTCAGGTTTAGGAACCGGCTTATAACTTCTGACCTTCGTGCATTTTTCGTATACAAAATCAAGCTCGTCAAACTGAGCGTTTTTGGTAATATCTATCAATACGGGGCCCGGTCGTCCGGATTTGGCAATATAAAACGCCTTTGCCATTATCTCGGGAATCTCCTCCACCCTGGTTATCTGGTAGTTCCACTTCGTTACAGGAGTGGAAATACCAACAATATCGGTTTCTTGGAACGCATCCGAACCTAAAAGACTTCTCGTTACCTGCCCAGTAATACAAACCATTGGGGTGGAATCTATCTGCGCATCGGCGATCCCCGTTACTAAATTGGTAGCCCCGGGTCCGGAAGTTGCCATTGCGACCCCTACTCTACCTGTAACCCTGGCATAGCCTTGTGCGGCATGTGTAGCACCTTGCTCGTGTCGCGTCAAAATATGGGTCAGTTTGTCCTGAAACTTGTATAATTCATCATAAACCGGCATAATGGCACCTCCTGGATAACCATATATCAAATCCACTCCCTCTGCGAGCAAACAATGGATAATCGCCTCTGCACCAGTAATTCTGATGGCTTTTTGACTTTTACTATCTTTTTTTTGTGCTTTTAATGTCTCCATAAGCCTATATTTAGGGAGATACCCCTATCATGATTGTTAAAACAAATCGGTAACGCAACCTTTGGCTGCCGATGATACCGTTTTGGCGTATTTGTACAAGCTTCCCGACTTTATTTTTAATTCAGGTTGCTTCCATTCTTTTCTTCGTTGTTCGAACTCTTCGTCCGAAATGTTGATATTGATGGTGTTGTTAACGGCATCTATTGTAATTTCATCGCCATTTTTCACCAAGGCGATTCCACCGCCAACTTGTGCTTCGGGGGAAACGTGACCTACTACAAATCCGTGGGACCCGCCAGAAAATCTTCCATCAGTAATCAATGCAACATCTTTTCCAAGACCAGCTCCCATAATGGCGGAAGTGGGTTTCAACATTTCGGGCATTCCAGGCGCCCCTTTTGGGCCTTCGTAGCGAATGACCACCACATCACCCTTTTGGACCTTTCCATTATGGATCCCCTCGTTAACGGCAGCTTCACTGTCAAAAACGCGAGCTGTCCCTGTAAATTCGAGTCCTTCCTTGCCTGTGATTTTTGCCACAGCTCCTTCGGAAGCCAAGTTTCCGTATAAAATTCGGATGTGTCCGGTTTGTTTGATTGGTTGTTCCTTCTTTCTGATGATGTCCTGACCTTCGTCCAAATCCGGGGCATCCAATAAGTTTTCGGCCAAGGTTTTTCCTGTAACGGTCATGCAATCACCATGAAGCATGCCTTCTTTCAGCATATACTTCAATACCGCAGGAACTCCCCCAACTTTATGAAGGTCTTCCATCAAATATTTTCCACTTGGTTTTAAATCGGCCAATAAAGGTGTGGACTCACTGATTCGAGTGATGTCCTCCAAAGTAAAATCAACCTCGGCAGCATGTGCGATTGCCATAAAATGAAGTACGGCATTTGTTGAACCACCAAGAACCGTCACCAACCTAAACGCATTTTCCAAGGCCTTTTTGGTAACAATGTCCCTTGGCTTGATGTCTTCTTTCAATAAATGGTACAATGCAGCGCCAGATGCTTCGCAATCCGCTTGTTTTTTATCGTTCACCGCAGGAATCGAGGAGTTGAAAGGCATGGACATGCCCATAGCTTCAATGGCAGATGCCATGGTATTGGCTGTGTACATACCTCCACAGGCCCCCGCACCCGGACATGCTTTGTGAATGACTTCTTTATATTCGGTCTCATCTATGGCACCTGCCACTTTTTGCCCGTAGGCTTCAAAAGCGGAGATAATATCCAATTTTTTATTGTTGTGGCACCCCGGTGCAATGGTTCCCCCATACACCAAGATGGAGGGGCGATTCAATCGTAATTGGGCCATTAGGGCACCGGGCATGTTCTTATCACAACCTACCACGGTGACCAAACCATCATAACTCATGGCATGAATCACCGTTTCAATGGAATCCGCAATTATATCTCTCGAAGGTAAGGAGTAACGCATTCCTGGCGTCCCATTGGAAATTCCATCGCTTACTCCAATGGTGTTGAAGATGAGCCCTACCAAATTGGATGACTCCACTCCTTTTTTTACATCGAGGGCCAAATCGTTCAGGTGCATGTTACAGGGATTGCCCTCGTACCCTGTGCTTGCTATTCCGATTAAAGGTTTTTGCAGATCTTCGTCTGTTAGTCCAATCGCATGCAACATGGCCTGTGCGGCGGGCAGCGTTGGATCTTGTGTTACTTTTTTACTAAACTTGTTCAATTCCATTATCAAATTTCATTCAAATGCAGTATTCTTCTGAATATATATCGTAATTCAAAGATATATGTTTAAAAAGCCCTAGATTTTTAACAGTTCTTGGCTGTTTAAATCCACTGGAAACATAATATGAATAAACCACTGTTATTCAAACTTTTAGACCAATTAAAATTCCAATATTCAATTAATTTTATTACAAATAAAAAAGGCCTGTATCATGACGATACAGGCCTTTTTTAGTCAATAGTAAAGTCTGTATCACTCCATTTCTGGAATAATTACGACCTCGATAATGACTTGTTTATTTGTATTCATACAGCAATGGTACAAATTTTTTGCAAAAAAAACTTCAATTCTAGAAAAGATTTCTTTTAGACCAACTTAAACTTTAACTCATCCCCATATTTTTTCTGCGCTAAAACAGATATGGACTCTTCGCTCAATTGAAGTATGCGAGGATAACCCCCTGTGGTCTGGCCATCTTTCATGAGAATGATCATGCGGCCTGCAGGAGTTAACTGAATAGTACCCGGCAGCGTACCCGATGTCAACATGGAATGTGAATGTCCCGCTATCAACTCTGAAAGCTGGTAGGCCATTCGGTTGTTTTCTTTGGAAACGGTATAGGTCTTTGCAAAAATCTCCGTAAGCTGACCATCGGACAACAATGAAAACTCTGGGCCTTTGTAGACTTTCAAGGTTTTTTCTTCAAAGTGCTCCTCAATTTTCACCTCTGATATTTTGGGCTTGTAATTTTCGGTCTTATTGTAAGGTATCTCATCCCCGTCTTTAAGTCGTGCCGATTTGGTTACCGGATAAAACTGAGAGCGGCTACCTAGGACCTTTTTCGATTGAAACCCTCCTTTGATGGCCAAATACCCCCTAAATCCTTTCTCAAGTCGACCATAGGATAGAATATCTCCTTTTCCGATTTTAATGACCGAGTAATTATCAATGGGCTCATTGTTCAGCGTAGCCACGATATGGGCTCCGGACAAACTTATATACGTATCAGTATCAAACTGAAGCGTAGGACCTGTCATGGTGATTTCCAGAACAGCATCATTCTCATCATTCTCCAATAAAAGATTGCCTTTTTTTACCGATTCAACATCCATGGCACCGGCAATCGGCACACCAACATACCGATGTCCGAACCGCCCTAGGTCTTGAACTGTCAAATAAAGTCCGGGTTTCAATACTTTAAGCATTCAGAACAACTTTTTCGGGTTCGTAAATACCTACCTCGCCTTCAATTTTATGAAGCTCGTATTCTGCTTTGGATATACTTTCGAACTGTATCTTGTCCCCTACTTTTACAAAACAGGGCTCATTTTCCTTCGAAGGATCGAACAAATCAACGGGGCAATTGCCGATAATATTCCACCCACCTGGCGAATCTTGCGGATAAATACCCGTTTGTTTGCTGGCCAACCCAACAGAACCTTTTTGCACTTTTAATCTTGGTTCCGATCTACGTGGAATTTCCAAAGTTGGAGGAAGTCCGCCCAAATACATAAAGCCAGGCAAAAAACCGATGCCGTACACCACATATTGATGCGATGTATGCTGTTTAATTAGTTCTTCCACAGAAATATCCAATGTATTGGAAACCTCTTCGATATCCATTCCAAATTCAAGGTCGTAGCACACGGGCAATGTCCATAGGTGTTGGACACGTTCCATTTTGGATTTGGCCTGCTTTTCTTGGCACTCCAAAATCATGTTTTTGGTCTCCTCAAAATCTATGTGATCTTGATTGTAGACCATCGTCAAGGAATTATAGGCAACGGACATTTCCCAACCAGGGATTTCCAACTCCTTAAATGCGTCCATAAAATCGAGGATGTCTGCCAAAATGGACTCACTCACCTTGTCCGGCCATTCTACTAAAACAGCTCGTTCTCCAAAGGGTTTGATGCTAATGGGGTAACTTTTCATTTTTGTATGTGCACCTGGTTCTCAGCTAATGTTGTAGAAAGATACATTAATATTTTTAAGGCAGAAATTGTATCGCCATGTATACATAGGGTATCTGCTTGTATTTTGCACCATACACCGTTCGCGGTCATAACCTTACTATCTTTAATGATGGGCAAAATGTGGTGTAGCACTGCTTTAGGTTCTTCTATCAGGGCATTTTCTTGTTTTCTGGAGACCAAGGATCGGTCAGAATTGTAGTTTCTGTCCGCAAAGGCTTCAAACCAAACTTTAAAACCTTGTCCTTTGGCCATTCTTGATATCTCTGAGCCAAAAGGAAGGTATAAAACTGCCTTTTCTTTGTAATCTGCAATAGCTTCCAAATATACCTTTGCCAAATGCTCGTCCTTTGCCGTCTGGTTATACAGTGCCCCATGGGCCTTGATATGGTGCAATGGAATTCCTACCTGCTTCAAAACCTCATCAAAGTCCATCAATTGTTGTTTAATATTTTGTATTAAGTCTTTGTTTGAAATATCCATCACCTCCCTGCCAAAATTGGCTTTATCGGGGTATGATGGATGGGAACCTACTTTAATATTGGATTTCTTGGCAAGTGAAGCGACCTTCAACATGGTTTTCTTATCACCTGCATGACCGCCACAGGCAATATTACAGGAACTTATAAATGGGAAAATATCGGTCTCGTTGCCAATTCCTTCACCAACATCACAATTAATATCTATCTTAAACTGACTCATCAAAACAATCCGATTACCTTAAATATACTTTTTGTCCCTAGAAATATGGCAAATACCACAATGGTGATTCCGAATACATTTTGCAGCAGACTATTTTTATTTTCACCCATTACCGATTTTTTGTTTACCACCCATAATAACAATGAAGCCATTACGGGAAGTAAAATTCCGTTGGCCACTTGAGCAAATTGAATCACTTCGATAGGTTTTATATCAAAAGAAAGAAACACCACGCCACATAAGAGCACAATGGCCCAGACCATCTTAAATTTTTTGTCCTGCATACCACCTTCCCAACCAAAGCAACTACTTGCCACATAGGCTGCTGCCAGTGGTGCCGTTATTGCCGATGTGATTCCAGCAGCCAAAAGTCCGATTGCCATAAACAGGAAAGCCATTTTGCCAAACAAAGGTTCCAATGCCATTGCCATATCCAAAGCATTGTTTATTTCCGAAATGGGCGCAGCGGAAGCAGTGATCAATATAGCCATGGAAACCAATCCTCCAAGACCTATGGAAACAATGGTATCCCAATTCACTGCTTTTAGGTCACTTTTGGAACTCCACTTCTCTTTCACCAAAGATGCATGCAAAAACAGGTTATAGGGAACTACTGTGGTTCCGACCAAGGCGACAACAGTAAGCAATCCGTTTTCGGGTAACTTTGGAATCAACATTCCTTTTAATATTTCAGAAATCGATGGTTGAGTGATAACGGCACAAATAATAAAACTGACACCCATGATCCCGACAAGTCCCACAAATATTTTTTCCAAAATCTTATAGCTACTGAACCACAATAACAAAAAGATGATACCACCTATAATTACCGGCAAAAAAGGTCTCAATTGTTGCTGGGGCACCAATTGTTCAAGCCCCAAAGTGGCCCCGCCAATATTCCCTGCTTCGTAGGCCGCATTACCAATAAGAATAGCTCCTAGAACTATAGCTATCACCATGTTTTTGACCCACTGGATTTTGAGTTCCGTTCGTACCACATCCACCAGTCCACTTTGCGTAACAAGACCTATTCTACCTGTCATGGCCTGCAATACAATGGTTGCCATTATGGAAACCAACAGTGCCCATATAAGGTCATATCCGAATTGCGCTCCGGCAAGTGTGCACATGGTTATAGTGCCCGGTCCTACAAAAGCTGCCGCAACAAGAACGCCCGGTCCTATTTTTTTAAACATTGCTCGTTGGTTTTGAAGGATTAAAGTAAAGGTATAAATGGACAAATCATGCATTTCATCCGAAAAAGTGTATTTCGTCTAAAAGTGGATTGCCGTACGTCGATTTTTTATACTAATTCGAAAATGTTAAAGTTATAATAGTCCCAAATCGTACTAAGACTTAAACCTTGAAAACAACTTATGACATGTAAGGATTGCGGAAAAAGCATAAACCCCCGACAGTATATCGCATCAAAAGAATCTTTAGGTGTTACGCTTTGCGAACGACATACAAAACTTATTAAAAAGGTAATTCTCGATAACGACACTCCTATTGAAGCCATTCACCTTTTTTATGCCCTAAGAGACGCTGGTGTGCATCCCAT
This sequence comes from Flagellimonas chongwuensis, assembly GCF_013376415.1. GTDB lineage: Bacteria > Bacteroidota > Bacteroidia > Flavobacteriales > Flavobacteriaceae > Flagellimonas > Flagellimonas chongwuensis. Next base: position 283,816 of record NZ_WYET01000004.1, read on the forward strand.
GCTGGAGTGGTGGGACGGCAAAAAATCCGTAGACATTGCTATCTCCCGAGTTAAACTCAACATTGAGATTGACCAGAACTACAACATGATTACGCATGAACAGGCCATAAACGACCTTGAAGATGCCATGCATTCCTTTAAAAATGGCTTTACGACCATTAGGATACCGCATTTGGCCATTAAATATTATTTGGATGAAACCGTTGAGAATGTTCTTGGGATCATCTCCGGGTTAAAGGCCAACATCAAGGCAATTTAATTACTGAAGGATAGGGTATTCTCTTTTTTGGTCTGTTTATATTCCAGAATGTTGATGACCACCAAATCCTCTCCAATGTTTTCTAAATCGTTGACGTAGTTTTTGCCTATGTTTTCGAAGTATTCGGTGTCCCCTGGATTTAACTTGATCATATCTATTTTACCGTTACCGTATCTAGTGATCAGCAGTCCCCCTGTTGTACAAACCCAGCCATAATTGGTATTGTGTCTCCTAAAATTGAGTCGTTCGCCGGGAAGTAAACGTAGATCCCAGAGCTTGATGCTCTCGTCCTCAAATATCAACCTATTGCTTAACGACTCCTTAATTTGTTGATGTAGCAACTCATCAATCTTCTCCTGCTCCCAAGGGTCAAAATTGCCCACTGGGTTCAACTCCACAAACTGCATGTTCTCTGTTTTCTAAAATCGTGCAAAAATAAACCATAAAACACTTTAAAACAGAATGTTATACCACATTTAACGAATTAGTTGCATTTTTCATCGATTATATTGGTTTTATTGTGAATTTACTCAATTACAGGTATTTAAATTATTTTTTTATGATTGATTACTTATCGATTTTTATCTAATTTGGAGCCAACAACCAAAACCAACCATGAAAAAAGTTCTTCTTGCCATTTTGGGTCTATTTGTGATCCTTGCTGCAATTTTAATCTTCAATACGATGTCGCTAACCTCCAAACAGGTTGAACCAGAATCTTTGGAGGCGATGGATTTTCCTGACAACGCATTTATAAATTTATCCAAGGCCGTACAATACAAGACTATTTCCTTTAGTGAAGATGCCATTCCAGATTCTACTGCTTTCAACGGGTTTCATCGGTTTTTAAGTGAAGCCTACCCTCTTTTGCATCAAACTTTAGAATTGGAAAAAATAAACGGATACAGTCTACTGTACAAATGGCAAGGTTCCGACCCGTCGCAAAAACCAATTGTCTTGCTTTCCCATCAAGATGTGGTCCCTGTAGACCAACCCACATTATCAGAATGGGAAGCTGGCCCCTTTGAAGGAAAGATTACGGACAGTCATGTCATTGGAAGGGGAACATTGGATGACAAGAGTTCCTTGATGGCACTGATGGAGTCGGTTGAAACTTTATTAAAAGAATCTTTTACCCCCAAACAGACCATTTATCTGGCGTTCGGGCACGATGAGGAACTTGGGGGAAAGAATGGTGCCAAAGCCATTGCTTCCCATTTGAAAGAACGCGGAGTACGTGCTGCAATGACATTGGACGAAGGTGGCTTTTTGGCCCAAAAAATGATTCCTGATTTTGAGAAAACTGTTGCCATGGTGAACTTGGCAGAAAAAGGATACGCATCTTTTAACCTGATTGTGAAGACCAGTGGGGGCCATAGTTCTGCCCCTCCTGAAGACAACACACTCGGAATGCTTGCCCAAGCCATTGTAGACTTGGAGAACAATCAACTGCCCTATAAATTGGTAAAACCCTTGGATTATCAATTTGAGTACATGGGTGCGGAAATGCCCTTCTTCAAAAAAATGGCTTTTGCCAACCCTTGGCTTTTTAAAGGACCTGTACTCAAAGCCCTAAATGCTCATACCACAACAGCACCTACCATAGTGGAGGGCGGGGTTAAGGACAATGTTATTCCCACGGTGGGCAAAGCCACCATTAATTTTAGGATATTGCCCGGCGAAACCATTGAATCTGTTAAAGAACATATCAAGAAGACGATTGGAGATGGAATAGATGTTGAACTCAGTGGCTTTGCCACCAACCCATCCCCTGCCTCTGGAATAGATTCAGATGCGTTTAAAAACTTAGAAAAAACCATTAGATCTGTGTTTCCCGAAGCCGTTGTGGTGCCGGGCTTGATAGGTGGCGGTACGGATGCCAGATATTTTTATGATGTTTCTGATGATGTATACAGGTTCTACCCTATTCGAATAGGTCCGGACAGTATGACAAGATTCCATGGAATTGATGAAAAAATTGGCAAAGAGAACTACAAGGAAATGATAGTGTTTTGCTATAATCTAATCAAAAGGTTCGACTAAAATCAAATTTACCTATGAAAAACACTAGAATCGTTATTACGTTGATACTAACACTAAGCGTTGCAATCGCTAATGCGGGTTACCCTAAAAACAATACAAAGGGTAAAATTGAAAATCCAAATGATTCGTTAAGACTAGCAGAACTAAATAATTTTTGGTCCGAAGTTTCGAGAACGGTAAATGAGGGAGACTTTGAAGGCTATAAAGCTACTTACCATGAAGATGCGGTCGTTATATTTACAACTGGGGAAAACAAAACATCTGTATCAATTGCAGAGGCATTGCAGCACTGGAAGCAAGGTTTCATGGATACCAAGACAGGAAAAACGCAGAATAGTGTGGAATTCCGTTTTTCACAGCGAATAGGTGACGAAACTACCGCACATGAAACAGGAATTTTTGCTTACCAATCCAATAATGGGGCTGGTAAAGCCAGTCAAAAACAATTCGTACATTTTGATGCCTTGCTCATAAAACGTGATCAAGCTTGGTTGTTGGTAATGGAATATCAAAAATCCAAAGCAACTGAAGAAGAGTGGAACTTATTGGAATAATCTTGAAATCTCTACTAAATTGTATCTGGGTGTTATTTTAGCACAGAAAAGAAAAATAGCCTTGTATCATCCCAACCAGCCTTCTCTGTCCAGACTCCGGTACTGAATGGCCTCCGCAATGTGCGACTCAACTACTTGTTCCGACTGTTCCAAATCAGCAATGGTACGAGAAACCTTTAAAATTCTATCATAAGCCCTAGCCGAAAGATTCAGCCGTTGCATCGCTTCTTTTAATAGGTTTTTGGAAGATTCGTTCAATCGGCAAAACTCTCGAATGTGCTTGGTTCCCATTTGTGCGTTGTAATGAATGCCTTCAACATGTTCAAACCTACGGGTCTGTAATTGGCGCGCTGCTTCTACCCTTTCCCTGATTACAACACTGCTCTCTCCTTTACGTTCTTCCGATAGTTTATCAAAAGGCACGGGAGTCACCTCAATATGAATATCGATTCTATCCAATAAAGGTCCAGAAATTTTTCCTAGATAGCGTTGCATTTCCGCAGGCGAAGATGTCACTGGGGCATCAGGATCGTTAAAATAACCGCCCGGACTTGGGTTCATACTGGCCACCAACATAAAACTACTGGGGTAGGTCACGGTAAACTGTGCCCGGGCGATGGTCACTTCCCTATCTTCCATGGGTTGCCTCATCACCTCCAAAACCCTTCGTTCAAATTCGGGAAGTTCGTCCAAGAACAATACGCCATTGTGCGATAACGATATTTCCCCGGGCTGGGGATAGCTTCCCCCTCCTACCAATGCTGCGGAACTTATGGTATGATGGGGATTTCGAAATGGCCGTTGGCTCATCAGCCCCTTGTTCTTCACCTTGCCTACCACGCTGTGGATTTTGGTGGTTTCCAGCGCTTCATGAAGCGTCATTGGAGGCAAAATTGAAGGCAATCTTTTGGCAAGCATGGTCTTTCCTGCTCCCGGCGGGCCAATCAGAATAATATTGTGTCCGCCCGCAGCAGCAATTTCCATACAGCGTTTTATACTCTCTTGACCTTTTACGTCCGCAAAATCAAATTCGGGTAAATGTAAATGGTCATAAAATTCCTGTCTTGTATCTATTTCTGTTTGCTGAAGCGGTTTGTCCTCGTCAAAAAAACCGATAACCTCTTTTATGTTCTCGACCCCATATACTTTCAGTCCATTTACCACCGCTGCTTCATTCGCGTTTTCTTTGGGCAGTATAAACCCCTCAAAACCTTCCTCTTTTGCTTTGATGGCAATGGGCAGAGCACCTTTTATGGGTTGTACACTTCCATCGAGGGAAAGTTCTCCCATTATTAAGTATTTTTGAATGTTTTCTGACCGGATTTGGTCCGAGGCGGCCAAAATACCAATCGCCAAAGTAAGGTCGTAGGCAGACCCTTCCTTTCGTAGGTCGGCAGGCGCCATATTGATGGTGATTTTTTTTCCGGGAATACGGTACCCGTTATTCTGAAGAGCCGCAGCTATCCTAAAATTGCTTTCTTTAATAGCGTTATCCGGTAATCCAACCAAATGATAACCAATGCCTTTATCTATATTTACCTCTACAACAATTGTTGTTGCTTCGATTCCAAAAACGGCACTTCCGTAAACTTTTATAAGCATATAACCTTTCTTAATTGAAAAAAGACTGAAAAAATAGCCAATCTCCAATCAAAAAAATCAATGGTTTGACGGATACCCTAATTTGAATTGACGAATGCCCCTTTTGAATTAACGAAAGATCAAAACAGATGCAGCAGTTTCTTCAATTTCCTGCTTGTTCATCATCATTTTACGGAACTCTCCGTTGACATACATCTGTGCTTGATCATCGTAATGTTTGCTCAGGGGGTTACCGGATTGCCCGGTCGGCAAAATACTGATACTGTTCTCAATATCAGAGAAATCTATGATTCTACGGGTCGAAGGTCCTGAATTCACCTTATAGAAACCGGTGCTGTCGTAAGGAAAAGCAAGGTTGTTTATTACCTCACGTGTACCTTCTACAGGGAATGGTCCCACATTGAAGTATTTTCTCAAGGATGCCACTTGGCCAAAGGGGTGCCCATGTTCCAAAGTATGTACCTTGTCCCAAGTCCACTGGCTAGTATCCTCTCCAAAGTCTTTAATCAATGATTCCCATGTCTGAGCGAACGACATCAACACGATATCCTGCCTTGTTTCCACTACATCTGGAGTGTTGACGTTGTCCCACCATTTTCCGGATTTCATGCTGGAGCCCCAAGCTATCTGTCTCTTAAATAGATGCGTGGACAAGAATTGTTTGAACATTTCTGGGCCCAATTCGTCTTCCATGGTGTTCTTCACCATAAAATATAGCGTCCTGTGGTATATCACCGGGCTAATGGATTTGAGCTTATATTCCCCGTTCCAATTTTTCATAGAGTCCAAAAGCACCAATTGCTCATTGTTCAAGCTTGAAACATCGAACAATTTAATCAACTCGGTTACCACCTCCGTGTTCACTGGAGAGGTAACATCCAATATCATCTCAGAAATGGATTCCCTGTCCCAATCATCTTTGGCTTCCAATAACTGCACAATCCGCTTGGCACGGTTTTCAGGCAAATAATAACCGGGATAGAGCATTCCGGCAATGGAATCGGGCTGGTTGTTGGCAGAATACACATAGTTCCATGGTGGATTCTCGGCCATGGGATTTTCCGAAAAGTCCAAATAGCGCAATGGCTCCTCTTTGCCTGATGTGCCATCCAAAATAAACTTGGTGGACAAACTGTCCGGCATCTCGTAAAGCTTGGCGGTTGCCCACCATGCTACATTTCCTTGGGCATCACCATACATTACATTGAGTCCTGGCGCATGGATATTGGGCAAAGCGCTTTTAAACTCTTCCATGTTGGTGGCATGACTCAACCCATACAAGGCATGTATCACCATATTCTTGGGTTTGGTATATATCCAAGACATGGCAACTGGTTTTTCCTCCGAAATTTGGTCAGCAATATTGTTTAAGACAGGTCCGTGGTGTGTTTTCTTGTAAGTAAACGATACATTCTCACCATCTTTTACTTTAATGGTTTTATTTACAAATTCATAGTCCTTCCATCCTTCTGCTGTTTTGTATTTGGTACTATCGGATGGATGGGTTTCTTCATAATAAAAATCGATGTCATCGTTCTCGAACATGGTAAGGCCATATGCCAGATTTCTATCGTGACCTAACAATGGAAACGGAACTCCTGCCAAATGATATCCATATTTTTCGTAGATGGGAGTACTCACATGGGCCTCATACCATACCGAAGGTTGAGCAAATCCTATATGTGGGTCGTTGGCCAAAATTACCTTGCCCTTTTTTGTTTTTTGTGGGGCAACTACCCAGCTATTGCTACCCTCGAATTGTGGAATGGGCAGTTTGCTAAGAGCAGCGGTCACACTTGCAGTAATATTGGTCCCCAAAGTATCGGTAACCTCTCCTTTGTAGTTTTTTATCCATACGGTAGAGGTATCTGAATCAATCGCCAAGTCTTGCATATACTCTTCTCCGAGCTTATTTCGCATACTAGTCAACAAAGGGTCCGTTTTGTGGGCCATGGCAAAGCTAAATGCCATGTATCCTACGGCATTATATACATCCTCAATAGTGAAAGGTTCCTTGTCTATCCCGGTCAAATAAAATTCAATAGGGGTTGGTCCTTGTTTTATGAATTCATTAATCCCATCCAGATAAGCCTGCGCAAGCACAATGGTTTCGCTATCAGTATCAAGACCGGCAACAGTTTCCTTTGTATGGTCCGCAATTCCCAACGATAGAAAAAACTTATCAGTTCCTATCATATCTTTTCCAAAAACCTCCGAAAGCCTGCCTTTGGCCACTCTTCGAAGCAATTCCATCTGCCATAATCTGTCCTGAGCATGCACATAACCCAATGCTCTCAGGGCATCAGCCTCGTTCTCGGCATAAATATGTGGAATCCCGTAGGAGTCAAAATATGTGATTACTTCATTGGAGATACCGGGCAGTTTTTTTTCACCGCTATAATCCGGTTTTAGGGAATTTAAGAATATAGCAATACCAATAATTACAAGTAGAAGGAATCCTGCAATTGCAAGAAGAATCTTTTTGTACTTTTTCACGAAGATGGGTTAAGTCAATTAGTACCCTAAGGTATAATTAATTTCTTAGATGACTTAAAAAAGATGTTGACAAATATCAACTACTTGTTCATAGATAAATGGTGCTTTTCCAAGCCTGACTTCAACCATTTCTCATACGTTTCAACATCAACATATTGGACTGCTTCATTGAGAATTTCAAGATTCGGGGAAAGCAATACATAATAGGGTTGGGATGCTGCATTAAAGTTGATTGTTTGAAACGTCCCCCATTTTTGGCCAATCGTCTGGATGGATTTCACCCGTCCAGAGTCGTACTTAAAATCGAACTGCTCGGATTCAGGCAGCTCTTTTCTATCATCCACATAAAGTGAGATTAACACATAATCTTCTTTCAAAATGGGATAGATACTGGAGTCGCTCCATACATTTTCCTCCATTTTTCTGCAATTCACACAGGCCCAGCCTGTAAAATCAAGCAAAATGGGCTTGTTGACCTCTTGTGCATATGACACACCTTCTTCAAAATCCTTATAGCAATCCAATCCAAGCGGACAATCACTTTCTGTTTCCACTACGCTGTAAAAACTAGGGGGAGGGAAACCGCTTAATAATTTTAGATTACTGACATTAAAAAGTCCAAGAACCAAATAAACGGTAAAGGCAAAACTGAGGACACCTATTGCTTTTCTTGCCGAAGTCAGGTTCTTTTTGGGTCCATCATGTGGGAACCTAAAGATCCCGAACAGGTAAAGCGTCATCAAAACAAATAGCACTACCCAGATGCCCACAAAGATTTCTCGTTTAAAAATACCCCAATTTCCGACCAGATCTGCGTTGGACAGGAATTTGAAGGCCAAAGCCAGTTCCAAGAACCCAAGCACCACTTTTACGGTCGTCATCCATCCGCCAGATTTCGGCAATGAGTTCAACCAAGCCGGAAACATGGCGAACAAGGCGAATGGAAGCGCCAAAGCCAGACCAAAACCTACCATTCCGGAGGTTAGATTGGTAGCCACATTACCCTCTGCCAATGTTGTACTTCCTAAAAGCCCGCCCAAAATAGGGCCTGTGCAGGAAAATGATACGATTGCCAATGTCAAGGCCATAAAAAAGATGCCCAATCCCCCTCCTACTTTGGAAGAAGCTGAATCCATTTTATTGGCCCAAGAACTGGGCAATGTCAGTTCATAATAACCGAAGAATGAAAAGGCAAAGAATACAAAAATGATAAAGAAGAACACGTTCAACCAGATATTGGTCGCAATGGTGTTCAAAATTTGTGAGTCTACCGAATTGAACAAATGGAAGGGTAAACTCAACAAGAAATAAATCAAAACGATAAAGAAACCGTAGAGCAAGGCGTTTGCTATTCCCTTGGATTTATTTTGGGTCTGCTTGGTGAAAAAAGACACCGTCAACGGAATCATAGGAAAAACGCATGGTGTCAACAATGCTATCAAACCACCGATAAAACCTAATCCAAAAATCATCCATAGGTTAGATTTTCCTTCAGAATCCGTAACTCCATTTTGATTTAAAAGGTTTTTGTTCTTAAAATCTACCTTTAGTGATTTTCCCAAGGCAACACTGCGTTCGTCCAGATTTGCCTCTTCAGCCACAAACCCTGTTCCGTCCAAAGAAATTTGGAATAGTTCGTCAACAGGGATGCAAACCTCCTTGCAAATTTGGTAGAACAAGTTCACTGAAATCTGGTTGACTTCAGGGTTTAATAATTTGATTTTTTGAGTGAATATGGCCTCTTTCTTAAAGAAAGTCTCGTCCACCTCAAAAATATCGCTATATTCTTTTAGGGTCTCGCTCTCCTCTGTTTTACCAATGAGTTCGTAATCATCACCTGCTTTTTCAAAGGTAAACTCACTGGGCAAAGAACCGTTTTCATCCGTATACTGGGAATAGACATGCCAGCCGTCCATAATTTTGGCCTTGAACACCAATTCGTATTCGGTGTCGGACAGCTTATTTACCTCATGGCTCCAAACGGCAGGATTCTTGTCCGTTTGGGCAAATACACCCAGATTAAACACCAATAATCCTAAAAAGAGAAGCGATAATTTTATGTTAGCCATGTAATCTTTACTATTTTTCTGGTCGATTCCTCAACCTTGAATCGTTCATCGGCTCTTCTGCCCACAATCCAGACTATATCATTGCCGGAGCAGAGCAACCATTGCTTTTCCTTGGAAATCAGGTCCATCTTTTCATCCTTAAAAAATTTGGAGAGCTTTTTCTTGCCCTGCATTCCAAATGGATAAAAATAGTCGCCTTTTTCCCAGTTTCTTAACACCAACGGAAAGTTTAACTTTTCCTTATCCAAAAATACGACATTTTGTCCCTGTTTTTCAAAGGATTCCACCTCTTCTAACTGTATTTTAATGGGCAATTCACCTGAAGCTTTATTCAAATGAATGTAATACGTTCCTTTAATTTCAGGTGCGATTTCGGCAAGAATCAAATAATCTCTATCTTTAAGCAGTCGATGTGTATTGGAAAAAACCTGTTTGCCACTCTCTGCGGTCAATAAATCCTTAACGTCGTTCCATTCAATAAACCCATACCCATTCAATAATCCATACAAATAAGCATCCAAAGGCTGCAGTTTTTGCAGCTCGGAAATTTTGATTTCTATATCATCATTTCTTTGTTGAAACAATCTTGACTTCAACTCATTTAAATGGTTGTTTGCCAAATCATTGGTTTGACCCAAATGATGTTGTGTGTTGAGAAAATTTTGTAAAAAAGACGGAGACAATCCCTTTAAAATGGGAACAACGTTATGGCGTATTTTATTACGAAGGTATTTCGTACTCGCGTTACTGCTGTCCTCCCTCCATTGAATACTTTCTGACTTTGCATATTCCATAATCTCGTTCCTGGAAAAGGGCAACAACGGTCGAACAATATTCCCATTTACTTCAGGAATGCCTGAAAGTCCTTCTATTCCGGTTCCCCGGGAAAGGTTGATGAGAAAAGTCTCCAAACTGTCATCTGCATGGTGGGCAGTCAGTACATAATCGTACTCTATGGCCTGTAACAGTTCCTCAAACCATTTGTATCGTAGTTCACGAGCCGCCATTTGCACGGATAACCTTTGCTCCTTTGCATACTGCTCGGTATCAAACTGTTTTATAAAAATCCCGACCTCAAATGTAGAGGCCAACTCACGTACAAAATGCTCATCGTCATCACTTTCGCTGCCCCGCAAAGAAAAATTGCAATGGGCCAACGCAAAATCCAAATCCGAAGCGTCGCACAAATGTGCCAATACTACGCTATCAAGGCCACCACTGCATGCCAACAACAACTTTTTTCCCTGAAGAAAACAAAGAGAACTCGCAATGTGCTGTTTGAATTTTTGGACCATGATGCGAATTTACGAATAAACCTTAGTCTGTCTCTAAAACCATCCGCATAGCTTTGGCTTTCAACAGACATTCCTCATACTCCTTTCCTGGATCGGATTTAGCGGTAATGGCACTACCAACGGAAAAGGAAACATACCTTTTGCTTGCATTGTACAAAATACTGCGAATTACCACATTGAAATCAAAATCACCATTTGGTGAAAAATAACCTACGGCCCCGCTGTACAGACCTCGTTTGGTTTCCTCCAATTCCTCGATGATTTTCATCGCGGAAATTTTTGGGGCTCCGGTCATACTGCCCATAGGAAAGGTTTCCTTGATTAATCCCAAAGAATTTTTGTCCATTGCAACTTTTGAAACTATTGTGGAAATAAGTTGATGTACCTGCTTAAAGGTGTATAACTTACAAAGTTCATCTACGCTTACCGAACCCTTTATTGCACTCTTGGACAAATCATTACGGACCAAATCGGTAATCATAATATTTTCTGACCGCTCTTTTTCATCTTCGGACAGTTCTTGTTTGATTTTTTCATCTTCCCACTCATTGGAACCTCTCCTTGCAGTTCCTTTTATAGGTTGCGAAATTACCTTTTGCCCCTGCTTTTTTAAATACCGTTCTGGTGAGGCACACATCAGATAGTTATCATTGAAGCGTACAAAAGCGGCAAACGGTGGTTCCGATATGTCATTCAACTTTTGGTAGGTTTCCCATGGGTCTATGGTAGCATCTTCGGCATAAAACTCTTGACAAAAATTGGCTTCATAAATATCGCCACGGTGAATATGCTCCAAAAACCGATGGGCCTTATCAAAATACGCATCCTTGTGAATCCTCATTTTTATTTTGATAGGGTCTTGCGGTTCAGATGGGGTTGGTGCAGCAGTAAAACTGCTGATTTCTATATAATCCTCTTCAATTTCCTGAGACACTCCATTCAAGTAACTGAAATGGAGTTCATCATCCTTTATCTGGATAACTTTTACCGGTTGAAAAAACTGTACTTCCGGAAATTCGAGACCGTCAAAATTATTTGAGGACAAATCCTCCAGCTCGTTCTTTACATCATAGGAAAAGTAACCGAATAACCAATCTTTTTCATTTTCTAAATAAGTGCGGAGCTTTTTAGTGGTTTCAAATTTTTGAGATACGCCAACCGCTAAACAAGCTTCAAAACTGGAATATTGGTCCTGATGGGAATTGCTGTCCAGCCAAACGGCCGTATCAAATTGTTTGGACCACCAAAAAAGTGCCTCTTTACTTTGTAAAAGGGATTTTATCCTAAAAAAGCGATGCGTCCGCAATGGTTATGAGTTTAACGAATCCAAAAATGTACTCAGCGCCTGTTGGTGTTCCATTCGAAGGGTTTCATCCAAAATGCCCTCATCACCAAAATTTTCATAAAAGGATGGCAATGAAAAGCTTGCCGTTATTTCCGCACCAAATCTTGTCAACATGCCATCAATCACAGTAAAAGAACCTTTTGCACCACGCCTGCCGCCCGATGTGGACATCAAAAACACTTTGGTGCCTTCCAAAAAATTCCGGTCCATTCGGGATAGCCAATCCAGTACATTCTTAAAATATGCCGATGGGTTTCCGTTATGCTCGTTCACGGACAAAATTAATCCATCCGCACTGTTGATTTCCGCCTTCAACTTCATCAAGTCTTCTGAATAGCCTTCTGCTTTTTCCAAGTCTTCGCTAAACATGGGAAATGGCTTTTTGGCCAAGTTTATAAGTTGAATATCATGCTGTTGAACAAAGGAAGTGGTATATTTTACCAGTTTAAAATTGATAGAAGTGGAAGAATTGCTCCCCGCAAATGCCAAAATTGCAGCCATACAATGGAATTGTTGATTGTTTCGCTAAAATACCGTAATTGGAAGTTAGATGCGACTATTTTGCATATTTTTGGTGCGACCAACATCCAAAGTACCTGCTAAACAAGTATATAGGGTGAATCGATTCTAAAATGACGGTAAAGACAAACAGACTATTTTTTGTGGACGCCATGCGTGCATGGGCTATTTTGATGATGCTGCAAGGGCATTTTATAGATGGTCTGTTGGACCCCGTTTTTAGAGATACCAGCAACACAGCCTACGACATCTGGTTGTATTTTAGGGGAATTACGGCTCCCGTGTTCTTTACGGTTTCCGGTTTTATTTTCACCTACTTACTGATTCGCGTTCCGCAAAACGGCATAGAAAACCCAAGGATTTCCAAAGGAATCCGACGCGGTTTACAGCTATTACTCATTGGATATTTACTACGGATGAACCTTGGCGGGCTGTTCAAAGGCGAAATTTACGATTCGTTTTATTTAGTGGATGTGCTCCATTGTATTGGGCTATCTATTTTGGGCCTAATCGGCATCTATGTGCTGACTGCCAAAAAGAAAGCCTATGTTTTCCCGACTGTTCTTGTCCTCATCACTTTGGTGCTTTTCCTTTTTGAAAGAGTTTATAAAGATTGGTCCTATCCCTTTTTGCCCGACTTTTTGGCGAACTATTTGACGAAGGCCAACGGATCTGTATTTACCATAATCCCGTGGTTTGGCTACACGACGATTGGGGCATTTATATCCGTGCTCTTTACTAGGTTCAAAAATTATAGGTATTTGTATCCTGCAGCCATTTCCATTGCCTTGGCCGTTGGTTACCTTTTGATTTATCAATCGTCCAATTTCTTTGAGTTCGTTTACGAAAGTACCGGATTGAACTTTCTTGGACTGCTCCTTACCAATAACTACCTATTTATTCGACTGGGCAATGTTTTTGTTGTTTTTGCCGTATTTATGATACTCCGTCAGCTAATGACTAACAAAACGGTATTAAAAATCGGGGCAAGCACTTTATCCATCTACGTGATTCACTTTGTTATCCTTTACGGCAGTTTTACAGGGTTGGGGCTATATCGGTTCTTTAACCACTCGCTATCCCCTGCCATTGTGATTCCAGGAGCATTGGCATTTATGATTGTTTGTACTTGGTTGGCCCTTCAATACAACAAGTACGAATTGGGCATCAAAACACAAATTTCTTCAGGTCTTGCGTTCATCAAAACCCAGGCAATCGAACTTAAAGAATTATCCATACCAGTACTTCGTGAAGTTTTTATCCGTATTCGTCTTTTCCTAAGACGCGTTTTTCGAACCGTTCGGAGCTAAAAAAAGCATCCAATCCGCAGATTGAATGCTTTGCTATACATCATTTTGCTTTTCTATTTACACATGCAATGCCCTATCATCCGTAGCGGCTAATGCAGCTTCCTTAACGGCTTCGGCAAAGGTCGGGTGCGCATGGCTCATTCGGGAAATATCCTCTGCAGATGCCCTGAATTCCATCGCGGTAACGCCTTCGGCGATCAAATCGGCACAACGGGCGCCGATCATGTGGATACCCAATACCTCATCGGTGTTTTTGTCGGCCAAGATTTTCACAAAGCCATCCAAATCCATACTGGCTCGGGATCTTCCCAACGCTCTCATGGGGAACTGACCTGATTTGTATTCCACGCCTTCTTCCTTCAATTGCTCCTCCGTTTTGCCCACAGCGGCAACTTCCGGCCAAGTGTAAACAACACCCGGAATCAAATTATAATCGATGTGTGGTTTCTGACCTGCCAACAGTTCCGCCACCATGGTACCTTCTTCCTCAGCTTTGTGGGCCAACATGGCTCCTTTTACCACATCACCTATGGCGTAAATGTTGGATACATTGGTCTGTAGGTGTTCGTTCACCTCTACTCTGCCCCTATCATCCAATTTTACCCCGGCGGCTTCGGCTTTCAATCCATCGGTGTAAGGTTTCCGGCCAACGCTTACCAAGCAATAATCTCCTTTAATGGTGACCTCTTCTCCTTTTTTATCGTCGGCTTTTACGATGACCTCATCGCCTTTACGCTCTACGGACTTTACCTTATGGGAAAGGTTGAACTTCACCTTTTGCTTTTTCATCACTTTAGTAAGCTCTTTGGACAATGCTCCGTCCATTCCTGGAATAATTCGGTCCATGAACTCCACTACGGTAACATCGGCACCTAGTCTTTTATAAACTTGGCCCAATTCCAATCCGATTACACCACCTCCGATAACAATCAAGTGTTTTGGAATTTCCTTCAATTTTAAGGCTTCCGTGGACGTGATTACACGCTCCTTATCAATTTTTATAAATGGCAAAGATGATGGTTTGGAACCTGTGGCAATAATGGTATTTTTTGCTTCAATGGTCTCTTCGCCATTTTCTTTTGCAATGTTGATATGCGTGGCATCCTTAAAACTACCGATACCGTGGTATACATCTATTTTGTTCTTGTCCATCAAAAACTCGATGCCCTTGGTAGTCTGGTCCACAACGCCTTGCTTGCGGGCTATCATTTGCTCCAAGTTTACTTTTATTTCACCTGGAATATCGATACCGTGTTCCTCAAAGTGCTTTACGGCATCCTCATAGTGGTGTGATGAGTCCAAAAGCGCCTTAGATGGGATACAGCCTACGTTAAGGCAAGTTCCGCCAAGGGTGGCATACTTTTCTATAATTGCGGTTTTCATTCCCAATTGGGCACATCGAATGGCCGCCACATAGCCTCCTGGTCCAGAGCCGATAATGGCTACATCATATTGATTCATATTATAATAATTGTAAGGATAATTGCTAAAAAACTGTGTTTTTGTAAAAACAAGTGTAAAAATACGAATGTTTTTTGGGACAGTACCAAGGAATTATGTAGGATTGTCAGTGATATGAACAAAGGGGAAAGTGTGAAGGGTTAAAAGGATTATTGGATTGTTCGATTATTTGATTGTTGACTGTGTACTGCCTACTGATTATATTCTGAACTGGACCCTGAGCTGAGTCGAAGGGACATGGTGGTCGTTATTCCGTGAGTGCGAAGGTTAATGGGTTCTCGACTGCGCTCGAACTGACAATTGACAACTGTTAACTGCCTACTGATTATTGTATTCTGAACCGGGCCCTGAGCAGAGTCGAAGGGCAGTGATCAATATATATTGATAGAGATAATAGATTCTCGACTGCGCTCGAACTGACAATTGACAACTGTTTATTGTTAATTTTAGACTGATCTATCATTCCCAAAAACAAAAAGCACCGGAAACCAATTGGCTTCCGATGCTTTTACAAAAAAATAATTGATAAATTAAAGGCAATTAGGGTCAAAACCATCATCATTAATGGTCCATGAAAAATCGTCAACCAATACAGTTTTACCAGCGGAGGTACAATATGTCAAACCTGTTGCTCCCAAGGTAATGTTTAACGGAACTTGTGTTTCACCTTCATCCAATACGCTCCATCCCAGCAACGTATTTTCATAGTTAACAGTACTCATTCCGCTATTGGTCAACATCAATCCCATCTGTTCTACATTACTTATATCCCAGCTTCCAAGGTTTTGGTTAAAAGATAATGCTCCTCCAAACATACCTTCCATAGTGGTTACATTACTTGTATCCCAACCACTTATATCGTTGTTGAACAATTCTGCCTCATAAAACATTGCCAACATATCCGTTACATTTGAAGTATCCCATTCACTCAGGTCCCCATTGAACGAAGTCGCCACGGCAAACATATAGGACATGTTCGTAACGTTGCTAGTAATCCAATCGCTAATGTCGCCATTAAAGCTAGTAGCTTCTGCGAACATATGGGACAAATTGGTCACCTCGGAAAGGTCTGGCATATCGGTGGCATTGTAAACCATATTGGCACATGAGGCAAAGGCATAAGATAAATCTTGCCATACATTATTTCCCCATTGGTCCATACTGGATAGCTTTAAAGCATTCTGGTTCTCCGGCCCAACTACGAACCAAGGCATTTCCCCATATATGGCTACAGAATAAGCTCCTGCACTACTGTACGTATGGATTACCTCTCCATTTGCTGGAAACGCATCTGCTGTATTAATAGTCTCAACGGTACCATCGCCCCAGTTTACAACAAAATTATAGGCGTAATCATCTGATAAGTAAAAGCTTACATCTTCCTCATCATTCTCTGTTTTCCAAGTGGTCACAAAAGCAGCTTTATCTTTGGGGTCGGCTTCTGCAACATCCTCAACGGTTATGGTAATGGTGGCATCCACGGTATCCTCGCCATTGGTAACGCTTACGGTAATAATGTGTGAGGTCGCTGTTTCAAAATCCAGCAGTTTGCCTTGGGCCAAAGTAAGCATTCCCGTATTGGAGATGGCAAACAGTTCGCTGTCTGTAATGCTAAAGGTCAAGGTGTTGCCACCTGCTCCCGTTATCGTTACTTGGCCTATCTCATCGGAATCGGTAAAATCCTCGGAGGCCGTAAATTCTTGGTCGGCCATTTCCAAGGTTTCCGTATTTACCGTAAAGGTATCGGTGCTGGTAGCGGTTTCATCATCGACGGTCACGGTAATCTTGGAAGTGATAGCTCCTGCCGGTACATGTACCACAATTTTGGTGGGCGTAGCGTTGCTGACATTGGCAGCTACCGTACCGAACATTACCTCGTTGTCCGCGGCAGTGACGGAGAAGTTGGTTCCCGTAATCGTGACTTCGGTGTCCACTGTACCCGATTTAGGTGTAAAATCGGTTATCGTTGGTTTACTGGATGGTGGTGGCGCACCTGGACTATCATCCTTTGCACAGGACGATATTATGGCCATAATTGCTAAGGTAAAAAGCAGTTTTTTCATAATAATTTCTTTTTTAAGGTTTAAAATTCACGGCAAATTCGGGAGTTTCAACAAGGTTTTGGGCCACCAATTGACGTATGCCCCTTTTGAGTTGACGGATGATGGGTTTGGATTGATGGAGGGTTAAGGGTTAAGGGTTAAGAGTTAAGGGTTAAGGGTTAAGGGTTAAGAGTTAAGAGTTATGAGTTAAGGGTTATGGGTTAAGAGTTATGAGTTAAGGGTTATGGGTTAAGAGTTATGAGTTAAGGGTTATGGGTTAAGAGTTATGAGTTAAGGGTTAAGGGTTAAGGGTTAAGGGTTAAGGGTTAAGGGAAAATAATAGTTGGATTATTAGATGGCTAGAAAGTTCGATTATCGGCCACTATTAATTGTTAACTGCCTACTGCATGCTGATTGTTATATTCTGAACTGGGACCCTGAGCGGAGTCGAAGGGAGATTCTTGTTGGATTGTTGGATGGTTCGATGGTTGGTCTTTAGGACAGCGTTCTCGACTGCGCTCGAACTGACAAGTCATAATTATTGACTGCCTGCTGCCAGACTCCCAGCTTACACTTTTATATCTTTTGTCTTGGTTCTTGAATCTTACATCTGATTTCTAAACTACTGACATCTGGTAATTGTAAACCGCCCTCTGCTGACTGACCTCTAAACCTAAATATGCACATTTGGACTATTCTTCACCTCCTTGATCACAAAAGAGCTTTGGGTATTGCCGATATTCGCAATTGCCGTTAGTTTGGTGAGCATAAATTCGCGATAGCTCTTCATATCCTTCACGAAAATCTTTAAAATATAATCGTAATCCCCGCCCACATGGAAACATTCTGATACTTCTTTAAGTTGTAGCACCTCCCGCTCAAATTTGATAACATTCTCCTTGGTGTGCTGTACCAAACGTATTTGGCAAAGCACCATAAAATCACGGCCCACCTTCAGCTTGTCCACCAAGGCGGTGTACTGCGTGATCACCCCGTTGCGTTCCAAACGGCGGATGCGCTCGTAAACGGCAGTCTTGGACAAATGCAGAGCATCCGCATATTGTTTGGTGGTTTTTTTGCTGTCGTTTTGCAGCAATCTGATCAACTCAATATCCACATTATCCAGTTTCATACCGACGATTTTTCTAATGGCAATCGCTAAAATCCAATTTTACGGAATAATTTCCTAATTATTTCATCAAAACAGTCAAATCATCATCATTTACCATAAACCATTGATTTTAGGTCTATATATTTTTAATTTTACTAAAAATCAGCTCATTATGGACTACAAAGCATCGGAACACATTCAAGACCTTCAATATTTTGGTGAATTCGGAGGTGTAAATCCCTCCATATCAGATTCTTCAACCTATACATTTCTATCAGCAAAAACCATGTTCGATACATTTGAAGGGAACACGGAAGGCTGCTATTTGTACAGTCGTCACTCCTCCCCTTCCAACCTATATTTGGGCGAAGCCATGGCGCAATTGGAAGGAACTGAATCGGCCAATGTGTATGCCAGCGGAATGGGAGCCATTACCGCGGTAATCCTTCAATTATGTGATGCAGGTGACCACATCGTTTGTAGCCGAACCATTTATGGTGGAACCTACGCTTTCCTAAAGAATTTTGTAAAGAAGTTCAATATGGATGTCTCTTTTGTGGACATTACCGACTTGGAAACCGTAGCGAACTCCATCACACCAAAAACCAAGATGATTTATTGCGAGGCGGTAAGCAATCCATTGTTGGAAATTGCCGATATTCCATCGTTGTCCAAAATCGCCAAGAAAAATGATATGCCCTTGGTGGTGGACAATACATTTTCGCCGCTTACCATCAACGCAGCAAAGCTGGGGGCCGATATTGTGGTGCACAGCCTTACCAAATTCATCAATGGCACCAGTGATTGTGTTGCGGGCGCTGTTTGTGCCTCCACCGATTTCTGTTTGAGCTTGAAAGATGTAAACAACGGAGCGGGAATGCTCTTGGGAAGCACGTTGGATAGCTTACGTGCCGCTTCCATTTTGAAGAATATGCGAACGCTGCACATCCGCATCAAAAAACATAGTGAAAACGCCCATTATCTCGCCGAAAAGTTTGAAAAAGATGGTCTAAAAGTGGTGTATCCCGGCTTGGAAAGTCATTCCGGGCATCGTTTGATGAAATCCCAAATGAACCACGAGTATGGCTTTGGAGGCATGTTAACACTCGATGTTGGTTCCGTGGAACGTGCCAACGCATTGATGGAACTGATGCAGACCGAAAAATTGGGGTATCTGGCCGTGAGTTTGGGCTTTTACAAAACCCTGTTCAGCGCTTCGGGAACATCCACATCTTCCGAAATACCCGAAGAAGAGCAAAAAGAATTGGGTCTATCCCAAGGACTTATCCGTTTTTCCATTGGTCTGGACAACGATATCCAGAAAACCTACACCACAATGCGAAGCTGTATGGAAAAACTGGATATTCTATCGCCGGATACCAGTTTGACCTAATTCGTAAATAAGAGGGAGTTTGCACAACAAGGTGCAAAATCGTAATATTACCTCTTAACAAACTCAGACCAAATGCCGAACACAGAGGAGAATCCAAAATTCAGGGAAGACGAACATATCGTAGAAAACAAGGAATTAAGTATTTGGGAAGCATTGATACCCGTTTTTGCCCTTGTTGCCATGCTGGCCTACAATGTTTTTGTGTTTGGTGATGACGCCCTGAGCGGTTCCAACCAGTTTATACTCTTGATGGGCGGCGCCGTTGCAGCCATAGTTGGTTTTTTCAACAAGGTATCCTATGACCAAATGATTGATGAGGTCGCCGAGAATGTTCGGTCAACCACAGGTGCCTTGCTTATCCTTTTAATGGTAGGTGCGTTGTCCGGGACTTGGCTTGTAAGCGGAATTATTCCCGCGATGATCTATTACGGACTTCAAATTTTGAATCCCACCATATTTTTGGCCGCTTGTGTGGTTATCTGTGCCATTATTTCAATTGCCACAGGAAGTAGCTGGACAACAGCGGCGACCGTAGGTATTGCCTTGATTGGTATAGGTGAGGCCTTGGGTATATCGTTGGGAATGACGGCCGGAGCCGTGCTTTCCGGTGCTTACTTCGGGGATAAAATGTCCCCCTTGAGCGATACCACCAACCTGGCACCTGCCATGGCCGGAGGGGATTTGTTCTCCCACATTCGATACATGACCCTCACCACGGTGCCTACTATAGTGGTAACCTTGATTGTGTTTATCATTCTTGGTTTTACAATTGATACATCCGGAGTAGCTGACACAAGTTCACTACTCACCAATATCGGATCTACATTTAATATTAATGGCTGGCTGTTTATCGTGCCCTTAGTCGTTATCGGATTAATCCTTAAAAAGGCCCCTCCGTTGATGGCCCTTTTGGTCGGGACATTATTGGGCGGTGTGTTTGCACTAATTTTTCAACCTGACATTGTTGCCAATATAGGTGGAGGCACCGCATTGAATTTTGAAACGGGCTACAAAGGAATTATGAATGCCATCACGGTTGATACTGAAATTGCCACCAATGATCCAGCCTTGAACGATTTGTTCTCTTCTGGTGGCATGTCCGGTATGCTCGGCACCATTTGGTTGATAGTCTGCGCCATGGTATTTGGTGGAATTATGGATGGTATCGGGGCTTTGGAGCGAATCACGGAATCCCTTCTAAAATTGGCCAAGACCACTTTTGGACTGTTCGCAAGCACCGTGGGAAGCTGTTTGGCGTTGAACGTGACCGCATCTGACCAATATTTGGCCATTGTAGTGCCCGGTAAAATGTTCTCCAAAGCTTATAAAGAGCGTGGTCTTGCACCCGAAAACTTGAGCCGCTCCTTGGAAGATTCCGGTACAGTCACCTCCGTTCTTGTACCTTGGAACACCTGTGGCGCCTATCACAGCAGTGTTTTGGGCGTTGGTGTCGGTGAGTACTTCCTGTATGCAATTTTCAATTGGTTGAGCCCGATAATGACGTTGCTTTTTGCCGCTTTCCGAATCAAGATCAAGCAACTTACCACCACGGCCGCTGAATAAATTTTATTTCAACTTTTTCAATACATCGACTTCTTTGAGAAGTCATCAAAAATTGATGTGCAATTTTGCCACAACCTCAATATTGATGATGCTTTTTTATGGCATAGTCACGCCTTATCCAACCATAAGAAATACTAATTTTTAAGCTGGTAAAAGCCGTAAAACCACCCTATTTTTGCTACTCGAAAATTTAAAAAACATCCAATAAATGACTTTAGTAGGAAGAAAATTTCCAAACATTGAAGTAAACGCCATCGACGAATTGGGCGACACATTCAAAATCAACATTTTAGAGAAAGCCAAAGCAGAAAACAAGAAAGTCTTGTTATTCTGGTATCCAAAAGATTTCACTTTTGTTTGTCCGACCGAGCTTTTTGCCTTTCAACAAAACCTAAGTGAGTTTGAAAAAAGGAATACCATTGTTATCGGAGCTTCTTGTGATACTGCCGAAGTACATTTTGCATGGTTGAACACCGAAAAGGACAACGGAGGTATCGAAGGTGTAACCTACCCTATCGTTTCTGACAGCAATAGAAACTTGGCTTCTGCCTTGGGAATCTTGGACATCATGAAAGAAGACTATAACGAAGAGACAAACTCTGTTGTGGTGGAAGGTGACAACGTGACCTACAGAGCCACTTATTTGATTGATGAAGAAGGAACTGTATTCCACGAAAGCATAAACCACATGCCACTGGGAAGAAACGTGAAAGAATTTTTGCGTTTGGTAGATGCCTACACCCATGTTCAGGAAAAAGGTGAAGTTTGTCCAGCTAACTGGGAAGAAGGAAAACAAGCCATGAACGCAGACAGAGCTGGTGTTTCCGATTATTTGGCCAACCACGTAAACTAAGGACGCTATGGTTGTAGAACTGGACAAAGACAATTTAAGCGAAGTCATTGCCAACAATGACAACGTAGTGGTGCAGTACAGCGCATCTTGGTGCGGCAACTGTAGGATTATGAAGCCAAAGTTCAAAAAGGAAGCCTCTTTGAACGAGAACATAAAATTTGTAATGGTCGATGCCGAAAAATTCCCGGAATCCAGAAAACTGGCCAACGTGGACAATTTGCCCACCTTCGCCGCTTTTTCCAAAGGATCTTTGAAGAATCAGGTGCAGACCAATAAGTATGATGTTTTAAAAGACTTGATCAATGAAGTTGCCCATAATTAAGCAGTTGGTCAATTTTGCCGAGGAGCACGACGAGGATTACCTTCAGGAAACTGCGGATACCCTCGAAAGTGTTTGCGAAGTTTCCAGTTTAAAAGATGACGAACTGGATATGATCGGGGAATTGATCTCCAATATTTACGGAGCCCTGGAAGTATCCAACGAAATCAAGAACGGAACCCCTAAAAAGGAAGCCCTCAATGGTTTTATGTCGAGGGTGCTTGGCTCTATAGACAAGTAACGGACATTGTCACAAACATTATCATAAGAACCTTCCCGGAACAGACTTCGGGAAGGTTTTTTTAGTATTTTTGGTTCCGAATCAAAAATACTACTATGGCAACTGTAACACTTAAAGGAAATGAAATTCACACACTTGGCAACCTTCCAGAAAATGGTTCCCAAGCCCCAAGCTTTACTTTAGTAAAAACCGACCTTTCGTCCGCTAGCCTATCCGACTACAAAGGCAAAAAGGTTGTTCTCAACATATTCCCAAGTATAGATACCGGTACATGTGCGCAATCTGTGCGCCAGTTCAACCAAGAAGCTGCTGAGTTGAAAAACACTGCAATATTGTGCATCTCCAAGGATTTGCCTTTTGCTCAAGCACGTTTTTGTGGTGCCGAGGGCATTGATAAAGTTGAGACCCTCTCCGACTTTAGGGATGGCAGCTTCGGGAAATCCTACCATGTGGAATTCACCGATGGTCCATTACAAGGGCTGTTATCTCGCTCCGTTGTAGTGGTCAATGAAAATGGTGAGGTAATTTACTCCGAACAAGTATCGGAAACTGCGGACGAGCCCAATTATAAAGCCGCCCTCGAAGCGTTGATGGATGCCTAAAGAATCTTTTTTACGGAACAGGATCAAAAGTGTTGGCTTTGCCCTAAAGGGCATGTTTCTGTTGTTACGGACAGAACCCAGCATCAAGATCCAGTTCTTTATCGCATTGATCGTTACGGCTTTCGGCTTCTACTTTGAAATCTCTTCCACCGAATGGATAGTTCAGGTTTTGGCAATAGGGATAGTGATGGGCATAGAAGGTGTAAACACGGCTATTGAAAAAATCTGCGACTATATCCAGCCCAATTTGGACCCTAAAATTGGTTTTATAAAAGATATTTCCGCAGGGGCCGTTATGATAGTATCGGTATTGGCAAGTATTGTTGGTCTGATCATTTATGTGCCCAAGATTTTTTAGTAAAATCCAAGACCGAGAGTAGCAACGTAAATTTGTAACTTAGCCCCGCTTAAAAACGATTGATGGCCAAAAAAAGAACAAAATCAAGATCAAAAAAAACTACCACAACTGCCAAAAAGAAGGTCTCTTTTAAGCCTTCCAAGCAGAACAAGATTATTTTCGGTAGTCTTTTGATAGTTCTCAGCATAGCACTTTTCTTCTCCTTCATGTCATTCTATTTTACATGGCAAGAAGATCAGAGCATGTTGTCCCAATTTGCGGACCGCAATGTCGAAGCCAGTAATCTGCTCAATAAATTTGGTGCCAACGTAAGCCATTTTTTCATGTACCGGGGATTTGGCCTTGCCTCTTTTGTATTCCCATTTTTATTGGCCGTTACCGGACTTTACTTATTCCTAGGCCTAGATGGAAAGAGATTGATTTTCAAGTGGATTTGGGGGTTGGTCGGAGTCATCTGGGGATCCATTGCACTTGGCTTTTTTGCGGCCGATTATCCTCTTTTAGGCGGATTGATAGGTTATGAGATGAACGATTTTCTTCAAGATTACACTGGTAAAATTGGTGTGTTCTTGATTCTGATATTTGTTTTGATGGTAATCTTGGTGCGATTGTTTAATTTTACCCCCGAAGGATTCGCCAACTTCTTCAAACGACAAAAACAAAAGATAAAATCAGATTTTAAGGAAGAACCAACTGTCCACACCAAGGATGCCCCAGTTCAAGAAGATGACGAAGATGGTCTGATATTGACCACAGAAGATACGGTTCCCGAAAAAGTGGACACCTATACCCACAAAAAAGATATTCCACCTCTGGATGAAGCTGGACTCGACGTTAATATTCCCGAAGAAGAGGAGTCCGATATCGACCTAAAAGTTGAGGAAACGCCCGTTGAAGAAGAAGAAACCGATATAAAGGCAGCCAAGCTCGTAGAGGATTTTGGAGAGTTCGACCCCAAACTGGAATTGGGCAACTACAAATTCCCTACTATGGACCTATTGGAAGCGCACGGCGCTTCGGGCGGGATTACCATCAATCAAGAGGAGCTTGAGGAAAATAAGAACCGAATCGTTAGCACCCTCAAAAACTATAAGATCGGGATTGCCCAGATCAAGGCGACCATAGGGCCAACCGTTACGCTTTACGAAATTGTTCCAGAAGCCGGAATCCGTATCTCCAAGATTAAAAACTTAGAGGACGACATTGCTTTGTCGCTTGCCGCACTGGGAATCCGTATCATCGCACCGATTCCCGGAAAAGGAACTGTTGGTATCGAGGTACCCAACAAGAACGCGACCATAGTTTCCATGCGTTCGGTAATTGCTTCCAATAAATTCCAAAAAGCGGAAATGGAACTGCCCATCGCTTTTGGAAAGACCATTAGCAACGAAACTTTTGTGGTGGACTTGGCAAAAATGCCCCACCTGCTTATGGCAGGTGCCACCGGTCAGGGTAAATCAGTTGGTCTTAATGCAGTAATTACCTCCCTACTCTACAAAAAGCACCCTGCCGAGGTGAAATTTATTTTTGTAGACCCTAAAAAGGTGGAATTGACCCTCTACAACAAAATTGAACGTCATTTCTTGGCAAAATTACCAGATTCGGATGAGGCTATCATAACAGACAACACTAAAGTAATCAATACTTTGAACTCACTCTGTATCGAGATGGATAACCGTTATGAACTACTCAAAACGGCGATGGTTCGTAATATCAAAGAATACAATGCCAAGTTCAAGGCCAGAAAACTGAACCCGAACGACGGTCATAAATTCTTGCCATACATCGTGTTGGTAATCGATGAGTTTGCCGATTTGATCATGACAGCTGGTAAAGAAGTGGAAACACCCATTGCCAGATTGGCACAATTGGCACGTGCCATTGGCATACACTTGATCATAGCCACGCAAAGACCGTCGGTGAATGTAATTACAGGTATCATAAAAGCCAACTTCCCTGCACGGATTGCTTTTAGGGTAACTTCAAAAATCGACTCCAGAACCATTTTAGATGCCCAAGGGGCCGACCAGCTCATTGGTCGAGGAGACATGCTTTATACTCAAGGAAACGATGTCACCCGATTGCAATGTGCCTTTGTTGACACCCCTGAAGTTTCTAAAATTACCGACTACATTGGGTCACAACGTGCCTACCCTGAAGCCCATTTACTGCCAGAATATGTAGGAGAAGAATCTGGCACAAGTCTTGATAATGATATCGAGGACAGGGATGCAATGTTCCGGGAAGCTGCCGAGGTTATCGTGACCGCACAGCAAGGTTCCGCCTCTCTGATCCAACGTAAGTTAAAATTGGGGTACAATCGTGCCGGTAGAATAATAGATCAGTTGGAAGCTGCCGGAATCGTGGGGCCGTTTGAGGGCAGTAAAGCCCGACAGGTTTTGGTGCCTGATATGTACGCCTTAGATCAGTTATTAGAAAATGAAGCAAAATAAGACCATGATCAAGAAAAGTATTCTTTTAATAGCATTGTTTGCCGTTGGATTATCTTCCTACGGGCAAAACTCAGGAAAGGCCAAAGCGCTTTTGGACGAGGTGTACAATAAAGTGCAGAGCTACGACAATATTTATATAGATTTCCAGTCCACCCTTGAGAATACAGAAGCAAACCTAAAACAGGAAACCAACGGGAACGTAACCTTGGATGGAGAAAAATATCTGTTGAACTATTTCGGTGCAAAACAATTGTACGACGGCAAAAAAGTATATACCGTAGTTCCCGAAAACGAAGAGGTTACCATTGAAGATATTAATGAGGACAACGACAACGTAAGTCCATCCAAAATGCTGACCTTCTACAAAACGGGTCACAATTACGAATGGGACATTCTTCAAAATGTGGGCGGTAGAAAAATTCAATATGTGAAATTGATCCCTATTGATTCCAATACGGAAATCAAATCCGTTTTATTGGGTATCGATACACAAACAAAACACATCTACAAGCTGATCCAAACAGGAAGCAATGGCACCAAAACCACAATTACCGTTAATTCTTTCAAAACCAATCAGCCCATATCGAGTACTCTCTTTACCTTTGACGAGAAAAAGTACGAGGACAAAGGGTACTATATCATAAGAAACTAGGCATTGAAAATACTTGACCAGTATATACTAAGAAGATTTCTTTACAACTTCTTCAGTTCCTTTTTCATACTGATTGTTATATTCATCTTTCAGGGAATATGGCTGTTCATTGATGATTTGGCGGGAAAGGGACTGGGCATGGTAATTATTGGCAAGTTTATTTTCTACTTTATTCCCACCTTGGTGGACAAGGTTTTACCACTTACGGTACTGCTCTCCTCAATCCTTACCTTTGGTACTTTTGCGGAAAACTATGAGTTCGCCGCCATGAAAGCATCTGGGATATCCCTACAAAGGGGAATGCGTAGCCTAATCGTATTTGTATTGTTCCTTGGATTGGTAACTTTCTTTTTTGCAAATGATGTCATCCCTAAATCCGAACAAAAAATGTTCAACCTTAGACGGAACATTGCCAAGGTAAAGCCAGCCGCAGCAATTACCGAGGGGGTTTTTAGCGATTTTGAAGGGACCGGACAGGGAATGAACATCAAAGTGGACAAAAAGTATGGCGAACAGGATCGTTTTTTGGACAATGTAATCATCCACAAGAAGACAGACCAGAACATCAATAATACGGTTATTAAAGCCAAAGCCGGCGAACTGATCAGTAGCGAGGAATCCGACATTATCCAATTGGTTCTCAAAGACGGTAACTATTACGAAGAAATCGTAAAAAAGGACTCAAGGGAAAAGCGAAAACAGCCCTTTGCAAAGTCCAATTTTGATACCTACACCATCAATATTGATATTTCGGAACTCAACGATCAGGACTTGGAAGAGGATCAGAATATCACCACCAATAAAATGAAAAATGTTGGCCGCCTGATCAAGGACATCGATTCCCTACGGGAAAACAATCTGGAAAAAGTAACGGCGTTTTCCAAAAACGTGGTGAACCGCATGGGAGCCTTTCCTGTTAAGGCACCCATAGACACTACAACCCAGAAGCTAGAACTTTTAAAGGCAAAGGACACCATTCAAAGGGATTCCATTAAAAGTATTGACCAATTTGTCTCCAATTTGGAACAGTGGGAGCAGATTCAAGTCATGAAAAAAGCTCTGAACGAGGTTTCCAGTATCATAAATACGGTAGATTCCAAAAAAGATGAACTCCAGAACCGATATAAATTTTACAACAGCCATATATTGTCGTTGCATCAAAAATACGCGCTTGCACTTTCGTGCATTATCCTATTTTTTGTGGGGGCACCTTTGGGAGCCATCATCCGTAAAGGCGGATTGGGGCTGCCCATGGTAGTGGCAATTATCTTATTTTTGACCTATTACTTTATTGGCGTATTTGCCGGTAATTATGCCAAGGAAGGAAACATTCACCCAGCTATTGGAGCTTGGCTGCCCACTATGATCATGCTGCCGTTGGGCATTTCGCTGACCAGAAGGGCCACAGCAGACAAAGGATTAGTAGGGTTTGGTCATTTTATAGACCGTATCAAATCATTATTCAAAAGGAAAGAAAAAGAAGCTGAAGACCAATGATTGCTAAGGATAAGAAAGTACAACTGAACGCCATAGAAGAAGCCATTGCCGATATTAGAGACGGTAAGGTAATTATAGTAGTGGATGATGAGAACAGGGAGAACGAAGGTGATTTTATTGCCGCAGCCGAGAAGGTAACCCCCGAAATGATCAATTTTATGGCTATGCATGGCCGTGGTCTTATCTGCGCACCACTTACGGAGGACAGGTGTGAAGAACTGGAATTGAACATGATGGTGCAGAACAATACCGTACTTCATCAAACCCAGTTTACCGTATCCGTTGACTTATTGGGCTACGGTTGCACCACCGGGATTTCCGTGCACGATCGATCTAAGACTATAGCTGCTCTGGTAAATAAGGACATCAAACCCCATGAACTGGGGAAACCAGGGCATATTTTTCCGTTAAGGGCCAAAAATGGAGGTGTTCTACGCCGTTCCGGCCATACTGAAGCTGCAATTGATTTTGCTCGTTTGGCAGGATTGGAGCCTGCGGGTATCTTGGTAGAAATATTGAATGAGGACGGAACAATGGCCCGTTTGCCGCAACTGCTGAAAGTGGCTGAAAAGTTTGACCTTAAAATTGTTTCCATTGAGGATTTAATTGCATATCGAATGGAACACGATAGCTTGATTGAACTTAAAGAAGCTTTTACCATACAAACGAGGTTTGGTGAATTCCGCTTGCGAGCTTACAAACAAACTACGAACGATCAAGTCCATATTGCACTGTTAAAGGGAAACTGGAAAACAGGGGAACCTGTGTTGACGCGTATCAACTCAACCTTGGTGAACAATGACATTCTTGGCACCCTGACCAATAATCCGGACGAGACGCTTCAACAGATGTTCGATGCACTGAACAAAGAGGAAAAGAGTGCCATGATTTTCATTAATCAGGGAAATCAATCCATGAACTTATTGAACAGGCTATCGGAATTTAAAAAGCTACAGGGCGACGGCATCACCAAAGCTCCTAAAATTGAAATGGACAATAAGGACTTCGGAATTGGGGCCCAAATTCTGCACGATATCAATATCTCCAAAATTAGATTATTGACGAACTCCGGCCAAACAAAGCGTGTGGGCATGGTTGGCTACGGTCTTGAAATTGTGGAATACGTAAACTATTGACAAAACGGTCTCTCTGATGATATCAGATAGATGATTTTATCGCGTCCACCATTTTTTTGGCTCGCTCGGCCACTTCCTCCTCGGACCATCCCAGTTTGATAAGGCAAGAAATATTTCTGGACATCCATTTGTCGGATTCCAAAAAATCGGCTTTGCTATAATCGGGCAAGGCTTCAAGCACATCTTTCGGTAATTTTCCCAAAGACTTTTTCTGGGTCAAATGCTCCCATTTTTTATAATAATGCCAGTTATTGTCGTACCAATAAAAACAACCATCCACTCCAGATTCAATCAATTCTTGATGAGTCACTTGGGCCAATTCTTCTGTAGGCATGAAAAAGTTTAGAAATGAATAGTTCTCCTCTCCCCCATCTGGAACAGTCCTAAAAACAACCTCGGAAATATCGGATAAAGCATCTCTTAAAATGGTATAATTCCGCTTTTGAATGGCCAAAAACTCATCCAAACGAGCTAATTGGGCAACGCCGACAGCGGCATTCATTTCGGAGATTCTAAAATTATATCCTAAAAACGGGTGTTCCTCGGCCCCTCTATTGTTGCCAATATGGTCATGGCCATGGTCCGAGTATTGATGGGCATTTTCGTAATAACCCTTGTTGTCCGTGATTATGGCTCCACCTTCTCCACAAGTAATGGTTTTTACATAGTCAAAAGAAAAACAGCCCAAACCACCAATGCTTCCCAATGGTTTTCCATTGTAGGTGCCTCCTATGGCCTGACAGGCATCTTCCAGCAACAACAGGCCATGATTGTCACAAATGGCTTTTAATGCATCCAAATCGGCCATAGAGCCGCACATATGTACGGGCATCACCACTTTGGTCCTGGATGTAATGGCTTTTTCTACCGCTTCGGGTTTCAAGGTAAGGGTGTCATCAATATCGACCAAAATAGGTACTGCTCCCAAAGTGAGAATGGACTCAAAACTAGCTACAAAGGTAAAGGTGGGCATAATCACTTCATCCCCAGCTCCAATACCTGCACTGGCCAAAGCCACTGTCAATGCGGCAGTTCCGCTACTTACTGCATGGACATACTTGGATTGCATGCGTTGGGACAGACCTGTTTCGAGTTCTTTGGTTTTCCAATATCCGTTGCGCATACCATCAAACCCGTAGCGCATGAGCACCCCGGAGTCCATTACATCTTGTACTTCTTTTCTTTCCTTATCTCCAAAGAGTTCAAATCCTGGCATAGTAAATCTTAATTTAAAAGA
Organism: Flagellimonas chongwuensis; assembly: GCF_013376415.1. Lineage (GTDB taxonomy): Bacteria > Bacteroidota > Bacteroidia > Flavobacteriales > Flavobacteriaceae > Flagellimonas > Flagellimonas chongwuensis. Next base: position 314,226 of record NZ_WYET01000004.1, read on the forward strand.
ACCATAGTTTGATGGCCATCAAAACTACGGCGATCACTAAAAATGTTTTTATAAATCCATCTCCCTTTTTCACGGAAAACCTACTGGCAAACCATGCTCCCGACCCATTTCCAATAGCAAGAACAAGGCCCATTTTCCAATCCACTTTATCGTTCAAAACAAAAACCACCAATGCGGCCAACATATAAACAAAAACCACGGCCACTTTGGTAGCATTGGACCTTACTAGATTCATTTGATTAAAATAATGCAAAAACAGCATCATTAAAAATCCAAGACCCGCATTGATAAAGCCCCCATAGATACCAAAAAAGAAGAATACCACAAGAGCTATCCAAAGATATTTGCCCGTCAGTCGTTCTTGCATCTCGTCCACCCTCATTTTGGGCTTAAAAATGATGATAAGTACTACGGCAATCATCACTATGGCCAAAATTCTATTAAAGGTTTCCCCATCTATGTCCACCGCAATGTATGCACCTATTATAGCTCCCAAAAAAGCCGATATCCCCAAATAAATATTAAAAGGATATGTAGAGATTCCTTTGCTCTTGAAGCCTGCTGTACCCATCGCTGTTTGAATGACAATGGCCACCCTATTGGTACCGTTGGCAACTGCCGGCGGTAGACCCAAAAAGATTAAAGTGGGCAGTGACAGTAGCGACCCACCCCCTGCTACGGTGTTAATGAACCCTACGGCAAAACCAACAGCAATCAATAAGAAATAATGGTACCACTCGAGCATAAAAACAAAGGTATGACCATTGTTTTGAACGGCATATAGAATTGGTGAACTTTAGTAAAATTGAGAATCATCAAAAACAGGCAATAAAGAATGCTTTTAATTTGCCGAAAACATAATTTAATAGCCTTCAAAATGTTAATTTTTTAAAAATCATTACATTTGATTTAACCTTAAATACAATCTCATGAAAAAAATCGCATTATTTACACTAGCCGTATTTTTTGGATTAACCTGTGTACAAGCACAAGGTGATTTTAAAGCAGGAATCCATGCAGGTCTTCCCATCGGGGATGCCGGAGACTTATCGACATTTGCAATTGCCGTGGAATTAGGCTACTTGTTCGATGTATCCGATGAGTTCCAAGCTGGCCCGACTTTGGGTTATTCACATTCTTTCGGTGACGAAATAGACACTGGTTTTGGAACCATCGATGTTGATGACGTCCAGTTCCTACCCATTGCCGCGGCAGGTCGTTTTAGTGTTTCCGATGAATTCTCGCTAGGCGCAGACCTTGGCTATGCCCTTGGAATAAGTGATGGCAACGATGGTGGATTTTATTATGCACCAAGAGCCGCATATTCCATAACCGAGATGATGGACATTGTGCTAGCTTACAGAGGGTAGCCCTAGATGGAGGCAGTTGGGACATTATCTCCTTAGGATTAGAGTTTGACATTAATTAAAACCCACCTATCCTTAAAACACTATCCGATGTGCTCCAACAGGTACATCGGATTTTTATTTTTATACAACAATAAACCAAAAAGGTCTTTTGGGATAAGAAAAAGCTTTATATATTTGCACCCGCTTAGGAGGAATGGCAGAGTGGTCGAATGCGGCAGTCTTGAAAACTGTTGAGGGTCACACCTCCGGGGGTTCGAATCCCTCTTCCTCCGCAAAAAACCCGCAACATTTGTTGCGGGTTTTTGTTTTTAATGATAGCAATAACTGAATTATTCTTGTTGATTGGAGGAATGGTTGGTTTCAAAAGGACTACAAATTTGTTCGGTGTAATATAAAAAACCATTGGAGGACATTCCTTCAATTATAATCTTTACCTCTCGTTGTTCATTTAAAGGAACTGTAATTGAATATGGGACGTCTGAGTTTATCTCAAATTGACTTTCCCACCAAATGGCACCATATTTTTGATATAACAACGAATCATAATCTGGATAATTTGGAGCAAAATAGGCTTGTGCCCTACTGAATCCTTTTGGCACAGTAATGCTTGTGAACCGGTTCCTTCCGTATAATCCATCATAATCAGACCGTAACGACAGGGAAATAAATGGTCCTTGATGAGGAGCTACATACCTATTATAAACCATCGATTTTACCATGGAAAGGGGCATGGACATAAGTTGTCCCGAATCAACCGGAAGTCCTTCGATTAAAACAGGTACTGGGGCTAGATAAGGAGGATCGGGAACATAAACACCAATACCTCCAATTTTTCTATTGAGACGTGTTTGAAATCCCAATTTCCGAATGTAGTTTATAAGACTTGGATAACGGTTCACGGTTGCTTTATCAATTAGTCTCATTTCAATTTCTGGAGTTATTTGAAACTTTGTAGTTTCCTTTGCCCTTTCCGAAACCACCACTTCATCCAGAGATATGATTCCATCCGTAAGATCAAAACTCTCATTCACTCTTAATTGCGAAACCCCTGATTTAAACCGGTCCGCTTTGCTCAACCATTTGGTATAATCAAAAGTATCTGCATTGTTATCATAAAAATAGAGTTCCGCTTTTGGTTTTCTAAGTTTTCCTTTGTGGTTCAGTACGCTGATCATTATGGAATCCCCCTCAAACAAAGGCAGGCTTCCTTCAAAATTCTTGTTGGTTGAGAGCTCAAAAAAATTGACTGTACCCAATGCTTGGGAAAACAACGAAACTTGTTTTTCGTTTTCGAGGTCGGCATCCAAAATCTTACCGTTGAAAGCAATGTCCTCTTCATGTTTGTAAGTGCTATTTTTAGCATTTCCTGCTCTGATATACTGGTCAAACATTTCGGTCCCTTCCATAAGTAATCTGGTGTCCATTTGATAATCCCTTGAACGTTTATTGTCATCAAAAAAATAGCGGCCTTCAATACGTTTATGGAGATAAGGCTGAATCAAAAAAGAAGAGGCTATAGAATTATCAGGGAAATATGCATTTGATTCAGCAGGTAAAACCGACAAACTTAAATTGGCCATTTGATGTCCCTGAGGAAGTATCATATCTATCTGTAAGGAATCTTGAGCTTTGTTTAAACAATAGCTTACATCTACAGAACCTACCCTTTCCTTCAAATTCTGTCTATTAAAAAAAATACGTTGTGAAATGGGTTTCATAGTTTCATCCAAAATCACCGCTGTATTGATTCCGCCGGGGATTTGATTGCGATTTACGGAAATGGGTCTGCTATCTCCATCAAGCTCATAACGATAAACATAATTTCCGTTGACATGGTTATAAATAGCCATAGAAAATTTCTCGTTATTTAAAATAGATTTAGACCGTTTGGAGTTTAGTACAACAACATCCTTCGCTGTATTATCGATGCTTATTCCTACTCCATGGTGTAGTTTAACTTCCAGCTCCTTGGTGGTCCTAAGACCGTTTGGATGTTGTAATTTCAAAAAATAGGTTTCGGTTGAGTTGGCAAAAAAACCAAATCTTCCTTGCCCTAATTGGTTTGTTTGAATGTTAGATTGTATTCGTTCACCTTTTCCCGTAATCAGCTCTATTTCATTGGTCTTTATTGGTGGTAAGGTTTGGTTAAAAATCTTGAAGCCGACATTATTGAATGTGTTCGCTACAATTTGTTGCCCTTCGGGATAAACTAAAACAGTAATGCCACCTTTGTTCTTTGATTCTGATTGTTCCGCTACTCCAATGATTTCTATATTTTGAAGAAAAGGAGCAGTAAACTCAAAATTCTTCATATAGTTGGTCCAGGCCATTATGGTATATGAATCCTTAACAAAAGTTGAATCAACTTTAAAATCACCAAAAGAAACACCATTGCGTACTAAAAACATCTTTTTTGTTAGCATGCTTCCATCTTTTGAAAAAATTCCTACATGTAGGTTTTTCGTGGCCAAGGATGGTAAATGTTGATTCTGATTTTGAACATATGCCTTGAACCATATGTGCTCTCCCTTTAAAAAGACCGTTTTATTCAATTGTAGGTGGATATTTTCAAGTAAATGCAGACCTTCCGTCCCTTTGACTGCCCGTTCCTGTGCAAGGGCAACAATTGACAGAATAAAAAAGAGAAGGGATATAACTATGTTTTGAATACGGTACACTGTAAATAAAGGTAAGACATTACCGCTGGATACCAAACAGTTAAACATCATTCGGAAAAGAATTATGCAATACGTTTTGTTTAAATAAGAACAATATTATCCTATATTTTTTATTTGGGGTGAATATTCAATTTACCGCATAGATGCTTAAATTTAACCGTGATGAAAAGTGAAAAAGAACTTAAAATAAGATGCTGGATAGATATTGACGGCAAAAAGTTTTTTGGCCCTGGGCGAGCCCAACTATTAATAATGATTGACAAAAACGGTTCCCTGTCCAAAGCGGCCAAGGAAATGGGAATGTCCTATCGTAAAGCATGGGCAATGGTCGAAGACATGAACCAACGAGGTCGACAACCCTATGTAGAACTCCACAAAGGCGGCATACAAGGTGGTGGTGCGGAATTAACCGAGGCTGGCAAAAAAGCACTTTCCACCTTTCAAAAAATGAATGATAAAATCACTGAAACCGTTCAGCAGCATACGGATGAAATGTTGGGGATGATTTAAATCTTGATATCAAAACCGTGAAGTAAAATCAGACGGAAACCCACGTAGAGTACCAAAATACTGGTAAGCACACCCAAAAACTTCAGGTTGAACTTCTTGTTTGATAGATAAGAACCGATACTCCCTCCTATTACCACGGCAACAATAAGCTGTAGCATCAATTCATTGTTCAGTTTAAAGGTGCCTGCCACGTTGAGACCTATAAGCCCAGAAATAGAATTCACCAAAATAAAAACAGAGGCCAGCGAGGCCACTACTCTCGGATTTTCCCACTTCAATAGATTAAGGACTGGCGACAAAAAGATGCCTCCACCTATTCCAGAAATTCCAGAAAGCAAGCCGATACCACCACCAAGCAGTGATTTTTTCGGATTAGAAAATTTCTTTGAGTCCAATTTTTTCTTCGCAAAGCGAAGCAACATAAAAACTCCTGCTAAAATCAATGCGCTTCCTAATACCAGAAAAAATACGGTTTGCGATAAGCGGATTTGTGCACCTAGATAAGCAAATGGGATACTCACCACCAAAAACGGCCAGAATAACTTCATATCAAACACCCGGTTCCGAATAAAAACTATAGTGCCTATGGTCACCACGCAAATATTTAAAATGAGGGCTGTGGAACGGATTTCATAAAAATCGGTCAGGAAAAGGCTTAAAATGGCCAAATAACTGGAGCCGCCACCAAATCCAACAGAGCTATAGAACAGCGCAATCAAAAAGAAGACTATGGGTAAATATTCAACTGTCATCAATTATTAAATTAGTTTACACCTTACCAAATCACCTTCTTTCAATACCTCGCCATCATCCACAAAAGCAAGTGCGTTGCCTTTGGCCATGGATTGAATCATGGAAGACCCCTGTCCATCAAGAATCTCTACTTTTCCTTCAACGATAGCAGCTTTTAGAAAGGATGGTCGCCCAAAACGGTTTTCATACCCATGTTTTATTGGGAATTGATAAGTAGTCAAACCTACGTTCTCATATCCCGATAACTTTTGGAGCAACGGAAGCACGTACACATAAAAACAGGTCAATGAAGATGCTGGATTCCCGGGCAAGGCAAACACAAACTGATTACCTTTCCTCCCAAAATATAATGGCTTACCTGGTTTTTGAAAGACCTTGTAAAACAATTCGTTAACTCCATTTTCTTCGAGGGATTGTTTTACAAAATCGTAATCCCCAACCGATATTCCTCCAGAAATAATCAATACATCACAAGAGTCCAATGCCGTTTTGATGCCTGCTTTTGTGGCCTCAAAATCATCTTGTATCTGAGTTTTTTGATGATGCTGAAACCCAAATTGCTGAAGTGCCCCAGAAATCGCGTAGCTGTTGGATTCGTATATCTGTCCTTCGGTTTTGGGTTCTCCCGGTTTTACGAGTTCATTTCCCGTGGTGATTATATTGACTTGTGGTTTAGAAAAAACGTCCAATTGCGATAATCCCAAACTGCCCATCAAAGCTAATGATGGTGGATTCAAAACGTGTCGTTTTTCAAATACGGCTTGCCCTTCGGTCAACTGACCGCCTTTTTTTCGAATGTTCTGACCAGTTTTGGGCATTTCATCAAGAAGTAACGTCTTGTCTTTGGCAGATGTTTTCTCCTGCATCATTACAGCAGTAGTGTTTTGGGGTACCTTGGCACCCGTAAAAATCCGAACCGCTTCGCCATCTTGCAATGAAACTTCCTTGGAATCGCCAGCAGCGACCTCACCTACTAATCGGTATTCCTGATAAAGTCCGCAAAGCGCATAACCGTCCATCGCGGAATTATCAAACTCGGGCACATCAAAAGGAGCTGTCGTATTTGTTGAAAGTGCATAACCCAATGCCTCATTTAGAGGTTTTGATTCACTTTTTAAACTGATTTTTTGATCCTGAATGCTTCGAAGTGCTTCTTCAATTGTAACCATTAGCCTCCTATTGAAATCATTGAACGGTTTTGCTCGTAGTGGTCGGCGTCCATTTTAACATCCATGCCATCACGGGAATGCTTTTTGGATTTTATCGCCTCCAAAATGGTGTTTTCAATTTGTTCTCCATTGCGAAGTGGGGTCAACAAATCGGTTTCTGAGGTGGCAAACAGACAGTTTTTCATCTTACCATCAGCAGTTAAACGAATACGGTTGCACTCATCACAAAACGGGTTGGTAATCGTACTTACAATGCCAAAACTGCCCTTGTGGCCCTTCACTCTAAAATTGGTGGAGGTACTGTGCATTGGAGTGTCAAGTGTTTCGATTTCCCCAAATTTATCGCCAACGGTCTTTAATATTTCTTCTTTGGAAACTACCTTGCTCCAGTCCCATTTGTTGCCCTTAAATGGCATAAACTCTATAAACTTGGGGGTAATATTTTTATCCTTGGTCAAGGCAATAAAATCATTGATTTCCTTGTCGTTCACACCTTTGATCAGCACAATATTGAGCTTGATGTCCATATCCATGTCCAAGGCCATATTCAAGTTTCGCATAATGCGCTCATAATAATCCCGCTTGGTGATGAAAATGGATTTGGCCTTGTCCAAGGTATCCAAACTAAAATTGATTTTGCGCAGCCCAATTTTGTCGAACAGGTCTAGATATTTGTCAAGTACAATTCCGTTGGTGGTCAATTTTAGGGTCACGCCCAATTTGGCCAGCTCTTCGACCAAAAAACCGAAATTCTTCCGAACCAAAGGTTCGCCGCCCGTCAACCGTACCGTATCCACGCCCAAATCCCGAAACGTCCGTGTCATTTCAATGATTTCCTCCAGCGTCATGATACTCGGCTTTTCCATCAACTCAATACCTTCTTCGGGCATGCAGTAAAAGCACCGCAGGTTGCATCGGTCCGTCAATGAAATACGCAGATAGGTATGTGGCCTACCGAAATTGTCTATTACTTGTGGTTTTTTGTCAATCATGTCTTTTTCCTTCTATCACTTTGAATGCATGCAGCACGTGCGGGAAAATCGCATCCATGGATTCCGCTGCTCCTTTAGTAGAGCCCGGCAGTGCCAATATCAATTTACCGTCCTTGATGCCCGCGATGGAACGCGAGAACATCGCATACGGCATCCGATTTTGCCCATAGCTACGCATTTGTTCTTCTACTCCTTTAAGTTTGATGTCCAACAAGGGCTCCAAGGTCTGTGGGGTGACATCTCGTGGCCCCACACCCGTTCCTCCCGTAAAAATCAGTAGGTCTGCAGTGGTGTTTTCCACTTTTTTGATGATTTCCTCTGCCTCATCGGGAATGATGCTTTTTTGGGATGGCACACCCAGAGACTTCAATTTCTCAATGATAGCCTCTCCTGCCCTATCCTCGCCTTTTCCTTTGGAAATGGTATCGGAACAAACAACAACATCGGCAGTCAACCCTTCCGAATTGATTTTATAGGAAGATTTCCCTCCTTTTTTGGATTTAAGGCGAATAATGCCGATTTCCACATTTTTGTCAATCGGTTTTAGCATATCGTACATGGTAAGGGCCACAACACTTGCTCCGTGCATCGCCTCTACCTCTACCCCTGTTTTGTAAATGGTCTTTACCGTCATGGAAATGGTAATGTCCAAACCGTCAATTTCATAATCGATGCCCGTATATTCAATGGGTAACGGATGACAATCGGGCAATAGGTCCGGCGTTTTTTTGACGCCAAACAAGCCGGCTGCCTTGGCCATTTCAAACACATTCCCTTTGGGAACTTCGTTGTTTTTGATAGCATCAATTGTAGCTTGGCTACTTGTTTTTACTATAGCTTCTGCGGTAGCTTCCCGCAAAGTGGTCACTTTATGTGTAATGTCTACCATTTACTTATTTACTTTCCATTGATGGGTTTCGTCCTCAAAAATCTCTTTGCCAAAAACGGGTACTTTCGCTTTGATTTCCTCTACCAAAAAGTTGGTGGCCTCTATGGCTATCTTTCTATGCGCCGATGATGTGAACACGAACAGACACAACTCTCCAACATTTACTTTACCCAAACTGTGATACACATGGGCACAGGTAATATCGAACTTAGTAAAGGTTGCTTCGCGTATTTCATGGAACACATTTTCCGCCATTTCCTCATAGGCAGTGTAATCAATAGCGGTGACGGTTTTGCCCTCCACTTCGTCTGCCCTGATTTGTCCCAAAAAAATACTGTGTGCGCCAATATTGGTCTTACTTTGGTGGTTGGCCACCGAAGTCGCTATTTTTTCGGGAGGAATCGCTCCTTGTACAAATACTTTTTTTGGTTTCTTTTTATCCATCAATAATTGTTTCTATGCCACCTTCCACGTTTTTCAAATTATGAAAGCCAAATTCATTTTTAAGGATTTCTATGGCGTTCTTGCTTCGCTTTCCTGATTGACAGAACACAAAAACCTCCTGATTATTGGGTATTTCTTGGTATCGCAATGTTAAATCACCCATGGGAATGCTCAGCACTTTTTTCCCTTTTGGCTTGGGCTGTTCGAACACTTCACGCACATCGAGGTACCACTGTTCTTTATTTTTTAAATCGCAATCAATATAAACAGGGGCTATCCCGTTCTTGCGGATTTTTTCCACTTCTTCGGGGCGCTTGTTTATGTTAATGGTCTGCTCGCTTGCCTGCATCATGTTGATGAGCTTTAGCTTACCTGATAGCACCTCACCCGCCCCCAAAATAATTTTAAGTACTTCCGCAGCCTGCAGTGTTCCCAAGATACCCGGCAACACTCCCAATACTCCCGTTGCCTCACAACTGATGTTCTGTCGTGTGCTTTTCGGGAACACGCAGCGATACGTTGGCCCATTCTTGAAATTGAAGACCGACAATTGCCCTTCATTTTTATAAATGGATGCAAAAACCCAAGGTTTATCAGTCAATATACAGGAATCGTTGATGAGGTACTTGGTTTCAAAATTGTCTGTACCATCCAATACAACATCGTATTGGTTGATGATGTTCTCTGCGTTCTCGATTGTCAATGGCTCTTCGTACACCTCATACTCTACCTCACTGTTTTGTTTTTCCAGTCGTTCCAAGGCGACAGTAGCCTTTGACCTTCCTACATCCGACTCTTGAAACAAAACTTGCCTATGCAGGTTGGACATATCGACCTTGTCATGGTCCATCAAACCAATTTTACCGACACCTGCACCCACCAAATACATCGCAGCAGGACAACCCAATCCCCCAACACCAACAAGCAACACTTTGGCATTGCGAAGTTTTTGCTGCCCTTCCAGGCCAACTTCCGTGAGTTTTATTTGTCTATCATATCTGCTCATCCTCCAGCGAACGGTGGCAACAGTGCCACTTCGTCTCCATCATTAATTGTTATGGTTTCATCCAAATTTTGGTTCACGGCTATCTGTACCGAATCTTTGTCCGCTATAGCCAATCCGATCAAACATTGTACTTTCAGCTCCGAAGCGGTAAGGGTTTCGTCTAGTTCCATGACTTCTTCCGACTTTGCAGCGGCTTCCGCCACCAAACCAAAATATTTTACGGTCACTTTCATGCTTCCATTTTCTTTAATTGTCGAACATCCTCTTCCGTATCCACATCAAACCCGCCTTTGTTAAAGGTTTCAGTACCATAGTCGAATTCTTTTGCGTAAATCAACTTTTTCGCTCCTTCGTCTCCTTCCAATTCCATCAACAATGGAAATGCGTCCTTGTTAAAAATAGCGGGTACTCCAATATTATCACCGTATTTGGAGTAGGTCGCTTTTGGTTTCTTGGTGAGTTGAGCTTGCACCAGTTTAATTAGGTTAGCGCGTTCCAAAAAGGGTTGGTCGGACACCAGAAACAACACATGGTCCAATCTATCTTCTTCCGCAATCACAGCCTCTAATCCAAGCTTGATACTAGACGCCATTCCTTCCTCCCAATCGGTGTTAATGACCACTTTAAAGCCGTTCGAATCGATTTTAGCCTGAATTTCTTCATTCTTAGACCCCAAAACCAAAATCTTGGTTTGAAAACCCAACCCAACAACTTCTTGCATTGTGTGCTCCAAAAGTGTTTTCCCTTTGAATTCAACCAACTGCTTTGGTCGACCTAAACGGGTAGAGCCACCTGCGGCCAAAACAACCACTGCTATGTTTTCTTCTGAACTCATAGGGTTATTTTTTGAAATTGATTTTCAGTGACATCATGAATCGGCTCGGTTTTCTGCTTTAAAGGTCGAGCTTCTTTTTTGGTCAACACACTTTGGATTTCGGCCAAAATGGATAATCCGATTTCTGCTGGGGTCTCTGCACCTATTTCCAACCCTACGGGCGCATGGATTTTGGCTAGATCTTCCTTTAACACTTCAATATCTTCATCCGCAAGCTCGTTAAGCATACGATTGTACTTTTTTAACGGTCCAAGGATGCCGATATAAGGTGTCTCTGCATTTCCAAGCAATAACTTGAGTACCGCTAGGTCATAATTATAATTATGGCTCATCAACACGAAACAAGTGCGTTGATCTATATTGATGTTTTTTAGTGTTTCTTCTGGTTTAGTTACAATTACTTCACATGACCCTACAAAACGTTTTTTGTTGGCGTGTGTTGGTCTGCCATCGGTAACGGTTACTTTCCATCCCAACAAATCAGCTTGTTGCGCCAATATCTGTGCATCATTCCCCGCTCCCACCAAAATCAATTTTACAGGAGGTTGATGGATTTGGATGAACACAAAATCTGTTTTCTCTTCCGTTGTGAGCTCTGCAAAACAAGATGCATTTTGATTGATGACCTCTCTACTTTTAACAAGCAAAGCTTGTTGTAAATCATCGGGAAGCTGCTCCACTGAAACTGCCTGATTTTCATCCGTAACCAAACTGGTTCCCAGTTGTTGTTGGGATTTATCCAAATTAAAAACAACAGACACCGCCATTGGAACTTCCTGTTCGGCAACAGTTCTCAATAGCTCACAGGGATTATGCCTATCGGTATAATTAATGGGCTCGAACAAGACTTGAATAATACCGTTACAGCCCAATTGTGCACCGATTACCGCATCATCCTCATCGCTGGTATCGTAGGTGACCAATTTGTTTTCCTGTAGGTCCAATGCAAAAAGTGCTTTTCTGAGCGCATCACCTTCCAAACAACCTCCACTAATAGCGCCGATAATGGTTCCAAACTCGTCCACCAACATGCGAGCGCCTGCCCTACGGTAGGATGAACCATCAACATGGACAACAGTAGCTAAAACACAGCGAATACCCTGTGATTTTAATTCTTGATACTGTGCAATGATGACATCCAACTCTCTCATACGGTAATCGTTTTTAGTTGGTTGACGGCTTTTTTGATTTCAGACAAGGCTTTTTCAATGTCTTCCGAAGAGGTGCTTCGCCCTGTACTGATACGAAGACTGGCCAAGGCTGTATCATCTTCAATTCCCATCGCTTTAAGCACGTGGGACGGATTTACTTGATTTGAAGTGCACGCGGAACCCCGAGAAACGGCCAAGGTGTTCAAATACCGAAGTAGCTTGGTGCCATCAATTGCTTTAAACGACACATTTGTGGTATTGGATAACCGTTCTTCATCCCGGCAATTAATGGTTGCTCCGTCTATGGTCAACAACCCCTCCTCCAATTTGTTTTGAAGACTTTTGAATCTTTGCTGATTCTCTACCAAGCTTTGATTCGCAATTTCACAAGCTGCACCAAAACCAACAATTCCAGGAACATTCAAAGTTCCTGGTCTGACTCCTTTTTCGTGGCTGCCACCGAAAAGATGTTTATCGATGGAAATATTATTGCTTTTATTTAAGTATAACGCACCAAGACCTTTGGGGCCATACAATTTGTGTGAAGAAAAAATAGCCATATCCATCCCCAAATCCTGTAAATCCACTGGAATTTTGCCCACTGCCTGTGTAATGTCGGACATCACAGAAATACTCTTGGCATGCACTATTTCAGTTATGGTTTTTATCGGATGAATCAACCCGGTTTCGTTGTTCGCCAGCATCATGCAAACCAAAATCGTGGAGGGTTTTATGGCCGCTTCCAATTCAATCAAGTCAATATTTCCTTGCCTGTCCACATCCAAATAGGTAACTTCAAAACCATCTGATTCCAATGCTTCCAAAGTATCTAAGACTGCTTTATGCTCTGTTTTGCAGGAAATTATATGATTCCCTTTATCGCTATTTCTTTTACAAAATCCGAACAAGGCCAGATTGGCGGCTTCCGTAGCTCCCGATGTAAACGTTATTTCGGTTGCCCTACAATTCACCAGTTTGGCAACTTGATTTCTAGCAGTTGCTACTGCGTCTTCAGCATGCCAACCAAAAGAATGGTCGCTGTTCGCATTGCCAAAATTTTGGGTAAAATACGGCAGCATGGCCTCCACTACCTTTGTGTCGGTGGGTGTGGTCGCATTATAATCCAAATATATTTTTTTAGTAAGAGACAAATTATAATCGTTATGTTTTGATATGCATAACGCAATTTAATAAGAATCATCTAGCTTTCACTTATGTTTTTCAAACCATTAAGAAATAAAATCAAATAAAATTTTTGACACATTTATTATTAATCGTAATATTGCAATATACAAATAAGACAATGGGCTTAGCCAAAACAGAAATATTTACGGACAAACAAAACGAGATTGCACAATACGCGAAGGTGTTCGGACACCCTGCCCGTGTCGCCATTCTTCAGTATTTGTACAAGCTGAACGCATGTGTTTGCGGTGATTTGGTAGATGAAATTGGTTTGGCGCAACCCACTATTTCTCAACATTTAAAGGAGTTAAAAAACTTAGGCCTCATCAAGGGAAATGTTGAAGGAACCAGCGTTTGTTACTGTATTGATGTTGATAATTGGAAGAAAATGAAAAACGTAATGTCAGATTTCTTGAATCAAGATCTCAACCAAAAGGATTGTTGTTAAAAAAATTTAATATCATTAATCGTAATATTGCAATAAATATAGGGATATGAAATTAGAAGAAGTTAAATCAGTATTGACCCAATTGGACACCATAGCGTTTCAATTACCGAATGGGGATTTGGTTCCCAATCATTTTCATGTGACCGAAGTAGGTAAAATCACCAAGCATTTTATTGACTGCGGTGGAACAGTTCGAAACGAGGAGGTGGTCAACTTTCAACTTTGGAACGCCGATGATTACGACCATAGACTTCATCCAGAGAAATTGGTCCATATTATAGAATTGTCCCAAAAAACGTTGGGCTTCGGCAATCTAGACGTAGAAGTGGAATACCAAGGGCAGACCATTGAAAAATTTGACCTTGATTTTGACGGAACCAACTTTCTATTGACCACCAAACAAACGGATTGTTTGGCCAAAGACAATTGTGGCATCCCAGCCGAAAAGCCCAAAGTAAAATTATCCGAATTACAAAACACTCCAACCTGCGCTCCTGGAAGTGGATGCTGCTAAAACCCTACCTATGGCACTTTTTGAAAATTTAAACCAATTTGTTTCCGATTTGGATACAACATCCATTGCTGCGGAAAGAAAACTTACCTTATCACCACTTGTGGAGTATATTCAGGAAAAATTGGATAAGGACCAATCCATCCGACTGAATTTAATCTGCACACATAACTCGCGAAGAAGTCATTTATCACAAGTTTGGGCGCAGACCATGGCGCATCATTTTGGGATTAATAATGTGAACTGTTATTCTGGGGGAACAGAAGCCACTGCCCTATTTCCGATGGTGGCTTCAACTTTAGCAAGCGCTGGGTTTGAAATAAACATGCTCTCCGAAGGAAAAAACCCTGTGTATGGCATCAAGTTTTCCGAAAACGAATACCCTGTCATCTGTTTTTCCAAACGAATGGATGATGATTTCAACCCAAAATCAGATTTTGCGGCCATTATGACCTGTTCCCAAGCTGATGAGGGCTGTCCGTTCGTTCCCGGTGCAGAAAAACGCATACCTATCACCTACGACGAACCCAAAGCATTTGATGGCACACCGGAACAAGCCGAAAAATATAAGGAGCGAAGCTTACAAATCGCAACTGAAATGTTTTATGTCTTTTCCCAAATTCAGAAATAATGGCGATTAAAAAATTAAGCTTTTTAGATAAAAACCTTACCCTTTGGATTTTTGTCGCCATGGCGGTAGGAGTCGGAATCGGTTATTTTTTTCCAAGCTTCCCCGATTTCGTCAACGAATTCAGTAGTGGCACAACCAATATCCCCATTGCCATTGGATTGATTTTAATGATGTACCCTCCCTTGGCCAAGGTAAAATATTCCTTGCTACCCAAGGTTTTTCAAAACACCAAGATCCTTTCCATATCCCTGTTCTTAAATTGGATTGTTGGCCCAATTTTAATGTTTGCATTGGCAATTATTTTTTTGAGGGATTATCCCGAATATATGGTCGGGCTTATTTTAATTGGGTTGGCTCGTTGCATTGCCATGGTGTTGGTGTGGAACGATCTGGCCGAAGGAAGCAGCGAATATGGTGCCGGTTTGGTGGCACTGAACAGTATTTTTCAGGTTTTTGCCTATAGTTTTTATGCTTGGATCTTCATCACCGTACTCCCACCCTATTTTGGGTTTGAAGGTGCTATTGTTGACATATCCATTGGCACTATCGCAGAGAGTGTGGCCATTTACCTAGGGATCCCTTTTTTAATGGGAATTTTGAGTCGTCAAATCCTGGTGAAATCTAAGGGCGAGACTTGGTACACCAAAAAGTTTATTCCTGCTATTTCTCCCATAACCTTGATTGCTCTTTTGTTTACCATTGTGATCATGTTTTCCTTAAAAGGTGAATTGATTGTGGAGATTCCTTTGGATGTATTGATCATTGCAGTTCCATTGTTGATCTATTTTGCTTTGATGTTTATTATTGGTTTTTTCACCACAAAAGCCATGGGGGCCGAATACGACAAAACTGCTGCAGTCGCCTTCACGGCCGCGGGAAACAACTTTGAGCTGGCCATTGCCGTTGCCATTGCTGTTTTTGGTTTGAATTCCGGACAGGCATTTACAGGGGTAATTGGGCCATTGGTAGAAGTACCAGCATTGATTTTATTGGTAAAAGTTTCATTCTGGCTAAAGAAAAAATATTTCACACCTAAAAAAGTAGAAGTCCAAGGTTAAATCACCATTTTAAAAATTCATGGAGTTTAGTAAATTCGACTACACTAAAATTTCAAACAAACTAAACTCATTATGACTAAAACAATAGCTTTTCTTGGATTATTGGCATTACTACTGTCCTGCAATTCAAAAAAGGACAATACCCAACGTGAACTTGGCTTGGTTTACAATGTTTTAAGGGATTTTGACATTGAGAACTATGAGATTTTTTCAATGAACCTCGATGGGTCCAACAAAAAAAACATTACCGACCTGTACCCTGTGGATTGGACCTATTATTCTTATGAAGATACCTTGTATTTTATTTCTGATAGAGGAGCGTGCAAACGTTGTTATTTTTTGTACAAAAGCAACTTTAATGGAGAAAACGTTCAAAAAGTTAGTGATCTGGAGTTGGCTGATAGCTGGATGAGCAGCAGAAAGAATGGCACCGAACTTATCGTAAAGCCCAAGCTGATAACAGAATCTACATTTTACATTCTAAACCAAAATGGAGAGATCATAGATCGATTGGACACAAAACTAGCTTTTGCTGCTGATCCCTTGTTTGTAAATAATGGAAAACAAGTCGTTTTTAGAGGCGGAAAAACAGTTCGCAAAGAGATTAACGGTTTTAATGAAGAGCTTTACATTATTGATGTGGATGGAAAAAATCGAAAGCAACTTACTCATTATCCCGAAAAAGACTCTACCGCTGGAAAGTATGAGTATAGGGCCGGTGCCCCAAGACTACACCCAACCGAAAACTTTGTTACATATCAAAGTAAGCAAAATGGCAAGTATAGTTTATATGCCGTTAGTTTGGATGGGAGCAAAACATGGAAGTTGACAGAAAATGCTCAAAACGAGGGTTGGCATGATTGGAGTCCCGATGGCAAGTGGTTGGCCATTGAACTTTTCGACGATGAACAAACACAATTTCATATTGGCTTGATGAATTGGGACACCAAGGAAATGAAAATCTTGACCGACGATACCTTCAAGTATCAACAAGCTCCGAACTTTATCTACAAAGATTAAATTGTAGGTTACACAAGTGCTTTTTATCTATAAAATCAATTTTTCTTGTCATTGGGGTAGGGTTTATTCCACCTAACTTGTTTATTTGGTAGAAATCGCACAGGGATAATTCTGCCCTGAAAAATTTTAAAAACCCCATACTATGAGAACAAAGATTTTTAGCAGTTTATTTGCCGTAATGACCTTATTTTTTGTAAGCTGCTCCGATGATGAAGGAAACGGAGGAAATCCACAAGGAACAGGCACGCTTTCTGTGCAAATGACCGACGCTCCTTTTCCTTATGAATTAATTGCAGAAGCAAACGTTACCGTGTATAAAGTAGAGGCTCGTCGCGTTTCCGAAGACGATGATGATGATGCCCTTACTACAAGCCCGTACATAACCTTGATGGAAGAAGAAATAGAAACAAACCTATTGGAACTGACCAATGGATTGACTCTTCAATTGGCAGAAATTGAGGTTCCTGTTGGGACTTATGATCAGGTTCGCGTATACGTTAAGGGCGTAAATGTAGTTTTAACCGATGGAACGGTTTATGAGCTAAAGGTTCCCAGTGGTGACTCATCCGGAATTAAAGTATTTATAGACCCAGGAATTACTGTAGTAGGCGGTTTATCTTCCGATTTATTACTGGATTTCGATGTAAGTCGCTCATTTGTGGCAAAAGGCAATATTAGCACAGCCGCAGAAATAAGCGGGTTCAATTTCAAACCTGTAATCAAGGCCAGTAATCTTTCCACTGCCGGTACACTTTCAGGAAATGTTAGCACTGTTGAAGAGGAAACTCAAATTGGCCTTTTTGGTGCACAAGTTTCTGTATTTGCAGCGGATACGCTCAACACGACTTCATTTACCGATCCAGATGGTAATTATGCCATTCTAGGTCTGGAAGCCGGTACTTACGAAGTAGTTTCCGAGTTTGATGGCTTTATTGCAAGTGATACCATAGAAGTACAAATAAATGCTGCGAACGTTACGACCCAAGATTTTATTCTTGAAGTAGATCCAGATGCAGCTACTGAAGAAGAAACAACAGAAGGCGGAAATTAACATTCCCGAACACAAACAAATTAAAGAAGAAAAAGCCAGGATATATCCTGGCTTTTTTTATTAGAAATCATCTTTCTTTCATGTAATTATCGACAAATTCGATTAAATCCTCTCCATGTAAGTTTTTTGCTAGTACCCTACCCTCCTCATTCAGTAAGAAATTGGCCGGAATAGTTTTTAAGCGAAAGGCATCCATCAAGGGGTTTTGGTCTCCCAATAAGTGTGAAGCATGTAACCAGCGGTAGGCTCCATCTTTTTTTACGGCATTGTTCCACGCCTTTTCACTGCTTTCCAAACCATATGCCACAATCTGAAAACCAGCTGCATTGTATTTCTCCCATAAAGGAAGTAGCACCTTTCTATTTTCCATCCTACACGGCGCACACCATGATGCCCAAACATCCAGCAACACCAATCTTTGATTCTCAATCAAGGACTGTAACCGTACCTCTCGCCCATTTTCCATAGGAAGGAGTAAATCAGGAACTTGATCTCCTATCAAAATGGGTAAATTTTCCTTGTCGGCCATCGAACCCAACTCTTTAGTCCAAGGATGCTCCGGATACAATTTCCTCCATTTTTCGGATTGATCGTACAGCAATTCGGCAATTCGCTCGTAGTTTCCTTCCGGGCTGGCCCAGCGAAGAGCGACCATTGCAGGGAAGAATTCATCAGTGTCATCTGCAAAGTCCATCAATTGCTTTTGGTATTCAACAAGCCTCTTTTCACGTTCCAGTAAACCTTCATCCGAAGCTTCTTCTATTGACTGATTTTTCAACTGTTTTTGATAGGCTTTCAAACGTAAATCCCTCAATTCAATCATTTTACCATTGATAAGCGAAGGCTCCTCCAACGAAAAAGAGGCCTGAAATTGGGATATCTTGGCATTCACCTTGATGCTTTTTTCCGATTCATACACCAACGGAAAGTAATTATCCGTTTCTGGATTTTCGTTCAATAATTTATTTGCATATTTTTCTCCGCTCCTCTGAACCACTATCTCCAGCAATACAGGAGCTTTCATTTCAGGTGGATTTGTAAACTCAAAGCTTCCACTCTCATCAATTTGGGCCGAATCCAATACCTTACCAACAAAACTTTGGGCCACAGCATCAAATTTTTCGGGAACAACCAGGTATACCATAGGTTTCCAATCTTCACCACCCTCCAAATCTATGGTCCCGGACAACCATGCTTCCTTGGAACAGGATTGCATCAAAAACAGGAAAAGCAAAGAGAATTTGAGTAAATTTTTCATGTCAGTAAAATTAACCAATTCCCCATTTGATATGATGACTTTGGTCAACCTTAAAAATTAGGCTACATATCAATATGCATTTAATTGTTGCCATTCAGTTAGTTACCATAGAATAGCCCGACCAAACCAATGTCAAATTCAATCAGTTAAAAAATGAAAACAAAATCAATTGTAAATGCACTACTCAAAATTATCCCGGCCGTAATTTTATTGCAGACATTGTTCTTTAAATTTTCAGCAGCACCAGAATCCGTCTACATATTCGAGCAACTAAATCTGGAGCCTTGGGGAAGAATAGGCCTCGGAATAATTGAATTGATTGTAGCGGTTCTCATATTAATTCCCAAAACAACTTGCCTTGGGGCTTTGTTGGGCATTGGTATTATGCTCGGTGCCCTATTTTCGCATCTGACCAAATTAGGTGTAGTGGTCCAAGATGATGGCGGCACTCTTTTTATTTTAGCCCTGGTTACCTTACTATTCTGCCTAGTTTTAGCTTGGCAACGACGTTACAACATACCATTTATCAAAAATTTGTTCTGAATTAAGTCCATCCTTGTCCGATACGGCCCTATTTTTACTTTAAATTTTGAAAATGGACGAGAAGAAAGCATCCAACGAATTATCTTGGAGCGATTTTACTAAAGTAGAGATGCGGGTTGGAACCATATTGGAAGCCGAAGTGTTTGAAGAAGCTAGAAATCCTGCATATAAAATGATCATAGACTTTGGAACTATCGGAAAAAGAAAAACCTCTGCCCAAATCACAGATCTATATACTACCAACGAACTTGTAGGGAAACAGGTGGTTGCTGTGGTCAACTTTCCACCAAAACAAATTGCCAATATGATGAGCGAATGTTTGGTTCTTGGTGGTATCGGAAAAAACAAAGAAATAACCCTCCTACAACCGGAACGAAATATTGAAAACGGCACCCGAATCGGATAAGATTTTATTCTGCTAATTCTTCCTTCTTCTCCGCGGTTTTGGACATGGAAAGGGAGGCGTAAACTTTATCCAAAATTTCGGGTTTGTCCGTAAGCACCACCAACGTATCATCAGCTTCGATAATGGTAGAGCCATTTGGTGTAAGATAGTTACCATTGCGTTGAATCATGGCGATAATGGCCTTTTTGGGAAAATCCAAGTTTACGATTTTTTCCCCAGTGGCAGGACAAGCCCCACTGATGGTTATCTCTTTCATAATTGCTTTTGGATGTTCCGACAAGAGTTCATCCGTAGGAGAAAGTGGTTTGGCACTCTCGGGCAATCCCACATGCAACCATTTGGCCACAATGGACAAGGTACTCCCCTGAATCAATACAGAGGTTATCGAAACAAAGAAAACAATATTGAATATGATACTTGCCTTGTCGATGCCCGCCAACAACGGATACGTAGCAAACACAATGGGCACAGCCCCTCTTAATCCCACCCAAGAAATGTAAAACCTTCGTCTTAACTTCATTCGAAATGGCAGCAAAGAAAGCATTACCGCCAAGGGGCGTGCAACAAAAATCAAGAAAAGCGAAATTAACAGCCCTATTCCAATAAACGGAACAATCTGGGTTGGAAATACCAATAGCCCCAATGTAAGGAACAATACGATTTGCATGAGCCATGCCAGCCCATCGAACATTCGCATAATGGTTTTTTTATGAATCAGGTTTTGGTTGCCCAAATAGACGGAACATATGTAGATGGCCAAAAATCCATTTCCTCCAATAAAATCCGTTGCCGAAAAGGTAATGAACATCAACGCTATGGTCAATACTGGATAAAGCCCTTCAAAATCCAACTGTATTCTGTTGATGATTATCTTGCTCAATTTGCCAAACAGGAAACCGGCCGCGCCGCCCAATGCCATTTGTAGAAAAAACATGGGCAATACCGACAAAATATTCCTTTCCGGAAACTGCACTAGGGTCAAAAATGCAATGGTAAGCACGTAGGCCATGGGGTCGTTACTACCACTTTCCAGCTCCAACGTAGGCCTAAGGTTCTTTTTTAATGCCAGATTCTTGCCCCGGAGTATAGAGAAAACTGCAGCGGCATCGGTAGAGGAGACAATGGCGCCCAACAATAAACTTTCGTAAATACTGAAGTCAGTAATCAAATACACAAAATATCCCAAACCTACGGCAGTTAGTAAAACCCCAATAGTTGAAAGTACTATGCCTTCTTTAAGTACAGGCTTTACGGATTGCCAGTTGGTATCGAGACCACCTGAGAAAAGAATAAAGTTCAATGAAACCACCCCAACGAACTGGGCAATCTTTGGATTATCAAAATAAATACCTCCAATACCATCCGAGCCGGCCAACATACCAATGGTCAAAAACAATAATAAGGTAGGAATACCAAAACGGTAGCTTGTTTTGCCCGCCAAAATACTGATCAGAAGAAGTACCGAACCTATTAAGATGATATTTTCAATAGTGATATTCATTTTAGGCAGGCTTTCTAGTTTGAGGTAATTATTATAAAATATTTGAAGGATAGCTCCTTATAATATAGATACATCTTTCAAAAAGCGAAGTTAACTCAATTTGTCCGATATGTGAAGATGTAAGACACTACGATTACCATCAGAATGAATGTAATTGATATTGATTTTGACCAAATTGAACCTGATTTACAGAAAATAAAATAGGCCGATTAAAACACAAAAAAGACCGTTTAACTGCATTTTTGACGTTCACCACATGTTAATCATCTAAAAAATATTCGATGAAATGCACTTTTTAGTCGTTAAAAGTAAAAACCTATGAAAAATTGATAAGTATTCGCCATCAATCTTTTTGATCTTTGCTATGTATTAACCCCCAAATCTATACATCATGACACGTTCAACTTTTTACAGCCTAATTGTTTCAGTTACAATATTAGCCGGTCAAACTACATTTGCCCAGGCAGACGAAAAAATGATCAACGAGACTATGGATGGTAGTGTTTCCACCATTGATGGATACGTACCTTCCATGTCTGTTACCAAAGATGGCAAAACGGCCTACTTTAGCAAGGGTACCTACGAAAAACCACTTTACGGTGTGTTTTCTAAAAAAGAATTGATTTATCATGTTTATCGTGCCGAGAAAGTTAACGGCGAATGGACCAATGTAACTCAACTAGAGGTATGTCCTAAACACTATTCCGCCAAACACCCTACGGTTACAGCCGATGGATCTCGCTTGTTCTTTGCCTCCAATATGAAAGGTAGCTATGGTAAATATGACATTTATGTAGCTGATATTGCTGCAGATGGAACCCCTGGTGTTTCCAAAAATCTTGGCCCAAAGGTAAATACCAAAGAAGATGAGCTTTACCCAAGCATTTACAACGAAACCTTGTTGTTCTTCGCTTCTGAAGGGAGAGATGGTTACGGTGGATTGGACCTTTATGCCTCACAGGTGGTAAAGAACACGCTTACCACATCCGTAAACTTGGGTGCCCACATTAACAGCAACAGTGACGACTACGCCATTCAATTGAGCCCAGAGAAGAAAATGGGGTTTGTAGTATCCAATAGAGGATTCAACAATACTGTATCACAATATACTGTGGCATATGGACGTTCAAGTAATCGGGATCAGTACAACGATGTTGCTGATGGAGATACAGGACTCCAAACTGTTATGAACGATGACACCAACGAATATGCAGGTGCATCTTTCCAAGACGAAGAATAGAATACATTAAAATAAAATACTTATTGAATCGGTCAATAAACCTGAAGTGTCTTGTGATGCTGTTTCATAGCCGAATTTTGAGACACTCATGACCATGATAAGAAAGACAGGGGGAAACTGACAGACTATCATAGAAAGCGGGTTGTATTATTTCAATCTGACCGATTTACACCAAGAATAGGATGCTGATGGGACGGCATCCTATTTTTTTGTTTAAAATTCTGATATACAATTAATTGAGAGCAAATCACACTACCCCTTATCCTACTATTCTGAATTAAAAGGTTTCGACAAAAGTGCATTTGAACGAAAACCACTACAAAAATTCTGCTCAATAGTTAAAAAATTCTAAATTCACTATTGAAATAATACAATCCCAAATCTATTAAGTCATGAACAAGAACTACAACACAAGAAAAAAAGGCGTCCCAAAACCTCTTTTCACCTTACTTTTTTGATGAGGTAAAACCTCAACTCAACACAAATTTTAGCAACCAATCCCATAAGGGATTGTACCCATTTTTGAAGTAAACTTAAATGGAACATTGATTGGTATAGCTTTTCCCAAAGGCAATACGGTTAGTTTCAATATTAGTTTATCCCAACTTCAACTATGCGGAGAAGGACTCCCATGTCCAAAAACTTAACCTACAGAACAAATGATGTAACAGTATTAATCCCCAAATCTTTCTTATCATGGAAAAAAAACCATTAAAAATTGCCATCATCGACAATGATGGTACTATCGGCGGCATTTACAATCAATACTTTGAAGAAAACAATCAGTACGAACTCCATGGAACCTACAGTTCCGTACACGAGCTCTTATCCAATTTTGGACGTAGCCATCCAGATATTATAATCTGTGAAGCAATGCTAAACGGTATTTCAGGCATAGATGGCCTTGATTATTTTTACCGAAAAAACAAAGACCTTAAGGTATTGATGATGAGTAAAATGAACGATTTCAAACTCATCAAAGAGGCTTTTAAAAAAGGAGCGAGTGGCTACCTTATCAAACCGATAACCAAGGATAGATTGTTCAATGCTTTGGAGGCACTTGACCAGCATGGAATTGCTTTGGAACTGGATGTAGCGAAAAAAATCATCGACTCGTTCCAATCAAAATCTTTTGAGGCTTTTTCCAAAAAGGAGAACGAAATCATAGAGCTCCTTACCCAAGGATTCACCTATAAAATGATTGCGGACAAGCTTTTTGTTACGCCCAGCGCGGTCAATTTTCACATTCAGAACATTTATGTTAAACTGAACGTAAATTCAAAATCAGAAGCTTTACGGAAGCTCAAAGAAATGGAAATGCAACAGTTGAACGCGGCATAAGTTGAAGATTCCACTAAACAAAAAACCCTGACCAAATGGTCAGGGTTTTTTTATCTATTTAAAGTAATATAAATTATTTCACTTCTTCGAAGTCAACATCCTCTACGTTATCACCTTCGGATTCACCGTTGGCAGCACCATCACCACTAGCTGTATCTCCCGTAGCACCCGCAGCACCACCCTGTGCTTCAGCTTGCGCTTTGTACATTTCTTCGGAAGCAACTTTCCAAGCTTCGTTGATTTTATCCAAAGCTGGTGTAATCACCGCTAAATCCTTGCTTTCATAAGCTTTCTTCAACTCTTCCAAAGCATCTTCGATTGGCTTTTTCTTGTCATCGGACAATTTATCCCCAAACTCGCTCAATTGCTTTTCTGTTTGGAAAATCATTGCATCAGCCTCGTTCAACTTATCAGCTGTTTCCTTCGCTTTTTTATCTGATTCGGCATTTGCCTCGGCCTCGGCCTTCATCTTTTGGATTTCTTCCTCGGTGAGACCAGAAGAAGCTTCGATTCGGATATCTTGCGATTTGCCAGTAGCTTTATCTGTTGCAGAAACCTTAATGATACCGTTGGCATCAATATCAAAGGTCACTTCAATTTGAGGTGTACCTCTTGGCGCTGGTGGAATACCGTCCAAATGGAACCTTCCAATAGTTTTGTTATCAGCCGCCATAGGCCTTTCCCCTTGCAGTACGTGGATTTCAACCGAAGGTTGATTATCCGCAGCTGTAGAGAATACCTGTGATTTCTTGGTCGGAATGGTTGTGTTTGCCTCAATCAACTTGGTAAACACGCTTCCCATGGTTTCGATACCCAAAGAAAGTGGGGTTACATCCAACAAGAGTACGTCTTTTACATCCCCTGTCAATACACCACCTTGAATAGCGGCACCAATGGCAACAACCTCATCTGGGTTTACACCTTTGGATGGTTTTTTACCGAAGAACTTCTCAACGGCTTCCTGTACCGCAGGGATACGGGTAGAACCACCTACCAAGATAATCTCATCAATATCGCTTTTGGACAATCCTGCAGCCTTCAATGCTTTTTCGCACGGGTCGATTGTTCTTTTCACCAAATCGGCGATTAATTGCTCAAATTTGGAGCGCGACAATGTTCTTACCAAGTGCTTTGGTCCTGAAGCAGTAGCTGTAACATAAGGCAAGTTGATTTCTGTCTGTGCAGAAGAAGACAACTCGATTTTTGCCTTTTCAGCAGCTTCCCTCAAACGTTGCAATGCCATTGGGTCTTCACGAAGGTCCATATCCTCATCCTTCTTGAACTCTTCCGCCAACCAATCAATGATTTTTTGGTCAACGTCGTCACCACCCAAGTGAGTATCACCATCCGTAGCCAAAACTTCGAATACTCCGTCACCCAATTCCAAAATGGAAACGTCATGTGTACCGCCACCAAAGTCGAATACTACAATCTTTTGTTCAGTATCCTTTTTATCAAGTCCGTATGCCAAAGATGCGGCAGTTGGTTCGTTGATAATACGTTCCACGGTAAGGCCTGCAATTTCACCTGCTTCTTTGGTAGCCTGTCTTTGTGAATCGTTAAAATATGCAGGAACGGTAATTACCGCTCTGGTTACATCTTGTCCCAAGTAATCCTCTGCGGTCTTCTTCATTTTTTGAAGAATCATGGCAGACAATTCCTGTGGAGTGTACAAACGACCGTCCACGTCCACACGTGGCGTGTCATTGTCACCCTTTACTACTTTATAAGGAACCCTTGTGGCCTCCTTGCTGGATTCTGAGTATTTATTACCCATAAATCGCTTAATGGAATAAATTGTTTTGTGAGGGTTGGTCACGGCCTGTCTTTTTGCAGGATCTCCAACCTTGATTTCCCCACCATCAACAAATGCGATCATCGATGGAGTGGTTCGTTTACCTTCAGCATTTGGAATTACTACAGGCTCGTTACCTTCCATTACAGAGACGCAGGAGTTGGTCGTACCTAAGTCTATACCTATAATCTTGCTCATCGTATCTAAAAGTTATATCTGTTTAAAAATTCTATTTTGTTTCGCTCTTAAAATGTCAATGATTATGCCACGACAGAGAATCTGACAAGGTGTCATATTATTGCCAAAACCTCTACATACCTTGATTCCGTTGAGGATACCATAATCAATATTAAAAACCCGCCCCCTATATTTAAATATTCGCATTTTAATCCCTTTTAGCTTCCTATATTTGAAACCATAAATTGAGTTTATGGAGTGCATTAGTGTGTTTGATATGCTTAAAATCGGCGTTGGCCCTTCCAGTTCCCATACCCTTGGACCGTGGCGTGCCGCAGAACGTTGGATTGCCGAGCTTGAAGAAGAGCAAGTTTTTAATCATGTACAATCCATTAAGATATACTTGTACGGCTCACTTTGCCTCACCGGAAAAGGGCATGCAACAGATATTGCCGTAGTGATGGGGTTATTGGGAACAGACCCTGTAACCATTGATATTGACAGTATTTCAGGAAGTATTGACAGAATTAAAGCCGAAAACAAACTCAACTTTGGCAATAAACGAACAATACCGTTCAGTTTTACAGATGACATCATTTTCAAGAAAGAGTTCCTTCCCTTCCATGCCAACGCCATTAAGTTTGAAGCTGAATTGACCGGAAAGGAAACAACTTCCGAAACCTACTATTCCATAGGCGGAGGTTTTGTGGTAAAGGAAGAGCGCATTCATGCAAAGGAGAACAAAGAAACCTTTAAAACATTTCCTCATCCCGTTAAGACTGGGGATGAATTGCTACAACATTGCAATGCACAAGATAAATCCATCTCCACCATTGTGATGGAAAACGAACTATCACTAAGGACCGAGGATGAAATTGATAAGGGAATCAAACAAATCTGGAACACCATGTTGGAAAGCATGTACGTGGGCTGCCATACCGAAGGTAAACTCCCCGGTGGGTTGAACGTGAAACGACGTGCTTACGAGATGCATCAAAAACTTAAGGGCAATGTATCCTACTCCAATCCGCAGGAGTGGTTGGAAAGTATTCGGGATACAGAGGTTAAATTCCGACAGATCATTAAATGGGTGAGCTGTTTTGCCCTCAGCGTCAACGAGGTGAATGCCTCCTTGGGACGAGTGGTCACTGCCCCGACCAATGGAAGTGCCGGTGTAATCCCAGCTGTATTAATGTACTACATGGTCATAGAAAACCACGATGCCAATTTTGATGATGTAAAACAATTTTTATTAGTGGCGAGCGAAGTGGGAAGCATTTTTAAAAAAGGTGCCACTATCTCTGCAGCCATGGGTGGTTGCCAAGCAGAAATAGGGGTTTCTTCCGCCATGGCGGCAGCGGGATTAACAGAGTTGATGGGCGGCACTCCCGAACAGGTATTGATTGCTGCTGAAATCGCTATGGAGCATCATTTGGGTCTTACCTGCGACCCCATCGGTGGCCTGGTACAAGTACCTTGTATAGAACGTAATGCCATGGGGGCCATTAAAGCTATCAATGCAGCGGAATTGGCACTGGATACGGACCCAAGCGAGGTGAAAGTACCTTTGGATAAAGTAGTAAATACCATGTGGGAAACAGCAAAAGATATGAGCTCCAAATACAAGGAGACTTCTGAAGGAGGACTTGCGGTAGGTGTATTCTTGAGTGATTGTTAAAATGAATATACAACCATTAACATAAAATGATATAAAATGATCAACCTTAAAAATATCACATTAGGATGCGTCCTGCTCATTTCAAATTTATCTTTTTCACAAAAAATCAAACCAGAAGAGGTTAAGGCCACAATGAGGAAAGTTGCAGATTGGCAAATTGACCATTATCGGGACGCTTATACTTACGACAAACCTCACCATCCTCTAAATTGGACAAATGGCGCTCTCTACGTTGGTATGGTAAAGTGGGCTGCAATGGCGGAAAATGACAAATACTATGTATGGCTAAAAACCATAGGTGAATTGAACGATTGGAAGCTAAACGACCGAATCTACCATGCAGATGACCATACTGTAGGACAATTTTATTTGGAACTATATAAAAAGTATAATGATAAAAAAATGTTGGACCCCACAAAAGAGCAGTTCGATTTTATTATGTTCCATCCGGCCAAAACTTCATTGAATTGGCGAAGCCCATACCATCAATCTCGTTGGAATTGGTGTGATGCACTCTTCATGTCCCCACCTGTTTGGGCAAAATTATACAACATCACAGAAGAGAGGAAATACCTTGATTTTATGATGGATGAATTCAAGGCTACTACCGATTTTCTATTTGATGAGAAAGAGAGTTTATATTATCGTGACGAAAGTTACATGGGTAAACTTGATAATGGAGCCAAAATATTTTGGTCAAGGGGCAATGGTTGGGTTTTTGCTGGCTTGGCAAACATTATGGGCGAACTGGAACCAGAGAGTTCCGAATATCTTTATTTTAAGGGCATATTTGAAAAAATGGCCGCCAAACTGTTGAAGATACAGACCCCTGATGGCCATTGGGCAATGAGTTTACTGGCACAGAAATTTTACCCTACTCCAGAAACAAGTGGCACTTCGTTTAATGTATATGGCCTTGCTTGGGGCATTAATACTGGTATTTTGGATAAAGAAACCTATGGGCCAGCTGTTGAAAAAGCATGGAATGCATTGGTTAGCTACGTCAACGAAGAGGGAATGTTGGGATATGTTCAACCTATTGGTGCCGCTCCTGGAAAAGCATGGCCAGACAAAACCGAAGTGTACGGCGCAGGAGCCTTTCTCAGTGCAGGTTCAGAGGTGTATAAATTATACGGGGGCAAATAAAATCACTCTATCATACACCCCTCCTTACCCCGTGTATCGATTAAATAAATAATCTTCCATTCGCCATCAAAATTGATAAGTTGAAAGGAGTTGATGCCGCAATGGCTAAATTCCCCGTTTAGCCAAAATTCGTAACCCACCCAAGCGTTGGCCATGGTTCTATCGACCTGAATGGAAAAAGAAGTAAGCTTTTCCTCAAACTTCACGGTTTCCGGAATGCCCACAATGGATTTTAAAAATTTCGAGAATTCTTCGGTCCTAAAAAGGGTTTTTCCCTCTGGATTTCTTCCTGTAGTCTGAAGCACAATTTCATCGGCCACCGTACTTTTAATAATCGTCGAATCTTGTTCATGGAAACCTTCAAAGAAAGTTTCTATAACTTGTTTTATATGGGCTTCAGCTTCTTCATTCGATGGATTCGGACCTTGGGCATATACGAACGCACCCAAAGCAAATAATACTACACAACTGAACAGTTTTCTCATTTGATTAGTTTTTTGATTGAAGCCTAAATTAAACAAATCTCCTTACTTTTAACCATCAAATAGAATTACGATGTCTACAGCTAAAAAAGAATACAAGAGAGTAACCGTAAAATCGTTGGTGGATATGAAAAAGACCGGTGAGAAAATCAGTATGCTCACCTCTTACGATTACTCCATGGCCAAAATCGTGGATGGTGCCAATGTGGACGCTATTTTAGTGGGGGATTCCGCCAGCAACGTCATGGCGGGCCACGAAACCACGTTGCCCATAACCCTGGACCAAATGATTTACCATGCCAGCTCCGTTGTTAGGGCGGCCAAAAGGGCACTTGTTGTGGTTGATATTCCTTTTGGAAGCTATCAAGGAGACTCCAAAGAAGCTTTACGCTCCGCTATACGAATCATGAAAGAAAGCGGCGCCCATGCTGTAAAAGTCGAAGGCGGTGAAGAAATAAAGATATCCATCAGCCGTATATTGGAAGCGGGCATCCCTGTGATGGGGCACTTGGGACTAACGCCCCAATCCATTTATAAATTTGGCACCTATACCGTGCGTGCCAAAGAAGAAGAGGAAGCCGAAAAGTTGAAGTCTGATGCTAAATTGTTGGAAGAATTGGGCTGTTTTGCCATTGTTCTGGAGAAAATACCTGCAAAATTGGCCAAAGATGTTGCGGAAAGCGTCTCCATTCCAATTATCGGCATAGGTGCAGGTAACCATGTGGATGGTCAGGTTTTAGTGGTTCACGATATGTTGGGGATGACGCATGAGTTCCATCCAAGATTCTTGAGAAGGTACTTGAATCTCTATGATGAAATGAGCGAAGCAGTGTCTCAGTACGTTAATGATGTAAAAAGCCAGGATTTCCCCAATGATGATGAATCATACTAAATCTCAGTAAACAGTTGACAATTAACAATACCCAACACTCCACCCCCTCCAACCTTCAAGTACTATTTGAAGACAACCACTTAATTGTAATCAATAAGCGGGTCGGCGATATTGTACAAGGAGATAAAACAGGCGATGCCCCGCTAAGCGAAGTGGTAAAGCAATACCTCAAAGATAAATACAACAAGCCCGGCAATGTGTATTTGGGCGTAGTGCATAGATTGGACAGACCAACTTCGGGCATTGTACTATTTTCCAAAACCTCCAAAGCATTGCCACGCCTAAATAAGATGTTCGCACAAGGGGAAACAAAAAAGGTATATTGGGCTGTTGTAAAAAATTCTCCTCCACAAGAAAGTGGAACTTTGACCCATTGGCTGGTACGCAATCCTAAACAGAATAAATCGTACGCGCACGAAAAGGAGGTTCCCGATAGCAAAAAAGCTGTTTTGGACTATAAAATCCTAAAGAAGCTCGATAATTACTTCTTGCTGGAAATTGATTTGAAAACCGGTCGTCATCATCAAATCCGGGCGCAGCTGGCAGCAATAGGCTGCACCATAAAAGGGGATTTAAAATATGGTGCGGATCGCAGTAATAAGGATGGTGGCATACACCTTCACTCCAGAAACTTGGTCTTATTGCACCCCGTTCAAAAAGAACATATATCTTTTTTGGCCCCTCCACCAGAAGACCCCATTTGGAACGCCTGTCTTAACGGGTAAATGCCAAGGCTTTTTCCCTAATAATCTCGGAAACAGGCTTGTTCTGCAAGTGGCTTTCCAACCACGAAAGAATATCCAGATACAAGAACGCCCTTTTTTCGTAGGGATGGTTTTCGTACTTCTTCAACTCGTTGTACAACTTTTGGAATTCTCCTTTTAAATCGGTCGGGTAGATATCCCCAAGATTTCGCAAGAATTTGATCATTTCCTTTTGCACCTCGTGCAAATCGTTCATTTTCAGCAAGAACTTGTACGTACTTTTAAGCTGCACTTCCAAATGGTAGTCCATCCCCGCTTCATAATGTGCCACTAGGCTCAATACCCTTGCAAAGCACATCAAATCTTCTCGCATTTTCAGCTTTTTGTTGGAAATGATTTTTTTGAGGTAGGCAATACAATTCTTGTTATCTCCATTTCCAAAGTACAGACAAGCAATTTTGTAATAAAGTAACATAATGTGATGTTCATCTATTTGCTGTCTGTGTTTTTTGATACCGTACTCGATAATGTTCACCAAATAAATACCCTTATCAAAGGTCCCCTCCAAAAAATGAAGGTTCAATTTGTTCGTGTTGATGTACAAAAAGGCTAGGGAACTAATATTATCATTTTTTGGAAAACTGGAATCTTGAACTTGCTCTTCCAAGCGCTCCAAAGTTTGTCTGAACTGTGATGCATATTTCACAAAGAACAAGGACTCCAATAAATAATGGTTCCCTTTTAAAAAGAACACGGGATTCAACGGAATCATATGTTCGTTTTCGTAGAAAAGGTCCACCCATTTGCTTGCGTATTTGTAGGCTGACAAAAAGTCCTGAATTAAAAGACTATACCATAGATGTGCTTTGTACAGCCATAATTTTTCTCGGAAACCCAACTTTTCAATATCATATTTGGGCAAATGCTCGTCAAAGTAACCCTTTACTTTTTGAAGGTCCTCATCGCTGCGCACATATCCCACTTTCAGCATCATTCCGTACAACTGCAAAGAAAGATTGGAAAGTTTGCTCGTCATCACATTTTGTGCGGAAAGTTCCTTGGCCTCTACGGCAAGTTCGTCAGCTCTATCGGGTATACTGCGGGTAATGTATTGCGTTTCGATTACTTTTTCGAGCTCCACAATCTCGTAGGCCACATTCTTTTCCTCATTTTCAATAGCGAAACTTTTGGCCTTCTCTAAAATCTTCAAGCTTTGCTTGTACAGCCCCTTTTGATACAGAATAGTGGCAAAATCCAGTTGTTCGCGAATCTGGATGCGAACATTTTGGTTCACGGGGTTCAAACGCAAACTCACCAAAATTTGCTTATACAAATGCGCTTTAAGGTTTGAGAGCTGTGATTTTTTGACAATGCCGCTGTCCAAAATTTGCTTCTCATCGTACTTTCGCATCTTATCCAAGAGGTTAAAAAGCGCCAAAAACTTGGCATCCGTGTTCACCCCCAATCGCCCAACATACAGTTTGAATTGGCGTTTTTCGGATTTGGAAAGCGATTTTACTAGCACAAACAGAGCATCCTGATGGGCATTTGTCATCGTAAAAAATAATATTTAAAATGTTGTTTTTCAGTTAATTAAATGCAACAAAAAGCAGTTTAACGTTGTAACACAAACTGAGCCACTTTTCATCTTCAACCTTGCTTTACTAATTTCGTTAGTCATAGAAAAAATCAGGTTGATATCATGGGTAAAGATAAGGTAGAAATTTTTGACACAACACTAAGAGATGGAGAACAAGTTCCAGGGTGTAAACTGGATACTGAACAAAAATTGATCATTGCCAAACGACTGGATGAACTCGGAGTTGATGTGATCGAAGCAGGTTTCCCCATATCCAGCCCTGGTGATTTCAAATCAGTGAACGAGATTGCAAAACTGGTCAAAAATGCTACCGTATGTGGATTGACCCGCGCCGTAAAAAAAGATATTGAAGTGGCTGCTGAAGCCATCAAAGACGCTAAAAGACCAAGAATACATACCGGAATCGGAACTTCCGAATCCCACATCAAATACAAATTCAACTCAACACAAGATAAGATTATTGAGCGTGCCGTTGATGCGGTAGCCTATGCCAAGACTTTTGTGGAAGATGTGGAATTCTATGCTGAAGACGCTGGACGAACCGACAACGAATTTTTAGCTCGAATTTGTGAAGCTGTCATAAAAGCTGGGGCAACCGTACTTAACATCCCTGATACAACAGGATATTGCCTTCCAGAGGAATATGGCGCTAAAATGAAATACTTAAAAGAAAATGTGACCGGTATTGATAAAGCCATTCTTTCTTGCCACTGTCACAACGATCTTGGTTTGGCCACGGCCAACTCCATTGCAGGGGTAATCAACGGTGCCAGACAAATTGAATGTACCATCAACGGTATCGGTGAGAGAGCCGGCAATACTTCTTTGGAAGAGGTGGTAATGATTATGAGACAACATCCACATTTAAATTTGGATACCAACATCAACAGTCAATTGTTGTGGGACACTAGCACCATGGTTTCCCAAAAAATGGGAATGCCAGTACAGCCCAATAAAGCTATTGTGGGCTCCAATGCCTTTGCCCATAGCTCTGGAATCCACCAAGACGGTGTAATCAAACGTAGGGAAACTTACGAAATCATCGACCCTAAGGATGTCGGTGTGAGTGAATCCTCTATTGTTTTGACTGCTAGAAGTGGGCGTGCTGCCTTGGCCTACAGAGCTAAAAAGGTAGGTTATGAACTTACTAAGCTTCAATTGGACACTGTGTATGAAAACTTCTTGAAATACGCGGACGTGAAGAAGGAGATTTTGGATGAAGATATCCACGAGATTGTTGAAACCAGCAATGTTGGAATGAAAAGTTTGGCGTAACACACGTATCGTATGACATTGAAAATTGCATTGCTCCCTGGAGATGGTGTGGGCCCCGAAGTGCTGGCCCAGGCTGTCAAATGCCTAGAAGCTGTTGAAGAAACCTTTAATCAACGATTTATATTTAAAGAAGCCCTTGTTGGTGCCATCGCTATCGACAAAAAAGGAACTCCCCTACCCGATACCACCCTAAAGCTTTGCAAAGAGTCGGATGCCGTGCTTTTTGGCGCCATTGGCGACCCTAAATACGATAACGACCCAGATGCCAAAGTGCGACCCGAACAGGGCTTGCTCCAATTACGAAAAGAACTAGGCCTTTTCGCCAATATCAGACCTGTATTGTCACACCCGACTTTGTTGGACAAATCACCCCTAAAAAAGAAAGTGATCAACGGCACCGATTTTGTAATCTACCGTGAACTTACGGGAGGGATTTATTTTGGAGAAAAAAAACTGAACGAAGAAGGCACCAAAGCCTCCGACCTTTGCGAGTATACAGAAAAGGAAATAAGCCGTATTGCCCATTTGGCCTTTAAAGCCGCAAAAGGAAGAAAAAAGAAGCTCACCTTAGTGGACAAAGCCAATGTATTGGAATCTTCCAGGTTGTGGCGCAAAGTTGTGACACGAATTGGGGAAAGTTACCCCGAAGTGGCATTGGATTTTTTGTTTGTTGACAATGCTGCAATGCAAATTATACTTAACCCTAAACAGTTTGATGTTATTTTAACTGAAAACATGTTCGGGGACATTATTTCTGATGAGGGCAGCGTTATCGGTGGTTCCATAGGTTTGTTGGCCTCGGCATCTATAGGTGAAGAAAATGCTTTGTTCGAGCCTATACACGGCTCATACCCACAAGCCAAGGGCAAGGACATTGCCAACCCCATTGCCTCTATTCTAGCAGCTGCAATGCTTTTGGAGCATTTTGGACTGGCCGAAGAGGCCTGGGCCATCAAAAAAGCAGTGGACAAATCACTAAAAAAAGGAATTGTAACTCCGGATTTAAAGGAAAACAGCCAATACGGCACCAATCAAGTTGGTGATTTTATTGCACACAATATTGTAGATATTGAAGATGACACCCTTATGAACGATGAAAATATCGATTTGGGCAAATCGACCATTATATAGTTTCGCTATTTTCTTCAGTCTCCTTTGAGGATGTCAGCTCTTGAATGGTTTTATTGAACTCCTCTTTGAATTCGATAAACTTTTCACCAGTCGCCGGTCCATTAAAACCTGTGTGAATCTTCTTGACGTTTCCGAATTTATCAATATAAATGGTAGTAGGATATGACAGAATATGGTTCAACATCGGCAACTTCTCGTTGGCCTTTTGTTTGTTCGATGTCCCGTACTGCGCCAATAGAATAGGATAAGGCACCTCTTCTCGTTCCTTTAATCGGTTTATTCCCTCAAAAGCTTTTTCCTCGGTTTTGGAATATTCAAATGCCAGTCCCACAAATTGCACATCCAAATCCGGATGGTTCTTAATAAAATCCACATAAAAGCGGGTCTCATCCAAGCAATTGGTGCACCACGTGCCCATAATCTGTACAAGAACCGGCTTTCCTTGGAACATAGAATCATCTAAACCTATCATTTGTCCGTCACTATTCGGGAAAGTGAAGTCAAATTTATCATAACCTTCACGTAAATAGGTGAGTTCATTTGAATCAGGAAGTTCAAAGGCTTCATTTCTAGCCCCTAGAAACTCCTGAATGGAATGTTGTCCGGAGTAAAACTTTCCGTCCAAAGTACTATCGGTTACTTGGGCCAAAAAAAGAAATACGTGGGAACCATCAAAAGCGGACAGTTTCATACTATCCCCTGTCACCACTCCTTCCAAATAGCGATAATCTCCTGTGTTTGTTCTAAAAGTTCCCTTTACCTCATTGCCGTTCTGCATAAAAATACCCTTGGCAGGGTATTCATCCTCCGTGTTTACTTTAAAATAGGTTTCCCAAATACCTGAAATGTTCACATCAGCTGGTTTCTCCACATCAAAACGGTCTTGCGGACCATGTACAGCCTTAAAGGGAACACTACGTTCCTTACTTTCCTCAACAAATTCCCCTGTGATTTCGGTAGCAGTGTACCTTCCTACTATATGACCTTCAAAAATGGGCATACGGATATCGATGGAGTCACCATCAAAGGTAAACTCATCAATCTCTACCACCTCTTCGGCATTATATACTTTCATTACATATCCACCTTCATCGTTTTGGGAAACTGTAAACTCAAATGGCAGCTTTTGCGACTCCGAAACTTCCATAGTTCCCAGCCAATGACCAATTTTAAGATTTCCTTTCCCTTCTTTTTTGCAAGAGGCCATAAGAATCAAAAGCCCCAACATTGCCAACCTGATTCTTCTCATAAAATGAAAGATTTTACCTAAATGTAGGGAATACATTTTAAAACAGAGCATTTCTATAGGTTTATGGTTATTATTATCGTTGAATCTGTTCCCCTATTGTTATATATTTGTGCCCTCTAAAAATGGGCTATGAAGATTTCTTATAACTGGTTAAAACAATTTTTACAAATTGATTGGGACGCTCAAAAAACAGGCGAACTGTTAACTGATCTCGGACTTGAGGTTGAGGGCATATCTCAATTTGAATCAGTTAAGGGTGGATTGAAAGGTATTGTAGTAGGACATGTTCTTACTTGTGAAAAGCACCCAAATGCAGATAAGCTAAAACTAACTACAGTAGATATAGGCCAAGAGGCACCGTTGCAGATTGTTTGTGGCGCCCCCAACGTAGCCGCCGGACAAAAAGTACCTGTTGCCACTGTTGGAACTACGCTCTACACCCCAGAAGGTGAAGCTTGGGTCATCAAGAAAGGGAAAATTCGTGGTGAGGTAAGTGAGGGTATGATCTGTGCCGAAGACGAAATAGGTGTTGGTGAAAGCCATGATGGAATTATGGTACTCAATGAGGAATTAATCTCTGGCACCCCTTGTTCCAAAGTTTTTGATATTGAAAATGACGAGGTTTTTGAAATAGGCCTTACCCCTAACCGGGCCGATGCCATGAGTCATTTTGGAGTGGCGCGTGACCTTAAGGCTGGTTTGGAGCAAAAAGAAATCCAAAAAGAACTCGTTACCCCTTCCGTAAGTAACTTTTCTATTGACAACCGCTCTTTAAAGGTAGACGTAGAGGTTATGGAAAGCAACCTTGCTCCAAGATATTGCGGTGTAACCATAAGTAATCTAGTAGTACAGGATTCTCCAGATTGGTTAAAAAACAGGCTAAAATCCATTGGATTGGCCCCAATAAACAATGTTGTGGACGTCACCAATTATGTGCTTCACGAACTGGGCCAGCCATTGCATGCCTTTGATGCATTTAAAATAAAAGGTAACAAAGTAGAGGTAAAAACTTTGCCAAGTGGCACCAAATTCACCACTTTGGATGGTGTTGAACGCGAATTGCACGAAGACGACCTTATGATTTGTGATGCGGGAACCCCAATGTGCATTGCTGGTGTTTTTGGTGGACTTCACTCCGGGGTTACGGAACACACTACTTCCATATTTTTGGAAAGTGCCTACTTTGACTCTGTTTCGATTAGAAAGACGGCCAAAAGACACGGTCTAAACACGGATGCTTCATTTAGGTTTGAAAGGGGCATCGATATCAATTTGACCAAATATGCCTTGAAAAGAGCCGCCTTATTGATAAGAGAAATCGCCGGCGGATATATCACTTCGGAAATTGTTGACTTATTCCCCAAAAAGCCACAGGATAGACAAGTATTCTTGACCTTCAATAAAATTCACTCATTGATTGGCCAGGAAATTCCTCAGGACACTATCAAATCTATTCTTTCCTCTCTGGAAATCCGCATCAACAATGTAACCGAATCGGGGCTTGGATTAACCATCCCAACCTATAGGGTGGATGTAACAAGGGAGGTTGATGTTATCGAGGAAATCCTAAGGGTTTATGGCTATAACAACATTGACTTCAAGGAGAAATTGAACGCATCCATTGCCAAAACATCTCGTTTTGAAAACTACAGAATCCAAGATGTGGTAGGAAACATGCTTGCTGCAAAAGGTTTTTATGAAATAATGACCAATAGCTTGGTTTCGTCTGAACTTACCACAGATGACAACAGTGCTGTTGAGATGTTGAATCCATTAAGTTCCGACTTATCGGTGCTACGCACCTCCATGCTTCATTCCGGACTTCAAACGGTAAGTTATAACCACAATAGGCAAAAAACTGACCTTAAGTTGTTCGAGTTCGGAAAAACCTATCACAAATTGGATGGGAAGCATACGGAGAAACAACATTTGGCAATCTTTATCTCAGGCGACCGCAGCCAGAACAGTTGGTCGGTGGCCTCTAAAAAATCAGAGTTTTTCTATCTGAAAGGTATTGTTGACAATGTTTTAGAGCGTTTAGGGTTAAGAGACATCGATACAAAACCATTGACCGAATCAGGTTATGCTGAGGGGATATCTTATATGAAGAACGACAAGGTCTTGGTATCGCTTGGTTTAGTGGGCAAGGCGGACATCAAAAAGTTTGACATTAAACAGGAAGTGTTCTTTGCGGACTTGGATTGGGATGCCATTCTGGAATCCGTAAGCACGCAAAATGTTTCTTTCAAAGAAATTCCAAAGTTCCCAGAGGTGACCCGAGATTTTGCACTACTGTTGGACGAATCCATCTCTTTTCAAAAGGTATACGATATTGCTTGGAATACAGAGAAAAAGTTGCTTAGAAAAGTAAACCTGTTCGATGTGTACACTGGAAAAAACTTGCCCAAAGGCAAAAAATCCTACGCTGTGAGCTTTACATTGATGGATGAAAAGAAAACGTTGACCGACAAACAAATCGACAAGATCATGGGTAAACTTTTGGCCCAGTATCAAAAGGAATTGGGAGCTGAACTTCGTTAAAATTACATCTGAGCTGGGAGGATAACGCTATCTATTTCATGGACCACACCTTCATTTTCCAGATTTAAGTCTGCAGTTGTAATCCTGGCTGTATTTCCCATGGGGTCGGTAAGCACAATGTCATAGCCGTCCAAGTGCGCAATAAGCTTTTTACCCTGCACCGTTGTAAAACTTGCCATACCATTGCCCCTGCCTATTGCACGCAACATACGGGAAGCAGTAAGTTGGCCTGCAACAATATGATAGGACAACAAAGACTTTAGGGCCCTTTTGTCCTCCGCCTTGATCAACTCGGCTATTTTATTGTTGGAGAACTTTTCGAAAGCAGCATCTGACGGAGCAAAAATGGTAAATGGTCCTGACTTTTGAAGCAAAGAGCCCAGTTCAGTTGCGTTTACTGCAGCCAATAAAATTTTATGATTATCCATTTTGCCCGTATACGAAAGTGCATTGGATGTGTTTTGAGCAGTGGTGTAAAATGACAATGCCAGACAAAGGCCTAGCAAGAATTTGGTTGCGGGGGTATTCATGTGGTTGGTCAAATTATAGGGCTTCTCTTAGTATGATTATACGATTAACTACCAAAAACGTCGATAAGATACACCTTTTTTTGCTTACTTGGTTCAATTAATTTTCACCCGTAATTCCATTTAACAGAAACTTAACGCCAATGTCCTTGGGGAACACATCAAATCAAAAATTCAATTCCTTAAATTTGAGTAGATTACTAAAAAATTGTATGATTTTGAGAGGAACAAATATTGAACACAAGCTTCAAAAAAGTAAAAATAAAAATGCGAGTAGCTTGGATATTTTGGACGAAGTACAACAAATTCTGAACAAACATTCCCTCAAGGACGAACAGATAAGTAAGCAATTGGGCTCAAAAAGCAACTTTCGCGAAAACGATTTTGATTTTGACCTATTGGAAACGGATAAAATATTCCACATTGACCAAATCAAGGAAATTTGTATTGATTACCGTTTACGATTTTTGAACAGCTCTTATTTTAAAGGTAAAATTCCACAAGAAGCGATTTCCAAAATCAAACAGTTGGAAGCAGCCCATAATACCAAAATAAAAGGTTTTAAAATTATGGCCCCTTCCAAATTGTTCAAATTGGAAGATAAGGACGATCCATTGCTCTTTGCCCCTATCGGAAACGATTATTACTATCTAATTCACAAGTGGGGAAACGACCTCCACCCCTTGCGCAAATTGTTTGCATGGCCTTTTAAGAACATTGCCAACTTGGGATTGGTGGTGCTCCTTATCAGCTACCTTGCAACCCTTTTGGTTCCTGAAGGGCTCTTTTCCAAAAAGAACACTACGGCAGAGTTTTGGATCATCTACTTTTTTATGTTCAAGTGCATAGCATCCATAGTAATTTTCTACGGATTCGCTTTGGGCAAAAATTTTAATCCCGCTATCTGGAAAAGCAAATATTTTAATGCCTAGGCCGTAACGGCGTACATTTTATCGCGCTGTTCTTTGATGGATTTATCGGACATGTAATCGTCAAAGCTCAAGTAACGGTCAATAGCACCGTTCGGCGTCAACTCAATGATTCTGTTTGCCACCGTATTGACAAACTCGTGGTCATGGGTAGTCAACAGAATAGTTCCCTTAAAGTTCTTCAAAGAGTTGTTGAAGGCCGTGATACTCTCCAAATCCAAGTGATTGGTCGGTT
The DNA here is from genome assembly GCF_013376415.1 of Flagellimonas chongwuensis. Lineage (GTDB taxonomy): Bacteria > Bacteroidota > Bacteroidia > Flavobacteriales > Flavobacteriaceae > Flagellimonas > Flagellimonas chongwuensis. The sequence goes on from NZ_WYET01000004.1 coordinate 354,577, forward strand.
CGTCCAGCATAAGAACGTTGGCACGGAGCATCATCATACGGCTGAGCATACAACGCACTTTTTCACCACCAGAAAGCACGGTACATTTTTTAAGGGCTTCCTCTCCGCTAAAAAGCATCTTTCCCAAGAAACCTCGGATATATACCTCTTCTCTTTCCTCTTCGGTCTTGGCCCATTGGCGCAACCAATCCACCAAATTGATGTCCTCCTTGAAAAAATCGGAGTTATCCGCAGGCAAATAGGATTGGGTCGTGGTTACCCCCCACTGAAATTTACCGCTTTCCGGTTTGATCTTATTGGCTATAATATCATAGAATGCAGTTGTAGCACGTGAATCTTTGGACAGAATGGCCACTTTATCGCCTTTGGCCAAGTTTATGTTCACATCTTTGAACAACAAATCACCATCCTCTGAAGCAGCGGATAATTTTTCAACATTCAAGATTTGATCCCCCGCTTCGCGCTCACGATCAAAAATAATGGCCGGATATCTTCTACTGGAAGGCTTAATATCCTCGACCTTAAGCTTGTCCAACATCTTTTTACGGGATGTGGCCTGCTTGCTTTTGGCAACGTTGGCACTAAATCGCTGAATAAACTCATTAAGTTCTTTTGCTTTTTCCTCGGCCTTTTTATTCTGTTGGGCCCTCTGACGTGCGGCCAATTGGCTACTCTCGTACCAGAAGGTATAGTTACCGGAAAATAAGTTGATCTTTCCGAAATCAATATCGGCGATGGTGGTACAAACAGCATCCAAGAAGTGTCTATCGTGAGAAACCACGATTACCGTGTTATCATAGTTGGCCAAGAAGTTTTCCAACCAGTTGATAGTGTCGTAATCCAGGTCGTTGGTAGGCTCATCCATGATCAGCACATCGGGATTTCCAAAAAGCGCCTGTGCCAAAAGCACACGAACTTTGAGCTTGGAATCCAAATCGGCCATATTGGTATAATGCAAGTCTTCAGGAATACCAAGGTTGGAAAGCATGGCGGCAGCATTGCTATCGGCATTCCATCCATTCATTTCTTCAAAAGTAACCTGAAGCTCACCTATTTTCTCGGCATTTTCATCCGTATAGTCCGCATATAGTGCATCTATCTCCTTTTTTATCTCGAACAATGGCTTGTTTCCCATTACCACTGTTTCCAATACAGGGTACTCATCGTAGGCATTGTGGTTCTGCTCCAGAATGGACATACGTTTTCCAGGCTCCAAATGCACATGACCGGAAGTAGGATCTATTTGTCCCGATAATATTTTGAGAAACGTGGATTTTCCAGCGCCATTGGCACCAATAATACCGTAACAATTCCCTTCGGTAAAGGTTACATTGACCTCATCGAACAAAACTCTTTTGCCAAACTGTACGGATAAATTCGATACTGATAACATGCAACTATCTTTAGATTTTTTGCAAAAGTAGCTAAATACAAATGGTAATTCTAATTTTGGAATGCATATTTAAACGATGGAAAATCACCGTTTGACAACTTTTAACTACCCCTTAACAAGTTTAGCTTCTTGGGTTGCTTACATTTGAAAGTCAAATAGATTGGTATCTATATATGGTAAGATTTTTACTAAGCCTCACTTTTATTTCTTCAATTGTATCGTGCTCAGATACCCCTGAGAACAATTCCACTGTGTTTTTTGGTGGTGAAATTGTAAACCCTACAAGTGATTATGTGGTTCTTTACCACAAAGATAACTTTGTGGATTCCGTAAAGCTCGATGAAAAAAATCACTTTTCTTTTCAGCTCGATACCTTAGAAGATGGCTTATATCATTTTGACCATACGCCTGAGCTTCAATATGTGTATTTGAGCAAGGGAGACAGTCTTGTTGCGCGCCTCAATACGGTAGAGTTTGATGAATCACTTGTGTTTTCCGGAAAAGGAAGCGAAATCAACAACTTTCTGATTGAAATTTTTTTACAAAATGAAAGTGACGAGGAACTGATAAAAGACTATTATAGTCTTGACCCGGAGGCTTTCAGCCATAAAATCGACTCCCTACACAAGGATAAATTGGCCTTGTTGACCGAATTGAGTTCTGACGACCAATTGTCCCCCAAAGCTTTGGCCATGGGCAAGGCTTCCGTGTATTACAACACTTTTATTACCAAGGAAAAATATCCTTTCTATCATAAAAAGAAAACAGGGGAAGAAACCATACACGATCTCAGCAACGAATTTTACAGTTACCGAAAAGAGATAGATTTCAACAATAAGGATTTAACCTATTTAAAACCTTATTTTGATTTCATGAAATGGTATATAGGCAACGTTTCTTATATGACTTGCCTGGATGACTGTTCCAGTAATAAAAAACCTGTAAGCGACCGCTTGCATTTCAATCAACACAAGCTTGCCATTGTAGATAGCATTGTTATTGAAAAGGAATTGAGAAACAACCTTTTCCGTAATATTGCCGTGGATTATTTAAAGTGGGAACATAATCCGGACAACGAATCCGTGGCTTTTATAGATAAGTTCAAGACGCTATCTATAAACGAAGAGCACGAACAAGAGATCGAACTTTTATACAAGGGAATACAAAATCTTCAACCCAACAATACCATCCCGGATATTGCCGTTGTAAATTTCAATGACGAGAAAATATCATTAAAGGATTTAGCAAGCAAAAAAGAGAATACCGTCTTCTATTTCTGGACAGCGGGGCAAAAAGGACACTTTAGAAATATAAGCAAACACATTGCTGAGCTAGAAGGAAAATATCCGAATCATAACTTTTTGGGCATCAATCTAAGAACCAGCCACTCGCAGTGGAAACAACTCATGAGCGAGAACAATTTGGACAAGGAGAAACAATTCTACGGAGAAAATTTTAAGGAGCTACAAATGGCCATGATCATTGATGGTCTCAACAAATGTGTCATCACTAAAGATACCGTTGTGGTGGACGGCTTTGCCAATCTTTACACTTCCCTATAAATAAAAAAGCCCCAAACTTTAGTTCAGGGCTTCTTTACTTTTATTTTGATTCCTTAATTAGGAATTTCCTTTTTTGTAATCTTCCAAGAATTTGGCCAATCCAATATCGGTCAATGGGTGTTTCAACAATCCATCAATAGAAGATAATGGTCCAGTCATAACATCGGCTCCCAATTTAGCACAGTCGATTACGTGCATGGTGTGACGGATAGATGCGGCCAATATTTCAGTTTCAAAACCGTAGTTGTCATAAATCAAACGGATTTCAGCAATCAAGTTAAGACCGTCCGTTGAAATATCGTCCAACCTTCCCAAGAACGGAGAAACATAAGTTGCTCCTGCTTTGGCAGCCAATAAAGCCTGACCTGGTGAAAACACCAAAGTACAGTTAGTGCGAATGCCTTTATCTGAAAAATATTTCAATGCCTTTACACCATCCTTGATCATGGGGACTTTCACTACAATCTGCTCATGCAGTTCGGCTAGCTCCTCCCCTTCTTTGATCATTCCGTCAAAATCGGTGGATACTACTTCCGCAGAAACATCTCCATCCACAATATTGCAGATGTCCACGTAGTGCTTTAAAATATTATCCTTTCCTGTAATACCTTCTTTCGCCATTAGGGAAGGGTTGGTGGTAACTCCATCCAACACACCAAGTTCTTGTGCTTCCTTAATTTGGTCAAGGTTGGCAGTATCAATAAAAAACTTCATTTCTAAGTATTTATAATTTGTTCGCTAATACCTGTAAAATTACAACTTATAATGGTTGAGGAGTAACTTTTCGTAGACTTTGTCCGGTAAAATCTTCTTTAATCTAAGGGAAAACTTTTGTAAAAACGCTCCAACGGGGTTGTGCACCTTCGGTTTTTTCTGGTTGATAATTTTATAAACGGCCTCGGCTACCTGAATTGGGTCACCCCCACTATCCACATCCTCGTCGATTCCTTTAAGGGTTTGACCATATTTTTCTTCGTAGGCAGAACCTTTGATCACAGGGGAATGATACCTCCCAGATGCTATATTGGTAGCAAAATCACCCGGTGCCACATTGGTGATGGTTATGTCGAAATCCTTGGTTTCCATTCGAAGTGCTTCCGTAATCAGCCCCAAAGCGCCTTTTGTAGCGGAATAGAATCCCCTGAAGGGCAACCCCATATATCCTGCAATGGATGTTATATTGATAATGGCTCCACTACCCTGTTTACGCATTTGTGGCAAAACAGCCTTCATCACATGTACCGGGCCATGAAAGTTGGTGTCAAATACATGAAGGATTTCTTCATGTGGAGTTTCTTCAATAGGTCCGGTGATACCGACGCCAGCATTGTTGATCAACACATCGAGTCTATTCTCTTTGGATATCACATACGATACTGCCTTTTGAATGCTTTCCACATCCTTAACATTTAATTGAACAAGTTCAAATTCCTTAAAATCGGGGTAGTTTTTTGGATTTCGCGTAGTACCGTAAACGGTAAATCCTTTTTGGGTCAAATACGTTCCGATGGATTTACCAATACCTGAAGAACCGCCGGTGATCAGTACAACTTTTTTATCCATGATCATCTGATTTTTGGGTACAAAAAAAGGCAAGCTACCTACATCGCACCGCTACGACCGCATACCCTTGCTGCGTTCCCGCCCTGAGGGATTCTGCAGGAGCTGGTCGTGTAGGACTTGCCGGTTGCAAATATACGACCTTTTATATTTGTGGCAATCCCAATTGATTCTTAATTTCGGTGTTTCACGATTAACGATTTATGACACAAGCATTAAGAACAATGGGTAAACTTTTTTCCATATCCGGGGCATTGCTCTTCTTTCTGGCATGCGGAGGAAGTGCCGATCCCGCCAAACACTTTTCCATTCAATTGGAAAACAAAGCCATACAGCAAAACCAACAAGTAGGTGTTGCACTAAAGAACAAAAAGGACATCGAAATTTCCGACCTACATTATTATATGGATGGAAAGGAACTGCCTGTTGAAAATGGAAAGTTGACTCTGGATCTCCCCACCCTAGGAAACAAAACCTTGGTCGCAAAGTTCAAAATCGAGGAAAAAACTGTGGAAGTTGAGAAGGATATGAGGTTGTTGGCCGCCGATGCCCCAGAGGTGTATACTTATGAAATCGTAAATAGCTATCCTCACGATACGGGTGCCTACACGCAAGGATTGGAGTTCTACAATGGCACTTTGTATGAAAGCACAGGAAAAAGAGGGAACTCGAGCGTTAGAAAAGTAGATTTTGAAACAGGTGAGATTCTTCAGCAGATAGATATGGACAACACCATTTTTGGTGAAGGCATCACTATTATGAATGATAAACTGTACCAACTTACCTGGCAAAGTGGGATGGGTTTTGTTTACGACATTTCCAATCTGGAGAAAATCAAAAATTTTGTTTACGGCAAAAGTCGTGAAGGATGGGGCCTTTGCAACGATGGCAGCAAAATCTTCAAAAGTGACGGTACCGAAAAAATCTGGTTTCTTGACCCGGAAACCATGGAAGAACAAGGCTATATAGAAACCGCCACCAACAAATCCATTTTTAACATGGCCAACGAGTTGGAGTACGTCGATGGTAAAATCTATGCTAACGTGTACCAGAAGGAAAGTATGATGATCATAGATGCCACCTCAGGAGCCATTGAGGGCGTTATTAACTTTGGAGGGCTCAAAAACAAGGTAAACAAGGGGCCGGAATGGGACGAAGGCAATTCTGTGTTGAACGGAGTGGCCTATCATCCAGAAAGAGAAACCTTTTTTGTGACCGGTAAAAACTGGGACAAGCTGTTCGAAGTCAAAATTCGCAAAAAAGAGTAATGAAGACCTATTCCCAAGTTTTTGATGTAGTCCCGAGCGATTTGGACGACCTGAACCATGTAAACAATATTCGGTATGTGGAATGGATTCAGGATATTTCCAAAAAACATTGGAAACATGTTACCTCTGAAGAAATCCAACATTCCATGATTTGGGTGGTTCGGAACCACAACATTACCTATCATAAATCGGCCGTATTGGGAAATACCATCCTACTGAATACTTATATCAAAAGCAACAAAGGCCCTATTTCTACGAGGGTGGTGGAAATCAAAAATAAAACTACAGGTGAACTCTTGGTAAAAGCGGCTACGGAATGGTGCTTATTGGACGCCAAAACCTTCCGACCCAAACGGGTTCCCAGTGAAATTGAAGCACTTTTTATAGACTAACAATCATTCACACTATGCAAAACACTGTATTTCATCGAAATATAGTCCTATATCCAAAAATACCCTTGTCAAAAATTTTGTAACCGGGGCAACAAATCGTAATATAGTAGTGAACCAAACATAAACTAAACCTATTTGTTGAACCTATTATACGCAACCTTGACCATCTTTACATTCCCTACTTTCCTAAATCCCAATACTTGTTGAAACAGGCATTTTTTACGTTCAAGCCTTTCAAAAAAATGAAATGAAAAATTACAGTTAAACCTGTTTTAACGATTTTTTAGGGAAAAGTGTAGGAAAATAGCCCATTTTAAGGTAAAACCCATAGTTTTTTTAAGGGAAAACTGCAATGAGTTTATTTTGTGCGTTAGTAACTTGCAATCAGCAAATTGCACATGGAATACACCTACAACATAATCGACTCCGATGCAACCTCAAAGCTTCAACTACAACTCTATTTGGAGGAGTACGAAGATTTGGTATGTGCAGGTGTGGACACCACGGCTTCCGCTGGACTCAATTCTATTTTAAAATATAATCCAGACTTGGTGCTCATCAACCTTGGTGAAGATGGTATGGATTACTTTCAGATGGTAACGGAGCTGAACCAGTACATGCAAACGCTTCCTATTATAATAGGGTATGCAAAGAGCAAGCAATATGCTTACAATGCCATTAAGGGTGGTTTTTTTGATTATTGGATTCTACCACACAATGAGTTCGATATAAGAAAGACGATACTCAGATTAAGAAAATTGCACCCACAACAGGATACCCCATCTACCATTTGTCTAAAATCATATAAGGACTATAGGTATTTGGACACCAAAAACATCCTTTATCTTAAATCCGACAACAACACCACGGATTTCTACATGAAGGATGGTACCGTCATAAGTGCCTTTAAAACCTTGAAATCCTTTGAGGGAAAACTTCCCAAGGATTTTATCCGCGTGCACCAGAGCTATATTCTTAATAGTCGCTACGTTTCCCGTATCAATTATGGCAAGTCCATTTGCAGTCTAAATCATGGAGAAGAAGAGGAACTTCCCTTTTCCAAAACATATAAGGACAAAGTGGACCAATTGAAAGAAATGCTCTCCAAAACGGTGACAAAAGCCCTCAATTAGCAAAATTCTTGCAGATTACCGTATAATTCTAACAGACTTCCTTAGAATACTACTCCCTTTGGATATATACCACCTTGGCTTAAAATGCCCTGTACTTTAGCTGCATAAACTTAATATTCATACCAAAACCTATCATTATGAGAAAAGTACTTAGCATTTTAGCAGTGGCATTTTTAACAGTTGGATTTTACTCTTGTGAAGCCGAAACAGATGTACAGGAAACCGAAGCCATGTTCGAACAATTGACATTAGATCAAAATGCAACGGATGATGATGATGTAGCTGTTGACGGACGTGGTGATGATGAGTAGTAAATAATGTTCTCAAATACCATAACCAGCTTAATAAAAAATATAGTTTCAATCTCCATTCTGTCAGTGGTGCTATTTTATCAAAAGGATGAACCTTCAATACAAAATAAGATTGCTCCCACCCATAAGAATGATCAATTAAAGCGTTATCAAAAAAAGTTGCTTAAAAATCGGGTGCATGTCGGATTTTTAAAATACAGCGCAATCAGATTACAACAAACTATCAACGATAGTCGCGAACTTTAAATTGATATTGAACATACAACTCAGCCCCAAACCTTAAAAATTTGGGGCTTTTTTTGTTACCTTGGATATATAAACGAACCAAATCAGTTTGAAAAACGGAACCCTTATACTACTTGTTATGCTCTTTTTGGGATGCTCCCAGCAAGAACCAAAAGAGGAAGTCACCTCCAATCCCGAGGTAGATACCATCCAAGAATTGTTGAGTATTGCCAAAACTTCCAAAGAATTGTCCCTCGAAGACCGGAAGGCATATTTAAGAGATGCCTAAGCCAAAGTATTGGCAATGACAAAGGACACCACCAAATTGGAACAGCTTTCGCAAGTTTCGCTGGCCTATATGAAATTAAGAGACTCTTTGGGCTTTAGAAAATCGAATGCGGAACTTTTAAGATTGTCCAAAGCAGCAGGGGCCAACAAAATATTGGGGTACTCCTATTGGGACCTTGCCACTTTTATGGAAAGTAAAGGAGTCATGGACAGCGCTTTTTTTCATTACAAAAATGCTTTGGATAATTTTGAAAAACTACCACCCGATTCCACTTCACAATCCCTTAAAGCGAGAATGTTTTATGGTATGGCACGGGTTCAGGATTCCTATAAAGATTATTTGGGCGGAGAAATTAACGCTACGACTGCAATAAAATTATTTGATGAATTGGATGACAATTATAGACTATATAATGCCTATAATATGTTAGGAGTACTAGCCAATGGGATGGGCAATAGTGCAAAATCAATCGAATCCTATAACAAAGCCAAGGAATATTTGATAAAATCCAATAAATCGGATAAGAATAAACTTTTGTGGAGAATTCAAAACAATATTGCCAGCGTATATCTCAATTCAGACGATTATGTGAAAGCAAAACAAGCTTATCTGGAATTGATAACTGATAAAAATTTAAAAGAAGAATCATCGGATATTTATGAAAAGGCCTTGGGAAGCTTAGCCTATTCCCTTCTTAAAGTTGACAACGATACTGAACAAGCTGAGGAGCTTTTAAGAGAATCTTTCCACATCAACATGCAAACTGGAGATCTCTATGACAAGGCAAGGCTCCATTACTACTATGCTGAAGTATTGGCTTCCAAAGGAGATACAGCACAGGCAATTGCACAGGCCAATGAATCCTACGCCATAGCGCGGGAAACCTACAACAACGACCGTTCGTTGGATGCACTAAAATTACTGACGAAGCTTGATAACACCAAAGCATCTGCCTATGCCGAAGAATACTATCAATTAAATGAAACCGTAAGCGAGGAAGAGCGTACCAAAAGGGACAAATTTGCACGAATACGACTGGAAACGGACGAAATTATAGAGGAAAACCAAATCCTGACCAAAGAAAAGCAGGTGTGGGTATACTCCGCTATATTACTGATTATCTTCGGGATAGGGTTCATGCTCATGGTTTCGTTGTACGTAAACAACAATCAATTAAAATTTAAACAAAGACAACAGGAAAGCAACCAAGAAATTTACAACCTCCTACTTTCTCAACAAGGTAAGTTCGAGGAAGGAAAGCAATTGGAGCAAAAACGGATTTCCGAAGAACTCCACGACGGGATATTGGGTGAAATGCTGGGAATACGCCTCATTTTAAGTGGACTCAACGAACGTGATGACCCGGCTTCCATACAGCAGCGAGCTGGTCTTATCGAAAAACTGCAAGAGCTGGAGGAAGAAATCAGAACCATTTCACACGAACTGAACCATGCAGCGTACAAAAAATTTCATAATTTTATTGTATCTCTTGAAAACATGATCGTGGAGATTGAAAAATCTTCGGGCATTACGTGTTCCTTTACTTATGACCCTGAAATACATTGGGACGATTTATTGGGGGACATTAAGATCAATGCTTACAGGATTATTCAAGAATCGCTGAAAAACTGTGTCAAACATGCCAAAAGTCAACATGTTACCATATCGTTCCATGCTATGGACGATAAGTTAAGGTTGATTATTACAGATGATGGTGTTGGGTTTGATGTAAACAAAAAGAAAAAAGGAATTGGCCTTAGAAATATTGTTTCAAGGGTCAAAAAAATAAAAGGAACTCTGGATATTGACAGTAAAAGGGGCCAGGGAACTTCTATTAAAATTTTAATCCCCGCGAAATACACGGATGTAAAAACACCTGAAGAACCTAAATTAATAAATGCTTAGTTCCCCAGATACAATAATAGAACCTACCATGAAAACACTGAGAATATTGGCTATAGACGACCACGAAATGACGATGCTCGGGTATAAATTTATACTGGAGAGCATTAATTTTGACGGCTACAACATTATTGTGGATACGGCTACTTCCTATCATGCTGGCAAAAAGCTTATCGAGGATTCCGTGAATACTTTTCAGTATGATATTTTGTTCTTGGATGTACAATTGTTCGCCCCGAACGAAGATCAACCCTACACAGGTGAAGATTTGGGTATTTTGGCGCGTAAGATAGTGCCAAGTAGCAAAATCGTTTTCATGTCCTCTTTTAGCGATAATTTTAGAATAAACAGTATCTTAAAATCAGTTGATCCGGACGGGTATTTGGTAAAGACTGATATTGACCCCAAAACACTTGAAGATGCGGTCAAGACCATAATGCTCGACCCACCTTATTATTCTTCAAAAGCTCTTGGTGCCATTAGAAAGAAAATGGCCAATGACATAGAAATTGATGAAAAGGATAAACAGATATTGTATCATTTGTCCAAAGGAACCAAGAACAAAGATCTTGAGAAGTTCATCCGGCTTTCCCCCTCTTCCATTGAGAACAGAAAACGCCATTTAAAGACGCTATTCGGAACAGAGAACGAAAATGACCTAGCCCTTATATTGGCCGCAAAAAACAGAGGTTTTATTTAGTGATCACTTTCCATAAAAGGGACCGCAACCCAATTTTGTCGTTTATTTTTAATTTTTTTTTCAAAAAAATCTTACAAACAAGGGGAAATCCCCAGAATTTTTAAGGATAATCTGCAATCCCATGCAAAAGATTCATCCTAACTTTATGTTGAAAGAATAGTAAGAATTCAATCAACACCACATGTCATCACCAAAAAGATCAAAAAGAGGTTATAAATACACTGGTCCAAAAACCTATGAGGCCACAGATGGACTGGACGATTTTCTTAGAGTTCTAGAAAAGTATTTTTTTGCGACCGCAAAGGTAAAGTGCAAACATGATTCCCTGAACAATAGAACAGATCTTATTATAGATTTGTACCATAATTTTGGGATTACCGAATGTCTCAGGCACTTCAACAATGGTGATTGGGGCGGAAATAACGTTACCGAGGAAAGTCACTCCGACATATCTTCCTCTCTTAACAAAGCACTTCAAGTGCTTAACCAAAAGAGTGCCTATCCAACTGATATTATGGAGCTTTCGATGCATTTTAAAGATACTTCAATAATCATTTCAAGATTGTACAGACATAGTATTCCCGAACATGCAAGCAATATATTGACATTAGTCGGCAAACACTTTGTGTATTTTACCAAAGGGTTGACGGAAATGCCCTATGAAGTCTTCGTACCTATATTTGAGGACACATCCTTACAGGGCCACCGATCCAAAATAAATGTGGAAACCAACTATAATAATTACTGGGGACTTTATTTTGACAAAGGGAATCAAGAACACGAGGCTTTGATTTACTCCCTTCAACAAAAGAAATTTTACGAGGAAAGCATATTCCTCTTCGAATAATATTTTTTAGCAAATACTAAGCACTGAACAAAGGTCGCGACTTCATCAAGTCGTTGACCTTTTGTTTTATTTCGGCTACCTTATTATCGTTATTGGCATCGGTGATGATTTCATCAATAAAGCCCACAACAGTCTCCATATCCTCTTCCTTAAGACCTCTAGTGGTAATGGCAGAAGTACCAAAACGTATTCCAGAGGTAATGAACGGTGATTTATCATCAAAAGGCACCATGTTCTTGTTTGCAGTGATGTCGGCTTTAACCAACACTTCCTCCGCTTCCTTACCAGAAATATCCTTGTTGCGAAGATCTATCAACATCATATGGTTGTCCGTGCCCCCGGAAATCACTTTATAATCCTTGCCCATAAAGGCTTTGGCCATAGCGGCGGCGTTTTTCTTTACCTGAACCATGTAGTGCAAGTATTCATCTGTAAGTGCTTCCCCAAAGGCAATGGCCTTGGCTGCGATAATATGCTCCAATGGACCACCTTGATTACCTGGGAACACCGCCAAATCAAGTAAAGCGGACATTTTTCTCAAGTTGCCGTTCTTTAGTTTGATGCCAAATGGATTATCGAAGTTCTCTCCCATCAAAATAAGACCTCCACGTGGGCCACGTAAGGTTTTATGGGTAGTGGTTGTAACAATGTGGCAATACGGGATAGGGTCGTTCAAAATACCCTTGGCTATCAAACCTGCAGGGTGTGAAATATCGGCCAACAAAATAGCACCTACACTATCAGCTATCTCACGGAATCTTTTAAAATCCATATCCCTTGAGTAGGCAGATGCACCAGCAATGATCAATTTCGGCTTTTCCTTGTCCGCAATCTCTTGAATTTTATCATAATTAAGCATACCGGTCTCTTCATCAACCCCATAAAAAACCGGGTTGTACAATTTTCCTGAGAAATTCACGGGCGAACCATGGGTCAAATGCCCTCCATGGGACAAATCGAAACCTAAAATTTTATCCCCTGCATTAAGACAAGCGTGGTAAACCGATGCATTGGCCTGTGAGCCAGAATGCGGCTGCACGTTCGCATATTCAGCTCCAAAAAGCTCCTTGGCACGATCAATGGCCAATTGTTCCACTTGGTCAACAACTTCGCAACCGCCATAATAGCGCTTTCCAGGATATCCTTCGGCATATTTGTTCGTAAGCACGGAGCCTGCGGCCTCCATTACTTGCGGACTTACAAAGTTTTCGGAAGCTATTAGTTCAATACCCTCCAACTGTCTTTCTTTTTCTTGCGCTATAAGTTCAAAAATCTTCTGGTCTCGTTGCATGTTGCCCATTGTTTAATTAAGGGCGTAAAATTACAAATTGAAAGGGGATTTCCATCTATAAAAATAGTGCTGGAACATTATTTTATTAAACGACAATTAACAATTCTGTGAAAAAGTTAAATCTTGTACAGTCCGCCATTTCAAAAGGGTTTTTATTAAAAATATACTACAATCACCCCTTTTTCGTTTATAGGAAGAGGATTTTTGGCACAGCTATTGAATTCCACATAACAACCATAAAGTTGACCCTAATGAAAAAACTTTTACTCTTAACCACAGTTTTAGTTCTTGCCGCATGTGGCGGTGTCAAGAAAACCCAAGAGGCCCTAAACACGGGCAACTATGGGGCGGCGATGAACAAGGCCATTAAAAATCTTGCGGAAAACAAGACCAAAAAAGGACATCAGGAATACATATTGCTACTAGAAGAGGCTTTTGCCAAGAATACCGCAAGAGAGCAACAGGAAATCTCCTTTCTTCAGAACGATGGCAATCCGGCCAATTTGGAGACCATCTACAACAAATATTTACAGCTAAAACAGATTCAGCAACGTATAAGACCTTTGCTTCCTCTGTATATTAATGATGAAGGCAGAACGGCCAATTTCAAATTTGTAAACTACGACAATCAAATTTTGAACACCAAGGACGATCTTTCAGAGCATTTATATCAAAATGCATTGAACCTTTTGGCATCGGCGAAATACAAAACTGATTACAGAAATGCTTACGAAGACCTTAAGTATCTACAAGAAATAAATCCAGGCTACAGGGAAACTGTATCCAAAATGGACGAGGCCTACAACAAAGGACTTGAATTTGTAAGGGTTGATATTGCAAATCAAACACAACAGATAATTCCAGAACGTTTGGAGTCGGAACTATTGGATTTTAATGCCTTTGGAATTGATAACTTTTGGCTGCAATACCATACCAATCCTTTGGCCAATGTTAAGTATGATTACGCCATGAATCTGGATTTTATGGAAATCAACGTATCTCCGGAGAGAATCAACGAAACACAGGTTATCAAAGAGAGACAGATCAAAGATGGCTGGGAATATCTTTTGGGCCGCGAAGGCAACGTCGTAAAAGACAGCTTAGGAAACAAGATAAAAATTGACAAGATGCGTACGGTTACCTGTAAATTGTTCCAGTTTACACAAACAAAGACCGCACAGATTGGCGCCAAGATAAGTTTTACAGACTTGCGAAACGGACAGGTAATCAACTCCTATCCCCTATCCAGCGAATTTCTGTTCGAGCATATTTTCGCCAACTATCAAGGTGATAAAAGAGCTTTGGAAGATGACTTAGTGCTATACTTGAACGCAAGGGAAGTTCCCTTTCCTTCCAACGAACAAATGGTATACGATGCAGGCGAAGACCTTAAATTGCGACTCAAAAGCATCGTATCAAAATATCAATTCAACTAAAAGATTGTGTCACACCGCGCGCAGTCGAGATATCCTAAGTTCTCGACTGCGCTCGAACTGACATACGTTCCTTTTACTATAAATACTTCGTAAAGTCCGTATCCGAAATGGCACCATGCGAAGTATGAAAGACCACTTCTCCTTTTTTAATCACCAACAATTGTGGTGATTCGTGACGAACTTCAAACTTATCTTCGATTGTATTGGACACATCTCTATGATGCTGTATCGTTAAAAAATAGAGGTCGATATCCAAATCCATATCATAAGATTCGGTAAACATATTCAATACCATCCTACTGATACCGCAGGTGCTAGAGTGCTTATAAATTACCTGAGGTTTGTACTTTGAGCGTTCCACAATCGTTTCCAATTGAGCTATGGACTCCAATTGAATCCACGGCAACTCCTTCCTTTCTTTCTTTGTTCCCTCCTTCTTTCCAAAAACACTGTCAAATATTCCCATAGTGCAAATTTACAGGATAAGTCGTGAGCAAACAAAAAGCTTACATCTGACTAAATGTCTTGCTGTTTCTGGTTTTATCAGCCATTTTGACGGTACACATCTATTGGTAAGGTTGTTGACATATCAGAGAAAAACAACGACAATGAACTTTAATAATTTTACCATAAAATCACAGGAAGCCATTCAGCGGGCCCAACAAATGGCCCAAGAATTTGGGCATCAACAAATCGAGAACGAACACTTGTTCAAGGCTATTGCCGAGGTCGATGAAAACGTGTTGCCTTTCATATTGAAGAAACTGAACGTCAACACCAACCTCCTCAACCAAATATTGGACAAGGAACTCCAGAGCTTTTCAAAAGTATCTGGAGGTGACATCATGCTTTCCAGAGAAGCTGGAAAAACGGTCAACGAAGCGAGCATCGTGGCCAAAAACATGGGTGATGAGTATGTTTCCGTTGAGCATTTGCTACTCGCTATTTTCAAATCCAAGAGTAAAATCGCCCAGATTCTAAAGGATCAGGGTGCGACTGAAAAAGATTTGAAAGCAGCCATCGAAGAACTTCGCAAAGGCGGTAAGGTAACTTCGCAAAGCGCAGAGGAAACCTATAACTCCTTGGATAAATATGCGAACAACCTTAACCAAATGGCCGATAGTGGCAAATTGGACCCCGTAATAGGGCGTGACGAGGAAATTCGTAGGGTATTGCAGATTTTGTCCAGACGCACCAAAAACAACCCGATGTTGGTGGGTGAGCCCGGTGTGGGTAAAACCGCCATTGCCGAAGGTCTGGCACATCGAATCATACAAGGGGACGTTCCAGAAAACCTGAAGGACAAAGTCATCTATTCTTTGGATATGGGCGCATTAATCGCGGGCGCCAAGTATAAAGGTGAGTTCGAAGAGCGTCTAAAAGCCGTAATCAAAGAGGTAACCTCATCGGATGGTAACATTGTTCTATTTATTGATGAGATTCACACGCTCGTCGGTGCCGGTGGCGGACAAGGCGCCATGGACGCGGCAAATATTCTGAAGCCTGCCTTGGCCCGTGGTGAATTAAGAGCTATCGGAGCTACGACCTTGGATGAGTATCAAAAGTATTTTGAAAAGGACAAAGCCTTGGAGCGCAGATTCCAAAAAGTTATGGTGGATGAACCCGATACCGAGAGTGCCATTTCCATCCTTAGAGGAATCAAGGAAAAATATGAAGCACACCACAAGGTTCGAATCAAGGACGAAGCTGTAATTGGTGCCGTGGAGTTATCACAACGCTATATTACCAATAGATTCTTGCCAGACAAGGCCATTGACCTCATGGACGAGGCCGCTTCCAAACTTCGCATGGAAATCAACTCCAAACCCGAGGAATTGGATGTGCTCGACCGTAGAATAATGCAATTGGAAATTGAGTTGGAGGCCATCAAAAGGGAAAACGATACATCTAAATTAAAAACCTTGAACTTGGATTTGGCCAACCTTAAGGAAGAACGAAACGAAATCTTTGCCAAATGGGAAAGCGAAAAGACCGTGGTGGACAATATCCAAAAAACAAAAGAGGATATTGAAAACTATAAGATTGAAGCCGAACGCGCCGAACGAAACGGTGATTATGGAAAAGTGGCCGAATTGCGGTACGGAAAGATAAAAGAAGCTCAGGAACGATTGGAAAAACTCCAAGATGAGTTGGCAGAGCAGCAAACTGCGGGCACGTTGATCAAAGAGGAAGTAACTTATGAAGATATTGCCGAAGTGGTTGCCAAATGGACAGGCATTCCCGTGAACAAGATGATGCAGAGCGAACGCGAAAAGCTCTTGAAATTGGAAGATGTGCTGCATAAACGCGTGGTAGGTCAAGATGAAGCGATTATTGCCGTATCCGACGCCATCCGAAGAAGCAGGGCCGGATTGCAAGATGCCAAGAAGCCTATCGGTTCGTTCCTATTCTTGGGCACAACAGGTGTAGGTAAGACCGAGTTGGCAAAAACTTTGGCCGCCTATCTGTTCGATGATGAAAATGCCATCACTCGGATTGATATGAGCGAATACCAAGAGCGTCACTCGGTGAGCCGATTGGTAGGAGCACCTCCAGGATATGTGGGTTATGATGAGGGCGGACAGTTGACCGAAGCCGTAAGGCGTAAACCTTATTCCGTCATATTGCTGGATGAGATTGAAAAGGCGCACCCCGATACCTTCAACATACTGTTACAGGTATTGGACGAAGGTAGATTGACCGATAACAAAGGTCGCGTGGCGGATTTCAAAAACTCCATCATTATTATGACGAGCAATATGGGAAGCCACATCATTCAGGAGAAGTTTGAAGATGCTGTAGATGTGGAAAGTGCTTCAGAGGCAGCCCGGGTAGAAGTTTTGGGATTGTTACGCAAGACCATAAGACCGGAGTTTCTCAACCGTATCGATGACATCATCATGTTTGCGCCATTGAGCAAATCGGACATTAAGGACATTGTGGGATTGCAATTGGAAAACTTGAAGAAAATGTTGGCAAAGCAGAACATCACCCTTGATGCAACCGAAGAAGCTATTGCATATTTGGCGGCAAAAGGTTTCGACCCGCAATATGGAGCAAGACCTGTAAAACGATTGATTCAAAAAGAGGTGTTGAACAACCTTTCCAAGGAATTGTTGTCAGGAAAAATAACTTCCGACAGCATAGTGCTTTTGGATTCCTTTGACGATCAATTGGTGTTCAGAAATCAAGATGAATTGGTAGAATAATTCTCCAAATAAGTTTCAGTCAGAAAATCCCCTCCCCTAACTTCTCGGGAGGGGATTTTTATTTATATCATATTTTATTGTCAAAATTTTAGAAATCTACAACTTTTGAATGCCATTACATTTAAATCCTTATTTTAGCTCAAAACCATATCCTAAATATGCCACTGATTATTGCCGTTCTAGGTATCTTACTACTGTTCTTGCTCATCGCAAAATTTAAACTCAACGCCTTTCTTTCCTTTATCATCGTATGCCTGTTCGTAGGTATTTTTCAAGGAATGGAATTGAGCAATTTAGTCCAATCCATACAACGGGGAATTGGCAATACATTAGGTTTTCTGGTCCTTATTTTGGGGCTTGGGGCCATGTTGGGGAAATTGGTGGCCGATAGTGGTGCCGCCCAACAAATTACCACGCAATTGGTGGCCAAATTTGGTGTAAAACATGTACAATGGGCCATGGTGGTCACAGGGTTTATAGTGGGTATCCCGATGTTCTACTCCGTGGGCTTTGTTATTTTGATACCCTTGGTATTTACTGTGGCTTTTTCAACGGGATTACCCCTGCTTTATGTGGGATTGCCCATGCTCACCTCTTTATCTGTGACACATGGATATCTTCCTCCCCATCCAGCTCCAACGGCTATAGCCGCCATGTTCAACGCGGACATTGGAAAAACATTAATGTACGGCCTTATTGTCGCCGTTCCCGCCATTATTGTTGCGGGACCGTTGTTCGCTCGAACCCTAAAAAAGATTGAAGCCAAGCCATTGAAGGAGTTTTACAATGCCGAACCTATACCCGAGGAAGAACTGCCGTCGACAGCCGTTAGTATTTTGACAGCCCTTTCCCCTATCATCTTTATTGGAGTGGGCATCGCGGCCGAACAATTTTTAGAGGATGGCGTACTCAGAAATATCCTAGGCTTCATTGGCAACCCAGTTATCGCTTTATTGATTTCTGTGCTCATCGCCATCTACTCCTTGGGATTAGCAAAAGGAAAAGAAATGAGTAAAATTATGGATTCCTTGTCCGCCTCCGTTTCCAGTATCACCATGATTCTGTTGATCATTGCAGGGGCAGGGGCATTAAAAGAGGTTTTAATAGACAGTCAAGTAAGTGATTATATCGCTGACAGTTTAAAGGGTTCCAGTATCTCACCTTTGGTGCTGGCCTGGCTCATCGCTACCGCCATCCGTGTTAGTGTGGGGTCGGCAACCGTAGCCGGGCTTACCGCTGCAGGTATTGTACTTCCGCTGGCTTCGGGTACTGGGACAAGTCCAGAATTAATGGTTTTGGCCATTGGTTCGGGAAGTTTAATGCTTTCCCACGTTAACGATACCGGATTTTGGATGTTCAAGGAGTATTTCAACCTTTCAGTGAAAGAAACACTTTCTTCATGGACCGTTATGGAAACTTTGGTCGGCGTAATGGGATTATTAGGCGTTTTAGCAATCAATAGTATAATCTAGCAATAAAATTTATGGAAAAATCACCATCACAACGAATGGAGGAACTCAACCTCCAATTACCTCCTGCGCCACCACCTGCTGGCGTTTACCGACCTGTTTTGGTTGTCGACAACTTTTTATACGTATCCGGTCAAGGACCTGTGAATTTAGATGGCTCCCTTATGACGGGGCGTGCCGGAGACGACATCGATGAGGAACAAGCAAAACTAGCGGCCCGTCAGGTAGGATTGACCATGCTGTCCACTATCACAACTCATTATGGAAGTTTGGACAAAATCAAAAGAATGGTAAAAGTTTTGGGAATGGTGAATTGCACGCCGGACTTTGGCAAGCAACCGTATGTAATCAATGGTTTTAGTGAATTAATGGCAGATGTTTTTGGGAAAGAGCATGGCATTGGTGCACGAAGTGCCGTTGGCATGATGCTTCCAGGAAATATTGCCGTTGAGATTGAAGCCATTTTTGAACTTCACAAATAACACTACCCTTTCATGTTTATATTCGATGCCCATCTTGACCTTGCTATGAACGCCCTCGAATGGAACAGAGACCTTAGACTTTCTGTTTCCGAGATAAGAGAGCGCGAGCAAGGCATGTCCGATAAGCCTGATCGTGGCAATAACACAGTATCTCTGCCTGCTATGCGAGAAGGGAATATTGGCCTCTGCATGGCCACTCAAATCGCACGCTTTGTAGAAAAAGACAGTCCGCTTCCCGGTTGGCACTCCCAGCATCAGGCATGGGCGCAGACACAGGGTCAACTTGCATGGTACAAAACCATGGAGGAGGCAGGCGAAATGGTGCAAATAAAGGACATTGAAAGCTTGGAATCCCACCTCAAACTTTGGAAAAGTAATCAGCCCAATAAACCAATTGGTTACATTTTAAGCTTGGAAGGTGCAGACTCCATAATAGACCTGGATTATTTGGAAAAGTCATACGAATCAGGACTCAGGGCCATCGGACCTGCCCATTATGGCCCCGGAATTTACGCTCATGGGACGGATTCGGTGGGAGGAATAGGTCAAAAAGGAAGGGATTTACTCAAGAAAGTGGAGGAACTCAACATTATCTTGGATGCCACCCACCTTTGCGATAAAAGCTTTTGGGAGACCATGGATGTCTTCGATGGACCTGTTTGGGCCAGCCATAATAATTGCAGGAAGTTGGTGGACCATAATCGCCAGTTTTCTGATGAACAGATTAAGGAACTTATCAACAGAGATGCTGTAATCGGCATTGCTTTGGATGCATGGATGATGGTTCCCTACTGGGTGCGTGGGCGATCCACCCCAAAAGAAATGAACGTAACACTGGAAATTGCCGTGGATAATATGGATCACATTTGCCAATTGGCAGGGAACACGAACCATGTTGGTATTGGAACCGATTTGGACGGTGCTTTCGGGAAAGAGCAGAGCCCGTGGGATTTGGATACCATAGCTGACCTTCAAAAAATTCCAGATCTATTGACGAAGAGAGGTTACACAAGCTCGGATATTGAAAAAATTATGAACCAGAACTTCATCAACTTCCTGAGAAAAGTTTGGTCTTAAACATTGACCCAACCACAAAAAAGCCAGAAACATGTTAAAATATAGGCTTTCGGCGGCTTAAATACCAAACAGTATTTGATTTTTTATATCTTAGTTTCGACCAACAGCAACCTAAGAATGACCAAGAAAGCAGAAAGGACCACCGCATACATTATAGAAACCGTAGCTCCTATTTTTAACAAGCATGGTTATGTAGGTACCAGCATGAGCGACCTTACTGAAGCGACAGGGCTTACCAAAGGGGCCATTTATGGTAATTTTGAGAACAAGGAAGCTCTGGCACTGTCCGCTTTTGAGCACAATCGAAATATGTTGCTGCAAGCCATTGATGAAAAACTGGAAACGGGACATGAAGCCTTGGCCAAATTATATTCCCTTTTGAATTTTTATAAGCAGTACGACGTTTTCACCCTTCCCATGGGTGGTTGTCCATTATTGAACGTAGGAGTGGACGCCCAAGGAAACAATAAACTTTTAGCAGCTGCTGTTAGGGAAACCATCAAAGAAATTGAAGGCAAAATTGCCCTAGTCCTTGAAAATGGTGCCAAACAAAACGAAATCAAACTTCCCGTTCCTCCATTACAATTTGCCAAGCAACTGTTTACCATGGTTCAGGGTTCCGTGTCCATGAGCACCATGACACAGGATCGAAAATACTTGGTCAACACCATTAACTATTTAGAATATTTGGTGAAACAGGAGCTTAAAAAGTAAACCTTTTTCTTTACAACATACCTTTTCATAAGATTAAAAAACTGCACTCCTTCAGGTAAAGCCAGTTTTTATGATTGCTTCTTTCTTCCAAAAACCCAATCTATATTTGGGAATGCTGATTCCATCCGTCAATTGAAACACCTCATTCATCAAATGAAAATACCAATTTGTAAAGTAACAAAATTATAATTGGTTACTTGTTCTAAATTCACCAAGGAATATTCCAAAAAACTACTTTTTAGGAAATTGAATTATTTATGGACGACATAGAAAGGTTATCGGAAGAGTTGGACGAAGCCGTTTATCAAGGAGATTTGCCGAAGATCAAACACCTTGTGGAACTTGGAGTTCCCTTAAATGGAGAACATGCTAAAAAATATATCGGCAGTGCCAACGGCTGCATTAAAGGAGCACCATATAGCATTCCATTGATACGTGCTTGCAGTAGTGGAAAACATGAAGTGATTAGATATCTTGTTGAACAAGGTGCTGATGTAAACGCTACAAACTATTGCACCCAGACACCATTTTTAATAGCTGTAGAAAGCTGCAGGAGAGGCGATATCTCTCTTGATATTGTAAAATATTTGGTTAATGCAGGGGCCGAAATACATTTTGTAGGTTCAAATGGCAATGCAATGCATTATGGAACACAAATGGTCGAAAACAGGTCCGAGGAACTGTTGCGATATTTACTCGAACTTGGCATTGACCCGAATTTAAAAAATGATTCCCAATCCATATTAAAGAAAAATTATGACATTATTAGTCTTTTGACCGGTGAACATAGTCATCTGTATCAAGAAAAATACATTACCGAACTGGGAATACTTAAGGAATATTGGGACAAAGATGAGCCAGAAATGATTCAATTATGGCAGTCCTGCATGGAAGTCATTGAAGAAAAAGAGAACTCAGATAAAACAGAAAGTGATAAATGGGAACAACTTTTAAAATGCGAGGATTGGGTAGAACAAGTCTCAAGAATAATTGATGAAAACCCTCTGTACAACAGCAATCATTTCACAAAGAGTCGCAGAACATTGGCTGACCTGACCAAAAGGGTACTCAAAAATCCTGAAAGCATCCAGAAAAAGGAATGGGGAAAAATCATAAAAAAACTTGCGGACCAAAGCCCTTCATTTGCTGACCTATCCGAAGAACATCTTTTTCAAAGAATAGAGGTTTTCAGTGATGAATGGTACAATGAAGAAAGTGGACTTCAACAAATTATACTCGACAACAAAATACACACCATCGACCTGTGCATGGAAGTACTTTGGACCAAGGAAGCCATTGCGCGGGAAGATTTTACAGAACTTTTCATTTATGTACTGGAAAAGTCCAAAAAAAAATACGGGTATCCTTCATGGGGTGGATACAAGGAGGAAGACATGGAACATTTTTTGGAGACTGAGCACATGAAAGCGCACAAGGACTATGGGAAGCTAAGAAAACTTGCCGAGCTTTAGCCCATAATATTCTCCTTGCCAAATAAATTTGAGGAATTATAAAATTGAAACCGTTTGCCATTCCGACAGAGTGAAGAGACGAGGAGTCTCGCATTATTGAATTTGAGAAGAGATTTCTCACCAAGTTCGAAATGACATTATACCCCAAGAATCAATTGCTTTTCACCCTAAAAATCCAAAGTTCTTCATCGTACTTGCCAAAAAACTTACTGTCACGAGCTTTTCTTGCCTCTTCCATGGTGTCGTAGCGTTCCAAATACACATAATTGTACTTGTTGAAGCTCCTATAAAAGGATTTCGGCTCCAGACCCTTCTCCCTTAGCGTTTTCATGAAGTTATCAAAGTACTTTTTGGTGCCGTAGACATTGGCTATGAGGTAAAATCCTGGTTGTAACCCGTCTTCGTTTTCAACCTCTTCATAACGTTCATTGGCCTGCACAACCACTTTTTGGTGCTGTAATTGTGCAATACTATCTTTTTTGCGCTGTAGCTCTAGTCGCTCTTTTTCTTGTTGAAGCTCCAATTGTTCCTTGATACGTTTTACTTCCGCCAAAGAATCTTTTTCACGTTCAATACGCCTTCTTGCCTCCAGTTCTCGTTGTTCTTTATCTAATCTTTGTTTCTCAATATCTTCTTCAAGCCTATTGGATTCTTCATTTTCCTTCTCCTTTTCTCTTGATCTTGTTCTTCCAAATTGATAAGATGCAACAATCTCTATAGTTGATTCTTCTTCGGAGAGGGAACTATCTGTTCCGAATTCCATCAGTCCGCCAATTGAAAAAGCTTTTGAGATAGTAATGCCCAGTCCTCCCGAGGGACCATAAAAATTATTGTAGCCGCCTTGAACCCAAAACTTAGATGTGGAAAACAGACCGTTCAGTCCGTACTGGGCATCCCCATTAGGAATGGTTTTTATATAAAGAACTGGTCTCACAAAACTATTTCCAAGACCTTTGGATATTGCAATAGGGAAATCGTTGCTCAATGTCCCTGTAACACTCTGAAAGCTATCCATATTTTCGCTGTTTCCTGACACATTGAACCCAACGGCATTTTCCAGCGCCACTCCAATACTGAACTGGTTTACAACTAATCGTAATCCCGGCGAAAATTGTACCCTAAAAGCTTCGTAATCCTCCAAAAAAACTGGATCTAATTCGTCCCCTTGAAAAAACTGTTCGTCCGCTACCGATTGTTGAAAAGCGAAAATATTCAATCCGGCCATTAAACGAATATCATCGCCTAATTCAAAAGCTTGGGCAAAATTCAAATTACCTCCAGTATATAGAAAAACTCCCGTGTTGTGCTGTAAAAACCCAGCAGAAGCTACCGATGAGGCATTTAACTGGTGAGTGTAATTGGCAAAAATGGTGGTCGGGTCTTCGTCTATTGTCTGCCATTGCCAGCGCGTCCAAACAGAAAAGGAGTTCGGGTTGTTCCAATCCAAAGCATAGGTAGGATTAAATAAACTTGCATTGAACTGTGTTAACGAATGTTGTCTAAAATCAGATGGCAGAACGGGCTCTTGCCCCCAGCTTGTCATGTAAATTGCCATTGCAAACAAACAAACCAAATATTTTGGCATACGAGAAAATGAAAATTAAACGTTACTTTTAGGCTAATTATCTAAAAAACACTCGTGAACTTTGAATAGAACCATGCGAACCATCAAACCTCTAATTATACTTGCATTTATATTCTTTGGAATAGTCAGCTGCAAAAAAGATACGAAAATTGGGGAAGATCCTATTATTTCCACCTTCTATTTTATTAGACATGCAGAAAAAGATAGAACCGACCCGGAAAATGCTGACCCAGAGCTCAATCAAGATGGGTTGGACAGGGCCATTCGTTGGGCCGAAGTTTTTGATGCCATTCCTTTGGACGTCATTTATTCCACCAATTACGAGCGCACTTCAATGACAGCCGCCCCAACTTCTGTAAAAAAAGATATTGACATTACATACTATGATCCCAGCACATTTGATGTGGAAGAGTTCAAATTGGTCAATGATGGTAAAAATGTTTTGGTCGTAGGACATAGCAACACTACACCAATGCTTGTAAACAAAGTACTTGGAATGGAAAAGTACGATCAAATGGACGATTCTGACAATGCCAGTCTGTTCATCGTACGAATCATTGATGGGGTACCGACCGATATTCGTCTAAAAATGGACTAGGTTTATTCTACCACAATATTTTTGAGCTCAATTTTACTTAAGAGTTCAAGCTCACCTTCGTTGTATAACTTTCCAATATCCAAAATGGACGTATCTTCATTTTTAGGCTTGTAGTTTTCGTAATCTACAAATCGAATGCCTCCAACATATCTTTCGTTATACGCCTTTCTAAAACGTTGGCCACCTCCGTTCACATGAAAGTCATAGGCAAGGTAATCGGGCTTAAAAGACTCTTTATCAAACCAATATAGATAGGTGTCTTCAAAATCATCCCCTCCACCCTGCTGGTCGAATGTTACTTTTACTTTATAATACTCTTTGTTGTTGATAGTCTCCTTTCCCAAAAGCTCCTTATTCACAGCTCCATCGTTGAGCCCAAAAGGCAATCGCACAAAATAATGCACAGAATTGATGGAGTTGGCATATTTCACGGCCATGGTATCGTGAACCATCACCAAGGAATCGTTGATATAGCGTTCAAACCCTTCGCCGCGTTTGATATCTGTAATAGTTGTTGAGTCCAATGCTGAGATTCTCGTGAATACTCGCTGCCCCCCAACATTATCGGAAGCATAACTCATATCCCTAAAATCAAAAGAAACTTTGTGATCATTAAACTGTTTTCCTCCACTATCAGCTATGGAATTATCCACTATTTCTTGTACGGTCAATTCTTTTTTAGGCTCTTGTTTGCATGCGAAGGCGAAAACGAGCATCAGGGGGATAAAAAATCTTTTCATGAGTTGGTTTTGGTACTTATTCGTAAAATCTAGCATAACATTACAATTTTCTTGGCAAAGAGTTTATATTTTTGTGCCCGATGCAACAAAATATCAACATAAAAAATAAAAGAGCCCGATTCGATTACGAAATTTTGGACACCTATACCGCAGGCATTGTTCTGGGAGGTACCGAAATAAAATCGCTACGATTGGGCAAGGCTTCCATTTCCCAGAGTTTTTGTGAGTTCAATGACAAAGGGGAACTATTTGTTGTGAACATGCAGATTGATGAATACAGTCACGCAAGTCACTTTAACCACGCACCCAAAGCCGTTCGTAAACTGTTACTCAACAAACGGGAGTTAAAGAAACTTCAAAAAGAGGTGGCCACAACCGGACTTACCATTGTTCCGCTCAAAGTTTTTATAAATGATAGAGGTCTCGCCAAAATGAACATCGGTCTGGCAAAGGGTAAAAAATTGTACGATAAACGGGAAACCATCAAGGATAGGGACAACAAACGTAACCTATCAAGGATCAAAAAGAGCTTCAACAATTAGTTTTTGTCTTCCAACAAGGGCACAAAGCGGAACGAACCGAATTCTTTTTTCTCAAACTCTTTTTCCGATTTTCTCACGAACAACGTCATAATCTGTTCATCTGTCCCCACGGGAATCACTAGCCTGCCCCCTACTTTCAATTGAGCCATTAAGGCTCTTGGTACTTCCGGAGCCCCGGCGGTTACAATGATGCCATCAAAAGGTGCCTCTTCCGGCAAGCCTTTATATCCGTCTCCAAAAATCATTTTCTTGGGGCGATAATGCATTTTATTAAAGAACAATCGTGTAGTCTTGAAGAGCTCCAACTGGCGTTCTATAGTGTAAACCTTCGCCTTTAAATGCATTAAAACGGCAGTTTGATACCCACTTCCCGTGCCAATTTCCAAAATTTTGGCGTTCGGCTTCACCTCCAATAATTCTGTTTGAAAAGCCACGGTATAAGGTTGTGAAATGGTCTGGTCGGCACCAATGGGAAATGCCTTGTCCTGATACGCATGGTCCTCAAAACTACTATCCAAAAACAAGTGTCTTGGAATCGTTTTTATGGCATCAAGTACCTTTTGGTCCGTAACTCCCTTGGCTGCAACAATCTCGGCCAAGTTCTTGCGCATTCCCCTATGTTTCAGCGTATCCTTCATGGTCTCTGGTCTGGTGGCACGAATTTAAAAAGTTCCCTAAAAATATCCCCTTAGTTCCGTTCAAAAATTTATGGAAAATGGCATCATATCCGTATTTTTGACCAAAACAGGTATTATGCTAAAAGTTGGTGTCCTCGGAGCAGGACATTTAGGGAAAATACACCTTAGGCTCTTAAACCAGTCCGATAAATATGAACTTGTCGGATTTTATGATCCAGATGAAATCAATGCCAAAAAAGTAGCCGCCGAATTTGGCTACACCCATTTTGACAACATCAATAATTTGATAGACGCCGTGGACGTTGTCGATATTGTAACACCTACCCTGTCCCATTTTGATTGTGCTAAAAAAGCCATTGAAAAAGGCAGGCATATCTTCATAGAAAAACCCATCACCAACACGCTCGAAGAAGCCGAAGAATTGTTGGAACTATCCGAAAAGCATAATGTAAAAGGTCAGGTTGGGCATGTGGAGCGTTTTAACCCTGCATTTTTGGCAGTGAAAAACAAAATCGAAAACCCCATGTTCATTGAGACCCACCGATTGGCGGAATTCAATCCGAGGGGAACCGATGTTCCTGTAGTCTTGGATTTGATGATACACGACATTGATGCCATTTTGAGCGTTGTGCCTTCGGAAGTAGAAAAAATCAATGCTAGCGGGGTATCCGTCATCAGTCAATCACCGGATATCGCCAATGCGCGTATACAGTTTAAGAATGGCTGTGTGGCCAACCTTACCTCTAGCAGAATCTCTTTGAAAAACATGCGAAAGTCACGTTTCTTCCAGCGTGATGCCTATATTTCGGTGGATTTCTTGGAGAAAAAGGTAGAAGTGGTGAAAATGAAGGACGCTCCGGAAAGTCCCGGTGATTTTGATATGATCCTTCAAAATGCCGAAGGGGAGAAAAAGCAAATCTATTTTGAAAACCCCGAAATAGACGTCAACAATGCTATTTTGGACGAGTTGGAAACGTTTGCCGATGCCATCAACAACGATACCACTCCAATCGTAAGTTTGGAACAAGGTACCAACGCCCTACGCGTGGCACTTCAGATAATAGAATCTTTTGATCAATAATCGTTGTCTTTCTCTAATTTTTTCGAACTGACAACAGTTTTAAATACTATACTATGGAACAAATCACAGTAATCGGTGCTGGAACCATGGGTAACGGAATCGCCCATGTTTTTGCCCAAAACGGATACAAGGTCAACTTAGTGGATATTTCTCAGGCATCCTTGGACAAAGGAGTTGCTACCATCACCAAGAATTTGGACCGAATGATTGCTAAAGAGGTTATCGATGAGGCCAAAAAAGAAGCTACTCTTTCCAATATTACCACTTATACCAATCTCAAAGAAGGTGTTTCTGACGCAGATTTAGTAGTTGAAGCCGCAACAGAGAACTTGGACATCAAACTCCAAATTTTCAAGGATTTGGATGAAGTTTGTGATGCCAAAACCATTTTAGCGACCAACACCTCCTCTATTTCCATTACGCAAATCGGTGCTGCCACTAATCGTCCAGAGAAAGTAATTGGAATGCACTTTATGAATCCAGTCCCGATTATGAAGTTGGTAGAAATCATTCGTGGATACAGTACCTCTGATGAAGTCACGGAAACCATAATGGAGCTATCCAAAAAATTGGGCAAAACTCCAACGGAAGTAAACGATTATCCCGGTTTTGTGGCCAATCGCATTTTGATGCCCATGATCAACGAATCCATCGAAACCTTGTACAACGGCGTGGCTGGTGTTGAAGAAATAGACACCGTGATGAAATTGGGCATGGCGCACCCCATGGGGCCGCTACAGTTGGCCGATTTTATTGGGCTGGATGTATGCCTTTCCATTTTGAACGTGATGTACGACGGATTCAAAAACCCAAAATATGCTCCCTGCCCCCTACTCGTCAACATGGTTATGGCCGGTAAATTGGGGGTAAAATCGGGCGAAGGTTTTTACGATTATTCCGAATCCAGAAAAGCGGAAAACGTTTCCGCACAATTCAAATAGGGTTCAAAGAACTTGGTTGTCGTTCCGACAGAGCGAAGCGATGAGGAATCTCATGATTTTAAATCTAAAATGAGATTTCTCACTACGTTCGAAATGACCAAGAATACTAAGTGTTTGGAAATAAAATATCGACAATAAATAATTAGGGAAGTATCCCTACTAACTAGATAACAAATTTCATGGCCATTGTAAAGCCTTTTAAGGCCATTCGCCCCACAAAGGACAAAGCTTTTTTTGTGGCTTCAAGATCCTACGAGGAATATTCCAAAGAGGAGCTTAAAGCGGTATTGCAGTATAACCCGTTCTCTTTTTTGCATATCATCAACCCTGGGTTCAAGTTCGAAAAGAACATCAAGGGCAAGGAACGGTTTGGATTGGTTCACAATCGGTATTTGGAGTTTTTGGAGGAAAACATCTTTCAAAAAGACGAAGAGCCCAGCTTTTACCTGTATCAAATTGAAAAAGATGATTTTAAGAGCTTGGGTTTCTTTTGCGCCTGTAGTGTGGATGATTACAGGAGGAATGTCATCAAAAAACACGAGGACACCATTCAAGATCGTGAAGAGCTTTTTGCCGACTACCTGCATACCGTTGGCTTTAATGCGGAGCCCGTTTTAATGACCTATGAGGATAATAAAACGGTGGATGAAATCTTTCAGCGTAAAATCGAACGGACACCCGAATACGATTTCACCACTACGGACAGAGTGAACCATAAACTTTGGAAAATCTCCTATCCCGAAGGGATTGAGAAACTGGAAAAGGCCTTTGGAGACCTTAATGCACTCTATATTGCGGATGGACATCACCGTAGTGCATCTTCCAGCTTGTTGGCAGACCTAAAAATGTCAGAAAATGAGAATCACACAGGAGAAGAGCCCTATAATTATTTTATGGCTTATTTGATTCCTGAATCACAGATGAAAATCTTCGAGTTCAACCGAATGGTCAAAGATTTGAACGGCTATTCGAAAAAGGAGTTTTTGATTCAGTTGGACGAGCATTTCAGAATAGAAAAAAGGGAGGACGGACTTTGCAAACCATCCAAAAAACATGAATTTAGCATGTATTTGGGCGGAGAGTTCTACACCTTGCACTTCCGACAAACCAACCATGAATTTACGGATGCTTTGAGCAAGTTGGACACCCAAATCCTGTACAAAACCATTTTAGAGCCCATTTTGGGCATCACAGACCTGAGGAATGATAAGCGGATTTGCTACGGTTATGGCAAAAATAACCTTATCCAAATGAAGGATTTGGTGGATTCGGGAAGCTATGCGGTGGGTTTCAGCCTGGTCCCGACAACAGTTAAAGAAATCAAGGCAATTGCCGACGCTGGTTTGGTAATGCCCCCAAAAAGCACGTATATTGAGCCTAAGCTCCGTAGCGGGCTGGCTATTTATGAATTATAGAACACTATGTCCATAAAAGATAATCTCAATACAATAAAATCCGAACTCCACGAGGGAGTTACCTTGGTCGCCGTTTCCAAAACCAAGCCCAACAAGGATATTTTGGAAGCCTACGAAGTGGGGCAACGCATATTTGGGGAAAATAAAGTGCAGGAGATGGTCCAAAAATGGGAAGACTTGCCCAAAGACATCGAATGGCACATGATTGGCCACGTACAACGGAACAAGGTCAAATACATGGCCGAATTTGTTTCCTTGATTCACGGGGTGGATAGTCCCCGCCTATTGAAAGAAATCAACAAACAGGCAAAAAAGCACGACCGTGTTATTCCCTGTTTACTTCAAATCCATATTGCCGAAGAGGACACCAAATTTGGTCTGGATAAAGCAGAACTGGAGGAACTTATCGAGTCTGATGCATTTAAGACGATGGAGAACATCAAAATTGTAGGTTTGATGGGCATGGCAACTTTTACAGATGATGAAAGCCAGGTTCGCAGAGAATTTGCCCAACTCAAATCCATGTTCGACGACCTTAAAACAAAACTAAACGACATTACCATCCTTTCCATGGGCATGAGTGGCGATTACAGGCTAGCCATTGAGGAAGGTAGCACCATGGTCCGGATTGGAAGCAGTATATTTGGGGCTAGAAACTATACATAACCAGTAATTTTCCATGTACGCGATACTTGACATTGAAAGCACGGGAGGAAAATACAATGAGGAAGGCATCACCGAAATCGCCATCCACAGGTTTGATGGGCATCAGGTGGTAGACAAATTCATCTGTTTAATCAATCCAGAACGGGAAATACAACCCTTTGTAGCCAAACTTACGGGCATTAATAATAAAATGTTGCGTTCGGCACCCAAATTTCATGAAGTAGCCAAACGTATTGTGGAAATTACCGAAGGTGCCGTTTTGGTAGCACACAATGCACAATTCGACTATAGAATTCTCAGAACGGAGTTTAGACGTTTAGGGTATGATTTTCAACGCAAGACACTTTGTACGGTAGATTTGTCCAAACAATTGATTCCAGAGGCCGAATCGCATAGTT
This sequence comes from Flagellimonas chongwuensis, assembly GCF_013376415.1. Lineage (GTDB taxonomy): Bacteria > Bacteroidota > Bacteroidia > Flavobacteriales > Flavobacteriaceae > Flagellimonas > Flagellimonas chongwuensis. The sequence continues at coordinate 385,913 of NZ_WYET01000004.1, forward strand.
TAGGAAAATTGGCGCGCTCATTGGGGATTCCCATGAGCGATAGGCACCGTGCCAATGGGGATGCACTGGCGACATTAAAACTCTTTAAATTATTATTGGACAAGGACTCGGGCAAGAAAATTATTACCGAAGTCATCCGTGAAGAGACCCATGGAGAACTCTCACCGAACCAGTTAGACATGGTTTTTAACCTACCTTCGGAAACAGGTGTTTACTACATGCACGACAAAGACGGGGAAATCATCTTTTTGGGCAAGACCAAGAATATCAGAAAGAGGGTGAACCAACATTTTACCAACGTTGGTAAAATTGCACGAAAACTTCAAAAGGAAACGAAGAAAGTAACCTACCAGACCACAGGAAGCGAGCTTATCGCTATTTTAAAGGCATATGTGGAACAAAAAAAGAACAAGCCAAGGTATAACCATATTTCCAAAAAGAAACTCTTTACCCATACCATAGATTTTAATCAAAATGGGGGCGACCATATCATTTTAAAGGTTGAAAAGGACCGTACACTTGAATACAAAAAAATGGCCTTTAACGGAATGCAATCTGCTAAAAGTTTCTTGGACAAAATATCAGAAGAGTTTGAACTTTGTCCATGCTCTTTGGGATTAGGTCCTGAAGAGCCGGAGGAAGCATCAAACTGTAACAACAAAGTGCTTTCTGCTTTTGAAAAGTACAGTATACAAGAGAAAAATGTGGCCCTGACAGATCAAGGCAGGCAAACGGGAGAACGCAGTTTTATCTTAGTAAAAAATGGTAAGCTTCAGGGTTTTGGCTTTGTGGAACTCAACCATCAAATCAATAATATTCATATCTTAGAATCCATAATGACCCCAATGCGGAGCGACGAAAATACAACCTTTATCATTGAAACATTTTTAAGAAAAAACAATAGGTTAAAAACCATACCATTAACATCCTGATCATTGAAAGAATACAAACCACAAGCCAAATGGAAAAGTAAACTTCATGAAGTGATTTATGAAGCGGACACCCCATCGGGCAAGTTTTTTGATATTGTTCTTTTTATCCTGATCATCATCAGTGTTATTTTGGTCATGTTGGAAAGTATCGATGGCTTTGATGAGCATTACCATAAAACACTGCTTACCCTAGAGTGGATCGTGACCATCTTTTTTACCTTGGAGTACATTGCGAGATTGATCAGTATTAAAAAGCCATTAAAATATGTGTTTAGCTTTTATGGAATCATTGATTTCTTGTCCACCATTCCCCTCTACCTCTCCTATATTTTAGCAGGATCTCAAGTATTGTTGGCTGTACGAGCGTTTCGTCTGCTAAGAATTTTTAGGATTTTAAAGCTTGTAAAGTTCATGGGCGAAGCCTCACAACTACAATCTGCTCTAAAAGCAAGTCGAACCAAAATTGCGGTTTTCATTTACGTGGTTCTTATCCTTTCCGTAATCCTTGGAACCATAATGTATATAGTTGAAGGGGACGAATCCGGGTTTACCAGTATTCCAAAAAGTATTTATTGGACCATTGTTACGCTTACCACGGTAGGTTATGGTGATATTGCTCCACAGAGTAATTTAGGACAGTTCTTGGCAACCGTGATCATGATCTTGGGTTATGGAATAATAGCAGTGCCTACAGGTATAGTTACGGCGGAATTTGCAAGGAACAAGCATAGTGAAGTTGAAGACGACAACGGATATGTGGTCCATGTTAACACCCAATCCTGTCCCAACTGCTCGGTCGAAGGTCACAGGGATGATGCCACCCATTGTTATAATTGCGGACACCCATTATGAGCGAAAAAATATTACTTGCAGTGGTTGGCCCCACGGGCATTGGAAAGACCGCTCTGGGAATCCAACTGGCGAAACACTTCAACACCGAGATTATTTCCGCAGATTCCCGACAGTTTTTCAAGGAAATGGAAATTGGAACTGCGGTTCCCTCAAAAGATGAGTTAGAAGCCGTTCCCCATCATTTTATTCAGCATAAAAGTATTTTTGAGTCTTATTCTGTGGGTGACTTTGAGAAGGAAGCACTTTCCCTGCTGGATGGTTTGTTCCAAAAAAAAGATATGGTGGTTATGGTCGGCGGTAGCGGTCTATATGTGGACGCTGTTATATCGGGCCTTGATGAATTCCCAGAGGTTGACCCCGAGATACGCTCCAGATTAAACCAACAATTAGAAGATGAAGGCTTACAAAGTCTTCAAAAAGAATTAAAACAAAAAGACCCGGACTATTACAAAAGTGTGGACCTGGAAAATCCCCATAGGTTGATAAGGGCCTTGGAAGTCTGCATAGCATCCGGCAAACCGTTTTCCTCCTTTCTGGACAAACCAAGGGCAGCAAGGCCATTCAAGTCTTTTTATATAGGGATTGATGCTTCTAGGGAAACCATCTACGAACGCATAAATACGCGAGTGGATCTTATGATGGAGGCCGGTCTCTTGAAAGAAGCTGAAAACCTTTATGCAAACAAGGACTTGAACGCATTACAAACAGTTGGTTACAAGGAACTTTTTGAATATATTGAGGGTAATTGCACTTTGGAATTTGCCATTTCGGAAATCAAAAAAAATACAAGACGATTTGCAAAACGGCAACTGACTTGGCTGCGAAAGAACGAAACCATTTTGTGGGTACCTTATAATGCTGAACCAGAAGAAGTACTTAGAATGGTTACAGACCGACTTAAAACCAACCTTTATGCCTAACGGTAAAACTGTACTAATTGTTATGGGAGTGAGTGGTTCCGGTAAGACCGAAATTGGAAAACGACTTTCCAAAGAGCTCTCAAGACCCTTTTTTGATGGTGATGACTTTCACCCTGAAGCGAACGTTAAAAAAATGAGCGCTGGATCTCCGTTGAATGATGAAGACCGGAAAGGATGGTTGGTCGCCCTAAATAAATTGGCTATAGAACACAAGAACAAAGGTGCAATCATTGCCTGCTCTGCTTTAAGAAAGAACTATAGAAGCCTTCTAAGGGCAGGGATGGGGAATTGTATGGAATTTGTATATTTAGATGGTTCCTTTGAATTGATAAAGTCGCGATTGGAACAAAGGAAAGGACATTTTATGCCCTTGAACTTGTTGAAATCCCAATTTGACACGCTGGAACCTCCTTCCAAGGCGATAACGGTTTCCATAGATGAAACTCCTGCCAAGGTTGTGAAAAGCATCATTAAAAAACTAAACGATTAAAAATCCCCCGAATTTTCGGCAGAAAAAAAGCCACCTTTAAAGGTGGCTTTTTTATATGATATGGGATGTGTTGGTTTATTGCTCGTTTTCAGCTTTTACAACAAGCCTAAATCCTTCCCCGTGTATATTCAATATTTCAACTAGGTCATCTTTTTTCAGATACTTCCTTAGTTTGGCGATATAAACATCCATACTTCTGGAAGTAAAGTAGTTGTCATCTCTCCAGATTTTGGTCAATGCCAGTTCTCTTGGCATCAAGTCGTTTTCATGAAGCGCCAACAAACGTAACAGTTCGTTTTCTTTTGGAGACAGTTTTATAGGTTCTTCTTCCTTATATTTCAAGAAGCGTAATTTTGAGTTTAAATGGAAGTTTCCAATCTCAAACTCAAACTGCTTGCTATCGGCCAAAGAACTGGATGCTTTTCTCTGGAGAATCGCTTTCAGTTTCATTAAAAGGACTTCAGAATCAAATGGCTTGTTCAAATAATCGTCCGCACCTGCTTTATATCCCTTTAGTACATCTTCCTTCATGGTTTTGGCCGTCAAAAAGATAATAGGCACGTTCTCATTTTTCTCTCGAATTTCCTTCGCCAAAGTAAATCCATCCTTATAAGGCATCATTACGTCCAAAATACAAACATCATAATTGTCCTTTTTGAACTTTTCAAAACCTTCCATTCCGTTTTTGGCCAAAACAACATCAAAGTCGTTCATGGTCAAATAATCCTTAAGAACAATTCCAAAATTGGGATCGTCCTCCACCAATAGTATCTTTTTTTTCTCTGTTTCCATAGTTCGTTTTTAAATTAAAGGGAGTTTTATAAAAAAGGTACTTCCTTTTCCCTTTTCGCTTTCTGCATAAACCTCGCCCTGATGATCATCTATAATTCGTTTTACGTAGGCCAATCCTAATCCATGGCCTTTAACGTTATGTATGTCTCCGGTATGTTCCCGGTAAAATTTTTCAAATACTTTTTTCAGGACCGCTTTGCTCATTCCAGCACCATGGTCCTGTACTTTGATAATGATGCTATTTTTTACCACTTCGGTAAACACATCTATTTTAGGTGTTTCTGGGGAATACTTTACGGCATTGTCCAAAATATTTACCACCACGTTGGTCATGTGCATATCATTGGCCAAAACTTCAGAGCGTTCGGCATCAAGATGGGCATTTACATAGCCGCCCCTATCCTGAACAATAAGCTCTATATGTGCAATGGCATCTGTAATAATATCGTGCATATTTACACGGTCTTTACTAATGTCCAATTGATTTTTCTCCAATTTGGATATCCTCAGTACGTTTTCCACCTGCGCGTGCATACGTTTATTTTCATCACGAATCATGCCTAGATAACGCAACACCTTTTCCTTATCCTCTATGGATTTCGGATTTCGTATAGCTTCCACTGCCAAATTAATGGTCGCTATGGGCGTTTTGAACTCGTGCGTCATATTATTGATGAAATCTGACTTGATTTCCGAAATACGTTTTTGCTTGATTAGCTGGTAAATCGCACTGGAATAGGCCAACATAATTACCAAAGTAAACACCAAGGACAATAGGGCCATTCCCATCACTGAGCTGAAAATATATTTTTTCATGCTCGGAAATGTAAGGAGCAGGGAGAAATTGGAACTCCCTTCACTATCCTTAAAAATAGGCGCCTTGTACATTTTGGTACCCGAAAACTTGAACTTTCTGGAACGCACCTTGGTAGGGTAACCCTGACTGTACACTCCATATTCGTAATCGGTATCAATATTCCGGTTACTCAACTCTTGACTGAGCAACAATTCCAGTTCTTGTTTGGACACCCTTTTGTGAATTGGCTTTGCTTTGGCCGCCTCCATAAAAACATCTTCCCAAGCCGCTTTGTCAATACTGCTCAATCCACCAATTTTCTCCGCGCGTTGTATAGGGGTCAAGCTATAACTCTTCCCATCCAATCCATATTCTTCTTTGAATACGGCCTTGGTCCGCTTGCTGGTGAAGTTTTTAATTGTGGTCGTATCTTCATTGCCACCTGTATTAATATCAAAGAACGCAGAGGTTATATTGTAATCTTCTTCAAGAATTCCGTGGGAATAAAATAGGATTTCATCGGAATTCAAATCCCGATCCACGAACAAAAAATTCTTGTATTGCGTGCTCTTGGGCTCGCCAATACTATCCGCAAGAGATGCTAAACGGTCCGAATATTCCTTCATCTCGCGCTTCTCCACCCTACTCGCTACTTTATCCAGAATGTCCGTAACTGTCCTCGAGAATTGTTCTTCTTTGTCGTTTACGGATGTTCTGATCCAATAAACCTGCACAAAAATTATCCCCAAAAGAGATAAGCTCATAAGAACAACCAGAAGAACGAATAGCTTCTTGTTCATTGATGTAAAATTAAAAATTTAACATTTAGTAATTTTAGCGTTTAACCAAAACTTAACATAAATGTTAAAATTTAGGTGCTATCGCTAATAGTTTGAGGTGTAGTTCTTTAACCTTTTCTTTGGTTTTGTCCAAGTCTAGGTTTTCTATAACGTGATGGGCCAATTTCTTTTTCTGACCATCTTCCAGTTGATTATGGATGCGATTCTTTATCGCTTGTTCGCTAGTATTGTCTCTCCGAACAACCCTTTGTATCCTGATATCCTCTGGCGCAGTTACAAGTATGGTACAATCGTATTTATCCTGTGCTTGGTTCTCAAAAATCAGTGCGGTTTCTTGAATAACGTAAGGTGACCCTTGCCTTTTGGCCCACTCTAAAAAGTGCTCCCTGACCGCTGGATGGACAATTCCGTTAAGCTTTTCGAGCAAATCGGAATCCTTAAAGACTTTATCCGCTATGTATGCCCTGTTAAGACCTTCTCCGCCGTAAGCCCCGTCCCCCAACAATTTTATAATTGCCTTTTTAATCTCCTTGGATGTTGCCATTAAGTCCTTGGCCTCCTTGTCAGAGTCATACACCGGGACTCCTAGGTCCGAGAACATCTTTGCAACAGTGCTTTTTCCACTTCCAATTCCTCCTGTAAGACCAACTATCATCATTGCTGTTCCAAAACAAAATTTACGGTCCTTTCTTCCAACTTTACGTCGTACACTTTTTGGGGGCTCTCTATGATTTCCAAAAACAATTTGCTGCTCTCAGAGCCATCCAACTGACCATAATCCGCCACAACCTCAAAATCCGACGCGGATATCTCTTTCAATCGTTCTATCGTGGCCTTGCAAAGAATGGTAACCGAGTTGGGAAATGTTTTTACTTGATAACCTTCAGGAATATTGCGCACCTGAACCGAAACTTCAAAAACTTTTTCCGAGAATTTGGACACCTTGCCAAAAACCGTTGCACGCCCCACTGAGAATATGCTATTGTCCAGCCCTTTCGGGAAAAGCAAAGTGACATCGCTAGAAAAATCTTCGTTCACATTGCTAAGTTGAACAGGTGAGGTTTTAATAATCTTTATGGTATCTATTTCACTTTTTGGCCCTTTCACAACAACTGAATCAGGAGATATCTTAACCTTTCCGTCCAATATATAATTTTGTTGAAGTCGAAGGTTTAAGTTCGCCTGAATAGGTATCTTCTTGGAATCGACCTTGTATAAATCTACATCTAACACATTCGGGTCCAAATCCAACAAAGATATATTTTGAGACAGCTGTTGGTCCATTTGTCTGATCAAGACCTGCTCATCGAGAACATATTTCCCATCTTGGTACTTTACTTGGGATACATCAATATCTACTCGACTTCTAAAAATCTTATAGTACAAAAATTGAAACCCGCTTGTTCTTAGTTTTGCATCAATCTGGTCTTTTGAATTCTCCCCCAACAGTAAAGAATCGGGAAGGTTACGGTAATTTAAGGTAAAATAAGCCCTGGATTCGTATGTTTCAGATAAATTGCTGATAAACCATGCAAAAAAAGAGCATATCAGAAATAGCAAAAATACTTTTGCCTTTCTTTGGTTGAGACCGTGCAATACCTTTTTAAACACTTTACTTCTTCTTGAAAAATAGTTTTGGGAACAACTCCTCTGGGTTCTTATTACTAAAGTTAAGCAACATTGTGGACTTGAAAAAACCTATTCCATATCCTGTAAATTGAATCATAAGGGCAAAAATGGACAACAAGGCGACAATGAGACTTTTACTCTTTATCAAAGCATCCAAAAATAGTACCAAAAAATAGAACATATAGAGTATCAGTGGTAGTCCAAGCCCTGCAAAGGCCAAGAGAATCGCCACCACCAATCCAAGCATAAACAATGTCGGAAACCAGTATGTCGGCTTCGCCGTTCCGGGGTGCCATTTATTGAGTATGGGACGGACCATCCCAAATTTATTGACTTGAATATAAAATTTGTTCCAGTCGATACGTCTTTTATGATACACAAATGCCTCGGGGAACAATCTAGTTTCAAACCCCGCCTTCCAAATACGAAAAGTCAGGTCCGGGTCTTCACCAGGATGTATACGACCGAAACCTCCCACCCTTTCAAATGCTTCTTTGGATATCCCCATATTAAAACTACGGGGCTGAAATTTACCTATGCCCTTTTTACCACCACGGATACCTCCAGTCGTTAAAAAAGACGTCATTACATAATTGATGGCTTTCTGAATGGTGGTGAAAGAATCGTCCGCAGCATCCGGACCACCGAAACAGTGCACAAACTCCCTTGTTAGTTCTTTGTCCACTTCGGACAAATATTGCTTAGGGAGGATGCAGTCGGAATCCAGAATGATGAAATAATTTCCTTTGGCATGTTGCATTCCAAAATTTCTGGAATCCCCAGGTCCCGAATTTTTCTTGAAATAGTAGGAAATATTCAACTTACCCTGAAACCTATCTACCACTTCCTCCGAACTTTGTGAAGACCCATCCTCAACAATAACCACCTCAAAATCTTTCTGGAAGTCTTGTTTTTGGAGACTTTCCAAGAGTTCCCTAATTTCATCAGGCCGGTTGTACACCGGTACCACTATGGAAAAAAATGTATTCATCTCAAACAGAAAAGCCACCCTAAAAAGAGTGGCTTCCCATATATTTTTTAAAGTTTATTTCGAAAACTCATCGATTACTTCTTGACTCACACCTGTATTAGAGAACCCACCATCGTGGAACAAGTTCTGCATGGTCACCTTTTTTGTCAAATCGGAGAAAAGGGACACGGTATAGTTGGCGCAATCATCTGCGGTGGCGTTGCCCAATGGCGACATTTTTTCCGCGTAGTTGATGAATCCATCAAACCCTTTAACCCCCTGCCCTGCAGTGGTAGGGGTTGGCGATTGTGAAATGGTGTTCACTCGCACCTTATGTTCTTTTCCGAAGAAATAACCAAAACTTCTGGCCACAGACTCTAAATAAGCTTTGTTGTCCGCCATATCATTATAATCCGGGAATGTTCTCTGCGCAGCCATATAGGTCAAAGCAACTATACTTCCCCATTGGTTCATCGCTTCAGCTTTATAAAGTGACTGCATAACTTTATGGAAAGATAATGCCGATACGTCCCAGCCTTTTTCCGTAAAGCTATAGTTTTCATCTGTGTAATGTCTTCCTTTTCTAACATTGACGGACATTCCAATGGAATGAAGCACAAAATCAAGCTTGCCTCCCAAAATCTCCATGGATTTCTCCACCAAGTTTTTCAAGTCCTCTTCGTTAGTGGCATCTGCGGGAATAATTTCTGAATTGGTCTTTTCCGCCAGTTCATTGATTTGACCCATTCGCATGGCGATGGGTGCATTCGTTAGAACAAACTCGCCACCTTCTTCGTGAACGCGTTCAGCGGTTTTCCATGCAATGGAGTTAGAATCCAATGCACCAAAAATGATTCCTTTTTTACCTTTTAAAAGATTGTATGCCATAGTTTATTGCTATTGTTGATTGTGTCACAAAGATATTTAAACTATTTGAAGTTTGGGAAACACCCTTACGGTTTTATTGCAGTAGTTCCTTGGCGTGGGCCAAAGCGGATTCTGACAACGACTTGCCACCCAACATTTCTGCCAACTCCCGTACACGTTCGTCCGTAGTCAGCTGTTTAATGTGAGTGCTTGTTCCTTCCATTCTTTCTTCTTTATACACCTTGAACTGATACTGTCCTTTTGATGCCACTTGTGGTAAATGTGTTATGGAAAACACCTGCATGGTACCGCTCATTTGCTGCATAATTTCTCCCATTCGGTTGGATATTTCACCTGAAACCCCGGTGTCGATTTCATCGAACATCATGGTGGGCAGGTTTTCATACTCCGCCAAAATAGATTTTATCGTCAGCATAATCCGGGATAGTTCCCCTCCAGATGCCACCTTTTTTAGTTCTCCGTAATTGGAGCCTTTGTTGGCAGAAAACAAGAACATCAAATCATCTTTGCCATTGGTTTTAAATGATTTGGAGGGATTCACCTCAATCTTAAATGTTGCTGCCGACATTCCCAATGATGCTAGATTTGTATGAAGCCTCTCGTTCAATTTGGGGATGACAGCCTTTCTTCCCTCACTTATTTTTTTGGCCCAAGCGTCTACCGTTTTGGTGATGGCATCGACCTCTTGTTGCTTCTCTTTGATTTTGGATTCAATATTGGCAACCGCATCCACCTTTTGGGCCAATTCCTCCCGAATGGCTATTAAATCAGCTACCGAATCCGTATGGTGCTTTTTTTGAAGGTCGTAAAGTTGTTGCAATTTGCCATTGACCACTTCCAAACGCTCTGGGTCGGCCTCTACGCCTTCCTGCATTTGCTCCAGTTCGGAGGCAATATCATCGGTTTCAATCAAAACAGATTGAATCCTATCGTACAAGGATTTATAGTCCGACCCAAAATCCGTCAAGCCCTGGAATGCCCGTTTTAAATCGGTAAGTCGGCCTACAATGCCCAATTGCTCGTCATTCAACAACTGATGCCCGGCGGACAACTGTTCCATAATCTGCTCCACGTTGCTCAATTGCTCGTACTCTTCTTCGAGTTCTTCCTGCATGCCTTCCTTGAGCTTGGCATCTTCGAGTTCTTTCAATAAAAAACTGTTGTAATCGTGTTCCTTATCGGCATCTGCCTGAAAATCCTCCAATTTTTGAAGTTCTTTGGACGCTGCCCGCAACTTGTCAAGCTCATCCATATATGCTGTAAGATTTTCGGAGTTATCGGCCAATGCATCCAACACTTTCATCTGAAAATCGTTATCGGTAAGCTGCATGGTCTGATGCTGCGAGTGTACATCCACCAATTGGTCGCCCAAAGCACGCATTACATCCAAAGTGACCGGGGAATCGTTTACAAAGGCCCTCGACTTTCCGCTGGGCAATATCTCTCTCCGCAAAATAGTAGTGTCCTCGTAATCCAGTTCGTTTTCTTCAAAAAACGGCCTGAGCTGATATTTGGAAATATCGAACTCGGCCTCTATCACACATTTTTGTGCTGTATTCTTTAAAGACGATAAATCGGCACGCTTTCCCAAAACCATGGAAAGTCCTCCCAAGAGTATGGATTTTCCGGCTCCGGTTTCACCTGTAATGGTAGTGAATCCGTTGGAAAAAGACACACTTACATCATCAATGAGTGCATAATTTTGGATGGATAGATTTGCTAGCAATATTGAAGAATTTACCCGTAAAGATAAATTTCTTTATAGAACTGCACTAGTAATTTATTTCATTCCATGTACTGGAATAAAATGGAGCCACTTTATTAAGGGTTTCCTTGAGTTTTACGATGTCCACCTTTGGACCATCCGAGAAGATATTCTGGATTTCTTCGGACTTGGCATCAAAAAAGGTCTGGATCAAGAAGGCATTGGGCCTACGGCTAATAAGTGTTTCGAACAAACGAAGGCTTCCTGCAATAATTTGCTTGCCCGTGCTATTGTTGTCAGCCAAAATATCGAGCCCTTTTCTGTGGTAATTGTACATGGCAATCCGGTATTCCCTGAACGAGTTGCTCAATAGGTTGTCCACCAACTCAAATCGGCTGCGGTCCCCCGTGTCTTGGCTCCAACCGGCATAACCGGAACTCTGAGCTTGGGTCACAATGTTCTGTGCCTGACGGTAAAAATCGTTGCCTCCTTCCAAAGAAAATGTATCGGCATCCAGTCCCAACATAATGTACACGTAGTAAGAGATTACCCCCACCAAATTGGAATCAAAATTATTTGGATTGTACACTAAAGGTTGGAATTCCTGATATTGAAAGTTAAATGAATTGTCCTTGTAGTTGAACACAGGGCTTTCGTATGTGGTATTAAAAACCGGTCGTGTGGATTGAATCTGAATATTGGCTTCAAAACGGTCCGATTCGTACTGGGTTACCGTAATGAACATCCGCGCATTGACACGCTCATTTTCACGATAAGTCCTGTTGGTCCATTTCGTCTTGTTCACAAAATCGTTCAGCGAACGCTCCAAAGTTCTAAAAATCTGTTGATTGGTCTGCCCTACTTGGTCGGAGTTCACAGTCACCGAAGAGTTCAACTCTTGTGCAGAAGTTCCGATGGTCAACAACAATAAGAAAACAGAAAAAACTATGTTACGCATGAATCCTGGAGATGATTTCTTTCCAAATATCGGAAGCTACTTCGGGCTTCGTCTTCAAATCAAACGTTTTTATCTCTGAATTCTTATCTATGAAAGTAATTTTATTTGTGCTACCGCCAAACCCAGCGCCGTCATCTTTTAAGGAATTAAGAACAATCCCGTCCAAATGTTTTCTTTTGAGCTTGCCTTTGGCATTCTCCAGTTCATTTTGGGTTTCCAAGGCAAATCCGACCAAGAATTGATTTTGTTTGGCCTCACCAAGTGACATTAAAATATCCGGTGTACGTTCCAGCTCAATCTTCATGTCACCTTCCTGCTTCTTCACCTTTTCAGAAGCTATTATTTTAGGACGATAATCTGCTACCGCAGCCGCACATATCGCGATATCGGTGTTCGCGTAATGTTCATGACAGGCTTCGTACATGTCTTGGGCCGACGTCACCCGAATCAATTCGATGCCATTATGTTCGATGTCCAAATGTGTGGGGCCTGAGACCAAAATTACGTTCGCGCCAAGATTTGCAGCCCTTTTGGCCAGTTCAAACCCCATGGTGCCCGTGGAACGGTTTCCCAAAAAACGAACGGGATCAATGGCCTCTTGCGTAGGCCCGGCCGTAATGAGTACTTTTTTCCCTGAAAGTGGCAATCCTTTTTTTAAATCTTCTTGAATAAAGGCCACTATGTTCTCAGGCTCTGCCATACGTCCCTCGCCGTGCAATCCACTTGCCAGCTCTCCCGATTCGGCAGGAATGATAGTGTTTCCAAAAGATTCCAATTTATCAAGTGAATTTTTGGTGGATGGATGCTGGTACATATCCAAATCCATGGCAGGTGCAAAATACACTGGACACTTTGCCGATAAATAGGTCGCTAAAAGAAGGTTGTCGCATGTCCCATTGGCCATCTTGGACAAGGTATTGGCTGTAGCGGGAGCAATCAGCATCACGTCTGCCCAAAGTCCGAGCTCAACATGGTTGTTCCAGGACAAGCTTCCATCTTCCTCGTTGATAAAATCCATCAACACTGGATTTTTTGAAAGTGTGGAAAGTGTAAGTGGAGAAACAAAAGAGCTGGCGCTCTGGGTCATTACAACTTTGACCTGGGCGCCAGCTTTAATCAGTAAACGAACAAGAAATGTAGTCTTGTAGGCGGCAATTCCCCCGGAAACTCCCAAAAGAATATTTTTACCGCTGAGCATTTCTTATGCGTCTTTCTCTGTATTCCTGTAGTAGATTTTATCTTCCAACCACTCTTGTACTGCCAAAGCATGTGGTTTTGGCAATTTTTCGTAGAATTTGGAAACCTCTATCTGTTCTTTGTTCTCGAACACTTCTTCCAAACTATCGCTATAGGTAGCAAACTCTTCTAGCTTTTCCAACAATTCCTTTTTGATTTCAGAATTGATTTGGATAGCTCTTTTTGAAGCTATGGAGATAGCTTCGTAAATGTTTTCGGTTTTTTCGTCAAACTCGTTTCTATTAAGAGTTTTTGTGGATACCGGGGCCTTGGTGTTTTTCAAATCTTGCATGTGCAATGGTTTAAAAGCTAATTTTTTATTTTGATAAAGAAGCAGTGTCGTATGCACTCAACTCCTCACGGATTGTTTCGGCATAGTCATCAGCCTTTTTCTTGAATTCCGTTTCAGGAAAATAACGCATCAACGTATTATAAGATTCAAGTGCATCTTCCAATCGCTCTTGTTTTTTGTCCAATGTACTGTTCAGGGCTAATCTCGTGGCCGATTCTATTCTATAAAACATGGCTTCTTCACGATAGACTGAACCTGGATTGTCTGTAATGAAATTATCAAAAGCAGTGATTGCAGAAATCAAAACGGGCAAATTGAATTCTCCCAACTTATTGAATTGCTTTGCTATCTCTATTTCTTTCTTCTCCTTTTTGGTGGTCAACTCCCTGGCCATTGTGTTGGCTTCCTCAAAAAACTCAGACTCGGAATAATTATTGATAAAGGTCTGTAATTTCAAAAGTGCCTTGTCAGTTTCTGTTTGATCTAAGGAGTACTTTGGAGAAAGCATGTAATAACTTTTTGCTCCCAAAAAACTGGCTTCCTGAATCTTATCACTACGTGGATATGATTTTATAAAGCGCTCGAACTGGTATCCTGACAAATAATAGTCCCCATTTTTGAAGTAGCTATCGGCAAAGAAGAACATCACGCGTTCCCCTTGTGGTTTTCCAACATATTGGGGCGCAATCTGCTCGAACAAACGAACCGCTCTTTTATAATCACCTTCCTCGTACAGCTTTTCGGCCATATCGTATTTGGCCTTCACATCGGTTTCCTTAAGTACCTTTTGATACTCACTACAGGATACGAGAAGCACTGCTGCACAACAAAAAAGGAGTATTGACCTCATTTTCAAAAACATTTTGCAAAATTAGTGATATTGAACGGATATAAAAAAGATTTTTTTACCACTCAAATGTAAAAGGTAGCAAGGGCAATCCCCAATTATTTGGGCAACATTTAACGAATTTTAAACATGGGCCTTGTCCAACTGACCCAAAGAGGCTACGATTTTATCCTTTAAAACCGATGTCGCTTCCACTAATGGCAATCGCACAGTAGCCCGTGAAATCCCTTTGCTCTGGAAGATGCTTTTTATACCGGCCGGGTTCCCTTCTTCAAAAATTTGGGACATTAATGGAGATAGTTTGTGGTGGATAGCGTAAGCTTCCTTTACATTGCCTTCCAAGCCAAATTTTATCATATCGGAAAAAAGAGATGGCAATCCCTGCCCCAAAACCGAGATAACACCAGCCCCACCTGACAGCACCGTGGCCAAAGCCGTTGAATCGTCACCAGAGATGACCAAAAAGCCTTCTGGTTTGCCTTTTATAATATTATCAATTTGAACGGCATCGCCGCAAGCTTCTTTGATCGCAATAATATTGGTGAAGTCGTGCGCCAACCTCAACGTGGTCGCCGGCAACATATTGCTGCCTGTTCTTGAGGGTACATTGTAAAGCACGATTGGAATGGGCGACGCTTCTGAAATCAGTTTAAAATGTTGATATATGCCCTCTTGTGTAGGCTTGTTATAATAAGGTGAAACGGAAAGTATCGCATCAAAATCAGATAAATCCAATGTTTTTAGCTCGTTCACCACCGCCATCGTATTGTTGCCTCCTACACCTAGTACCAAAGGAAGTCTCCCTGCATTGGCGCGCACCACCACATCTACCACCAACTGCTTTTCTGCCTGCGAAAGGGTTGCCGATTCGGCCGTTGTTCCCAACACCACCAAATAATCCACACCACCTTGAATGTTATGCTCCACCACTCTTTCCAAGGCTTCTACATCTACCGATAAATCTTCTCTGAACGGGGTTATCAAAGCTACTCCTGTTCCGATCAATTGTTCCATCACTTCAAATTTCTTTTAAGACCTTTAAATATTTCTTCAGTTCACTTTTGAACAACTTAAAGTCGCCCAAGGATGTATTCAAGATTAAATCATTCAGTTTGGGGTCCTGTGCCGCCAAACCTACTTTGAGACGTGCAGGAGTTTTTACAGATAACAACTTCATCATTAAATTATCATCTTCGTAATAATTGATCAACATATCGTACTCCCTGCTCAAAAATTCCAGAACGTAACTGTTTTCTATCTCTCCTTTCCACCCAAGGTCTTTATCCGAGAACATTTGGATGGCGTAAGGGGAGTTTTTATCGAACTCTCGTTTGTATCCGATAATTTTTATAGCATTCGGTCTCAGCGAAAACTCCTCAATAAGTTCGTAAAAGGCCTCTGCTTTCTGAAAATTATCAACATCGACAATACAGCCCACACTGGTAATCCCCTTATCTCTGGCAACAGTCTTGGGAGACCTTTCCAGTTCTTCCCTTAAATATTTATGCCCCGATTTAACTTTAAATTTGTCTTGGAGTCCTTTCAAAAACATATTTTTGATGATTTTTACAAAGGTAAATAATCTACCAAGACGACTTAACAAAGATACGCCTGTGAACAATCTAAAATTTAAACAATTTGTTGTATTTGTAACTTTTTGTTTTTTGATGTCCTGTAAAAATGATACCGGAAAACTAACGAAAATTCAGGGCAGGCAAGTCCCTATCGACTCTACCATCACCCAGACCGATTCCATTGAAGCCTTTGTGGAACCGTACCGAAAAAGAATCAACGAGGTGCTGGACAGTACCTTGGCCTATGCCCCAAAACCATTGTTATTGAACGATGGCGAACGTACCTCATCCATGGGGAACTTAATGGCGGACATTGTTTTTGAGCAGACCACCCCTATTTTCAAATCAAGAACCAACAACACCTTGGATTTTGTGGTGTTGAACGCCGGTGGTGTACGCTCCATTATCTCCGAGGGCAATGTAAGCGCCAGAAACGCCTACGAGGTAATGCCTTTTGAAAATTATATTGAAGTGGTGGAACTCAGCGGCTCCGCTACCCGTGAACTCATCAATTTTGTGGCAAAGGCTTCTAGAAGACACCCCGTTGCCGGAATCGAGATTGTTACGGACAAGAACGGTGCACTGGAATCCGTGAACATTCAAGGGGAACCTTTTGATGAAAGCCGAAACTACTACGTGGCCTCTTCCGATTATTTGATCAACGGAGGGCCAAGCGTTGGCTTTTTTGACCAAATTGTATCGAGAACACCAACGGATTACCTATTGCGGAACGCAATGATAGACTATTTTAAAAAGGTGGATACGCTACAAGCGGTTGCTGATGACCGTATAAAACAAATGGATTAATGAAAAGAAGGGACTTTATTACCAATACCACCGCTGCATCCACTTTAATTGGATTGGGCGGGCTCAGTTTAAGCTCATGTTCCAATTTGGGCAAAAAACAGATTACCATATTGCACACCAACGATGTGCACAGCCATATCGACACCTTCCCCTCTACCCACTCCAGACACCCAAATTTGGGCGGGGTGGCGAGGCGCGCTACTTTGGTGGAGCAAATCCGTAACGAAAACCCGAACACCCTGCTTTTTGATGCCGGGGATATTTTCCAAGGAACCCCCTACTTTAATTTTTATGGTGGTGAACTGGAATTTAAGCTGATGAGCAAGCTCAAATATGATGCGGCAACCATAGGCAACCACGATTTTGACAATGGTATTGAGGGGCTGCTCGCGCAGATGCCCAATGCCACTTTTGAAATGATCAACGCCAACTACGATTTTACCAACACGGTGATGGACGGCTACGTGAAACCCTATAAAATCTATACGGTTGATGGCATTAAAATCGGTGTGTATGGCCTTGGTATTGAATTGGACGGATTGGTGACCAAAAAACTCTACAAGGAAACCCAGTATTTGAACCCCTACGAGATTGCCCTGGACATAGAAAAGCAACTCAAAGAGGAAGAGCAATGCGATTTGATTGTTTGTCTATCGCATTTGGGTTATGATTACGATTACCCTGAAAAGCCTTCTGATACCCAATTGGCACAAAAAACGTTCCACACGGATTTGATCATTGGTGGACACACCCATACTTTTTTGGACAAGCCCGATGTGCGCACCAACCAAAACGGCAATTCGGTTCTGGTGAACCAAGTGGGATGCTACGGGATCAATCTAGGTAGAATAGATTTCTATTTTGATACTGCTAAAAAGGCATCGGCCAACGGAGTGAGCATTACGGTTTAGGTGGATGTGATTTGGTTGATGGTTGATGGTTAATGGTTAATGGTTAATGGTTAATGGTTAAAAGGGTTCTCGACTGTGCTCGAACTGACAATGGGTCGATTGTTGGATTTTTTGATTGTTTGATTGTTCGATTATTGGTCATTGGGTAATTGTTTATTGTGGACTGCCCACTGCTTACTGATTTCAGATATCCGACCTCCGACCTCCGACCTCCGACCTCTGACCTCCGACCTCTGACCTCTGACTTCTGACTTCTGACTTCTGACTTCTGACTTCTAAAAAAGAAAAACCGAGAAAGCACTTGGCCCTCCCGGTATCTTCTAAAAACAAATAGTATGAAAAATTGCTATTTCAATAATTAATTACATTCTTCAAGAAACTCTACGGTTCCGGTAATCACCCAATCATGATTCAACATCAAGTTATCGCCGGCAGCCAATGCCTCATCACCACAAACCGTCAGATTATGAATACCGACAGTAATACCCGTTGGACCATTATTATCGTCCACATAGTTGCTCCAACCAATGAATGTGGCATTTAGGTTTTCTTTGGACATACCACTGCTATCGAACATATTGGACATATTTTCTACATTACCAATATCCCATCCCCCCAAATCTTGGTCAAAATTGGAAGCCCCCAAAAACATTAAGCTCATATTGGTGACGTTACTCACATCCCAACCACTAATGTCCCCATTAAAGTTGGAATCTTGGAACATATATACCATATCCGTAACATTGGAAAGATCAGGTTTGTCCGAAGCATTAAACTCTAATTTTGTACAACCTTTAAATGCATCTCTAAATGTTTCCCATTCAATGTGCCCCCATTGGTCAACACTTAACAACTGTTCTGCAGCATCCCCACCTGAAACTTGTATTGCTGGAAACTCTCCCTGTATGGCAACGGTATAGGTGCCAGCTGTTGCATATATGTGTTCCGGAATATCATTATTAGTAAAATCCTCCACAGTACCATCACCCCAATCTATGGTAAAATCATAACTATAATTATTGTTTCTCGGCAGCACAAAAATCTCACCTCCCCCCGGCATATTCCAAGTGGCTATAAAAGAAGCAGGGTCATCAAACATGCTTTCAACTACGTTTTCCACGTTTATGGTAACAATAGCTTCAACGGTTTCCTCTCCATCGGTTACGCTTACGGTTATGCTGTGTGAGGTCGCGGTCTCGTAATCCAGCGTTTTGCCTTCGGCAAGGGTCAATATGCCGCTTTCAGAGAGCATAAACAGGTCGTTGTCGTTCTCTTTTAGTTCAAAGGTAAGGGTGTCATCGTCCGCATCGGTAGCCACAAGTATGCCGATCTCATAAGCATTGTCAATATCCTCGTTCGCTTTAAATTCTTGGTCGAGCATCTCGGGTGCCTCGTTGGTCTCGGTCACCTCTTCGGAAGTTACTTTTATGGTAATCGTGGCGCTTGCGGTGTCCTCGCCATCGTCCACCTTCACCGTAATGGCGTGCTGATCTTTGGTGGCTGCATCCAACGTTTTACCGCTTGCCAAGCTAAGGTCGCCCGTTGCGGTAATCTCGAACAGGGCGTCGCTGTTTGCTTCAATGGTAAAGGTAAGGGTGTCGTCTTCATCTTTGTCGGTAGCGGTTACTGTACCGATCACCTCGGTATCGGAAATGGTCTCCGCCACGGTAAAGGTCTTTGCGGCTATTACCGGAACGCTGTTTTCTTCTTCCGTAACCGGAGGCGTGGTCGGGGAATCGTCCTTACCACAGGACCAGATCAGGGCAATCGTAAAAATGGATAAAAGTGCGTGTTTTAATTTCATCGCAATATAATTTTTATGTTAATCGCGACAATTTCGGGGGTTCTGCCGAGGTTTTTGGCCCCCAATTGACCAATGCCCCGTTTGAGTTGACGGATGAGGGGTTTGGGTTGATGGAGGGTTTTCAGGGGAAGGGTTGAGGGTTGAGGGTTGAGGGTTAAGGGTTACGGGTGAAGGGTTGCGGGTGAAGGGTGAAGGGATGGGGCGATTGTTGGATTGTTGGATGGTTTGATGGTCAGTTGCCATCTTGACACGAATTCCACGAATTTTCACTAATTGAATGCCGGGCCCTGAGCGGAGTCGAAGGGCGGTGGGCGAAGGGTTCTCGACTGCGCTCGAACTGACGATGGGTCTATTGTTGGATGATTCGATTTTTGGATTGTTGGATTGTTGGCAATTGTTTATTGTTTATTGTCAAGGGTTCAGATATCAGATATCCGACCTCTGACTTCTGACTTCTGACTTCTGACTTCTGGCTTCTGACTTCTGACTTCTGACTTCTGGCTTCTGACTTCTGACTTCTGGCTTCTGGCTTCTGACTTCTAAAAAAGAAAAACCGAGAAAGCGCTTGGCCCTCCCGGTCTAATCTAAAAACAAATAGTATGAAAAATTGCTATTTCAATTATCAATTACATTCCACCAAATTCAAATTGCCCGTGTAATCCCATTGGTAATTGTCAAAGAGGTTCTGAAGTGCATTTATCCCATCTCCCAAACAAATACTCAAATTATCCAATCCCACTGTAATATTGGAAGGGCCGCCATTTTGGTCGGCATAGCTGCTCCATCCGATAAATGTATTACTCAAATTAACCGCAGAAATACCGCTAGCAATGAACATATCCTCAAGCATTGTTAAACTACCAATGTCCCAACCGCCCAAATCTTGATCAAAGGAGGTGGCTCCTTTGAACATCATTTGCATATTGACTACATTGGTCGTGTTCCACTCACTAAGGTCTCCATTAAAAGAAGTTGCATGTGCAAACATTCCGCTCATCGTGGTTACACTGGAGGTTTTCCAATCATTAATATTTCCATTAAAGGAATTAGCAGTCCTAAACATATTTGACATATCCGTTACGTTGGAAGTGTTCCAATTACCGATATCTATGTTAAAGGCATAGGCTCCAAAGAACATTCCGCTCATATCTAATACATTTGAGGTATCCCAATTACCGATGTCAGCATTAAATACATCCGTTCCAGCAAACATTTCGCTCATATTTGTCACTTTGGAAGTATCCCAACTACTGATATCCCCATTAAAGGATTTGCTTCCCGAAAATGTCCTTTCCATATTTGTTACTTTGGAAGTATCCCAATCACCTAAATCTGCATTGAAGAATCCGGCCCCATAAAACAAACCCTCTAAACTTGTAACATTTGAAAGGTCCGGTACGTCAGAGGCGTTATATTGCATGTTTGCACAAAGTGCAAAAGCAAATGAGAGGTCTTTCCATACTACATCGCCCCATTGATCAATGCTCTTCACATAGGAATAATCCTCTTCAAATGAAAAGCTGGGAAATTCTCCTTTTATGGATACGGTATAAGTTCCTGCTATCTCATAAGTGTGCTCAAAGGCCTCTGGAGCAATTTCTACGATTTCCTCTATTGTTCCATCTCCCCAATCGATAGTGAAATCATAGCTGTAATCTGTGTTCGCACCAATGTGGAGGGTCTGGTTGCCCATATTGGTCTTCCATGTGATTATAAACGGCCTAGAATTGTCCTCAATAGGTTCCTCGACATCTTCTACCTTAACCATTACGCCTCTGAACCTGTCAATAATGCCATCTGAAACCATAACAACCAATGAATGTTCCTTCACCGTTTCGTAATCCAGATATTTCCCGGGCGCCAAAGAGATTTCACCTTCTGGACTGATTTCAAAAAGATCGTTGCCCCCACTCCTAATCTCAAAGATCAACTTATCATCATCCGGGTCGGTCGCCTCAATGGTTCCGATAATGGTCTGCTCATCCACATCTTCCTTTACGGAAAAAGTATCCCCGTGGGCGATAGGCGCCCCATTTACATCTTCCAAAGAATCATTGTCGCAAGATTGTAGCGCACATACCAACAAAAACAGGAAGAACAACTTTTCAAATTTGATAGTCATAACATGGTATTTTCTGGAAAGATGGTTCTTTTACACAAGATTTTCTCCGCCCGATTTACCAATGCCCCGTTTGAGTTGACGGATGGGGGGTTTGGGTTGATGGAGGGTTTTAGGGGAAGGGTTACGGGTTAAAGGTTAAAGGTCAAGGGGTGAAGATGAAGGGATGGCTGGATTTTTGGATGATTCGATTATTTGGTTATTGGGTGAAGGTTTAAAGGTGAAGGGGACAAGGGCAATGGTCAAGAGCAAAGGGTTTTCGACTGCCTGCCGGGCCCTGAGCGGAGTCGAAGGGCGGTTGGCGAAGGGTTCTCGACTGCGCTCGAACTGACGATGGACGATTGCTGGATGATTCGATTATTGGATTGTTGGTAATTGAATAATTGTTTATTGTTTATTGTTTATTGTTAACTGCTTACTGCATACTGAATATTGTCATTCTAAACCGGGCCCTGAGCGGAGTCGGGGGGCAGTGAAGAATCTATGGGCAGGCGCACGCTTGGTTTGGGGGTATTCGGTTATTTGTTGGTTTGATTAATGGTAATTGTAAATTGGTTATTGTTCATTGATAATCAATTGATTAAAGATTCGCCTCGACCAATATTTTCAATTCGTCCTCCAAACTAAAGTCTGGAAAAGGTTTGTCAGCCCTACCGTACCAATAGCCGGCGTTCCATTTATCACCTTCTTTACGGTGTAGGTACGCATGAATCCAACTGCCCATTTGCGAGTTTAGCTCTTGAGCAATGTCGTGAGACGATTCCCAATCGCCCTTCGCATCGTGCCAAAGGGATTTTAAGGGTTCCGACCACTCGCCTGGAGGTGCGTATTGATCTAAAGTAGCTTCAAATTCTTCGTAAGTTTTGGGTATCATGATTCCAGTTTTTGCAAAAACTCCTGTTCCGAAAT
Source organism: Flagellimonas chongwuensis (assembly GCF_013376415.1). Lineage (GTDB taxonomy): Bacteria > Bacteroidota > Bacteroidia > Flavobacteriales > Flavobacteriaceae > Flagellimonas > Flagellimonas chongwuensis. The sequence continues at coordinate 408,144 of NZ_WYET01000004.1, forward strand.
TATTGGGACACCCAAACCTTCTGCCTTTGTCCGTTTGCTTGGCCCTATATTGTCACCAGCGACCAAAAAGCTGGTTTTTGATGAAATGGACGAAGATACTTTTCCCCCATTGTCCTCAATTAATTTCTTAAGATCATTACGGCTGATGGTTTCGAACACACCGGAAATCACAAAGGTTTGTCCCTTGAGGAGTTCCGTTTGATTTTCCAACTGCTCCTCGGACAAGGAAAACTGCAGTCCGTATGATTTTAATCGCTCAATAATTGCCACATTCGCGGGTTCCGAGAAAAAACTCACCACACTCTCCGCAATCCGCTCCCCTATCTCGTCCACTGCCACCAATTGCTCCTGTGAAGCAGCCATTAATGTCTCAATATTCTTGAAGGCTTTTGCCAGTTTTTTGGCAACCGTCTCGCCAACATATCGTATCCCCAAGGCAAAAAGCACTCGCTCAAACGGAATCGCTTTAGATACCTGAACACCGTTCACCAAGTTTTCAGCGGATTTGTCCGCCATTCGTTCCAACGGCAAGATTTGTTCCTTGGTCAAAATGTACAGGTCGGCATAATTACCTATCAACCCCTCCTTGAACAACAATTCCACCGTTTCACCGCCCAAACCTTCAATATCCATGGCCTTTCTGGAAATAAAATGTTGGATTCGACCTGTAATCTGAGGTGGACAACCAATATCGTTTGGACAGAAGTGTTGTGCCTCCCCTTCCTTTCTAATAAGTTCCGTACCACATTCGGGACAATTTTCAATATATTTGGTAGGTTCTGAATCGATTGACCGCTTGGTAAAATCGACCCCTACGATTTTTGGGATGATTTCACCTCCCTTTTCCACAAAAACCGTATCGCCTTCGCGTACATCGATTTTAGCTATTTGGTCGGCATTGTGCAAAGAAGCCCGTTTTACCGTGGTACCTGCCAACAATACAGGCTCCAGATTGGCCACAGGGGTAATTGCACCGGTTCTACCAACTTGATAGGTTATTTTGTTCAAGGTTGTAGTAGCCTGCTCCGCCTTAAATTTATAGGCCATGGCCCAGCGTGGAGATTTTGCAGTGTAGCCCAGTTCTTCCTGCTGTTGGATGCTGTTCACCTTAACCACCACACCATCAGTTTCGTAAGGCAATTCGTGCCGGTGGATGGCCCAATAGTCTGTGAACTGCATAACTTCAGCTGTAGATTTGCACAATTTGGCTACGCTGGGGACTTTAAAACCCCAAGCACGTGCTTTTTCCAGCACCTCAAACTGAGATGAAATTCCTAAATTATCTCCGGCTATGCTGTACAACAAACACTCCAATGGACGCTGTGCCACCAAGGCGCTATCCTGTAGTTTTAAACTCCCAGATGCTGTATTTCGGGGATTCATATAAGGGTCTTCGCCAGCTTCCACACGTTCTGCGTTCATTTTGGCAAAGCCCTCGAGTGTTAGGATAATTTCCCCTCTAATATCGAATTTAGGTGGATAGTCGCCTTTCAATTGCAGGGGAACCGACTTAATTGTTTTAATGTTATTGGTGACATCGTCCCCTTGAAAGCCATCACCACGGGTCACTGCTTTTACCAATTTCCCATCTTCATATGTCAGACTGATAGAAGCTCCATCATACTTTAACTCACAGGTAAATTCCACCTCAGCATCCCCCAAAATACGTTGTATGCGTTTCTCCCAATCTTCCAAATCCTCCTTGGAATACGAATTATCCAAGGAATACATCCGATGCTCATGGGCCACGGTCTCAAAGTTTTTGGTTACCATTCCTCCCACACGCAATGTTGGGGAGGTCGGGTCCTGAAATTCAGGATGCTCGGCTTCCAATGTTTGGAGTTCCTTGAGTTTCATATCAAACTCATAGTCGGAAATGGACGGCTCATCAAGCACGTAATATTTATAGTTGTGTTCCCTTAGTTCATTGCGCAGGGAAGTTATTTTATCTTGGATGCTCATTTTCTAATTGCTTTTAGCATTCTGTCGTTGCCAAACATATCTTTTCGCAGTTCAATTTCTGAAAAATTACGATGATTGAAAAGTGCTTGGGTCTCCTTTCCCAAATATTGATTGATTTCAAAATACAATTTTCCTTTTTCGGAAAGATGCTTTTCCGCGAAATCGATAATTACCCTGTAAAAAACTAAAGGGTCATCATCTGGAACAAACAATGCAGTTCCGGGTTCAAAATCCTTTACATTTTTTTGAATTCCTCCCTTCTCCAACTCTCTGACATAAGGCGGATTAGAAACGATGATATCAAAATCAAGTTCAAGTTCCGTGTTAAGAATATCTTCATGCAAAAATGTGATATCCACTCCATTTGACACTGCATTTTTCTGAGCCACATCCAATGCGCCATCGGACACATCCAAAGCAAACACTTTGGCATTGAGCAGGTGCTTTGCTAAAGCAATGGAGATACAGCCGCTTCCTGTTCCAATGTCCAAGACGCTAAAAGGTAAAGGATGAAAAGATTCATCTTCGCTACATGGGGCTTCAGCCTTCAATTCTGGGTTTCCCACTTGCAACTTCTGACTTCCGACATCTGACTTCTGACTTCTAATATCATCCAAAATCCATTGCACCAATTCTTCGGTCTCAGGACGGGGAATCAACACATTTTCATCTACGTAAAGCTCCAAATCCATAAAATGGGCAGTTCCCAAAATATATTGAAGGGGTTTTTCCAATTTGAGTTCGGACAGTGCTTCAAAAAGAGGCTGCTCTTCTTCCTTGGTCAATGCAATCCCAGGCTGAATGGCCAGAATGAATCGTTGCAGATTAAGGTAATGCTCAATACAGGAATAAAAAAAGGAATCAATCTCCTCTTTGGGATAGATTGTGCCCAACTCTTTATGGTAAATGTCTTTGATTTCTTTGAGGAGCATTACAATTTTTTAAGCATCCAAACGGGGCAGGAATAATGGCCCGTATTTCCCATGGGAGCGTCGATGTACTCAAAACCGTTCTTCTTGTACAACTTTTGGGCGGCTTCCATGTAGGGCATGGTTTCCAAATAGCAGGCCTCAAACCCAAATTCTTTAGCTTTTTGCAAACAAGCTCCAATCATTTTGGCACCGAGTCCCTTGCCCCTGGCTTCCTCCAAAAAGTACATTTTTTGAAGCTCGCAGACATTACCATCATAGTTATCCAACTTGGCGACACCGGCACAGCCGATTACTTCGCCTTCGTGCTCCACCACAAAATACGCAGCTTTGGGCACATTATAATTAGAGTACATATCGTCCAAAGCTTTATCTGCATAAGCGGTACCTACTTTAGGAACACCCATATCCTCAAAAACCTTTCGAATCACTTGGGCCACCTGTACATTGTCTTCGGGGGTAATTTCACGAATCACCGTATCTCCCATTTTTGTGTTTTTATTGTTCTATTTTTGCGGTGTGAATATACATCAAAAATACATCCTCCGCTGCATAGAGCTGGCCAAAAAGGGACTGGGAACAACCGCTCCAAACCCTATGGTGGGATGTGTAATTGTACATAACGATAAAATAATCGGAGAAGGGTTTACCGACCCCTACGGAGGCCCACATGCCGAAGTAAATGCCATTAATTCTGTAAAGGATAAGGATTTATTGCAGGAAGCATCTTTATATGTTACCCTCGAACCTTGTTCGCATTACGGAAAAACACCTCCTTGTGCTGATTTGATTGCAAAACACCGAATCAAAGAGGTTTTTATTGGGTTACAGGACCCTCACGATAAAGTGGCCGGTAAAGGCATCCAGAAATTGAAAGATGCGGGCTGCAAAGTAACGGTGGGAATTCTTGAAGATGAATGCAGGGAACACCACAAACGTTTTTTGACGTTTCAGGAAAAGAAACGCCCCTACATTATTTTAAAGTGGGCGGAATCGAATGATGGCTTTTTGGCCCCCGACACCTCCTTACGAAGTAAAAATCCAGAACCTTTCTGGATTACCAATGTCCATTCCAAACAGTTGGTACACCAATGGCGAAGCCAAGAACAGGCCATTTTGGTCGGCACCCACACGGTTTTGGAGGACAATCCCAAACTAACAACACGGAGTTGGACAGGAAAAGACCCGATTCGGGTGGTTTTGGACAAGGATTTGAAGATTGATTCGATCTACCATGTTTTCGATACATCTGTACGGACCATTGTTTTGACGGAGGTTGAAGATGCATCAAAATATAAGGAAGGTGTTGATTATGCCCTCATCGACTTTTCAAAAAACTTGGCACAGGAAATTTGTGATGCGCTCCATCAACATAACATCACAAGCGTAATTATTGAAGGCGGCGCCAGAACGCTTCAAACTTTTATCGATGAAAATTTATGGGACGAGGCTCGTATTTTTAAAGGTGCCGTTTCTTTTGAAAATGGTTTGCCTGCTCCTAAAATACAGGGTACTTTACAACATCAGACCCAAATATTGACCGACACCTTATCCGTTTACCATAATGATTAAAAATATTATACTCGACTTTGGCGACGTCCTCATCAACCTGGACAAACCTGCCACGGCAAAGGCAATGGTGCAGCACGGGTTTACCGAAGTTACTCCTAACTTGGAAAGCTTGTTTCAGGATTATGAGAAGGGACTTATCACATCTACAGGCTTTTTGGATGAGGTGTCTGAACACTTTCCTAACGCAAACAGGGACTATTTGACGCAAGCCTGGAATTCGATTTTGTTGGATTTTCCCGAAGAACGTTTACAATTTATTGAACAGCTTGCTGCCGAGAATCAATATAAAATGATATTGTTGAGCAATACCAACGACCTACATATGGAACGTGTGAGGGAACAAATGGGCGCGGAACGGTTCAATAGGTTCAAAAATGCTTTTGATGTATTCTACCTAAGCTACGAAATGGGAATGCGCAAACCAGATACCGAGATTTTTGACTTTGTGCTACAAGAAAACCAACTTACAGCGGAAGAAACCTTTTTTGTGGATGACGTAAAGGAAAATACTGATTCCGCAGCTAGTTTAGGTATAAAAGTATGGAACCTCCAAGTGGGCCAAGAAGACGTAAACCAACTAAAATCAAAATTATAAATGCTATACCTAATTCTGAGTGTTCTGAGCTCGACTTTGATTTTTGTGGTCTTTAAACTGTTCGATGTTTTTAAAATACAGACGCTCTACGCCATTATCACCAATTACGTGGTAGCCTGCACTGTTGGGTTCTTTTTATATGATGGTCCGGTCGGCGTAAGCGATTTTACGAATAAACCATGGCTTATTGGCCCTATATTATTAGGTGTACTGTTTATTGTCATTTTTAATTTGATGGCCCGTACTGCCCAGGTCTCTGGGGTTTCGGTAGCCTCGGTGGCTACCAAGATGTCGTTGGCGATTCCGGTGGTAATGGGGATGTTGTTGTACGGCGAACGATTGAGCGCACTACAAGTGGTTGGTATTGCCCTTGCACTGGTTGCGGTGTATTTGGCGTCCATTAAAGAAAAGAAAATACGAATTGACCGAAAAGCACTTATGCTGCCTTTGCTGGTGTTTTTAGGGTCGGGTATTATCGACACCAGTATTCAGTATTTTGAGGAAGTCCATTTGACAGACCAAGAGATTCCGGTCTTCTCCTCTATGATTTTTGGCTGTGCAGCTTTTACCGGGTTTATTTTTATTGGTATAAAGGCGGTAAAAACACCATTGAAAATCAATTTAAAAAATATGGCAGGAGGAATTGCCCTAGGGGTACCCAATTATTTCTCCATCTATTTTTTGATTCGTGCCCTGCGGTCAGAAGTTTTGAGTAGTGCCGCTATCTTTACCTTAAACAACGTTGCGATTGTAATGGTCTCCACGCTCGTCGGAATATTATTGTTTAAAGAGAAGCTAAGTCTTAAAAACTGGAGCGGTGTTGCGTTGGCGGTTTTGAGCATAATATTGGTAGCTTTGTTCTGATGGATAAAAAAGAAGATGTTTATAGGACCGTTACCAAAACCTCACCCGAGATTTTATATAAGGACCGAAAAAGCAAATTCTATGCTCAGGTACACCCCATTGCTTCGGAAGATGATGTAAAACCGATTGTAGAGGAACTTCGAAAAAAATACCACACGGCCAACCATGTTTGCTATGCCTGGCAATTGGGCACCGAAAATCCGATTTACAGAGCCAATGATGATGGCGAACCGAACAATTCGGCCGGAATGCCCATTTATGGGCAAATACAATCGTTTGATGTGACCAATGTCCTGATTACCATTACCAGAATTTTTGGTGGCACCAAACTTGGGGTCGGCGGATTGATACAGGCCTACAAAGCTGCTGCCCAAACGGCGCTCGAAAATGCGAAGATTGTAAAGAAAATCATCAAAGCTCAAATGCGTTTACAATTTGAGTACCCAGTCATGGATATAGTGATGCGGACCATCAAACAGAAAGATTTGGAGATTGCTTCCCAGAAAATGGAATTGGATTGCGAGCTGATTATTTCGGTTCGATTAAGCGAATCGGAAGAGATTTTTCAACTTTTCGATGAAATGCATGGTGTCGATGTAATTATGTTGGATTGATTGAAACAAGACCACTTTCCTATTGGACAAAAGACCGCTGCGCTGCTAGACATAAGAACAAAGACTTCTGAACTCTGAAAAAAAATCAATCCTCCAATTTTTCCAAGATATAATCTGGGCATTTTATGGGGCGTCCCGTTTTTTTGTCCATAAAGGCTAAAACCGTGTTTGCGGTGGCCAACAACTCCCCTGCTTCGTTCAAAAGGTCATAATCAAATTCAATTTTAACTAAGGGTTTTGACTTTAATTTGGTACGCACGGTCAACAAATTATCATAAAGCGCAGACTTTTTATAGTCAATATGTAAGGATATTACGGGTAACATCACACCATTATCCTCCATGCTTTTGTAAGTGATTCCCATCGCCCTTAACCACTCCACTCGGCCCATTTCAAAATACTGGGCATAATTACCATGGTAAACAACCCCCATTTGGTCAGTTTCTGCATATCTGACCCGAAAAGAATACGTATTTAGACCCATTTTTAATTGAAAAATTATATATTTAGAGGCTTGCTTATTTTGAGGGCAACATGCGAAAAAAAAACAGAACTTTCAATGGTAAATTGATTTTTTTTTTAAAAGAATTGTTCACATATTTGTCGCATCCAATGAGCATCTTGTAACCCTTTAGATGCTTGCTCTTAAGTATTAAAGCTAACCATTAAAACAAGGAAAAACTTCTATGAGTGCTACTGCTAATTCCGTATGGAACAACTGTTTGGCTTTTATCCAAGATAACATCCAACCGCAGGCATTCAAAACTTGGTTTGAACCCATTAAGCCTATAAAACTGACAGATAAGGCGCTGAGCATTCAGGTGCCCAGCAAGTTTTTCTACGAATGGCTCGAAGAACATTATGTAAAGCTCCTTAAAGTTGCCATGACCCGTGAATTGGGAAGCAATGCTAAGTTGATCTACGTTATAAAAATGGAAAACAAGTACGGTAACAAGGAACCTTTTACAGAACAGATTCCAAGTTCTAACCGTACCGCTGTAGGACCACAGGAATTGGATGTGCCGATTACCTCCAAAAGTCCCGAGCTTAAAAATCCATTTGTGATTCCTGGAATCCGAAATATCAAAATCGAATCCCAGCTAAATCCAAATTATAATTTCGATAATTTTCTGGAAGGTGATTCCAACCGTTTAGCTCGTTCCGCCGGTATGGCCGTGGCCAACAAACCGGGAGGAACATCTTTTAATCCACTATTGGTTTTTGGTGGAGTTGGTTTGGGAAAGACCCACTTGGCCCATGCCATTGGAGTTGAGATAAAAGACAAGTACCCGGAAAAGACCGTACTCTATATTTCGGCGGAGAAATTCACCCAACAATATATTGAGTCCGTAAAAAAGAATACCCGAAACGATTTTATCCATTTTTACCAGTTGATAGACGTACTTATTATAGATGACGTGCAATTCCTATCCGGTAAATCTGGAACACAGGATGTTTTCTTCCATATTTTTAACCATTTACACCAAAATGGCAAGCAGGTAATTTTAACATCGGACAAAGCTCCTGTGGATATGCAGGATATTGAGCAGCGTTTGCTTTCCCGTTTTAAATGGGGACTGTCCGCAGAACTGCAGAGTCCCGATTACGAAACCAGGGTGTCCATCTTAAAAAACAAATTGTACCGAGATGGGGTTGAGATGCCCGAAGATATCATCGACCACGTGGCAAAGAACATCAAGACCAATATTCGTGAACTGGAAGGCGCCATTATTTCATTGATTGCGCAATCATCATTCAATAAGCGTGAGGTTACTTTGGAACTGGCACAACAGGTAGTGGAAAAGTTTGTCAAAAACACCAAGCGCGAAGTATCCATCGACTACATTCAAAAAGTAGTGTCGGATTACTTCGAAATGGATGTGGCCACGCTTCAATCCAAAACAAGAAAACGCCACATTGTACAAGCAAGACAATTGGCCATGTTCTTTGCAAAGAAATTCACCAAGGCATCCTTGGCGAGCATCGGTTCACAAATCGGAAAACGTGATCACGCAACCGTACTCCATGCATGCAAAACGGTGGACAACCTTGCGGAGACTGATAAACAATTCAGAAAGTACATCGAGGATTTGAGCAAGAAGTTCTCCTAATTTTTCACAAGATATTTATGAAAACCAAAGTTTTGATGGTCTGCTTGGGAAACATTTGCAGGTCACCTTTGGCCGAAGGCATTTTAAAATCAAAAGTCGATTCGGATTCCGTTTTTGTGGATTCCGCGGGCACTGCAGGATATCATGTTGGTAATCCGCCTGATAAACGTTCCATTGCGGTGGCCCAAAAATATGGACTGGATATTAACAATCAGAAGTGTAGAAAATTTTCGAAAGCCGATTTTTCAGGGTTCGATTATATCTATGTGATGGACCGTAGTAATTTTTCCGATGTGGCTGCTCTGGCTTCAAACCAAGAGGAAGCCAACAAAGTAAAATTGTTGCTGAGCGAGGTTGAACTGGGAATTAAAGAGGTTCCAGACCCCTACTACGGTGGCGAGGATGGCTTTGAAAATGTTTACCAAATGATTGACAGGGCTTGTGAGGAAATTGCGAAAAAGCTAAATTAAACCCATGGAAGAGGTAAAACCTGGTTTAGTAGTGGGCAAAATCTATCTGATTCCCACAACTTTAGGAGACAATGCTCCTTTAGAAGTTCTGCCCATTTCGGTAAAAGGGACCATAGAACGTATTGACCACTATATTGTGGAAAACGAGAAAACGGCCAGACGTTTTATAAAACGGGTAAGCCCGAGCAAATCTCAACCGGACCTTCATTTACAATCGTTGAACAAATACACCAACCCTGAGGAAATTCCCGGTTTTTTGGATCCCTGTATCCATGGTCATGATATTGGTATTTTGTCCGAAGCTGGGTGTCCGGGCATCGCCGACCCAGGAGCCGATGTAGTTCGTGTAGCACATCAAAAAAGAATACAAGTGGTACCGTTGGTGGGCCCTTCCTCTATTTTGATGGCCATGATGAGCAGCGGTATGAACGGTCAGAACTTTGCTTTTAATGGGTATTTGCCCATCGACAATGCAGAGCGCAAAAAAATGGTAAAGAGCTTGGAACGATTATCCAAGGATAAGGGACAGTCCCAAATTTTTATGGAAACGCCTTACCGTAACAATAAATTGGTGAAGGAACTTGTAAAAACTTTACAGAAGTCTACCCGACTCTGCATTGCGTGCGATATTACGTTGCCGACAGAGTTTATCTCCACTAAAAGTGCCCATGAATGGAGCGAAATTGAGATAGACTTGGACAAAAGGCCAACAATCTATATAATCCAAGCATAAAAAAAGCCCCGGATTTCGGGGCTTTTTTTAATTTAACTCATCTGTACCAATTAGACTTTTGCATTTTTTTGCTGTTTGATATTTGAAATATCATAACCCGCAAATTTTTTCATGTAATACGAGATGCTACTTCCGTACGCATCGGTTACATCATTTTGTCCATAAGATCGTAGATATTTTTTGACGTTGCCTGCTCCAGCCAAATGGGCCGCGGCCAAAATACCGGATTCAGTTACTTTGATACCTCCAATGGTTTTCCCGTTGAAGCGCTTGATATCCCTTCTCAAAATCCACTTATTACGGGCAATATTGGCCACAAAGGCTTTTTCCTGAAGTTTTGGGTTGTCCAAAAATTCATCCATGTCGTAAACTCCCATCAAATTTAATGTGCTGCTACCAAACTGGTACTTGCCCAAATAACCTAATGTGTTCACTCTTTGATATTTACCCTGAGATTCTTTAAAAGCAAGTGCTTCCTTAAAGCCATTATAGGCTTTTCCCAGAAAAGGAGGGGTTACCTCGTCCTCGTCAAGAAGTTCAATGGAATCTTGCGGTGCAAAGATTTCCAAATTGGCCGTTACCTTCAATGAATCGGGAATTTCAACAGTCTCCTTTTTCATTACGGTATAGGAACCAAAACTTGTCAAAACTACGATCATGGCAAGATGTAGAATAAAACCTATCCATCTTTTCATAATGTTCATATTTGTGATCTCGATACTATATACGTATCAAAAATCAATTTGGCCGGCAAATATAGATGGAGATAAGCTAAAGGGCACCCTAAAGCTCATAAAGATTTCTTAAATCAGCCTTAAAATACGTTAAAGAGATGAAAATCAACGATAAAGAACCTTATCTCAAAACTTTTTGTTGATTCAACCATCGGGTGTACTGTACCTTATTCCGGTTGTGTTGCGCCAAAGATTTGGCGAACATGTGGTAGCCAAAGTTGTAAACATCGGCCACAAAATAGAGATAATCGTGTTTTTCGGGGTTCAAAACCGCATCTATGGAAGTAATGTCTGGCATGGTTATAGGCCCAGGAGGAACGCCCGCATATTTATAGGTATTATAGGGTGAATCCATTTCCAAATCACGGAAAAGTACCCGTTTTATAATGGTATCGTAATTGCCCGTTTCCTTTTTAATGGCATAAATAACCGTTGGGTCTGCCTGCAATAGCATTCCCCTTCTGATTCTGTTCAAGTATACTCCTGCAACCCGAGGGCGCTCATCCACTTTAGCGGTTTCCTTTTGAACTATGGCCGCTAAAGCGGTAACCTGGTTGGGAGTCAATCCAAGGTTTTTTGCTTTTTGCAAACGGTCACTGTTCCAAAAGCGTTCGTATTCCGTCCGCATTCTATCCCTAAAACTTGTTGCGTCAGTATTCCAGAAAAACTCATAGGTATTTGGAATGTACATCGCCAGTTTGGTATCCTCATCAAACTTTGTTTCCTTCAAAAAGTTAGGGTCATTGAATGTTTGAAGCAATTCTAAACTATCGGCTTCTATCTGCTCAGAAACTCTTCCGGCCAGCAACGCCAGCGATTCTTGATTATTAAATGATACTTGAACGGGCAAATTGGCGCTACGAAGGGTGTTGATAATCTCGTTGTTATTCATTCCCTTTTTGAGAGCATACTTCCCTGCCTTGATATTGGTGATATACCCTTTACGCTTGGCCACAGCTTCAAAAGTGGATAAATCCTGCAACAAAGGTTCCAATGAAGCTTTTACATCATTGAACGATGCATCCGTTTCAATATAAACAAAGGCTTCATCATTATTGAACTGTGTATTGGGACTAAAAATGGCACTGTAAATTTGATAAGCAATAAAACCGCAGATCAACAATCCGAGGACGGCCGTTGCCCAAAGTACTTTCTTAAGATTCATTTGTATTGATCTTTTGATACATTATTTCGTTCTTGAACCCTTGATTGGTTCTTATCCATTCCTTTTTAACGCCGATTTCTTCGAACCCCATTTTTTGAAACAAATGGATACTCGCCTCATTATCCTCCAAAATATTGGCGTAGAGTTGATGCATGTCAAAAGCTGAAAATGCATAATCGCACAAAAGCGACAAGGCTTCTGCGCCAGCACCTCTGTTTCTATCACCGGGCTCTACAATTATAATTCCGATTCCCGCCCGTCTGTGTTTAGGATCAAAATCGAACAAATCGATAAGCCCTATACATTCATCTTGCTTATTGCTTATACATAATCGCAATTGCTTCACATCGTAAATATCCCTGTGGGCATTGTCCAGATACAATTGAAGCACCGTTTTGGAATAAGGTTTTAGCGTGCCGCTTACCTCCCAGACCGATGTATCGTTTTCCAATTTGTACAGAAAATCGAGGTCAGTGGGCTCCAATGCCCGTAAATAGACTTGTTTTCCCTTTAGATTGAGCATTCGATGGTTCCTTTAAACACTTGTATGGCGGGGCCTTTTAAAAAGATATTGCTGTACTTCCCATCCTTCTTCTCAAAAGAAATGGTCAAATCGCCTCCAATGGTATGGATATGGACTTCGTTGGCTGCAGTTTTACCTGATTCGTGCATGGCCAAGGCCACGGCCGTTACCCCTGTACCACATGAGAAGGTCTCTCCTTCCACTCCTCTCTCGTAGGTTCGTACATCAAAAGCATTGTCGCTGGTCTGTTCCACAAAATTGATGTTGCTCCCGGACTCACCATAAATTCCATAACGGAGTTTCTTCCCTTCTTTTTGTACATCGAACTTTTCCAGCTCTTTTACCAATTGTACGTGGTGCGGGGAGCCGGTATCCAAAAAACTATGGTTTTGTTTCTCGTGAATCTTATCCACATCAATCATTTTTAAATTGACGATGTCACCTTCCACGGTAGCTTCATGAAGCCCATCTACTGCATTAAAAGTGGTCTTTCTTTCTATAACTCCCAAATAATGGGCAAACGCTACCAAGCAGCGGCCTCCATTACCGCACATAGTGCTTTCGGCTCCATCTGCGTTATAGTAAACCATCTTAAAATCAGACACATTGTCATTTTCGAGCAGAATCAAACCGTCCGCTCCAATGCCAAATCTTCGGTCACAAAGCTCCGCTACAAGTTTGGTATTGTTTTTGGGAAATATATCCTGACGATTGTCAATAATTACAAAATCGTTTCCCGTTCCTTGATATTTAAAAAACTGTAGTTCCATATGCATCTACAAAGGAACAAATATATGGGATTCTTTAAGGTTTTTTTTGTAGTTAAAACAGCGTTAAACCGACCTAACCAAAAATTGAAAACTTTTAATTTTGATAAAGCTTAATGTTAAATTGTTAATGAATTATGAAGAAAATAGCTAGTTTATTCCTTGTTTCCGTATTTGCGGGAGCAATTACACTGGGAGCTTACAAATTATTTTTCGAGAAAGAAAGCTATAAATGGGTCACTGCGCAGGAGGAAACACCTTTTGTGACCACGAGCAATCTGGATACATCGGCGAAAGGAGCTGGAATCAACGAGGTTGATTTTACCTCTGCTGCCGAAAAAACGGTAAATTCCGTGGTACACGTTAAAAATATGACCCTAAGTAAAAGTGGTCCTTCAAGCATTGCCGAATTCTTTTATGGTTATGAACGTAAATCAACCCCACAGTTGGGTACCGGTTCTGGAGTAATCATTTCTCCTGATGGCTACATTGTGACCAATAATCACGTAATAGCCAACTCGAGCCAATTGGAAGTTGTCCTGAACAACAATAAATCCTATGAAGCGGAAGTAATCGGAACCGATGCAGACTCTGACATTGCCCTTTTAAAAATAGATGCCGAAGATGCATTGCCCTACTTGGCTTTCGGAGATTCCGACAATGCTAAAATTGGGGAGTGGGTACTTGCCGTTGGTAACCCCTTTAACCTGACCTCTACCGTAACAGCGGGTATCGTAAGTGCCAAGGCTAGATCGCTTTCCCCAAATGGTGCTCAATCTTTTATACAGACTGATGCAGCCGTTAACCCCGGAAACAGTGGTGGGGCTTTGGTGAACACCAATGGCGACCTTATTGGTATCAACACGGCAATCACTTCCCAGACAGGTTCCTATATTGGGTATGCCTTTGCGGTTCCGAGTAATATTGCCAAAAAGGTTGTAGAGGATATTATGGAGTTCGGCAATGTCCAAAAAGGACTTTTGGGAATTTCCGCTTTAAATGCAAGATCTCCATTGGCTATTGAGAAAGGGATTGATGAACTAGAAGGTGTTTATGTTGAAGGCGTGGAAGAGGATTCTGGTGCTGATGAAGCCGGTTTAATGCAAGGTGACATTATTAAAAAAGTGGACAACGTCAGTATTGGCAAATTCTCAGAACTTACAGGATACCTTTCCGCCAAAAGACCAGGTGATGTGGTTAAAGTTACATTGGATCGAGGTGGAGAAAGTTTAGTGAGAAACGTCACGTTAAAAAAACAAAACAGCGTTATTCTTCCTGCGACTTCTTTTAAGGTAAAAAACTTGACCAAAGAAGACAAAAAGAAATTTGGCGTATCCAAAGGTGTTAAGATTATTGATGTTCCCCAAGGCTACTCTAGATATGGTTTGACCAACAAGGTTATTATTGAATTGGATGGTGAACCCATCGAGAATATTGATGATGCAAAAGAACAATTTGGCCAAATATCAAGATATGGACGAACCAGTTTCACCATGATCAATGAAGACGGTGAAAAAGAACACATGATACTTCAGTAAAAAGTGCTAAAAAAACACTTAAAAGCGTCTTGAAAAGGACGCTTTTTTTTATATCCAATATGTTTTACGAAAACGTTTGAAATATATAATTTAGCCAAGAAATTAATGATCACAACCGCAACCATCATCCATGAACGACAATTTATCTTACGAAAAAGAACTTGCCTTTCAGGCAGATAGACGTAAAGCCACTACAGAATTTATAAAAATCATAAGCGACCTTTGGTACGATAAGGCCATTGAGGTGGTTCTCTTCAAAAATCAAATTATAGACAAGAACGTGAGCGACATCATCAACCTGCACGAATATGCGGGTGAGTTTGTCCAAAAACCTATGTCCATTTTTGATTCTGTGGAAATCTTACGGGCCATTAACGACCTTAACCTCCCTCCGGCCAAACTCGATATTGGCAAGCTGACCTACGAATACAATTCCAACCAAAACGCCCATTTAAATGTAAAGGCCTTTGTGATTGACAAACTTAAAGGCGCTCAAACCTCCAAAGCCATTGAACCAAAAGATGTGGTACTCTATGGATTTGGACGTATAGGCCGTTTGGTAGCACGTGAGCTTATGGCCAAAACAGGCAGGGGCAGTCAATTACGGTTACGTGCCATCGTAGTCCGGGGTGAGATGAACAGGGAAGTTCTGGAAAAAAGAGCAGCCCTTCTTAAAACCGATTCGGTTCACGGACCATTTACCGGAACGGTGGATGTGGATGTGGAAAAACAAGCACTCATCATTAATGGTACCACGGTGAAAATCATCAACGCCAATCAACCTGAAGATATCGATTATACCAAATATGGCATTGCAGATGCTTTGATTATAGATAATACAGGAGCCTTTAGGGATAACAAAGAATTGGCTAGACATCTAAAATCCAAAGGTGCCAGCAAGGTGTTGTTGACCGCTCCCGGAAAAGAGGTCCCCAATATCGTCCACGGTGTAAACCACAAAGATTTTGACCCGGACAAGACAAAAATATACTCTGCCGCCTCTTGTACTACGAACGCAATTACCCCTATCCTAAAGGTAATCGAGGATTCTTTGGGCATAAAAAAAGGGCATTTGGAAACCATACACGCCTATACCAATGACCAAAATCTGGTGGACAATATGCACAATAAATACCGTCGCGGCCGTGCAGCAGCGCTTAATATGGTAATTACGGAAACGGGCGCGGGTTCTGCGGTCGCAAAAGCACTACCATCCCTAAAGGGAAAACTGACCTCTAATGCCATACGGGTTCCCGTACCCAATGGGTCACTTGCCATCTTAAACTTAGAGGTCAAAAACAAAACCTCAAAAGAGGGCATTGATACCATCATAAAAAAATATGCGTTGGAAGGTGATTTGGTGGAGCAGATAAAGTATGCGCTGAGCAACGAATTGGTATCTTCGGATATTGTGGGGACAACGGCGCCATCAATTTATGACAGCAAGGCCACAATTGTTGCTTCCGGCGGAAAAAATGTGGTATTGTATATTTGGTACGATAACGAGTATGGTTATTCGCATCAAGTTGTACGATTGGCAAAATATATCGCAAAAGTTAGGCGTTATACGTATTATTAACGGGGCACGAATTGTTCTTTGAACTGATTTTCTTTTTTTAAATTAGGTATATTGATGTAATTTCGCCTCACCCTTAATCTAAATTTAATACGAGAACATTATTGAACATGAAGCATTTACGCATTTTATTTGCCTTAGCCTTACTAATTCCTGCCCTATCCGTCCATGCACAGGAAGATGAATCAACCGAAGAAACTGATAACACCCTTAGGGGGCAGTTTGAAGAATTGGAACGTAAGTCGGGCAATTATCGGGCCAATGGTATCCAATATGAGGTGGTCAAGATAACCGACCTATACAAAACGAAAGATAACGTTTTTGATTCCATCGATACAGCGAATAAGACCATCAAGGACTTATCTGCGACCATCACGGCCAATGATGCCGAAATAGAAAGCTTAAATGGCAAACTGCAAGAAACGACCAATAAATTGAACAGTGTTACCGAGGAAAAAGACAGTATTTCTTTCTTCGGTATACTTATCAGCAAAGGAACCTACAACTTTATATTGTGGTCCATTATTTTTGGACTGTTGTTGCTCCTTTTGTTCTTTATATATCGATTTAGAAATAGCAACTTTTTGACACAGCAGGCCAAGTCTGCACTTGCCGAGTTGGAGGAGGAGTATCAAAACCACAGGAGAAGAGCTCTTGAACGCGAGCAGAAAATAAGTAGACAGTTACAGGACGAACTGAACAAGCAGAAAAAATAAGAATTAAGGCTTCCATTCGGGAAGCCTTTCTTTTATATAGCAGTTATTACCAGCATTCACTATTTTTGCGGCAAACAATACACAACACCAATGTCCATGCGGATAGACATTATCACCGTACTTCCCGAACTTCTAAAAAGCCCTTTCGAAGCATCAATACTAAAACGGGCCATAGAAAAGGGTTTGGTAGAGGTGCACCTTCATAATTTGAGGGATTACACCACCGGAAATTATAAGCAGGTGGACGACTACCAATTTGGTGGTGGAGCCGGAATGGTGATGATGATAGAACCCATCGATAAATGCATTTCCCAATTAAAAGCGGAAAGGGAATATGACGAAGTCATTTATATGACACCCGATGGCAATACCTTAAATCAGGGAATGGCCAATGAAATTTCCATGAAAAAGAACATTATTGTACTCTGCGGACATTATAAAGGTGTCGACCAACGGGTAAGGGATATGTTCGTGACCCGTGAAATTTCCATTGGCGACTATGTGCTTTCTGGTGGTGAACTCGCCGCTGCTATTTTGTGCGATGCGGTAATTCGATTGCTCCCAGGAGTATTGAACGATGAAACCTCTGCCCTGACCGATACGTTTCAGGACAATCTATTGGCACCGCCCGTGTATACTCGACCTGCGGAATATAAAGGAATGGAAGTTCCAAAAATCCTGTTGAGCGGCAACTTTCCAAAAATTGAGAAATGGCGGGAGCAACAAGCCTTGGAACGTACTCAAAAAAGAAGACCCGACCTTTTGGAAAAATAAATCAAAAAGGTAAAAAACAGCTTGTAATTTCTAAATAATAGATTACTTTTGCAATCTCAAAATCAACCTCTGACGAAATCCGTGTAAGTTGGTCTTGCAAAAAACATTAAAAAACATACAAATGGAATCCTTAATAAAATTTGTTGAAGACGAATTTGTTCCAAAAAAAGAATTTCCAAAATTCTCAGCTGGTGACACCATCACTGTGTATTACGAAATCAAGGAAGGTGAAAAAACTCGTACCCAGTTCTTTAAAGGTGTAGTGATACAACGTAGAGGAAGCGGTGCAACAGAAACTTTTACTATCCGCAAAATGTCCGGTACTGTAGGTGTGGAAAGAATTTTCCCAGTAAACATGCCAGCTTTGCAAAGAGTTGAAGTAAACAAAAAAGGTAAGGTACGTAGATCCAGAATCTTCTACTTTAGAGGTCTTACCGGTAAAAAGGCCCGTATTAAAGAAGTTAAAGGATAATCAATATCCTATACAACATGAAAAGCACCCAAAATGGGTGCTTTTTTTATGAACAATTGTTAATAACCTCGGTTCATATTGTGTTGATTTTTAATGGCTTGAAAAATTGCAAAAATTAATTTTCTGTTCTACTTTAGACGAAGATATGATAGTGATACCATCACGAACATATCGATTTAAAGTTGACGTTCTTTAAAACTGTGGATTCCCTTTTTAATTGGTAACACTACTGATCACAAAAGGAATTTTGACTTGGGAGGTGCTTTGGCAAAACCCAATGAGAAATAATAGATTTTATGTGCGGATGGAAGAGCAATTTTCCATTTTGATAAAATTTAGGAATGTAACAGTATACTTTGCATAATGTAGATTAGTTGAAAAATTAAGAACATTGCAAAGCAAACGTCGAAAGGGCAAAAGATGTAATCAAATAGGTTACAGTTTTGGTACCACCAAACAAATCTTGAGTCCATTCTGAAAGCCATCTCCTTGGTAAAAACAAGGAAATGGCTTTTGTTTTTTAACAAATTCTTACCAAAAACCCACACTTTTAGTCACTTCCATTCGTTCTTCACCGTCCATATATCGTATATTTGCAACCGCTCAAACAAATACATATAAATGGCTAAACTTTATTATACCAAAACAGACGAGGCACCCGCCTTAGCAACATTATCCTTCTTACCCATTGTAAAATCATTCACCGAAACAGCCGATATCGAAGTAGAGACCAAGGACATTTCTTTGGCAGGTAGAATCGCCGCTATGTTTCCGGAATTATTGACCACGGAACAGCAAATACCAGACGATTTGTCCATTTTGGGCGAACTTGCCAAGACCCCTGAGGCCAACATCATAAAACTTCCGAATATCAGTGCTTCCATACCACAGTTGAAAGAAGCCATTGAGGAATTACAAAAAAAAGGCTACAACCTGCCCAATTACCCCGACGAGCCTAAAACCGACGAGGAAAAAGCCATAAAGGCGAAATATGATAAAATAAAAGGTAGCGCTGTAAACCCAGTACTCCGTGAAGGAAACTCGGACAGACGTGCTCCAAAAGCAGTAAAAAATTACGCAAAGGCCCATCCGCACACGATGGGCGAATGGTCTTCGGATTCCAAGACCCATGTGGCCACCATGTCCCATGGCGACTTTAAATCGAACGAAAAATCGTTGACGCTATCCAATGCGGACGAAGTCCGTATCGAATTGGTAGGTACAGACGGCAGCACAACCGTGCTAAAAGACAAGCTGGCTCTTTTAAAAGGTGAGGTAATCGATGCCACAGTGATGAGCAAAAAAGCATTGGTAGAATTCTTGACCAAGGAAATCGCCGACGCAAGGGAAAAAGGCATCCTACTTTCTTTGCACTTTAAAGCAACCATGATGAAGGTCTCCGACCCCATCATTTTTGGACATGCTTTGGAAGTATATTTTTCTGAACTGTTCAAAGACTATAGCGACACTTTCGAAAAATTGGGAATCAATCCTAACGATGGATTGGAGACCCTGTTCGATAAAATTGGAAAACTACCGGAAGACCAACATAAAGAAATTGAAGGAGCCATTAAGGCCAGTATTGAAAACGGACCTGATTTGGCCATGGTAAATTCCGATAAGGGCATTACCAATCTTCATGTACCCAGTGATGTCATCATCGACGCCTCTATGCCCGCCATGATCAGGAACTCTGGTAAAATGTGGGATAAGAACGGAGAGCTTCAGGACACCAAAGCTATAATTCCGGATAGCAGCTACTCTGGAGTATACCAAGCTACCATTGATTTTTGTAAAGAACACGGTGCTTTCGACCCAACAACCATGGGAACAGTGCCCAATGTAGGTTTGATGGCCCAAAAAGCCGAAGAGTATGGTTCTCACGATAAAACTTTCGAAATCGAAAAAGCTGGAACCGTAAAAGTGGTCAATGCAGCAGGTGTAACATTGATAGAGCATGCTGTTGAGGAAGGCGATATCTGGAGAATGTGCCAGGTAAAAGATGCCCCTGTTCAAGATTGGGTCAAATTAGCTGTGTCCCGTGCAAGTGCTACAGGTGTACCAGCTGTTTTCTGGTTGGATGAAAACAGAGCCCACGATGCTGAATTGATCAAAAAAGTAAATCTTTACCTTAAAGACCACGATACAGAAGAATTGGATATCAGAATCCTTTCCCCTATCGAAGCCACCAAGTTTACGTTGAAGCGCATGAAGGAAGGGAAAGATACCATTTCCGTATCCGGTAACGTGCTGAGGGATTACTTGACCGACCTCTTCCCTATTTTGGAAGTGGGAACAAGTGCAAAAATGTTGTCCATTGTTCCTTTGATGAACGGTGGTGGATTATTTGAAACAGGTGCCGGTGGTTCTGCCCCAAAACACGTGGAGCAATTCTTGGAAGAAGGCCACTTAAGATGGGATTCCCTTGGTGAATTCTTGGCCTTGGCCGTTTCTTTGGAATTCTTTGGAGAAAAGAACAATAACCAAAAGGCACAGGTGCTTGCCGATGCACTGGACAAAGCAACCGAAGAATTCTTAAACCAGGATAGGTCACCATCCAGAAAAGTAAATGAAATAGATACCCGTGGAAGCCACTTCTACCTTGCATTGTACTGGGCGGAGCAATTAGCCAAACAGGACAAGGATGGGGAGCTAAAAACCATATTCAGCAAAGTGTACGATGCAATGTCCTCCAACGAGGACAAAATCGCTCAAGAACTGATAGACGCACAAGGTTCGCCAGTTGATATCGGAGGATATTATCTTCCAGACCCAGAAATGGCATCAAAAGCTATGCGACCCAGCGAAACTCTGAACACTATTTTGAGTTCCATTGGATAGTCAAAACAAACATACCTAAGAGTAAAAGGCAGCCATGAATGGGCTGCCTTTTATTTTACCCTTTACCAATGTTAAAATAAACTTCCGTAACTACATTCGTTTTCTCACCATTAGATAAATGTGTACTTTTAAAAAAATCAATCGAATGCCCAGACATTATCTTGCATTTTTGCTAGCCCTGTTTGGGCATTTTTTTGTAATCCAGGCCCAAGAGAAGTACACCCTGAGCGGTACAGTATTCGAAGCATCCAGTAATGAATCGTTGATAGGTGTTACGGTGGCCGTTTCGGAACTAAAAACGGGGACTACGACCAACGAATATGGTTTTTATTCCATAACGCTTCCCGAGGGAGAATATCAAATTATAGTGAGCTATCTCGGTTTTCAGGAAATTGTACAGACCATTACCCTGAACGAGAATGTGAAGCTAGACTTCAATTTGACCGAAAAAACAGAAGAACTTCAAGAGGTCGTGGTCACGGACAATGTGGAAAAATTGGATATCCGCAAACCCCAAATGAGCGTTACCTCGCTAACATCCAACACCATAAAAGAGATTCCCGTAGTGCTCGGTGAATCCGATGTTATAAAATCGCTACTGCTTCTCCCCGGAGTCACCAGTGCAGGAGAGGCATCCTCTGGATTTAATGTTCGTGGTGGCGCAGCGGACCAAAACCTTATCCTACTGGATGAGGCAACCGTGTTCAATTCCTCACACCTTTTTGGCTTCTTTTCCGTATTCAATCCAGACGCTATAAAGGATGTAAAACTTTTTAAGGGCGGAATCCCTGCAAGATATGGTGGACGGGTATCATCAGTGCTCGATATCTTTCAAAAAGAAGGGAACAGCAAAGAATTCAAAGTAAACGGGGGTATTGGTGCGGTCGCGAGCAGATTATTGATAGAGGGACCCATTCAAAAGGACAAAACTTCTTTTCTAGCGGGCGGAAGGGCGTCCTATGCGCACTTGTTTCTTCCTCTATTCGATATCGACAACAAGGCCTATTTCTATGATCTTAACACCAAAATTACCCATAGGATCAATGAGAATAATAGTGTTTTTCTCTCTGGATACTTTGGTCGGGATCTTTTTAACGTCAGCGACCGTTTTGTGAACGAATATGGAAATGCAGTGGGTAATTTGAGATGGAACCACTTGTTTTCAGATAAGCTTTTCTCCAACCTTTCTCTTATTTATTCCGATTACTATTATGGCCTAGAGCTTGATTTTGTAGGCTTTGAGTGGAACTCTGGTATCCAAAACTTTAACCTAAAGTATGACCTAAAACACTACTTGAACAATAAACTCCAGTTGAATTACGGGATAAACAGTATCTATTATGTCTTCAATCCAGGGAAAATAGTGCCCAACAGTCCAGATTCCGGTATCGTTGAAGATCAACTCACCAAAAAATACGCCAACGAAAATGCCGCCTATATTGATGTGGAACATGAGATCACGGAAAACCTAAGCATAGAATATGGACTAAGAGCAAGTCAGTTCAGCAGATTTGGGCAGGACGAGTTCTTTGTTTATACCGATGACAATCCCGTGGATTTTGACCCTTTTACCCAAACCTATGGAGAAGCAAACCCCATAGACACCATTAGTCCTGGCCGTAGCGAAACCATGAAATCATTTTTTAATCTGGAGCCGAGGATTTCCATGTCCTATACGTTTAAGGAAAATAACTCGATAAAGGCAAGTTACACCCGATTGGCACAATACTTACACCTAATTTCCAATACAAACTCCCCCACCCCTTTAGATGTATGGACACCCAGCGGCCCGTTTGTGGAGCCACAACTGTTGGACCAATATGCCTTTGGTTATTTCAGGAATATCCAGGAAGGTGCATATAGTTTGGAAGCAGAAACATTCTACAAAACCATCCAAAATAGAATAGATTATATCGACGGTGCCAACCTTATTGCCAATGATGCAATAGAACAAGTTATATTGAACGGCGAGGCCAGAGCTTACGGTTTGGAGCTTTTGCTTCGAAAAAATGAAGGTCGATTTACCGGCTGGTTTGCCTATACCCTATCGAAATCTGAGCAAAGAACTCCCGGAAGAACCACTTTGGAAACCGGAATCAACATGGGACAATGGTATAACACCCCATACGATAAAACCCACGACCTTTCTGTTTATGGCAGTTTTGAGCTTAATGAAAAATGGAGCTTCAATGCTAATTTTATCTATCAGACGGGACAGCCGACCAATTATCCAATTGGTCAATTTGAATTTGAGGATATGACCGTGCCATACTACGGGCTACGGAACAAGGAACGCTTGCCTGATTACCACAGATTGGATATTTCTGCCATTCTGACCCCAAAACGAAATAAGCGGAAAAAAGTTCAATCCGAGTGGGTATTCAGTATTTACAATGCGTACAGCCGCAAAAATGCAGCATCGATAAACTTTAGGGAAAATGAGGACACGGGCAGGAACGAAGCCATTCGGACATCTATTTTTGGAATCATCCCTTCCGTAACCTATAATTTTAAATTTTAACGGCATGAAAAAGTTATTGGCATATCTATTTATTGCGCTAATATTCGGTTCCTGTGAAGATGTTGTTGATGTCGATTTATCTGAAACGGAGTCCAAGTTGGTGGTGGACGGGCTTTTGCGCGTGGACAAGGAACAGGAATTCATCAATGTGCGTATAGGCCTAAAAGCCAGTAGTATTTTTTTCGAAGAAAATCAACCCGTGCAGGCTGAGAACGTGATGATATCGTATGGCCAGTTGAACAGCGAAGGTGCCTTTGATGGTCTATCCACATCATCCTTGGTGGAAGAAACACCCGGCTCCGGAATTTATATTCCAGACCCGAATTTGCCTACGGACCAACGCATACCCTCTTCGGCCGCGGAACTGGGGACCATTTTTATATTAGAGATCAATTACCAGGATAGATACTACTTTGCGCAAACAGAATACGTACCGACCGTACCTTTGGATAATCTGGAACAAGGAGACGAAGTCTTTTTCGATGAAGATCAAACTGAAATCATCGTGACCTTCACGGACGATGGCGAAACGGACAATTTTTATGTATTCGATTTTATGTTCGGTGAATTCCAAACGGTAGAGGACGAGTTTTTTCAAGGACAACAATTCCAGTTTTCCTTTTTCTATGATGATAAGACCGAACCCGGAGACCAGGTAACGGTCAGTATTTTAGGAGCAACACAAGGTTTTTACAATTATATGGACCTCGTGCTTGGGCAAACCGGAAATGGCGGAGGGCCTTTCCAGACACCTGTGGCCACGGTTCGAGGCAATGTTTTTGATATTACAGGGGCGGAGAATGTTACCGTAATTGATGATGTGGAGAATCCCAATGATTTTGCCCTAGGTTACTTTGCCGTAGTGCAAGAATATAAACGCAGCCTTATTATTGAATAGCGCCTTCTAGACAAACGCATAGATTATCAAAATCATCAAAATACCGACTACACCCTGAACCAAGGTACCCAAGGTGTGGCCGCGCAGCGCTGTTTTGACCTTCATATGGGAGAACTGTGAAACTACCCAAAAATAACTATCGTTGATATGTGAAACCGTCATGGCCCCTGCTCCAATTGCCAGAACAGCCAAAGCCTTATCAGTAATGGAAACCAAACCAAAAGTTTCCAACAGTGGTGCAATGATTGCAGATGTGGTAATAATAGCTACGGTTGATGACCCTTGGGCCGTTTTAAGCACTGCTGAAATTGCGAAAGCTATTAAAAGCCCTCCAATTCCAGTGCTGGACTCCAAATTAATGATGGATGCAATATCCATAGTTCTCAAAATAGCACCAAACGCTCCTCCTGCCCCGGTTATAAGCACAATGGCTCCTGCTTGCTTGAACGCTTCGGGCACCCATTCCTTTTTCTCTTCCGAAGGAACCTTTCTGCCCAACGCAAAAGCAAAGAAAACCCCGATCAACAAGGCGATTACCGGACTGCCCAAAAAGTTGAAAACTAAGAAGACTGTACCTTCTCCAAAGGGATGGGTCGGATAGTCCACAACAGATTTCATCGCAATCAGAACTATCGGAACCAGCAACGGTAAAAAAGCTTGAAAAGGTTTCACGGTGGACGTAACCTCCTTCAAGTCCTCCTTTTCTTCGAGCATTTCTTCTTCCTGTAAAGATTTCCCTATAAATTTTGCCCAAAAATATCCAGAAATGGAAACAGGTATGGCTACCAAGAGTCCGAAGATCAATACCATTCCCAAATCCGCATCTAGCATGGCAGCAGCGGCCAAAGGACCCGGTGTAGGAGGCACAAACACGTGGGCCGAATAAAGTCCTGTGGCCAGGGCAATGGCAAAAACAAGTACCGGAATCCCTGTTTTTTTACTGATGGCCTTATTTATTGAAGAAAGTATAATGTACCCCGAATCGCAATACACGGGAATCGAAATCACAAATCCAGCTAAATTGACGGCCAACGGAGAATTTCTTAAACCGATAAGCTTTAAAATACTATTGGCCAATACCTGCGTGCTTCCCGTTTTTTCCAAGTAAATACCGATTACCGTCCCGAATGCAATGACCAATCCAATGCCTGAGAGGGTACTTCCAAAGCCCTCTGCCATAGTGGACATGATAGTTGCCGGTGCAATTCCCAACAGAAAACCTGAAGCCACAGCGGCAATGGTCAGTGAAAAAATGGGATGCATTTTAAATTTTACAGTGGCAACAATAATAAAGAGGACAACAACGCCAAGAACAAGAATTTCCATGGTCAATTTTTAGTGCTATATCCTCTAAATATAAGCTAATATTCCTACTTTGGCCTTATGAAGCGAACCAACAAAGAACTTCTGGTAAAAGGAGTAAAATCATTTGGCTACACGGTACTTACCATGTTTATGGGGCCATTTTTGATTTATGAAGCATTCAAAAATGAAGGACATCCCTTTTACTGGCCCGTTTTGATTTTAGGAATTATCTGCGCCATTTTGGCTATTTACCTAGGATTTAGGTCGGTAGGTATTGTAATGGATGCTGTTTTCGGTAAAAAACAAAAAGATTAATTGCCCGTATTGGGCGGTTGGTTCTTCCATTTGTTTGAAAGTTGGGCATAGTCGTAGTCCAAGACAGATTTTTGCCGCTCCAACCTACTGGCTGCAAAGGCCCGCTGCAAAATATCCTCTATCAAATAATCCTCGTGCACCTCTTCCGGACGAAACTCCTCCTTTAAACTGATTTTAAACAAACTAGCGGTGGTATTGTACCAAAAGGCACGCCACCCGTTCCTTAGGTCTTTGACCAGATCAAAAGCTGTGGTTCCTGTTTGACGATGAATTAATTTTACCAAAATCTGACCTTCCGTTCGTGTCAATTTTTTTAGTTCTTCGGAGAATTCCCCTTCAATATATTTTTGCACCTTTCTGGTATAGCGCCGTTGGTGCCTACGCTTTTTGATGTGCTTGAGACTATCGTTAAGTTCCACCAATCGTTCCGCAGCCAATTTGGCGTATGGGTAGACCTTCAAGGTTTTTCTTCTAAGAATGTAGTAACGTAATTTGTCTTCTCGACTGGCAAAGTCAAGTTTTCCGAAAATATATACTTCTTCCAGCTCAATTGAGCTCATCAAAATGGAATCCCCTTCGAACCTCACATAGTAGTCCTCTATGGAATCATTGGCAATGGAGTCCATCGGAGTTTTGATAGAGTCTTTCGATTCTTGGGCCCATCCGAAGCCATTAATCGTTAAGAAAATAACTAAAAAACAGATACGTAGCATCATATTTCTTTGCCAAAAGTCTTGCCAAAAGTAAGTATAAAGGTATGATTTGGCTATTAAATAAAAGTGAATATTCTTAAGTTTGTGTTCTAAATCAGATACATGTCAAAAGAGAAAATCATTAACGAAAAATCCCTTGAATTTTTGGAAAAATACCTGAACAATCCATCTCCAACAGGATATGAATGGGAAGGTCAGAAAATTTGGATGGACTACGTAAAGCCGTATGTAGATGAATTTATCACGGATACTTATGGAACTGCTGTAGGTGTAATTAATCCAGATGCAAAATACAGGGTGGTCATCGAAGGGCATTCCGATGAAATTTCTTGGTACGTCAACTATATTACCGATGAAGGATTGCTTTATGTAATCAGAAATGGTGGTAGCGACCATCAAATTGCTCCATCAAAATGGGTGGACATCCACACCAAAAATGGCATTGTGAAAGGTGTTTTCGGATGGCCGGCCATCCACACCAGGAACAAGGAAAAAGAAGAGTCTCCAAAATTGGACAATATTTTTATCGATATAGGTGCCAAGGATAAGGAAGAAGTAGAAAAAATGGGCGTTCATGTGGGTTGTGTAATTACCTACCCCGACCAATTCCATATTTTGAACAAGGACAAATTTGTTTGCCGTGCCTTGGATAACAGAATGGGAGGTTTTATGATAGCCGAGGTTGCGCGCCTGCTCAAGGAGAACAAAAAGAAACTTCCTTTTGGATTGTACATTACCAACTCGGTCCAAGAAGAGATTGGGCTTCGTGGTGCTGAAATGATTACGCAGACCATTAAACCCAATGTGGCCATCGTAACCGACGTGTGTCACGATACCACCACCCCGATGATCAACAAAAAGACCGAGGGAGAGACCAAAATTGGCGATGGACCAGTGATTTCCTATGCTCCTGCGGTGCAGAACAAATTACGTGAGCGTATCTTGGAAACAGCTGAATCAAATAAAATTCCATTCCAGCGTAATGCATCATCTCGCTATACAGGAACGGATACCGATGCTTTTGCCTACAGTAACGGCGGTGTAGCCTCAGCTTTGATATCGTTACCGTTGCGCTACATGCATACCACGGTAGAAACTGTACATAAGGATGATGTGGAGAACGTTATCCGTTTGATTTATGAGACATTGTTGAATATTAAGGAGGGAGAAACCTTCAGTTATTTTGATTAACTGATTATTATCCATCATACGGATATTAAAATTTGTTGCCTCGAAACTTCTTCGGGGCGACTTTTTTTTATCTTTATGTGATATGGATGAGCACGTTGACATTTTGGACGAACATGGAAAACCAACAGGGGAATCCTGTTTAAAATCTGAAGCACACCGCAAAGGTTTGTTGCACCCTACCGTTCACATATGGCTGTACACCTCAGATGGCCGTGTTTTAATTCAACAACGTGGCAAAGATAAATCTACACACCCTTTACTTTGGGATGTTTCTGTGGCCGGGCATGTTTCCGCCGGGGAAGAAATTGTTGCTGCTGCCATTCGTGAAGTGGCGGAAGAAGTTGGACTTACCATTTCGGAGTCAGATTTGGAACCTTTGGGCACTTTCAAGGCCATTCACAAAATTTCCGAGGACTTTATTGATGCTGAACTGCACCATATCTTTCTTTGCCAGCTAAGTGTTCCCTTGAACCAACTAATCAAACAAGAAAGTGAGGTCGAAGATTTGACGCTTGTACCACTTTTTAAGTTCGCCGAGGAAACCTGGGGCTTGGCCAGTGTCGGCAAGTACGTACCGCACGGACCGACCTATTATAAAACTATAATCAAGGAAATTAAAAGTCGGACTTGACTTTTTCCGTAAATGCTTGAAGCGAGTCCAACTGATAATCAAATTGGTCACCCGTCTTCATATTTTTGACCACAAATTTACCGTCGGTCAACTCTTGGTCCCCTAAAAGAATCACATAGGGCACTCCCCTTTTGTCGGCATACTTGAACTGCTTCTGCACTTTGGTGTCCATAGGGTACAAATCTGCTCTCAGCCCTTCTTTACGTAGTCCTGAAACCAGTTTTAAGGCCGCTCTCCCCTCTTTCTTTCCAAAATTGAGACAAAGCACATCCAAAGATGAATCCAAACTTTCAGGGAACAGGTTCAGTTCTTCCAAAACCAAATAAATACGGTCCAATCCAAAACTGATGCCTACCCCGCTCACATCTTTCAGACCAAAAATACCCGTAAGGTCATCGTAGCGGCCACCACCACCAATGGAACCCATTTGTACGCCTTCGGGAGCAACTACCTCAAAAATGGCACCGGTATAGTAGTTAAGACCACGTGCAAGGGTAACATCCAACGTAAGGCTGGCCGATTGCAGTCCAACCATATCAACGGTGGAAATAATCTCTTCCAGTTCGGAGACACCCAACATTCCAATTTCGGAATCGGCAAGGATAGATTTCAGTTTTTCCAATTGTTCGAACGCGGTTCCCGTCATCTCAAAAAGAGGCTGAGCCTTGGCAATGGCGGCTTCAGAAATACCTTTTTCCATCATCTCGCTCTTCACCTTCTCCTCGCCTATCTTGTCCAATTTGTCCAAGGCCACGGTAAAGTCCACCAACAAATGTTTGGCACCGATTACTTCTGCGATTCCCGATAGCATCTTTCTATTGTTGATTTTTATGGTAGCCCCTTTCAAACCTAAATCAGTAAAAACGGCATCGTACAATTGTACAAACTCAACTTCTTGAAGCAGGGAGTCCGCACCGACCACATCGGCATCACACTGATAAAACTCACGGAAGCGTCCTTTCTGTGGACGGTCCGCACGCCATACAGGCTGAATCTGATACCGCTTGAACGGAAAATCTATCTCGTTCTGGTGCATGACCACATAGCGGGCAAATGGGACGGTAAGGTCGTAGCGCAGTGCCTTTTCTGAAATTTTTGGAGTTAAAGAGGATGAATTCTTTGAACTGTAGGTCACATCATCCACTTTGGAAATAAAATCTCCAGAATTTAATATTTTGAAAATCAAGCGGTCGCCCTCATCCCCATATTTGCCCATCAAGGTTTCTGAGTTCTCGAAAGATGGGGTCTCTATCGGCTGAAAACCATAGGTTTCGAAGTGTTTTTTAATGATTTGGATGATATAGTTACGTCTGGACACCTCTGCAGGTGAAAAATCGCGGGTTCCTTTAGCTATGGATGGTTTGTTCGCCATGTGGTTTTAAATTCTCGTGCAAATATACACCAATCAAATTGGTCATCCGTCAGATCAAAAGGGGCATCCGTCAATTCATCCAAAAATTATAGAAATACAAATCTTAAGTTTATTCAATTCTTCTTTTTTATGAAACTAAAAACGATATTACTACTGGGATTGGTTATTAATTTAGCTTTGGTTTCTTGTTCGGGTGAAAATGGTGAACAGGGGATTCAAGGCGAGCAAGGAATTCAAGGTTTGCAGGGACCGCAAGGTGAACAAGGGCCACAAGGAGAGCAGGGTTCGGAAGGTGAACAAGGCCCTCCAGGGGAAGATGGTTCGGAAGGTGAACAAGGAGAGGCCGGAAATGCAAATGTTCATCGTTTCATCATAAGCCTTATGGATATTACGGAAGGTACAACGGACATAATTTTGGATTTGCCAACAACCAATTTATCTTTAGAAACCCATTATATTTTCGCTTATTTAAAAGCTGTAAATGAACCCGTTTATGTTCCTGTTCCAGGAGCGGTTAAAGAATTGGATCGAAAATTCCTATTTTATTACACCGATATTCAAATTTATATAGGTGTTTCCAATTTTGATGGTTCGGATTTAACAAAAGGTTGGATTGCCAATGCTGGGATTAATGAATTACACCTTCTTTTTGTTGAAATATCCAACCTGACAGGTAAGACACCGGAAGATTTTAAAACTTCACTAAAAAATGAGGGTGTGGATACTAAAAATTACGATGAGATGATAAAATATTTTGGATTAGATTGAGAAATATATCAACCCTTTATTATAAGAAAAATCACTCCACAATCTGTTCAAACCATTGATACAGTTCTCCTTTAGTGATAACGGCACCTTGTTTGATCAACCCAAACTTATCCACGTTCTTGTCCTCTCCATAGGCCTTGGAGGCCGTAAGGTATTCCACAAAATCGGATTGGTAGTTACGTTTGAACCAGCCAAAACCTATCTCGGTCCTTAAATCGATTTCAGGGTTTAAGATCTTGACAGAGAGCAACTTCATTTCCTTCTCCGTAAGGTGGAAAAGATGCATGTGCTTTTCCGACACATTTTCAAGATACTCGACCTTGTTCAATACACCTTCCCATATCAAATCACTAAAAACATCGATTTCATCCTCCGCCACCCCTGGCTTTTCTTTTTTTAGGGTATCCCATTCATCTGCGGTGATGGATTGGGTCGCCAAAAAGTTAATGAATTCAGGGTGGAGTTCCTCCAATTGTTCCTTTGTCAAACGTTTGTATTTCATCCTGCAAAAATAAAAAGGCTTGTTTTAAGCACCGAATTTATAACCAAGAATTATTTGTTTGATGCTTAAGCTTTAAGTTTATCTTAACCTCCATTCTTTGGCTTCCCCTTTTTAATACCTTAGTTTCGGAAATTAACATGTATTAAAAAGAACATAGAATGAGATTTTTTAAATCAATTAAAACCTTGATGGTCTGTTTCGTGGCCGTTAGCACCAGTGCTTTTTCCCAAATAAATGCACAAGAACAAGTAGATGTCAGCGATTCAGAATTGAATAAAATAGCTTCGGCTTTTCAAGATATCCAGAAAGTGAACATGGAAGCACAGCAAAAGGTAATGAAAACTGTTGAAGAAAGTGGTTTTGAGGCCAATAGGTTCAATGAAATGTACCAAGCAGCGGCTTCTCCAGAAAAAACAGTTGATGCCAGTGACGAAGAGAAAGAACGTTTTGGCAAGTTAATGAACGAGATTCAGCAAATGCAAGTGGGTTTCACCCAACAAATCGAAGAAATCATCAGCAATGAGGGATTGAGCATGGAACGCTATCAAACCATTGCCATGGCATTGCAAAGCGATACGGAACTACAAGGACGGTTAAGAGCTGCTTTGGAACAGCAACAATAGGAGTATCCAACTATACAAGACAAAAAAAGCCCTCCGAAATTCGGAGGGCTTTTTTATTCTAATAAGTTTTAGTTCAGTATCAACTTTTGAATTGAAATTCCAAACTGTGTTTCCAAAACAACAACATACAAACCTGATGGCAAACCTGAGATATCCATTGGAATTTCGTATTCATCTTTACCAAATGCCTGTTGTTGACCAATTAGACTGTTATTGGCCAATCCGAATATTTTTAAACTTACATCACCCGGCTGGCCTAGTTGAATACCCACATTAAATCTACCTGTGGTTGGATTTGGAAAAATAATAAAGGATTCTATTTTTTTTAGGGTGACTTCGTCTTGTACTTCTTCTGATATTCCATCGCCTTCCAAAACCAAAATTTTCTTTGTTTCTGTTGATAAGCAATCACCTCGATAAGCTTGTATTCCCACTTCATATTCACCAGGTTGATTAAAAACTAGCTCCAATTCATCAGAATTCTTACTCAGAACGATTGCTTCATCCGGAACTATCCACTCCAACTCATCTGGAATAGGATAACTAAGGTCTACAGCCAAAACGGTTTCTCCCGCTACAACTTGACTGGACATCGCAAATTCTGCATTGGTTTGGTCTGGCTGACCCAATATTACAGAGGTTTGGTATTCACATTGGTTCTTATCCCTCACCATTACCTCATAGGTTCCTGATTCCAACGCTTCAAAAAACGGATTTTCTTGAAAATCAAGGCCGTTGTTTATAGAATATAAATATGGAGGCGTTCCTCCTGAGCCACTTACATGAATATTCCCTTCATTGCCAAGAAAGCATTCGGTAATATTGGGTATGGCAATGGCCTCCAACACTTCGCTCGGTTCAGATACTTCAATGACATCTGTTATTTTCGGAACAATGGAGTTATCGGAAACTGAAAGTATGTAGGTGCCGGCGGAAAGTCCTGAGATTGTTTTTTGGTCAGGGGCGGTAAAGCTGACATCCCCTTGCTTTTTCCATTTGTAGGTAAAAGGAGGGATTCCTGTCACATTTGCGGTAATGGAGCCCGTGAAGTCTCCCTTACAATTTACATGAACCGTATTGGTTCCAATAATGGCAAGAGGGTCGGGCTCGGTTATTTGTATTGGTGTTTCCAAGGTAGCTTGACACCCCAACGCATCGATAACAACTACCTGATAGATTCCGGCTTCCAACCCTACCAGATTCGTATTGGTAGATTCAGGTTTTGGTTCATAAGGTTCGCCATCTTTTGTCCAATTGAATGTGTACGGTGGCGAACCATTGTCCAAAGAAATCTCAAAACTTCCATCCTCCTCCCCGTTTAACGAGACATTGGTTTGGGAAATCATTTCCACCGTAAAGAAACCTTCGGGTTCTTGAATGACAATGGGTTGGTTTTCATTGGTAACCTGGCATTGCCCATCTGAAACAATATAGATGTATTGGCCAGCTTCCAAATCGGTTCTAATGGGTCCGTCTTGCTGTGTATCCAACCAGCTGACCGTATATGGCCCGCCCGTACCTCCTGAAATATCAAGTTCTATGCTTCCGGTGGCCTCATCCTTACAAACCACATCGATAGTACTGACCTCAACACTGAGCAAAGGATTCACGTAATCGAACAGATAGACTTCTTGCACTTCACTGTTGCCATTATCGGTGACCTTTACGGAGTATTCGCCCTGTCCCACTTGAATGGATTGGGTGGTTTCCCCGGTGGACCAGAGGTATTGATACCCTCCATTGGTCCCACCACTTGGATTGGCCTCTAGAATTCCTACATCTCCTTCACAGGTTATTTCCAAGGTTTCGGTTATTTCAACGGATAAGGGGTCAAGTTCCAAAATGGTCATTGGTGGTTCCACCACAGTAATACAACCATAATCTGCATCTTCAATAGTCAGCGTATAGCTTCCCGATTCCAATTGGTCTAAATGGTATGGGTTCTGCGGCTGAAATGGATTACCATCTTTTTCCCAATGCAGGATATAATTTCCGCTGTCCCCAATAATATTATCGATGATTATTGACCCTGTGGGCAGATAATTCGGGGGGGTGCCCGGCTGGAATACTTGATGTGCATCCAGTTGAGGGCTTGAATTTTCGAAACCAACTTCAAATTCTTGGGACTCATAATCACAATCGTGACTATCTGTCAAGGTTAAGGTATATGTCCCTTCTGGCAGATTGACCAAATGGGTATTGGTGGAACCTTGTGGCAAGACGAAATTGTTTCCGTTTCTTTTCCAAGTAAATGTATAGGGTGGGGAGCCACCAGAGGGCGTTATAGTAATCTCCCCATCATTGCCACCTTGGCAGGTGACGTTGTCAATACCATCTTCTTCTACGTTTAGGGAGGGGGGTTCGTTAATCGTTATATCGACAAAATCGCCACCAACAACATCCAGTTCACCCTCATCCTTAGGCCCAACCATCCATTTGATGCCATATATGCCGGCTTTCAAGTGTTCCCCTTCAAATAGGAAAGTTTTGTCATTGAAATCCTCTGCAAATAATTCACCACTTGGTTCCCAAGGATCTTCCTCATAGGTATTAACACCTGTCTTTCGATAAACAAGTATTACCATTTTTTCTTCATCAGTCAATACGCGGTCAAAAGTAATGGTAAAGCCTCCGTCCAAACCTCCAGGGCAGGTGACTGGGCTAGGTGCCGGGTTGGGAATGATTTGTTGGTCAAGGCCTGGTGGCTCTGGACTTATTTCGAAAGAGTAATAACCTATTGTCCGTTTTTCCGAATGTACGCTTTCCGCTGGAATTGCATTAAAAAACTTAATATAGTGACCTGAACCCTCAGCATGTATACTAAACCTTAACAGAATGTTTCCTGAATTTTTCAAATTTTCAGGTAGTAGAATATCCAGCTCTTCAGCTGTGATGCTCAAGGGAAACAGACTTTTGACTTGTGGATTGTTTATAGGCTTCCAGTCTTGATTACCCTGCACCAAATACTCCCAATAACCATCTTGGACCTGTACACCTTCCCTTTCAAACAATAATTCAGAATAGTATCTTGAAATAGATTCATTCGGTTCCGTACTCGGTTCATTTGCCAATAACCAGCTTTTGGCATAACTTTTAGCTTGACTCCACGAATAAGTGTCCAAGCTCTCTGAGTTTGCATTACCGTATTCGATTGCTTCTCCGTATTCAATTATTCTGTCATCCCGATTCTTTCTTGCACCACAGAAATCAGTCATCCAGTCATTGGTGAATTCATCTGTGAGATAATGAACAGCATTACAATAACTCTCTGGCTGTGGGCCATTATTTTGCCAGTCCAATTCGTAATATCTTGTCTCATAATAGGTGAGTTCCAAGCTTACTTCATTTGTAGTATAAGCGTCGTTTATTATTCCTCCATTACTACTGGTCAATCCCACGTAAGGAAAAGA
The DNA here is from genome assembly GCF_013376415.1 of Flagellimonas chongwuensis. GTDB lineage: Bacteria > Bacteroidota > Bacteroidia > Flavobacteriales > Flavobacteriaceae > Flagellimonas > Flagellimonas chongwuensis. Next base: position 443,349 of record NZ_WYET01000004.1, read on the forward strand.
TCTATACAGAGTCCAACATGATTCACAACCATCTTCCCATTCCTTAAATTCATAATTCAGTCGAATTGTGTATAGAGCATTTTCCTGACCACAAATTTTCAACGTAAATAAAAAACCAAATAGTATGAAGAAGACTTTTCTTTTCATAATTCAATAGGTAACTTCAATTTCACTCCACTCACTTATACTTCCATCAACAAAAACCGCTTTCAATCCATACTCGTATTTGGAATTGGGAATCAGTTTGCTGTCCAAAAACTCGCTAGTTCTAGGGGAGAAAGTTTTGTATAAGGTGTACTCACCGTTGTTTTCCTTTTTATACAATTGTATTTCCAATACATTGGGTTCGTTGTATCGCCAAGTCAAGATGATATGCTTGCTTTCCCGGTCCACTTCTGCATGGAGTGCTTTAATTTTTGGCTTTAACAACGTTTGCGGCGTTGCAATGGCAACCAAAGGAGAAGGCCTGCTTTCCAGTCCAACTGTGTTTATAGCCGTAATGGTATAGCCATATCGGGTATTGGGTTCTATTTCAAGGTCCTTAAACGCTGTCAACGAAGTCTCTTCGGTTTCCAAAATAGGTTGCCAAATACCATCTTGGAGCCCTAGCTGTTTTCGGTATATGATTTGTTTGGCAATCTTGTCAGACGAACTTGGTGTCCACTTTAAAAGAATCGTATCCCCCAACAGTTCATATGCTGTAAAAACAGGGCTAGTGGGCGGCACCCGACTGGGTCGCTCTAAGACCAAGGTGTCCGAGGGTTCGGACTCATTGTAACGAAGGTCGGATGCCACGATTTGATAATACACTTTACTCGTAAAGGTTTTGGTATTGACGGTATCCTGAAAATGAGTTTCCCGTACTTCTCTTTTGGTCAGCCGGGTGAATTCTTGGTTTTTCCGGTCAGCGCGCAACACCGTGTACCCCTTCAAATCCATCTCCGTATTGGGTTCCCAAACCAGTTGTACCACGCCAAGCGTATCCACGGTACCTTGAAGTCCTATTGGTTTATCAGGAGGAATTGAATCCACAGGCTGAATCATCGCTGGTGAAGAGTCTTGGTAGTCTCCTGCAATCCCATACGCCCTTACCTTAAAGTAATTGATGGTCTCCGGTTCACTATATTTAAAGCTTCTTACTTGCTTATCCAACGCTGTGGCCACTGCTTTGTAGGGGCCGATGGCCTTGGGTGCTCTGAGCACATCAAATTGGGTTAACTTCCATGCTTCATCTTTTGGAAAATCCCATTGCAACTCCACTTCTTTCTCTGAAATAATATTGTTTGATGTAAATTGTGGAACCGCCAAAAGTTCTTCAAAGGCAATGACCGATGTTGTATCGGAAGGTGGGCCGGTTTCATCGAACAAAGTTCTTCCCCGTACACGATACCAAAACTTTTTGCCATACTCTTGAATACTATCCGTATATGAAATACCGGAAACTTTAGTGACTGCCAATTTGGTTATGGGGGCATCATTTATTTTTTTAAATGTTTTGCCGTCATTGGATCGTTCTAAATCATAGCTGGTATAATAATCCAGTAATGAATCGTATTCCCAGATCAAAACAAAGGCTTTATTATAATAATATCCTGCAAAATCAAATGGTTGCGGAAGCTTGTGTACTTCTATAGGATCAACTAGTACCCCATTGTACCTCCCTTTTAAATTTTCTGACGCATTGGCCAATTTGATATTGTAGAGGTATTTTTCATTTGTTTTAATGTTTGTGTCAACATAGCCCATTCCAGCATGTTGTGCTACTTCAAAATCTTGATCAACTGCAAACATGGAAAAAGCAAAGCGTTGGTCTAATTCTTCGCTTTCGTTGATTACTTGCATAAGTAAATTGTCATCGTTGCTGTTTGTATTAAAACTTTCCCCATAAATAGCTTGAGCAGTTATTGCAGCCACATCATTACTTTCAACCATTCCTCTCCATTCCAATAAAGGTTTTGGTTTTATAGGACCTCCCGAAAGTATCTCTACCTCACCACCTAATACTGGCTTCCCATCTCGTTCAATGGTGTGTCTTTCCAAGATGTATCCATGATCAATCCCCGACTGCCACGATATTTTGTCCGTAGCACCCCATCTTAAAAGTACCCTGCCTTCAATCATCCTATGCCTGATCACTATTTTGGAATGAATTGTATCTGTTGGCAGATTTTGGCCTGAAACTTGAAAAAGCACAAAAACCATCAAACAAAGACAACTGAAATAGTTCATATTGTATTTACTAGAAGGTATTTTCATAATCCAGTTTAAATGAATTCCCTACTGTCTTTTTTGGCAGCAGGTATTTAAACCTCACCTGATACTTTTCCCGTTTTATAAATGGGAACTTTCCCCAAATGATATAATCATACTTTTCATATTTTTCCAAATTCCTTATTTGGGGCATTGTATATCTATATGCTATTTGTATCCTAAGATTTGCATAGTCGGAATAATATGCTTTTGGCAACTTCCATATATAAGGAAAGTTGCTTTTTAAGTAGTCTGGATACATATTGTCCATTGTGTAAGCTAGATAGGTGTTGCTTACCATCATCGGTCCTTTGGGCGGTACTCCCCAGATGGCTTCATTTCTATTTACCCTAATCGTCCCATCCAATGGGTATTCCTCATATAATAAAGGATTGATCTCATCTCTAAAGTATCTATTATTGGATAGAGCCTCTGGATGTATTAACGGCTCATTGTCCGTATATTGATTTCCAATCAAGTCAACAATACCAAAAGGTTCATAGTCATCCATCCTAAGATGTATTCTTCCAACATTGGCAATTCCACGGTCTTCTTGTGAATAGCTATCCAGAGAGGTGGTGAATCTATTGATTTTAAGGGACCTCATCTTTTCGGTAAATGTATCGTACCGGCTTGTCGTAAATGAGAAATCCAACCGACTTACAAAGGCCCCGCTCTTGGCACTGCCGACCAGGGTATTGGTGGAAATTTCCAAATCATCCGAAATTTGATGGAATTCTTCTTGGGTCATGACCAAGTTTTCTTCCACATCGCTCGGATTCAAGGTGATGAGTGCATAAGTGTAGGTTGTTTCATTATCTAAATCGGGAATGGAGAAACTCAATCTTTTTTGTGAGGCGATGTATTGAAAATCCGCCTTGATCTTGTTCCCGGATTCGTCCAAAAAGTACAGTTCATCCCTATATCCGTTTCCAAAAAGGTACTCCTGCCCCGAATGTAACTGAACATATCCCTGATTGCTCTCCCTGGGCAGCATGTAGGTTTGATCCACCACAGGATACATATACTCAATGTTGTTTCTGGGAATATAGGTTGGAGCGGTGCCCGTGGTAAATGTGATTTCCTTCTCCTCAAAGATGGGGTCGCCATTTTCCCGGACCGTTATCCAATTGCTGCCCGTCTTCTGTTGGAAACCGACTTTTACCTTTACATATATTTCTTCTTCTGGAGGAAGAGTTTCAAAAGGTTTGAACACCAAAAGGTCTTGTTCTGCATTAAATTCAGATTCTCCCTGAATAGGGTTCCCTTGATTTGTGATGACAAATTCCTCCAAATGTACCCTGTAGGTTTTCCAGCCCTCGTCACCCTGTATCTGGAGTTCACTTTCCATTGGGATATTAAAAGCTACCTGTACGGCATCGAAAACATCCACATTGGTATAGCCGTTTCCGGGCATGACATCCGAAATAATGACAATGTCCTGCAAACCGGACTTGCCTACAATTTCACATTCTTCACCAATAATTACCTTTAGACGTGTTCGAATACTGACCACTCCCAACACCCTGACATCGATACCCGCGTAACCTCTAATGAACCATGGGTTTGGCAATTGGGCCTGGGCCAAAACCGCCAGTCCAGCTTTTAATATTTTAACACGCTTACGCATGCCGAATAGTTTTATCTGGGCACCTATTTCCCCTTGTAGAAATGCATATAATTGACCGGTGGCATACCAGCCGTCCATACCCAATGGCCCTGATTTTCCTCGACAATGTGCATCACCAAAATCACGCATCATCAAATCGAAACCTACTCCTGCCCGGACACTGGCATATACAATGCCCCAATCAATTTCTTTGCCCACTGAGAAGGAGGCACCAAATGCATATCCTGCACCTTCCGCCAAATTTTGATTGAAATTGCGGCCAAATATGAGCTCATCACCCTTGAGATTCAGAATATCGATGACATTTTGGGGCGGCCTTGCCGGGTCGGGCAGAACGGTACCTGTCATAAAGTAAAGGTCCACTTTTGCCGTAAGAGGGCCAATGGGAATACCCTGCAATCCAAAACGTTTGTAAGGGGTTCCCACATAAATGTACCAATCTTCGGGAGCGTTGTAGAATTCCAAATACCCCAATCTGTTCTTCTGCCCTGCTCCCTTAATGGGACCGGCATTCAAAAAAACATCGAACATGCCCCAGTAGGTGCGATTTTCGAAATCAAAATCGATGGCCACTTGCGCGGCAAAGAGTTCATTACCTGTAAGTACTTCGGGAAACACATGATCGGCAAAATACTGAATGCCTTCACGGTCTATGGAAAGTTCGTGGAAATTGGAAAGCGATTGTTCCTTATCTACCACATTTTGTTGCATATCATCCACCGAGCCAAAAGGATCTCTTGATTGTCCTCCCCCTTGGATAAGTGCTGCTGCACCATAGAATCCCAATCTGCTTACACCGCCTCCGTTCGCCGCTGAGTTAAAACTCATTTCTATAGCGGCCAATCCGGTAAAAGCCACTCCTTTTTTTACTTCAAAAGCCGCCAATGCCTTGAATCCAAGTTCAATGGTATCATCAGGAGCATAATATATGCCGGACATTGAGCCTGCATTGTCGTTTAGCCCGGATTTGCGCATATGGTGGTATACCCCTCCCCCAATATCGTATATGGTAAAATTTGGGTTGCTGGAGTTGGTAGGTTTTCCATGCGCATCAACATACCAATATCTGTAACCTTCCGTGGCACCGAACAGACCACGTGCACCAATCTGAATCCCCAAGCTTTCGGAATAAAGATCCAGCTCTCCGGCAAAACCTTTTCCATAGACGGCATTCTCCCTGAAAAATGCCAAACGCCCACTGAACTCAAATCCTTTCCGGGTCACATCCACCTGCACCTCACTAACTTCGGTGGTATTATATTTCCATTTTAAATAATCACCATCCTCCAACTTGCCAAAAATATGGACCCTTACATCCCCATGTATTCCAGATTTATCCAAATTGATGTAACTGTTCAATGACAATCTGGCTTCATCATTACCAATGGTTTCAATAGAAACATCATAAACTCCCAGTTCAAATCCTGCAATTTCGGGAGGAGCAATAGTGTCCATATATCCAGCATATCCAATGGACAAATAGGGTCGCTCTTTGGTCTGAATATGCAAATCTTGAAATTTAAGCCCTGAAAATGTCAGTAATTCTTCATCCGAACCTGATATTTGGGCATTTTGTTCTGGGTCGAATGCCATTATCCCGGAAAGATTGGCCTCTGGATAAAACTTCTTGTCCTCCACCTCCAAATTGATATAAGACTCCTTAAAGATTCTGGCTTTTGACCTGAAAATATTGAAAGGAACGTCTTCTTCCACCTTAACCTTGACAAAATAATCCTGATTGGAAGAGATGACTCCAGAGTAACCCAATTGTCCACCAGAACTTTCCGAATCACTTATGGGCAAGACGATTCTTCCGCTAAAACCGGCTTTCATAAAACGGTTCACCTTTAGGTCAACGGTCAAAGAGTCCAAAGAGTATTGCCATTTATTGGCATTTCCCTCATCGATACCGATAATGTTGGTAGCAAAAAAATCCCCGGACACTCCAAAATTGTCCAACAATAAGTGCTGGGCACCAACAGTGACCCGCTCCTCCGAAATATTTTTATTGAATTCCGGAGGCAGGTAAACACTTACTTCTTCAGCGTAAAACCCACGCCATAAATTTTCGTTGCCCGGCACCAATAGGTTTTGTGCCGTGTACAGTTCTGGGAAGTCGATACTGGCAGCATTGGTGGTATCGCTCAAGTCCAGCACGGTGTTCTGCATTTTAAAGCCCCAATTGGGCAAAGCCCTTAGCTCGAAAGGCGGCAGGTCGACCTGAATCAATAGGTCGTTAATGTTGTTGGTATGCATGGAGAATCCCGCCCCTACATAGCTATCGTTCCCAACAACTTGTTCCCCACTACCAGGTGCTGTTTTGTCCGGATTTTTGATGTCGCCATTTTCGGTAAGTGGAATGGCCACGGTTTTGGCAATACGAACATCGGCACTTAGGCCCAGTTCCCTAACTTTCCCCTCGCAGTCAATGGTAATGTAGGTTTGGCCGTTGGCCTGTCCATTAGGGTCAATACCCCCCAAAAAGGTGAGCAGCCACTGTCCTCCTCCCATGCCCACGGGAACATCGGTCAATAGATTAAGTGTAGCTTCCTCATATATGCCCCCGTTTTTGGACATGCGTATATTAGTGGCACTGAACATGAGCTCTGTATTGAGCTCGCCAAGCTCTACTTTTGCAAATAAATCAACCTCGGTATAGGTGGGGTGGTACTCCATCCGGAAGATGCCCAAGGTAATGTACGAATTGGATTTGTTGGAAGAATCTTCGGAATCGGGGGTAATGTTCTGCTTTATTCCAACGGGCAGCTCTACAGCCTGCTGTCCTCCTATGATTTGGATAAAACGCTGTTCATTTTCTATGATCTGAAAAACTTTTTGGGCATCATCCAATATTTTTTGTGTCTCACCGTCCACATGGAACTGCTGGGCCACATATTCCGGTGAAAACTCTGCCACATTGTTGGGCAAGGCATAGGGAAGGTCCATATGGGCCGGTTCCAGTTCCGGGAAACTTCTAAATCTGTTTTTGGATTCCTCTTTTTTGGATTTCTGTTGCTGCCATCGGTTCATCAAAGCTACCACATCGGTCGAATCGGTTACAGGGGAGGTAGGTTTGCTTTTCAATAATGTATTGGAAAGGTATGTATGTTGCTTACCCTTTGTAACCGAATCCAATGGCATGGGTGTTGCCCATGTGGCAGTACACCATAGCAGTGATATAACAAGTAGGTTGGTTTTCATATAGTCTTGTTTCCGAAGCATTTTAAAAACGAGCGGACTAGGGAGGAGTAAGTAAGGAAATACTTTACAAAAAAGGAGCGGTGGATTGACGGATGCCCCTTTTGAATTGATGGATGCCCCAAATCAAGCAACGGAATATTGAAAACAGCCTTTCTTTTGGTTGTCATTTTACTCTTGTTCATAAAATGATTATCCAACAAATGGCTATGGCTTTTAGGGAAGAATTTTGTTTTGGAATGAGCTCCCCTTGGCTTGAGTGTCCCGCTCGTATCTATTTATTTTTAAAGTATCTCAAAGAACTTTATATTTGATAATTGGAATCTCTCACTCATATTCGGCACCAGCGCGACACTTCGGCTCCGCTCAGCGCAAGTGTTCGCGCTAGCGGGGGTCAATCCTAACTAGGATTGACATTGATCGATGATAATATCTCTTGCTTCCATTAAAGCAAAACCTAAAAGGTTTTCCCCCTTCCAATAATTAGGGTTATTGACATTTTCTTCATCTGATTTCATGCCTATACCCCAAATTTTATCATATGGACTTGCTTCAACAATAACACTATCAGATGTATTTATTAAGAACTCTTTTAATGTGTCATTTTGAGCAAACTTCAATAGGCTGCCTTCGAGAACTAACCCGTATTTTTTTTGATCCCAAATTTTTTGATCAAAGCCTTTAATCTGTCTGCCGAGGCTTTTAATTTCTTTGGGGTCATTGTGCGCTAGGATTTTATTCAATATGGTGCGATCTTTAAATAATTCAGCTTTCTTAAACATCATCCATTTCTCAGCAGTGGAAAAACCCACCCCTTCACTATTTGTAAAATCAGACTTCCACCATTGACTGAAACAACTTTTTCCTATTTTACCATTCTTCTTAGGCTGATATCCCCAAAAGAAAATATAATTAATTGCTCCACCTTCACCATACAAGTTTTTAAGCCAGTTTAAATCGTATTTCATCAGGACACAGGGCTTTTCTTCACTTTCAACCATTCCTGATAAAATTCTTCCTGTTCGAGAACTGTAGAGGGAATAAAATTACCCTTATCGACTTCAAAAATATTTACTACATCAGTCATTTGGGCAGGGACACCAATTTTAAGTCGATACGCCTGGTCTCCGTCTCCCATATCTCTCATCATGGGAGATGGATAAACATCCTTGCTTGCTCCATTACAAACTACAGATACACCTTGCTTTTCTAGTTCCTCTCTGATTCTACATAAAGCTGTAAAATAATCTCTAGCAACTTGATTAACGCTCTTTTCAGAATACAAAAATGACAGGCTGACATCATCTGTATTTTGAAGTTCTTCTAGTTCAAGCCAGCCTTCAAACTCTTCTCCTTTTATATCTGTAGCCAATACTTTATATTTCATTACTCTACATAATTCGGGTTAGGAATAAAATGTTCAGGTGTAACTTTCCCTTTAGGGTAAGCCCCTTTTGTATCTGATGGTAAATACCTCCAGGCATAGATACTTCCACTTGTTCAAGGAAAAAAGCATCTGCATCATCTCCAAGAGTAGAATTCACATCAACTCCTTTTTGACTTCTTATCTCATAAATGTATCCATTCTTAGAGGTAAATTGATTTGCAATTGATATGTCCTTAGTTGTTGACACAAAGTCTCCTCTTGTTGTATTACTCTCAATGTGATTCAATAAATTATCATGAGTACCAAGAGAAGAGAATCCGTTCTCGAAAACTTCTGCAGGGGTTTTTAAAGCCTTATCACCTCTATAAACAGTACCCTTAAATTCTTTTCTTTCGAGTAGGGATTTCAGATACAACCCATCTCTTCTTTTAGAGGCTTCTGTACTAAGATGAGACTTAAATTCATCAACTCGCGAAGGGTTATTGTCGAGATAATTCTTAGTGCCAGTAAGGTTATCTTCATTCTTTCTTAGCGCATCATCTACCCCTGCATTATCCAAAATTTTCCAACTATCCACCAACTCAGGATTCTCAGCAATCGCCTCGGCAAATTCCTTGTCCGTAAGGTCATCGCTCAACTTTTTTAGCTGTGCGGCATCCAAGTCCAATCTCTTAAGAACGTCCACCAACCGCTCGGTCGTCTCCTTGGAGAACTTTACCAAAACGGTGGTGCCATTGGCTAATTTAACAATTTTTCCCGCATTCTTAACCGCAGTGGCATATACCAAGGGTATGGTGCAACTTTATGATGCTCTTTAAAATGATCGATACTTTTCTCACCAAAAGAAGTTCAAAGACTTCTTCCAAAAAAATTTAGCTAGCCTATAAAACAAAAACCAGCACTAAGGCTGGTTCTGTTTATATCATATGTCAGTTTGTTATTTTATCCACACCTAGTGGTGTTAACGTTATCTTAATTCCCTTCTCCTCCCTCGTTATGTTGATAAAACCTTCATCTACAAGTTTCTTTGGCACTATATTGAAACTCTCTTTTATGCGAATATTTCTAGTTATGTACCGATCAAAAGAGTAGCGAGACACTTCTCCTCCCGTATCTTGTATAAACTGAAGGCATTTTACTATCATTTCGTTCGTTATCTCTTCCATAATTAATCTCTTGGGTGATATAATGGTGCATCAACTTCATTAATGCTATAAGACTCCAAACTTGCTGCATGAGCATTGTAGTAGAAATCCTCATCATTTACGCCATCCGATATGCCTTTGTTTTTATACCTATTATACTCTTCCCCTGCTGGTGCGAGCGTCCCGCTCGTATCTATTTATTTTTAAAGTATCTCAAAGAACTTTAGATATGATAATTGGCAATCTCTTACTCATACTCGGCACGAGCGGGACGCTCGCGCTAGCGGGGTCTAAATTAAGTTTATTTATTTGGTTTATAAAAGATTCGGCCTCCTTACTCGAAAATTTCAGGATTTGATAGGAACCTCCTTAGTTCTAAAATCACCAATCAATCTCCCCTTCTTCTCGCATTTTATATTGTAAAGCTGCTAAACTGTAACCCAAATCAAATACATGAGAAGGTTCGAATTTTGTAACTTTCAACTTGCAAAAAGGAACTTCATCGTAGGTAGTCTCTACAATCTCAAAATCTGTCCCATAAAATTTATTAAAGTTTTTTACTTCCTGTTCCAATAAATATGGAAAGGTGACCATTACCTTAAATTCTAATTCCTTACCTGATTCCATCGATTAGTTTTATTTCAATATTTGGGAACATCTCACTAAATTGTTGTATTACCCCTTGGCAAAAGGTACAGTATGGATTTCCTGATACTATTTTTAAAATACCTGTAATTTCAGGTTAACTTTTCCCTTTTATCCCACCTAGCTTTTGAACTACCAATATTTATACTCCACAGGAATTAAATCAGTAACTTTTCTGTATTCACCCTTCCATTTTTTTGGCACCCTTCTTTCCAATTCTTGCTCCTGGTAATATGATGCAAAATATTTGTTGTCAAAATCAACATATAAACAAGGTTTATTTCCTTCACGTCCAAATACATCATTTAAATCAAGTTTCTTATATTCCATACGTAACTCACGATAATCCAATCTAAACCTCTTAAGAAATTTAAAGTATTGTGATTCTAAATTACCTAGAGTTAAATCAATATAACCATTCCAATATTCACCAATCCAATACTCTGTTTCAGCCATACAGTAAAAACTTTCGGAACCCATTTTAACATAGGCTAATAAAACTCCTGATACATTTCTGTTTTTTAAATTCAAACTCATTCATTCACAATTTTAGCGGATCCTTTAATATAATTTTGTTCAATAATTTGATGCCAATATGGGGAAAGCTCAAAAGGATCTCCTGGTTGGGTAGGATCTACTATTTTGGGAGCTTTACCATCTAAGTTTAATAGATTTTGAGATGCCTTATATTGAGGAACTGAAGCTTGTTTCATCTGCGTATCCACTGATTTAGGAACTTCAAACTCAATTATCTCTACAGTATGTCCTTGTTCTATTTTCTTACCTGCATAATAAATAGCATGAGTTTTAGAAGTTGTACTAATATTTAAGGACTTGTCCGATTCATGAAATACTAAATTAGTATTATCAACAGAAATTGCTTTAGACAAGGGATGTTCGGTTTGTACCCTATAATATTTAACGTTCTCCGTGGATGCTGATAACAGCTCATCTTGGTATTTAGCAATTTTCTGAAGTGTTTCCAGATAACCTGGCTGATTTATAAAATCACCTATACCACCTTCACTAACTATTTTCCAACTTACCAGCAATTTTGGATTCTTCCCAACAGCCTCGGCAAAGGCTTTGTTGTTCAAATCCTGGTTGAGCAGCTTTAAGGCATCATCGTCTAAATTAAGTTTATTTATTTGGTTTATAAATGCATCAGCCTGTTGGCTCGATAATTTCAGGATTTGATAGGAACCATCGACAATCTTTACTACCCTGCCCGCATTCTTAACCGTAGTGGCATATACCAAGGGTATGGTGGAGGCAAAGGAGATGGCTGCACTGGTACCGTCTCCTTCTATGGTATACCATATGCCGTTGGCCACATCAAAAACCTCTCCGGCCACGGGCACCATGCCCGCGGCATCCAACACCAAATGTCCTGCCGTCGAGCTAAACACTTGCCCAAAAAGATAATCGAGCCCCCCAGCGGTGTCCACATCGTATTCGGGCACGGCAATGGGCTCCCATCTTCCATTGCCCCTGTTGTATTGGTAATGTATTATCCAACCGTTTTCTTGGTCGGCAATGGAGTACACATGGGCCACGCCACCGTCCACGGCCACCACTTTGCGCAAAAATCCGCCATAGCCAAAGAGGTTATAGGTTCCCATAAAGTATTCGGTAAACCCATCGTAGTCCAAGCTTGGCAAACAGGTAGTGTACCCCTGCTTTTCAATGGGGAGCAGGTCCCATTGAGTACCACCCAAATCCGTTACCAAAGCTCCCTCCCCGGTTGTGTTGATATTGGTGGGTTGGTATAGTGCCTCGTACAAAAGGGGAGCGCAGGTTTTTCCCTCTTTTATGTACCGAAAACGGATGTTGTTCGGGTCTGGCAGTACTCCAAAATCATAGGGTTCTGAATCTTTATTTATTTTATAGCCCGTAAACTCATTACCCTTTTTATGGGCTTTGTACTCGCCTGCATTGGGACCATCCTCGATGGTAAAACTCTGTAATGCGCCATAAGCAGTAATCCCGTTTTGGACCGTATAATATTTTACAGGCACATCTCCATGCAACGCCACGGGCACCCCTGCCGGTGACACATAGACCACAATGTTTGTTTCGGTAGTTCCTTCGAGTGCAAGGGCATCTTCGGGGTCAAAGGCAATTTCATTGGTGCTGGATGAGGCATCTCGGAAACTCTCCGCCTCTTGTATACTTTCTTCAAGGTCGTTGTACGCCTGTAGCTGATTGGCTGTGTTATAACCATCTGGGTTGGGCCCTCCCTGAGTGGCTTCATCTATCAAGTCTTGGCTAGAAGCATTATAGGCATTATGATTGGCTGCCAGCTCGTCCCTTACATTTTGGGGAATGGATTCATCGGCCAACAGTTCATCTACGTAACTTTCCTGTTGCTCGTTTTCAGTTTCAAGTTGCTCAATTTGTTCTGGCGTTCCCGTAAAGTTTTGGAGCAGCTCTCGTATGGACGAAGCAAGCTCCCCAACCCTCTCCACCACATCACCTGTGTCCACAATATTGTCCATGGTGGGGTCGAACTCGGTGATTACAGTGCCCTGCGCAAGCTGCCTGTCCGTGTTCACCAATATATTGGTAAAGTGCACCGCCAGTTTTATGTTGCCCAAATAGGGCAAACGAGTGTAGCCCCTTCCCGTAAAGTAACCGTTGCCGCCGTGCACCTCGGTGGCCACCACCTGAAAGTCGCCCGCGGTAAAGCTCTCGCCCAACTGGGGCAAGGGGTCTTGGTCAACTTAAATTATGTCAAAGAACTTTTAACTACTATGGCACGAGCGGGACGCTTATGCAAGCGGGGAGTTAGTCTAACAGTAATCGAAAAATAATGAATAATACAATCATTACAATGCTCAAAACAACAAGTAACTTTTTGTTACCATATAGAAGCTCTAAAATGATTTTTAAAATTTCTTCCACTTTCTTATTTTTTATGAAGTAGGCTTTATTTCTCCATCCTCATAATTATCCCTACTTATTAACTGCCCATTACCAGCAAAAGAGAATTTTAGCCCATGTGATTTGCCTCTTTTAATTTGGGTTATTGATTTAATAACTCCATTTGGGTGAAATAAGATTCTATAACCATTATGCTCGTTATCATACATTCTAAATGTTTTTAATAGCCCATTATTGTAATGGCCTGTCAAGATTTCTCCTGTCTCTTCATTCCTTAACTGCTTGATGTATTTTGGAGTCAGGTCTTTATTAAAGTGAATTAATAGCCCGTGGTCAAGATTGTCCTTGTAGCTTTTAAATCCTATAATTTTTCCATCAGTATTATAATGAACTTCCAATCCATTCTTTAAACCATTCACTAACATGACTTCACTTTCAATTGTTCCATCTATTCGATAAAAAATGAGTGTTTCATCCTTTATTTTTCCAAGTGATGAAATATTACCCTGATAATCAAACTTCACAAGGTTATCGCTTAGTTTACCCTGTTTCCAAAAGCATACTTCTTTTAGTGTCCCATCTATGCGAAAGGTAGAGTCCAATCCATTCATTACCCCATTTGAACTGACAGTGTATTTCCGTTTTAAAACATTGTTAGGATAATATTTTTTAATTATCGTATCAGTATTATTATTACAACTAACTATTACAAATATCACATACACAATTATTTTAAATGATTTGCTCATACCCTTCTTATTGTCTTAATGGATTGTCATATCTACCGAATATATGAAGTGTTTCTCCGTATTGAGAGCCATAGTAAACATATTTATAATCCCATAATGGAAATCTAGAATCCGATACTTCTGTTTCTAAAGTATTTATTGTTGTTTGTTCATAGAGATTCAAGTTAGTATAAATCATAATAACATCATCCAGAGTCTCCGAACTTATCATTGTATAAAAATCTTCTCTTACGTTGTCCCATTTTATCATATTATCAATAGTCCTTCCATCACTTTCAAAATCCGAGAAAATTATCTCCACAAGGTCTCCAAATATTGGAAGAGCTTTTAATCCTTCCATTTCAGCTCTAGTCATACTGCTTATAGCTGCTGCGGGAGATATGGGATGCGAAGCTATTTTGTTAGCTAATTTAACAGGTATTTTCAATCTTTTCAGCAGTTCCAATTGTTTAGCTTTACCCAACATTTTAAAAGCCGAGTAAAATGCTTTATATTTTATTTTATAAAGTGCAGTAGGGTCCTCCCCATATCCAGTTATATAATTGAAGCTTTCCGTTTCAAAACTTAGTTTCATCACATCGCCAGTTATACTAATTCCAAATAGTTGATATTTGGGTATTTCAGAAATTAAATTCTCCGCAATAGCATCAATCTCTTTGATCCGTTCCCTACGTTTGGCATCTGCGGTGGAAATGTCTGCTATTTCCTTTGGGGACAACATTTGAGTGGTTACCAAGCTGCCTTCCATTTTTAGAGCGTCCAGCTCCTCTTGCAACTCTGGTGGTAGATTTTCTTTGCCGTCAATTTGGTCTATCTCTTGTGCTATGGTCGAGAATTCATAGGTATTTATCTTAGTAATCACCTCTTGCTGCTCTTCCAGCGTTTCTGCCTCGGCCAGTTCATCCAGTAATTTTTCCTTCTCTTTAAAAATTTCATCCCATAAATCCCCAACAGCCTCACCTAGCTCACCCACCGTCTCCACCACATCACCTGTGTCCACAATATTGTCCATGGTGGGGTCAAACTCGGTGATTACCGTACCCTGCGCAAGCTGCCTGTCCGTGTTTACCAATATATTGGTAAAGTGCACCGCCAGTTTTATATTGCCCAAATAGGGCAAGCGGGTATAGCCCCTTCCCGTAAAGTAGCCGTTGCCCCCGTTCACCTCGGTGGCCACCATCTGGAAGTCGCCCGCGGTAAAGCTCTCGCCCACGCCCAACTGGGGCAAGGGGTCTTGGTTGGCAATATCAACACTTGGCGACACCCCGCACTGGTACAGGTCTTCCTCCTCGGTCTCCAAATTGGTGGTAAACTGCCGTAGGGGGCTCCAATTGCTCTCGCCCACAGCACAGGTCTTTTGCATCTGGTATTCGTAGGTGGTGCTGGCCCGTAGGTCCCACAGGGTGGTCCAGTTGGCGGTGGTCTGGTTGTAGAACCATGCATTATCGTTGCCCTTGGCGCGGTACCTTATCTTAAACTGGGGTACGCTGGTGCTGTTGTCCTCCCAAAAAATATTGGCCTGGTTGGCGCCCCTTACTTCATGGTGTATGCCATTGGGCACATAGCAGCCTTCCATATGTTGGAACGAAAAAATTTGGCTATACCCTTGGTTCTGGAATATACCAATGTCCTCTGCCCCTTGTTTTGTCCTAGCCTGTACACGCCAAGCGTAGGTCCTGTTGGGCAACAGCATGGGTTCGCCCGGGCCGTACACGTAGGTAGTGGCACTGGTAACGGTGGTAAACAAGGGCGTGGAACCCAGAAAAGCGGCCTGTGGGTCCATGGCGTTGTCCCAGATCTCCACCAGACTGAGCTCGTACTCTACCTGGCTTACGTTGATGTGCCGTGGCGTCCACTGGAACACGATGTTCTGGGGGCTACGCTCCACGATATCACTCCCATTTTCGGGCAACACCAAAAAGGGCGGACTGTTCTTGAACACATTTAGGGTGGTGCAGGCATTGTTGGAGAGCCGTTTGCCCGTGAGCACATCGAACACCTGAAAACAGACTTGGTAAACACCATCGGGGATGGGGCTGCCGTACACATTGGGAGTAATGCCCACAAGGTTGCCGAACTCAAAGTACGGTGCGAGCAGCATGTGGTCCAGCACGGTGGGTATACCGCCCTCCAAATAGAGCGGCGTGGCCCCGATCACATTTTCACGACTCTGAAACCCGATACCGTTCCCGTTGAAGGATACCTGCAAGCGGACCTGCCTATCGGAAATCTGGAAGTCGTTGAGCACGATCTGTACCCGCAGCGGACCGTTCAGTGCGGCTGCATTGGCAAAATCGGAAAAATTGGCGGGGGCGGGCGGTATGGCCTGTGCTATCACTTGCACTGGAAAGGATTGGGCGGTGGACAGGTGGCAGTACAGCAGTAGGCAGCATAGCAATGGGCAGTATCTCAGTAGGCGGTTGAGCAGTGGGCAGTTGAGCAGTTGGACAGGCAATAATGATCGATAAGCCAGTATGCAGTGTCCGGCAGACTGTTTTTCGGTCTTGTTTTTAGTGAACAATGTTCTCATAAGTAGGTATTTTAGGCGGCAGGCTTGGGGTGGCACTGCCTTTATTTATTTTTTCATCTTGTTCATTTCCTCAAAACGATGTAGCGCTTCTAAAAAAGCAATCGCTGTGACCTTTAATCGATTAGTATTTTTAGACTGTTCCATATCCATCAACATTTGGTTGAGCTCATCTCGTTTTTCCTGAGGTAATTGTTGGTAGCGAGATTGCTGCAGTACATTTCGTAATTGTTGGACAATCTCTTTAGGGGTTCCGCTGTACACTACGTCCCTATAGCGGAAAGTCAGCAAATTGTTCCGTGGAGGGCTTTGTCCCATGGAAGACGGTGCATTATTCTTTCGTTTGCCTCGTCCAAAGGTATAGGCGTAGCCAAAAGTGGTCGTAAAATCAGTGGTGTTGCTCTGTACGGTATTTCGGAAAAGTGAAAGTACGTTCAGTGTGAAGTTGTGTCCCTCTTTCCAAGCATAATTGCCTTCCAAACGAAGGTTGTAGAATTGGTTTTGTTGCTCCCCATTCGCAAAGGATGTATTGTAGGAGGCTGAAAAATTGCTGCGTAACTTTTTATCAAAGAATTGTTTGGCAACCCCCAAGGTTGGACCCACGGTAAGTCCTGTATCCGTACCCCCTGCTTTGGTGTACGAGGTGTTGGCCGCCACGGTGATGGCCAGTGATTGTTGTGGATAGCCCAAGGCGTATGAAGCAGAACCGTTATAAAATCGGGTTCCGCTGTTTTCAATGGCCGCACCTTCCTGTTCTTCGTTGGAATCTTGATACACCAGATTGATATTGGCCCTGTCATTTCGGGTTTCGGTCTGTTTTATTAAATAGTTGATGCCCAAATTGGCATTTTTGGAAATCTGCCGATAGTTCAAGGTGTCCAGATTATCCAGTTCGCTTACCCGATTGATGTAGTCGAACTGGTCCCTGATGTTGGTATAGGATTGGAAATTGGAAAAGGAACCGTTGATGCCCAACCTTTCCGTTGGGGCGTAGTTCAGATTGATGGAACTCACCAGTCGCTTCATCGCCGAGGCTTTGGAATCGTCCAAATTGTCTCGTTGCAACCCTGCATTTACCCCAATATTGAGTTTGTTGTCAAAAATGGTCTGTGAGGCATTTACGGTAATATTTTCAAGATCATTGTTGAAATAATAAGCGCCAAAGGTCCTGTAATTCGGGTCTACCCGCTCGTAAGCTCCGCCCAAAGTTCCATTGCCCACAGAATAATCAATGGAAGCATTCAAAGCATTGGTATAATTAGTAGTGATATTTTCATTCAGGAACAATGATAAGATCCCTTTGTCCCCGCTTTCATCGGTTACCCTTACATCTTCCGTAATTCCCGAAACAGCATATTCCACTCTAATATTTATTCTTTCTTTGAGCTGGAAGTCAGTCAAAAGGGAAATCACCATATTATTCTTGGGTGTCAGCCCCAATTCCGTAGGAAAAGGCTCTTGAAGTGAGTTTTCATCATCAAATCCTTTGAAAAAAATCAACCCCACGTCCAATTGATCAAAAGCGTAGGAAGTTTTTAGCCCAAAACCTCTTCGCAAATAAACTGTTTGTTGGTTGGGTTCATCAATATGGTATTCCACAGCTCTCAAAAACCTGCCGCACATGGCACTGACCTTAAATGGTCCCGTGGGAGCGAGGTCGATTCCAACCCCTGTAAATTGGTGGCCACTGAGCGTGTAGGGCGAAAAAGTCATGGCAGCATCACCGATGTGGAGTGTAATCCACTTATAAGAGGGGCTAATACTTAACCGATTAAGCTTGAAAGGACTCGAAAAATCAAAATTTTGATTGGTATAGGCAAAAGAGAGCGGAACATTATAAACTTCCGCTATATTGAAGTTCAGATTTCCATTCAGAAAATAGGTGAATGCTTGACGGTCTACAGTACCTTCATAAAAAACACCATTGGCCGATAAGCTTCCGCTGTAATCAAAGAGTTTTGCTTTGCCCAGTCGGTCCAGGTCGATGCTTTGCGAAAGACCAAGAAAACCACACATAAAAAAAGGAAATAAAAGCCTGTACAATTTAGGTCGGTTAATTCCCCAATGATACTATTTCACATCGTTCTATTTCTTACCCGTTTGACGGATGGGCCTGTTGAACCAATGGTTGCCCCTTTTGAATTGATGGATGATTTAAAAAATATTTAAATCAACAATAAAATTGATGAATTGCATAAGGGAACGTATAGACCAAAAACAAAAATCCCGAGCAAATTGCTCGGGATTTTTTTATTCAATTTATTTCGAAGTTTAGTTAGCTTCCGCAACTACTTCAAAAGGGAATTCTACTACAACTTCCCTGTGCAATCTGATAATAGCCTCGTAAGGACCAGTTCTTTTGATAGCTCCACCTTTAATATTGATGAATTTCCTATCGATTTGTTGTCCTTCTTTGTCCAAAGCAGCAGCAAGGTCGATATTGGTAACAGAACCGAACAATTTATCTCCGGCACCTGCCTTCGCGGCAATCTTAATCTCCAATTGCTTCAACGCATCGGCAATTTTGGTAGCCTCGTCAATAACCTTTTTCTCCTTGTGAGCTCTTTGCTTAAGGTTTTCAGCCAAAACTTTTTTGGCTGAAGGTGTAGCCAAATCGGCCAAACCTTGAGGGATAAGGAAGTTTCTGCCGTAACCGTTCTTTACGGTAACGATATCATCCTTAAATCCCAAATCCTGTACATCTTCTTTTAGAATAAGTTCCATTCTCTGGTGTTTTTTATTTCAACATATCGCCAACATACGGCATTAACGCTAGGTGACGGGCACGTTTAACGGCCTGTGCCACTTTTCTCTGGTATTTCAAAGAAGTACCTGTTAGTCTTCTTGGAAGCAATTTACCTTGCTCGTTCACCAACTTCATCAAGAAATCAGGATCTTTGTAGTCAATATACTTGATGCCTGATTTTTTGAACCTACAATACTTCTTTTGCTTGTTGGTCTCAATGTTAAGCGGGGTCAAATACCTGATTTCCCCGTCTTTTTTTGCTTTTGCTTGTTGCTCAATAGATGCCATACCCTTATGCCTTTGCTTTTAGTTTGTTTCTTCTTTTCTCCGCCCAAGCAATTGCATGCTTGTCCAATTTAACGGTCAGAAAACGCATAATGCGCTCATCTCTTCTAAATTCCAATTCGTAAGGGCCGATGGCCTCACCTGGAGCTTGGAATTCGAACAAGTGGTAAAATCCACTTTTCTTGTGCTGAATGGGATAGGCCAATTTTTTAAGTCCCCAATCTTCTTTGGAGACCATTTTGGCACCATTCTTAATCAAGAAATCCTCAAATTTCTTGACTGTTTCCTCTATCTGTGTTTCAGACAGAACGGGATTCAAAATGAAAACAGTTTCGTAATGGTTCATTATAATATATTTTTAAAGGAGCGCAAAATTAATAATATTTCTTTCTCCTTGCAAGAAAAGTAAAAAAACTTCGTTTAAGTACATGAGTTATCAACATTAAAAACCTTTTAAACCTAAATAACACATATGGCAATTTACACAACAAAATAGACCATGTTTACATCTTTTGTTGCTCTTAACCGTGTTTTTTATGTACTTTGCCGATGATTTAAAACCCTACAAATCACCCCATTCATGAAATTAAAAAGTATAATTGTAGACGATTCTTCCATGCAGCGCATGGCCGTTGCGAAATTGGTCAACAATCACCCACACCTAGCTTTGGTTGCTGAGTACAGCAATGCCATTGAAGCCAAAAATGGCCTAAAAAACCACGATATCGATCTTATCTTTTTAGATGTTGAAATGCCGATTATCAGTGGTTTTGACCTATTAGAGGCCCTAGAGAACCCACCACAGGTTATCCTTATTACCGGTAAACCTGATTATGCACTTAAAGCGTTCGATTACGACGTTACCGATTACCTTCACAAACCCATAACCTTGGCCCGTTTTGAAGCTTCCGTAAAAAGAGCCGTTGCCAAATACGAGCAAATGAACAGGGTAGATGAAGACGAGGAACACATCTTTGTAAAGAGTAACCTGAAAAAACGCAAGGTTATCTTAAACGATATTAAATGGATAGAAGCGTTGGGTGATTACATCAAATTGGTGACCGATGAAGCCAATATTGTAATCCTTTCCACTATGAAATCTTTCGAAAAGCAATTGCCTGACGAAAAATTTCTACGTATTCATAAATCTTACATTGTGAATCTGGAGAAAATCGAGAAATTCAACAGCAAAAATGTTGAGGTAGGGGGCAGACAGATTCCTTTAAGTAGAAACAAAAAGACAGAACTGGCGGAAGCCCTGGCAAACGTATAATTATATGTGGTCCACATTGTAGACCAGTCTTACACTTTTATACTTGGAAATAGCATTAAAGGATTTCTCAATTCTTTTAATGCTATTTTTTGTTTGTGCCAAAGGCTGTTTTTGAGGAATCTTGATCATTATATTTTTCAGATAATCCCTTCGGATTCGAGCCACAGGAGGGTACTCTGGACCAAGAATGTTACGGCCGAGCACATTTCGCAAAGAACCCGCCAACCAATCCGAAGCCTCGTTCAATTTATTGAAATCCTTGTCCTTTAAAGTAATTTTTATGAGCCTCACCAACGGCGGATATTTGAATTGCTCCCTCTCGTAAAACTGTTCCTCAAACATTTTATCGTAATTGTTCGTGGTCACCTGTTGCAATATTTGATGGTAGGGATTGTACGTTTGTATTAGTACTTTTCCCCGTTTCTTCGTTCGCCCTGCCCTACCGGCTACCTGCGTCAACATTTGAAAACTGCGTTCATGCGCACGATAATCAGGAAAATTGAGCATGGAATCCGCATTCATGATGCCTACCAAGCTCACATTTCTAAAATCCAATCCTTTGGTTACCATCTGCGTGCCCACCAAAATATCCATTTCTTGATTTTCAAAAGATGAAATTATTTTTTCATAAGCATATTTGCCACGTGTGGTGTCCAAATCCATACGTCCCACCGAAACATCGGGAAACAACTGCTCTAACTCCTGTTGGATCTGTTCCGTACCAAATCCCTTGTTGTCCAAAGTAGGACTCCCGCAGGCCAAACAGGCCTGTTGCAAGGCCATGTGATAACCACAATAATGACAACGCAGTTGATTTCTGTGTTGATGATACGTTAGACTTACATCACAGTTAGGACATTGTGCCACATGGCCACAGGTAGTGCATTCTACAACCGGAGCGAAACCCCTCCTATTCTGAAAAAGAATAATCTGCTCCCCTTCTTCCAATGCTTCTGTTATCGCTTTAATGAGTATTTCCGAAAAATGCCCCTTCATTCTACGTTTGCGGGTCGCTTCTTTAATATCCACCAAGTTGATATCCGGCATCAATACATCGCCGAACCTATGGACAATGGAAGCATATCCGTACTTTTTTGTTCTGGCGTTGTACATACTCTCAATACTTGGTGTGGCAGAACCCAAGACTATATGAGCCTTGTGCAATGAAGCCAAAACCACGGCGGCATCCCTGGCATGGTAACGAGGAGCAGGGTCAAATTGTTTAAAGGAAGTTTCGTGCTCTTCATCCACGACCACTAGGCCCAACTTGGTAAACGGAAGGAATAAAGATGAACGTGCACCAATAACAATCTGCGCCTTTTCAGCGTTCGCCAACACGTTGTTCCACACCTCTACCCTCTCGTGAATACTATATTTTGAATGATAAACAGCCACTTGATGACCAAAGTAATGTCTCAGTCTATTGATCAATTGTGAGGTCAATGCTATTTCCGGAAGTAAATACAAGGCTTGTTTGCCTTCATCCAAGCATTTTTGAATGAGTTTTACATATACTTCTGTTTTTCCCGATGATGTAACTCCATGCAACAAAACAGGTTTTTTCTCTGAAAAGCCATCATTGATAGCTCCCAAAGCCTGATGCTGATATTCATTTAAATCCACATGTTTGGATGCTTCGGAACGTTCATCAAAGTCGACCCTATCCTTTCGGATGTGGTATTCCTCCAAGATATTTTTATCTATAAGTGCTTTTATCACCGCACGTGAGGCTCCACTCGCCTCTTCCAATTCGGAAAGAGCGATAGGTTTGTTGCTTTTTTTGGATTTCAGCTGAAAAAGGGAAAGCACCACTTGGCTTTGCTTGGGTGCCCTGGTAAGTTCATTCAACAATTCTGCCAGTTGCTGCTCGTCCTCATATTGGTCGGATAGCTTAACGTAGCGGACCAGTTTGGGCTTGTATTGTTCGTACAGCTCTTCTTTTTGAAGCACAACTCCTTTATGGACAAGCGTATTGATAAGCTTCAATACATTTTTCCTATCAACAATGTCACTGACCTCGGAAATTTTTAATGCGGATTGATGCTGCAATGCCTCAAATATCAAAAACTCATCATCCGAAAGCTCTGCTTCGTCTACATCCGTATTTTTGTTGGGCAAAACCAGCGTTTCGCTTTCTAACATAAAAACACTTGGCAGCGCACTTCGGATGACTTCTCCCAAAGTACACATGTAATATTTGGCCACCCATTCCCAATGCTTCAACTGTATTTGGGTCACAACAGGTTGCTCATCAAGAATTTGATAAATTTCTTTGGGTTCGTAGGCCTCGGGAGCATTTTGGTGCACCCTATAGGCCAATGCAGTATATATCTTTGATTTACCAAAGGGAACGGCAACGCGCATTCCCTCTTCTATAAAATCTGCTTCGGCCTGCGAAATTTTATACGTGAAGAGTCTTTCCAAAGGAATGGGAAGAACAACATCCAAAAAATAATCCATACATTAATTCTCTTCTACCCTATGCCATGTTTGGGTCCTGTGCAGAAATGCTAAATATCCTCTGACCTTCAATCGGTTTTTATTCTCCTCGTCCAGCCAGACCTTTCCTCTAAAAGTCATGGCTTGCTCGGGGTCAAACAAGCTATCGCCTTTGTAAACACCGTCTTTGTGTTCCTCGAAATCGTCCATAATCTTCATACCAAGAATGGGCTTGTTCTTTTTGTCGCCATCACATTTGGTGCACAGTGCCCCTTTTTTTCCGTCCTCTAGGATTTCTATCACTTTGGCGTGCAACATACCGTCTTCCTTGTAAATTTCAATAACGGCCTTTTCCACACCGTTACGGTCATCAATAGTCTTCCATTTACCAAAAACACTTTGCGACCATGTTATCTGACAGAGCAAAAAACACACTCCGCATATCCATTTACTCTTCATTCTTTTGCTTTTCATGTCGCTTTTTTAGTGAGTTCAAGGTTGCATTCAGTTCAAAACCCAATAATAAGATATTGGAATTTAACCAAATAAACACCATTAAAATCAATAATCCGCCCAATGCACCATAAAGTTCATTATATCGTGCAAATTTATCCACGTAGATACCGAAAAGATACGATGTAAGGAGGAACAAAAGAGTTGTCATCAAGGCTCCTGCTGAAAAAAAACGGGCATTTCTTCCCTCTGCAGTTCCAAAATAGTACAATATTGCGGTGGTCAAATAGGAGAGGAACAAGAAAAACATCACTTTGGCCAGTTGTATTCCGACCGTATCCCCCTTTTCCACATCGTAACCCAAGGTCTTGCCCAAATACTCGCTGGTGTACTCCACAATGTAGAACTCAAAATACACGAAGGCAACGGCTCCAACAATCAATAAAACGGAAAGAATCAAACCCACCATGAGTGCGTAGGCGTATTGACGAAAAAAGTTGCGCGTAAGCTCTACGTGGTACGAGTTCTCGAACCCGCCAAAAATGGCGTTTACACCATTGGCCACCAAAAAAATGGACAAAATAAAGGCGGATGACAGCAATCCTCCCTGTTTTTGGTCCTTTATTTGTTGATAAATCTCTCCAAAGTATTCACTAGTCGCGGATGGGAGAAAGGATTCCAAGAAATCCAAAAACTGGGCATCAAAATTCTCATTGCCGACACTTACATAAGGAATTATAAAAGGAATCAAGGTCACCAAAAAAATGAGTAGTGGAAATAAAGCCAAAAACAGGCTAAATGCTATGGAACTGGCCCTGGATGAAAGAGTCCCCTTAACAATCCCTAGTAAGTACATTTCAATCAAATCATACAAAGAGAGTCCTTCAAAAGCTTTGAGCCTTATTTTTTTCATCAATCGGACAATCCAATTAATGACAGGTATTTTTTCTAACTGCTCTTCGATGCCTGCTGACATTTAAACGGCTTTTAAGCTTAAATCCATATTATAAACGGAATGGGTGAGCGCACCCGAGGAAATATAATCCACGCCACATTCGGCATATTTTCGAATCGTGTCCTCGGTTATTCCCCCCGAAGATTCAGTGAGGCACCTATCCCCTATTCTTTTGACGGCTTCTCGGGTTTCGTCATAATCAAAATTATCCAAAAGGATACGGTAAACACCATTGGACTTCAATATTTCATCAACTTCATCCAGATTTCTAGCTTCTACTATAATTTTTAGGTTTTTCCCCTTTTTCTCTAAATAATCCTGTGTTTTTTGAATGGCTTTTGTGATTCCTCCTGCAAAATCAATATGATTGTCCTTGAGCATGACCATGTCATAAAGGGCAAACCTGTGGTTTTCGCCACCTCCTATCTTAACGGCCCATTTTTCCAGGGCACGTATGCCCGGAGTTGTTTTTCGGGTATCCAAAATCTTGGTATCGGTACCGTCCAGAAGGGACACAAAATCTTGGGTCTTGGTGGCAATTGCGCTCATACGTTGCATAGCGTTGAGCACGAGCCGTTCCGCCTTTAAAATACTTTGGGAGCTGCCTTCTACATAAAAAACAATATCTCCATATTTAACCTGGGCCCCGTCCTCTATCAAAATTTCCATAGTAAGGTTTGGGTCGACATAATTGAATACTTGTTTGGCAAATGCAACACCTGCGATAATGCCCTCATCCTTTACAAGAAGTTTTGCTCTTCCTTGAGCTGACGCAGGAATACAGGATAAAGAGCTATGGTCGCCATCACCAACGTCCTCTCTTACGGCATTGGCAATGATCAAATCCAGTTCGTTTTGAAATTGTTCTTCGGAAATCATCCTATTGAGCTTTTAACGAAAATAGTAAAAACATTGTTCGTTGTCCATGACTTATGTGCCCATAATTTAAGCTGAAACGTTTATTTTTGGGCATGCAGATTACTTTGATTGCCATTGGAAAAACCGACAAGTCTGAACTTGAAGAACTTATAGCCATTTACGAGAAACGGCTAAAGCATTACATCAAGTTTCAGATGGAGGTAATTCCGGACATCAAAAACCGTAAAAACCTCTCCGAAGCACAGCAAAAGGATAAGGAGGGCGAACTTATTCTAACTCAGCTTCAACCTACGGACACCCTAATTCTTCTAGACGAGAAGGGCAAGCAATATACCTCTGTGGACTTTGCCCAGTTTTTACAGAAAAAAATGAACAGCGGCATTAAAAACCTAGTTTTGGCAATCGGCGGCCCTTACGGTTTTAGTGATGCCGTTTACGCAAAAAGTTCTGGCAAGATAAGTTTATCTAAAATGACCTTCTCTCACCAAATGGTGCGATTGTTCATAGTGGAACAGATTTATAGAGGGTTTACTATTCTCAGGAACGAACCGTATCATCATCAATGAATTGGATAAAAGACCGCTACGCTTTAAGAGACAAGACAAAAGACTTTTTCCTGATTATTTGATCATTACATCTTGACTCTTATGTCTTATGCCTAAGAAACTAGTAAAGCACCCTAAACTTGATGGTGTTCTCAATTTTCTTGAGCGCCTTGATCACATCCTTGTCGTATTCCTTGTCCAAATCAGTGATCACATAACCCACTTCGCTATCGGTAGAAAGGTACTGACCAGAAATGTTCAGCCCGTATTGTGCCAATATTTCATTGATCTTGGCCATGATTCCCGGAACATTTCTATGAATGTGCAAGAAACGATGAGCTTTGTTCTGTTTAGGCAAACGTATATTCGGGAAGTTAACGGCATCCACCGTATTTCCCGTATTGATATAATCCATGATCTTATTTGGCACAAAATCCGCAATGTCGCGTTGAGCTTCCTCGGTACTACCACCAATATGCGGTGTAAGAATAACATTGGAAAGTCCTTGTAACGGGGTTTGAAATTCTCCGTTGCTACGTGGCTCGGAAGGATAAACATCTACAGCAGCTCCTCCCAATTTCCCGCTTTTTAAGGCAGATGCCAGAGCGTCAATATCAACAACGAAACCTCTAGACAGGTTAATGAGCTTTGCACCATCCTTCATTTGGTTGATCTCGCGCTCTCCAATAAAGTTTTTATTGGCCTTATTGTCATCAACATGTAAGGTGACCACATCTGAAACATTCAGCAAGTCTTCCAATGTATTGCATTTAACGGCATTACCAATGGCCAACTGATCGTCGACATCGTAATAATACACCTTCATCCCCATGGCCTCGGCCAAAACGGACATCTGTTTACCAATGTTGCCATAACCTACAATACCTAGGTTTTTTCCGCGAACCTCTTGCGATCCAGCAGCGGTCTTGTTCCACTCTCCATTATGGA
Organism: Flagellimonas chongwuensis; assembly: GCF_013376415.1. GTDB lineage: Bacteria > Bacteroidota > Bacteroidia > Flavobacteriales > Flavobacteriaceae > Flagellimonas > Flagellimonas chongwuensis. Next base: position 470,286 of record NZ_WYET01000004.1, read on the forward strand.
TTTCCGTGCTTCTTGGGAAAATACTACGCATCAACATAATAATCTGCCCTATCGCAAGCTCCACTACGGAACGGGTGTTGCTATATGGGGCATTGAAGACCACAACCCCTTTTTTCTTACTGTATTCCAAGTCTATTTGGGTAGTTCCGATGCAAAATGCACCTACCACCAATAATTTATCGGCCGCATCCAAAACTTTTTGGGTCACCTGTGTTTTGGACCTGATTCCAAGCACATGTACGCCTTTGATACGCTCAATAAGTTCATCTTCGGAAAGACTGGTTTTGATCAACTCTACTGAAAATCCTTCTTCCGAAAGATTGTCAAAAGCTGCAGTATGAACATTTTCCAGTAAAAGGATCTTGATTCTGTTCTTGGGGTATGATAAGTTTCTTGGCAAATCGTTTATATATAAAAATTCATCTAAATTCGGTGTCACGTGATCGGCATTGTTGGCCGCCTTTTCGCGATGCACGTTTTCGGTGTAGGCGAAAAACTTATGGGCAATTCCGGCCTCGCGCATTACATAATCGCTGTAGCCGTCGCCAATTACTTGGACCTCGCCTTCCAAGCCCAAATTCTTTAAACATTCTATTTTTCCGTTGTGTGCGGCCAAAACATTTGTTTCGTCAAAACCGATAATATTTCCGTCGGCATCAAACTTAAATGTGTTGGCATACACCCTGTCGGATGGAATGTTGTATTCTTCAACAATGGGATCGATAAATTCCTTGAAGCCGCAAGAAATCACATAGATGTCTTCTGCAAACTCATGAAAAAACTGCTTGTTCGACTCTATCGATTTTGAGATTTTTTGCCGGAGCTCTTTTACCAAGTCCTCTAAATCACTCTTATTGGCGCTCAACAACCGAATTCTTCGCTCCAAGGATTCCGTGAAAGAAATATCCCCATCTATTCCTAAATTGGTGATTTTCTGTATCTCCGCCACAATTTCATCTCTTTTTGGATTGCCTTGAAGGGTCATTTCAGCCAAAACATCCAACGCCTCAACACGTGTGAGCGTACTATCAAAATCGAACACATATTTGCGTCCTGTCTCTACCATGGGTCGTTTCAAAAAAAATTAAAGTGTAAAATTAAACATTAATTCTATCCTTAGAATCGGAAGTTGCTAAAAACCTTACACATTTACGGATAAATCAAAAAACTATTACGATTTGTTTTAAATGAGACCCAAAAAAGTGAATTTTTCAATTTCCTTTTCTTAAAACCACCGTCTTGTGAGCTTGCAATAGATGTTATATTCTTGACCAAAGACTTTTTTAAGAGCCTCTTCTTCGGGTTTGATCTGAAAATGGTTCATGTAAGAAACAAAACCCGCTGCAACCAAAGTATTGAACGCGTTTCCCAGATGGAGACCATAGGCCAACAAAAAAAGCAACATGCCCAAATACATGGGGTTACGCGTAAAATTATAGATGCCATTGGTGACCAATTCGGATGCTTTACTTGGATTCAATGGGTCCGTCGTAGTTTTTTTTATTACAAACTGAATCACGGAAATCAAAATTACTGCTATACCAAGACCAAAAAGCACCATCATAAGCCAGTGTTTCCCGAAAAAATCGAACTCACCAACCGGTAAGAATCTGTCCAAAACATACATAAAACCTCCAAAAATCAACATCACCAAAGCAGGTGGCACTTTCATTTTCATAGAAACTTGCTTAAAACTCGAAATTACTACTTTTGAAACTCAAAATAGAACCCTTTTTGATTTGAAATTAGTTTTTGCCACGCATAATGACCATAAGTTGAAGGAAGTTCAACAATTGCTTCCCAAAACCATTGAACTATTATCCTTAAAGGATATTGAGTGCTTCGACGAAATTCCAGAAACCGGAGATACCCTTGAGGAAAACGCCAAAATCAAGGCGGATTTTGTAACCCGCACCTATGGTTTGGATTGCTTTTCGGACGACACAGGTTTGTTGGTCGATGCCTTGAATGGAGCTCCAGGAGTCTACTCCGCAAGATATGCAGGGGAACAAAAGAATGCCGAGGATAATATGACTAAGTTATTATCCGAGTTGGAAGGTGAAAACAACCGCTCAGCACACTTTAAAACCGTGGTTCATTTAAACCTAAAAGGCGAAAGTTTCACATTTGATGGCATTGTTGAAGGACAAATTACCTCGGAACAGTATGGAGAAGGTGGTTTTGGCTACGACCCCATTTTTAAACCTGATGGTTACGACAAAACCTTTGGGGAACTGTCTCACGAGACCAAAAACGCTATCAGTCACCGAGGTAGGGCCGTACAAAAATTGGTGGAGTTCTTAAAAAAGAAGGCAACTTAGCTTGCACCGATCAAAATAAGTGTACCTTTGCCGCTTTATTAACGCCGCCGGTATGGGCAAGGTGTTGTGATGGGCTTGAACGGGAAATACTAAAAATCGCTCTATACAACACAAACATATTTGCGATTTAAGGTATTTACACCGCTATGACAAAATTTGAAGCCTTGGGGTTGGACAAACCCCTATTGGATGCTATTTCCGACCTTGGATTTGAATCCCCCTCTGAAGTACAAGAAAAATCAATCCCAATTCTATTAGATCAAGAAACCGATTTGGTTGCCTTGGCACAAACAGGAACAGGTAAAACCGCTGCGTTTGGATTTCCAATGATCCAAAAGATCCAATCGGAAAGCAGAACCACTCAAGGATTGATCCTCTCTCCTACCAGAGAACTCTGTTTACAGATTACCAACGAACTAAAACTTTATTCCAAATACGTAAAAGGACTTAATGTTGTCGCTATTTATGGTGGCGCCAGCATTACGGAACAGGCCAGACAAATAAAAAGGGGGGCTCAAATTGTTGTGGCAACCCCTGGTCGTATGAAAGACATGATTGGCCGAAACATGGTGGACATCTCCAAAATTGACTACTGCGTATTGGACGAGGCCGATGAAATGTTGAACATGGGCTTCTATGAAGATATCAAGGACATTTTGTCCAATACTCCTCAAGAAAAATTTACGTGGCTTTTTTCAGCGACCATGCCCAAGGAAGTGGCCACAATCGCTAAAAAGTTTATGCACAAGCCTGTTGAAATTACTGTGGGAACAGTAAATGCAGGTGCTTCAACCGTACAACACGAGTATTATGTGGTAGGTGGCCGTGACCGCTACGCTGCCCTTAAACGTTTGGCAGATGCCAATCCAGGTATTTTCTCCGTTGTGTTCTGTAGAACCAAAAGAGACACCCAACGTGTTGCCGAAAAATTGATTGAAGATGGTTACAATGCCGGTGCTTTGCATGGTGATTTAAGCCAAAATCAGCGTGATTTGGTAATGAACTCCTTCCGTAAAAAGCAAGTGCAGATGTTAGTTGCTACGGACGTTGCTGCACGAGGTATCGATGTGGATGATGTAACCCACGTAATCAACTATCAATTACCTGACGAGATTGAAACCTACACCCACCGAAGTGGACGTACAGGACGTGCCGGGAAGTCTGGAATTTCCATGGTCATCATTACTCGTTCGGAATTGAGGAAAATCAAGGCCATTGAAAATAAAATCAAGCAGGATTTCATCAAGAAAAATATCCCTGATGGTATTGAAATCTGTGAAATCCAATTGTACCACTTGGCCAACAAGATCAAGGATACCAAGGTCAATCAAGAAATTGACAGCTACCTTCCTGCCATTAACGATGTTTTGGAAGGTATTGATCGCGAAGAGCTTATCAAAAAAATATTCTCCGTAGAATTCACTCAATTCTACAATTATTATAGTAAGACCAAAGACCTTAATAGTCAAGATGCCGATAGAGGAAATGGTACATCCAAAGGTGATATACCAACGGAAGGTTCCGTTCGATACTTTATCAATGTTGGGGAGCGCGATGGTTACGATTGGATGAGCCTGAAAGATTTCCTTCGTGATACCTTAAACTTGGAAAAAGAAGATGTCTACAATGTGGATACCAAGGATTCTTTCTCCTTTTTTAATACAGATGCCCAGCTTACTGAATTTATCCTTCAGACCTTCACCGACTTTAAACTGGAAGGACGCTTCATAAATGTGGAAGTTTCCAAAAATCCAGGCGCTGGCGGAGGTGGAAAAGGCGGCAAAAAACGTCGTGGTCGTAAAGGCGGTGGCGGCGGTAACCGAAGAGGTGGTAACAAGTCATATAAAGGAGGAAAAAAAGGTGGCTACGGTAAAAAAGGAGGTAAGAAAAAACAGGGCTTTTATTAGTTAATTCTATATTAAATGGTAAGTCCCTACTATTTATTTTTCTTTGTTTAGTATTTTTATACCTACAAAGATTGCATGAGAAGAGTACTACTTATACTATTGTCCCTATTTCCATTACTTGGTGTATCGCAAATTGAAGGCGATGAAGCTCAGGAGGTAAGGGATTTTACCGCTACGGTAATCAATGCCCAAACGGAATATCCCTTGGAAAGTGTGCACGTGGTTAACCTTAATCAAGTTAAGGGAACCATTACCAATCAGGATGGTAAATTTACCATTCCTGCTGCGGTAAACGATACATTGTACTTTTCCTATCTTGGTTTTAAAACCCAGAAAGTAAGGGTCACCAACGACATGTTTCGATTCGGAGATACGGAAATTGCGTTGACCGAACTGGCCTATGCACTCGAAGAAGTGGTAGTAACCCCGTATCAGCTTACCGGGTATTTGGAAATAGATGTAAAGAACCTTCCGGTAAACAATGCATACCAATACAGTATTTCCGGACTGAACACCAGTTACGAGGCCGGTAACAAAAGCCCCAGTGCCGTTACCAAAGTGCTGGGCGCTATTCTTAACCCTGCCGACTTGTTGCGCAACCTTTTTGGCAAAAAGCCAAGGCAGATGCGCAAGCTTCGCCAAATCAAGGAAGATGACAATATTCGCGACCTTTTGGCTTCAAAATTTGATAGGGAAACCTTGACCGAACTGCTTCAATTGGAAAAAGTGGACATAGAGGACATTCTCAACAACTGCAACTATTCAAAATCCTTTATTAAAACAGCGAACGATCTTCAAATTTTAGATGCGATTTCGAGCTGCTACGAAGAATATAAAGTACTTAACCGTACTCAATAATCACCACGATAATATTAGTCTCGGGTTGTTTAAAGTGGATATAAATAAATTTTATATTTACCAAGGCATTTTATAGCTTTAAACAAATTCCCAATTCATGAAAAAACTCCTTGTTGTTTTGTTCTCGATACCCTTATTTATTGGCTGCAAAAAAGTTAAAAAAGAGCAGGAAATTACACAGGTAGTTGTGGAGGAAACCCCTAAAAAAGAGGTGCCTTTTGTTTGGGAAGGTGCCAATATTTATTTCTTGTTGACCGATCGCTTCAACAATGGAAACCCCAACAACGATATCAACTTTGACCGAACCGAAGAAACCGCAGTATTGAGAGGTTTTGAAGGTGGCGATATTCAAGGAATCATCAAAAAAATTGAAGAAGGATATTTTACCGATCTGGGCATCAATGCCATTTGGTTTACCCCAATCGTAGAGCAAATTCATGGAGGAACCGATGAAGGGACGGGAAAAACCTATGGTTATCATGGGTATTGGACCAAAGATTGGACGGCTATCGATCCTAATTTTGGGACCAAAAACGACCTTTCAAAACTTGTGGCAACAGCCCATAGCAAAGGTATTCGGATAATCTTGGACGTAGTGCTCAACCATACGGGTCCAGTTACGGACAAAGACCCTGTTTGGCCAGACGATTGGGTAAGAACCGGACCCACTTGTGAATTTACAACCTATGAGAACACCACGGAATGTACGCTTGTAGCAAATTTACCCGATATTCTTACCGAATCGGATGAAGATGTGGAACTCCCAGACGCACTTTTGGCAAAATGGAAAGATGAAGGCCGTTTGAGCAAGGAACTCGATGAGCTCCAGCTGTTTTTTGAGCGCACAGGCTATCCAAGGGCCCCGCGCTACTATATTATCAAATGGCTTACAGATTACATTAACGAATTTGGGGTTGACGGCTTTCGAGTTGACACCGTAAAACATGTCAACGAAAATGCTTGGGCCGACCTCCATAAAGAAGCGGACTACACTTTTGAAATGTGGAAAAAGAAACATGAAAACAGTGTGTTGGACGACAATCCTTTTTACTTGGTCGGGGAAGTCTACAATTATGGCATATCCAGTGGAAGAGATTTTGATTTTGGGGACAAAAAAGTGGATTTCTTTGATTATGGGTTCAAAAGTCTCATCAACTTTGAGTTGAAGAACGATGCGGACAATGATTATGAGACCATCTTCAAAAAATATAGTAAACTGCTGCACACAAAGCTCCAAGATAAAAGTGTACTCAATTATTTGACCTCACATGATGATGGCTCCCCTTATGATAAAGATCGTTCCAAACCCTATCGTTCGGCAAATGTATTGCTGTTGACCCCCGGGGCTTCACAGGTATACTATGGTGATGAAACCGCACGCAGCTTGACCATTGAGGGAGCAGAAGGAGACGCTACCCTACGCTCCTTTATGAACTGGCAGGATTTGGACAGCATGCCCGAAACCAAAAAAATACACAAACACTGGCAAAAATTGGGGCAGTTTAGGGCCAATCACCCCGCTATCGGTGCCGGCAAGCACAAACGTTTGGCCAAAGCACCCTATGTGTTTTCCAGAACATATGAAAAAGGAGATTACCGCGATAAGGTGGTTGTCGGGTTGGATTTACCTAAAGGTAAAAAATCGCTATGGGTCAAAGGGTTCTTTGGCGATGGTACCAAACTGTTCGACACTTACTCTGGCACAGAAGTAACGGTGACCAATGGAAAGGTTATTCTGGAAAATGATTTTGATATTGCCCTGCTGGAACTGGTTGAGTGATCTTTATTGTCTAGAATGAAGTGCAATTCGATTGCCCTCTGAATCCAAAAACACGGCCATATAACCTATTTCCTTGTTTATTTGGGTCTTGGACTGAACAATTTTTCCGCCGTTCTGTTCAATACGGTCAAGTTCGTTCTGAACATCCAAGCTATTAAAGTATATCAATGTTCCCACACTATCACTGGGTTTGTACCAATCCTTGTTTTGGATTAACGAACCTGCAGCCCCAGGTTTTCCATGATCCGCAGGAAACCAGCCCATTTTTGTGCCCCCAAAATCCTGTAAACTTATCTCTACCTTAAAAACGGCTTCATAAAACGTTTTGGCTCGTTCCATATCTGCAACCGGAATCTCGAACCAACCAACCATATTGTATTCCATAACTCAATTGCTTTCTAAAATTTCTTTCAAACTTGCCAATCCTTCTTCAAAATCCTTTCCCACGGCCTTATCCATGCTCATGAACAGCATCATAATACTCATTGGGAATACATTCTTTCCTGAAAAACCCCAGATAACCTTGGTTCTATCACTGCCGACCTCTACGGTTTCTATATAAGCATCCGATGTGGATTTAAACGGCTTTAAAAACCTGAGTTCGGTTTCAATACGTTTGCCTTCAACAATTTTGGTTATTTCCTGCTCCCCTTCTCCTACTTCTTTATTCCCTTTCCAATAGCTAATTGCACCCACTTGACCATCTGTTCCTGTAAATTCCTGATGCATATTGGGGTCACGTTTTCCCCATGGCGACCACTTATCCTGATTTTTTAAAGATTTGAGATATTCAAAAACAACATTTTTGGGCCGTTTAATTTCGATGGAACGGGAAACATTATAGTTTTTTGGTGCAATGGCGGCCAGCAGAAGTACCAAGGCCAGTACCGCTACGATAATATAAAGGACTAACATAATTACGTAATTGATTGATTAACAACTAAAAGTACAAAAATAATTTACTCTACCAGATATCTTTTTATGATACCATTGACGTCCTTTATCGATTTTTTGGTCCAATCCAACCGTTTTTCAAGCATCTCTATATCAGATAATTGCCAATCCACATGGGAATTCCGCACTTTTTGGGCCAGTTGCTGTATGATGATAGCTGCGGATACGGAAACATTCAAACTCTCCGAAAAGCCCACCATCGGGATTTTTAAAAACCCATCTGCTTGTTGCATAACCTCTTCGGACAATCCCTTTCTCTCAGTTCCAAAAAAGATGGCGCATTTTTGTTTCGGAAAAAAATCGGGAAGCAATGTGGAATCGTTGTGGGGCGTGGTAGCGATAATTCGATAACCATCTTCCCTCAATGTAGAAATACAATCCGTAACCGTTTTATAACGATACACATCCACCCATTGTTCGGCTCCCATGGCAATATTCTTGTCCAAACGTTTGCCAAAACGATTTTCTACCACATGAAGGTCCTGCACGCCAAAGGCATCACAGCTGCGTAGAATGGCACTGGTATTGTGTAGTTGATACACATCTTCAACTGCAATGGTAATATGTCGCGTTCGTTGTTGAAGAACATCCAAAAAACGTTGTTTGCGTTCTTCTGTGAGGTAAGTTTCCAGATATGTCAACAAATCATCATCAAACATAAAACCAAGATAGGAAAAATTGGAATTTCTATTTCTTGAAAGATGGAATTGCTATCTTAGGTTCTGCCATTAATTGACAAGCATTAAAAACTTAATGAGAAAACTCATATTTATCCTGATTTTCCTTTGCGGTTTCTCTGCAATATTTGCCCAAAATTCGATACAAAACAACAATGTTTACAATATTCAGGACAGCGTATCCATACCAACCCGTGACTATATTGATATTTCTGCAACAATAGTCCAAAACAAAAAGAACAAGACGCCTCTGCCCGCAATACTATTTTACACCACTTATCACCAGGGGGAATCGGACCAATACTTTGCTAAACTATCTGCGGACAAGGAATATGTTGGTGTGGTTGCCTATGCACGTGGAATAAGGACGGATGTAAAGAATTATGCGCCTTATGAACATGAAGCTACAGATATTTATGACATCATTGAATGGATAAGCAAGCAACCGTGGTGCAATGGAGATGTTGGTATGTACGGCGGAAGCTACACCGGTTTTTCGCAGTGGGCAGCCATGAAGAGCCCCCACCCTGCATTAAAAACCATTGTTCCACAAGTAGCTGTGATGCCGGGGTACGACACTCCCATGGAAAACAACGTACAAATGAATCTAGGCCTCTACTGGCCCCATGCCAATATCTACAAAAAGGAGCCTATAAGAAGAAGTCTGCCTTTTGAATGGTTTGAAAGCGGCATTGCTTTTAAAAGCATAGACAGCTTGGCCGGATATAAAAATCATATTTTTCAAAAGTGGTTATCACACCCAGCATACGATGAGTACTGGCAATCCATGGTACCTACACCAGAAGAATATGCCAATATCGACATACCCATTTTAACGACAACCGGCTACTATGATGACTCACAAGTCGGGGCTCTCCAGTACTTTAAAAATCATAATAAGTACAATATAAATCCTGAACACTATTTGGTGATAGGCCCATATGATCATTGGGGCGCCCAACGAAAACCATCCCAAGACCTGATGGGCTATAAAATCGATAGCGTGGCCAACATCAATATGATGGAATTGGCATATAGCTGGCTGGATTATATTTTAAAGGGCAAAACCAAGCCAGAAATTTTAAAGGACAGGATAAACTACCAGGTAATGGAAACCAATCTCTGGAAACATGCGCCTTCCTTGGGAAAAATAAACAACGATACCTTGACACTTTATTTGGATGATACTTCTTTGAATACCCAGAAACCACAGAAGAAGTCATTCAAAAAACAAACCGTGGACTTTGCCGATAGAGAAAATCAAAATAACTATTACACGCCTCAAATTATTTTTGATTCTCTTGATGCAAGCGGGGGACTTATCTTCAAAACCTTACCTTTTGAAACAGAATTTTCTATAAATGGCTCATTTAGCGGAAACTTGTCCGTAACCATAAACAAAAAGGATATGGATGTTTCTTTGGCCCTGTACGAGCTAATGCCAAATGGAAATTACTTTTTTATTACACGTTATGTCGGTAGGGCAAGTTATTCTCAAGACCCTACAAAAAGGAACCTTTTGGTTCCCTATCAAAAAGAAAATATAGCTTTTGCCAATACACGATTTGTAAGTAAAAAAATTGGTAAAGGCAGCCAACTTGTTATATTGCTTAATATTAACAAACACCCTTTTGAGATTATAAACTACGGTTCCGGTAAACCTGTTTCGGAAGAAACCATAAAAGATGCGCATGAACCATTGCAAATAGACTGGCATAATGATAGTTACATAAAACTCCCCGTGTGGAAAAATCATTAAAGACCCAGTTGACAAACAACAAACAAGAAAATCACTAGTAGTACTTATAAATATTAAAAAACAACCATGCACCTCAGAATTATTCTAACCACACTCCTTGCTGTATTAACCTTTCCAATAACAGCCCAAAATCAAGAACAAAAAGGCAACAACCCAATTTTTGATGGCTGGTATGCCGACCCCGAAGGAATCGTGTTCGGGGATACCTACTGGGTTTACCCCACCTTTTCGGATGATTACGATAAGCAACTTCATTTTGATGCCTTTTCCTCAAAAGATTTAGTGAATTGGGAAAAGCACGAACGTATTTTGGACACAACCAAAATCAAATGGTTGAGACAGGCACTTTGGGCTCCTTCAATCATTGAAAAAGATAGCAAGTACTACCTGTTCTTTGGTGCCAACGACATTCAACGGCCCGGAAGAAGCTCCTACGACCCCAATAACGACATCAACCATTATGGAGGCATTGGTGTGGCCGTTGCGGATAACCCTGCCGGACCTTTTGAAGATCATTTGGGTGAGCCATTGATTTCTGACTTTTACAACGATGCACAACCCATCGACCAATTTGTCTTTAAAGATGTGGATGGCACCCATTATTTCTTCTACGGTGGATGGAGCCATTGCAACTTAGGAATACTCAACGAGGATTTCACAGGCTTTGAGCCATGGGAAGATGGCAATTTGTTCAAGGAAATCACCCCAGAAGGTTATGTGGAAGGTCCGTTTATGTTTCTGCGCAATGGTATGTATTATTTTATGTGGTCCGAAGGAAACTGGACCGATGGAAGTTACAAAGTGGCCTACGCTATGGCAGATAAGCCAACGGGGCCCTACAATCGTATCGGCACCGTCTTGGAAACAAAGGAAGGAGATATCGCCACGGGTGCAGGGCACCATTCCGTAATCAATAAACCGGGAACGGATGAATGGATCATAGTCTATCACCGCAGGCCCATTCCTAACATAGACCGTGACCATCGCGTAACCTGTATGGACAAAATGGAATTCAATCCAGATGGCACTATAAAACCGATTAAGATAACTTTCGAGGGAATAGGGGCAAACTAATTGGTTAATATCAGTTTTATTGGTGGAGGAAAGGTAAAATCTTTCACAGGAAAGGATTGTAAAACAACTCAATAAAATTGATATGAAAAATTATACCAAATTTACATTGATGCTTATCTGCTCGGCTATATCAATGTACATCACCATGTATTTCAACACCTATGAACTGAGCCATGTTTTTTTTAGTTGGACAAGAATGTACATGACTTTTATTGGTATAGGAGGTATGGCCATTATTATGTTCTTGTTCATGAAAAACATGTATTCGAACAAAACGAAAAATCTAACGATTGTTCTGGGCAGCTTAATACTGATGTCTGTTTCCACATATTTGGTAAGAAAACAAGTTCCCATTGAAGATGTTAAGTGGATGAAGGCTATGATTCCCCATCATTCCATAGCCATTTTGACGAGTACCAGGGCTGAGCTCAAAAACCCCGAAGTAAAACAATTGGCCCAAGAAATTATTGAAGCACAAAGAAAAGAGATCAAGGAAATGAAATTGATGATCAAACGCCTTGAAAATGAATAACAACTAATATAAAATATATCTAAAAGTTGGTAGAAACTAAATGGCCGATAAACGCAACCTTGGAATAATAGGCGTTGGTCCACGGGGTGGACACGCCTTGGAGTGCTTGGTCGCTCAATTAATTAAGAAAAATAGTTTTAAAAACCTCAATTTTACCCTCTTTGAGGCCTCCGGGAATTTTGGTGATGGTCATGTGTACGACACCGCCCAATCCGGTTCCAATTGGATAAACATCACCGAGCGCATCTTGGAACTCGATGAAAGAAAAGAAATCAATGAAAAAGGATTGTCCGTTCCTGCGTTCCCTTCCTATCATGACTGGATAGACCATAATATATCCAAGGAAGTTGATGCCTATCCTCCTCGCCGTAAAATCGGTAAATATCTAAATCAAAGGTTCTGCTCGCTAATTGACCCCTTAGTAGAAAAAGGATACGCCACCTTACATATCGAAGAAGTGCATGAGCTTCAATTCGTAGAAAACAATAAAATCAACATTTGTACAAGCAATAATATCTACAGTGATTTTGACGAAATTTTGCTAACAATTGGGCATCAACCCACCAAAATTTCCGAACAACTTGCCGAATGGAAGGATCATGTAGACAACCACAACGGAATCAGTCTCTTCCAAGACACCTATCCTCTTTCTAATATCCTATCATGTAAACATCTTGATTCGAAAAGTGTTGTCGCCATAAGAGGTTTTGGCCTTACCATGATTGATGTGGGGAGGCGAATCGGTAAAGAATTTGGCGATTTTCAAATCGAGAACGAAAAAACCCGGAAATGCACCTATGTTCCGACCCAAAAGATTAAAAATCTATTGGTTCCTTTTTCGTTGGATGGCCTACCTCCCGTTCCAAAACCCTTAAATAAAAAAATAGACGATTGGTTTGCACCTTCGGCAACTCAATTGGAAAATTTTGAAATCCTAATCGGAAACAGAAAGACACAGAAAACCGCTGAGAATATTGATTTTCTGCTTGATGCATTCGCCCCGATTGCTGCTGAGATTTTCTTGAAACTGCCAAAGAGTATCAACCCACAACAACTTGAACAACCCAGAATAGAAAGCATCATTAAAAATTGGTTACAAAATCCTACTTTGAATGACCCTGCTATTGTGTCCCAAAACGAATCTGTAGATTCCATGATGAACCTATTTGTGGACATGGCCACTGGCCAGCAAGCAATCAGTTTGGATTTTTGCATTGGACAGGTTTGGCGGCATTGCCAACCTTCGATGTACAAACAACTTTCTTACAATGCATGCTCGGACAATGTGTTTGCCGAGATTGTAATGTTGGATGAATCTACAAAAAGGTATTCCTACGGACCACCTGTGGAGGCTATTCAACAATTGATTGCTTTAAATAAGGCCGGAGTGTTGAATTTGGATTTTGTGAACAATCCAAAAATTGAAATGGTAAATGAAGGTTGGAGATTAGCAAATTCCAACAAGTTAATAACCGCCAACATTATGGTTGACTCAGTTCTGGACCAGCCCAAAATTAAGGAAGTAACATCTTCCTTAGTAAGAAATATGCTTTCGGACGGGATGATACAAGCGGTTCATGACGAACTAGGTGTTGTAACGGATAATCACGGGTATGTATTGGACTCCTCCGAGAACACCTTGCCCATTGCGTTACTAGGTCGGTTGGCCAAAGGGACTGTTATTGGTGTGGATGCGATACTGGAATGTTTTGGGCCGCGAATCACACAGTGGGCGGAACAAGCTGCAAATAATCATAGTGCATGGATTCAAATGCAAAAATCGGAAGATAACGGATAAAAAGCTGGTAGATTTGGTAAGGCTGAAACTTCATGCAAATCAAAATGTATCCAACAAAAAGCCTGAATCCACGAAAATCATTCAAAAATTTGATGGAGCTTATTTGGACACCGCATGCAGATTTTAAAAAATTTATACTTTTCTAAAATGTTCTTAAACCAGTTTAATTTTTATTCAGGTTTTGATAGGTAGCTTTGTGACAGATAAATTAAACCCAATCAAAATAGATATATGAAAACTCCTCTGGTTCTATTGCTCGCTGTTTTACTTTCTAGCTGTAATACCAATAAGTCAAAAAACTCAGTTAATGGCGAAGAATCCGAAAATCAGTCCACCACAATCCAATCGGATACATTGACCAAACACCTAAAACCATTCAAAGAAGACTTGCCCACCATTGGACTTTTAATGTATAACGGAGTGCTTCAAAGTGAAGTTGTAGCAACCTCTGACGTATTTGCAAAACCGACAGCAGATGGAGAACAACTCTTTAACGTAATCACAATAGCCGAGACAGAAAACCCGATAACCACCGAGGAGGGTATGCATTTTGTTCCGGATTATACGTTTGACAATTGTCCTAAATTGACCGCATTGTTTGTTCCCAGTGCCTACGATATGTATGCTCAAGTACACAATGAAAAAATTGTGGAATTCATCAAAAGAAAAAATGAAGAAACCCAATACACCGTAAGTAATTGTGCCGGGGCGCAGCTCATTGGCAAGTCCGGAATTGCGGACGGCAAGAAAATTGTAACTTGGATAGGTGGTGGTGAACAACTTCAAAAGGATTATCCCAACCTAAAAGTTCAGAACGATAGTTTGGTAACTTTTGTAAAAGATGGTAAGTTTTACTCCTCCAATGGTAATTTGGCCAGTTATATATCGGCATTGAATCTTTTGGAAACGATGACTAGTAATGAGCATCGGGCATTTGTTGAAAGCTATTTATATTTGGACCGTCTTCAAAACTGGAAAGAAGACTAGTTTTGAAAAAAAGCCAAAAATATGTCCAAACCAAAAATTGTAGTACTCACAGGAGCAGGAATGAGCGCCGAAAGTGGGCTTAAGACCTTTCGTGATGAAAACGGGCTTTGGGAAGGGCATGATGTAATGGAGGTTGCCTCTCCACAAGGGTTTGCCAAAAATCCGGAACTCGTTCTTGAATTTTACAATCAACGAAGACGACAATTATTGGATGTTTCTCCGAACAGGGGACATTTATCCCTGGCAGAACTGGAGCAACGTTTTGATGTGAGCATCGTTACCCAAAATGTGGACAACCTCCATGAACAGGCTGGTAGCTCCCACGTAGTACACTTACACGGGGAATTGTTCAAGGTTCGAAGCACAGTGAATGAAAACCATGTTCTGGATTGGAAAAAAGATTTGATTTTGGGGGATTTGGACGATAATGGCCATCAATTGCGACCACATATCGTATGGTTTGGTGAAATGGTCCCTATGTTGGAAACTGCTACCGAGATTACCCAACAAGCAGAGGTTTTGATTATCGTGGGCACTTCAATGCAGGTCTACCCTGCGGCAAGTTTGATTCATTATGCGCCAAAACAAACACCAATATACTTTATTGACCCCAAACCCAATATCAGGTCTGTAGATTTTGATAACCTTACTGTAATACCGAAAACAGCCTCCACTGGAATTCCCGAGCTCGTAAGCCAACTTAACCGCAATACATGACCCGGGAGCAGCTTCATATAGCTTTAAATTCAGGAAGAATTTCCAAACAGCAAATTGATGGGTTGGTCCTTCAATTGGAAGATGAGCCCCTGTTGGCCAAAGTGCTTTATCAGAAGGTTTTGATTGAGGACAAAGAGGGTACGTTCAATGCCAGTTGGACCTTTGACCACTTGATGCGAAAAAAACTGAACCTTATCCTTCCGTTTATGGATGACTTCGTCAATGGCCTTTCAGAATTAAAATCCGAATCCTGTATCCGATCCATCGCCCATGTGTGCGAAATGTTATGTGAGGCCTATTTCAAAAAAAAGAATCCAGAGTTTGTTCAAAATATGACCAATGACCACTTGGAAAAAATAATGACCGCTTGCTTTGATTGGCTTATTGGCCCCACGAACATGGCACCCAAGGTATTTTCCATGACCAGCTTGTTCTATCTGGGTTTAAAATTTGATTGGATTCACCCCGAACTCAAACTAGTCCTGGAAGAAAGCTATGCTACAGGAACCATTGGATACCAAAACCGAGCAAAAAAAACTCTGGATAAGTTGGGCAAATTGGGTGTCTAAACCGCATTGTTTAAGTATCTTTGACCCTTTCAAAATTTTCTGGACCATGTCGCTGACACAACTAAACGCCATTTCGCCGATTGACGGTAGATATAGAAACAAGACCAAAGCCTTAAAAGACTATTTTTCGGAAGAAGCCCTTATCAAATACCGTGTACTGGTAGAGATTGAGTATTTTATCGCGCTTTGCGAGATTCCTTTACCACAGTTGGCTGATTTTAATACGGCGTTATTCCCGGAGCTACAGAAAATCTACCAAGAGTTTTCTACGGAAGATGCACAGGCCATCAAGGATATAGAAAAAACCACCAACCACGATGTCAAAGCGGTGGAATACTTCATCAAACAAAAGTTTGATGATTTAAACCTTCAAAAATATAAGGAGTTCATCCACTTTGGACTGACATCGCAAGATATTAACAATACGGCCATTCCACTATCCATAAAAGAGGCCATAAACGATGTATATATACCCTCCTATCTGGATGTATTTGAGAAATTGAAAGCACTTGCCACAGAATGGGAAAACATCCCAATGTTGGCCAGAACGCATGGTCAACCTGCCTCCCCTACCCGTTTGGGCAAAGAAATCGAGGTTTTTGTGGAGCGTTTCAAGGAACAGTTCAATTTATTGAACGACATACCAAGTGCCGCAAAATTTGGCGGTGCCACTGGAAACTACAACGCACACAAAGTTGCCTATCCCAACAACGATTGGAGGATATTTGGCAAACAGTTTGTTCAGGAAAAACTAGGATTGCACCATTCCTTCCCAACCACGCAAATTGAACATTACGACCATATGGCCGCTTTGTTTGATTGCCTCAAGCGCATCAACACGATTTTGATTGATTTGGACAGGGATTTTTGGACCTACATATCCATGGATTACTTCAAACAGAAAATCAAAAAGGGAGAAGTCGGCTCATCAGCCATGCCGCACAAGGTAAACCCTATCGATTTTGAAAATTCCGAAGGTAACCTTGGACTGGCCAATGCAATTTTTGAGCATTTATCGGCAAAATTGCCCATCTCAAGATTGCAACGAGACCTTACGGACAGTACAGTGCTTCGTAATGTTGGAGTGCCTTTTGCCCATACCATTGTTGGGTTTCAATCCACTTTAAAAGGTTTGAACAAGTTGGTATTGAACCAGGCTAAATTTGAACAAGATTTAGAGGATAACTGGGCCGTAGTTGCAGAAGCCATTCAGACCATTTTAAGAAGGGAAGGCTATCCCAACCCATATGAGGCTTTAAAAGGTTTGACACGTACCAACGAGAAAATCAACCAAAAATCAATTGCCGATTTTATTGAAACCTTGGAGGTTTCCGGTGATATTAAAACTGAGTTGAAACAAATTACCCCAGCGAATTATACTGGGGTTTAGGTTTTTGTTGTTTGTTCCTGTAAAATCAGGAATTCTTATTTAGTGAGACCAGAAACGAATCCATGGACACAAAATTTATCCTTGTTTATGGATTTCCACTTGATGCGGATAAGGAATTTCAATGCCCGCTTCGTCCAGAGCAATCTTGCAGTTTTCATAGGTCGTAAAGTAGACATCCCAGTAATCTTCTGGCTTGCAGAAGGGACGAACAGCAAAGTTCACGGAGCTATCCGCCAATTCCAGGACATTTACGGAAGGCGCTGGGTCTTTAAGTACTTTATCGTTTGAGGTCAACACCTTTAACAACACCTCTTTTGTTTTTTTAATATCCTCATCATACCCCACACCTATTACGGTATCGACCCGCATTTTACCTTCCGCGGTGTAATTGATAATATTCCCATTGGCCATGGCTCCATTGGGAACAATGGCTAACCTGTTTTGGGGTGTCACCAATTTTGTGGTAAATATTTCAATACCTTTTACTTTGCCCAATACATCTTGTGCTTCGATGAGGTCACCGATTTTATAGGGTTTAAAGATCATAATGAGCACACCTCCCGCAAAATTGGAGAGAGAACCTTGCAAAGCAAGGCCAATGGCAAGGCCCGCGGCCGCTATTACTGCGGCAAACGTAGTGACATCCACACCCAAACGTGAAATCACGATGATGATCAAGAATACCTTTAACGCCCAAGAGAACAGGTTCAACAGGAATTTTTGCAGGGACTGATCGTACTTGCTTTTGGACATTATCCTACGGGTCGTCTTGATTATTTTATTTACCGCCCACATGCCCACCAAATATATGATGAGCGCGGTAACGAGCTTAGGGCCAAATTCTTTTGCCAGCTCAACTCCGTAATCGAACCATTCTTGTGCTTTCTCCATGATGTTTTGGTTTTGTTAGTTTTCTTATAATGAGACACTAAGATACTAAACTAGGTCACTCGTTTATTCGTTCAAAACATTCCATAAACAAAAAGGGCGACAAATGTCGCCCTTCAAAACTTTATATTTTGATAAATCCTAGCCTTTTAGAAAATCTCCTATTTCGCCGAGCCCTTCTCCTTTGTAGTCGGATTTTTGAATGGCCTGCATCAATTGGATAATGTGTGCTGGGTTCATATTCTTGCCAAGCACTCGTACCAGAGCAAAGCCTTTATCTTCACTATCCCCATAGATGATTACCTCATCAATGGCATCTTCATCACCCAAATACTTAATGACTCCCTTGCCGTATTTTGAATTGATTTTCATCAACTCCACAAAATCGCCTCCCTTGAGTATCTCGCGCACTTTTTTCTTTTCCGATTCATATTCGACCTGGTTCTCAGCATTCTTTTTAAAAGCCAATAGGTTGAACTTTCGGAGGGATTCGATAGCTTCCTTTTGCGTTGGGTTCAATTCCTCCTCGTTAAGCTTTAAAATACTTGCCGGAACATCTATGGAAAGAAAGTTAGGATTCTCCGAATTGTCCACATAATATTCCTGTAAACTTGGCTGAGAAGCACATGAAGCGAAAAGTACCGCCCCGGCCACCAACATGGTTTTAATGATCTGTTTCATCTTTTCTATGTTTTTGATTGATTCTGAAATCTAAAAATCGATTGACAATAATAAGTTGGGAGTTTCTGTGTTTTGTTACAATTCCCTACCGATTATTGCCAATCGAAGTGTGATTAATTCTTCTTGCCAGCTTCGTTAAGCTCTTCGGGCAAGTTCATCTTTTTGGTCAATGAGCCAATTTTGTTCAGGTCAATATCCCCTGTAAGTGATAAAATCACCGTTTCGAACTTTCTGCCGTTAGCCTCAACATCGCCCAAACCGGTCACGAACATAAGCAGTTCGCTCACATGATCGGCATCACGTCCTTCTTTAATGTAGAATTTCACATTGGCATCCTTGTCCTTTACTCGCATCAATTCTTCCATTTTAGAAGACCTTAGATAACTATCCACAGAAGATTTCATGTCACTACCTATTTTTTTGTCCTCTGTAGTAAACACCTTCAAACTTTTTAAGCTACTTGCAATATCCATAAAGTCCTGTGCTTCGGGGTCATCCACCTCCACATCGATTTTTGCGAGCAGATTGAACATGCTTTTGTTCACCACTACGGATGTGACCTCATCCAAATCTTCGAACTTGTCAAAAAGGGATTGTGAAAACCCGGTCAAAGGCAAAGCTGCCATTACTGCGATTAAAATATACTTCTTCATCTTGTTTCGTTTTTTTAATTGTTGTTGTAAATTTTCTCTTTTGCTTCTTCAAACTCTTTTAGATAGGCCACCTTTTCTGTGCCCTTGTTAAAATTCTCCGCTAAGAGTTCAAAAGCCTTTTTGGTTTCTTGGTAAGCGTATTCCGCTTTTTGTTCCTCCAAACGTTTTGTTTCTTGGTACTGATTACCAAAATAAATACCGAAGGTCAAAACTACTGCCGCCGCAACGGATAGCCACTTGTAATAGTTTACTCTAGGTTTTAATGGAACCTGCTTGGTGTATTTTTCTTCCTTCGCCATGGAAAAGTAACTGAACATGGGCCTGTACTGTTCCAAGTGAGGTGCGACCTCGTCTTGTGCAAAATACTCCCTAAGTGTTCTTTCTTCCTCCACTGTCGCAGTGGCCTCGAAATACTTTTCCAATATTTTTTCTATGTTACCCAATTCCATAGCTGTGTTTTTTTATTAATTCCTCCCTTACTGTTTTTCTAGCCCTCGATAGTGCCACGCGCACTGCTGTGGGTTTCATGTCCAAGAGTTCACATATCTCGTCGAACTCATATTGCTCCACATCCCGTAGCTGCAATATCATTTTTTGTTGTTCTGGCAGTCCTTTCATAATCCGTTCCATCCAACTTATGCTGTCCTCGGCCTCCAATTGTTTCTGTAGGGAGGTGTTTTCATCGCTGTAGTTACTGTGAACTAATTTTAGGTTTCCCGCTTGTTTGGACTTTAAACGGTCCAAACAAAAGTTTTTGGTCATCGTCATGGCAAAGGCCTCTACATTTTTGTACTTTGACATGGACTCGTTCTTAGACCAAAGCTTCAACAAAATTTCTTGAGTGGCGTCTTCCGCTTCTTCCCTGGAAACCAACAGCCGCTTTGCGAGCCTGTACAGTTTGTCCTGAAAGGGCAATACCACATTTAAAAATTCTGTTTGTTTCATTTGTGTCTTAGTTGTTTTTTGTGCCGTTAATACAGACCTACACTATCCAGACGATACATATCGAAATTTGTTACAAAAAATTTGCCATCTGTTCTAATCTGCCTATTTTGCAGGGCAAATTTATATGTATCGCCATGTAATTTTACTCGATCAACCTACACCAACTACCAATTTGGAACAAAATTTGAGTAAATTCAGTAAAATTTAAGCTATGAAAAAGTATTGCTTCCTATTTTTAGGACTGTCCGTATTGCTTATGTCATGTAGTGATGATGATGGAATCGAAAACGGACCTACACCCGACCCGGACCCAACTGCAGATGTTGCTGCTCAGAACTTTATGTGGCAAGCTATGAACCTATGGTATTTTTGGCAGGGCGATGTTCCAGACTTGGCTGACGACAGATTTGCATCGAACGCCGAGTACACAGCTTTTTTGGAATCTTACCCCGATCCGAGAAATTTTTATTTCAGTATTTGCAATGATCATGAAAGAATAGTTGGGGAAGATGCTGCCATTGATCGTTTTAGTTTTGAAAATGAGGATTATAACGTATTGGTGAACAGCCTTTCTGGAATATCACAAAGCAATGGAGTGGAGTTTGGTTTAGGCATTATAGGCGAATCCAATGATGTTTTTGGTTTTGTTCAGTATATATGGCCCGATTCAGATGCATCCACAAAGGATATATCCCGAGGCGAATTTTTTACCCGGGTTGATGGTGTTCAACTTACTGTTAGTAATTATATAAGTTTACTATATGGAGAAAATAGCAGCTATACCCTTGGCATGGCCACTGTTGAAAACGGTGTTATTTCCGATAGCAGTAAAGAAGTGTCGCTTACTAAAATAGAGAATCAAATAGAAAATCCTATCTTGGTTGCTGAAACTTTGGACGTTAATGGCACTAAGGTCGCCTATTTGATGTACAACAGGTTCTTGAGCAGCTTTGATGAAGATTTAAATGCTGCTTTTGCCAAATTTAAGGCTGACGGAGCTACTGAACTTGTTTTGGACGTTCGCTACAACTCCGGTGGGTCTGTAAATACTTCTCGCCTTTTGGCCAGCATGATATATGGTACCAATACCAGCGATGTATATGTAAAGCAACGTTGGAACGACAAGGTTCAAGCACAATTGGAGGAAGAGTTCCTAACAGATTACTTTGCCAATACTACTGGAGAATCAGCTATCAACACACTGAATTTAAACAGAGTTTTTGTACTCGCCACAAACGATTCCGCATCTGCCAGTGAGCTTGTAATGAACGGACTTGACCCATACATGGAGGTAATTCATATTGGAGAGGTTACCAGTGGTAAAAATGAATTCTCGATTACTTTGGTGGACGACCCTGGGAATTCTTTTGTTTATAGCAGCAATCGTGAAAACCGTATCAACCCGAATAACTCTTGGGGATTACAGCCATTGGTAGGTAGAAACGAAAATGCGGATGGATTTTCTGATTACACCAGCGGTCTGGCCCCAGATATTGCCCTAAGTGAAGATTTGACCGATCTTGGTATTTTAGGCGATGCAAACGAACCGCTTTTGGCCCGGGCCCTTCAAGAAATTTCTGGTGGTTCTGCGAAAATCGACTTTACTGTGGAAATGCCTGCTGAGTCTTTTACCTCATCTAGGTTGCACACTCCCATGAAAGACAATATGTATTTGGACAAGCCATTGAAATTTAACAAGTAATTAAAAAAGCGGCCGATTGGCCGCTTTTCTTTTTTAAAGGTTTAGGTTGAGACCCACCCTAAAGTTTCGTCCTCGGGTAGTGAATCCAAGCAACTCCCTGTAATCTTCGTTTAACAAGTTATCCGCATTCAAGAATACATTGAGTTTGTTCTGTATCAGTTCGTGCCTAATGGAAAAGTTCAATAATGAAAATGATTCCAAAGCAATGTCCGAATACGTTGCAAAATCCGTATCAAAACGCTCGCCCGTATACGCATAGGTCAAAGAAGCATCAGTAGATTCACAAAACTGGTACCACAAAGATACATTCGCCTTGTGCTTAGGAATACGAATGGCATTGTCGCCTTTTCTTTCTGTAAAAGTATAGTTGGCGTTGACACTAAAATTATTCATGGGCAACCACGTAGCTTCTACCTCTACCCCATTGGCATCAATTTCATCGGCTACATTGATGCTCATAAAATTGGCATCGTACCCTATAGCATTCGTTTCATTTCTATCAAAATAAACCGTGCTGATTCTGAACGTGTTGTCCAGTTTAAATTCAATTCCCCCTTCAATGGTAGAGTTTTCTTCTGGCTCCAGGTCGGGATTGCCTCCAAAGGCTCCGAACAACTGTGTTAAATTAGGTGTGATGTACGATGTAGCATAAGACCCCATCAATTTCACATATCCGTTTTCCGTGTCAAACACAAAAGATGGATTCACGTTGTACACAAAATGATTTCCATATTCCGAGTGAGTGTTCAGTCTTGCACCCGCGTTCAAATTCAATCCAAAATCTGAAACATACACCACATTGGCATAAGGGTCAACAATAGTAAAATCCACTTCATCAGCAAAGATGGCCTCGTCCTTAATATAGTTCAACCCTAAAATGGTGTGGAACTGCTCTCCAAAAACATATTTGTTGTACACATCCAAGACCCAATTGCTTCCCTCGGTGATACTTTCACCAAAGGTGTCATTGGCCACGGACCCATAATCCGTATAAGCGGCATTCAAGTGAATGGAACCTTTTCCATAGCCAAATTCGGATGACAAACCGACTCGTTGTTGCTCATTTTCCCCCAAATTGTCAGCTTCGGCCATAGTAGCATCATACTCGTTCCTAAACTTGGTTTGGTTTCCGTACACTTGCACCCCAAAATTTTCAGAAAACTGATAGCCCAGCTTCACATTGGTGCTGAAGTGCGAAAAAACATCCTCTTCATTTTCTGGGGTCACCGCAGCGGAGAGGCCACTTTTGTATCTGTTGGAAAAATCGACCCCATAATTGAACTTGCCCAAAGTTCCGTTCACATTCGCGGAATTTTGAATGCTTCCAATATTATAATTCTGGTCATCGGCAGTTTGATTGGTCCCTACACTCGTTTCAAAATTACCTGTAATCTTCTTTTCGGAGCTCTTTTTTGTTGTGATGTTGATCACAGCCGTTACCGCATTCGTACCATAAAGCGTACTTGCCGCTCCTTTAATAATTTCAATGGATTCGATAGTGTTTGGTGACAACAATCGAAGGTCATATTCTGCGGAAAATGTAGATGGATCCTGTACACGAACACCATCGATAATAATCAAAACCTGACGACCACGACCACCTCGGGCATACACCCCTAGAACATCACCGTCCCTACCACGGCTCCCAGCAATCTCGATTCCGCTTTTGGTATTGATGATTTCCGCAACGGTCCTGCCCTGGTTACGCTGCATTTCCTCTGCAGTAATTTTGATGACCGTTTTTCCTGAGTTTTCACGTTTCAACTCAAATTTTGAATCGCTTACCACAACCTCATCAAGTTGCTGCATTCTAAGTGAATCTTGCTGTACATTTTGCGCAAAAATTCCTTGCCCCGCCAAGACAGCGGTAATTAACCATAAATGATTTTTTTTCATTTCGTTTAATTGAATAAACGGGAGAATAGTATGATGCCCATACGTAAACTTTTATCCCGAAAGTTTAACATTGATTGTTTTGAATATGGCAGGTCTCCTGGCTTGTGCTTTGTCTCCTACCTTCCCACCCATTGGGCAGTGGCTTTGAAGAAGAGACAATCGCCTACTACGTACTGATGTTCAAAAAACATCAGTGCCCATTCGGCACATACATTTACAGTTGCGGGAACAGCTCCGGTTTTGCACCGGATTCCCTTTTAATCCCACGAAAACTCCGTGCGAACCAAAATTCGGGGTCAAAACTAATCAATCTGTTTAATCTTTTTCCGCAAAAATTAAATAATCTTACTTTTGACTCATGGCAAAAAAACAGCGGTCAATTTTATTCCTGAGCTTCTTTCTGGTCGTTTCGATGGGGTGCAAACAAGTAGAAAAAAAGCAGCTTGTCCAAAATCAAGAACAGGCCTCAAGCATTGCACATGCAACCGGTTTTACCGTACAACATGAAGGTGATATCACCATTATTGAAGTCTCCAATGCTTGGCCAGGTTCGGACAGTTTCAAATATGCACTGGTACCAAAGGAAAGATTGGCGACAATGTCCTTTCCAAGAGATGCCTATGATGCCATTATCGGAACACCGATAGAAAAAGTGGTGCTCACCTCCACTACTCATATTCAACCATTGTTACAGCTCGGCGAACTGAACACTGTGGTCGGTTTTCCCAATACGGATTACATTTCTTCTCCGGAGGCTCGAGAACTGGTAGAAAGTGGGCAAATCCAAAATTTGGGCATGAACGATATGCTCAATACCGAAATAGTGCTCGCCTTGAAGCCGGAACTCATCGTAGGGTTTAGCATCAATAATGAGAATAATGCCTACGAAATCATCAAGAAATCGGGAACACCAGTAGTCTACAACGGTGACTGGGTGGAACACACCCCCCTGGGAAAAGCGGAATGGATAAGGTTCTTCGCGCCTTTCTTTGAAAAAGAAGCCTTGGGCGATAGTATTTTTGCATCCGTTGCATCATCATACCAAAAGGCCAAAGAAATCGCCCAAAAGGCACAAAGCAAACCAACTGTTTTAACTGGCGGATTATACAAAGATGTTTGGTACGTAGCTGGTGGCAAAAGTTGGATGGCCAAGTTTTTAGACGATGCCAATTCCGATTATCTCTGGGCCAACAATACTGAAACGGGCAGCATAGGGCTCAGTTTGGAATCGGTTTTGGAGAAGGCGCAAGGTGCTGAATTTTGGTTCAATCCATCTGCAGTGACCACTTACACCGAATTGGCCGAGGCCAATCCACATCACCAAGAGTTCGATGCCTATAAAAACAAAAGCGTCTACTCCAATGCCATTGACAAAGGCGAAACTGGAGGACTCATTTTTTACGAGTTGGCTCCTCACCGCCCCGATTTGGTGTTAAGAGACCTTATCAAAATATTACATCCGGAAGTATTGTCCGAACACGAACTGCAATTCATTAAACCGTTACCGTAAATGCAAGGTTCCCGAACATATCGGTTCTCTTTTATACTGATGTTGCTGGCCTTGCTATGTTCGTTGCTTTTGAACATCAGTTCTGGGTCGGTCACCATACCTTTTCCTGATACAATTTCCACGCTGTTGGGAGAAACTCCTGAAATTGCTTCTTGGGAATACATCATCTGGGATTATCGGGTACCGAAGGCATTTACCTCCATATTGGTCGGAGCTGGACTTTCACTGAGCGGACTTTTAATGCAAACCTTGTTCCGAAACCCTTTAGCAGGTCCTTTTGTACTCGGCATCAGTTCGGGGGCAAGTTTGGGTGCCGCAATTATTTTGATGGGCACCTCCATCTTTGCAGGGTATGCCTCTCTTTCATTTTTGGGCGACATCACCCTTTCCATCGCTGCAAGCGTAGGTAGTTTTTTGGTGCTCTTGACGGTTATGATTGTGGCCCAACGAGTAAAAGACACGATGGCCCTGCTTATTATTGGGTTGATGTTCGGAAGTATTACCTCAGCAATGGTAAGTGTTCTGGCCTATTTTTCCAGCGCAGAGGATTTGCAACGGTTTAATTTTTGGTCCTTCGGAAGCGTGGGCAATCTATCCATAAACCAACTGCTTTTGTTGGGAAGCATCGTCACCCTTGGAGTCCTGTTAAGTATTGCCTCCATAAAATCGCTGAACGCCTTCCTTTTGGGCGAAAACTATGCACGAAGTTTGGGGATCTCCTTGAAAAAATCTAGAATGACCATTATCATCGCAACAGGGTTATTGGCTGGCGGAATCACGGCATTTGCTGGACCCATTGCTTTTGTAGGTTTGGCCGTACCCCATTTGACCAGACAGATTTTTGATACCATGGAACATAAAGTATTGATTCCTGCCGTAATACTCTACGGGGCCATTTTGATGTTATTGTGCGATACCTTGGCGCAACTGCCCAACTCTGCCAGTGTTTTGCCCATAAATGCCATTACCTCCTTGGTAGGGGCGCCAGTGGTGATATGGCTTTTGGTCCGTAAACGTAAAATGATGTTCTAATGGCTAAAACAGAAAAAAACATATTGTCCATTAGCGATGTATCCATTGGTTACGGTACTAAAACTGTTGCAAAAAACATCAATTTTGATTTGGAGGCTGGAATGCTCTGCGGTGTTGTTGGGGTTAACGGTATCGGGAAATCGACCTTGCTCCGGACATTGGGCGGATTCCAAACCAAACTTTCAGGAGATATAATCTTAAATGACAAACCACTGGAAAAATATACCTCGGCAACCTTATCCAAAGAACTCAGTGTGGTTTTGACAGAACCCCCTGCTTCCAAAAATCTCACGGTGCAAGAATTGATCGCCTTGGGTCGTCAGCCTTATACCAATTGGTTGGGTACCCTGAACAGAGAGGACAAAAAACAAATTCAGGCGAGCTTGGATGCCTTTTTGTTGGATGAACTCCGAAACAACAAATGCCACGAACTTAGTGATGGACAGTTACAACGGGTTTTGGTGGCACGAGCCATGGCACAGGACACTTCATTGATTCTGTTGGATGAGCCAACCACGCATTTGGACCTTTATCACAAAGTGCAGATTTTAAAAATGCTTCAGGAACTGGCGCACCACAAACAAAAAACCATTCTGTTCACCACGCACGAAATTGAATTGGCCATTCAATTATGTGACCGCATATTGATTTTGGACGGAAAGGACCATCCCTTCGGAGACCCTTGTCAACTTATTGAACAAAAACACTTTGATACGTTATTTCCTTCGGAAATGGTACAATTTGATAATAAAACAGGAACTTTTAAAGTGAATAAGTAAGTACACTTTCCATTTCGGCATCAATCGGAATCCGTTATCTTTATCCTTCAGAAAATTTTTCATGAGCACGGAACTTATCTATGTAATTGTATTCATTATCGCATTGGCCATTGGCCTCTTTGCAGGGATGTACATTCAAAAACTGAAGACCAAGTCTACCGAGAGTGTTTGGCAAGACAGGGAAATCAAATCCAAAGAAGTGGAATTTTCATTGAAGGAGGAGTTAAGAGAGGTTCAAGCTAAAAAATCAGAGCTGGAAGTTGCCCTTGCCCGTGAAGAATCCAAATCTGACAATCTGGAAGAAAAACTGCTGGAACAAAAACAAGAACTGGAAAAACTTCAGGAAAAGTTCACCAAAGAATTTGAGAACCTAGCGAATAAGATTCTTGACGAGAAGAGTGAAAAGTTCACCAAAAGCAACAAAGAAAACATTGACAACATACTGGACCCCCTCAATAAAAAAATTAAAGAGTTTGAGGAAAAAGTGGTGAAATCCCAACAGGAAAACTTTGGTCTGCACGCTGCCTTAAAACAACAATTACTTGATTTACGCAGCCAGAACCTTAAAATTACCCAAGAGGCCGAAAACCTGACCAAGGCCTTAAAAGGAGACTCAAAAATGCAGGGGAATTGGGGCGAAGTAATCTTGACCCGCATTTTAGAGAAATCCGGACTCACCAAAGATAGAGAATACACGCTACAGGACAGTTTTAAGGACGAGGATGGAAAACGATACCAAACCGATGTGCTGATTCATTTACCGGATGGTAAGAAAATGATCGTGGATAGCAAGGTGTCCATTGTTCATTTTGAAAGATATGTGTCGGAAGAAGACGAGAAGCAACGGGAAATCTACTTGAAGCAACATATCGATTCCATAAAAAGGCACGTGGAAGAGTTGAGCAAGAAAAACTATCAGCTTTTGATAGACGAAAGCCCGGATACCGTTTTTATGTTCATTCCAACAGAGCCTGCATTTGCGATTGCTTCGGCATTTGAACCCAATCTGTACGAGGATGCCTTTGTGAAGGATGTGATCATCGTGACTCCATCCACACTGTTGGCGGCCTTAAAGTTGGTGGACAACCTTTGGAAAAACGACAAACAAAAGCGATTTGCCATTGAAATTGCCACCGAAGCTGGCAAATTGTACGATTCTTTTACCAATTTGACCGATGAACTTTTAAAGATCGGTAATCAAATCGGAACGGTACAAAACACCTACCAGAGCACAATGAAAAAGCTAACAGGGCGTGGCAACCTCATCAAACGGGTGGAAAAATTAAAATCCTTGGGAGCCAAGGCCAGTAAGAGTATAGACGATAAACTGCTCAAGCGCGCATTGGATGATGACCTTGAGGAACTTAACTAAAAACGCTACCATGAAAAAATTCCTGACCATTTTTATAGTTGCCGTAGTTGTTGGCATTGTGGGGTATTTTGCCTTTATCTATTATGTGCCCTATAGCGAAGGTTACCGTTCCGGGGAACTTATTAAGTTCAGTCGAAAAGGCGTAATAGTAAAAACGTGGGAAGGACAAATCAGTCAGGGATTATCGGGTACCAATGTATTTTCATTCTCCGTAGAAGATGGTGAGCAGGAAATCATAGAAAAAATGAAAGAGTTCCAAGGGCAGTACATCAAAGTGACCTATAAAGAACGCTACTCTACCTTTTTTTGGTTGGGCGACACCAAATATTTTATCACAGAAGTAAAATCAGAGAAATCACCGATTTTTAGGAATTAATATGAAAAAATTTAAATCATCCAGAGAAAGTAGGGTTGCCATCACCGAACTAATGCTCCCCTCCCATTCCAATTTTGGTGGTAAGGTGCACGGCGGCCATATTCTCAATCTTATGGACCAAATAGCCTTTGCGTGCGCCTCTAAACATTCCCAAAGCTATTGTGTGACAGCTTCGGTAAATCGGGTTGATTTTCTAAATCCTATTGAGGTGGGCGAATTGGCCACACTAAAGGCCAGCATCAATTACACGGGGAAAACTTCCATGGTGGTTGGTGTTCGGGTGGAATCCGAAAATGTGACCACTGGAGAAGTAAAACATTGCAACTCTTCCTATTTCACTATGGTTGCTAAGGGAAAAGACGGAAAAAACAAAAAAATTCCCGGGCTTGTCTTAAAGACCAAGCAGGACATCCGTAGGTTTGCCCGCAGCAAAGAACGCAAACAATCTGCGTTTAAAAGGGACAGCAAATATGAATCTAATAACTTTAAGGTAAACGAATACCTAGAGTTTTTACAAGGTGAAAACGTTAAGATGGATTTTGATTAAGCTTCGCTGCAGCCTCCTCATCCAAGAACCAAACGAGATTTCCTGAATCGGGATTCACCAAAGATGCCGGGTACGCGTCAGAACCTTCGGTTTTATCCACAATAGCTTCTACCTTTTCGGCTTTGGATGCGCCGGTGACCAAAAAAACTACTTCTTTAGCCGTGTTGATGACTTTACCATTTATGGATACCCTTTTTTGACCAGAGTCCGGATGAGTGGCCACCACACAATGGTCCTTGGCATCCCACAAATCGATTTCGTGTGGAAATATGGAGGCCGTATGTCCATCGTCCCCCATGCCCAATATCACCAAATCAAATTGGGGCACTCCTTCTATCCTATCTAAATTTATTTCCAATAGGTTCGCATATCGCATCGCTTCGTTCGCTGGGTCCTTTTCTCCCAAAATGCGGTGTATGTTTTCCTCGGGAACGTCAATTTTGGAAAACAAGTGCTCCACCGTCATCTTATAGTTACTTTCATCATCGGAGGGAGGAACGCAACGTTCGTCCCCCCAATAAAAATGCACTTTGCTCCAATCCACCTTGCCTGCAAAATTATCGGCCAGCACATCAAACACAATTTTTGGGGTGCTTCCTCCGGATAAGGCCACGTGGAATGTTTCTTTATCTTTTAGCTGGTCTACCAAATAATTGGAAAATTGCTCGGCGACCTCTTGTTTATCCTTATATATTTTTAAATCCATTCTGAATTAATTAGTTGTTCTCGACTGCGCTCGAACTGACATATTTTTTCCTAACTCCTAAAAACTAGCAAATCACACAATACCCTGGATCATCCGCCAAGTTCTCCGAAGGATTTCTCCAATAGCCCTCTTCTTCGATTAAGTCGTCTGCATTTTCGGGTCCC
The DNA here is from genome assembly GCF_013376415.1 of Flagellimonas chongwuensis. GTDB lineage: Bacteria > Bacteroidota > Bacteroidia > Flavobacteriales > Flavobacteriaceae > Flagellimonas > Flagellimonas chongwuensis. The sequence continues at coordinate 500,860 of NZ_WYET01000004.1, forward strand.
CATGCACCTGCGGCATAACCGTACATTCTAACGTCCTTACCTTTTTCCCAATAGTTAAGGATGGGGTCTACAAATTCCCAGGCCGCTTCTACCTCATCGGCACGTGCATACAACGTTGCATCGCCTTGCATGGCGTCCAACAACAAACGTTCGTAGGCTTCCATCACGTAGGTTTCGGCTAAACTCGAGTAATAAAAGTCCAGATTGGCACGCTCCACCTTGAAGCCCTGCCCGGGTACTTTTACCCCAAACTTAATCAGGATTCCCTCATCAGGTTGGATACGGATAATCAATTTATTATCCATTTCCTGCATTTCTGAACCCTTAAAAATTTGATGGTGCGGTTTTTTAAAGTGAATCACAATTTCGGTCACTTTGGTAGGCATACGCTTAGCAGTTCGCACATAAAATGGGACCCCGTGCCAGCGCCAGTTGTCTACAAAAAACTTGATGGCTGCGTAAGTTTCTGTAGTGGAATTAGGGTCCACCCCATCTTCCTCGCGATATCCTTTCACATCTTTTCCATCCACTTTGGATGCCACATATTGTGCACGAATCGTGTTATCAAAAAGTTCCTTTTCATCAGTCATGATTCGAAGGGACTTCAAAGCCTTTACCTTTTCGTTTCGGATTTCTTCTGCATCTGCTCCGATTGGTGGTTCCATTACTACCAACGAAACCAGCTGAAGCAAATGGTTTTGGAACATATCGCGTAGCGCGCCGGATTTATCGTAATAGCCGCCACGTTTTTCAACACCAACACTTTCGGCATTGGTGATCTCTACATGCTGAATATAGTTTCGGTTCCATAACGGTTCAAAAATACTATTGGAAAAACGGGTCACCAATAGGTTCTGTACCGTTTCTTTTCCCAAGTAATGATCGATTCGATAGATTTGATGTTCTTTAAAATATTTATGGAGACCTTTGTTCAATTCCTGGGCAGTTTCCAAACTATATCCGAATGGTTTTTCAACAATCAATCGTTTCCAACCATTGTTTTGGGTATTCATGCCGACATCGCTCAAGCATTGCGATACCGTCTCGTACAATGTAGGCGGTGTGGACAAATAATAGATAATGTTCCCAGAGGTGTTGTGCTTTTCCTTTAGAGCTTCAACACGCTTCCTAAGCGGACCATAATCGGTCTCGTAACTATCCCCAAGGTCCTCATAATACAGCTTTTCGGCGAATCCTTTTACCTTATCTTCGCCCAGGTCCTTTATCTTTTTGGTTAAATATTCGCTCTCGTACACCACCCTGTCCCTAAATGTCTCATCGGACATATCGCTACGACTTACACCAAGCACCGCAAAGTTTTCTGGCAATTGATTGGCCAAGTATAGGTTAAACAATGAAGGAATTAATTTTCTAGCAGTCAAATCACCCGACGCCCCAAAAATCACGAGCATTTGATTATCGGTCTTTTTCATAGTATTTTTTCTTTTCTGGCAAGTTTTGTTCTCGTTGACAAATTCACTTTAATATGATGTCAATATTTTTGAGCATGACGAATATAAGGTTTATTTTAGGTTCCTAATTCAATAAACATCAACCTTAGTGATGTCTTAACACCTAAGAAGAAGAAAAAATATAGAATGGCAGACACGTATGATTTTGGCCTTGTGGGCCTTGGAGTAATGGGACGTAATTTTATTTTGAATGTAGCCGATAATGGATTTTCTGCATTCGGAAACGATTTGGATGAAGAAAAAGTGGACGCTTTAATCAAAGAAGGTGGCAATACCGACAAAGTAAATGCCTCTTCCGATGTTAAAACCTTTGTTCAGTCGTTAACAACTCCCCGAAAAATAATGCTGTTGGTACCTGCGGGCAAAATTGTGGACAGCGTCATCGAAGGCTTATTACCGCATTTGGATAAGGGGGATATCATCATCGATGGTGGAAATTCATTTTACACCGATACGGACCGTCGTGAAGCTTATTTAAAGGAAAAAGGCATCAACTTTTTTGGAGCCGGTGTATCAGGTGGTGCCGAGGGGGCTAGAAAAGGACCAAGTATCATGCCGGGTGGCTCAAAAGAGGCCTATCAGCATGTGAAGCCTATATTCGAAGCGGTATCCGCAAAATATAAAGGAGAACCTTGTGTGGCCTATTTAGGACCGAAATCTGCCGGAAATTACGTAAAAATGGTGCACAATGGCATCGAATACGGTTTGATGCAGTTGACTTCCGAGATTTACGACATCCTGAAAAAAGCTGGTGGACTTACCAATGGTGAGCTCCATAAAACATTTTCCAACTGGAATGAAGGTCGATTGCAATCCTTTTTGGTGGAAATCACCTCCGAAATCTTTGAACAAAAAGATGACCTTACCGATGGCTACCTCGTGGATATGATTTTGGACAAGGCCAAACAAAAGGGAACCGGAAAATGGACCTCCCAAAATGCGATGGATTTGGGGATTCCTGTACCTACCATTGACATAGCTGTGAGTATGCGGGAAATATCGGCCCTGAAAGATGAACGAATCAAAGCGGATGAATTGTACGACCGTCCTTCTCCAAAAGCGGTGGACAAGAATGATTTTACATCGAAGACAGAGCAAGCGCTCTATTTTGCATTTATCATCACCTACGCACAAGGTATGCACCAATTGGCCGATGCCTCAAAAGAGTACGGTTATGAACTGAAACTGGGCGAAATAGCCAAAATATGGCGTGCAGGCTGTATTATCCGTGCAGCGATGTTGGCCGATATTACCGAAGCCTACCAAACCGATGAGAATTTACAAAACCTGCTGCTGTCCCCTTCTTTCGTTGAAAAAGTGAAAAGCACGGTGAATGCCGCCAGGGAATTGGTCAGTTATGGAGCCGCTAACGGTATTCCATTGCCCGGTCTCTCCAATGCACTCACTTATTTTGATGCATACACCAGTAGCCGCTTGCCTCTCAACTTGATTCAGGCGCAACGCGATTACTTTGGGTCTCACACCTACGAGCGTCTGGACCGCGAAGGTATTTTCCATACGGAGTGGGAGAAATAATTCAACCCTAAAACATAATATATCCATGAAAGGTTGGGTGTTTCTACTAGTAATCGGCGTTTTTATCTCCTGTGCTCAAAATAAGAATGATGAAAACATCAGGGAACTCTTGTTGTCCCAGTTGAAAAACACCCACAATACCCAAGAATGGTTTGCGCCAACGGAAACTGCACTTAAGGGGTTAACTTATGAACAAGCCATTTGGCAAGATAGTACGGCTAATCATTCCATCGCAGAACTGGCAACCCACATAGTGTTTTGGAACGAGATGAACCTAAAATCTTTCAATGATCTTGAAATTTCTGATAAAGCAGTGAAGAATGACGAAACTTTCCAGGTACCAAAGAAAGATGAATGGTCAATAACTGTGAAGCGACTGGATAGCATTCAAACGGAATGGAAAACTGCCGTAAAGCACGCCGACCTTGTCAAAATTCAAGACCGGGCAGAAGAAATCGCCAATATGAGCGCCCATACAGGTTATCATACAGGTCAAATTGTGTATATCAGAAAACAAAACGGATGGTGGAAATGAAAAAAACTCTCCTCATTTTAGCCTTTATCCTTAACCTTTTTACCATAACGGCTCAAAAAGAACCCTACGTGATTTACAACGCCAAAGGCAAGAAGGTCTCGTACAAAAAAATGCTCAAGACCTTAGAGAAAAAGGATATGGTACTCTTCGGGGAGTTGCACAACAACCCCATCGCCCATTGGTTGCAATATGAGCTTACGGCTGATTTCCACGATAAGAGGCGGCTTATCCTTGGAGCCGAAATGATTGAGGCGGATAACCAAAAGGAACTTAACGATTATCTTACTGGCAAAATAGATTACAAGGCATTGGATTCCACTGCACGACTTTGGAACAATCACAAAACCGATTATGCCCCGTTGGTCGATTTCGCCAAGGACAATAATTTGGTTTTCGTGGCTACCAATGTCCCCAGACGTTATGCAAGCCTGGTGTACAAGGGCGGTGGTTTTAACGCGTTGGATACTATCTCCGATTCAGAAAAGGCTTGGATTGCCCCGCTACCCATTGCGTATGACGCAGAACTGCCAGGGTACAAAAAAATGCTGGAAATGATGGGCGCACACGCCACTCCGTCTCTAGTTATGGCCCAAGCGCTTAAAGATGCCACAATGGCCCATTTTATCCTTCAAAATTATAAAGAGGGAACTCTATTCCTTCATTTCAACGGCGCTTACCATTCCAACGATTATGAAGGCATTCTTTGGTATTTACAATTGCAACGGCCCCAATTGAATTACGGAACCATCTCAACGGTTATGCAAGAAAATGTGCAAAGGCTGCAAGAAGAGAATCATCATATTGCTGACTTCATCATTTGTGTAGATCAGAACATGACCGCCACCTATTGAATCTTACTACTTTTTGAGGGTTATGTTTCAACTAGGGATAATTTGCTTATTTTTAAGGAACTAATTAACCAACTTCATGAAAAAATTACTCGCCACCATACTTTTGTTTGTGGCCATAAACCCATTAGGGTTTGGTCAAGTGCAATCCAAACTGGAACTATTGGATATTTTCAATATGGAATACGTTTCCGACCCGCAGATTTCTCCGGATGGGTCCAAAATCATCTATGTTAGAAACTTTAAGGATGTGATGACAGACCGCAATCTGTCCAACCTCTGGATCATTAATTTTGATGGCTCCAACAATCGGCCGTTAACCACAGGGAACCACAACGATTTTTCGCCAAAATGGTCCCATGATGGCAAAAAGATTGTTTTCAAATCCAACATGGCGGACGATAAAATGAAGCTCTACCTCATGTGGTTGGATACAAAGGAAACTATGGCGCTCACCAATACACCACAGTCACCTGGCTCCGTCTCATGGTCGCACGATGATAAATTCTTGGCCTTTAACATGTTTGTGCCCGAAGCGAATAAATCCATCATAAAAATGCCGGGCAAACCGGAAGGCGCCAAGTGGAACGACCCACCAAAGTATATCGACAAAATGAACTACCGCGGAGATGGCGCGGGCTATTACAAAGGAGGTAATTCCCAATTATTTACCCTGCCCATAAGCGGAGGAACTCCAAAACAGCTCACTTTCTCTGAGTTTGACCACGGCGGGCCTATTTGGGCAAAAGATGGCAACCATTTGTTTTTTAGTGCCAACTTCCATAAAGATGAAGAATTTGAGCCTGCTGATAGTGAAATCTACTCGATTAACGTAAATACAGGGGAAACCACTCCGCTCACAGACCGTTACGGTCCTGACGGGAGTCCGGTTTTATCCCCCGATGGTTCCAAAATCGCATATCTCGGCTATGACGACCGTCTGCAAGGCTACCAAGTTACCCGTTTGTATGTTATGAATACCGATGGCTCGGATTCTCAACTTATATCTGGTAATTTTGACCGCGATGTAGAAGACATGGCCTGGAACTCCAAAGGCAATGGGCTTTATTTTAGCTATACCGACCAAGGTATGGGCAAGTTGGGTACCATGTCCCTATCAGGAAAAGTAGATGAAATTACCGATGGATTAGGAGGACTTTCGTTAGGAAGACCCTATAACGGCGCTAGCTTTTCAGCTTCGACCAATAACAAATTTGCCTATACCATCGGCGATACCAGCCATCCTTCCGATTTGGCAGCGGCCGATACAAAATCATCAAAAAGACTGACCAACGTCAACGAAGACCTTTTCTCTTTCAAAAAATTGGGCAATGTGGAAGAAATGTGGTGGGAATCATCATACGACCAACGGAAAATTCAAGGCTGGGTCGTAACTCCACCCGATTTCGACCCATCAAAAAAATATCCAATGATTCTTGAAATCCACGGTGGACCATTCACCAGCTACGGTGCGGTCTATTCGGCCGAAATACAGGCATACGCTGCCGAGGGTTACGTGGTACTCTACACCAATCCTCGTGGCAGTACCAGTTATGGCGAGGAATTTGGAAATCTCATCCATCATGATTACCCCAACCACGATTATGAAGATTTAATGTCCGGTGTAGACGCCCTTTTGGAAAAAGGCTACGTGGATGAAAAGAACTTGTTCGTTACCGGTGGTTCCGGTGGCGGTGTGCTTACTGCATGGATTGTGGGCAAAACAGACCGATTTAAGGCGGCTGTCGTAGCCAAACCCGTAATTAACTGGACGAGCTTTGTACTCTATGCTGATGGAGTTCAGTTTTTCTCCAAATATTGGTTCGGCAAAAAGCCATGGGAAGACCCAGAAAACTACATGAGACGCTCTCCCCTTACCTATGTTGGCAATGTGACCACTCCCACCATGCTTTTAACGGGAGAAGAAGATTACAGAACCCCAATAGCGGAATCCGAACAGTTTTACGCAGCCCTAAAGTTGGAAAATGTGGAAACGGCCATGGTCCGAATCCCTGGTGCCGGACACGGTATTGCCAATAAACCCAGTAACTTGATTGCAAAAATTGCAGCTGTATTGGCTTGGTTTGATAAATATAAAGAGGACGAGTAAATTTTAAGAAGTATTTGATATAGTTCCCCCGCACATAAAAATGCGTAATAACCCATCAACTATATCATTATGAAAAATCAATTTGTACGTAGTATCATAGCAGTACTGACCATTGTTTTTGCAGCAAGTTGTGAGCAACCTGCTCCTGAGGCCAAATCAGGTAAAGAGTATTCAGCACAAATTCAAAAAATCATTGAGGAGAAAAATGAAAAAATCCAAGAGTACTATGCTTCTGGAATGATTGACTCCGCTGCTGCGCATTTTGCCGATAACAGCATTCAGTTTATGCCCAATCAGCCAGCCGTTGTCGGAGTTGAAAACTACAAGGCCGCTTGGAAGCAAAATATTCAATTTGGAAAATGGGAATTCGACCTCAATACCCAAGAGGTAAAGGCCAGCGGTGACTTAGCCACCGAATACGGGAAATACACCATGACATTTACCCCAAAAGAGACCTCTCCCATACCCGCAATGGAGGACAAGGGCAACTATATGGTGCTCTGGGAAAAAGTGGAAGGAGAATGGAAAGTGGTCTGGGATGCCCCGGTAACCGAGCTTCCGATGCCAAGTCAGGCTCCAGGCTCAACCATTGTTGAGTAAAACACGCTCCTAAATGATCCAACGGTTACACATACCCAAAAACCCAGCACTTTCGCAAGTAGTACAGTTTATGACCTATGTGAAGTTGACCCGAGAAGACATATTGGAAGGTAGAACCGCTATATTTCCAAACGCCACTACCAATATGCTATTCTCTTTGGACGAGGACATACTCGTTAACCGAACATCATCTTCCAATTCTATTTATACCTCCTGCAGTACCACGGTATTTTTTAAACCTTATGTTGGGATGAAGTTCATGACGGTTCAGTTTAGCAGTTTCGGACTTTCCTATCTTAAAAAAATACCCGCTTTCGAGCTATTGGACACCTTAAGCAATCTCGACATTATATTCACAACAAGTGATATCGAACGTATCTCCTCCCAGTTGAAGGAATGTGAAACCATTGGAGAAAAGTTTGTTGTTTTGGAGAGGTTTGTTAGCCGAAAAATAGGACTGCCGGAAGTAGACCCCCGACTCCCCTACGCATTACAACTTTTGAATTCCGAACACTCCATTTCCATTGATGCTTTGAGTCAATCCCTTTGCATTTCAAATAGAGGTCTCCAAAAGTTGTTCAAAAAGCATATTGGGATGAGTCCAGTTTATTACCGAAAAATTATTCGCTTTAATAAGGCGGCCCAGTTACTCCTGAACGATTACGAAAATTCTTTAACAGAGATCTCATATACCTGTGGTTACTTTGACCAGGCCCACTTTATCAAGGATTTTAAAGAATTCGGGGGCATCTCCCCTTCTGAGTTTTTACGTTTAAAATCAGACAGTTCGGATTTTTACAATTATAGGATTTCAGAACCCCATACCTTGGACGGCATCAAACAACAGGAAATCAATATATGAAAACCAAAACATCAATAATTCTCTTTTTGAACTTTGCGATAATTTGCATTCAGTATTCGATAGGTCAACAAAAAGACAAAGTAGAGGGACTCTCCAACCTCATTGGAAAGTTATATGTCAATGGCACCCTGCATGGAGGGGTTCTAGTGGCGGAAGGTCAAGATATCCTTTATCGAGATGCTTGGGGACTGGCCAATATAGACCAGCACACCGCTTTGACCGTTGACGAGAAGTTTACCATCAACAGTATGGGTAAAATGTTTACATCGATACTTATTTTACAGCTTGTAGAAGAGGGAAAACTAGACTTTGAGGATAAACTAAGTGATATGCTCCCTGAATTTCAGCACAAGAGAGTCAAAGACATTACGCTGCACCATCTTTTGGCACACCGCTCAGGAATACGGGATTATGGATTATTACAAATGGCAGGGCAACTTCCCTATAATTTGACACGAGATCAAATGTTAGCGGAAATTGGCAAAATGGATTTAAAGTTTGAACCCGGTTCCAAATTCAACTACAGTAATTCAGGCTATATGCTTTTAGGTGCAATCATAGAAAATAACCGTGGGAAATCGCTGCAAGAAGTTATGCAAGAGCGAATTTTTGAACCACTTGGAATGCGGAACACTTCCATGATTTATACATATGATCTTGATGAATTGCCACAGTACTTTTTACAAGATGGCACTATTTATCAAGAAGACGATGTGGTCATCTACGGAGGTGACGGTGCAGAGGTTTCCACCATGGACGATATGTATACTTTTATGATGGCCCTTGGTTCTGATACATTGTTGTCCAAAGCTATGTGGGAGTTAGCATTTACCCCGCACTCCTTTCCGAATGAAGTTCCTGAAGATGCTTGGCCTCCGCCACATCAAGATCCTTATGGATATGGTTTTAGTATAATGGAATTACCTTTTGATGGCGAAACAACCGCTAGAGCAGTGGGACATGGTGGAGCAGGTTTGGGAAGTAATTATGCACTCCGCTTTTTAGATAGTAAACGCATCATCGTCAACTGGAACAATATTTTCAAGAACCCGATACTTTTTGATGTCATAACCTATTTGGCAACCAGTAATTAAACACCTTCGTTTAAAAATCAGAAGCCCGGTTCACAAATGTAAACCGGGCTTCATTTTGGGTAAATCAATAGCCAAGGCTGTAGGTAAAACTATCAATTTGGGACTTAATTCCAGCCACCGCCCAAGGCGCGGTACATATTTACCTGGGCCAACAACTGGTCTTTTTTGGTCTCTACCAGTTCCATTCGGGATTCCAAGGCCTCCCGCTGCGCCAAAAGCACTTCGATATACTCTACCCTTGCAGATTGGAACAAACGTGTGGAAAGGTCAATGGATTCCGTTAGGGCCTGTACTTGACCATCCTTTAATTCATAACTCTTTTTCAAGTTATCAATATTGGACAACTGATTGGCCACCTCGATATAGGCATTCAAAATGGCTTTTTCATATTCAAAAACCGCTTGCAACTGTTTGTCAGTAGCATTTTTATACTGCGCTTTGAGAGCATTTCTGTTTATTAAGGGAGCTACCATATCACCAATGGCCGAATACAATACGGATTCCGGTGTAGTGGTCAGGTACTTGGTATCAAAAGCTTCCAATCCTAAGCCTGCCTTTATGGTAAACTGCGGATAGAAATTGGCTTTGGCTGCTTTTGTATCCAATTTTGCTGCAGCAAGTTCAAACTCTGCGCTACGCACATCGGGCCTGTTCTGCAACAACTGTGAAGGTATGCCGGCATATATGGTATCAATCGGCGTATCAATAAAGTTGTCGGATGGCCTTTGAATATGTTGTGGCGTGCGTCCCAACAAAAAGTTCAATCGGTTTTCCGCCTCCACAATTTCCTGCTGTATCTCATACTTATGGCTTTGGTTTTTCATGACTTCAGCCTGAAAACGCTTAACCGCCAATTCGGTAGCACGGGCAGCCTGCTTTTGCAGTTTTACCATGCGTAATGCGTTCTGTTGAATCTCCAAGTTCTGGTCTATGATGGACATTTGGTTGTCCAAAGCCATCAATTCATAATAAGAATCGGCAATTTCCGCAACCAGATTGGTTACCATAAAGTTTTTACCTTCTATGCTGGACAAGTAGTCATACACCGCGGCTTTTTTCTCGTTGCGAAGTTTCTTCCAAACATCGAGTTCCCAAGTGGCGAAGGCCCCGACCATATAATTGGTCAGGGGTTCGGGGAACTCTTCGCCTTCCTTCACCTCAAGGTTTTTTTCTACCGCACCATTTCGAGTGTACTCTCCCACTTTCTCAACTTCGGCACCAGCCTGAAGGTTGACAAATGGCAAATACTCACCTTTCTTGGCCTGAATCCTATTTTTGGCCATGTCAACCCCTTGCAACATAATATTCAACTCTTGGTTCTTCACCAAAGCCGAATCTATCAAGGCAATAAGGTTTGGGTCTTTAAAGAAAGACCTCCATTCCATCAAACCGGTATTCGTAGTATCGGAGGATTGATTTTGATAGGCCTCTGGAACCGCTACGTTCTCGTCCCTTATCTCACGAGTGGGTACACAGGAATAAACAGCAATCAGCGTTATAACTCCCATTAAAAGTGATTTACTAAACTTCATCTTGGTTGCCTTTTTTGTTTTTATTTCCATTTTTTTGGGTCGTCATTTTTTTCAAACGTTGATTCATCAAGCGCAGACGGGCCTTCAATTTAAAAACTGTGTCGTTTCGATGAAAAAACTCTTCCGACATTGGTTCATCATGCTGATCTTTGATCAAACTCTTGCCATCCGCCATTTTTGCAAATATGAAGTATAGGCCGGGAATCAATAACACCCCAAATAACGTTCCTACAATCATACCCCCCATTGCCGAACCACCAATGGTCTTATTCCCTATGGCACCTGCTCCTGTTGCAATTACCAAGGGGATCAACCCGGCAATAAATGCAAAGGATGTCATTAAAATAGGTCGGAAACGCTGTCTGGCACCTTCAATGGCGGCATCGAGTATGGTAGAACCTTCGCGACGTTTTTGTACGGCAAATTCCACAATCAACACAGCATTTTTACCGAGAAGCCCCACCAGCATTATAATACCTATCTGTGCATAGACATCATTGGCCAGTCCCATTGCCTTCAAAAGGAAAAAGGAACCGAAAATACCAACGGGAAGCGACAGGATAACCGCCAGGGGCAGTAAAAAGCTTTCGTATTGGGCCGCTAATACCAAATACACAAAAATGAGTACAACTATAAAAATATAGAGCGATTCATTTCCTCGCTGGGCCTCATCATAGCTCAATCCTTCCCATGCAATATCATAACCCCTTGGCAAGGTTTGCTCTGCAACCTCTTCAATGGCCTTGATAGCGTCCCCGCTCGTAAAGCCCGATGCGGGCAAACCACGTATGGCCGCTGAGTTATACAAATTGTAACGTGTAATCTCATTGGGGCCCAACTTCTTTTCCATGGTCATAAACGCTGAGTAAGGAACCATCTCCCCTTCTTCACTTTTTACAAAGAGTTTTTCCAGGTCTGATGGCATACCCCGATATTCGGGAGCAGCTTGAGTGTAGACCTTGAAGAACCTTCCAAATCGGATAAAGCCCTGTTCATAAGTACTACCGATCAAAATGTTCAGGTTTTCCATTGCTTTGCCAATGGACACCCCCTTCTGCATAGCTGCCTTATTATTGATTTTCAACTCATACTGTGGATAGTTTGCCGCATAGAAAGTGAAAAGGCCCGCCAATTCATCACGTTCACGAAGGGCATCCATAAATTCGTTGTTGATACGTTCGAACTCATGATAATCGGTACCGTTTGTTTTATCCAATAAGCGCATGGAAAATCCACCGGAGGAACCAAAACCCGGTACCGCTGGTGGCTCAAAATATTCGATAACCGCGCCCAAGTCCTTTGTCTCTTCCTCCAATTCTTCCATGATCTCGTGAACAAAATGTTCTCTTTGCGACCATGGTTTAAGGTTGATCAAACAAGTACCGGCATTGGAACCCCGGCCTTCGGTCATGATTTCATAACCTGCCAAAGAAGAAACGGATTCCACACCTTCTGTTTCTTCGCAAATGGCCTGAAGTTTTCTTGCAACTTCATTGGTTCTCTCCAAAGTAGCTCCTGGGGGTGTCTGGATGATAGCATAGATCATTCCTTGGTCCTCATTGGGAATAAATCCGCCCGGAAGTACTTGATTTGTGAAGAAAATACCGGCACAAAAAGCAATCAAAACACCAAAAGTGACCACTCTACGGTTAACGATTTTGCTCAATATCCCGATATACCTCCCTGTTAGTTTCTCGAACCTTCGGTTAAACCAATCTATAAATCTATTTATGGGAGATTTTCTTCTGGGTTTTCCGTGATTGTTCTTCAACATCATAGCGCAAAGCACGGGAGTCAATGTAAGTGCTACCAAAGCCGAAATTATAATAGATCCCGCCATGGTTATGGAAAACTGCCTGTAGAACACCCCTACCGGGCCCGTCATAAAGGAAATGGGTATAAATACGGACACCATCACCATTGTAATGGCAATAATGGCCCCTCCTATTTCTCCCAATACTTCATAAGCGGCCTTATAAGGTGTCAGGTTCTCTTTTTCCATCTTCATATGGACTGCCTCCACCACCACAATGGCATCATCTACCACAATACCGATGGCCAAAACCAGGGCAAATAGTGTGATGAGGTTAATGGACAATCCAAAAAGCTGCATCACAAAGAATGCACCGATGAGGGATACGGGCACTGCGATAATCGGAATCAATGTGGACCGCCAATCCCCCAAAAAGAGGAATACCACTACTGCGACCAGAATGAAAGCATCTCTTAACGTATGCAAAACCTGTTCTATGGAGGCATCTAAAAAGTTGGACACATCATAACTGATTTTATAATCAATTCCAGGGGGCATTTCTGCTTCAAGCTCAGTCAGTTTTTCCTTAACAGATTTAATGACGTCACTACCATTACTGCCAAATGTTTGTTTCAAAACAATAGAGGCGGATGGTTTTCCATCAAGATTGGAATAAATATCAAAAAATTCGCTTCCTAGTTCCACATCAGCTAAATCGCCAAGCTTCAACATCTCCCCCTCTTCATTGGCTTTTATGATGATGTCCTTATACTGATCTGGTTCGTTGTACCTGTCCTGATAGACCAAAACGTACTCCAATGATTGTGCTCGCTTTCCCGAACTTCGTCCCAGACGGCCAGGTCTTGCCAGGATACTCTGTTCCTCCATAGCCTTCAGGATTTCCTCGGCCGACACATTGTAAGCTCGCATACGGTCTGGTTTTAACCAAACCCGCATCGCAAACTTTCGGCTACCAAGGATTTGGGCACTGGCTATCCCATTGATACGCTGTATTTCTGGAATCATTTTGGTATATGCGTAATTGTACAGGAACTTTTCGTCGTTGTTTTTGGCATCGCTGTACAGGTTGACATACATCAGCATACTGGGTTGCACGGGGGTAATGATCACTCCTTCACGTTGCACCAGTTCTGGCAGCAACGGCATTACTTGATCTACCCTTGTCTTTACCCGAACCACGGCTTGGTTGGGGTCGGTACCCGGTTCAAAAATCACTCTTAAGGTTCCCTCACCCGCACTGGTGGCATCGGAAGCGATATAGCGCATGCCCTGTACCCCATTTATTGAGGTTTCCAAAGGAATAAGGGTTGATTTCACCAACACATCGGCACTTGAACCAGGGTAAGCAATAAAAATATTGACCGTGGTAGGGGCGATTTGTGGGAACTGCGAAATGGGCAGTTGTTTTATGGCCAACAGTCCTGTAAATACAATTATGACAGAGATCACAATCGCCAATACAGGTCTGTGTATAAATCTTTTAAACATGTTTAAAATTTATGGGATTGTTACTCAGAATAAAGGTCTAGATGAGAAAGTATGGATTCCGGCTTTTCGAACTCGTAATGGATTTTTTCTCCGTTTCTAACCATACGGATGCCCTCCAAGAGCACCTTGTCTTTCAACGAAAGTCCTTTTTCTACCACAAAAAGATGTGGCAATTCGGCACCAACTATAATTTCACGTTGCTGTACGGCATCGTTCTCATCAAGAACAAAAACAAACTTTTTGTCCAGAACTTCAAAAGTTGCTTTTTGGGGGATCAACATAGCGTTTGCCAATGGCACCCTCATTAAGATACTTCCTGTTTCGCCATGTCTTAAAATCCCATCAGGATTGGCAAACGTTGCCCTAAAGGCTATGTTTCCTGTTTCGTTGTTGAACTCGCCCTCAATGGTTTCGACCACTCCGGGTTGGTTGAACTTTTTGTTGTTGGCCATTAAAAGTTCCACCTGTTGTTTCTCGTTCTTCTTAGCACTGGTAATGTAATCCAGGTACTCGGCTTCGGGCACATTGAAATATACCCACATTTTGGAATTATCGGACAGTTTGGTCAATAATTCCCCTTCATCCAAAAGACTACCTTCCCTAACTTCCAGATGGTCCATTATACCGTCAAATGGAGCGCGGATATCCGTAAATCCCAAATGGGTCTCGGCCAAACTCACTTCGGCCTTCGCCCTATCAAACTCTGCTTTGGACATTGCCAATTCGTTAGTGGATACTACGTCGCCATCGGCCAACAACTTGGTGTTCTTGTATTCTATTTCGGCCACTTCTGCTTCGGCCTTGGCTTTCTGTAAATCGGCCTGATATACATTTGGCATAATATGGAACATTCGTTGCCCCTTTTTTACATGTTGTCCCTCATCCACATAAATGTGCTGTAGGTACCCTTTTTCCAAGGCCCTAAGCTCTATATGCCTAGTGGAATGGATTTGACATACATAATCTTTGGTGATGGATGTGTCCATTTGTATTGGACTGGACACGAGATATTTGGTTTCTTCCTTGTTTTCGTGTTGTTTGGATTCGCAGCTCACATAGCACATCGCTATAAGCAAGCCGATGAAGATAGAAAATCTCCTCATAGTTTTACTGGTTTAAAAAATGTTTAGAAATGGTCAAGGGAAGTCCGAATCCACTTAAAGGGACCTACCCTTGGTTATTGATTGATACCCAAAGGGATGCTGAAGATTACAAAAGAACACAAGGCTCTTTATGCAAAAAAGTGGAAGTCTAAATTCGGAAAACTTGAAATCTAACGTGCTTCTTTATGGATGAAGAGGATTTGGGATGTTCGAGCCCAAAACTTGTGTTAGATTCCAAAAACAATTGCCCCCAAGAGGCGCAAAATAAATTGGCAGTAAAAATACTGCCATACTCAAAAGAAAAACTATGTGATGATACTTCTTCCTCACGTTCGTCCTTTTCTTCTATATCTATTTCAGCACAGTGTCTTTTTTCGTGCCCTAGCTGCAATAGGTTAAAGGTAGCTGAGGAATGGTGATTCTCTAAGTTTTGAAGATAGCAGACATTGTCCGCAACTGAAGATTGTTGCGAATCGGCATATAAATTTATGAATCCCCCCAACAATAGGAGAAAGAGTGGAAACAAATATTTTGCGAATGCCTTTTTCATTTCGGGGAACAAAGCTATGTTACCCAGACTTCTCGAGCAAATAGTAGTTGTTAATTATGGTTAAAATCGATTAGTGGGCTATTTTTCTTGATGAAAATTTTGTAAACGATGGCAAAAAATCAGAATTAGGTAAATTGTATTTTTAAATTACCTCACGGTGACAACTTTATTATTGATGATTTGAATGAAAAATCACTCAGATTGAATCTTTTCCATTAATTTACATTTAAAAGTTACCATTCCATTTTGAAAGCTACCGAACACCCTTTTTACCACCATCTAAAAAAATATGTTTCTTTCGAGGATGCCGATTTTTCAAAAATGCTTTCCTATTTTGAAACACTTACTTTGGGTAAAAAGGAAATAGCAATGCAAGCTGGCAATCCTTGCAACCATAATTACTTTGTGATGAAGGGTTGCTTACACATGTATTTTACTACAGAAAAAGGTACGGAACGTACTGTTCAGTTTGCCTTGGAGGGTTGGTGGCTGACCGATTTTTTGGCTTTCCAAAACCGTAGCAGTACGGATTTCAACATACAAGCCGTGGAAAAAAGTCAGGTTTTATCCATTTCCAGCGAACAACAAGAGCTATTACTTGAGGAGTTTCCAATGCTAGAGCACTATTTTAGAATTATTTATCAAATTGCTTATGGAGCATCATTGATCAAGGTCAAATATCTCTATGATTTGTCCAAAGAGGAAATTTACCTTCATTTCACCGAGCATTTTCCAGATTTTGCCCAACGTGTACCACAATATCTTATCGCTTCTTTTTTAGGATTGACACCGGAATATGTAAGCGAGATACGGGCCAAGAACCGTTCTTAAACCCGTTTAAGTTTTCTGCCTTTCAACTGGAATACCTTAGCATCATCATTCTAAAAGATATTATTATGGAAAAAAGAATTCAAATTGATGCGGTGGAACCTTTGGCCTTTAAAGCGATGTTCGGGCTTGAAAAATATCTACAACAGAGTCCACTCGACAAAATTCATTATGAATTGATAAAAATCAGGGCTTCGCAACTCAACGGATGTGCCTTTTGTTTGGATATGCACACTAAAGATGCCCTAAAGTTGGGCGAAGACCCTACACGGATATTTTTGCTGGATGCATGGTGGGAAACCGATCTGTTTTCTGAAGAAGAGCAGGTAATCCTAAAAGCTACAGAGGAAATTACCCTAGTGCATAAAAATGGGCTCAGTACCGAAACCTATCAAAAAGCTACCAAGCTGTTCAATGAAAATTACATTTCACAAATTATAATGGCCATTGTTACCATAAATGCATGGAACCGTATTGCGATAAGCACCCATAAACCTATACAGAAATAAGTATTCTCGGCAAATAATCTTGAGGAGGCCCCATTGTGGGCCTCTGTTTGTTTAGCACATATCAAACAAATATATCCTATATTAGTGTGTCCTAAATACCTCTAAAACTATTACATGAGAACCAAATTTGCTTCCATATTTGTTTTGTCGATACTTTTCTGTTCAGCATGCAAAAACTTCAAGGCAAAAGAAAACGATTCCGAACCAAAAGATGAAAATTTCAATACCATTGGGGTCAATAACGAGTATCAAATAGAAATTCCTCGTTTTATGAATGGCACTACGGGTTTGAACGAAGAAGCATCTTTGCAGTATCAAAGCTTGCGCCATGAGGCTTACCTGCTTATAATTGATGAACCTAAATTAGGTTTTGAACAGGTATACCGTGATTTGGAGCAATATGACGATAAGCTCTCCGTATTACAAAACTATAGGGATGCCCGTATTCAAATACTTTCCAGAACAACGAAAATCATTAATAAATTCAATTCAAAACCCTTTAAAATAAATGGACTAGATGCAGAATTTTTGGAACTCGAGGCCAAAGTGAATGGTGTGGACGATGAAATTTTCTATTTTCTAACCTTTGTTGATGGAGGTGAAAAGGTTTATATGATAATGGCTTGGACACTTAAAAACAGAAAAGAGGAGCATAAAAAAACCTTTAAAGCAATTGCCGAATCTTTTGAACTTATTAATTAGGAAATCGCTTTAAAGGCTTATACTGTAGTTGATACAATCTATTACTTGCTCAAATACATCTTTCTTCTTGCATACAAGTTATAGAACTCATCATCTTTTAGGCTATCAATAAAAAGTATGCTCTCTCCGGTACTCTTCATCTCTGGCCCCAAGTTTTTGTTCACATTAGGGAATTTATTGAAAGAGAACACGGGCTGTTTGATGGCATATCCATCCAAATGTGGCTTAAAGTCAAAATCCTTGACTTTTTTCTCGCCCAACATTACTTTGGTGGCATAGTTTACATAAGGTTCTTTGTATGCCTTAGCTATAAAAGGAACCGTACGCGATGCCCTTGGGTTGGCCTCGATAATGTATACGATATCATCTTTAACCGCAAACTGAATATTGATCAAGCCTACCGTATTAAGTGCCAAAGCAATTTTTTTGGTATGGTCTTTTATCTGTTGCAACACAAATTCACCCAAGTTAAATGGTGGCAATGTGGCGTTGGAGTCTCCCGAGTGGATTCCACAAGGCTCGATGTGCTCCATGATTCCGATAATGTACACATCCTCCCCGTCGCAAATGGCATCGGCCTCTGCTTCGATAGCTCCGTCCAAATAATGATCCAACAGCAACTTGTTGTTCGGTATTTTGCGCAACAAATCCACAACATGGGCTTCCAGCTCCTCTTTGTTGATTACAATTTTCATACCCTGACCTCCTAAAACATAGGATGGTCTTACCAACAATGGGAACTTTAGCTCATCAGCCAAATCCAAGGCTTCGTCCGCTGTTTCCGCGACTCCAAATCTTGGGTAAGGAATATCATTGTTCTTTAACAAAGTGGAGAAACTACCCCTATCCTCTGCCAAATCCAACGATTGGAAACTGGTTCCGATGATGTTGATGCCGTATTTATCCAGTTTTTCGGCAAGCTTCAATGCGGTTTGCCCTCCCAACTGTACAATTACACCTTCCGGCTTTTCGTGTAGGATGATGTCGTATATGTGTTCCCAGAATACGGGCTCAAAGTAAAGCTTGTCCGCAGTATCAAAATCAGTAGAAACGGTCTCTGGGTTACAGTTGATCATGATGGTCTCGTAACCGCATTCAGCAGCGGCCAAAACCCCGTGTACACAACAGTAATCGAACTCGATTCCCTGCCCGATTCGGTTAGGCCCTGAACCCAAAACCACTACTTTTTTCTTGTCAGTGACCACACTATCGTTGGCCACGTAGCGCTCACCAGTTGGTGTTTCTATCTCTTCCTCAAAAGTGGAATAGTAATACGGAGTAACAGCTTGGAACTCTGCAGCACAGGTGTCCACCAACTTATACACTCTGTTGATGTTCAAATCCATACGCTTGGTATGCACTTCGCTCTCCCAACAATCCAACATGTGAGCGATTTGTCTGTCCGCAAAACCTTTTTGTTTAGCTTCCAACAACAGGGCTTTTGGCAAGCTTTCTATGGTATATTTTGATATTTCTTGCTCCAGATAGTGCAATTCCTCATATTGTTTAAGGAACCACATATCTATCTTGGTGATTTCGTGGATACGCTTTAATGGAATCCCAAGTTGGATGGCATCGTAGATCACAAACACCCTATCCCAGCTCGGCACTCTTAATTTCTCGATAATAGTTTCGTAGTCCTTATAACCCTTACCATCGGCACCTAATCCATTTCGCTTGATTTCCAAGGACTGTGTGGCTTTGTGTAAGGCTTCTTGGAACGAACGCCCGATTCCCATCACCTCTCCTACGGATTTCATCTGTAGACCAAGGGTTCTGTCAGAACCTTCAAATTTATCGAAGTTCCAACGTGGTATTTTTACGATTACGTAGTCCAAAGTCGGCTCAAACAAAGCAGATGTGGATTTGGTAATCTGGTTGTCCAACTCGTCCAAGGTATAACCGATGGCCAGTTTAGCGGCAATTTTTGCAATCGGGTATCCAGTGGCTTTGGACGCCAATGCAGACGAACGGGAAACCCTTGGGTTGATCTCGATGGCTATAATATCCTCTTTTTCATCCGGACTAACGGCAAATTGTACATTACATCCACCGGCGAAGTCCCCTATACTGCGCATCATATGGATGGCCATATCCCTCATACGTTGGAAAGTACTGTCCGAAAGGGTCATAGCCGGTGCAACGGTGATGGAATCCCCTGTATGAATGCCCATTGGGTCCATATTTTCAATGGTACAAATGATCACTACGTTGTCGTTTTTGTCACGCAGCAGCTCCAACTCGTATTCTTTCCAGCCCATTAAGGCCTTATCAATCATTACTTCGTGGATGGGAGAAACTTCCAATCCATGGCTCAACATATCATCAAAATGTTCCGGATCGTAAACGATACCTGCTCCTGCCCCACCAAGGGTAAACGAAGCTCGAATTACCAAGGGGAAACCAAATTCCTGGGCGATTTCCTTTCCTTTTAAGAATGAGGTAGCGGAAGCCTGTGGTGGCATCCCCACCCCTATTTTAAGCATGAGTTCCCTAAATTTCTCACGATCTTCGGTAATGTTGATGGCATCGATATCCACACCTATGATCTCCACGCCAAAATCTTCCCAGATACCCTTTTCATCAGCTTCGATACATAGGTTCAATGCGGTTTGCCCCCCCATAGTTGGCAATACAGCATCAATATTTGGGTGCTTTTGAAGTATTTCTATGATCGATTTGGTTGTCAACGGTTTTAGATAAACATGGTCCGCCATAGTGGGGTCCGTCATAATTGTAGCGGGATTACTGTTTATCAAAATCGTCTCGATACCATCTTCCCGAAGGGAACGAAGTGCTTGGGAACCAGAATAATCGAACTCACATGCCTGGCCGATAATGATCGGACCAGAACCAATAATCAAAATGGAATTTAAATCTTTTCTTTTTGGCATTTTCTTTAGGGGTTTCTCGTTATTTGCTTATATGTCAAAAAAAAGGTGTTACCTAGAAAAGTAACACCTTTAATTTAAATAATAGATACTATCATTATTTTTTATGTCTTGGCTCAGAGGAAACAGTTAATCTTTTTCTTCCCTTGGCTCTTCTTCTCGCAAGAACTTTTCTACCATTGGCAGTCGCCATGCGCTCCCTAAAACCATGCTTGTTTCTTCTCTTCCTTTTGGATGGTTGATACGTTCTTTTCATTTCCGAACTGTTTTATGGATTTTGTTGATGGGAATTCTGTTTCCCTAAAAAATTCTGGGCGCAAATATACAAAGACTTTTTACTTTGGCAAGCCCAAACTTAAAATATTTAATTAAGTTTTTAGTACTTTTGCCAGCGCTAAACCAAAGGTAAAAATTACTAGACGATATGTTCAATAAAAATATTAAGCTTGTTATTGCCGTTCTTATCATTGCTTATGCCGTTTACCAGTTTGTGGAAGGCAACATTGGCAATGGAATCGCACTAATTTTGCTCTCCCTTGTTTTCATCTTCCTTTACTTTAGAAATGAATTTATTCTTTTGGCCTTTCTTAAAATGAGAAAGCAAGATCTGGACGGAGTGCAAAACTGGCTTGATAAAATTAAGAACCCTGAGTCTGCCCTTATTAAAAAACAAGTAGGTTATTACAATTACCTGCACGGGATTATCTACTCACAAAAAAACCTGACCCAAGCAGAAAAGTACTTTAAAAAGGCCCTCAAGTTTGGTCTCACCATGGATTACGACGTGGCCATGGCCAAATTGAGCCTGGCAGGTATTGCTATGCAAAAGCGAAGAAAGCGTGAAGCAACCCAGTTGTTGAACGAGGCCAAGAAGTTGGACAAGAACAACATGCTTACCGACCAGATCAAGATGATGCAGCAACAGATGAAGAAGATTTAAGAGGTTTTCTTTTTCACTCTCACTCTCCTATTTCTTTTCTTTTATATTGATGGGTGTATTACAATAGTAGTATAAGTGCTTGATTTGCCCACAACAACCCTTTATAAAATATTTTAACTACAATGTAGTTTATTAAAAACTATTAACTACATTTACGGTAAATATATTTGAAATGAACAAATCAACTCTTGGAGAATTTGAGGAGATTGTCTTACTGATTGTCGCCATTTTGAGCGGTGATGCCTACAGCGTAACCATTATTTCAGAAATTGAAGAGCGATTAGACCGAAATGTCAGTTTGGGAGCCGTACAGACCGTTTTAAAAAGGTTGGAGAAAAAAGGTTTACTGACATCTGATTTGGGAGATGCCACAAACGAGAGAGGCGGAAAACGCAAGCGACTCTACGAGATTACCGCGGAAGGGCAAGAATTACTGGACCTCAACAAAGCCCAAAGAAATTCCCTTTGGAATGCCATACCCAAGCTATCATTCAATTTTTAAGCAATGAACCCAAAAGAACATAAGCCGCTACGAATTGCATTGGCATTCTTTAACTGGTACTGCCATCCCGATTTTCGAGAAGAAATTGAGGGGGATTTAATGGAGCGCTTCAATAGGTATTGCTTAAAATATGGGTACGCCAAAGCAAACAGACTCTTTGTAAAGGATGTCCTTTTTCTATTTCGCCCAGCCATCATTGGAAATATTTATCACTTAACACATACAGATACTATGGAACTTACACATCAAAACAAACGACTTATCACTATTTTGGCCATTGCCTTGTCCATTCTTCTTATCCCGTTCATCGCTATGGGTTTTACCAACGAAGTTAACTGGTCAGTTTTCGACTTTCTCTTGATAGGTGTTCTATTGTTTGGCGCAGGACTGGTGCTTGAACTTATTTTGAGAAAGGTCAAAACCTTACGTTATCGCATTATCTTGGGCATTGCATTGTTCGCGGTCTTACTTTTGGTTTGGGTAGAACTTGCCGTTGGCATTTTTGGAACACCATTGGCCGGTAGCTAAAAAAATAAATTACAGAGCCCTTCACTTTAACTATTTCGTCTGCACGTTGATGCTATTTTTCAATTATGTACTATCCAATCTGCCTTAATGGCGTTAACATCTACCCCCTATTTGGTGATTTCTTGATAGGTGCGCCTTACATCTTTGATTTTTCTTCCAAAAACCCAAAAACACTGGAATACAACCTTTTTGATTTTAAGGAATTCAACGAAGTTATTTTTGATGAATTGGAGACCACTTCGCATCATTGGGGCATTGGCAGATATTTGGAAGAACGCAAAACCCTCCTACGCGCCTACCCCAACATTATAGAGGAAAAACGGTATTACCACCTTGGGTTGGATATAATAGTGCCATACGACACGGCAATGTATGCGCCTTTGAATGCCGTGGTTTATGAAACAGGCAAAGAAACCGCCATTGGTAATTATGGGGGCTACATTATCCTAAAACATGATATTGTTGGTGCCGTTTTTTATTCACTGTACGGACACTTAAAAACGCCCCACTTGGTCAATGTTGGTGACACAATCGGAACTGGGCAAAAGTTTGCGCACATCGGCAAAGAAAGTGACAGCGGCGGTTGGTTTTGCCATGTGCACCTGCAAATTCTCACCCAAGCAGCAATTGACCAGGGTTATTCGGACTGGGGATAATTTCGCCCGAATTACTGCCAAAAGTGGAAACGTATTTCCCTTCGCCTTATTTTTTGTTTAAATACTAGAAAGTGTGAATCAAGAACTTACTTCCCCGTACTTCCCACTCGGTAATACCCTTTGTTCGGAATTTCAATAGTGTACTTCTTTTTTGAAGCATTGTTCAAATGCGGTTCGCGTAACCATGGATTGTGTCGCTTCAAAACTTTATAATTTATTTCGTAAAGCTCAGCAAAATCCGCCCAATTTGCCACGGCCGTATCTACCTCAACAGTAAAGGTTGGTACTTTTTCGTACATATCTTCCTCTTCCAATTGAAAACCATATTTGTCACGATTGGAAATAATCTCTTTGATGGCCAAAATACGGAACACATAGCGTCCTGTCTCCTGCCCCAATAGCAAGTCGTAATAATCATCCACCTGCTGAATGCCCATATATTTTTGAATTCCCGCAGGTCCGGCATTGTAAGCAGCCGCGGTCAAAGTCCAGCTTCCAAAGCGATCTTTCCACTTGTTCAAGTAATCACAGGCCACTTGGGTAGCTTTCTCTACATGATAGCGCTCATCCACATTATCGTTCACCTCAAGGCCATACTCCCTTCCGGTACCTTTCATAATTTGCCAAAAACCTGTGGCACCGGCAGGCGAAACCACATTTTCCAATCCGCTCTCGGCGACGGCCAAATATTTAAAGTCATCAGGGATTCCATTCTTTTTAAGAATGGGTTCAATTATCGGAAAATATTTGTTGGCCCGCTTCATCAACAAAAGGGCATTTGACTGCCAATAGGTGTTTACCAAAAACTCGCGATCGACCCGTTCCATAATCTCCGGATCTTCTTGAGGTACGGCTTCACCTGCAAAATTCAAATCTTTGGGAATCTCAATGGCGCTAATTTGATAGGTATCAGCCACATTTTTGTCCGTAACCTGCGGCTCTACCACTTTTGTTTCAGGCTTCTCCTCTACTCCATCAGACTGCACAGCAAAAATTAAAGTGCTCACTACAGCTATTAATCCAATAAATGCCAATATATTTTTCAAGTATTTCATGTCGTCGCAATTTTTATTAAGTGTAAAGATACTATTATAAAGACGAAATTATTCCAAAATAATTGTGGGGAGATGCTCATTAAACCATCTAGCTCGATGGATTATCATCGTATGTGTACCATTTTTTACCACGGTACACTTCTTTATATTGACCATAGGAAAAACAGCATCACGCTCCCCTTGGATATGTACTACATTTGGAGGAGGGACTTCTTGCTGCCAATTCACAATTTGATCTATGCACCAATCAATATAAGATTTGTCGCGAATGGATAGATATTTCTCGTACAAATGAAGCCGTTTGGTCACCGTTTCGCCAAAGGCATATTTGGCCAATAATTCCACATTGTTGACCAAACTGGTGGGCAAAAGTTTGTGAACTTTGGTGTATTTGGCAAAAATCATTCTTTTGGGCAGTTCATGCCTGCTTTTTACAGACGACACCACGATTACTTTTTTAACCGGGATGATTTTGGCCATTTCCTGCACCAACATACCGCCAAACGAAACCCCCAACAACACAGGGTTGGGCTCATTGATCTCTTCGCACATCTTTTGGGCATAGTCCATCAGGCTCATTCCCTTTTCGGGAACAAACCATTCCAGTTTATGTACACTAAATTGATTTTCCGGTAGCTTGATCTCATCAAAGATGGAAACGTTGGCAGCCATTCCTGGCATAAGGTACACATGGGTTTTATTATCGGACATATGACACCAAATATCGCTAAGCACTAGGAAATTAGCAATATTTTGACTAATTTTGTATCCCTTTTGCAGCCAACCCCGCTTAACGAGCATATTTTTTTTAATTAGGGGAATTTAGAAATGCCCGCCTTGGGTTTTTTCTACAAGTCATTTAAAAAAACAAGTACTATATGACAACATTGGAAATCACTGACAATAGTTTCTTGCGTCAATTTGAAACTACGGTCAATGGGCATTTAGCCAAAATTGAGTACTCTTCACAGGAGCGCAAAGTATTTTTGACAAAACTGGTTATTCCAGAGGAAATTACTAAAGAGGGTTTTAAGGAAGATTTCATCAAAGCGGTATTGAACGAAATCCAAGAAAGCAACCTTAGAGTTGTGCCCACAAGCCCACAGATTGCAGGTTTTCTTAGAAAAAACAGGCAATACAAAGAAATGTTACCAGTAGGTATCCGAATTTGATCTAACCAATCATCAGAAAAGCATGTAAACCTCCTCGACCGGGAGGTTTTTTTATGCAGTTACCTCATTGGATACAAACTCGAACCGTACCAGACCATCGGCATCAATATCGGTAAGCTCCACTTTATGTAAGGTATTCACCAAATTAGGGTCCCAAGGTGCTTTTACCTTTACGTAGTTTTCAGTAAATCCGTGGATGTAGCCCTTTTTGTTTTCGCCTTCGAACAAAACGGTCCGGACAGTGCCCAATTGACTCTCGTAGAACGCCCTGCGTTTTTTGGCGGATAAGCCCCTCAGCATTTTACTGCGTTTACTACGCACTTTTTGGGGCACCACATCCCCCATTTCAGCTGCTACGGTATTATCCCTTTCAGAATAAGTGAACACATGTAAATAGGAAATATCCAAATCGTTCAGGAAATGATAGGTCTCCAAAAAATGCTCGTCCGTTTCACCTGGGAAACCAACAATCACATCTACCCCAATACATGCATGGGGCATCGCATTTTTGATGCGATTTACCCTATCCACATACAAATTGGACAAATAACGACGACGCATCTTTTTTAAAATATCATCGCTACCGCTCTGTAACGGTACATGAAAATGAGGCACAAAAGAATTGCTCTGGGCCACAAAATCTATGGTCTCGTTCTTTAACAAGTTGGGCTCAATGGAAGAAATACGAAGTCGGTGGATTCCTTGAATGGTATCCAAGGCCTTCACCAAATCCAAAAAAGTATGTTCGTGCTTCTTGTTCCCGAACTCTCCTTTTCCATAATCACCAATATTGACGCCCGTCAACACAATCTCCTTGATATCCTGCGATGCAATTTCCCGAGCATTGTTCAACACATTCTCCAACGTATCGCTGCGAGAAATACCACGTGCCAGCGGAATGGTGCAATAGGTGCACTTATAGTCACAGCCATCCTGAACCTTTAAAAATGCACGGGTACGGTCGCCAATGGCATAACTGCCCACGTAAAAATCGGCATCTTCGATTTCGCAGGAATGTACTTCACCTTTATCATTTTTGGTAAGATCGTTCAGGTAATCGGTTATTTTGAACTTTTCAGTAGCTCCGAGTACCAAATCCACACCATCCACTTCTGCCAGTTCCTCCGGTTTTAATTGCGCATAACAACCAACTGCGGCCACAAAAGCATCAGGATTTGCCTTTTGAGCCTGTTTTACGATGGTCTTAAATCGCTTATCGGCATTCTCCGTAACCGAACAGGTATTGATCACATACACATCCGCCTCTTCCGAAAAGTCCACACGCTCAAACTCCTCCTTTTCAAAACCTCTGGCAATCGTAGAAGTTTCGGAGAAATTGAGTTTACAACCCAGCGTGTAAAATGCGACTTTTTTGCTCATATAACTGCCTTGTTATTAAGGGGCGCAAAGATAGTGATTTGTTGGGAGTTATCGTAGAGGGGTTATTGATTATTGATTATTGATTATTGGATTGTTGGATGCTTCGATTTTTTGGAGTTTGGGGTTGTTCGGTTTTTTGTTGAAGGTTGAAGGTGGAAAGGAAAAAGGTCAAAGATGAAGGATCAAGGAATCATAGGATTATTCAGGCTGTCATTCGGAACCAATCCCTGAGTGAAGTCGAAGGGCAGTGAAAAATCCATCTTCCTTGGTCACTTTGCCCCCCAAATGACAAGCACTACTTTAAATGGGCCTGAAGATGACCGAGTAGCAAAAAACAAAGCGTTCTCGACTCCCCTCGAACTGACAATAAGTATATGTTAACTCATTACCACTTAATAGCTACTGATTTTTGGTTGTTTGTTGTTCAAGTATTGGCTATTTCCCACCGCTTACTTCCATCCTTGATTTTTCCGCTTCCTTAATCGCAGGCTTTCTTATCAACCCCTTTAATAGTCCAATTGTTAGGTGATTTTTTAAGGGTGGAGTACGCAGCAATACCATCATTGTCATTGAGACATAGATGTAGTCCTTGCGCACCGAGCTTTACCTTGGGCTGAACCTTTTGTGACGCCCAGCCAATGAGGGTTTTGGAAAAGTTAATGGCAGACATTCCGCAGTCATCCAACATATGCATCATTCCATCTGTTCTTATTGGGTCGATACTGCTGATGTCCCAACTGCCCAAGTTTTGATCAAAAGAACTGGCCGAAGAGAACATAAAATCCATTTCTGCTACAGACGAAGTATCCCAACCGCCAATTTTACCGTTAAAAGAGATAGCTCCGTCAAACATATAAGCCATACGCGTTACAGACGAAGTGTCCCAACCACTAATGTCCTTGTTAAAGGCTCCCGCCCTAAGGAACATACCGGTCATATTGGTTACATTGGAAGTGTCCCATCCGCCAATTTCCCCGTTAAATGTAAAGGCATATGAGAACATATAGGCCATATTGGTTATGGTGGAAGTGTCCCAACCACTGAGGTCGCCCCTTATGAGCCACGCACCATGAAAGGTTTTTTCCAAACTGGTCACATTGGTAAGGTCCGGGGCATCTGTAGCGGTGTACAACATTTTGGTGCACCATATAAATGCATAGGATAAATCCTGCCATACTATATTGCCCCATTGTTCCATACCTACCAATTTCTTCGGTTCATCATCTGAAAACTCAAAAACGGGGTTCATATTAAATGCTGGGAACCTCCCTTGTATTACAACCCGGTAGGTGCCCGGAGCCGAATAAGTGTGCTCAAACATATTGGTATCAGGCACCTGATCAATACACTCTACGGTACCATCGCCCCAATCTATGGTGAAGTCATAGTCATAATCGGAATTGGCCCCAATATAAATGGGCTCCTCGGGAGCGGTGGTCTCCCATTTGGTTATAAATGAAGTGGTGTCCTTTTCTTCCATTACAATGATTGCCTTTTTTAACAATTAAAGCAAATTCAGGAATTATATCGAAATCTTGACTGCTAATTGACCAATGCCCTATTTGAGTTGACGGATGATACGTTTGGATTGACGAAGAATTCGGGTTAAGGGTTAAGGGTTAAGGGTTAAGGGTTAAGGGTTAAGCGAAAGTAATGGTTCGATTATTGAATGGTTCGATGGTCAGTTGCCTTCTTGACACGAATTCCACGAATTTTCACCAATGGAGCGCCGGGCCCTGAGCGGAGTCGAAGGGGCATGGTTGTTCGATTGCTCGATTTTTGGATTATTGGATGGTTCGATGGTTGGTCTTTAGGAAAGCGTTCTCGACTGCGCTCGAACTGACAAGCAACGTTTGTTCATTGTTCACTGTTAATTGTTCATTGCCAACTGACTTCTGACTTCTGACTTCTGACTTCTGACTTCTAAAAAAACAAAAACCGGAAAAGCACTTGGCCCTCCCGGTCTTTGCATTATAAATATCTTTTTGTGTTAATTACAGTTTTTTAAACCATCCCATTCGAATTCCCAATTGTTTGGCTCACTTGATAAAGTAGTAAAAGCTGCAAGTCCACTGGCATCGTTAAAGCATACATGCAAACCTTCAGCACCTAAAGTTACATTGGGTTGTACCTCTTGGCCCGCCCAGCCAATAAGCGTGTTGGAAAAATTAAGTGCGGACATTCCATTAGCATCGAACATATCGGACATAAATTCTACACTACTAATATCCCAATCGCCCAAGTCTTGGTCAAACAATGTGGCTCCCTCGAACATATATGACATATTGGTAATATTGGAAGTGTCCCAACCACTAAGATCTCCATTGAATGATGTTGCATTGATAAACATTTCCGACATATCTTCTACATTGGAAAGATCTGGGGCATCTGAGGCATTATAGATCATGTTTTCACAATCAGAGAAAGCACCAAATAACGATTTCCAAGAAATGGCACCCCATTGCTCTATGCTCATCAGTTTGTTTCTACTATTAACTTCAATACTAATCGATGGTAACTCACCTTGAATGGACACGGAGTAAGTCCCTGCCGTATCATATGTATGTGGTAGTAATTCACCATCCGGTACAACATCGATATGTTCAACAGTACCGTCTCCCCAATTTATAATGAAATTATTCGTGTGTTCATTCCATAGGTACAATGAAATTTCTTCCCCATCCACTTCTGTTTTCCATGTGGTCACAAAAGCGGCTTTATCGTTGGGGTCAGCCTCGGCCACATCTTCAACGGTAATGGTTATAGTGGCCTCTACAGTTTCCTCGCTATCGGTAACACTTACGGTAATGCTGTGGGAGGTCGCGGTCTCGTAATCCAGCGTTTTGCCCTCTGCCAAGGTAAGTACACCGCTTTCAGAAACGGCGAACAGGTCGTTGTCGTTTTCTTTCATTGTAAACGTCAAGGCATCGCCATCCGCATCGGTGGCCTCAATAGCCCCCATACTTTCACCAGCAACATGGTTCTCCAATATGGAAAAGTTTTGATCTGTCATTTCGGGGGCTTGGTTGGTGGGAGCAATGCTTGTTACCTTAATGGTAATCGTGGCACTGGCCGAATCTTCGCCATCGTCCACCTTCACCGTAATGGCGTGCTGTTCCTTGGTGGCTGCATCCAATGTTTTACCACTTGCGAGGCTCAGGTCGCCCGCTGCGGTGATCTCAAACAGGGCATCGGAGTTGGTGGCAATAGTGAAAGTCAATGTATCGTCATCGGCATCTGTTGCCGTTACCTTACCGATAACCTCTGTATCGGAAATGGTCTCCGCAACCGTAAAGGTCTTTGAGGCTATTACCGGGACGCTGTTCTCGTCCACCGATGGGGTCGGACCATCGTCCTTTCCGCAGGACCAGAACATGGCCACGGCCAATATTGAAAAAAGTAGCTTTTTCATAATTTTTTTGTTTTATGGATTATATATTCTTGCCAAATTCGGGAGTTTCCACAAGGTTTTGGGCCACCAATTGACGGATGCCCCATTTGAGTTGACGGATGAGGGGTTTGGATTGATGGAGGTTTGGGTGAAAGGGTAAAAGGTGGAGGGTGAAGGGTTGTTGGATGGTTGGATGGTTGGATGGTTGGATTGTTAGTTACCATCTTGACACGAATTCCACGAATTCTCACTAACTGAATGCCGGACCCTGAGCCGGGTCGAAGGGACATGGTTATTGGTTTTTGGTAAAAGGCAAAGCGTTCTCGACTGCGCTCGAACTGACAAGTGATGATTATTGACTGCCTTCTGATTAACAGCCACCGTTAATTGCATGTTCCTCATTGATAACTGTTAATTGTCTATTGTTCATTGTAAACTGCCAACTGACTCCTGAATTCTGACATCTTTTAAGTACCTTGTTCGTTCATACCAACCGTAAAACAACACAATGAAAAAAATCGCATTCCTCATCTTGTTTGTTCTAATCGCCAATCTATCTGTTGCGCAAGAATACCAGCCCACCAAAGAAAATCTTGAAAATAGGGAATGGTACCAAGATGCCAAATTCGGTATGTTCATCCATTGGGGCGTGTATTCCGTTTTGGGCCAACACGAATGGGTGATGGAAACTGAATCAATTGACGTAAAAACCTATGAGAAACTGCCCGCATTCTTCAACCCGACCGAATTCGATGCCGAAGAATGGGTGTTACTGGCCAAATCAGCGGGTATGAAGTACATCACGATTACTTCCAAGCACCATGATGGCTTTGCCATGTTCGACAGTAAATTATCGGATTGGGACATTATGGACCGTACCGTTTACCAACAAGATGTCATCAAACAAATGGCCGAGGCCTGTAAAAAGCACGATATAAAGTTATTTCTGTACTACTCGCAACTGGACTGGCACCATAACGATTATTATCCAAGGGGTGACACAGGAAAAAAAGCGGGACGGCCAGACCAGGGAAATTGGGAAAGCTATTTGGATTACATGAACGGTCAGCTCACAGAACTATTGACCAATTATGGTGAAATAGGCGGTATTTGGTTTGATGGCTGGTGGGACAAAAAAGAGGCTGATTGGCAGCTCAGAAAAACCTACGACCTTATCCACCAGCTACAACCGCAGGCCATGATCGGGAGCAACCACCACCAAGCACCCAACCCTGGGGAGGATTTTCAAATGTTTGAAAAAGACCTGCCCGGAGAAAACAAAGGTGGTTATAGTGCCGAAGCAACCGTTGGAAAGCTCCCCCTTGAAACCGCAGAGACCATGGCGCACCGTTGGGGTTTTTCTTTACAGGACAAAGCATATAAGTCATCCAAAGAACTGATTCAGTATTTGGTGAAAGCAGCAGGATACAATTCCAACTTTTTGCTCAATGTAGGCCCAATGCCAAACGGTAAGATTCAGCCTGAGTTTGTAAAGACCTTAAAAGTTATAGGAGATTGGACAGATACCTACGGTGAAACCATTTACGGGACACGAGGCGGCCCTATTTCGCCACAGAGTTGGGGGGTATCTACCCAAAAAGATGATAAAATCTACGTTCACATTATGGATTGGAAAACGGATAGTTTCCTTTTCCCAACAATTCAAGGTGAGCTAAAATCTGTTTTTGATTTTCAAACAAAGAAGAAATTGAAATTTGAGACCAATTCTTACGGAACGCTGGTACAGCTTCCTGAAGGACGGGATTATGGCCAAGCAGATTTTGTGTTGGAAGTGACTATCAAATAATAGCTACCATGAAGAAGTTATGTGTTATATCGGCCCTCATCATAACCCTTGTTTCGTGTGAGAACAAAGAGAAGGCAGATACAACCATGGAATACAACGAAATGATTGTTAGGATTGCGGAGCTGGAAATTGTGGAAGAGCAGCTTAAAAATTACCTTACCGAACTCAACATAGAAGCTAGGGCATCCATGGAAAAGGAAAGTGGCGTTATTTCCATTTTCCCGATGTCCCATAAAGAAACTCCCTCAAAAATTACAATAGTTGAGATATATGCGGACAAGAACGCTTATGAAGCCCATTTGGAAACACCACATTTTAAAAAGTATAAAACCACTACAGCTGAAATGGTAAAATCTTTAAAATTGATTGACATGGGCGCTGTTGATTTGGAGAGCATGCCCTTGATTTTCGAAAAATTAAAATAGTGTCTACCCAAAAAGACATGTATCCCTTTTAACCAACACAAACATTCAACTTTTTAACTTTTAAGACATTACATCGAATTTAGCTAAAAACACCACTCCGAATCACTAAATTCCCTAATTTAGTGGCCGTTGATAATTTTCAACGATTCTGCGCAAATGTAACCCCATTACATTTTAACCCATTTTGGGTGTATACGTCACGGCATATAACCGATTGACGGGTTTACTATATATTTTAATTTTTAGAAACTTATTTAAAATGAAAAGGGGCATCAAATTAATTCTAATCACCCTAGGTTTTCTAGTGTTGATCATCGTTATACAATTTCTGGTGGTTAAAAAATTGGATGGCAAAATCATGGAAGCAACTCATTTTGCCGAAATCTCAGAGAATCAAGGTATTCCCAAAAAACTACCTTCAGTTTTTCTGGACAGTTCCAGATTTTTCCTCAAAATTCCTTTGATATCCAAAGACTCTATATTAGCCTATTGCGATACCGGAGGAGGGTTTACCATGGTCCTGCCACGAATCACCGAGCAAGAAGACATAGAACCACATGTAAAAACAGGCCTTTTAAAAGGGGTGATGCCCTTTGATTATGTCCTATTCAATGATATCGTGGATAACCCAGACCTGCCTCGCCCCTATCCTATGCGGAATTTTGTTATTCGAACACCTTTTAACGCTGTTAAAGAACCCTTTCTAGTAATTCCTCCAATGGATGGTGAACTAAAAATGGTATCGGAAAAACTGCCTCAAATGGATGCCTTTCTTGGACAGGGCTTTTTTATGGGCAAGTCCTGGACCCTAGATTATCCAAATCAGGAGATATGGACCAACACACCATTAAGCGCAAAGGATATATCAAATCCGAATGTGCAAAAAATAGGATTAAAAAAGAACGAACAAGGTTCGGTAGTTTTTGGACACCCTAGCATGGAAATTCTGGTGGCCGGGGAACCGATTGACGTATTATTTGATACCGGAGCCAGTTTTGTGCTCTCCGATCAAGGTAAAAAACAGTTTAACACTCAGTCGGAAACCATGAGCGGTTCTTTTATTGCCGCCTCTATTTTTGACCAATGGAAACAACAACATCCCGATTGGAAAATCTATCCTGCATCGGATTTGGACAGGGATATCATCGAAGTGCCCGAGGTAAAAGTGGGAACCCATATAGTAGGTCCAGTGCTCTTTGCCAGAAGAAAAGATGAAATTTGGTCGGAAAGTATGGTACATTCCATGGACAAAATTGTAAAAGGAGCCATAGGAGGTTCCATGTTAAAACACTTCAAAGTAACCATTGATTATAATTCACAATTGATCAAGTTTGACCATACCCCAAAAATCACTACATCAACTACCGATATCGAATAAATTAAGCCAAGATTGTTTCATTTTGATGTAACTTCGTTAGATGCTATTTTCTTTATCGAAGATAAATTAATTCAACCTTGGACCAACTGTTCAAAATATTTAGATACACTACCGAAGATGCCAAAGCTTTAGAGAACAAGCAAGTAGAAACGCATGTCCACGATTTTGAAGAGTTGATCATTGGAGCCAAGGGCAAGATTTCGCATTTTATTGATTTTGAGGACGAAACGGTCTATGCTCCGTTTGTTAGTTTTGTTACCAAAGGAAAGCCTCACCAGTTGCTCCCGCAAACACATCAAGGGGAGTGTGACCTTTGGGTTATCCGTTTCCGAAGTGAGTTTATGTCCGAGGTGATTTTTAAGATGTACGGCTATTTTCACAACCGTGCCAACGTCACGCTTCCCGGAGACCAATGTTTTGACAGGCTTATGGCATTGTGCCAAATGATGTTTGATGAAACTCAGCGTCCCAACCCCGGTCTTATAGTTATCAAGCAATTATTTATGACGCTGCTTACCATCATCAACCATGAAAGGCCCACGAATATTAAATCCGATTCTGCAAATTCCGCCTCAGAGACCTATACTCATTTTCTGCATATTTTGGAAGATAACTTCCGACGGAACGTTAAAATTTCATTCTATGCTGAAAAGCTTTTTATGAGCGAGCGTAACCTCAATATTGTATGCCAAGAAGTAATGCAACAAAGTGCAGGCGAAATTATTGAGACCCGCAAGTTGAACGAGGCAAAAAACCTTTTGGTGAACAGTAATAAAACAATTGCCGAAATCGGATTTGAGATCGGATACAACGAAAAAGCCTATTTTTCCAAGGTCTTCAAACGAAAAACAGGTTACACACCAACCGTTTTCCGAAAAGAAATGAAACAGCTCATTTCTTAAAAGTACAACGTTTCTTCCCAAACGTATTACCCACTACCTCTAAATATATCCAACCTTTGTGACAGAAACATACCATATAAACAGGGTATGCAGGTATACTCCAATGACAGATTTAGAAACTTTACGCTCTCTTAACCAGAGTCTGCCTTTTACGCAGAAAATGCCTGTTTTGTTTTTGGGGCATGGGAGCCCAATGAATGCCATTGAGGAGAATGAGTTTGTTGCAAGTTTCAGACAATTGGGAAAGGAAGTAATCAAGCCCAAAATAATTCTTTGTATTTCAGCACATTGGGAAACCAAGGGTACCAAGGTAACTGCCATGCAGAATCCTCCAACAATCCACGATTTTGGTGGTTTTCCGCAAGCACTCTTCGATGTGCAATATCCTGCACCTGGAAGTCCGGAATTGGCAAGAGTTACCAAACAAATCATTACCAAGACAGATGTGGAGCTAGATACACACTGGGGTTTGGATCATGGTGCATGGAGCGTCATCAAGCATATGTATCCAAATGCAGATGTACCTGTAATTCAGCTAAGCTTAGATTACACAAAGCCTCCCAGATATCATTACGAATTGGCGCAACAACTGGAAACCTTGAGACATAAAGGAGTTCTAATTGTGGGAAGTGGTAACATAGTACATAACCTTCGCAAGGTAAAATGGGATAAATTGAACGATACCTATGCTTGGGATTGGGCCGAAGAAACCAATGAAAAAATAAAATCCTTCATAGTCGACGGAAATCATCAAGCACTAATAGACTATGGAAAACAAGGCACCAGTTTTGCCTTGTCCATTCCAACGCCGGAACACTATTTACCCTTGATCTATATATTGGGACTGAAAGATAAAAAAGAGTCAATAGACCTGTTCAACGATAAAACCGTCGGAGGTTCCATTGGGATGCTTTCGCTTAAAGTTGAATAATGATTTAATAATAGAGTCCATCATATGATATAAGCTCTTAAAAGTATTTGCCTCTTTACTTTGATTGATGATGGGGCCCCCAGTTAGCCAACGTACCAGTGGCGCTGGGGGTTTTCTGTTTTTAAATACCAAGAACTTCTCAATAAATAAACCATCAAAATTCGTTAACTTCAACGTCTAACTTAAACCAACCCAATGAAACTACGATTAATTCTTGCTGGCCTTATAATTTTGGCCGGCTATTCCTGTAAAACAGAACCAACCTCTTCCTTGGCCGATTATCAAGGGGAAGAAAACTATTCCGTGATCATGGGCGAGGCCAAAGTGGGCTATTTAAAAGCCGAAACTTCTGGTGACACCATCAACATCGATTACGATTACAAAAACAATGGCCGTGGTCCAACCATGAAAGAAACCATTGTGCTCAACGCCGAAGGCTACCCGATAAGCTGGGAAGTAACCGGTAACACCACTTTTGGAAATGCGATAAACGAGCAATTTTCCCTTGAAGGAAATGAAGCCTCTTGGACGGACGCCACCGGCTCTGGAAATGCTTCCGTGGATGCCGCGCAGCTTTACGTAAACCAATTTGGCAGTCCCTACTCAGCTGTGCTAGCTGCCCGTTTATTGATGGATGCCCCGGACAACACGCTGCCAGTGCTTCCGGCTGGCAACCTTACATTGACCAAAATGGAAGACCTTACCGTGCCGAGTTCAACTGGGGAGGGCGAATTGGCCTTGACCACCTATG
Organism: Flagellimonas chongwuensis; assembly: GCF_013376415.1. Classification (GTDB taxonomy): domain Bacteria; phylum Bacteroidota; class Bacteroidia; order Flavobacteriales; family Flavobacteriaceae; genus Flagellimonas; species Flagellimonas chongwuensis. The sequence continues at coordinate 537,112 of NZ_WYET01000004.1, forward strand.
CACTTTCTGGTGCCGAAATGAATCCATCTTACTTTATTATGGATGACAGCGACCGCTTCTTTGCCTATATCTCACCACGCTACATTGTGGTGCGCGACGGCTACGAAGCCGAGGAAAAAGACTTGCGCCAATTGGCGGAGAACTATTCTGCGGAGCGCTACGAGAAACTTCAAAAAGAATACGCCAACAACTACGATAAAAAAGTCCGTATCAAAAATGTAAAAGTGTTCGACCCGAAGAACCTATCCCTTACCGAAGCTGTATCCGTAGTTGTGGAGGGTGAAAAAATTACGGCCATTGAAGCTGCCGATGCCACCGGAGAAGACGAAGTCATTATCGAGGGCAATGGCGGAACCTTGGTGCCCGGCCTATACGAAATGCACGCACATACCGGCGACAACGGTGCCCTATTGAATATTTTGGCAGGTGTTACCTCGTTCCGCGATATGGGGAACAACAATGAAGTACTCTCCAAATTGATTGAAAAAATTGAAAGCGGAGTTCTTGCCGGCCCCCGTGTGACCCGAATGGGCTTTATTGAGGGGAAAAGTGAATACAATGCCAATAACGGTATTTTGGTCGCTTCCGAAGAAGAAGCTCTGGCAGCTGTGGACAAGTATGACAGCTTAGGTTTTTACGGCGTAAAACTCTACAACAGTATGAACGGGGATTGGGCGCCGGCCATCGTAAAAAAGGCGCACGACCAAGGCCTGTTCGTGGCAGGCCACGTACCTGCATTCTCCAATGCAAATGCCATGCTACGCGCCGGGTTTGACGAAATGACCCACATTAACCAGACCATGTTGGGCTGGGTATTGGAACCAGACGAAGATACCCGTACCCTTTTGCGCTTAACGGCCATGAAACGTTTCCCAGGGCTGGATTTGAACAGCGATAAGGTACAAGAGACTATGGATTTGTTCGTGGCAAACGAAACTGCCATGGACCCTACCTTGGCCATTCATGAGCGTTTGATGCTCTCCCGAAACGGTAAGGTCACCCTTGGTGCCTTGGATTATGTGGACAACATGCCGCCCAACGAACAACGTAGCCTAAAGGTTGCTTTGGCCCAGATTGCGAATGACGAAGAGGACAAAGCATACCGTGAAGCCTATGACAAAATCGTTGAAACCTTAAAAATGATGAAGGACAAAGGCATCTTAATTGTACCCGGAACCGATTTGGGCGGAGCCTTTAACCTGCACCGCGAACTGGAATTGTATACTGAACAATTGGGCTACACTCCTGCCGAAGTATTAAAATTGGCCAGCTACGATATGGCCGAGTACTTGGGGCACGATAGTTTGGGAAGCATTGAAGAAGGCAAATTGGCCGATTTCTTCCTGGTACCAGGGAATCCTGTGGAAGATATTAAGGCCATAAAAACCATTTCCATGGTTTCACGTGGTGGAACGTTCTATTTCCCATCCGAAGTGTATCCGGCATTCGGTATAACCCCATTTACCGAAAAGCCAGAAGTAAAAGAATAAAAGCCTTCCCAAATAATTCACAAATGGTCAACGCAAATGCGTTGACCATTTTTTATTCCCTAATTACATAAAAATCATATCTTTAGAGAAACCAACCTCTCTTGTCTTGTTTAGATTTTTCCGTACCATACGATTACGCTTGCTAGGCGAAAATAAAATCAGTAAATACCTGCTGTATGCGCTAGGGGAAATCATTTTGGTGGTGATAGGGATATTGATTGCCCTTCGCATCAACAACTGGAACGAAAACAGGAAGCTGTACCAAGAAGAAAAAGCCACCATTGCCAGCCTTAAGCTCGAGTTCGAAAAAAATCTTGGCACTCTTAATGGGGATATTACCGCTTTACAAGGCATTATCGAGGCTTGTAATAGCTTACTGGAACACACAGGCCCGGATTACGAGTATGGTGCCCTGCCAGCGGTGGACAGTCTGGTAAGTGTGACCTCCCGAATGTCCGTTTGGGACCCGAGTCTTTATACTTTGGGCAATATTAAAAACACCGGGAAGCTGTCCAACCTATCCAATGAGGAACTGAAAGTATTATTGATAGAATGGGAAACCTTTTACGCCAATCTATTGGACTGGGGCGACTTTTATGTGAATAGGGGCAACACATATTTTGATTATCTGTTGCACAACTCCCTGAATCGAAACCTGTTTGCCGGGGCCCCATTTCAACTCAGCCCCTCCAAATTTGAACGGAACAACGAGGAGCTGTTGCTAAAACCGGAGTTCGAAAATTACATTACCAACCGTGTTTTTATCAATGGATTTATGTTAGGTTTTTACCAAGAAGCCAAAGCACGCTTAACGGCCATTATTGAACAGTGTGAGATGTATGAGAATGTACAATAAGATTTAATAAATCAAATAACCCAGCAGCTCTTTCTCTACTACTTTAAGAACCTCCGCCCCCTCCGACCAAAGCAGCATAAATAAAAGAACAAACAGAAGATGTTATTTCAGTTACAACTTTAAAAATTCCGCCACTTTTGGGTGACCTCAAAAACATGTTCCAAAATTTGGGCCTCGGTTTCGTTGAATTCCATGTTGCGGCGCTTCATCATAGCCTCCGCAACCTCAAATGCCTTATTAGTTCTAAAAGTGGTATAGGTGCCCGTTGCACCGCCCCAACTAAAACTAGGGATAAAGTTTCTGGGGAATCCACTTCCAAAAATATTGGCGCTAACACCAACCACCGTACCTGTATTGAACATGACATTAATACCACATTTACTGTGATCTCCCATCATCAGCCCACAAAATTGAAGTCCTGTTTTGGCAAAACCCTCAGTTTTGTAGTTCCAAAGTCGAACTTCGGCGTAGTTGTTTTTTAAATTAGAGGTATTGGTGTCCGCCCCAATATTGCACCACTCCCCTAACACGGAGTTGCCCAAGAAACCATCGTGACCTTTATTGGAGTTGGCGAAGAGCACAGCATTGTTTACCTCACCTCCGAGCTTGCACCCTGGTCCTGCAGTAACCGCTCCGTATATTTTGGCACCCATTTTTAAAATAGCGCCTTCACAAAGGGCCAATCCACCACGAACCATACAACCTTCCATCATCAAGGCATTTTTACCTATGTAAATGGGACCCGTAGAGGCATTTAAAATGCAAAATTCCACTGTGGCTCCTTCCTCTATAAAAATGTTTTCAGGGCTCTTTACTTGATTCGTATCGGGTATGGGTTGACTTTTTCTCCCTTTGGTAATCAAATCAAAATCAGCTTGAAGTGCCGCTGCATTATTGGAAAAGATATCCCATGTATTTTTTATGGTCAGTACTTCATCATCAAAAGGAATAGCGGTGTATGCCGATTCTTCAAAACCTGTTTCCAGATTTTCAGTTACATATGCGATATAACCCTCTTCTCCTATCAAAGCTTCACCCATCTCTAAATCCTTGATGGCCTCTACCAAACTTTTATTGGGCAGATAACTACCGTTGACCACAGTGTTTTCAGCAGTAGCCGTCAAAGGGTACTTTTTCGAAAGATATTCTTCCGTTTGATGGCTCATAGATGCATTCAACCATTTTTCCCATTTCTCGGTAATTGTCAAGATACCTACTCGAATCTCGGACACGGGGCGGGTAAATGTAAATGGGAACAGGTCTTCACGGTGATTGCCGTCGGAAAGGATATAGTTCATAGCTCTGCTTTGAGTACCAAAAATAAAAAACGCCCTCGAAAAGCATCGAGAGCGTCCATATATTTCGTTAAAAAGTACGACCTACTCGGCCTCCTTCGTATCTTCTTTCTTGAACTTCTTGTATTTGTTCTTGAATTTGTCAATTCTACCAGCAGTATCGACCAATTTAGTCTTACCGGTATAGTAAGGGTGAGAAGTTCTTGAAATTTCCAATTTTACCAAAGGGTATTCAACACCATCAACCTCGATGGTCTCTTTTGCTTCGGCAGTGGACTTGGTAAGGAACACATCATCGTTGGACATGTCTTTAAAAGCAACCAATCTATAGTTTTCTGGGTGTATATCTTTTCTCATCGTCTTAAATGCTTAATCTCAGAATTTTCAGGGTGCAAATTTAATGATTTCTTTGAGACCTCCAACTTAAAATCACTAAAAAAATAAAGTTAAATTTATATGTAACAAAAATAAGCAATCTATAACTAACCTTCTATAAGCAACACTAATTTTAAAAATCATGGAAGAACAACAACCAAAAACTGGAAAATTTGCACTGAACTATGGACTATTGTTAGGTCTAATTTCCGTCGTGTTCGGCGTAATGCTCTACACTCAAAAAATGCACTACGAGACAAATGCGGCGGTAGTAGTCATCTCTATTGTCATCTTAGCCGCTATTATTTTTGTCGCCGTCAATGCCTTTAAAAAAGCAAATGGTGGGTATTTGACAATTTCGGAAGCTTTAAAAGTGGGCGTGGGAGTTGCCCTGGTTGGCGCCATAATTACTTTGCTCTATCAATTTGTGCTCACCAACTTTATAGAGCCCGACTTTATGGACAAGGCCATGGAACTTGCCAAACCAAAAGCTATGGCGCAAAACCCGAATATGACCGAAGAGCAATGGGAACAAGGCGTGGAAATGCAAAAAGGTTTTGCTTGGATCCAATATCCAGTTATTTTGATAATGAACACGGTACTAGGTCTGATTTTAGGTTTGATTACCGGTTTGATCTTGAAAAAGTCCAAAGCGGAATACTAAAACAAAAAATGCTACTTTTGGAGGGAATTCCAGAATCGAACAATGCAGATTTCCATTGTAATTCCTTTACTCAACGAGCAAGAATCGCTTAAAGAACTACATGATTGGATTGTACAAGTAATGCAATCCAATCATTTTTCTTACGAGGTTATTTTTATTGATGATGGTAGTACCGACACATCTTGGGAAACCATTTTGGAGCTATCCAATATCAACAAAAACGTAAAAGCTATCCGTTTCCTCAAGAACTATGGAAAATCGCAAGCGCTCCACGCCGGCTTTAAAAGTGCCGAAGGTGAGGTAGTAATTACTATGGATGCCGATCTACAGGACAATCCCGAAGAGATTCCCGAACTGTATCGAATGATCGCACAAGAAAGGCACCATGTAGTATCAGGCTGGAAAAAGAAACGCTACGATTCCGTCATCACCAAAAATATACCGTCAAAGCTATTCAATTGGGCTGCTCGGAAAACATCCGGGGTAAAATTGCACGACTTTAATTGCGGTCTAAAAGCTTTTGACAACAAAGTAGTAAAGACCATCGAGGTTTCGGGTGAAATGCACCGATACATTCCCGTTTTGGCCAAAAATGCAGGTTTCTCCAATATTTCTGAAAAAGTGGTACAGCACCAAGCCAGAAAGTATGGCTCCACCAAATTCGGAGCAGAGCGTTTCATCAACGGATTTTTGGACCTGATCACCATTTGGTTTGTATCCAAATTCGGCCGAAGGCCCATGCACCTCTTTGGCGCTTGGGGTGTTCTTATGTTTATGGTAGGGTTCGGATTCGCCCTTTATTTAGGTATAGACAAGCTCTTTTTAAACCCTTTGGGTCGCTTGATAACCCAACGTCCCCAATTCTATATTTCATTGACCGCTATGATTATCGGAACCCAATTGTTCTTGGCGGGTTTTCTTGGAGAAATCATGGTACGTTCCCGAAAAAATGACACCCGATACAATATCTCCGACAAAATTAATCTTTAAGCACCAACAAACCTTTTAAAGTTTGTATTTTTAAGCATCTAAACAACGATAAGCACTATGGATTCCATTACCAAAACAGCGCAATCTTGGTTGACTGATTTTTTTGATGAAGACACCAAAAAGGAAATCAAGCATTTGATAGACAATGACACCGAAGAACTTAAAGAACGTTTTTATAAGGATTTGGAGTTCGGTACCGGTGGCATGCGCGGTGTTATGGGCGTTGGAACCAATAGGATCAATAAATACACCTTGGGAAAGAACACTCAAGGACTCAGTAATTACCTTAAAAAATCGTACACCGACGACGATATCAGGGTTGTCATTGCCTATGATTGCAGACATAACTCCAAAACCTTGGCAAAAACGGTGGCAGAAGTATTCTCCGCCAATGGAATTCGAGTTTATTTGTTTTCGGATTTAAGAACTACGCCAGAACTTTCTTTTGCCGTAAAGCATATTGGATGCCACGCAGGAATCGTATTGACGGCATCCCATAATCCCCCAGAATACAATGGTTACAAAGTATACTGGGCCGATGGCGGCCAGATTGTGCCTCCGCAGGATGGTGAGATTATTGCCGAAATCAACTCCCTTTCTTTTGAGGACATCAAATTTGATAAAAATGAAAGTCTCATCCACTCAATTGATAGGGATGTGGACGATGCCTTTTTTGAAGCTTCGGTAAAGAACGGTAGTTTTGATGCCAAGGGGAAAGACGATTTTAAAATCGTTTTCACCTCCTTGCACGGGACCTCTATCACTGCAATTCCAGAAGTATTGAAGAGGGCCGGCTATAAAAATGTTACCATTATAGAGGAGCAGGCCAAGCCAAACGGAGACTTCCCAACTGTGGAATCACCCAATCCCGAAGAGCCAGAAGCCTTGTCCATGGCCATTGCCAAAGCGGAGGAAATTGGTGCCGATATGGTAGTGGGCACCGACCCTGATAGCGACCGTTTGGGCATTGCTGTTCGTAACCTCGAGGGCAAAATGGAGCTTTTGAACGGGAATCAGACCATGGTACTTATGACGAAGTTCTTGTTGGATCAATACAAGGAAAAAGGATTTAAGGGTAACGAATTTATTGCCACAACCATTGTTTCTACTCCCATGATGCAGCAAATGGCAAAATCCTACGGGGTTGAGTTCAAAACAGCATTGACCGGGTTTAAATGGATCGGTAAAATGATCAAGGACTTCCCTAACTCTACCTTTATTGGAGGTGGAGAAGAAAGTTTTGGATATATGGTCGGGGATTTTGTGCGCGACAAAGACGCAGTGACCTCTACCCTATTGGCCTGTGAAATCGCCGCAAACGCAAAGGCAAACGGTAGTTCTTTCTACAAAGATTTGATTGATGCTTATGTGGATTTCGGTTTCTACAAAGAAAAGTTGATATCCCTCACCAAAAAAGGAATGAGCGGTGCGGAGGAAATCAAACAGATGTTGAAGGACTTCAAAGAAAACCCCGTGGATACCGTTCAAGGCTCAAAACTATTGTACATTGAAGATTACAATACTTCCATTGTTAAAAATGTACAGACCGGTGAAGAGTTCACACTTCATTTACCTAAATCGAACGTTTTGATCTACGAAACAGAAGATGGGACCCGAATTGCAGCTAGACCCAGCGGAACAGAACCAAAGGTGAAGTTCTATATCAGTACAAATGCAAAATTGGACAAGGCAGCGGATTATAAATCCGTAAATTCGCAGTTGGAAACCAAAATAGAAGGTATCCTATCTGAGCTGAATTTATAGTGAATGAACTACTTTAAAAAGATTCTCCTGTTTGCGAAACCATATCGCAGATACGGTATTCTGAATATTTTCTTTAATATTCTATATGCATTGTTCAGTGCGTTGTCCTATGCTGCACTTATTCCAATGCTCAATGTTCTTTTTGATAAGACCAAGCAAGTAAATCAACCTCCAACGTACGAAGGCATTGGCAAGCTAAAGGATTATTTTGAAGGATACATGAACTATCAAGTGACTCAACTTTCAGGTGAAGACCCCATGAAGGGGCTTTTGCTGGCGGTGGGATTGATACTTTTTTTGTTTCTCTTTAAGAATATCTTCAATTATATGGCGATGTACTTTATCACCTTTTTACGCAATGGTGTGCTCAAGGATATCCGCAACAAGATGTACCAAAAAATCGTAGACCTTCCTATCTCCTATTTTTCAGAGAAAAAGAAAGGAGACGTAATTGCAAGGATCACCTCGGATGTTCTGGAAATACAGCACTCCTTCCTCTCTATTCTAGAGTTGATCGTGCGTGAGCCCCTGACTATTCTTTTTACAATTATAGTGATGTTCATCATCAGTGTGAAACTCACCATTTTTGTGTTCATTTTTATTCCAATTGCAGGAATGATCATTTCACGTATCGGAAAATCACTGAAGAAAAAATCGGATAGGGTACAAAAAGAGCAAGGCGAATTTCTATCCATAGTCGAAGAAACTTTGGGCGGACTTCGCGTCATCAAGGCATTTAATGCGGAATCCAAGTTCTACGGTACTTTTAAGAATTCCACATCTCGGTTTTTTAGGTTCTCAAATTCTTTATTGAACCGCCAGAACCTATCATCGCCAACAAGTGAATTCCTTGGAATTGTGGTCTTTGGAGTCCTTCTCTGGTTTGGAGGGCGAATGGTACTTTTAGAAGGAAGCTTGGATGCTGCATCATTTATTTCCTATATGGGATTAGCATTCAATATCTTGACTCCTGCAAAAGCCATCAGCAAGGCATCTTATGCCGTTAAAAAAGGGAATTCAGCCGCCGAAAGGGTTCTTGAGATACTTGAATCTGAAAATCCTATCAAGGATATTGATGGAGCCAATGAAAAAATGGATTTCAACTCTGGCGTAGAACTCAAAAACATATCCTTCAAATACGAAAATGATTATGTCCTGAAAGACTTCAACCTAAAGGTTGACAAGGGCAAAACTATCGCCTTGGTAGGCCAGTCCGGTAGTGGTAAAAGTACCGTGGCCAATTTGGTGACTCGTTTCTACGACGTCAACAAAGGGGAAATCCTGATTGATGGCACCAACATCAAAAACATCACGAAGAAATCACTACGTGGACTCATGGGATTGGTCACCCAAGACTCCATTCTTTTTAACGACACCGTAAAGAACAACATAGCTCTAGGCAAGGAAAACACCTCGATGGACGAAATTATGGAGGCCGCCAAAGTAGCCAATGCACACGATTTTATCATGGATTTGCCCAATGGCTACGAAACCAATATTGGTGACAGCGGAAACAAATTGAGTGGCGGACAAAAACAACGCCTTTCCATCGCTAGGGCGGTACTCAAAAATCCACCCATTATGATTTTGGACGAGGCCACTTCTGCCCTTGACACCGAAAGCGAACGATTGGTACAAGATGCGTTGGAAAATATGATGAAGAACAGAACCTCCATTGTTATAGCTCACCGTTTGTCCACTATCCAAAATGCCGATACCATTGTAGTAATGAACAAGGGTGAAATTGTAGAACAGGGCACTCACGACGAATTGATGAAGTCAGCCAAAAACTATAAAAAATTGGTGGAGATGCAGTCCTTTTCTTCATAAAGTGCAGGCTTACTGCTTACTGAAAATTAAACCTTTTCACCTTACCTTAGTCTAAGCATCAAACAACAAGAACATTGATTGCTGAGGAAACCTTAGTCCAAGAACTACAAAAAGAAGAAAGTCGAGCAAAGGCATTTGAAGTGTTGGTGAATACTTACAAAGAACGCTTGTATTGGCATATTCGAAGGATAGTGCTAGACCACGACGATACGGACGATGTACTTCAAAATACCTTTATAAAAGTTTACAGAAACATCGACAAATTTAAAGGCGACAGCAAACTCTATTCTTGGATGTACCGGATTGCCACCAACGAATCTTTGACATTTTTGAAACAGAAATCGAAAAAATTGGGGTTGAGCGACCAAGAACTAAAAGAGCGGATGGTAGAAAACCTTCAGGCCGATGTATATTTTGAAGGTGACGAGATTCAACTCAAATTACAAAAGGCGCTGGCAACGCTTCCGGACAAACAAAAGTTAGTATTCACCATGAAGTATTTTCAGGAAATGAAGTACAAGGATATTGCGGTAGCCCTGGATACCTCCGAAGGTGCCTTAAAAGCGTCTTACCACTTGGCAGTAAAAAAAATAGAAACGTACCTCAAAGAAAATTAAACCTTTGGCTAAATTAGAAGTCATACCACAGTAATGAAAAAGGATAAAAAAAATAGTTTTAACACTCCGGAAGGCTACTTTGAGAGCTTTAATGACCGTCTGATGGACAAAATCAAAGCGGAAGAAGCTCATGAAAATGGTGGCATTATCCCAAAGACTGATGGTTTTGCAGTTCCCGATGGCTATTTTGACCAAGTTGAATCTAGTATCCTTTCCAAAACTTCCCGAAAAGAAGTCAAGGTTATTCCGCTTATATCAAATAGAAACTTTTATTATTCTGTTGCCGCCATAGCTGCCATTTTTATATTGATTTTTAATATCACTGGAAACCCGACCTCCGAACCCATCACGTTTGATGATTTGGCCAATGCCGAGATAGAAGCTTATTTGGAAAATACTGAATTTGAAATGACCTCTTACGAAATTGCCGCAGTTGTTTCTTTGGAAGAAGTTGAACTGAACGATATTTTGGTCGATGACTTGGAAGATGACATTATTCTGGAATATTTGGATGAGTATGTGGATGACATTGAAGAATTAAATTTAGAATACCCTGATTATGAATAAGAAAGCACTTGCACTTTATATTTTATTGTTCGGTACCTTTTTGGCTCATGCACAAGGACCAGTTCGAGACCGCATTAAGACCCTTAAAGTGGCATTTATTACGGAGCACGTAGGTTTAACCTCGAAGGAAGCCCAAGAATTTTGGCCCATCTATAACGATCATGAAGAAATCATGGAGGATATCCGTAGAAAAGAGCGTGCAGAGTTGCGTAACAATATTGCCAATGCACAAGAACTCTCCACTAACGAATCTGAACAATTATTGGACAACCTTATCGCCCTACAATTCAATAAACAAAAGGCGGAACAAGAGTTTTTATCCAAACTACGAACAGTAATCCCCGCCAAAAAAGTACTTTTATTGGTCAAGGCCGAGGAAGACTTTAAAAGACAGATGATTCAACAGTTCCGCAAACGGCGCGGAAGAGATTGATTAATTACATGAATAAGTATAAAATATAGGAAGCCTTCGGGCTTCTTTTTTTTGATTAAACCTTTTTAATTGGGTGTGGTCTTATTACTAGAAACCATCAAAATCCAATGTTATGAAACAAATGAAAACATTTTTGGTTATCGCTGCCTTCTTGGGAACTGTACTTGGCGCCCAATCGCAGACAAGAACTGTAGTAAGGGTGTATCCAAAACAGGGTACCGTGGTTAGAACGGTTTCTAACCCAAGAGTTATTGTTCACAAGAAAACCAGCTTTTACTACGCCGATGGTGTTTGGTACAAGGCCCGTGGAAAAAGATATGTAGTTACGGCCGCTCCACTTGGGATTAGAGTAAAAACCTTGCCACGAGGTAGTAAAATAGTATATAGAAATGGAAGAAGGTTGTACCAATACCAAGGTACTTGGTACAAGAGAAGCGGCAACCACTACATAGTGGTAAGCGTATAGTTTTTGATTGATTTGTTTTTAGTTAGTTTGAAAGCGGTGAGTGCATCACCGCTTTTTTATTTAAAATCCAATTTGGCTATCCGTTTACTTCCCGCTGCAAACGCCGTGGAATCGTTTAAAAAGCGAATGCTAAAGAAAGGTTCCTCGCTCATTTGCTTCCAGGTCTCACCTCCATCTGAAGAATATGAGATTCCGGTAAAACCAATCGCGACCAACGCTTCCCCGTTTGAATTGGGCACATATTGCACACAACTTTTATAGCCCGGTTCTTGACCATCTGCAACCAATTTCCATGTTTTACCACCATCCGTTGTTTTTATCTTGTTGCCCTTATTAGATTCTGGCGCTGTATAATCGCCTCCTATGGCAAAACCAGTATTCTCATCAAAAAAGGCCATGGAATAAATGCCTTGGGTAGGTTCGCCCGAAATTATCGGGGTCTCCTGTATTTCCCAAGTCGTGCCCTTATCGCTAGAAAAATAAATTCTACCTTCCGTAGTACCAATCCAAACCTTATCCCCTTGTATAGCTATGTTACTATTACTGGCAGCAAAAGCACCTTCTCCTTCAATACCTTCCGGTAAATCGGAACATGCCAATTTGGTCCAAGTAACGCCCCCATCTCTTGTAATTATGATAGAAAGACAACCATCTACCGTATCGCCCACGGCAATACCTTCGGTATCGTTCCAAAAGGCAAGACTGTCATAAAAAACACCTTCCCCCTCTTCTGTATAAACCAATTCCATTTGTCCATTGTCACCGGTCTTGTACAATAATGCAGGGCTTTCAACGGAAAGCATAAAAAAATCTTCAGAAGTTCCACCTACAGCCCTAAAACTTGGTGCAATGGAATCGTGATATTTAGTGCTGGTTCTAACTTGTCCAGAATTCACATCTACCGTTCCATACACTCCATTACTACCTGCAAAGGCCAATGTTCTACCATCTAAAAATGTGATGGCACGTACACTTACGGAATCTTTATAAACGGGGGTCACGTCTACAGATTGAAAAACTTGTTTTTTAGGCTCTTGGGAGCAAGACGCCAGAATCAAAATGGTTAAAAGGGCAAGAATCGACCTCATCGTATTTATTTTCTTCAAAAGTACGGAGAAATCATACCTTTGCAACCTTATTTTATATGATGCGTTTACACAGGAACTTGGTATTTGCCGTAATTGATGCCCTTCACATGATTTTTAACGAAGGGGAATATGCCGATAAGGTGATAGAAAAAGTATTGCGCTACGATAAGCGTTGGGGCTCTCGAGACCGTGGCTTTATCGCCGAGACCACATACGATATTGTTCGATGGAAACGCCTCTATTCAGAAATCACTGAGGTTCACGAACCGTATAGCAGGGAACATTTATTCCGACTCTTTGGTGTTTGGTGCGTTCTTAGAGGTATTCGCATTCCAGATTGGAAACAATTGGAAGGCACACCAGAACGCCGCATTAAAGGTAGATTCGATGAACTTTCTAAAATTCGAAAAATAAGGGAATCCGTGCCGGATTGGATGGATGAACTCGGTGAAAAATCGTTGGGTGCCGAACTTTGGACCAAAGAGCTTGCCGCCCAAAATCAACAGGCCGATGTAATTTTACGCACCAATACATTAAAGGTCCCAAAACCCCAATTAAAATCCTTTTTGGCCAAGGAGGAAATTGCCACAGAATTTATTGAAGGCTACCCCGATGCCCTAAAACTAGTGGAACGCCAGAATGTTTTCGTAACAGAAGCGTTCAAAGATGGGCTGTTTGAAGTACAAGATGCCTCTTCGCAATTGGTAGCGCCTTTTTTAGAAGTGGAACCTGGACAACGTGTGGTGGATGCCTGTGCCGGTGCGGGAGGAAAATCCCTTCACTTAGCGTCACAAATGCAGAACAAAGGGCAGTTGATTGCTTTGGATATTTATGAAAGTAAATTGAAAAAACTTAAGAAGCGAGCCAGAAGAAACGGCGTGCATAATGTGGAAACCCGGGTAATCGACTCCAACAAAGTCATCAAAAAACTCCATAACAGTGCCGATAGGGTTTTATTGGATGCCCCCTGCTCCGGTTTGGGCGTCATCAAAAGAAACCCCGATTCCAAATGGAAACTGGAACCTGAGTTTGTGGACCGAATTATGGGTGTACAGCAAGATATCCTTCAGAACTACAGTAAAATGGTCAAAAAAGGGGGGCAAATGGTCTACGCCACCTGCTCCATTCTTCCACAAGAAAATTCAGAACAGGTCAAAACATTTTTGTCATCAGAGAATGGCAAAGAGTTTGAATTTGTCAGGGAAAGAAACGTTTTTGCTTCGGAAACTGGTTTTGATGGCTTCTATATGGCACTCTTAAAGAGGAAGTAAAAGTGTACTTTTTAAACCCCAACCAGATTTAGGCTACAACAATCATAGATTAGGCTACATAACTTCCCTCTACTAAGGGCAACTTTGCCGTGTCAATTCATAACAACAAAAATTCTAAGAAAATGGACACAAAAAAAGTATGGTTGGTCACTGGTGCATCAAAAGGGCTAGGGCTTGTTTTGGTGAAAACCTTATTACATCAAGGTTATTCGGTTGCAGCTACCTCTAGAAGTTTAGCAAATCTTAGCGAAGCTGTCGGTAGTTCGAAAAGATTCCTACCTATCCAAATGGACCTTATGAACGAGGAAAGTGTGGAAGATGGTATTTCCAAAGCAATTGAAACTTTTGGCCAGCTTGATGTTATTGTAAACAATGCAGGCTACGGACAGAATGGTACACTGGAAGAAATTTCAGACGAGGAAGCACGACAGAATTTCGATGTGAATGTGTTTGGTCTTTTAAATGTTATCCGTAAATCCATGCCACAACTTAGGTCGCAAGGATCGGGGCATATTTTCAATATTGCATCCGTCGCAGGAATCGTAGGAAGTTTTCCCGGTTTTGGTATCTATTGCGCGACCAAATTTGCAGTTGTAGGTCTTACGGAGGCTTTATCGGTGGAGGCAAGCCCGTTCGGAATCAAAACAACTTTGGTGTATCCCGGTTATTTTAGAACTGAATTTCTTTCTGACGATTCATTAAAACTGGCACGTAACCGTATGGACGTTTATGCCCAAGCTCGTGAATCTGAGCGTATGCACAAAGAAGAGATTGCCGGAAACCAGTTGGGAGATCCTGAAAAGGCTGCTGAAGCACTAATAACCATGGCAGAAAGTGAAGAACCAGCTTTACACTTGTTTTTGGGGAGCGATGCTTATGGCATGGCAAATGAAAAGTTGAAAACCTTGGCAGACGCACTGGAAGCCAATAAAGAGTTGAGCTATTCTACCGATTTTAAAAACTAGTTTGTAATTTAAAACGGGCAAGGTCCTGCCTTGCCCTTAAATTAGCATTGAAGATGAATACATTTCAAACCTTGAGCGAGTTCCATAAGTTTTGTGCACTTCCAAATCCAGAACATCCTCTGATTAGCCTAATAGACTATGGGCAGGTTAATTATCAAACCATAGAAAGTCAAATTACATGGATGCAAAGCTTTTACAGCATTGGTTTAAAACGTGATATACAGGCCAAAGTGAGATACGGCCAGCAGGAGTTTGATTTTGATGAGGGACTGCTATCCTTTATAGCTCCAAGGCAGGTTCTTCAGTTTGAAATGTTACCGACGGAGAAAAAGCCTTCAGGTTGGCTATTGTTGGTTCATCCCGATTTTTTGTGGAACACCCCCTTGGCCAAGACCATTAAGAACTATGAGTTTTTTGGATATGCCATAAACGAAGCCTTATTTCTTTCGGACAAAGAAGAACGTACCATAACCGACATTTTACTAAATATTCAACATGAGTATAGGTCCAATATCGACAAGTTCAGTCAAAATATCATCATAGCACAAATAGAACTATTGCTCAATTATGCCGAACGATACTATCAAAGACAATTTCTTACCAGAAAAATCAATAACCACGAGATTTTGGTTCGGTTGGAGCATCTTCTCGACAGCTATTTCAACGGAGAAGAAGCCATCAACAAAGGAATTCCGTCCGTCCAATTTATAGCCGACAGCCTACATGTTTCTTCAAGTTACCTAAGTAGCTTACTAAAAGTGCTAACAGGCCTGAGTACCCAACAACACATACACGAAAAACTTATTGAGATAGCTAAAGAGAAATTATCTACCACACAACTTTCTATAGGTGAGATAGCCTATACTTTAGGATTTGAGCATTCACAATCCTTCAGCAAACTTTTCAAGACAAAGACCAACCTATCCCCAATGGCTTTCAGGGCTTCGTTCAATTAATTGCCCCAAAATGGATGCTGTTCGAGAAATTTGTACAATTTGTATTGAACTCCTTTCGCAGGAATGACATCAATTAATGGCTCTAAACTGTCATTATAAAGAAGTGCAAAGACTGAAGATTGTATTTTGTCCCATTTGCCGGATTTGTCACATCGAGCGCAGTCGAGATGTTTTTAGGTTCTCGACTCCGCTCGAACTAACAAAGAATTAATTATTCTTTCACCATAGGATATTCTACCCCCAACTGCTCCAAATAGCTATCGTATTTCGTTTCATCGTAGTAGAACTCCTCCAAAGCGGGTCGGAACATATCTTGCTTGTCCTTGTTTAAGAAGGTCGGGGGCATATCATCCGCAGAAATCATAGGCTCATATTTGGTTTCCTTGGTCTGCTCATTGTTGAAATAATCCCATGCTTGGGTCAACAGCTCTGGCTTCAGCAAGAAATCCATAATGGTCATAGCCTCTGCTTTGGCTCCTGCAGTTGCCCCTTTATGAGCAATCGGCGTTGCCATGGCAATGGCATTGGCCCAGTGATGTCCAGGCAGTCCAGGGATGTTGGACGGGAAGCGCATGGTTACCGTAGGTACTTTCCAAGAAATATCACCGATATCGTCGGACCCACCGCTAACAGGTTCTGTAACAGGTAACCCAATTTCAGAAAGCTCCGTGGGCAGTCCTTCTATTTCACGTGATTTCACTTCGGTTTGTACGGCTTTCGCAAGTTCTTGGTCAGCTTCGGTCCAAGTAGGCAACCCTACGCTTTTGATATTTTCGTACATGGTCTCGGCTATAACTTTGTTATAGTGCCTTGGCCATGCCGTACCCAATACTCTTGATGTCATCGTAGTACCCGTCATCATGGCCGCGCCTTTGGCAATATCGTTCGCCTCGGCATACATCTCCATAATCCCTTCGTAGGAAACATCTCTAAAATAATACCAGATTCCAGCTTTGGAAGGGACTACATTGGGCTGGTCTCCAGCGTCCGTGAAGATAGAATGCGAACGCTTCAACGGATGTAAATGCTCCCTTTTATAGTTCCATCCCACATTCATAAGCTCTGCAGCATCCAATGCGCTACGACCTCGCCAAGGAGCTCCTGCGGAATGTGCGGCTTCACCTTCGAACATATATTCTACGGAAATCAGTCCAGTCCCTCGGGTGGGTCCCCAGGATACACTCAAATTACTGCTCACGTGGGTAAAAATGCACATATCTATTTTGTCAAAAAGTCCGTCGCGTACATACCATGCTTTCGCGGCTACCAATTCTTCGGCAATGCCAGGCCATAAAATCAAAGTGCCTCCGATTCCCTCTTTCTCCATCACCTCTTTTACGGCCAATGCCGAGGTAATGTTTAAGGGAATACCTGCATTATGTCCCTCGCCATGTCCAGGTGCGCCCTCAACCAAGGGTTTATGGTAGGCTACCCCAGGGGTTTGCGATGCTTTCGGTATACAGTCCACATCACTGCCCAAAGCTATAACAGGACCATCCCCATTGCTCCACGTGGCAAACCAAGCTGTGGGAATATTGGAAATGGAATGTTCGATGGTAAAACCATTTTCTTCCAGAATTCCAGTGAGGTATTTTGAGCTTTCCTCTTCTTGAAATCCCAGTTCGGCAAAACTAAAGATTTTATCCACCATTACCTGCGTTTGCTTTTTATTGGCTTCCACTAGGGCTTCAACTTCTGCCTTAAATTTTTTGATTTGACTTTTGGAGTACTTTTTCTGTGCTGATGATGTGAATACACCCGCGAACAGCATCATCCCGAAGAACAGGATTTTGATTGTTTTCATAAGGTTGGTTTTGAGTTAGCTATTATTCTTCTAATATAAGGAAAACTACCTCAATGAGTTTAGTGTAAAAGACGCTATAGTCACACTTTTGGGGATTTGATAAAAATATACTTCCGATTTTTTCAACCAAATAAGCTATCAACATAGGTTAGTTAACAAAACAGCTCTGCAGTAGGATGAATTACGGCACAAAATCGTATTTTTGCACTTTCTTAAACCGTTCAACTCAAAGATTGTATGATCCATTTTTTTGGGGACAAGGCTACCAAGGTTTTTGCCGTCCAAACCGCTCAGGAAATCACTCAGGAAGACACTAATAAACTGACTTGGTTGTTTGGCAACCAGCCTAAGATTGAAGCGGCGTCCCTAGACGCCTTTTTTGTTGGGCCACGGGCTGCAATGGTTACTCCTTGGAGTACGAACGCCACTGAAATTACCCAGAATATGGGGGTTGAAGGAATTGTTCGGATTGAAGAGTTTCATGCGGTTGAAAAAGATTATACCGACTTTGACCCCATGCTTTCCCAGAAATATACATCACTCGGACAGGATATTTTCACCATTGACATTGTTCCAGAATCCATTAAAGAAATCGATGATATTGGTTCTTATAATGAAAAAGAAGGATTGGCATTGAGTAAAGAAGAGGTTGCTTATCTCGAAGGACTTGCCACCAAATTGGGGCGCAAGTTGACGGATTCCGAAGTCTTCGGGTTCAGTCAGGTAAATTCTGAGCACTGCAGGCACAAAATTTTCAATGGAACTTTTGTGATTGATGGAGAAGAAAAGCCCTCTTCCCTATTCAAATTGATCAAAAAAACCTCCGAAGCGCATCCAAACGATATTGTTTCGGCTTATAAAGATAATGTGGCCTTCATCAAAGGTCCAAAAGCAATACAGTTTGCACCCAAAAGTGCGGACAAACCTGATTTCTACGAAGAAAAAGAATTTGATTCTGTGCTATCCTTAAAAGCGGAAACCCATAACTTCCCAACAACTGTGGAACCTTTCAATGGAGCTGCCACTGGTTCAGGAGGAGAGATTCGTGATCGTTTAGCAGGAGGAAAAGGGTCCCTGCCTTTGGCAGGAACTGCGGTTTACATGACTTCCTACTCCCGTTTGGAGGAAAATCGTCCATGGGAAAAGGGAATGAAAGAAAGGGATTGGTTGTACCAAACCCCAATGGACATTCTCATTAAAGCATCCAATGGCGCATCCGACTTCGGGAACAAATTCGGACAACCCTTGATCGCTGGTTCTGTTTTGACGTTTGAGCATCAAGAAGAAGCACGTAAATTAGGATTCGATAAAGTAATCATGATGGCCGGGGGTATCGGGTATGGTAAAACTGACCAGGCACTAAAGGATACGCCGAGCAAGGGGGACAGAATAGTTGTTCTTGGTGGTGATAACTACCGTATTGGTATGGGAGGAGCTGCTGTATCCAGTGCGGATACTGGGGAGTTTAGCTCTGCCATTGAGTTGAATGCGGTGCAACGTTCCAACCCCGAAATGCAAAAAAGAGCTTCAAATGCCGTTCGTGGATTGTTTGAAAGTCATGATAACCCTATTGTTTCCATTCACGATCACGGTGCTGGTGGACACTTGAACTGTCTGTCGGAATTGGTAGAAGAAACAGGAGGAACCATCGATACAGATAAATTGCCCGTTGGTGACCCAACACTGTCAAAAAAAGAATTGATTGGGAACGAATCCCAGGAACGAATGGGACTGGTAATCGGTGAAAAAGATTTGAACCTATTGGACCGAATCTCGGCCCGTGAGCGTGCGCCTATGTACAATGTGGGCGAGGTGACCGGTGACCATACTTTTAAATTCACTTCAGGTAAAACCGGTGAAACTCCGATGAACTTGGAACTTTCCGATATGTTCGGAAGCTCCCCAAAAACCATAATGGCCGATAAAACGGCACAGCAAAAATATCCGGCACTCTCCTATTCTTTGGAACACTTCCACGATTATTTGGAGCAAGTACTTCAGTTAGAGGCCGTAGCCAGCAAAGATTGGTTGACCAACAAAGTGGACCGTTGTGTGGGAGGGCGCGTAGCCAAGCAACAATGTGCAGGACCACTGCAGTTACCTTTAAACAACTGTGGTGTGATGGCCCTCGACTTTAAAGGCAAGGAAGGTCTAGCCACCAGTATAGGGCACTCCCCTGTCTCAGCTTTGATTGACCCTGTCGCAGGAAGCCGAAATAGTGTTGCAGAATCTTTGACCAATATTGTTTGGGCACCTTTGAAAGACGGATTAAAGTCTGTTTCCCTATCAGCGAACTGGATGTGGCCCTGTAGAAACGAAGGGGAAGATGCCCGTTTGTACTCGGCAGTTGAGTCTTTATCGGAGTTTGTAATTGATTTGGGCATTAATGTGCCTACCGGAAAGGATTCACTTTCCATGAAACAAAAATATAAGGACGGTGATGTATTATCTCCCGGCACGGTGATTATTTCTGCCGCGGGTAATTGTAGCGACATCAACCAAGTAGTTGAGCCTGTTTTACAGAAAGGTGGTGGGGATATCTATTACATCAACTTATCTAAAGACAATCACAAATTGGGAGGCTCTTCCTTTGCACAGATATTAAACGGTATTGGTGATGAAGCTCCTTCTGTATTGGATGCAGGTTATTTAAAGACTGCTTTCAATACTTTACAGAATTTAATCAAGGATGGTCAAATTTTAGCTGGTCACGATGTAGCTTCAGGAGGTTTGATTACTACACTCTTGGAGCTTTGCTTTGCTGATAATGATTTGGGTGCCAATTTGGATTTGTCCGACATCGGCGAACAGGATATCATCAAACTATTGTTCTCTGAAAATATAGGTGTTGTTTTCCAAGCCAAAGATGATTCAGTGGAAAATGAATTGAAATCTGCGGGTGTTGAATTTGCTAAAATCGGTATTCCATCATCAGAAAGCACATTGAAAATCAAAAATAAAGGCATTGAAATAGGCTTGAATATTGCCACATTGCGAGACACTTGGTTCAAAACGTCTTATTTGTTGGACAACAAACAGACCGCCAATGGTTTGGCCAAGGACCGTTACGATAATTATAAAGAGCAGCCGTTAGAATACAGTTTTCCATCAGAATTCAGTGGTGCTCTGCCAGAAACCCCAAAAGTAAACAGACCCAAAGCGGCCATCCTACGGGAGAAAGGAAGCAACTCGGAACGTGAAATGGCAAATGCTATGTACCTAGCCGGCTTTGATGTGAAGGACGTTCACATGACAGACCTCATCTCAGGAAGAGAAACCTTGGAAGATATCCAATTTATCGGTGCCGTTGGTGGATTCTCCAACTCCGATGTTTTGGGAAGTGCCAAAGGTTGGGCCGGCGCCTTTAAATACAACGAAAAGGCCAATAAGGCCCTAAAAGATTTCTTTGCCAGACCTGATACGTTATCCGTAGGTATTTGTAACGGTTGCCAGTTGTTCATGGAATTGGACCTTATTAACCCGGAACACGGAACACATGGCAGAATGACCTATAACGACTCGCATAAACACGAAAGTAATTTTACCTCGGTTAAAGTTCAAGAAAACAACTCGGTAATGCTTTCTAATCTAGCAGGCAGCACATTGGGTGTTTGGATCAGTCATGGTGAAGGAAAGTTCAGTTTGCCTCACGCTGAGAATCAATACGACATCGTGGCCAAATACGGCTACGAAGGCTATCCTGCAAATCCAAACGGAAGTGATTACAATACAGCTATGCTCTGCGACAAAACGGGAAGGCATTTGGTGACCATGCCGCACATTGAGCGCTCTACATTCCCTTGGAACTGGGCACACTATCCAAAGGATAGAACAGATGCGGTATCACCTTGGTTGCAAGCCTTTGTGAACGCAAGAGTTTGGTTGGAAAACAAATAATATGATCATAAGGCAAGCTAAAATAGAAGATGTACCTCTTATCGTGGAAATGCTTGCCAATGATGAATTGGGCAAACTTCGGGAAGATTTTCAAAATCCGCTTCCGGAAAAATACTACGATGCATTTGATAATATTGAAGGGGACCCAAATCAAGAACTGGTGGTTATGGAGGATACCGGACTTGTAATCGGAACACTTCAACTTAGTTTTATTCAATATCTCACCTATCAAGGCGGTATTCGCGCTCAAATTGAAGCTGTACGGGTTCATGAAGATTATCGGGGCGAAGGCATTGGAAAAGAGTTGTTCCTGTGGGCCATAGAACGTTCAAAAGAAAAAGGTGCGCATGTGGTACAATTGACCACCGACAAAAAAAGACCTGATGCCCTCAAGTTTTACAAAGCACTAGGTTTTCAAGATTCACACGAGGGTATGAAATTGCATATTCAATAAAATTACCAAAGAATTATGCTTTTTTTTGAATAACTCGTTTTAAAATACGGTTCTCTTTCCCTAATTTGCATTCGCTATACACATAACTTACTATGCAAACTGTTACCCGATTATTTGATTTCCCATACTATCAACTTGAAAAATACCCCTTAGAAAAATCATTGGTCACCAAAAGTGACGGTACTTGGATTGCCACATCTACCCAAGAGTATATTGACAAAGCCAATGCTATAAGTAGAGCATTGCTTCGGATGGGTGTGAAGCCAAATGACAAAATTGCGGTAATCTCTATGACGAATCGCACCGAATGGAACGTAGTTGATATAGGAATTCTACAGGTCGGAGCCCAGAATGTACCCATTTATCCGACCATTGCGGAAGAAGACTATGAATATATTCTGAACCACTCCGAGGCAAAACTATGTTTTGTTTCCTGTGATGAAGTTCTGGAGAAAGTCCAGGCAATACAATCAAAAGTGGAAAACCTGAAAGATGTCTACTCTTTTGACCAGCTCAACAACTGTAAAAACTGGTCGGAAATATTAGAATTGGGTGCTGATGCGTCCAACCAAGATCAGGTCGAAGAAATTAAAAAAAGTGTAAAACCGGATGACCTAGCTACCTTGATTTACACTTCGGGTACTACTGGTCGTCCCAAAGGAGTTATGCTCTCCCATAACAACATTGTTTCCAACGTGGTATCCAGTAAAGTAAGGGTTCCCTTTGATACAGATGGAGTAGCATTGAGCTTTTTGCCCGTCTGCCATATTTTTGAACGCATGATATTGTATTTGTACCAATATTGCGGCGTTCAAATCCATTTTGCGGAAGGGTTGGACAAGATAAGCGACAACGTGAAAGAAGTGAAACCTACGGTAATGACCGTGGTTCCACGACTGTTAGAAAAGGTATACGATGCCATTATTGCCAAAGGAGCATTGCTTTCCGGTATTAAAAAGAAATTGTTTTTCTGGGCCGTGGAAGTAGGACTCAAATTTGAACCTTACGGGGCCAACGGCTGGTGGTACGAGACCAAACTTGGCATAGCCAGAAAATTGATTTTCAGTAAATGGAGAGAAGGATTGGGCGGAAACCTGTCCGTAATGGTATCCGGTAGTGCAGCCTTGCAACCCAGACTTGCCAGAGTTTTTGCCGCTGCTGAAATGCCTGTGATGGAAGGGTACGGACTTACGGAGACATCACCCGTGATCGCAGTGAACGACCAACGCAATAAAGGTTGGAAAATCGGCACTGTAGGCAAAATGATTGATGATGTCGAAGTGAAAATTGCAGAAGACGGTGAGATTCTTTGTAAAGGTCCAAATGTGATGATGGGCTACTACAAAAACCCAGAGAAAACTGCAGAAGTGATGACGGGCGCCTATTTCCATACGGGAGATATTGGTGAGATTGATGCAGAGGGCTTTTTGCGCATTACCGATCGTAAAAAAGAAATGTTCAAGACCTCCGGCGGAAAATATGTGGCTCCGCAATTATTGGAAAACCGTTTTAAACAATCAAGGTTCATTGAACAAATTATGGTTATAGGTGAAGGTGAAAAAATGCCTGCTGCACTTATCCAGCCCAACTTCGAATTTGTTAAGGAATGGGCCAAGCGACATAATATTGAATTGGGTTCCAATGAAGAATTGGTCAAAAACGAGAAGGTAATCGCACGTATGCAGGAAGAAGTGGATTGGGCCAACCAAGAATTTGCCAAGTGGGAAAAAGTAAAACAATTTAGGTTAACACCAGATGTGTGGGGTGTAGAAGAAGGCCACCTTACCCCTACCATGAAACTAAAACGCAAAC
The DNA here is from genome assembly GCF_013376415.1 of Flagellimonas chongwuensis. GTDB lineage: Bacteria > Bacteroidota > Bacteroidia > Flavobacteriales > Flavobacteriaceae > Flagellimonas > Flagellimonas chongwuensis. The sequence continues at coordinate 560,706 of NZ_WYET01000004.1, forward strand.
CCGTTAAGGAAATGTACATTGATTTGTACAATGATATTTATGAGCATTAATCAACAGATTGTAAATTTTAAAAAGCCTGCTACTTGCAGGTTTTTTTTTGCAATTAATTAATCTAAATTTATTATGCATGCATAATAAATTTTTATATATTTGAGAATACCAAACAAGTTCTATGAAAGATTTGACCATTGATCACGCCCTGAGGGCAACCTGGCAAGCTGTTAGCAAAATGTACAATGAGGAAGCAAAAAACTACGGGCTTACAATGGCCATTGGATTTACCTTATTGAGCATTGCCCCAAAAGGAGGTACACCAAGTACCACTTTGGGACCTAAAATGGGAATGGAAGCAACAAGTTTGTCCAGAATATTAAAGAATATTGAAGAAAGAGGATACATAGAGCGTAAGCGCAACCCCAAGGATGGCAGAGGCGTGCTAATCTTTTTGACCCCACTTGGTCTGGAAAAAAGGGAAGAATCCAAAGCAGTGGTACTGCGTTTCAATGAAGTAGTCAAAGAGAACACCACTCAAGACGATTTGGTGGGTTTCTTTAAGATAATCGACATCATCAATAAGCTTATTACTGATAAAAAAATCTATACAAAAACAACTAATAATTAAATTACAAACCCGCACATGAAAAGGCATATAAACAAAGTTGCCGTAATCGGTTCCGGAATTATGGGAAGTGGCATTGCCTGCCATTTTGCAAATATCGGAGTTGAGGTTCTATTATTGGATATAGTTCCCCGTGAACTGAACGATAAGGAAAAAGCTTCTGGGCTGACCTTACAGGACAAAGTGGTTCGAAACCGCATTGTGAACGATTCGCTGGCTGCTGCACTTAAATCCAAACCCTCTCCTATTTACCACAAAAAATTCGCTGATCGCATTACAACGGGCAATCTTGAGGACGATATTTCCAAAGTGGCCAATGTAGACTGGATCATCGAGGTGGTCGTGGAACGTTTGGATATCAAAAAACAGGTATTCGAAAATCTGGACAAACACCGTACACCGGGCACCCTCATTACTTCTAACACTTCCGGAATTCCAATCCGATTTATGAGCGAAGGTAGAAGTGACGATTTCCAAAAACATTTTTGTGGCACGCACTTTTTTAACCCAGCGCGCTATTTAAAGCTATTCGAAATCATACCCGGACCAAAAACCTCTCCTGAGGTTCTTGAGTTTCTTAATGGATATGGGGAACAATACTTGGGCAAGACCTCTGTGGTCGCCAAGGACACTCCCGCATTTATCGGGAACAGAATCGGAATATTCAGTATTCAAAGCCTGTTTCATGCCGTTAAGGAAATGGGCATGACCGTGGAAGAAGTGGATAAATTGACCGGCCCAGTTATCGGAAGACCGAAATCCGCCACTTTCCGAACCGTGGATGTCGTAGGACTCGACACTTTGGTTCACGTTGCCAATGGCATCAGTGAAAACTGTAAGGACGATGAACGTCACGAACTTTTCCAACTGCCGGATTTTATCAAAACCATGATGGACAATAAATGGTTGGGGAGCAAAACCGGACAAGGTTTCTATAAAAAAGTGAAAGGGGACGATGGCAAGAGCGAAATCCTAACCTTGGATTTGGACACTATGGATTATCGTTCCAAAAAGAGTGCGAAATTTGCCACTTTGGAGCTTACCAAGACCATTGATAAGGTCATTGACCGTTTCCCTGTTTTGGTAAACGGAAAAGACAAAGCAGGTGAATTCTACCGAAAGAGCTTTGGAGCACTTTTCGCCTACGTAACCCACCGTATTCCAGAAATCACGGATGAACTATACAAAATTGATGATGCCATGAAGGCAGGCTTCGGTTGGGAACATGGACCATTTCAAATTTGGGATGCAATAGGACTCGACAAAGGTCTTGAATTCATAAAAGCTGAAGGTCTGGAGGCCGCCCCATGGGTGTCTGAAATGAAAGAATCCGGAATCAATTCCTTCTACACGGTAAAAGAAGGGAACACCTACTTCTACGACATTCCAAAAAAGGCCATGGAGAAAGTTCCGGGTCAGGATGCGTTCATCATTTTGGACAATATTAGAAAAACCAAGGAAGTCTTTAAAAACAGCGGAGTTGTTATCGAAGATTTGGGTGATGGAATCCTTAACTGTGAGTTTCAATCCAAAATGAACACCATTGGCGGCGATGTATTGGCCGGTTTGAACAAGGCCGTTGACCTTGCCGAAAAGGATTTTGCCGGATTGGTTGTTGGTAACCAAGCGGCCAATTTCTCAGTAGGTGCCAACATCGGTATGATTTTTATGATGGCTGTGGAACAAGAATATGATGAGCTCAACATGGCCATCAAAATGTTCCAAGACACCATGATGCGGATGCGATACTCGTCAATTCCTACTGTCTCAGCCCCACATGGCATGTGTCTGGGCGGTGGATGTGAACTTTCGCTACATGCTGATAAAGTGGTGGCTGCGGCTGAAACCTACATCGGTTTGGTGGAATTCGGCGTAGGTGTAATTCCTGGTGGAGGTGGTTCCAAGGAAATGGCACTTCGAGCCTCCGATACTTTTAGAAAAAACGATGTGGAGCTCAACGTGCTTCAAGAGTACTTCCTCACCATCGGAATGGCAAAAGTATCGACTTCGGCTTATGAGGCCTTTGATTTGGGCATCCTTCAAAAAGGAAAAGATGTGGTCGTAGTCAACAAAGACCGTCAAATAGCAACAGCGAAAGCCCACGCCAAACTAATGGCTGATGCTGGCTATACCAAACCTGTGAAACGCAAAGATGTGAAGGTGCTCGGAAAACAAGCCTTGGGTATGTTCTTGGTAGGAACGGACTCTATGGAAGCTGGACATTACATTTCGGAACACGACAAAAAGATTGCCGATAAATTGGCCTATGTAATGGCAGGTGGCGACCTTTCTGAAGCAACGCTTGTCAGTGAGCAATATCTATTAGACCTGGAAAGAGAGGCCTTCTTGTCGCTCTGTACGGAGAAAAAGACATTGGAGCGCATACAGCACATGTTGAAAACAGGGAAACCACTTCGTAACTAGTTGCGATAGTAGTGAGATACTAGAATTGAGTAATCAGATATGCACAAGGTAGAGGATTTAAAAATTTGGAAGAGGTCGATTCAACTTTCTAAGTCCATTTACCTACTGATGCCTGAGTTACCAAAAGACGAAAAATTTGGTTTGATAAATCAAATTAAAAGAAGTGCGGTTTCGGTCCTTCTAATATTGCCGAAGGGGCAGGAAGAAATTCAAACAAAGAGTTCAAGCACTTTTTAGGCATTGCGAACGGTTCTCTATACGAATTACAAACGCAATTGATTTTAATTATTGAATTAAACTTGACTGAAAACCAGAAAGTACAAACACTTATAGATGACTGTATTGAAATACAAAAAATGATTTATTCATTAGCACAAAAGCTTTAACCTCAATACTAGCATCTCAATTCTCAATACTTATTAAATGAAAACAGCATATATAGTAAAAGCATATAGAACAGCCGTAGGGAAAGCCCCCAAAGGTCTGTTCAGGTTTAAGCGTCCGGACGAACTGGCTGCAGAAACCATAGAATATCTAATGAAAGAGCTTCCCCAACTGGACAAAAAACGTATCGACGACGTTATTGTGGGTAATGCGATGCCAGAAGCCGAACAAGGCCTTAACATGGGACGACTCATCTCTTTAATGGGTCTTAACATCGAGGACGTTCCTGGTGTTACGGTGAACCGGTATTGCGCCTCAGGATTGGAAACCATTGGAATTGCCACAGCAAAAATACAATCAGGAATGGCGGATTGTATTATTGCAGGCGGTGCCGAAAGCATGAGCTATATCCCAATGGGAGGTTACAAACCGACACCTGATTACGCTACGGCCAAAGAAGGTCACGAAGATTACTATTGGGGAATGGGACTTACGGCAGAAGCAGTGGCCAAGCAATTCAAAGTGTCTCGTGAGGATCAAGATGAATTTGCTTTCAATTCACACATGAAAGCTTTGAAAGCTCAGGAAGAAGGTCGTTTTCAAGATCAAATCGTGCCCATTGAAGTCGAACACACTTTTGTGAACGAAGCTGGAAAAAAAGAGACCAAAACATATACTGTCAACAAGGATGAAGGTCCAAGAAAAGGAACTAACATCCCGACTTTGAACAAATTGAGACCCGTTTTTGCCGAAGGTGGAAGCGTAACGGCAGGTAACTCTTCACAAATGAGCGATGGCGCTGCGTTTGTCATGATAATGAGCGAGGATATGGTGAAAGAACTCAATCTGGAGCCCATTGCACGTCTGGTAAACTATGCCGCCGTAGGTGTGGAACCAAGAATTATGGGAATTGGACCTGTAAAAGCGATTCCAAAAGCCCTAAAGCAAGCTGGAATGAAACAGGACCAAATAGATCTTATTGAATTGAACGAAGCCTTTGCATCGCAATCCTTGGCCGTTATCCGGGAATTGGGATTGAATCAGGATATCGTTAACGTGAATGGAGGAGCCATAGCACTCGGCCACCCATTGGGATGTACTGGGACCAAATTGTCCGTCCAACTTTTTGATGAAATGAGAAAGCGCGACATGACCGGCAAGTACGGTATGGTTACCATGTGTGTGGGTACTGGGCAAGGTGCTGCAGGTATATTTGAGTTTCTTTCTTAATATTCGAAAAGAGATTTGAGAAAAGAGAAACCTACTGATGAAAAGGCATAATTATAAAAATTTGAAGATTTGGTCACTCGGATTGGAAATAGCAAATGAAATTTCTGATTTGCTGCTCAACTTTCCCAATCATGAGCGATACGATTTAAGTTCTCAAATAAGCAGATGTTCGGTTTCAATGCCGAGCAATATTGCCGAAGGTTCTTCGAGAACAGATAAATCCTTCAAATATTTTATTGATGTTGCTTTAGGGTCTTCCTTTGAACTCGGCACACAACTTTTAATAGCTAAACATAGAAACTATATCAACACTGAAAATTTAAACAAGCTTGAGGATAAAATAGAAGAATGGCAAAAGATGACCATGGGTTTTCAAAACGGATTAAAATAAGTCTTTCGTCTATTTTCTATCTTCTTTAATCATTATCAAAAATGGAAACAACAGAAAAAGACATACTGAGAGGAGGTCAATTCTTGGTCAAGGAGACCAAATGTGAGGACGTATTCACCCTTGAGGACCTCAACGAAGAACAAAAAATGATGCGCGAAAGTACCAAGGAATTCGTAGACCGGGAACTTTGGGCGCATTGGGAACGTTTCGAGAAAAAAGACTATGCGTACACCGAGGAATGTATGCGAAAGGCCGGCGAACTTGGCTTATTGAGCGTAGCAGTACCAGAAGCGTATGGAGGTATGGGAATGGGATTTGTGTCCACCATGTTGGTGTGCGACTATATTTCCGGAGCCACTGGTTCATTTAGCACGGCATTCGGTGCACACACGGGAATCGGCACAATGCCCATTACTTTGTACGGGACCGAAGAGCAAAAGCAAAAATATGTCCCTAAACTAGCCACAGGGGAATGGTTTGGCGCATATTGCTTAACTGAGCCAGGAGCAGGTTCCGATGCCAATTCCGGCAAAACAAAAGCTGTACTTTCCGATGATGGTAAATATTACAGCATCACAGGGCAAAAGATGTGGATTTCGAACGCTGGATTCTGCAATATGTTCATTGTCTTTGCTCGAATAGAAGACGATAAGAACATCACAGGCTTTATCGTTGAAAATGACCCAGAAAACGGTATCAGTTTCGGTGATGAAGAAAAGAAATTGGGCATCCACTCCTCCTCTACCCGTCAGGTGTTCTTCAACGACACTAAAGTTCCTGTTGAAAATATGCTTTCTGAAAGAGGAAACGGGTTCAAAATCGCTATGAATGCTCTAAATGTGGGTAGAATCAAATTGGCAGCCGCTTGTTTGGAAGCACAGCGCCGTGTAATCAACGAAGCGACGAAATACGCCAACGAGCGTATTCAATTTAAGACTCCAATCATGAATTTTGGAGCCATTAAAGCTAAAATCGCAGACATGGCCACCAATGCTTATGTGGATGAAGCAGCGTGTTATCGTGCCGCTAAAAATATCGAGGACAGAATTGCCATTCGTGAAGCAAGCGGCAATTCCCACCAAGAAGCAGAATTGAAAGGTGTTGAGGAATATGCCATTGAATGTTCTATTTTAAAGGTGGCCGTATCGGAACACGTTCAGCACACCACCGATGAGGGTATTCAAGTGTTCGGAGGAATGGGCTTTAGCGCCGATACCCCAATGGAATCTGCGTGGAGAGACGCTCGTATTTCCAGAATTTACGAGGGAACGAACGAAATAAACCGCATGCTCTCCGTAGGCATGTTGGTGAAGAAAGCCATGAAAGGCCATGTTGACCTTTTAGGCCCTGCAACAGCTGTGGGCGAGGAATTGATGGGAATACCATCTTTCGACACTCCTGATTTTTCGGAGTTGCTTGCTGAAGAAAAAGATTTGCTGGCAAGATTGAAAAAAGTATTCTTGATGGTGGCCGGTAGCGCAGTTCAAAAATTTGGACCGGATTTGGAGAAGCACCAGATGCTATTGATGGCCGCTTCTGACATTTTGATTCAAATTTATATGGCCGAATCTGCCATCCTAAGAACAGAAAAGAATGCGAAACGCTTTGGTGAAGAAGCACAAGCAACCCAGATTGCGATGTCCAAATTGTATTTGTACAGAGCGGTGGACATTATTCAACAAAAAGCCAAGGAAGGCATTGTTTCATTTGCCGAGGGCGATGAACAACGCATGATGTTGATGGGACTAAAACGCTTTACCAAGTATACGAACCAACCCAATGTTGTGGCACTTAGAACGCAAATTGCAGACAAAGTTGCCGCAGATAACGGGTATACCTTTGACTAATTCAAATAAGTGTTGGGATGAAAACCCACTTGGATTTGAAAACGCCCCGATCGGGGCGTTTTTTTATTTATTGTACCTATGTCAGGTCGAGCGCGGCGAGACCAAAACCAAACTTGCGTTTTCCTTAAGACCTCTCGACTGCGCTCGAGGTGACAATTATTTTTTAACCAGTTTACTTGATGGATTCCAAAATCCGCTCGTCCTTTTGCTTGGTAGAAAAATTGATGGCGCACTCAATGAGTGCCAAATGTGAATATGCTTGTGGAAAGTTCCCGAGCAATCTTTTGGTTTTAAAATCGATGTCTTCACTGAAAAGACCCAAATGATTACTATACCCCAATAATTTTTCAAACTGTTCCAACGCCTTCTCTTCTTCACCTATTTTAAACAATGCATTGATAAACCAAAACGTACAAATGGTGAACGATGACGATGGCAAACCAAAATCATCCTCATTTTTATAACGGTACAAAAGACCATCGTTGCTCAAACCTTCTTCTATTGCCTTTACTGTGCTCACATACTTAGGATCTCGCGGATGAATAAATCCGTAGGGTTCCATTAATAAAACTGATGCATCCAAATGACGCGAGCCATAACTCTGCACAAATGCATTAATGTCACTGTTCCATGCATTCTCGTGGATATCTTCTTTGATTTTTTGTTCAAGCGCAGTCCAACGCTCCAGTTTCCTTGTTTTACCGAACATGTTGGCCACTTTAATGGCTCGGTCCAAAGCTACCCAGCACAATACTTTGGAGAATGTGAAATGCTTGTCCTCACCCCGGAACTCCCAAATACCTTTGTCAGGTTCTTCCCAGTGTTTCCCTACAATCCACACAATACCTTTTGTAATGCTCCAAAGCTCTTCTACATTTTCAATATCGTTGCTGAAGTTTTTCAACTGTTCATAAATGACATCCATCAAGATACCGTAAATATCATTCTGACGTTGTTTATAGGCCGCATTGCCTACACGGACAGGCTTAGACCCCTTATAACCATCAAAGTGATCCAAAGTCTTTTCCGTTAATGTTTTTTCCTTGTTGATGCCGTACATAATTTGGAGTTTTTCATCCTTGTCGGGCATTAAGTCAATAATAAATTGGAGGTAACGTTTGGCCGAATTCTTGTGTCCAAGCTCGGAGACTACCTTAATCACCATGGACGCATCTCTAATCCAGCAAAAGCGATAATCCCAGTTCCTGACCTCTCCAATAGTTTCGGGAAGTGATGTGGTCGCAGCTGCAAGTACAGCTCCGGTTTTATCGTAAGTCAACATTTTAAGAGTAATGGCGCTCCGGATTATCTCATCTTTGAATTTTTGATAATCAGGGGTCTTTGCAGACCAATCCAACCAATATACCTTGGTACGTTCCAGTTCCAATCCCATCTTTTCGGTCGTGGGTTTCAATATTTTTTCATTGTACCTTATCAAGAAATAGCCATCTTCTTTAAGAGTAATTTCTTCACCTTTAAGAACTCCCTCCTTGTCAAAAGAAGTGTACAGAAAAAGCGTATCATATTTTAATTTATGCGTAAGGCTAGCTATAAAATCCTCCTTTGCAAAGTGCTTGGTCTCCCCAAGTCCATACTCCAATTTAGGGTCATATTTCACGGCAAATTTTGGTGTTCCGGAGATATATTTTATATAACGGATAATCTCGGGCTGTGCCTTATATTTTCCGTTCATTTTATGGTGACGGGGCATAAAGTCATGAAGTTCAAAAACATTGTTTCCTTCCGTAAATCGCGTAATCAGGATAGCGGTATTGGGATAATATTCCTGTTCAATAGTATAATCCCCAGTAGGGTGTATCTCAAAACTACCCCCTTTTTGCTCATCCAAAAGTTTGGCAAATATCGATGTAGAGTCAAATTGTGGCAGACAGCACCAGTCAATAGAACCTTCTTTGGAAATCAATGCTGCACTCCTACAATTTCCTATAATTCCGTAATTCAAATTATCCATAGCTCAAAAATTCTCAAAAGGGTTAGAATGAATTGGTTTTACGCTCGAATTTCCCGATTTTTAAAGAAACAAAAAATTAAAACACGTCAAAACTTATCCTTTTATGGGCAAAACTATCATAATCTCAAATCGATTACCTGTTCAGTTACAAATTAGCAATGGAACACTCAATGCAATACCAAGCGTTGGAGGTTTGGCCACGGGGATGAAATCCGTGCATAGTGGAGGTGAAAGTTTATGGATAGGTTGGTCCGGATTAACAGATGAAGATACCCCCGAAGATTTAGAGGATGATATTGACAAGGCCCTAAAGGAGCATGGCTGTGCCAAAGTAAAGCTTAATTCTGAAGAAATTGACGGTTTTTATTACGGTTTCAGCAACCGAACCATTTGGCCTTTGTTTCATTATTTTTTGAAGTATTCCGAGTTTGAATTGAATTATTGGGACACCTACAAGGCCGTAAACCAAAAATTTGCAGATGCCATCATCGAGAATTCCGATGAAGATGATACCATTTGGGTGCATGACTACCAATTGATGCTCGTACCTCAGATGGTGCGGGAAAAACGTCCAAATACCACCATTGGTTTCTTTTTGCACATCCCCTTCCCATCTTTCGAAATTTTCCGAACCTTGCCTTGGCGTGAAGAAATCTTGGAAGGATTACTGGGTTCGGACCTTATTGGCTTTCACACCTACGACTACGAAAGACATTTTTTAAGTTCCGTTCGTAGACTTATTGGATTGGATGTGAGCTTCAATGAGATTTATTTGGACAACAGGGTCATCAAAGTGGATTCTTTCCCTATGGGGATCGATTATAAGAAATTTAGGGACGCAGCTTTAAAGCACGATTCAAAAAATACTGAAGAGCGTAGCGACCTGCAGATTCGCTTGGATAACCATAAAGCCTCCTCTCCTGGCAGTAAACTCATACTGTCCATAGACCGTTTGGATTATAGTAAAGGAATTGCAAAGCGCATCAATGCCTTTGAGTATTTCCTTCAGAAATATCCCGAATACAAGGAAAAGGTTCGATTGATTATTCTTGCAGTCCCCTCCCGCTCCAATGTACCACAATATCAATTGCTAAAAAGAGAGGTTGATGAACTGGTCGGACGCATCAACGGAGAGTTGTCCACGGTAAACTGGACGCCAATTTGGTATTTCTATCGTTCCCTGCCTTTCGAAAGCTTGATTGATCTCTACACTTCTAGTGATATTGCATGGCTTACACCACTTAGAGATGGAATGAATTTGGTGGCCAAAGAATATATCGCCACACGCACCGACAAGTCCGGAGTACTCATCTTGAGTGAAATGGCGGGCTCCGCTTATGAAATGAACGAAGCGCTACTAATTAATCCCAACAATTTTGAGCAACAAGCGGACACGTTAAAAAGAGCATTTAATATGCCGCTGGACGAGCAAGTGTCCAGAAACACCTTTTTACAAAAAAGATTGGAACGTTACAATGTGGAAGTCTGGGCCAATGAGTTTATGAGGTCATTAAAGGAAAAAAGGGAACTGGGCAAGGCATTTATTTCTGAAAAAATGTCACCAGAAATCCTTTTGTCCATTGAAAAAGAGTACACTAAATCTAAAAAAAGACTGCTCTTCTTGGATTATGACGGTACCTTGGCCGGTTTTCATAAAGATCCACAGCAAGCCTCTCCCGATGAAGAACTGTATGGACTATTGGACCAGTTGAACCAACAGGAGAACACAACCGTATTTTTGATCAGCGGACGGGATAAACAAACCTTTACGCGCTGGTTCTTGCCAAAAAAATACAATATGATTGTGGAACACGGCGTATGGATTTCCAGGTACGGGGAAGATTTTAAGTTATTGGAGCAAGTAAAAGGAGAATGGATGAATAAAATACGGCCAGTTCTTGAATCCTTTGTGGACAGGACGCCCGGTTCATTTATCGAAGAAAAAAACTACTCCCTGGCTTGGCATTACAGAAATACCGACCCCGATTTTGGTGAAAAAAGGGCAACAGAATTAAATACTGTGTTGCGTAGTTTAATTGGCAATGACGATATTAGTGTGCTGAACGGAAACAAGGTAATGGAAATAAAAAGCAGCAACGTGAACAAAGGTAGAGCTGCCACTCGTATGTTAAGTGAAGATGATTACGACTTTGTTTTTGCCATTGGTGACGATTGGACAGATGAATTTATGTTCCAGGAACTACCCGATTCGGCAATTACCGTTAAGGTCGGACTTAAAAAAACCCAAGCCAAATACCATGTGGAAAACACCGCAAAGGTAAGGCAGCTTTTAAAACGTTTTACAAAACCATGACACGAACGCTTTTCGCTATTTGTTTTTTACTGGTATGCGCCCATGGATGGTCACAAACCGAAACAGAGGTTTATCTTTTTGACCTTTCTATGAATAACGGAAAGCCTATATTGACCAATCCTAAAAATATTTCCAATAACCCAGGTTACGACAATCAGCCTTCTTTTTGGGACAACGGTAGTGTTTTGTTCGCTTCAACCAGAAAGGACCAAACAGACATTCTTCGATTTAATGTTGACGAAGGAAGTACATCCTCTTGGCTTACCTACACCACCGCAGGGAGCGAATATTCACCTCTGCGTATTCCCGGAGAAAACGCAATTTCTGCTATTCGCCTGGATGTCGATGGGCTACAACGGTTATACCAATACGACTTTAAATCACGTGAGTCTATCCCTATAACCGATTTAAAAATTGGTTATCACGTTTGGTACAACAAGCATATTTTGGTTGCTACAGTACTGGTTGAAAACCGAATGGACCTAAAGATTATCAATCTGGAAGACAACACCCAAAAAACGGTTTATCAAAACGTAGGGAGGTCTTTACACAAAATTCCCGGTTCAGATTTGGTGAGCTTTATTGGAAAAAGAAACAATAATGCCTGGGAAATTTTATCCCTTGACCCAATCTCTGGGGAATCAAAAAAAATAACGAACACCTACAACAAAGAAGAAGACATTTGTTGGTTGAATAAAAATACCATTATAACTGGTGCAGGTAAACAGCTTTTAACCTTGAACATTGATTCGGAAAATGCCACGTGGGAGACCGTTATAGCGTTCCCACAGGAAGAAATCAATAACATTAGTCGAATTGCAATTAGCCCGAACGGCAAACGATTGGCATTTGTCGCCGAGGATTCACCATCAAAGATCATTCAAAAACAAGTGGAGTCTTTTAACAATCAAAACCTCGATGCCTTTGTCTCCTGTTTTGCGGAAGGTGTCGTGGTACAACGTTTTCCAAACGAGAGAATGTATCAAGGGAGAAGCAAAATGAGGGAAAACTATGAACGTTTTTTTGAGAATGTCAAATCCTCGAGCGTAGAAGTCGTTAACCGAATCGTTCTGGGCAATACAGTTATAGATGAAGAGGTTGCCAAAGTAGACGGAAGAGAGGGTCGCCAAGTCGCCATATACACAGTAGAAAATGGACTGGTCACATCAATGACCTTTATTTTTCCAGATGGCCCATTAACAGATGCTGAAAGTGTGGTTCAAGAACAATTGGGCGCCTACAACGAAAGAGATATCGACGCCTTTGCCGGAACCTATACCCAAGATGTAGAACTATATCAATTTCCAAAAAAGCTCAATGTGAAGGGCATTGCAAAGCTGAAACAGCAGTATGGAACTTTCTTCGAGAACACACCGGACTTAAAAGGCGAGATAGTTAACAGAATTGTGATTGGCAACAAAGTTATTGACCACGAGTCCGTAACCGTAAATGGAAGTGTTTTTAAAGCCATAGCCATTTACGAAGTAGTTGACGGAGAAATTACCAAGGTCACCTTTATTCAATAATCCAATGAAGCTACCCCACAATAGAAGCAGAATTGAAGCCTTTAGCGATGGGGTTTTTGCTTTTGCCGCTACATTGCTGGTGGTTTCGGTGGGTACTCAGGCCGAAAGTTCCGTACTTCAAGTGGACTGGATGGTATTCTTGAGTTTTGGTGTCAGTTTTTTTGCCTTGGTAGGATTATGGTCGGTGCACTATAACTTTTTCAGAAGGACCAGTTACATGGATAATTGGATTATCGCACTCAATGCAATTCTTCTGTTTTTAATACTCTACTACATCTTTCCTATAAAATCTTTGATAAATTCATGGACTGGAGCACTACAGATCACTGCAGATGAATTTTCTTCGTTGTTCCAACTGTACAGTCTTGGATTCCTTCTCATTTTCGCCTGCTATGCACTTATGTATTTAAGAGTCTACAAAAAAGCCAACAACAGCAACATGACACATCTTTTTTATGCTCGACATTTTGGGTTATTTGTACTTGTTGCCCTAGTTTCCATCGTAATTGCAAAGCTCCAATTGGGATTATATTACGGTCTCCCGGGTATTGTGTATGTACTTTTGGGCCCTTTTTGTTATTTTCACGCTTCATACTTTCAGAAAAAAACCAACGCTTTTTAATATGAGAAAAATATTCCCCTTGCTATTTGTGGTTTTCACTACAACAATTTATGCGCAGACCGATACCAGAATTTATGACATTATCAACGCGGTTTCGTCGGAACGCATCGAATCTGATGTTACCACCCTTGTCAATTTTGGAACCAGACATACCTTGAGCGATACGGTTTCCCAAACTAGAGGGATTGGTGCTGCAAGAAGATGGATCAAGTCCGAGTTTGATAAAATTTCTTCCAATTGTGGAGATTGTTTGGAGGTCTTTTATCAAAAAAATCTAATCGAAAAAGGAGACAATGCCCGAATCGTAAAAGATGTTGAGATTGTGAACGTGGTGGCTATCCAACGCGGAACCAAGTTTCCCAATCGCTTTATAATCATGAGCGGCGATATTGATTCCCGTGTAAGTGACCCTACCAATTACACATCGGATTCCCCCGGAGCCAACGATAATGCCAGTGGAATGGCCGGGACTATTGAGGCCGCCAGAGTATTATCAAAATATAAGTTCGAGAGCAGCATCATTTTCGTAGGCCTCTCCGGTGAGGAACAAGGACTTTACGGAGGAAAAGGCCTCGCCGAGTATGCCAAGGAAAAAGAATGGAATATTGTAGGTATACTAAATAACGATATGATCGGCAATATTACAGGCGTCGATGGTGTTGTGAGCAACCGGGATTTTAGAATATTCTCCGAACCTGTGCCCCCAACCGAAACAGAAGAACAAAGAAAGGCCAGACGTTTTTATGGTGGAGAGGTTGATGGTATTTCACGTCAGCTGGCACGCTATGTTTACAAAACCACTAAAACCTATATGCCAGAAATGAACCCCATGATGATCTATCGGCTGGATAGGTTCGGGAGAGGCGGTCACCATAGACCGTTCAACGACGCTGGATACGCGGGAATCCGAATTATGGAAGCTCATGAGAACTACACACAGCAACATCAAGATATACGAGAGGAAAACGGTATTGACTACGGCGATGTCTTGGAGCACGTAAACTTTGGGTACGCCAAAAAACTTACTGCGGTAAATGCTATTAACCTAGCTTCCATTGCTTGGGCTCCCCCTGCACCGGAAACCGTAGAAATCGGAGGTATTGTAGAGCCTAGTGCCAAACTGCGCTGGAGCGAGGTAGAAGGCGCCATTGGCTATAAAATCTACTGGAGGGATACCACCTCCCCTACATGGGACAATTACAAATATGTGGGCAATGTAACCGAACACACTTTAGATGGTGTTGTAATAGATAATTTCTTTTTTGGCGTTGCGGCCATAGGTAAAGATGGTCACGAAAGTCCGGTAGTTTTTCCAAATAAAGTATTCAGATAACAAAACAACCCATGAAACAAGGTTTAATTCTTTTAGTCCTCATACTCGGGGTATGCTCCATTGACGCCCAAGAACTTACAAGGCAAGATACCCTGAGGGGCAGCATTACACCTGAAAGGGCATGGTGGGACTTGAATCACTACAACCTCAACGTTAAAGTCGAGCCTTCAAAGAAGTTTATTTCGGGCTATAACGTGGTAAGGTATAAAGTTTTGGAAGAAGCCAAAACACTTCAAATTGATCTTCAAAAACCCATGAAGATTGAGTCCATTGAGCAAGATGGAAAAAAATTGAAGTTCACTTCTGAGGGCAATGCACATTTCATCAAACTCAAGAAAAAACAAGTTCCGGGAGAATTCAACGAAGTTAAAATCACATATTCGGGGCAACCACGGGAGGCCGTACGTGCACCTTGGGACGGTGGCTTTTCTTGGAAACAGGATAAAAATGGCAATCCTTTTGTAGCTACATCCTGCCAAGGTTTGGGAGCAAGTGTTTGGTGGCCCAACAAAGACCATATGTACGACGAAGTGGACAGTATGCGCATAAGCGTTACCGTTCCCAAAGACCTAATGGATGTTTCCAACGGACAACTGGAAAGCGTTGAGGAAATAGGTGAGCTCAAAACCTACAATTGGGTAGTAAAAAACCCCATCAACAATTACGGTGTAAATGTAAATGTTGGAAACTATGTCCATTTTGATGAAGTTTTCGAAGGTGAAAAAGGTCCATTAAAATTGGATTATTATGTGCTTCCCGAAAATTTAGAGAAGGCCAAAAAGCAGTTCGTGCAGACTCCGATGATGCTCCAGGCCTTTGAGCATTGGTTTGGCCCCTACCCCTTTTATGAGGATGGTTTTAAACTCGTGGAAGTTCCCTATTTGGGCATGGAACACCAAAGTTCCGTTACCTACGGAAACAAGTTCGAAAACGGATATTTGGGAAGGGACCTGTCCGGAACTGGCTGGGGTTTACAATTCGATTTTATTATAATCCACGAAGCGGGGCACGAATGGTTTGCCAACAACATCACCTATAAGGACATTGCCGATATGTGGATTCATGAAGGATTTACCGCATACTCGGAAAACCTGTATCTGGACTATCATTTTGGCACAAAGGCATCCGAAGCTTATGTTGTAGGAACACGAAGCAATATTCAGAACGATAGCCCAATTATCGGGCCCTACGGGGTCAACAAATCCGGTTCGGGCGATATGTACTACAAAGGCGCGAACATGTTACATACACTTCGCCAATTGGTTGAGGATGATGATAAATGGCGTCAAATCTTAAGAGGATTGAACAAAGATTTCTATCACAAAACAGTGACCACTAAAGAAATCGAGGACTACCTCAGCAAACATACGGGTAAAGATTTATCCGCATTCTTTAATCAATACCTCCGAACAACAATGATTCCCACTTTGGAGTATACGTTGGAAGGAGACACAATTAAATTCCGATACACAGATGTAGTGCAAGACTTTGACATGCCTGTTCGGGTATTTATTGATGGTTCCGAAAAGTGGTTGTTCCCCAATAGTGAATGGAAAACCGAAAAATTGGATGGAACCCAAGTGGTTTTTGATAAAAACTTTTACATAGAGACCAAAAAAATCTGATTTGGAGAAGCACCCGGAGCATTATTTTAAAAATGATGGTGAGTGGCGCGATTGGCTTCATCAAAACCATAGCTCCTACACTGGTGTCCATCTTATCTTTTACAAGGTGGAGCACCATAAACAAAGTATGCGTTGGGAGGAGGCCGTTAAGGTCGCCCTATGCTATGGTTGGATAGATAGTACCGTTCGAAGTCTTGGAGATGGTAAGCGTAAACAATACTTCTGTCCGAGAAAACCAAAAAGTACTTGGAGCAAGGTGAACAAAGATTACATTAAGGAGTTAAAATCCAGCGGGTTGATGCACCAAAGTGGTCTTGCAGCGATAGAAATTGCCAAGGAAAATGGTTCATGGACCGAATTAGATGATGTTGAAAATGGTGTGGTTCCCGAGGATTTACAAAAGGCATTTAAAAAGAAGCCCAATGCCCACACTAACTTTCAGAATTTCACCGTAGGGCAACGAAAAGGCTACCTCATGTGGCTCAATCAGGCCAAGCGAGAAGAAACACGAAATAAAAGAATAAAGGAAATCATCTACTTTTCAGAAAAAAACATCAAATACAGGAATTAGAAAATCATCTACCATATTTTCCCTGATAGACCCATGCGGCCAAACCGCCAACAAAAGCAAAGGCACTCAACATCCAAAAAACATGTTGGTGACCCAGTTCTTCTCCGGGATGCGCATCCAATAGCATACCATAAGCTGGTCCAGCGAACACATCAGGAGTGTATCCAATCAATGAAATAAGACCCACCGCAGTTCCCGTTAACGTCATCGGAATTTTTCCTACCTGCATTACACCAAAGTATAAAGCTCTTATAGCGTATACACCTGCCGCTATCACAACAACCGACATAAAGAACAAAAGCGTTGTAGTAGGTGCAATTACTCCGCTGGCAAACAATACACCTCCAATCAAGGTTAATACAAAACTCATGAACAGAAGCCAGGTAATCTTCAGTTTATCGGCTATTAAACCAACCAAAATACCAGTGGCCGGACGAAGGAATTGCAGTAAAGTGCCCACTTTGGCAGAATCCACTTGGTTATAAAGCATCACCTCTTCGGCATATTGGGAAATAATGTCCGTGATTTTGTACCCTACATAGCCACAAAGGATGATTACCATCAAAAGCCAGACCGATGGCAATTGTAAGACCTGCTTGATTTCATTCCAAGAAATACGCTCCAAGGTCACTTTCTCACCTCTTTTGTCCGTTTTCATAAAAAACCAGACCAAAATACCTACCAGAATAATGATCAGGGATGATAAATAAAGAACATAGGTAAATGCTTCTTTACGGCTATCCAGACTCGCCATATCCAAAGACTCGGACAAAAAAAACGAAAATACGACCACACCCAGTAAGCTAAACAGTGCCCCCGTTAGTCCACGGCCACCATCCAAAAACCCAAAAGCCTTTCCTTGCGAATCGGCACCGCCCCAAATTCTTGTTGCCTTGATCATCGGTGCCCAAAAAAGAAAAATAGTGGTAAATCCCCACCAACCGTATAAAACCTGAAGCATCCACAAATCAGGATATTGAGCAAACAAAAAACCGCCCAATGCGGTCATCCACAAAGCAATGGCTATCAATTTTCTAGGCTGATACTTGTCGGCCAATGGACCGCCCAAAATGTAAGAAACCATTGCAACTAGGCCGTAAACCGAAAAGCAAAGTCCCAATTCCACATTGTCCAACTCCAAAACATCCAGAACTGTAGGCCTAAAAACACGTGGCAGCACAAAAGGAAGGATAAAGATGGCTTCACCCGAAAGAATCAATAATAATAAATAGAGCCAGCTTGGTTTTGTTTCCTTCAAAACTTGTATTTGGTTAAAAATCACCAAAAAAATTGGAAAAAGCCAAAGGGATGGGAAATAAAAAATCCGGTATCTTTAAGGATCATAATAAACCAACCCAAAATGATCAGACCACTTTTGTTCTCCCTCCTTCTCGTCATCGTTAGTTGTAAGAAGGAAACTATCAACCATTACGATCTCGCAATTACCAATGCACAGGTCATCCATCTGGAAACTGGAAAAATTGAAACTCAACATATTTTGGTGTCCAATGGTAAAATCGAGGCCATTGAAACCGAAGGTACAAGCAATTTTAAGGCCGACTCCACTATTGATGCTTCTGGAAAATATATTTTGCCCGGGTTTTGGGATAACCATATACACCTGCGCGGTGGTGATTCGTTGATTAAAAACAACAAAAACTTCCTGAAGTTATTTATTGCCAATGGTATTACCTCGGTGCGGGATGCCGGGGGCGACCTTACCCATTCCGTAATGGACTGGAAAAGCCAAATTACCTCTGAAAAACTAGTGGGGCCAACCATTTTTACCTCTGGGCCAAAAATAGATGGGCCTAATGGTAGTTGGGCCGGTTCGTTGGAAGTAGAAACCGAAGAAGATGTTGTCCACGCATTGGATTCTCTGGAATCCTTAAACGTAGATTTTGTAAAAATCTATGATAGTAGAATTTCACATGATAATTATCTAAAATCAATAGAAGAGGCAAAAAAGAGAGGTTTTACGGTTTCTGGGCACATGCCGTTCACCGTTACGCTGGATGAGACCATCGATGCAGGGATGGATGGTATCGAACACCTCTACTATATTATGAAGGGCTGCGCCAGCAACGAAATTGAAGTCACCGAAAAATTACAAAATGGTATTATCGGATTCTGGGGAGCAATGCCCGCTCTTATGGAAGGTTATTCGGATAGCACGGCACAAGCAACGTTCAATAAGCTAAAAGAAAATGATGTGTTTGTGGTTCCCACTCTGCATATTGGCAATACGCTAAGCTACTTGGACGAAGTTGACCACACCAACGATGAATACCTTCAATACATGGGAGATGGGATTATTCAAACCTACCAAGGTAGAATACAATCATTCTTAAATTCATCCGAAGAAGCGAGAAAAAACAGAAAAGAATTGGATACTTTTTTTGGTGAGTTGGTAAAAGACCTCGATTCTGCGGGGGTTCAACTTTTGGCCGGTTCGGACAGTGGAGCGTTCAACTCCTACGCGTATCCGGGAATTTCGTTACACAAGGAATTACAGGCCATGGTGGCAAAAGGTATCTCTCCACTCGATGCGCTACGAACCTCCACCGTGAATGGGTCCATATTTCTGGACCAAACGGAAGATTACGGAAGTATTTCCAAAGGAAAAGTTTCGGATTTAGTGATTTTAGACGCCAATCCTCTGGAAAACATTGAAAATACACGGAAGATTTACACTGTAATCAAGGGGAGCCAAGTGTTTTCTAAAAGAGATTTACAAGAATTATTGAAGAATTCCATAATCGATTAATATCAAAACAAACCCGGATGCAATCAAAACAGTTATTTACGGTAATTCTGATTTTATTCCTGAACAATCTAAAATCACAGACCCTTCTGGTTCCCAGCCAGGTTTTTGATGGTGTTCAGCTTCATAGTGATTGGGTAGTTGCGGTAGACGAAAATCGTATCACCTACGCCGGTCCTTTGAGCGGTTTGAAAAGAGTAAATAACTACACAAAAAAAGAACTAAAGGGCATGACGCTTATGCCCGGTATCATTGAAGGGCATTCCCATTTATTGTTGCACCCCTACAACGAAACGGAATGGAACGACCAAGTTTTGGTGGAATCTCCAACAGAACGGGCTGTCCGAGGAGTTGTTCATGCAAAAAAATCGTTGATGGCAGGCGTTACCTCCATGCGTGACCTAGGTTCGGAAGGAGCCGGTTACACGGATATCTACCTTAAAAGAACCATTGATAAGGGTATAATTCCAGGTCCTCGTACCCTAATGGCAGGTCCAGCCATCGTAGCCACTGGGGCCTATGGACCAAAGGGTTTTCACGACGGGGTCAAAGTCCCTTTGGGCGCGGTTCCTGTAAGTGGAAGGGACAATGTTATCTCGGAGGTCAGGACGCAACTAGGTCAAGGAGCCAATCTTATAAAAATTTATGCTGACTACCGCTGGGGCAAAGACGAGCCCTCACAACCCACTTTTTTACAGGAAGAAATCAATGCTATGGTTGAGACAGCCACTACAGCCGGAAGATATGTCGTAGCTCATGCAAGTACTCCCGAAGGAATGCGGCGAGCCATCCTGGGCGGGGTCGAAACCATCGAACATGGTGATGGGGGCACAGCAGAGATTTTTGCATTAATGAAGGAAAAAGGCGTTGCCCTGTGCCCTACCCTCGCTGCAGGAGATGCCATATCCCAGTACCAAGGATGGAAAAAAAGGGTCGAGCCAGACCCAGAACGAGTGGCAAAAAAGAAAAAATCCTTTCAACTAGCTTTGGAATCGGGGGTCGAAATTGTTTTTGGAGGCGATGTGGGTGTGTTTCCGCATGGAGAAAACTATCGCGAGCTGGAACTGATGGTCGCCTATGGCATGGAGCCCATTAAAGCTTTACAAGCTGCAACAGCTGTAAATGCAAAAATTCTTCATTTTGATAAATTGGGAATGATTCGAAAAGGATACTTAGCGGACATAATTGCTGTTGAGGGAAATCCTATCGAGGACATCTCCCTAATGAAGAATGTAACTTATGTAATGAAGGATGGCACTGTGTATAAGGACCATTAAATCTTCTCCACCCCACAATGACTCATTAACATTCCTTTAAGAAAGGAGGTGAAGGTTTTTGGTATATTTAAACAACCTTAAAAATACCTCGCCTAGGTACGATTTTTAAAGGTCTAAACTAAACTCAAAACAATAATCCAACTAATGAAAAAATTAATCCTCTACTTCGTATTGTTGATTACAGCCAGCATTACAGCCCAAGATTTCAACGTAGAACTACTCCAAGACCTAAAACCCCGGAACATCGGTCCGGCCGGCATGAGCGGACGTGTTACATCAATTGACGTTGTGCACTCAAACCCCGACGTAATGTTTGTGGGAACCGCTTCAGGTGGTTTATGGAAATCTACTTCCGGAGGCATCAAATGGGAACCTGTTTTCGACAATGAGGTCACCGCCTCTATTGGAGCTGTGGCCATTCAACAATCCAATCCATCCGTAATATGGGTCGGAACAGGTGAAGGCAACCCTAGGAACAGTTTAAATGGAGGTTACGGTGTTTACAAATCTTTGGATGGCGGAAAAACATGGAAATCCATGGGATTGGAAAAAACAAGGCACATCCATAGGGTAATCATCGACCCAACCGACCCAGATGTAGTGTATGTAGGTGCCATAGGTTCACCGTGGGGGGAACATCCCGAACGAGGTGTTTTTAAAACTACCGACGGTGGAGAAACATGGGAAAAGGTATTGTTCGTGAACAATAAAACAGGAATTGCCGATTTGGTGATGGACCCAAAAAACCCTAACAAATTAATTGCCGCCATGTGGGAACACAAAAGAGAACCTTGGTTCTTTAACTCTGGGGGTGAAGGCAGTGGGTTGCACATCACTCATGATGGTGGTAAAACCTGGAAAAAAATCACCGCGGAAGACGGTCTTCCAAAAGGCGATTTAGGGAGAATTGGAGTGGCCATAGCCCGCAACAAACCAAATATCATCTATGCACTGGTAGAGGCCAAGAAAAATGCACTGTACAAATCTACCGATGGTGGTTATAAATGGGAGAAAATCAATGATAAGAGCGATATCGGAAACCGTCCATTTTACTACTCCGAAATTTACGTAGATCCGCAAAACGAAAATCGAGTATATTCAGTTTTCACATACATCAATGTTTCCGAAGATGGAGGAAAAAACTTTACTCAGTTAATGCCATCCTATGGGGTCGACAATGGGGTGCATCCGGACCACCATGCCTGGTGGATTCATCCTGAAAACGGTGAATTTATGTTAGATGGAAACGACGGAGGCCTCAATATCACTAAAAATGGAGGTAAAACATGGCGTTTTATAGGTAATTTGCCCGTGGCACAGTTCTATCACATCAGTACGGACAACGAGTACCCGTACAATGTATATGGAGGTATGCAGGACAACGGCTCATGGAGAGGGCCAGCCTATATTTGGAAGGCACAGGGTATCCGAAATAGCTATTGGCAGGAAATCGCCTTTGGTGACGGTTTCGACGTAGTTCCAGATAGGGATGATAGTCAATATGGTTATGCGATGAGCCAGCAAGGATATGTGAGCCGATACGATTGGAAGACAGGCGATGGCTATATCGTCCGCCCTACTCCTCCGGATGCTGAGACCCAACTTCGATTTAACTGGAACGCTGCCATTGGTCAAGACCCATTCGATAATAGCACGGTGTATTTTGGAAGTCAGTTCGTGCACAAATCAACGGACAAAGGTTTGACTTGGGAAGTAATTTCCCCCGACCTGACAACAAACGACAAGGAAAAGCAAAAGCAAAGCGAAAGCGGTGGGCTGACAATGGATGCAACAGGAGCAGAAAACCATTGTACCATTATTGTGATAGAACCATCACCTGTTGAAGAAAATATGCTGTGGGTAGGCACCGATGACGGTCGCGTACACTACACCCAAAATGCAGGTGAGACCTGGGTCGATGTTACCAAAAACATTAAAGGATTACCCACAGGAAGTTGGATTCCACAGATAAAAGCATCACAGAACAATAAGGGAGAAGCTCTCTTGATTGCTAACGATTACAGACGATTTAACTATGCGCCCTATGCTTACCGCACCAAAGATTATGGTAAAACGTGGACTCGTATTGTAGATGAAAACGATGTGGAAAGCTATACACTATCTATAATAGAAGACCCGAAAAACCCAAATTTGATGTTTTTAGGTACGGACGACGGACTCTACCTTTCTTTGGACGCGGGTAACAATTGGAAAAAATGGAACAAAGATTTCCCAACAGTTTCCACAAAGGACTTGGCGATTCACCCAAGGGAGCAGGATTTGGTCATCGGAACCTTTGGTAGAGCAGCATGGGTTGTGGATGACATTCGTCCGTTGAGGAAGCTGGCTGGCAACACTTCTGTTTTGGAGAAGGAAATCAGTCTTTTTGATAGTCCTGATGCCTACTTGGCCGCCTACCAACAGCCCACAGGTGGAAGATTTGGGGGAGATGCGATTTATAGTGGTGAGAATAGGGAATCTGGAGCAATGATCACTTACTACTTAAAGGAAAGCGCAGATAAATCCAAGGAAGATAAAAAAGAAGAAAGCGGAGAAGATGATAAGACTGAGGATGAAAAACCCAAGGAAAAAACAAAGGATTCCATCTTTTTTGAATTCTACGATGGTGACAGACTTATCCGTACATTGAAATACAAAACTCCTGAAAAGGCCGGTTTCCATAGAGTTTATTGGAACTTGGATGAAAAAGGCCCAGATAGACCTTCAAGAACCATCAGCAAAAACAATAGAGAGCGAGGTGGCGTTGAAGTAAAACCGGGAACTTACAAAGTAAAAGTAGTTTATGGTGAAGCATCCGATTCAACTTCCGTTACGGTCAAGACAGACCCAAGGTTGAACGTTGATCTAGCTTCCATCAATGAAGTGTACGAAACCAGTAAAAAACTGGAAGCCTACACGCAGACTGCCGCCGATGCAGTAAAGCAATTGGTAGAGAGCAAAGATTTGGCAAATAAGTTCAAAAAGGAACTTAAAGACCTTGACAAAGTCAAGTTTAAGGAGCAGATAAAGGCTTCCGAAGAAATAGCAAAGCAAATCGATTCTGTTATTGCTCTTTATTTAGGTAAAGATGACAAACGCCAAGGCATCACCGATGACCCGGAGCCTAACGTAATGTCCAGATTGGGCAATGCATCTTACTATGTAAATACAAGAAAATCTGGAATCACCGAAACCGAGCGAAGAATGATTCGTTTTGCAGAAGAAGAACTAAAGACTGCGTTGGACAGTACCAATGCGTTCTTTAATGATAAATGGAAATCGTACAGAACCTCCATTGAATCATTGGACCTATCTCCATTTAAGGAGACCGAAAGTTTTGAACTTAAATAGTGAACAATGAAAAAAATATTGGCCATTGCCTTGGTTACCAGCATCTGGGCATGTAAAGAAGAAAAAAAAGAGCCTACCATAGCTGAAACCATGAAGACCTACACCATTGGTCAAATGATGGATAATGAGTCTGTTGCGGGAGGAAGTTTTTCACCTGACAAATCCAAACTGTTGGTATCCAGCAATCGTTCGGGTATTTACAATATGTACACCATTCCCACTGCGGGCGGTGAAATGACGCCGATTACCCAGTCGGATAGCTCCTCCGTATTTTCTATTTCCTATTTCCCCAAAGATGAGCGGATGTTGTTCCGAATGGATAACAATGGGGATGAGATCTATCACATTTTTGTACGAGATACAGATGGAAGCCACAAGGACCTTACTCCAGAAGAAGGGGCACGCTCCCTTTTCTACCAATGGTCCGAGGATAAAAGCGCATTCTTTTATGGCTCCAATAAACGGGATAAACGTTTTATGGACCTGTACAAAATGGATTTGGAAAGTTTAACTTCAGAACTGGTTTATCAAAATGATGACGGTTATGATGTTGGTGTGGTTTCGCCCGATGAAAAATATGTTGCTTTGAGCAAATCCATCAATACGAACGATAGCGACCTGTTCCTTCATAATTTAGAGTCGAAGGAACTTATCAAAATCAACAAAAACCAAAGCGGAAACTCTTCTCAGGATTTCTCACCCGATGGTTCTGCATTCTATTACACCACCGATGATGGCAGCGAGTTTTCATATTTGATGAAATACACATTGGCAGACGCGTCCTACAAGAAGACGTTGGAACGGGACTGGGATATTTTGGGCAGCTATTTCACGGATAATGGCACCTATCAAGTCACATATATCAATGAAGACGCCAAAAACACTATAGAGGTTATGGAAGTTGCAACAGGCGAAAACATTGATTTGCCCACTATCGAAAACATGGAAATCACCAACGTAAGTTTTTCTGATGACGAAAGCATGATGCGTTTTTATGCCGGTGGCTCCCACACACCATCTAATCTTTTCGTTTATAACCTTGAGACCAAAGAACAAAAAAAGTTGACGGACGTTCTAAATCCTGAAATCCAAGGCCAAGACTTGGTAAAGGCTGAAGTTATCCGGTATAAATCCTTTGATGGCGTGGAAATCCCGGCCATTTACTATACGCCACATCAAGCGACCAAGGAAAACCCCGTTCCTGCTTTGGTATGGGTACACGGTGGTCCGGGCGGGCAATCACGTCAAAACTTTAGCTCCTTTATTCAATATTTGGTAAACCATGGTTATGCGGTTTTGGCGGTGAACAACCGAGGAAGTAGCGGCTATGGTAAAACTTTTTACCAAATGGACGATTTGAACCATGGCGATAAAGATCTTAAAGATTGCGTAGAAGGTAAAAACTGGCTGGCCCAACAACCTGAGATAGATGGGGAGAAAATAGGAATTATTGGAGGATCCTACGGCGGATACATGACCATGGCCGCTTTGACCTACACCCCTGAAGAATTTGATGTAGGGGTCAATCTCTTTGGAGTAACCAATTGGATGAGAACCCTTAAAAGCATCCCGCCATGGTGGGAATCCTTTAAAGATGCTCTTTACAAGGAGTTGGGCGATCCTTACAGCGCAGATTCCGTTCGCCTAAAGGAGATTTCCCCACTGTTCCATACCGACAAAGTCACCAAACCTTTGATTGTCCTTCAAGGCTCGCAAGACCCAAGGGTGCTTCAGGCAGAGTCGGACGAAATTGTTGCCGGAGTCCGCAAAAATGGTGTGCCCGTAGAGTATGTCCTGTTTGAGGATGAAGGTCACGGATTCGTGAAAAAAGAAAATCAAATTACGGCATACAGTAAAATTTTGGAATTTTTGGACGAGTACTTAAAAGAAGATAAAAGCACGCCGATAAAAGAAGAAGATAAATGATCAAAAGACTAACAGGCCTATTTACACTACTTGGAATATTAACCATACATGCACAACAACCGGGCGAAGATGAAATGGGAGCTTGGTACATGTACTTCGGTAGCAACAAAATTTCGGAACGATTCAGCATTCATACGGAGGCTCAGTTCAGGTTTTACGAGACCGCTAGCAACTTCAATCAAATGTTGTTGAGAACGGGACTTAATTACCATATCGATTCAAATGCTATTGCAACAGGAGGTTATGCGTTTATTGATACCGATAATAATTTTTATGAGTTTGAAGGCGAGGTCAATTCCAAGGAGCATCGGATTTTTGAACAATTTATTCTAAAAAACAAGGTTTGGGAGTTTCTGTTCGAACATCGCTACCGTTTAGAACAACGGTTTTTGGATTTCGGAGAAACAACCGATACACAACATCGGGCGCGCTATCGTATTCAAATGACTTTACCGCTTACCAACACCTTTTTTCTCAATTTTTATGATGAACTGTTCATCAATCTACAGGATGACCTATTTGGTCAAAACAGGCTGTATGGTGCTGTTGGTGTGAATGTTACCGAAAACACCAGTGTACAGTTAGGTTACTTGAGAAATCAGTTTGCCAATGCTGTTTATGACAGGTTACAGTTGGCCGTTTTTTACAATCCAGATTTAAGAGGATTGTTTAAGGGCAAAAAAACTGATCAATAGAGCACGGGAATGGTTGACAGCGGCATAAATAATACCTAACTTAGTGGTTAATCTAAAAACTCATTTTAATGAAAAGTATACAAGCAATAGCCTTAGCGCTAGTATTTATAATGGCTTTTAGCTGCAAACAAGCTAAAAAAGAGACAGAAGAAGCAACTGAGGAAGTTGAAGAAACCGTGGACCAAATGGCTGAAACTACTGAACCCGAATCCATTACATTTAGCATGGAACCTAAAAGCGACAGTAATGTGAACGGTGAGGTTGTTTTTACCCAAGACAATGGCAATGTTGTTATGAAAGCTACCTTTACAGGGCTTGATGAAGGCGAACATGCCATCCACCTTCACGAAAAAGCAGATTGTTCTTCCGCAGATGGAAAATCAACAGGAGGACACTGGAACCCAACTTTTGAAAAACATGGTAAATGGGGAGCTGAAGATGGTTATCACAAAGGTGACATCGGTAACTTTACCGCTGATGCAGATGGAAATGCTACAGTAGATTTTTCTACGGACGAATGGTGCATTGGTTGCGATGACGAAAAGAAAAACATTTTGGGCAAAGCAGTAATCGTTCACCAAGGAGTGGATGATTACACCTCCCAACCATCCGGAGCTGCCGGTGCAAGAATCGCTTGTACAGGTATCATTCAGTAAAAACAATTCAGAGCTGCTTTCGGGCAGCTCTTTTTTTATTTCAATTTGTTGTGCTATGAAAGAATATTCTAACGGGGAAATAGCCGTGATATGGAAACCCGAACTTTGCCAACATGCCGGAATTTGCGTGAAAATGTTACCAAAGGTCTATAACCCCAAAGAAAAACCTTGGATAAAAGCTGAAAACGCGACCGCCGAGCAATTGAAAGAACAAATCTCAAAATGTCCATCGGGCGCATTAAGCTACCGATAACCAATCACTAAAATTTTGTGGAAAAGCAATATCAACTTGTAGATAACGAATCCGCCAAAAGGTTCCAGTTTGAACTGGATAATGGCGATATAGCAAAAATTGAATATATCAAAGCCAAAGAAAAAATATACCTTACCCATACCGAAGTCCCCCCAGGTCACGAAGGCCAAGGCATAGGCTCTGAACTTATCAAACAAAGTCTGGAACATATCAAAAAGGAAGATTGGACACTCATACCGTTGTGTCCCTTTGTTGCCAAATATCTGAAAGAACATCCCGAATGGAAAACATTGGTGCTTAAGGGAATCAATATTGAATAGTAAAAACACAGCCAACTTTTTATATCTTTAACCAACCGGTTATGCAATTGGACAACCTCATAGAAAAATTTCAGAAAAAGGACAGTGCTGCCTTTGAAACCCTGTACAATATGTACGCTGAAAATATATGTGGGGTAATCAATGTAATTGTGAAGGATACGGAGCGTTCCCAAGAAATCTGTCAAGATGTATTCGTGAAAATCTGGGAAAAATCGGACCAGTACGACACTTCCAAAGGCCGTTTTTTTACATGGATTTTGAACATAGCCCGTAACGCCGCAATCGACGAAGTGCGCTCAAAAACCCATAAAAATCAAAAAAAGAACCTCCCCGTAGATTCTCTCGTAGGTATCTATGAAAACGGCGAAGATCTTAATGGTAGAATGGACACTATTGGGCTTCAGTCTTTATTAAAAGGATTAAAGGAAAAGTGCATTTTGCTAATTGATATGCTTTATTTTAAAGGCTATACACAAAAAGAAGCTGCCAAAGAACTGGATACACCGGTCGGCACCATCAAAACGAGAATAAGAAGCTGTATTTCGAATATTAGAAAAAATATGGCATGAGCATGGATGTGAAAGAATACATAGCGTCTGGAAAATTGGAACTATATGTTGCAGGAGCATTGTCCACAGAGGAAAACTTGGAGGTGCAACATTATGCTATTCAATATCCTGAAATAAGGAATGAGATAGAGGCTATAGAGCAAGCTATTCTTGCAGTTACCGAAGCAGCGTCACCGAAGATGCCTTCGGATGGTTTTACCAAGATAAAAGCGCGGATAGATGATGTTATTCCATTTACACCTGAAGGTACCTCCAGCAAAGGAACCTCTTGGGGCAGTTATTTGGGATGGGCAGCATCGGTGCTATTGGCAGTCGGATTGTTCTGGATGTATACGGAGAATTCCAAGCTACAATCCGAAATAGAGCTTACCAACAAAGAGAAACAAAGTTTGGAGGATATACTATCGGATACCCAAGAGGAAATTACTTATAAAGAGTCGCTCCTTGAAGATATAAGAGACCAAAACGTTACAGTGATTGCACTTGGTGGACAAACGGTCTCACCTTCTTCTTATGCAAAAGCCTATTGGAACAAAGAAGAAAGCAAAGTGATTATTGATGCCAAGGGACTTCCCGAACCTCCGGAAGGCTTCACTTATCAGGTATGGTCCCTAAAATTGGACCCATTGACCCCCACCAGCATTGGATTGTTGGATGATTTTGCATCGGTGGACACGAAGCTATTTACATTGGAAAACGCGAATGAATCGGAAGCGTTTGGTATTACTTTGGAACCCGAAGGCGGTAGCGAAACACCAACATTGGAGCAATTGTATACCCTTGGTGCCGTAGGCTCCTAAGAAAAAGAAGGTGGCCGGCCAAACCAACCACCTTCAAAACTTAGATTACCTAAAAAAACAATCAAATATTAAAGTTTAATACCCACTCCGAATCCAAAAATCCATGGGTTTATATCTACGTCTGCGCCTACTGTTGCTCCTAAAGCAGTGGTAGCATCCACGGTCGCGGTGGTATTCAAGAACATTTTTTTTACGTCAAAGTTCAGGAACCATTTATCGTTCAACATATAATCAAACCCACCTTGAAGAGCAAAGCCAACAGCCGTATCATAGTCGATATCATCAACCGTTGGTCCTTCATCAACACCGTAGAATAAAGTAAGGTTCACCCCTGCCCCAACATAGGGAACCAAATTACCGCCAGTAAAATGGTATTGACCAGTAAGTGTTGGGGGCAACAACCAAACATGTCCCAAATCGATTTCTCCCACGGCGGTCTCTACTGCCTTTACATCATGTTTCGTAGTTCCTAGAATCAATTCCATGGACCAATTATCATCAAAGAAGTAGGTAATGTCAAATTCAGGGACAATTGAGGTGGAAATATCAACATTCCCGCCAATAGCTTCAATATCCGCGCTTTCATCCGGGGCAACCACGATTCCCCTTAATCTAAATTGCCATTTTCCACTATTGTCCGCTGGGGCATCCTGTGCCATTGCCAAGTTTGTCAGTCCCATTACAGCGATAACCGCTACAAGTATTCTTTTTCTCATCGTGTATTATTTAAAATGATGAGACAAATCTACCGAGCTGTGTTTTTCAAGAATATGATGTTTATCATTGGATGCAAAAGAGGAATCACTAAGCCATCTAAATCAAAAATACCGATTCATCAAAACCATTTTTTCCGTTTAAAAATGACTATGGATATTATGGTGACAATAAGCATTACGCCCAAGAGGATAAAATATCCGTAGGGAGACCTTAGTTCGGGCATGTTTTCGAAGTTCATCCCATAAATGCCGGCCAGAAATGTTAGGGGAATAAAAACCACTGAGAAGATGGTCAGGGTCTTCATTACCTCGTTCAAACGGTGGCCCTGGACACTGAAAAAGAGGTTTATTTGGCTTTCGAGCTCCATAATATCAGAGTCGATATCGGCAATAAGGCCATTTATCTGTTCACGAAGTTCACTAAAGTATTTGGTCTGAAAGCCTTTGACCTGAACTCGTTCCAACTTTATGATGATGTCCCTAAGACCTTGTGCTGCTTTCTTAAAATCTTGTATCACCGCTTTTTTCTGTTCTACCTCGAACATAAACTCAGGGGTTGGTTCACGTTTTACGATGGCATCCAAGGCATTTTCCATGACTACCGTTTCCTCGTACTTATCTTTGTAATTGGTAATCAAGGTCTCTAGAATAAAAAACAATAAGTAGTCCGCTCGCTTTTTTCTGATGATACCCTTGTTTTCGAATATTCGCTGACGAATCCAATCAAAATGATCCCCCCACTTTTCTTGGATACACCAATTAAAATCCTTTGAGACCACAAAATACATTTGCTCGGACTCCATAGTATCGTGTTCTGTTTTAAGGATTCTGGCTGCAATGAACAACTGGTCTTCCAGGACTATTACCTTGTTTCCCATCTTTTGGTTCAAGAGCAAACGCAGTAAAAAGTCATCAAGGTCATTGCCGTTCACCATTTGCCTAAACTCTTCCATGTAATCCAAACCATAGGTGTTTACCCAAGTAATGGATTTGTCGCCTTTTGAAAGCAATAAATCGTTCTCCAATGAGAATTTGTGATTAGAGTAATTTTCGGGAGAGTAGTTGATTACCCACGAATTTTCTTCAAAATCTGTTTTCATGGCTTAAAAATATGAAAGGGTTTATTCGTAGTTTAGACTTATCAATATAAATCAAATTTACTAAGAAGCATCATGATTGACACTATGTCCTTCAAATCCGAGATTTTGTTCACCATCATTCTTTTGACCATTATCATTACGCTCAACTCTTTCAGCAAAAGGGCTATTCGGCGGTTCGGTAGAACAAGTTCCATTGATATGAACAGTAGAAAAATCATTTTTTACTTGAGCAATTTGATGTTCTACCTGCTGGCCTTTATCGGCATTTCCTTGATATGGGGTGTTAATTTTGAAGATTTTTCAGTATTTATTTCCTCTATTTTGGCCATATTGGGAGTTGGTTTCGTAGCGCAATGGTCCATCCTTTCCAACCTTACGGCAAGTGTTATCCTCTTTTTTAACCATCCTTTACGTTTGGGTGACAGAATTAGGGTGATGGACAAGGATTTTGACTGGACCGGAAAAGTTGAGGACATCAGCGGATTTTATCTATTTATGCGCACGGATGATGGCAAACGAATTACCATCCCTACCAATCTGGTCATACAAAAAGGTATTGAAATCTTGAAAGAGCAAGAAAGCGAGACCCAAAACGCTATTGCCGATGATTAAAAAAACGCCATGGCAAAAATACCATGGCGTACCTAAAAACAACAACCAAGCCGAGACCCTATCGGTCTTCAACCTTGCTTTTAGCGGGGGAAATTCACAAACTGGCAACCTCTGCTTCCTTTATGGGGCCAAGCTCGTAGGTTGCCCCCAATAATTCTTCTTTTAGCGCTTTAACCTTGTCTTGTTTTCCGTTTGCTTTGTAAATCTCGGCAGCGCGTTGCAAAATAGCAGGCTCATGGGTCACACCAATTACGTGTTCTTCGATAACCTTCATTGATTTTTCCTTTTCTCCCAAATGAAGTAAACTGTAGGCCAACCACCCATAAGATTCGGGTGTAGGTCTAATACTCACCTCTTCCTGTGCCAGTTCATAAGCTCGATGTTCCACATCCATACTCAGCAAAAAATCCACGTTATGTGCATTGTACATATCGCCATAATCCGTGTTTTTACCTGCCATTTTATAATAATCATCCAATGCTTGAACCCTTAACATATCATCATCTATAAAAGCTGCGATCTCTGCTTTCAACAAATAATATTCGGGAGATTTGTTCTTTTGTGTAATGGAGTCCAAAATCCGAAGTGCCTCTATACCATTTCTTTCGTAGGAATACACGATCCAAGCGATTCCTTTTTTTGCATTTGCATCTTGTGGCGATATTTGAAGCGCCTTGAGATATAGTTTATAAGCTTTTTCTATATGTCCCGTAGCTCCATAATAATCCGCTAAATGGACGTAGGAACACAATAACAAATCTTCATTTTGGGAAATCTCTGCCTTCTCTGTCGCTTTTTCCATGAGCTTAATGGCGGAATCAGAATGACCCTTGAAATCGTTCCACCTAGCCAACCTGACCAAATACTCATAGCTTGATACATCCTTGATGCTATCCAAGTATTTGTTTGCAAGCCCATAGTTGCCCAATTCCATATGAAGATCAAACAGCAAACTCTGGGTCGCCTCCACATCGGTACCTAGAGCTCTTGCCTCTTCTGCCAACAGCAAAGCCTCCTTGAACCTGTGCTGCAACATGTAATTATTGGACAAAGCCCTTATAAATCCAGGTTTTTCAATAGTAGCCATCTCAATCGCCTTTTTTAAGGTCTTCGCTGAATTTTTTAAGAATTTGACATCACCGGTTTCCTTAAAAATTTGCATATTATCATCCGTCAAGTTCCACAAATCTGGCAATTGCATGCTATCACTATTGGCTTCTACTTCAAACTGTAAATTAGCGGGTATAGTCTTTAACGGACCCGATACCAAAAAGTGATCATAGTCCGATTTGTTTGTTTTGAACACTTCCGGTTCTTGAACGCAAGAAATCAGAACCGTTAAGGCTAGAAGCAAACAAATACATTGTATTATTGTCTTCATTTTGATTGTTGTTTTAGGGCTTGTATCTACCCTACCTACGGAACTGCGTAATACGCGGTTTGGTTTTAAAATGTTAAAATTTCATCGAAGACACCGGCCTGTACCAAAGCAAAGTCAGAGAAATTGTTTTACTTTGAAGCGTTAAAATATATCCATGAACCCTTCCGCCTCTGGCTGGATCAACAAGTTTGGTCACCTAGTAGCTCAAGAGTCTTCCCGTTTTGAAGACTTTGACAGTTTGTACAGAGAACTCAAAACAAATGGTTTCATTTACGGCGTCCATTTAAGCATTCCATCATTTATAGAAGTGGAACACACCCTGAGCGAGGACGAGATTGCCAAGATCAATCTGCTGACCGCTTTATACTACACCTATACATTTGAGGTTGGAAAGACCGATTTCGAGGCCTTCGTAAACAAAGTATTCGAATATTATCAATCTTTGAATGTGAGCAAGATTTCGTTTTTGAGCAAGATATTGAGCGGTTCAAAAACAATTTCCCAACTGGAAAAGTTGATTGATTCTCGAATCTATTTAAGCGACAATACTTTTAGCAGGGCACTCGGAAATAGTTTGACCAATTCGTTACTCTATGTAGATATTCTCATCTTCATAATTTATCTCCGAAGCGATAAAGACATGATGAGCCATGCACAACTTTTGGAGTATGTCACCATTAATATTGTGTACCATGCACTCAACTCCAAAGAAACACATGAATCGGATGCCAAATTAATTCAATTGTTGGGATCCTCTTTGACCTATGTTGATCTGGACAATGCAAAATTTGATGGTGAATATGCCGATTTATTGAACCAAAAATTCACCAAAAACGAGAAGGATTATTTCTTGGATATGGCCTGCTTGACTATATGGGAAGACAAGCTGTTGGACTACTCCGAAACAGACTATATTTTCGGTCTTGGAAAGGACCTTGGAAAGTCGAAAAAAGAGGTGGAATTTGAGCTGGAATTTGTCAAAAATTTCTTTGAGGAAAACAAGGATAAAATTGCCTACTTGGACAACAAAAATCTGGCCGTTCAATTCTATGATGGAATGTCCAAAAACGTGAGCAAATTAATTCTAAGAAACAGCAAAAGATTAAAAAAAGAGTTGACCGAAAGTAGGGAATTGGTCGGGCTCTTGTCCAAGTCGACGGTTAAGGATTTGAGTGACGAAGAGAAGAAAAAAGTACAAAATCAATTGCTCGATATTTTTAAAAGCATTCCTTCCTTGGCCATTTTTATGTTGCCTGGAGGAGCGATTCTTCTACCTAT
Organism: Flagellimonas chongwuensis; assembly: GCF_013376415.1. Lineage (GTDB taxonomy): Bacteria > Bacteroidota > Bacteroidia > Flavobacteriales > Flavobacteriaceae > Flagellimonas > Flagellimonas chongwuensis. The sequence continues at coordinate 595,262 of NZ_WYET01000004.1, forward strand.
TTTTATTAAATTGATTCCTAAACTTCTCCCATCCGCCTTTGACGACAACCGAGTGGAAGAAAAGTAGGTTTTTAGCCTAAAAAACTTACTATAAGAAAAACTTATGATAAGTTTTTTATTTTATTAAAAATTTAATAATCAGTTTTTTAAACCGATTCATTCCAACCACAACTTAAAGTCTCTCACTCGCTCCCTGCTCACGATTATTTCATGCTCATCAAAGCGCTTTAATTTGATTTGGAGCCTTGAATTTGTGTACGAAATGATGTCACCTATATGATTGATGTTCACGTAAAATTTTCGACTGACCCTAAAAAATGTCTGTGGTTCCAACTCCTCTTCCAACTGTTCCAAGGTAGTGTCCAATAAATAATTTCTCCCATCCGAAGTAGCGGCATAAGTACCTTTGTTCTCACTATAAAAACACTCCACTTCATCGGCGTTAATAATTTTTAAATGTTGCCCTACCCTAGCTGTAAACCGTTTCTTGAATTCGCGTTCCAGGGGGTTCACCAAAAGCTTTTTTATGTCGTTAAAATCGATTGGTATTTTTTGGTTTTCCGGCTTAAAATTCCGGTACTTTTTAACGGCACTTTCCAGCTCTTCTTCGTCTATGGGTTTTAGTAAATAATCAATGCTATTTAACTTGAATGCTTGGAGTGCATATTCATCATAAGCGGTGGTAAAAATGATAGCACTTTTCACCTCGACTTCATCAAAGATTTCAAAGGAAAGTCCATCGGATAGTTGGATGTCCAAAAAGATTAAATCGGGGTGTTGATTTTCCTGAAACCATGCTATGGATTCTTCAACGGAATGCAACATGGTTGAGACCTCCATTTCCAATTCTGAGAGCAATCTGGACAATCTTCTTGCTGCAGGTTTTTCGTCTTCAATAATCAGGACATTCATATAGGTTTGGTTTGTGGTTTGGTAATGGTTCGTTTTATTTTATCATTTTTGGTTTATCCTACCCTTTGTCTTCTTTTCTCATTAAAAAAATCTATGGGATAGCATCCAATGGGAACTACTAAAATATTCAATCTCGCTATTTCCAAAACTCCTCATCAAGATTGTTATTTATATTTATCCACCTTACCCCTATCCTCATCCATGTATTTTTGAATCTGCCGTTCTTCCCATTTTTTAAAGAACGTTAATTTATGCCTTTGCAGAATCAAGGTATGTACGACCAAGATCACGGCCCAAATCAAGATGTTTGCATTGATCCAATCGTAGTAATAAGATTCTTTAGGAAACGTTTCTGGCAACAACGAGTTTAATACTCCGGTCTTAAGTAGGTATAAGAAACCGTTAACAACAATAAAGATGAAAATGTGTCTATAGTATCCTTTGAGCTCCTTGACCCGCTTTTCGGCGTTCTCCCTAACTGTATGCTTGTCAACCATCATCCCTATTTATATTTGTTCATTTCTTCTTTGTCCTCGTCCATGTACTTTTGGATTTGGCGCTCTTCCCAGTCTTTACCCAACAATGGGTTGAAACCAAAGGTTTTTGATGCATGGAAGAGAACTCCCACTCCCCAGGCAATCAAAGTAAAGAAATGCTCCCATCTCCAAAAGTCGTCGCTCCTTATGTACAGGTTCACCAAAATAAAGGCATTTATTACCATATAAATGGCCAAATGGATATAAAAGCCCTTGAGTTCATCCACTCGCTTTTTGGCTCTGTTGTACTTTTCTTTGTTGATGTTTTCCATGACTATTTCCATTTATTGTTCTGTTCATCTTCACGCATAAACTCTTCTAACTTGCGTTTTTCCCATTGCTTACCAAAAAAGGGATTAAGGTCAAATGTTTTAATCGCATGAAAAACAATTCCGATTCCCCAACCAAAAGCGGCCCACAAGAACCACATATAGCCAAAGCCCGTAGTATAGTAATTTAGAATTGCCAATCCGGCTATTACAAACACATAGGAAGTTACATTCCCATAAAACTTTTTGAGCTCCTGAACACGCTCACGTGCCCTTACATATTTGTTTTCTTTATCTATAGTTTCCATGGTATTGTTGTTTGATGTGATGTTGTAGCTAAAAATACTCATTCTTAAAATTCTTTATCGTTCATAAATTCCTGAATCTTACGTTCTTCCCAATCTTTACCAAAAATGGGATTGTGTCCATAAGCGGTCATCCAAAGACTGAACAAACCAAATCCCCATCCAACGGCGGGAAAAATGGCCCAAGGAATATCTGTGGTCCTATGATTGATGTAGATCAAAACCGGAATTACCACGCAATAAGCAATTAAGCTTTGATAAAAAGATTTTAGGTTCTCTACCCTTTCTTTTGCTCTGGTGTAGCGATGTTCGTTTACATTTTTCATGACTGTTCGGTTTTACTAATTGATTACAGGTCAAATATCAGAATAGCCTGGGGCAAAAAGAAAAGTGAGTTCCCGAACTGTAATTTTAATGGGATGAGTTGTAGTTGCAGGGGTTACAGGTTATAGGTTACGGGGTTACGTGAGGGTTGAGGGTTGAGGGTTGAGGGAAGTTCGTGAAATTTTCGTGATTGCAACCCATATGCTGAGTTCATTTGACCCACACAATTCGAAGACGGAAATTAGAGTTCTGAAATCTGACAACTGAAATATGAATTCCTAGAAATCGTCCTTCTCCATTAACTCCTTGATCTTGCGCTCCTCCCAACGTTTCCCCCATAATGGATTATAGCCAAAAGCCGCCATACCGTGAGCCGTAAGTCCAAATCCCCAACCCAACGTAGGGAAAAAGGCCCATAAAAATTCAGTAGTACGAAAATTGAGCCACCATAAAAAGGGAATCACGATACAATAGGCCATAAGATTGCCGTAGAAGTCCTTAATATTCTTGACCCGCTCCTTGGCGTTGGCATAGCGTTTCTCTTCAATATAGCTCTCCTGTGTCTCTAGAACCGTATATTTTTGGGTGAGCATGGGTATAAAAACCATGAAATCACTTTCCGTTTTCTCAATGATTACTTCACGTTCCGTGAGGATATTGTACCGTTGTTTTATGTTTTGGAGCCCTACCCCGCTGCTCTTTTTAACCACCTGTTTTTCTTGGAGGTTGTTGCTTACCACCAACATGCCATTCTGTTCAAATACTTTGATATGCAATGGCCGGGAAGAGGTAACCACATTGTGCTTTACTGCGTTTTCCAACAAAAGCTGTAATGACAGGGGCACTATTTTTGCTTCAGGCTTGGAGGAATTATCCGGGATATCGAAAATAATACTGTCTTCAAAACGCATCTTAAGAAGTCTAACATAGGTTCGGGCAAACTTCAACTCATCATCAACCGTAACCAAGTCCTTGTTTTTCTGTTCCAGTACATATCGATATACTTTGGAAAGCGATGTGGTGAAGTTTTGTGCCTGGTGTGGGTCTTCATCTATCAAACTGGTCAACACATTAAGGCTATTGAACAGAAAGTGGGGATCCAACTGATTTTTCAATGCATCGAAACGCGCCGATGCCGACCCGGCAATTATCTTTTGCTCCTTTACCTGTTTTTCCTTGTAGTATTTGTAGTAGTAGGCAGCATAGAACATCAATGCCACCGCCATAGAAATGATAAAGGAGCTTACATAGAATTCAGAACGTTCCTCAGCAAAAAACTGGTTTATGGATTTATCATATACCAGAACCATTAATACAAATCTGGAAACAATGATTCCAAGTATGGAAGCTATAATATTCCCTAGAATGCCATAACCAACATACTTTTTGGTAAAGAGCTCCTTATCGTACTTGCGCATTAAAAAGATAAAGGAGGCCGCATTGAACATGTAGATTATAACGGAAAAAATCATATTCTCCCAAAACTCCTCCCACAGTTGCTGATACGTAAGTTCCCATCCCTTGATAAAGAAAATAATGAGGAAAACTATAAAAATAGCTATCCCCACTAAAAATGCTTTTACAAGTTCTTTTATAAAGAGTTTCATGTTTTTCTATTTACCGCAACTTTTCAACACCTCTTCCGCCCTTTCCTTCCCCCAGGCAGGGTAAAACGGAGTTTCGGATTTAAAGGTAGCAAAAAGTTCCAAGGCCCTTTCCACATCTTTGCAATAGGGAGTAATGTCCTTTCCAAAATAACGGGCCGACCCCATGTCCCATTCCGCTTTGGAAAGTACTACCCTTGGATTGTCGGGCGCTATTTCCAATGCTTTTTGATACAATTGTACGTTTTTAGGAGAAAGTGTCATTCCATACGTGGCACCATCAAAAGCGATCCATGCCGTATTGATCAGGGCTTCCTGAATCAAAATTTCTGGATTGTCCGGAGAAATAGCCTTGGCCACATCCAAAAACTCTTTGGCTTTTTCCAATTGTTTGCTCAATTTTTCCTCATCCTTCTCCCCAAAAGAAATTACTGTATTAATCTGTGATACGTAGTAATAAGGCAACCATTTATCTGGTTCTGCAGTGGCAATACGCTCAAAAAGGTTGGATGCCTCTGTTGTTTTTTGGCTCTGCCATAATTCAAAGGCCTTTTCCATTCCGCTGGAATAGCGATCCTGTGCGTTCACAAATGTTGACCCTATAAGTATGATTACTAAAATAATTTTTTTCATGACTGTTGTTTTTGATTATTGATGCCACAAAGATGTTCTGAACAGAACTTTTTTTAAAAGAAGGTTTACCCAACTGTGAACATTCGGGGATGAACCGTAGTCCATCGCAACTTAATTTATATTTTAGCTTTCCATTTAAAATTTAAGCACGCCCATGTACACCCCTCCCCATTACAGCAATAATGACATTGAGGAAATCAAAACTTTTTTGAAGCAAAACAGTTTTGGGATTTTAATCAACATAGTTGATAATAAGCCTTGGGGCACGCATATTCCTTTGGAACTGGAAACCGATGGGAAAGGAAACGATGTTTTGGTGGGGCATATAGCCAAAGCCAATCCACAATGGAAGCATTTTAAAGATGAATCCGAAGTACTTTGCATTTTCAATGGACCTCATGCGTATGTATCATCATCGTGGTACAAGGAGGAAGAAGTACCTACGTGGAACTACATTGCAGTTCACGTATACGGAACCTTAAACATTCTTTCTGAAGAGGAAACCATGGCATCGATGCACCGATTGGTCGACAAATATGAGAAAGATTCTAAAAAACCGATTTCGCTTAAAAACATGTCCTCGAAAACCCTTCGACAGATAAAAGGTGTGGTAGGATTTCAGATAAAGGTTTCGGATATTCAGGCAACATATAAATTGTCGCAGACCCGTTCCGATGATCATCAAAAAATAATATCTGAACTAAAAGAACGCCCCGACTCGGGGAGCCAGGGCATTGCAGGATTAATGGAGGACTAAAAATTATTGATTGATTATTCGATATCCTGAAAAATAGCGTCGGCCCAGTTGGAATACCTTGAATTTTCCACGTGCATGATCCAAATCTCGTCTTGGTACTTACCCTTCATTTTTGAGTTGTACGCTTGGTAAGCCAATTCATTTTGGTCGTACTTTGCCAAATAGACGTAGTTGAGACCATTATCCGGGTTCTTAAAGTATTGTGCCTGTATCCCTTTGCTCTTCAATTCTTCCATGAAGTTTTTCAGATAGGTCTCATTTTTAAATACATTTGCCACAATGTAATGTCCTTGCCCTACACCTTCTAGATTGATATATTTTTCAATCGGCTTGAACGCTCCGCCGTTAAAGGTCCCTTCGCTTTTCTTTTCAACTTGTTTTGGTGGCGGTTTGGAATTCATGGCCAAAGCCGTTTCAGTGGAAGCATCAAAAGCATTGTACAGGGAATCTAGGTCCTTGCTATTTGCCATATAAAGTTTTTGTGCCTTTTCTTGGATATCCGGAATCTCGTCACCATTGTGCCGTTTTACCAAGCGCATGACCATCTCAAAACGCTTTTCCATGTCTTGTTCCCGACTCTGTTTCATGGAATCCACTTTATAAAGTAAGTCGTCTATTACGGCATAACTGTCTTCTTGCTTTTCTTGTAATTCGGCTACTCTTTCCTCCCAATAGGCTCTTTCTTCCTTATTGGTGGGGCGCAAAGTGGTTTCAACATCCAGTTTACTGCTTTGTTCCGTCTTTTTGGTTTCCTCTCCTGCAGCCGCTACAGCTGTATTCTCAATTTTCTTTTTCTCTATATCTTCTTCATCATTGGAGACGAATGTATTTTTGGAAAGATTGGGCACAAAAGAGTATGCAATGGAAATTTCGTGGGTCACACCAAGATTGGCTATACTATTCACTAAGCTCTTCTCAAAATTATAGCCGAAGGACAACCGCTGGTTTAAATTGAACCCCGTTCCTGCGGATGCACCATAAAATTGATCATATCCAGCTTGTACCCAACCCAGTTTTGGAAGGTCAAAAATAATCCCTCCGCCGAAAACAGGATCTTCACTGCCTTCAAAACGAGCTCTTGCCAAGGGCATTAATCGCGCATCCTCAAAAATACCCTTACCATATTCCAATTGGTGCACATACTGAATGTGGCCAGAGAATGTTTTTTGTTTGAACTGGGTCAGCGATTCACTGGATTTTAAATTAAAGTCCACCAAGTTTTGGGCAAAAACGCCAAAATCAAACTTGCCCAAACTAAGGTTCAACCCGGGTTGAAAAGAGATAATGGAACTTTCGCTAGCTTCGTTCAAAAAAGGGTCTTCTTCCAAGGCAACCACCCTACTCGGGTCATAACTGCTCACATAATAGGGAATATTCACGCCAAAAGTTAGGCTGCTCTCTTCCCCCAACTGAATTCCATGGGAGTAATTGGCCATTATGCCCAAATTGGAGATTATGCCAACTCGCTGATTGTAAAGGCTTAGGCCCAAGCCAATTCTATCGTTCAGCCGGCCGCTATAACTCAAAAAGTAGTTCTGACGGTTGTTGGTAAAATCTGCACTTTGACTTCGATGAAAAAAATTGATATACGATTTATCCTCCCGAATGGATGAAAAAGTGGGATTGATCAAAAATCGATTGAATTTCAACAAATTTTGAAACGGTACATCGTAACTTACATTGGGACCATTTTGCTCTTGGGCCTGCAATGGAAGACCAAGAAAAATAATGACCAGAAACGCAAATAGATAACGCTCACATGGATACGGGAATGTAGTTTGGGGAAACTTGGGTAGTTTTATCTCCATAGCCGATTGGAATTTGTAGGTTAAGTTGCCTGATTGGGACAGGCCAATATGTTTTTAAGTTTGTAATTCGCAAGATTTGGGACCTTGTAAGAATTTTATGACTAATCTAATGTAAAACTAAATATTTTATCGTCCAACTGGTAATTTTTTCGTTGAACAGCATAGTGAATTGATAGATAAGCAGTTTCTGTCGATAAAAAGTGCTTTTGAGTTTACGGATGTAATTGAAATTCAAATTATTTTTAATGGCAAAAACGAAAAATAACCTCATAATGGATGCCTCTTTTACCATTGTCCCCTATTCCGAAGCTTATAAAGATGCATTCAGAGACCTGAATGAGGAATGGATTGTCAAATATTTTCAAATTGAGGAAATGGACCGTCTTGCTCTACACAATCCGAAAAGCTACATTTTGGACAAAGGCGGATATATTGCAGTTGCCTTATTGAATGAGCAACCGGTAGGGGTTTGTTCCTTGATACCTTGTATTTATGACGGGTACGATTTTGAACTTTCCAAGATGGGTGTCTCTCCTACTGCACAAGGCAAAGGAATAGGCAAACTATTGGGCCAGCATATTATTGAGAAAGCAAAACAATTGGGCGCCAAAAAATTATTTTTGGAAAGCAATAGAAAATTGGTTCCAGCCCTTGCACTGTACAAAAAACTCGGCTTCGTGGAAATGGCCAAGGTCGCATCTCCATATGCCCGCAGCGATATTCAGATGGAATTGATTTTGGAGTAAGTAGTTCTTTGAGTGACTGCTTTCAGATATAAGTTCGTTTAATGACATGGTTGATATTTTTAATTGATTTCACTTAAAATTCAAATATCATTATCAATATTTATGTGAAAAAATTAAATATACCACTTAAAATGAGTACCTTATGTAAGCAATCCACAAACTTCAACCACATGGGTCTCATAAAAAAGCTCAACAAGTGGGCCAATGCCCATACCTATCTTTTACTCGATTTAATCAGAGTTTTACTCGGTGTCGTTTTTTTTGTCAAAGGAATCGAGTTTATGTCCAATTATGAGGAAATGGAGCGGTTGGCAAAACCGTTCCAAGATGTTCCCGGAGGAATGATTTTTCTTCATTATCTAATTCCCGCACATTTTGTTGGCGGTATCTTGATTACCGTTGGTTTACTCACCAGATGGGCCGCCATTGCACAGTTGCCGATTTTGTTCGGTGCTATCCTCACCAACTTTATAGGGGTAATGAACACTAACTATCTAATGTTGGCCATTATTGTTTTGATAACTTCCTTATTCTTTATTGTATATGGCTCAGGTCGACATTCTGTCGACTATTACCTCAAAATGCAGCAGTAGCCTATAGATTATCCAGCTGATTACTTTTACCATCGGTACTTATCGTCCAGAAGAAACCTACGAAGAAAAAGCTGTCCGCTGGAGGGGTTATGGCCCTTCTATTATAAACCCCTCCCACATCTGGAGTATTGGCATACTGATAATTGCTCACGTTATTTAGGCTCAACAGATTGCTTACGGAGAAGTATAGGATTTTTTGTTGGTCGATAAGATAGGCCCAGTTAAAGCTCAAGTTATTGTACGATTTGGTTTTCTCTTGCATAAAACCAGGGTTGTTGGGATTGTGATAAGGCCTTCCCGAACCGTAAGAATATGACAACCCCACTTGCGAGCGCAACTTGTCCACCCAATATTTGGTTACGAGCGAAGCATTGTGCTTTGGTGCAAAGTTGGGAGTGGCCCGTTCAGGAAAATTTTGGTAGTCTCGCTCGGTATCCAAATAAGAATAGGAAAACCAGTAGTCCAGGTTTTCAATGCTCTTGCTATCTCTCCAAAATACATCAACACCTTGGGCATATCCGTCCCCTGAATTGCTATATGCGGAATCAAACTGTGGCATCTCAGAATCATATTTTACCAATTGGCCATACGCCTTATGGTAGACCTCTGTTCTAAATGTTTTTCCATTGTTTATGTATTGATAATTTAAGATGTAGTGAGAAGCTTTCTCCATGGACAGGCTTTCATCAAACTTGAGAACATCTGAAAGCGGTCTTTGGTAAAAATCACCGTAGGCTAAAGAAAACTGGCCGCTCTCTCCCGGTTTGTATGCCAGCGATAGTCTTGGGGACAGTTTAAACTCATCCAATAAGCTACTGTGTGCGCCTCTAACACCCAGTTTCATGGCAAACTTATTGCTCAAATAGATATCGGATTCAGCAAAACCGGCCCAAAGTCCGTCAGTATAATTATTGTCAAATTCATCAATATTTACATCGGTGTAAGTTTCATCATAATTGGTATGGAAATATTCCGTTCCAAAACTCAAATCGTATCGGTTGCTAAAGTTTTTACGGGCCTTTACCTTAAGGTGCGAAGAGGTTTCCTTATTGTCCACCTTGTCGTCTTCTATCCCAATTTTATTGGTGTCCCATGCAATGGAAGCGCCTGATGTTAGGCTCCAGTCATTCTCAAAATAGTACTTATAGGATGAATTAAAGTATAGGTTGTTATTTTTCAGGCCAAAGCGCACAAAGTCATCAAAATTGATGTCCTCCTGTTCAATATCTAAATTGGAATGGTTGAAACCCGTGTATAATTTGAACATGCTCTTTTCTCCTTTGCTCCTAAAAACGGCTTCACCGGAAATAGATTCATACGGACTTTTCCAACGGACGCCCTGAGTAGACGGAATCAAGGCTTCATAAGGTGCAAGGTTCATATAGGAGGTGTTGATGCTCAACGATTGGTCGCCCCAAATCTTGGTATGCCCGAGGCCACCACCAACGCTCATTATGGAGATTTCCGTTTGCTCTTGCAAGGGAACGTCCGTAGTATTTAGCAATAATACACTAGAAAGGGCCTGACCGTACTCAGCAGAATATCCTCCGGTACTGAAAGAAATACCTTTGAACAAGAAAGGGGAGAATCTACCTCGTGTTGGCATATTGTTCGCTGTGGCATTGAATGGTTGAAAAACCCGAAGTCCATCTATAAAGACCTGTGTTTCGCCCGCTGTGCCTCCCCTTACAAACAATCTACCATCTTCATTAACCGTGGTAGTTCCCGGGAGGGTCTGTAACGCGGCCACAAAATCACCAGTAGCGCCCGCAGTGGTCACAATATCGAGTGGTTTCAATACGGATGCCTTGGAATTGTTACCGGCTTCAAATGTACCGGCGGTCAAGGTAACTCCCGTTAATGAGTTAACGGATTCCATCAATTTTATGTGCAGATTTTGAAAATAGGACACATCACCGGCCTCATAATGAGGTTCATAAGATAACATGGAAACAATGAGTATTTGAGTACCCTCCTCCGTGGTCTCAAAACTAAAATTCCCGTCCTTGTCCGAGGAAGCTCCATCATAGGTGCCCTCCAGATAAATGTTGGCCCCTTCTATGGGGTTGTTTTTGGTATCGGTAATTTTTCCTGAAATGGTCTGCTGGCCAAAAACAGCTCCAGCACAAAATAATAAAATAACAAGTTTGATAAAGGTTTTCATGACTGATTGTTTAGATTGATGCCACAAAATTGCTTTCACTCAGGTTCTTAAACCAAAAGGAAGTGCTCAATTGTAGATTTTTACCTCCGAATTGATTTCACTCAGGTTCTTAAACCAAAAGGAAGTGCTCAATTGTAGATTTTTACCTCCGAATTGATTTCCTGATTATCGATTGCAGTTCACTCCAAAAAATCGACATTTCGGTAGGTTGAAATTTTTTAAGAGTCACTTCTTTTGAAACTTTGGAGTATACAAAACATCAAAAACAACCATTATGAAAACTGTAACACTAGCATTAAGTCTATTTTTAGTAAGCATCGTTGGCCTGGCACAAGAAAAAACCGGCGTGGACATTACCATCACTATCGATAATATCACTAACAACGAAGGCAAGGTACTCGCGGGGCTACACACCGAAGACACTTTTATGAAAGGACCCGGAGTACAAAATTTACAAAGTGAGATTAAAGAGGGGAAAGTCATTCTAACATTTGCCAACGTAGCACCGGGCAACTACGCCATTTTGGCCCTACACGATGCCAATGACAACAACCGAATGGATTATCAATCCAATGGAATGCCCAAAGAAAGCTATGGCATGTCCGGTAATGATATGACCATGGGACCACCTAGCTTCAATAGTGCCAAGTTTACCGTTGGCGAGGAAGATATGGCGTTTACCATTCGATTCTAACTCTAAAAACATCATCAATCAAAAGAAAGCCTGCCATTGCGCAGGCTTTTTATTTGCGTATAGTAATGGTACAGGATTACGCTTTTTCTATAGATTAACCTGATGGTTTTTCATACTTTTATCCTCTAAACTTATAATTGAATGACCATTACCCAACTTCAATATGTGCTGGCCGTTGCTGAACACAAGAACTTTACCCTGGCCGCGGAAAAGAGTTTTGTAACCCAACCTACATTGAGTATGCAGGTTCAAAAATTGGAGGACGAACTCGATGTTCTCATTTTTGATAGAAGCAAAAAACCTATAACCATCACAGAAGTTGGTAAAAAAATAGTTGCCCAAGCTAAAAACATTGTTGCTGAGGCAGAGCGCATCAAAGACATTGTAGATCAAGATAAGGGTTATATTGGTGGGGACTATACCTTGGGAATTATACCCACGGTAATGCCAACATTACTCCCAATGTTTTTGAATTCGTTCATTAGGAAATATCCAAAAGTAAACCTCATTATAAAGGAACAATCCACCCAAACCATGATCAAAAATATTATGGACGGACATTTGGATGCCGGAATCGCTGCAACACCGTTGGAAATTGAATTTATAAAAGAGCGCCCTTTATATTATGAGCCCTTTGTGGGATACGTTCCGAAAAATCATCGTTTGGCACCCCAAAATGAACTGACCACGAGTGATTTGGATGTAAACGACGTACTTTTATTACAAGATGGGCATTGTTTCCGTGAAGGGGTCATCAACCTATGCAAAGCCTCCAAAAACCTGCGTGGGGAACATTTTAAAATAGAGAGCGGAAGCTTTGAAACTTTGGTTAGCTTAGCGGACGAAGGTATGGGAATGACCTTATTGCCCTACTTGAACACTCTACACCTTGATAAAGACAAAGCTGCAAACCTTAAATCTTTCCAAACTCCTTCCCCTGCCCGGGAAATAAGCATGATATACCATAAAAGCGAACTAAAAATACAGATAACGGACGCATTAAGAGAAGTTATCTCCAGTATTGTTCGCGGAGCAATTGCTTTTCAGGACGTGAAGATCATCAGTCCGTTGTCCAAAAATTAAAAGAGCCGCTTTTCAGCGGCCCTTGGTAGTGTTTAAGTTTTTAATAATAACATTGTTGAATGTAATTCTGGTTTGTCCACAATATAAAATTGCAACCAGATTTTCAATTCCTCTACTTCACTGGGCAACAATCTAGAAATAGCTTTCTGAAGCTCCCTAGTGAAGAGTTTAGCATCAAAACTCACCTTTTGAAGGATTGTTTTGGTGTAATCTAACATAGCTCTAGGCATATCAATTTGATTAAATTGGGTAAAAAGGTTGTGTTCTAAATTACTAAAAAAGGAGGTTTAAAAAGCTAACTTGCAGTTAAAAATTGAATATCTTGTTGTTAAATTCCACCTAAAAATCATATGCTCGAAACATATAAAAACCAATTCAAACTACTGATTTTCAGATATTTCATCATTGCCACCTTATTGACCAGTTGCAGTTCAGTCAAAAAAACACTTAATTCAAAAATAGGGAACGACAAACTTCAAAATTCCTTCCATGGCTTGGTTGTCATCGATGCAAATAGTAGTAAAGAAATCTATAATTTGAATGGCGATAAATACTTTACCCCGGCCAGTAATACTAAGATTGTGACTTTTTACACGGGTCTTAATTTGCTTCCCAAACATATCCCGGCCCTAAAATATTTGGTTGCCAATGACACTGTATTTGTAGAAGGAACCGGCGACCCATCTTTGCTTCACCCCTATTTTATGGACAGTACGGCTATTAATTGGCTGAAAAACCAAAGAACTATTGCTCTTTACACCAAAAACCATGATGAGCAACGGTACGGGCCTGGTTGGGCCTGGGAAGATTATGACACCTATTTTTCGCCCGAAAAATCCGCGATGCCCCTTTATGGTAATGTTACTACGATTTCAAACAACGGTGATTTGGAGGTTTCCCCTGACTATTTTGAAAATCAAACTGTAGTGAAGGACACAACCATAAAAAGAATCGAGTTCAAAAACCAATTCTTTATTGCCCCAATGGAGCAGGACACTTTGGAAGTCCCTTATATGACCAGTGATAGTTTAACGAAGCAATTATTGGAAATAGCCACAGAAAAAGAGGTTTTCTTGACCCAACATTTCCCCAAGGGAGAAAAACAAATGTTGTATGGCATGGAGACGGATTCCATATACAAACGGATGCTATTGAAGAGCGATAACTTTTTGGCGGAGCAATTGTTACTTACTGCTTCGGGGATGATTTCCGATACCTTGAGCACCAAAAGGGCCATAGATTATATACTGGATAATCAACTGAAAGATTTGGAGCATCGCCCACGCTGGGTGGATGGTTCCGGACTATCACGCTATAATTTATTTACACCAAGGTCGTTTGTTCAGATACTTCAAAAACTATACAACCAAATTCCGGAAGAGCGCCTCTTTGCGCTATTTCCCATGTGGGGACCAAATAATACGGTGGAGCACTGGGAAGACCCAACCACGGAACCTTTTCTATTTGCTAAATCCGGTTCGGTGGGGAACAATTATAATTTGAGCGGTTATGTAAAGACGAAATCGGGCAAATTGCTCATTTTCAGTTTTATGAACAATCATTTTAGGTTACCCTCCAAAGAAATCAGGAAAACCATGTACGAAACTTTAAAAAGTCTATATGAAAACTACTGATCAAAAATACCTTGGATTTGAGCATATTGTAGCAGCATGATTGTTTTGGCATCCTTGATTTCTCCGGACTCCATCATACCAATAGCTTTTTTAAAATCAATTTCCAAAACCTCGATATTCTCTGTTTCGTCCTCGGCACCGCCGCCTTCACTGATTTTCATACCATCTTCATAAGCACCAATAAAAAAATAAAGGATTTCGGTAACGGAGCCTGGAGACATATACGCTTCAAATACTTTCTTCACCTTATCAATTTTATAACCGGTCTCCTCCTCTACCTCCATTTTTATGGTCTGTTCGGCATTTCCCTTTTCCAAAAGTCCCGCGCAGGCCTCAATCATCATTCCATCCTCGTTTCCGTTGACGAAAGTGGGCATACGAAACTGCTTGGTTAGCACTACTTTTCCCTTTTCAACATTATAGAGTAGAATCGCAGCACCGTTCCCGCGGTCGTAAGCTTCTCGTGATTGTTTTTCCCAAATGCCATCGTCCCGTAAATATTCAAAAGTGATTTTCTCAAGGGTATACCAATTGTCCGAAAGCAACTCTCGCTGCATGTTTCTGATTCTATCGTTCTTCAAAATGAATAAGTTTTTTCTAAATATAGTGCTAATCCATTTATATAGATGAATCACTTCTCCTTTTGACACCATCACAATAATGTCGATATTTATACTTTAGTAAAACCGACCAAACTCAATACCATGCGCAACCCATTATTGTTTCTATTCCTTTTTGCCATTTTGATTGGCTGTGAGAAAAACACCGAGAAAAAACTGCCCCGAATAGCCATTGCAGGCCTGGGGATTGAATCCAGTACGTTTTCTCCTGCCCTAACGCACGAAGAAGCGTTTCATCCTAAAATCGGGGACTCCATATTTAACCGCTACCCATTTATGGAAGCTGATTCTTCATTACGACAACGCGCCGAATGGGTTCCCACTTTAGTGGGAAAATCGTTGCCGGGAGGTACCGTTACCCGAGAAGCTTACGAATCGTTGGTTGAGAAAACTCTTTCCATGTTAGAAGAAAACTTGCCGTATGATGGTCTTTTCTTTGATATTCATGGTGCGATGAGTGTTGTAGGGTTGGACGACCCTGAAGGCGACCTCATTAAAAGAATCCGTGAAGTTGTGGGCACTGACGTTCTTATATCGACTTCTATGGACTTGCACGGCAATGTGTCCAAACGACTGGCGCAACACTCTGATTTGATTACCTGTTACCGCATGGCTCCTCATGAGGATGCCACAGAATCGCGTAAAAGAGCTGTGGAAAACTTGGTATCTCGATTGGAGAACGGCAAAGGCAAACCAAAATACAAAGCGTGGGTTCCCGTTCCCATCTTGTTACCTGGAGAAAAAACGAGTACTCGAGTGGAGCCCGGGAAAAGTCTGTACGACAAAGTACCGGAAGTAGAGCAAAAAGAAGGTGTTATCGATGCGGCCATTTGGATTGGCTACGCTTGGGCCGATGAGCCAAGAAACCACGCTGTGGTCATGGTAACGGGCGATGATAAGGAACAGGTAACCAAAGGTGCGGAAAAATTGGCCAATAGTTTTTGGGATGTCCGAGAGGAGTTTGAATTCGTGGCTCCAACAAAATCATATGAAGAAGCTTTGGAAACTGCCCTTGCCAGTGACAAAAAACCTTTTATGTTAAGCGATATGGGCGATAACCCCACCGCAGGTGGTGCCGGGGATGTTACTTGGACCTTGACGGAACTATTAAAACGAGAAGAGTTTCATAAAACCGATGGCAAATCATTAATCTATGCCTCCATTCCTGGGCCTAAATTGGTCGAGGAAGCCATAAAAGTTGGTGTTGGTGGAGAAGTGAGTGCCCCAGTTGGTGCTGAAATAGACGACAGGTATGCCCCACCATTACAATTGATTGGTGAAGTAACCGCCATAAAACAGGGTGATGTTCATGCCGAGACCGAGGTCGTGGTAAAAGTGGGCAATGCCCATGTGATTGTGACAAAAAAGAGGAAACCGTACCACAGAAAATCAGATTTCATCAATTTGGGACTTACACCAAGTGAAACAGATATCATCGTGGTGAAAATCGGTTATTTGGTTCCCGAACTTTACAACATGCGTGGCGACTGGATCATGATGTTGACCCCCGGCGGTGTAGATCAAGACTTAGAGCGTTTGGGGCACAAAAGAATCATTCGGCCTATGTTCCCTTATGATAAGGATATGGAACGCCCAGACCTATCGGCCCGTTTGATAGAAGCTTCGGACAAGCTGGACTAAACAGTAACTGCTTGGTTCAAATATTGACGAAAGGATAGCATTTCCTTGTAAACCTCAATGATTTTTTCCTTGAAATCATCTCGGAGCACATCCTTTTTGGTCAATTTATATTCCACGGCAAAGGTTTTATTACGCAATAATTCTATGTGTGGATGGTCATTGGAAAATCCTTTAGGGGATGACACCAGTTTTTCGTCTTCATACAGACCACCGAACATCTTTTTGAAAGAAGGTTTGTCCAGTATCTTTTGCAGTTCCTCTCCATTATAATCAATGGCATCCCGGATACTGCCAAGGGTTTTGGAGTCGGGTCGCCAGCGACCTCCGGCCAACAAGCAATTTTTCAAACCTATCTCTATATAAAAATCGGCGGAACTGGGTGCCTTGTCCAATCCTGCCCCAAAATGATCTTTATAAATGGGTTTGTTCGGGTGGAACATCAAATTATTGTTGATACGATTGATGCCCTTTTTACCGGGAGTTGGGTAATAATCATCATGGAGCTGGGCCATGGTGATGTCCAAATCATCCAACCAAGTGATGAAATCGTTGCGGAGGGATTTGTACCATTTTCGGTTCGCATCCATCCATTCCTTAGTATTGTTTTGTTGCAATTCTTCCAGAAAATGGAAAAGGTCGTTGAAATTCATAGACACAAAAGAAGTGATTTTTTCAGAAATCAGATATCGGAATTCAGACACCGTATTCCTAACTCCTAAAATTAAAACCTGTTATCGCCGTCGAGCAAATCACCAAGACCACCTAAGATGCTGCCTTCGCCCTTGTCCTTTCCACCACCACGAGGAGCAGCGGCCCACACACGGCTAGCCAACCTACTAAATGGCAAGGATTGGATATAAACGGTTCCTGGTCCGCGAAGCGTAGCAAAGAAAAGTCCTTCTCCACCGAACACCGAGTTTCGGATGCCCCCGATGAACTCAATATTATAATCCACGGTCTGGGAAAAACCGACAATACAACCGGTATCCACTTTTAATACCTCGCCAGGAGCCAATACCTTTTTGGCCATGGTGCCTCCGGCATGTACGAAGGCCATTCCATCGCCTTCCAACTTTTGCATGATAAAACCTTCGCCACCAAAAAAACCACGTCCCAAGCGTTTGGAGAATTCAATACCAACGGAAACACCTTTGGCAGCGCACAGGAATGCATCTTTCTGGCAGATGAACTTTCCTCCTTTTTCAGATAGGTCGATGGGAACTATTTTACCGGGATACGGTGAAGCAAAGCTTACCTGTTTTTTACCTTGACCAATATTCAGGAAAGCGGTCATGAAAAGGCTCTCTCCGGTTAACAAACGCTTGCCCGCGGAAAACAACTTGCCCAAAACCCCAGTATCTTGGTTGGAACCATCACCAAAGATGGTGTCCATTTTAATATCGGAGTCCATCATCATAAAACTGCCTGCTTCAGCAACAACAGCTTCTTGTGGGTCAAGTTCTATTTCCACATATTGCATTTCCTCGCCGTAAATCTGATAATCTATTTCGTGTGCGTTCATTCTGTATTGATGTTTTTTGATTTCTATCTATATGTTGGGGAATCGGGAGTTTTGTTACAATTTTTAATTACACATTTCCAATGCCCTTTTAATCTCCTTTTCTAAATTTTCTTCATTAATAGGTAATTCTAGTAAAATTGATTCATAATCAAAATTATATCCCCGATTAGGTCCTGTTGAACCTCCATTTTTTGTGGGACTAATTTCAATATGGTTTTTACTTCTAGAGATTGAAATCATTTTTGAATCTTGCATCTGCTTTTTAATTGACTTTCTTCCAGTAAGTTTGGTAATGACATCAAATACCTCTGAATTTTCATAGTTATCTACTCCCCATCTAGATTTTGCTAAATGCTCTGAAGTAATTCTTGCTAGTTCATTTTGCTTATAATTCTCCTTTTCAACTTTACTTATAATATCAGTATGAACTCCAGGACCATTCTTTAAAGTATAAATGGTGCTAACTAGAAAACAATCAGGATACTCAACCACATTTGCACGTTGACATTTAGGCAAACCCTTGATTTTAAACTTTATTTTGAGTTTAAGATTGCGAAAAAATTGATTAAACCTAATCTTATAAATAATTCTACGAGTTTTCCAATCCATTTATCTTGCAATTATCTCTTCACCTTAACCGTCCATTCGAAATGAAAAGTGGACACTTCTACCCCATCTTGGTTGACCCCTACGGCTTTCATCCAACAGGTTTGCCCTTCTCCTGTTTCCACGGTATTTTTTATCGCATCGGCAATCAGTTCCCCATCCTCGCAGGTGAAATTGATGCGTCCCGTAGCTTTTTTGGTAAAGGTGGCTTTATTGTTCGCTACTAACATGGACACTTTTTTGCCACTTTTTTGGATTTCGTTCATCACTAAAGCTCCTGTACTCAACTCGGCGGCCATCCCCTGAACGGCCCAAAACATCGATTTAAATGGATTCTGATTCATCCATTTATGTTTTACCGTGGTTATCGCTTTTTTCTCATCAATATATTTGAGCCGTACCCCGCACCACCATGCAGAAGGGAGTTTCATAAAAGTGAACATATTGATTTTACTGGGTGTGAGTGCCATATTTTTCATTTAAGTCTGCTTAAAAATAGGTAAAAAGATGACATTAATTATTGTTAATTTTTTGTTAAATCATAGTACTTTGTTTTGCATAGTACCATCTTTTGGATATATATTTGCATCGTAAGCTAATAGGTTTACCATTTTACAATCAAAAAACATCAATCAAAAAAATGGCAACTACAATCACCAAGCACGAACGAAATTTATCCGCGATCATCCACGCCTCCATGTTCTCGAAGTACTTTATTCCTTTCGGCAATTTTATACTTCCGTTGATCTTATGGACCGCAAACAAAAAAGAGCATGCATTTGTAGATTACAACGGCAAACAGGCTCTTAATTTTCAAATTAGTATGTTGCTTTATTCCATCGTGGCAGGTTTGGTCACTATCCCATTCTTTATTGGATTTTGGCCAGACTTGTTCGATTGGAACTTTTTGGGGTTCCATGGGTTGAGCGACCTTAACAATTTGAACATTCATATTGATAGCGACGATTTTAGGTTTGGAAGATTGCTCTGGCCAGTAGGTATCTCTGGATTTCTGCAAGTGGCATTGGCAGTGGTAAACATTGTTTTCTCCATTTTGGCCACCATTAGAACCAACGAGGGAGAATATTTCAAATATCCGTTCACCATTAAATTCATCAAGTAATGAAGAGCTTTAAATACATATTTGGAATTTTGACCTTATGCATGGTGGGCTCAGCACAAGCGCAGGAACCAGAAACATCGGAACTCTACCTATTATTGAAATCCAAGGACAGTTTGTTATTCGATGCGGCTTTTAATAAATGTGATGTGGATACCATGGAGTCGTTGTTCACAGAGGATTTTGAGTTCTATCATGACAAAGGTGGTTTTACAGAGGGAAGGGAAGCTTTTTTGAAACCGACCAGAGAAAACTGTGAAAAAAGAGACACTTCGGCACCACAGTATTCCAAAAGAATATTGATCGATGGTAGTTTGGAAGTGTATCCGCTCAAAAAAGATGGGGAAATCTATGGGGCCGTTCAACATGGTGTGCACAGGTTCGAATTTTTAAATGACAAGAACGAATACCAAAAAGGGGATGTTGCAAAATTCACCCATGTTTGGATGCTGATCGATGGATCATGGAAAATAAAAAGGGAATTGAGCTACAATCATCATTTAATGGAAAATGAAGCTTCAGCACAGGAAATTCCTGTATCGGACAATATATTGGACAAGTACGAAGGCAACTATAAATCGTTGCAAGCAGGTGAAGTTCAAATTAAAAAGGACAACGGAAAGTTACTGTTGATAACGGAAAAGATGCAGGCAACGCTTTATCCAAAAACAGAAAATACCTTCTTTATGAAGGAGAGAGCGGTTGAATTTAAATTTATAGCATCCGGTAATGGAAACATTGAAAAAATGCAGATTATAGAGAACAATGCCGTTGTGGACGAAGCACAACGAGAATAAAAATTATCATCAATCATAAATTAGGAGCCTAATCACCTCCGACATATTCATCATCAATCAAAGAAAAGGAGTTTAAACATCAATCAAAAAACGAAAAAACAATCATCAATCAAAGAACCGTTTCCACTCCCCTGTCCAATTCAGGGGACTGGAGTGGAAACGTAACCAAACAAAGTTTGGGAGAACAAAAAACGAACTGTTAATCAGATGCCGAACCCAGTTCAGCATAAATTTAGAACCATGAAATTATGAACATAGAAAACACAAAAGCACAAATGCGCAAGGGGGTTCTGGAGTACTGCATTTTGTCCATTCTTAGGGATGACGACAAGTATGCTTCAGAAATTCTGGAAGCCTTGAAAGACGCAAAGATGTTAGTAGTGGAAGGTACCATATATCCTTTGCTCACAAGGCTTAAGAACGCGGGATTGCTCAATTACCGTTGGGAAGAATCCACATCGGGACCTCCCCGCAAATATTACGCGCTCACCGAAACAGGCCAATTGTTCCTTAACGAACTCAACGGCACCTGGGACGAACTAAGAAATGCAGTCAATCTGGTAACCAACACAAAATAGAATCAAAAAATGAACAAGACAGTAAATATAAATCTAGCAAATACGCTCTTCCATATAGACGACGATGCGTATAACAAGCTGAGACGGTACCTGGAATCCATAAAACGCTCCTTTTCGGGTACCAAGGGAAGCGACGAGATCATTGCCGATATCGAGGCCCGTATCGCAGAGCTCTTTCTCGAAAAAATGGAGAACGAACGCCAAGTGATCACCCACAAGGAGGTAGATCAAGTAATCGATGTAATGGGACAACCCGAAGATTACATGGTGGACGAGGATATTTTTGAGGATGAACCCAAAAAGAGCCACACGGAACCCTCTGCGGGCAGGGCAAAAAAACTGTACAGGGACATCGACCACAAATATATTGGCGGTGTGTGCGCAGGTTTGGAACATTATTTGGGCATCGATGCCCTTTGGGTAAGGCTCATATTTATCCTATTGGCCGTATTTACCAGTGGTTTTGGACTCATTGCCTACATCCTACTTTGGATCTTGGTGCCCGAGGCCGCCACAACCTCCCAAAAATTGGATATGCGGGGGGAGCCCGTCAACATCAGCAATATAGAACGCAAAGTTAAAGAGGGGTTTGATGATGTTGCCGACAAAGTAAAAAGTGTTGACTACGAAAAAGTGGGCAACAAGGTCAAAAGCGGCTCCAAGACCTTTTTTGATACCATTGGGGACATTATCTTGTTCCTGTTCAAGGTATTCGGTAAGTTCATAGGCATTTTGTTGATCATTATCGGGGCATCTACCCTGGTAGGGTTGTTTTTCGGACTGTTTACCGTAGGCATGTTCGATGCCGTACATGTACCCGGCATAGATTTTTATGAAATCGTGAACACTTCGGGAGCTCCTGTATGGGTAGTATCCATCTTGTTGTTCTTTGCCATTGGAATTCCGTTCTTCTTCCTACTCTATTTAGGATTGAAGATATTGGTGAACAACTTAAAATCGATCGGGAACATTGCCAAATTCTCCTTGTTGGGCCTTTGGTTGATCTCCGTAGGACTGTTGATTGTCTTTGGCATACGGCAGGCCGCTGAATTCTCGTATACGGGAAGCGTAAACGACAGGACAGAACTCGCATTGGAAATTCCTTCCGATACCTTGGTCATCACAATGAAAGATGGTCATATGGATTACAACCGAGATGATATTCATTTTGGTAGAATGACCTTTGGTTATGACGAAAACGACAACCGTATCTTAATATCTGACGAAGTTGAAATCAAAATAAGAAAATCAGATACCGATTCCATTAGGGTAAATATCAGGAAAGATGCGGATGGAAACTCAACACCGGCCGCCAGAGACCGTGCCAGAAACATCGAGTACGCTTACACGGTTGACGGCAATGAAATTGTGTTGGACAAATATTTGACCACGGAAACATCGAACAAGGCCAGGAATCAAGAGGTAACTGTAACAATTTATGTACCAGAGGACAAGACGGTATATTTTGATGATTCCACAAGCAGATACATTGGCCGGGGAATTGATAATGACCAAGGTTTTTACAGAAGTGGCATGGCAGGTCAGCACTGGTTGATGGATGGCGATGGGGAATTGCAGTGTTTGGATTGCCCTGAAGATAACGATGATAACTCTGATGGAAATGGCAAAATCATCATCAATGAAAATGGTATTGATATCAACATTGAGGATGCCGAAGATTCCGTTCAGTTAAAAATCGATGAAAACGGGGTAAATGTTAAAGCCAAAGAAAAAAGTAACAATTGAGTCACTTAATTCGTCAATTCAGTAGATCATTATTTAAAACGCATACATAAAAACGGACATTTACACTGAAATTATTTCAGAAGACATTAATCATTTTCAAAATCAATCAATACTAAAACAACAATCATGACAACACTAGCAAGATTAGCGATCGCCGCACTCCTATCCCTCTTTGCATCCTCATGCATGATGGATATGAACTTCGGCAACGGAAAAACAGGTAACGGCGAAGTCGTAGAAGAGAGCCGCGATGTAAAAGAGGATTTCGACATCGTATCCGCATCAGAAGGAATCGATGTATTCGTGACCCAAGGCTCTGACTTTCACATTACCGTCGAAGCCGACGAGAACATCATCGACCTAATAGGTACCGACATTAAAGATGGTAGATTAAAAATCCATGCTATTGAAAATATCGGACGTGCGACCAAAAATGTATATGTGACCCTACCGGAAATTACTGCTTTGGAAAGCTCCAGTGGCGCCGACCTTATCGCTCAGAACGTAATCAAGGCCCAAAACATTGAGCTGGATGCCAGCAGCGGTGCCGATTTACATGTTGAGATTATGGCCGGCGAAGTTTCCGCCGATGCCAGTAGCGGTGCCGATATTAGAGTATCAGGTCAGGCAGATGCCCTTTTTGCGGATGCAAGTAGCGGTTCTGATATTAAAGCGCAAGATCTAATTGTAAAAAGATGTAACGCTGATGCCAGTAGCGGAGCCGATATTTCCGTGAATGTTTCGGAATCCTTAGTGGCCGATGCCAGCAGTGGAGCGGATATCAAGTACACTGGTGATGCCAGCGTTCAGACCAAAAAATCCGTTTCGGGCAGTGTAAGGAAATATTAATCCAATTCCCTTTACATATGCAAAGGCCCATTGATTTTTCAGTGGGCCTTTGTTTTTATAATGTTTGTGTGAAACCCTATCTTAGCATGATTACAATACCAAAAAACTATGCAGATAAAGCTCAAAAAATATATCCTTCAACTAGCACATACCTTTACCATTTCCAGAGAGTCCCGGGACGAGCAAGACACCTTGATCGTTTGTCTTTCTCTAGATGGAAAAACGGGTTTTGGGGAAGCCACTTCCAATCCGTATTATAAAATTACCATTGAAGGGATGATGGCCGAAATAGAAGCGGTCCAAGATCAAATTGAAAATTATGAATTTGACTCTCCCGAAAACTTTTACGAGTTTTTGGAGTCACTCGACCTTCATAAATTTACGCTTTGTGCCTTGGATTTGGCCGCGAACGATCTTTATGGCAAGCTAAAGGGCAAACCGCTCTACGAAATCTGGGGAACTTCCAACGAGAAGTATCCAATGACCAACTATACCATCGGAATAGACACCATCGATAAAATGGTGGCCAAACTCCAAGAGAAACCATGGCCGTTGTATAAAATTAAGTTGGGAACTTCGGATGATGTTGCCATAGTTCGCGAATTGCGCAAACACACCGATAGCATTTTCAGGATAGATGCCAACACCGCATGGAGCGCAGAGGAAACCATTAAGAATGCGCCGTTATTGAAGGAACTTGGCGTAGAGTTTTTGGAACAGCCACTCAAGGCCAATGATTGGGAAGGAATGTCCTTGGTGAAGGAGCAATCCGTTCTTCCGGTCATCGCCGACGAAAGTTGTATTATAGAGAGCGATGTGGAACAATGCGGAGGTTATTTTCACGGTATTAACATTAAATTGACCAAATGCGGGGGGCTCACCCCTGCCCTTCGCATGATCAAAAAAGGGCGAGAGCTTGGGTTACAACTTATGGTGGGCTGCATGACAGAGTCTACAGTAGGCATTTCTGCCATTGCACAACTATTGCCACAGTTGGATTATGTGGATATGGATGGTGCCATGCTCCTAAAAGGTGATATCGCCAAAGGTGTTGAAATTTTAGAAGGTGGAAAAGTGGTGTTCCCCAAGTTACCCGGTAGCGGCATAGAATTGCTCTAATGGCCTATCCCATTCAAAGCATACCTGATAGACAAATCCTAGTGAACGGAAAACTCCATTTATATTTTGGGGGTACCTCCTATTTAGGTTTGCAAAACTATGAACCGTTCAAAACATTGTATTTAAAAAATGTATCCAAATACGGACTGCATTATGGGGCTTCCAGAAAATCGAATGTACAATTGGACATTTACGAAGAAGCTGAAAATCACTTAGCGAACTGGGTTGGCAGTGAACGTTGTTTGACCATGTCCAGCGGCTATTTGGGAGCGCAATTGGTCGTACACAAGCTATTGGGCCAGGGCCATCCCGTATTTGCGGCTCCCAATGCCCACACCGCACTATTAATAAATGGTGTGGAACAAGCCAGGGACTTTGAACAGCTTTTAAACGCTGTGTCAACGGCAACAGATTCCGAGAAATTGCCTGTAGTTCTTTTTGACACCATAGATTTTTCCGGTAAACAATTTCCTAATTTTCAGGATTTGCAAAAACTGCCTTTGGAAAAGGTAATTCTAGTGGGCGATGATTCACATGGTATTGGCATTATTGGAAATCATGGGAATGGTTGTTATCAAACCCTAAAGAAATTGAAGCCGGCGAATCTTTTTGTATGCTGTTCCTTAGGAAAAGCGCTTGGCATACAGGCAGGAGCAGTGTTTGGTGATAAAGTCGCGATTGAAAACCTCATAAACACTCCTTTTTATGGAGGGGCAAGTCCTGCATCACCAGCATTTATGGCAACGCTGTTGGGGGCCGAACAAATATATTCCGAACGCTTGCAAATACTTGAGGAAAACCACAGGTATTTTATAAGTTTACTGAAAAACCCTTCTTTTTTCTCGCATATGGAGGGACATCCTACTTTTGAGTTTCAGAATATCGGAATGGCAACAGCCTTGAACAAAGATGGGTTTGTTTTTACCAACTTCAATTATCCTGATGAAAATGGGCCTTTGGTAAGTCGTATTGTGCTTAGCGCCTATCATAACAAAAACGACATTGAAAAATTGATTAGAAGTGTTAATGAGCATGTTAGTTGAGAAGCATTTCTCTTTTATTGATTAATTTGCGAATACCAACACATTTTAAATACTAACTCACAGAATGAAATTTACCCACTCCCTAAAAACTGGAATGCTACACCTAGCATTGACAAGCCTTCTTTGTATATCATGTCAACAAGAGAAAGCCGAAGAAGCAAATAAAGTTGATTCAATTATAAACTCGGTGAAAGAAACCTATGCACCAGACAAGCGCGTAGCTCTTTTTGATATTCAATCTGAGAAGAATTCTTCTGGTTATGTTATAAAGGGCAAAACCAACCTTCCAGAAGCCTTGAGTGCTTTTAAAAAAGAGTTGGATTCCCAAAAAATAGCATACACGGACAGTATTGAGGTATTGCCCTCACAAAAGTTAGAGGGAATGATTTACGGGGTAATCAATAATTCCGTTGCCAACCTGAGGTCAAAACCTGCCCATTCTGCCGAATTGGTCACACAGGGTACCTTGGGAATGCCCCTTAACGTATATCAAAAAGAGAGAAGCTGGTACCTTATACAAACTCCAGACAACTATCTTGGATGGGTAGATGGTGGCGGTATTGAATTGATGAACAAGGAGGACTTTGATGCCTGGCAAGCAACTGACAAGGCAATTTATACGAATACTTATGGGAAGTCTTACACCTCAGCTGATGTTGGTTCTGAAGTCGTTTCCGATGTAGTGGCTGGCAATATTTTCAGTTTGATTACCGACAGCGGCAATTTTTATCAAATAAAATATCCGGATGGACGGGAAGCATATCTGCCAAAAGAGGAAGCTAACACTTTTAACGAATGGAAATCCGGCTTGGCATTTACGAAGGAAAGTTTGGTCGAGACCTCCAAAACAATGCTCGGTGTACCCTATTTATGGGGAGGTACTTCCACCAAAGGTGTGGATTGTAGTGGTTTTACCAAAACTGTTTATTTAATGAACGGAATGATCATCCCCCGAGATGCTTCACAACAGATTCATGAAGGAACTTTGGTTGACGATTCAAAAGATTTTGACAAACTGATTGCCGGAGACCTTTTGTTCTTTGGACGCAAAGCCACTGATTCCACTTCGGAACGCGTAATCCATGTGGGAATGTGGATTGGGGACAATAAGTTTATCCACTCGGCAGGAAATGTTCATATAAGCACTATGGACCAAGATTCTGATAATTTTGATGAGTACAATTATAATCGTTACCTGCGCACCAAGCGGATTTTAAATGAAACAGGTGAAGGGCTATTGTACCTGACCAAAGAGGATGTTTTTTAACACAGTGTCAACCTATAAATATAAAGACCATCCGATCGGATGGCCTTTAATTTTCACGATAAATGTGTTAATTTATTGATCCCACCAAAGTGATTCGTGAATACTATCGTCCCCTCCAAATTGGCGTTGGACCGCATCATTATAATTGGTTTCATTATTAAAGCCTTCGTTATCCGGATAACTTAGTCTTAAAGGTACTTCAACACCATTTGGGGAAACCATTATATCGGGATAGCCTGTTCTTCTCCATTCGGACCAAGCTTCATACCCGAACATAAACAAATGTACCCAACGTTGAGTGGAAATCTGTTCTATGGCCATCGAAGCATCATAAGTAACCCCTGGTTGTGCCAAAAATTCGGCTGCACCATCCGTACTTCCTGTCCATTGCAATATGGATTGTTCCACTGCCATCTCATAGTAGGAAGCGGCATCACCTGCTATCCAACTTCTTTCAGGAGTAGCGGCTTCGGCCAGTGCAAAAAGGATTTGGGCATAGGTAAGTAATTGAACAGGAGCGTCCTGCGCATAAATAGCATCTCCCAACAACGAATATTCTTCTGTTCCAATATTCTCTTCTTCGCCGAACAGTAGTCCAATATATTCCCCGGAGCTTCTCGTCAGATTTCCATAAACAGGAAGTCTGGGATCGTCAACGGGCTGCATTTCTGCAACCAGATTTTCCGTGAGGGCCCACCATTCCCTATTTTGGTTTACAATTTGTCCGAACCAATAATTTTGGTTGTTGGCTTCTGCCAAATGCTGGAACACAAGATTATCGTCATTTGATTCCAACACGCCATCTTCCATAGCATCATTGAACTCCGCTTCAGCAACGGCGGGTGCAACTTCCGAAAGACGGAGAGCCATAAGCATTCTAATGGAGTTAGCCAGTTTTCTCCATTTTCCCATGTCTCCATTATAAATAATGTCGTTGGCTATGTTACCGCTTTCAATTAGATCCACAGCTTCCTTTAGTTCTGCAAACAAATCTTCATAAATGGATTCCTGTGAGTCATACACTGGGGTGAAATTATCGACTCCCTGTAATGCTTCGTTGTAGGGAACATCTCCCCATCGGTCGGTTATATTCCAAAAATAATAAGCTTTTAGAATCTTGGCTACCGCAATTTGATTGTTTATGGGCCCATCGTTTCCATTGAGTTCCTCGGAATTCAAAACCGCTTCCAAATCTGCCAACGGACCATAATACCATCCATAAAAACTGGTACTCTGTTCAGGATAGAGCGATGCACCCACATACTGGGTCTCCGCTAAGTATTGGGCCATAAATTCTCCTTGTGGGGATGAGCTCAAACCTGGCAAAGAAAGTTGCGCCTGAGCAATAAGCTGCGTTCCCGATGCTTGATTAGGTAGGTTGGGATTCTGGTTGATATCTTCGTCAAAATCGCTGCAACTTACCCCTAAAAAAGCTGACAAAACTATTATATATATCTTCTTCATCTTATATCCTTTTAAAATGTTAGGTTTAGGTTAAGGCCATATGATCTTACCGAAGGTAATTGGCCTGACTCGTACCAACTTATGGACTGGGCCCCTGTTGAAATCTCTGATGGGTTTATGCCCCTTGGAGCTTTTTGCCAAATCATATAGGGGTTTCTCGCTATAAATGAAAGACTCATTGTTTTAAAAGGTAATTTATTCATAATCTTATCACCTAGGTTATATTGAACCCTTACTTCCCTCAATTTTATAAAGGATGCATCATACAACCATTCTTCATAAATTCTTCTTCCGACCACATTTCTGTAATAGGAACGGGCGTCCACATATGCGGTTACCTCTTCACCTGTCGATTCAGAAATACCGGTGACCTTAACACCGCCTCCATCTTCAACGGCGTCTCTTACGTTCATACCGTTATCATTTGTGGCAACTGTCAAGGCATCTTGTCCTGTTCTTACGGACAACATTTTTGATCTACTGAAAAACTGTCCTCCAGCTTGGAAATCAATCATTGCTGCAATATTGAATTGGCCAATCCTGAAATTATTTTGAATTCCTCCGTTAAAATCTGGCAATACCGAACCAAAATCATGGGTGGCATCGGTATACAATGGCATGTTATCATCACCAAGTAACATCATTCCTGTTGCCTCATCCCTTTCATACGCTTGCCCCACCAAACTACCAAACGGCTTTCCTTCGTAGGAGTTCAAATAACTTGTAACGCTCGAGTAGGTAGTGGAATCGTAGGTATAAACATCTATGCCCGGTGCGAGTTCCACAACTTCACTTTCATTTTTATTGATGTTAAAGGTAAAGTCCCATGAAAAGAAGTTGGATCTAATGGGATTGGCATTCACTGATAGCTCAAAACCATTGTTCTCGATCAAACCTGCATTGATGATACTGGAATTATACCCACTGGTTCCAGAAACATCCAAACTGATAATCTGATCCTTGTTCTTTTGCTCATAATAAGTAAAGTCAAAGCCCAATCGATTTTTGAAGAAATTCAATTCGATTCCAGCTTCAAAAGAATTAGAGAATGATGGTTTAATGTTGGGGTTGTTCAAATTATCCGGCACAAACAATGTATTTATGCCATCATAAACCGTTCCCACACCATAAACGGTGCTGGTCTGATACGGGTTCAAATCTGATCCTGCCTGCGCATAACTGGCCCTGATCTTACCGAACGACAACGGTTCCCAATTCAACAATTCACTAAAAACAATACTTCCCGATAAAGAAGGATACCAATATGAATTATTATCCTCTGGTAATGCCGACGAATTATCATTTCGTATGGATGCATCTATAAAGTAGGTTCCATCGTATCCGAACGATACCAAACTATACAAGCTTCGTATTTGTTTTTCCAATAGGTAGGATGTGGTATTCGGCCTATCTATGGATGCATCGATATTGTAGAAGCCCGGTGTAGAAAGTCCGCCGACAGTACCCATTGAAAGATAGGAATAACGCCTATCATAAATGTTTCCACCTATACTACCATCAAAGGAAAAATCTCCCCAAGAATTTTTGTATTGTGCCAAAAATTCGTAGTTGAACTCCCTATTCTGATATTTCCCCACGGAATAGGAAGGTACCCTTCTACCTCCAAAGGCAGATCTATTTTCTATATTTTGGGTATACATATCCGAACGGATAAATCCACTCACTTCCAATTCTGGTAAAATTTTGTAAGAAATTCCTATATCTCCAAAGAATCGATCCCGTCTATCGTTACTGTTGTTTTCATACACCTCAAAATATGGATTGTTCCAATAGAGCGGGTCAAAATCAGAAATCTGGCCAGATTCTGAATCCGGGCGGCTCAGGTTCCAATGTAAAAATGTGCCATCATCATATTGATAATCCCTCAACCTGTTCATATCCAAATTACGCTGGAACCATTGTACCATGTAACTTGCACCATATTCCGAACCTTGCCCCGGACGCTGCCCTTCATTCCTGGCATAGTTCATATTACTGGAAACAGTAACTTTTTCATTCAGGTTTAAACTTGCGCTCAAACCAATGTTATTTCTATTAAGGTATGTATTTGGAACAACTCCCTCAATACGCGTGTCATTTGCGCTTAGGCGGAAAGAGGTATTCTCATTACCTCCGGTAACGGACACACTATTGTTGTAGGTGGCACCTGTCCTATAATAATCTTTGACATTGTTTGGTTGCGGTACGAAAGGCCTAAGCTGTCCATATTCAGGATCTTGCGGATAGAAACTGAAGACATGGCGAACGGGAGTACCATCCATTAGAGGGCCCCAGCTTTCATCAACACTCATATCTACATAAGGTTGACCATTATCCAGCTCTCTAAAAGTCTGACTGGAACCGCCCCCGTACATATTTTGCAAGGGAATAAAATTATAAGTGGATTCCAGTGAAACTGAAGATGAAATCTGTACATTAACGTCCTTGACTCCCTTCTTGCCTTTTTTGGTAGTAATCATTATAACTCCAAACTGCCCCCTGATTCCATATAATGCGGATGCAGCCGGTCCTTTCAGCACATTGACAGATTCAATATCTGCCGGGTTGATGTCCTGCGCAAGGTTTCCATAATCCGCTTGATCACTCCCAGAGAAATTAGCGTTGGAAATTGGGGTTCCATCAATAACAATTAACGGTTGGTCTCCTCCACTAATGGAGTTTACACCTCTAATTTTGATTTTCTGGGTACCTCCCATACTAGCCCCGGAAGCTCCAGTTACCTGCACACCGGCAACTCGTCCGGAAAGGGAGCCCAAAACATTTTGCTCATTGGTCAAATTAAAATTATCTCCATCGACCTCTTGTGTGGCATAACCCAGCGACTTTTTATCCCTTGAAATGCCCAAGGCGGTTACTACAACTTCATCCAACTGTGTGGAATCTTCTTCCAAAACAACATTGACTGTGGTTTCGGGACCTACGGTAACATCTTTTGCCTTCATCCCTATATAGGAAAATCGTAATACTTGCCCGCTAGAGGCATTTATGGAATAATTTCCATCAAAATCAGTAGTGGTTCCAATATTTGTACCACCCACCACTATGGTCACACCTGGTAATGGTGTCCCTGATACATCGGACACGGTACCCGTAATGGTTTGACCATATGCGACAATGCATAAGAGCATTGCAGCAAACGTTAAAAACATGCTTTTCATTAGGTTAGGTTTAAGTGAATAAGGGCGAAAAGTGGTTATTTTTTTTTACAAATCAAACATTTTAACAAAGAAATGTTTGATTATTGATAATTTCAGACCATTGAATCAAGTATCTTCAAATAGTAACCCTATTTTCTGAAAATATATCATAACACACCTTGTTCTTTAGTTTCTGCATTGTACGAGATGTCTTTTGAATATTGTGAAAATGTTAAAGTTAAGCGCCCAAAAACTTAATTTTATCAAAAATTATTCCTATCTTTTAGAGACTTATTAAACCTTAAAAGTAGGGCATTATGAAAAAATTAGTTTTACTTTTCACTCTTGTTTTCGTTTTCGTGATAGCAGGAAGTTTCACGGAGCACGAACCAAAGGACCCAACTATTGAAGGAACATGGGAGCTTCAAAGTTTTTACAACTATGACGGGGAAAACGTTATAGATACCATAGAAAAATCGGATGGATACAGACAGGTTAAAATGTACTCCAAGGAAAAAATTATGTGGACCCGATACGTTCCGGACGATCCTAATGGAAGGTTTGGCTATGGATCTTATAGAGTTACGGACAATTCTTTGATAGAAGTAATCGAATATGGTGACGATGATATGATGAAAGCATTGGATACCATGCGAAACTTTACCTTCGAACTTATTCTCAAAGAAGACACCTTCAGCCAAATCACAGTTGATTCTGACGGAAACAGAACATTTTCAGAAAATTACAAGCGGATTGATTAAACACAATTACAATCATGAAAAAAGGCACTGAAATTTCAGTGCCTTTTTTTATATCCAGCATTAATATAATCAACTTGCTATGAGGCCAACACTTCCTTGCTCTCTACAGCTGCCAAGTAGCGCTCTGCATCCAAAGCGGCCATACAGCCTGTTCCAGCGGCTGTTACTGCTTGCCTGTATATTTTGTCCTGTGCATCACCACTTGCAAAAACACCTGGCTTATTTGTTTTAGTAGATTTAGGTTGGGTAATAATATAGCCAGTTTCATCCATGTCCAACTGTCCTTTAAACACGTCGGTATTGGGTTTATGCCCTATGGCTATAAACAATCCTGTGATAGAAATCTCTTCTTTCTCTCCCGTTTCATTGTTTACAATTCTTAGTCCTTCCACAACTTGGTCTCCAAGAACTTCATCTACTTCCGTGTTGTAACGGATTTCAATATTATCGATACTGTTTACCCTATGTTGCATTGCTTTGGATGCTCTCATATGATCCTTACGCACCAACATGGTGACTTTGGAGCATATATTCGCCAAGTATGACGCTTCCTCTGCAGCAGTATCCCCTGCTCCGACTATGGCCACTTCTTGACCTTTATAGAAAAAGCCATCACAAACGGCACATGCAGATACACCTCCACCTCGCAAGCGTTGCTCGCTGGGCAAATTCAAATATTTTGCTGATGCCCCTGTTGATATAATTACCGTTTCTGCTTCGAGTTCCGTAGAATCGTCCACCGTAATTTTATGGATTCCCCCTACTTCATCACTTAATTCAACTGCCGTTACCATTCCTATTCTTACTTCGGTACCGAAACGTTCGGCCTGCTGCTGCAATTGCATCATCATGGTAGGCCCATCAATCCCTTCTGGGTATCCGGGAAAGTTATCCACTTCTGTTGTTGTGGTCAATTGCCCACCGGGCTCCAGCCCTGTATACATTACTGGTTTTAAATCTGCCCTTGAGGCATAAATGGCTGCAGTATACCCTGCCGGTCCCGATCCAATAATCAATGTTTTGATTCTTTCCACTTGTTCTGACATATATCTTCTTCCTGAAATGTTACATTACAAAAGTAGGTTTTTTGTACAAAAACTTACACCCTTGGTTTTCTACGCTTCCTAAAAAGATGTGAACAATTGTGAATGAGAAGTTAGGCGTTTATCATTTTGAGCTCATCCAAATAAAAAAGAGCCGTAAAAACGGCTCTTTTCCGAAAAAGTAGGTCAAATTTATGGGAACATATATTTGATCTTAGAAAACCGTTACAACCAAGGGGCTCAACCTCAAAAACCCCTTGGAGCAACGTAAACCTTTTTGCAAATAAGATATTAAGGTTAAGAACACAAAGTACCCCATAATCACCCCATCCTATTTAAGGTTTATAACGAAAGCTTAAAAGCTTAGCGTTAACTGGGACAAACATACAACGGCTATGTGATTTTTTATGGGTACAATTTACGAATGGGGCATTTGGTTTAACGAATGCCCCTTTTCAATTTATATTCGTGATTTTCGAGGTCTGCGTAGGAAGTTATTTACAAAAACAACAATCTGTTGATTTTCAACAAATTGAATTGATTAAGCTATTTAGTGCTTATATTTTAACTTTCTTTCGATGGTTTCGATCATTACATTGGCAATGTCTTTTCCTGTGGTATTTTCGATACCTTCCAATCCTGGTGATGAGTTCACCTCCAAAAGTAGAGGTCCTTTATTGGATCTAATCAAGTCCACACCGGCAACGTCCAAATTGAATACTTTTGCAGATTTTATGGCCAGTTTGCGCTCTTCGGGGGTTATTTTGACCTTAGATGCCGCTCCCCCTTGGTGAATATTCGCCCTAAACTCTCCTTTTTGCGCCGTGCGTTGCATGGAGGCCACAACCTTACCATTAACAACAAAACAACGGATGTCATGTCCGTTGGCTTCTTTAATAAATTCTTGAACCAAGATATTGGTCTGTACGCTTTTAAAGGCATTAATCACACTCTCGGCAGCCTTATTGGTTTCGGCCAACACAACGCCCTTGCCCTGAGTACTCTCCAACAATTTAATAATCAAAGGGGCACCACTGACCATGCGAATAAGGTCTTTGGTATCCATCGGTGATTTGGCAAAACCAGTTGTGGGTATGTGAATATCGTTTTTGGAAAACAATTGGGATGCAAAAAGCTTGTCCCTCGACCTACCTATGGAATCCGCTGAGTTTAAACAATAAACCCCGAGGGTATCGAATTGACGTAACAGAGCACAGCCGTAAAAGGTAACCGCAGGTTTTATCCTTGGAATAACAGCATCGAACTTGTCTAAAATATTTCCTCCACGATATCTGATTTCGGGTGTGGATGCATCCAATTTCATATATACATGCTCCACGTTCAAAAAAACCACTTTATGCCCGCGCATCTCGCCTGCCTCAATGATTCTTTTGTTACTGTAAAGGTTTGGATTACTGGCCAAAAGTCCGATTCTTAACCCCTTTTTTTCGGTGGTATAGGGCTTGTATTTTTGTTCCAGTTGTTCCTCAGTAATATCGCCCTGAATAAAGCTTTCGGAAGGATTCACCAAAAACCTATCGTTCATAGCCTCACGTCCCAGCAACATACGGTACTCCATAGTGTCCCTATTGGCCAAGGTCAGGTCTATTTCATAACTCTTTCCTGCAATGTTGACCGACGTTCTTATTACGGGACGCTCCTCCGCGATGCCCTGAGAACTTTTTACATTACGGACATCAACCAATTTAGCCTGACATAATATGGATATGCTTCTATTATCTTGAACGGGATTCACCTCGAACCGGACCCATTCTTCCAATCCTTTGTTAAAAACCTTTATTTTACTGGCTTGAATCGATGATGTTTTTGCGCCGGAATCCACTCTTGCCTTTATGGCCGGAATCCCTAAATCATCAAAACGACACCATTCTTCGCTACCCAATATTTTTAAATCGTCCAAAACAACTATTTATTTAACTGATTAATCTCATTATAAACAGGTCAACCACCTCGACCAAGATCAAAATAATAATGATCCATTCCAGTCTACTGCTTTCCCTATGATCCATAATATTCATGAACAGACTAAGGTTCTCTTTGATTACAATACCTTGCTCCTTTATATTTCGGTACCTTTCCTTGAGGTCAAAGATTTGTTTTAGGCCCTTGTCCAGTCGGTCCAGTTCCAAATCTTCCCACACTACTTCGTGTGAATCAAAAATATAGAGGTTCTCGGAAATTTGGTTGTTGATGTTCAACACTTTTGCAATGTGGCGCTTCAACTTCTTTCCTCCCAAGTCCAATTTGCCATTTTGTTCCAGATAGGTGGTGTGCTGCCGAGTCTCTTTCATGGCTTGTTCCGAAAGGCCGGCAAAATAATCCAAGGCAACTGACTGGGATAGATGCAACAAAGCCAAACGTATACCTTCTACATTAGATTTTGGCAGTATAACCTTATCATTATCTATTGTTGCCTTTTCTCGATCAGAAACGAGTTCCATATCCATGGTCTCCGTAATATCCGATTGACGCCATTCTTCACAAAATGGCTTGATTTCCATCAAAATCTCTGATATTTCGTTCTCAGCGTATCCGAAAAAGGAAACTACACCATATCTGAAAATATAAAGGTAACGTGATGCATCGGAATAAAAAAGTTCATCACGATCTCCATAAACCAGTTCTTTGCTCAAGGCGTTCCTGCAAGCAGGTATGTTGATGCTCGCAGCGAGGTGAAGCGCCATTGCTTTTGATTCCATCTTTAATAAGTTAGTCTAACCAACAAGGTTATTCTTCTTCGGAACTTTCCAGTTCATCGGTATCCAAATCGGAATCTTCGCTGTCGTCATTGTCCGAATCATCAAAATCCTCCATGGCCATTACCAGACGCTTGCTCACTTTTATAAGATAAGCAGTGTCCTCTGTTCTCACTTCAACACATTCCACTACTTCGTTGCTGGCGTTTCTGTATGTTACTATATCATCGTCGTCATAACCATCGGGAAATTTCTCAACAAGAAGGTTGAGTATGTTATTATCCAACTTTTTATAATCAACGATTACACGTTTTAAAACGGGGGTTTGTCCTTTTCTCATGGTTACATGTCTAATAAGTAAGCAAAAATCAAAGGCGCCACAATGGTCGCATCTGATTCTACAATAAATTTGGGTGTGTCTATGTCCAATTTGCCCCAAGTGATTTTTTCGTTGGGAACCGCACCTGAGTATGATCCATAACTTGTGGTGGAATCACTGATTTGGCAAAAGTAACTCCAAAACGGAGTTTCAGTCTGTTCCAAATCCTGATATAGCATAGGCACAACACAGATCGGAAAGTCTCCGGCAATACCCCCACCTATTTGGAAGAAGCCAATGCCCTTTTCTGAATTGTTCATGTACCAATCGGCCAAAAAGGTCATATACTCGATACCTGATTTCATCGTGCTTGCCTTCAACTCGCCTTTGATCACATAACTGGCGAAGATGTTGCCCATGGTACTGTCTTCCCATCCTGGCACTACGATCGGCAAGTTTTTTTCGGCAGCTGCATACATCCAAGAATCCTTGATATCGATTTCATAATACTGCTCCAAGACACCAGATAGCAAGAGCTTGTACATATATTCATGTGGAAAATAGCGCTCACCCTTTTCTTCGGCGTCTTTCCATATATCATAAATATGTTTCTGCAATCTTCTAAAAGCTTCTTCTTCCGGAATACAGGTATCGGTTACGCGGTTAAGGCCGTTTTCCAACAAATCCCACTCTTCCTGTGGTGTAAGGTCCCTATAGTTTGGAACTCTTTTGTAATGGGAATGTGCCACAAGGTTCATTAAATCCTCCTCAAGGTTAGCCCCGGTACACGAAATAATGTGAACCTTGTCAGTACGGATCATTTCGGCAAATATCTTCCCTAGTTCCGCGGTACTCATCGCTCCGGCAAGGGACACCAACATTTTGGAACCCTTGTTCAATTGGTCTTCATACCCTTTGGCGGCATCCACTAGGGCTGCCGAGTTAAAGTGCAGAAAGTATTTTTGTATAAATTGTGATATTTCTCCTTTGTTACTCATCGTAATCTTCTAAATTATTTTTGGATTTTTTGAAGTCGTCATCGTCCTCAAAGTTTTCATCCATGAATTCATTATTGTTTGAAAATTTGTAGCTCAACATCTTGTAATACAGTTTCGCTGCTAAAAAGTCGGATGATTTATCATTTTTGTTGGGGCATAACTCCACAATATCAAAACCGACCACGTTTTTTTCTTTAAAGACTCTTTTTAAAAAGTCAAGGGTCTCGTACCAGAAAAGTCCACCTGGCTCCGGAGTTCCCGTTGATGGCATTATTGATGGATCTAGTGCATCGAGGTCAAATGTTATATATACATCATCTGTCATTAGGTCCAATGCAGAGTCCATCCAAAAATCATCGGAAATCATTTCGTGAGCAAAGAAGACATTGTCCCTGTCCATTACCAAGGTTTCGGTATAATCCATACTACGAATCCCAACTTGAACCAGATTTGTGGTTTCCTTGGCCTCGTACATTGCGCAGGCATGATTGTACTTGGATCCCAAATATTCCTTTCTAAGATCGGTATGGGCATCTAGCTGAAGCACAGTTAAGTCCTCGAAACATTCACTGAACGCCCTTATAGCTCCTATGGAAATGGAATGTTCACCACCTATCATGGTAACCAATTTATTGCGTTTAATGTAATCTTTGACCGTTGTATGAACAGCCTCTACCATTTCTTCAGGGGAATCCAACTCGGTTATCGCATCTGCAAGATAAATTCCTTGTTTGTACACTTCGCTATCGGTCTCGATATCATAAGTCTCCATGTTTTCGGAGGCTTCCAAGAAAGCTTCTGGACCTTTGTCCGAACCTTTGCCCCAAGTACTGGTACCATCGTAAGGAACGGGCAACAATACCACTTTAGCCTTTTCGGCCGAACCGTATTCCTTTGGAATTCCGGCATAAGTTTTTTCTGTTTTCATTTTTATTTTTAATTCCTTTTTCAATTTTTGCTTGGCTCCTGAAGGTTTTCTGCCGCTACCAATACATCAGAATCTTTTTTGCTTTCATAGCCCAATATGGACAAAAACTCGCCTGCCGTTTGTTGTTTGGCGAATACCGATGTAGTTATGTTGCCATCCTCATCCTTATTGATCAAAATATGTTTAGGGTGTGGAATTAAGCAATGCTGTAGGCCTCCAAAACCTCCAATAGTCTCTTGGTAAGCCCCTGTATTGAAAAAACCTATGTACAGTGGTTTATCCTTTCTATATTTTGGCAAATAAATGGCGTTCATGTGCTGCTCCGAATTGTAATAATCATCGCTGTCGCAGGTTAGGCCACCTAATAGGATACGCTCATATTCATCGTTCCACCTATTAATTGACAACATGATGAAACGCTTACTAATTGCCCAAGAATCGGGCATGGTGGTAATGAAGGACGAATTGATCATATTCCATTTCTCCCTATCGTTCTGTTGTTTTTGATAGAGCACTTCATAAATATTTCCTCCACTCTCACCTACGGTAAAGCTTCCGAACTCGGTAAAAATATTGGGGACTTCCACTTCTGCCTCATCACAGGCCTGACCAATTTGGTGAATGATCTCATCCACCATATACTCATAATCATACTCAAAGGCCAAAGAATTTTTTATGGGGAAACCACCGCCAATATTAAGACTATCCAATGTTGGGCAGACCTTTTTAAGGCTTATATACACCTTTAAGCATTTCATCAATTCGTTCCAGTAATACGCAGTATCACGGATTCCGGTATTGATAAAGAAATGGAGCATCTTCAGCTCCACCTGCTCATTTGGTTTTATAGATTGGTTAAAGAATGGAACTATGTTCTTGTACCCTATCCCCAATCTTGAGGTATAGAACTCAAATTTTGGTTCTTCTTCCGAGGCGATACGGACACCAATTTGAAACTTGCCATCGATTTCTTCGCTCAAGAGATTGATTTCCTCATAATTATCGATTATCGGAATACATTTTTTGTGTCCATTGTTAATTAGACGAGCTATGTTCTGAATGTACTGATCTCTTTTGAATCCATTGCAAATCACATAATTGTCCTTGGTGATTTTTCCAGTCTTTTTTAGATGTTCCACAATATTTATATCAAAAGCTGAAGAGGTTTCGATATGGATATCATTTTTGAGCGCTTCATTCAAAACATGCTCAAAGTGCGAACTCTTGGTACAATAGCAATAATGATATTTACCAGCATATTTATGCTTTTTTATAGCCGAATTGAACCATCCCTTCGCCCTTTGGATATTATCCGATATTTTGGGTAGATAGGTAAACTTTAAGGGAGTCCCGTATTTTTGGGCAAGTCCGTACAGGTCTATACCATGAAATTGTAATTTGTTGTCCTCCAATTGAAATTCCTCTTGTGGAAAATCGTAGGTCTGCTCGATAAGATCGATATATTTTGTTTTCATTTAAATTTCGTAATTGTATTAAAAGATAATGAGAAAAATAGAAGTCTAAAAATCAAAATTTCTCAGATACGAAATTCAAATACGGTATATGGTACAAAATAGGGATTCCGTGAAAAATCACGGTTATAATGATGTAGTTCTTCGAAAGTCAGCCCGTGTATTCGGTGTCTTGATCTTAAGACGGCTTTTTGGGTAGACTTTCTTATCCCCAAAAGCCCGAACATGAAAAAATTCTTCAAAGCTTATAGGCAATGAACCCTAATTCTTCGGATTCATTTTATGGGGGCAAACATAAATAAAAATCCAATACTGCAACTTTTTTTGCATATTTTTTTAATTACGATAACTATTTGATTACATGAGTTTTATATGTGTTTAAAATTTATTTTACATCATTTCAAAATAAAAATGGCCAGTAATTTGGAAATTACCGGCCATCTTAAACAGATTATTTTATGCTTGTCTATATCAACCCACTAATGGTGGTTTGTCATTAATAAACGGCTGCTTGTAATAACGCCTTCCTGTAGCCTTATACAAAGCATTGGACAACGCTGCAATTGCAGGCGGCAAGGATGGCTCTCCCAGACCTGTTGGGTCAATTCCATTGTCTACAAAATGAACCTCGATATTTTTTGGAGCTTCGGAATTACGGATAAGTCGATAGGTATCAAAATTGGACTGCTCTGGCTTACCATCCTTAAATGTCATGGCACTGTATGTAGAGTGTCCTATTCCATCGATCATACCACCTTCTATCTGGTTTTTGGCCGCCAATGGGTTGATTACGATTCCACAATCCACCGCACACCAAATATTATCTACCCTAGGTATATCTCCGCCATCTTCCAATTCTATTACTTGAGCCACATAAGAGTTATGGCAATAGTAAGCCGCCACACCTCTGGCTTTTCCAGTATCGGTTCCCCAATTGGCTTTTTCTTTGACCAATTTAAGTACTCCAGCATATCGTGCAGGGTCGTAATCGTTGCTTTCCGGGTCACCAACTGGATTGTTTATGGCCCTATCAAATAGTTCCAATCTGAAATCCAATGGGTCTTTGCCCGCAGCTTCGGCCACCTCATCAATAAAAGCTTGTTCTGCCCCCGCAATAAAATTGGAACGGGGCGCTCTCCAAGCACCTGTGGTAACATTGGTCTGTAAACTATGTTTTTCGGCCAGATAATTGTCCACTGCACCTGCCGGGAATCGGTTTTCAAAAATCAAATCATCGTTGGTACCGGCTCCCCTGACATGCCAGGCAATCAAATTGCCCTTATCATCGAGCCCTGCTTTGAACTTAACCTTGTATGATGGCCTATAAGTACCTTGCGTCATATCATCCTCCCTTGAATACACCAATTTAACAGGAGCATTCACTTTTTGGGAAATCACGGATGCTTCTATCACAAATGGTCCATAGAGTCGGCGACCAAAACCACCTCCCATACGGGTCATCATAATATCTATTTTTTCTACCGGCATTCCCAAACGTGCAGCTACTGTTTTCTCGGTAAACTCTGGTGTTTGTATAGGTCCCAGCAATTCGGCCTTCTCTGGTGTGACATGCGCAAAGAAGTTCATCGGCTCCATGGTATTGTGTGCCAAATAAGGTGCTGAATATGTACTCTCCACAATTTTCGCGGCAGTGGCAAAAGCTGCATCCACATCGCCATCCTTTCTTGCGGGTGTTTCCGTTGGTTTTTCTAACAATGCCGCCAATTCCTCTTCATGGTACGCAGTACTTTCGGCAGTTGAATCTTGCTCCCAATCTACTTCTAAAGCCTTTTTTGCCTGCATGCATTCCCAAGTACTGTTCCCAACAATGGCAACCAATTCGGCAATACCCCCTTGATCGGACCATTGCTTTTCAATGCCTTCGGGATATACTTCAAAATGGAAAACATCCTTAATTCCGGGCATGGACTTAACCTCATCGGCATTCATTCCTTTATATTTCATACCAAATGCTGGCGGGTGCACGATCATAGCCGTTAACATGCCTTCTTTGTAAACATCGAGACCGAATAATGGTTTCCCCGTTACTATTTTGGGTCCATCCACATTTTTCTTATCGGTGCCAATTATGGAAAACGTTCCATTGTCTTTCAATTGGACTTCCTCAGGCACTTCTATGCTTGTAGCGGCTGACGCCATTTCTCCGTAACCAGCAGATTTTCCACTGGCTTCGTGGGTCAGGACACCATCTTTGGTTGTAATCTCATCTGCTGAAACGTTCCATGCTTGAGCGGCGGCCTCTTTCAACATTTGCTTTGCGGTGGCACCGGCCATACGCAGGCTTTCCCACCCTTGTCGGATAGATTGGCTTCCTCCCGCCAATTGGCGAGTGAAGATGTCCGTATTGAGCGGCGCTTGTTCTACTATTACATCTTTCCAAGCTATGTCGAGCTCTTCGGCAACAATCATAGGCATGGATGTTTTAACGTTTTGGCCGATTTCAGGGTTTGGCGACATTATGGTCACCATACCGTTATCACCTACTTTTAGAAAACCGTTCAGGTCGAACCATTCTTTGGGTAAATTATTTACCTGTTCGGGAGTCATTTTACAAGAAGCCAACCAGCTGAAGCCTATCACAAGCCCACCACTAGCTAATCCTGTATTCCGAATAAAGGCACGTCGTCCTATTTTAGTCTTTACAAGTGTCATTGTACTAGTTTTATGGATTATGATTTAGCCGCTAGTTTTACGGCTTTTTTGATTCTTGTGTAAGTTCCACAGCGGCAGATATTACCGTTCATGGCCATTTCAATTTCTTCGTCAGTTGGATTTGGATTTTTTTCAAGGAAGGCAGAAGCTGTCATAATTTGACCTGCTTGACAATACCCGCATTGAGGCACGTCTACTTCCAACCAAGCTTTTTGTACAGGATGGTCTCCCTCTTCCGATAAGCCCTCGATTGTAGTAATTTCTTGGTCTCCTACAGATGAGACGGTCAACATACAGGCTCGAGTTGCCGTGCCGTTCAAATGAATTGTACAAGCACCGCATTGTGCGATTCCGCATCCGTATTTTGTCCCAACTAAATTTAAGTGATCTCGTAAAACCCAGAGCATTGGAGTGGATGGATCCACATCAACCTCTTGTTTTGTTCCGTTGATGTTAAGTGTATAAGTTGCCATAAAGTTGATTAATTCCTTTGAAGTTAAATATTTCTGCGAACATTTTTGAAAGCTCCCTTAAAACATCCCTAAAAATTAACATTGTTTTTGGGTTTTTTGAGCTTACTTAAAATGGATATAAATAACTGGACGGCATTATTGGTTCCAAGAGTCAAATAATCGGATAATGATAGATGATTTAAAAGTCTTGATTTCAATACTTCAACCGGGCAAAAACAGGTAAATGGTCGGATGGGTATCGTGTATCCTTGGAATCACTCAAAATGGCACTTTTTAAAACCTCAAATTCATCGGAGACAAAGATGTAGTCAATTCTATTTTTAACCGGTTTGTTAAATTCAAAACCATTAAAGGTTCCATCTGGCCCGAATGCATTTTC
The DNA here is from genome assembly GCF_013376415.1 of Flagellimonas chongwuensis. Classification (GTDB taxonomy): domain Bacteria; phylum Bacteroidota; class Bacteroidia; order Flavobacteriales; family Flavobacteriaceae; genus Flagellimonas; species Flagellimonas chongwuensis. The sequence continues at coordinate 638,617 of NZ_WYET01000004.1, forward strand.
GCCTGCTGCCAAATGGGTATCTTTCATTTCAGTAAGGATAACCTGAACACCTGGGCTGTCACTTTCCAGATTAAAATCTCCTGTGACCACTACCGGATAATGCTCCGTGTTCAATTCTTTTATTTTTGCAAGAATGAGCTTGGAACTTTCTTCACGCGCCTTTACTCCCACATGATCAAAATGGGTGTTGAATACCATAAACTTTGTCCCATCTCCCTTATTCTGGAAAATCCCATAAGTACATGTTCTTGGCAAGGCTGCATCCCAGCCTTTGGATGGTTCTTCGGGAGTTAAGGATAACCAAAATGTGGATTCTTCAAGTAATTTGACTCTTTCTATATTATAGAAAATAGCTGTATGCTCCCCCCTTTCATCGCCGTGGTCGCGTCCCACACCAAAATAAGCGTAATGCTTCAATCCTTGATCAATTTCTTTAACCTGATGAATCAATCCCTCTTGTATACCAAATACATCAGGATTGTAAAAATTGAGTTGCGAAATGAGAAAGTCTTTTCGGTTGTCCCAATTATTGGGAGCATCATCTGGATTATCGTATCGGATATTGTAGGAGATAATGTCAATGGTTTGACTTTTAGCAATTGAAATAGAAAGTATTGCAACTAAAAAGAGTACTAATTTTTGCATTGGTATAAGGTCATCAAATTATATTAAATAATATGCAAGCTATCTAATTTCTGTAGTATAGATGTTATCATATCTTTATTTTAACGCTTCGTAGGTCTGTTCCACTCCATAACATGATAACTATCAGAAAAATAAAGTGGAATTTATGTTTCCTTAATCTAAATTAATCGTTCAACAACCATCTTACCTTTTTCATAATATCTTTTGGTAATCCCTTAGTCTTCGATAGCTGGCCAGAGGTCTATTTTAGCCTGCAAATCTTTTACAAACAAACCATTATCAATCACAACCAGTATTGCCTAACGGGCAATCCATCCAATTCAAATTATGATATTACACCAACAATTAAATTCCTTAATTCCCGATTGGGATAAAAAATTAGGAAGGACAATGCGGCTATTGGGGATAGTGATAACAATCATTACATCCGAAGCCCTACATGCACAAACTCCCTCCGATGGGCTTATGATGCCTTCCAAAAATATCTGTGTTCTTCTCTCTTATGACATGGGCACTTTTGATAGATATTGGGAAGGTTCCTATCTACGGTCCAATGAGACCATAGCTACTGTTGACCGAAATATGGTGCTTCCCATGGCTGCCATAGGTATTTTGGACAACTTAAATTTTTATGTCAGCCTACCTTTTATCAGCACCGAATCTTCAGAACCTAACGGAGGCTTTTTTACCGGGGCCAGAGGGTTTCAGGACATTGGTTTCGCCTTGAAATACAGGCCAATTCGAACGGAATGGGGGCCTGGGCAGATTTCCTTTTTGGGAACTGCAGGGTTCAGCACTCCGTTTACCAACTATCTTTCCGATTACAGGCCCTATAGCATTGGTGCAGGAGCGCCGGAGTTTTCCCTGAGGGCAATAGCTCAATATGAACTTAAAAATCAACTTTATTTCCGTGCTTCTGCAGCACACCTGTGGAGAGGGTATACCGAGGCAGAGCGCGATTATTATTATAATGATGGGAGCTATTACACGGCTTGGATGGATGTCCCCAACGCATGGACCTATGAAACCATTCTGGGAAAGTGGTTGTTCGACACCTCCTTGAAGCTGGAATTGAGTTACTCCAGCCTCACCTCTACCAGTGGCGACGACATTAGAGCCTATAACGCGGCACAACCTACCAACAAAGTTGAAGTTGACAGATTGGGGTTCTCGGCTCAATACTATTTTAAGTCCATTAAAGGATTGGGCGTCGTAGCCTACCACAATCGAGTAATTGATGGACGAAACGCACCAAAAATGAGCAATACCGGCTTTGGACTGACCTATCAATTCAACGTAATCAAAAAACAAACTGATGAAGAAAATACGCAATAATATAACTATACTGCTTTTGGCCGCATTGGTCATCAGCTTAACATCCTGTGAAAAGGATACCCCGCAATACCTACCCTATGAAGGATACACCTATGCCGAACTTAATACAAATGGCGGGGATTGGGTTCCCGTGCTCCAATCTTCCGGCGATGCGATAGACATTGCAGCCCCCATGGCAACTAATTCGCAGGAATATTTGAATGAAATTCAAGAATTGAAAGAGGCCATGTCAACCATGACTTCCAATCAAAGAAAAGCTATAAAATATTGGACAAACAACCCTGCGATTCGTTGGAATGAAATAGCACTGGAACTCATTGCCAAATACAATTTGATTCCCGGACCCAATGCTGATGGCACCTACACATTGCCAAACCCATCCAATCCAGAAGGTCCGCCTGCCTTTCCATTTGCCCATCCGCCATATGCCAGTAGAGCCTTGGCCTATATGTCCGTTGCACAGTTTGATGGACTTATATCTGCATGGCATTACAAATACGAATACAATCGGCCAGCTCCATTTCAACTGGATGAGACCATTGATTATGCCTATGAAGAAAATAATCTTCCATCCTACCCTTCCGACGGAGCTGTAGTTGCAAGGGCTTCCAGAAATATTCTTTCTGCTATGTTTCCTTTGGAAGTGGAATACCTTCAAAAAATGGAAGAGGAACATCTTGAAAGTCTATTGCTATCCGGTGGCAATGTTATGAGCGATATTACGGCAGGGCTGGAAATAGGTGATGCTGTGTCCGAAACGGCGTTGACAAGGGCATCCAACGATGGAATGAAAAACGCACAAACACCGAAGGCCGTATCCGATTCCATTAAACAAGCTGCCTATGACCGGTTTGGTTGGGCCTGGGACAATCTGGAAATACCTGTACGACCCGTAGGGCTTACCCCCTTGTTTAGCCAAGTAACCATGTGGAGCATTGATGATGTGGAAAGTGTGCGCCCCATTCCACCTCCACAATTAGATTCACAAGAATTTTTGGACGATGTGGAACTTTTAAAGGACCATGCCAAAAACATGACAGATGAAAAAAGAAGGATTGCCAACTTTTGGCAAGATGGATTGGGCACCTACACTCCTCCAGGGCATTGGAACCGTATTGCCAACGAGTTTATGGTAGAATACAAACTCAACCCCTTGCAAACCACTAGAACACTTGCCTATATGAATATGGCTATAATGGACGCCGGTATCAGCTGTTGGGATGCAAAATACTATTACCACTACCCAAGACCCATTCAATTGATCGAAGGTTTTGAAACTATCGCCGGAACTCCCAACTTCCCTAGTTACACATCAGGCCACAGCGTATTTTCCGCTGCTGCCTCTGAGGTTTTGTCCTATGTGTTCCCCAACGAAGCGGCCACAGTAAGAGCTTGGGCAGAAGAAGCGGCCATCTCACGTGTGTATGGCGGCATACATTGGAGTTTTGATGCCACAGTTGGAACGGACCAAGGTCGTGAAGTAGCCCAGTACACTATCGACAGGGCAAAAGCAGATGGTGCAGACGAGTAGTTTAAAAAATAGGATATACTAAACACTAACCATGGTATATAAAAAAGCCCGGTTGCAATAAATCGGGCTTTTCCTATCTGATTTTACTCTATCGGTGTTCCTCTTAATTTTTTAAAGGCTTCATAAGTCTTGTCCACTTTTTCTTTTGGAGTAGTCTCAAACTCTTTGTCCGTCACCTTGTAGTATGCTTGTAAACTATCCAGTTTATCATGCATGGCAACAATCACCTCTTTATATTCTTCGTCATTGATGGCATTATGTAATTCTTTAGGGTCCTTCTCCAGATCGTAGAACTCCCAGTCATCAATATCATCATAAAAATGGATAAGCTTGTACCTGTCTGTTCTAACCCCATATTGTCTTTTGACCATATGAAAGGCAGGGAAATCGTAATAATGATAATAAACAGCATCCTTAAAATCATCTTGAGTTCCATCCAATAGTTCCCTAAATGATTCTCCCTGCATGTTGACGGCATATTCCTGTCCGCCCGCCAAATCCAAAAACGTCGGGGCAAAATCTAAGTTCTGTACCAATGCTTCGATATTAGTCCCAGGTTCGATAACCCCAGGCAACTGCATCAACAACGGCATTTTCATCGATTCTTCGTACATAAACCGCTTATCGAACCAACCGTGTTCGCCCAAATAAAACCCTTGATCAGAAGTATATACCACCAAGGTGTTCTCGTCCAAGCCGGTTTCCTCCAAGTAGTCCAAAATCCGTCCTATACCCTCATCAACCGATTTTACGGTGGCTAAATATTCATGTAGGTACCGTTGCCCCTTCCATTCCGCCAATTCCTTTCCATGAAGGTCGGCTTCATAAAAGGCATTGTTTTTCGGTAGATAGGCTTCGTCCCAAATTTTTCGTTGTTCTGGGGTCATCCGCTCAAAATCGGTTGTCCATGGATTATGGGCCAAATTGGTACTTCCTGGACCATCGCTCATTTTTAGGTCATGCCCTTCATACATATCCTTATAAATGGTCTGTTGTTGCTCGGCAGCGGCCCTTTGGTTTTCAAATTCAGGAAAATAGGTGTCGGGCAAGGGAAATGTGATGGAATCGTAAACATTCAGATGGCGCAGGGCTGGCATCCAATTCCGGTGAGGGGCTTTGTGATGCACCATCAAATAGAACGGCTTTTTATCATCTTTTCTTTGTTGGAGCCACTCCAAACTTTTATCAGTAATCAAATCCGTGGCATAGCCTTCGACCACGGTAGTGTCTTCCCCTTGGATAAATTCAGGATTATAATAGTTCCCTTGATCGTTGAGAATATCCCAATAATCAAACCCAGTTGGTTTTCCGTGCAAGTGCCATTTACCAACAATGGCGGTCTCATACCCTAGCTTTTTCAAATGTTTTGGTAAGGTGGGTTGACTGTTATCAAACCGTTCACCGTTCATTCGAAACCCGTTGATATGACTATGTTTTCCTGTCAATATAACCGCTCTACTCGGCCCGCAAATGGAATTGGTACAAAAATTATTCTGAAAAATAGCCCCATTCTTGGCGATTCTGTCAATATTCGGGGTCGGTGCCAATTTTCCCAATTCATGGTTATAGGCACTGATGGCCTGATAGGCATGATCATCCGACATTATAAAAATGATGTTCGGTGGATCCTGAGCAACTTCTTCTTCAGGTTTGTCTTTTTGCTTACAAGAAACAACAAATAATAGTCCAAGAAGTGTTAATCCAATACGCATGTTGTGATATTTTATTTTAGTGTGAATGTTTCCGAAAGATCAGCATCGGAATCGGTTCCAACAAACACTTCGAATTCACCTGGCTCAGATACAAATTCAAGCTGGGCGTTGTAGAATTTTAAATCGTCTGCCGAAAGTGTAATGGATACCTCCTTGCTCTCTCCTTTTTTAAGCATCACTTTCTCAAAACCCTTCAACTGGCGTTTTGGCGGTGTAATACTTCTTACCACATCCCGCAAATACAATTGAACCACTTCTTCCCCATCGAAATCTCCTGTATTTTTTACAGTTACCGTAGCTGAGATTGATTCACCCTGAGCTATTTCTTTTTTGTTCAATTTGAGGTTCCCGTACTCAAATGTAGTATAGCTCAAACCATACCCAAAAGGTAAAAGTGGTGCATTGGGCGCATCCAGATAATTGGAGCGGAATTTTTGAAATTCGCCACTTTCCGGTGCAGGTCTTCCGGTAGCTTTTACGCTATGATACACAGGAATCTGTCCAACATTTACAGGCCACGTAGCGGTCAACTTTCCAGATGGATTGTAATCCCCAAAAACCACATCGGCAATGGCGTTTCCTGCTTCCACACCCGGGTGCCAAACCTGCAATATAGAAACCGGTAAATCCAATTCTTCGGGAATTGTCAACGGTCTACCGCTCATTAAGACAAGTGCTACGGGCTTTCCTGTGTCCACCAATGCATTTATCAATTTCTTTTGACTATCTGGAATGGCAATATCGGTCCGACTGGATGATTCTCCGCTCATTTCTGTGGCTTCACCAACGACCGCAACTACCACATCCGAAGTTTTTGCCAATTCCACAGCTTCTTGAAGCATTTCTTCAGGGGAACGCGTATCGATTACGATTCTTTCCCCGAGTGAATTCACATTCTTGGCAAAATCCACATCATCGGAAATATTGGCGCCCTTGGCATACTCAATTATAGCGTTTGATGCCACGTTCTTAAATCCTTCCAAAATGGTCACCGCCAGATTAAAATCCCCAGTCGGAGCCCATGTCCCGAGCATATTTTCCCTACTATCGGCCAAAGGTCCCACCAACGCGATCTTGCCTTGTTTGTTTAGGGGAAGAATATTGTTGTGATTTTTTAGCAATACGAAGGAACGGGTAGCCAATTTACGCGCCAAGGCCCGGTTATCCTCTGTCAATATATCCTTTTTAGGGCGTTTGGCATCCAAATATTTGTAGGGGTCATCAAACAATCCTGAAATGTATTTGGCCTCCAAAACCCTGCGACAGGAATTGGTAATATCTAGTTCAGTAACTTTCCCTTCATCCAGGGATTTCTTCAAAGTGGTCAAAAAACCTTCACCTACCATATCCATATCCAATCCTGCTTTTAACGCTAAGGCGGAAACTGCTTGCAAATCACCCAATCCGTGGGGAATCATTTCATTGAGAGAGGTATAGTCTGATACTACAAACCCTTCAAATCCCCATTGGTCCCGCAATAAATCGGTCAATAGCCATTTGTTCCCTGTAGCGGGTACGCCGTCCACATCATTGAAAGAACTCATCACGCTGGCAGCCCCTGCATCGATGGCAGCCTTGTAAGGCTGCATATATTGGTTGAACATTTTGATTTTGCTCATGTCCACTGAATGATAGTCCCTTCCGGCCTCAACAGCTCCGTATAGCGCAAAGTGCTTTACACAGGCCAACATGGTATGGGCCGCTGCAAGGTCGTCCCCTTGATATCCGGTTACCATGGCCACAGCTATTTTTGAACCAAGATATGGGTCCTCTCCCGCCCCTTCGGAGATTCGCCCCCAGCGGGGATCACGGGCAATGTCGACCATTGGGGAAAAATTCCAGTTGATCCCATCTGCGGTTGCCTCGCGTGCAGCCATTTGAGCGGCTTGTTTTACCAAATCCATATCCCAACTGGCAGAAAGTCCCAACGGAATTGGGTATGTGGTCTTATACCCATGGATAACATCCGACCCAATAAGCAGTGGTATGCCCAATCGGCTATCGTTTACCGCAATTTCCTGCGCTTTCCTAACCCTATCCGGGCCTGCTACACCAAAAAGGCCTCCTACTTGCCCGGACTTTATTTTTGAACCTACATCTTTACTGACCACTTCCCCAGTGGCCACACCGCCCCCAGGCGTTAATAGATTCAACTGACCTATTTTTTCTTCAATGGTCATTTTGCCCAATAGTTCTTCCACTTTAGGGATTCTTTCTTGTGCCCTGGTGCCAAGAAAAGAAAGCCCGATTAGGGCGAATAGGAGATTTTTATAGTACATGATCAGGTTGTTTTGAGATTTTGTTTATTCTGATTTTACAATGGGAGTCCTTTCGGAAATGCCATTGTTGTTGAATGCTTCGATTTGAAAATAATAGGTATCGGTACGGTCCATTCCTGAAAAATAATACTCGTTTGTACCATATATCATGATGCTTCCGTACAGCTTGTCCTCATCTTTGCCAAAATAAATGACGTAACCATCCGCTAAATCATTTCGTTTCCATTTTAGCCATGAGTTCCTACGCTCACCAAACTTTTCCTGTTGTGCCCGTAAGACCACAAATTGTTCCACAGGTTCTGGTTTTGCCCCACTTCCTTTTCCAAAAACTCGGAAACCGCTCAAGGCAAATTTTCCGGTTGGCATTTTAATATTTTCCAGTTTCAGGTATCGAGCCTTGGCCGGTTTTTCAAATTCGATATAATCATGGGGCACATCGGTCTTGTTATTGCTCTTATCGACCAAAACGGACCATTTTTTGCCATCATTGGAGCCGTAAATCTTGTATTGATGGTATACGCCTTCTGATTTCTCCAAAAACTCTGCATCTTGGTCCGCATAATTGATTTGTATGGCGTTAATAGTAGATATCTCACCCAAATCTGTTTGAAAATATTCTCCTTTATCAGCAGTTTCAGCACTCCAGTAAGATCTCATATTTTCATCTACTGCATTATTGGGCTTGTAACCGCCCAATGTGGATGAAACAGTTACGGGCTTATTATAATTCAGCAACATCCAACCCGTAAATAGTCCTTCTATATGGTCGGCATCATTCTTTGGCAAATAAGTGGGGTAATCCCCGTAGGCAGTATTGCAGTACATCACATCGTCTTGATCAAAGCCGGCGGGCCAAATCCCCAGTCTTCGCTCAAAACTGTTCTTATTGTTCAAGATAATGGTAGATACATGCCACCAATTGCCAAAATTGTCCTGATAGGTTGCTCCATGGCCAGCGCCCCTTGCGAACCCACCAGGTTTATAGGAAAACGGATTGTGTTTTTGATAGGCATACCCCTCCAATGGGTTGTCACTGACATATACTCCATCTGCGTAACCACTAAACTCGGTTCCTGGAGCACCATATTGCAAATAATATTTATCGTTGTGTTTGGTTACCCTTGCACCTTCCATAAAAGGTTGTAGAAAAGTATTGTCGTTATGTTCGCCAAAGCGCTCCCAGCCATGATCTTCGGGAGCCAATTGCATCAGTGGTTTTACGTAACCTTCGGATTGCATGGTTTTGGTATTGATCTCGGTTCCCAAAAGCGGATAAAGGTTACTGGACCCCCAATAGAGGTATAAATCGTCGGTTTCTTCCTCATACAAAAATGCGGGGTCCCATGCCCCAACTTTTAGGGAATCGACTGCAATTTCCCAGTTATCCTTCGTGGGGTCCTTACTTTTCCAAAGAGAGAATGCCGGACCATGGGTAGAGCCTATCAAATAAAGTTCATCCTTCATCACAAAAGCCGCAGGGGCACATAATTCATCATAAACCTTGTTGCGTTCCCTCAAGAATTTACGCGGGATAAATTTCCAGTCGTACATATCATCGCTCCACCAATATCCCCATTGATTGGTCGAAAAAAGAAAATATTTCTCTTTAAAGTTTACAATGACGGGGTCCGCCGTTGCCCTATGTTTACCTTGTGTTGCAAAATTGGGTATGGGCGTATACCCATAATCAATATTGATAGGGTTGCAATAGGTTTTTTGCTGTGCCGATATCATCTGTATTGAACCCAGTACAGTTAAGGCTCCCAGACATATGGACAAGATCTTATTCATTTTAGCTAATGCTTTTTCTGATGTGAGAACAACCATGGCAACAAATCAGGTTCTGCAAATGCTGGGTCCCAGCTATTATGATTGGCAAAATCGTACATGGTGAATTTTGGATATACCCCTGCTTTTAAAAGTGCGGAGACCATTTCCAGGGATTGTAATGGATGTACCACATTGTCCTGAGCTCCGTGAAAGACCCACAATGGGGTATTTTGGGCATAATTGGACACGGATTCCGGTTCACCTCCGCCACAAATAGGAATAGCCGCCGCGAACGTGTGAGGTTTTCTACTCAATAATTCAAAGGTTCCCATACCTCCCATGGACAGCCCCATCAAATAAACTTGATTATCGTTGGTGTATGGTTCGGCAATCGTTGTTTCCAGTAACTCCATTACCATTTCCAATGGTTTAGTAGGGCCTTCGCCATATTTAAAATCCAAGTTGATGGGATATGAACTTCTGTCCACATCTACACTTGCCCAATAACTATCTGTTGGGCACTGTGGAAAAATTACCACAGCTGGATATTTTTCCTGTAAATAATCCGTCGCGAAGAGTTTGCCTCCGTTCCACAATTGCTTTTCATTATCGTTACCTCGCTCTCCGGCCCCATGAAGAAAAAGGACAACAGGATAATTCCCGTCTTCTTTAAAATTCTTTGGATACATAATGCGATACCTTAAAGTATCATTCCCATCAATCAACATTTTCGCTTCATATTTGGACTGCCATTGTGCAGAAACCAAAGTACAAGCAAGGAACATCAGAAAAAATGATAATTGTTTTGTCATATCAAAATCCAAGTTTGGTCAAACCATTTTGAACGTCTTCGTTACCCATGAACAAATCCCAAAGCAATCCGGTTCGATAGTTTTCAATCATAATGATTTGCGGACCTTGGTCTATGGCCAAATACGCTTCAGCCACCCAATCATATTCTGGGCTAAAGGCATCGTAAAAACCGGCAGGTCCAAACAAATCTGCTCTATTTCTATAAAAATAATGCATTGCGGCAAGAGATTCGTCCGGGGCGTAAGGAATTGAGCTTATGGCTGCCGTTGGTGAGATAACACCTGTATCGTTATTGGGACTATGGGCATTGTATCCTATGCTTCCATCATTGTTTCTTGAGTAACTCGCTGTAAGTCCCCAACAATCTTCTCCGTAATCTTGATGAAATCCGGGATTTGCCACACAATATTCATAATTGATCATGGTGTGATTTACGTTTACATCCCAATAATTGACATACTCATCGGAGAGGTTGCGTGGATCTAATCCCAAATATGAGTAGTGCGCCCAAAATAAGGGTCCGCCGAACTGCTCCGCTCCATTATGTCTCACCAAAAGTGGATAACCGTACTGTGTGTTTCCCGATTGGATTCCACCGTTTGATGCCCAACCGTTAGTATATACTTCTTTATCAATGGTAAAATCCGCAGAAGCAGCGGCCATTATATAGGTAATCAATACCTCGTTGTACCCTGTTAGAGGCATATTGATAGCGAAGTTATGATTCGGGCTCCAGTGCCAATACAACACATTTTGATTTTGTGTATACCAATCCCACTCGACTCCTTTCCACAAATCATCTGCCTGTTGGGCCAGTGCTTGTTCTATGTCCGTCCCATTTTTGAAATATTCCTTTATACAAACCAGACCCTGCGCTAAGAAGGCGGTCTCTACCAAATCACCTCCATCATCCAAGTCACTAAATGGGATAACGGACCCTGTAGCACCGTTCATCCAGTGTGGCCAAGCCCCATGAAAGCGGTCTGCATTTTCAAGAAAATCTAATAAAGTATTCAAACGGTCAACGGCTTCAGCCCGAGAAACAAATCCTCTTTCAATGCCCACCAAGATAGCCATAAGTCCAAACCCAGTGCCGCCTGCCGTTACCACTCCCTCACTATTTGCGGGGTCGTTGGGATGATATCTTTCCCTTGCCCCACCGGAGTTGGCGTCGGCATAATCCCAGAAATATTTAAAAGTTTCCTCTTGGGTCAAATCAAGTAATTCCTCATCGGTGATGGTAGGCTCCTCCTCCTCTTCGGAACCACTTCCTGGCAATTCCGGCTCTGTTGGGATATACGTATAGTCATCCCCTCCCCCACAGGAAATCATCAGGCTGGAAAATAGCAAGAGGTATATTGTTTTCTTAATCATCTGTATTTGTAATCTCAGGACTTTCAAAACCCAAATTTTTCAATCCTTTCTGGACATCTTCATTGGCCATGAACAGCTTCCAGAACAATCCGCTCCTATAGTTTTCTATCATTACAGGAATTGGACCTTGATCTATGGCCAAGTATCTTGGCAAGTACCAATCGTCTTGCATGCTAAAAGCATCATAGGGTCCGTATTTTCCAATGAGACTGTCCTGCTCATTATACATATATCTCAGAAACCTTTGGCTTTCATCTGGTGTGTAGGGCATTGAAGACAGCGCTGCCGTAGGGGAAATCACTCCTAGGTCTTCTCCCGGGCGATGGCCGGCATATCCATTAATGGAATAGCTGGAAGTGAGGCCCCAACAGTCTTCTCCATACCCTTCATAATTCTTCGGATTGTCCACGCAATATTTGTAGTGGATCAATGCGTGGTTTTTATTGAGTTTCCAATAATCACCAAACTGGTCTTTGAGTCCTTTCGGATTTAGGCCCAAATAGGAATAATGTGCCCAAAATAAGGGTCCTACGGGGGCATCACTATGTTCGTAATGGTTCATTTCCGTTTCCAGACCATAATAGGTAGTATCTTTGGTAATAGCTCCATCTACTCCCCAACCTTTTTCATAAACCGATTTTTTTATTGGGTGTGTCGGAGAGGCTGCCGCCAACACATACATGATCAAGGCTTCGTTGTAACCGCCTACGGGAAAGTTCATTTCCCATTGGTATTCGGGGCTCCAATGCCAATATAGCACATCTTCACCGTTCTTGGTGTACCAGTCCCACTCTACTTCTTCCCATAGCTCTTGGATTTTTTGGGCCAATTGCTGTTCACGTTCATTGCCATCCTTAAAATAGGCTTTAACGGTCAGCAACCCTTGGACCAAAAAAGCGGTCTCTACAAGGTCACCACCGTTATCCTTTTTGCTGAAGGGAGTCACTTTTCCAGACGGCAACAACCAGTGTGGCCATGCTCCGTGAAAACGATCTGCCTTCTCCAAAAAGTCAACGATTTTTTCATAGCGTTCCAAGGCCTGTTCCCTAGAGATGAAATCTCTTTCTACACCCACCAAAATGGCCATCAGTCCAAAACCTGAACCACCTGTTGTTATAATATTCTTATCATGGTTTGGATAAACGTCATCCATGTGGATACGTTCCCTGGCCAATCCAGAAACCGGTTCTGCTCCATCCCAAAAGTAGTTGAAGGTCTGGTACTGCACAGAGTCCAGCAATGCTCCATCGGTATAGGCAAGGCTATCGATGGTGCTTTCAGGGGTTGATTCTTTGCTTTTTTCCTTAGTTTTTTGGCCATTGCACCCTACTAAAAGGGCGGCAATGGCCAATGGTAATACAATTAACCTCATAAAAATAACTAAACTAACTAATCAAATATTTTGATGCGCTACATATAGTAACCCATTAATTGTTCATGACTTCCTGTACCTCTTCTTGGGTAAGGGATTTATTATAGAACCGTAGTTCATCTATCTGACTTTCGTCCGATAAATGGCCCCACTCCGTAAATGTTGGTGCTCCGGAACCTATACTGAAGAAATCACAATCGGACCAATCGATACCTGATATGGTATTTTGCCCCACTGGTTCACCATCTATATAAACCACAGCATTTGAACCGGAAATTGTAATGGCCAAGTGTATCCAATCTGTAGCAACCAATGGGTCAACGTCGGCGTTTTCTCCACCATCTACCCATGCATCTGCCGTGCCATCACCTACATTTAGCTTGAAGCGTTGCATTCCGCCTACATTCTCCCTAAAGAAACGGAACCCGCTGGTTCTAAGGTTCTGAACTTCTGGATAGCCTGCATTTTCGGTATCCTCGGGTCCTGTTATCAAAATACCTGCGTTATTTTCGGTCACATTCATTTTATACCACATGGTGGCACTGAAGTTGTCCGATGTCAATCCCTGTGTAGGGAATGTCAAATACGAATCTACAGCTCCGGCGTAGGCATCTGTGCCTTCTACACTTTCTCCCGCAAACCCTGGGTTTCCAACTTCGGTGGCCTCAGTTTCCCTGAACATTTCCATGTAGTCTCCATCAAAAGGCATATAGAAGAATTCACCGTCAAAAGTTGGAGGGTATGATGAAACAAATTCTCCTGAATCATCGGCCATAATAGTTTGAATTTCTTCTTGGGTGATTGCCCGATTAAAGATTCTAAGCTCATCCATCAAACTTTGGTCGGATAGGTGGTTCCACTCTGTAAAGTTGGGTGCCCCGGACATTATGGACAGTACATTGCAATCAGTCCAATCGATGCCTGGAAATGCGTTTTGGCTCACTACTTGTCCATTGATGTAGACAACAGCTTCCGAACCTGAAATAGTGAATGCCAGATTGACCCACTCACCGGTAGAAGGATCTACATCCGCCATTTCTCCACCATCAAACCATTCTGCTCCTTCACCATAGCCTGCGGTAAGTTTGAATCTTTGCTCACCACCAGCGTTTTCCCTGAAGAAAGCAAAACCTTTATTACGGTCATTGGTAGTTCCATCGGTCATTGGTGGGCTCATGGTCAAAATACCAGCCCTATCCGGTATGGCATTAATTTTCACCCAGAAAATGGCACTGAACTCAGGGTTTGTCAACCCATCTGTTGGCAATGTTAAATAAGCACCTTCTGCTCCGGCATAAGCTCCAGAACCATTTAGGCTTTCTTCTTCACTTGCAAATGATGGGTCACCAACTACGGTCGGGGTTTGGAAAGAAATTAGATCTATCCAATCTCCATTGAAGGGCATATACAGTATCTCTCCCTCGTATTTGGGCAAATATGGGGGTTCCTTGGAAAAGTTTACCGTAGCGGAAGTAGACTTTCCATCCAAATCCGTTGCGGTTACGGTCAGCTCATGCTCTCCATCAACCAAACCTTCAAATACCAAATTGTTTACAAGTACCCTACGATAATCCACGAACCCGCCATTATAGGTAGCAATAGTACTTCCATTCATTTGTACGCTGATGGAGCCTACTTCTATATCGTCCGTGACCTGAAAGGAAATCGGCACATCCGTAGTTTCGGCCGGCACCTGAATTACGCTTCCTGCCACCGGAGCACTTATGGTTACCTGCGGTGCGGTTTCATCTACACCGGCATCCACAGCGGTAATGGGGTCAATTCCTTCATTACAGGACACTACGAGCAGTGCCAGTAACATTATTATGGATTTAACTATATGTTTCATCTTGTGTTGTTTATTTAGTTTGTTTAATCGTTGCCGTTACTACCTGTAAGTGTTGGAAGTGCATCCACCTGTTCTTGTGGGTAGGGCAAATAAGCTCTGTCAGCTGTAAATGTTCTACCGTCATAGCTTAGTTCGGAGTAGTTTTCCAAACGGACCATATCATAGTAGCGAATTCCCCATTCCATTCCCAATTCGGCAAACTTTTCGTCCATAACCTGATCAGAGGTAACGCCTGACAATGAAGACAATCCTGCTCTAGAACGTACCATGTTGACGGCCTGATCAGCTGTCATTCCAGAACCACTGGCACCTCGGGTCAATGCTTCCGCGTACATCAATAGGATTTCGGCATAACGGATTACGATCATGTTTTTACCTCCCCCATAATCATTTCTTTGATCCGTTAATTGAACGGAAGGAAGGTAATGTTTACCACTTGCAAAACGTGCCCGTGAATAATCGTTTATCTGATCACCATCCCGTGTGGTAATATAGGAACGGTCATCGCTTATTTGGATATCCATAAAAGCTGGCAAATTGGTATAGGCCGGGTCTTCAGCAACTTCCTGTACGCCTCTTGGAGAGAACAATACGCTGGTTTCCAAACGTTCAAAATCCTCGCGATCTAGCATAAACTTGATGAACTTGATGCTGGGCTCGTAAAAGCCCCAACCTGGGGAAGCATTTTCCCTAGCTGGTGTCCAACCAGATGGTCCGAATGGTGCATATAAGTGGTAAAACTCATCACTGGTACTGGAACCATAATCTGAAAACTGAAATTCCATTAGGCTTTCATCGCTCAACTCCCCTGGTTTTTTGAACAAACTGTAGAAATCTGGATACAATGAAAATCTATTGGAGTTGATAATGGCCGCAGATGCATCTGCCATTCCTTGATAATCTTCCAACTCCATCATTGCCATGGCCTTAATGGCGTAAGCTGTATAGCGTGTTACCCCTCCTGGAACATCGGTACGCTCGTTCGGTCTCAAATTTGGCAGCATTGGTATGGCCTCGTCCATTTGATCGGCGATGTACTGCATCATTTCGTTCTTGGATGCCGGACCGTCCATAATCTCTGCGTCAGGCTGGGTAGACTCAATAATGAAAACATTTTCCCAAACCCTTGCCAGGTTAAAGTGCAACCAAGCTCTCATCACCTTTATCTCGGCGATATATTGATCAGCAGTTACTTGATTTTCTTCACTTGCAAATTCCTTGAAGCTCTGAATCAATTCAATTTGAGTATTAAGTGATACCACGTCCCCGTAATGGGCATTCCAAAGTTGATTGAACATCCAATAACCTTGGTTATATATAAAAAGGTCTGCATCGGTTAAACCATCTTGTGCATCACCTACTCCACCTGCATTAACATCATCCCCCCTTACAGATAATAGGATAGGCTCTTCCCAACCACGGGTAGCCATTACGTGATATGACCCTACCAATGCCTGAATCATATCTTCGGTATCGGTGTAGTCCAGGTCATCCGCATTGAGCTGACCTTCCCTGTCTTCAAATTTATCTGAGCATGATTGGACAAAGAGTATCGCAATCAAAACAAATGTTACTTTTAATATTATGTTTTTATAATTCTTCATTGCAATTTCTTTTATAGTTTAACATTAACACCAAAGGTGTAGATTGCTGGAACTGGATATGTTTGGCGATCCACTCCATCCGATACTTCTGGATTGAATCCGTTGTAGCTGAACAATGTCAACGGTCTCTCGGCGGTTAATGTGAATTTAATATCAGGTGCGTTGCCCTTTAGCTTATCGCCTCTTAAGGTGTAAGCCAATTGAATATTCTGGATTCTGAAGAAATCTCCATCCTCTACCCAAAAATTGCTCAATCTCTGGTTCCAGCCATCCCTTAAACCTGCTGATGATGGATAAGTATTACTGGTTCCCTCACCATGCCAACGATTCTTGGCCAAATCGGCATCCATATTGGTATCATTGGTAAACAAAATCTCTCCTCTTTTTCTGTTCAAGATCTTGTTGCCGCTCTGTCCGTAGAAATTCATGGTAAATCCAAAGTCCTTATAATTAAGCCCTATGTTACCCCCGTAAGTGAATTTTGGCAAAAAGGAGCCTAGAACCATTCTATCTTCATCGGTAATGGTTCCATCACCGTTTGCATCGTTATAAATGAGGTAACCTGGCTGAATATCCTGTCCGTTGGCAATTGCATTTTGTGCGACAGGGTCTGCATCAATCTGCGCCTGGTTCTGGTATACACCGGTAGTTTCGTATCCGTAGAACGCATAAAGCGGTTCGCCCACCAACGTTCTTTGACGGAACTCAGCAGAACCTGAATCGATATACCCTTTTTCGTCCTCAATTTGAATGGCCTCGTTCTTTACTGTGGTAAAGTTGGCCCCTACGGTATAGGTGAAATCGGATGTAATTTCATCGCTCCAATTTAATGCCACCTCTACTCCAGAGTTTCGTATGACACCTGAGTTTCTTGAGATTGTCTTGTCTGCTATTGGAATGTAGACGGGCATAATGGCATCTTCGGTATCCCTGATGTAATAGTCCGCCTCTAACGACAAGCGATTATTTAAAACATTCATATTGAAACCAAAGTCCAATTCTTCCACTACCTCCCATGTTAGATCGGTGTAAGTACTTGTTGCCGTAATACCGGTATTTGGGGTATCTCCCAAATCCACAGTTTCGTTCGAAATAGTATTGGCACCGGCACTTGCAGGAACGTTATCGTTACCCAATCTACCCCATGCGGCCCTCAACTTTAAGAAATCAAAGAAGCCTACATTCTCCATAAATGGCTCCTGGGACACTACCCAACCAGCACCTACAGAAGGGAAATAACCCCATTGTTCTTGCGTAAATTTAGATGACCTGTCCGCTCTGAAAGTTCCATAAAGCAGATATCGGTTCTTAAAGTTGTACGACACTCTACCAAAATAGGATTGTCCATAGATTCTACCGTTGTCTTCTTCTACATTATTATTGAAGGATAAAGGATCGGCAAAATCCAGAAACCATGATGTTTCATAATTGATTCCCGCAATGTCGCGACCAGTAGCTTCAAATCTGTTTGATGCTTCGTCCCTAAAGGAAGTACCCGCCATTACCGTTACGTTATGGTCTTCTGCGTAGGTATCCGTATAGGTAAGCACGTTATCCCAAATTTGATTGTAGTAGTTGTTCTGCTTTCTGTTTATATCAGAAATTCGTTGGTCACCATAACCCATATTATAAGGTAGGTTCACATATCTTTCTTCCAAAGCGGAGAAATCCACATTGTAGGTGGTCTTAAACGTAAGCTTGTCCTTTATAAGGTCGGTTTGCAAGTATATGTTAGCCAACAACTTACGTATTTTCAACCTATCGTCATTGTAGACCATATCGGGAAATGGATTCTGTGTGCTCCTATATCCGAATGCTTGTGCATTTGCGTAACGCGTAGGCGTTGCTTCTGTATTTAAATCATCAAACACTGGTAAAATAGGTACGGCAAAATAAGCTTTGAACCATGCAGCATCCTCAGCGTTTTGCTGTGTTGCGTTACTGAACACAGTATTCACCCCTACTTTTAAATTATCGGTAACATCCACATCGAGCTTGGAACGGATATTGAATCGCTCGTACTCGTTGTTCATATCCAACAAACCTTGTTGTGAAAAGTAGTTTGTACCCAAGGAATAGGAAACATTTTCTGTACCACCAGTTACACTTAAACTGTGGTTCTGAATAAGTCCATCGCGGATAATCTCATCGTACCAATCTGTATTTACATTGGGTACGTTTGGATTGACCCTACTTCTACCATAACGCTGCATTGCATTTAAGATAAACTGAACATCAGCTGATGAACCAGATTCCACGGCCATGGTCACAAATTGCTCGGCGTTGGCCATTTGCAACACATTTTGCGCACGTTGTATACCTGTATAACCGTTATACTCTATAGTAGGCTTCCTGTTTTTTCCTCCAGATTTTGTTTCGATGATGATTACACCGTTCGCTGCCCTTACCCCATAAATAGCAGAAGAAGAGGCATCTTTCAAAACGTTCATCGACTTGATATCGTTCGGGTTCAAAAAGTCTATATTGTTGTAGAACATACCATCAACAACATATAAAAGACTGGTAGCATCGGAATATGTACCCAGACCTCGAATCCTAACCGTAGGTGATGCTCCTGGGGAACCTGGCGTTACAATTTGTACACCTGCAACCTTGCCCTGTAAAGATTGTACGGGGTTGGCGGAAGGTGTTTTTTCAATTTGCTCGGCATCCACTGTGGCAATGGAACCTGTTAAATCTGCCTTCTTCTGGGTACCATAGCCGACCACAACAACTTCATCTAGACTTTGTGTGTCTTCCTGCATCGTCAAGTCGATAGTTGTTCTATTATTAATAGGTATGGTTTGAGAAGTAAAACCTACATAACTAAACACCAACGAACCATCTCCCGGAACGTTGTCCAAGGTATAGTTTCCATCAAAGTCCGTTTGTATTCCTGTTGTAGTACCCTCAAGCACTATACTTGCCCCAGGCAATGGTTGCCCTTGATCATCGGTTACCGTTCCCGAAATCGTTATATTGTTTTGGGCCAAAACGACGGCCTGAAACAATAAAAATGACATTAGCAAAAGTTTGCTTTTAATTTTCATAATTGTGCAAAAATAGAGTTAGATTTTTACTAAATTAATAAAGAGTGTGCCGATAGCAGGCTGATTGGAATACATAATAAATACATCATTTTTAAAATGCTTTGAAACCCTTGTTTCACAGTGTTTGCAGTATCCAACACATGTTTTGATGTAAAAAATATTAACATAGTGATGTAGTAATGATGTAATCTGCTTTAGAACTTTTAATAAACTTCTTGGAGCGTTTTTAAACTCTTAAAAAGTGATAAGAAAGTTGGAAAGGTTGTCCGAGCTATCCATATCTAGCTTTTTCCTGAGACGGTATCGATGTATTTCTACCCCTCTAACCGTTATGCCCATCAACGGTGCAATTTCCTTTGTAGAAAGATTCATTTTTAGGTAAGCACACAACTTTAGGTCTTTTGGGGTCAAGGAGGGGTAAGACTTCAATAATCGCTCAAAAAAATCTTGGTGCAATTCCTTAAAATTGACCTCGAACCGTCTCCAATCTTCGGTATCCTCTATGGAACTGTTCAGTTTTTTGATAAATGTTCGGTATCGCTGTGAATTGGAAAACTTATCCTTGTTCATAATAAGCATATTCTTCAATTCCAGTATCATTTCATTTTTTCGTGCAATGTTCAATGTGGTGCTAGCCAATTCATTCTGCTTTTGCTTCACTTCTTTGGCCAGTTCTTCTTTTTCCATCTTGGCCATCCTCTCCTGCTGCTCGTGATGTAAACGTTCTTCCAACTCCCTATGCTTTCTTTCCAATTTTCTCCTATTGTATCTTCTCACCAAATAAATTGCAAGAACAGCCAATGCCAAATAAAGAAAAAGACTCCACCACGAAAAAAACCAAGGTGGGGATATAGTGAAATTCAATTGCTTGTATTCAGAAATGCTATTATCCATACCCGAAGTGGCAATTTTGAAAGTATACTCACCATAAGGCAGGTTTTGAAAATTGATGGCCCCACTCTCCACGTATTGCGAATATTCCTTTGGCCCTTCCAACCTATAATAATAATGGGGATATATGTATTCTGGTGATGCTACCTCGATGGTTATGGATTGGGAATTTCTAAAAGGAATGTCTATGCTGTTCCCCTGTACCGAATGCTTGCTCTCTTGATCTTTTAAAACTATAAAACTCGGAACCGGAAGCTCTTCTTGCCCGGATATTCCCTTTAACCCTGGTGCATTAATTTTGGCAAATCCGTCTATAAGGGTAATGTAGGATGTACTGTCATTCACCTTTACCAAATTTTGGGAATCAGGTGCCAATCGCTCTCGCAGCGGCAAATCTGTAAGCATTAGACTGTCTCCCTTCAAATCTGTATAAATAATGGCTTTCTGTTCATCATCGTCCACAAACCAAAAATATTCTTGATCAAAAAACAGCAGTTCCTTGTTTTTATAATCTTTGAATTCCTCAAATTTTTCAATTTTGTCGCCAATCGGGTTGTAGGCATACCAATTCCCTTCACTATTAAGTACAATATGGTTCTTTATATTATAGAGCTTTACATTGTACTCGCTTGGGGCCTCTTCTTGGTTGAACTTCTGGATTCTATCTACCTTATTGTATTGGGCTTCATTAAAATGAATTCTAGAGAATCCTTTATACGGATGCGCCGTCCAAAGTATGCTTGGTGTTTCAAAGCATAATTGCTTCACTGGTTCATCCATCCCTTCTATCTTAACTACTTCCCAAGTTTCATCATCATGTTTTGTAAACATGGCCACACCATTATAGGTTCCTTGGACATAGGTAGATTTTCTATCCGGTACTTTTATCATCTGATAACCACCGGCAACTTCGCTAATCAGTTCAAAACTGTTCTCGGACACCTTGAATGTTCCCCTTGTATGTCCACACAGCAAATCGCCCTCGATTACATCTAGGTCCCACACATGTCCTTGGGAGCCATTAACAAACTTTAGTTCACTACCCTCAAAATAAAAGACCCCTGTATTGCTTCCCAGAAATAATTTACCATTGTACCAAGCGATATCGTAGACCATGCCTAACAATCCTGTATAATCTGTAAAGTACGTTATAGGATTGGTAAGCCTCACCCGAGCTAATCCATTGTCCAACCCCAACCAGAGTAAATCTTTGTACAATAATGAAGAAAGCACCGTGTTGTTCTGAAGACCGGATTCACGATTTAAAATACTGTACTTGCCCGTTTCGGAACTGTAGAGATACATGCCGTTTTTAATGGTCCCAAAGCCTAGCAGGTTTTCTCCCAAAAGGGTTATTTTGTTCAGTTGGTGATCCTTGAGCTCTTCATTTATAGCTGTTTGCCAAGGAGTCAAGGTGGTTCCATCATACAAAAAACAGCCGCTTAGTTTGGTGCCCACCAGCAAGTTACCTTCAAAAATAGCTATGTCGTTAATGGTTTTCCCCACCAATAAATCTTGATCGGACAATGGCTCATACGAATCCCCTTTTACTTCAAAAAGTCCTACGGAACCACCGGCCACAATCAATTTTCCATTAAATTCGATAAGGTCGGAAACCACAAAGGGAGGATCAACAACTGTTATCTTATCTCGTGAATAAGAATAAATTGCAGAAAAAGAACGGAACATTACCCTGCCATCCGAAGAAGGGAAAATTTCCCAAAATTCTTCACTTGTAAAGGTATGGTCCTTAATAAGGTGCGTCAATGAAGTATAACCCAGTTCACCAAACTCATTTTTGGTCCAATAGCCAAATTCTTCGTAAGACCCCGTGTACACCCGGTCCCCAATACTTTTAACCGACCTGATTATGGTATTGTTGGGCAGTTTGTTCAACGTCCATTGTTCACCGTTATAATGAAGTAGCCCTTTGTTGTTCGCCACGAACAACTCCCCATTTTCATTGATGGAAACATCCCAATTTTTTGTGCCTCCCTTATAATCCAGTAACTGATAATTTTGGATAGGTGGCAACAACTGTTGTCCACTGACTGATAGACAGACCAATAGAAACACAATTGATGTAACCCTGAATATAATCGGCATTCTCGTTAATTTATCTGGTAAAGTTCCTTCTAAACAATGAATTTACAAAACTGCCCTTTGAAATATAGCTTACCTAAACAATACCTCTATATTACAATTTTATCGTCCTAAATGTTAAATTGATTCTTGGAGCGCCTATCTTTTTTGTTGGCGGCAAACGGTGAAGCCAATGTGTTTGCGTTTCACCCTTCATTACCAGCAAACTTCCATGATCCAACCATAACTCTACCTTTTCTTTGGTTGTTTTGTGTTTAAATGCGAATTTACGTTCTGCTCCAAAGCTTAAAGAAGCAATAGCACCGTTGGGTTTAAGTTCCCTTTCATCATCAGTGTGCCATCCCATCCCCTCTTCTCCTGAATGATATAAATTGAGCAAACAGGAATTATAAGTCTCATTTGTTCGGCTTTCGGTCAGGTTTTTAAGTTCCATTAGCTCGGGAGTCCAGAACAATGCCTTTTTAGTAGTATTGGAATAGGTATACTCAAAAGGTTCCTCCCCATACCAACCTACTTTTCGTTTGGTCGTGATGTGCTTGCCGAACATATGTATCTCATCGTGCTCCCAAGAAATCGTATTCAATAGTCGTTCAAAGTAAAAATCGGCCTTTTCCAACTCCACAATAGGACCAAAATAATTGACGGTTCCGTCGTTGGGCAATATATTTTGATTGGGGTCTATCTGATTCGTGAATAAATCCATCTTTTATATTTGGGCCTTCTTAATGGGAAAGCCTTTCTTGACTTTTGGCCAATATCTCCACCACCCGCTCCCTTAGCGCCTCTGGTTCGATTATTTTGGCATAGTCACCAAACATGAGGTACCAACGGGAAAATCCGTTTTTCCAATCCGTGGTCATGAACGTCATTTCAACTTCTTCTCCCTTTATCTCGATGGAAACTAATCCATAATGTTTGGTCTGTCCTTGAATATACTTGGCCACGGATTTCTCTACCAATATTTTTACTTTGGTTTTTGAAACCTCCTCTTTTTTGCTCCTGTGCTCGTCAATAGTGCCATGCTCCAGTAAAAAATCAAGCGAGGTTCTTGCTATTTTATGGATTCTATCGGTTCTAAAATGGCGATAATCGGTACGCAGATGGCAATAACCCAAAATGTACCAAAATCCGTTTTCATTAAACAGCCCTACGGGCTCAATGTGTCGTTCCAATGGTGTTTCTTCCCGTAATGATTCATATCTCAAAAATACTTGTTTCCGTTCTGCAATGCTCTCGAACAGAATCTCAAGGGCATTGGGCACTTTATCGTTGAACAGAACCTGCCCGGGCACTATGGACACTTGGGATTCCAATGCTTCCACCCAGTCCTTTTCCTTGCCCCGCAGAACCGATTTTAGTTTAAACATCGCAGACTCGTAATAAGCGCCAAGAGACTTATCCGTGAATTGCTGCATCAATTTTTCGGCCGCTACAAAACTTCCCGCCTCCTCGCGGGTAAACATTACCGGAGGCAATCGATATCCCTCCATGATGGAATATCCTACCCCGGCCTCACTAACAATGGGAACCCCGGAGGCCTCAAGGGTCCTGACATCCCTATAAATGGTGCGCAAGCTCACCTCAAAGCGATCCGCAAGTTCCTGCGCTTTTACAATCCGCTTGGTCTGCAACTGTATTAAAATAGCAACTATCCTATCAAAACGTTTAACGGTATCCATTCCCATAATTGCGTGAGCTATCTCCCAAAGATAGGATTTCAATCCGTGGATGGAAGATGTTTTCCTGCTCATATTATATCATTTATATGCATTGTCTCCATCAAAATTATTTGGAACATATGACAGCAGTTTGTCAACAGTATTTTTTTTGAATTCAATTTTTACTACTGACACGGGGCTGTCACACCCCCCTTCTAATTTTGTTTTCAGAAACAATAAACCTTTAAATCACAATTACATGGAAAACACCATTAATGAACAGACAACGAGACAAGTAATGACACCTGAACAGTTTTTGGAACAATACCAAGGACACAGAAGACTTACCCGAAGGGTTATCGAGGCCTTTCCTGAAAAAGAGTTTTTTAATTACAGTATTGGAGGGATGCGTCCTTTTGCTGAAATGACCAAAGAACTTTTTGCCATTGCCGTTCCTGGACTTACTGAAATCGTATCAGGAAAAACCGTTGAATTTGACGAACATCGTGACTACGGTAGCACCAAAGCCGATTTTTTAAAAAAATGGGACCAGGACACCGAAGAAATCAATAAGCTTTGGAGTCAAATAAGCATCGAGAGATTCCAAGAGGAGATAAAACTTTTTGGGCAGTATGAAGGTACCGTGTTATCCAGCATACAGTATTTCGTGGATAACGAGATTCACCACCGTGCGCAAGGTTATGTTTATTTACGTGCCCTTGATATTGAACCTCCTTTTTTTTATGACCGAAGCTAAATTATGATGACCGTCCATGTTTTTAAGACATCCGTAAAACGAAAAGGAGAAGTGAAACAGCTTCGTCCGTGGCTGAACAGGCTGGTCGATACCAATGGCTGCTGGAATTTTGACCTCGAAGATTGTGACAATATCCTGAGAGTCGAAACCAAAAATCTGAAGGCCCCAATAATTTCCGCGCTCTTACAAAACAATGGTTTTCATTGTGAAGAATTGCACTGAGCAGTAAACAAAAAGCCCCTTTTAAAAGGGGCTTTTAAATTATAGATTAACTTTTCCCTTAAGTTCGTTGAATTGGACCAACAATTCTTGGTAGCGGTCTTTTTCCTCTTGTCCTGGTTCTTTGTCCGCGCTGCTCAAAATGTAGTACAAATACGAAATTTGAGCTACCATAACCACTTCAGGATAGGCTCCTTCATCGTTTTTTAGCTCCTTTAAAACATCTTTATAGGGCTGAAGTTGGGCTTCACTCGCATTTGACTTTTCCAACTCCTTAATCTTCTTTTCTACCTTATCCTGAAATTGTCGTGCTTCCGATAATAAATCAATTACCTTAAACTGAAGTTCTTGTTGCTCTTTCATCTTAGCCAAAGAAATTCCGTCTTCTTCAAGCTTCGGGTCCATGAGCACTTCAAAACTTTTCTCGAGTGATTGCTCACCTACGGTGAGTTTCGCAGTATACGTGCCGGGCAATACCGTAGGTCCATTTCCAAATCTTCTTCTTTTGTTTTGGTCCCAAGCTCCTTTCTGCTGCATGTTCCACTCAAAACGATTGAGTCCTTTTTTAGCTTCCAATTTCTCGTTCATGTACACAAAAGTCATACTGAGGCTCATGTCCTCGACCATCTCCGTAGCCGCCTTCAATTTTGTGGAATCGCTCACAATGGTCGAAACCTCTTTTCCTTGGGCATCCAAAATCTGTAGGCTAATCCCTTCCTCTATATCCGATGGTAGGTAGTAATCAATAATTACGCTGGTTGATGGATATTGCGGGAAATCTGCACCGCCCCATGGAGTTTGGTATCTATAGGTGTCATCAGGTTTAAACAGAACTGGAGTCTCTCCCAATTGCGTGATGTTTTCGTCATTTAAGGTAGTAATCTTGTCCAAAATCCAGAAACCACGACCCATGGTACTTAAAATCAAGTCTCCTCGGAACAAAATGATATCGGTAATCGGTGTCACAGGTAGATTTTGTTGAAAGCTTTTCCATGTTCCTCCATCATCAAAAGAAATAAACATTCCGTACTCGGTACCGGCATACAAAAGTCCCTTACGTACGGGGTCCTCGCGCAACACCCTCGCCGTATGGTCCGATGGTATACCATTGGATTCAGTACTGACCAGCTCCCAGCTTTCGCCGTAATTATCAGTTTTATAAAAATAAGGCGTGGTATCTCCCAACAAATGTCGGTCTACTGCGATGTAAGCCTTTGCAGGGTCAAACTGTGATGGTTCCACGGACTCTACTCTACCGCCTTTTGGCAACTTTTTAGGTGTAACCTTCTTCCAAGTGGCGCCGCCATCTTTCGTGACCGAAATAACGCCATCGTTGGACCCTGTCCATATCACACCTTTGCTAATTTTCGATTCCCTGATGGAATAAAGCGTACTGTAATATTCTTCGCCGGTAATATCCCTGGTAATGGGGTTACCAGAAATCACTTGTTTATCAGGGTCGTTCTCTGTTAGGTCTGGAGATATGATTTCCCAGTTTTTACCTCCATCATTTGTTTTATGTAGAAATTGGGAGCCCATGTACACCACTTCAGGGTCGAATGGGGAAACATGGATAGGTGCCACACGTTGGAACCTATACTTTAAATCTTTAGGATTATGCCCATAAATGTTGGATGCCCCGATGGAATATTCACGGCTCTGTCCTGTTTTTTTACTGTACACGCTAAAGCGTCCCTTACAGTTGTTGTAAACGATATAATGATTGCCCGGCATCGGGATTACAGGCCCAGTTTCACATCCTCCAACATCCATCATTATACTCCCATTGGCGGGAGAAGTTGCCGTAGGCGCCATACTTGGAATGGCTATCGTTGTATTATCCTGCTGTGCTCCATAGACCCAGTAAGGATATTGATCATCCACAGCAACTTGATAAATCTCTGCTGTTGGCTGGTTGTATTGGGTAGACCATGTTTTTCCTCCGTTGTGGGATATATTGGCCCCACCATCATTACATTGAATCAACAGGTCTGGATTATCCGGATTTAGCCAAATATCGTGGTTGTCTCCATGGGGAACACTCATACGTCTCCAAGATTTACCACCATCGATGGATTTTATCAAAGGATTGGCATTGGAATACACAATATCTGGATTGGTAGGGTCCAACTCAATATTGGTGTAATAAAAAGGTCGGTTGACCAGTCTTTCATCATCTGAAACATGCTCAAAGGATTTACCTTGGTCTACGGATTTGTACAATCCCCTATCCTCTCCGGGCGCCTCGATTACTGCATAAAGTATTCTGGAGTCAGATGGAGAAACGGCCAAATCAATCTTACCGATAAGTCCCGTTGGAAGCCCGTCCTCCAATTTCTCCCAATCTTTTCCACCGTTCACGGATTTATAAATTCCACCTTCACTGTTCTCCCCACCTGAATCAATGGTCCAAGGGGTACGTCTTGCTTTCCATGCAGCGGCATAGATGACATTTGGGTTTCCGGGAAGCAATTCCAAATCGGCAAAACCTGTCTCTTCTGAAACAAACAAAACTTTTTCCCAAGTTGCACCTCCATCAGTGGTTTTATATATTCCTCTTTCCTTATTGGACTTAAATGCATTTCCGATGGCGGCTACCCAAACAATATTGCTGTTGGTAGGGTCTATTTCCACGGCACCTATCTGACCTGCATTTTCCAGACCAATGTGTTCCCATGTTTTTCCGGCATCAATGGATTTGTACATGCCCTTGCCTTCGATGATGTTGCTACGGATACCATCGGACCCCGTACCTACATAAAGAATATTGGGGTCGTTAGCTGCAACTTCAATGGCACCGATTGAGGGCGTTTTAAAAAATCCGTCGGAAATATTGTTCCAAGAGGTTCCGTAATCTTCGGTTTTCCAGACACCGGCACCAGTAGCGCCAAAATAAAAAGTACCCGGCAACATGGCTGTTCCGGTAACGGTGGTTACCCTACCTCCCCTAGCAGGACCTATGGTACGGTATTCCAAGGCTTCAAAATCTTGTGCAAAAGTGGCACAACTCAACAAAAATGTAAATAGGAAATAAAAAGAACGATGTTTTAAGGTCATGAGTTAGTTAGAAGTTGGTTTATTGCCAAATCTACTAAATACCTAGAAAATCTAAATGTATGGTAAAGGAATTACGGCTTTATGATTGACAACGAGGTTATTTGCGAATTTTATAACTCTTGCCCCTCATTAATCCATCCTTTCATATTTGTAGCTGCATCCTTCGATGCAAATAACACTGGTTGGGGATAAAAGAAAATGGTCATTTTCAAATTCGATATGGAACGTAATCAAGCCTTCTTCGTTTTCGGCTACCAGCTCCGTATCTCCACAATCATAATCCAGTACCAAGTTTTCTCCATCAAGGGTATACCCGTCTTCATTACATTCTGGGTAATTGGTCGAAGTGAAACTTCCATCCGATAGGAATTCTATCTCTTCCCCATCTTCGATATCTACCCAATATTGTGGCCCACCGGAGCTAATGTATGCCGCAGTCAATTTCCATTTCCCTAAAATGGAAGTATTCGTTGGGTTTGGAGTATCAGTATCATCATTGTTGCATGCCGAAAATTGGCTCAACAATACAAGGACGAGCAAACTCGAGATTAACTTTTCCATACATGCGTTTTATGAAGAAGATGTAAATATTTCAATAAGTTGCGTCATCCAATATTCTATTCCAAGTCTTTGAAGATTCTTGATTCGGTTGTTCCCTTTCTAAAAATATGGTGCTGGGTCGCAGTAAAATAGTCCCTAAAAATCTGATTCAGCACATGACATTCAGTACTGGCCAAAATACCCAGACTTGGGTACAAGTTCAAAATACCCTGTGAAAGAAATTGTACGGATTTGGAAGCTTCATGGTGAACAGTATTGATGTATTTTTCTGAAAACGTGTGGCCCTGCTTTATGCTTCTTTCGATTTCAGTTGCAAAATCAGAAAGAAGAGCATCACACTTTCCAATGTAAACTTTCAGTTGATCGATATCTTCTGTTGAGCCACCTAGGATTGTAGCCTCTTCCATAAAATGTTCTGCCATCCCCACATAATTGCCCCATAATGTAAGGTCAGCAAACAAGGAAAAATGCACCTTGAAAATTGGGTGGGGCTGATGTACCTCATTGTACACAAAACTATACTTTTCATGGACCCATTGCTCTTCGACCCTAAATGAATGGGTGGCTGTTGCCTTAAGGCCCATGGTTTGCCAATCCTCTATGATTTCTACTTGGTTTCTATGGAGCAAAAAGGAACGAATCATGGGAGTGCCATCCTTTTGGATAACATCTTCTCCATTTTCTTGAATCTTGGCATTCAAGGTAAAGTGGGTAAGGTAAGGTGCCCCAGTTGCATATTTCCAAGTTCCTGAAATAACATATCCTTCTCCATCTTTCTCAGCGGTTCCAAAGACCCCTCCACTTCCTCCAAAACATATGGGTCTTTCAAAATCGATAAAAACATCTTCGGCTACTTCCTTCGGTAAATTACCTACAAAAAAGTTGGCCCCGCTGCACAAGGTAACGGTCCAGCCCAGGCTCCCATCCACTTTGGCCAGCAACCGTAGTTTTTTTAAACCATCGGACAAGGACATTTCCAGACCCCCATAACACTTGGGCACCCATAGGTTCCAAAGGTTTTCGTTGGCTATCCACTCCAACACTTCTTCGCTAAAAATCGGTTTTTTAAAATCCAACGTGTCAAGCTCCTGCATAGGTCTCGTTGTTTTTCTTATCAATGATTTTTTTCCATTTGATGTATCCCGAAATTGCAACGGTGAACAAAAAAGCGGTCAACCCAGCATAGATATAGAGCTCTTTATATATCAATAACGGAATGGACATGATGTTGCTAATATTCAGATAGACCCAATTTTCGATCTTTCGTTTGGCCATCAACCACATACCGGCCCATGCAAAGGCGCAGACCACGGCATCCCAATACGGCACGTCGGAGTCTGTATGCTGTCCGAGCCAATAGGCCATCAAAATAAAACACCCCACTACTATACCGATGGCGATACCGTGCTCTTTTCCTGTTGAATACGAAATGGGCGCTTCCTGTTTTTGTTTTCCCATCTTCCAATAAAACCAGCCGTAAATGCTCATCACCAAATAATACATATTGAGCAAGATATCCGCATATAATTGGGATTGATAGAGCACCCAAATACTGATTAGAATGGCAATAATGCCGAAAAGATAGTTGTGGATATTGTTCTGTCTGGCCAAAAGAACCTGAACCACTCCAAAAAGGGTTCCGATCCATTGTAGAACTACAAGTTGTGTACTATATTCCATTGTTTTGAGTAACCAACGTTCAAAAAATCATGGGGTACCCAAATTGGAATACGGGCAATATTTGCCTAAATCCCTACGCCAGCATTATCTGGATCAGGTGCGAAGTACTCGACTTCCGGGTATAATCTCAGCCCATTTAGGGCACCCCCATCTTCGGCGAAGGTAAAAATTATACTTTAAAGTAATGGATGTTCCAAGGCAGATTCACATAAACTTCCAAGGATGTTAATTACCCATACTTTTAAAAGAGTACCAAGAAACAAAATGCTTCTCGGCACTCTTCATGTGTTAAATATTGATATTCAGATAGACCGAAAATCTGCTTTTCACCTCAACCTTGCCATTGTTTAGATCTTGGGCAACGGGCAACATAGAGGACAGGCCGAGTGCATATTGCCTGTAATTTACCTCAACCCCCAACCTACTGAACAGGGCATTTCCGCCTGTATCATGTACTTCGAACCCAAATTCCTTATTTTTCTCAAAATGTTCCCCGCCGATTCCAGCTTGGGGCGTTAACGCGAAATTGGTTCCCAAATAATATGTTTTATAGACATTTAAGGCATAGTTGAACTGGTTTCCGAAACGATATTCTTTATCATTTTTGGTTTTGATGGTGTAGTTGACCATGGCAGAAAGACCCCAATTTCGATGGGTAACGCCGTAATTGGCTCCCAAAACATAGTCCCAACTACCAGTGCCCAGCTGAAAACTTGGGTTGACACTTCCTTCAAGGTTTTCCTCCTCAAACCTACCTGTGGGCATTTTTACACCGCCCCCCAATTGTAAAGTGTGCTGTGGCTTAATGGAAATGATACTGTCCGGTGTTTGTTTTAGGATTTGATAAAACCCGAGAACCGTGGCATCACCCAGCCCGTTGATATGCTGCTTCGTATCATCGGCAAACTCCCTGGAATGGAATTGATACGGCATCACCGCATTGATGATCAACCTTCTTCCAACCGGAATCTGTGTCCATAATTGGATGGTATTGAAATTCTCATCGATCCACGGAGAATTGGAGAAAATGCCATCCCGTGACCTATAGCGCTGTCCAATGTACCGAAGTCCTATAAAGTTATTGTTCAGTCCGGTGCCAAACCCCATACTTCCGCCATTGCCGCTACAACCGCAAACATCACAGAAATCGTCAAATTCCATCAAAGAGGACGAAATGGTCCGGTAACAAGGTCTTGCGGGCATTTCACTTGCTTGCATTACATAAATGCCCATTATAATCAGTAAAGCTGTTATTATATATGTTTTCATAAAATTAGTATTCGGCGAAACGTTCGACATTAATAAATTCGTCGTCGGTGAGTGTTCCCAAAAATGCGATCAAGGCCAGTTTTTCGGTATCGTCAAGGGAGATTCCAAGACCTTCTTCAGTTTTGAGCAAGGGATCTAGAGTAGGTGAATCCTCTACACCGCTTTGATAAAAATTCAATACGGATTCCAAACTGCCGAACCTGCCATCGTGCATATAGGGTGCGGTGAGCGACACATTTCTTAGACTGGGCACCTTGAATTTATAGTTATCGTTGGCACTCCCGCTCACTTCGGCACGTCCAATATCATTTATATTTGGATTTGGTGGAAGTCCATTATTCCTAAAACTTCCATCGGAAAAAAGGTCCGTAGTATGGCAGCTTGCACATTTTTCCTGAAAAACATGCATCCCTTGGAGTTCTTGCTTGGTTAAGGCCACACCGTCTTCTTTTCGCACATATTTGTCATATTTTGAATTATAGGAAACCATCATCACCATAAATTGGGCAATCGCCTTCAAAAAATTTTCGTGGTTGACTCCCCCTTCTTCAAAGGCAGCCTCGAATTCTTTTTGGTACTGACTATCGGCCTTTAATTTTTCCAACACACTCGTCATGGTCTCACCCATTTCAACTTCGTTTGTTATAGGAATTATGGGGAATAGGTCCAAATGACTGGTTGCCCCGTCCCAAGCAAATTCTCGAAAAAAGGCCATATTGGCCAAAGAAGGGGTGTTACGGGTTCCTTGCTTGTCGTCTATTCCATGGCTAAACTGATGGCCATGGTGCGTAAAAGAGAATCGCTGCTCATGACAAAATCCACATGAAATAAACCCATTAGCAGATAGTCTTCCATCGTAGAACAACTTTTTGCCCAATTCAAAACCGTATTTGGTCGGGGGATTTTCTTCCACATTGTAAACCATGGGTGGAAAATTGGTGGGCATGGTAACGGACAAACGTTCATTATCCTCTATGTTGATATATTCTCCATCATTATCATCACAGGCTCCCAACAATATCAGTAGGGTCGCCAAAAAAAGATACCTTGTTTTCATGTTTTTGATTTAAGGGCTGTCCGTAAAAGGACAGCCCAAAGTATCTTTTAATGTGAGCTTCCATCTCCGTTATGGACATGGTCCACACTGAACATATTCGCGGTATTTTCAGCAATCTTTGGTGATTTTTCCTCGCTCACCATGATCACAGCCTGTTCTGCCAGTGATATTTTGTTGTCCCCGTCCAGAATATTACCTGCATTGACCACTAGATGAATAATTGGGGTCATTTCATCGCTGACCAAAGCTTCGGTGCCCAAACTCAAGGTTGTCTCCTTATAGTTATCCAAGCTGGAGCCGTGGCTTCCCATATGAATTTGAAAATACGTGTTTTCTGGTACTGTTGATGAGGTGAACGTACCTTCAAAATTTAGGAACTTATATCCTGCTTGCCAAGACCACATCATGTCAGTACTTTCAGCTTCAGTCAATAAATCACCCTGGCCTTCGGCCCCCAAAAGGTATTTTTCTTGGTCCACTCCAATACCAAAGGTCATAGCGGTATACCTACCGGCAGGAATGTTCATCAAAACCACTTCGGTATTTCCAGTCTCTTCGCTTGTTATGAAATAGCCATATTCTTTAGGGTAAGTAAACACATTACCTTGGGTATCGGTAAGCCTAAAATTGCTCACTATGTAATTAAGGCGGTTTATGGTCAAGGTCTCAGCTTGGGAGTTGGTGTACGAAGAACCCAAAATAAGGTCGTCTCCTGCAACACTATTGTCAAATTCAATTATAACCCTTCCCTCTCCGGTTAGATTATCTCCGGGCGAATCGTCATCACTACAAGAGGTTACAGAAACAAATAGGAACAGTAAGGTGGATAATTTATATAATGATTTCATTTTAAATTCAAATATTAAGGTTTTGGGAAATCCATTATGGTAGTTGGATTTCCTGCTAAAAATTAAATGCATGGAACTGATGATGTACAACATATGCATCACCAAGAACCATTGCGCACAAGGCTATGATTCCCTTAGGGGAATAACCGTGTAACCAATAAAATTTGAATTAACAGTTGGGAGGGTGAAAAACAGATTGAGCGAACTGCCGAGGGTCTCTTGGGCTGAATTCAGGCAACTCATTCCTTTTTAAAATATGTTTAGCAAAATCACAGAAAAGAATATCCACAAAGCCAATGGGGTATTCTTCTAGATTGATAGATGGCAAATTTTGCTTTTTCTCGTCCTGTTCCTCTTGTAACATTTTGGCCAAATAACACTTTCCGTTACAATTCAACATGGGCTTGTCCTTGTTTACACAAAGGTATTCCGCAATGTAATCTTGGTTCACCACATATTCGAACACGGGCATAACAGGCCGTAACATGGCCATTATATATAAAAGTGTGAATACTATGGGAAGACTGCGGTTCGTCAACGAAAACGATTATTTGGTATTGCAAAGATAAAACAGGATAGTTGCAATCTTAAGAAGATCATGCAAATTAATTTTCTTTTTTAAGCGGCCAACAATTCCTTTTCCAATGCAATAAAATGGGTCGGGGCTCCCTTGGAACCATAGATTGGAAAGATGTCAATTTGGCAACGATAGGCTTCCCCATTCTTTCTATAATTTATTATGGCCCCTTTATAGCGATGATGGGACAAAAGCTGCTCTTTAATCTGCCTTTTGATCATTTTTGATGTTTCGGCTCCTTGCAGAAAACTAGGTTTTTTTCCCAATGCATATTTTTTATGGTAGCCTGTCATTTCTGAAAAACCCTCGTTTACCCAGACTATTGCTTGGTTTAAATCGGTAATCACCAAGGCATCATAATCCTCTACCTTTATGATCTGTTGGATGTTGTGGTCAATATCGTTTCTCAAGAGTGATTTGATCTGCTTCAAATCAACTTCTTTTTTGAGTTGCAGCATCAACTTGTGATAGCTTTCCAAATAAAAATCGAAACTGAGCAGGGGTGAAATACGGATGTTACTGTCGTCTATCATGGTTCATAGATTAAGGGGCCAATACGCATATCGGCCCCATTAGTTTTAATTTTAATTTGATGGTTGGCCGACAGTTTCCCTCATCTGCTGCGCTGCAGAGACCATTATTTTAAGGGCACTGATGGTTTCCTCCCAACCTCTGGTTTTTAGCCCGCAATCGGGATTCACCCACAATTTGGATGCTGGAAGTACATGTTCTGCTTTTTGCAATAATTTGATGATTTCCTCCTTGGACGGAACCCTTGGGGAATGGATGTCATACACCCCGGGACCAATATCGTTGGGATAATCAAACTCTGAAAAGGCATCCAACAGTTCCATTTGGGAACGGGAGCATTCTATGGTTATCACATCGGCATCCATATCCGCAATGCTCTGGATAATGTCGTTGAACTCGGAATAACACATATGGGTGTGGATTTGGGTGGAATCCTTCACACCGCTGGTGGACAGTTTAAAGGCTCCTATCGCCCAGTTCAAATACTTTTCCCAGTCCTTTTTACGCAAGGGCAGACCTTCGCGAATCGCTGGTTCGTCTACTTGGATTATATTGATGCCCTCCTTTTCCAAATCAAGTACTTCGTCCAAAATGGCCAATGCAATTTGTTCGCAGGTCACGGAACGTGCCTGGTCATCACGGACAAAGGACCATTGCAAAATGGTTACCGGCCCAGTGAGCATTCCCTTTACCGGCTTGTCGGTCAATGATTGTGCAAAGGATGTCCAGAAAACCGTCATGGGAACAGGCCTTGAAACATCTCCGTAAACAATAGGTGGCTTTACACAGCGCGAACCGTAACTCTGCACCCAACCGTTTTGGGTAAAGGTAAAACCTTCCAACTGTTCTCCAAAGTACTCTACCATATCGTTGCGTTCAAATTCTCCATGAACGGGAACATCTAGACCGATTTCTTCCTGTAAACCAATGGCATCGGTTGTTTTTTCCATCAAAAAATTCACGTAGGCTTGCTCTTCAAGCGCTCCTTTTTTGAACATGGACCTATTTCGCCTTACCTCTTGGGTCTGCGGAAAAGAACCAATGGTTGTGGTAGGAAACAGTGGTAATTTTAAATGCTCTTCCTGAAGAACCTTTCGTTGATCGAATGAAGAATCCCTAGAGTAATCTCTTTCTTCCAACTGTTCCATACGTTGTTTTACCTTGGGTTTATGGATCAATTTGGAACTACGTCTTTTTTCCATGGAAGCTGCATTGTCCAAAAATAGCTGTTGGGACTTGTAGTCAAGATTGCTCGCCAGTATTTTCAAGCTTTGGAGCTCTTCCAATTTCTGTTTGGCAAACGCCATCCAGTCCTTTACTTCGGTTGATAGAAGCCCTTCATTTTGCTCTAGATTTAAATCATTGGGAACATGAAGCAACGAACAGGACGGTGAAATAATGATACGTTCTTCCCCTAATTTTTCTTTGGCTTTCTGAATAAGCCGCAACGAGGATTCAAAATCATTTTTCCAAACATTGCGCCCATCAATGACACCTAATGACAAAGACGTGTTTTCTTTTAGCTTTCCCGATTCCAAAACTTGATCCAACTGACCTTGTCCTCGCTTCAAATCCAAATGCAGGGCACAAACAGGTAGGTTTAGGACAGTATCAAGGTTATTGCCATAATCACCAAAATAACCGGCCAATAGGATTTTTAGGTTCGAAAATGCTTCTGTAATTCCATTATAGACTTTACCGATTGCTTCTTTTTCTTTTTCTGAAAGATCTGTAGAGAGCATGGGCTCATCAAATTGAATCCACGTTGCTCCGGCATCTGCCAGCATTTTCAAAATGGAATGATAGACAGGAATCAGTTTTGGTAAAAGATCAAGACGATGAAAGTCTTCCTCCTTTTCCTTGCCCAACAATAAATAAGTCACTGGACCCAAAAGCACAGGTTTTGTATGTATCCCGAGATGTTTGGCCTCCTGAAACTCTTTTACAATTTTTTGGGAAACCAGTTCAAATTCTTGGTCTTTTGTAAATTCTGGAACAATGTAATGGTAATTGGTATCGAACCATTTGGTCATTTCCATGGCGATAACATCCACTCCATCCTTTTGTAAGCCCCTGGCCATTGCAAAATAAAGGTCCAAAATATTTTTGCTTGACTTTTTGGCGTTTTTGTAACGATCAGGAATGGCTCCGACCATTAACGTAGTGTCCAAAACTTGATCGTAAAAGGAGAAATCGTTGGATGGAACAAGGTCGATTCCCCTCTCTTTTTGCAGCTTCCAGTTTTCCGCACGTATACTTTTACCGACTTCTACAAGGTCTTCCAAAGAGATTTTGTTCGACCAATACTTTTCGCAAGCTCTTTTCAGCTCACGGTGGGCCCCAATTCTAGGGTAGCCCAAATTGCTTGTTTTCATTGCTAAAGCTTTTATAAAATTGAATAATTAGATAAAAGCTCCTTAGCTCAACTTCGCAATGCCTTGAACAAGAAGAACGCAGATGGAATTGGCCCAAGGTTCTGGGTAAATTTCAAACGTTCGACCTGCCCTTTACGCGAAGGCACCGTCAAAATCCTACAAAGTAGGAACGATATAGGCAGGTATCCTGGCTTGTTCGATTTCTGCCGCCTTCTCATCCACTATATATGGTGGACAATGGCTTAATTGGCAAAAACATGCTATCCCAAAAATGGAATCGGACTTACAGTTGCGCGTCAGCTCGTGATTTACACACGATTCCCTTTTAATCCCGACAATGACTTGTCGGGAACCCCTATCGTTTTGATAAAGAAATTAAGTAAAGAACTTATTTAGGTGTAAATGTATGCAATATTATTTTCCTTTTATCTCTGTGTACATCTTCTTTATATGGTCAACCCATTGTACCCATTAAGTAATTATAATATTTGGATTTCTGTCCCATGCTTTTCCATAATCAAAATAACCATTTTGGAATCTACGTCGGAACCAACACTCTCTACACGGAGAATATTATCACAATCCTCCAAATCAAAATTGATCTCATAGCAAGGGAATTCCTCTTGGAGTTTATCCAAAAGGAATTCAGCTTGTTCAATGGATGATACAGAGGTGGAAAACACCTCCACTGTTTTTGTAGATTGCTCGATAAAACTACTGTGCATAGCGTTTTTCTGTAAATTTTTGAAAGATTATTAAAATTCAGGGTTGTAGTTGATCATCCAATGAACACCAAACTGATCTACGAAACTTCCGAAGTAATCTCCCCAAAATTGATCGGCCATGGGCATTTCTATATCACCATTTTGAGAAAGTCCATTGAACAAACGATCAGCTTCTTCTTTACTGTTGGGATGTAACGATAGGTAAACGTTGTTACCATTGTTCAGGGAATGGCCCATGGAAGGTAAAATATCCGACGCCATTAATGTGATGTCCTTGGAAATGGGTAGCGAGATATGCATGATACGGTCCTTTTCCTCCTCTGGCATTTTATCGCTGTCCGGGGCATCGCTCATTTTCATGACTGCTGTAAAATCTCCACCAAATACTGACTTGTAAAAATTAAAGGCTTCTTCGGCATTTCCGTTAAAATTTAAATAAGGACTTAGTTTCATTGTGTAAGGTTTTTAAATTAATGTGATATATGTGTTTATAATGACTTTTCTGCGAGTTCCTTTACTTTCTCCAGCGCTTTTGGCCAAGTTTCCTCGAAAAAGTTCTTGTACTCTTCGATTGTCTCCATTTCTATCCGTAATAGAGTTCCTT
Organism: Flagellimonas chongwuensis; assembly: GCF_013376415.1. Classification (GTDB taxonomy): domain Bacteria; phylum Bacteroidota; class Bacteroidia; order Flavobacteriales; family Flavobacteriaceae; genus Flagellimonas; species Flagellimonas chongwuensis. The sequence goes on from NZ_WYET01000004.1 coordinate 676,863, forward strand.
CATCGACCGACTCTAGCGTATAATCTTCTGTTGCTCCTGCCCATTGATTGGCCTCCTTACTTTCAAAGTTTTCAATACCTCCCTCAACAACTCCCAAATGTTCTATGGTCATTCGTTCATTGGGTATGTTCCGTTTGATTCGACTTACCATGCCTCTCCCTTCGGGGCCGAGAAAAAGAACCTTGCTTCCTTCCTGTCAATCGGTTTCGGCGAAAGATCCTTCTGCAAAAACAGTTGTCCATTTTCGATAGGTGCTATCGTTCCAAAGTATTTGCCATACTTTTTTGGGTGTAGCCTTAATTGTTATTTTAAATTTCTGAAGTATCATTATTTAATTGAATTTTAATGGGTTAACCATTCAAATTACAAAACAAATTGAACAAATGCCCATCCAAATCGGCAAAAACTCCAACGTAATAACCATTTTCGTCATAAAACTTTTTGCTGTCCTTTCTAGGATCATATCTAATGCTCCCTCCTAACTTTTTTACGGTATCCAACCAATCGTGAATCTCTTCCTTCCCCTCTGCGGAAAGGGTAAACATAATTTCGTTGCCCTGGCTCAGATCGGCCATTTCTCCCTCGAGACTTGTCTTCAATTTTTCCTTCTCAAAAAAGTGAATCACAAAATCATCCTCGCCAAACAGAAAACTTACCAAATCATTTGTAGGCATTCCATTTTGCTTAATTCCCAATGCCAGATAAAATTCCTGTGTCCGTTCCACATTTTCTACGCCAAGGTTTGCCCAGATTTTTTTAGGTATCATGCTGTAATGTATTTAATGATTTGTTCCAGTTGATGGATATGGCGCTGTGTATGTACGGTATTGAAACCTATCCATTCCAGGCGGGTGAACGGACCGTATTCAGGGATTTCAAAATCCAAACATGTTTTTGAGAGGTCCATATCCTTGCAGTTTTGGTTCACCCATTCAATTTTCTTCTTCAAACTGGTCAGGAGGTCTTTCTTGTCAATTTGTCCATCGGTTGGTTCCACGGCTTTGGGTGAGTCCATTTTTATATCAAAGTTTAAAAACAGTTCGCGTATTTCTTTCATTTTTTGATCAGGGGCACGCTTGGTCTCCTCGGTAGTTCCCATCAAAATATTGGATACATTATAAGATTTATCCAAATGATCACCGATCTGTCCCGCTGTCCAGCTTCCATTTGCAGGTCTTGAATTGAGTTGCTCATTGGTCAATGAGGAAAGCAATCCTACAAGTTTTGATGTTGTTGTATCATATTCTTTTAAAACTACTCTGTCATCCATTTTATTAAGGTTTATAGGTTAGTAGTATATTGCCACATGCAAAAGGTTTGGTTTCAACCAAAGTGAGTGTATAACCTTTCTTGGTTTGGAACAATGGAGTTCCTTCACCAAGTGCTACTGGATTTACAATAAGTCTATACTCATCTATCAGGTTATGCTCCATAAACGATGAAGCCAAATCGGCTCCTGCAAATAGTACCATATTCTTTCCCTGTTTATTTTTTTCCTTTGTAATTTCTTCCACGAGATTATTCTTCAATATTCTTGCATTCATCTTAGCCTCTTGCAATGTAGTGGAGCAAACTATTTTAGGGGTTTGATTCATAATATCGGCAAATTCACCTTCTTGCCCGGGCCAATAATCAAGCATTAATTCATACGATTTTCTACCATAAATAAAAGTATCCACAGTTTTTAAAAACTCCATCATATAGGCCTGCATCTCATCGTTCCAAAAGTGCCAATCAATATTGTTGTTCACACCTTCAATATAACCATCAAGGGACATTAACATTGATAATACAACTTGCCTCATCGCTTTATTTTTTATCTAATATTCAACAGGTTACCAAAGATACAGGTACCAATCCGTACTTTAGAGGTACATTTACGTCAATATCACGGGTTGATTACGACAAGATGTTGATCTACCTTTGAGTCAACCACAATCCATTGATTTTGTAATATGAAACATATTTCGATACTTGTTCCCGAAGGCGATTCCAGCCTGAGCAATTTAGAGGCCACCTTTAAAATGTTCAATATGACCAATGATGCCTTGAAAAAAGCTGGTAAAGCTCCATTGTTCTCTACACATCTTGTGGGCACCCATAACAAAGCAAGGTTGAGTAATGGAATGTTCAGCATTATACCCAATACCACAATTGATGAGGTAGACAAAACGGATTTGATCATAATCCCTGCCATACATGGCGATTACAAGGAGGTGGTTGCCAAAAACGGGGCATTTATACCTTGGATCAAACAACAGTATGGTAATGGTGCCGAGGTCGCCAGTTTGTGCATTGGTGCGTTTATATTGGCCGGCACCGGTTTGCTGGATGGACGGGATTGTGCTACCCATTGGCTGGCTGCAAGTGAATTTAGGGCCATGTATCCAGAAGTTAACCTGATCGATGACAAAATCATTACCGACTCAAATGGATTGTATACCAGTGGAGGAGCCTATTCATCTTTAAACCTGAATCTTTATTTGGTCGAAAAATTTGCTGGCCGAGAAATGGCCGTCTTATCATCAAAAATTTTTGAGATTGATATCAGCCGTGCCAGCCAATCGCCCTTTATTATTTTTAAAGGTCAAAAATCCCACAACGATAAAGAAGTTTTGAAAGCCCAAGAGTTTATAGAAAAAAATTACTTGGATAAGATTACCGTGGATGAACTTTCCGAAAAAGTTGCCGTGAGTCGACGCACTTTTGAGAGACGTTTTAAAAAAGCAACTTCGAACACGGTCATCGAATACTTGCAACGGGTTAAGGTAGAGGCCGCAAAAAAGGAGCTGGAAAAAGGAAGAAAAACCGTCAATGAAGTTATGTATGATGTGGGATACAATGACCCAAAGGCCTTTAGGGATGTTTTTAAGAAACATACTAGGGTCACTCCTCTGGAATACTTGAACAAATACAGTAGAGTCAATTGAAGTAGTTATGAAACTCCATCAGGGCAGCGGTTGAATCTTGCTCATAACCACTAAAATATTGACCCTATCGAAAATATCTTCCAGTATACCCTATTTTTTCGATACCTTTTATTCAAACCCACTTTTGTAAAGAATAGAGAACACTTTGATATGCAACTTCCCTCTCATACCAGATACAGGCCAACTGCACCTTTGTTGATATGGGATGGACAATGTGGTTTTTGTAAATATTGGGTGATTTGGCTTAAGCAATTAACAGGAAAATCGGTCCTGTATACCCCTTACCAACAAATTCATCAAGCCATCGAAGAGATTCCAAAAAATGCGTTCAAAAAGGCTGTACGTCTCATAGATACAAATGGTAAAATTTATAGCGGTGCGGGTGCGGCATATAAAATCTTGGAAAAAACCTCAACATGGAGCTTTCTTATTTCGTGGTACAAAAACAACTTCTTGATTAGGGATTTCAGTGATTTTTTTTATCGATTCGTTTCAAATCACCGTTCTGCCCTGCTAACGATCACTAAATTACTATTTGGTAAAAACCCAACAAGACTCCAACATTTTTGGATAATTTATCTGGTGTTGTTCCTATTTGCGATTATCTTAATCGTTAAGCTATTACCATCCTAGCCTCATTCCTTTTGCAGTGAACCTTTTAAAGCCAATCCGATTTGATGTGATTGGGACAATTTTCGTTTCAATTAGAGCAAAGTTTTCTATTGATCACTCCTAATTTTTAAGAAACCATAAGGGTTGTCACCGATTTAAAACACTATAAATCAAAAAGTAACACTGACAGCATATTCATTTAAAAAAAGAGAAGCATGGAAAAAAAAGGTGAAAAAACAAACTGGAAAGCAAAGGATAGTGCCCCTATGCCAACCAAAGGCAGAAAAGGTGCCAATTTTAGAAACAGAACTACAAACAGCCAAAGAAACAGGTTTCCTTGGGTAATGATTATTTCAGTTTTGATCATATTGGGAGTCATTGCCTTTATTCTGCTATTTGTCGGAGGCGTAGCTTCAAATTAGGGAGCAGCGGAATGTCCACATTATCTATCAAGCGTTTTTTTTTACAGTCTTAGTTTTAATAGAAAGGATATAACAAAAACTATTGCCATTTGATAACAATAGGATTTTCAATTCAATACAATTCTTTAATTTTAGAATTTTTAATCCATATTATCTAAATCAGCTAGTAATGGAACCTCGCATTACAAACTGTTTCTGGACATTGTTGTTTTGGCTTGTTTTTAGCTTCAGTATCTTTTCCCAAGACAAACCAAACCAGCAACAAACAAGTCCCGAGACAAAAATAATCGATAGCATAGCCCAACAGGGGTATGATTTATGGATAAGAGACCCCGCGGAGTCAGTGAAGTTGGGCCAGCAAGCCTATGCATTGGCTGATGAAATAAAGTATTCCAAGGGTGCCGCTTTCGCCAAAAGGGTGTCAGGAGTAGGACATTGGACCCTCGGTGAGTCAAAAAATGCTCTCTTTGACCTGTATGAAGGACTGGAACTGTATGAAGCTTTAAAAGACCTTGAGGGGGCCTCCAACATAAAATTAAATATAGGCATGGTTTATGCCGATATCGATGAAGATTCGTTAGCCCTTAAAAATTACCGCGAAGCCATCAATGGATTTAGTCAGCTAAATTTGGAAAACAGGGTTGCCACTGCGTATACCAAGCTGGGGACTCTACAAATGGAAACCGGACGGTTGGACAAAGCCCATACCAATATCAGCAATGCACTTAATATTCATACCAAAAACAATTTTCAATATGGTATGGCAGAGGCTCACAATCGGTTGGGCCGTGTATATTTGGAACAGGGCGACCTCGAACAGGCCAATTACCATCTTAGGCAATCGTTGACTCTTGGGCGAAGAATAGACGATAAAGATGGTATGGTGAGCAACCTGCTTCAATTTGGCAGAATGTTTACCATGGAAAAAGAATATGAGTTGGCCGACATGCATTTTAAGCTAGCACTGAGCAGGGCCAATGAAATGAACCTGAAAAATTATCAATTGTCAATTTTAAAAAATTTAGCCGATCTTAAAAGACAGATCCAACAAAACGACTCGGCCCTTTACTATTTTTCCCGATATGTAGATTTAAAGGATTCTCTCTTTACTATTAAAAAATCCCATCAAATTGCCGGTTTAGAATTCAGGAACGAACTAGAGCAAAAAACAAACGAACTGGAACAGCTTTCCAAAAGGCAGCAATTGAGCAAAACCATACAATGGATACTGATCGGCGGTATTTGGATTATTGCCCTATTATCTTTCTTCCTTATCAAAAGCATGAGGCAACGTTCAAAAAACCAAAAGCATTTGCTGAAACAACAAAACATTATTGCCCAAAAAGAACTGGAAAACCAACAGCTCAAAGGTATGGACCTTGAGGGTGAATTGAATGCCAAAAACCGAGAACTCACTTCATATGCCATGAACTTTGTTCAAAAAAATCAGTTATTGGATGAGTTCCAGAACAAAATACAAGAGGCAAAAAAAGCAACTACATTAAATCAGGTCAGCAAAATTATGACCGATATGGAAAGAACCATAAAAATAAACCAAGGCAAGGAAAAGGATTGGGAAGACTTTAAACAACATTTTGAAAATGTACATCCTGAATTTTTCACCAATTTAAAGCAACAATTCCCTGGTTTAAGTGCGAATGACTTAAAAGTTGCCGCACTGACCAGGCTCAATTTATCCATTAAAGAGGCTTCCAATATCCTCGGGATCTCCCCGGAGAGTACAAAAACAGCTCGCTACAGACTCAGAAAGAAGTTGAACCTGCCTCCGGAAAAGGATCTTTTTGATTTTTTGTTGAATTTTAAATAAAAAATAATTTTTTGGTTTTCAACACTTTACAATATTAGGAATACATTTTGTCTACCTAATGTCTACCTGATAGGCGATCAAGTCTACTTCTTATTCTTACGCTGTACACTCCATATACCTCCCTCTTTTTTTTGATTTAAAATTGTCACGCTAGGTTTGCGCTCTCAAAATCAGCGGGATACACCCGTGTTTATTCATCATTTCAAAAATCAATTAAAAATGAAACGACAATTATTTATTGAGGCCTATCAATCCAACGAAGGATTATGGGCCATTAAGAAGAGAAGGAAAATGGAGTTCAACGCTAAGTTTAAATCTAAAATTTAACAATCATGGAGACACTACAAAATTTACCCACACCGTTAGAAATTTTATTGGATCCTATCTCCTTGGTTGTCCTGGGGATTTATGCGAGCTTAATGATTTGGGAGGCGTTGTTTCCTGCCAGGGAACTACCAAAGGTCAAGAATTGGAAAACGAGAGGACTGCTCACCTTCACAGTATTTTTTTACCTGTCCAGTTATTTACCTCTAATTTGGGACGGTTATATATCCAAATACCAACTTTTTGATTTGTCCTTCTTGGGAGATCTAGGAGGTGCGGTAGTAGGTGTACTTATTTATGAATTTGGTCTGTTTCTTTGGCATTACAGCCTTCATAAAAGCGATTTTCTATGGAAAGTTTTCCATCAAATGCACCATAGTGCAGAACGTATAGATACGTACGGTGCCTTTTACTTTAGCCCAATGGACATGGCAGGTTTTACACTTTTAGGAAGTCTTTGCCTAGTTGGAATTACTGGCTTTACTCCTGGAGCATCAACCATTATCTTGTTGACAACCGTGTTTTTGGGCATTTTTCAGCACAGTAATATTGTTACCCCGCAATGGTTGGGATATCTCATCCAACGACCTGAAAGTCACACCGTACACCATGCCAAGGGTATACATGCGTACAATTATTCCGACCTGCCCATTTTCGATATCATCTTTGGTACTTTCAACAACCCCAAGGGTTATTCACATGAAACTGGATTCTATGATGGAGCTTCAAAAAGAATTAAGGAAATGCTTTTTTTCAAGGATATAAGCAAGGAAAATCAATCAAAATAGAAAATGAAGAATAGTATTGTTGGAATAGTATTAGTGGTGATGTCCCTTGTATCATGTACATCGGATGATATCTCCGGCTCAGGTGTACTCACTACGAAAAACAGGGAACTCAATGCATTCATTGCTGTTTCAGTAGATGGGATAACAAATGTGAACATTGTTCAAGGTAATGCCCAAAGTGTGAAAATAACGGCCGATGACAACATCATCGGCCTTGTTAAAACAGAAATCAAAGACGGTATCTTGGAAATTTACCTGACTTCGGGACATAACTATAAAAATATTGATGTAAGCCTCGAAATTATGGCAAAAGCATTGAACGGTGTTGCCAATAAAGGTTCTGGCACATTGAAAGTTGTCAACGTGGAAAGTCCAGAGTTTTATTTGGATAATTTGGGTTCTGGCGACATCAGCCTCTCGGGAACATCAAACACATTACGTATAGAAAACGAAGGAAGTGGCAGAATTTCCGGATTTTCATTTTTAGCCGATAAGTCTGCAATAGACATCATGGGTTCCGGAGATGTAGAAATCAGCTGTACGGACGAACTTGACGTGAAAATCGATGGCAGTGCCAAAGTATTCTACAAAGGAAATCCACACGTAACCAAAAATATCTTGGGAAGCGGAAATGTGATTGATGAAAACTAAAAAAATAATATAAAAATGAAAAAATCAACCTTAATACTTTTATTACTGGTATTACAATTCTCCAATATAATCGCTCAGGTAAAGTTTGCAGAGTTTGGCAACCATACTCTTAGAAACGGTGAAGTATTGGAAAATGCACGTATAGGCTACAGCACCTATGGCTCCCTCAATCTTGATAAGAAAAATGCCATATTGTTCCCTACATGGTATGCTGGAACGGGTAAAAGTCTTACCCCATACATTGGCAAAGAAGCTATGATAGATACTACAAAGTACTATGTTGTGGTTGTGGAAGCGTTGGGCAATGGGATTTCTTCCTCCCCTTCCAATACAGATATAAAGGACGGGGACAAATTTCCGGAATTTGGAATTGGGGATATGGTGGACCTGGAGCATAAACTGATCAAAGAGGTTTTGGGCCTGGACCATTTATATGCTATAACCGGCATTTCCATGGGAGGTATGCAAACGTACCAATGGATGGCCAGTTACCCTGATTTTTTTGATAAGGCAATTCCAATTGTGGGCTCGCCCAAACTATCCGTTTATGACCAACTGAACTATGAAATCTTCAAGAAGATATTGAACAAAGAGATACAGCATGGCACAAAGGAAGAAACTTTTTTGATGTTGGAGTACGCGTTGGGACTTACGCCTCAATACTATGAAGGCAGTACTGAATCCATTGATGAAGTTTTGCGAAAAATCAGAGATGAGGCCAAAAATTATGATGTTCGGGACCTACACAGTCAAATGCTGGCCATTTCCAATTATAGTTTGGATCAAGATTTGAGCAAACATAAGGTTAAATCCCTATCCGAGCTGTTCAAAGGCGAGGCGTTTATCATATATTCAAGAACGGACCATTTGGTAGCTCCCTCAGCCAATTTGGAGGTTATAAAGGGATTAAATGCCCAATCTTTGGATTTAAATTCCAAATGTGGACATTATACATTTGGCTGTGATATGGAAAAACTCAACATGGCCGTAAAAAATTTCTTAAATTGAGCTGGACATGACCAGAGTACTCGTTATTTTCCTCCTGATTTTCTTATACCCTCACACCAAATCAATTGGGCAACAAAGTGATGTTTTCATCAAGGCCGGCCTTTTGTATGACAGTAAGAGCAATCAATTATTCCCCAACAAGATTATTCATATTCAAGGCTCCACGATAAAATCCATTACCGGGTTCCGTAAGATGGGCAAAAGCAAAAAGGTAATTGATCTGTCCGATTAAACAGGCTCGTTGCAAATTCCATCACCCCAATATTCTTCGCTAATACTTCAAAAATCTTGTTGTTCCATACTAAGCGTGGATTGCCTTACCACAAGACTTGTTTTTATAGTCTTAGTTTCAAACTTCGCTTTATCGTCCTTTCCCTCTATCCTATCAATCAATTTATTGGCAGAGGTCTCTCCGATAAAACGGCCATGTTGACTGATCATTGTTACTGGTGGACTGGCGTATCTTGATAGTTCTCCGTTGGTAAACCCGATTACAGAGATATCCTTTGGTATTAAAAAACCTTTGGAGCGCAAAAGGTCCATTACCTTAACGGTAGTAATCTCATCAAAGACCAAAATTCCATTTAGTTCTTTCAAGTTTAAAGAAAGTGAAATAGTAAGTTCTAGATCATCCTCCACTCCGAGCGATACTACCATATCTGAATCAAAAGGAATGCCTTGTTCCTTCAATGCTCTTTTAAAACCTTCAATCCTTAACCGGCCTATTGAAGAATTGGGGATTGGGTTTATGATGGCCAAAGAGCGACACCCTGTTTCCAAAAAATGTTTTGTGGCCTTGTAACCGGCCTCAATATCGTCCACGACCACTTTGTCACACTCGATCATTTCGGTTACCCTATCAAACATGACCAATGGAATCTGCTTTTGTAACAATTCCTCAAAATGTGCAATGTGTTCGGACAATTGAGCCTCTCCAGCAACAGTGGAAATAATAACCCCGTCCACTGATCCTGAGCATAAGAAATCCAGGATCTTAACCTCTTTTCCCAAAGATTCATTGGTACTGCAGGTAATAATACTATATCCCCTTTCATCGGCAACCTGTTCTATACCAAATAGGACTTGAACAAAAAAATAGTTCAAAATATTAGGGATTACCACACCAATTGTCTTGGTATTCCTATTTAAAAGGTTGAGGGCTACACGATTGGGCTTATAGTGGTTCTGTTTGGCAAATTTCCTAATCTTGACCTTAAGCTCCTCACTAATTTCATGGCTATCGTTTATAGCTTTAGAAACCGTGGATACCGATACATTAAAATGGGCAGCAATGGTCTTTAGGGTCAATTTGTTCATGGATACCGTAAATATAGCTCTAAAAGATAGCAATTTAATATCATCGAAACCATCTTTAGAGCAGGAGCATTCCAGAAGAAATTTAATTAATGGCAAACCGCCCATTCAGAATTTCAAAAATCCAATGGGCGGTCAGTATAAACGTGAATGTTAATTATTGGAGTACTAAACAAATCTCCCAACAATGTTCTCGAACAACTCTTGTTTGCCACTGATCTGTTTTGGCTCACCTGTTTCCAGAGCATGCTTAAAAAGATCGGAAAATTCCAATTTTCCTGAGCTGAACTCAGCTCCTTTGCCCTCTTGAAAGGATGCATACCTTTGACTTAAAAGTTCTTCGTATGAAGATTCCTCAATGATTGCATTAGCGGCCAAAAGTGCCCTGGCAAAGGTGTCCGCGCCTCCTATGTGGGCATGGAAAATATCCTCCAAATCGGTACTGTTTCTTCGTGTTTTGGCGTCAAAATTGACACCTCCGCCTTGCAATCCACCCGATTTGAGGAAGACCAACATGGCTTCAGTTACCTCTAGCACATTATTGGGGAACTGATCGGTGTCCCAACCATTTTGATAGTCGCCCCGGTTGGCATCGATACTTCCAAGCATCCCCGCATTGGCTGCGACTTGTAGTTCGTGTTGAAAGGTGTGTTGTGCCAAGGTGGCGTGGTTCACTTCAATATTGAGCTTAAAATCATCCTCCAGTCCGTATTCCCGTATAGAGTTGATAGAGGTAGCAGCATCAAAGTCATATTGGTGTTTTGTGGGTTCCATCGGTTTTGGCTCAATAAAGAAAGTTCCTTTGAAACCTTGCTTGCGTGCATAATCCCGAGCCATGCCCAAAAATCGGCCTATATTGTCCTGCTCCCGTTTCATATCCGTGTTCAATAGAGACATGTATCCTTCACGCCCTCCCCAAAACACATAATTTTCACCGCCAAGTGCAATAGTAGCGTCCAGAGCCATTTTTACTTGTGCACCGGCGTAGGCCAGTACATCAAAATTGGGATTGGAAGCTGCACCGTTCATGTAACGAGGGTTTGAAAAGCAATTTGCGGTGCCCCAGAGCAATTTTACCCCAGAGGCAGATTGCTTTTCCTTCAAATAATCCACTATGGTAGACAGTCGTTTTTCGGATTCGGCCAAAGAATCTGCCTCATCCACTAGGTCAAAATCATGGAAGCAATAATAATCGAATCCCATTTTCGTCACAAATTCGAAAGCGGCATCAGCCTTATCCTTTGCTGCCTTAATTGGGTCTTTATCCACAGACCATGGAAAATTTTTGGTACCGGGGCCAAAAGGGTCTCCCCCCGTTCCACATAGCGTATGCCAATAAGCCATGGCAAACTTAAAATGTTCCCTCATGGTTTTGCCCGCCACCACTTGGTCCGGATTATAGAATTTAAATGCCAAAGGGTTATCGGATTCCCTTCCTTCAAATTTAATATCACCTATTCCGGTGAAATATTCTTTGTTGCCTAAATGTGCCATTATTTTTTTGTTTTTAATATTAGTTGTAGTTCATTTTTCCAATTCTCATATGCCTTTTGATAGAGCTCCTTATTGTCAAGCGGCCTATAAGTCATCACATGGTCGTTGTTCATATAAGATGTAAACTTTTCTTGGCCATGTTCATATATGGCACATGCTCTGGCCGCACCTATGGCGCCCGTTGTATTGTATATTTCTATTTCTTCTTGAATTAGGGTAGAAATGGTACCGGCAAATATGGCAGACCTAAATAGATTATCGTTGCCTGCCCGTATCACCTTTGCCCTAGCACCGTCTGAACTCATAATTTCCATACCGTATACAAATGAAAATGCAATTCCCTCCAATGCGGCCCTACAGAGATGTGCCTTTGAGTGTCTATTAAGGTCAAGGTTCACAATGCGGGTACCGATATCTTGGTTGTTCAACATACGCTCAGCTCCGTTACCAAAGGGAATTATACTGAGTCCGTCCGAACCAATCTCTATTTTCGATGCCAAATCGTTCATTTCTTCATAGGAGGCTACATCCAGGTTGTTCAGAAGCCATCTATATTGTATACCGGACCCATTGATACATAGCAGCTTTCCTATTCTAGTATGAGTGTCCGGACGATAGTTGACATGAGCAAAATTATTGACCCGAGAGCTTTCCTTAACCGAAAGGTTGTCCGTAATGGCATATACTACTCCCGAAGTGCCGCCTGTAGCAGCCACTTCACCCGGTTCAAAAATGTTAAGGGACAGTGCATTGTTGGGCTGGTCCCCTGAGCGATATAAAATAGGCGTACCTTCCAATAGACCGCTTTGTTGCGCACCTTCTTTGGACACCTCTCCTTGGTTCCCAAAAGTATCCACTGTATCCGGAACCATGGATTCTGGAATTCCATAATGTTCAAGAACTTCATTGGAAACCCGGTTCTCCACAAAATCCCAAAAAACACCTTCTGATAAACCTGATATGGTTGAAGCTATTTTACCGGTCAGTCTGTACCCTATATAATCGCCGGGCAGCATAAACTTATAGACTTTATCAAACACTTCGGGCTCATTTTCGCGGACCCAGGCTAATTTGGATGCTGTAAAATTTCCAGGGGCGTTCAATAATCTGGTATCACACTTTTCCTCGCCCATCTCCTTGTAGGCGCGGTTACCAATTTCCACGGCACGACTATCACACCAAATAATGGAATTTCTTAGTGGTATGCCGGCGGTATCAACAATAACAAGTCCATGCATTTGATACGCAATTCCCAACCCTGAAATATTGGCCGGCGATATCTTATGATCTTTTAAAATTCTTTTAATCCCCTTGCATACCAATTCCCACCAAAGTTCAGGGCTTTGTTCCGCCCAACCTGGTTTTGTGGCCATCATGGACATTTCTTCTTCCGGCTCCTGTACGACCGTTACTTTTTTACCTGTGGACGCTTCGACCAGTGCAATCTTTATTGAAGAACTGCCCAAATCAATACCTATATAATACATGAAAGTTAATTGTTGAACTATATGGTTAAATATAAAAAATGCCCAGTTCAAAAGTGTTCTTTAAGTTAAAACAATCCAAAGCAAGATTGTTTAGGTTCGAATTGAACTGTTCAAAAGAAACCAATTAACTTACTGTATTACAATAATTTATAATAAAACCAATTATTCATCTGCGTTTCGAAATGGTTTTCGTAGATAATTTTAGAAATGGATGATAAATAACTTTATGGAAAAATCCGTTTGATGAATTACTCAATCATTCAAGTGTAAAGAATATTGATATCCCAGTTTGACCTACAGCCTTATTGTCGTTATCTAAATTCCAGATAATATTCAAAAAAGGGCAACACCTGTTGTGGAATACGCCCATCTTTCGTGTATATATTGTTCACATGGGTTCCAATGTATTCTTCTGCAAAATGGTCAATGCCCAGATTCTCCAATTTAATACTGAACATTTTACATTGTTGCGTAAAGCGTTCTCCTGCATTACGCCCCCAATCCATTTTAATGGCCCTTAAACTTTTCAAGTTGTCTATATAATTCTCAAGATTGTAAAACGGCATATTATCGTGCCATTTTTTGAGTATTTCTTGGTGTATGACCAATTCCCCATCTTCGTATCCAAATGGAAAATCGCAATAAAAAGGCGGATTGTTGGAATTCGGAGACCATGAGCGTGCAAATGCTACCATTACTTTTCCAAAGTAGGTTTTTTCCAATCCTTCATAGGTGGAGATTTCAGATAGTTCTTTAAAGGTGTCGCTGTTAGGGCCATATTCCCTAACTATGGCCAGAGCTCCTGGACTGATGGCGTATACTGTATTGAACACATCAGGATGTTTCATGGCAATATTCAAGGCTCCATAACCGCCCATACTATGCCCGGTTATCCCACGACTTTCCTTTTTGGGTATGGTACGATAATTCTTGTCCATATAGGCAACCAAATCCTCTACCGTGAAATCTTCCCAGTTTCCAAAAATTCCTGAATTGGAATAGAAACTACCTTCATAAGTTGTTTTTTGGTCGGGTATCACCAGAATAAAGGGTCGAATACGTTTAGTGGCTATGGCAAAGTCCAAAATTTCCTTCATAGATTCCAATAGGGTATGGTCGCCATAAAATCCGTGCAAAAAATAGATAACCGGATATTTTTTGGTTTCGGTTCCATAGTTAGGTGGAAGATATACCCCGACTTTCCGAGTAGGGTTCTCTCCAAAATCATTCACCAAATGCTTCGAATAAATGGAATCTATGACAATACTCCCCGTTTCAGATTGCGCATGTATTATCTGAAAGGCGAAAATCAACAATGTGAAGTGTAAAAACTTTTTCATCAATTTGCTTTTAATCGTTAGTATTTATGGGCATTTCCAACAGAATAGAGGATAATGTCTTGCCATGTTTGTCCAATCGCAACGAACGGGTTACCCCTCCCCTAAGAGCTTTGTGCATTACAAAATTGATTGCGCCCAATGTTGTAACCTCATACCGTATTATTTCGCCTTGAATCGTTTCACCTAAAAACAGCTTGACTTTTTCGACGGTCACTTTTTTTTGAATTATGGGATAATCCTTCTCATCAAAGGCAATCACAGAGATATTTACCATATCTCCTTTATCTCCTGTTCGTGAATGTGCTATCTCTTTAAGTTTCATAATATTCAACCTGTGGCACCACCTTTTTTTTGTCCATCAAAATGGATTGAATGGCTATAACCTCCGTAACTAATTTGGAAATACCGCCACCGGCTGCCGGACCGTTGGTATATAGGGTTTCCACTTCATTGACCAGTTTTACGGCTGCTTCCTTGGTTTTGGTTTTGGCCGCTATACGCAACCGTACTTCTTGAGGGTTGATGTCCGAAACATATTCTTTAAAAAGACTATTGGTTCCGATAAGATCAAAAAGAATATCTTCTACTTCGAGATTCTTGGCTCTAAGTCGCTCCTTGACAATTTCAATGGCCAATTGGGCCCTTTCCAATGCATAGCTCCCGCCATAACTTATTTGCGCATCAGCCATGTAACCATCGTGATACCCCACCGAAACTTTCAGCTTTCCGGTCAGTTCCTTTCCTGAAGCACCGTAAACTTCAACTTTGTCCTTTTCTATCTCCTTTAATATTATATTGGAAAAATCCGCAACCACATCAGGCGTCAAATATGCGGAAGGATCATGCACCTCGTACAACAATTGTTCTTTACAGGTTGCAGGTGTCACCATACCACCCGAATCCTTTAATTTGGTAATATGGAACAAACCATCGTTGTTTATTTCTGCAATAGGATACCCCAGATTGCCCAAGTTAGGAACTTGTTTTTTAACTCCATCCGCAAAATAGCCCCCACATACTTGGCCCGCACATTCCATTAAATGCCCTAAGACCGTTCCTTTTCCCAAGAGAGGATAGTCATCCATTGACCAAGCGAATTCATGGATAAGTGGAGCCAAAAACAAGGAAGGGTCGGCCACTCTTCCTGTCAATATAATATCTGCCCCTGCTTCCAATGCTATTAAAATTCCCTCAACGCCCATATAAGCATTTGCGGAAATGATTTTATTCCCTAAAACCGATAGGGGTTCGCTGCTTTCCAAAAAGGTCTGTGTGCTGAAATCCAACATGGACATAACATCATCCCCGAACACGGCGGCTATTTTTAAGTTGGTTAGACCAAGTTCTTGGGCAATCGTTGCGGTCTTCTTTGCTGCCGCCAATGGATTGGCTGCCCCCATATTGCTGATAAGCCTGACCTTTTTTGAAACACAATGTGTCAAGCAGGCCTTCATCCGCTCTTCCAACAAGGGGTCATATCCCAGCTCAGGATCCTGCATTTTCTGCAATTGTGCCAAGGCAATGGTCCGCTCTGCAAGACATTCGAATATGATATAATCCAAATTGCCCTCTTTTATCAGGTCCACAGCGGGTTCTATCCGGTCACCCGAATACCCTGCTCCCGAGCCAATGCGAATAATTTTTTCTGGTATCATGCTTTATATGGGAATAGTTCCTATCAATATAGATACAATGGTCATAACAATGGTCGCACCGAATGCATATTTAAAAGTGAACCGCTGATGCTCCGCTAAATCCACTTTCGCCAAACCGATGAGCAAGAATGTCGTTGCTGTCAATGGGCTCAATGGAAACCCAGTGGTCATTTGCCCCAATATGGCGGCCTGACCCACACTAATGGGCTCTACATTAAATTGACCTGCCACTTCGGATATCACGGGCAAAAATCCAAAATAGAAGGAATCCGGGTCAAAAACAAAGCTCAGTGGCATACTGGTGACTGCCATAATAAGCGGAATTTGTTCCCCTGCGCCATCAGGAATTACATTGGCCATTGCACGCGCCATTTCAGAAATCATTCCAGATTCTGTCATAATACCTGTAAAGACACCCGCTGCCAGTAGTATACTTGCCATCAAAAGGGCTGCTTTTGCGTGGGAATCTATCCGGGAAGCTTGATCTTTAAGGTTTGGATAGTTTACCATTAGGGCAATTATAGTACCTAGCATAAACGGCAGTGCAGGGGCGACAATACCCCTGATCAGCAATACAATCACTGCAATGGTCAACACGATATTGAACCAGAACAATTGAGGCCTTCTCATCCTTTTTTCTTCTTCTGAAACTTTTTTCTGATAGCCATCATCTTTATCAACATCCATGGAGCCCAGTTGAAGTCTTTTAGCCTCTTTGGAGCCTAAATACCATGCAATGACCAAAACAAACAATATTCCGAACAATTGGGGTATCATTACAGGAGTGTACAATTCCGTTATCTCGACCTGTAGTGCCGTAGCTGCCCGAATGGTAGGTCCGCCCCAAGGGACGAGGTTCATCGTTCCTGCACCAAGGGCAACAACACAGGCCAATACCCTTTTGTCCATTTTGAGTTTCTCAAAAAGAGGTAACATAGCGGGAACGGCAATGAGAAAAGTAACTGCTCCAGAACCGTCCAAGTGAACAATCATTGAAAGAATTGCAGTACCTATGGTAATTTTTACTAGATTGCGTCCCACCAATCTAAGGATGGTATTGATAATCGGATCGAACATCCCAGCATCAGTCAAAATACCAAAAAACAATATGGCGAAAACGAACATGGCGACCACAGGTGCAATGTTTTTAATGCCCTGGACCGCAAACTCGGCGGTATCCAGACCAAATCCTGCAATCAACGAACCTATAATAGGGACCAGAATCAAAGCGGAAAGGGCACTTACCTTTTTAGAAAGGATAAGTGCTAGCAATATCACAGTAATCGCTATTCCAGTAAAGAGAATCAATTTTTATACACTTGGTCTAAAAAGTTATAGCGAGCATCGTTCGATGCCTTGGTAAGGTTACTCTCCGTGTTGATGACCATTACGGGAGGGTTACTCTCATTACTCTTGGAAGCATTCCAAGTCGGAAGCTCATCGCCATTGGGGTCACCTGTTTTAATAAAGTTTGCAAAGAACTCCTGCATGGTAGCGGATGCTTTATAATCATCAGGGGTCCAGGCATAATCATCCACAAGGTGTAAATTGCCCATAGCATATTCGATTTCTGCAGCATGCGGTGCCCCGATTGCTTTGGGCATCTGAGGTGCACCGGAATCCTTTTCTACGGTTCCACCCGCCAATCCTGAGACTTTGCTTTGATCTCGTAAAGGTGGACGTATCTTACTGTATAGATATCGATAAACCGGTTGGTCTGAGTTTTTACGGTGCAAATCGAACCATTTCCATGTACTATAAACTATAAAGTTATCGGATGCCAGATTGGTTGCTGCCCATTCTACTTCCGTGGATGTGCCGTGAGGATAGAGTTCCAAAACTTCCTCATACTTCTTGGGATAGTTTTGCTTTACCTTTTCAACAAAAGCCTCTTTTGTGATTGGTCCCTGTGTAAATGCCATACCCGGTATTTCCGCAGAATTCCATCCAACCAATAACGGCACTTGGGCCTGTTGTTTCGAAGCAAAAATTTCAGGCAGCGTTTTTGGCAGAAGATAGCCATCAATTACCATGGGAAAACCAAACCTTTTAGAGTCGTTGTACTTTTCATAAATCTCACGTGTGCTCAGTTTCCTTAGCTCAGCAATATTTTCCACACCTGTGCTTTCAAGAAACTGTGTTCCTTGTTTCTCTGCCTTTTCCAAGGAAACAGGAGCCATAGTAGGTGAAATTGCAGCTCCGCTTTCTCCTATTGCCCCCGCAATAAGGTTTTTTGATAAGGGAGAGGCCATCTGTACACTGACTCCTATGGAGCCAGCTGACTCCCCTGCAATGGTCACTTTCTCAGGATTTCCGCCAAATGCCGCAATATTGTCCTGCACCCACTTGAGGGCCATGTTCTGATCCAATTGACCATAATTACCAGATGCTTTGTATGGGGCCTCTTTGGTAAGTTCCGGGTGTGCCAAATTCCCAAAAATATTCAGGCGATAATTGGTTGTCACGACCACAATGCCCTTTTTGGCCATGCTTTCGCCGTCGTATCTATACTCGGATGCATCTCCAGCAACGTTTCCTCCTCCATAGAAATAGACCAAAACAGGAAAGTCTTTTTCGCTGTGCTTAGCAGGTGTCCATACATTTAAGTATAGACAGTCCTCGCTCAAACCTTTTGAGCGGGATTTCATATCCCCGAATACCATAGCCTGTATAGGTCGCGGACCAAATTCCTTGGTTTCCTTGACACCTTGCCATGCATCCAAAGGCTGGGGAGCTTTCCAGCGGAGTTCCCCTACAGGTGGTTTTGCAAAGGGAATCCCAAAATACTTTTGGATGCCCGAATGGGTATCGTAAAGCCCTTCAATTGTTCCATTTTTCAGTTTTACCTGGACCGGAAAGGCATTGGTGTTCTGTGCATGAGCACTAATGCCAAGTCCTAATAAAATCATTAAGGTAATAGCTAATTTCTTCATTGTGCGTTTGTTCTCTTTGTTATTGTAACAGTTTGTTACAATAATACTTTGTTTTTTCGAATTTTCATGCTTTATTTACCAAAATTTCAGTTTTGAATACCGATAAACATCCACAAAGCCTTAACAAAGAAGACTATCTTTCCCATATCGCATTTGATTCTGTCATATTTGGATTTAATGGAAAAGACTTAAAAATCTTGATATTGGAGTATCATAACACGGGCTTGTTCGCTTTACCCGGAGGATTTGTACGACGAAATGAAAGTCTGGCCGAAGCTGTCACCAAAGGCGTAGAGGAACGAACTGGAATTGATGACCTCTATTTGGAACAGTTCCAAACTTTTGGAGGTCTCAATAGATCTGATTCCAAAGCGATGGAACAAATATTGGAAATGAACGGACTGGATATTAAGGCCAATGAGTGGTTATTGGACCGGTTTATTTCCATTGCCTATTATGCACTGATCAATTTTGAAGAAGTCAATCCCATTCCTGATCCTTTGGCCGACAGTATTGAGTGGTATTCTTTGGATGAACTTCCCCCATTGATGATGGACCACGAGGAAATCGTTCATAAAGCACTTGAAACCCTACGTGAAAATCTGGACAAAAAATTATTGGGCATGAATCTGCTTCCTGCAAAATTTACCATGAAAGAATTGCAGAATGCCTATGAAAAGATAACGGGCGAAACCTTCAAGCGTACTGCATTCCAGCGGAGGATGCTGGCTACAAAAAACTTGGTCCGTCATGAAAAGCTATTTACAGGGGGAGCCCATAGAGCCCCATACCTCTATAGTTTTAAAATCAAGTAAAGCTAGAATCATTTGGATCTATTTTCAAAACCGAACAAAAATTTGGAAACATTCGACACAATATGTGTTTGATTTTCAAAATTTTATAATGACTATTGAATTTGAAAATATAGTAAGTTAAAAAAAAGATGACCCATAGTGGGCCATCTTAAATTAACTAAATCAAAAATAAACTATCCTTGAATTTTACTCTACATCACAATCACCTTACTCAAATTCCAAAAAATAATCCTTGAACTCAGGTGAATTGAACATCCCGTTACCATCGTGTGCCACATTGGGCACTACTATTCTTCTATGATTATGGTCGGTAGGGTAAAATGTTTCCATGTATTGAAACATATGCTCCCCCCTAATGAAGCGATTGGACCCCAACAAAGTTGCTTGACAGTCCGTAGTGTTAAGAGTTCCTTCCGTTGATGTGTCATCACTTCCCAAAAAGTAAACCGTATTCCGGGAAACTTGCTGTTGGGTCAAGGTAGTTGCATCAATGCCATCCAAATAAGGTACCGCAAACTCATATCCATAGGGCCAAAAATCGTATCCCTCACAATCCATAGGCTCATAGAAACTGGAGGTATCCTCATTATAGCGCTGGCCATCTGGATAATAGAAATATTGATTGTTTGCCACCACATACTGAAAATCAATACCTTCTATCGTAGCCTGCACTTTATTGGCCAAGGCATAATGTTGTGTATAAGTGGCTCCGGATGAATGTCCGGTAATAAAAATGGTCTCTACATTGGGAAACTTCTCTTGGTTCGAAAAGCGATTCACCAGACTATCCATTACAGTAAAGGAGCTAATTGCGGCATTATTGTTTCCTGCGTTTGCTCCTTCACGCCATCTGGAATCGTTCCATATCAATCCATTTGCTGGGGCCGTTCCATTATCTTGAAAATACGGTGCCACGACCAGTGTGGTTTCTTCCAACTCCATACTTTGCAACGAATTGACCATATAATTGAAATAATTATCTGCATCTCGATTGGCTCCGTGGACTACCACAACGACCTTCTCTATAAAGTCCCATACAAACTCGGTGTCTTCGATAAAATCATAGTTTGAATAAACATCAAAGGATAAGGATTGTTCTGAAGCGTCCAAAAACTCGATTCTTTGCATACAATCTTCAGATGCCGAAAGGCATGGGGTCTTTGCATTCGTTTCCGCATTTTCTGTTGTAAAAGAATAGGAAACCGCCTGTTGGAGCATTTTTCCCTCGACACCAATTCGACCAGCATCAATATTAATTGTATAGGCCGTGTTGGGTACCATATCGTCCAAACCAATCAGCACCTTAGTGGATTGGTTAAGGTATTGCGCCGCATAGGTCACATTCTCCTGTCCTGCACTTATATACACCACATTTTCAAATACATCGGGTTCCACTGCGGACGAAAAAACAACCTCAAAAGTACTGTTCAATGGAACACCCTGCATATCATCGGTAAACACCGTGTCGTTCAATTTAACGGAAATCACGTTTAACGAGCCCGTTGTGGCATCATCATCTTCACTACATGCGGTTAACCAAAGCACAACCATACTCATTAGAACAATTTGAAGCTTCTTAACTATATTTTTATTCATCTTATTCTTTTAATAAATTAATTACATGCCGGATAGGTACAGGCCGACTCTTGTGTTGTGGTGGAACCAGCAGCGCAATCTACACCACCTGTCATCCAGGTTGCACCCTCCTTATAGGCCCAAGATCCCGAATATTCCCAGGCTGCCCCTGTTCCGTCCACATCAACATCACCAAAGGTTTCAACCACGGTAGTTCCATTGAACAGTTCTATGGCATCATCACCATTTTGGTTCATGGACTCGGTCTCGATAATGTGTTCGAACGAATCGATACAGCCACCAAAATAAGCAGCTATAGTTGCTTGCTCGCGAGCCAGAAGAATATCGTCCCCTTCCTCTACGGCAATTGCCGGCAGTGTATATTCGATACCGTCGGTACCACCTCCATTGTTGGCAACACCGATACTGTATATGCTCAAATCGGGAATTTTCTTATTTACCTTTAAGTGAACGGCCTTTCCTCCATTGGTCCCACTACCGTCCCATGATAGGGCCAGTACTCCTTTTAAGGAAAGTGCTTCGTTACAAATGGGGTAAGGACAGTTGGAATCGGCAGAAGTAGTGGAGCCAACGGAGCAATCAAGCCCGCCAGTGGTCCAGAACCCATCAAATTTATAGGCCCAAGTTCCGGAATATTCCCAGGCCTCACCTGTACCATCTACGTTAGCGTCCCCATAGGTTTCGATGACAGTATCTCCTTGGAACAGTTCAATGGCATCGTCCCCGTTTTGGTTAATTGCTGATTCAGCTTGGAGTACATGCTCGAACTCACCGGCACACCCACCTAGGTAAGTGGATAACAATGCCATTTCCCTTGCTACTAAGATATCATCCCCTGCTGCAACAGAAATCGCAGGCAAGGTAAACTCGTTTCCATCCGTTCCACCACCATTGTTCGCTGTTCCCAGACCATAAAGGCTCAAGTCGGCAATATCCTGATTAGCCACAAGATGGATGGCCTTACCATCATTGGTACCGGAACCATCCCATGTTAGGGCCATAATCCCCTTTAAGGATAAAGCAGGTAATTGCTCAATAATGGCTACCGTTATCCCTTCCGAGCTACTGGAGGCATTGGTTACTTCTCCCAATGAAATATCAATCAGCTCGTTGCCTTCATTTTCGCCATCCAATACTGTGGTAATCTCAAAAGAAACGGATAAAGAGCCTTGAGGAATAGTGATAGTTTCCTCCCCGGAAAAAGTATAGTCCACATCCTTGGTGGCACTTCCATCAAAAATGATGGCAGCGGTCACATCATCGTTTGCAACTTTATTCAAGGTTGCCGTGATCGTCGCCGTTTCACCGTCTTCCTGTAATTCGGAAACATCGCTAGACAAGCTCAGAGTCGGTGGCACAAAAGCTGCGGTAGTGAAATTAATTGCAAAAGGGGTTTCCAAGGATTCACCTTCAACACCATACGTTCCCTCTGGCAATGTTACCGTATAACTCGTTTCATAGTCCAACTCACTTGGTATCAAACTAACATTTGAGTCGGTGTTTGAAAATTCAATTTCGTAATCTACGTTTGCGGAACCTGAAGTAAATTCCAGGGCCGATACTATAGCTTCGGTGTTTAAACTATGGGAAAAAATCAAATCGACCGAGGTGTTCACCGGAACATTTTCGACACTGGTCCCAAAATTTGTTTCGGTTATATTGGTGGTCAATACTCGCAACGAGCCGTCATCTAAAATAGTTCCTTCATCGTCATCGTTACAACCAATAAATAAAAACACCATAAAAAAGGCTATGTGCAATATTGGGTTTTTATACGTTTTCATGTTTAGTTAATTTTTAGTTTGTCATTTGGTAATCTTTTCTGAAATAAATGCACTGAACTCCCTTGGATGAAAATCCCAAATAAGAGGCAGTAAGTAGTACACCATAAGTGAAAGGAACACTATGGAAACAATGTTCATCCATATCCCACTCTTTGCCATATCGGATATTTTTAAATATCCCGACCCAAAAACAACCGCATTGGGCGGTGTTGCCACGGGAAGCATAAAAGCACAGGAAGCAGCCACTGTGGTAGCCACCATTAATATGTAAGGGTTGATGTCGAGTCCTATGGCAATCGGTGCCAAAATAGGAAGCAACATGGCGGTCGTAGCCAAGTTTGAGGTTACCTCGGTAATAAAATTTACGGAGGCAACGATTACTACAACCAATACAATAAGGGCCAATCCTTGCAACAGACTCATTTGACTGCCCAGCCATTCTGCCAATCCGGTCGTTTCAAAACCAGAGGCCAAGGCCATACCCCCTCCAAACAGCAATATGATTCCCCAAGGAAGCTTTACAGCGTCTTCCCAATTGATCAAAGGTTCCTTTTTGTTGTCACTTTTAATGGTAAACAACAAAATACCAGCGCACATGGCTATTATGGTATCATCGATGGCTGGCAACAAGGGTTGAAGCACAAAAGAGCGGGTTATCCAAGCAAAAGCGGTAAGGACAAAGATGCCCAAGACTATTTTTTCTTCCTTCTTCATGGGCCCCAGTTGTTTTATCAATGCATTGATTTCCTCCCTTCCACCTGGAAACTCTTTCTGTTTAAACGTAAAGGCAAACTTGGTCAGGTAAATCCAAGCGATGACCAAAAGTGGAATTGCTATGGGCAATCCCCACTTGGCCCATTGCCAGAACGTAATCTCTATCCCGTAGACCTCTTCTACATAACCGGCGAAGACCAAATTCGGAGGTGTTCCAATCAAGGTGGCCACCCCTCCAATGGAAGCACTGTAGGCTATTCCGAGCATAAGCGCCTTTCCAAAAATCAAGTTTTCGTCTTCCCGTGTAGCTGGATTGTCCTTTAGCTGTGTAACAATGGACATGGCTATGGGCAACATCATTACTGAAGTGGCGGTGTTGGAAATCCACATGGACAAGAATGCTGTTGCCACCATAAAGCCCAGAATGATCTTGGAGACATTGGTCCCTATGATGCGAATAACCTGCAAAGCAATCCGTTTGTGCAGATTCCATTTTTCGATGGCAATGGCCAACATAAAGCCGCCCATATATAAAAAAATGTACTTGTGTCCGTATGAAGCAGTGGTACTCGATAAGTCTACAGCTCCCGTCAATGGAAATAGAATGATGGGCAAAAGTGCGGTCACCCCAATTGGGATAGCCTCGGTCACCCACCATATGGCCATCCAAAGGGTGATTCCCAACATGCTAAAAGCACTCTCTGGCATACCCGAAGGAGGGTCAAAGGTTTGCAGTATCAAAAAGACCAATGGCCCCAGTACCAAAAAAATATTTCTTTTTACCAAACTCATTTTTGGGTCTTGTAAGGTTCAAAATTCATTTCATCCACCAATTGTCTCAAAAAGTCACCTGTGGTTGGTAAAACAAACGATAGATATAATTTTTCGTCGTTCGCATCCTTGGTAATCAAACGGTCTGGAACCTCAAGAATGGATTTGCCCGTAAGCAATTTGGTAATGGTCAAAGCAATCAAATACGTACCATCTGAAGAAGGATGTTTGTCATCAAAATAGAATTCCAAATCAGGCCTCGCAGTTCTAGCCTTCATATATACTGGTCCCACTGGCAACACTTTTGCATTTAGCGATGTGGCCAGATCCATGTACCCTTTGGTAATGGTCTCTTGCATCAATGGATTGGATTTATAGGCCCAGGTCATATAGAAAATGGGCTCCGCTCCTTTGGAACGGACCAATTCGGCAAACTTGCTCCCATATTCCTTAAAACGTTCCGGAGTGTCTATGGTACTAAGGCTATGGTCACCAAACACCACATAGTCCCATTCTTTCTCTTCAAGTAGTTGGCGGGTAACGGTTCCTTTTTCACTTTTCCAATGCTGTTCCAAATTACTGCCACCCACTGTGGATTGATGTGCAGAAATATCAACCCCCTGTGTTTCCGCCATAGCATCCACCAATTGGGGCATGTTCCAAAAGTAGGTGAAGCTATTTCCAACAAACAATATTTTGATGGGGTCTTCCTTTTCTTGGGCACTTAGCTGAACCGGAATGGTCAGCACCAGTGCAACAATCCATATACTCAGATTTTTGATATGTTTATTTCTCATAATTTGATAATGCAATTCTTATTGGTTTATTGATTGACCGGGGTTTCGTCAAAAAAGTTGGGAATTGGGTTGGGAACATTATCGTTCCTGTCTATTTCAGATTGTGGATACAAAAACCGTTGTGGCAGCTCATTGCCCGTGTTCGGGGCGATAGGTACCCTGACAACCGTTTCTCCCTCGGTTCTTCGGGTATCGTTGAAGGTTTCTATTTGTCCAAACAAGGTAATGTAACGTTCTTCCAAGATTTCGCGGAGCAGGGCATTTTCTGGACTGATACCATCCGTATTTTCAATTCCTCCTACTTCAAAATCCGCCGACACATAAGGTTCATAGTTTACTTGGGATAGGTCTACATTTCTAAGGTATCCTCCCGTGTCCATAAATGCCCTGTACTCGTTCAGATTGGATAGTCCTGTACCAAAACCACTGGCCCTTAGTCCTGCCTCTGCTAATATCAGAAGGTTTTCCTCATAGGTGACCAAAGGTGCCGGGGCATCCTGGGCCGCAATACCGTCTTCTATATTTGGCTGTATTCCTGTGCTATTCGTGGTGAAAAGAAAACCATATCGTCCTGTTTCATCGGTCTTGGCATTACCCCTATAATTGGAGGGTATCGGATTTCCTGCACCTGAATCCACAAGGCTTGCCATAAAATCGGATACTATAAGATCGGACTGGCGTACCTCAATGGCAAAAAATTGATAATTGAGATTGGAGTTTTCCGCCGCAGTTCCATGCGGTCCATACATACTGTTCGCCATGGAGCTAATTCCGTTGCCCGCGGCATTCAATGCGGCTTGATAGTTCTTGGTATGCATGTAAAAACGTGCCTTAAGCGTATAAGCGGCCTCTATCCATGCATTGGCGCCCCCATCAAAATAAATATCGGAACCGGCACTTGGTCTTCCAGTTCCTTGGCCCAACAACGAAATTGCGGTATCCAAGGTGTTCTGTATTTTTCCATAGACCGAGGTCTGACTTTCAAACACAGGATCTGTTATAGCAACATTTCCAGCTTCATCAAAAGGGATATCACCATATAGGGATGCGATGGAACCTGCTACCTGTGCCTGTAAAACCAAGGCTATTCCCTGAGCTATCGGGCCAATTTCATCATTGAGAGCGGTCTCTTCCGCAATCAACGCGTTTCTGTAGCCATTTACAAAGGCATCGTTCCAAAGGGCATCAAAATCACTGGTAGTCACCGAATAATTATAGAACCCTTCATGCTGTCTATCTATTCCTCTATACTGGCCGGCAAAAATAGCGGCTCTACGGGCCGATTCTCCGCTCTGGAACAATAGGTTTCCCACTTCTGCCCCCGTCAGCACAGAACTGAAGGAACTCTCCGTAAGGTTATTGGGGTCGTTGTTCAAGTCGTCGACCAAGTCACTACAGGATGCCAGTAGCGTACAAAGTATTACGATGGATATATAGCGTTTCATTATAATAGTTTTTTTTGATTAGAAGTTAAGTGTTAGGCTAAACAAGTAGGATTTAGTGCTTGGGTTGTTGAAATAATCTATCCCTCTAGCTGCACTTACCCCCGAAAGATTGGTATCGGGGTCGTTTCCTTCAAATGGGGCCCATAAGAACAGGTTTCTTCCGGTCACTGAAAATTCAGCGGATTGAATTCCCATGGAATCCGCCATCCATGCATTTTTTAAACGATAGGAAAGGCTTAATTCCCTTAAACGGGTCCATGAACCATCTTCAATATACAGTTCATCATTTCCATTGCTGAAAAATCCTCCATCCCCATTGTACCAAGCTTCGGTAAGAGCAACTGGGCCTGCACCAAAATCCTGTACATTCCCCCTAAAGGTTTCCCCGATATTGATAATGTTACCGTCCGCAGTAAAGTAATTTCGTGTCGCCGTGACCTCATTGGCCGTATCGTACCAGGTTCCCAAATCGCGCATCACGGATTTGGTTCCGGCATAAATATCTGCACCTTGATAGGTTTCCAGCAGGGCTGTCAATCTAAAATTCTTGTACGAAATGCTTGTGGTCAATGACCCTTGCCAATCTGGGTTGGGGTCACCGATTACACCTTCAACCTGGTCTTGCTCGGGAAATCCGTATTCATCATAAACAATGGAACCATCTTCGTTCCGGAGGGTTCTGGACCCCCACAAGACACCCAAAGGCTCTCCTTCTACCGCACGGGAACTAACTGCAGAAAGACCTCCTAGGTTTAGGGATTCTATTCCTGCTAAGTCGGTCACCTTATTACGAACTTGTGTGAAATTCGCATCTATCGACCAGCTAAAATCCCCCGTATCTATGATACGATAGCCTAAATCCAGTTCGTATCCTTTGTTTTCAATTTCAGCGCCATTGGTATATACGGATGTGTAGCCCGTTGAATTGGCCTGTGGAAACTCCAACAACACATCTTCCGTAACATTTGAAAAGTATGTTCCACTTATGGAAAGTTTGTTCCTAAAAAAGCGTAGGTCCAAACCTAACTCCATTTCCTTTTTCCTTTCTGGTTTCAAATTGGTATTACCACGACTGGCACTTGGTACAAAAGCTCCATTACCGAACAACCCAAGATTCAGTCCTCCTCCGTATGAATCGCCAAATGTGGGGGAAACATATACATTTGAGGTGTTGTATCGGGCGGGCTGTACACCTACCTCACCATAGGAAGCCCGTAATTTTCCAAAAGAAAAGAAGGTACTTTCCAGAAAAGGTTCCAACTCGGAAAACTGCCAAGCCACAGAGGTAGATGGAAAAATGAATGCCTTGTTGTCCATATCCCCAAAAGTAGAAGCGGTCTCGCCCCTGACCGTGGCATTTACATACAACATCTCGTACAGCGCAAATGATGCCGATGAATATACCCCCACGGTCCGTTCTTGTCCTTGGGAACTATTGGTCTCTATATTTTCGGGCAGGATATTATCCGAATCCCGTATACCACTGTCCACATCGAGGAACTGAACAAAGTTGGTCCCGACATATCCATTCACCGCTCTTGATTTATCGTTATAATTAAATCCCAACAAAAAATCACCACTGACATTATCTGTTAGGTCAAAATTGGTCTTGGCGATGTAATCCATATTAAAAATGGTATTGGTCGCCAACTCCTGGCTAATAAAACCGGTACTATAAGAACCAGATGCGGAACCTGGTGTGAAAAATTGATTTCTTTTCTCACTGTAATGGTCAAGTCCCACTCTACCGATCAAGGTCAACCAAGAGTTGGGCGTAGCGGTCAACTCCACATTGGTGATGAAACGATCTACCTTGGCCAAATTTTCCTGCTCGTTTATGGTCCACAGTGGGTTATTGTAGGTGGGCGTACCATCCGCGCCCAAGGGTTCTCTGTATGATCGTTGTCTGTCGGATACAGGTGTAGCGTCGCTATTTGCAAAATAGTCCCCCCGATAACCGGTAATATCAAAATCCACTGGATTCCTTAGCAATCCGAGATATAGTCCTGAACTGTTAGCTCCTTTTAAAATTCTATTGGACTTGGTCCGTGAATAGGAGGAGCTGATCTTCAAACTAATTGCATCGGTAAAGTTTTGTCTGGCATTAAAGCGCATGGTCGTTCTATTATAATCGGAATTGTTCCTGATGATACCTTGTTGGTCCAGATTTCCCAAGCTAAAGAACATGGAACCTTTTTGATTGCCTCCACTAATGCTCAAGTTGTTTTCCAAAAAGTGTCCATTATTAAAAATCTTATCAAAATTGGAATCATGGAAGGTTTCCCTTGAGTTTTTGTTCAGAATAGGATAATGGACATTTCCGTTTTGATCCAGATAAAACTCGCCCGAGGTATCCAGTTCATCCAGGCCACCGGACCTTTCGGACAGCTTATCGCCCCAGGAATCCCTGGCCCTTTGATCATATACCCCATTATCGCCCTGGCCGTATTCATCCTGTTGCGGATATCTACGGTTAATTTCATCGTAGGAATAGGTACTCTTTAAGCTTACGGAAAGTCGGCTGTTGAATTTACCGGTTTTGGTCGTAATATTGATGACACCGCCTAAGGCCTGGGTACCCCATAGAGCCGCTGCCGATGCTCCTTTGAGTACGGTAATGCTCTCGATATCGTTCGGATTGATATCGTTCAGCCTTGATTCTTGGTTCACTCCACCGCTATCGCTGTTTCCTCGCACATCGTTACTAATGGGAACGCCGTCCACAATAATAAGCGGTTGACTGTTTCGGGTGATGGAAGACACCCCCCTGATCTGAATGTAGGAACCTGCCCCCGGATCGCTCGAGTTCCGTGAAATACGTACTCCGGAGGATTTACCCGATAAACTATTGAGTACATTGGTCTCCCCTGCCTCGGCCACCTTGTTCCCAGAAACCGTAGAACTGGCATAACCCAAATCGTCTTTCTGTTCCTTAAATCCCAAAGAAGTTACGACAACCTCATCAAGGGCCTCTGCACTCTCTTCCATTACAATATTTAAGGTAGCACCGCTCCCCACCGTTTTGGTTACCGTGGTAAACCCAATATAACTGAATAGAACTTGTGAGGATTCATCGCGTACCGTAATGGCGTAATTACCATCAAAGTCTGAAGTGGTTCCATTAGTTGTCTCTCGCTCAAGTATGGAAACCCCGGGCAATGGCTGCCCATTTTCGTCAGTTACTTTTCCTGAAATTTGTTTTTGAGAAGATACAATTTGAAAGGAAAGGACCCCAAGAAGCAAAAATGCATGCTTAAGTCTGAATTTCATTTTAAATGTTTTAAGTTTGATTAGTTTAGAGTAAAAACTACCAAAAAAACAAAAGTTGTTGTTTTGATATTATTGTGCTTATATGATTGACAATTATATAAATAATCATCATTTATATTGTCACTTTAATAACTTTTATCAATTTTTATCAATTTTTAACCGACTTACATGCATACAGAAGACGAGATAAATAAAATTCATGCGGAATTTATCTCAAAACTAGAACGCCATTATGGCAAATACGATCCGAACACGAACAAATTCGAATCCACAAGCAATTCAAAGATTGCACGTGACCTATTTTATAGTGATTCGCAATTCTCTAGATTAATAAACAATACAGCATCGGAAGGTGAGCTCACCCGGGCCCTACGAAATGTTCAGCGTCTTTTGGACGTAAATGAGCTTCGCGGTAAGGTGAAGAAGTTAGGTGAAAAGCCTAGCGATTCCTTTTTCAGCAATAAGAAATACCTTTTCGGCATCGGGCTTTTACTATTAGCTTGCATCCTAGCCACCTACATGATAACACGCTCCAACGAAACAATTGACCAAACGGAGGAACTATCCGAGGAGACCCGATATGAAATGTTACGGTGGGGTTTTGAAAATAATTACGTAAAACCCTATGTTCGACTAAAAGAACTACCAGAAGATTGTTACTACCCTTGTTACAAATATCAAGGTAAATGGAAGCTCAAAGAAGAATATAAGATTCCTTTTTTTAGGGAAAGAAACGGATTTCATTATGTGGCAAAAGAAGTGGTCATGTATGCTCGGTGTATGGATGAAAGGGATGATCGCGGAGAATCTTTCGAAGGATATGAATATCAAAAGCATGAGATTTGGTATGATAAACGCGAGGTTCCCATCGATTCATTTTTAACCAAGGACGCCAATCCCAAATTGATTTCATCCTACATGAACTCCAACTTTGAAGATGACCCCAATTACGTAAAAATTGCCTATGTGCATACCTTTTTCAAAACCGAGTTCAGTATTGATGGTGAACAAATACAGCGTTCCGGCAAGGCTATTGGACGTGACATTGAGTTTGTCCCTCAAGAAGTTCTGGAAAAAGAGGCCGTATCTGCAAAGTTATTGAACGAACTAAAAAGCGAGACCAACTCCATAGCCAAAAATCTATTGGATGACTTTTCAAAACCCATTACGTGTAATCCGACGATGGCGCCCAATGTGGATTTTAACCAAATCAAAGAGGGAGATGTCCTAAGTTTTGACTGCCAGTTCAGCACCGGGAGATTTCTTGTTGACTATAACAAATCTTACATTTTCACAGATCAATACATTAGTACCTTCTGTAGATAGACCAAAGATTTAGAATGCGTACCGCTGTGGTCCTCCCCTTCGGATTTCCTCACTGGCGTGCTCCTCGAACTTTTTAAAGTTTTCCCTAAAGGCATTGGTGAGCTTAAAGGCCGTTTTGTAGTACGCCCCGTCATCGTTCCATGTAGCCCTTGGGCTGAGCACCTTGGTCGGAACTCCCGGGCATTCCCGTGGCTGGGCCACCCCAAAGACCGAGTGGATGTGGTACTTCTCATAATTGTACAGTCCCAGCTCCCCGTTCAATGCGGCGCTGATCATTGCCCTGGTGTACTTCAGCTCCATGCGCGTGCCCACTCCGTAGGGACCACCGGTCCAGCCCGTGTTCACCAACCATACGTCCACTCCGGATTCCTTCATCTTCTTGCTCAGCATCTCCGCATACCTGGCCGGGTGCAATGGCATGAACGGCGCCCCGAAGCATGCCGAAAAAGAGAGCTGTGGCTCCACAACACCAGCTTCCGTTCCCGCTACCTTGGCCGTATAGCCCGATATAAAGTGATAGGCGGCCTGTGCAGGGGTCAGTTTCGAGATCGGAGGCAATACCCCAAAGGCATCGGCCGTAAGGAAAAAGATGTTCTTTACGTTATTCCCTATCGATGGCCACTGGATGTTATCGATATGGTGTATCGGATAGCTCACCCTGGTGTTCTGGGTAACCGACGTATCTGTAAAATCGACCTCGCCGTTGTCGTCCATCACCACGTTCTCCAAAATAGCGCCCTTTTTGATGGCACCGTAGATCTCCGGTTCCTTCTCCTTTGATAGATCGATCACCTTGGCATAGCAACCTCCCTCGAAATTGAACACCGTGTTATCGGGGGTCCAACCATGCTCGTCGTCCCCTATCAGTTTTCTGTCAGGGTCCGTGGAGAGGGTCGTCTTCCCCGTTCCGGATAGTCCAAAGAATATCGCCGTGTCCCCAGATTCCCCCACATTGGCGGAACAGTGCATGGGCAACGTGTCCTTGTATACGGGAAGGATGAAGTTCAGCGCGGAGAATATCCCTTTCTTGATCTCCCCGGTATAGCCCGTACCACCGATAAGGGCAATCTTCCTGTCAAAGTTCAGTATCGCAAAGTTGTGCTGCCTGGTACCGTCCTGCTTTGGGTCGGCCATAAAACCGGGCGCGTTGACCACGGTCCACTCCGCATCGAAATCCTCCAATTCCTCCTCAGTGGGCCTGAGGAACATATTATAGGCGAACATGTTGGACCATGGGTACTCGTTGATCACACGTATGTTCAAACGGTAGTCCGTATCGGCACAGGCGTACGCATCTCGAACATACAGCTCTTTGGTGTTCAGGTAGGCGATGACCTTATCGAACAATGCATCGAACTTTTCACTGTCAAAGGGGATATTGATGTCCCCCCACCAGACCTTGTCCTTGGTGATATCATCCTTCACGATGAAACGGTCCTTGGGTGACCGGCCCGTAAACTCCCCGGTATTGACCGCCAAGGCACCGGAGGAGGCCTCACGGCCCGTTCCATTGTCGACCGTGATTTCCTGAAGCTCTTCTGGGGTCAATTGGTAATTGATGTTGTTGGAGTTAAGGTTTAATTTTTGAAGCGACGCAATAACGTCGGCGGAAGGTGATACGGACATGATTTCTTGTTCTGTTGATTTATATATGCTTTCAAGAATATCAAAAAAATGGCAGGTAGTAAGAGTTTAACAACGTTTACTAATTTTTAACGATTTTCATATCAATTGGCGTCGCTGCTTTCCACTTAAACAGTATTCAATTACAACCTCATATTAATCATTATTATATTGGGTTCTATTTAAATGAATTTAAGGTATACACTAAAATCAAAAAAGCACTATCAAATGGTTGACAGTGCTTTTAAAACATTCGTTTATGGTGTCGGGATGACTGTATCTTCAACGAAATCTTATGTTGTTGAAAATCATTGTTTTAACCCTGTAATCTTGAATGTATTCCCGTTAAGAACACGGAAACAAAAAACAACTTTTGAACACATTTTTGATGTGTTTATTACAAAAAACATGCAATAAACTCTATGTTGAAAAATATTTACTGCTAGACTAAGATTTGAAATTCTTGGAATTAACATTATAGTAAGAAAACATTGCCCATTGACAATCCTTTCTTGATGAAAAGATACCCGTTCCCATATCCTTCTCTATTGAATCAGTTGACATATCAAATGATTATTGGAAAGATAGACCCTCAAAACCAAATTCATAAGCTATTTCAGATACATTATTTTCTGTATTAATACATAATTTCTTAGGTTCTTTAATCAAAGAAATATGCCCTAAAATCGTTCCTAATAGACTCGTATCATCCCAAAAAGGCAGCGTACATCCAAACCAACTTTTCCTGTTCACGAATATAATCGCTCATCAAGGAATTGGTTCCTTCATCTTGGGCCTCATCCGCCAAGACCAATAACTCCCTTTCCTGAAGCAGCAGAATCCTGAAAGATTCCAAAATGATACGCACGGCGGTTCCTTCATCCTGAACATTTTTATGTTCGGATATCTGGGCTACTTCCACATAATCTGAAAAACTGTGCAATGGTTGTTTCCCCAATGTGAGCACACGTTCTGCTATCTCATCAATTTTCACCAATGAATCGGTATACAATTCTTCAAATTTGGCATGTAGTTCAAAAAACTTATCGCCCTTGATGTTCCAATGGAATCCCCTTGCGTTCAAATAAAAAACCTGGTAGTTCGCCAATAGTGCATTAAGTTTTTCGGCAATATGATGAGATTTGTCCCTTTCAAGACCTATGTAATTTAAATAATCCATGATTTACTTTTTATAGATTGCTAATTCTTCTTTTGAGTTGTAGTAGTTAAAAAACATAAGGGCCGGAATCCATACTCCAGCCCCTATCGATCAAAACCACAACCAACATCTATTATGCATTGTTATTTCAAATATTTTTTCAGTTCGGCAGCGGCGTGATCTAACATGGCCTTTGTAGAGGGTTGATCGGCCAAAGCGTTCAACAATCCAAAGTCATGAATGGTACCATTATAACGAACCGTGGTTACTTCTACACCTGCTTGGTCCAACTTACGGCCATAGGCTTCACCCTCATCCCTAAGGATATCGTTCTCAGCAACCATGATTATTGCAGGGGGCAATCCTTTCAATTCCTCGATACTGGCTTGCAGTGGTGAGGCATAGATAGACTTCCTTTCTTTGGGATCGGTGGTATATTGGTCCCACATCCATTTCATAATGGGTACGGTCAAGAACCTATCGCTGGCAAATTTTTGGTAGGACTCTTGGCTAAACGTGGCATCGGTTACGGGCCACAAAAGGATTTGTGCTTTGATTTTGGGTCCATTTTCTGCTTTGGCCTTTAGGGCCGTTACTGCGGTCATGTTACCTCCAACACTGTTTCCGACAACGGCCAAACGAGATCCATCCACATTGATTTCCTTGCCATGCTCGGCCACCCACTTGGTTGCTGCATAGATTTCATTGATGGCCACTGGAAATTGGGCTTCTGGAGAAGGGGTATAATTTACGAAGACCCCAACGTATCCGGAGCGAACCACTAGGTCTCTGACCAATCTCTTGTGGGTAGGATAGTCTCCCAAGATCCAACCCCCGCCATGGATGAATACGAATACGGGAAGTTCCCCTTTCACGCCACTTGGGCGGACAATATTCAATTTTACATCATACCCATCGGCATGGATGGTCTTTTCGGATTCATCGATGCCGCTAAGATCGACTTCAAAAGCTTCTTGTGCCCCTACCAAAACCTGACGGGCATCTTCTTTGGAAAGGGTTTCCAGACCTGGTCCACCAGAAGTGTTCAATACGGTTAAAAAATCCTTTACGCCTTGATCAAGATGTGCATCTGTGGCATAATCTTGTACCTGTGCATTAACTGTTGTACTCATAACTGTTAGAATTAAAGTTTTAAAAATTGTTTTCATTGTGATTCTTTTTAAAGGTTATTTCATTTTGATGGCACAAAGATTTATTATTTGGCGTATATAAATCAAATTAATAATTTTATAAATTAATTACTTTTACTTATAAGTATGACTATACAACAGCTCCGATACATTGTGACCCTTGAAAAAGAACGACATTTTGCAAGGGCCGCAGAAAAATGCTTGGTTACCCAACCTGGTCTGACCATTCAGTTGAAAAAATTGGAAGAGGAAATCGGCATCAAGATCTTTGATCGATCTAAGATTCCCCTCGAACCAACCCCACTTGGCCTAGAGATAGTTGAAAAAGCCAAAAAGATTCTGCGTGAAGTAGACACGGTCCGGGATTTTATCATCGAACAAAAGAATATATTGACAGGTAAGGTTCGCTTAGGTGTGGTATCCACTTTGTCCCCCTACTTGATACCCCTTTGTCTGAGAGAGTTCCAAAAAACCTTGCCGGATATCCAGTTCATTATTTCAGAAGATTCAACCGTGGGCCTTATGAATACATTGGAAACCGGGGAATTGGATGTCGCTTTGATGGCCACGCCCACTGGCAATTCCAACTTAAGGGAGTTCCCCATCTTCAACGAGCCTTTCATGGCCTATCTGCCCATCCACCATCAGAAAGCCACGCAAAGCACCTACGAACTTGATAATCATGACAGGGATAATTTGTTGATCTTGGAAGGTGAATTCTGCTATAACTCCCAACTGTTGGACATCTGCAGC
Organism: Flagellimonas chongwuensis; assembly: GCF_013376415.1. Taxonomy (GTDB): domain Bacteria; phylum Bacteroidota; class Bacteroidia; order Flavobacteriales; family Flavobacteriaceae; genus Flagellimonas; species Flagellimonas chongwuensis. The sequence goes on from NZ_WYET01000004.1 coordinate 712,853, forward strand.
TTGGACACTTCCAATGCCCATCTCAATTTTTCCTATGAAATCAATTCGATTGAAACACTCAAGAACATGGTGCGGCAAGGGTTTGGCTTTGCCATTGTTCCCTGGTTGTCCACATGGGTCGAAACCACTCAAACAAAAGCGAGCAGCATCCCATTTGCGATACCTCAGCCCGCACGGGAAATCAGTCTGGTGACTTCGGACACCTTCTCCAAAAAACTATTGGTTGAAAAAATGAGCCAAGCGATATGGGAAAGTCTTCCCGATGCTCTAAAATCCATGACAACGTATCGGAAAATAAGATGGGACGATTCCCCTTATTTCTCAAAAAAATTGGCCAAATAAAGTGCCGGCTCCAATCGAGAACTTTAAGTTCCCCATTCCTTTTGATAACGAAGAAATTGTCAAAGGGGATATTGGGTAAATGTAGGACGACAAACTCGAAGGACAATTTCGATTTGTGGGGAAAATGGGGAAACCAAGGTCTGGGGAGAGCAAACCCCATACCAAGGTATTACATCTACGCTGTCCTTCAAGGTCCAAGTATTAGGTTTTGGTTGCCACCGTTGTATTTTGGCCAGTTAATCTGTCCATTGAAGCTGGTCAAGGGCCGTTTCTATGGATTGCTTTTGGAGTTTCTTCATAGCTGTACCCTCTACCCTGACCAAATCAACATCCGTAATGCCTAAAAAACCAAGTATGGTCCGAAGGTATGGGGAAACAAAATCCATTTGTTTGGCCGCACCTTCTGAATATACCCCCCCAGAAGCCATCGCAATATAAGCCTTGGTGTTTTGTATGAGGCCTTTAGGACCATCCTTTCCATATTCGAAGGTAACACCGGCACGACTGATCTGATCCAGCCACGCTTTCAGTTGGGACGGTATTCCAAAATTGTACATGGGGGCATCAATGATCAGGATATCGGCTTCCATCACTTGCTGTATCGCCTTGTCGGATATCCGTAATAAATGTTCCTGATCCGGCGTCAACTCTTCTTTGGGCACAAAAAAAGCCGCAAAGGTATCCCCTCCCAAATGCGGGAAATCCTCTTCGGACAAATCCTTCGTCACCACATACATGTCCGTATAAAGGTTTCTTAGCTTATGTACCAGTGCACAACCCAATCTTGCACTATAGGATTCATTCCCGTTGATACTTGACTTAATATGCAATACTCTTTTCATATTTGGATTTATTGATTGTTCGATTTATTCATGTGGTGTTCCCCTTTAACAAATAGGGCATAGGAGATAGTAAGTAGGCCCAAGAACACCAATGGGGCAATCCATACAGCAATCGGGTCCCCCACCGAAATGTGTGCCAAGGCGGCAGAAACAAAGGTGAAAGCAAAGCCTGCATAAACCCAGTCCTTTATCCTGCCCTTTACTGGTACAAGCAGTAGAACAGCACCGATCATTTTGGCAATGGCCAGTTCCACTCTAAAATAAGAGGGAAAGCCAAGATGTTTGAAAGCCTGCTCCATCTCTGGATTCCCGAGATAAGAATATGCAGAAAACAACATCATAATGCCTATTGCACCGGTAATGACCCAAAAAGTAACTTTTAAATATTTTCTCATGATTTCATTTTATTTGGCTAAATTAGTCACATCAGCTATACATATGTTAGCAGTATACCAAATGTTAGTAGTTACATTTTTGTTAGTGGATTATGGAAAATACCATCTCAAAGGAGGCCTGTCAACGAAAACTCAATGGCATTGATGATGCCCTTTATGCCATTGGCGGGAAATGGAAACTAAAAATCATCCTTGCGGTCAAGGAAGGTAATTCACGCTTCAACGAGATTCAGCGGGCCATTGGAATATCTGCAAGGATGCTGTCCTTGGAACTGAAGGATTTGGAACTGAACGGGTTCATCCATCGCAACGTGGATACCGGACCACCGGTGCAGGTGGAATATTACGCCGCTCCTTACTGTGATACCTTGGATGGGGTATTGGCGGCTTTGAGTGATTGGGGCGAGATGCACCGTGAGAAAATAAGACGTGAACGATCTTAAGGGTATACACCACAGCTTTGTCGGTAGCGACTGTAAACTGTCCCCAAAAAAAGAACCTCTTCCATTTAAATTATAAACCGAACGCAACTTTTCTCCGGATTCATCCTCTTCCAACAAAAAATATGAGAGCACACTATCTGCTTTGTGTCCTTATTGCTTCCAATAAGCCATTGTTGGGTTCAAAAACAGGTATATCAGATGCAACCATCAAATTATGAATTAGGATTAATATCAATCAAATCCCTTCAATAAGGACAGAACAACATTTCATTTTTAAAACCTATTGACTCTGTTTTTAACCCTTCCTCTATCTGAAAAATTAAGATTGTATCAGCTACCCCTCATAAAACATTTCGAGCTGCTCCAAACGGCTCTTGATCCGTTTATTTTTCATAGGTTCAAAATGGAACAATGTCTTACCGTCTTTGGTCACCAATACCCTATAGGACTGTTTCAATTTCTTCGTAAAATGGTATATGGACACCAGTTCCGCAAGATCCTCACTCCAGGAAGCCATACCATAAAGAGAGGCGAAGGGTGTTTGCTTTAACGCATTGTACACTTCATGAGCCTGAACAATGGGGAGGGGTTTGCCGCCCCTGAACCTAGTGCTCTCCAGCAGGGTATCCGCATATATCTTTAAAGGTAGATTACGGCCACTCCACACATCTTGGGTAAATGGGGTAACGGCCAAAGAGACTTCTTCTTCGGTTTGGGGTGTGATTTCCATGACCACATCCATGATATGTGTGGCCTCGTGGAGCAATACATAGACCATGGCGTTCATGTCACCGGCCTCGACACGTACTTCATATCCATCGCCCTCCGAAGTCATATAACATAGGTTCTCTTTCCATGTCGCCCATTCAGAAACAGTTTCATTAAAAATACCGGCCCTGAAGGTGATATTGAACTTTTTCCCTTCTAGTGTTGAGTCCAAGGTTGAAGTAAGGGCCGTATTGGGCATATTGTCCATAAAACTAAAGCTATGCAGGTGCTCTTTTAGTACCCTTTGATGGGAAGGTGGCAAAAGTGAAAAGCTCATCTGGAACAAATCCTTCTCCTTGGCCGTCAATTCATGGTTCACCGGGTCCATCCCGGCATCCCGAAACTTGCCAAGCACACTTTCAGGTGCAGGTTGGACCCTTTCAAACAACCAAACATCCTTGGGACCATCAGTTCTCCCAGAGGTCTGGGCTTGGACGGATGAACCCAAAACAACCAACAAAAACACTTTGAACAGCTTACCTTTCATCTTCATCTTATTAAGTTAAACCATGGATGCCCATAGCTGTGATGTATTTCCAAAACCAAGATTGACCCGGGCCATCAAAATAACGACCGACAGGTCTACTAAAGGGTAATTCTCAAGGACTTGATCAATCCGTCCTCGAATTCAAAATTATGCCTCAAAACAATAGGACTGCCAGGAAAGGTGCCGGAACTTTCTGCGGTAAGAATCCCCAACTTCCCATGTTCTTCATAGTTTAAGGGTTTTACCACTGTATTGTACTTTGCATTGGTTTCGGCATTCCAATTTTCAATCTCAACTTTTCCGACATGGTCCTTTCCCTCGTCAAACACCCTTGCTTTTTCAGTAAAACAATCGGCATAGGCAGCACTATCAAACTTGTCCTGTGCCGTGATTAAATCCGTAATTACTTTTGGTAGATTCATTGTTTTCATGTCTTATGTTTTTTCAATTTCTAAAATGTAGTTGCCCACAAAATGGGTATGCTTAAATGGTGGGGATGGTGCCGCCATCGATCACGTATTCCGTACCTGTCAAATAACCTGCTCTTGGAGATACAAGGAACCCTACCAGTTCGGCCACCTCTTCGGGCCTAGCAGGTCTTCCATAGGGTATTCCGCCCAAGGCGTCCATCACGGTCTGCTCCGCCGCTTCAACGGAAATGTTGGAACTTTCCGAAATGCGTTCCATCATCCTTTTGGATGCCGCGGTCATGATCCAGCCCGGCGAAACGGTCAGTACCCTCACCCCTTTTGGGGAAACCTCCTTCGCCAAACCTTTGCTGTAATTGACCAAACCAGCTTTGGCCGCCGCATAGGGCAAGGTGGAGTCGTGTAAGGGCAATTTCGCTTGGATCGACCCAATGTGAATGATCACCCCGCTTTTTCTTTCCAGCATTTGGGGCAGGATGGCCCTGTCCAATCGAACAGGGGCCAACAGATTGGTCTGGAGGGTCGATTCCCAATCCTCGTTGGTCAGCACGGAAAATCCGCCGCCCGGGGTATCCGATCCACCAAGGTTATTGACCAAAATATCAATCTTCCCAAAACGGTTCAACACCTCGGATGCCACTTTGGAAGTCCCCTCCTTGGTACTGAGGTCCGATGGAATGAATTGTATCCCATCGGCCAGGGATTCTGGGTGGCTTCTGGCGGTCACGATCACCGTTGCACCAGCACTGTTCAAGCGTTCAGCTATGGCCCTTCCCGTTCCTTTTGTTCCTCCCGTCACCAACGCAACTTGGCCTGCCAGTTCATTCTGATAATCCATTTTCTAATCTACTTGAAATTGTTTGGTACAAATTTCTGCCGTATGATACTTTCCCACAAGTACGGACTTACGATTCATATAGGGATAAATTTTTCCCCTATTGTCCAAAATGGAACATAGGTTTATTTTTGTATCATGTATGAAAGAAAAATAATGCCCAATTTAAATTGTGGGCTCGACTTGATCGGCGAGGTCCTCTACGGCAAATGGAAGATGCGCCTTCTTTGGTTCATTAATGAAGGGCATCAAAGACCGAGTGAACTGCAGCGTAAAATACCGGATGCCTCCCGCAGGGTCCTGAACATTCAATTGAAGGAACTGGAGGAGCACGAACTGGTCACCCGAAAGATCTATCCGGTGGTCCCTCCTAAGGTGGAATACAGTCTTACCGACTTTGGCAAGAGCCTGATCCCAGTGATCGGGGCCATAGGGCATTGGGGCGACGACAATGCTGAGCGTTTGCGGGAGGTGATCATGAAACGATTGACCAATCCCGATACGGAGTGACCAACAACTACGTGCCACATGATCATTCAACGCTTTCGCTTGGTACTGTGCAAGACCATGCCCACAATGATCAATACCATCCCTCCCATAGCATAATTACTAGGGATTGGAGCATTGAGCAAAACCATTTCCCCCATAAGGGCGAACATGACCTCAGTGGATTGCGTGGCCTCCACCATGGCCAATGATTTCTCGTCATGGCGCACCTTGTCTGTCGCCAAAAAGAAGAGTGAAGTGGCCACTACCCCCGATGTCAGGGCCACGATCAAAGTCTGGATGTATTGTTCCTTCCCGGGCAATGAATGCTCCACAAGAAGATCATAACCGCTCAATAAGAGCCAAAATGGCAAACTACCGATCAACATACCGAGTATCCTTTGGTAAACGTCCAACCTTCCCCCGGTGAACATCATCGTTTTCCGGTTGCCCAAGGGATATGCACATGCTGCCAAAAGCACGGGCAAAGTACCCAATGCCATGTGGTCCAATGTTAGGGATTCTGCCTCATTGAGCTGCATGACCACAATTCCACATATGATTATCGCGGAAAACAAGAGGGAAGGGAGCAGACTTCCTTCCGTGGGCCTTCCCGACCTATGGATCAGTGGGGCCAAGAGGATCCCGGCAACAATGGTAAATTGCCAGGTACTGGCCACCAGCCAAGAGGGACTATATGCGGCCGCAAAAGTCAACGGGGCATAGAACACGCCAAAGCCCACGGTGCTCCAGAGTATCCATTTCAGCTTGTTTTTCTTCATTTCGACCCACAGTGCACCAAAGTTCCTTCGGGACAGTACAATCAGCAGGAAAAAAGGGAGCATCCAAAAAAAGCGCAATGACGCACTCCAAATCCAACTGCCCCCTCCAAGGGACATCAAACGGTTCACGATAAAGGTGATGGCAAAAAATAGGGATGCCAGAAGCCCTAGCACTAGGGCCTTGTATGAATTATTGTCCATGATGTAAATGCTATTAGTTCTTGGAAAGGAATTTGGTCCTGAAATTCGATGGGGTCTCGCCCGCTTTTTGCAGGAACAATCGACTGAAATAGGCGGGGTCCTCATACCCCAAAATGTATCCTATCTCCTTTGAAGTAAGCTCCGTATAGGCCAGCATTCTCTTGGCCTCCAGCACGATCCTGTTCTTGATCACATCGTTGGGCAGCGGCAGCTTTAACCTTTTAAACTTATGGGTAATCGTTTTGGGTGCGAGTCCCAATATTTCAGCATAGTCGGCCACATTGTGCTTTTGTTTGTAATGTGTTTCCACCAACATCGTGAATTTTCTAAAAAACTCGAGATCGTTCTGGTGTTCCGACAGGGCCCTGTCCAGATTCTGCTTCTTCCAAAGGCGGGAAGATTTAATAAAAAGTTGTTTTAGATAGGTCCGGATCATTTCCTCAAGAGAGGGGTCCTGAACCGCAAACTCCGTTGCAATCTGTCCAAATATATGGTCGAAAAAAGGAAGCTCATCCGCTTCCAACCGCACAATGGGCATATTGTGGATATTATTGAACAAAAGTCCGTCGCAAGCGACCTCTTCGTCATGGATCTGGATACAGTAAAAATCCCGGTTGTAAAAAATCAAATATCCAGGTTCCTTACCTATTTGCTCAATGTGCAGATGCTGATCGGGGCTCACGAACAACAAAGAAGGCCGATCGATGGTATATGATGTTAAATCTACTTGTAATTGATAACCGGAAGGGAGAAACAATACTTTTATATATTCCGTATAGACCTCATCGTTGATATTTTGGACACTTTTGTTGTCAATGGGCAGAAGCCCAAGGGTCTTCAATTCACTTTGAAACAACTGTTCGGTTTTCATTTTTTTTGGGATATAAAGGATAAACGTACAAATTTTAAGGACATTTACAGGGTTATTCGCCAACTCCACCACAATTGTAGTGAACTGTAAATAAGCAACATTGGCAGCATGCCAAAGCATCCTGCCAATGTCCAGACTTTACTGATTGGCAAATTTTTCCAATTCTTTGTTGAACTTCTCAGCTTCTTCCACGAAGAGCGCATGTCCACTGTTCTCGAACTTAACGATATAGGAATCCCTGATACCTTTGTGTAGTTCCTCAGAAAATTCAATGGGACATAATTTGTCTTGGGTGCCATGGAATATAGCCACGGGAATATCGATGATCTTCAATTGGTCGCGGAGGTCAAGATCACGCAAAGCGGTGATGGATTGGGTAACGGCATAGGGCCATGCTTGTAAGTTGATGTCTTCCAACCATTTTTCCACATTTTTTGAAATATTGCCCTCCTTGGCTGGAAATCCTGCACCAAAGCTTGCAATAAGGTCCTGACGAGCAGTCATCGTGGTATAAATCAGGCCATCCGCATCTTCTTTGGTAAGACCGTATGGATATTCATCCCGTTGTATCCAAGAGGGGGCAGCGGCTGCAAACAAAGCTAATTTACTGACATGGGCGGAATTATACTTGGTCACATAGTGGGTCACCACGGCCCCACCCATGGAAAAGCCTCCCAAAGTGGCATCCTTGATCTTGAGTTTTTCCAAAACTACTTTGATATCATCGGAGAATACATCAAAGTCATATCTGCCATAAGGTCTATCCGATTGCCCAAATCCCCTGAGGGTAATCCCGATCACACGGAATCCATTTCTGGAAAGATACTGATATTGGTATTCGTACATGGCATCGCTTAAAGGCCATCCATGAATCAATACAATAGGCTTTCCCTCACCTATATCGGTGACATGGAGCTTGACGCCCTTCTCAACTTCAATGTAGGTTTCCCTCCCCAGCGAAACTGGTACTCTTTTCCCTTGTCCAAAGACATTATGGTTAGACAATATGGATACAAATAAAACGGTAGTTGCAAAAATTGTTTTCATCTTATTGATTTTTAATGGTTCATATAAATTTTACACTGCAAAGATGAAACAGAAGCCGTCGCAAGAAAATGGACAATGGTGGATAGATATTGTATATTTTTCCCTTGAAGGAAAAAATCACAATTTCCAGGCCTTGTAAAGCCAAAAATGGACAGTACCCATTGAACCCAGTTGGCATTAAGATGGATTGCGATTGATTTACCAATTCTTAAAAAAGCAGTACATCCCAAGAATCAACCTCACGAGTAAACCTTTTACCATTCGCCATCCCTAGGTTTGCCATACCCTCTTCTACCATACAACCGCAATGTCTAAGTTCAATTGGGAAAAATCTACTAGATATAGTGCCTTTTCTCCATTTATTGGCCTGGTCCGCTATCGCAAATTTGTGCCCTAAATAAATATTGTATGAGAAATAAGCAAAATCGCACCTTAGGTGCATTTGAGAAAACCTTTTGGCTTTTGGATCTTATCGATTCCAAAGATTTTGCCATTGCTGGGGAAATTGAAGGACACAAACCTGTTTCAGAATGGCGAAAGGCCTTAAACAAAGCACAGTTAAGACATCCCAACCTTTCGGTCAGAATTGTCATGGATGCCTATTCCAGACCCGTTTTCAAACATGCCTCCTTTTTGCCCATACCATTAAGGGTACTTGAAGTTGACCAAGATTACCGATGGGAGCAAGAAGTTGAAAAAGAATTGTCGACCCGCTTCAATACCGAAAAGGAAGCCCTTTTACGGGCGGTACTGATCCAAAGGCCCCAAGACACGGTACTGATACTTACGGGGCACCACTCCCAATCTGACGGCACGTCCATGACCTATCTGTTCAGGGATATCCTAACGGCCGTAAGCGGAAAGGAATTAGACCCCATGCAAGCCCAAGAATCCAATGACGAGACCCTGGGACTCCCTGAGGATAAGGTTTCACCAAGTTCGCAGCGGACTCAGCCTTTGGTGAAAGTCAATAAAGGCTTTGCACCAAAAATTTCAAGCCACCGACTTTCAAAAGAATTGACCAACAACCTACTTGAAAGGTCAAGGGAGGAGTATACAACGGTACATGGGGCATTATGCGCTGCCGCTCTCATTGCCTGTAGAGCCATGAGAAAGGAATGGGCAGAGAAAAAAATAGAATTGATTTCTCCCATCTGTTCAAGGAAGGCACTACAACTGGATGATAATTATGGACTCAATATTACGACGCATCCTGTCTATTTTGAAGGTGACCAAGAATTTTCATTTTGGCAATTGGCACGATTCGCCAAGGCGGGCCTAGCAGGGACAGATACCAAGGAGCATGTAAAAAATTATATCAATTTCTTTCGGGATCTGACCTACAACACAACTGATCTCAATAAAATCATCGAAGTTTTGAAGGAGGCCTTTAATCAAGAAATCATGGTCACCAATTTGGGTTTGATCAAATACAGAACTGATTTTGGGTCACTCAAGCTCAAAACCCTCTATGGACCCATGGTTCGTTCCGGCAAGGGCATGGAGCAAACTATTGGTGCCATTACCAGCAATGGTTCGCTTTGTTTGACCAACACAAGTGACACCCCCATAGAAGGGCTGCTTCTGGAAATGGAAAATATCTTGACCAGGGCATGCCACAGCGTTTAATTATAAAAGTTCGGGGACTCTGGAACATAAGGGTCCCTGAACTATAATTTTAAATTGTATTCTAAAATTGAAAAAAAGTATTTCTTTTTCAACTCATCTATGATGTCCCCACATTCAGTTCATTTCTTTTGACACCAACTGGAATCTCATTAAACACCATAAAGACAATACCATTACAATTAATATTTTATACATTGAAATAAGTTTGGCGAGTAACCGTAAAAAAGCTTTGACTTTGAAAGCTGGGCGGGGGCGTTGTTCGAATATATCCAAGCCATTGATCCCACCAAATTGCTCATGGTATCCAGAGAAGACTTTTATGAACTTGTTGAAAACGTCCCCAACACTTTAGTCGCTTGTTTAAGAAAAAAGTAGGCTACACACCCAATGAATTTAGGATGCTGAATCGAGAAAGGTTAATCTGTAATAAAAAAGGCATTATAAAACTAGTGCTTTTTTTCGGAATGACCGAACCACTCATATGATTGTATGTTATTGTAAATCACAAGCAATCACTGAAATTTCAGAACCTAAACACCTTATTACACATTTATCATGACAATGAGATCCATTTGACAATAAAAGTACTGTAATCAGTTTAATAAGTAAGAATGGGGTGGCTTTAAAAAATTTAATTTCAATCCCACCATTAATCGAATTTCATATAGTACGAATGTGACTAAATCCAAACAGAAAAGGTGGCAGAGCAAGATTGTAACATCGACCTATAACCAAAAAAAGCAAATGGTTATTGTTGAAGCTTAAAAATTCTTAATTTCATATAAATTTCCCCCTACAAAATTCAATATCCACTAAAAATTGGGATTTCCACTTGGAGGGATGAAGGGAAACCACCATCTTTTGAAAACATACCCTTATATTCGATCAAGGCCATAACCAACAAATTCTTGCCTATGTTTTGTAGGTCATTGATCATTGTTTTCTTGTGTACATTATAGGAAACATATTCTCCTCTTTCAAACATCAAAAGTGAGATGCCCCCATGTGAAAATCTCGTGATAGCATCCCCCCCCGACAAGCAAATCAATTTAAAATTATTTTTAATCAACCGAAATGGTGTGCGCTCGTAAGGTTCGAGTAAAATCAAACCCATTTTGACATTCTTGGTCTGATATAGGCAATATTCGCTAAAATCCTCGCATGTCTGTAGCTGGCGAAGTTCCGTAAGTCTTGTTTTGTTCCAAAGTTCAAATTGCCCCTTCTTGTTTAATTCTACACATTTCATCCTTGGTAATATTACCGGTTATTACTTTCTATTCTGTTTAAAGATGTTCCAAAAAATATAAATGGTCACTGAAATACAAATGGGCACAAGTATAAAATCAGTTCGTAAAATTTGCCCTTTGGCCGAACTGTGCACGTTTTGCAGATCGGTCACATGTATAGTAACAGTGAGCCACATAAGAAAAACCAATGTTAAAAGAAGACCATCAATGAATTTCATAAAAACATTTATTTTTAGAAATGGTTTGGTTTAGCGGCAAGTTCCCGCTGCTTTAAAATCTTTGCTATCTTCTCACACGAGAGAGGTTTACTGATAAATCCCTCACATGCACTGTGTCTATCTGCATCAATCCTATCCATAAGACATGTTGAAGAGGAGAGCATATAAATTTTTGTGTTCCTAAAACACGTTTTTTCCATGGCACTATAAGCATCCAAAAATTCAAATCCGCCCATTTCCGGCATATTGATGTCCAACAAAATGATATCTGGGGTGAACAGAAAATCGGCCGTTTGTTGATTCTTCAACGTGGTTAAAAAATCGATTGCCTTTGCTGCCCTGATGAAAGTGAGGATTTCAGCATCGTCAACTACCTTTTCAATGAATTTTTGATTGACGAACAAATCAATCCCATTATCATCGATCAACATAAAGTTTACTCCCATGATTCACTTGTTTTAATGTTTTTTGGAAGAATTATATGGAAGCAGGCACCTACCTTTACCCTACTCTCAACATCAATGGTTCCATTTAGATTCTCCACAATTCTTTTGACTATGTACAGTCCCAATCCGTTCGACCCCGAAAATTCCTCAACCTCAGCCCTATAATACATATCGAATATCCGTCCCAGATTTTCTCTCCGTATTCCTTTGCCATTGTCACATACCATGATTTCTGTCCTATCACTCAATTCCGACACCTTTATCTCAATAAATGGCGTATGGTCTTTTGTTCTGGGCAATGAATATTTTATCGAATTTTTTATCAAATTCTGGAATACGGCAAAAATTAAGTCCGGATTGGAAACATACTCATGGGCAACTTTTATGTCCACATTGAATTTTATCTGGTCAAAGTTGTGACACCTCTTGAGCGAAGTCAGCACATGCCCCACAAGTATTTCAAAATCAATTGGTTTTGAGCTTTTTACCTTCTCAGATACCAATGAGGCCTTGGCTAGCCCTTCCGACATTACCTTGGCACAGCTTATAGTGCTCTCTAGCATCCCTAAGAGTGTTTTCATTTTTTCAATGGAATACTCATCCCTCATTAAATTGATCAACCCTTGTGCAGATGAAAATGGTGCATTGAGGTCGTGGGCAGAGCGATACAGAAACAATTCCAGTTCTTTGGTTTCCTGTTTCAGTCTATTTTGTACCTCAATTCTCTTTGTGATGTCCAGCATTTTCAGGGCATAAAGGTTCTTCCCATTAGAATTGAGCTTACTCATAACAAACTCAACAGGGAACTTCCTCCCTGATTTATGCAGGCACTTAAATTGAAGTAGTTTATTTTTCTTAAGATCTTCATTACTTTTTGCGCGTTTCACAAATTCCGAAAAACCCAGTTTTCCATATTTTCTATCCATTAAAAGCGAATATGGCCGACCCAATATCTCGTCCTCGCAATATCCAAATGTGTTCTCCGCACCTTTGTTCCACTTTAAAATCTTACCATTGGCATCCGTAACTATAACAACTGCTATATTCATGGAATCATAAATATTCCTATACAGAAGTGCATCATCAATTGTCTCATTTTTCACGGGGTGTGATTGTGCAGCCATGGATATCTACTTTTTGTTTTCTTTTATTTTATGTTTTAGGCAATACTCTTGAGCCTTGGATATATCATCAAATATGACATAGGGCGTTTTTGTATGATAGATCCTTTTGTAAGATTGCACCAATAGGTTGATCGGGAGAGAGTTTACAACATAGACCTCATAGACGATATTGGATAGTTTGTTGAAGCTTTTTGCCAACAATTGACCAGCCTCACTGGAGAATGTGCCTTTAACGTCACGAAGGTCGATCAAAAAAGGCATGGGAGTCCCACTGGACAATTCCGCAATTGTTTCAAGATACAGTTGAGCAGTCCTGAAATCCAGCTGATGCCGGGAATTCAAATTGCGTACCTTTCCAAATAGGATCCCATTACCCTTGGTCCAAAAAGTAGCATGTTTATGGATAATCATCTCTTCCATGCCCCAACCATTCTCCGATTATCCATACAAGCCATTTTGAACCTGCCAAAGCATTGGTTCAATGCCACTTTGGGGTTGTTGTGCAAGGTGTTCCAAAAAGCATTTCCGGTTGCAACGCAATACACCGACAACATTATCCTCAAAGCATTGGATCTGACCAAAAATGATGTGGACAAAACTGAAAAATCCAACAATGATGGAGGGGACAAAATGGCAAACAGCCTAAAGGCATCAAAAATTCCAACTTCTCTCAAATCAATCAACAGGGGGAGGTATCTACCGTTAGATAAAGTTGAAATTCCACTTGCAAAAATTTTAGCGACATTATCCTCCAAAATTCTACCTTGGTGCTCTTTACCTACTGTACAATGAATGATATTAGAATCTATCCAGAATACAACTCCATCAATCTCAGTCATGTTTTAAATCATTTGTAAAAAACAAGACAATGGCCGTGCCAAATCAATTACAGGTTAGTAAAATGAATTTTAACTAATTGATATTTAGTACTTTAAAATTAATACAGGAATTTTAGTCCATCAAAAAAGGTCACGGTATACCGTTTTTTGAATAGTAAGAAATACCCTACTTAACGGTATTCCGTGGATATTTATTTCTTTTTAATGCCTAATTTGGACATTTTATCGCGTAGAGTACTTGGTTTTACATCGAGTAGTGTGGATGCACTATCAGGTCCTGAAATTTTCCATTTACATTTTTCCAAAACGCTGACGATATGGTTGCGTTGGATAGTATCCAATGATAGATTCTTGGATTTAATCGGCATTTTGGACTTTTGCACCTCGGATTCAAAACCGGGAATCACCAATGTTTCCCCATTGGACAGAATAGAGGCCCTTTCTATCAAATTTTCCAATTCCCTGATATTTCCGGGCCAATCATAGGACCTTAGTTTCTCCATGGCCTCGTCCGATACATATTTAATATGCTTTGCATATTCCTTGTTGAACTTGTCCACAAAATGTTCCACCAATAATGGAATATCCTCTTTCCGTTTTCGTAAAGGGGGAATTTCTATAGGAAAAACATTAAGCCTGAAATACAGATCTTCACGAAATCTTTTCTTTTCTATTTCTTCTTTGAGATTCCTATTGGTTGCGGCAATGACCCTGACGTCCAATTTCTTTGTGCCCATTCCGCCAACTACCTCAATCTCTCCCTCTTGTAAGAAACGTAAAATTTTTGGTTGCATGTCCAAGGGCAACTCCCCTATTTCATCCAAAAACAAGGTACCGCCATCGGCCAACTCAAATTTTCCGACCTTGTCGCTGAATGCACCAGTAAAAGAACCCTTTTTGTGCCCAAACAGCTCACTTTCTATGAGTTCACGTGGTATGGCCGAACAATTTACTTTGATCAAAGGTTTGCTGCTCCTAGCGCTGATATTATGTACCGCCCTAGCCAATAGTTCCTTACCTGTTCCGGACTCTCCCAACAACAATACGGTCGCATTGGTGGCAGCCACTTTCTCCACTTCACTGAGTACATCACTGAACTGTGCACTCCCGTACACCATTTCCTCAAAATTGAACACTAGGTCGAGCTCATTTCTAAGATAGGTGTTTTCCTGTTCCAATTGATCTCTTAGAACATTCAATTCTGCATTTGCCTTGGACAATTCCTGGTTTGAAACAACAAGTTTGTCCTCGGCTACCTTACGTTCATGACTCTCTACCATTAAAGAAACAATGTTTGCAATGGAAGTGGCAAATTCCTGTTCATCCGCTGTCCAATCTCTCGTACTGTCCCCTACATGCTCAAAGCAAATAATTCCATAATAACCGTTTGTACTATTAATAAAGACATCCATAAGGGATTGTATGTTATTGGGGACCAAGTAATCTTTTGCAAACGGTTTTGTGACATTATTGAGTTGGGCATCTTTTACCTTTACTGTTTGATTCTTGTTCAAGGCCTCAAAATAACTAGGGTTATCCTCTTTCTGAAGCAGCATTCCATGCAAGTGGATATCTTGATCAAGATTATAGAGGTTTTCACAGTAAATCTCATTTTTATCGGTATTAAAGCTCCAAATACTTACACGACCAACATTTAAAGTTATAGCAGCCAATTCTGTGATTTGATTTAGGGAGCGTTTAAAATTTTTACCGACAAGACCCGCCAATTTAAGAATAACATCCTTTTTCTCCGAGGACTTTAGGGCACTTTCCTCCAAGGCCGCTTTTGCCTTTACCTCTTCAGATATATCCTTCATGGTTCCGAAAAGCGCTATTACCTCACCTTTATCATTGGTTATATTTCCCGTTAGAAAAGTTGCCAAAAACTTTTCACCATTCTTCCGAATGAATTCAAATTGGAACGAAGGGGCTTCACCCCTTGCTACCTTTTGATTGGTCTTGGCTATTGCCTCAAAGTCTTCTGGTTTGACGAAGGGATAAGGCAAATTGAGCCCTATGAGCTCTTCTTTGGAATAACCAAGAATGCTACAGGTGGAATCATTTACCAAAATAATCTCACCATTTAGATCAACAATGATAAGTCCCTCCTGCATGGACATGACGAGTTTATCCGTAAACTCTTTGGCCAATTTTAAATCCAGTTCGGCTTTTTTGCGTTCGGTAGTGTCAATGACCGTCGCAAAATAAGAATTGACTGCTCCATTTGGGTCTCGCATCAGGGAAATCATTACGTCTACATTAAACCGACTCCCATCCTTGCGCATATAGATAGTCTCAAAATTGTCCAGTTGTTCTCCCCTTTCAATTTTTTCATGCCGCAAATTGGACTCATCCTCAATTTCTGGAGGTGAAAAAGGGTATGGGCATTGTTTCCCGATCAACTCTTCTTCTGAAAAGCCCGACATTTTGCAAAACGAGGGATTTACACTTGTTATTTCGGTCTCCAAGTTGAATACAACAAGGCCTTCATGCATGGATTCTATCAGTCCTTCTGAATATTCCTTGGCAGCCTTTACCTCTAGTTCCGCATTTTTGCGTTCTGTGATATCCCTAATGATCCCAATCAAAAATTTGTTCCCTTTTTCATCAACAAATCTGGTTTTTTTGGTTGAAATCACCCTTTTTTCCCCTCTTCTGACCGTTAGGGTTTCCTCATTCACATTTTCAACGCCAGTTTTAATGACTTCCCTATCGATTTTCAAAAAACTTTCCCTTTCTTCTGGTGTCACATCTTCGGCCAGTGTCTTGCCCAAAATATCCTTTCGGGACAAACCGAAGATGGTGCAAAAAGCATCATTTGCCAACAATACCTTGCTTTGGTCATCTTTTACAAAAATGGGGTCGCCAATATTATTTATAATATTGTCCAAGTATTTCTTGTTCTCTACCAAAAGATCTTCCGCCATTTTTCTTTCCGAGACATCAGAAAAAAAGATCGTGAGTCCTTCTTTTGAAGGATAGAATCTATTCTCAAACCATTTTCCAAAAGGAGCATAAAAATGTTCAGACTCTTGTTTTTGCTGAGTTTCAAGAGCCTTTAAGGCCAAGTTATAAAATGGGGTCTCAACAATATCGGGGAACTCTGTCCAAATATGTTTCCCTATTAAGTCCTCTGGTGTCCTGCCCATAATGGCAGCTGCATTTTTATTTGCATACGTGTAGTACCAATCCGTATCCAAGGATATAATACCATCACTAATATTGTTCAAGGTAAAATCCAGTTGAGAAACCAGGTTTTTTTCTTCCAAAAGACTGTTATACTTCCTTCTGTAGTTCAATACGGAAAATATATCCTGGTTTACAGAACCATTCCGGACCATATCAACTTTTCCATTTGAAATATCCCTCAATAAGCCCAAATGGGCAATGATCTTTCCTTTTTTGTCCTTGATACTTGACGAGAAAATGGATACGGGAAAGTGGCTTCCATCTTTTCGCATGTGCAAAGTCTCATGTTCACCAGTGAGGCCTTCTTTTAGAGTTTTTTTAAAGCCGTTGGTGAAATCTTTTTTTAATTCCTCTGGCCAAAAAGGGAAAGGGGCTTCAGCGCCCAATAGTTCATTGCTTTGAAAACCTGTCAATTCACTGAGAGCGGTATTAACCATTATGATTCTTCCCTTGGAATTGGCAATAAGCAAACCATCCTTAATGGATTCCATAAAAATATCAGAAAAACCAAGATCAACTTTTAGTGATCTTATTAAAACTTTGTCAGTGTTTTCCATAAATAAATCAATGATACCCAACACAGAACCATTGTGCGATATTTCACGTTAACTTATATATTTTCGGGGGAATTTGCAATACTTTAAAGCGAGTACAATACCCACAATAAAATAAAAGATTGTCTTCAAAATTGATTCTGCCAATTTTAACAATTTAAATTACTAAAAATTTTGCTCACTTCCAATTCATTAGGAAATTGGCGGTCAATTCCCAAACACCTACTTTTAAGAAGAAATTGTGCGGGTTTTGGGCATCACCAAAGAAGGCATTGAGAATTTTTCGGAAGAAACCGTCCTAAAAATTATATCAAATACTTTACTAATAATGATAGTTCTACAATCTATGCAATCAATTTTTTAGCCAAATTTAATCCATTGGACATGGTAATTGAACTATATGAGCGTCTTGTTCAGGCTGAAAAAGATAAGGTGACTTACCTGGAAAAGCTATTGGACAAGAAATAGCATAATACTTTAAATCAAATCTCTTTATAAATGTCCTTACCAAAGGCGAACGGAACGCAGTGAAGTGCTGCAAGCGTCCCAAATTCTTACCCCAACTTTTGCGCAAGGATCCTATCGGGTTTTTGTAGTGTTCCGGTAGATAAGCGCAAAGCAAAAAACCGGTATGGCGCAACCTACTTTTTGGATTTCAGTAACCCATGTCCTCTCCTGTGCCTCTTGCCCTCTTGCCTTATTGATACCTCTTCCAAGGGCTTTGATGATCTTGGCCGCCATCTGTACTTTATTTGTCGGTATACTGGGGGCCTTGACCTCTTGGTTGCGATGGAAACTCTTGGCATAGTCCTCCATGAGTTTCCTTGTATATTCCCTTAGCAGATTTGGATCATTGCCTATGGCCTTAAGCTCCCTTTGGTTGGGACTGACCACTATGGAATAGAATTCCGGGTCTTTCTGCCTCTGTTTGGCCGTATTGGCATCGATTTCTTCAACGACCTTTTCAGGACTTACGCTGTCGTTCTCTTGGTCAAAGAATTCCTCCCTTTGTTCGGGCAATCTGTCCTCGTTTTCCTTTTCCAGATACTTCACGAAATCTGCCGAGCTTTGCGAATAGTTCTTGCCCAAATTCTGTGCCGAGATGGTAAGGTACATGGCCGTTATCTTATTTGATGTTTCAGGCTTTCAAACTTCCCGATGCCCATGTTGATCTTGATATAGGGCTTTCCCATCATTGGCTCCACCTTCTCCACATTATGGAGGATTTCATTGCTGTGCTTTTTATAGTTTTCAAAGCCTTTCAGCATTCTATCATGTTTTGTTTTCGGAACGGTGTTTCTAAGCTCCAAAAAATCCATTCGTTCTTCCTGAATTTTGATCGGCTCAGGTTTCGGTTTCCTCTCATCCTTTACATAGGCCTCGTAAAGTATCAGCATCATTTCATAGGTGGGCCGGATACTGGTCTTTTCCATGTTCTTGATAATGGCGATGAGCCTATCGAATTTTTTCATCATCTGACGCTCCAGTTTTTTGAGACTCTCAAGGATAATCTTTGTTCCCTCCCCAAAAGGGTCAAGATTGTTCTCCTTGAAGTAGTGTACCATTCCACCCAAAACCTCACTATGGGACTTGCCAAACTTTTTGGAATAGCTGCGAAAACGTATGGCCGTTTCTTTCTTTACCGTGATGTTGGAATAACCCCCTGTCCCATTCTTTGTTCTGTCATTTATTTTTTGCTTTTCCATAGAGCTGTGATTTTGCTTTTTAGTGAAAATGCGTCAATTTTTCGTCAAAAATTTCCAGTGTTTACAAGGCTTCCCAAAGGGTTTACTGTAGATTTTGGAAAAGTCTACTGTAGCCCCTGATTTTGCACAGCATTCCAAAATCATTTCAATTAACTGATTTTCAACTTGTTGAAGACCCTAAAACAACCGTGATGGCGCAATCTGCGCATCACCCTCTTGCTATTCCTACGTCCCGCAAGCGGGACCGAATGAATACTCCCTGATCATCCTTCGGCTGATCGGCCTGTCTGCATATGATCTATCAGATTTTGCATGTCCTCCCCTATCTTGTGTTCCAATACCCTGGCATAGATTTGTGTGGTGGACAGTTTGGTATGGCCGAGCATTTTTGAAACGGTTTCAATTGGTACACCATTGGAAAAGGTAACAGTGGTCGCAAAAGTGTGCCTGGCTGTATGGAATGTCACTTTCTTGTTAATCTTACAGGCCTTACAGATTTCCTTTAAGTAATAATTGACCTTTTGATTGCTATAAACAGGTAATAGTACTTTCGTTATTCTCCTTTCGGCTGAATCTTCGTATTTCTTGATAATTTCCTTTGCTCGTGGTAGTAGGGGGATTTTGAGTTTTTCGTCTGTTTTTATCCTTTTGGTGAACAACCAATCATTGCCATCTATTCTTTTAAGTAGATGGTCTGTACTTTCTTAGGTACTGCTCAAAGTCCTATATAAAACAGTAGTTCAATTTTTTTGAGCTTTATGTCCTCAACCCCATATTCCTCTTTTAAAAATAGGCCCACGCATCGTTATGTGTTGTGATAATTCTTTCTGGTCCCCGGACGCAAAGAAGTGTGCATGGTTCCATTGTGGTAGGCAATCAATTGTTTCAATGTTTTTCCACCCTCATCTTCCCCAAAAAATCTTGCTTTGATAGATAGTGGAGTGATTAGTTTTTCTTCTGCCATCATCAATCTATGGGCCTCATGTAGTCCTGTATAAATTTGGTCTAAGTATTTATTCAGGGAAATCACATAACTGGAAAAACCCTTGCCCATTTTACGATTATTGTCCCACAAATTGGTTTTTATCTCCCGATTTATACTAAAATCGGTGCGCTCACCATCGATGGTGATCCTACAATAGATAATGAGGTTCTCGGATTGAACCTTGTGCTTTCTAGTAAAGAAATTTATTGTTAAACGATTGTTTTTCTGCATGTTGTAACCTTTTAGAGTGTGAATACTGTGAAAGTCAAAACACAAGAAAATGGTTCTAAAAGTCATTTAAAGTTATAACAAGAACTTTAAGTGTTTGCTCCCGATGGGAACACGCTTGATATGATTTTAGATGGTTTTAAATGAATTCAAACGATACACCTAAAAACACAAAACACTGAAAATCATAAGATTAACAGTGTTTTGATTTTACTTGAATAAGGTAAGTCGGGATGACTGGAAGAAAGCATCACTTACAAAACTCCAACAATCAACATTTTACACTAGTCTTAAAAACTGGTTAAACAAATTTTCAACTATCTATAAAACACCACATTAGGAAGTAAGACTTATGGATGTTTTTGCCTAAGAATGTAAATATTAGAACAAAAAAATTCAATTTATCTAGCCCACCAATGGTGGTTTATCCAATATAAAGGGCTGATGGTAATACCTTCTTCCCGTAGCTTTGTATAATGCATTGGCCAAGGCACCCATAATAGGTGGAAAAGGAGGTTCTCCCATTCCTGTTGGGTCAATATCACTTTTTACAAAATGGGTTTCAATAGCTTTTGGTGCTTCCCTGTGACGAATCAATCGGTATCTATCAAAATTGGTTTGTTCCGGTGCCCCATCCTTAAATGAAAGCCCACTGTACATTGCATGACCTATTCCATCAACAGCACCACCTTCCGACAGATTTGAAGCCGCATCAGGATTTATCACTATTCCACAATCAATGGCAGCCGTAACTTTTTGGACAACAGGGGTATCACCTTCCATTACAATATCAAGTACTTGCGCCACATAACTTTGATGACAGAAATAAGCAGAAACGCCACGGGACACTCCAGCTTCATTTTGACCCCAATTTGCTTTTTCCCGCACCAATTCCAAAACTCCGGCATATCGAGAAGCTTCGTAGTCATTTGATTCTGGACTGCCGACAGGGTTTTCCTCTGCACGTTTCAATAATTCCAATCTAAAATCGATAGGGTCTTTGCCCATCACCTCGGCCAATTCGTCCAAGAAAGATTGTTCTGCACCAGCGATGAAATTGGAACGGGGTGCTCTGAACGCACCTGTTGTAATATTCGTGTCAACTGTAAAATCTTCGGCTAAATAGTTGTCTATGGCACCAGCTGGAAAACGATTGGCAAACAATGGACTCTCAGGAATCCCGCCCGCTTTAACATGAAAACCAATTAAATTGTTGTCTGCATCCAGTGCTGCTCTATAAGTAGCATAATACGATGGCCTATAAATGCCTTGTGACATGTCATCCTCCCGAGTGTACATCAATTTTACTGGGGCTTTCATACGTTGAGAAATAGCAGCTACCTCAACCATAAAATGACCGTACAGTCTTCTACCAAACCCACCCCCTTGTCGGGTCATCTGAATATCCACCTTCTCCAAAGGCAATCCTAAGCGTTCAGCCACAGCAGGTTCCATCCATTCCGGGGTTTGGGTAGGACCAAGTAGTTCGGCATGGTCTTCCGTAACATTGGCGAAGAAGTTCATGGGTTCCATGGTGTTGTGCGCCAAAAACGGACAACTATAACTTCGTTCAATAATTTTGTCCGCGTTTTTGAATGCTTCCTCTGGGTTGCCATCCCTTCGGGATACTTTTGTATTTTTTTCAATCAGTTCTTTTAGTTTGGCAGTATGGCTGTCTGAATTTTCCATGCCAGCAGGATGTTTCACCTCCATCGCATTCCCAAATAAAGTAAGGTTTTGGACTGTGTCCGGTGCATCCTCCCATTCAATATTGAGTGCTTTTTTAGCCTGAAATACTTGCCACGTAGTTTCCCCTACAACTACCACCACTTCGTTGAAGGCTGTAAAATGAAATGCCATCTTGTCAAAGTCATCATCGTATAATTTGATGGAGAAAACATCACGTATACCAGGCATTTGTTTGGCCTCTTCGGCATCAAAGGATTTTAACCGCTTACCAAACGCAGGTGGGTGTACCAAAGCTGCCATCAACATGCCTTCGCGTTGTACATCAATACCGAATAAAGGTTTACCGGTCACTATTTTTTTGCCGTCCACATTTTTTCGGGAGGTTCCTATGATGGAGAATTCCGACTTTTCCTTTAATTCTACTTCTTCTGGGACCTCTATTTGTGTTGCTGCGGAGGCCATTTCACCATAACCGGCCGAATTACCACTGGCCTCATGGGTCAGTACTCCAGCTATTGCGGTAATTTCACTGGCCGGGACCTGCCAAGCTTGGGCCGCAGCCTCCTTCAACATATGCCGAGCGGTCGCTCCGGCCATTCTTAGATTTTGCCATGAGCTGCTTATGGACCTGCTGCCTCCTGCTACTTGCCAACTATATAAATTGGTGTTGAGGGGTGCCTGTTCCACAATCACATTTTTCCAATCAATTTCCAATTCGTCCGCCACGATCATAGGCATGGAAGTCCGTACGTTCTGACCAATTTCCGGATTTGGTGACAATATGGTTACCACCCCATTGTCTCCAATCTTTAAATAGCCATTGATCTCATACCATTCTTCGGGCATTTCCAATTCCATGGCAATAGCTTCGGCTACCTTGGGCTTACAGGCATTAAAAAAACTGAAACCAAGAACCAATCCACCTCCGGCCAAACTTGTGTTTTTTATGAAGGCCCTACGTCCTATTTGTGTTTTTATGAGTGTCATTTTGTTAAGCGTTTTAGGTGAATCAAGAGTTGTTTTCCGCAGCCATTTTGACGGCTTTTTTGATACGGATATAGGTTCCACAGCGACAAATGTTCCCGTTCATGGCTGTTTCTATTTCATCATCTGTTGGGGATGGGTTTCTTTTTAATAAGGCCGAAGCTGTCATGATTTGACCAGCTTGGCAGTAGCCACATTGCGGGACATCAACTTCCAGCCACGCTTTTTGTACTGGGTGGTCTCCGTGCTCTGACAAGCCTTCAATAGTGGTAATTTCTTGCTCACCTACAGCCGAAACCGGTAATTGGCAGGAGCGCACCGCATTATCCCCTAGGTGGACGGTACATGCACCGCACTGCGCAATGCCACAGCCAAATTTAGTGCCGACCATTTGCAAATGGTCTCGCAGTACCCAGAGAATCGGTGTAGTAGCATCTACATCCACTGTTTGGGATTTTCCGTTGATTTTTAGATTGAATGTTGCCATGTTGAAAGTGTTTGCTTTAAGTTACTGAATAATCCGTTTGGATTCTGTCTAAATTATTGATATTGTTAGGATTGAAGTATTAAATTTTTTGTTTTTTTTGCACGATTGCTCATATCCCCAAATCTGTAGTTTAAAGACACTTTCCATATAAAATCTTCCTCGGGTACAATTTTGGTATCTATGATTTTATTAAAAATAGCAGAGATGAACCCTTGGTAAAATAGTCTTGTAAAAAATACCAATAAGAGGTTGGCGTTTTTCATTTTCGGCCTTATCAGCTATTCATGGTATACTTTAATTTACAAACCATTGATGGGCAATTACTTGCTCAACTTTTCTGCTACACTGTCATAATATTCTTGTGTTACCACTTCCGTCCAAACTGTAGGTGTTTCTCCGCCGTAGATGGCCAGATAAGTCACATCACTGTTCTTGGAAGACGAATGCCAATGTTCCGTGTCTTTTTCACATCTGATTACATCGCCCTCTTTCAGAATCATTGGTTCCCTTCCTTTTTCTTGATAGTAACATTCGCCATCAACAATGATCAATACTTGTACAGATTCATGCTTGTGCCAATCCAAAGTGGAATTCGCCTTAAATGTTGCCTTGGTAATATTGTACGTTAAATCTCCATCTGCCTGTAAAACGGGATTTAACCAAGCTTCTCCAATGTAATGTGTATTTGGTGCTTTGATACCTTCGGTGAAATAGGAAGAAACGGTGTACGCTGAATTTTGGGCAGAAATGCCTGCAGATATGGCAAACATTAGGAAGCAAATTATTTTTTTCATGATATTGTATTTTCAAGATTTTCCATCAAACCAAAAATATTCATCTATGAAAATAGAAGTAATACCCAGATCACGGATGTTTATACCATTATTACGGATTTTGTACATCGGGGTTGATAAACTGAATATCAATCCCTTATCTTTAGATAAAATTTAACAGATAGATGGAAAACGTGTATCATATACAATCTGTGGCGGATTATTTTGCTTGGCGCAATTCCAAACCAGATCATCCGCTGGTGGGCATTTTGGATTATGAGCGAACAACCGCATATCCTGATTATTCGTACGATGGGCTACAGTTTGATTGTTTTGCGGTTTTCCTGAAGGATGCCAAGAACTGCAAGTTAAAGTATGGCGGTGGTGAATATGATTTTAACGAAGGTTCCATGGTATTTATGGGTCCGGGGCAAAAAGCGGGTATAAGTTATGATCCAGACTATGAGCCCAAGGGTTATGCCCTGATTTTTCACCCCGATTTGTTGTTGGGAAGTGATTTGGGGCGAAAAATAAATAGCTATACTTTCTTTTCCTATACCGTGAAAGAAGCCTTGCATTTATCAGCCAGAGAGCGCGGACTGATTTTAAGTGTTATCGATAAAATTCAGTATGAATTGGAACAAAATCTGGACAAGCATAGCAAAAATTTGATCGTGAGCAATATTGAGATTTTATTGGATTATTGCCTTCGGTTTTATGATAGACAGTTTTTGACCCGTGAGATTCCCCATCAAGGAGCCTTGGAAAAATTCGATGTGCTGCTCAGGGATTACCTTTCTTCGGAAAAACCACAAAAACATGGCCTGCCTTCGGTAGGGTATTTTGCGGACCAACTCAACCTGTCACCCAATTATTTTGGGGATTTGGTGAAAAAGGAAATAGGTTATTCGGCACAGGAATATATTCAGAACAAGCTGATTGATGCAGCCAAGGAAAAAGTGTTCGATCCCAATAAAACGGTCAGTGAGATTGCGTATGAACTGGGATTTAAATATCCGCAGCATTTTAGTAGGTTGTTCAAAAAACAAGTGGGGCATTCCCCAAAAGAATTCAGAATGCTGAACTAAATCACTTACCAATTTATTTAAAAAAGAACAATCAATTATTATATTAAATTTAAGAAATCTTGTCCTAAAGGGCGGGCTATCTACATTGCAAATAAAAAAGAGCTACATCTTAAAAAAGTTGTAACTCTTTGATTTTCAAGTCGGGTGACAGGCCTCCCCTTTAAATATAAAAATTTGATTTATAGAGTTTTACACCGTTAACTCAGACCGGTTAACCGAACTCTGAACCGTGTTCAAATCGGCACATCCAGAGGTAAAACTTATTAAAGTTTTACTCCACTAACTTAGACATTTTTTTGATAAGCAACGATTTAAGGTTCAATGTATCCTATGGATATAAATTCATTTCCTTTTTACCATGAAAAAGCTTGCCATATTGCTTTCATTAACTTCTTTGGCGATCAATCAGTCCTGTGATAGTACAGATGGAGAAATTGATTTTCAAGGTATCAACGTTTTTGAACTTCAGTACATCAATGCGGGAATGTCGGGAGAAATCATCGAAAAGAAGGATTTGGAATTTAATGAATTCATTGAGCTTACATCCAATTATCATTTTGTCAAAAAAAGGGTTTACCCGGATAGTACCAGTATTGCCAAAGGCAGTTATATTTTCATCCAATCAAAAGAATCGAAGTTTTTTGAATTTGAGTATGAAGAAGAAAGTTATTTGATTCAAAACTGTGGAAGCTCACTTAAAGAGCATATTTCGATTTTGAGCAACAAGGAAATATTCAATGGAGGTTACCTTCCATGTGATGGTCCAGGTTTTGGATATAGATTAGTCAACTAATGAATGCTAATTTCCAATAAGAAGAATCTGTTTTTACAATTCGGGATGACTGAATCATTGATAAAACCTTATCATATTGAAAATCATTGTTTTAATCCTGTAATCCTGAAGGTATTCCCGTTAAGAACACGGAAAAAAACAACTTTTAAACACAAAATTTTTGTGCTTTTAACATCGATCTGTCTTTCATCATCTCAAATAAAATATAAGTCTACTTAAATAGATTTATCTGAATGATCACCTTTCTCTAAAAGAGATTAAGAAGAAACTACTTTTTAAGCTCGCTTGGCAAATACCCCATGGTTCGTTTAAAGGCATTGGTAAAATGCTGTGGGTTGCCATAGCCTACCTCATAAGCAGCTTGGGCAATCGTAAAACCTTCATTACGTATAAGTGCGCTTGCCTTTTTCATGCGCAATTGGGTAATGTACTTGTAGATAGTAGTGCCGTGTAATCGCTTAAAGTCCCTTTTTAATTTGGTACTGTTAAAGCCTGCAATGGTGGAAAGTTCAGAAATAGGCAGTGTTTCCTTCAGATTGGATTTTATATGGCGCTCCACCATACGGATTCTATCAATATCAGCTTTGGGTAACTTTATCTTTGGTTCAGGTTTTAAATTCCCATTAAACTCGATCAATATATCCAACAACAGCGTTGTAATCTTGGATTGCAGATAGGTCTTTTTTAATTGACCGGTAAAGGGACAGGCTATGATATCTTCCAAAACTTGACCAAGTTCAGAGGATATTGGGCGTGGACGCTTCCAAAACACAAATGGTTTATCATTCTTGACCGCACCATCAATTCTTTCCAAGACATGATTATACGTATCACCTACAAGCTCCTTTATCAATCCCAAAGTGAAAACGATTTCAAGGGTTCGTCTTGGTGTTCCCTTGTATTCGAGGATACCGTTTGTGTGTGGCAAGTAGAACATGTTGTAGTGAAAGTCAGGTATTTCCAAAAGAGGGTTTTTCTTTTCGTTCGGCGTATACCTATAACTTCCGGAAATCCCAAAGTGTAGTACGAATACTGAAAAATTATTGGACACTTCAAACCTATACCCTTTTGGAGCATGAATATCCTTCATCACAACAAACATTCCATTGAGCTGAAGTTCATTGATCACACCTGAAACATCTGGCGTATCTATTTCAATCTTATTTTCGATCAATTCATGGGTCAGGAAATCCTTGGAGTATTTTTTTTGATAAATACTATCCTTGAACAACTCACTTTTTAAGGTTGATCGCATTACTTCCTTTTGCGTATTTAAAACTTCTTTTTGCGGTACTCCACCCCAAAACCCTGTTATAGATTTGCAAATCTAATTTATTTAGACTAAATCTTAATAAAGTTTTGGATTTTAACTTTGGGATGGGCAAATTTTTACTAATTATCTTCACTTTATTCTATGTGCCTGTGATGGCACAAAGCACTAATCAAGGTTCCGTTTATGGAAAAGTAATCTCTGATGATGGGTCTCCGCTGGCCTATGCCACAGTTGTCATCAAAGGCACAAGATTGGGCACACTTACCGACGAACAGGGCAGGTACGAAATCAACATACCTTATGGAAAACATACAGTTGCCGTATCTTTCATTGGATTTTCCGCTGCTTCAGAAAGCATACAAATAAACTCAGGCTACCGAAGAGTATCACTCGATTTTGTACTGAGCGAAAACACCGAAAATTTAGATGAGGTCACCGTAAGTGGTAAATCAAACAAGACAGCCATAGAGACCAAAGGTTTTGCGGTAAATGCTATAGAAACCAGAGAAGCCGGACTTAGAAGTATTCAAACCAACGAACTGTTGAATACCACAGTTGGCGTAAAAATACGTCAAAATGGAGGTTTGGGTTCCAGCGTTCAATACAGTTTAAATGGTCTATCCGGCCGTTCAGTCAGCATTTTTATTGATGGTATTCCAATTTCCACCTATGGTTCTTCTTTCAACTTAAACAGTATCCCTCCTTCAATGATAAAGAACATTGAAGTCTATAAGGGGGTGGTGCCCGGGCATTTATCCAGCGATGCAGTAGGTGGAGCCATTAACATAGAACTTCATGATGGAGCCCAAAATAATCTTAGTGCCTCTGTTTCCTATGGCTCGTTCAACACGTTGCAAACAAATTTGAATGGTGCCTATAGAATGGAAAAATCCGGATTTACCATCAAAGCATCCGCATTTCACAACTATTCGGATAATGATTATAAGATTTCTGGAAGAACCATAGTGGATATTGCCCCAAATGGGGTACAAACACCTATTGTGGCCAGAAGGTTTCATGATGCCTACCGTTCTTCGGGCGGTACGTTTCAAGTTGGGTTTACCAATGTTAGTTGGGCAGATCAATTTTTGGTGGGCATTACCGCCTCTGATGAATACAATGAAGTGCAGCACGGTACTTTCGTGACCATATCGCCCTATAAGGGCAGATTTCTGGAGTCCGATGCCTTTCTTGGTAATCTAACCTACCAAAAAGAAAATCTATTTATAAAAAACCTCGACCTAACTGTTAATGGGGTATATGGCAAGCGTAACCGCGTTATTAACGATACCGTTGCCCAGGCCTATACTTGGGCAGGAGAGAGACTGGTTGGGTTTGATGGTGAATATCTGGATTATATCTGGGGCTCCCAAAATGAAAATGGTCCAACGCTGGCCAAAATTGTCCGTAACGTGGCGTCGGTTCGATCCGGTCTTTCCTATGCCATCAACAACAACCACAGAATTCTGTTGAATCATGTTTATAGCGGTATTGACAGAGAAGATACTGATGAAATGGTGTCCCTGTTGGAAAATACCTTTCAACAAAACAGTGACATTTATAAGAATATCATTTCCCTTAGTTATGAGCTGAACGCATTTGATGATAAATTCAAATTAAACGCCTTTGGGAAACATTATTTACAGAAAGTCCTCAACAACAAACCGGTGTTTAATGATGACAATACCGAAGTAATTGATGAGGTTTACGAAAGCAACAAAGACTACACCGGATATGGATTTGCCTCCTCCTATATTGTTGTTCCAGAAATTACCTTGTTGCTATCCGCAGAAAAAGCCATTCGCCTGCCCAGTGAAAACGAAGTTTTTGGGGATGCTGGGGACAACTTGCTTCCCAATCTCACCATTCAGCCTGAAACAAGTGACAATTTGAACATTGGTTTTCGCCTTGGCAAGTTTTATATTAAAAAACATGGGCTTACCCTGACCACCAACTTCTTTGCCCGTAATATTGAGAACAGAATAGGACTGCCTCCCGATGCCGATGGCCTTAGGGAAAGTGATGAGTTTGTACAGTATACCAACTTGGAGAACACTGCTGAATCCAAAGGTATAGAAGCTGAATTCAATTACACCTATGACAATAACCTCGGTTTCAATTTCAACTTGACCCGCATGAGTTTGACAACGGTAAATTCAGGTGTTGAGAGCGATGTTCCCAACGTGCCCCTGTTTACCATGAACGCTGGTTTACGATATTCCCTAAGAGACTTTATACAAACAAACTCATTGATCAATCTCTTTTATAACGCCTACTATACCGACGAATTTGCCTTCAAGTTCGCTGCAGGAAGGAATACATCGGGTGAAGAAGAATTTCTGATCCCTGAGCAAATATCCCATGACTTTGGGTTGAGTTATGTGTTTCCTAAAAAGAATTTTATCCTAAGCTTCGATGTCAAAAACATATTTGATCAAGCCATATACGATAATCTATCCGTACAAAAACCAGGTAGGGCTTTTTATGTAAAACTTAATTATATAATCAACAATTTTTAACCCCTTAATATATAGTAAAATGAAACATATCTTTTTAAATTTTAGAACTTTAGCTGTTATTTTGCTAGTGTTTGGTTTGGTAGCCGCATGTAGTAGTGATGACAATGGCGGTGAAGACCCTGCGGTTGTTGACACCGATGGCGACGGTATTGCAGATGCAAGTGACGAATGCCCTTCAGAAGCGGGAGCAGCTGCCAACAATGGATGCCCTGATGAAGGACCTGAAGAAGAATCTCGATGGATTACCATAGCTGGTGCCAGAATGGGAGAAAACCCTGGTGATGGTAATGGAGGAACCTTAATCTACTCCGTAACCAGTGCAGAGGCCAAAGATCCAACCGTACAAATAGATCCTTTTAACGATGGTTTTGTTGCTCCATCCAATAGAACGGCCAGATTGCAAGCTTCTGAAGATGGTAATACTATTTTTAACATTAGCTATGCTGGTGATACCGGTGGTAACTACACTAAATACATTGTAAATGGTGGCAATGATTTTGAACAAACCGGATCAGAAATCAGCATTGCGCCTTATGTTGGTTCGGCCCCAAGATGGATCAAGTTATTTGATGGCGATCAAACTGGTTCTGCCGTTTATGTATCCACTGAACACCAAGTTGATGACAATGGCACCCCAGACAATGTAACTGATGACACTTACATCCGTACAAGTCAGACCATTG
Source organism: Flagellimonas chongwuensis (assembly GCF_013376415.1). GTDB lineage: Bacteria > Bacteroidota > Bacteroidia > Flavobacteriales > Flavobacteriaceae > Flagellimonas > Flagellimonas chongwuensis. The sequence goes on from NZ_WYET01000004.1 coordinate 743,234, forward strand.
GCGTTGTAACTTTGAATTTGGTCGATTCCCAGATCAACAATTTCCAAGAACATGAGATCGGTTTGTCTGAAGAAGAAGAGGCATTGGGATATTACATTTCTAGAATCGATATGCCAACTTTAAATGCCGCTGGCGACAAATTATACATCGGTGCCCGCTTGAGCAAAGTTGATCCAACAACAATAGAGAGTGATAGTGATTATGAAATTTTGGGCTCCAAAACCATCGTATTGGATTACCCTTCCCTTTTGAACCCCACCGTAATTACTTCTGGTGTAGGACACGGAAACACAAATGGCTATAGAAGCATCAATTCCTTTGAGTATAATGGTGCGGTATACCAAGCCAACCAAGGCGACCCTGAAGGTTCCTATATCCTAAGAATCGGCGCAGACAACCAGTATGATGATTCTTACGATTTTAACTTGGACGAAGCATTGGGCGTAACAGGTGCTTATGTACTGGCCTGGAGACCTGCTGCAAACGGAAAAGGAGTTTTGGCCTACCGTCACGATGGATCCGCAGAAGGCGTTGCCGGCCAACAAGGTTTCTTTGCCCTTATTGATTTAGAAGCTAGGTCCGCTACACAAATTACCGACATTCCTTATACTGCAGACTTTTACTTGTTCCAATATCAAGGATTTGCCGTAGATGGAACAGAAATTTACCTTACAGAAGCTCCTGTAGGACAAAATGGAAATATCTATGTTGTAGATACTGAAACTGGGGCAGTAACCCAGGGAGCGGAGCTCATCAATGCCGTGGGAAGCCACTTTATCGGCGCTTGGTAACCCTCTCTAAAGCAATAATTATATTAAAATTCCGTGGGAGCCATTTCTCCCACGGGATTTTTAAGATTTAAAAAGTTTTATAATAGATTAGGTGAAATGGAATTATATCCCGTTTGAAACTTTAATCAAAAGCAATAATTTTGAAATCCTGATTACATAACAGATTCATTAACATCTTTATAAGTCATAAATTTATAGAGCATGGTACTTGACTTAAAAAAATCTCATTAGAACCAAAATGAAAACACATACTATAAAATCCTTCCTTCTTGGTATTGTTACCATACTTGCCGCCTCAAACACCACGGCACAACAAGGGGATACGGATAATCCTTTTATGGACAGGAACTATTGGGCCTCAAAGCCCACAATAGCCGATATTGATGCTAAAATTGCACAGGGACATCCTATCACCGAAGCAAATTCTGGTGGATTTGACCCCACCACCTTTGCTATTTTTGGAGGAAATCCCGTAACCACGATTGCTCACCTTGTCGACAATGGAAATGATGTAAACAAGCGCACCCATGACTCTCGGACCTATATTTTTTGGGCAGCTTCAAGGGGTGACCTGGAGGTAATGCAGTACTTGGTTGAAAAAGGAGCCAAATTGGATTTAAAGGACTCCCATGGATACTCCGTGACTCAGTTTACCGCAGCGGGAGGACAAACAGACCCGAAAATCTATGATTTCCTTATTGAAAACGGAGCAGACCTTAAAAATGAAAAGGATCATGATGGTCGCAACGTACTTTTGGTGGCAGCACCAAGGGCAAAAAATTTGGACTTAATCGATTATTTTGTCAGCAAAGGGCTAAGCCTTGAATCTACAGACGATCACGGAAACGGTATTTTCAACATAGCCGCCCAAGGTGGTAACATTGAAATATTGAAGGCTTTGGTCGCAAGAGGAGTTTCAACGGAAAAAAATTCCAACACCAATGAAAATGCCATTCTTTTTGCAAGTCGTGGTGGAAGAGGAAGCAGCAATGGAATGGAAGTATTCAAGTACTTGGAAAGCCTGGGACTCAACCCTAATGTTACTTCCAAAAGCGGAACCACTCCGTTGCACAACCTATCGCGCTCTTCAGATGATCTTGCTATTTACCAGTATTTTATAGACAAAGGCGTGAATCCCAACACAGCAGACGAAGAAGGCAATACCCCATTGTTGAACGCTGCCTCTCGCAACAAGTTGGAAGTCATCAAGTTTTTGGCCGAAAAAACGAATGACATCAACCACGCTAACAATGAAGGACATTCAGCATTGACCCTTGCCATTCAGGATAACAGTGGCGAAGTTGTTGATTATCTCATTTCCAAAGGAGCCAAGACGACTGTTTTGGATAAAGACGGAAATAACCTTGTCTATTATCTTTTCTCGGCAAGGGGCAACACCCGTGATTTTGATGATAAGGTAATCGCCTTGCGCAAAGAAGGGGTAGATTTCACAAAATCTCAACCAGACGAAAGAACGGTTTGGCATTTGGCTATGGACAAGAACGACTTAAATCTCCTTAAAAAAGTGCAAACTTTTGGAGCCGATATCAATGCAAAGGATGGACAAGGAAATACCGTTTTGCATTATGCCGCAATGAAATCAAATGACACGGATATCCTTAAATATCTTATTGCCAATGGCGCTGATGTTAATTCAACCACCGAATTTGGTGAAACCGCATACGAATTGGCCCAAGAAAATGAGCTATTGGCCAAAAACAATGTGAGTTTGGATTTCCTTAATTAATGATAAATATGAAGAGATCAGTATATCGACCTGCAATCTTATTTGCACTAATAGTAGCTTTTTTAACTGCTTCCTATACACAAGCACCCACTACTGTTTCCTATAAGTGCATGATTCAGATGGCCAACTATACGGGTGAAAAAGCCTATGTGGTTGTTTCTTTGATGAACGCCGAAGGAGAGTATGTAAAAACCCTGTATATGCAAGGGGATGACCCAGAATGGTTTCCCGACCTAAAAGATTGGTGGGGTTTTAACCATGGTACAAATGAGAATATTGATGCCATTACAGGCGCTACTGTGGGCAATGGTGAAAGAAACATTATTTCGTTATCCGTTGATGCTTCACAAGTTGACAGCGGATACAAAATCCGTTTTGAATCAGCAGTGGAAAATCAGGAATACTATACCGTTGATGCCGAGATAGACCTCAATTCAGCTACCATTAGGAACAAGGTTGATGGAAAAGGCTATATCCGGTACATTCGGATGGTGCCCAATTAATATTCTATGACACTTTCGATATGGCGCTATAGCCACTTGACCCTGGCGTTAGTATCATCCTTGTTTCTGTTGGTCGCATCAATTACAGGGGTAATATTGGCCGTGGAACCCATATCGAACAAAATACAGCCCTATCGCATAGCTGATGCCGATGAACTTACTTTGGCCGAGACGCTGACGAACCTAAATGCAAAATACGATGAAGTTCTTTCAATTTCGCGTGACCGTAATGGGTTCATCAGTGTCTCGGTTATCATTGAAGGTGAAAGCAAGCAATTTTATGTAAATCCCTTCTCAGGCGAAGCGTTGGGACCACTCATAGAAAAGGCACCAATTTTTCAGTTCAGCACCAACCTACACCGTTCACTGTTTCTAAAATCTACAGGGCGGCTCTTAATTGGACTTGTATCCTTTTTGCTGTTTTTGATTGCCGTTTCAGGTATTGTGCTCATCGCCAAACGCCAAGGAGGTATTCGCTATTTTTTCGCCCCAGTGGTACGTGAAAATTTTTCCCAATTCAATCATGTTGTTTATTCGCGATTAACATTATTGCCCATTCTAGTATTGTCATTGACGGGGGTATACCTGTCGTTGCTTCGCTTTAACTTGATTCCAGAGGAAAACATTGTACATGAAGTGGACTATGATTCGCTAAATGAAACGCCAATCATACCCATACAAGAATTTGAGCTCCTTCAGAATATAAAATTGGGGCAGCTACGGGAATTGGAATACCCCTTTTCTGAGTTTGTGGAAGATTATTACACCATTCGCCTCAAGAATAGGGAAATTTTGCTCAACCAGTTTACCGGAGAGGTCATCACTGAAAAGAAAGAACCCTTGGTCACTACCATTTCCTCATGGTCCACTGTTCTGCATACCGGGGAGGGCAGTATCATTTGGAGTGCAGTTTTGGGATTGGGAAGTCTTTCCATCCCTTATCTTATGGTCACCGGCTTTGTCATCTATTTTAAACGACCCAAAATCCGCATCAAAAATAAGTTTCTCAAGAACGAGTGTGACCATATCATCTTAGTTGGAACCGAGGGTGGCACTACCCTGTTATATGCCCAAGAATTCCACAAACAATTGCTGAAATCTGGAGAAAAATGCTATTTGGGAATGATGAATGAGTATACTGTATTTCCCCAAATGAACCAACTTACCTTGATAGCAGCTACGTATGGGCAGGGTGAGGCTCCTGCAACTGCATCGAAGTTCATGCAACTCATCAAAGAGCATCTCCAAAAACAACCCTTCTCCTTTTCCGTAGTTGGATTTGGCTCTACATCCTATCCAAATTTTTGTCAATTTGCATATGAAGCATTTGACACCCTTAAAAAGTATTCAAATGCTACCGCTTTGGGCGAAGTTTTTACGGTAAACAACCAATCTTTTGAGGCGTTTTCCAACTGGGCAAATGCATGGGCCAAATCGCAAGGAACGGCACTTCGTCTTGAAAAGCCCAAAATATCCCTGCCCAAAACCCATATTTCCAATTTTGTAGTGGCGGATAGGGTTGACTTTAGCAAGGAAGACACCTTTCTACTTACGTTGAAAAATAAAAATGGTGCAAGAGCTGTTTCGGGCGACCTTCTATCCATTATACCTGAGGAAGATGGCCGTGAACGTCTTTACTCCATCGGAAATTTGGGAAAAAACACGTTGGCCGTCAGTGTCAAAAAACATCCTAAAGGTGTTTGCTCCAATTTGATGGGGCAACTTGAAAAAGGGGAAACACTATCAGCAGGCGTTGTAAACAACAGGCATTTTCACCTCCCAAAAAGCAACAAAGAAGCCGTTTTAATCGCTACGGGGACGGGCATTGGTCCTTTTTTGGGGATGATTGCTTCCAACAGTCCCAAACGAAATCTGCATTTGTATTGGGGAGGAAGGACATCTGAATCATTTGGTCTGTACCAACCCCACATTGATGAGGCACTTTCCAAAAATAAATTATATCGCTTCATACCAGCCTATTCCCGTGTGGATGATAAAAAGGTCTATGTGCAGCACTTGATTAAAAAGGATGGTGGTAAAATCGCCAAGATTTTGAACAATGGGGGTTGTGTTATGATCTGTGGGTCCATTGCAATGCAACGCGAGGTTATGACCGAGTTAGCAAAGATTTGCAGCACATATCTCAAGAAAGATTTGAGCCACTTCCAAAACCGCAAGCAAATTAAGATGGATTGTTATTAAAGTTTTAAGTTTTCCTATTTCAAAGACAAATTCAGCCCAATATTGAAATTCCAAATAAAAGCTGAATGCAATCATGTTGTAATGTGTGTCATTGACCGTGGGTAATTGATAGAAAACTGTTGGCTAACCACAAAATCAAACTGTTTAAAAGTAGAGCAATAAGAACCCCAAATCTTACCCCAACTTTTGCGCATGGATCCTAACGGTTTTTTGTAGTGTTCCGGTAGATAAGCGTGAAGCAAAAACACGATAGGATGCAACCTACTTGTTGGATTTCAGTACCCCATGTCCTCACCTGTGCCTCTTGCCCTCTTGCCTTATAGATACCTCTTCCAAGGGCTTTGATGATCTTGGCCGCCATCTGTACTTTATTTGTCGGTATACTGGGGGCCTTGACCTCTTGGTTGCGATGGAAACTCTTGGCATAGTCCTCCATGAGTTTCCTTGTATATTTCCTTAGGATGTTTGGATCATTTCCAATTGCCTGTAATTCTCTTTTGTTGGGACTGACCACCATAGAGTAGAATTTTGGGTCTTTCTGTCTCATTTTGAAGGTGTTGACATCGATTTCCCGGATTACTTCGGCTGCGGAAATCTCATCGCCATACTGGTTGAAAAAATGCTCCATATCCTCTTGTTCCAAACCTTGGTTTTCCTTCTCCAGATACTTCACGAAATCTGCCGAGCTTTGCGAATAGTTCTTGCCCAAATTCTGTGCTGTGATGGTGATGTACATTGTCCGATATTTTAAAGTTCGTTGGTGGTGTTTTTCTTTTCTTTGAATCTGACCTCTTGCTTTTCATTGGCATATTTCTTTTCCAGAATGAGCGGCTTCTTTTTTGGTTCGTCCACTTCAAACAGGGATTGCAGCATTGCGACCGTGGGCTTGGTCTGGGTCTTTTCCACATCGCGCATTATGGCGATAACGGCATTGATTCGTTTTAGTAATTTAGCTTCAATGGTGCGTCCCGTTGGCCCGAAATTTTCCTTTGGGGAAATCTCATTGTAAAGAAAAAAATCGAGGATGGTAGTTACTCTCCCTAATAATTTGACTAATCTTTTCGGCCATTTTATCATTTGCCCGATAGACGTGCTGACCAGTCTCAAAAAGATTGTTTTTTATGCCAATGAGAAAATCATCATCGACCTCAATTTGCTTTTCCTTTAATTTGTTTAACAATTCCTCTATGAGCCTGTTCCATTCGGTTTTTAGGCCTCGGTCTATGAGGAATTGCCAAAACGCATAAAAGCTTTTTCCCTGATGGCTTTTTTTGAGCTTGTCAATGGCATCAAATGTAAATGACAGCACCTCTTTTTTGGACAGATCTGAATCGGTATGCTTAAGATAAATTTCTTTGGAAATTTCCTTGAAGTTGATTTCAACTTCTTTGAAATCTGAAAGTAATTCTTTTGCAGTATCATTGATATTCTGAAATCTTGGAATAATTTCATATTCCTGATAGGTATCCACCTTACCACTAATTTTTAACTCGTTGATTTCATTCTCAAGTTCACGCTTTTTCTCTTCAAGGATTTCGATACGTTTTTCAACATCGTCATTGGTCCATTCAACAAGTTCTTTGAGCTGATTAAAGACTTCCTTGAATTTTGATTCGGTTCCTACAAACTCTTTTTTCTTAAGACTTTCCAACCAAATAAGGATTTTAGTGGTGTGATTGGTAAGCTGATAATGCGGTGCGCCACTCTCATTTCTATAACTTGTCAAGAAACCCAGTTGTGTCCATCGTTTAATGAGCTTTTTGGCTTTTACCTCATACGTATCTGCAAATTGAAGGTCGTTTTCCTCATCTTCCTCTAACTGGATACTTTCTAGATGGTCAGCAAGTATGGTATGAAGATAATCGTAGGAATGGCTTTTGCTTGTGTCTGGGAAAGCCGATAAAAGAACCAGTAGAATCAATTCCCGATTACGGGATTTCAAAATCTTGACACTAGGTGCGTGTTCAAGAATGGACTTTATTTCTTCTAATTCAAAAGTTCTCAAAATACGTTAAAGCACTTTCAAATTATCCGAAAAAAGAAATTAGCTGTACCTGATAGTTAATTGTTAAAATTGACTTTAAATATAGCTGAATTTAACCCGAAAACATATCATTCGTTAACAAAATAATTAACATTCAGCATAATATGATAAATTTCCGTTCCGCTTTGGTGAGTGCTTCTGCAAATTTTTATGGCAGAATTTGTGGCATTAAAATCATCCGTCATATCCGAAATGCCTTTGGTTATTAACTCATAGCCTAATGGGTAATCCAGTTTTTTGAGAATTTTTGATTTATAATATTTCCAACGTTTCTTGAACTTTTCATTTGGCTCTAAGTCATAGGCCAAAATGTAAAACACCCTTCGTTGGTGTGAGTAGTTGAATATCTTGGTAAGATGTTTTTGAACAACGGTTTTTGTTGAATGCTTGAAGGCTTCAATTACTGACAATTCCCCGGAATCATCGCAAATTACCAAATCACGTTCACCAGCTTTGTTTCCAGTCGCAGAACGACCACCTTTCGTCTGGTCATTAATGTGAAATCCAAATGTAGATAGCTTGTTTTCTAAAATTTCCTTGATGAATCCATTGTAATCATCTTCGTCAGCTTCTGGATTGTACAGTTTCACATTCTTTAAAAATCTATTTGAGGCAATGATAATCTCATTTGCCATCTGTTTCCCAAAATCATCTTCAAACTTTAAAGGTTTTAAGGAACTCATTGAGTTTTTACCATTAATAGATAGGCTATCTAGGTGTGCTTTTATTTCTTCTACGGGATTGGATTTAGAAATCATCTCGTTTAAATCTGAAAGAAACTCAAATGAGTGCTTTTCTTTTGTTTTGTGAAAATTCAAAGCTTCATCAACAAGTTTTCTGGCATCATCAATAAATTCGTACCTTACCAGCATCTTAATCCTAAGTTGAACCATATCTGGTGATAATCGTTCAGCCTTGTTTAACTTTTCGTAGAGTTTATTGAATTCGTCTCTATCGTTCAGGTTTAAGTAGACCGTAAGTTTGTTGTAATTGACCTTATCATTTACGGTATTTAAACTAGAAAGCGGGGAATTCTGTTCATATTCATACCATTCATTTATCGCTTCTTTAAAAAGTTGTTGACTTTGACTTTTTAGCGCCAAGTTCACTTTCGCACCAAAACGATTTAATGCGAATGTAGGATATTGCGGATATCGACTGACCAACTTATCAAAGATTTCGTAAGCATCCTCAGGCTTTTCTTTGTATCGAATCAAACCAATAAAAAACTGCTTGTGGTCAGAGGGCTTAAATTCTCTGTGAACGATATATGTGGATTCTGGTTCCACAACATTTCGAACGCCAAATTCATCGTTGGCATAATAAGCCTGCATTAATTGCGCTTCAAATATTTCTTTTTCTGTTTCCCTTGTGATGGTTCTAGGATTAGTTCTTTTATGCCAAGCTTCCAATGCCTTCTCTGCTTCTTGCTGCATTTCTTGGTTTTTGGAAAGCTCAGTAACCACATAAGTTATTTCGGGAAGCCAGGTTTGTTGGTCAATAAAATTTGCAATGTCAGATTGTTTGATTCTACTAAGCGCATTTTCCTTTATCCCTTCAGTTTGGGAATGGGAATGTATATAAAGAAGCTGAACAATATTTTTAGTTCCTAAAAGTTCCTGAAAGATTTTGGTCTTATCTTCGAAAAGGTCGCCCATTTCAATTAAGAGTGGCAACAACTCATCTTCTGGTGTTCTAAAATGCTGTCTGTCTGTATGGGCATCAAGAATATTTATACTGTGAGCCAGATTATCTTTAGCATATTTCCTGACCAATCCAACTACACTATTCTCGACAGCCTCTTTTATCTCTATAAAGGATTCTGATTTGAGATAGCTTTTTTGATTTTGAATAGCTTTTAAGATATTGAGAAGAACGAATAGATGAGTTCTTATTTTTTTAGCCTTGAATTGGTTTTCTCTGAGAAAGTATTCATCCGTATTCACGAGCTTAAAACATGGATTTAAGAACTCACCTAAATTTCCTGATTCAAAGGCAACTACTGCTGGTGAGAGCCAGTCTATCCTAACAAGAATTTCATTTCGGCTCGACCAAGTTGGCAGACCTTCAATGAGTTTCGAAGACGCAAATTTTTGTTTTTCAACGCTATTCTGCTCAATTTTCTCAATGTAACAATCGGTAAAATTTGAAGCGACTAATGATTTCAGCTTACCAAGCTTTTCCTTTGGATAGTCATAATTTGTGTACAGCAGAAACTTACTTAACCAGCTTAACGCATCAAGTTTCAAAACAGGTAGACCGATAACGCCATTAAGATATTTAGGATTTATTTTGTAGTTATTGATTGCGGCCACTACATCCTCAAAAATGTGAAATAAAAACCCTTGATTAGAGGCCCCATTTACAAAACCGCCATTAAGTTTACTATCTTCAATAATTTTTAATAACCTTTTTTCTTTTTCCTCTCTTTTCTCAATCTGTAAGCGTAAGTCTTCAGCTTTCCTGATATGGTTTAAAGATTCTCCTTTTTCTTTGGTAATTTCTTGAAAGAGTTGAAAAACGAGACGTGCCGTGTTTCCCTTATTTGGTGTTTCTATTCTCAGATAGGAATTCAATAACAAGTGCAACCCATCTTCCAAGATATTCTTTGTCAATAGGTGTCTAATTTCTCTATCCGAAATTTCCGTTTTGATTTGCCTTAAAAGATAGAAACCGAGTCCAGCAAGGTCGGGTTCGATTAGAAGATAGGGGATGACATCGGGTCTATTCTGTTGAATGAAATGTGCTATTTCCCAGAGTAAATAAGGTTTGGCTATGCCAGACCGAAGTAGTTGCTGAATGTTTTTATAGTGAACCCTTATAGGTGCACCATCTACGATTACGCTATCACTTTCTTTATCAATTTCGACAATCAACCAAACTAAATATGCCAAATCATTTCTGGAATCTTGAGAATAAAAAATATTGTTTTGGTACTTACCCGAAATGTGCTGAATTTGTTGATATCTTTCAAAAGCATCATCTGTCACTACAAAAGAATCATCTTGAATAGACTGATTGGATTGAAACGCATAATTACTTCCCAATCCTTGGTCCAAATAGCATTTTATAAACTCATTCCCAATAGTCGATATATCCTTTTCTTGGTTGATTAGGTTCAAAGATGCCTTTAGAAAACTATCCTTGGAACTCTCTGAGATGTAATCTTGAATCTTTGGCCAATGACTTCCTCGAAGCATTACATTGATAAAATTTAGTATCCTTTCTTCATCGCTGGAAAAGCTATCGTCTAGCATTAGGGCTTCCCAATAATGCCCGCCTATTTCGCTCTTTAAATCGTGCCAATAACTTGGTTCGCTTTGATAGATTGAAAAGAGATGCTCGTTTTTCTGCTTGACAAATATTTTATTATCCTCAAATTCCTTTAAAGTAGGTGTCAATGGAAAACATTTTTTGTGCTTATCGAGTATCGATTTTAATACAGAGGTTTTTATATAAAGTGCTTTGCCTTGACGTTCTTGGGATGTTATTTTAAAAGCATTCAAAAAGGCAAAGTAATCCCAGTGTTCCAAAAGATTGAATAGGTAATCGACATTCCCAATTTTTAATAAACCAGCTTCCTTACTTGATTTTACCCATTTTTTGTCAGCTATCCATTTTCTTGAAATCTTAATACTATTTTGTTTTTCATATTCAAGTAAAGACTCTTTATACAAACCTTCTTGAATGGTCTGACTTGGATGGTTATCGAAAAGGCTTTTTAGAAAAAAGACTTCAGTTTTATAGTCTCTATACTTTTCATAGTCATAGGTTACTGACCTTACTGCGTTTGGAATATGCACAAATCCCAAAACTTCTCTTAGCCAGAATTTATTAAATAAGAAATCGACATTAATATTGACTAAGTTTTGCTGATTATAACGAATTACAAATTTTTCAAATTCTTTTTTTGGAAACAATCGTTGAATACGTTTAGAGGCTAAGATAATATTGCTAAAAAGTAGCGAAGCATTCCAAAGTTTGTTGTCATTCTGGGCACTATTTGGCCTCTTTAAAGTTGGCGGTTTGAGAAGGTTGATATTGGCTATTAAGGACTTTACCGCCTCACTTTCTTTGTAATCCATATTAAGCTGAAGTATTAAATGCCGATTCCATCATTGAAATTTCCTTGTTGGAAATCCCTATTCCCTTTGCTACCGTCTTCCAATCCTTCACAACGATAACAACCTTATTGATAATGGCATCCATTTCATCTTCATTTAAGCGGAAAAATTCCCCAACACTCTTGGCCAGTTCAAAATCCAAGGAATTGTCGTCCATATCGATATTGAGTGCCAGTCCGTCCTTTTCAATGGATGGGTTCAAGTCATAGGCTGGTGACAGTTCCCAGCCTTTTTCGTTTAGGATAAACCCGTGATTCCGTAGGTGGTCGTCTGTATTCGATATGGCTATATTGAAGACTATCCTGCGCCAGAGTTGATGCAAATTGGCTTCAACATTGGTTCCGTAATTCTCGATGACATCGACGATATCGAGATAACTTACGGTTTGGGTTTTAAGTGTCTCCTCATTGTTTCCGGTCATTGTCATTGCCGATGCAAAATGGATCCGGCCATCTACTGAACGGTCAAAACGTTTGGTAAGGAAGGTATGATAAGAGCCCGAAATCTTTTCGATTTTTGATTCGGCCATTTCTATACCGCAGGCGGTCGCCAATTTATAGGCCAGATATTCCCAGGCCGCCTTGTCCAAAGTATCGGTCTTTGAAGGAAATTTTGCAATCCATAGACTTTTATCCTTCCCTGAGATGTTTGCTTTTGGCCGTGCACCACCCAATGATGAACCTGGAGCTATCAATACGGCCAACCATTGTCTTGTTTCTTCATTTTGGGTATCGTTTTCAAGCTGTTCAACGGCTTTTTGTAAATCACCAAGGAAAGACCAAGGTGGAGTAGGATTCTTGTCGTCATCATCCAAGAATGGGCCTTCCACATCTGTCTTGAAGCGAAGTGCACCCATTCGACTCTCATCATAGACTCCAAGCAAATAGTCGATTTCGTACAATGTTCTTGCCTTTTCGCCGCGCTCCCTTGCGTCTTGCGCTTCTCGTCGTTTCATCAGAGTCTTCCCCCAAGTGTCGGGCATACTGTCCAAGAATATTCCAAAATTTTCCTTATCGGTAGGATATTGAGGTCCCGAATAGAATGCAATATCCGGGTCAAGGCTTTGGTAAAGACCTTTGTCCAACCAATCTTTGTTGTACTCAAAACTGAAGGCTTTTTTTGCTTTTGCGAAATGTGCCGACAGCACACCTACTTGAATTGGACCATTTAGACCAATCCAATCGGCATATACATAAATATCGTATTTCCCTTGTGCCATAACCTATAATAAATCCAAGTCTTGAAGTTTACGACCGAATTCATCATCTTGGGCGATTTTTGAAAAATCGTTTTCAAGATTCAATACTCTCAGCACATTGAAATATAGACCTATGGCCACCGATGGATCTCCCTTTTCGATTCGGTGCAGTGTAGCACGGTGAATGCCCGCACGTTCCGAAACCTGTTCTGTTGTTAGCTTTCTGCGCTTACGGGCCAGTTTGATATTTTCGCCTATACCATCAAATATCTTCTGATATTTAGGAAGTATTATTGCTTTCTTTGAATTCATTTTATCGCTTATTAACGACAAATATAATGATTTAGTTGTAAATAAGCGACATTTTTTAATTTTGAAGAAAAAACCTCTTTCAGCTGATTCAGAAAAACTGTAGCGTCAACTTTGCAACAACCTATTGGATTTATCGTCTTGCAGTGATACTATAACCATAATCATCTTGTTTATTTTCCTGTTCAAGCTTGCTCCTTAAATCTCGAATATCATTGCTAATTTTCTGCTCCAAAACCCTGGCATAAACCTGTGTAGTCGAAATCTTTGTATGCCCGAGCATTTTTGACACCGTTTCAATGGGTACACCATTCGATAAGGTTACCGTAGTCGCAAAAGTGTGTCGAGCTGAGTGGAATGTCAGATGCTTATAAATTTCCAAAGAAGCAGCAATGTCTTTTATGTACACATTTATCTTTTGATTGGAGTACACCGGAAGTAGCTTCCCATTATTCAATTCCGAATAGGATTTGTAATTATCCAAAATAGAAAGTGCCTTGTCCAACAAAGGAATTTTAACAGGCTGCTCATTCTTTTCACGCTGGGTAAATATCCAGTAATCGCCATCAATGCCCCGCACAATGTTGTTTTCATTCAATTGTCTCACATCCGTGTAGGATAGACCCGTGTAACAGGCAAACACAAAAACATCCCTTACTATGTCGTAACCTTTGTTGTCTAATTCTGCTTCCTCAAAAATTTTGAGTTCTTCTTTGGATAGATACTCCTTTTTATGCCTATTGAATTTCAGCTTATAGCGTGCAAACGGGTTCTTGTCCAGCCATTCCAAGTCCATAGCAAAGTTCATCAATTTACGAAGTCGCTCCAAATGTTTCATCACCCCGTTATTGTTCAATGGATTGGCGTTCTGCAATGAAGGTCCTTTACGTAAATACTGTTCAAAATCTATGATGAAGCTGTACTTAAGATGCTTTAAAAAAATATCGCTTGTTTTCTTTTTATGGACCAGAAACCTTTTGATATAATTTTCCGTAGCATAGTAATTCTTCAGGGTGCCAGGCTTTAGAACTCCCTTCATATTTTGATTATGATAGGTCTCCAAGTCCAACAGGGTTTTATGCCCCTCATCTTGCCCGACGAACCTAGCTTTTATTGATTTTTCTGTAACAAGCTCAAAATCAGATGATAATTGTTTATAACATTCCAACAATTTAGCGTACACCTGGTCCAAATAGGTGTTCAATGCCTTGCCTTCAGGCGTTCTGGAGGTCGTTTTCTTGGATTTGGTGTCCCAATAGGTAACCGATGTTTGTCTTTGCAGACTGATTTCCGCACGTTTTCCATCAATGGTGACCCGTGCATAAATAGGTGCCAAATCGCATTTTTTCTTGGCCAGATTTAGCCAAAAATGAATACTGAAAGTTCTTGAAGTGCCCATAGACTCTCGCTTTAGGTGAATACTCGATTTGTTTCCGAAAGTCAAATCGAAGCGAAAGTCAAACGCTAATGAGTTACCAATGTAATGAAAAAATTCGGTACAAAATAGGTAACCGAATAGGTAACTTTTGTTTTGATATTAAAGCCAATCAAATTAAATCAAAAAAAATGTAATTATTTGAAAATCATTTGATTGACTTTTTAATGGGTTGCTTTAAAATCCATTTTGTCGGGATGACTGGATTCGAACCAGCGACCACACGCACCCCATGCGTGTACGCTACCAGACTGCGCCACATCCCGAAAAGGGACTGCAAAAATATAAATTTTGGTGATACTACCACCTAGCGCAACTAAAACTTTTTGGTACTTAGGTCATCATGGTTAAAATCTTTTTTCGAAGGCAGAATTTCCATTTAGTCTCGATATAGCGTAAAATGACCCACAAAGCGTTGTTTTTCAGTATCGTTTGCATTGACCACATACCAGTAGTCACCAGTTGGAAGTGGTTTTCCATCATAGTTTCCGTCCCATTTTTTCACTTGGTCCAAACGGGCCACAACCCTACCATAGCGATCATAAATGATTACATCAATATTCGGGAAGTATTCACGGTTTCCGGGATACCAATAGTCATTCATATTATCACCATCAGGAGTAAAGAAATTAGGCATTTCCGGCATTCCTTCAAAATTGAACGGCATTACCAAAGTAGCTTCACAGCCATTTTGGTCACGTACCATAATGGTGATATTGGAATCTTGTATGATATTAAAGACGTTCTCTTCACCAAAAGATTCACCTTGGAAGAAGTATTCATAACCACCAAAGCCTCCTGTGGCAATGGCCGTAACCTCATCTGGACCGGTTTTGGTGGCCTCCAACGTCAGTGGTTCATAGGCTTCAACTTCAAACTCTGTAAAGGTTACACATCCGTTGGCATGATAAATATATACGGTGTGCTCCCCTGCCGGTAAATCACCAAAGGTCCGCTGATTTGTAGCCATCTGTATATCATCCACATCCAAAGAGAACAATAGATTCGACAATTGTGAACCATCAGCAATATTTATGGTGACCGTACTATTAGGGAATATGCCCTCACAACCATATTCCACAACCGGTTCGGCAACAATATCGACGCCTATTCCGATTTCAGCTATTACATTCGTCTGGCAACCATTGGCATCACGAACAAAAACAACATAGGTTTCACCACCTTGAAGATTATCGAAGAAAAGACCATCATTTTGTACAAAGTCCGCATCGTCCGCAGAATTTACACTAGTGTAATATGGTGCAGTTCCTCCCGTAATCTCAAGGGTCATACTACCATCACCATCTCCCATACAAGTTTCCGGGGTGGTTTCCACAACTCCGGCCACCAACTCCATGGGCTGGGTAATCTCTACGGTTCTTGTAATGGTACATCCTAAGTCATCCTGAATGATAATGTCGTAAGTTCTTGGAGCTAAATCATTGAAGGTTTTCCTATTTGGATTGGCAGGATCATCTCCTTCAAAGAATTCGCTTAAGGTATCGGAAATCGAGTATCTAATCTGACCTGTTCCTCCGCTTGCTTCGATAATGATTTGTCCGTTCATATCCCCGGCACACAATACAGGTACGGCTTCTAAATAATCCAACACCAATGGGTCTTTTGGTTCAATATCAATCGGGGTCGACATCACTTCACATCCACCACTCTGAGCATACACAAAGTATCTTCCGGGGTTAAGTTCCCTGAATATCCCTGAATTCTGGGTGGGGCGTACTATGGATGCTGCCGTTACAGGCAACGTATTGGAGTTAACCAAAGTATAGGTGTAGTTTCCAATTCCACCGAATGCTTCAGAACGGATAATTCCCGTAGCTTCACCTGCACAGTTGATAGTTGCATTTGTCAAATCGAGATTGATGACCAACGGAGCTGCAGGGTCCAAGGAAACCTGGTTAGAGGTTTCATAAGGACATCCATTTGAATTTTGCACTTCGTATTGAAACGGTCCGGCGTCAACGCTAATATCCGCAGAAATTTGAACACTTGTCATCCCAACTCCGAAATCGATAAATGTACCACCTGTTCCCGCTCTTCTGTAGGAATAACTGACCCCAGGTTCTGGGTTGGTCACCGTAAGTTCCATGATACCCAAATCCCCACAACCCGGTGGTTGAATCTCCCTTAATTCAGCTATCACTATTTCCGGGTCCGAAATGGTAATCACATCTGTTTGGGCACTACAATTCCAACCATCAAAAATGGTAATTCTATAGTCTCCTGCGGAAAGGTTTCCAAATCGCGGCGTAGTTTGTAAACCGCTATTGGTCCCA
The DNA here is from genome assembly GCF_013376415.1 of Flagellimonas chongwuensis. GTDB lineage: Bacteria > Bacteroidota > Bacteroidia > Flavobacteriales > Flavobacteriaceae > Flagellimonas > Flagellimonas chongwuensis. The sequence continues at coordinate 759,881 of NZ_WYET01000004.1, forward strand.
TCCGTAATTCTGTTTAATTGATACAGATAGTTTCCTGGGCCTTGACCACCTGCTTCGTTATAAGCCTCAATTATAGCGTCATTATCATTGTTACAGGCCAATGGGCTCACAATACGGATATCCGCCGTAATATCTGTTGGAGGTGGCAAGAATAAATTTCCGCTTGACTCACATCCTTCAATGTCTCTGATGTTTACCGTGTAGGTATCGGTTGATAGATTTTCGAATACTGGATTGGTATTTGGATAATCTACCACTATAGTTCCATCAGATGCCACCAATTGGTATTCGTAGGTTCCCCATCCTCCATCTCCTGAAGCTGTGATCTCTCCCAACCCGGGCACATTACAGGTAACCGGGGAAGTTTGCAATAAGTCAACGGTGAGGACCCTATCCGGAGAGCGCACCGTGGTAACATTGCTGACGGCATCACAAAACGGAGAATCCAAAGCTTCTATACGAACCACTAAGTTGCCTGCAGGAACATTTTCAATACGCTCTGGAGTGTTGATAGGTGAATTGGTATCAAACGTACCGGTTATACCTGTGCTCGTCTCTACTCCTGCGTTATCGCGCGCAAAGACCTCATAATTGTATTGACCGCTATAATTATTGATTTCTAAACTGATAACACCATCCGAACCGTTGAAACAGGTCACGGGCTCCAATTCGGCGATAACAGCTTCAATAGTATTGTACTCTGGCATATTGATGGTTGTGGTCAAGTAGCTACATCCGCCACTTCCCACATCGGTAACTGCAAAAATGTAGTTCCCTGGGGTGGCAATATCCCAAGTGACTCTATCGCTTCCTCCCGAGCTACGAGCAGGTTCCGAGCCCAAAGGCAATATTTGCACCTCATAATCTCCAGCGCCCTCATTGATTATGATATCAATGGAGCCTGCACTTACCCCGCTTCCGGTAGCATCACAGGTAATTGGATTCACATTATAACTAAAAGTGATGTCCGTTGGGGTGTTGATAGTAACTGTATCGGTAATTTCACAACCATTTTGATCCCTCGCTGTCAAAACAATGGACTGATTGGTTCCATTATCGATTACTTCAAAAGTGTTGCTGGTTTGGAAATTGGTTCCATCAAATTGTGGGGTTCCATCATTCATACTGTACGTGAACGACCCAGAACCAGTAGCTGCTCCTGTTCCGTCACCATTGGTATCAGTATAAACGGTAATCGTAGCTGTACTAAATTGATTGCTCGATGGATTACAGCTAAACTCTGTGTTCACTGCATTGATCTGAACTTGCGTAGGTTCGTCAATTATGATATCCCCTGAACGATCTGCACATCCCCTATCGGAAACTACCTCAACTTGATAGGTTCCCTGCGGTAGATTATCAAAGAGATTGGTCAATTGTGGTCCTGCCACTATTGTTGATGAAGAGCCTTGGTACAGTACATAATTTATTGGAGTATCAGTGGCAGTTAACGGGTCCAATTCCACAGAAATTGTTCCATCATCAGCTCCAAAACAGGTAATATCGCTTTTTGGTGTAGCCGTAATCGCTGGAGTATCCACCGTGGAAACAATCACCTCGGCCTCATCGGAACACAAAGGACTTGTATTTGAATCCAAATCCGTTACCAAAATATTGTAATCCCCGGGGTTAACATTGTTAAAAACATTGCTGGACTGGGGCAGTCCTATATCCGTTAAGGTAGCGGCATCCCTTAATTGGTACCTGAAATTACCACTACCTCCAGTGGTATTTACGGTAATTACACCATCACCTGCATTACAGGTCGGGTAAGATGTAGCATCTGCTGAAATTGCGAAGAAGTCAAATACCTCCGCAGTTACCGTGTTGGTACATCCGTTGCCGTCCCTTACGGTAATCACATAACTTCCCGGATTAGGTACAATAAATGACGTACTCGATTGGAACCCACTTCCTAAATCGTACTGGAACGTTTCTTCCGGCAATCCGGAACCTGTGGAAAGTGGAGAAACTATGTTGATTTGATATCCGCTGGTGGCCGTACACTGGTTTATCACATCGATTACGGGGTCAGGAACGCCCGCCTCTTGGGTCACCGTTAGTGTGGTCAAAGCAGTACAGCCATTGGCATCCTGTACATAAAAGTCGTAGTCTGCTGGATAAGGCCCTGGTACTTCAAAAGTAGTTTCTGATGTAAATGTTGATGGTGCTGCACTTCCTGCGGGTACATAGGCATAACTGTAAGGCTCCGTACTTCCAAAACCTCTTAAAGTAACCAAAGCTCCGGCATTACATGTAGCTTCCACAAAATTGTCTATGGCTATGGAAACTGAACTGATATCGATAAACGCCAAAGTACTTCCACTACATCCCGTGGTATCGTCCGTGACGATTATTTGATAGTTCCCGGGCGCCAATCCTGTGATTGTTCCATTGTAAGGTATGGTTTCCCCAGTAAAAGATTGCGTTGAAACGGTTACTCCAGTATCCGTATTTTGAATAGTTACCGTAAAATTGCCAGCTGGCGAAATTCCAGAAACCTCATAATCAATGGAACCACTGCCAGCCACATTACACGAAGCCGACAAGGATGTTGCGCTAACCGTAACAGGACTGGTTGGACCGATGGGTTCAATTTCTTCAATATAGGTACAGCCGTTGGCATCCCTTACTTCAACAAAGTAAGTGACACCGGGAACGACTTGACCGGTTACATCAAAAATATCGTTGTTAGGGCCCTCTCCCAGTGTCCATGTGGGATCTCCCACAAGTCTAAATTCATAAGGTTCGGTTCCCCCACTGGCTTGAACACGATACGAAAATGAAGTATCAGAACATACTGTTGGTTCCGCATCAATAGGTGTCAAATCCAATTGATTTTGATCGATAACCACCTGAACGCGATCCTCACAACCTAAAGCATTAGTAATAACGACAGTATAATTGCCTAGAGGTAGGTTAGGAAAGGTGACCGTTGGGTCTGGTGAGCCTGGTGATGAAGCTACGGTTCCACCAAATTCATCCACCAACACATAATCATAAGGTGCCGCCGCTCCTGAAGTTACGTTGGCTTGAATAGATCCATAAACCTGATTAAATATTGATGAACAAACGGCATCCGTAGGCGTGGCAGTTGCTTCCAATGGGTCACTAGAACCTATGGTTACATCATAAATAGGGCTAATACATCCTCTACTATCGCGAATTACAAACCCGGTATGGGTTCCCGCTCCATAACCCGAGAATATGTTCTGGCTACCAAAGGTTGTCCCTCCGTCATTACTATATTCATAAGGAGGTATTCCTTGGGTGGTATCCGGAATCAGTTCTACAATACCACTTGTATCGTCCCCACATTGGGTGTCTGTTCCCACCACACTACCGGCAATGGTCTCTGGAGGGGAGATAGTCACCGTATTGGTTTCCGTAACACATCCCCGTGCATCGGTTACACTGAACTGGAAGGTAGTATCTGTAATAATGGAACCATCGTTAGGAACACTGTACACAAAGGAATTTCCTGTAATATTGTTGTTATCCGTTGTATAAGGGGCGCCGTTGACGCTCACTTCATAAGTGCCGTAATCACCAGATGATGTATACCCATTGCTTATATTTACCTGAATTTGACCTGGAGGGCCTGCACAATCCAACTCTTGAATAGTAGTGGCATTTGCCATTAATTGAGGTTCGATAGTGAAGGACACGGTATCCCTACAATCATTGGCATCAACTACCTCAATAGTATATGCACCTGGAGTAAGACCGTTAAAACTGTTGCTACCTCCTAATACACCACCATTAATTCGGTATTGATAGGGTGCCAATCCGCCCGAAGCATTTACCACAAGTGTCGCTGCCGTAAAGTTATCGTAACAAAAATCGGAAGCTGCCATATCCAAAGTAAGCGTCGGAGCATCTAAACGTGTCAAGGTAAAAGTATCCGTAACAGTGCAACCGTTGGCATCACTTACGCTCACTTGGTACGTTCCTTCTTGAGAAAGATTGGAGAAGGTACTTCCGTTCTTTGGTCCTCTTGTGGAACCATCGGGCTGCGTCAAGGTATATCGGTTACCTCCCCATCCTCCGACGGTATTAACACGAACGGCCCCGGTATTTCCATTCTGACAGCTCATGTCGGTTATATCCAGACTAGAGATATTGAAAGCTGTTGATGGCTCTTCTATCACCAATGTCGCTGTATCCGTGCAATTGGTTTCTTCATCGGTCACGGAAATCACGTAGCTTCCGGCGGATAGAGAGGTCAAAGCAATGATGCTATTACTCTGCCCTGTGGATACTGGGCCACCATCAACACTATAGCTATATGTTGAGTTGAATCCATCCACCAAAAATCGCCCTTGGCCGTCGGAATCTCCCAAACAGGTAACCACTCGGGTCTGCTGGGCTTGGACACCTATGGAGCTGATATCGGTAATGGCATAGTTTTCTTCGTAAGAACAACCTTCATCATCGGTTACCCTAAATGTATAGGTACCCAATCCTAGCCCTGTAAATGTATTGTTGTTACCATTGTTCACGGCACTGGCGGAAGGTGCAATAATTTCATAAGTATAAGTACCCGAACCACCTGTTACGCTTAAATCCAAAGAGGCCGTAGTGGTTATACAATCCAAGCTAGAAATACTGAAATCGATATCCGTTGGTTTGTTCAAACTGTTAAAAGGAATGTCGGGCAAGGTCTGCACACAACCGTTGGCGTCACGCACCATCGGAGTGTACGTTCCGACCCCTAAGTTGGAAAATACATTGTTGGTTCCAAAACCAGCTCCAATGCTATATTCATAAGGTGCAGTTCCCCCGGAAACTCCGGAAATGGTTATTTGTCCACCATTTTCATTGGTACAGACAGGAAAACTATCTGGAGTAGCCGTTGCCGTTATGGTTGATGGTGTTCCTATAGTTACTGTTTGAGGTGCAGTTGTACAAGTGAAAGAATCTTGCTCATACCTAAGCACCAAATCGTAGATACCCGGTGCCAAGTTGGAAAACACATTACTTACTTGAAAGCTACCTCCATTATTGATGCTATATGTGATTTCATAACCAAATCCACTCGTTACATTAACCGTGACCCTACCATCGTTGGCTCCGCCACAATTGGCATCTTCTTCCGTAAAAGTGAATATCGGGGGCGGAATATCTTCAACATCCACCGCTGCAGTTCGCTGACAGCCGTTTGCATCCTCGACCAAAATATTGTAGGTTCCGGCAGTTGAGACGGAAAAACTCGAAGTACTGGAATAAGTTGAACCAAAAGGTCCTCCATCCACACTAAATCGATAAGGTGCAGTTCCTCCACTGGTGGACACATTCACATTTACTGATGTAGCGCCGCATCCAAAACTGTCGGAAGCTGTCGCAGAGACCGCTAATGGGCTTATTCCTCCTCCAATTACAATTGGGTCGCCATCAATATCGGTAGTAACCGTTTCCGAACAGTTATTGGTTTCTACACGAATGTTGTAGGTACCAGGACTTACGTTGGCAAAGGTGTAAGAGTCAGCCCCATTTGGACCAAATGTATCCACTGTCACCCCATTCTTCACCAGTCGGTATGTATAAAAACCGGGCACTCCGGAAACGTCCACGTCAATACTGCCCAATTCCCCACTACATAAAATATCATGGGTGGTCACATCTACATTGATATCTAAATCATCAACCCTCAACATATTTGATGGAAAAACACATGCTGTTTCCGATACATTTTTTAAACGCACATATACGCGATAATCGCCTGGAGTTGTTATATCAAAAAACGGGGCATCTTGGTAAGGTCCTGCGGTACTGTTCAAACTGTATTCGTAACCTGCAGGAACATTCGTAACCTCCACTCTTCCCGGGTTCCCACAAACGATGTCTTCCTTGATAAGTTGTGGGTTCAATGGGTTCAGAGTTGACTTGAAGTAATAATATTGACCAGAATTTACACGTACCCTAAACTCTCCTGCTGTTGACAAATTAAAAGTGGCTCCCGTACCGACCGTATTCCAAGTACAGGCATTATTAATCGTAGGACAATCGTCCACCACTGTTGGAGCACAACTATTTGGATCTAACTGCTGCCACTGGTAAGAACTCCCTGATTGACTCAGGGTGAGTGTTCTGGTATCGCTGGTACCGCACAAAAAGAATTTGGCCACCGTGCTCCCATCATTGGGACAGGTAACCTCTTGATTGGCGCCATTGATAATGGTGGCAAACATTGCGGTCGTTGCGAACAGCTCTCTTTCTTCGTTGGACGCATTTTTTGAGGTTGCATCTAGATTCTTTTCTTGGGTATCGGCCTCTGTTGTTTTGGAAACCATATTTACTATAGCCCGAGCAACATGAGTTTTTGCTAATACTGTGGAACCGAAGATTGAAATGAACACCAACAACACGGCATATATAAAATGCCTTGTTTTTTGTGGGAGCATAGGTTAAGTCTTGTTAAGAAGAACATTTAGATTTGGGATCTCAATATTCTTTAATAGTAATTTTCTGTTCTTATAAAATTTCTCTTTATCTTTTGTGGAACGACGTCAAAAATGCCGTTTATCCATAAAATCTGTTATTTCAACGTAAAATTATGCAAAATAGTCTCTTATTTCCCATTTTTTTCGTTGTACTGCTTAGTACATCTTGCGCACAAACCCGCGATAAAGACATAAATACCCCCAAAACCATTGATTTTACTAAGGAGTTGGTGGTTGATGGTATTCAGAACGGATGGGGCATGGTTTTCTTGCCCGATGGCGCCATTTTAACATCTGACAAAGCCGGAAGACTCCTTCTCCATACATCTGGCAATACCAAAGAGATTGAAAACCCGCCTAAAGTTTACAACAGAGGACAGGGTGGATTAATGGATATTGAGTTGCATCCAAATTACGGTAAGAATGGCTGGATATATTTCTCCTATGCCTCAACCGAAGGTGATGATAAGGGAGGACATACAGCCATAATGAGGGCGAAATTAGCCAATACCAAGCTGGTAGACATTCAGCAACTTTACAAAGCGAGCCCCAACTCAACCAGAGGACAACACTTTGGATCAAGAATTGAATTTGACCAAAATGGATACCTGTACTTTTCCATTGGAGAAAGAGGGAACAGAGATGTGAATCCACAAGATATTACCCGGGATGGCGGTAAAATTTATCGGTTACATGATGATGGCAGCATTCCCAAAGATAATCCGTTTGTTAACCAATCAGGCGCCAAAAAAGCCATATGGAGCTATGGACACCGAAATCCTCAGGGCCTGGCATTGCATCCGGAAACAGGGGCCTTGTGGGAACACGAGCATGGTCCAAGGGGCGGGGATGAAATTAATATTATTCAAAAAGGAAAAAATTACGGATGGCCCATTGTTACTTACGGAATCAATTATAGTGGTACAAAAATCACTGATGAAACGTCCAAACCGGGCATGGAACAACCCTTATATCAATGGACACCTTCCATTGCTCCATCGGGAATGACATTCGTTACATCGGATAAATATCCTAAATGGAAAGGTAGCTTACTGGTGGGGTCTTTGGCATTTCAATATCTTGAACGGTTGGAGCTAGAGAACAACAAAGTGGTATACCGGGAAAAGCTACTGGATGGCATAGGAAGGGTCCGCAATGTGCGCCAGGCCCCAGACGGTTTTATCTACGTTAGCGTAGAGGGCCAAGGCATCTATCGCTTGGTTCCCAAGTAAAATGGGCTACTTTTTGAGTGCATCTACCGCCAACTTTACCGAGCCATATTTTATTAGCGCTTTTTCGGCATCATCATAATCAAGACCAAGCTCCTCCATAATATAGCGGGTGCCTCTATCCACTAATTTGGTGTTGCTCAATTGCATGTTCACCATTTTATTTCCTTTTACCCTACCTACTCGAATCATCAGGGCAGTGGAAATCATGTTGAGCACCAATTTTTGGCTGGTCCCACTTTTCATTCGGGTACTACCGGTCAAGAACTCGGGCCCCACGTTCACTTCAATGGGAATATCGGTGGATTGAGCCAATGGTGAACCAGGATTGTTGGTTATACCTACCGTCAGAATACCGTGTGCTTTGGCACCCGCCACGCCTCCCAAGACGTAGGGGGTTGTACCCGAAGCGGCAATCCCGACCAATACATCATTTTCATTGATACTGTATTCTTGGAGGTCTTTCCATGCTTGTGCCGTGTCATCTTCTGCATTTTCCACTGCTTTGCGAATGGCCTGGTCCCCTCCTGCAATAAGTCCAATCACCTTATCGTAGGGCATTCCAAAGGTCGGCGGAATCTCAGAGGCATCAAGTATTCCAAGTCTACCACTGGTACCCGCACCAATATAAAATAGCCTGCCTCCTTTTTCAAAACGTTTGGCCATTTCATCAACCACTTTAGCCACTTGAGGGAGCACCAACTCAACAGCATCCGCTATTTTCTTGTCTTCATTGTTGATATTGGTCACGATATCCAAAGTATCCATTTCATCCAATCGATCATAATTGGATGGTTCCTCAGTGATCTTGATATGTTTCTCTACCACTACTTTATAGTATTTGTATGTTCAAATTTTTAAATGCTTCTAATTTTGCGTCCCAAGGTTCCAGCTCTGTAATCATAGTATTGATGACATTTAGGTGGCAAGTTTTAAACCGATGTTGGGAATTTAGCTTCTCCGAGATGCATAAAAGCACTGTTTTCTTTGATGCATTGATCACTGCCTTTTTGGTCTGCACCACATCCCAATCAAACTCCGTTAACCCAAATTCAGGATCCACATAACCCGTCCCAATAAAACTATAATCTACTTTTATATCGGATAAGGCATGGATTGTACTGGGCCCCATAGCCATTTGTGAATCCTTGGAAAGCGCTCCCCCTATAAAAATAGTTTCAACATTGGGTTTACGCAACAATTCCATGGCCACAGGCAAACTTAAGGTAAAGCAGGTAAGCTTCAGGTTTGTCGGCAATAATTTTGCCAGCTCCAAACATGTGGTTCCTCCATCAATAAGAATTACACTGTTGTTCCTCAGCAAACTTATGGCCTTTTTTGCTATGATAATTTTCTTGTCCAAAGCGTAAACATTGTTCCGTTGAGGGGCATGATTTGTAAACCCCAATGAAACCGCACCACCATGCACCTTGATAAGCATATTTTCCTCATCAAGTTCCTTGACATCCCTTCTTACGGTATCCACGGATACATTGAGTTTATCCGCCAAATCCGTTAGCAGTACCCTATTGTGCAATTCCACCTCATTCAGAATGGAATGTTGCCTTTCTTCCTTTAGCATCTAATAAATCCTTGACATCTAATAAATTCAAAAGTAGAAAACAATTGCAACATATCTTTTAAATCAACTACAATATTTTTTTAAACTTGCAAAAAACTGCAATTTGATTGCAGTTTTTTTCGATTTTTAATTATATTTGCAGCATAAAATTGGTCAAAACCCATTAAAACATGCAAGAATTAGCTGACAACTCATTAAAAAACGAACCTCTCGATGCCGAAACCGTGAAGTTCGAAAAGATTAACACACAGATTTATCAAGATTCGCAAAGCGCATCTTGGTACGTAGCCAATGAAATTGCAAGCCTTATCAAGCAAAAACAAGATCAGGGCCAAAAAGCTGTTCTTGGGCTGGCAACAGGATCCACCCCCACGAAAGTTTATGACTACTTGGTCCAATTTCACAAAGAAGGAAGGTTGAGCTTTAAAAATGTGGTCACTTTCAATTTGGATGAATACTTTCCCATGGAACCAGACTCCATACACAGCTATGTTCGTTTTATGAATGAACACTTGTTCGACCATATAGACATAGAACCCCACAATGTGCATATACCAGATGGAAGTCTATCCAAAGAAGAAATCAGGAAATATTGTTTGGATTATGAGGAAAAAATTCAAAACGTAGGAGGAATTGATATTCAAGTATTGGGTATAGGTAGAACGGGGCATATTGGATTTAACGAGCCCGGCTCATCGCTAAAAAGTAAAACCCGACTCGTACGGTTAGATCGCGTAACCCGACTCGATGCCGCAAGTGATTTTTTTGGAGAGGAAAATGTTCCCCGCAGAGCCATAACCATGGGGGTCGGTACCATTATGGAGGCCAAAAGAATCATAATCATGGCATGGGGAGAAGGAAAAGCCCCCATTGTACAGCAAGCCGTTGAAGGCGAAATAAAAGAGTCTGTTCCCGCTACTTTCTTGCAACATCATAAAAATTGTGATTTTGTACTGGATGATGCTGCTTCTTCCTACTTGACCAGAGTTAAAACACCTTGGTTGGTAAGCGAATGCGAGTGGGACGAAAAACTTATAAAAACGGCATCCATTTGGCTCTCTGGAAAATTGGACAAAGCCATACTAAAATTAACCAATGAGGACTACAACGAACACGGGATGGGCAATCTAATTGCCGAAGTGGGATCTGCTGAAAACATCAACCTTTCTGTATTCAATCAACTGCAACGCACCATTACAGGCTGGCCTGGAGGGAAGCCTAATGCGGACGATAGTCAAAGACCCGAAAGAGCACAGCCTTACCCCAAAACATCGTTGATTTTTAGTCCACACCCCGATGATGATGTAATTTCCATGGGCGGTACCTTGCTACGATTGGTTGACCAAGGTCACGATGTACATGTAGCTTACCAAACTTCTGGAAACATTGCCGTATTTGATGACGAAGTCATACGTTTTTTAGATTTTGCTACCGATGTACAAAAAGACAACAAAGATCTTCGCAAGAAATTTAAAGAAGTACGCAAGTTCCTAGCCAATAAGAAACCTGGAGAATTGGATAGCCCAGAAATTCAAGAGTTCAAAGGACTCATCAGAAAAGGGGAAGCCTTGGCCGCCTGTCGCTATTGCGGGGTTTCTGAAAAAAATGCGCATTTCCAAAACCTACCCTTCTATGAAACTGGTGCCGTAAGAAAGAAACCTCTTTCCGAAGAAGATGTACAGATTACCTATGACTTGCTCAATAAGCTCAAACCTCATCAAATATTTGCAGCAGGGGATCTTTCCGATCCACACGGAACCCACAGGGTATGCTTGGATGTGATTTTCAAGGCTATTCAACGTTTGGTGGACGAAGGTTCCAATTGGATTCGTAACTGTTATGTTTGGCTGTACAGAGGTGCATGGCAAGAATGGGACATTGCCGATATGGAAATGGCCGTACCTATCGGTCCAAAAGATATGTCAAGAAAAATCAATGCCATTTTTAAGCACCAATCCCAAAAGGACAGTGCTATGTTCCCTGGAAACGACAAAAGGGAATTCTGGGAACGTGCCGAGCAAAGAAACAAGGATACTGCAAGACGTTACAACCAACTTGGAATGGCAGAATACGAAGCAATGGAAGGCTTTGTACGATACCACTTTCAATAAAACAATACATCATTTAAGTTGTTAGTTGTTTAATTTAATCTAGCAAAAAGGCCTACATTTAATGCACACGTAGGCCTTTTTTATGTTTATAACACTTGATAATTACAATTGATTTTCCCTTTCCATACCATTAAAAAACAACCCAAATGAATGTAGCTCCGAAAGACAAAAATGCTTGGCTGTGGATTCCGTTTTTATATTTCACACAAGGAATACCATACATTCTAGTGGTCACCGTTTCCGTAATTATGTACAAACGTTTAGGTATTGGAAATGCCGAAATAGGATTGTACACCAGTTGGTTGTACCTCCCATGGGTAATAAAACCTCTTTGGAGCCCAATTGTGGATTTGAACTGTACCAAGCGCAAATGGTTTTTGGCCATGCAATTGGTAATTTCAATGGCATTTTTAGGAATTGGATTGTTTCTTCCCTCCAATTCATTTTTTATAATAACGTTAGCGTTCTTTTGGATGGCTGCTTTTGCCTCCGCCACCAATGATATTGCTTCCGATGGGTATTACATGATTGGACTTACTCAGAAAAAGCAATCCTTTTTTATTGGACTTAGAAGTACATTTTATCGGTTGGCCATGGTAACCGGGCAAGGACTTTTAGTGATTTTCGCAGGTTTTTTGGAGAACAAGTATGGTGATAATACCAAAGCATGGTCCGCTACTATGATAAGTGCTGCCGTTTTAATGATCATATTGACTGTTTCCAACTTTTTTACTGCTCCAAAATTTGAAGAGACCACAACCGAGCTCAAGGAAAAACCAGCAGGATTCTTTGAGGTATTCGCAACATTCTTCAAAAAGCATCAAATCGGAGTGGCCCTTTTATTTGTTTTGACATATCGATTGGGCGAATCCCAATTAGTGAAAATGGCATCGCCTTTTTTATTGGATGATTTAAAAGTGGGCGGATTGGCCTACTCCACCGAAGCCGTCGGAACCATTTACGGCACGGTCGGTGTCATCATGTTATCACTTGGCGGTATACTTGGTGGTATTCTGATTTCACGTGACGGTCTTAAAAAATGGATGCTCCCCATGCTTTTGGCCCTTAACCTGCCCAACGCACTCTACGCCATACTGGCCATAACACAAGCAACAAGCATTTATGCAGTTGTCGGCACCGTAGTGTTGGAGCAATTCGGTTACGGTTTTGGTTTCGCTGCTTTTATGATGTACCTGATATATGTGGCCGAAGGCGCCTCAAAAACCTCCCACTATGCCATTGCCACTGGTTTTATGGCATTGGGCATGATGCTTCCCGGTATGCTGAGCGGGTATATTCAGGAATGGTTGGGGTACGATGGTTTCTTTATTTGGGTGGTAATTGCCGCCCTTCCCGCGTTTATAGTGCTACGCTATTTAAAATATCCTGCCGATTTCGGCAAAAAAACGGCTGAATCCAATGACTAACATATCGAAAACTTATACCCTTCCCGCTGAACCATTGAACTTAAAACAAAAAGTTGGTCAATTGTTTATGCCCGCTGTTTTCATCAACGATACCGAAGAAGAGGTACAACAAATGGAAAAGCTTATCAAGGAGCAGCATGTAGGTTCCATTTGCTTTTTCCATAGTAGGGCCAGTGCGGCCACCAATTTTGAAGGGAAGAAAAAGATTGTTCACAACGAAAAAAGCTACGACCGGTTATTGGAACTTATCGACCGTTATCAAAATGCAGCAAGCGTTCCCTTATTGATTGCCATTGATGCCGAATGGGGTCTTGCCATGCGTATTGAAAACACACCACAATACCCGTATGCCATTACGTTAGGAGCCTTAAAAGATAACCATGAGCTTGTTTTTAAGGTCGGTGAAGCTATCGGCCAGGATTGTAGATCAGCAGGCGTACATTGGAATCTCGCCCCAGTTGTGGACATCAACAATAATCCAGAAAATCCAGTAATCGGCTATCGTTCTTTTGGGGACGACAAAGAAAAAGTTCTTGGAAAAGCTGAAGCATTCATCAAAGGAATGACCCATAGCGGAACCTTGAACTCCATAAAGCACTTTCCCGGACATGGTGACACGGCCACAGATTCCCATTTGGGACTGCCGGTTATAGACAAATCCATGGATGAGCTTATGGAGAATGAGCTGTACCCATTCAAAAAATTGATTGAATCAGGGATAGACTCAGTGATGGTCGGCCATTTGTTACTGCCCCAGTTAGATTCGGAAAACCCGTCCACCACATCGTCCAAAATCATTTCCGGTTTGCTAAGAGAGCAATTGGGTTTTAATGGAGTCGTAATTTCCGATGCTTTGAATATGCATGCCGTTTCCAAAAGGTACCCTGAAAAAGGAAAACTGGAATACGCCGCTTTTACAGCGGGCATGGATGTGCTCTGTTTTAGCGAAAATGTGAAAGAGGGAATCGATGAAATAATGGCAAAAGCTACCGAAACAAGAATCCAAGAGAGTTTTGAAAGGGTTTGGGCGATGAAGGATAAGATTTTCAAAAAAGAAAATTACTCCAAATCACAGGGCGCTGAAATGCAAACAGATTCCATATTGAATCGTGAAATTGCCCAAAAGTGTATAACGGAACTCTTCGGAGACGCTGCATTGGTCGAAAAAGTAAAAAACGCTGATTTTTTGAACGTTTCGGTCAGTTTTGATAAAAAAAATCGCTTTTCCGAGCTGATTTCATCCAATTTTGGTTCAAAAAGCATGAATTTGGATGAAGCTCTTCTATCAGAAAAAGAATGTGTCCTCCTGAGCGTATTTCCTCCTGCGGTAAAGCCTAAAGACCAATTTGGGTTTGATAAAAAAACGTTAGCCAACATTCATAGGGTATTGGAAGAAAAAAATACTTTGATCTACCTGTTCGGCAATCCCTATGTGCTGGATATTTTAAAATTGCAACCATCGTCCAATGTGGTGTTGGTATATCAAGATTTTCCGGAGTTCCAAGAAGTTGCATTTGAACATTTCTCCGGTAAAATTGAAGCTCGGGGAAAACTTTCTATACAATTAAAAACCTTTTGACTATGAGTGTTTATAAAGTTTTAGGGTTAATGTCCGGAACATCCTTGGATGGATTGGACATTGCCTATTGCCATATTTGGGAAGAGGATAACAAATGGAACTTTTCCATAGAAAATACAGCAGAAATCAACTATTCCGATGAGATGAGGGAGTATTTGAAAAATGCCATCCATCTTTCGGAGGAGGACCACGACCAGCTCCATAAGGATTATGGCATTTGGCTGGGGCAGCAATCCAAGTTATTTATTGATGAATTGGAGGAAGAAGTCGATTTTATTGCCAGTCATGGCCATACTTCGCATCACCGACCCGAAGAAGGAGTCACTTTTCAGTTGGGTGATGGGCAACTACTGGCAAATACATCGGGAAAACAGGTAGTCTGTGATTTTAGAACCAAGGACGTATCGCTGAAAGGCCAAGGAGCTCCACTGGTTCCTATTGGGGATAAATTACTTTTTCATGAATATGATTTTTGCCTCAACCTGGGGGGCATCAGTAATATTTCTTTCGACAAAAATGGTGAACGGATTGCCTACGATATCGGATTGGCCAATATGCCATTGAATTACATTACCCATAAAATGGGGTTGGCCTATGACGAAAATGGAAAGATTGCAAGATCTGGGAAATTGAACCATGCTCTGCTTCAAAAATTGAACAGTCTACCGTATTACGCGCTCCCCTATCCAAAATCCACTGGATACGAATGGTTTTCTTCTGAAATAATGCCCTTAATTGAGGGGTCCAAGCTTTCAAATGAAGACTTACTGCATACGTTCATTCATCATAACTGCGAACAAATAGCATTTGCTGCGCTCAAGCATAAGAACAATGGCAAATCCAATAGTAAACTTTTGGCAACCGGCGGCGGGGCGCTCAATCAATTCTTTATGGATACACTGCAAAGCAAATTGGGAAACAGCATTGAGGTGGTGGTTCCCAATAGAACGCTGATTGCATACAAAGAAGCATTGGTCTTTGCCTTAATGGGCGTACTCCGCCTGGAGGGCAAAACTAATGTGCTCAAATCAGTTACCGGCGCAACTTCAGATTCCTGTAGTGGGGAAATGTTTGTTCCTAAGGATTTGGTTTAGGAAGCAGCGATTCTCTTCCGTTTGGGCAAATGCGTCAAAAGAAACAGTGCCAAAGCAACCATACCGCAGATAGCCAAACCTGCAAAAAGTGGCCATACACTATCCTTTACAAAATCACCAATAAAGGTAGCAATCGGAATGGAAAGTACGGTTGACACAAATCCATTTATTGCCGCTCCAATTCCAGCAATGTGGCCAATAGGCTCCATGGCAATGGAACGGAAATTACCCCACATAAATCCAAGGCAAAAGAATTGAACCGATAAAAATCCGACCAACACATATATACTTGGGTTTGGCGAATTCAAAAACAAAAAAGAATAGGTCAAGGCCACCATACAGAATACAATCGTAGCCATTAAGGATAATCTCCTCATCCCGAAGCGCATCACCAAAGTACCATTCATGAAAGTTGATAATCCAATGGATATGGCCAAACCAGCAAAGATGTATGGAAACACTTCCTTAAGCGCGTATTGATCTTCAAAAATGTGCTGCGCTGAGCTTAAATACACTAAAAATGCACCAGTGACCAATCCGGAAATCAACGTAAAGGCTACGGTCTCCCTATATTTTACAAATTCTTTTACACCATCAATAAATACATGCCGGGTAAATGGAATCTTATATTCAGCATGTAATGTTTCCTGCTGACGCTTCCAGAACCAGAAAGCAACGATCAACACAAAGAACATTTGCACGTAAAAAATACCCTGCCATCCAGTTGCGTCCAAAATTAATTTTCCGATAGCCGGAGCTACAACAGGTACCAAAATGAAAAAAGCGGTAACAAAAGACATGATTTTTGCCATATAGTCACCTTCATAAGTATCGCGGATAATGGAAATTGAAATGGTTCTTGGTGCAGACAGTCCGATTCCCTGTAAAATTCTTCCCACCACCATAACCTCCAATGAAGGCGCCATCAAACATATGACACTGGCCACCAAAAAGATAGAAAAACCCATGTAAACTACGGGTTTTCTTCCAAAGCTATCGGAAATGGGACCAAAGAAAAGCTGTCCAACGCCCAATCCCAAGAAAATCATGGTTACCAATAACTGATGGTCCGTAGAATCGGTACTGTTGATTGCCTCGCCTATGTTAGAAATTGCGGGCAGTATTGCATCAATCGCCAAGGCTACAATCGACATCAGAGCGGCCATCATGGCCACAAATTCAAAGTTGGGTTTTTGATTTAACTTTTCCATCGGGCAAAATTAGTCATACCCAATGGATCGGTAAAGCATTTAAGAAAGGTTTAATGATAAAGAAACATATCCAACGTTGTAGTTGAAAATTGTTGCGATACAAAGAGGCATTTTTCTTTATTCAAACTCGATTGAAGCAGTCAAATCGCTTCGAGAACCTTATATTTAAATCAAATTTTTATAGTCATGGCAAGTTTAAAGGTATTGGTGGTCGGATGCGGGAACATGGGTACATCCCATGCTCGAGCATATCATAAATTAGAAGGGTTTAAAATCGTTGGTTTGGTCAGCAGAGGAGCGAAAAGCAGGGAACGACTTTCCAACGAATTGGGTGGTACCCCTATGTTTTCCGATTATGCTGAAGCCCTTGCAACCGCGAAACCAGATGTAGTCTCCATCAACACTTACCCGGATACACACTACGATTATGTGAAAATGGCCTTGAAAGCGGGAGCCCATGTTTTTGTGGAAAAACCCTTGGCCTTAACGGTAGAGGAAGCTCAGACATTGGTCGACCTAGCTCAAAAACTACAGCTCAAAATGGTGGTGGGCTATATACTGAGAGTTCACCCCACATGGGCCAAATTCACGGAAATGGCCCAAGAACTGGGCAAACCGCTGGTTATGCGCATGAACCTTAACCAGCAAAGCTCTGGAGACCATTGGCATACCCACAAACAATTAATGAATTCCATGTCGCCTATTGTGGATTGTGGCGTGCATTACGTGGATGTGATGTGTTCGATGACTCGCTCCAAACCCATCAGTGTTTCAGCAATCGGTGCGAATCTATCAGACGAAATAGCTTCCGACATGTACAATTATGGTCAATTGCAGGTCCGGTTTGAAGATGGCTCGGTAGGCTGGTACGAGGCCGGCTGGGGGCCCATGATGAGCGAAACCGCTTTTTTCATCAAAGATGTTATCGGCCCAAAGGGATGTGTATCCATAAGCGATCAAGATAAAGGGGCTTCGGACGATGTTGATGGACATTCCAAAACAGGAAGCTTAAAATTGCACCACAGCGAACTTGATGAAAAAGGGCACTTCACCAAAAAAGATGAGATCATTGACACAGCCGATGAGCCTGACCATGATGGACTTTGCTTGTTGGAACAAAAATATCTGTTGGATGCCATTCGTAACGACCGTGACCTCACTCATCACTTAAACGACGCCGTCAACAGCTTAAAAATTGTACTCGCCGCGGATGAATCCGTAAAAACGGGAAAAACTGTATTGTTGTAGGCAGTATGTCAGGTCGAGCGCAGTCGAGACCCACCAAATCATGAACCTATACTTTGTATACATATTAAAATGTTCTGATGGATTGACCTATACTGGTATCACAGATAATATTGCCCGTAGGTTAGCCGAACACCAAAATGGAACAAACCAAACGGCTTTCACTTATCGAAGAAGACCCGTCATGCTTATCTTTCAACAAGAATTCAATGATGTTTTGCAAGCCATCTATTTTGAAAAGAGAATAAAGAAATGGAGCGCCAGAAAGAAGTTTGCTCTTGCTGCGGGCGACATGGACCTTTTACAAATATTATCTGAGTGTAGAAATGCTTCTCACTGCAAGTTTAATCCAAACCAAGATTGAGGTCTCGACTGCGCTCGACCTGACAAACTTTACCAATAACCAAATTGACAGAATATTACTTACATTTAACAAGTAAAATCTAGCCATGGTAGTAAAGTTTATTGAATCCACCTATGATTCAGTTAAGGATAAGCTCAAAAATCCATTTTATGGAACCCTGTTCATTGTTTGGGTAATTAGAAACAGAGAATTCATCTTCAATGTTTTTTTCAATGAGAATGTTAATTCAGATAAACGTCTTGAAATCATTAGGTCTCATTTTTTGAGTTGGGATTCTCTATTAAGTTTTATTGGAACCATCTTTATTAGTTTAGGGCTAATGGTTCTTATTTATTTTTCATTGAACCTATCAAGACTTATTGTAGAATTATCCGAAAGAGTATTAAAGCCTAGGATTCAAAAAATATTTAGTGAGACAAGTATTGTTTCACGAGAAGAATATCAAACAGTTATTAACCAAAGAGATCATTACATTAAAAGGTTTAATGAAGAGAATCAGGAAAAGTTAAGGTTACAAGAAGAATTAGATACCAAAGGTGTGACTAAACAGAACATAGATGGTCAAACCTCGGAAAACTTAGACACTCCGAACAAAATTGACATTATCTTTTTTCAAGACTGGGATGACAATCTACAGTTCAGTTTTAAAAAATTAATTGCAGAAGTCAACAATCATCACTCTGCTGGAGAAGTTGAAGAAAAAGTTGGAGATGAATATGTCGAAGAATTCCGAGGAAGAGATTTAATTGAAATATACTATGACGGTGGAGTTCCTTATTATAAATTCACTCCACTTGGTATAGCTGTAAAAGATTTCTTTAATAAAAATAATATTAGGGCACTATAACGGAATATTACCGTGTTTTTTCCAAGGGGTCTGAACCTCTTTGTTCTCCAGCATGGCAAACGTCTTCAATAATTTACGTCTGGTATACTTTGGCATTATCACCTCATCAATAAAACCACGTTTGGCGGCGCGGTAAGGGTTGGCGAACTTATCGGCATACTCGGCTTCCTTTTCCTTTAATTTGGCTTCTGGGTCATCGGCTGCTGCAATTTCACGTCTAAAAATGATTTCACTGGCACCCTTTGCTCCCATTACGGCAATCTCGGCGCTGGGCCAAGCAAAGTTGAAATCCGCACCAATATGCTTGGAGTTCATCACATCGTAGGCGCCACCGTAGGCTTTACGGGTTATCACGGTTACCCTTGGTACCGTGGCTTCACTCAAGGCATAGAGTAATTTTGCCCCGTGCATAATAATACCGCTCCATTCTTGGTCCGTTCCGGGCAAAAAACCTGGCACATCGACCAAAACTAGCAACGGGATATTGAAGGAGTCACAAAAACGGGTGAATCGGGCCGCTTTGGTGGAACTGTTCACATCCAAAACCCCAGCTAAAAACATGGGCTGGTTCGCAATGATACCGATACTTCTTCCCCCCAAACGAGCGAAACCGGTAATGATGTTCTCCGCATAATCCTTATGGATCTCATAAAACGAATCACTGTCAATAATACCCGAAATCACATCGTGCATATCGTAGGGTTTGTTGGCATTGTCAGGCACTATTCCCGATAGTTCTTCCCTAATCTCATCCTTAAGCTCGTATGGAATTTTGGGGGTGATTTCTTTATTGTTCTGAGGAAGGTAGTCCAACAACTTGCGGATATCGTTCAAACAGGTTGCATCGTTTGCGGATGTTTTGTGCGCGACCCCAGATTTAACGGCATGTGTGCTTGCCCCTCCCAATTCCTCGGAGGTCACATTTTCGTTGGTCACTGTTTTTACAACATTGGGACCTGTTACGAACATATAGCTGGTCTCTTCGACCATTACTATAAAATCGGTCATAGCGGGCGAATAAACAGCCCCACCGGCACAAGGCCCCATAATGGCAGAAATTTGTGGTATTACTCCCGAAGCTTGCACGTTACGATAAAAAATATCGGCATAACCACCGAGTGAACGTACGCCTTCCTGTATACGTGCTCCACCGGAATCATTAAGTCCAATTATTGGGGCACCCACTTTCATCGCCAAATCCATCACTTTACAGATTTTCTCAGCATGGGTTTCAGAGAGGGCCCCTCCGAACACTGTAAAATCCTGCGCGTACACATACACCAACCTTCCGTTCACGGTTCCATAACCCGTTACCACTCCGTCACCATAGTACATTTCTTTGTCCATACCAAAATCGGTGGTACGGTGGGTCACCAAAATGCCCATTTCCTCAAAAGAGCCATCATCCAAAAAGTATAGTACCCTTTCACGGGCGGTCAGCTTTTTTTTCTGATGCTGCTTTTCTATTCGTTTGACACCTCCGCCCAAATGGGCTTCGGCAATTTTTTCCTGTAATGCTTTTATCTTGGGGTCCATAGGATTCAATTTGATGGTAATCTTACTAGTTTTTTGTCCTCCAGATATTGGTAGAGAGCTATCATGGCCGCAACCTCGGCTTCGGCCGCGGTTTGTTCCTTGATTTTTTCCGGGGAATAATAGGTTTTTACAAAATGTGTGTCAAAGTTTCCTGACCGGAACGCTTCGTGGGCAAATACAAAACTTCCGAATGGCAAAGTGGTCTGTACTCCCTTTATTTTGTAATTCTGAATGGCCTCCAGCATGAGTTCAATGGCCTCTTCACGCGTTTTTCCATAAGTTATAAGCTTTGACAACATGGGATCGTAATAGATTGGGATATCCATTCCTTCCCGAAATCCGTTGTCTACCCGAACTCCTTCACCCATTGGCAATTGGTAGGTCTCCAGATTTCCCACGCTTGGCAAAAAGTCGTTCAATGGGTCTTCAGCATACACCCGAAGTTCTACGGCATGTCCATTAATGGCAAGATCTTCCTGTTTCATGGGAAGTGCTTCTCCCCTTGCTACCTTTATTTGTAGCTCCACCAAGTCAACCCCGGTAATCAATTCGGTCACCGGGTGTTCCACTTGTAAACGGGTATTCATCTCTAGAAAATAGAAATTGTGGTCTGCATCCATCAAAAATTCAACCGTACCAGCTCCAACATAATCACAGGATTTGGCGACTTTACAGGCGGCCTCGCCCATTTTTTTTCGCAATTCGGGAGTTAAAATGGATGATGGTGCTTCTTCTACCACTTTTTGGTGGCGGCGCTGGACACTACACTCCCGTTCAAAAAAGTGGAGTACATTGCCATGGGTATCTGCCATCACCTGCACCTCGATATGTCGCGGCGACTTTACGTATTTTTCCACAAAAACAGAACCATCGCCAAAGGCAGATGTTGCCTCGCTTATGGCCCGTTTCATACCAGATTCCAAATCTTCTTCTTTCTCAACTATGCGCATTCCCTTTCCTCCACCACCGGCAGAAGCCTTGATCAAAATAGGATACCCTACCTCGCTTGCGATTTCTTTAGCCTTGTCCACATCGGTTATGGCCTCATCAATACCGGGCACCATTGGAATGTCGTATTCCTTCACAGTTTCCTTGGCGGCTAACTTGCTACCCATAATCTTAATGGCCTTGGATTTTGGGCCTATAAAGGTAATCCCGCTATTTTCAACAGCTTCGGCAAACTCAGCATTCTCGCTCAAGAATCCATAGCCTGGATGAATGCCGTCAACATTAAGTTCCTTTGCAACTTCAATGATTTTATCACCTCTCAGATATGATTTGTTGGACGGCGCCTCTCCGATGCAAACAGCTTCATCTGCTAGCAAGACATGTGGAGCATTTCTGTCCGCTTCCGAGAATACGGCAACGGTTTGAATGCCCATTTTTTTGACGGTCTTCATCACTCGGACCGCAATTTCGCCCCTATTGGCGATCAATATTTTTTTCATGATCCTTTATTGAAATTCAATCAACAATTGCTTTTTGTCCACAGCTTCACCTTTTGATACACTAACTGTTTTGATCACTCCGCTTCTGGGAGAGGTGATGATGTTTTCCATTTTCATGGCCTCCAAAATCAATAATTGGTCTTCTTCGTTTACCTCTTGGCCTTCTTTCACCAAAATATCCAGAATTAAACCGGGCATGGGCGCCGAAATAGAATCGATATTTTTCCCTGCATTGACAGCGAATCCCATTTTTTGGATTAGCTCATCCAATGGGGCCTGTATCGAAGTCTCGAATTCGGTACCGTTAACGCTGAGGGTATATGTGCCCCTGTTAAAATCGGAATCCAATATTTTTAGATGATACGATATACCATTCTTAAGCAAATGATAGCTGTTCTCACCTGTTTTGATCAAATCCAACGAAGAAATAGTGTCCTTGGAAAGTTTAAAGTCAAAGTCTTCTCCAACCTTGACGGAATAAGAGTCATCCATATTAGAATTTTCCATGGGTTAGGTTGATAAATATACGGGTAATACATTAAAAATCATACAAAGTTATGAGCCACCCGAAGGATTAATCATGACAATGATCATTAATTTCTGTATTATTAATCATTAATTATGTTGTATCTCAGATAGACAAGAGATGTTATCATTTGTGTATTTTTGATGCCAAAATTCAAACTATGCTGATCTTAGGGATTGCTGGCGGTACAGGGTGCGGAAAAACTACGGTGGTGAACCAAATAGTGGAACAATTGCCGACGGATGAAGTAGGGGTCATATCTCAAGACTCCTACTACAACGACCTTTCACATTTAAGCAGGGAGGAAAGGACCCATATTAATTTTGACCATCCCAATTCGATAGATTTTGACCTGTTGATCGAACATATTAAACTATTACGGGAGGGCAAAACAGTGGATACGCCCATTTACTCCTTTGTGGAGGAAACACGTATGAAGGAGACCGTTCCTACTCCGCCCCGAAAAGTAATGATCGTTGAAGGAATTTTGGTATTGAGCAATCCTAAATTAAGAGAACTGTTCGATATCAAGATATTTGTACACGCCGATTCGGACGAACGCTTGATACGAAGGCTGCAACGCGACACCCAAGAACGGGGACATGACCTAAAAAAAGTACTTACCCGATATCAAACGGCCGTAAAACCAATGCACCTTCAATTTATAGAACCGTCGAAAGAGTTTGCGGACATCATCATCCCAAACAATCATTACAATACAGTTGCGGTAGATATCGTAAGGACCATTATTAACAACAAACTTGCGTAACATGGGCCTAAAGGAATTGAGAAAAAAGAAATGGTTCAAGATTATGACCAACACCTACATTCTGGTGCTGACCATTTTTGTGATATGGATGGCTTTTTTCGACACCAATTCCCTTATGATTCATTTGGAGCTCGAGAACGAAATCGATAAGTTGGAAAAAGAAAAGGATTTCTTGAAAAGCGAAATTGCCAAGGATAAGGAAATCTTGAAAAAGATGTCCGATGAAAAAGAACTTGAGAAGCTTGCCCGCGAGAAATACTACATGAAAAAGGACAACGAAGAAATATTCCTTATTGAATATGAAGATAGTCTAAAAAACAAGCAAGATGAGTGACACTGGCCTATTTAGTGAATTCCCAGAAGTATCCACCAAACAATGGAAACAAAAAATCCAAGTGGATCTTAAAGGTGCGGACTATAACAACACCTTGGTCTGGGAATCTCTGGAGGGCATCAATGTTAAACCATTTTACAATCAAGATGATTTAAAAAGCATCCCAACTTTTTCCTTGCCCAAAAACCATGATTGGTCCGTGGCCCAAGTCATTTATGTGGGTGACGAAAAAAAATCGAACACCAAAGCCCTCACAATCCTTGAAAAAGGCGTCGAAAGTTTAATTTTTACCATTCCCAATGAAACCACGGATTTTGAAGTCCTGCTTTCGAACTTGGACATGGAGAAAATTGAACTCTATTTTTATTTTGAATTTTTGAGCTTGGAGCCCATCAAAAAATTGGTAGGTCTTCTTAGCGACAAAAAGGCAAAAGCCCATTTGAATATTGATATTATCGGGCACTTGACCAAAGTGGGCAATTGGTATCACAATCTAGAAAAAGACCACAAATTACTTACCGATTTAGTCTCGCTCGGAACATCGGATATCTCAATTGTTGGGGTCGATGCTTCTCGCTACCAAAATGCCGGTGCCAATATGGTACAGCAATTGGCATACAGTTTAGCTCACGCCAACGAGTATCTAAACCATATTGTCACTTCGAGCACAGTCGAGAAGTCTTTTCCCGTTACCTTTAAGGTGGCCGTGGGAAGCAATTATTTCTTTGAAATTGCAAAAATAAGAGCATTGCGGTGGCTTTGGAAAAGTCTGGCATCAGCATATGGAATAGAAAACGAGTGCAACATTCTGGCCATTCCGTCCAAACGCAACAAAACGCTTTACGATTACAATGTGAACATACTCCGCACCACATCAGAATGCATGTCGGCAGTATTGGGTGGCGCGGACGCTGCTTGCAACCTTGCTTATGATGCGATTTACCACAAGGACAATGAGTTTGGGGAGCGAATCGCACGCAATCAACTATTACTCTTAAAAGAGGAAGGATATTTCTCCGAAGCATCTCAAATGGCGGAAGGAGCGTATTATATTGAATCACTCACCAATCAGCTGGCAGAGAAAGCATTATCGCTATTCAAACAAATAGAAAAAACTGGCGGGTTCTTGGATGCTTTGAAAAAAGGTACCATCCAACAGAAAATCAAGGAGAGCGCCGAAAAGGAACAGCATCTTTTTGATGAAGGCAAGATAGTTTCACTCGGTACCAACAAGTATCAAAATCCACAAGACCGGATGAAGGAGAACTTAGAACTTTATCCGTTTGTAAAGACCAAGGCGCGAAAAACCATCATTGAACCCATCATAGAAAAAAGACTGGCCGAAGCATCCGAACAAAAAAGATTGAACGATGAGTAGAAAGGACCTTCAACATCTGGAATTGTCTGTCGGGTCGAGCGCAGTCGAGACCCTCAATTACGAGCACGAGAATTTTGCCGCCGGCATTTCCCCTTTCCTTCGTGGCCCCTACTCCACCATGTATGTTCGCAGGCCTTGGACCATTCGCCAATATGCAGGTTTTTCAACTGCTGAAGAAAGTAATGCATTTTATAGAAGAAATTTAGAAGCTGGCCAAAAAGGACTCTCCGTGGCCTTTGACCTACCCACCCACCGTGGTTACGATTCGGACAATGACCGTGTGGTTGGAGACGTGGGAAAAGCAGGGGTTGCTATAGATTCCATTGAGGACATGAAGATTTTGTTCGATGGCATTCCTTTGGACAAAATGTCCGTTTCCATGACCATGAACGGGGCCGTGATTCCCATTATGGCCTTTTACATTGTGGCAGGTCTGGAGCAAGGTGTGTCCATGGAGCAACTTTCGGGAACCATTCAGAATGATATTTTGAAAGAGTTCATGGTTCGGAACACTTATATCTACCCCCCCACTCCGTCCATGCAGCTAGTGGCCGATATTTTTGAATTTACCAGTAAACATATGCCTCGTTTCAACAGCATCAGTATTTCTGGTTACCACATGCACGAAGCGGGCGCTCCTGCATCCATGGAATTGGCCTACACTCTTGCCGATGGTATCGAGTACATCCGAACAGGAATTAAGGCAGGGCTTAAAATTGATGAATTTGCACCACGACTATCCTTTTTCTGGGGTATTGGCATGAATCATTTTGCCGAGATTGCCAAAATGCGAGCAGGCCGAATGCTTTGGGCCAAGTTGTTAGAACAATTCAATCCCACCAATCCAAAATCTTCCATGCTCCGCACCCACAGTCAGACGAGTGGATGGAGCTTAACAGAACAAGACCCTTTCAACAACGTGGCCAGAACAACTATCGAAGCCATGGCGGCGGCTTTTGGAGGTACGCAAAGCCTTCACACCAACGCATTGGACGAGGCCATTGCATTGCCAACGGATTTCTCTGCGCGTATTGCGAGAAACACACAAATCTATCTGCAACAGGAAACCCATATCACCAAAACGGTAGATCCATGGGCAGGTAGCCACAAAGTGGAACAACTGACCCAAGAAATTGCAGAAAATGCCTGGGAGCTGATTCAAGAAGTGGAAAAGTTGGGCGGAATGACGAAGGCCATCGAAAAAGGCATCCCAAAAATGCGGATTGAAGAAGCCGCAGCAAAAAAACAAGCGCGCATCGATAGCGCACAGGATATTATTGTCGGGGTGAACAAATACCGACTGGAGAACGAGGACGACCTTCAAATTTTGGAAGTCGACAATGCAAAGGTTCGAAAACAACAAATGACCCGTTTGGACCAAATCCGAAACAGTAGGGATTCCCAAAAAGTGGAAAAAGCACTCGAAGCTATCCGCATCGCGGCCAAAAAGACCATGGAAAATAATTCCGACCGCGGAAATTTATTAGCTTTAGCAGTAGAAGCAGCAAAAGAGCGAGCTACCTTAGGTGAAATTAGCGATGCCATGGAAAGTGCGTTCGGACGCTACAGAGCAAAAATTCAATCCTTTACCGGAGTGTATTCCAAAGAAATCAAAAACGACGAAAGCTTTGAAAATGCCCGCAAATTGGCAGATGCCTTTGCGGAGCAAGAAGGGCGCAGACCACGTATTATGGTGGCCAAAATGGGTCAGGATGGGCACGACCGTGGTGCCAAAGTAGTGGCCACGGGTTATGCCGATCTCGGTTTTGATGTAGATATTGGACCATTGTTCCAAACCCCGGCCGAAGTTGCCAAACAAGCGGTAGAAAACGATGTGCACGTATTGGGGATTTCCTCACTTGCAGGAGGCCACAAAACATTGGTGCCCGAAGTGGTTCAAGAACTCAAAAAATACGGACGCGAGGACATTATGGTCATCGTTGGCGGTGTGATTCCAAAGCAGGATTACAGTCATTTATTGGACAATGGGGCCGTTGCCGTTTTTGGACCCGGCACCAAAATTGCCGATGCAGCTACGCAAATCTTGAACATTCTTTTAGATTGATTCCTATAACGGTCTAATAAATATCAGTTTAACTTTATTTAACGCTAAATAGCAGGTTTATTCACCCCCTGTTAACAAATTACATTTTATCGCATCCTAAATAATCGTATTTTTAGCACCTAACTTACTATGAAATGGGCAAGATTATTGCTATAGCAAACCAAAAGGGCGGAGTAGGAAAAACTACCACTACGGTAAACCTTGCAGCCTCCTTAGGTGTATTGGAAAAAAAGGTGTTGTTGATTGATGCCGACCCCCAGGCCAATGCAACATCCGGTTTGGGAATTGATGTTGATTCCGTGGAAAACGGGACCTACCAGCTTTTGGAACATACCATGAGCGTTGAAGAGGTCACCATCTCCACCGATTCCCCGAACGTAGATTTGGTACCGGCTCATATTGACTTAGTCGCCATCGAGATTGAATTGGTTGACAAGGACAATAGGGAGTACATGCTAAAAGAAGCTCTAAAAAATCTTGGGGACAAATACGATTTTGTACTGATAGATTGTGCCCCATCATTGGGATTGTTGACGTTGAACGCCCTAACAGCGGCAGACTCCGTAATGATTCCGATTCAATGTGAGTATTTTGCATTGGAGGGTCTTGGCAAATTATTGAACACCGTAAAAAGTGTCCAGAAAATACACAACAACGATTTGGATATCGAAGGAATGTTATTGACCATGTACGATTCCAGGTTACGACTTTCCAACCAAGTTGTTGAAGAAGTGAAAAAACACTTCGCAGATATGGTTTTTGATACCATCATCCAGAGAAACGTTAGGCTGAGCGAAGCACCAAGTTATGGCGAGAGCATCATAAAATATGATGCAAGCAGCAAAGGTGCCTCCAATTATCTTAACTTAGCCAACGAAATTTTGAAGAAAAACAAGGAGAAAGTTTAGATGGCGAAAGCAACAAAAAAACAGGCGTTGGGAAGAGGCCTGTCCGCTCTATTGAATGATCCAGAGAATGATATTAAATCAGTTTCGGACAAGAATGCGGACAAGGTTATAGGTAATGTAGTAGAACTGGATATCAATTCCATTGAAGTAAACCCATTTCAGCCACGTTCCAATTTTAACGACGAAACCCTTGAAGAACTGGCCAGTTCCATTCGAGAACTTGGCATTATACAACCTATAACGGTAAGAAAACTGGATTTCAATAAATTCCAGTTGGTTTCCGGTGAACGCAGGTTCCGGGCATCCAAATTGGTCGGATTGGAAACCATTCCAGCCTATATCCGCATTGCCAACGACCAAGAGTCCTTGGAAATGGCCTTGGTGGAGAATATTCAAAGGCAAGATCTTGACCCCATCGAAATTGCTCTCTCTTATCAACGTTTGATTGATGAAATCGAGATTACCCAAGAGAAATTGAGTGACCGCGTTGGAAAAAAACGCTCCACCATTACCAATTACCTTAGGTTATTGAAATTGGACCCCATTATCCAAACGGGAATGCGGGATGGATTCATCAGTATGGGTCACGGTAGGGCACTTATCAACATTGATAAGAAGAAAGACCAAATCGCCATTTATGAAAAAGTGGTTTCCGATGGTCTCTCCGTTAGAGCTACCGAACAGTTGGTGAAGGACCATAAAGAACCTAAAAGTTCAGGCTCCGACAAGAAAAAGAGCACTTCCAATGTTCCCGACTTTGTTTCCAATAGCTTGGACTCCATTAAAGAACGACTAGCGACCAAGGTTGACATTACAACATCCAAAAACGGAAAAGGAAAAATTGTGATACCCTTCCACTCAGAGGAAGATTTTAAGCGTATCAAAAAATTGTTGACAGGTGAATAAAAACCTCCTTTTATTGCTCTTTGCCTTTTTGTTGTTTCATTCAGGTTTTTCCCAAGAAGAAGAGGAAAACACGAAAAAGGAACAGCCTCAGCAAACCAAAGAGGTGGATTCCATTACCCAAAGCATGGAAGGCGAAGGCGTTACTTTTGAAGAGGTAACAAAGCAAAAGAGCATCAACCCCCTTGCTCCCAGCAAAGCTGCGTTTTATTCCGCTGTGCTTCCGGGTCTTGGGCAAATCTATAACAAACGTTACTGGAAAGCACCCATAGTTTGGGGTGCTATTGGAACGGGAATTTATGTTTATTCCTACAACAACACCCAATATCGAAGTGCAAGGAATGCCTATAAACGCCGACTTGCAGGTTTTGAGGATGATGAGTTTTGGGATTTGAACGGAGATGGCAATGGTCCGGACCTAACATCCGAAGCCCTGCAAGAAGCTCAAGAAAACACCCAAAGGGACCGAGATCTCGCCTTGGTCATTACTATAGCTCTGTACGCCCTTAATATTATCGATGCCAATGTGGATTCCCACTTGAAGCAATACAATGTAAGCGACGACCTTGCGGTTGATTTTAACCCTTATTTAGATATAAATCCGTTTACCAACAAGCCAAACTACGGAATGGCTATGGTGATAAAATTTTAATGTATGAAGATTGGTCTGTTTGGATATGGCAAAATGGGAAAGATGATCGAGCAGATCGCTCTGGATAGAGGCCATTCCATCGTAGCAAAAATCGATGACCCTTCGCAGGATGTGGATTACGTCTCAATGGATGTCGCTATTGATTTCAGTACGCCCGAAGCTGCTTTTGAGAATATCACCAATTGCTTTAAAAACAACGTTCCCGTAATCAGCGGCACCACCGGATGGTTGGACAAGTATTCCGACGCCATCAAAATTTGTGAAGACAACAAAAGTGCGTTCATCTATGCATCAAACTTTAGTTTGGGAGTGAATATCTTTTTTGAACTGAACAAACAACTAGCCAAGATGATGGCCGGATTGGCCCAGTACAATGTATCCATGGAAGAGATTCATCACACCCAGAAATTGGATGCGCCCAGCGGAACAGCTATTACACTGGCCGAAGGAATTATTGAAAACACCGCATACGAAAACTGGAAGCTGGATGAATCGGACAATAAAACGATTTCGATAAAATCCATAAGGGAAGGCATGGTGCCCGGAACACACAGCATTGCTTATGCAAGTTCCGTGGACACTATCGAAATAAAACACGAAGCGCACAACAGGGAAGGGTTTGCTCTTGGAGC
Source organism: Flagellimonas chongwuensis (assembly GCF_013376415.1). Lineage (GTDB taxonomy): Bacteria > Bacteroidota > Bacteroidia > Flavobacteriales > Flavobacteriaceae > Flagellimonas > Flagellimonas chongwuensis. Next base: position 790,164 of record NZ_WYET01000004.1, read on the forward strand.
CGTAATAGCTTCGGAGTGGATACAGGGAAAAACAGGTGTTTTCTCTATGAAAGACGTGTTAAACCTAAGCTAAAAAACGTAACAGGAACTTAGACCTAGAGTCTAACAAAGAAATTTATTTATATGGACGGTATACAATGGATCATTTTTATTCTGATCATTCAGGTCATCCATTTCTTGGGAACTTGGAAACTCTACGTTAAGGCTGGCAGAAAAGCTTGGGAAGCCGCTATACCGGTATACAACGGTATTGTTTTGATGAAAATCATCAATAGACCTTCGTGGTGGGTACTTTTATTATTTATTCCTATCATCAATTTGTTGATGTTCCCCGTAGTTTGGGTGGAAACCATCCGTAGTTTTGGAAAAAATTCCCTTGTAGATACATGGTTGGTCATCCTTACCCTTGGCTTTTACATCTATTACATCAACTACGCAGAGGACGTAACATATATTGAAGACCGCAGCCTAAAACCAACAACAGGTTTGGGAGAATGGGTCAGTTCCATTGTTTTTGCCATTGTTGCAGCGACTTTTGTACACACGTATTTTATTCAGCCTTACGTAATTCCGACAGGATCACTGGAACGCACGCTGCGCGTTGGTGACTTCTTGTTCGTGAGCAAGTTCCATTATGGCGCTAGGGTTCCCATGACAACCTTGGCCGCACCTATGGTCCATGATACACTCCCGGTGGTAAAAACAAGGTCTTATTTGGCAGATGTAAATCCGGAAACGCACAAAACATCCTGGATCAACAAATTGCAATTGCCTTATATGCGTTTGCCCGGGTTTGAGAAAGTGGAAAAAAATGACATTGTGGTTTTCAGTTTGCCTTCTGACACGCTCTACCAATTTTTTAAGGCACAAAAAGCTGTCATAAAACCTATCGATAAAAAATCCAACTACGTAAAGCGCTGCGTGGGAACTCCTGGGGATTCACTGGCCGTTATTGATGGTTTTGTATATATAAACGGTGAGCAGCTCAAACTATCGGACCGTGCCAAACCCATGTACATATATGACATCTATGCTAACAACGGAGTATCCAGCAAGTATTTGGAGGATGTTGACGCTTCAGATTATGTTAGGAAATATATTGCCAACAATATCAGCGAGGCCCAATATAACGCCTTAGCTCCCTATATATCTGGTGGACGGCCCACAGAAGATGGAAAAATTGAGCTATATACCAGGGAAGATGGAATACCTACAGATGTAATCCGTCAATTAAGGCTCTCGTTATCCGAAGAAAAACCTCGTTCAAGAACAGCCAATCTAACCGATGAGATGGTCGCTGCCTTGAAACAAAATCCAGCTATCGATTCGGTGGTAAAAACAATTGACCCTAAAGGAATGTATGGCGGAAACATCTTTCCACAAAAACCTAATCTGTACCCTTGGAACAACGATAACTTTGGACCAATTTATATTCCAAAGGAAGGTGCGACGGTAGAAATCAACTCCAAGACAATTCCGTTTTACAAAAAGATAATTAGGGATTACGAACACAATGAGGTAGAAGTTACAGGTGGCAAAGTACTCATCAATGGTAGTGAAGCCAATTCCTATACCTTTAAGCAAGATTACTACTGGATGATGGGAGACAACCGCGACAATTCTGAAGATAGTAGAACTTGGGGATATGTACCTGCCGACCATATTGTGGGCAAACCTGTTTTCCTTTGGATGAGCTTTGACAACTTTAGACAGGGAATCGCCAATTGGAGAGTTCGCTGGGACCGGGTCTTCACTACCGTTGGCGGTAGCGGGGAACCCGTATCCTATTTCTGGTATTTCATAGCTCTTTTAGCTGCTTGGTTTATTTTTGATTTCTTCCGCAAGAGAAAGAAGAAAAACGCATAACTATTCTAAAGCCCGTTCTTTGAAAATTCTTATCCACCCTTCCTATTTTCCGAGTATTGCCACATTTGCCGCCATAGTTCAGCATGAGGTAATTTGGGAGGCGCATGATAATTTTCAGAAACAGACCTACCGTAACCGTTGTTATATTTCAACAGACAAGGGCAAACATATGCTCAATATCCCTATAAAACACGTTGGGGGCAATGAGGGACGTCAAAAGTACATTGATGTATGCACCGAAAATAGTTACAATTGGAAAAAAGAGCATTGGCGCACTTTGGAAACTGCGTACCGGACCTCACCCTTTTTCGAGTTTTACGAAGACGAAATTCGGCCTATCTATGAAGGAGATGATGATTCGCTATACAATCTTAACCTAAAGACCATTGAAGCGATTGCTGATTGTATTGGAATAAAAATTCCAACAGCTAAAACCGAAACGTACCAGATTGAACCAACCACCTATTTTGACGCCCGATTTTTGGTGGATGCAAAAAAGGAAAACGATTGGAACATAGCACCTTATACGCAGGTTTTTGAGGAGCGCCATGGTTTTATACCCAATTTGAGCATTCTGGACCTCTTGTTCAATGAGGGAACCAATACACTCAGTTGCTTAAAAAATCTATCCTTGGATTTTACAAATGACTAGGCACCTCATCCACTACGGCATACATTTTTTGGTTCCCGTTTTAGTTGGGCTTTGGTTCTTCAAAGGAGATAGTTTTAGGGTTATTTTGATACTTCTAGCTGGAATCCTAATAGATATAGATCACCTTTGGGCAATTCCTTTATATGATCCCGACCGTTGCAGCATAGGTTTTCATACCTTTCATAGCTATTGGGTAATTGCAATTTATATTTCGCTGCTGTTCTTTAAACCTACCCGACTAATCGGCTTGGCATTAACCATCCACATTATTGCAGATTCCGTGGATTGTTTATTGATGTGAATTTAAACGTACAGTCGCCATTACCGGATAATGGTCGGAAAGGCGTTCGTCAAAATTTTGATGCGAGAGCACTTCAAACCTTGGGTCGGCTAAAATATAATCAATGCGAAGTGGCATCTTCCACAAATCGTACGTGCGTCCAAAACCCTTTCCCTCCTCCAAAAAAGTATCTTGTAAATCACCTTTTGCAATTTTATAGACATTGGAAAATTGAGTGTTATTAAAATCTCCACAAACAATGTTGACATAAGGGCTCTTCTCCAAATGATTCTTGAGAATTTCTGCCTGCTCCAATTGTTTTGAAAAGGTATCGACCAATTTCTTATAAGTCCTTTCCGATTTTTCACCATCAGAAAAGTTATCCCTACTTGGCACTATTTTGAACGATTGCAAATGAACATTGTAAACCCTAAGGGTATCCTTTCCAAAAGCAATATCCGCATAAATAATATTGTTAATGGTACTTGGCAAATCCAACGACCCCTCTCCCACAATGGGGTACTTGGAGAATATGGCTTGTGTTGTCCTTGGCACAGCATTAGGTGTTTCGCTTTTATATTTGTATTGACCTAACTGCCTGTGGCGCTCCCTACTATGCTCTTGGACACAGAGAATGGCAGGGTCCTGATCTTTCACAAATTTGACTATACTATCCCCCACTCCTGGTTGTTTTATCCAACCATTCTTATTAAATCCCCATGCATTGAAGGACATAATTTTTATATTCGATGACACTCCTTCTTGATGAACGTTATTGCCTCCAAAACCGTAAAAAGGTCCAAACATAAAATAACCGAGAACGATAGCAGTGAACGAAAGCAAAAACTTTCGTTTCATTTTTGCCGCCCAGTACAATAGAAACAGTACGTTGATTGCGAATAGAAAAGGTACTACCAAACTCAGTACCGAGATGGCAGAGAAAAACCGTAATGGCACATAAGAGGTGAATCCAGTAAACAACAATAGAAATGCAATCAAAATATTGATTGCAAACACCACCCTATCCCATATTGAGGTAGATCTTTTCACTGTTTAGTCTTCCTTACCTGCCTTAAACAAAAAGTCTTTCTCCTCTTTGGACAAGCTTTCATAACCGGATTTACTGATTTTATCCAAAATCGAATCAATCCTTTTTTGCTTGGCCTGTTTGTCGTAATCTTCTTTGATGTTAGCGGCTGCTTTTTTCTTATAAACCGTCTTTAACGGCGCCTTTTTCTCTTTTGGTTTGAACATATTTGCAATGGCAACCCTCATTGTGGTAAAACCAGAACCGATATCATTTCCCTTGAACAATTGCCTGGCATACATATATCCTAAAAAGGCACCCCCCAAATGGGCCATACCACCACCAATGTTATCCCCCATGCCTATCAAAACCAGATCCTTTATCACCAAAGCAAGGCCGATATACCATAATTTTATATTGAAGAAAATTACGCGTACCTCTTGATTTGGAATATAGGCACAGACAAAAATAAGCACTGCATTTACTCCAGCAGATGCCCCTATCAATGCGGTATTGGAGTTGACAAGGGTCGGAAATACGTTATAACTCAGCAGAAATACCAAGCCGCCCAACATTAAACCTAAAAAATATACGTTGATAAACCGTTGTGCATCAAAAAGGTTGAGAAAAATCCTTCCCGCAAAATAAAGGACTATCATGTTCCAAAAAATATGTCCAAACCCTGCATGAAAAAAGGAATAGGTCACTAAAGACCAAGGTTGGGTCAAAAATTCAAAAAAATCTTTTGGCAAATGGAACCAACGTGAAAACGAATGGCCCAACAATGCCCCCGAGAGTCCGTCCAATAAAAATATAAGCACATTGATGGCAATGAGCTTTTCGGCTATGCTAAGCCTTGCAAATTGATATCGTAGTCCACCGTTCATCATGCGTTAATCCCATCTATTTTGATTGAACTGATTTCTTTTCCAGTACCACATGATTATGAACCCTGTAATAGCTCCTCCAACGTGGGCCATATACGCCGTATTGCTCGGACTAAAAAAGGACTGTCCGGTAATCGCCGAAATCACATCCAGCAATATGATACCAGGAATAAAATATTTGGCCTTAATGGGAATGGGTAAAAATATTAACATAAGTCGTGCTTCGGGGTTCATCATTCCAAAAGCGGCCAAAACTCCCATAATACACCCAGAGGCACCCACCATACTCGCATTGTATATCTGCGCATACTCCGGCATTACCGCCCTTAAGGTCGAAATCTGAACTTGCGACAATCCTTCTTGGAGTCGGTTCGAAGCCAACATATCCAAGATTTGTTGATTTGAAAGCCCCGTACTCAGCAATTCCGATTGGGCAGGCAAAAAATTAAAGTAGTAAAATCCTAATTGAAACAAAACTGCCCCCAATCCCGCAGAAAAGTAGACGAATAGAAACCGATTTTTTCCCAGAACACGTTCTACGGGCGTACCGAACATCCAAAGGGCAAACATATTAAAGGCGATGTGCATAAAGCCTCCATGCATGAACATGTGGGTAATTATTTGCCAAATTTGGAAGTTTTCATTCTTGGGAAACCAAAGTGCCAACCATTGATACATTTGATCTCCATATAATTGAGTGGCAAAAAACAAGATCACGTTAATGATCAAAATATGCTTTACTGCCTCGGTCATTCTACCCATCTAGTTGAATTTTTTATCAATATCCCCTTCGGAGATAATGGTATATGTTATTTTTTGAAAAGGGCTCAAACTAGGCTCCTTGCATGCAAATAGATTGTTCACCAACATTAATTGCGATTCCGAATCCAATACATCCCCAGTGCGTACCGCTAAGTTCCTGCTTAGCACCTTGGCCAACATTTCGGCCTGCGAAATGGAACCGTCGGAGTAACCCTCCATATAATCAGCAATCAAGCGATCCAATACCGTGCCAATCCCGCTTTCGGGCACCATCATGGGAACACCTGTCACTTTTACAGTCTCGTGCTCCAAGCTATCAAATATAAACCCAATGTTTGTCAGGCTTTCTTGGATTTCTCTCACCACGGCCAACTCCTGCTTGCTAAAGCTTAGTTCCAAAGGAAAAAGTAACTGTTGGCTCACCCCTTCTTTTACCGTAATCTCACCTAAAAACTTTTCGAAAAGAATCCTTTCGTGGGCCCTGTTCTGATGGATGACCAACATTCCCGACTTAACGGTGCTGACCACATATTTTCTTCGCAATTGAAAAGTAGCGGCCAAATGCTCCTCTACTCCTTCTCCCGAATACAAAGTACCCTGCTCCTCACTTTCAGATTCAATTACAACACTACTGAACTGATTGTGCTCGTTCTGATTGCCAAGGCCCTCATACAAATCCTCCCAACCTTTGGTGCTCTGTTTACGAAAACCACTCCCTGACCCGCCTTTTTTGGCCACTGTATCCTGAAACGGATTAAAACTGGCATCAACGGTCACCTTGGGGATTACGGCTCCTTTCTCTTTATAGGAATAAGGTGTATCTAGATTGGGGTCATGGTCAAAATCCAGAACAGGGGCCACATTGAATTGTCCCAAACTATGTTTGATCGTCGACCGTAAAATCGCGTACAAAGTATTTTCATCATCAAACTTCACCTCTGTTTTAGTAGGGTGAATATTGATATCGATGGATGAAGGATTTACCTCCAAAAACAAGAAATAGCCGGGATGGGTGTCTGATTTTATCAAACCTTCAAAAGCGGCTACCACAGCATGGTGCAAATAGGGGCTTTTGATATAACGATTATTGGCAAAAAAGAACTGTTCTCCCCTGCTCTTTTTGGCAAACTCTGGTTTACAAATAAATCCGGACACTTTTAAAACTTCGGTTTCCTCGGAAACAGGAACCAAACGGCTATCCATTTTACTACCGAAGATGTGCACAATGCGTTGACGAGGCTTTCCGATGGGAAGGTTAAAAATCTCCGACCCATTATTGTAGAAATGAAATTCGATATTAGGATGAACCAATGCCACCCGATGGAACTCATCGGTGATATGGCGCAACTCTACCTGCGTCGATTTCAAAAAATTTCGTCTTGCCGGAATATTGAAAAATAGGTTCTTTACCGATATGGATGTTCCCTTTGGGGTAGCCACTACCTCTTGGGACACAATTTTGCTTCCCTCAATTTTAAGGTGTGTACCAACCTCATTGGTTTCGGTACGCGTTTGCATATCCACATGGGCGATGGCCGCAATAGATGCCAGCGCTTCGCCCCTAAAACCTTTGGTAGCCAAATTAAAAAGGTCTTGCGCAGATGATATCTTGGAAGTGGCATGGCGCTCAAAAGACAAACGGGCATCTGTCTCGCTCATACCGCTTCCGTCGTCAACCACCTGAATTAGGGTTTTTCCACCATCCTTAATAATCAGCTTAATACATGATGCGCCTGCATCAATGGCATTCTCCATAAGCTCTTTTACAACAGAAGCGGGGCGTTGCACCACTTCCCCTGCTGCTATCTGGTTAGCAACATGGTCCGGTAAAAGTTTAATGATGTCCGCCATTATGGATTCAGGAATATTGATAGGTCAAAATCGATGATAAACAGAAACAGCAGCACCAGAACGGCAACGATAATCCAAAAACGAAGTTTTAAATTTTTATCCCCTTCGGTCTGCAAATCGTCCATTGCAGAGGTGACTTTGTTTTTAAGTCCTCTGGTGGAATGTGCCGTGGTTCTGAACTTATCAAGCTTATGCTCAATTTTATAAGGATTCCCCTCTCCCTTATAATATCTGGGGGAGTAATCGAAGCTCTTATTTTTTCTAAGTTTTAAAGGGTTTCGCATAGTATCCTTATCGCTGTAACCTCAAAGGTACTTAAAATAGAAAAAAGGGGTTGGACGATCGTCCCAAAAAATGTTAACAGTCCCTAGATGCTTGGATTATTGGGTTGTTGAAAATAAAACTTACTTGCCCAATACAGCCATTTGAATGGCGGCAATAGCGGCTTCAGTTCCCTTGTTTCCATGCTTGCCACCGCTTCTTGCTCTGGACTGCTCAATATTATCATCGGTCAACACACAAAAAATAACGGGCACATCGTAAGCAACGTTCAGGTCTTTTACGCCTTGAGCAGTTGCGCTGCATACAAAATCGAAATGACTGGTCTCTCCCCGAATAACACTACCAATGGCAATTACGGCGTCGACCTTTTCCGTTTGAATCATTTTTTTGCAACCGAAAGTCAATTCAAAACTTCCTGGCACACTCCAACGTAGTACGTTTTCAGGAAGCGCCCCACAATCCACAAGAGCTTCCATTGCTCCTAGATAGAGGGCTTCGGTAATTTCATCGTTCCATTCAGAAACAACAATCCCAAACCGAAGGTCCTTCGCGTTTGGGATTTTATTTTTATCGTAAACGGATAAGTTTTTGTTCTCTGTGGCCATCTTTTAATTTTGCGCCAATCCAATTAAAGCGTCTACACCGTTGGCTTCTTGAGAGTTTGGATATTCTTCCTTGATTCTTTCAAAATATCCCAAAGCTTTGCTTTTTTCACCCAATTCCAATGCTACAACACCGGCCTTATGTAAAAAACGAGGAGCTGTAAATTCGTTATCGCTATGAGAAATTGCCTTTTCATAATAATCCAAGGCATCATCATTCTGGTTCAATTGAGAAAAAGCATCACCGATTCCTCCTTTTGCCATAGCGCCCATAATATCGTCATCGGAAGAAAAACCTTCCAAATACTCGATGGCCTGATCATATTGCTTAAGGTTCAAGTACGTCATACCAGCGGAGTATTTTGCCAAATTGGCTGCTTTGGTACCACTATATTCCTCAATAATGTCCAAGAAACCATACTTACCTTGAGCACCGTTCAAAGCCATAGTGAACAAGGAATCCTTTTCGGTTTCACTTGCCAAGGCTTGGTCAAAGTATTGTTGCGGGTAGAAAAGCTCGTTTGCGGCTGTTGCTTCTTTTGGATTTTGGATGAATTGATGGTATCCCAAGTAGGCCAAAACACCTACCGCGATAACGCCGATAACGCCCAAAATATAGTTTTGGTTCTTCTGAACCCATGCTTCGGTCTTGGAGGCACCCTCGTCCAAAGTATTGAAAACTTCAGCCGTTGTGCTGTCGTGTTCCTCTATCTGAGCTTCTTCCTCTTTATTTTTTGGCTTAAAGCCTCTCTTCTTGTATGTTGCCATCCGTCATTTAATTGGTCGCGCAAAAATAAAGTTTTTATCCAAAACCAAAAGGTAATTTATTCGTTATTTTTGGATTCCCTTTTTAAAGGGGCCACCTTTTAATCCCTAATGGTTTCTCTAATTTTTTATGTTTTTAAGACATTTATCTTTAGTCAATTACAAAAATTTCGACTCCAAGACACTGGAATTCGACCCTGTTATCAACTGTTTGGTAGGCGACAACGGGGTGGGAAAGACCAATGTTCTGGACGCTATTTACCACTTGTGTTTTGGCAAAAGCTACTTTAACCCGGTGTCTACCCAGAACATAAAACACGACACCGATTTTTTTGTAGTGGAAGGGGAGTTTGAGAAAAACGAAAGAACCGAAAAAATCCTATGTTCCTTTAAAAAAGGCACTAAAAAGGTCATCAAACGCAATGGAAAACCTTATGAAAAGTTTTCCGAGCATATCGGTTTTTTACCTTTGGTGATGATTTCCCCATCGGACCGGGACTTGATTGTTGAAGGAAGCGACACCCGAAGAAAGTTTATGGACGGTGTAATATCCCAATCGGATAGAGTGTACTTGCAAAACCTCATCAAATACGGTAAAGTTGTAACGCAGCGAAATTCGCTACTCAAGTATTTTGCCGCCAACCGCACCTTTGACCAAGATACTTTGAGCATTTACAACGATCAAATGCATTCCTTGGGAACGGCAATCCATCAAAAAAGGGTAGAGTTCATTGATTCTTTTCTGCCTATTTTCAAGGAGCAGTACCAACATATTGCCGAAAAAGAAGAACAAATCGACCTCTCTTACGAAAGCCAGTTGAGCGATGATAGCCTTTTACATCTTTTGCAGAACAACATCGATAAAGACAGGGCCCTACAATATACCTCGGTGGGGGTGCACAAGGACGATTTGAGCTTTACCATTGCCGGGCACCCTATTAAAAAATTCGGAAGCCAAGGTCAACAAAAATCATTTTTGATCGCCTTGAAGCTGGCCCAGTTTCATTTCATCAAACAATTAGCGGACACAACACCAATTTTATTATTGGATGATATTTTTGACAAGTTGGACGAGAACAGGGTATCGCACATTGTAGGATTGGTAAAGGATGAAAATTTTGGTCAGATTTTTATCAGTGACACGCATGCGGACCGCACCGAAAATGTAGTTAAAAACATTCATCAGAGTTATAAAATATTTACCTTGTAGCATCATGAAACGCATCCTTTCCCTAGTACTGATTTTATTTTTATGGAGCTGTGATGAGTCATCTGTAAACAAGGACGACCTTCATTATTTGAACGGCTATTGGGAGATTTCAGAAGTTGAGTTTCCTGATGGCTCCATCAAGGAATATGGAATGAACACCAGCATTGACTTTATTCAACTGAAAGAAGATAAAGGGTATCGAAAAAAGATGAAACCCCAGTTTGATGGTTCGTACGATACCTCCAAAGATGTTGAAGATTTTGAGATATCCCACATCAACGAAACATTCACATTGCGTTATAAAAACGAGTTCAGCGAATGGGAAGAAAAACTGGTGGAGTTGGATTCGGTTTCGTTTTCAGTCATCAACCAAGAAGGTGTTACCTACAAATACAAACGGTTTGAACCCATCAAAATCCCGCAATAATGGCCAAACGACATAGCTCCCATATTCCATTGAGTGAAGCGCTTAGTGAGTTCATCCAAGAAAACAAGCTACAAAAAGGCATGGACAAAGTGGATGCTAGAGAGGCTTGGGTCAAATTAATGGGCAATGGGGTAAATAACTACACATCTGCCGTTGAACTTAAAAACGAGACGCTCTACGTATCGCTCTCCTCTTCGGTATTGCGGGAGGAATTGAGTTTGGGCAAGTCCAAGATCGTTAAAATGATCAATGAGGAATTGGGCAAGGAACTGGTGAAGAAATTAGTGTTGCGGTAATCAACGATAAAATAAAAAAAAGCCACCTTTTTGGGTGGCTTTTTTTATATAAATGTCTTGTATTTAGACTAGTAGATTTCCCTTCCTGAAAAGTGGAAAGCACCTTCGATAGCAGCGTTTTCATCACTATCGGAACCGTGAACCGCATTTTCACCGATACTGGCAGCATACAGCTTTCTAATGGTTCCTTCGGCAGCTTCTTCTGGGTTTGTAGCCCCGATCAAAGCACGGAAATCATCCACTGCATTGTCCTTTTCCAAAATGGCGGCAACAATTGGTCCTCTTGTCATAAACTCCACCAATTCGCCAAAAAACGGACGCTCTTTGTGGATGGCATAGAATATTTCGGCATCCCTAGTGCTCAATTGTGTGTACTTCATGGCCACAATTCTAAATCCAGCAGCCGTAATTTTATCCAAAATTGCCCCGATATACCCATTTTCAACGGCATCAGGCTTAATCATGGTAAATGTTCTATTTCCAGTCATTTTTTAAATTTTGCGCAAACTTAAGCTTTTTCAAGCAAGGTACAAGGCTCAATAGCTTTGTTTTAACTCTTGGAGAACAGTACCATTATCCCCCATAATCTTAAATTCGGCCCTTTTCTCTTTAAAATTAAGGTTGATGATTCCATAACTTTTATCGGAAACCACCTCACCCACACGATATGTGTTGGGCTCTCCGCTAAAGCTGGAATACGAATGAGTAAGCCCACTACTGGTAAAATCCACCAATGGATAGGACAGGCCATCAATATCGGCTCTGGAGAACTCGGAAATATGACGGTCCCCCGACAAAATAATCACTCCATTTGCTCCTGATTGTGTTATAATGTTCTCCAATTTCTCTACCTCCAATGGAAAATTGCCCCAAGTTTCAAAACCGTGTTCGCCCGAAAGCACTTGAATGCTGGACATAATCAAATTGAAATCGGCATCCGAACCGTTAAGCTCATTTTCTAACCATTTCCATTGGATGTCACCCAACACGGTTGCCGTTGAATCCATTGTCGGTTTGTAGCGTTTGCTGGAATCCGTATCATCAATAAGTTCACTTCTAAAATAACGGGTATCCAACACGATTACCTTTACCTTGCCGGCCGGCACTTCGTAATCATGCGAAGCATACACGCCTTCTTGGGTTCTCCTCTCACTATCTTGCGGCACATCCATAAAATCCAAGAACACTTGCTGACTTTCTGCCTTTATCGCAAAATCGGACCCTCCGTCGTTCACACCAAAATCATGATCGTCCCAAGTACCAATAATCGGAACTTCGTTCCTCAACTTCGCGTATCCCGCCACGGTATCCTGCATGGCATAGATAGCGCGTAATCGTTCAACATCGTCCGTATCCGCATAAACTATATCCCCTCCCCAAATCCAAACATCTGGATCTTCGGCCAAAATGTCGTCCCAAAAAGGATTCGGTTCTTGCGACATATTGCAGGAGCCGAAGGCTACAACAAAATCAGAGGTTGACTGCTCTTCGATCTCAGTGGTTTGCTCCGCCTTCTTTTTGCAGGCAGTGAACAAAACCAATGCCGCTAAAATTATGTAGGATTGCTTCATGATATGATTTTACGGAACCAAAAATACGGATAAACCAAGTTACCTCTATATTATATTATTGTATATTTGGCCGCATGAATTCAGCGGATATCACGACAGTAAAGTCGATTCTTTCCCAACCTCAAAAGATAGCGATCATACCCCACAGAAATCCTGATGGGGATGCCATGGGCTCCTGCTTAGCGTTATATGGATTTTTAAAGAAAAAAGGGCATACCGTACATGTGGTCGCTCCAAATGACTATCCAAAATTCCTTAAATGGATGCCAGAGAATGATACCGTCATCAATTTTGAGAGGGAAAACCCAAAGGCAAAAGAAGTCATCAATGAGGCTTCTATCATTTTTACCTTGGATTTTAACGACCTTTCCCGTGTTGGGCAAATGGAACAGGTCTTGAAAGAGGCGAGCGCCGATTTTATAATGATAGACCACCACCAACAACCGAGCGATTATGCAATGGTGACCTATTCCGATGTAACGATGAGCTCTACCTGCGAGATGGTGTACAACTTTATTGAATTTTTAGGTGAAACCGACCAAATTGATGCCGATATGGCCACAAATCTCTACACGGGCATTATGACGGACACAGGCTCATTTAAGTACCGTTCCACATCCAGCAAAACGCACCGCGTCGTTGCGGAACTTATTGACAAGGGCGCGGACAACATGGCCATTCACCAAGAGGTTTTTGACACGAACTCTCCTTCTCGCCTACATTTGCTGGGTGTTGCGCTGAGCAATATGGTGATTCTGCCCGAATACAGAACCGCTTACATTACCCTAACCCAAGACGAGTTGGACCAGTACGACTTTAAAAAAGGTGATACAGAAGGTTTTGTAAATTACGGCCTAACTTTGGAAGGGATTATTTTCGCTCTTATTTTTATAGAAAATCGGGAAGAAGGCATTATTAAAATTTCCTTACGTTCCATTGGCGATTTTTCCGTGAACGAATTTGCGAGAGCTCATTTTAATGGCGGTGGACACACCAATGCGGCCGGGGGAAGAAGCGAAACTAGTATGGAGGAGACCATATCCAGATTCAACGATATTTTAAAAACGTATAAATACAAATTGAATCCATGAGATTTTTTCTAGCTGTTCTGTTGGTCGCATCCATTGTAAGTTGTGGAGGGCCAGAGCCGAGAAGACCGATGGAGGTCAAATCCGGTAGTTTCTTCAAGGAATCCATTGAACGTACCAAAAAGTTGCTGGCAGAGGAGGAAAAGGCCATCCAAGAAATCATTTCCAAAGATACAGCCCACAAGTATCTCTCGAACCCAAACGGGTTTTGGTATTATTACCAGACCAAGAACGATACTGCCACCTATCAATTAAAGTCGGGTGACCAGATCTTGTTTTCCTATAATTTGATGGGATTGGAAGGCGACACTATTTATACTGCAGAGGAAATTGGGCCGCAATCGCATGTCATTGACAAGCAACAATTGTTCCCTGGGCTTCAAAATGCCGTGAAGCTGTTAAGAATAAACGAGAAGGCTACATTTTTGTTCCCTTCTCCCCTAGCTTTCGGCTATCAAGGTGACAATAAGTCCATTGGACCAAAAACACCTCTCAAATCATCAGTGGAATTACATACAATCATTATAGACAACGACAGTTTAAATTAAATTCATAAACAATGAAGAAATTATTTTACATCATACCTTTGTTTCTCCTAGTAATCATGGGATGTAAATCGAGTAAATATGCCGATTTGGGCGATGGTATCTTTGCCGACATCCAAACTACTAAAGGAGACATCATTATCCAATTGGAATACAAAAAAACGCCTGTTACCGTGGCCAACTTTGTATCCTTGGCAGAAGGAAAAAATCCATTTGTAAATGATGAGTACAAGGATAAAAAATTCTATGACGGGATTGTTTTCCACCGAGTGATCAAAGATTTTATGATTCAAGGAGGAGACCCAACAGGTAGCGGAAGCGGAAACATCGGCTACACCTTTAAAGATGAATTCAATGATTCATTGCGACACTCAAAAAAAGGTATTCTTTCCATGGCCAACAGAGGACCAAAAACCAATAGCAGTCAATTTTTTATCACGCACAAGGCTACACCTTGGTTAGATGACAAGCACACCGTTTTTGGTGAAGTGGTTATGGGAATGGACGTTGTGGACACCATTGCCAGTGTTGAAACCGGTGCTCAGGACAGACCAAAAACAGATGTTGTGATGAATCACGTAGAAATTGTACGTAACGGCAAGGATGCCAAACAGTTTGACGCTGTTAAAATAATGAGCAACTACTTTGAAGAAGCAAAACTAGCCGAAGCAGCATTCAAAAAAATGAAGGAAGATTTGGCCGCCCAATTTGCAGAACAAATCGACCAAGCCGAAGAAACTCCTAGTGGACTTCGCATTTTAACCTTGAACGAGGGTGATGGTGAACAGCCAAAAGTAGGCCAAAAAGTACTTGTAAACTATGCAGGTTGGTTGTTTAACGGAGATTTGTTCGACAGCAATATTCAAGAAATTGCCGAACAATTCAACCAATTGAACCCAGGCAGAAGAGATCAGGGCGGATATCGTCCATTTCCTATGGACTACAGCCCAGATGCCCAATTGGCTGCAGGCTTCCGCGAAGGATTGTTGACCATGAAAGTTGGGGACAAAGTTCGTTTGTTCATCCCTCCGCATCTAGGGTATGGCGACAACGACTACGGTCCTATTCCTGGTGGTTCGACCTTAGTTTTTGATATAGAAATAGTTGGAATCCAATAATAAAATTCCAAAAGCATAACTTAAAAAAAGCCGTACTTTTCCGTGCGGCTTTTTTATTTGCCGTAAAAACAAATTGCTCAATTTTGATGAGACAAAAAACCAAGACAATTATTGCCATAGCCCTTCCGATTCAAATACTATTGGTCAAATGGATAGGTAGTTATCCCAACCTTGTTGAAACGTATTACAGTAATGGCATATATCTTTACATCTCATGTTTTCTAAGAATCCTGTTGGGCTGGGTTCCTTTTTCGTTTGGGGACATACTCTATACCCTAATTGTACTGTTGGCCATCCGGTATATCTATAAAAACTGGAGAAGCATTAAGCAAAGACCTCTTTTTTTCCTAAAGGATATTACAGTGTCACTTTCCGTAGTATTCTTTCTTTTTCATCTGCTTTGGGGCATGAACTACCACCGCCAACCCATTACTTGGAAACTCAAACTTGAACATGAATATACTGTTGATGAACTGGTTGAGCTGACACGGTTCATCGTAAAACAAACGAATCAATATCAAATGGAACTTACCGGAGATACTATCTCTCCTGTCCATATCCCCTACTCCAAAAAGGAAATCTTTGCCAAAACCGAAGAAGCCTATGCCAACTTTGCAGAGCAATATCCCCATTTTGGATATCAACATCTCAGTCTAAAATCATCCATTTATAGCATACCCTTAACTTTTATGGGATATGGCGGCTACCTGAACCCTTTTACTAACGAAGCTCAGGTGAATGGCGTTACCCCAAAATTTAGACTGCCCACCGTAAGCTGTCACGAAGTAGGCCATCAATTAGGATATTCTGCCGAGGGCGCCACCAATTTTATCGGCTATTTGGTCACCTCTCAAAGCAATGATACTTATTTTAAATATTCCGCCTACAACCATGCCTTAGGATATTGCCTCACCGATCTTTTTCATAAGGATGAAGAAAAGTATAATGAGATTGTGGGCACCATCAACATGGGGGTAAAGGAAAATTTCAATGAATTACGAGATTTTTGGGAAAAATATGAGAATCCGATGGAGCCCGTATTCAAATCCGTATTCAACACTTTTCTAAAGGCGAACAACCAAAAAGAAGGCATCAAAAGTTATAATGCCGTTGTAGGTCTCATCATCAACTACAGAAAACAGCAGATGGCCATCCAATAAGACTTGTAGAGTCCTTTGAGTTACGTTATATTTAAACCGACTAATTCAATTCAAACCTTATGAAACTTAAACTTTTAGCGTTGCTATTCTTTGTAGGCAGCGTTTCTTTGTTTGCACAGGATTACTTTCCAATCAATGATGGTGTAAAGGCAAAGAAAAACAACAATTACACGGCATTTACCAATGCCAAGATCTACGTAACCCCGACCCAAGTTATCAACAAGGGTACTTTGCTGATCCGGAATGGCAAAGTAGTACAAGTTGGTAAATCCGTAAACATTCCAAAAAATGCAGTGGTCGAGGATATGAGCGGTAAATCCATTTATCCTTCATTTATCGACGTGCTTTCCGGGTTTGGGGTAAAACTTCCCAAAGAAGCCAGTGGTGGTGGAAGGTCCGCACAATACGGTCCGTCCAGGGAAGGGTTTTATTGGAACGACCACATTATGCCGGAAAACGATGCCATTGGCAGTTTTGAGTATGATAAAAAACAGGCCGAGGAGTTGAGAAATGCCGGTTTTGGAACCATCAATGCCCATATTGAGGATGGTATTGCCCGAGGAACAGGTGTTTTGGTCGCGTTGAACGACGAAGCATCCGAAGCACAGCGTATCCTTTCCGATAAATCCGCCCAATACTTCTCTTTTGAGAAAAGCCAAGCATCCAGACAATCATACCCAGGTTCCTTGATGGGCGCCATGGCCCTGATGAGACAGGTATATTACGATATGGATTGGTACAGCAAAGGCAATGTGGACACCAAAGATCGTTCTTTGGAAGCACTTATTGCCAATAAAGGATTGACCCAAATATATGTTGCCGGTGATAATGGCAACGTATTGAGAGCTGATAAAATTGGTGACCTTTTTGGAATACAGTACACCATTTTAGGCGGTGGAGATGAGTATGAGCGTATAGATGAAATCAAAGCTACCAATGCCAAATTGATTCTACCCGTTAATTTCCCAGATGCCTTTGACGTCTCAAATCCTTATCAAGCAAAATACATTGCGTTAAAAGACATGAGACATTGGAACTTGGCACCATCCAACCCTAAGGTGTTGGCGGACAACGGTGTCGAGTTTTCCATCACCCTGCATGGCCTAAAATCGCCAAAAGATTTAAAGGGAAAAATAATGAAGGCCATAACTTACGGTCTTTCCGAAACAAAGGCACTTGAGGCCTTAACCACCGTTCCCGCAGCCATTCTAGGGAAGTCAAGTGAAATAGGGTCTTTGCAACCAGGTAGCCAGGCCAACTTTTTGATTACCTCCGGTAATATTTTTGACAAAGGAATCACCCTTTATGAGAACTGGGTGCAAGGAACCAAGAATATTGTCGAGAGCATGGACGTAATCGATATTAGAGGTGATTATGACCTTGCAGTTAACGGAACCACATATAAAGTTTCCTTAACCGGCGATGCTGATAAACCAAAAGCTGAAATCAAAAAAGGAGAAGATAAAGTTGATTCCAAAATCGACTATTCTGCCGACTGGCTCAATATATCCTTTAGTGACGACAATATCGGTTCATACCGATGGGTAGCACAGGTTATGCCTGCCACCAACAGCATAAAAGGTACCATAGTCCTTCCCAATGGCGATGAAACTACGGCTACAATGACCAAGACATCTCCTTTCGAAGAAAAAGCCGAAGAAGACGAAACCACAGAAAAGCCACAGCTTATGGCCATAACCTATCCAAACGTTGGATATGGTTATAAAGAAAAGCCTCAGCAGGAAAGTATTTTGTTCAAAAATGCTACGGTTTGGACCGGTGAGAGCATTTTGGAAAATACCGACGTGTTGATCAAAAACGGTAAAATCTCTAAAGTTGGAAAAGACCTAAGAGCTGGAGGAGCTACAGTTGTTGATGCCACCGGAAAACACTTAACGGCTGGAATTATTGACGAGCACACCCACATTGCAGCATTGGCCATTAACGAAGGGGGACACAATTCCTCAGCAGAAGTACGCATGGAAGACGTAATAGATCCAAAAGACGTTGCCATTTACCGTGATTTGGCCGGTGGGGTAACCTCCGCGCAATTGCTGCATGGTTCTGCAAACCCGATTGGTGGGCAATCCGCTATTATACGAATGAAATGGGGAGAAAGTGCCGAAGATATGGTATTTGACAACTCACCCAAGTTCATCAAGTTTGCTTTGGGAGAGAATGTAAAGCAGTCCAACTGGGGCAGCTACTCACGTTTCCCACAAACAAGGATGGGTGTCGAACAGGTATATACCGACTACTTCCAGCGCGCCAAGGAATATGACGAAAAGAAAAAGAGCGGAGAACCTTACCGACATGATGAGGAAATGGAAACCTTGGCCGAAATATTGAACGGAGAGCGTTTCATTTCTTGTCACTCCTATGTACAGAGCGAAATCAATATGATGATGAAAGTAGCCGAGAAATTTGATTTCCGTGTAAACACCTTCACCCACATCTTGGAAGGTTACAAAGTTGCCGATAAGATGGCCGAGCATGGTGTTGGCGGTGGGACGTTCAGCGACTGGTGGGCCTACAAGTACGAGGTAAACGACGCCATTCCCTACAATGCCGCTATCATGACAAGCCAAGGTGTTACAGTTGCCATCAACAGTGATGATGCCGAAATGTCCAGAAGATTGAACCAAGAAGCTGGTAAAACTGTTAAATACGGTGGCATGTCAGAATTGGAAGCCTGGAAAATGGTAACCCTGAACCCTGCCAAATTGCTTCACTTGGACGACCGTGTTGGAAGTATCGAGGAAGGCAAAGATGCCGATGTGGTTCTTTGGACCGACCATCCGTTATCTGTTTACGCAAAAGCTGAAAAAACCTTGATCGAAGGAAAAGTATATTTCGATTTGGAAAAAGATAAAGCGTTAAGGGAATCCATCAAAAAGGAACGTAACCAGTTGATTGGAATGATGTTGAACGAGAACAAAAAAGGAGGAAAATCCAGAACTCCTGTGCAGAGCAAGAAAGAAGAATTTAACTGTGATACCCTTTAAAAAGTAGACCATGAAAAAAATATTTTTAATCATAGTAATTGTTTTTGGGGTTTCATTGAACGCTCAGCAGACCCCTGCCCCACCTCAATCCGAACAAATAGCCATAATTGGTGCTACGGCACACATTGGTAACGGAGAGGTGATAGAGAACTGTACCATTGTTTTTAAAGATGGTAAAATTACCGCCATTGGCGCCGATTTAATGGTACCCACCGTTGGGACCATGATCAATGCCGAAGGCAAACATGTGTACCCCGGATTTATCGCTCCGTCCAAATCCCTTGGTTTGGTAGAGGTAGATGCCGTTAGGGCGAGTGACGACCAAGACGAAATCGGAGAAATGATTCCTCATGTACGCAGTTTAATCGCTTATAATGCAGAATCCAAAGTTGTGGAAAGCATGCGTCCCAACGGCGTACTTATCGGACAGGTAACCCCTGTTGGAGGTACCATTTCCGGAACTTCCAGTATTGTTCAGTTCGATGCTTGGAACTGGGAAGATGCAGCGGTTAAAACAGATGACGGCATCCATATGAACTGGCCCAACTTTTTTCGAAGAGGCCGTTGGTGGGCTGGCGAAGAAAGAGGTTTTATTCCAAACAAAGAGTATGGCAAGGAAATGGCCGACATTGAAATGTTCTTCCAAAATTCCATTGCCTACGGAAAAGCCAGTGAAGATGAAAAGAACTTACCATTTGCCGCCATGCAGGGCTTGTTCGATGGTTCCCAGCGCCTGTACATCCATGCAGACGGCGAAAAAGAAATGACCGACGCCGTGACAATGGCCAAGGAAATGGGGGTTAAAAACGTAGTAATCGTTGGTGGATATAGGGCCAACAAAATTGTAGACCTTCTCAAAGAACATAATATTCCTGTTTTGGTCGAGCGTACACACGCATTGCCAAGTTTTGAAGACGATGATTACGACATCACCTATAAATTACCAAAATTGTTGGTCGATGCCGGCCTTTTGGTTGGATTGCAAAATGAGGATGCAGCCAATTTCCAGGTAAGGAACCTTGCTTTTTATGCAGGACAGACCGTAGCTCAGGGATTGGACAAAGAAACCGCACTCCAATTGATAACCGGAAATACAGCCAAAATTCTTGGGATTGATGACTTGTACGGAACCTTGGAAGAAGGTAAAAGTGCCACATTGTTTATTTCCGAAGGTGACGCTTTGGATATGAGGACCAACCAACTATCAAAAGCATATATTGACGGTAGGGACGTTTCGTTGGAAACGCACCAGACCGAACTTTGGAAACGGTATATGGGCAAATACGAAAGAGAAAAAGAAGGACAATAGATTCTTCTAAAATAAAAAACGGCGCTCATTGGAGCGCCGTTTTTGTTTTCGTGAATTAATTCATTTTAATGGGAACGTACTCCCCATTTTCTGGTTTTTCATAAAAACTGTCCGGCTTGGCATCCTCATTCAGTAATACTTCTTCAAAATTGACAGTACTCACCGGTTCCATAATCGTTCTGCCCTCATACTTATGCCATGTAATGGATTTTGGCAATACCAGTCCATTCACCTCTTGCCAATTATCGTAGTGAATCCATTTAACATTATCCGAACTTTCCCCAGAGCGATAGGTCACGGTATAGCCCAACCAAGCCATCTGGTGGGTATCGGCATCAAAATGAATGAAGTACTCATCTTTGGATGAAGCCCCCACACCTGATTCATAGGCTATTTGCAGACCGGGGTATTTTTTACCTTCATATTCCAAATCTTCGGTAGCAGTATACATGATGCCGTCATCGGCCAGCACAAAGGGCATGGCATAGAAATAAAACATCAAATTATGATAAAAGCCAGCGTCGCCTTCGTAATTGCCCGCATCATTAAATAACCATGCTTGTTCGCCGTCAAAACCCATCGAAAATTGCTCCGTGTCAATTCTATCCTTTCGCGAACGCAAATCAATAGTATGAGTTTCGGACAGTTCGGGTTTGGGCAGTACAAAGGACAATGTTCGTTGCGCTTTCCATTGTTGCAAGCCTCCATGGGCATCAAAAACCTTAGTTAAGGCATCAGGATAAACAGCTTCGTCCACCACCATTTCCTGCTGAATTGGTGTTTCATTTTTTTCTGTTTTAGGATTTTGTTTGCAAGCGGTAAGGCCAATAAAAAGTAATAGGATGGTTAATTTGTTCATGGTATCTATTTTACCAGTTGGTCGAAAAGCCCTTTTTTTAATTACAGGAATGGCTATTTTTACCATGAATATGGAAGCTAAACTAGTCAGCAGTGCCCAGAATCCTTTGGTAAAAAGCATCATTTTACTAAAAGACAAATCCCGTGAACGTAGAAAGACAGGACTTTTTGTAGGAGAGGGACAAAGGGAAATTGAATTGGCCCTAAAAGGGGGCTATGTTCTGAAAACGCTACTTTTTTGCCCAGAGTTGATGGGCCCAACTTCCATTGAGGCTTTCACCAAAACTACAAACCCGGAAATTGTTCAGGTTTCCGAAAGCGTATACGGTAAAATTGCACACCGTGGCACCACAGAGGGAGTTATGGCCTTGATGCAATCCAAGAACCATGCATTGAAAAACATCTCCTTTGAAAGCAAAACACCCTTGGTGTTGGTTGCCGAAGCCCCGGAAAAACCTGGCAACATTGGCGCACTATTGCGTACTGCCGATGCCGCAGCCGTGGATGCCGTTTTAATAGCAAATCCCAAATCGGACCTATATAGTCCCAACATTATCCGTTCCAGCGTAGGTTGTCTTTTTACCAACCAGATCGGCGTAGGGACAACGGACGAAATCATTGATTTTTTACAAACCAACCAAATCAAAATCTACTGTGCCGCCCTCACCGCTTCCAAAAATTATGTGGAGTGCGATTTTAAAGCCGCTTCTGCCCTTGTAATGGGCACGGAAGCCACTGGATTGACAGAAAAATGGCTTCAAAATTCCGGCCAAAACATAATTATACCGATGCAAGGAGAAATAGACTCCATGAATGTTTCGGTATCCGCCGCAATACTTATATTTGAGGCGAAGCGCCAGCGCGGATTTTAAGCTATGGAAAAAAATATCCTTTTTTATGTCATTCTGGCCATTCTTGTGGTCCAATATTTGGTTCACCAGTATTTGGAGTACCTGAACGCCAAGCGTTTCAAATCGACATTGCCACCTGAACTGGCCGATGTTTTTGATGAACAGGAATATCAAAAATCACAGCAGTACAAGAAAATCAATTATAAATTTGGGGTCATTTCGGATGGCTTTTCACTGGTTCTGACCACCTGCTTTCTCGTTTTTGGGGGCTTTGAATGGGTAGACCAACTTACGCGCTCCATCACGCAGGACAGCATTCCCATGGCATTGATTTTTTTCGGGATCATAATGTTGGGAAGCGCCATTTTGGGACTCCCCTTTTCCTATTACCGTACTTTTGTAATAGAGGAAGAATATGGCTTCAACAAAACCACAAAATCCACCTTTTTCTCCGATAAAATCAAAGGCGGCATCCTAACCGTTGTTCTTGGAGGAGGTATTTTGACATTGTTCATGTTGTTCCACCAATCTACAGGCGCCAATTTTTGGATCTATGCATGGATTGCCGTTGGAATCTTCATTTTGTTTATCAACTTATTCTATAGCCGCTTGATCGTGCCCATGTTCAACAAGCAAACGCCGCTTGAAGATGGAAGTTTAAAAAGTTCGATTGAAAACTATGCGCAAAAGGTCGGGTTCGAGCTTCAAAATATTTTTGTGATCGATGGTTCTAAAAGATCCACTAAGGCAAACGCCTATTTTTCAGGTTTCGGAAAAGAGAAAAGAATCACTTTGTTCGACACCTTGATCAATGATCTTAGCGAAGATGAAATTGTGGCAGTTTTGGCCCATGAAGTAGGTCATTACAAGCGCAACCATATTATTGTAAATCTTGTAGTTTCCCTATTGACAACCGGTTTGACGTTGTTCGTTCTTTCATTGTTCATCAACCATCCAGAAATATCCTTGGCCATTGGGGTGTCCACACCGAGTTTCCATGCTGCATTGGTCGGGTTTGCATTGTTGTACAGTCCAATATCCGAGATCACTGGATTGATCATGAATTATTTATCAAGAAAATTCGAGTTTCAAGCTGATAATTTTGCAAAAAATACCTTTGCTGCAACTCCATTGGTATCATCATTAAAAAAGTTGTCCAAAAAAAGCTTGAGCAATTTAACACCTCACCCAGCTTACGTATTTGTGCATTATTCACACCCCCCTTTAGTGGAACGTATCCGAAACCTAAAGGCATAGTTTTTGTTGTTTAGATAATAAGATTATAGTAAATTTAATATACTATGACAGAGGCTGCTATTGAAAAAGAGAACAAGGAGATTGCGAAGCAGTACAAGGAATTACTTCGCATAAGCTACCAAACATTGACGGACGAGGACAAGAAATTGATTCGTTCCGCCTTTGATGTTGCGGTGGACGCCCATAAGGACCAGCGAAGGAAATCCGGGGAAGCCTATATTTTCCATCCGATTGCCGTTGCTAAGATCGTAGCTTCGGAAATAGGCCTTGATGCCGTTTCCATTGCATCTGCCCTCTTGCACGATGTCGTTGAGGATACTGCCTATACACTTGCAGATATTGAGCGGATGTTCGGGGAGACGGTTGCACGAATTGTGGACGGTTTGACCAAAATTGCGCATCTCAAGAAAGATAAAGATATAAGTCAGCAAGCAGAGAATTTCAGAAAAATGCTACTGACCCTGCATGATGATGTCCGGGTAATCATCATCAAGATTGCCGACCGTTATCACAATATGCTCACCATGGATTCCATGCCGGAGCACAAACAAGTGAAGATTGCTTCGGAAACGCTCTATATCTATGCACCGTTGGCACACCGGATAGGTCTTTACAACATCAAGACACATTTGGAAGACCTCTCACTAAAATATACAGAGCCCGAGGTCTATAATGACATTTATGCCAAAATTGAGGATACGGAAGAAGAGAGCTTGGCCTATATCGAGGATTTTTCCAATGTGATAAGAACGTCCTTGGACAAAGAGGGACTCAACTATTTCATCAAGGGTAGGATGAAGTCCATCTTTTCCATCCGTAGAAAAATGAAGGCGCAAAACGTCTCGTTTGATGAAGTCTACGATAAGTTCGCCATCCGTATTATCTATAAATCCGACAAGAAAAACGAAAAGTTCCTTGCCTGGAAAATTTACTCCATAGTAACGGACCACTTTACTCCGAACCCAATCCGTTTGCGCGACTGGATCACCTCTCCTAAATCTACGGGTTACGAGGCACTTCATATTACCGTTATGGGCCCCAAGGGCAAATGGGTAGAAGTTCAGATTCGGAGTGAGCGCATGCACGAGATTGCAGAGAAAGGCTATGCAGCCCACTTTAAATATAAGCATGGCGCGCAGAAAGAACAAGGTATCGAAGAGTGGCTCAACAAGCTTCAAGAAGCGCTTGAAAGTGCAAACGGCAATGCGGTTGATTTTGTAGAAGAGTTCAAGCTCAACCTCTACGCCAAGGAAATATTTGTTTTCACTCCCAAGGGAGATTTAAAATCCATGCCGAAAGGTGCAACTGCGTTGGATTTTGCCTTCAACATCCATACTGAAATCGGGATGAAGACCCGAGGGGCCAAGGTCAATGGAAAACTAGTGCCGCTTGGAACAAAGCTAAGAAGTGGCGATCAAGTTGAAATCATCACCTCCGAAAGCGCAAAACCCACCCAGACCTGGTTGGACTACGCCGAGACGGCACGGGCACGTTCCAAGATAAAATCATCGCTAAGCGAGGAGAAAAAAGAAGTCGCCGAAGAAGGAAAAGAAATTTTGCGCCGCAAACTCAAGGCCCAGAAAATCAACCTGAACGAAGACACGGTGAACAAATTGGTGACCTTCTTCAAACTAAAAACAAGTTTAGACCTTTTCTACCGGGTGGGCATCGGGGTCATCGACAACGATAAGCTGAAGGATTTCTCCTCTTCCTACCATAATGCATTCATCAATTTCTTCAAGAACAGAATCCGTAAAAATCCTGCTCCAAAAGATGTTGACCGAAATGAGATTACCACCAAATACGATTTGCTTGTTTTTGGAAAGGAAGAAGAAAGACTCAATTATAAATTATCCCAATGTTGCAATCCCATTCCCGGGGATGAGGTATTCGGCTTTGTAAGTGTAAACGATGGAATCAAGGTCCATAAAAAGAACTGCCCCAACGCCATTTCGTTACAGTCCAACTACGCCTACCGTATCATTAGTGCCAAATGGATAGATTCTTCCCAAGAAGAATTCTCCGTCGACATCCAAATTACCGGAATCGACAACATGGGGCTGGTCAAGGATATCACTAAGATCATTTCGGAAAATATGCACGTAAACATGCGCAATCTGAACTTTAGTGCAGATGGTGGAACCTTTAAAGGGAAAATTACGCTAGTGGTAAAAAACAATAATATCCTGCAAAGGCTTATGAACAATTTAAAGCAGGTGGAAGGTATAGATAAAGTGACCAGAATTTAATTTTTAACTGTACCTTTGTGCATTAGCATAGGTAGAAAGCCATGGGAAATAATAAAAATCAGGAAATTGTAAAAAACGTGTTCACTGCCTTTCTTGAAGAAAAGGGACACCGCAAAACCCCTGAACGATACGCCATTTTACAGGAAATTTATGAAAGTGACGACCATTTTGATGTAGAATCCCTTTACATTAAAATGAAGACCAAAAATTACAGGGTAAGTCGTGCCACGCTTTACAACACCATCGAACTTTTATTGGAATGTAAGCTGGTACGAAAACACCAATTCGGTAAAAATCAGGCTCAATACGAGAAATCCTATTTTGACCGTCAGCATGATCACGTAATACTTACCGACACTGGTGAGGTGGTAGAATTTTGTGACCCGCGCATTCAATCCATCAAAAAAACTATCGAGGAGGTATTTGATATAAAAATCAACAACCACTCTTTATACTTCTACGGAACCCGAAATAAAGAAAAAAACCTAACTGAATAACCCACATATTACATGGTAGATTTATTGCTTGGACTCCAATGGGGAGACGAAGGAAAAGGAAAAATTGTTGATGTACTGACCAAGGAATACGATATTATCGCCAGATTTCAAGGAGGTCCGAATGCAGGGCACACTTTGGAGTTTGATGGTATAAAACACGTTTTGCACACTATTCCGTCCGGAATATTTCACAAAAATGCCATCAATGTGGTAGGTAACGGAGTCGTAATCGACCCTGTAATATTTAAAAAAGAGCTCGATAACTTGGAGAAATTCAATATAGACATCGAAACCAAGCTCTTTATCTCAAGAAAAGCACATTTAATTTTGCCCACCCACCGTTTGTTGGATGCCGCTTCCGAGGCTTCCAAAGGAAAAGCAAAAATCGGTTCCACCTTAAAAGGTATTGGACCGACATATATGGACAAAACCGGCAGAAACGGTATGCGCGTTGGTGATTTGGAGTTCGATGATTGGAAAACCAAATACAGAGCTTTGGCCGACAAGCACGAAGCGATGATAGATTTTTACAATGTGGAAATCCAGTACAACCTCGACGAATTGGAAGCCGAGTTCTGCGAAGGTGTGGAAACATTGAAAAAATTAACCTTCATCGACAGTGAGGAATACATTTTCAAGGCGCAGGCAGAAGGCAAGAAAATATTGGCAGAGGGAGCACAAGGTTCGTTGTTGGACATTGATTTTGGAACCTATCCGTTTGTAACCTCTTCGAATACTACAGCCGCTGGTGCCTGTACTGGTCTTGGAGTTGCTCCCAACAATATCAAAAATGTTTTGGGAATTTTCAAGGCTTACACCACCAGAGTGGGAAGCGGCCCCTTCCCTACTGAACTTTTTGATGAAGACGGTGCCACCATGGCCAAAGTCGGAAACGAATTCGGTGCAACAACAGGAAGACCCCGACGTTGTGGTTGGTTAGATTTGGTTGCTTTGAAATATGCCGTTCAAATCAACGGTGTAACAGAATTGATGATGATGAAAGCCGATGTTCTCAGTGGTTTTGACACCATCAAGGTCTGTACTGCATACCAATATAAAGGAGAAGAAATCCAGCATTTGCCTTACAGTATAGAGGAAGAATATGTAACCCCTGTTTATACTGAAATGAAAGGTTGGTCCGAGGATCTTACGAAGCTTTCCAAAGCGGAGGATTTACCTGCCACCTTAAATGATTATATCGCCTTTTTGGAAGAGCAGTTAAACGTGCCCATCAAGATTGTATCGGTAGGTCCGGATAGGCTTCAGACGATTCATCGATAGACCTATTTTATAAGAATAGGGTTAACCTTATGTGACCAATGTCACTTTAAGGAATGTTAGTTTGTTTTACCTTTAAATTAATCTAAAAAATAAAACAAAATGACTCAAAACCTTAATCAAATAGGACTAGATAAAACAGCATCGAGCGATTTGGCGGATAAGCTAAATGAGTTATTGGCCAATTATCAGATTTTCTACATGAATGCCCGTGGATTTCATTGGAACATTAAAGGTGAAAAGTTTTTTGAACTTCACCTTAAGTTCGAAGAACTCTATAACGATTCATTGATCAAAATTGATGAAATTGCAGAACGAATCTTGACCTTGGGCTTTACTCCACTACACACCTTTGGGGATTATCTGGAGCTCTCAAAAATAAAGGTCTCCAAAAATATATCAAGCGGTACAGAGGCCATTCAGAAAATATTAAAAGGGTATGAAGTGCTGTTGCCGTTGGAAAGAGAACTTTTGGAAATGTCAGGGGACTCCAATGATGAAGGCACCAATGCACTTATGAGCGATTACATCCGTGAACAGGAAAAACTTATTTGGATGTACTCGGCATATTTAAACCAATAACTCGTATGACCAAGGACATTCTCAATGACCTAATCGCACAGAATCAGAAAACTTGCGATTTCACCTTTAACGAAATCACAGAGGAAAATAGTGTTCTAAGATTGAACGATGACACCGCATCCATCGGGTTCATTTATCGTCATATTGGAGAGATCATGCATCTACTTGCCCAATTCTTTGGTGTCCCAACAAATGTTGAGAACACCACTATGGGGCAAAAAGACACCGGCAAGGCGTACAACAGGGATGAAAACCAAAAACTTATAGAGGACGGTTATCAAGTATTGTACGGCCTTGTCAAAAATCTTTCCGAAGATCAATGGAGGGAAACCTTGGACACTCCGTTTTTCGGAACCATTTCCAGGGTCAGGCTATTGGGACATATATTATATCACACAACTTACCATTGCGGACAAATTACCCTAACGCTTAAACACGGAAAATAAAAAACAAGGCCTTAACCGTTTGGGAGAGAAATCCCAAAGCTTTCTAAACGATGCATGCCACTTCCGTTAAAAACCCTACTTTTGGGCAAAATTTTATGGACTTGAAAAGCATTTCATTTCTCATTCTATCACTTTTCGCTTTTAGCGTTTTTGCCCAGGACCAACAACCTCAGGGCGGTCGACAGATCAACATTGTATACGGGGCGAATTTCACCAAAGATGAGGCCCAATTCCCAGGTGCTTCCATTTTTAGCAAGGACGATGAGCGACAGGTACAGTTTGAACACCAAGGTGCAGACCTTTGGTGCGATATTGCTATTTTTTATGCAGAAGAGAACCGCTTAAAAGCCATTGGCAACATTCGCTTGCAACAAGGGGATTCCATTGAAATGAACAGTGCAAAACTGGATTGGGACGGCAATACCAGTTTGGCCAAGGCTTGGGAGAACGTAGACCTGACCAACGGGCAAATGCGATTGACCACCGATACCCTTTATTTTGACAGAGAGAAACAACTGGCCTATTACAATTCGGGCGGAAAGGTGGTGGACTCCGCTAATGTGCTTACCAGCAAAGTGGGTACTTACTTTATAACCCCGAAAAAATATCAATTCCAGCGTAACGTACATATCGACAACCCCGATTATATCATCGATTCGGAGCAGTTGGATTATTACACCACCTCAAAGAATGCCTATATGTACGGCCCTTCCACCATTACCGGAGAGGAATACAAAATTTATTGCGAGCGGGGTTTTTATGACACCACAATCGAACAAGGGTACGGCATTAAGAACACCCGTATCGATTACGACAATAAAATAATCGAGGGAGACAGCCTTTATTTCGACAAAGCTTCGGAATTTGCTTCGGCCACGAACAATATTCAGATTACCGATACCATCAACAATGGGGTTATTCGTGCTCACTACGCAGAGGTACACAAGGCCAAGGATTCCGTTTTTGCGACCAAAAGAGCAGTTTCCATCAGTCTGGTAGAGAAAGATTCCTTATACATGCATGGAGACACCTTAATGGTCACCGGTAAGGAAGAGGAGCGAGTTTTAAGGGCCTTCAGGAATGCCAAATTTTATAAAACAGATTTGAGCGGCAAGTGCGATTCCATCCATTTTGAGGAAAGAACAGGAATCACCCAACTGATCACCGACCCCATTTTATGGAACGTGGACAACCAGATTACCGGAGATAGTATCCATTTGATATCCGATATGGAAACCGACAAACTGGATTCCCTCAAAGTGATTGAGAATGCCTTTATCATCTCTTTGGATACGATAAGCGGTACGGGATACAATCAGGCCAAGGGGAAGAATCTCTTTGGTAAGTTCATTGAAAATGAATTGAAGCTCATTGATTTGGTCCAAAACACCGAGGTCATCTATTACGTATACAACGATGACCAAGAGCTGATCGGAATCGACAAGACCATTTGCAGCAAGATACGTTTGCTTATGGCAAACAACGATATTGAAGACATCACATTTTTTGTGAATCCGGATGGAGATATATTCCCTGAGACCGATTTGCCCGTGGAGAGTAGAAAACTAAAAGGATTTGTTTGGCGCGGCGATGAACGAATTAGGTCAAAAGAAGAAATATTTGATGAAGACGACAACAATATCGAACTGGCAAAAATTAGGGGCATAGACAATCCAATCGATATCGATGCGGAGGAAAACGAGCGACAAAACAACCAGAACGACCCCATCAACACACCTAACACCAAGGCGGTAAAACCCAAAAAGACCGCGGTTCATAAGAAAGCACAGACACCATAATGTCCAAAAAGGATTTTTTCACATACCAAGCCCAAACCTCCCTACATCCATTGGCCTTGGAGGTTTCTCATGCCAAGGGGAGCTACATCTATGATCAAGATGGCAATGCCCATTTGGATTTTGTGGCAGGTGTTTCGGCTTGCAGTTTGGGACACGGCCATCCCAAAGTAGTGGATGCCATCAAAACACAGGTGGACCAATACATGCACGTTATGGTCTATGGGGAGTATGTTCAAAGGCCTGCCGTGGAATTCTCCAAACTGTTGGCCTCCCGTCTTCCCGATAATTTGAATACCACGTATTTGGTCAATTCGGGTACGGAAGCTATGGAAGGAGCCATTAAATTGGCACGAAGGCATACGGGACGTTCACAGGTCATCGCCGCGAAAAATGCCTATCATGGCAACACCATGGGCAGCTTGAGCCTTATGGGGCTGGAAGAACGCAAAAGCGCCTTCCGTCCCTTGATTCCAGATGTCCGTTCCATTGAGTTCAATGCGGAAGAAGAAATCCAAGACATTACCGAAAAAACGGCCGCCGTGGTCTTGGAAACCATTCAGGGCGGCGCCGGTTTTATTTTACCGGAAAACGGTTATCTGGAAAAAGTGCGGAACCGCTGCTACGAAGTGGGCGCATTGTTAATTCTGGACGAAATACAGCCAGGCTTTGGACGTACGGGCAAATTGTTTGCTTTTGAACATTTTAACTGCCCGCCGGACATCTTGGTCATTGGAAAAGGCATGGCATCGGGCCTTCCTGTTGGAGCTTTTGTGGCATCACACGAGTTGATGGCCGATTTAAAAGAAAACCCGAAATTTGGGCACATCACGACTTTTGGTGGTAATCCCGTAATTGCAGCCGCAAGTTTGGCGACCCTAAAAGAAATCACCGAAACAGACCTGATCCCGCAAACCTTGGAAAAGGAAAAACTGTTCCGAAGACTATTGCAACATCCATTAATAAAAGAAATACGCGGTAAAGGTTTAATG
This sequence comes from Flagellimonas chongwuensis, assembly GCF_013376415.1. GTDB lineage: Bacteria > Bacteroidota > Bacteroidia > Flavobacteriales > Flavobacteriaceae > Flagellimonas > Flagellimonas chongwuensis. The sequence continues at coordinate 821,673 of NZ_WYET01000004.1, forward strand.
CTCGCCCCGATTATGGAGCGCAAGGAAATAGCTGACTTTTTGGTCCTCGAGGCCGCAAAAAAAGGACTCATACTTTTCTGGCTGTTATTTGAGCCAAAAGCTGTGAGAATCTCCCCTCCCCTGACCATTTCCATGAAAGAAATTGAGGAAGGATGCGACCAAATCCTTGGGATTTTAAACAGCTATAAATCAGATACTGTTAACTAATTTGTTGATAACATACCCCTAAAATGGACTTTAAGAGTAGCTCAAAGGGTTAATTTTAAGTCCATAGTACAACCAAAAACGTTCCTATGGCGTTAGAATCTAACGAGTATCCTGACAAATCCATTAGCAAATTTGAGTCCATGCTCAAGACGGATGACGTCTATTTCTTTGATGCAGAGGACTTTGAGGAAATCATCCACCACTACTTGAACAACGGCAAAATCTCCTTGGGGAAAAAAGCCATCCAGATTGGTTTGGAACAACACCCAAATTCCATGGAGCTCAAGCTTTTACAAGTAGAGGTTTTGGCTTTCGAAGATAAATTTGAAGCAGCGGAAACACTTCTGGATGAAATTCAGAACATCAATGCCGCAAACGAGGAAGTATTTATTCAACGGGCCAACATCCGTTCCAAACAGGACAAGCACCAAGAAGCCGTAAACCTATTGTTGGAAGCTTTGGATATCACGGACCATTCCTTCGACATCCATTCCCTTTTAGGTATGGAATACCTGTTTATGGACAACTATGAGCAAGCCAAACTAAGCTTTATGCGCTGTGTTGAGATTGATGACGAAGATTATTCGTCCCTTTACAACGTGGTGTACTGTTTTGAGTTTTTGGAAGATTTTGATGGCAGCATATATTACCTGAACGATTATTTGGATAGAAACCCCTATTGCGAGGTCGCTTGGCACCAATTGGGCAAAATGTACCTTGCCAAAAAGCTTTATATCGAAGCCTTGACAGCTTTTGACTTTGCCGTGATTTCGGACGACTCCTTTATCGGCGCCTATTTTGAAAAAGGCAAGGTGTTGGAAAAGTTGGGAAGGTACAACGAGGCCATTGAAAATTATGAGTCCACCATATCCATCGAAGACCCAACATCTTACGCATTTCTGAGACTGGGCAAATGTCATGAAAAACTGGGAAACTTTGATCTGGCCAAATACTACTACTATCACACCGTTCATGAAGACCCTTTATTGGACAAAGGATGGTTGGCCATCACCGATTTCCATTTTGGACAAAAGAACTATGATAAAGCGCTGTACTACATCAACAAGGCCATAAATATCGATGGTGAAAACCCAAAGTATTGGAAAAAATCCGGTAAAATTTATGCAGCCCTCAAAAACTGGGACGAAGCTGATTTTGCCTATAAGCAAGCTGTGGATTTAGGTAACTACGAACTCTCCACATGGCAAAACTGGGCCGAGGCCCTCAATAAAATCGGGGATTACAATTCCGCTATCCAGGTGTTGATTCAGGGATTGGAGTTTTACCCCGATAACTGTGATCTAACCTATAAATTGGCGGGCATCCATTTAAAAAATGACGACTTGGCCGAATCAAAACAGATTTTATCCAAGGCCATGAAACTGGATATTGGTAAATTGCGACAGTTTGAAAAGGAATTCCCGGAATTCACTGAAGTCGATTGGGTGAAAGCGCTGGTTTCAAAAATTAGAAAAACAGCCAAGTAGCCAGTACATTTTATCCAAATTCATGCAAGCACGTCGTATACTGGACTACATTTTTATTACCCTTAAAGGAATGGCCATGGGCGCTGCCGATGTCGTTCCCGGAGTCTCAGGAGGAACCATCGCCTTCATTTCAGGAATTTATGAAGAGCTCATTACCTCTATCAATAATATTAACCTTTCCCTCATTCCTGTTTTAAGAAAAGAAGGAATAAAGGCTGTATGGAACAAGGTAAATGGCAACTTTTTAGTAGCCTTGTTCCTAGGGATTTTCATCAGCGTACTATCCTTGGCAAAGTTCCTGAGCTGGCTTTTGGAGAACGAACCCATTTTACTTTGGTCCTTTTTCTTTGGATTGGTAGTAGCATCCATATTTTTGGTCGGCAAGGAAATTACAAAGTGGACAGCAGGCTCCATAGTTGTTTTGATTTTGGGTGCCGCGCTCGCGTTTTTCATTACAGAGTTGCCAGCAAGCGACAATACCGACAACCTCCCCTATCTGTTCCTATCAGGCGCCTTGGCCATTTGTGCCATGATCCTTCCCGGTATTTCCGGAGCTTTTATCTTGGTACTGTTGGGGTCTTACAAAACCATTTTGGACGCTGTTCATGAACGCGACATCAAAATTATCTTGACCGTTGGTCTTGGAGCCATTTTTGGGCTGTTGAGCTTTGCCCGACTCCTTAAATGGATGTTCAACCACTATAAGAATATCACATTGGCATTGTTGACAGGCTTCATCCTAGGCTCCTTGAACAAAATATGGCCTTGGAAAAAGGTTATAGAGACCAAGACTTTTGGTGAAAAAATCATTGTCGTGGACGATATGAACGTACTCCCCGGCGCTTTTGAGGGAGACAGTAAATTAATGCTGGCCATTGTATTAGCCATCCTAGGTTTTTCACTTATTTTTATCCTGGAAAGATTAGCTTCCAAAAAATAAGGAAACCCTATTTTTGGCACATGCAGCAACCTAGAACATTTCTGGACAACTTCTTCTTGGTCATCAAAGGCCTCTGCATGGGAGCGGCCAACAAGGTCCCGGGTGTTTCGGGCGGTATTGTCGCCTTTGTTGCCGGTTTTTACGAGGAGTTCATCTATTCCCTTCAAAAACTGAACTCAAAGGCACTTAAGCTATTCTTCAATGGAAGGTTCAGGAGTTTTTTCCGGTATATCAATGCCAAATTTCTGGGATTATTGATATTTGGAATGCTGGTCAGCTACTTTAGTGTTTCCAGGATTTTGGATTATTTTCTACAGCACAACGAACTATTTGTATGGGCCACGTTTTTTGGAATGGTCATCGGGTCCATTTATCATATTGGAAAAGACTTTTCCCCATGGGACAAGCGTACCATACCCGCCGGTCTTATTGGGCTTATCATTGGTGTTTCCATCAGTTTTTTAAACCCTGCAAAAGAAAACGACAACCTATTCTTCATCTTTTTTTGTGGAATAATAAGCGTCTCCGGAATGACGCTTCCAGGACTTTCGGGTTCTTTCATTTTGATATTGATGGGTAATTACGTGCTGCTTTTGGTAGATTCCGTCAATGCCCTGTACGATACATTTTCCGAGATATTTTCAGGTGATTTCAGTTTTTGGAATAATGCGGAACGCATGCAGACCCTGAAAATTCTGGCAGTTTTCACCCTAGGCTCAATTACCGGATTGGTCACATTTTCACATTTATTGAGCTATCTACTAAAACATTACAAATCCACCACCACAGCTGTTTTACTAGGTTTCATTACCGGTTCCTTAGGTGTTTTATGGCCTTGGAAAAAGACCATTTTCAAATTGGACCTGGCCAACAATCCCATTTTGGACACCAATGGAAATAAAATAATCCTAAACTATACCAGATATTTCCCGGATATGGCAAAGGCCGAAACCTGGTGGGCCATACTTTTTATTTTACTGGGGATTTTGGTATTATTAATTTTGGACTGGTATGGCAACAACAGAAAAAAGAATGAACAGATACGGCCTTCTCGGTAAAAACATCTCCTACTCCTTTTCGCAAGGTTATTTTGCCCAAAAATTCAACGATTTGGGCTTGATGGACCACAGCTACGAAAACTTTGACCTTCAAAAAATTGAAGAGGTAATAGATGTGCTCAAACAAAAGGACATAAGAGGGCTGAACGTCACCATTCCCTACAAACAAGAGATCATTTCCTTTTTGGATGAGCTAGACCCGAAGGCAGAACAAATAGGGGCCGTAAACACCATTCAGTTTTCAAAGAAAGGTTTAATCGGTTTCAATACCGATGCATACGGTTTTCAAAAATCTTTGAAGCCCTACCTAAAACCGCATCACACCCAGGCGTTGATATTGGGAACGGGAGGCGCGTCCAAGGCGGTTCAATATGTGCTCAACGAACTTGGAATCAAAAGCACCTATGTTTCCCGCAGCAAAAAAGATGGGCAGTATACCTATGATGAACTTGACCAAGACATCATGGAAGAAAATACCTTGATCATCAATTGCACACCACTGGGAACTTTTCCAAATATTGAGGGTAAACCTGAAATCCCCTATAATCACATCGGAACGCAGCACTTATTGTACGATTTGATCTATAATCCTGAAAAAACCAGCTTTCTATCCATGGGGGAGTCCAAGGGAGCTTCTATTTGCAATGGGCTAAAAATGTTGGAAGGACAAGCTGAAAAGGCTTGGGAAATCTGGAACAACGTATAAAACCAGCTATTGATATAGCGATTCCAGCGACACCTACAACCATCATATTAAAGCAAAAGAAGAATCACTACTTTTGCTATTAGACAATTAAGTTGTTAAATTGGCTATAACTTTCATCAATCAAAGAGGTAAACACGCAACCAATGCAGGAAAACGATCGTAAACTTCAGCAAGCTGAAGGTGGCAAAGAAGAAATAACGGAGAACACAAAAACACATTTGGAAGAGACCGAACAGGCCGAAACAAAAGTGTCAAAGCAGACCGTGCCCGAAAATGAGGAGAAAAAACAACCTGAAAGGGAAACTTCTTCCGAAACCAACAACGAGGAGACGAGTGCCAAAAGCGATGATTCCAACGATCATTTGGATGAGATTGATGAGTCCAATGCCGAGGATGCAGAAGATACCGAAAACGAAAAAAGGCATACCATTCCCATGTTGGACTACCATTCCATGTCCATGGAAAATCTGGTTGGGGAATTGCAGCGATTGGTCAAAAACGAAAAGGTACAGGCAATCAACAAGCATGTGAGTGCCATTAAATATGAGTTCGACCAAAAGTTTCAAGATTTTCTAGATGAAAAAAAGGAGGAATTTGTATCCAAAGGCGGAAACGAAATTGATTTCCGTTACAACTCTGTAGCCAAAAGGCAATTCAACGAAGTATATTCCGATTTCCGGGAAAAACGGGACCAATATTACAAGCAACTTGATCAATCCCTAAAAAGTAATCTTCAAAACCGACTGGAAATCATTGAAGAGCTCAAAGGCCTTATTGATATTGAAGAAGACATCAATACAACCTATAACAACTTTAAAGATTTACAGCACCGGTGGAGAAATGCCGGTCCCATTCCACGCACCAATTACAATGATGTTTGGCGAACCTATCACCACCACATGGAAATCTTTTACGATTTCCTTCACTTGAACCGTGAGTTGCGTGATCTGGACTTTAAACATAATCTGGAAGAAAAACAAAAATTGGTGGAACGTGCGGAGGCGTTGGCCAATGAACCGGATTTGAACAAAGCGTTCCGCGAGCTCCAGACCCTTCACAAAATATGGAAAGAGGACATTGGTCCGGTTGCCAAGGAACATCGGGAAGAAATCTGGGAGAAGTTCAGCAACGCCACCAAGGCCATGCACCAACGTAGGCAGGAGCATTTCCACGAACTGGAAAAGGTCTACGAGAAGAATTACGAGAAAAAGCAGGAAATAATTGCCTCTATCTCCTCCATTTCCGACAATGTTGCGAACAACCACCGAGGTATCCAACAGCAGATAAAAGAAGTGGAAGCCCTAAGAGACTCATTTTTCAAGGCCGGAAAGGTGCCACAGAAGGTAAATGAAGAAACATGGGACCAGTTTAAGCAGAGTGTCCGCAAGTTCAATAGGACCAAAAATGCTTTTTACAAGAATCAAAAGAAGGAACAGCAGGAAAATTTAGAAAAGAAAAAAGAGCTTCTTGAACTGGCCATCTCCTTAAAAGATAGTGATGAGTGGGCAGAGGTTACGCCCCAAATGAAGCGGATACAAAGCGACTGGAAAAAGATAGGCCATGTTCCCCGAAAATACTCAGATAAAATCTGGAAAGAGTTCAAGGACGCCTGCAACCATTATTTTAACCGTTTGCACTCCGAAAAGAACGAGGCGAATCAGGAAGAGTTTGAAAACTTTAAGAAGAAGAGCGAGTGTCTTGACCGTTTGAAGGAATTCCAATTGAGTGGCGACAAGAAAAAGGATATTGAGGACATCAAGACATTTTTGTCTGAATGGAAGCAGTACGGCCGTATTCCGTACAATAAAAAGCATATCAATAGTAAGTTCAATAAAATTGTAGACGCCCTACTCAAGAAATTAGGAGTTGGCAAACAGCAATCCGAACTGCTTAAATATGGAAACAAGGTTCAGGAGTTGGCCAAAACAGAGGATAATTATGCTATTGGCAACGAACGTGTATTTGTTAAGCGTAAAATTGATGAAGTAAAATCGGAAATACGTCAATTGGAGAACAATCTGCAGTTCTTCTCGAACGATTCTGAAGACAATCCACTGGTAAAAGAAGTGGTGAACAATCTCAACAAACAAAAAGAAGCTCTCCAGACTTGGAAAGAAAAAATGAAAAACCTCAACATCCTGGAACACAAGCTCAATAAGGAATCCGAAGAAGAGGAAACCGACAGCAACGAAGAGGAATAGAACTCGGTAAATACCAAGATATCCAACGAAGGACCGCCAAATCAGCGGTCCTTTGTCATTTTTGATGATGTATTAGCCCTCAATATACTCCAATAGATAATTGATTAAATCTGTAGTGGTCACAATACCAACAAGTTTACCATTGTCCACAACCGGTAACGCATGAAACTCTTTTTTGGAAAGAAAGCGCGCCACATCAGGGATAGACGTTTCAGAGTTTACACTGACAACATCATTGACCATTACCTGCGGAATCGTAAACATGTTGTACACTATGGTATCCACATATTCTTCATGCTCGTCCACAGCGTCGGCAAAACTTATGCGAAGTAAGTCGGTGTAACTCAACATTCCTTTAATCACCTTGCCCTCAACAACAGGTATATGTCGAATATGGTGCTTTTTAAAAAGCTGCTCAGCGGTCACCAAATCGTCATTGGCGGTAAGTGTCACCAATTTTTTGGTCATTATTTTTGAAACAGGCACACTATTTTTCATCATTCAAGTATTTATCAATTCCTTGAATGAAGTTAGTCCTATCCCCCTTGGAAAAGTATGATAATTGTCAGGAGACTATTTTGCCACGTTCACTGATCTTGTTTCTCGGATCACGGTCACCTTCACTTGTCCAGGATAAGTCATGTCCGTTTGAATTTTCTGTGAAATCTCAAAAGACAGCTCGGCGGCTTTGTCATCGTTCACCTTTTCACTTTCAACGATAACTCGCAGCTCCCTACCGGCTTGTATCGCATAGGCTTTCTGCACTCCGTGGAAACCGAAGGCTATATCTTCCAAATCCTTTAAACGTTGGATGTAGGAGTCCAAAACTTGTCTTCTAGCCCCTGGACGTGCACCACTAATGGCATCGCACACCTGAACAATGGGAGATAATAGCGTTGTCATCTCTATTTCATCGTGGTGAGCCCCTATCGCATTACAGACTTCGTCCTTTTCACCGAACTTCTGGGCCCACTGCATACCCAAGATAGCGTGCGGTGTTTCCACCTCTACTTCGGCCATGGGGACCTTTCCGATATCATGCAACAATCCTGCTCTTTTGGCCAATTTTGGGTTTAGTCCCAGTTCTGCGGCCATAACCCCGCAAAGTTTGGCAACCTCGCGAGAGTGCTGTAACAGGTTTTGTCCGTAAGAGGAGCGATACTTCATTCTACCTACTGCTTTAATCAACTCGGGGTGCAATCCATGGATTCCCAAATCGATTACGGTGCGTTTTCCAATCTCTGCTATCTCTTCGTTGATTTGCTTTTCGGTTTTTTTCACCACTTCTTCAATACGTGCAGGGTGAATACGGCCATCGGTCACCAATCGGTGGAGGGACAGTCGCGCCACTTCTCTTCGTACAGAATCAAAACAAGATAGAATAATCGCTTCCGGCGTATCGTCTACTATAATTTCAACCCCTGTAGCAGCCTCAATGGCTCGTATGTTTCGACCTTCACGCCCAATGATCCGTCCTTTTACATCATCGGATTCCAAGTTGAATACGGAAACACAATTTTCCACCGCCTCTTCGGTACCTATACGCTGAATGGTATTGACCACAATTTTTCGCGCCTCCTGCTGTGCGGTAAGCTTTGCTTCTTCCAGAGTATTCTGCAAATAGGCCATGGCATCGCTCTTTGCGGTCTCTTTTAAAGATTCCAACAATTGTGCTTTGGCATCTTCCGCGGAAAGACCGGAGATTACCTCTAGTTGCTGTACTTGACTTTTATGGAGTTTTTCTACTTCGGATTGCTTCTTGTCCAGAATATCACTTTTATACTCGACCTCCTTTATCTTTTGTTGATATTGATCGTTGAGTTTTTTGTTCTTGGCCAATTCGCTGCTTACCTGTGATTCTTTATCCCTGGTTCGCTTTTCGGCCTCGGCTATTTTTTTATCCTTGTTGATAATAACTTTCTCATGCTCCGCCTTCAACTCCAAAAACTTTTCCTTGGCTTGGAAAATCTTATCCTTTTTAATGCTCTCTCCTTCTTTATTAGCCTCTTTCACAATGTAGGCAGCTTCCTTCTTTGCATTGGCAATGGTCTTGGATGCTTTGCCTTTCTCCATCATCTTGGCTATTGCGAACCCTATTGCCAAGCCCACTACAGCTGCGACAACAATTACTATGATATTATCCATGTTTGATTGTGTTTAGTTTAAAAAAAAAGCCCACATCGGAAGAAGTTTTGTACAAACTCCAAAATACAGGTTTAGGGCTACCAAGCTGATCAAGGATCCCTATACAAGTAGGGCCTGCTTTTACAGCCTAAACTCACCCTCTCTAATTATATTAGTGTTGAGTTTGTCAAAAATAAATTACCAATGTGGGCAGTAACAATATTTTATTTAAAAGAACTTATTCCCCCAATTTAGAATGTACCAGTTCGTCCAAGGCCCTGAGGCGCTGCATGGCCGCCTCGGCATTTTCTGAACGGTCTATTCCGCTTTGCTCAATTTTAGATGCAAATTGCAAGGCACACATGGCCAAAACATCCTGCTTGTCCCGAACGGCATAGTTTTGCTCAAACTTTTTTGCCAGATTTTCGATGTTCTTGGCCGCTTTGCGCAACCCTTCCTCTTGCTTGGGGTCAATTGTTAAAGGATACACCCTATCCGCAATGGAAAGTTTTATTTTGAGCTTCTCGTCCATAATCTCGGTACCAGTTAATCCGCCAACTTGGCTATGCAAACATCAAGTTCGCGAATCAATGTATTTATCTTGAGCTTAGCTTCTGTTTTACTAGTATTACTACCCAGCATCGTGTTTGCCATTTTCAGGGATTCGTATTTCTCTTCCCAATCGTTGAGCGCTTTCTGCTGAAGTCCGTTTTCTTCTTTTTGGAGTTCCAATTCTTGCCTTAAATTGGCGTTGAGTTGGTGCAACAGCTCCATTTTGTGAAGCAATTTACTCACCTTGTTCTCCAAAGAATCAACAATCTCAACAAGTTCGCTCATATTTGCAAACAACAATACGTATTACACAAAGTTAACGATCCTCGTACAACCTCGCAATACTTTTAAGATTTATTCTTAAAGCTTTGCTTCAAGTAAAAAGTGGTTTCCTCCAAAACTTTTTATCAAATCAAAACATTGGTTACTTTCGTAAGGAATTATTGTTTTTATATGCGCCTCTATCTTTTTTTTATCACTTCTTTTATTGCATTGCACTTATCTGCCCAAAAAGAATATCCTCAGGATGCATTCGGCTCTCCGTTGGACATACCCTTGGTTTTGGCCGGGACTTTTGGCGAACTGCGTTCCAATCATTTTCATTCGGGGATGGATATTAAAACGCAACAGCGCGAAGGCCTACCGGTATTTTCCATTGCAGATGGTACGGTGACGCGTATCGTAGTTTCGCACTGGGGGTACGGGAAAGCTCTTTATGTAGCACACCCCAATGGCTACACTTCGGTGTATGCGCATCTTAAAAAGTTTGGTCCAGAAATAGAGGAATACGTTAAAAAAATGCAATATGACAAGCAATCGTACGAGGTGGAAATGTTCCCTGATTACGGCGAGTTAAAAGTGAACAAGGGAAGTATCATCGCCTATTCGGGCAATACGGGCGGTTCCGCAGGCCCACATCTTCATTTTGAAATACGTAGCAGTGTAAGCGGCAAGCCGACCAACCCACTTTTGTATGGTTATGAGGTACGCGATGCCACCGACCCTACTTTGCTGGGACTGTACGGTTATCCCATTTCGGAAGGCGCTCTCATCAATCAAAGCGCAAAAAAAATTCAATTGAACTACAAAAGGCAAGCTGATGGTTCCTATTTAGCGGACAAGGTAACCGCTAGTGGCACCATCGGTTTTGGACTCAATACTTTTGATCGCCTGGATATGGCCGCCAACCAAAATGGAGTGTATGCCATAAAGCAAACGGTTAACGGGAGGGTGCATTCAGAATTCGATTTTGAGACCTTCTCCTTTGCCGAGACACGCTACATCAACACACTTATTGATTACGCCTATTATTATGATCATCGGCAGCGTATACAAAAATGTTTTAGGGAACCTTATAACCACCTAAGCATTTACAAATCGCTCTATAATGATGGAAAAATAAGTATTGAAGAAGGCATGTCGTACAATGTTGAATTGCTCATTTCGGATTTGGCAGGCAACACTACAAAACTTGTTATTCCAATTGAAGGCAAAAAAGAAGAGGAGAAAATCGCAAAAGAGGACAAAGCCACGGAAAATTATTTGATTGCGGAGAAACCGAACAACTTTGACCTTGGTGCTGCCAAAGTTTACTTCCCTGCCAGTACGTTTTATGAAGATTTCTTCATCAATTTGAAAAAAGGGAACGATACAATCACCATTCACGATAACAGCATTGCCGCACACCGGAACTTCACCATCAGTTTCGACCCATCCAAATATGCAATGGAAGATAGGAGCCAGATGTTTATTGCGCATTTGGACAGCAGAATGAGACCTTCGTATTCGAAGACATACAAACGCGACGGGGCATTTACCACCCGAACCAGGATCTTGGGTACTTATACATTGGTAAAGGATAGCGTAGCACCACAGATACGCCCCAAAAACTTTAAGGAAAAGCAATGGTTGAGCAATTACAGCTACCTAAGCCTTACCATTACGGACGACCTCAGCGGGATTGACTCCTATTCCGCCACACTGAACGGGAAATGGATTTTGATGGAATACGAACCAAAAACCAATACCATCACCTATAATTTTGATGACAACATTGCAAACGAAACGGAATGTGAACTTAAAGTTACCGTTACGGACAATGTCGGCAACTCTAACACCTATACAGGCTCTTTTTTCAGGAAATAGCGTTATTTTTGCACACGAAAAGTAGGCTAGTCAAGTAAATGTCCTTTTTTAGAGCTCTAATAATCAACCTATTTAAAAGCAACCTCATCCAAAGATCAAGATTGTTGAATTAAAATTTGATGAATGAAAAATATTGTCTTTGCCCTTGTTCTTTTCACCAGCGTATGTACAATGGCGCAAAAGAACATTTATGAGAGCATAAGGTTTGATGAATACACCGAAGACCACGAGATTTTAGCCATTATCCCCTTTATTGCCCATTTGGAGCTAAAAAAGGCCGTGGATACCGATGAGTTGACCCTACTGGCCGAAAAAGAGGGCTATGCGGTACAAAATGCCTTGGAAACCTATTTCTCCAAACGTAAAAAGCGTAAAAAGTTCAATGTGGATTTTCAGAACATCATGAACACCAACGCTATTTTGGCTCAAAACAATATCAACTATAACAATATTGATACCTACACTACACAGGAACTTTGTAAAATTTTGGATGTAGACGGTATCATAAGCGGCAACTTAAACCTCAACATTCTACTTTCTGAAGGAGTCCCGACCGATTTCAGTATTCTGGATTATTTCAGTGGCAATGCCAACTATGGAAGAATCGGGGTAAAAATAAGTGACGGTGAGACCGGGAAACTACTTTGGAAGTACGAGAACGAGATTTCCAAAAAAACCGGAAAGAACACCACCGAGCTTATCGACAAAATGATGAAGACCGCTTCCAGAAAATTTCCTTACGACAGGGAAAAAAGAAGAAACCGAAATTAATCAGCTATTCGCAAATTCTTTTAAGACCCCAACGACATAATCCAACTCCTGCTTGGTGTTGTACATAGAAAAAGAAAAGCGCAGACTGGGCTTGTCCAGCTCCTCGCCTTCCAAAATTTCGTTGAGTACGTGCGAACCTTGATTGCTTCCCGATTGGCAGGCGCTTCCTTTGGAACAGGCAATACCTTTCATATCCAAATGGAACAACAGCATCAGACCTTTCTGTTTATCAAAAGGCAAGCGAATATTGGCCAACGTATAGGTACTTTTTTCTAAATCGCCGGAAAGTCCATTGCATTCGGCACCTGGAATCTCTTCCAAAATCCTATCCACAAAATATTTCTTGAGCTCTTTTACCGCCTCAATTTCTTCTTCCAGATGCTCATACGCTTGTACAAATGCCTCTTCCAGACCAACAATGTTATGGAACGGTTCTGTACCTGCCCTAAACCCACGTTCTTGGGAACCTCCTACAATCAACGGTTTCAAACCTGAATTTTTTCGGATAAAGGCAAAACCTACACCCTTGGGCCCATGGAACTTATGGGCTGCAGCTGTCATAAAATCAATATTCACGGCCTGCACATCCCAAGGATAATGCCCAATGGATTGTACGGTATCTGAATGAAAAAGTGCATTGTTCGCCTTGCATAGCTCACCCACGGCGGCGATATCGGTGATATTACCAATCTCGTTGTTCACATGCATCAAACTGACCAATTTTTTGGAGTCATCTTTTTTGAGCAATTCCTCCAAATGCTTCATGTCAGGATTGCCAAATTCATCCAAGTTTACATACCAAACATGGACACCATACTCCTTTTCCAGTTCCTCCACTGTATGGAGCACCGCATGATGTTCAATCTTGGAAGTTATGATGGTCTTGACACCCAAATCTCTTACGGCACAACGCAAAATCATGTTATCCGCCTCGGTACCTCCAGATGTAAAGATGATTTCCGATGCTTGGGCGTTCAACGTTTTGGCAATGGTCTTACGTGCTTGCTCCACGGCGGTTTTTGCAGATCTACCAAAGCTATGGGTAGATGATGGGTTGCCATATTGCTGTGCAAGAGCCTCCTGCATCCGTTCAATTACCTCTTTCCTTACCTGCGTGGTGGCAGCATTGTCCAGATAGATTTTTTGCATGATCGGGTTTACTTTTTAACAGGTGCAAAAGTACAGGAAATAAAGTTAATTTCTTTTAAAGTGATCCTAAGGATTAGTGTTTTAAAATGGAATTGCTTTAAATTTGGTGCATGAGAAAATGTATCTTTTCAATTCTTGGGGCAATCACAATCCTTTCCTGTAGCGATGGGGATCTTCAAATCGAGACCATTGACTTTGACAGTGCCTCGATACAATATTGTGCCAATCCTGTTGCCAACGCCAAAAATTTGATGTTCAAAATAAATGATAACGAAGCCCTTATACTTGAGCTTCAAAGCGGGGTCTTGAACCGTGGGGTTGCTGGAGATACTGTAATAACCGAGAGTACGGTTCCGGGACAATCCCAGGTAACGTACAGGGTTTTCTCGGATGCCGTTAACAAGGATTATTTTTGTAACGACATACCTACGGTGGATCCTAAAGTAATTGACGAAGTTGTTGCCGAAGGGGGCATGGTAATTATTGAGACCATGCCGGTAGAAAACGACACTACACGTTTTGAACACAACATAAACCTTAGCGGTATATCATTTGTCACCGGAAATGGGGAGCGTATCACTAATTTGGCCATAAATGAATTTGGAGAGGTTATCACCGTGGTACCTGACTAGGTGTTTTGGTAAATATAGACCTCGGTAGCCCCCAAACCATATTTTTGATAATCGGCATCGTAAAATTTCACATTATCGTACCGATTGAAAAGATAGTGCAGTTCCTCTTTTAGAACGCCTTCCCCTACCCCGTGGATAAACACTACCTTTTGAATTCGCTTGTTAATGGCAAAGTCCAATTGTCTTTTGGCGGTATCCAATTGAATGTTGAGCATATCGTAGTTGCTCATGCCCTTGCTTGATTTCACCAATTGATGAATATGCAGGTCAACCTCCATTTTTGGAGCACTTCTTTCTTTGGGTTTGATAGTAGGAGCTTTTCTTCTTTTGGGGATTTCTTTTTCTTTTTTGATTTGGGCCACCTCATGATTGGAAACCGATATATCGCCACCTATTTTAACGAGATCACTACTGGCAAAATGCATGGGAAAACCATCGTCGGTAATTAACGTTACCTGATTGCCATCAATTTTTTGAATGACACCCGAAATGGCCTCATCCAATACCTCTGCCCTATCCCCTATCGAAAATTTCCCCATACACGATTTCTATCTATAAAAATGACATGAAAATTAAACTTGAATACAAAAATAATAGTATTTTCGGGCTCTACAGACAATGATGTACCTAACACCGACCATAATCGCCTTTGATCTTGAAGATTATATGCTTCCCTGTCTTAATAAACGGATTACAGGCATAGATTGTCCAGGGTGCGGTTTGCAGAGATCGGTAAACCTTTTACTGCATGGAGAGTTCTTAGCTGCTTTTCAAATGTACCCTGCCATATACCCCATATTGTTCCTATTGCTGTTTTTGATCACCAACATTTTTGTGAAGTTTCAACATGCCAATATGATCAAAATGGTTTTAACGCTATTGACAGTGGGTACCGTTATCATAAGTTACATCCTAAAAATGAATAACCTTTTTAATTAATACTTAAAATTATGGAACAACAAAAACTTCCAAATGCGACCCTGATATTGGTCTTCGGAATCATCTCTATTGTAACTTGCTGTTGCTATGGGGTTATCGGACTTATTTTTGGTGTGATTGCTTTAATCTTGGCCAACAAGGCCCTTAAACTATACGCTGAAAACCCAGAAATTTATGAAGGCGTACAAAATGTAAAAACAGGTAGAATACTTGCCATCATTGGTGTTATACTCAACGTATTGGCTCTTGCCTATTTTATCTGGGCCCTTTCTTTCTTTGGATGGGAAACCTTACAAGATCCACAGAGAATGCAAGAAATCCTTGAACAATACCAATAATATAATTTTATGAACCAACAACCCTTACCCGGGGCAAGCACTGTGTTGACAATGGGAATACTCTCCATTGTCCTCACTTTGGTGTGCTGCGGGCCATTCGGTGCTATTTTTAGCATCATTGGATTGGTAAAAGCTAAGACCGCTACCCAATTGTACGAGCAAAGTCCTGAAAATTACACTGATTTCAGCAATGTGAAAACAGGTAAGATCCTTTCTTATATAGGATTGGCCCTTGCTCTCGTTTCTTTAGTATTCGTAATCCTTTATTTTGGATTTATAGTAGCGGCAATAACTACAGGTGAGTTGAGTGGCGAATTTTAATTCGCCACTTCACTTATAAATTTAAGACGGTATAAACGGAGTTCTTCATCTTCGTAATCGCCATCAAATTCATCAATGGCAGCGGATATGGAATCCGTGTCGGCTTCCAAGAAGTAATCGTGGATTTCTTCCTGTTGGTCCTCATCCAGTATTTCATCTATCCAGTAACCAATATTCAACTTGGTTCCACTGAAGACAATCTGCTCCATTTCTTTGATAAGTTCCGGCAATTCCAATCCTTTGGCAGAGGCTATATCATCCAAAGGCAACTTTCTATCCACACTTTGGATTACGTAAAGTTTTAAAGCGGAATTGGCTCCTGTACTTTTTACTACAAGATCATCCGGCCGTATTATGTCGTTCTCATCCACATATTTAGAAATCAGCTCCACGAAGGCCTTACCATATTTTTTTGCTTTTCCTTCCCCAACTCCTTGAATATTCAGAAGCTCGTTCATGGTCACTGGATACTTTAAGGACATATCTTCCAATGATGGGTCTTGAAAAACCACAAATGGCGGCACTTCATGTTTTTGTGCCTCCCTTTTGCGAAGGTCACGAAGTAATTTCAACAAATTCTCATCAGCTACCCCTCCATTCGATTTTTCCGCGGTAACAATATTTCCTGTATCATCTTTGGAGTACACATGGTCCTTGGTCATCATAAACGACTCTGGATCCTCGAGATATTCCTCACCTTCTTTAGTCAGGTTCAAAATACCATAGCGTTCAATTTCTTTTTTAAGGAGACCTGCCACCAAAACCTGCCTGGTCAAAGCCATCCAAAATTCTTTGTCCTTATCCTTACCTATCCCAAAAAAACTTTTTTCATCGGTCTTATGTGAAGAAATCATGGCATTCGTCTTGCCGACAAGTACTCTTACAATCTCCTTGGTCTTGAACTTTTCCTTGGTATCCCTTACCACGCTCAGAAGTTTCACTACATCTTCTTTTGCCTCTTCTTTTGGCTTAGGGTTTCTGGAGTTATCATCCATATCGGCGCCCTCGCCGTTCTCCTCATCAAAATCCTCACCGAAATAATGTAGTATAAATTTTCTACGGGATATGGATGTTTCGGCATAGGCTACTATTTCCTGTAAAAGTGCATTTCCAATCTCTTGCTCCGCAACGGGCTTACCTGACATGAATTTTTCCAACTTTTCCACATCCTTGTATGCGTAATAGGCCAAACAATGCCCTTCTCCGCCGTCTCGCCCTGCTCGACCGGTTTCTTGATAATAGCTTTCAATACTCTTGGGAATATCGTGGTGGATAACAAAACGTACATCCGGCTTGTCTATCCCCATACCAAAAGCAATGGTGGCCACCACCACATCCACCTCCTCCATCAAAAACATATCTTGGTATTTGGAACGGGTCTTGGCATCAAAACCAGCATGATACGGAACGGCGCTCACCCCATTTACTTGGAGCACTTGGGCCAATTCTTCCACTCTTTTGCGGCTCAAACAATAAATGATTCCCGATTTTCCTTGATTTTGCTTCACAAAACGGATGATATCGGCATCTACATCCTTGGTCTTGGGCCGTACTTCATAAAATAAATTAGGCCTGTTGAACGATGCTTTGAAAACCTTGGCATCCGTCATCCCTAAATTTTTAATGATGTCTTCCTGTACTTTTGGCGTAGCTGTTGCCGTTAGACCGATTATGGGGATATTGTCTCCCAAGCGATTGATAATACCTCGAAGATTTCGGTATTCTGGTCTAAAATCGTGCCCCCATTCTGAAATACAGTGGGCTTCATCCACAGCAACGAAGGAAAGTTTTACATTTTTTAGAAATTCCACATTTTCTTCCTTCGTCAAGGATTCTGGCGCCACGTAAAGTAATTTGGTCACGCCATTGGTTATATCTTCTTTTACCTGCTTAACCTCTGTTTTTGTAAGGGAGGAATTCAGAACATGGGCAATGCCGTGTTGCTCGGATATGCCCCGAATGGCATCTACTTGGTTTTTCATCAAGGCAATCAAAGGCGAAACCACAATGGCGGTTCCTTCTTTCATTATTGCCGGCAGTTGATAGCACAGGGACTTTCCTCCCCCTGTGGGCATAATCACAAACGTATCGTTATCATTAAGAATGTTCTGGATTACACCTTCCTGTAATCCTTTGAACTTCGAGAAACCAAAATATTTTTTGAGCGAGGAATGTAAATCAGTATTCATTAGGCTCATTTCCGCATTTTTCAATTTATAACAAGCAACCTAAACGGCAGTTGAAGCTTTTAATATTTTATCGTTCATTTACAGATGAATCTATTCTCACTTCCATAATAGTCTGTAAAAGATAGTTTGATTAGTTTTGTAATCTTAAATATAAGACATTCTTTTAGGAATGCAATCAGTTAATCGGTTTATTACATTATTATACTTTGAGCGACATTAAGTCAATTTTATCCATAGCAAAACGCACCCTCGAAATCGAGAGCAAAGCAGTAGCAAATTTGATTGGACTTTTGGACGACCAGTTTGCGCATGCAGTACAGCACATTTTACAGTGCAACGGAAGAGTTATCGTTTCAGGGGTAGGCAAAAGTGCCATAGTTGCCTCCAAAATTGTAGCTACGTTGAACTCTACGGGAACGCCGGCCATTTTTATGCACGCGGCGGATGCCATTCATGGTGATTTGGGAACCATTCAAGAAAACGATGTGGTGATTTGCCTATCACAGAGCGGCAATACGCCAGAAATAAAAGCGCTGCTCCCCCTAATTAAAGTTGGTAGCAACAAACTTATCGGAATCACTGGAAATATGGAGTCCGTACTGGCCAAACAAGCTGATTTTGTGCTAAACACCTACGTGGAGAAAGAAGCGTGCCCCAATAATTTGGCGCCTACCACCAGCACCTCGGCACAAATGTCCATGGGTGATGCCCTTGCCATTTGCCTTTTGGAGCTCAAGGGGTTCAGCAGTTCGGATTTTGCCAAATACCACCCCGGTGGAGCTTTGGGAAAGAAGCTATATTTGCGCGTTGCCGATATTGTGGCCAATAATCAAAAACCACAGGTAGATATCAATGCCAAGGTAAAAGATGTAATTGTGGAAATATCTGAAAAAATGCTCGGCGTTACAGCTGTATTGGACCAAGAAAAGGTTGTGGGCATAGTAACTGACGGCGATGTACGAAGAATGTTGAGCAAATACGATAATATAAGTGGACTTACCGCGAAGGACATTATGACCTCGAACCCTAAGACGATAGATGTGGACACTTTGGCCGTGAAAGCGTTGAAACTGTTACAGGAAAAGAGCATATCGCAATTGTTGGCCTTTGATGGTGAAAAATATGCCGGTGTGGTCCACATTCATAACCTTATAAACGAGGGAATCCTATAATGGCTAAAAAAGAGAGAAAAAGTCCAGATGAAATGTCCTTTTTGGACCATTTGGAAGAATTACGTTGGCATTTGGTACGCTCAACTTTGGCAGTTGTAATCATTGCCTGTGTAGCCTTTGTTTTCAGGGGCTTTATTTTTGACACAATATTGTTCGGGCCCAAGAGCATGGATTTCCCGACCTATCAATTTTTCTGTAATATTGGAAAGTTTTTCGGGGTAGATTCCGAATTCTGTGGAGACACCATCCCGTTCACCATTCAGAGTAGATTGATGGCCGGACAGTTTTCCGCACATATCTGGACATCAATTTGGGCGGGGGTTATTCTAGGCTTTCCTTATATTTTATGGGAATTGTGGAAATTCATCAGTCCAGGGCTATACGAAAACGAAAGAAAGCATTCCAGAGGATTCATCATTACGGCCTCAGGCTTGTTCTTTCTTGGCGTACTCTTCGGTTATTACATTGTTGCACCATTGTCCATCAACTTTTTGGGATCTTACCAAGTAAGTAAAGAGGTATTGAACGAAATCGACCTTGCCTCCTACATTGGAACGGTAAGGGCTTCTGTAATTGCTTGTGGGATTATGTTTGAATTGCCCATCGTTATTTTCTTTTTGACCAAGGTCGGATTGGTAACTCCAGAAATCCTGAAGAAATACAGAAAGATAGCTTTGGTAATAATCTTGATACTGTCCGCGATCATTACACCACCGGATATAACAAGTCAAATCATTGTCTGTATTCCTGTACTTATATTGTACCAGGTAAGTATTTTTATTTCCAGAATGGTTGTCAGAAAAGAAGAACGAAAAGAGAAAGCAAGAAAAAATGCCAAATAAAGTAGAAGAGTTCAATGCCTATCGTGCCCAAATGAACGATAAGCTGCTTGCGGAAAATAACAAACTCATCAAACGCATCTTTAACCTGGACACCAACGCCTATATGGCCGGCGCTTTGGACGTAAAGACCAAAGAGCTCCTAGGCTTGGTAGCCTCCGCAGTTCTCCGTTGCGATGATTGTGTAAAGTACCATTTAGAGAGCTCCAAAAAAGCCGGTGCCAATAAGGAAGAGGTAATGGAAACCTTGGGCATAGCCACCTTAGTCGGCGGAACCATTGTAGTACCCCACCTAAGACGTGCATACGAATACTGGGAAGCATTGGAAGAAAGCGAAGCTTAAAAAAATCCAAAAGACCATTCGGTAGACAAAGAATATGTTTAGTTTTGGCAAATTCCTATGAAGCTACGTGCAGAAAATATAATGAAGGCCTACCGAGGCCGAAAAGTTGTTAAGGGTATTTCCCTTGAAGTAAACCAAGGCGAAATTGTTGGACTGTTAGGTCCAAATGGAGCTGGGAAGACCACATCTTTCTATATGATAGTTGGTTTGATAAAACCCAATGGCGGGAATATCTATCTGGATGATATGAACATTACCGCTTTTCCTATGTACAAAAGGGCCCAGAACGGTATTGGCTATTTAGCGCAAGAAGCTTCTGTTTTTCGAAAATTGAGCATCGAGAAAAATATCCTGAGCGTGTTGCAGCTTACCAAATTGAGCAAAAAGGAGCAACATATGAAGATGGAGTCCCTGATTGATGAGTTTGGTTTGGGGCACATCCGTAAAAACCGTGGTGACCTGCTCTCAGGTGGTGAACGCCGTCGTACCGAAATTGCCCGCGCCTTGGCCACAGACCCTAAATTTATTCTTTTGGATGAACCATTTGCAGGGGTCGACCCCGTAGCGGTGGAGGATATTCAGCGAATCGTGGCCCAATTAAAGAACAAAAACATCGGCATTTTAATCACCGACCACAATGTTCAGGAAACTTTGGCCATTACCGAACGTTCCTATTTAATGTTCGAAGGTGGTATCCTAAAAGCAGGGGTGCCCGAAGAACTTGCAATGGACGAAATGGTTAGAAAAGTCTACTTGGGCCAAAACTTCGAGCTACGGAAAAAGAAGCTTGATTTTTAATTGGATTTAGCGGTGTTCAATATCTTAACTTCTGAGAATAGACTTCCGTCCTTACCCATTCCTTCGATAATTACCTTTAGGTTATCAAAACCATAGTTAGGAATTTTGAGGGTGTAATTGTTGTTCTTATCCAACCATACCAATGGCTCCCAATGAATCAATCCAAAATTCTCAAAAGCCGTGTTGGTAAACGAGATGAATTCTGGGTTATAAAATTCCTTTTGTCTTTCAAAACCATTATCAACTTTAAATGCAAAAGATTTATCGGACATAAAACCTTTACCCGGGGTTAGATTTAGCTCTTCTCCTTGCCTTGTAAAAATATATATCGTTTCTGTATTTCCAGCTTTGGTTCCCATATACCTTGACAAACGATCTATATAAAAGCTCTCTACCTGTGTTAAGGGCATCTGGTAAAGCACATCCAGGTTCATTTGTACCACATCGTCCAAAACAATATTAACTCCAAACCTAGGGTTTCTACGTGATCTTATTTTGTACCTGCTAATAAATGCAGGGTCTCCTCCATCATAGGCCTGCAATTCCTCCAATACCACATAGCCTTTAGAGCGCAATAATTCTGCCACCGTACCATACGTTAGAGCTAATTCTTCATCAACAACTGTAATTTTACTTGCCAAATAGCGGGGAACCCTTATATTCTCTCTGGCTTGTTTTTCAAGTTTACTCTGTTCGGTTACCGTAACATTGTCCAGCGCTATAAGTTCAAAATCTGAATGTAAATCGGGTAACGCTAAATCATTGCTTCTTGAGTCCATGATTCCACTCTCGGTATTAAAAAAGTTAATTTTTTTAATACCGGAAACATCAATTTTTTCATCCAGAAAGTAACTGTTAGATAAGCGAGCATACATATTTAACTTGGATAACTTTCCCCAATTGTTCTTTTTTGAAAAGAAGATGTTTTCTCCATTGATCGGATAAAAGTTGGTAATCAAAAACTTATCTTGGCCAGGGGAAAGGTTTATTTCCGAAGGTTCGTGTTCAATCGATTTATGTACCAGAATACTTTCTCTTTTCAATTCTTCATTTAAAAACCCGTAAAGAGTCAATCCATCTACCGAATCATACTTGGTTTCTAATTTATCGCTTAAAATCTCTTGCCAATCATATTTACTATAACCTTGTGTTAAAAGGAGCAAATCAAGGTCATATTTTTTCTTAATCTCATTCTTGCTGAAATAGTAGCTTGCATTTTCTACATCGCCCTGTATATAGGGCATAAGATAAATTTGTTTGTAAATACTATTTTCTCCCTTATAAACCTTTGTGTTTTCGGGTAATACTGAAACACTTATCCCCATAGGCTGATAACCCCTAGAGTTTAATGTTATTTCCAAAGAGTCTTTTGTAACCGTTGCGTAGTTTATGGAGGCTTCAACCCTATTTGCTAACCCACTATTCCAAACATAAAATTGTCTCTCTTCAATAGGGTTGTTCCTATCGTCTAGCAAGGTCAGGATATTTACTCCCTCCATCAAGTTAGTCTTATCAAAATAAGCTGTATGCACTCTGGCATTTTTGGACAACACAACAGGCTCTGAGATAAATTCTCCGTATTTGTGCAATAGCAAATTTGTCTTTACCTCACCATCTTTCAAGGCTAAATCGTTGGCCTCAACTTGCACAAAAACTTCATTTTTGTAGGGATTGTCAACTACATTCAAGTTAATTCCCTTAGCGTAAATCCTGGGAACCCTAACACTTAATTCCTCTCCAGAAGGCATTTGCAGATTGGCAAAATAAAAAACGTTCAATTCAGGTGTAATCTCAAATTTTCCAAGACCCAAGCTATTAGTTTCAATCAATGCCAATTGCTTACCAGCTTCATCCACAATTTTTATATTATCCATTTGTAAAGGCATGCCCATACCATTCTGTACTTTGACCCCCACAATATTGTTTATTCCTGCTACAAGTTTGCCGCCCTCCGGCAAAAACTGGATATCTACTTTTCTTGGATCCAGTTGATTTAACGGAATATTATAATCGGACTTTACGACTAAGATTTGCTTCAAAAATGCATTGTCATCTTTAAAGTTTCGCATCCAGTTGGTTTTAGCTTTTAAAAAATAGCGGCCTTCACCAAATGTTGAATCAACCTTTACACTGCCTTTAAAAAAACCTTCGTTCACGTAGTAGAGCAATTCTTTTTTAAGTACTCCCAAACTATCATATACACCCACATTGATTGTTTTGGATATATCGGAGGGTTGGGATTTTTTAAGGTCATACAAATAACCTTTAAACCAAATTTCCTCATCTGGGAGAAATATATCTTTACCTACCTGCAGGTACACAACTTCCCTCGGGTCCTTGAAGTATTCACGGTATTTCTCCTCGATTTGATTTTGGGCATTAAGCGTGTTTATTAGGAATAATAAGGATACTATATAAAATAGCGGTTTATATTCTCGCATTTCTAGATAATTATTATGGTTAGTTGCGTAGTAAGATTAATTTCTTGATAAAAGGTCAAGAAGATACACAAATAAAAATTAGTTACCCTTTTGATGCTTAAGATGGACTTTCCAAACAAATGACAATCAGAATATTAAATCAATAAAAGTGTTTTACTATTACCGTCCTAAAAACACTTTGCTCTATAAACCCTTACGAATAGCGCAATTAAAGATCAAAAACCTGTCGAAAAATGGATGTTTAGTTCGAATCACCTACGTCCAATATTCTAATTTCGGACAACACATTTCCGTCCCTGTCCATTCCTTCAATAACCAACTTTAAGTTATCGAAACCATAGTTTGGGATTTTTAAGGTATAACTGTCATCTTCGTCTATCCATATCCAGGGCTCCCAGTGAATCAACCCAAAATTTTGAAAAGCGGTATCAGTAAAAGAAGTAAATTCCGGGTTATAAAAGTCCTTTTGTTTTTCGAACCCTTTGTCCACTTTGAATTCAAAAGATCTCCTGGACATAAAGTCTTGGCCAGGTGTGAGATTGAGTTCTTTTCCACGTCTTGTATAGATATAAATTGTTTCATTTAAAGCTGATCTAGCACCCATATACCTAGATAACCTATCAATATAAAAACTCTCTACTTGAGTCAAGGGCATATTGTAGAGTACATCCAAATTCGGCAGCAAAACATCATCCAAAACAATATTAACCCAGGCGCCACGCCTTGATTTAATTTTCACCCTACTGATGAATTCGTTACTACCACCATCATACGCCTGCAACTCTTCCAATACTTCATAACCTTTTGAACGCAACAACGATGCAACAGTATTGAACGTCAATGCCATTTCTTTATCCACAAAGGTAATTTTATCTGCCAAATATCTCGGAACCCGAATGTTCTCTCGGGCGCTTTTTTCCATTTTACTTTCCTCGGTTACGGTCACGTTATCCAAAGCAATAAGTTTTTCTTCTGAGCTTACTTCTGGTAGTTTAAAGTCTTTATTCACATTACTTATGGTTTCTCCTTTATTCTTGAAAAAGGTATTTTTTTGATGACCGGAAACATCAATTCGCTCATCCAAAAAATAATTATTGGATAAGCGGGCATACATATTCAACTTGGATATTTTACCGCGACCATCGATTTTGGAAAAGAAAATACTCTCGCCAGTGATAGGATAAAAATTGGTGATTAAAAATTTATCTTGACCGGATGATAAGTTTATTTCCTTAAGTTCATGCTCGATAGTTTTATGCACTAAAATTTTCTCCCTTTTCAAATCCTCATTTAAAAAACCATAAAGACTAATTCCATCCACTGGGCTATACGTTGTTTCAAACTGGTCTCTCAAAATAGTATCCCAGTCATATTTACCTTGCCCCTCGGTCAATAAGAGCAAATCCATCTCATATTTCTTTTGATGATTGGTGTCTTTAAAATAATAACCACCGTTTTGAATATCCCCTTTTAGATAAGGCCTCAAATAAATTTGGCTGTACATATTCTCGTTTCCTTGATAAACTTTTGTGTCCAATGGAAAAACGGATACACTCAGCCCCACGGCCTCGGGAACTTTGGAATTTATAGTAATTTCCAGCGAGTCGGTTGCCCGTGAAGAATGCCCTAGTGCGGTTTCAATTTTGTTCTCCCCTAATCCTTTCCAAACAAAAAATTGCCTTTCCTCTATGAGCTTGTTGTCCATATCGAACAAGGTCAGTGTGTTGACACCGGTCATTAACTTTGTCTTATCAAAATAAGTACTGAACACTTTACTATTCTTGGTCAATAATACTGGTTGAGATACGATCTCACCATCTTTGTGCAAAACCAAGTTTGTATTTATATCACCATCTTCCAAGGCTAGATCATTTGCTTCAACTTGCACCAAAATTTCCTTTTTGTAGGGATTGTCAACTACATTGAGATTAATCCCTTTAGCATTGGATCTTGGCAATTTAAAACTTATCTCTCCTCCGGAAGGGACTCTGATTTTGCCAAAATAATCGGAACGGGGATTGGGGGTTATTTCAAATTTTCCAAGACCTTGACCATTGACCTCTATCAATGCCAGTTGCTTGCCTGACCCATCCTCTATCCTGAGGTCGCCTAAATCTACTGGCAAGCCCTTACCATTGACCACTTTGACCCCCACGGTGTTTTTTATTCCAGATACCAGCTTGCCTCCCTCCGGTAAAAAACGGATATCCAAATTCTCGTAATTTAGCTGGTCTTGGGCAACATCCAGGTCGGATTTAACGACTGTGATTTCCTTTAGAAATGCATTTCCATAACTGAAATTTCTCATCCAGTTTGTTTTTGCTTTCAAAAAATATCTTCCTTCCCCAAACGTTGAATCAACCTTTACACTGCCTTTAAAAAAGCCTTCGTTCACGTAGTAGAGCAGTTCCTCTTTCAATACTCCCATACTATCGTAAACCCCCACATTGATTGTTTTGGAGATATTGGAGGGACGTTCGCTTTTTTGGTCGAACAGGTAACCTTTGAACCAAATTTCCTCATCTTCAAGAAATATATCTTTACTTACCTGCAGGTACACCACTTCCCTTGGGTCCTTGAAATAATCCAGATATTTCTCCTCTATTTGATTTTGGGCATTGAGAGAAATCAATATGAACAAAAAGTAAAACAATAATGGTGTGTGTTTAGACATTCTAAATAATTTAATGGTTATCAACTATAAACTCAATTATCATTGTACCCTACCATGAAAAAAATTTAAGCACTAATATTTTAATGCGATTGTTTCATAGACAGATATACTTTTTTAAAAAAGTCAATCTTTCACAGTCTTAAATAATAGTTATTAGTAGAATTCCCACATAAACTGTTCCAAATTACCCAATTAAAGAACAAAAAACATAGGTGTTTTAATAACCGACCATAACGTTCTGGAAACTTTGGCCGTTACCGAGCGTTTCTATTTGATGTTCGAAGGCGGTGAACTAAAAGCTGGGGTTCCCGAAGAACTTGCCATGGGTGAAATGGTTAGAAAAGAATGCCTCGGCCAAAACTTTGAGCTAGGTAAAAAGAAGCTTGGTGTTTAAACCTACTTCTCGGAAGGCATCAATAAAGAAGCCAAAACATAAAAAAGTATAATCACCGGTATAGCCAAAAACTGTAATGTCAACAACAAAACCAAGCTTCCAATAATAAACAAATAGCGAATGCCATTATCCTTAAAACTCCAATTTTTAAACTTTAGGGCAAAAAGTTTGATGGGCGAGTTCAGCAAATACGAGCTCAAAACCGTCAAAACTACCAAAAACCATGGATTTAGGATTATGTTGTTCAACACCTCGTTATTATGATACAGGAGAATCATGGGCATCGAAAGAATCAAAAGGGCATTGGCCGGTGTTGGCAGCCCCACAAAAGAAGATACTTGGTTCTCATCCACATTAAATTTGGCCAATCTGTAGGCCGAGGCCAAGGTAATGGCAAAACCGACAAAAGGCAACAGTGTAATTTCTGCATCATGCCCAATAAAACCAAGATTCCAACCTCCCCGTTCGGCCATGCTCAATAACTGGAACATAACCACTCCAGGCACCAAACCACTGGTAATCACATCGGCCAAAGAGTCCAACTGCACCCCTATTTCACTCTGTACACCAAGTAGTCTCGCTGCAAGACCATCAAAAAAGTCAAAGAAAATCCCGATAAATACAAAAAGGGCCGCCCATTCCAAATGATTGAGCACTGCAAATACCGTGGCAATACAACCGCTCAACACATTAAGCAGAGTTAAAAAATTGGGAATGTAGGACTTCATGAAATTAGATTTCCGTAAAAATAAAGGAAAAATCAAACTGTACACAACGGATAGTAGGCCGAGTCGTTTTTATTCTGATATTTGTTCTGACAACAGAACAAATGAGACGAAGGCTCCATCTATTATTTTTTTGCTTCATTATTGGGAAGTTCCTTTTTGCCCAAGCTCCACAACTCACGGAAAATGCACAAGTAAGCCTGCTTACCTGTGCCGCAGGCGACGAATTGTACTATGCCTTTGGCCATAGCGCTTTTCGCGTGCAAGACCCGGCACTCGGAATAGATGTGGTCTATAATTACGGGACTTTTGATTTTGATCAACCTAACTTCTACCTCAACTTCACCAAGGGCAGAATGATCTATTCTCTTTCCCGCAGAAGTTTTGAAGCTTTCCTCTATGAGTACGAATTGGAAAAAAGATGGGTAAAAGAGCAGATCTTGGACCTCAATCTGCAGCAACGCAATCAGCTCCTTGCCTTTTTTGAAGAAAACTATCTGCCCGAAAACAGGGACTACCTGTATGACCCGCTTTTGAACAATTGTTCCAGCATTACAGGCGATGTTTTAAAAGAACAATTTGGGGATGCCATTGTTTTTGATGGCTCCTATCTTGACAAGCAATACACCTTTCGGCAACTGGTACGCCAGTTTATGGCCGTTAATACATGGTCCATGTTCGGCATTGATCTCGCCTTTGGTTCTCCTGTGGACAGAAAGGCAACGGTACAGGAACATATGTTTTTGCCCTACTATGCTATGGAACAACTAAGGCACACCTCCCTTAACGGAAAGCCCTTGGTAAAAAGGGAGCGGACCATTTTGGACTATAGCGAACACCTTCAACAGGGCTTTTTTCCGCTCTCACCACTTTTTTGGTTTTTGATGTTGATGGCTTTCACGGCGATTATCACTTATTTTGATCACAAACACAAAACTCGTAGCCGCTGGCTGGACTTTTCGTTGCTATTTATATCGGGATTGGCAGGGACCTTTCTCTTTTTGCTCTGGGTGGCGGCGGACCACACGTCCACCCCATATAATTTTAATATTTTATGGGCATTTCCCACCAACGCGATTGTTGCTTTTGCCTTGGTTTTTCAAGATAACATACCTCAATGGGCTCCAAAATACTTGTGGGCGGCCCTAGGGGCAATGGGCATAGTGCTTTTGCTTTGGATACTCAAGGTTCAGATTTTTTCCCCTGTAGTTATTCCATTACTTTTGACGCTGGCCATTCGATACCTTTACATCATCAGGTATTCCAAATTATAGGTCGGCCCACAAACAACATCCATGAACTTATTAACGGTCGAAAACATATCAAAATCGTATGGGGAGCTGGTGCTCTTCTCCGATATCTCCTTTGGAATCAATAAAGACCAAAAGATAGCCCTGATTGCCAAAAACGGAAGTGGCAAAACCTCCATTCTCAATATCATGTCGGGAAAGGACACCTCCGAAACCGGTCAGGTGACTACGCGCAAGGGCATCAAAATTTCCTTTTTGGAGCAGGAACCCAAACTCAATCCAAATTTGACCATTGAGGAAACCATTTTCACCACGGACAATGAAATCCTAAAAGTAATTGCCAATTACGAAAGGGCCGTTGAGAACCCCGATAATACAGAGCAATACCAAAAAGCTTTCGAAGCCATGGAGCGCTTAAATGCCTGGGATTTTGAAACGCAATACAAACAAATCCTTTTTCAGTTACAGCTTTCCAAACTCGATGCGAAGGTCAGCACATTATCTGGCGGACAAAAAAAGCGCTTGGCCTTGGCCAATGCCCTGCTCAACAAACCTGATTTATTGATTCTCGACGAGCCCACCAACCACTTGGACCTTGAAATGATCGAGTGGCTGGAAGCATATTTTGCCAAAGAAAGCATAACGCTGTTCATGGTAACGCACGACCGCTACTTTTTGGATAGGGTCTGCAATGAGATTTTGGAGCTGGACGACAACCAATTGCACACATATAAAGGCAATTACTCGTACTATCTGAACGAAAAAGATGCCCGGATGGAACGGGAAGCCGTAGAGCAACAAAAGACCAAAATGCTCTACAAAAAGGAGTTGGATTGGATGCGCAGGCAGCCCAAGGCACGTACAACGAAATCAAAATCCCGGATTGATGATTTTGCGGAGATAAAACAGCGTGCCCACAAACGCCGACAGGAGCACGAGGTACAGCTAGAGCTCAACATGGAGCGCTTGGGCAGCAAAATTTTGGAACTGCACAATATTTCAAAATCCTACGGGGACAAAACCATCTTGGACAAATTCGATTACAACTTCACCAAAGGGGAACGCGTGGGTATTATTGGGAAAAACGGAACGGGCAAATCAACTTTTTTAAATATCCTTACGCAACGGGAAGATGTGGAAGGCGGAAAAGTCGTGGTTGGTGACACCATAAAATTTGGATACTACACCCAAAAGGGAATCCCGGATAAAGAAGGTCAAAAGGTTATTGATGTGATTCGCGAGTTCGGGGATTACATCCCCTTAAAAAAGGGAAGACAAATCTCCGCGCAGCAACTTTTGGAGCGTTTTCTTTTCGACCGTAAAAAACAATACGATTTTGTTGAAAAACTAAGTGGTGGGGAACGTAAACGACTGTATTTATGCACTGTGCTCATTCAAAATCCGAACTTCCTGATTCTGGATGAACCTACCAACGATTTGGACATTGTTACGTTGAACGTACTGGAAAGCTTCTTATTGGATTTTCCCGGATGCTTGATCGTGGTCTCCCACGACCGTTACTTTATGGACAAAATCGTAGATCACCTATTTGTTTTCCGTGGGGAAGGTGTTATTGAAGATTTTCCTGGCAACTATTCCGATTATCGAGCATACGAGAGCAGTAAAGTAATAGAGGAACGCGAAAACAAGACCACATCTTCAGAAAAAACGGAAAACAATTGGCGGGATACGAGTGGTGGCAAACTTTCCTATTCAGAGCAAAAGGAATACAAGCAGTTGGAGAAGGATATCCAAAAATTGGAAGAAAAGAAAGTAGTGCTGCAAAACAAGTTTACAGACCCAGAAATGGATGGGGACGAAATTGCCAACCTTTCCATTGAACTTAAAGAAGTAACCGATGCCATCGAAGAAAAAACAGAGCGCTGGTTCGAGCTTTCTTCCATTTTAGAAGGATAAAAATGTGGTTCCGATTCACTTCATATTTAAACTTTTTAGCCAAATCCAACAATCAGCATGGTGTGCACTCCCCTTTTGTGTTCCAATATGTGACAAAATGCCTCTATTCCAGAAAAAGACTTCACAAGAACAAAAGCATCAATACATTACTCAAGACCATCGGTTATTTTGGTTTTGAAATAGTCAGTATTAAAAATAATGTTGAGACTACGGAATTGGTCAAACAGACTTTTCCCAAAGTTCGATTTGATGAAAACCCTGTTGACATTCTTTTTGTGGATGAAATAGACGTGCTATTATTTCAAAAAATATATTCCGAAGGAAAATTGCACAACGATAGCCTTATCTTGATTGACTCTATGTATAAAAACAAGGAAACCTTGGACCAATGGAAGTATTTGATTGCCTTACCTGAAATCACCGTAAGCATAGATATGTATCATTGCGGACTTATTTCCATCCGAAGGGAACAGGTAAAGGAACATTTCACGATTCGAATTTAAAACGGTAATTTTAGGTTATGGAAAATATAGCTACGGATAACACCATTTGGTACATCTTGGCCGTTTTGGGACTTATCTATCTGATTATTTTGTTCAGAAACAAGAAAGCGACAAAGCGTAGAAAGTCCCGCAAGTTTATGGAGGGAAAGCGTCAACGAGATAAAAACAATGAGCAATAAACAATGTGCAATGGACAATTACTATTGTTAATTGATTATTGAACATTGATAACTGATACCATGAAGATATATACCAAAACTGGGGACAAGGGCACCACATCGTTATTTACAGGCACACGTGTTCCCAAGCATCACGTCCGCATTGAAAGTTATGGCACCATTGATGAACTCAATTCACATGTAGGGCTTTTACGGGACCAGGATATGGATGAACATTCCAAAAAAACACTTTCCCTTGTCCAAGAAAAGCTTTTTACCGTGGGCTCCATACTGGCCACAGAGCCCAAAAAGGACAAAAGGCTTAAGATTTCCCGCATAAGTTCCGAAGATATTGAGCTTTTGGAACAGGAAATGGACAAGATGAACGAAAGCCTTCCGGAAATGACACATTTTATACTACCAGGAGGGCACACCACCGTGTCATACTGTCATATTGCCAGAACGGTTTGCCGACGGGGAGAACGTATGATTTCCTATTTACATGAGAATGAGCCGGTGCCGGAGAACGTTTTATCCTATATTAATCGACTTTCCGATTATTTATTTGTTCTGGCACGCAAATTGTCCAAAGATTTAAATGCCAAAGAGGTCAAATGGATTCCTGAGAAGTTGGACTGACAAAATCGCTTTTTTGCCCTAAATGTTTTGTCAACAATAAAATAATTTTTAAATAATGGTGTTTTTACTTGGCAGATTGAGTTTAAAAATTATTTTTGCAAAAAATTTAAAATCAAACCGTTACTATGTACTGGACTTTAGAACTAGCCTCATATTTAAGTGATGCGCCTTGGCCAGCAACCAAAGACGAACTGATAGATTACGCCATTCGAACAGGAGCGCCGTTGGAAGTTGTAGAAAATTTACAATCCATGGAGGAAGAAGGAGGCGAGATATATGAGTCAATAGAAGAAATTTGGCCCGATTATCCCACCGAAGAGGACTACCTCTGGAACGAGGATGAATATTAGATCCGAAAACACAAACCACGTTAAAAAGTCTCATTTGAGGCTTTTTTTTATGTAATTTTGACAGCCTGGCCAAAGAATTCCATCGTGATCCCATCAATGGAACGGCTTTTGACAATCAAAAGAAAAAACATTTCATGAGTTTTATTAATTCCGTACTTAAGGTTTTTGTAGGAGATAAATCGGAGAAGGATGTAAAGTCCCTACAACCTTTGGTAAAAGAGATAAAATCCTTTGAGCAACAACTTGAAGGATTGTCACATGATGAACTGAGACAAAAAACTACATCTTTTAAAGCAAGAATAGCTGAAGACTGTAAAGAGATCAACGATAAAATTGCCGAGCTAAAAGAAGAAGTGGAAAATTCGAACGACATTGATCGTAACGAAGAAATCTACTCCGAAATCGACAAACTCAACGAAGAAGCTTATAAAGTTTCAGAAAAGACTTTGGAAAACATACTTCCCGAAGCCTTTGCCGTGGTAAAGGAAACCGCAAAACGATTTGCGGCCAACGAAACCTTAACCGTTACGGCCAGTGAATTCGACAGAATGCTTTCCGGCGATAAGGATTATGTTTCCTTGGAAGGCGACAAAGCGGTTTGGCAAAACTCATGGGATGCCGCTGGAAAAGAAGTTACCTGGGATATGGTACACTACGATGTACAGCTTATCGGGGGTATTGCCCTGCACCAAGGAAAAATTGCCGAGATGCAGACAGGTGAAGGTAAGACTTTGGTAGCTACCCTCCCACTCTACCTCAATGCCTTGGCCGGTAAAGGTGCCCACTTGGTAACGGTAAACGACTACCTGGCCAAAAGGGATAGCGCCTGGATGGCTCCATTGTTCGAGTTCCATGGGCTTTCCGTGGATTGCATAGACAAACACCGACCCAACTCCGATGGAAGAAGGGCAGCCTATAACGCCGATATTACTTACGGGACCAATAACGAATTTGGTTTTGACTATCTCCGCGACAATATGGCGCACACTCCAGATGATTTGGTACAACGTCCGCACCACTACGCCATTGTTGATGAGGTGGATTCGGTATTGATCGACGATGCTCGTACACCTTTGATAATTTCCGGTCCGGTTCCTGAAGGAGACCGTCATGAATTCAATGAACTTAAGCCACAGGTTTCGGATATCGTCCAAAAACAACGTCAGCATTTAACCGGCGTTTTGGCAGAAGCCAAAAGACTTATCAAGGAAGGCAACACTAAGGAAGGTGGTTTCTTGTTGCTACGGGTTCACCGTGGACTTCCTAAAAATAAGGCACTCATCAAGTTTTTAAGTGAAGAAGGGGTCAAGCAATTGCTTCAAAAGACCGAAAACTTCTACATGCAGGACAATAATAGGGAAATGCCAAAAGTGGACGAAGACCTATTATTTGTTATCGATGAAAAAAACAATCAAATTGAATTGACCGATAAAGGGGTAGAAAGCATCTCTACCGATCAGGACAAAGAATTTTTTGTGATGCCCGACATCGGTAGTGAAATTGCCAAAATCGAGAGCCAAAACCTCGAGATTGAAAAAGAAGCTGAACTCAAGGAAGACCTCTTTAAAGAATTTGCCGTAAAGAGTGAACGCATCCATACCATGACCCAGTTGTTGAAAGCCTACACCCTGTTCGAAAAGGATGTGGAGTATGTGGTGATGAACAACAAGGTAATGATCGTGGACGAGCAAACTGGTCGTATCATGGACGGTCGTAGGTATTCGGACGGGCTTCACCAAGCTATTGAGGCCAAGGAGAACGTAAAAATCGAGGCCATGACCCAGACTTTTGCGACAGTCACCCTACAGAACTACTTTAGAATGTACAGTAAGCTGTCAGGAATGACGGGCACAGCGGTAACGGAAGCAGGTGAATTCTGGGAAATATACGAGTTGGATGTGATGGAGATTCCGACCAACCGACCCATTGCCCGTGACGACAGGCAAGATTTGATCTACAAGACCAAACGTGAAAAATACAATGCCATCATCGACGAAGTAACAAAAATGTCGCAATCCGGCAGACCTGTATTAATCGGTACTACCTCCGTTGAAATTTCGGAATTGTTGTCCAAATTGTTGAGCGTCCGCAAGGTTCCTCACAACGTATTGAACGCAAAACTTCATAAAAAAGAGGCAGATATTGTTGCTGAAGCCGGTAAAGGTGGTATTGTTACCATTGCTACCAACATGGCCGGTAGGGGTACCGATATTAAATTATCATCCGAAGTAAAAGAAGCAGGTGGTTTGGCCATTATTGGTACAGAACGCCACGATTCTAGACGTGTGGACAGACAGTTGAGAGGTCGTTCCGGACGACAAGGAGACCCTGGTAGTTCCCAGTTCTATGTTTCTTTGGAAGATAACCTGATGCGTTTATTCGGCTCTGACCGAGTTGCCAAAATGATGGACCGCATGGGCTTGGAAGATGGTGAAGTCATCCAGCACTCCATGATGACCAAATCCATTGAGCGCGCACAGAAAAAAGTAGAGGAAAACAACTTCGGTATCCGTAAGCGTTTGTTGGAGTATGATGATGTTATGAATGCCCAACGTGAGGTTATCTACAAAAGAAGAAGACACGCATTGGAAGGTGAACGCCTAAAGGTGGACATCGCCAACATGATCTATGATACCTCTGAAGCCATTGCGGAAACCAATAAAATGGCCGATGATTTCAAGAACTTTGAATTTGAGCTCATTAAATATTTCTCCATTACATCACCTATTGATGAAGACGAGTTCAAAAAATTGAGCTTTCAGCAGATTGCCAATAAAGTCAACGACGAGGCCTATAAGTACTACAAAGAAAAAATGGAGCGTAGTGCCACGGTTGCCTTCCAAGTCATCAAAAAGGTGTACGAAGATGAGTCCAACAAGTTTGAACGTATTGTAGTTCCATTTACGGACGGCATCAAGTCCTTGAACGTTGTGACCAATTTAGAAAAGGCGTACAATACCGATGGAAAACAGTTGATCACGGATTTTGAGAAGAACATCACACTGGCAATCATCGACGATTCTTGGAAAACGCATTTGCGTAAAATGGACGAATTGAAACAGTCCGTGCAATTGGCCGTTCACGAGCAAAAAGATCCCCTGTTGATCTATAAGTTCGAAGCTTTTGAACTTTTCAAGGAAATGATCGATAAAGTAAACCGTGAAGTAATATCCTTCTTATTTAAAGGAGAATTGCCATCGGAGAACACCTCTCAGATTCAGGAAGCCAGAAATGTCCGTAGACCCAAGGAAAACATTCAAACCTCAAAGGAAGAAATTCCGAACAGCGATGAATTGGCCGCACGGAACAGAGCTGCAGGACAAACTCAAGGACAGCGACAGCAGGTAACGGAAACCATTGTCAGGGAAAAACCGAAAATCGGTAGAAATGAAAAGGTCACCATTAAAAATGTGATGTCCGGGGAAAGCAAAACGGTAAAATACAAACAGGCCGAACCCCTTATAGAGAAAGGAGAATGGGTCTTGGTCAACGACTGATCCGCCCCAAATAGAAACCTAAAGTGGCAGTTATTAAAGCTGCCACTTTTTTTATATCAAAAACATAGTTAGATTTACACCGTAAAACACCCCATTAAGCAACTCTATCACACCGCTCAACCTTTTTGTGATAGAGGCATATTCACACGCAGCATATGAGAAGTCCTGGCAAGGATACATATAGGATACAAGACAAGGTTACTTTGATACTTAAAGTAAATTACAATTCTTCCTTCTTTGCTGCCATCTTTGGATTGGCATGCTACTTCTTGTTGGGTATAGATGGTATTGTTCCTTATACTTTTTGGGGCTACGCAGTCATCAATCTATTGAACACACTTCTTTATAAACAACATGAAAAACTGGTGCTCACCTACAACCTGACCTCCATTCTTTCCATGTTGGGAGCAATTGTAATCACACTTTACAGTGGAGGCATAGAGAGCCCGTTCGTTTTTGTTTTGGCCATAATAGTGTTTGCCGGATATGTGACCACTAAAGTTTTCGGTCAATTGTACCTTATTTTAAATTTGTCCGTTCTTACCATTTTGTTCCTATATGACACGGGTGATTTCAAGATTTCCGAAAATACAATTCCATTGGAATCACGCGACTGGTTCGCCTACTTGAGTGCCGTGTTCGCTGTGTACTTGTTGGGAGGAGTATTTGGTAAGAACCTTTTAAGTGCCCACCATAGGTTGTACAAATCCCGCAATGAGATTCAGGAACGTATAGACGAAAAGGAAATACTGTTGAAGGAAGTACATCATCGTGTTAAAAATAACCTACAGACCGTTTCGAGCCTATTGAGCCTTCAATCAAGATCCATTGATGATAGCAAAATCAGCAACATCATCAAAAGCAGCCAAAACAGGGTGGTATCCATGGCCATGGTACACGAAATGCTCTACAAACGCGATGATTATCTATCCAAAATAGAACTGAAACCCTACGTTCAAGAACTGTGTGACTATTT
This sequence comes from Flagellimonas chongwuensis, assembly GCF_013376415.1. Classification (GTDB taxonomy): domain Bacteria; phylum Bacteroidota; class Bacteroidia; order Flavobacteriales; family Flavobacteriaceae; genus Flagellimonas; species Flagellimonas chongwuensis. The sequence goes on from NZ_WYET01000004.1 coordinate 858,108, forward strand.
GGTCAGGTCGGTTAAGGGTAGCGTAAATGATGTGAAAGTCAATCTGGACATCAACAATTACAAGTTGAGCATTGACACCGTGATTCCTTTAGGTCTGATTATTAACGAAACCATCACCAACGCCTTAAAGTATGGAATTGCCGAAGTCCGAAATGGTGAGATTCATGTCTCTGTGGAAAAAATTGGGAACAATAGATATAAAATGCACCTTGGGGACAACGGTATCGGGTATTCTGAGGAAATCAATCCTAAAACATCCAACTCCTTGGGACTAAAGCTCATCTACAACTTGGCCCGACAGCTTAGGGGCACCATTACCAGGGATTACGATAAAAAAGGGACACACTACACCATTGAGTTTGAAGAAGTGATAGAACAGTTCAATTCGGTAGACCAATAAATCGAAAAACGAAAAGGTCGGCTTGCACCGACCATTCCTACCTATTTCCAAAATAAACTTAAACTTCTAAAATCTCCTCTCCCTAAAGGAAAAGGCAATGCTTGCCAATACAAACGCTATACTTAGGGACACCCCAAAAGGAATCAGTACATCCAACATCATAATTAAGCTAATTTTGCACCGTCCTTCTTAGTCTTAAAAGAAAGCTCTTTTTTGATACGGGAGTTCTTGAACTTGTAAAGTCTGGCCGTTTTTCTATCCTTTCTGATTGTCTGGTCGAATTCAACCTTCAACTCAACACCCATTGTTGGTACATCCACTTTAACTTCCTTGGAAAGATCTTGTGCGGAAGCCATAGTTCCGAAAAAAGTTACTGCGATGATGGTGAAAATTGTCTTCATTTGTTCTGTTTGCTTTACGATGTAAAATTACTTTCGCTTACAAACCCAACTCGATTTCTATCGCTCAATGACACCTTTCCGTCGGTGAATATTTTTTTTTCGGTTGAAGTGTTTTTTATCTACGATGAACGTTTTGGGGACCAAGAACAACATACCGAACGCATGTGCATTTCATCGATAATCCGCTTTGCAGTTCATCTGTAACCCACTGAAAGGCAATAATTTATTTGTAAGAAAAAGATTATATATATGTAGTCCAACTTGAGTTGTTACTGGTTGTTTCCTACGTTTTTGATACTCCGCCAATGCTGGCGTTCAATCCGTCCAATAGACGATGATTAACATTTTTTAACGGCTATATAAGTAATTGTTGGTATCTTATTACTACTAAAGAAGAAACTAAAATGAAATCTGTGAGAACTCCATTTTTAATTCTGCTGCTGTTGGCATCAATAAGTTGTCAACCCAAGAACAAATCCGACAATCAAGAAGTAGCTCAAACAAATGAGTCCGAAAACCATTCTATAGCTAAGTTGAGCTCAGAAGAACTTCAAAAATACAAGACCGCCTATTTTGCCAGTGGATGCTTTTGGTGTGTTGAAGCCATTTTTGAAAGCGTAAAGGGCGTTAAGGAAGTATATTCTGGTTATTCCGGTGGGTTCGAAAAAAATCCCACCTACGAAGAAGTTTCCTATGGTAGGACGCATCATGCCGAAGCTGTAGAAGTATATTACGACCCAGAAACCATATCATTCACACAATTGGTACAGGTTTTCTTTGGTTCGCATGATCCAACTTCATTGAACAGACAAGGTCCAGACCGTGGAGCACAGTATCGTTCCATTGCGTTTTACAAGAATGATAAGGAAAAGAAAATCATTCAGGATTATATAGCCAAGTTGGAAGCCGAAAACGTATATGGTGACCGTAGTATAGTTACTGAGGTTACACCTTTTGAAAAGTTTTATAGGGCCGAAGAGTATCATCAGGACTACGAAAGGCGGAATCCAAACAACAGCTATATCAGAAATGTATCTATTCCTAGATTAAATCGCTTTAAAGAAAATTTTAAGTCCTACCTGAAAGAAGATGTTCATTGAAGATGATGTGGTAGGCACTGGTCGTTGAAGAGTTATATCGACCAATAGGTTCGGGGTGGTTCCTTGGGACTGGCAATTGAAGCTAGTTCTTTAGAACCACCTCGCTGTATTTAGAATTGATTTTGATGGTCTTACCATCATTTTTACTGATGTGGTATCCTGTATATAGGTTGCCTCCCTGCTTTTTGGTTGATGTTAATTTTAGCGCCTTGGGGTACTGAAAACCTGAAGTCGTCTCATTTACCGAAATAACATAGGGCGTTTCGGGCAATTTGCAATCCAACTCCCCATTTTCCAAAGATATATCAATGGAGTTGAAACCATTGGATACCTCATCAATATTCAATACGCCAAAATTATTGGTCACCAAAGCCTTGCCGGCTACCCTACCAATCACCACATTGGATGAAACAGAATTCAGTTTTAAATTCTTTACCTCTTTTAAATTGACCCTATCCGAGTAATCGGCACTAAGGCTGCCATAGTTCCAGTTTTGAACCACTACGGGAGAGTATGAAACCCGAATATCGGTGCTGGCACCTTCGATGGTTGAGGCAAGCAAGCTTGCATAAGACAAGCTTGCTTTGATGTTTTTGGCATTTTCTGCCAATTTTACCTCACCGTGTCGTACATTCATTTTTACCTTAATGTACTTCGGCATTTTGATGATGATTCGTTTTTTGACCTTATACTCTTTATGCTTACCTCCCGATGAAAAATAAAATACATTAGGGCTTCCGTTCACTCTGATTTCTTCCCGTAACTGCTTTCTAAGTTCTGCCTGCTCTTTTCGGATTTCAGCCTGCTGGGCGCGCATCTCTTCTTGTTGCTCTCTCCTTTGTTCTTGCATCTCCCTGCGTATTTCCTGTTGCTCTTCACGGAATCTCTCCCTATCTTCCCTCATCTCCTCTCTTCTGGCCTCGCGTTCCTCTGCCATTTTCTCCATCTCTTCTCCCCATTTCTCAAAACGCTCCTTATATTCCTTATCAAAGGTTTTGTCAAACTCCTTTTTCCATTCCTTCATGTATTTGTCACCATCCTTTTTGTAGGCATCGTAATCAAAATCTATAGGTGGCATAGGAGGTAACGGTGGCATGGAGGGCATCACCGCTATTTCTGGAATAATGATTTCAGGGATTTCCGGAATTTCAACATTGGCGATAATTTCTGCCACCGACGGCATATCTGGAATATCGATGTTCACCGTTCTAAAATCATAATCATAGCTAGGTCCCGCACCTTCTGTGCTTACCTCAATTTCCTTACTATTGCCCATTATTTTGACCAGATCCTGCTCAAAATAAAAATCCGCATCTTTTTGATCTACGCCTTCCAGCTCGATTACAGCTGTGATTTCCACTTGGTCCTTTGCCCAAGTCTCGAACTCAATATCGGCATAACTCGTATTGATGCTCAATTCCGTGTCGTTTTTGACATCGAAGGTTTCCTTGTAGGTTTTGGATTTCTCCTGCGCTTGGCCGGTAAAGCCGACCAAGGCCAGAAACAATCCGCTACACAATATTTGATGATTCCTGTTCATTTTTTGATGATTTTAATTGATTCAACTTTGATTTTAACTTTTGCAACAACTGCAATCTCAACTGCAGGTTATTAATGAGTGCACCTATGGTCTGATCATTGGGACCAAAATCGTTCAACTCCTCATTAAGTCTTTGGTATTCCTTGTTCAGTTCCGCCAATCGGTCCATATAGCTGCCCACAAGCTCCTTGTTACCAGGGTCATCGGCCAGTTCCGACAACTGTAGGTTAATATTGGTAGTGTAATAGGTCTCTATTTTCTTCAAGTCGGGTGATAGGTCTCCCAATGAAATACCTTGTGCTTCGTTGCCAGGAGTCTCTTTGTCCACAACGGTTATCTTTTCATCAGGTTCAACCGTTCCTCCATTATTGTTGAAATAATAGACCGACAAGCCCACAGCAACCACAACCGATGCGGCAATCTGCATCCAAAGTGAAATCACCTTTCGCTTGGGAGGGTCTTTGGGCAACTCTTTTTCCAACTTGGAAAAAAAGCGATCCTCATGTCCTTCCGTCATTTTAAAGCTTTTCTGCTTTCTCTCCTTTTCAAATATTTCCCTAAGATCACGTGCCATATGCCAAACCTTTTAGTTTCTCCTTTAATTGCGCCTTTCCTCTCAATAATCGGGTTCTCGATGCAGTTTCCGTGATGCCTAAAATTTCGGATATCTCGGAATGGTCGTACCCTTCCACCAAAAACAATTGCACCACATATCTATATTTTTGGGATAGTTCCTCGATTGTTTTCTTCACTTGTTCAATGGAAATCCCTTCATCCACAGACCAGTCATCTTCTTCCGCTACTTGCAGATACCTCTCATTGAGCTCCACTGTTCGTTGATGTTTCGATTTTAAAAAATCGATGCTGCCGTTCACTACAATTCTCTTTAACCAGGCCCCGAACGTTACATCTCCCTTAAACTGCTCGATACGCTGAAATGCTTTTATAAATGAATCTTGCAGCACATCCTCCGCGTCATCTGCATTTTTAAGGAACCTCATGGCCACACAGAACATACCCTCGCAATACTGACGGTACAGTTGCATTTGTGCCTGACGATCGTTCGCCTTGCACTTTTCTACAAGCTCAATATGGAGCACACTCGGTTCTATGTTTGGTTTTTTAGTTGTTCTGTACTAATGACGATGCAAAAAATACAACGTTGCAAAATAGCCCGTTTTTTATTCATTTTTAACAAAAAAAGCCCCGCTGAACAAATCAACGGGGCTCATTATTAAAACGTTACCTAATTTATTCGTCCAACAATAAATTTAGGTGAACGGTAATATTGTCGCGTGTAGCTTTGCTATAAGGACACATTTCATGGGCTTCGTTGATTATGGTTTCGCCCATTTCCTTATCTACCGTGGGCAAATACGTATCCAACGTAACCTCCAAGAAAAATCCATCTTCCTCTTTATTAAAGGCAACAATAGCGGTAACGCTAAAATCCCCTAGGTCATCGATATCATGGCTTTTGGCCACTGCCTCCACTGCACCGGCGTAGCAGGTAGAATATGCCGCCGCAAAAAGTTCTTCAGGATTGGTGGATTCAGGGTCTGGCTTACCTTTGGAATTTGGCATGCTTATCGGAAAATCCAAAACCCCGTCCTCACTTTTTACATGTCCTGCTCTTCCTCCTGTATTAGTGGCCTGGGCCTCAAAAATTGTCTTCATCTTTTAAATGTTTATAGGTTCGTAAAAATCGGCACCTTTTATGATTACCGATCATTTAACGAATAAGGTACCACTTTGCTTGCGGAAGTCCGCTTTAACAGATATTAAATTTTTGTGAAATGGATGGTAAAATAAAGAGGCAAAACCGAGCAAAGTCCGAACAAACCCGTAAAATCTTTATAAATTCGTACAAACTGATGAACCGTACACTTGGCAGAAGAGAACAAGATACCTTCCGATACCATTTCCAAAATCAAGTCACTCAGAAAACAAGAACTTTCTGTCGATGCTTTGGTCCAAGGTATTTTTGATGGCAACCAAGCTATGCTTGCCAAAGCCATCACCTTATTGGAGAGTACAAAAACAGCCCATTTTGAAAAAGCCAATGCCGTTATAGAAAAGTGTCTTTCCCGACCCACGTACAGTATTCGTTTGGGAATTACGGGGGTTCCAGGAGTCGGTAAAAGTTCATTTATAGAAACCTTGGGCAAAACCCTGACCGACAAAGGCAACAAAGTTGCCGTGTTGGCCGTGGACCCGACCAGTTCATTGAGTAAAGGCAGCATTTTAGGGGATAAAACCCGAATGGAAACCTTGGCAAAAGACCCGAATGCCTTTATTCGCCCTTCCCCTTCTGGTAGCTCATTGGGTGGTGTGGCACAAAAAACACGGGAAAGCATCATACTATGCGAAGCTGCAGGTTACAATGTTATTTTGGTGGAAACCGTAGGTGTTGGACAAAGTGAAATTGCGGTACACAGTATGGTCGATTTTTTCCTTTTGCTGAAATTATCAGGGGCCGGAGACGAGCTCCAAGGGATTAAGAGAGGAATCATGGAAATGGCCGATGCCATAGCCATCAACAAAGCAGATGGCAACAATTTGGAACATGCCAAACTTGCCGTAACAGAATTTTCCAGGGCATTGCACCTATATCCGCCCAAAGCCAACGGTTGGACACCTAAAGTGATGAAATGTTCCGCAATGGAAAGAACCGGCATTGAAGAAATCTGGGACTTGGTGCAACAATTTGTGGAACACAACAAGGAAAACGGCTTTTTTGAAAAAAACCGACAACAACAGAACAAAAACTGGTTCCTTCAGACCGTGGATGAACAGATCAAGCAATTTTTCCATCAAAAACAAGCTTTTAAAACGGAACAGGCCAAGTTGTTGACAGAAATCGAAGAGCATAAAATTTCGCCGTTCTATGCGGCAAAACTCCTATTGGACAAGATTACCAAGGAACTTTAAATAAAAGCAATAAATTTGCACAGATTTTATATTGAATGAGCACCGTCACCGATTCCCTTTTATCCATAGTGGTTCCTTTGTACAACGAGGAGGACAATGTGGTCCTTTTGACCCAAAAAATCAATGAAAGCCTTGAAGGGTACAATTATCAAATTGTATACGTAGATGATTTTTCTACCGACAAAACCCGAATCAAGGTCAAGGAAATGGATGACAAGAGAGTCCATTTGATTGAATTGAAAAAAAACTATGGCCAGAGTTTGGCCCTGGCTGCCGGGATTGATTATGCCGAGGGGGAATTTATCATCACCATGGATGGGGACTTGCAAAACGACCCCTCCGATATTCCAAACATGTTGCAATACGCCATTACCGAGGAATACGACGTTGTGACGGGTATTCGTCAAAAGCGAAAGGACTCACTTGTTAAAAAGATACCCTCTAAAATCGCCAATTTTTTGGTGAGAAGGGTCACTAAATTGGACATCAAGGATAACGGATGTGCCCTCAAGGTTTTTACCAAGGATATTGCAAAAAGCCTGAATTTGTATGGGGAAATGCACCGCTTTATCACACTTTTGGCCCATTTGGAAGGTGCACAGATCAAACAAGTTCCCGTAAAGCACCATGCTAGGCACGCTGGGGTTTCCAAATACGGCCTAGAGCGTGTTTTTAAGGTTGTGGCGGACATGATGCTGTTACTTTTCATTAGAAAATACTTTCAACGTCCCATCCACTTGTTTGGGATTTTTGGAGTTTTGCTGGTCATCCTTGGAGTTTTGATCAACATTTATTTACTAATCGTTAAGCTAGGATTTGATCAAGATATCGGTACGAGACCGCTGCTCATTTTCGGGATGATGTTTATTGTTGGTGGAATCCAATTGTTTACCATCGGAATTGTAATGGAACTTTTGATTAGAACCTACTACGAATCACAGCAGAAACGACCATATCGCATTAAAAAAATAAGCATAGGTGACGGAAAAGCTGCGTAAAAAGCTCATAACCGCCTTGAAGATTATCATCAGTGCGGTACTGATTTACTTTATTTTCACCAAAATAGAGTTGAAAGATGTACTCCAAACCCTAAAAAAGGGCGACCCGCTCTATTTGTTCTTGGCATTGCTCTTTTTTGTACTGTCCAAAATTTTATCAGCTTTGAGGACCAACCTGTATTTTCATCAAATCGGAGCGAAGGTTTCCCAGTTGAGCAACTTAAAGCTGTACCTATTGGGAATGTTTTACAACCTCTTTTTACCGGGAGGGATTGGCGGTGATGCCTATAAAGGCTACGTCATTCAGAAAGAATATCAACCAGGCACCAAAAAAGTAGTTTCAAGCTTACTATTGGACCGTTTAAGCGGGATGTTGCTGCTGTTTGTCTACGCTTGTGCACTTGCCCTCTTGTCCAAAAATGAGTTTTTCCAAAGGTTTTACTGGCTGATTGTAGCGGCCATCCCTTTGAGCGTTGCAGTATTTTGGTTTGTGAACAAAACCTTTTTCAGCTCCACCCTTTCTGTGTTTTGGAAATCTGTCGGGTTCTCGACCTTGGTGCAATTGGCTCAGCTGGTCTGTATTCTCTTTATTTTGAAATCCTTGTCCGTTAGTTTGGATAGTATTGAGTACCTGTTCGTGTTTTTGGTCTCCTCGATTGTTTCGGTAATTCCCTTGACCATTGGCGGTATTGGCAGTCGAGAGGTCACCTTTTTGTACGGTGCAAAATGGTTGGGATTGGATGAAAGCACATCCATTGGCATCAGCTTTACTTTCTTTTTGATTACGGCACTTACTTCGCTCTTCGGTGTCATCTACCACTTCAATAAGCCAAAGTTGGAATCGGTAGATTAGTCCAAATGCACCAAATGCATTTTGTTCAATTTATCTTCTCTCGTATTCGGGTTCAGGAATTTGATCTGCAATCGGGTAATGCGAAATTGATCCACGGTAATTTGCTCGTCCCAAGCAATTCCATTGTCTTTCAATTGCTTTAATTCTTCATCCGTGGCGTAGACCCAAACATCGTCCTTTTTGGCAATTTCCGGTATTGAAACTATTTCAACAGGCTTTTTGTTATAGAAATCCAACGACCAAGAATATCTTTCGGAAACCTTATAAATATTGTCCACGGGAATATTGTTCTCCCGCACCTTTTCCGCCATATTGGAACCGCCTTGGTATTCGAGCAGTTTTGGGTAAAAATGGGCATTCATTAAACCATTCAACAGAACTGAACTCAAAATAGCGACCGTTACAATTTTAGTGTATACGGCTTCTTTTTGAAAAAGAAGATATGTAACCAATACGAGTGCCAACAACAATAACAAATAGTTATACCAATATTCCAATTTGAAAACATAGAGACTTACCAACAGGGCAAAGACCACTACCAATCCCAATATAAAATACTGGATACCCAAGATGATTTTTGCCATCTTCAATTTTTCCTGTTGGTGCAAAACATATAGGAAAGCTGCTGATAGGATCGCATATAACGGCATCAGGATATTCATGTAGTGCGGCAATTTAAACTGCGCAAAACTGATGAGAAGGAACAAAATGGAAATCCCGCCCACGGTCAGAAATTCTAAATTGGGCCTATAAGCGAACTTCGCTTCCCAAAAGGCTCTTACTTTGGTCCAGTAGCCAATCAATGCAAGAACCGTCCAAGGCAGGAACACCCACAAAAAGGTATGGAAGAAAAAGAAAAAATCGCTACTGTTCTTCCCTACGCCTTCGCCACTCATCCGTTCAAAGCTCTGCTCCCAGAAAATAAAGAAGATACCACTACGGTGATCCTTGCCGCGAATTACTTTTTCGGGGTGTAAATCAAACTGATGGTAATAGGCGTATAACATCGGGGTTATGGTCAAGCAAAAAACAACTAATGCAACCAGTAACTTCCAATTGAGCAGTCTTTTCCATTTTCGGGTATAGGCCAAGTGGCAAAGTATCGAGATTCCAATGACCACTAAGGCAATCTGCCCTTTGGTGGAAAAGGCCATTCCAGCCCCAAAAGCACCCAAAGCGATACTTTTTAAGGTATTCTTTTCGATATAAGTGGCCAATTGCCAAATGGAGAATATCGTAAATCCAGTCAAAACAGCATCGGTACGGACATCAATGTTGGCCAAGACCATGGTTTGGGCCGTCATAAAAATCAATGAGGCATATCGACCAACATCCTTATTGTATAACAATTTACCAAGACCGTAGCAGCTATAGGCACCTAACAAAGTTGACAAAATACCGGGAATGCGGTATACCCAATCGTGAATGCCAAAAATTTTATAGGAAAGTGCTGCCAACCAATAATGCATGTGCGGTTTGTCCAGATACTCTTCGGGACCTTTGAAAAGGCTCAAAAAATCATTTTCCTGAACCATCCGCATGGCCATTACTGCAAATTGAGCAGAATCGTTCTCCATTAAGGTTACAAACATGCCAATGATGTACACCAACACAATCAATCCAATATAAAACCAATATCTAGCGGTTGAGATCATACCCCTATTTTTTGAAAAGCAAATATAGCCAACTTGGCCCACAACCATCCGAACAGTGAGCCTACAAAGGCTCCTGTAATCACATCCAACGGATAGTGCACGCCGATGTAAATACGGCTATAGGCCACAATGCAGGCCCAAAGCAGCAAAACCCAAGAAATATATTTCACCTTATTTCTGAACAATACGGCAAAGAAAATCGCTGGGCCAAATGAGTTGGCCGCGTGCGCAGAAAAATACCCAAATTGTCCACCACAGTAGCTTTTTACCAAGCGCATTGCGCTGCTCACATCAGGTTCGTGGCAGGGACGCAAGCGACCGATACCATACTTGAAAAAATTGGACAGCTGATCGGTACAAGTAATCAACAAAGCAATGGAAACCAAAATTATTCCAGTTCCCTTCCAACCAAAAGTTCGATAGGATAAATAAAGCAATAACAGATAAAGTGGTGCCGAGTTTCTGGTCGTCGTCATAAACATCCAGAAACCGTCCCAAGTCTCGGTTCCCAATCCGTTAAGGAACAAAAACAGTTCTTTATCGTGTTGCAGTAATTGTTCCAGCATTATTGGTCGTATCTGGAAACTTCCCGGTCATAAAAAGCCGTGGCGGCCTCAATTAGGCTTTCCGCTTCTTCCAATAAATCGGCTTCATCTTGTTTGGAGAATTCTTCCATCCATTCCACTTCATCATTCTCCAGATTGATGATGAATCGTGGGTATTCGGTATGTACAATAAAAATGGCCTCGGGAAAATCCGTATTATCGGCCAATAAAAATTTAGGTAGTTCCATGTGTTCTTATTTTGATTCCAATCTTGGAATTCATCTTATTGAGCTATCAATTTCTTGGTCAAAAAGTTGAATCGAAGATACAACATTACAGCCGATGCCGTAAGCCCCGACAACAATCCGATCCAAATACCGGTGCTTTCAAAACTGGTGCGCAATCCCAAGAAATAGCTGATGGGAAATCCAATCAACCAGTAGGCAATAAAAGTAATGAGTGTTGGTATCTTCACATCTTGCAAACCACGTAGGGCACCCAAAACCACCACTTGGAGACCATCAGAAATCTGAAAAAAGGCCGCCACCAACAACAGTTTGGCCGCAATAAAAATCACTTCGCTATTATCGGCCTGGTTGGCTATGTCATCCACATCCAAATAAATCGTAGGGAACCAATGTCTTCCCAATAGGAAAATGGCGGCAAAGGCTATTTCCACAAGCAAGGTCAAGAAAAATACGGATTCAGCGATTCGCTTCAATTCTTTATGGTTCTGAAGTCCTTTTTGATTTCCGACCCTGACCATTGCCGCCACGCTAAGCCCGGTCCCTACCATAAATGTCATACTGCTCAAGTTCAAGGCAATCTGATTGGCGGCCTGCGCATTTTTGCCCAGTACCCCGCTCAACCAAATGGCCGCGGTAAAAATGGCAACTTCAAAAAACATCTGCAATGCGGATGGAAAACCAAGATTGATGATTTTTTTCATCACTTTCTTTTCGATGCTTCTAAAGTTGAAATGGGTCACGTAGAATTCAAACTTCTTTTTTCGCTGGAGCAGATACCAAATAAACGCTACCATGATTACACGTGAGACCAAGGTGCCTATTGCTGCCCCTACAATCCCCATTTTGGGAAATCCGAAAGAACCAAAAATGAGAAGGTAATTTAGGGTGATATTGACCACATTCGCCACGATGGTGGTATACATGGGGTATTTGGTCTGCGACAGACCATCAGAAAACTGTTTAAAAGCCTGGAATATGATCAAAGGCACCAGCGAAAAAGCCACCAAATCCAAATAGGGCATGGCAAGTTCCACCACCTCTGGGGGCTGCTCCATATGGTGCATCAAAGGTTTGCAAACTTGTATAAGCCCAAAAAGTGACAACCCTAATAAGGTACAAAGTACCAAGCCGTGTTTCAGGGCACTTTTGCCCGCCGCTTGATCCTTTGCACCATCCGCTTCGGCCACCAATGGCGTTATGGCCGTGGAAAATCCAATCCCAAGGGACATCGCTATGAACACAAAACTGTTGCCCAAAGAAACTGCGGCCAGTTCGGCCGTACCCAATTGCCCCACCATAATATTATCGGCAAAAGCCACAAAAGTGTGACCCAACATCCCCAAGATCACGGGATAGGACAGTTTTAAGTTATAGGCAAATTCTTTGGTGTAGTTTTGAAACACGGAATCATTTTAAAAAAGGATGGCAAATATAGTCAGTTTGTGCACAATTAGAGCGGGTCTAAATGTTAGGGAATGGATAAATGTTACAACTGCTTCGCCTCTTCCCAATACACATCCATCTCGGCCAAGGTCATATCGCTCATAGCTTTTCCAGCCTCCTTTGCCTTTTGCTCTAAATATTGAAATCGTTTAATGAACTTTTTATTGGTGCGCTCCAGTGCATTCTCTGGGTTGATTTTTAGGAACCGGGCATAATTGACCATAGAAAAAAGCACATCGCCGAATTCAGATTCCATTTGATCGGTATTATTTGCTTCTATCTCTTCTTGAAGCTCGCCCAGCTCCTCTTTCAATTTTTCAAAAACCTGCTCGGGATGCTCCCAATCAAAACCCACACCGGAGACTTTATCTTGGATTCGGTTGGCCTTAACCAAAGATGGAAGCCCCTTGGGAACACCTTCCAACACGCTTTTCTTGCCCTCTTTTAATTTGATGTTTTCCCAATTCTGTTTTACCTGCTCTTCATTCTCCACCTTAACATCTCCATAAATATGTGGGTGTCTGTTGATGAGCTTTTCGCAAATACCATTGGCCACATCGGCAATATCAAAATCCTGTGTTTCGGAACCGATTTTAGCGTAAAAAACAATGTGCAGTAAAATATCGCCCAGTTCCTTTTTTACTTCTTCCAAATCGTTGTCCAGTATAGCATCACCCAATTCGTAGGTTTCCTCTATGGTCAAGTGACGAAGGGTTTGCATCGTCTGCTTTTTGTCCCACGGACATTGTTCGCGCAATTCGTCCATAATGGTCAAAAGGCGGTCAAAAGCGGCCAACTGTTCCGGTCTTGTGTTCATGGCTTTGGATTTTGTCCAAAAATACGAAGTCCCATTGGTTGAAAATCCAATGTCAAAATTTACTTATGAAAAGTATTTTGGTATTTTTCAACAAAGGCGGTTTACGGAAAAATATCACTATCTTCAACGTCATTTTAAGGCTAAAATAGTAGAATGAAACATCTTTTTGTGGTGTTGCTCGTGGTTCCTTTGATGGTCATTGCGCAAACCGATAATCCTTTCAAAGACGAAGTCAAATCAATTCAAAAGAAGAATGATTCCCTTTGGGACCCATCCAAACCTACGATTGTTTTTACGGGAAGTTCGAGTATTCGTTTGTGGGAAGATGTTCAAGAGCGCTTCGCGGAACACCAAGTACTCAACACTGGATTTGGAGGCTCTCAATTTTCCGACCTTGAGCTTTATTTGGATGAGTTGATATTGAACTACAGGCCTGTAAAGGTTTTTATCTACGAAGGCGACAATGATATTTTTGCCAAGAAAAGACCAAGAAAAATCATTGAAAGAGCCGAACAGATCTTGGCCGACCTACAACAGAGAAACCCCAATATGGAGATTGTTCTGATTTCGGCAAAACCGAGTATTTCCCGATGGAAATATAGAGGTAGGTATCGCAGGTTAAACCGTAAACTGGACAAACTGGCCTCGGAAAACGAAAAGATCGATTTTGTGGATGTCTGGTATCCTATGCTGGATAACAGAAAGGTGATGCAAGATATTTTTATTGAAGATGGCCTGCATATGAACGATAAAGGTTACGACATCTGGTACGATGTGATCAAAGACTACATGGACTAAAAACTAAACAAACGTGATTAAAAAATCAATTTTGCTGTTCGTTGCGGTTATCTGCATGGCAGCCTGCCAAACCAAAAAAGAGGAAATCAATTTTCCAAAAACCGACCTAGCAAGCGCCCCATTGATTCCTAAGCCCATCAAAACCATCCCGACCGGAAGTGCTTTTGGGTTAGATATAGGAACGGCCATCTACACTTCTACCACAAGTCCCGAATTTGAGAAAGTGGGTCAGTTTTTATCCGAAAGCATTAAATCCAAAACAGGACTTGATATAGCCGTAAATACATCATCCGAAGACAAATTGGAACGGTTGATCTATATCAACCAATCGGACAGTGTGGATTTGGAAAGTCCCGAAGCTTATCAACTTTACATTAAAAAAGACTCTATTTTATTGAACGCCAAAACAGCGACGGGTGCTTTCAGGGGCGTACAGACGCTACGCCAACTCATTCCGGAAAAAAGCAATGATACACTGGCAGACCGTCCGATTTGGGTAATTCCCTCTGGCAAAATCATAGACGCTCCAAAATACGGATACCGCAGTTCCATGTTGGACGTGGCCCGTCACTTTTTTACCGTGGATGAAGTCAAAAAATACATTGATGCCCTGGCATACTACAAGTTCAACACATTGCACCTTCACCTATCCGATGATCAAGGTTGGCGCATTGAAATCAAATCTTGGCCGAAACTTACCGAAGTCGGAGGTGCCAGTGAAGTTGGTGGTGGCCAAGGTGGATTTTACACCCAAGAGGAATACAAGGACCTCGTTGCCTATGCTGCTGAAAGACACATTACCATTGTACCGGAGATTGACATGCCCGGACACACCAATTCGGCATCATTGAGCTACCCGTTTTTGCACTATGCCGGGGCTGAAACCCCACGTGTACGTACCGATATGAAAGTAGGTTACAGTTCCTTTGATGCAAAAAAGGATACGGTTTACAGTTTTTTGGATGATGTAATTGGCGAGATTGCATCCATAACGCCCGGTCCGTACTTCCATATTGGTGGCGATGAAAGCCACGTAACCAAGAAGAACGATTACATCCTTTTCGTAGAAAAAGTAGGGAAGTTGGTACAAAAGCACAACAAGAGAATGATCGGTTGGGATGAAATTGCCCAAGCGGACATTGATCCCAATTCGGTTGTTCAACTATGGAACAGTGCTGAAAATGCCTTGAAAGCCGCCGAAAATGGTTCCAAAATCATAATATCGCCTGCAAAGAAAGCCTATTTGGACATGAAATATGATTCCATTTCCGAGTATGGTCTAAACTGGGCTGGCTATATACCTGTTGATGTGGGATACCAATGGAATCCGGAAACCTATGTTGATGGACTTCCCAAAGAAAATATTCTTGGAATAGAAGCACCATTATGGTCAGAAACCATTAGCAACAGCACTGAATTGGAATATTTGGCTTTCCCAAGATTAATCGGGTATGCCGAACTGGGATGGTCTCCAAGTGAGCACCTTGATTGGGACGATTATAAAAATCGATTAGCTGCACAGGTTCCTAATCTGGAATCCATGCAGATCAATTATTACCCAACAAAGTTGGTGGATTGGAAAAAAGAATAGTGTTTATTCTTCCTCTTCTGAGGCAGATACAGTAGGTTGTTCGGCATCCTTTTCGTCCTCAACAAACTCAGTGATATTGTTGTCGAGAAGGATGTTGTACCACTGTATGATTTTTTTGATGTCGCTTGCGTACACACGGTCCTCATCATAATTCGGGAGTACCTCGAAAAAATACTCCTCCAATTCGATTTTTTCGGCTTTGTGGCTAATCGAGGTTTTTTTACCGTCTTCCTTTTCCTTTATTTTTTGAAATACTTCCTTTAAAGGAACTTCCTCTTCCAAAGTGTAAATGGCTATTTCGGACAACACGCTTACATTGCTTCTTAAACCAACGGTTACGCGTTTGCCATCCAAAAGGGATTCGCCAACAAAGCCTCCTCGCGTTTGGGTCAATAATTTGTAAAGTCCTGGTTTACCTCCAATGGATAAAATCTTGTCTAATGCCATTCAAATAATAATTTATGGGCGCAAAAATATGTTTTTATCGCAAACTGCGATTTTTTTAACGTCCTTTTTTGATATTGGGAAACCTCATTCGGTAGTCCACGGTTATTTTTCCTTTGGAAATCTTTTCCAATCGGCTTTTTAAAAGTCGTTTCTTTAAGGTTGAAAGCTTATCGGTAAACAAAATACCTTCAATATGGTCGTATTCATGTTGGATAACTCGGGCCAAAAGGCCATCAAAGGTCTCCGTATGTTCTTTGAAACCCTCATCTAAATATGTAATGGTGATTTCTGGCTTACGCTTTACATCTTCACGGACATCAGGAATACTCAAACAACCTTCGTTAAAGTCCCACTCCTTGCCACTTTCTTCTTGAATCTTTGCGTTGATGAATACTTTTTTGAATCCATCGAGTTGTTTCTGCTCGGCTTCGGTCAATTCTTCATCATCAGAAAAAGGTGTTGTATCCACCATAAACATACGTATGGGAAGCCCCACCTGTGGAGCGGCCAGGCCAACACCATGGGCATTGTACATGGTCTCCCACATATTTGTTATTAACTCGTCAAGTTTTGGATATTCGGATGTGATATCCTTTGCCTTTTTTCGCAAAACGGGGTCTCCGTAGGCTACTATGGGTAAAATCATAAATCAAAATCTGTTTAAGTAGGCCTGCAATATGAGCGTGGCACTTATTTCATCGACTAGGGCCTTATCCCTTCTCTTCTTTTTTTTCATTCCGCTGTCCAACATGGATTGAAATGCCATTTTGGATGTGAACCGCTCATCTTGTCGCTCCACAGGAATAGAAGGAAACTTGGCCTTCAGCTTTTTCAAAAAAACCTGGATAAGTTCCTCGGACTCGGAAGCGGTGTTGTCCATTTGCTTGGGCAACCCCACAACAAAAAGTTCAACGGATTCTTTATGGGTGTACTCGTCCAAAAAGGATAACAAGTCCTTGGTTTGAATAGTGGTCAATCCAGAAGCGATCAGCTTAAGTTCATCGGTAACTGCTATCCCCGTTCTCACCTTTCCAAAATCCAAAGCCAAAATTCTAGCCAAAATAATTTTTTGGCAAAAATAACCTTAAAAATGTTATGCGCTTAAAAATGGCGACCATAATTGTATGAGGGGGCTTATCTTTGTATAAACTTTAAGAAAAATGACAGAATTAAGAACGCTAATTGAAAAAGCGTGGGACAATAGAGCGTTGCTCGAGGACAGAAAGACTCAAGACGCCATACGCGAAGTCGTAAAGCTTATTGATTCGGGAGAACTGCGTTGTGCAGAACCTACGGAAGATGGTTGGCAGATAAATGAATGGGTAAAAAAAGGGGTGGTACTTTACTTCCCTATCCAAAAAATGGAAGTGCTCGAAGCTGGCATTTTTGAATATCATGATAAAATTCCT
Organism: Flagellimonas chongwuensis; assembly: GCF_013376415.1. Lineage (GTDB taxonomy): Bacteria > Bacteroidota > Bacteroidia > Flavobacteriales > Flavobacteriaceae > Flagellimonas > Flagellimonas chongwuensis. The sequence continues at coordinate 875,284 of NZ_WYET01000004.1, forward strand.
TTGAAAAAAGGATACAAAGAAAAAGGTGTTCGTGTGGTCCCCCATGCGGTGGCAAGACATGGAGCTTATATTTCTCAGGGCACTATTTTAATGCCGAGTTATGTAAACATCGGTGCCTACGTTGATGAAGGAACCATGGTGGATACTTGGGCCACGGTGGGAAGTTGTGCACAAATCGGTAAAAACGTTCACTTGAGTGGTGGAGTTGGTATCGGCGGGGTTTTGGAACCTTTACAGGCGGCCCCCGTAATTATTGAAGACAATGCCTTTATTGGTTCAAGGTGTATAGTAGTGGAAGGTGTGCGAGTAGAAAAAGAAGCCGTTTTGGGCGCGAATGTTGTTTTGACCGCATCTACCAAAATTATTGATGTGACAGGTGATGAAGCTGTTGAATTGAAAGGACGCGTACCTGCTAGGTCAGTTGTTATTCCCGGAAGCTATACCAAAAAATTCCCAGCAGGTGATTATCAAGTACCTTGTGCCTTGATCATTGGAAAGCGAAAAGAAAGCACGGACAAGAAAACTTCTTTGAACAATGCCTTGCGTGAGCACAATGTTGCTGTGTAATCCCTTGTTCAATTAATTTAATACATTACTGACGGCCGCTTGTAAAAAGTGGCCGTTCGTGATTTTATGCCTTATCCTATCCACATTGGAGACCATTTTGGAATAGGTCTCCTCATCAATATTATCCAGCTTTTCGGATAGTTCATCCAAAGATCCAATCGCAAAGCCCACCTGTTCCTCCTCAATTATTTTGGCTACTGCAGCTTTGTCCCAAACAATTACAGGCAAACCAGCCAATAAGTACAAAGATGTTTTATGCGGATTATTGTACTGAATATATTTACCAAATGCTCCATCACACTCCTTAATGGCATTTCCGTTCCACACCAATCCAAAATTCCCTTTCATTTTATCCAGCACCTCATCCGGAGAAAAAACTCCTTGATAGTTCAAAATGGATTTTTCATCCACTTTTTCCTTTTGATAGCCATTTCCGTAGAGCTTTAGGGTAAAATCCTTTTGTTCCAACTCGTCAACCTTGTACAGGAAGGCGCTTTTTTCCATTCCCAATCCTCCAGCAAAAACAACCTCCCTCCCAGCTTCTTTAGGAGATTCGGGCAATTCCTGATTGCTAGCGAGCAAATAATCGAATAAATATAACGGCACCATTTTTCCCTTATATCCATTTTCTGTAAACCATTCAATCATCATCTCATTGTGCAGCACAAGAACATCAGCTTTGTTGAAGTGTTTCATTTCTTTTTCCACATTTTTGTTTTTGCCCATCAAGGTTTTTACATCATGGACAATCAAAACAATTTTACATCTTTTGAGCTTGGCCACTTGAACTTTATAGCTAAAAAACTTGCTCAGGGGATATTGCATGCACAATGTTGATGAAAAGGGCAATAAAATCAAACCTTTGGTTATCCCCAAAAAACTAATGATGGCCCCAATGGCCGAACTGGGATGATTGCTCTGCTTAAACCCTAAATTTTCAAAACCTAGTTGGGACAAGACATTTTCACAATCCATTTTGGGCTTGGAGGCCGCATTCTTGGAAAATTTATAATTTCTGGAAATGTAGAACTGGTTAGTGTTTTGCATTTTCAAAATTTTAATTTTTTCTAAAAATATCATTTTTCAATTACCTAATCCATAAATTGCAACTCCCCTTTTTTAAAAATCTTCAAAAACTAACCGAATGAATCCCGCCGCGGAATATGATTATCTTATTGTTGGTGCTGGCCTTTATGGAGCGGTTTTTGCCTATGAAGCAACTAGGCGCAATAAAAAATGTTTGGTAATTGACAAACGGGACCATCTTGGTGGCAATACCTATTGCGAAGACGTTAATGGAATTAATGTGCACAAATATGGCGCACACATTTTTCACACCAATGACAAAACCATCTGGGATTATGTAAATAGCTTTGTTCCCTTCAACCGATACACCAACTCACCTTTGGCCAATTTTGAAGGCAAACTTTACAACCTTCCCTTCAATATGAATACATTTTACCAACTTTGGGGAACAAAAACCCCGGAAGAAGCGAAAGCAGTTCTTGCCCAACAGACCAGAAAATATCAAGATATTCAACCATCCAATCTCGAAGAACAAGCTCTTAAACTGGTCGGAGATGATATTTACACAAAATTAATCAAAGGGTATACCGAAAAACAATGGGGACGAAAGACCAGCGAACTACCTGCCTTTATTATAAAAAGGTTGCCATTGCGGTTTACGTACGATAACAACTATTTTAACGATGCCTACCAAGGCATACCCATTGGGGGCTACAACAAACTTACCGAGGGATTGTTAAAAGGTATAGAATGCAGAACAAATATTGACTTCTTCAAAGAAAAAGAAGCCTTGACCGGTTTGGCGAAACAAATAGTTTTCACCGGAAAAATTGATGAATACTTTGATTATTGCCATGGTAAATTAGAATACCGAAGCTTGGATTTTAAACATGAAGTAGTGGATATGCAAAACTATCAAGGCAATGCAGTTGTAAACTATACGGAATCTAACATCCCATATACCAGAATCATTGAGCACAAGCATTTTGAATTTGGGAAACAAAAAACGACGGTGATCACAAAGGAATACCCATTGGAAGCTTCATCAGAAAAAGAGCCGTATTATCCCATCAACGATGCAAAGAATACTGCTCTTTTTAAAGCCTATCAAGATATGGCCAAAAAAGAAACCACAATATTCGGGGGAAGGCTTGCCGAGTATAAATATTACGATATGCATCAGGTTATTGGGGCAGCTTTAAGTGAGACAAAGAGGTTGTTCATCGAAAAATCTTAATCCTACACGCAACTCTAGATCCATATTACCGTCTAACTAAATAAATAGCTCAAATTAGAGCTTTAACAAATATGAAGTAGGGAAATTGACGAGTCGATTGTTTATAAGAAAAAGAAACGCCTAAACAATTTTTACGCTACTTTTTTGTTATAGATTTGTAAAATATTAAACACTACACCAATAAATTATGGCTGAATTGTGCACCCCAAAGCAAAAAATATCAGCACTTGTGATTACCTATAATGAAATGGGCTACATTGAAAAATGTATTGATTCCGTTTCTTTCGCTGATGAAATATTGGTCGTTGACTCTTACAGTACCGACGGCACTTACGAGTATCTTTTGAACCATCCAAAAGTAAAGGTGATTCAAAACCCTTTTGAAAATTTCACCGCTCAAAAGTCGTTTACTCTTAAACAAGCAGCCAACGATTGGGTTTTATTCTTGGATGCCGATGAAGTGGTTACGGAAAGTCTTCAAAAGGAAATCTTAGCAACCATTAATAATCCAGATGCCCACGAAGCTTATTGGTTCTACCGAAAGTTTATGTTCCAAAACGAACCTTTGAATTTCAGTGGTTGGCAAACGGACAAAAATTATAGGCTTTTCCGAAAAAGCAAAGCTCATTTTACCGATCAAAAAATTGTTCATGAAACTTTGGTAGTGGATGGCAAATCTGGAATCCTTAAAGAAAAATTGATTCATTTTTGCTATAAAAACTATGAAGACTACAAAGGGAAAATGCTCAAGTATGGCCAATTAAAGGCCAAAGAGGATTTCTACAAGGAAAAGCATTTTAACTATGTCTTGATGACAGTGAAGCCCGTTTGGAAATTCTTCAACCACTATATCCTCCGTTTAGGGATTTTGGACGGCAAAAAAGGATGGACCATTTGTTATTTGAACGCCCTTGGCGTTTTGGAGAGGTTCAGAGAGTTAAAACGTTTGGAAAAGAAAAACGAGCTTGCCTATTATTTGGTGATGCCATAGTGCGTCCACACTACCTTTTTTGATCTGGTCTCTTTACGTATTGCTTGATTTTTAGCAATGGATTCTGGCGTTTTATAACCTCTCTTGTGATCTAAGTGTACACAGACTGCACTATAGCGCAATTGTTTGGATTTAATTCCAAAATTGAACAAGCGCTCTCCCAACTCACGGTCCTGTCCGCCATACTGCATGCGTTCATCAAAACCGTTTACGTTTAATATATCCTTTTTCCAACCTGAGGAATTATGCCCGTTCCAACTGGCATTGGTCGGAGTAACCGTATTCAATAACTTAGATATTATTCCTCTAGCTGTAAGCTTGTTGTTCTTGAAAGTCTTAGGAATACCTTTTTCCTTAAGCCAATGAATGTTGAAACATTTCTGCTTTTCGATATCCTCCAAAGTAATCATTTTGGAAATGTTCATCGGAAGCATATAATACCCGCCCGAAATAAAATACCCCTGCTCCTTGTTAATGTAATGCACCTCTACAAAATCCTCACGTGGAATACAATCACCGTCCGTCATAATAATGTAATCAGCATTACAGGCTTCGACCGCTTTATTTAAAATCCTAGATTTCTGGAAGCCATCATCCTCTTGCCACACATGAATGATGTTATAAAACACCTTCTTGGACATTTCCTCCAATAATGCTTTGGTCTTGGGACCAGAACCATCATCCGCAACAACCACCTCAAAATCCTTAAAAAGCTGGCAATTGAATCCCCACAACACCTTTTTCAGCCACTCTTCGGCATTATAGGTGCTAATGATTACTGATATTTTCGGTGATTCTGTTTCGTTTGGGTTCATCTGGGCAAAAATAGAAATATTAAATGTTATCTCATATGCTTAATTTTGTGATTCTAAACTCCTAGAATGAAGGTCAAGGAAATTCCTGTGTCACTTTTTTATCAGGCCAATCTAACTTGGCAATCCAAAGAAAGGCTCATTGCTCAGAAAAAAAACATTCCAGTAATTGTTTCATTGGCATCGATTCCATCTAGACTGAACATAGTCCATCTCACTATCCGCAGTTTGTTGAATCAAGATGTGTTGCCCCAAAAAATCTTGTTATGGCTACATGAAGACCTTAAGGATAAAGTTCCAAAAAAACTTATTGATTTAGTTGGAGACATCTTCAGTATAGAGTTTACCGACTACTATAGTTCTCATAGAAAATTGGTAGAGCCTCTAAAAATGTATCCAAACAAAATCATTGTGACTTGCGATGATGATATGATGTATCGTAAAAACTGGTTATCAAACCTTTATGAAGCCTATCAAAAGAACCCAGATAAAATCATTGCAAACCAAACACGGTGTATAACCTACAATGAATCGGGAGAGCTACTACCGTACAAACAATGGAATTCCGATTTAGCAGAATGCAAAAACAAAAAACTTATTTTACCTATCGGTGCAGGCGGAACGTTATATCCCCCCGATACAATGGACCAGCAAGTGTTTGAGCGAGACTTGTTTCTAAAACTGGCACCCAATGCGGACGACCTCTGGTTTAAAATCATGGGAATATTGAAAGGAACACAATCCATACAAGCCTATAACAGCGGAAAAGAACCGATTCCCATTTGGGGCTCACAAAAAGTCTCATTAAAAAAAGGAAATATCGGGATGGATAAAAACAGAGTACAATGGCAGGCTTTGACTGACCATTTTCAACTAAAATTCTAGAACATTGACCGAAGAAATCAACAATTGCATTAAAGTGCTGCAAGAAGGTAGACTCATCCTCTACCCGACCGACACGGTCTGGGGCATAGGCTGCGATGCCACAAATCCGGAAGCCGTAAAAAAAGTGTATGCCCTTAAAAAGCGCGAAGACACCAAAGCACTCATTTGTTTAGTTGCCAATCAGGCCATGTTGGAACGCCACGTAAAAGCAGTGCCCGATGTGGCTTACGATATTATGGACCTCGCAACCAAACCAACGACTATAGTTTTTGATGAACCAATGCGGGTCGCCAGTAATCTAATCGCAGAAGACAATACATTGGCCATCCGCGTGGCTTCCGATAAATTTTGCCAGTACCTCATCAATAAATTCAAAAAACCGATAGTGTCAACTTCCGCCAATATTTCGGGCCACCCCACACCAAAACAATTCAAGGATATTGAGGAAGAAATTTTAAAAGGAGTGGACTATGTGGTAAATTTGCCCGATGAAAATATAAACCCTTCTCCCTCCTCCATCATTAAACTGAGTAATGACGGACAGGTGAAGGTTATTCGGGAATAACAATGGCGAAGGAATTCCATACAAAGGCAATACAACATCCTATTTTTAAACTTATTGGTGAAGCTTCAGATGAGTTGGGCGTAGATGCTTACGTCATCGGTGGTTTTGTACGTGATTACTTTTTAAAAAGAGGTACACCCAAAGATATTGATATCGTTGCCATTGGCAGTGGAATAGACCTTGCCAAAAAAGTAGCCTCCAAACTAAAGGGGAAACCAGAGATTTCGGTATTCAAGAATTTCGGTACGGCCATGATCAAGCACATGGATTTAGAGCTTGAATTTGTGGGTGCCCGCAAAGAAAGCTATAATCGGGACAGCCGAAAGCCCATTGTGGAAGACGGCACTCTGGAAGACGATCAAAACCGACGGGATTTCACCATAAATGCCATGGCCTTAGCATTGAACCAATCCAATTTTGGGGAGCTTTTAGACCCTTTTGATGGTTTAGCAGACTTGGATAGGCAAATTATTCGCACCCCTTTGGAGCCCGGCATTACCTATTCTGATGACCCGCTTCGGATGATGCGCGCCATCCGGTTTGCCGCACAATTGCATTTTACGATTGAGCTGCAATCCCTTCAGGCCATTACAGAGAACAAGGACCGTATCAAAATTGTTTCCAAGGAACGTATCGTGGACGAACTCAACAAAATATTGATGAGTTCCAAACCATCTCTAGGATTTTCGTTGATGCACAAAACCGAGCTGCTACCTATACTATTGCCAGAGCTCACCGCCTTACAAGGCATAGAGGAAATAGAAGGTCAACGCCATAAAGATAATTTTTGGCACACCCTGGAGGTCGTGGATAATATTTCCGAAACCACAGACAACCTATGGTTACGATGGGCGGCTTTACTGCACGATATTGGAAAAGCACCCACCAAAAAATTCCATAAAAAAATCGGTTGGACCTTTCACGCGCATGAATTCGTCGGGGCCAAAATGGTCTATAAACTTTTTAAAAGACTTCGTCTTCCATTGAACGAGAAGATGAAGTTTGTACAGAAAATGGTATTGATGAGTTCAAGGCCCATCATTTTATCAGAAGACCACGTCACGGATTCTGCCGTACGACGATTGGTTTTTGATGCAGGGGATTTTGTGGAAGACTTGATGACGCTTTGTGAGGCCGACATCACAACAAAAAATCCGCGAAAACAGAAAAAATACAAGAACAATTTTAAGATTGTTCGTCAAAAAATAGTGGAAGTCGAGGAACGGGACCATATCCGAAACTTTCAACCGCCAGTTTCCGGTGAAGAGATCATGAAGACCTTTAACTTGAAACCCTCCAAAGAAATCGGCATCATTAAGGACGCTATTAAAGAAGCGATTTTGGAAGGCGAAATTCCCAACGAATACGAGGCTGCCTACAATTTTATGTTGGAAAAAGGCAAAAAATTGAACCTAAAAGTCCATTCCGAATGAATAAGAACAAATATGTAGTGTATTGGTTGTTAACTGGGTGTTTTCTAATTTTTGTGATGGTTCTGGTAGGCGGTATTACGCGGCTTACCCACTCTGGGCTTTCCATATCCGACTATAAATTGATTCACGGGACCATCCCTCCCATGAACGAACAAGAATGGCAAGAAGCCTTTGACCTATATAAACAATATCCAGAGTACCAAAAACTCAACAACCATTTCGGAATTGAGGAATTCAAGGATATTTATTTCTGGGAATGGCTACATAGGGTCATTGGACGATTTATAGGAGTGGTTTTTATTTTACCGTTCCTCTATTTTCTCTTGAAAAGGAAATTGGACCGCCCAACTGTGAAAAAATGCTTGGTTCTGCTCTTTTTAGGAGGATTCCAAGGTTTTTTGGGCTGGTACATGGTAAAAAGTGGACTTGTGGACCGCCCAGATGTAAGTCACTTTAGACTGGCCGCGCACTTGACCACTGCGTTTATCACATTTGCTTACAGCCTTTGGGTCGCTCTGGACCTCATCTACCCATATAAGAAAGAAATCAATACAAAAATCAGAAACCTGATTCGATCGGGACTTGTGGTTCTATTGCTTCAAATTATTTGGGGCGCCTTTGTAGCAGGTTTGGATGCCGGTTTTATTCACAATCATTGGCCGTTGATGAGCGATGGCAAGTTGATTCACGAAACTGTTTATATTGAGCAGCAACCCGTTATCAAAAACTTTTATGAAGGTAAGAGCGGCGTACAGTTTGTGCACCGGTATTTGGCGTACATCGTAGTTGCGTTTATCGCATTGATTTGGTATAGAACCCGTAAAATCCAACGTACTCCTCTTCAAGAAAAAGGATTAAAAACCCTATTGGGCTTAGTATTTGTCCAATTTTTATTGGGTGTACTCACGTTGATTTACGCTGTGCCGCTTTGGTTGGGAATAGCGCATCAAATTGGTGCATTTTTCCTTTTGGCAGCCATGACTTTTACCCTGCACAGGTTCTCCAAATAAGGTCTATTTATTGTACCTTTGTGCCCACTCTAAAATTTGATGGATGATTTATAAAATCAGGATAATACTTGATGCTGAGGAAGATATCTTTAGAGATATCGAAATTGAAGACCAAAGTAGCTTGGAGGATTTTCACAATGCCATTACCCAAGCTTTTGGTTTTGAGGGAAGTGAAATGGCCTCTTTTTATACTTGTGACGAGGAATGGAACCAAGATGAGGAAATAGCTCTTTTTGATATGAGCGAGAACGGTTCCGATATCCGTTTGATGAACGAGACCTCTATTGATGATGTGCTTTCGGAAAACACCCCCAAAATGATTTACGTGTACGACTTTTTTAGCATGTGGACCTTTTTTGTGGAATTGGCAGACGTCGTCGAAAAAGAAGATGGAAGGGTATATCCCAACCTATTGTTCACCTTTGGTGAACTCCCGGATGCCCCGCCGGAAAAACAGTTCGAAGCAGAGTCCAATGAAGAGGAAGAAGGAGACTATGACGACCTTTTGGACAGCTACGACGATATGGACTTCGACGAAAACTGGAATTAACCGATCTCTTGACCAAGTTTTTTAACCATTAACATTTACTCTTAGCATGCTAAACCTATATAACGCCCAAATTGAAAGTATTTCACTTCATCGTGTTGGCAATAAAAGTAAGAATGAGTCTGCCTTTTTATCCGCAGAACCTTTTTCACTGAACGATGAAATGGCAGGACTTTTAAAGGAATACTTTTTTAAACCGTTTAGGGAGAAAGAAGAAAACTACTATAAGTTTGGTCATGAGGTAGATTTGGAGTTCAATGAGGTTCATGCAGCGGTAACTGGTATTTTTGAAAATCCATCTGACAACCATAGACTTTCAAAAAAAATCACTACCTACCTTTTTGAGCAATCCAACCACCCACATATAAAGAGTGGGGAAGTTTACGTGGTCCATTTTTCCGATATGGTCATCGACAACCAAAAAACGGATGCCGTTGGTATTTTTAAAAGTGAGTTGAAGCACGATTTCCTTCAATTTGAAGAAAATGAGCACAACTTGGAGATTTTGATTCGACAAGGTATCAACATCAACAAGCTTGACAAAGGATGTATCGTATTCAACATCAACAAGGAAGAAGGCTTTAAAGTTCTTTCCGTAGATAGCAACCGTTATGATGCCAAATATTGGCTCGAAAACTTTCTAGGTGTGTTGCCGTTAACGGATGATAACTTCTACACCAAAAACTACCTGAAGTTCTGCCAGAACTTTGCAAAAGACGTTGTGCTTCCTGCAGAGGACAAGCAACAAGAGGTTATGTTCATGAACCGTGCGGTGAACCACTTTGCCAAGAATGACAATTTTGAGGAGACCTCATTCTTGAACGAGGTTATGGAAAACCCTGAACTCATACCAGAATTCAAGCATTACAAGGTTGAGAAAGGTCCAAAATATAGCATTGAGGATGTTTCCAATTTTGATATTGCGAACAAAGCTGTGAGCGATGCCCGTAAGAAAATCAAGAATGTCATCAACCTCGACACCAACATTCAGATAAAAATGGATTTTATCAACCCGGAATCCGCAGAAAAATTTGTGGAAAAAGGTTGGGACGAAGAAAGGCAGATGTACTACTACCTCGTGTATTTCAACAAAGAACAGAAAAGCTAGAACTTTTTATCTATAATCTGTTTCATACTGACATCTTCGTAGTTTCGTTTTACAAAATCTAAGGCGTGTATAAGCACTTCGCCCATGGTTTTACTATCTCGGAAATTAATATCACCTGTTAGGTCCAATAACTGCGTTTTTAGCATTTCCATATTTTCTGGTGGCGCTATGGTATCAACTTGGCAGACATCCAAAAGTCTTTTTAGTCTTCTGCCCCAGCTCAATATTCTTTTGGCGATTATGGAGCGCTCCTCCACAATATATTGATTCACGGAGTCGACCGTCAATTTGCTCTGCACCAAATCGACCATCACCTTGTTCTCTTTAAAAAATTGGGGACGGTAGACCTTTATTTTTCCTTCATAGCATTGCTGGTCAAAATCGATAGCCCTGATCTTGTAGTTCACACTATCAAAATCGTGTGTGGGCACAATGACATAGTTGTACGAGCGCATATCGCCCAATAACCGAATCATACAACGCTCATTGAACTTTACAAATTCCTTGGCAATCTGTGCTTTATCGAACTCTGAACATTCGGGCAGATTTTTTTTAAAGAACACATCACCGGGAATACCTACAATATGCTCCTCGATCAGTGTATTTTGATAAATGACAAAATTAAGGTTGTAGGGCGACAACATATGCTCCAACTCCAATCCATACACACGGGAAGCATCGGTTTTTTTTACATAGAACAAGGTGTAGTTATCGTTCAGGATATTCCTCACCTTAATTCTAAAGGGCTTTGAATTTCCGAATGTGCAGTAATCCACATAATCCACGTTCAGGTATTGGAAAATCTTATCGCTACCATCCGATACAAAATTCGAGTAGACCCTCTTTAAAGCCAGGTCTATCTCATCCCTGTCGAACTCTGGGTAAAACACCCGTACCCAAAGGGTATCCTCGTCATTGGCATCATATACCGCAACACTTCCCGAGAACCGAAGGAGGTCATCATAATGGATTGGGATTTCTATCTTTCGGTTGTAATATTCCAAATATTCATCGAGTTCCTTGCTTATGGGATAAGCAGGTTTCTTTTTCGACATCAACTTTTCTTCCGACATTGTATTCGATTATTTGTAACAAATTGCACTATTCTTCGTCAAGTTAGTATAAACCATTCAAAAAACGATAGCATCTTTTGGAAACAATACTTACCGTAAACCATCTTACCAAAAAGTTTGGGTATCTCACTGCAGTCAAAGACCTCTCTTTCACCATAGAAAAGGGGAACGTCTACGGCATTTTGGGACCTAACGGAAGTGGTAAATCGACCACTTTGGGCATTATTTTAAATGTTGTGAACCGAACTTCCGGAGAATTTAGTTGGTTCGATGGTTCCACAACCACCCACGATGCCCTAAAAAAAGTGGGGGCCATCATCGAGCGGCCCAATTTTTATCCTTACATGGATGCCATCCAGAACTTAAGACTGGTGTGCAAAATAAAAGATGTTCCAGAAACCAAAATACAGGAAAAATTGGAGTTGGTCGGCCTGTGGGACCGTCGTAACAGCAAGTTCAAAACCTATTCGTTGGGTATGAAACAACGTATGGCCATCGCTTCCGCCCTACTTAACGACCCAGAAATTCTGATTCTCGACGAGCCAACCAATGGCTTGGACCCTCAGGGAATCCATCAAATCAGGGAAATCATCAAAACTATAGCGAACCAAGGCACCACGATTTTATTGGCATCTCACTTATTGGACGAGGTGGAAAAGGTATGTTCCCATGTTATCATTCTAAGAAAAGGAGAAAACCTTTACTCCGGTCCTGTCGACAGTATGCTGGCAAGTCATGGTTTTTTTGAATTAAGATCTACCGACTTGGACCAATTGCAAACCCTATTGGAAAAAAGTGCCAGTTTTGGCAAAATAGAAGTCTTTAATGGTACCCTTACGGCTTATTTAAAAGAGGAAATGGATGCCGAAAGCTTGAACAAAATGTTGTTCGAAAAAGGGATTATACTATCCCACCTGGTAAAGCGCAAAGAAAGCCTTGAAGAACAATTTTTAACCCTGACCAAGAACCAATAATCAAAAAACGAATGTTACGTCTCCTACAAATAGAATTTATAAAACTGTGGAACAATAGGGCCAGCAAGGTACTGATCATCTCCTATTTTGTGCTCTTGACCTCCATTGCACTTATCGCTGCCATTAAATTTGATATTGGCCCGGTAGAGTTCCACCTTGCAGATCAGGGAATATTTAACTTCCCCTACATTTGGCATTTCAATACTTTTGTCACAGCACTTTTCAAGCTGTTTTTGGCCATTGTTATAGTTTCCATGATGTCCAACGAATACAGCAACAAGACCATAAAACAAAATTTGATAGACGGATTATCCAAAAAGGAATTCATTACGTCCAAAGTTCTCACGGTAATATCCTTTGCGCTCATATCCACCATATTTGTGTTTGTGGTGTCCATGATTCTTGGTCTGGCCTATTCAGACTACAACGAAATGTCCATTATATTCTCCGATTTGGAGTTTTTGCCCGCTTTCTTTATCAAGTTGGTCGGGTTCTTCTCCTTCTGCCTGTTCTTGGGGATATTGGTGAAACGGTCGGCATTTGCCCTTGGTTTCCTTATTCTTTGGACCATATTTGAGCAAGTGGTATTTGGCTTATTGGGATGGAAAGTGATGAGTTGGGAAGCTGCCAAAGCAGTAAAACGATTCTTTCCGTTAGAATCCATGTCCAATTTGATCAAAGAACCCTTTACAAGGCTATCTGCCGTTCAAAATATTGGGCAACAAATTGGTGAAGACATGAAGTTTGACTACCATGTCTATTGGTACGAGTTCTTCATAGTCATTATCTGGACGGCTATTTTTATCTATTTATCTTATGCCTTGTTGAAGAAACGTGATTTGTAACAACATCAAGCAAGAATATTAGAGCTTTGCTTCTATTTAGCGACTGCCTTTAGTATTTTTACTTTATGAAATTTCAGGTAGTTTCCGACTTTAAGCCAACAGGCGATCAGCCCGAGGCGATACGACAATTGGTAGAGGGCATTGATTCCAAGGCCCAACATCAGACCTTGCTCGGAGTTACCGGGTCGGGAAAAACGTTTACCGTTGCAAATGTGGTGGAATCGGTTCAGAAGCCCACCTTGGTTTTGGCGCACAATAAGACCTTGGCCGCGCAATTGTATTCGGAGTTCAAGCAATTTTTTCCCAACAATGCGGTGGAATATTTTGTATCCTACTACGATTACTATCAGCCAGAGGCCTATATCCCCACAAGCGGACTTTATATTGAAAAGGACCTGTCCATAAACGAGGATATAGAGAAATTACGATTGAGTACCACCTCCTCTCTGCTTTCAGGAAGGCGTGATGTACTTGTGGTGGCCTCCGTCTCCTGTTTGTACGGTATCGGAAACCCAATAGAGTTTCAGAAAAACGTCATTACCATCCATAGGGACCAAGTCATCCCAAGAACCAAATTTTTGAAGCAACTGGTGCAAAGCCTGTATGCCCGTACCACAGCAGATTTCAGAAATGGTAATTTTAGAGTAAAAGGCGATGTGGTGGATGTATTCCCTGGCTATGCGGACCATGCATTTCGCATCCATTTTTTTGGTGATGAAATTGAAGAAATCGAAGCATTGGACCCGTACAACAATAATGTCATCGAGATTTATGACACCTTGAACATCTACCCGGCGAACATGTTCGTTACCTCACCGGATGTGCTTCAAAATGCCATAAAGGAGATACAGGACGACCTTGTGAAGCAGATAGATTATTTCAAGGAAATCGGTCGGCCTTTGGAGGCCAAACGTTTGGAGGAACGCACGAATTTCGACCTTGAAATGATACGCGAACTTGGTTATTGCTCTGGAATAGAGAATTACTCCAGGTATTTAGATGGTAGAAAACCAGGCACCCGACCGTTCTGTTTGTTGGATTATTTCCCAGATGATTATTTAATGGTCATAGATGAAAGCCATGTTACCATTCCGCAAGTGCATGCCATGTATGGGGGTGACCGTTCGAGAAAAGAGAATTTGGTCGAATACGGATTCCGTTTACCTGCGGCCATGGATAACCGTCCGTTAAAGTTTGAAGAGTTTGAAGCCCTTCAAAATCAAGTGCTTTATGTGAGTGCCACACCAGCAGATTATGAGCTGGAACTCAGCGAAGGGGTCTATGTGGAACAGATTATCCGCCCTACAGGATTATTGGACCCTATCATCGAAGTTAGGCCCAGTGAAAATCAAATTGATGATTTGATAGAAGAGATTCAGCAACGGGTAGAACTGGATGAGCGCACATTGGTCACCACCCTGACCAAACGAATGGCGGAGGAGCTTACCAAATATCTAACCAGAATCGATGTCCGTTGTCGCTATATCCATAGTGATGTGGATACACTGGAGCGAGTAGAAATTATGCAGGATTTACGAAAAGGGCTTTTTGATGTGCTGATAGGTGTAAACCTCTTACGTGAAGGTTTGGATTTACCAGAAGTATCCCTGGTGGCCATTTTGGATGCGGATAAGGAAGGTTTTTTACGTAGTAACCGCTCTCTGACACAGACCGTGGGCCGAGCTGCGCGTAACCTAAACGGAAAGGCCATAATGTATGCGGACAAAATCACCGAAAGCATGCAAAAGACCATTGACGAAACCAATTACCGTCGGGACAAGCAGATGACGTACAACAAGGAGAATAACATCACTCCTACAGCATTAAAGAAAAACCTAGATAGTGCATTGGCCAAAAATTCCGTATCCACCTACCACTTTCAAAAGGAAGAATTGAGAGCTGCCGAACCTGATCTAAAATATATCACTGAAGATCAAAAGGAAAAATTAATCAGGGAGAAGCGAAAAGCTATGGAAAAAGCGGCCAAAGAGCTCGATTTTATGCAAGCGGCCAAACTAAGGGACGAGATAAAAATGCTTCAGGAAAAGGAATAAAAAAAGCGCCCCCGCATATGTAGGAGCGCTTCTCAACTAACCAACTAATCCAACCATCATGAAACACCTATAGTTGGTGTTCTAATGTCTTATGCAATCTCTATCAATCTTTTTGGTTTTGGCAAGGCCTCTTGTTTTTTGGGCAATGTCAATTTCAACACTCCATCCTCGTACTTAGCGTCGATTTTGGAACCGTCTACGGTCTCAGGCAATGTAAAGGCTCTTTTAAATGAAGAATATGAGAATTCCTTTCTTGTATAATTATCATTGCTTTCTTCATTCTCAGTTTTCATTTCACTGGAAATGGTCAAGACATCATTGTCGATCTCAACTTTAAAATCATCTTTTTTCATACCTGGAACGGCAAGTTCCAATTCATATCCTTCTGTATTGTCCTTTATGTTTACTGCGGGAACCGATGTATTCCACTTTTCAGTTCCGCCGAACCAATCAGGACTTACAAAATCATTCATCAAGGATGGAAAAAACAGGTTATTTCTTTTTACTATACTCATGGCGATTCAATTTTTAGTTAAACATTCAAATCACCATGTATAAGACAAAACTTATACCAACAGAAAACACATGCCTATTTGGCATGAAATGAATTGGAAAAGGTGTCAATTTGACATTAATTATAGTGTGCCTTGAAGATATTTATAAGCACATCGGGCGGAACAATGTTGTCTGGGTAGCGGTGCATCACCTCCAACACCTGAGTTATAGCAGATGGAGGCAAACCCATTTTCAAGCCAATATTATAAAGTGTATCAATCTCCTTTTTATGTTGTTCCTGATCTATGTTCATCAAAAGCATAAGTCTATGGAACTGTACAATCCGTTCTGCTTGGGTTTTTAATCGAATTTTGGGAGATTTTTGTTTGAGGAGACCATCGAGAACATCTTTATCTATCTCCAGACTATGGGCTACTTTCAGTAAAAAATCATATTCCGATTGTTTCAGGGAATGATCTACTCTGGCAAAGGCGATCATCTCGGAGAGAATGCTCAGTTTTTCCTCGTAACTACCCATAAATTAAGGTTTTGGTTAGCAATCTTAAATAGATAACTCCAAAACAGCTCATTTTAGTACACAAAAAAGCCCTGAAATTCAGGGCTTTTTCTAACTAACTCAAACAATTCCCGTTTTTAAGCGGTAATACGTACTGGGATTTCGTAAACCCTACCCGGTGCGACATTGTCCAATTGCACCTTTTTATAGTTTAAACGGCTTTTTACGAAACCTTCTAAAACTTCATCTTTGGTCTCTACAGAAAGTACGATCAATTCACCTTTTTCGTTAACGATGAACTTCACTTCTGCTGTCAACTCATTCTGGTCGGCATTAAATTGATTGTCCTTCAACATTTCATAAATCTGACCGGAAAGGTTGTTGTCGTTTGTAGCTTTCTTTCCTTTTGTTGCAAAAGCACTCATAGTTGCAAAAAATGCCAATGCTACCGTAATCGTTTTAAATTTTCTCATGATTTTTTGTTTTTTGATTAAAATTGATGATTAACAATATGTCAATATTTAGAGTTGATTAAACTCCCTTTTTAATGACACCTCAAAAATAAGACGATAAAAAAACATAATTGTTACACTCTTTAACGATTTAACAAATGTTTAATGTAGTTACCTCTGCAACAATATCACTAAATGAGCCCCTTTCTTTGTAAAGAATTCAAAGGATTAGAAAGAACTTATTGAATACGTAGGGAATATTGTTAACAGTATAGAAAAGCACTAAAATTTATGACGGATACATTGTGAAATAAAAAAAGGGCAACGTTAATAAAACGTTGCCCTTTTCTATTTTTAAGTGGTAGAACTAGCTCAACACTTCCTCTACCTTATCTGCAGCTTCTTTAAATTGTACAGCTGAATGTACCGCCAAGCCAGAGTTATCGATAATTTCCTTCGCCAACTCGGCATTGGTTCCTTGCAACCTTACAATAATTGGAACCTGAATGGCATCTCCCATGTTTTTATAGGCATCCACAACACCTTGGGCAACACGATCGCAACGAACGATTCCTCCGAAGATATTGATAAGGATTGCTTTTACGTTTGGATCTTTAAGGATAATACGGAAGGCCTCTTCTACCCTTTTGGCATCAGCAGTACCTCCTACGTCCAAGAAATTAGCTGGTTCACCACCTGCCATTTTTATCAAGTCCATAGTGGCCATCGCCAAACCGGCACCGTTCACCATACACCCTACGTTTCCATCCAAATCAACATAGTTCAGTCCAACTTCACGAGCTTCAACCTCGATTGGATTTTCTTCACGAAGGTCACGCATTTCCGCATAAGCCTTTCTTCTGTAAAGTGCATTATCGTCAATGGTCACCTTGGCATCAACTGCCATAATTTTATCATCGGAAGTCTTCAAGACTGGGTTGATTTCAAAAAGACTGGAATCACTTTCAACATACGCTTTGTACAAAGACATCACAAATTTTACCATTTCTTTGAATGCAGTTCCGGAAAGTCCAAGATTGAAAGCGATTCTTCTTGCTTGGAAAGGCAACAGTCCCAATCCCGGGTCCACCTCTTCAGTAAAGATCAAATGTGGAGTTTTTTCCGCCACTTCTTCAATATCCATTCCTCCTTCGGTAGAATACATAATCATGTTTCTTCCCGTGCCTCTATTTAGAAGAACTGACATATAAAATTCGCTGGTTTCGCTGTCACCTGGATAGTAAACATCCTCGGCCACCAAAACTTGATGTACTTTTTTACCTTCGGCAGATGTTTGTGGGGTAACCAAGTTCATTCCTATAATGTTACCCGCCAACTCTTCAACTTCCTTCAAGTTTTTGGCGAGTTTTACACCACCACCCTTACCACGGCCACCAGCATGTACTTGCGCTTTGATTACGTGCCATCCGGTTCCGGTTTCTTCAGTAAGTTGTTTTGCGGCATCTACCGCTTCCTTGGCGTTGTGGGCAACTATCCCTCTCTGGATTCTAACTCCAAAACTCGCTAAAATCTCTTTTCCTTGATATTCGTGAAGATTCATCTGTGAATTTACTTTTGTTTGAAGACAAAAATAGAAAACACCGCTGACAAATTGAAGATGTTAAATGATTAATTAAAGATAAGCACCTATAAATTGCATCTTTTGTCAAAGGGAATAACTATAACTTAAAATCTTGAAAGTCCAAAGGATCAAAGTTTTTGAAATGTCCGTTCATTTCAATCACCTCTTTGGTTCGATTCACCTTATTGAGAACATGGGTCGTTGTTTCTAAATGGGCCTTGATAAAATTCAAGCGGTCCGTTTCTTTGGTCATCAGTAATAATTCATATTCTTGCTCAAAGGAGAGACCCATTTTGTGGGCCAACGAATAACTGTTGAATTGTTTTGGCGATGTTTTTGCAAATGGCACATCCATAATATCGTATAGTTCCTCCACTTTTTGAAGCACTTCTTCCCTTAAACTTTCATCCGCATCGTTCTCGTGATATAAAAACTCGATTTCTCCCCCTCCGTAAAGTTTTCCCTCCATCTGCTTTTCAAAGCTCAGCACCTTAAAAACTTGACGCGCCACGCAAACGACATCCATCTCACCGGTATCATATGTGTTCACGACTTCTACCAATTGCACCTCGGTGCCATAGGAAATAGAATTGTTGATATAAACCGGAACACCAAAGGTCATGGCCTCTCTTCTACAATCGTTTATCAATTGTTTGTAACGGTCTTCAAAAATATGTAGCGGCACCGTTTCTCCCGGATAAAATACCGACTGTAATGGGAATAAGGGTAGTTTCATTGTTGCGATTTGCCTAAAAATACAGATGAAAACCTAAATCCGCAACTCCAAAAAAACCATAGTTGTTTTAAATAAAACAACTTGTTATATTTTGATAAAAATGTTTTATTTCTTGCGTGTATAAGCAACAAAATATAGTTTTGCTCAAAATACCGTACAATATGAATTCTAAGGACTTACTTCAGCTAACCGAGCAATTTGGCGCACCGCTATATGTTTATGATGCCGATAAGATCACATCACAATACAAAAAGCTCACCAATGCTTTTAAGGGCGTACCCAATCTAAAGCTGAACTATGCGGCCAAAGCTTTGTCGAATGTTAGCATCCTACGATTGCTGAACAGTCTTGGGAGTGGTCTGGATACGGTATCCATACAAGAAGTAAAATTAGGCCTTCTGGCCGGGTTTAAACCGGAATCCATCATTTTCACCCCTAACGGGGTTTCTTTGGAAGAGATTGAGGAAGCCGCAGCACTAGGGGTTCAGGTGAATATAGACAACCTTTCCATTTTGGAACAGTTTGGAAGCAAGCACCCTGATATTCCCGTTTGTATCCGTATCAACCCTCATGTGATGGCGGGAGGAAATTCCAACATCTCCGTGGGACATATCGATTCTAAATTTGGAATCAGCGTACATCAGATTCCACACCTATTGCGTATTGTGGAGTTGACCAACATGAACATCAACGGTATTCACATGCACACAGGTAGCGATATTTTGGATATTGATGTTTTTCTTTATGCTTCGGAAATACTTTTTGAAACCGCGAAAAACTTCAAGGATCTAGAGTTTATCGACTTTGGTAGCGGGTTTAAAGTTCCTTATAAAGAAGGTGATATACAGACCAATGTGGATGAGTTGGGCAAAAAATTGACCAAAAGGTTCAATGAGTTTTGCAAAGAATATGGTAGAGAGCTTACCCTTGCTTTTGAGCCGGGTAAATTCTTGGTAAGCGAAGCTGGCTTCTTTTTGGCAAAAGTAAATGTGGTAAAACAAACCACCTCTACCGTTTTTGCCAGTATCGATTCAGGTTTTAATCACTTGATAAGACCTATGCTGTATGGGTCCAACCATCAAATTATAAATATTTCCAATCCAAAAGGCAGGGAGCGTTATTACTCCGTAGTGGGGTACATTTGTGAGACAGATACCTTTGGAAGCAACCGCAGAATCAACGAAATATCCGAAGGGGACATCCTATGCTTTAAAAATGCCGGTGCTTACTGTTTTACCATGGCAAGCAATTACAACTCCAGATACAGGCCCGCGGAAGTACTTTGGTATCAGGGCAAAGCACATTTGATTAGAAAAAGGGAAACCTTTGATGATATCTTGAATAATCAAGTTGACGTTAAGGAACTTTTTGAACCATCAAAAAAGCAAACCGTAAAGTAAGCACAAAGCATTATTAGACTGTTAAAGGCAATACTTTTTTGGCACAATTTTCGTTAGTTTTGTATTGATACGACGACGATTACGTCAAAAAACCAAGACTATGCGCTCAATTTTTACCCAAATCAGCTTACTTTTTCTAGTATTCACTAGCTTTAGTATTCAAGCTCAAGATATTAACTGGATATCATGGGAAGAGGCCGTTGAACTTTCCAAAACGGATGCCAAACCCAAAAAAATCTTTGTGGATGTTTATACGGACTGGTGCGGATGGTGCAAAAAAATGGACCAAAACACTTTTCAAAACCCCGAAGTATCCAAATATATGCAGGACAACTTCTATATGGTAAAAATGGATGCTGAAGGTAAAGACCCTATCGTATATCAAGGTAAGACCTTCAAGTATGTTCCCTCGGGAAGAAGAGGCTACCATGAGCTTGCAGCTGCACTATTACAGGGAAAAATGAGCTATCCTACGGTTGTTTTCTTGGATGAATCTCTAAATATGTTATCTCCCGTTCCCGGTTATCAACAGGTGGAACCTTTTATGCAGATTGCCAAATACTTTGGCGACAACATTTATAAGGACAAAGATTGGCAAAGCTACGCTGGGAAATAAAATTCCCCAGCCGCTTTGACCTTATTTCTTATCTGCTATAGTTCGGACTTTCTTTTGTAATCGTAACATTATGTGGGTGACTCTCGTGAATTCCGCTTGATGTAATCTTTACAAATCGAGCGTTGTTTTTAAGGGTTTCGATATCCTTGGCACCGCAATAGCCCATACCTGCCCGCAGCCCACCAATAAACTGGTGCATGCTTTCCATTAATTCCCCTTTGTAAGGCACACGGCCAACTATACCTTCTGGAACCAACTTTTTGATATCGTCCTCAACGTCCTGAAAGTATCTGTCTTTACTACCTTGCTTCATGGCTTCTACAGAGCCCATTCCGCGGTAAGATTTAAACTTTCTTCCTTCGTAGATTATGGTTTCTCCCGGAGATTCTTTGGTGCCCGCAAGCAAGGACCCCAACATTACGGTGTCCGCCCCGGCCGCCAATGCTTTTGGGATATCACCGGTATATCGGATTCCTCCATCCGCGATAACAGGAATACCAGTCCCCTTTAATGCGGCGGCAACTTCCAAAACAGCGGAAAACTGGGGAAATCCAACCCCCGCCACAACACGCGTGGTGCAAATGGAACCTGGCCCGATTCCAACCTTTACGGCATCGGCACCGGCCTCTACCAAGTATTTTGCGGCTTCAGCAGTCGCTATGTTTCCGACGACCACTTCCAGTTCCGGGAACGATTTCTTTACCGCCTTTAAAATACTTACCACACCTTTGGTGTGCCCGTGAGCCGTATCTATGATTACGGCGTCTACGCCAGCCTTGACCAAGGCTGCTGCACGATCTACCGCATCTCCTGTGACGCCAATTGCCGCAGCTACGCGCAATCGTCCGTACTGGTCCTTATTGGCTATGGGTTTTTGGGTAAGTTTCGTAATATCCCTAAAGGTAATGAGGCCTATAAGCTCGTCATTGTCATTTATTACCGGAAGTTTTTCAATTTTGTTCTCTTGCAGGATCACTTCTGCCTGTTGAAGTGAAGTACCCTCGGCGACAGTCACCAAATTTTCGGACGTCATTACATCCGCAATGGGCCTATCGTCATTTTTCTCAAAACGAAGATCACGATTGGTCACAATACCGATCAGCTTTTTGTTGCTGTCCACAATGGGAATTCCACCGATACTATGCTCTCTCATACTTGCTTTGGCATCGCGCACCAAGGATTCCAATGGTAGAGTAACAGGATCCATGATCATTCCACTCTCTGCCCGCTTTACTTTTCTGACCTTAAGTGCTTGTTGCTCTATGGTCATATTTTTATGAAGCACACCAATACCGCCCTCCCTTGCCATGGCTATGGCCATACGGGATTCGGTCACTGTATCCATCGCTGCGGAAACAATGGGGACATTTATGGTGATGTTCTTTGTAAATTTTGATTGAATATTTACTTCTCTGGGAAGTACTTCGGAGTATGCCGGCACAAGAAGAACGTCGTCGTACGTAAGTCCTTCTCCAACAATTTTGTTCTGGTGAGCTTCCATTGCAATTACGGATTAATTGCGTGCAAATATACCACTAATTTATTGGATTACCTCGCTGTGCCCGTATTACATTTTTTCGGCTCCTAGAAATTTGTTCGATTATTTAGAATCATTCTATATAATTATTACCTTTAGGGTTCAAATCTTTTTTTATGTGCAGATTTTTGAATGTGATGAGCCGGTCGAAAAATGGGGTGTTGACTTTCTGTGACCACACCAAATTATTTCAATTACTATACAACAACCTCTGTTTTGAGTTGTATGAATGGGAGCTAGACGCTTTACGAGAATACATTGAACAGCTAGATATTCCCTATTGGGAAAAACACTTGAAAAATTGGGGCCATCAACGTAAAATTCCAATCTCCGTGGGCAAAAAACATTTCATCATCTTGGTAAATAAGGAGGAAGTCAGTGAACTACTAAGCCTACTGTGTTTTGAAAAGCAAGGCGTAGCATTATTAAGTCACGATGAAATCGACTATCAATTCATCGAGAACTGATACCTGATATTTTGAATGTTTTCGGAAACATACATTGCCAAAGTACTAAGATAGCTGAGCCCGTGTAGGTAATCGTCATCAAAATTCCAGAAAACACCACAATATACCTGAACCAATCAATACCCGACCACATGAGATAAATACCTCCAAATGTTAGAATTATGGAAAGGAACGGTTCTATCGTCAAAAAAAGTTTAAGCTTTTTTGGGGCTTTTGTTAGCCATACCAATCCACCCAAAAGAAAAAATATGAGTGACATGGAGAGTATATGTGTATGGACTATGGTCAGCATCTCACGGTTCCCTTTTTTGAATTTCATTTCTTCCGCATCTTCATCATCTTCATTACCCAAATAATTTTCCTCGATTCCAGCTGGTGTGGTGGATTCCGTTTCTTGGATAAAAAGCAATCCCGTGAAATAACCTACGGATAAAACAAATACGAATGTTGCTATAAAAAAACGTAGTTCTTTAGGGAAGCTGGGCAAAAGACCGTTATATCTCATAATGATGAATGATTGGAAGCATCAAAGATATCAATTTAGACTCAATCTAAATAAATAGCGAAGGATTTAAATCGATTAAGGAATCAATGATACACGGAAAACAACTCAGTGGCTTTGTTGTATGCCGCTTCAAAAACCATCCAGTTAACACCTGAATCTGCCTTTTCTGTAGTAAAGTAGGACAGCATTTTCTCTGTGGGCATGTTGCCGGTCAGCTCGTCTTTCGCCATGGGACAACCACCAAAACCTTGCACTACTCCATCAAAACGGCGGCAACCGGCCTTGTACGCCGCATCCACCTTTTCGTGCCACTTAACGGGCGTAGTGTGCAAATGGGCACCGAACTCTATTTCTGGGTATTTCGGAATCAGATTGCTGAACAAATAATCGATTACTTCTGGTGTGGAACTTCCAATGGTATCGGACAAGGATAGGATTTTGGTTCCCATATCGGCCAATTTCTCGGTCCACTCCCCTACTATCTCCACGTTCCATGGGTCGCCATATGGATTTCCGAATCCCATGGAAATGTAGGTGACCACCTCCTTGTTGTTTGCGTCTGCCAATTCCAAGATTCCCTTTAGCGTTTCCACCGATTGGTCTATCGTCTTGTGTGTGTTCCGCATC
This sequence comes from Flagellimonas chongwuensis, assembly GCF_013376415.1. Lineage (GTDB taxonomy): Bacteria > Bacteroidota > Bacteroidia > Flavobacteriales > Flavobacteriaceae > Flagellimonas > Flagellimonas chongwuensis. Next base: position 899,345 of record NZ_WYET01000004.1, read on the forward strand.
TGAAAGTTTTCGGAAATGGAGAATGGAAAACCCAGATAATCTATAGCTTCGTGTTCACAGGCATCTTGAGCGCCTCGTACATTGGCCACAATGGCCAAAAGTTTACTTCGGGTGCGGGACAAATCCAACTTTGCCAAAACCTCAGCGGTATCCTGCATTTGCGGTATGGCCTTGGGAGATACAAAACTTCCGAAATCGATGGTATCAAAACCACAGCCCAAAAGCGATTGAATATACTTCACCTTTTCATCCGTAGGAATAAAGGTTTTGATACCCTGCATGGCATCCCTTGGACATTCTATGAGTTTTACTTTTTGCATAGTCTCCCGTAAAAATAGCACTTATTTCTCCGACAGAAACAGATAAAGAGCAATCCCCACAAAAACAACTATCTGCACCCATTTTAAATAGAATCCTGTTTTTTGATGACGCGAAAGATACTTGGTGATTTTACCCGCCAAAACTGCAATTGTACCGAAAACAATGAATGCGGAAAGCATAAAAAGTAATCCCAAAATGTAAAATTGAACTACAGTACTTAGACTCTCACTGAACAAAAAACCAGGAAAAAATGCCAAAAAGAAGATGGTAACCTTAGGATTAAGCACATTCATGGTGAAACCGGTCCAAAAAAGTTTTCTTGGTGATTTGGTAGTTCTGTTTTTGTCATCCAGAAGAATGGAGGCATCACTACGATAAACTTGATAAGCCAAGTACAATAAATATATGGCACCAAATAATTTGATGGCAAAAAACAAAACATCACTTTGTTTAATGATTTCAGACACCCCAAAAGCCAAAAGTGTGGTATGCACCAAACAACCGGAGACCAATCCAAATACGGTGGCCAGGCCGGATTTTGTTCCGTTACTGATGCTTTGGGTGAGCACAAAAATATTATCAGGTCCCGGTGAAATGGCTAAAACCAAGGAAGACACCAAAAATGCAATCAATACGGGTGAATTGATGGTTTCCAGAAATATTAGCAAACCGTACATACTACCTTAAGTCATTTTTTCCAAAATGGCCTTGTTGATTTTTTTGACAAGTGCCGGTCCCTCGTATATAAAACCGGTGTAAAGCTGCACCAAATCCGCACCTGCCTCCAATTTTTCGAGCGCATCAGCTTCGGAGTGTATACCGCCGACACCTATAATCGGGAATGCCTTTCTGCTGTTATCAGCCAAAAATCGGATTACCTCGGTACTCCTATTGGTCAATGGTTTTCCACTTAAACCGCCTGCTTCCTCAGATAAGGTCAAATGCGATTTTAAGTCATTTCGTGCAATCGTGGTATTTGTCGCTATTACCCCTTCGATTTTTGTGTCGGCCACAATTTCGATGATATCCAATAGTTGGTCGTCCGTTAAATCAGGAGCAATCTTCAATAATATCGGTTTTTCTTTCTTAGACACGCTCTTGGCCATTTTTTTATTATGACTCTTTAACTTTTTGAGCAATTTGGTGAGTGGTTCCCTATCCTGAAGTTCTCTCAAACCTGGCGTATTGGGTGAACTCACATTTACTACAAAATAGTCCACATGCTCGAACAGAGCTTCAAAACAGATGAGATAATCCTTTAAGGCATCCTCATTGGGTGTAACCTTGTTTTTACCAATATTACCTCCAACAATTACGCGATGACTCTTCTTCAACTGCTCAACGGCTTCAAAAACACCTTTATTGTTGAACCCCATCCTATTGATAATGGCCTCATCATCCTTTAATCGGAACAACCGTTTTTTGGGGTTGCCCGGTTGTGGTTTTGGGGTTACCGTACCTATTTCAACAAATCCAAATCCAAAATCCGAAAACTCGTTGTACAGTTTGGCATCTTTATCAAAACCAGCGGCCAATCCCACCGGATTCTTAAACCTCACGCCAAATACTTCCCGTTCCAATCTTGGGTCATCAACAACAAAAATCTTTCGGAAAATACTGCCCAAACCCAATCTTGAAAAAAACTTTATAGCCCTAAAAGTAAAGTGGTGCACGGCTTCTGGGTCAAACAAAAAAAGTACCGGACGAATAAGGATTTTGTACATTCAGAATGGATTTTGGACAAAAATAAAAACTCTTAAAACAGTTCTTAACATTTCGGTCAATTTTCGTCAACAGACCTATTTACATAGATGGGGCGCAGGGTCATTTGGTTGCACAGCTTCAAATACCTATCATATTGTGTTTGAGTGAAACTTTCCAGCAGTCTTTTATCCATCATATGGACATTTTTTGCCATGCTATCAATAAAGGATTGGTACTTTTTGGACACTTCAATCAGAACTTCAGGCGAGCTGTCCTCATTTTGTTTCATTAGGTACTCTGCCCGTTCCTTAAAAATATCGTTCCTGATTTTTAGTTCGGCACTCCAATTTTTCAAGTCCTCCTTTTGCTCTTCCGTGAGTTCAAAAACTTTGGTAATGGTCTCGTTATCCCTACCGCCAACGCCTAAAATACAATCCATCTGGGCAGTTCCGTAAAACCCAGATATCAAAAAAAGAAAATATACCAATGGTTTCAAGTGAAGTTGAATTTAATCGTTTGTGAAAGATACTTATTAATGCTCTTGATTTGCAAAATTACGTCTGAATAAGCATTATTTTTGATGAAATTCAACACCGACCATGGAAAAGTTATTGTCCCGATTTTTAGATTACGTAACCACTGACACACAGAGCGACCCCTATTCCAAGACCACTCCAAGTACAGAAAAACAATGGGATCTAGCGAAGAAATTAGTGATGGAACTGCACCAAATCGGTATGCAGGAGGTCTCAATCGACGAAAATGCCTACATAATGGCAACCTTGCCTAGCAATACTGATAAAAAAGTACCTACCATTGGATTTGTGTCTCATTTTGATACCTCCCCAGATTTTTCGGGCAGAAATGTAAAGCCACAGATCATTGAAAATTATGACGGGAAAGATATTGTGCTCAACAAGTTGAACAATATTGTTCTATCTCCCGATTATTTTGAAGATTTGAAAGATTACGTAGGTCAAACACTAATTACCACCGACGGGACCACGTTATTGGGCGCTGATGACAAAGCAGGTATTGCCGAAATTATTACCGCCATGGAATACTTGATTCAACATCCTGAGATCAAACATGGAAAAATTAGGATTGCCTTTACTCCCGATGAAGAAATTGGGCGAGGCGCCCACAAATTCGATGTGGAAAAATTCGGTGCGGAATGGGCCTACACCATGGATGGTAGCCAAGTGGGCGAACTGGAATACGAAAACTTCAATGCCGCAAAGGCCAAGATCACCGTTACCGGAAAAAGTGTGCATCCCGGATATGCAAAAAACAAAATGGTAAATGCCATTGGGATTGCCAATGACTATTTAACCCATTTGCCCCCTAGTGAAGTACCTGAGCATACCACGGGTCGAGAGGGCTTCTTCCATGTGCACAAAATCAAGGGGGAAATTGAAAAGGCAGAAATAGATTTGATTATCCGTGATCACGATGCAGTGCATTTTCAGGCTAGAAAAGACCTTTTAATCGACATCAAGGACAAACTCAACAAAAAATATGGAGAGTTCATCAACCTGACCATTGAGGATCAGTATAAGAATATGAGAGAGAAGGTGGAACCAGTCTTTCATATTGTAGAAATAGCGGAAGAAGCCATGAAATCTCTCCAAATAGAACCCATTATTAAACCTATCCGTGGCGGGACCGATGGCTCCCAACTCAGTTTTATGGGGCTACCCTGCCCCAACATCTTTGCCGGTGGGCACAATTTCCATGGCAAATACGAGTATGTTCCCTTGGAAAGTATGGAAAAAGCTGTGCTGGTTATCGCCAAAATTTGCGAACTTACCGCTAGTCAAATCAGATAGTTGTGAATAAAATCGAAAAACTGGAGTCTTTTTACGAAAGCGAGCATCCGTTTAAGGGCGGCATTGCTCTACTGCGAGAGATTGCCCTAAAAACAGAAGCCGTAGAGGACTTTAAATGGAGTATACCTGTTTATACATTGGATGGCAAAAATGTATTTGGCATTGGAAAGTTCAAGAGCTATTTCGGTGTTTGGTTTTTTAACGGGGTATATCTAAAGGATCCGCAAGACGTACTAGAAAATGCACAAGAAGGCAAAACCAAAGGTATGCGCCATTGGAAGTTCCACAATTGGGAAGAAGTTAACCAAAAGGATGTACTGGCCTATATGAATGAAGCTTTGGAAAATCAAAAAAAGGGATTGGAAGTGCAAGCCGAGAAGACCAAGAAAGTTACCATTCCCCAATTATTACAAGCTGAATTGGACCAAAATCGCGAACTAAGGACAGCTTTTGAAAAATTTACTCCCTACAAACAAAAAGAATTCTGCGAGTACATTGCCGAGGCTAAACAGGAGAAAACCAAACTGCGCAGATTGGAAAAAATACTTCCCATGATTAAAGTGGGTGTTGGGTTGAATGATACTTATCGCTAAAATCATAGGCTTACATCTATAATTCGCTTATATTGAGTGTAAATTTGCATCATCAATCAAAAATCATCAATGAAAATCTTATCTAGCGGCGAATACTATGGTAACAAAAACTCGGAGTTACGCCATGACGGAATAACGCTTTCAAAATACAGTTACACCGGAATACAAACGGATTGGCACTATCATGAAAACCCTTATTTTATGTACGTACTGCAGGGCAACATGAAGGATTGTAACAAAAAAGCGACCACTTTATGCCCTACCGGCAGCTTAATGTTCAATAATTGGCAGGAAACCCATTACGGGTCCAAACACTCTACCAACGCAGCTGGCTTTCATCTGGAATTTGAGACATCTTGGCTGCAAAAACATGATATTACCTTCACTGTTCTGGAAGGAAGTAAATTGGTACAGCACCCCGAAGTACATTTTCTGTTCGCAAAATTGTATCGGGAACTTAGCATGATGGACAACTACAGCGAACTTACTATTCAATCCATCTTGATTCAAATATGTGATTCCCTCAAAACCGAGCAATCGGTCGAATCAAAGAAACGGCCCGAATGGGTTGATAGACTAAAAGAGTTACTTCATTTTGATGAAAACACCCTGAGCTTGGAATACCTATCGCAACAGTTAGATGTTCATCCCGTGCATATTTCAAGGGCAGCTTCAAAATATCTAAATGCCAGCCTAGGAGAATACATTAGGCAATGCAAATTAAAAGCTGCCATTCCATTGTTAATACAGTCCAATTATTCGCTTACAGAAATCGCATACCAGTCAGGTTTTTCAGACCAGAGTCATTTTAACCGCGTTTTCAAATCACATTTCAACATGACTCCAAAAGCCTATAGAGATAGGTTGAAGACTAAGCTCTGATGTTAATTTTATACAAGTTTTGGAATAATCGGGGCGGTACATTTGTCTTCAAAATATCAATATAATGCTTAAACAATGGATTCTATCAACAGCGCTGCTTTGCAATATGCTGTTGAGCTGCGCACAGGGAAAGGAACATTCCTACTCAGGCGAATGGATTGGACATCTACCGGAAAAAACTAGTTTCAATTTTAAAGTTTCGCTGGAAAAACTACGAGACAACAGTTACAACTTGATCATTGCTAACGAAGATATTCTGATTGACAAGGAAATAGTATCGCAAAGTCACGATAATGTGGCTTTCACTGTTGGCGAAGGACTCTTTTTTGATCTAAAGTATGAAGATAATGAAACAGAACTGACCGGATTTCTGAAGACTGGAAGGTTTTTGTACCATGTAACCTTAAAAAAAGCTGACGACGATACTTATAAAGGAACATGGAACCCTTTTATGTTCAACGATGGACTACAGAGCTCCGACATTATGTTGTACATGGAAGAAACCGATAATGGCCTAGCGGGCTATCCATTTTTTGGCGACCAACGATTTAGAGGAGCATGGTCAAGCAATTTTGAACAAAATGGCAACTTGCTCACCTTCAAGGATAGTAATACAGGGTTTAATTTTAGGGCCAATCTACAGGGAGATCATATTGACTTGGATATCCTTTTGAGTCAGTCTGTGTTAACCTCTACCCGTTTAACGTATACTGATGATGGGTGGGAATACTTCTCCGAACCTAGGGCCGAGCCACAGAGCACCAACACCCCTCCATTATTAAAAGATGGTTGGGAAGTGGCTAACAGTAATGAATACGGTATTGACCAAGGTAAGCTTGCGGAGCTGATAAATGCATCCAATACCGGTGAGTTGATAAATATGCACAGTATCCTTATAGCCAAAAACAATAAACTGGTGTTCGAAAGTTATTTTGGAGGCTATAATGCCCATATTCCTCACGATTTGCGATCCGCATCGAAAAGTATTTCTTCTGCCATAATAGGGATTGCTATCGATGATGGTCTCATCAAAAGTGCAGAAGAAAAATTGTACGATTTTATACCTGAGGCATATAAATATACCAAAGATTCCCTGAAGGCTAACATAACGTTACAGCACCTGCTTACCATGAGCTCCGGGCTGGATGTAAACAATAAAGCTGCGGAGGATTACTACCAGAACCCCAACAATTCCGATAATTGGTTAAAAACTGTCCTAGAGGCACCGATGGTACGCGCTCCAGGCACTTACTTGGACTACGGTTCCGCAAACCCGTTTTTATTGGGCATTTGTTTGAGTGAACATTTAAAAACTCCTCTGGAGACCTATATGGACGAAAAGCTATTTGAGCCATTGGGCATTACAAACTACATCAACCAGACAGATGACACCCAACAGAGACCTTATTTTGGAGGTGGTATGCTGTTGACTTCCCGTGACCTGCTCAAGTTTGGTCAATTGTACCTCAATAAAGGAACTTGGAATGGAAAACGTATTATTTCCGAAAGTTGGGTAAAGGAATCCTTTAAAAAGTATGGTCGTTTACAGGACACCAAGGATAAAAATGAATATGGTTATCTATGGTGGCACGACACCTATGAGATAAACGGTAAAGAAATCAAATCTATTGAAGCCAGAGGTGCGGGCGGACAGTTTATTTTTATCCTTCCCGATTTGGGTACAGTAGTTGTAATCACTGCGGGCAACTTTAGGAACGGTAAAGGGAATCAATCCAGGGATGTTCTCAAAACACATATCTTACCTGCATTGATACAATAGACCTATATACATTTGTCCACCAGTGGGCAAATCTTAGAAATGTATATCCCCTTTGCGATAGCTTTATTGGAAAAAAAGCACATACCAAAATGAATCCGTCAACTGAAAAGGGGATTGGTTAATCTTAACTGCAGGTTTAACCTTGAAGCCACATTTAACTATTCATTCACAGCTATTTACAGTCAAAATACATTATTTTGTTTCATGACTAAATTTTCACTGACCCTTATTTTTATTGGCTGTCTTTTGTTTTCTGTCAAAAGTAAAGCCCAAGAAAACTACCTGAACTACCATTCCAAAGTAATTGAGTGTGAACAGCTGATTGCTGAAGGAAAATACTCTTCTGCGATTGATACATTTGATTCTCTATTTAAACAGTTTGATTTCTCGTTTTTAAGAGACATCAAAGTCGCTACTGAGCTCAGTGCATATCAAAATGATTATCAATCAGGATTACAGTTCACCAGACTGGGAATCAAAGCTGGTTGGACACTGAAAAGCATAAAAAAAAATGACAATTTACAGTCATTAAAAAAATCTTCGGAATGGTCAAAGCTTTTATCCGAATATGATTCCCTCCACCAAACCTACTTATCGGGACTAAATCCTCAGCTCAAAGAACAAGTCCATGAAATGTTCAAAAAGGACCAGAAAAAAGCACTTGGGGCATTGTTCAGAATTGGACAAAAAGCCAAAAGGAGGTATTCAGAAAAAAAATTTGCCCCTCATAGCGAGCAACAGTTAGAACAACTGGAGCAAATTTTAAAAGAGTATGGTTATCCAGGTGAACGACTTACAGGAAACAACCTATGGGGCTCCGTGATTTTAAGTCATCATAATTCAATATCCATAAATTACAATTCGAAAGATACCATCTACGCTCATTTAAAGCCAAAATTATTAGCTGCACTGAAACAAGGTGAAATATCACCGTACGAATTAGCCCAAATTGAAGATTGGCGAACTGCAGCTTTAACTAACCATGAATCAACATCCTATGGATTTCTTGGAGTCATTCCGAATGATGCAGCTTTGGAAACAACAAATAACAATAGAAATGTTATCGGATTACGAACCATCTCCCTTAGAAATGATTTAATCGATATTGAAAATAAAACTGGAATGAACCTACACCTACCCAAAGGGTGGCAAAATGGAAAAATAACAGTTGCCACAGACGCAGAACGGTAAGTCGAGCTCCGTCAGTCACTGTTAATTTCAACTAAAAATCTGTCTTTTAGCCCATCTTTGGGAACTTCCATCCATTATGGTATTGCTTGGCCAATAAAGCATCAGCTTCCTTGTGGTTAAACTTATGGTTTTCCGCATCCCAGAATAAGCGTTCTCCTGTTTTGTAGGTAATATTCCCCATATGGCTCACCACCGCGGCATCATAACCGATTTTTATCGGGGCTTTCAAGATTGATTTATCCCTCGACTTTACTGCTTCCAAAAAGTTTTGTGTATGCAATCCCAAACCTTGGCCAACACCCTGCTGTAACGGTACAGCTTCTATTTTTGGCCCCAAATCTTGACTCCAATGTGGACGATCATGTTCCGGGATTACCTCCCAGCCACCTCGGTCGAGTACTAGAGTTCCATTATTCCCGATAAAAGCAATACCATGGTTACGCCCGTAATTGCCACCGTCAATTCCAGTAGCATGCTCCCACAAAAGGGAAAAATCACCAAAATCGTAAATGGTTTGTAAAGTATCAGGAGTTTCGGCCGCATCTTTGGGGTAGGCAAACTTACCACCCATGGCCATCACAGATTTGGGTGTGGAAGCCTTCATTCCAAAAAGAGCGTAATCAATCAAGTGTACGCCCCAATCCGTCATTAATCCTCCTGCATAGTCCCAAAACCATCTGAAATTAAAGTGAAACCTGTTTGGATTGAAGGGCCTGTTCTCCGCAGGTCCCAACCACATATCATAATCTACACCAGCAGGTACAGGGCCATTGGGCTCCACGGGAACGGATGACATCCACCCTTGATACGCCCATGTTTTTACTAGCCTTATCTGTCCCAGCTTACCGGAATGCACATAGTTGATGGCATCTACAAAATGGGGCTCGCTGCGTTGCCATTGCCCTATCTGCACCATTCTGTCGCTTGCATTTACCTTGGCCAGCATGGCATCGCTCTCGGCCACGGAATTGGCTATGGGCTTTTCACAATATACATCCTTACCGGCATCAATGGCATCGGTAAGTTGTAGGCAATGCCAGTGGTCCGGCGTTCCGATTATGGCAATATGAATATCCTTATCTTCCAACAGTTTTCGGTAATCGGAATACCATTTAGGCCTTTTGATTCCCCCTTTTTCCAGTTCGGCAGTTTTTTCGCGAAGCACATTTTCATCCACATCGCAAAGGGCTACAACCTCGACCTCACTATTCTGCAACATAGAACTCAAATCGGAAAAACCCATTCCTTTACAACCAATAAGGCCAACCTGAATTTTATCATTTGGACTGATGGTTTTTCTAATCGATGCCAACAACTCGGTTGGCAATACCATTGATGCTCCCATGGCTGCCGCGCCCAAACTGCTTTGCTTTACAAACTGTCTTCTGGTTCCCATACTTTTCAAAATTTTGAGTAAAGTACAAAAAAAACACCCCTTGGTTATCCTGTACCATGGGGTGTTTTCAATTTTTATGAATTTTAAACGCTTACTTTTTTTCGTCGGGAGCATTTAATTTTTTGCTCATTTCCATGGAAATGGCGGAGCGGTCGAACTTTAAACGGCCTGCCATGGTTTCAATGATACAGGAAAAATCCTTGTCGTTCAATTCCACAATCTTACCGTGCAAACCACTCTTGGTAATAATCTTGTCTCCTTTTTTTAATTCGGAAGCGAATTTTTTCTCATCCTTCTGACGTTTGATTTGCGGGCGAATCATAAAAAAATACGCCACGGCAAAAATCAATATCAGCGGTAAAAACTGCTGTAAGTTTTCCATTTAGGTCTTTTAAATTATTTTACAGGACCAGCTGGTGTAGCTTCTGGTGCTTGTACAAATGCTTTGATTCTTACGATTTCAGAACCTTTGGCGGTGTTTGCTGTTACCGTAATGGTTTTTGTCACCTGGTTTTGACCAGAACCGTTGAATTTCACTAACAATTCACCTTTTTCTCCTGGTGCAATAGGCTCCTTTGGAGGGTTTGGCACTGTACAACCACAGCTACTTTTAGCATCTGTAATGATCAAAGGAGCATCACCTGTATTGGTGAAAGTAAATACAGTTTCTTGAGGAGTTCCTCTTTGGATGGTACCGAAATCGTGCTCCGTTTTTTCAAACGTCATTACAGGAACTTTTTTGTCGGCCTCATCTCTGCTAACAGCGCTTTCAACATTGTCAGCAACTATCTTTTGCGATGCTTTGTCCTTGCATGATACACTGGTTAGGGCAACCACTGCGATCAAACTAAAAATTGTTGTTATTCTTTTCATGATTAAAATTTGTTTTCCCAAAATTAAGGAATTATTGTTTATTGTAGACCTCTACCTATTTTTTGGAGTCTTCCGTCCGATTTGTACTCTTTTGCCAACTTATCTAACACCCCATTTATAAATATACTGCTCTTAGGTGTGGAATACTCTTTGGCAATCTCCAAGTACTCGTTCAAAGTTACTTTTTCTGGAATGGACGGAAAGTTAAGTAACTCGCATATTGCCATTTTAAGGATAATGGAGTCGATCTCAGCAATACGGTCGTTGTCCCAATTCGGAGTTTTTCCTTCAATTTCTTTCTCCCATTTACCATCGTTAAGAAGTGTTTTGGTCAACAGATCATTGGCAAAATCCAAATCTTGTTGATCCTTGAGCAATGCGGGTAAAAAGAAACGGTCTCCAGAATCTGGCTTGGCTTTTTTAAGGCGTTTGACCAAAAAAGTATTTACAATAGGGAAATCATCGACCCACGTAAGCTTATCATCCTCGAAGTAATCGTAGATTTTCTCATTGGGAGCTATAATCTCTTTGAACAGTTGTAGTACCACATCACGGTCATCAGTATAATCATCGGCCCCGTTCAGCATATATTGCTTATAAATATCACTGCCCATGATTTCCTTGTAGATGATCTTTACATATTCATCGTTCAAGTACCAATTGTCCAGTTTGCGCTTGGAGAGTTCATTCTTCAACGCCTCGTTATTGACCAGTTGCAAAAGCAATCGGTTTTTTATAAATTTTTCTGGATTGGGATATTTATCTTCTTCGGTGGCCACGTATTTTTTGGAAGCGTGGCTCACATGTTTTTCGGCCAAACGATGCAGTTCTGCCAAAAGGCTTAAAATCAAAAGATATAGAACGTACATATTTTCTATACTCACTCTTAGGAACTTTTCCTGCTTTTGAAGCGAATCGTCCTTGGATTGCACCAATGCATAAATACATTGCATAACTTTTACCCTAATGTGCCTTCTGGTTAACATGTTTAAAGAACTTTTAAAGTCATTATTTGGCTTTCACACTGCAAAAGTAATCTTATATTTGATTCTTACCTACCAAAGTTACTTTCTTATCAGTTTTATAACATTTACTTTGTGAGGTATGGTATATATTTGCGGGATTGTCTGCTTACATCGAAGCTAAAAAACCACCTTTCTCCCTCTTATGAAAGAACTGAAGCACTTAAATAAATATTTTAAGAAATATTGGCTTAAACTGCTATTGGGCATATTGATTACCATAATTGCACGGATTTTTTCCCTTGTAATGCCCTCTTACGTGAACAAATCCATCCAGGCCGTGGAGGATTTTATGTCGGATGTGATTACGTTGTCCGATGCCAAAGGATTACTGCTCCAGTACATTTTGATTATTGTCGGCGCAGCTTTTTTATCAGGATTGTTCACTTTTCTGATGCGCCAGACCATTATAAATGTATCCCGGTATATTGAATATGACCTCAAGAACGAGGTGTTTGACCATTACCAGCTCCTCAGTCTTAATTTTTACAAGAAAAACCGAATCGGGGATTTAATGAACCGAATCAGCGAGGACATCAACCAGGTGCGATTGTACGGTGGGCCTGCCATTATGTACGGTATACAGACCTTGACCCTTTTTGTCTGCTTGATTCCCCTAATGTTCATAAAAGCTCCCACACTTGCGGCCTATACCCTGCTCCCATTACCCATCTTATCTGTTTTGATCTATCAAATCAGCAAGATAATCCACAAAAGGAGCACCAAGGTGCAGGAATTTCTATCCACCCTTTCCACGTTTACCCAAGAATCTTTTTCAGGAATTTCTGTAATCAAAGCATACAGTATTGAGCCACGTATCAATAATGAATTACGCGATTTGGCCCAAGAGGGAAAAGATACCAGTATGGCCTTGGCCAAAGTAAATGCATGGTTCTTTCCTTTGATGATATTATTGATTGGGGTGAGCAACCTGTTTGTTATATATATTGGAGGTCGCCAATACATCAATGGGGAAATTGAAACCATTGGAATCATTGCAGAATTTATATTATATGTGAATATGCTCACATGGCCCGTGGCCATTGTAGGATGGCTTACATCCATTGTACAACGGGCGGAAGCTTCACAAAAACGAATCAACGAATTTTTGAAAGAGGAACCCTCCATCCAAAACATGGTAAAGGAGCCTACGCCTATCAAAGGCGATATCGAATTCAAGAATGTGACTTTCACCTACGAGGATACCAATATCACTGCCCTCAAAAATGTTTCGTTCTCGGTAAAAGCAGGACAGACCGTAGCCATTTTAGGAAAAACAGGCTCAGGAAAATCGACCATACTGGATTTGGTGGCTCGTTTGTACGACACCTCTTCAGGTGAGGTATTGATTGATGGTGTACCCGTTCAAAATCTAAATTTGGACAGTTTACGAAGTTCTATCGGTGCCGTACCGCAAGATGCTTTTCTATTCTCGGACACTATTGAGAACAATATCCGTTTTGGTAATGAGAACGCCACCCATGATGAAATTGTAGCGGTCGCAAAAAAAGCAGTCGTCCATAAGAACATCGAAGGCTTTGCCAAAAAATACAACACTATTTTGGGTGAACGCGGGATTACGTTGAGTGGAGGGCAAAAACAGCGTGTCTCCATTGCCCGGGCATTGCTCAAAGACCCAAAAATCTATTTGTTCGATGATTCCCTTTCGGCCGTGGATACCGAAACAGAGGAAGAAATTCTCAATAATTTGAAAAAAGTTTCAAAAAGCAAGACCACATTGATTGTGAGCCATAGAGTATCGTCTGCAAAGAACGCCGATAAAATTATCGTATTGGACAATGGAAGTATCATACAAGAAGGCACACATGAAGAACTGAATAATACTGATGGGTATTATAAAGACCTTTACATTAATCAGCTTTCGGGCAAAGAATCATAAAAAAGTTGCTGAATTAGCTTTTTTTTTACATTTTTGGTAACGTAATTCAACATAGTACTAAATACACTATACCATATGGGCCAGAAAGATACAATGGATCAGGAAGAGATTTATTCGAAAGTCTTAAGAGCAGGAAGAAGAACCTACTTTTTTGACGTCAGAAGCACCAAGGCCGGAGACTATTACCTTACCATAACAGAGAGTAAAAAATTTACTCACGACGATGGTTCTTTCCACTACAAAAAGCACAAAATTTACTTGTACAAAGAAGATTTTAGCGCTTTCCGTGAGATTATGGAAGAGATGATGGACTACATCATTGACGAAAAAGGGAGCGAGGTCATCTCCGAAAGACATCAAAAAGATTTTAAAAAGGAAGATGAAGAAGAAACTTTCAGTGAGAATGGAACTGCCGCCGGAAGCAACTTTACCGATGTAAGTTTCGACGACATCTAAAAAATAATTCCTTTAATAATTTAAAACGACCTGTATTTTGCAGGTCGTTTTTTATTTTTACCATAGCATTTCCGCAACAAAAAATACAGAACAATGGCTAGGACACCCAGCAACATGCTACCCTTGGGCACCAAAGCTCCGAATTTTGAACTCCTGGATACCGTTTCCGGCACATCCATATCGTTGAACAGTGCAAAAGGAGAGAAAGGCACGGTTATAATGTTCATATGCAACCACTGCCCATTTGTGATCCATGTAAACCCAATGATTGTTGAACTGGCCAAGGAATATCAAAAAAAAGGCATTGCCTTTGTAGCCATCTCAAGCAACGATGTGGAAAACTATCCGCAAGACTCGCCAGACCTCATGAAACAAAAAGCAAAGGAAGAAGGGTATACATTTCCATATTTATATGATGAAACCCAAGGGGTCGCCAAAGACTACGATGCAGCCTGTACACCGGATATTTATCTTTTTGATTCCCAGCTAACCTTAGTTTATAGAGGACAACTTGACGGCTCCAGGCCCGGAAACGATGTTCCGCTCACCGGAACCGATCTCAAAAAAGCAATGGACGCTATTCTGCAGGGAAAAGAGGTCGACCAAGACCAAAAACCGAGCTTGGGCTGTAACATCAAATGGAAAAACACCTAACTATAAATGAACTGTGCTGTTTTGGACAATACCGTAACATTGGTCCCTGTCAACCACGATAACCTTACAACCTACTTGACCATTGGCATTAAATCCTATCGTGAGAATTACCTTCATTTATGGGAGAATGATGACCCGACACCTTACATTTCAAATGGTTTTACATCTGAAGTTGTAGAACGCGAACTACAGGACCCCAATGCTTTGAATTTTCTCATCAACTTGGGAGATCATACTGTTGGCATTCTGAAATTGCTAAAAGACCGTGGTGTTGATGAAATATCGGATGCCGAGGCATTAAAAGCCGAAAAAATCTATCTTTTGAAAGAGCATTCTGGCAAAGGTATTGGCAAACAACTAATCCAAATAATTGAAGAAACGGCCCGAACACTCAACAAAAAAATCATCTGGCTGGATGCCATGCAAAAAGGCAAGCCGGTACAATTTTATCAAAAAAATGGTTTTATCATCAAAAGGGATAGCGAAGTAACTCTTCCCCATGTAAAACCAGAAGAGAAGCCCATGTATATTTTGACCAAAAAACTTTAGCCTACCACCCTTTGCGTTCAACCAAGTTTTGTATATGCGAGTAATGATGATTGCCATGCCACGCATAGCGTCCAATATTTTCCTTTAAACTAGTTTTCTGGTTTCCATCAGGATGAATAAAACTGCGCTGCAAGTCTTCTTCCGAAAGACCCTTCAACAAATACACCAACTTGGCATGTACAGCACTCAAATGGTACAACGACATGAGTATTGGAGCGGTTCTTGTATCGAACAACTCCGCCCAAGCCTTTTCATCGTAGGCTTTTATGGTCGGATTATCCTCCGTTAGTGCCCATTTAAAACGTATGTAACTATTATGGTGGCTGTCAGCAATATGATGTATCAATTGGCGCACGGTCCAGCCTCCAGGGCGATAAGCGGTTTCGAGTTGTTGCTCCGAAAGTGGGGCAACCAAATCGCTTAACCTTTGAGGGAGTGTTTCCAAATCAGTGATCCATTTTTCTGTATCGTCGGTTGTAATAGCATCAGGAATCTCAAATTTTCCTATCGGATAGCGCAGTTGTTCCAAGGTTTCATTTTCCATAAACTAAAAATAATAACTTTTTGTCAATAACACGCTTCACCAAAAAGCCGTATTTTAATACACTTTTAACTGATTTACAACTAGACAACCAAATAATCTAGTAATTTTGTAGAGTACTAATTTATAAACCTAAAAATTAAAATATATGGCAACTTTAAGATTGGGAGATACCGCTCCGGATTTTACTGCGGTAACTTCAGAAGGAACTTTGAACTTTTATGAATATCTTGGGGATAGCTGGGGAATTCTGTTTTCCCACCCTGCTGATTTTACACCCGTTTGTACAACTGAATTGGGTACCGCGGCCAAATTCAAGGATGAGTTTGACAAAAGAAATGTAAAGATGATGGCTTTGAGTGTCGATGGTGCCGCTTCGCACTTGGAATGGATAAAGGA
This sequence comes from Flagellimonas chongwuensis, assembly GCF_013376415.1. Lineage (GTDB taxonomy): Bacteria > Bacteroidota > Bacteroidia > Flavobacteriales > Flavobacteriaceae > Flagellimonas > Flagellimonas chongwuensis. The sequence continues at coordinate 915,435 of NZ_WYET01000004.1, forward strand.
TATCAACGAAACACAAAGCACTGAAGTCAACTTTCCGATAGTTGCTGATGTGGAACGAAAGGTATCCGACCTTTATGATATGATCCACCCTAATGCAGACAATACGTTGACCGTTCGTTCGGTATTCATTATCGATCCAGATAAAAAAATTAAACTTACGCTCACCTATCCTGCCTCTACCGGACGTAATTTTTACGAATTGCTCAGAGTTGTGGATTCATTGCAGCTAACAGCAAACCATAAAGTAGCGACTCCAGCCAACTGGAAAAACGGTGAAAAAGTGGTAGTTAGTCCTGCGATACCTACGGAAGAAGCGAAAAATATTTTTACAAAAGGGGTAGAAGAAGTAAAACCATACCTACGTTTGACGCCCGATCCAACAGCTTAATTTATTTTATTTGAAGAAAAAAACTGATTGCCAATAAATTAAACGTACCTTTGGAGCCAATTTAATTTTTTCAATTTATATTATGAGTAAAGGAACAGTAAAATTCTTCAATGATTCTAAAGGTTACGGATTTATCACTGAAGATGGTTCAAACACAGATCACTTCGTACACATTTCAGGTTTAATCGATGAAATTAGAGAAGGTGACGTTGTAGAATTCGAACTACAACAAGGTAAAAAAGGATTGAACGCCGTCAATGTACAAATTGCGGAATAAGTTATATAAACTTTTTTTCTAGACTAGTCTGGGCTGCGGCCCAGACTTTTTTTTTTTGCTTTTTTTTTCAAATTCTACGCAACCATTCCAAAGTTTACTATCTAAGCAATAAACAAGCACTGTTCCCCAATAACCATATAAACCTAATAATAAATGAATACCTTTTTCGGAGTACTTTCGTTTTTATTGATTGTCAATGCGCTGCTATTGGTATGGAGTGTCAATGGTTCAAAAAAGTAACAAAAAAATCGATTAGGGCAATAGGTAGGGTTTTTTACCGTTCAACTGTTACCTAATAAACACGTTACAACCATGACAACTTTTTTAAGCATTCTTGTTGCACTACTTGCACTTAACGCCTGTTTATTGTTTTTGAGCGTAAACCGGGCCAAATAAAAAAAGCCTCCATTACTGAAGGCTTTCTATATTTTGACGTGATTTTTTTATTTCACGTTCATTAATTCCACATCAAAAATCAATGTTGCATTTGGTGGAATAACTCCGCCAGCTCCCGTACTTCCATATGCCAAATGAGAAGGAATCACAAAACGTGCCTTGTCACCTACTTTCAGCAAGCTGATACCTTCATCCCAACCGGGAATTACTTGTCCAATACCCAATGAAAAGTCAATAGGTTGCTTTCTTTTATAGGATGAATCAAACACTTGACCATTCGTCAAAGCTCCTTCATAATGCACGGATACGGTTTTACCCTTTTCCGCTTTGGCACCGCTACCTTTTTGAATAATCTTATAACGAAGTCCACTATCGGTCTTATCAAAACCTGCGGCCAACTTTTCCATCTCGGCCTCTGCAGCAGCCTTTTGCGCTGCGATACGCTTTTCCCTTGCACCTTCAAATGTACGGAAGGCCTCAATAGCGTTCCAATTTTTGGCCTCTTCGCCTACCCTAAGGATTTCCAAGGTTTCAATTTTATCTCCTTGGGAAATGGCATCCACCACATCCTGACCTTCCTCAACACGACCGAAAACGGTATGCTTGTTATCCAACCATGGGGTGGCTACGTGGGTGATAAAAAATTGACTCCCATTGGTACCTGGCCCTGCATTGGCCATGGATAGCACTCCTGGTCCATCATGCACCAAATCTGGATGAAACTCATCATCGAACTTATATCCTGGGTCTCCGGTTCCAGTTCCGGATGGACATCCGCCCTGTACCATAAAGTCGGCAATTACCCTGTGAAACTTTAGTCCATCATAATACGGTTTTCCTTGTGGCTTAGCACTGTTCTCCATATTCCCTTCTGCCAGTGCAACAAAGTTGCCAACCGTTCCAGGTGTTTTATTATGCGTAAGCTTCACCAATATTTCACCTTTGGAAGTATTGAACTTTGCGTAGATTCCGTCTTGCATTGTATATGATTAATAAATTATTAGAAAATTGGATTCTTGTTTTTCCGATGGGCAAAGATAGGTGTTTATGGGCAAGGTAAAAAGTCGGCAATCACTTTGAGAAACTCAGTATATATAAGAGAATCATCCATTAAAAGGTTATGGAGCAATAATTTCTAGAAAATGAAACCAAGGCTTAAATTAGTAGTATGAAAAACACCATATCCGAGCGTATTGCCGACTTTTTAAAAAACTACCCGCCTTTTAATGCCATGGAGGTTAAACAATTGGAGCAATTGTCCCTTGAGGTGACCATAATCCATAAAGAGACCAATACGGTTGTTTTCTCCCAAGGTGAAAGCCCGCACGAGAGTTTTTATGTGGTAAACAAAGGTGCGGTGGCACTTTCCAAAGCAGGTTCGAGTCAGATATTGGATATTTGTGATGAAGGTGATGTGTTCGGACTGCGCCCCCTGCTGGCCAACGAAAGCTATAAATTGGAAGCTAAGGCCTATGAAGAAACCATCCTCTACGCCATTCCCATCAAAGATTTCAAGCCACTGGCTCTCGAAAACAAACGTATCGGGAATTTTTTGATAGAAAGTTTTGCCTCCAACACCGGAAACCCCTATTCCATTAAACATCGTGGCAAACTGTATGGTGAGAACAGTGATTCCAATCAGTATTCCAGCGACAAAATGCTGGATTTGCAGCCCATTAAATATTCCACCAAGCTCATCACCTGCAAAGAAGGGACCCAGGTAAAGACCATTGCCAACAAAATGACCAAGCACAATGTAGGTTGCATGTTGGTGGTTCGGGAAGACCTTCCTGTTGGTATCATTACTGACAAGGATATCAGAAAAAAAGTAGCAACGGGACTGTACCCCATAACCGCCTCGGTTCAATCCATAATGTCATCCCCTATCATTACCTACCCCAAAGGACTTACCTTGGCACAATCGCAAATGGCCATGATGAAGAGCGATATCAGCCATTTAGTGCTCACCGAGGATGGCACGACGGATACAAAAGTGGCAGGAATCCTGTCCAAACATGATATTATGGTTGCCGTGGGAAACAACCCTGCTGTTCTTTTACGCGCCATAAAAAGGGCTTCCAAAGTAAAAAGGTTACGGGGCATTCGACATGGAATCATGAATCTGCTTCAAGGTTATCTGGAACAGAATATTCCGTTGGGACTTGTTTCCAAAATTATTTCCGAACTCAATGATGCCTCTACAAAACAGGTGGTAAAAATTGCTTTGTCCAAAATGGAAGAAGAACCTCCTGTAAAATTTACTTGGTTGAGTATGGGAAGTCAAGGTCGTGGCGAACAATTATTAAATACTGATCAAGACAACGCGATTATTTTTGAGGATGTTCCAGTGGAAAATTTGGAAGCCACCAGAGCCTATTTCCTAAAATTGGGCGAACGGATTTCCAAAATGCTAAATACCATTGGTTTTGAATATTGTCCAGCGGATATGATGGCTTATAACCCATCTTGGTGCCACAGCCTAAGTGAATGGAAAAAGGTGACCACTCATTGGATACATAATCCGGGGCCCGACGAAATCTTATTGTCATCCATATTTTTCGACTACAATGTCACCTATGGAGATAAGTCGTTGGCCGATGAATTATCCCAAAATATTTTTGACAATGTTCAAGGATATCCATTATTCTTTACCCATTTGGCAAGTGGTGCATTGCAAAACCCATCTCCTTCAGGATTTTTTAGGGATTTTTTGGTGGAGCAAGATGGTGAACATAAAGACTTTTTCGATTTAAAATTACGTGCCCTTATGCCCATTATCGATGCAGCTCGGGTGCTTATTTTATCCCACTCCATCAAATCCATCAATAATACGGCCGAACGTTATGAGAAACTTGCGGAACTGGAACCAAACAACAAAGAACTCTATTTGGCCTGTTCTTACGCAAGCAAGGCTTTGCTCAAATTTAGAACAAGACAAGGTTTACTGCACAACGATTCGGGCCGATACATTGCTTTGGACAAATTGAACAAGGAAGAAAAAATCAAACTGAAGAGAACCTTTAAGACCGTTAAGGAAATTCAATCCTTGATTGAGGTCCGGTTCCAAGTAAAAAACCTTTTGCGATAATGTGGCCGTTCTCCAAAAAAAAATCGCTGGAACTGCCCAATTTTTGGTGGGCCTATGAAGAGGATTTCAATGAAAAGCTCCCAGAGAGCATTCATGAAAATACGTTTGTGGTACTGGATACGGAAACCACAGGTTTTAGTTTGACCAAGGACAGAATGCTCTGCATCGGTGCTTTGAAACTGAGGGACAACACCATTGTGGTTAAAGAAAGTTTTGAAGTATACATTCAACAGGAACATTACGATTCGGAGAGTGCCGAAATCCATGGGATACTCAAGCACAGTAAAAAGAGTACTATTTCTGAACTTGAAGCCCTGAAGCAGTTTTTAGAATATGCCAAAAACCACATATTGGTGGGGCACCATGTGATATTCGACGTCAATATGATGAATGCTGCACTTAAAAGAAATGGACTTCCCAAGCTCAAAAATAAAACGCTGGATACCGAATCCCTCTATATTAGAACCTTATTAATATCATCGGTGGTCCAAAAAAAAGAGCGGTACGCCTTGGACGACCTTGCAAAAAAATTCAGTATTTCCAGAAAAGATAGGCATACAGCCTTGGGGGATGCCTTTATTACGGCAATTGCTTTTTTAAGAACCATTGAAAAACTAAAGCCACAAAAAATAAAGGACCTCCTTAGATAAAGAGGCCCTTGCTTAAAGCAAAAAATTTAATTATAGACTTTCCTTCATAATTGACTCTACTACTTCCGGGTTCAGCAATGTGGAAGTATCACCAAGGTTACTGGTATCTTTTGAAGCAATTTTTCTTAGGATTCGCCTCATGATCTTACCGCTTCGCGTTTTTGGAAGTCCCTCTACAAACTGAATCTTATCAAGCTTGGCAATCGGACCAATATGTTCCGTAATCAATTGGTTGATTTCCTTTTTCAGGTTATCCCGGTTACGAGTTTCTCCTGTTTCCTTTAAAATTACATAGCCATACAAGGCGTTTCCTTTAATATCGTGCGGAAATCCTACAATGGCCGATTCTGCCACTGCCGGATGCTCGTTTATGGCATCTTCAATTGGTGCGGTGCCCAGATTGTGTCCTGAAACAATAATAACATCGTCTACCCTACCTGTGATTCGATAGTAGCCCACCTCATCCCTGAGCGCTCCATCACCTGTGAAATATTTACCTTCAAAGGCAGAGAAATAAGTTTCTTTATAACGTTGGTGATTGCCCCAGATGGTTCTTGCAATGGATGGCCATGGATACTTGATGCAAAGCCTTCCATCAACTTGGTTTCCTTTGATTTCCTTACCATTTTCATCCATCAGTGCAGGTTGGATACCCGGCATAGGCAAGGTGGCATAAGTTGGTTTTGTTGGTGTTGAAAAAGGAATTGGTGAAATAAGTATACCTCCTGTTTCTGTTTGCCACCATGTATCTACTATCGGACACTTTTTGTCGCCCACATGATCATTATACCAGTGCCATGCTTCCTCATTGATAGGCTCTCCCACAGTTCCCAAAACCTTGAGACTAGAAAGGTCATGTTCTGTAATAAAATCCAAGTTCTCCTTGGCCAATGCTCTAATTGCTGTGGGTGCCGTGTAGAACTGGGTTACTTTATGTTTTTGAACCACATCCCAAAATCTTCCAAAATCGGGGTATGATGGTACACCTTCAAACATTACCGTTGTAGCCCCGTTGGCCAATGGCCCATAAACAATATAAGAGTGTCCAGTAATCCATCCAATATCGGCAGTACACCAATACACATCCTCTTCTCGGTACTGGAAAACATTTTTAAAAGTATAGGCCGTGTACACCATATACCCTCCCGTGGTATGGACCATCCCTTTTGGGCGACCTGTTGAACCTGAGGTATACAATATGAACAATGGGTCTTCGGCATCCATGAGTTCGGGCACACAATCGGAATAGGCTTTGTCCAACAACGGCTGAACCCAAACATCCCTGCCTTCTTTCATTGTAACCTTGCCGCCTGTACGTTTCGAAACCAAAACACTATCCACATCGGGGCAACTTTCAAGAGCCTCATCCACAATGGCTTTTAAATCTATTTCTTTTTTACCACGATAAGAACCATCGGACGTCAATACCATTTTGGCACCGCAGTCGTTAATTCGAGTGGCCAACGCTGTTGAAGAAAATCCTGCAAAAACCACCGAGTGAATTGCCCCGATGCGGGCACAGGCCAAAAGTGCTATGGCCAAATCGGGAATCATCGGTAAATAAATAACGACCCTATCCCCTTTTTCCACACCTTTATCCTTTAGCACATTGGCGTATTTGCACACCCTCTCGTGTAATTGCAGATACGTGATGTGTTCAGCTTCTTCGTTTGGATCGTTAGGTTCAAAAAGAATGGCGGTCTTATCGCCTCTTATACGTATATGACGATCTATACAATTCTCGGTAATGTTCAGTTTGGCTCCTTTAAACCAACTTATCTCTGGCTTTGTAAAATCCCATTCCAGTACCGAATCCCATTTTTTTCGCCAAAAAAAGTGTTCTTCAGCTACTTCTTCCCAAAATTCTTCAGGGTTTCTAACAGATTTTCGATACACCTGAAAATATTCCTCCAGATGTTTAATGTGGTAATTACTCATTATGTTCAATTAAATTTTAAGCTGCCTTAAAAATACGGAAAAACGGAGTGATTTCACAGGAGATTCAGTGCTCAATTGCTTGTCCTGCTTGGTTTGGAACACGAATGTTTTCCACGATTTCCTGTACAGCTTCGGGAGGTTCCGGAGTAAACATATTAACCACGATGGCTACTATGAAGTTGACCAACATTGCAATAGACCCAAATCCTTCTGGGGATACTCCGAACCACCAATTTTCCTGAAGCCCAGACACCGCGTCCTTACCTCCATCAAAAATGCCAAATTTGAATTTCAACATATAAAAAAGCATTAGGCAAAGCCCCACTACCATTCCAGAAATGGCCCCCTTACTGTTCATTTTTTTATAAAAAATCCCAAGTATGATGGCTGGAAAAAACGATGCCGCGGCCAGGCCAAAAGCCAATGCGACTACCGCTGCCACAAATCCCGGAGGATTAATTCCGAAGTATCCCGCTACTACAACGGCAACTGCAGCCGAAAGTCGGGCCGCCCATAGCTCTCCTTTTTCCGAAAGGTCAGGTTTAAGGACGTTCTTTATCAAATCATGGGAAACCGAGGAGGATATCACCAACAACAACCCTGCAGCGGTAGACAGTGCTGCAGCCAATCCTCCCGCAGCGATCAAACCAATGACCCAAGCAGGAAGGTCGGCAATCTCCGGATTGGCCAGTACCATAATGTCACGATCAACTGTAAGTTCGTTTATTTCAGGTGAAGCTACATATTGAATCTTGCCATCACCATTTTTATCTTCGTGACCGATCAAACCGGTTTTTTCCCATCGGTGGAACCATTCGGGCATATTGTCATATTCCTTGCCACTTACGGTTTCAATGAGGTTGGTTCTCGCAAACACGGCTACCGCAGGTGCAGTGGTATAGAGTATAGCAATGAACAGCAGGGCCAATCCCGCCGATTTCCTGGCATCTCGGACCCGTTTCACCGTAAAAAAGCGAACGATTACGTGGGGCAGTCCTGCCGTACCCACCATCAAGGCGAGGGTAATCGCAAAAACATCAATGGTACTTTTGGAGCCATCGGTATATGCTGCAAAACCCAATTCTTCGGACAGACCGTCCAATTTATCCAAAAGATAAGTACCGGAGCCATCGGATAGGGTGTCACCAAAACCTAGCTGTGGTACCGGGTTGCCTGTCATTTGGATGGAAATGAATATAGCGGGCACCATAAAGGCAAATATCAAAACACAATATTGGGCCACTTGGGTATAGGTAATTCCCTTCATACCTCCGAGAACGGCATAGAACAACACGATAATCATTCCGATGACCACCCCGGTATTGATATCAACTTCCAAATATCTTGAAAACACGATTCCCACACCACGCATTTGCCCAGCAACATAAGTAAACGAAACGATAAGAGCACAAATAACGGCCACGACGCGAGCCGTTTTGGAATAATATCTTTCTCCGATGAAATCGGGTACCGTAAACTTTCCGAATTTCCTAAGGTAAGGTGCCAATAACAAGGCCAAAAGTACGTAGCCTCCGGTCCACCCCATTAAGTAAACGGCACCATCGTAACCAGCAAACGAAATGATTCCTGCCATGGAAATAAAAGAGGCTGCCGACATCCAGTCTGCTGCTGTGGCCATGCCGTTGGCCAACGGCGAAACTCCTCCGCCTGCCACATAAAATTCTTTAGTGGAACCTGCCCTCGACCAAATGGCAATTCCTATGTAGAGACCAAAGGATAGCGCGACCAATATATAGGTCCAAATTTGAACATCACTCATGATACGATTTTAAGGTGGGTTAATCTTCGTTGTAGCCGTATTTTTTGTCGAGTTTGTTCATCAGACGAACATATACAAAAATCAGAATGACAAATACGTAAATGGCTCCTTGCTGCACAAACCAAAACCCGAGTTTAAATCCACCCAATCGAATAGTGTTCAACTCATCTTTGAAAAGAATGCCCGCTCCGTAGGATACCAAGAACCAGATGAACAAAAGTATCACCAAATACCTGAGGTTCTCTTTCCAGTAAGCAGTAGCTTTTTTTTGTTTTTCTGACATGGTGTTGGTTTGTTTAGTTAATTTGTTTGTGCCATGTCAAGATATCAAATTAGTTTTAAGATTTATTACTATCGAGGCAATAAAAAAAGGGAATTCACAGAATTCCCTTTAAATTATTAGTTAGATAACAAGTAAGCGATAGTTATTTTGCCAAATACTCCGTTACATTGGACAGGATACGTTCCTGAAGATTGGAAATATCGCTTTTTACAAATTTTTCTCCTGTGATATTTTCATAAAGTTCAATATATCTGTTCGAAACCGATTCAATATATTCATCGGACATTTCCGGCACAGATTGTCCTTTCAAGCCTTGAAATCCATTGGAAATCAACCATTGTCTCACAAACTCTTTGGACAATTGTTTTTGGGCTTCGCCCTTAGCTTGGCGTTCTTCATAGCCGTCGGCATAGAAATATCGGGAAGAGTCTGGGGTATGGATTTCATCGATCAATACAATCTCACCATCCTTTGTTTTACCAAATTCATACTTGGTATCAACAAGAATCAATCCTCGTTTGGCTGCAATTTCGGTTCCTCTTTGGAAAAGGGTCCTCGTATATTTTTCCAATACTTCGTAATCTTCTTTGGAAACTATACCGCGCTTTAAAATATCTTCTTTTGAAATATCTTCGTCGTGATCTCCTTTTTCCGCTTTGGTTGCAGGAGTGATGATAGGCTCAGGAAATTTATCGTTTTCCTTCATCCCTTCGGGCATAGGAACCCCGCAGAGCAATCTTTTACCTGATTTGTACTCGCGTGCTGCATGACCGGACATATAGCCCCTAATCACCATTTCTACTTTGAACGGCTCACAAGCCTTACCTACAGCCACATTGGGATCTGGTGTCGCCATTAACCAATTGGGCACGATATCTTCGGTATCCTTCATCATTTTGGTTGCAATTTGATTTAGGATTTGACCTTTGTACGGAATTCCTTTGGGCATAACCACATCAAAGGCAGAAAGGCGGTCTGTGGCCACCATCACCAAAACATCATTCTCAAGGGTATAAACTTCCCTTACTTTACCTTTGTAAATAGATTTTTGCCCAGGAAAGTTAAAATCCGTGGACATCAGCGTATTCATTCCCATAATTTTCTAGTATTGATTTTGGTGCTCTATGTTTTTATAGGCATCAATCACCTTTTTCACCAATTTGTGCCGTATCACATCTTTATCATCCAAGTAAATGATACTGATACCCTCAACATTTTTCAGAATGAGCAAAGCCTCCTTCAAACCTGATATCACACGTCTCGGTAAATCAATCTGCCCCGGATCACCCGTTAATAAAAACTTGGCGTTTTTTCCCATACGGGTCAAGAACATTTTCATTTGGGCATGGGTGGTATTCTGGGCTTCGTCCAAAATCACAAAGGCATTATCCAGCGTACGACCGCGCATAAAGGCCATAGGTGCAATTTGGATGGTACCGTCCTCGATATATTTTTCCAATTTCTCGGAAGGAATCATATCCCGAAGGGCATCGTACAAAGGTTGCATATACGGATCTAGCTTCTCTTTAAGATCTCCCGGAAGAAAACCAAGATTTTCCCCTGCTTCCACAGCGGGACGGGTCAAAATAATTCGCCTCACCTGTTTTTCTTTCAAGGCTTTTACGGCCAAGGCAACACCCGTATAGGTTTTGCCGGTACCCGCAGGACCTATGGCAAAAACCATATCGTCCTTTTTACAGGCATCCACCAATCTACGCTGGTTTGCGGTCTGGGCCTTTATCAACCTACCGCTAACACCATGTACCAAAACATCACCGCTACTTTTGGAAGATGTATATTCCTCCTTACTGCTGCTGGTAAGTACCCGCTCGATCATGTTTTCGTCAAGCTTGTTGTACTTGGCAAATTGACTGGTAAGTTCATCAAAGCGTTTGTCGAACTCTTCCAAAAGTTCTTCATCACCAAATACCTTGATTTTGTTGCCTCTCGCTACAATTTTTAGCTTTGGAAAATATTTTTTGAGCAACTCGATATTGGAGTTTTGCTGCCCAAAAAATTCCTGAGGACTGATTTCCGTAAGTTCGATTATTAGTTCGTTCAAAAATTGTGAGGTGTTACAGTTGTTTTTGAAGAATTTAATTCTTTCTTTTTTGACTAATTTTACAAACAAACTTAACTAAAAATCAATTTGAAGGCGGAAAAACATATCAACAGTACTGTATGCCAATCATAACCCTAACTACCGATTTTGGATACAAGGATCACTTTGTGGGTGCTGTTAAAGGGGGCATACTGAGCAACCTGCCTGATTGCAACGTTGTTGATATTTCGCACGCCATTAGTCCTTTTAACATTCAGGAATGTGCCTATATCCTAAGGAATGCCTATCGTTCGTTCCCAAAGGGAACGGTACATGTTGTCGGGGTGGATTCCGAAATTTCACCCGAAAACGAGCATATCGTGGTGCAGGTGGACGGACAGTATTTTGTTAGTGCCAACAGCGGTGTTATTTCCTTGATAACTTCCGAGGTTCAACCCGAAAAAGTTGTGGAAATCAATTTGCCCAACGCAGAAGCTGGTGCCTTTCCCGTGCTCAATATTTTTGTTCAGGTAGCCTGCCATATTGCACGCGGCGGGAAACTGGAAGTTATAGGCCGACCTTTCCAAAGTTTGAAAGAGCTGCGTGATTTTGAGCCACGCATCACCAATGAAGGTAAATCTATCACGGGTAATGTGATTTATATAGACAACTACGGTAACGTTGTAACCAACATTCAGAAAAGTTTGTTCGAAGCCTATCGGAGCGGCCGTGATTTTGAAATTATCGCTCGCACCACCATTATAAGGCAAGTGCACCAGAGTTATAATGGCATCATCAACTATAATTTGGAACGGAACCAGCGCAAAGGTCCCGGAGATGCGCTCGCCCTGTTTAATTCTGCCGGCTATATAGAACTCGCTATTTATAAAAGTGACCTGAATTCCGTTGGGGGAGCATCTTCGCTCCTTGGACTGAATTACAGGGACACGGTAACCATAAATTTCCTGTAAATGTTGATACGCATTGTAAAACTGACTTTTAAACCCGAAAATATTGCTAGTTTTGAGCGAATCTTTGAAGAAAGTAAAAACGGTATTCTCGCTTTTGAAGGCTGTAATATGGTGGAATTATATCAGGACATTGCAAATTCAAATATATTTTTCACCTATAGTTTTTGGGATACGGAAGCGCACCTGAACAGTTACAGGGATTCCGATTTCTTTAAAGGGGTTTGGGGCAACACCAAAAAGTTATTCGCCGATAAACCCGAAGCATGGAGTGTTCATAAAATTCAATCAACAAACCCATCTTAATGTTCGCAATATTTAAGAGAGAGGTACGGTCCTTTTTTACATCGCCCATTGGTTATTTAATTGTGGGGTCCTTTTTACTGCTCAACGGGCTTTTTCTTTGGGTCTTCAAAGGGGAATACAATATTTTTGATTATGGCTTTGCCGATTTGAGCAACTTCTTTTTGCTGGCCCCTTGGATTTTCATCTTTTTGGTACCTGCAATCACCATGAAGAGTTTTTCCGAAGAGCGGAAAATGGGAACGTTGGAATTATTGCTCATCAAGCCTATCTCTGTTTGGAAATTGGTCCTCGGTAAATTTTGGGGCGCATTTCTACTATGTGTCATCGCCGTAGTTCCGACAATCGTTTATGTTTTTGCCATCTCTGGATTAGGTATGGTGGGAGGTAATTATGATCTCGGGGTGGTATTGGGCTCTTACTTTGGATTATTGTTTTTGATGGGCTGCTATGTTTCCATCGGGATATTTGCCTCCACGCTTTCGGATAATCAAATCATTGCATTTTTAGTGGGAATTTTGGTCTGCTTTCTGATTTTTAACGGGTTTGATGCCGCCGCTTCCTTGTTTTCAAATGGAGAAACACAACAATTCATTCAATCGCTCGGAGCAAAAGCACATTTTGATAGCATTGCAAGAGGCGTGATAGACACTAGGGACTTGGTTTACTTTATATCCTTGACCCTTTTGTTTCTGTACCTCACATTTCAACGTTTAAAACAATTGCCACGATAATGAGAAAATTTTTGGTGTCCATATTAAAAGTGATTGTGGCAGTGGTCGTCATCAATCTATTGGCCAGTTTTGTGTACACCCGGTTCGACCTTACCGAGGATAAAAGATATACGCTTTCCGAACCCGCCGTAGCGGTAGCCCAAAAATTTGAAGCCCCTGTAATTGTTGACGTGCTTTTGGATGGAAATATTCCTGCAGAGTTTGCCAAATTGAAAACAGAGACCATTCAATTATTGGAATCCTTCGGGTCCAAGAACAGTAACATCAAATATAATTTGGTAGACCCCATGGAGGATAGCGAGAATCCACAGGAAACGGTTGCTCAATTGCAAAGCTTGGGATTACAACCCGCCAACGTTACGGTTGAGGAAAACGGAAAAGTATCCAACGAACTGGTATTCCCTTGGGCCATGGTCAACTACAACGACCAGACGGTAAAAGTACCTTTACTTAAAAATAGATTAGGCGCCACAGCAGAGGAGCGCATCAACAACTCCGTACAACAACTGGAATATGCCTTTGCGGATGCATTTACCAAATTGAGCATTGAAGAAAAAAAGAGCATCGCCGTTATCAAAGGAAATGGCGAACTGGATGATATTTATATTGCTGATTACCTCACTACCATTCGGGATTACTATAACATTGGCGCCATAACGTTGGATTCTGTAGGTTCCAACCCGCAAAACGTTTTGAATCAGCTAAAAAACTTTGACCTTGCCCTAATTGCAAAGCCTACCGAGGCCTTTACTGACCAAGAAAAATATGTTATGGACCAATATATGGTTCAAGGTGGCAAATCCATTTGGATGATAGATCAGGTCAATATGGAAATGGATAGCATTTACGCTGGTGGTGGAGAAGCTATCGCTACACCACGAGATCTTAACTTAAAAGATTTGTTCTTTAAATATGGGGTTCGCATCAATCCAGTTTTAGTAAACGACCTTTACTTCACCCAAATTGTTTTGGCCTCCGGAGAAGGAAACGATTCGCAGTATAATCCGATTCCTTGGTTTTATTACCCCATGGTTTTTTCACAGAACAATCACCCTATCAACACCAACATAGAAGCGGTAAGATACCAGTTTACCAGTCCGATGGACGTATTGGAAAACGATTATCAAAAAACCATACTGTTGCAGAGTTCGCCACTTTCCAAAACAGATGGAATTCCCAGAATCGTAAGTTTGGACATCATCAACCAACAACCTGATGAAGCAAGTTACAATAATGGTGGTTTGCCCCTGGCCGTATTAATTGAAGGAAGTTTTACCTCAATGTATAAGAACAGGGTAAAGCCATTAAAACTTCAAAACACCTCGGAAGAAGGCCCCGAAAATAAGATGATTGTCATCTCTGATGGAGACGTTATTAAAAACCAATTGCGCAATGGCAGACCGTTGGAGTTGGGTTACGATAAATGGACCAATAACCGCTATGGGAACAAGGAATTTTTGGTGAACAGCACAAATTATCTTTTGGATAATACAGGGCTTATTAACATTCGAAACAAGAAAGTAACCATCCCGTTATTGGATGTGAAAAAAATTGCAGAGCAAAAAACTAAATGGCAGCTTGTAAACATAGGATTACCAGTGGCTTTGACCTTACTGTTCGGACTGTTCTTCGGTTACTACAGAAAACGCAAGTTTACCGCTTAAGTGTTGATAAATTTGTTTCTCTGCTAAATCCATTTGGGATATATTTGTTTTTATTGATTTTAAAGGCCCTCCAAGAGGGATAAATTGCAAAAAAAGCAACTTTACTAAAGTATTACGTTGATGAAATTTATCGTATCCAGCACATATTTATTGAAACAGTTACAGGTTTTAGGAGGAGTTATCAACAATAGCAACACCTTGCCCATCTTGGACAATTTTTTGTTCGATCTTAAAGAAAGTAAGTTAACGGTTTCCGCTTCAGATTTGGAAACTACAATGAGCTCAGTTTTAGAAGTAGATTCCGATTCCGAAGGAACCATCGCCGTTCCCGCTCGTTTACTTTTGGATACCCTAAAAACATTCCCGGAGCAACCCTTGACCTTTGTGGTCGAGGACAACAATACTGTGGAAATCAGTAGCAATCACGGTAAGTATGCCTTGGCATATGCCGATGGTGCTGAATTCCCAAAAGCAGTGGAAGTCTCCAATCCGAGCTCCACTACGCTATTGGGCGATATTTTGGCCACAGCCATCAACAAAACCATATTCGCAGCAGGAAATGATGATCTTCGCCCAGTAATGAGCGGGGTGTTTTTTCAGTTTTCTCCAGAGAATTTGACCTTTGTGGCCACCGATGCCCATAAATTGGTTAAATACCAACGTCAGGATGTAAGTGCTTCCGAAGTGGCGGAATTCATCATGCCCAAAAAACCGTTGACCTTGTTAAAAGGTATTCTAGCAGGTTCCGAATCTGAAGTTACCATAGAATACAATGATAGCAATGCCAAATTCTATTTTGACAATACTGAACTGGTTTGTCGCTTAATTGATGGAAAATACCCGAACTACGAAGCGGTGATTCCAAAAGAAAACCCGAACAAACTTACGATTGCTAGAAATCAATTCCAGAGTTCTGTGCGCAGGGTTTCCATCTTCTCCAACAAGACCACGCACCAAATACGTTTAAAAGTTGCCGGTGCCGAACTTAATATTTCTGCGGAAGATGTGGATTATAGCAACAAGGCCGAGGAAAGATTGTCTTGTTCTTACCAAGGGGATGATATGCAGATTGGTTTCAACTCTAGGTTCCTTTTGGAAATGTTGAACAATTTATCTTCCGATGAAGTTTCCTTGGAAATGAGCTTACCTAACAGAGCGGGCATCCTTACCCCAATCGATGGATTGGACGAGGGCGAGCACGTGACCATGCTGGTAATGCCGGTGATGCTGAATAATTAAACTAACTATTCAACCATAAAAAAGCTGGAGCAATATGTTCCAGCTTTTTGTTTTTATGCTATAAACCGAATGGTCATAAAATGTGATGGGGACTCACCATTTGCAGCCTTTACGGCATTTACAATAGGTAATATAAACCCAATAATTCCTACACCTATCAAGCCCAATATACCCAAGCCCAAAAGTAAAATGGCTGGTATACTGATAATGATGTAAAGGATAAGGCTAATCTGAAAATTGATGATGGCCTTTCCATGTTCGTTCATGCCCTCAACCCTATCTTTGGATGACAACCAAATAATCAAGGGAACTATCAAGCTACCAAAGCCTGTTACATACGATAATAGTTGTGTTAGGTGGGTAACGGCCAACAAAGTATTGTCCGTTCTAACTGCTTTTTGATTTATAACTTCCATTTTTGATTGATTTTGATGATTCATCTTATTAGTATACAAATCATTAAAAATGTTACAAACACGCATGAATTCGTACTTTTGTGCCCATGTCGTATACAGATAACATTGTAGCCTTGGCAACGCCTTCAGGAACAGGGGCGATTGCAGTAATCAGGGTCTCTGGACCGGATGCCATTACATTGGTGGACCGATTGTTCAAGTCCATAAAAAATAAAAAGTTGGTGGAACAAAAGAGTCACACCATCCATTTGGGCAATATTGTTGATGGTGACAAGATTTTGGACGAGGCCTTGGTTTCCATTTTTAAAGGCCCGCATTCTTATACGGGCGAAAATGTAGTGGAAGTATCCTGCCACGGTTCACCGTTTATCCAGCAGCAGATTGTTCAACTATTGCTGAGAAACGGTTGTCGTTCTGCCTCAGCAGGAGAATTTACGCTACGAGCATTCCTCAACGGTAAAATGGATTTGAGTCAGGCAGAAGCGGTGGCCGACCTTATTGCCAGCGACAGTGAAGCTGCACACGATATTGCCATGCAGCAAATGCGTGGTGGGTTCAGCAACGAAATTCAAGAATTGCGACAAGAGTTGTTGAATTTTGCATCATTAATTGAACTGGAACTTGATTTCTCACAAGAAGATGTAGAGTTTGCCGATAGAACCCAATTCAATGAGTTGCTTACGCGAATCAGTACAGTCCTTAAAAAGTTGATTGATTCCTTTGCCCTTGGTAATGTCATCAAAAATGGAATACCCGTGGCCATTGTGGGCCAACCCAATGTGGGAAAATCTACCTTGCTCAATGTTCTGCTCAATGAAGAAAGAGCCATAGTAAGTGAAATTGCCGGTACAACCCGAGATACGGTCGAAGACCATATCAGTATCAAAGGCATCAATTTTAGGTTTATTGATACCGCAGGAATCCGCGAAACCGTGGACGTAGTGGAAAAAATAGGAATCGAGCGTACTTTCGACAAAATTGAAAAAGCACGACTCATTATCTATTTGTTTGATGGAATGAATTTTGACATGTCAGAATTGGAACAAATCCAAAACCGCTACCCCAACAAACAATTATTGCCCATTTGCAATAAAATGGATTTGCTAAGTCCACAACAAGTTGAAAAAATAAAAGAAGAAATTCCCAATGTACTTTTGTTGTCCGCTAAGTTTAAAGAAGGTATCTCTGAGTTAGAGGACAAACTTCTTTCATTGGTAGATTCAGGAGCATTGAGCGGGGATACCACAATTATCACCAATAGCAGGCATTACGATGCGCTATTAAAAGCACTTGAAGAAATTCAGAAAGTGAAAGAAGGTTTGGACATGGAACTCTCCAGCGATTTGATGGCCATCGATATCCGTCAAGCATTGTATCATTTGGGTGAAATAACGGGCAGTGTGACGACCGACGATTTGTTGGGCAATATTTTCTCCAATTTCTGTATTGGCAAATAGGATTTACGTCCAATTTTACAAAAAGTAAATCTTCCCTCTTTGTAAGGGTTTGCCCGTTATTTTCAAACAAAATGTATCTTTACCGTTGTTGCGTAGCCCCCCTATGTTCTAACAAACAGTAATACATCTATTGATGAAAGCAACCATCACGTCCATTGAATTAAAGGGGCCGTTCAAATTCTTTGCACTATCGGCAGCCGCATTGAAAATTCTGAAACAACTAAAATCGACCCATTGCAAGGAATTCAGAAAAAAGGGAATCTGGACCACGCATTACACCATGACGCTCTGGAACACAGAAGAGGAGTTGAAGGAATTTGCCCGTAGCGGTGCTCATTTGGAAGCCATGAAAAACAGCGGAAAGATTGCTAAAGAAATCCGTACCATTACGATTGATGCCGAGGTACTTCCCAATTGGTCTGCAGCAAAAAAACTGCTTGAAGGAGGAAAAGTGTGGAAATTTTGAAAAATTACTGGAAAGTGACCTGCTCTACTCTTTCTTAATATATGGGCCGAAGTGGTCGTGGGTGTATTCGCCACCCCATTTGCTGTCAGTTAGTATTTTTAAATGGTTCTTCCAGCTTAGCATCATTACATTCAAAAATTTATGTTAAATACCAAGTTATTCCCTGAATTCAAGGGCAGACACCTATTATCTTTCCGTAAATTTTAATGATCTTTAGGGTTTTTAATAGGACGAATGGGCAAAAGGAAGAAGCAAGCCAAAGTATTACGCATATTTAGAAAAGTACACCGAACCACAGGAGCATTATTATTCATTTTTTTCTTTTTTATATCCATATCCGGACTCATTCTGGGATGGAAAAAGAACTCCAATGGTTATATCCTTCCAAAAACGCAAAAGGGCACAACTGCAGACCTAAAAAAATGGCTGCCCGTTGACAGTCTTCATACCATAGCCATCAATACAATTCAAAATGAGCTTATGGACAGAACTTTTGAAGTTGACCGTATCGATATTAGAAAAGAAAAAGGCTCCGTAAAATTTATTTTCGTAAACTCCTTCTATGAAGTTCAGTTGGATGGATCTAACGGAAATGTACTCTCCATCGGAAAAAGACGGTCTGATTTTTTGGAAAACGTTCACGATGGCTCTATTGTGGACGATTATCTAGGCACCGATGGGTACATTAAATTGGTTTATACAACTGTAATGGGCGTTTCCCTATTTATTTTTACCGTTACCGGTTTTTGGCTTTGGTACGGACCAAAACGAATGAGAAAAGCCAGCAAAGCGTAATTCTTACCAAAAAGAAAACCGTTCAAACATAGTGATTGAACGGCTTAATTTTAGTTTTATCCTTTATCCCTTGATTTTTTTCACTGGAACCGTACCGTATTTATCGATAAGGTACACAAGGCTGGCCATGGTAGCAGCACCAAGTTCCAATTCGCGCTTGTTCACGTGCTCAAAAGTATCATTTTCCGCATGGTGATGATCAAAATAGCGTTGGGTATCAGGTCTAAGTCCGGCCAAGACCATTCCCTCTTCTTTTAACGGACCAATGTCCGCACCGCTACCTCCTTCATAAAACATATGAATCAAATACGGCTCAAACAAGTCTCGCCATCCTTGGATTTGCTTTAGGTTTTCTTCGGAGGCATCTATGGAAAAACCTCTTGGAGTGAAGCCTCCCGAATCACTTTCCAAAGCAAATATGTGATCTTCCCCTTTATTTCGAGCCACCTCGGCATACTTATTACCACCTCGCATACCATTTTCTTCGTTCATGAACAGCACCACGCGCAAAGTACGTTTTGGTTTATAGCCTGTTTCTTTTAACAGTCTTAGAACATCCATGCTTTGAACACAGCCTGCACCATCGTCGTGCGAACCGTCACCCAAATCCCATGAATCCAGGTGACCGCCTACGACCATTATTTCCTTAGGATATTCACTGCCTGTAATTTCCCCGATAACATTGTACGATTGTACATCTTCCAGCTGTTTACAGTTTTGCTTAAAGTAAAACTTGGCATTCGGATTCAACTTAATGGTCGCACTCAACAAGTCTGCACCATTGGTACTGATTGCCGCCGCCGGTATACGCTTATCTACCGGAGTATCCCCATATCCCATGGAACCCGTGTGCGGATAATCATCCAAACGAAGGTTCATGGAGCGAACAATTACACCAAGGGCACCGTATTTTCCAGCCTCAGCTGCACCCGAATAACGTTGGTCCACACATCCTGAATAGGCAGAAAAGGTATTGATCATGGTAGGATCCATTGGGCGATTGTAGAAAACTATTTTTCCTGCGATTTTGTCTCTCCCAAGTTTCTCAAGGTCTTCTATTCCTTTTACCTCGATTACACTAGCTTTTAATCCCCCGGAAGGTGTTGCCACAGAACCTCCAAGTGCGCAAATGGGCACATTAGTGGTCAAACCTGGCTTGTTTTCGATATATGCAAACTCAGGAACTCCCCTTACCCATTTAGGAACCATTACCGGCTGTAACCAAACCTTGTCAAGTCCCAAAGAGTCTAATTGAGCCTTTGTATAGTCGACCGCCTGCTGCGCCTGCACGGAACCGGAAAGCCGCCCACCAATTTGATTGGACAAATAGTTGAGCCAATCGTATGCCTTACCATTGGTCAATGCTTCATCATAAATTGCTTTTAATTGCTTTTCGTCTTCAGTTTGAGAAAAAAACGGTGTGCTGACCAACAAAAAGGCCAATATCAGAACAGTTCTCATGTAGTTTCTTTTTCCAGTTCTTGTTTAAAGGTTTCTAAATTAGCCTTTATTTCATCGTCCAGCTCAGGTTCCTCTATATCTTTGTACTTTTTTAACGCTTCCATCATTATGGAGGCCACAATTAAACGGGCCGCATCTTTATTGTCCGCAGGGATTACGAACCATGGCGCATGTTCCTTGGATGTTCTGCTCAAAGCCTCTTCGTAGCAGGCTTCATATTTACCCCAAAGTTTTCGTTCTTCTAGGTCTCCCGGAGAGAATTTCCAATTCTTTTGCTTTAATCTTATTCTGCGCAGAAGTCGCCGTCGCTGTTCTTCTTTGGATAAGTGAAGGAAAAACTTAAATATAATGGTGCCGTTCTCGGAGATATGCTTTTCAAAATCATTGATTTGATTGTAACGTTTTTCCCAAAACCCATCATCAATATCATCTACCGAATCAATCTTTGGAATGTTCTCGCCCAAAATATATTCTGGATGTACCTTGGTCACCAAAACATTCTCATAGTGTGTTCGGTTAAACACAGAGAATTTTCCCCTTTCGGGCAAAGCAATGTAGTGTCGCCAAAGATAATCGTGCTTTTTCTCTTTAGTTGATGGCACTTTGAAGCTATGCACTACCACTCCCCTTACATTGAAATCTTTGAACACTTCACGAATCAAGCTATCCTTGCCCGCAGTATCCATTCCCTGCAAACAGACGAGGACACCATATTTTCCATGGGCATAGAGTGTATCTTGAAAATCCCCAAGGTCCTTTCTGATACTTTTTAGCTCCTTTTTAAGCTTCTTCTCGGATTCGTTAAAGTCCTCGTAGGTATCAATTTCGGACAACTTTACTGTGCCGGTCACTCTATAACCCTCTGTATTGATTTCTTTCATAGGATTGAATATAATTCATTTTGACTACTCATTCAACCCAACCATAACTTAAAGATGTAATTCATCGATACTTTTACCTCTTATACCTTAAGATGGTTATTTAATCGATCTATTTGCCCTTCAAAACCATGAAAATGTAACTTTATGGAAATCAATACGCAAAGTCCCAAATCCTAGAGCGTTATGAAAAACAATAAGATTATCCTACTTATAGTCTTTGTCATCGGCTTGCTTAGTCTATGGCTTATGGCTTCCTTTACTACCCCTGCAAATGCTTGTGAATATGCAAGTTCCAACATAGAATACATTAAAAACAAGATTGAGGATGCGGTGATGGCCGACGATTTAAACATGGCCAAATATCATGCTTACAAGGCCTTGAACGGCATTGAAAAAACCAAGGATAATTTTTTGGACTGTGGCTGTGAGGGAACAATAGAAAGTCTTGAATTGACACTGGACTATTTAAAAACAGCCACCAAAGCCAATGTCCTTGCAAAATCGAAATTGGTTTTGCACAAAGCTTTGGAGCGCACTATTATTGGCATCAATGTTCTTAAAGAGTTTGAACAGGAAACATCCAGCGATTACGGAAGCAATGTATTGGTCATGAACACTACAGATGTACTTGATTTTAACCATGGTATGATGCTCACCCAAGGTGCATCCATAAAAAAACAAGTCCACCAATGCTTATTGAGCTTTGAATCTTCTTTGGACAAAGTGGTCTCCGATGTGGACTGCGAAGATGCCCGCCGATTTGTTACCAATATTTATGAAGAAGCACGCTTGACATTGTTGAACACCAATTTGTCACAACATAAAAAGGAATATCACCAAAGGGTAAAAATCTTGGCAAAAGAGGCATTGAATAGCCTTGGAAATTGTAATTGATTATTTACTGGCGAAGAGCTTTACATCCTCTTCCGATACTTCTTTTCCGCCCAATATGATCAATCGCTCCACTACATTACGAAGTTCACGAACGTTCCCGGTCCAATCATAACTTTTGAGCAATTCAACGGCTTTTTTGGAAAAACTCTTTTGTCCAGTACCCTGTTCGGCAGCGATTTTTGTAGAAAAATGTTCTATGAGCAAGGGAATGTCATTGCGTCTTTCGTTCAAGGCTGGGACCTTTATCAAAATAACGGCAAGACGGTGATACAGGTCTTCTCGGAACTTTCCCTCTTCTATTTCCTTCTTTAGATTTTTATTGGTCGCTGCCAACACACGAACATCTACTTTAATATCCTTATCGGAACCCACACGCGAAATCTTGTTCTCCTGCAATGCCCTTAGCACCTTGGCCTGTGCGGAAAGGCTCATATCCCCGATCTCATCCAAAAATATGGTTCCTTTATTGGCGGCTTCAAATTTACCTGCACGATCTTTAACGGCAGAAGTAAATGCACCTTTTACATGACCGAACAATTCACTTTCGATTAATTCCGAAGGAATTGCTGCACAGTTTACCTCTACAAAAGGTGATGACGAACGTGGGCTTTTTTCGTGAACCCAATGTGCAACCAGCTCCTTACCTGTTCCGTTGGAACCTGTAATCAAAACACGTGCATCGGTAGGCGCCACCTTTTCAATCATTTCCTTTATAGCTTCGATTTCCTTGCTCTCTCCGATCATTTCGTAATTCTTGGAAATCTTTTTCTTGAGCACCTTGTTCTCGACTGCCAATTCTTTTCTGTCCAAAGCATTCCTTACGGTGGTAAGCAATCGGTTCAAATCTGGCGGTTTGGAGATGTAATCGTAGGCACCCAACCTCATGGTATTCACTGCCGTATCCAGGTCGCCATGGCCCGATATCATGATAAAAGGTATCTCTGGCTTTATTTTTTTGGCAGCTTCAAGAACTTCTACCCCATCCATTTTTGGCATTTTGATGTCACAGAGCACAAGATCAAAATCTTCTTTTTTGATAACATCTATTCCTGCTAGGCCATCCTCTGCTTCGACCACATTGTAGCTATCGTTTTCTTCGGCCAGTATTTTAACCAATACTCTTCTAATTGCCGATTCATCTTCTATTACCAAAATTTTTGACATATGCTGCTTTTTTAAAAGATTCCGATTTTGAAGCCTGTCCTAATATAAAAATTTGGATCCTTATTGAACAAAAATACTTCTCCTCTTTCTTTGTTCCGTAATTTTCCCGCTTGTATCAGGGTGGTCCCCGCTATGGCATAAAAGGAAATACTTTCCGTAACATTATACTGATACCCCAAACTACCGACCAACGTATTGAACGATATCCGTGAGGCTACCAATCCATTATCCAAAACAATATCGTTTTGCAGGTTCATAAAATAACCATCCAAGAACGATGCCAACTCAAAACTGTGCGTTTTATCCAGATGATATTTTAGGTTGGATTTTGGCACCCCCAGTACAAATGACCAATCTGGATGAAACCTTCTATAATAATGTATAAGGGGCAATGGCACTGGAACTCCTGCAGTGCTATTATAGGTTAATCCCAAAACGATCCTGAAAGGTTTGTCCGCCTTCGGTTTCTCTTTCCAAAAGGCAGCCGAGGCATTCATAAAGAAATCTTCCTTAATTATCCCATCCAACAGATTGGATGCAATGCGCGGGGTCAAGATTGTCACCAAGTTCCAATCTTCGTTCCATTTTTTTATCAACCCCAAATTGAAATCAATGATATGGAACCTAATCATCTCTTTCTTATCAAAAGGGAGGTCGGCGGTATACCCCATATCAAAACGGTTATATTCACCGCCTATGGCCAAATATTCATCCTTTTCGTTGAGCTTTATGGGAACATTCAGGAGCGCTTTGTAGCGTTGCGTCTTTACTCCGCTTTCATTTTCCGGTATATTGAGGTATTCCAACCTTAAAACATCTGTGCTTTGTGCCAATAGATGTTGGCTACAAAGTATTACAACGAAAGTGAACCACTTCCAGATTGTAGTATGGTAACTTGATTTTTTTATGTCTTCTCTTGTTTGGGCTGTATAATATGTATATCTCGTTGCGGGAACGGTATACTAACGTTGTTTTCCTTGAATTTGTTATTTATTTGATACCGCATCTCACTTTTTATGCGGGGATCGCGGAAGGTATCATTGGTAAAAAAGTAAATGGAGAACATTAGGGCAGAGTCTCCAAAATCCTCGAACAACACAAATGGCTTAGGATTTTTGAGCACTTGTTTTTGTGTGTTGGCCACTTCTTCCAAAATTTTGGTGACCAAGTCTACATCGCTGCCATAGGCCACGCCCACACTCACTTTTTCACGGGTGGTCCTATGGTTTTGGGTATAGTTGTAAACAATGTCGCTTATAAATTTATGGTTTGGAAGGATCAGCACCTTATCATCCCGGGTTATGGCGCGTGTGGTACGGAGCTTAATCTCGAACACCTTGCCTACTTTACCATCGACCTCTACTACATCACCAACCTGTAGGGACTTATCAACTATAATAAAAATACCTCCAAGAATATCCTTGAACAATTCCTGTAAAGCAAGACCCAAACCAACAAACAGTGCTGCGGATGCCGTAATTACCAAGGTAATGTCCACCCCAGCCGCACTGAGCGTGACCAAAACAGCGATAAGGTAAATTACATAATTAATGAACTTAAAAACGCTGGTGAACTTATGCTTGTCCTCTTGCTCCATTTTGCGCGTAAATATTTGGCGCAACCACTTTAACAAGAACTTTGTCACCACAATGGTAACCGTTAATAACAACAAAAGCCCAATGGTAAGGTCTATGGATTTTTCACCTTCACCAATGTGGAACCCAAGATCTAAAAAATCCTTTATGGACCCCCAAAGGTCCTCAGTGATAATTTCTTTTATTTCTTCTGCACCGTCTTGCATACTGTTCTAATATCTCAACCATTTTATCAATTCCTTATACGTTGGTTTTTTTCCATACATTAAAATACCTGTCCGGTAAATCTTTGCCGCTAGGGATACAATACCCAAAAAGGTAACGATCAATAGAAAAACGGACAATAAAAACTGCCACAAAGGTACTCCTCCTTCACCTATTCCACCGGGCAAACGCATCAGCATAACAATGGGAGATGTTAACGGAAACAACGAAAAACCAACTGCTATGGGACCATGCGGATTGCTGAAAACGGAAAAGAACCCTACATAAATAGCCAACATTAAAGGTAATATAATAGGAAAGATAAATTGTTGTGTATCCGTTTCATTATCCACGGCCGCTCCAATGGCTGCATAAATGGAACTATAAATAAGATAACCCAGCACAAAATAGATAAAGAACGATACGATTAGCAAGACCCAGGGAATATCATAAATTTCCTTGGCGTACATCATCATATCACTGTCCATTCCCCCCAACTGGGACATTCCCGCCGCTCCCGGCGTCATAACACCATCGTTTGAAAGCGCGCTAAGGTCAATGCCAAAAATCAGTACAGCAATAAACAACAAGGCCGAAGCCGAGATAATCCAAATGGAAAACTGGGTGATTCCGGCCAAGGAATTTCCAATAATCTTACCAAGCATCAGTTGGAACGGTTTCACTGAAGAAATTATCACTTCAATGATTCTACTCGTTTTTTCCTCGATAACGCTACGCATCACAAAACCTCCGTAAATAATAATGAACATCATGATCGCGTAGCCAAATCCGCCTCCGATAAAAGCTTTGATCTCGTTGATTCCCCGCATACTTTTTTCGCCATCAAAAGTGGAAAGATTGATTTCGAAAGGTTTCTCCACAGTAGAAAACTGCTCGGAGGTAACTCCTAATTTTTGTAACCGGTCTTGTCTTAACTGATTTTGAAAAACATCCTCAAGCTCCTTGGTAATCGATGTATTGGGATTGTCCTTGGTAAAAAGATAGGCAGAACGGGATACTTCTTCCACCGTTTTCCCTTCGGGAATGTATAGCAGTCCGTAGTATTCCAATGCATTGGTTGAATCCTTTGCCTGCTCCAAGGTCAAATTATCCATATGCACGTAGGAAATATTTTTGGAAGGATAGAATTCGCTCTGGAAAAAAGAACTTTTGTTCAAAACACTCACTACCCTGGTTTCGTCATCATTTACTTTGGCCAAAAAAGCAATGAGCACAATCATCCCCACCATTAAAAGTGGGCTCAAAACAGTCATAACAATAAAGGAACGGTTTCGCACCTTGGCCAAATATTCTCTTTTTATGATCAACCCAAGTTTACTTGCCATTGTCCTTGTTGTTTACGGTTTGAATGAATATATCGTTAGCGGATGGAATAGTCTCCTCAAATCTGTTGATGTTAGCAACTTTGGATAGTTCCGTTAAAATATCACCTGTATGCATTGATGTCAACCGTACTTTAAAATTCAATTGGTTTTCAATGGGGTCTATTTCCGAAGAAAGGATATTGAACTTTTCCTCCAAGGATTTTAAAAAGTCTCTAGGGTCTTCTTGCATTTGAACTCCGACATTGAAAATATTGTTTTTATATGCTTTTTTGATGTCCGACAATTTCCCATCCAAGATTTTTTCGGACTTATGAATCAGGGCAATGTACTCACAAAGCTCTTCCACGGATTCCATCCGGTGCGTGGAAAAAATAATGGAGGTTCCATTTTCCTTTAATTGAAGAATCTCGTCTTTGATGATGTTGGCATTTATTGGGTCAAAACCACTGAAAGGTTCATCAAAAATCAACAATTTGGGTTCGTGGAGTACGGTAACGATAAACTGGATTTTCTGGGCCATCCCTTTTGAAAGCTCCTGAATCTTCTTGTCCCACCAATCACCAATATCCAACCGGTCGAACCAGTATTTGAGCCTTGTTTTTGCTTCACTTTTGGACAACCCCTTTAGCTGTGCCAAATACAATGCCTGCTCACCCACCTTCATGCTTTTGTACAGCCCTCTCTCCTCGGGCAAGTATCCTATGGATGCAATATGCTTTGGGGCCAAGGGCTCACCGTTCAATAAAATTTCTCCGGAATCCTGATGTGTAATCTGATTGATTATCCTAATGAAAGAGGTTTTACCCGCCCCATTCGGACCTAAAAGTCCGTAAATGCAATTCTTCGGGATTTGAAGTGAAATGTTGCTCAACGCAGTGTGATTACCATATGTTTTGGTCACATTTTTGGCAACAAGGATATGATCCATGTAATCTATTTTTTCAAAGATATGTAATTGCTAGCTACCTGTTTTCCCATAAAAACAAAAACCCACCCTTAACAAAATCAAGGATGGGAAAAAAATTGCTATGAAAAAGAAAATTAGATATCGGTTACCCAACATCAGTTCCAAATATACGTTTTTTATTTAAACAGAAGATTTTTTTTCTTTTAAGAGAACATATCTTTCACTTTCTCAAAAAAGGATTTGTCCGATTTTTCAGGTTTTGGGGCAAAGTTTTCATCATCCTGCATACGCTCAAAAAACTCTCTCTGCTCTTTGTTTATGCTCTTTGGTGTCCATACATTCACATGAACTAGCAAATCACCGGCACCATAACCGTTCAAACTGTTGATACCCTTTCCTCGAAGTCTTAAAATTTTTCCGGATTGCAGACCTGGCTCCAATTTTATACGGACTTTTCCTCCTATTGCATCGATTTCCTTGGAGCTACCTAGAACGGCTTCCGGAATACTTATATATAGGTCGTAATGTAAATTGTCCCCTTCTCGCTTTAAGGTGTCGTGCTCCACCGTTTCTATGGCTACAAGCAAATCTCCGGCGATACCGTTCCCTGGGGCATCGTTCCCCTTTCCGGTAACTTTTAGCTGCATACCATCCTCAACACCTGGTGGAATTTTGATGGACACGGTTTCCTCCACCACCTTGAGACCTTGTGCATCGGCATCGGAAGGCTTTTTATCGATAGACTGACCAGCCCCACCACAAGTTGTACAAGTGGTCGCCGTTTGCATTCTACCCAAAATCGTATTGGTGATTTTTGTAATCTGCCCTGTTCCATTACAGGTTGGACAAGTTTTATAGGTTACGCCATCTGCTTGAAGCTTTCTACGTACCTTTACCTTTTTCTCAACACCATTGGCAACCTCTTCCAAGGTCAACTTTACGCGAATACGTAAGTTACTGCCCTTGGCTCTACGCTGTCCGCCGCCGAATCCACCAAATCCGCTGAATCCGCCTCCAAAAGCTCCTCCAAAAATATCACCGAATTGACTGAAGATATCGTCCATATTCATACCTCCGCCACCAAATCCTCCGCTACCATCGAAGGCGGCATGACCAAATTGGTCATACTTTGCCCTTTTGTCAGGGTTGCCCAACACCTCATATGCCTCGGCAGATTTCTTGAACATTTCCTCCGCCTTTGTATCTCCTGGATTTTTATCCGGGTGATATTCAATGGCCTTTTTTCGGTAGGCTTTCTTGATTTCTGCGGCCGAGGCTCCTTTGGAGACTCCTAATATTTCGTAATAATCTTCCTTCATACAACTTTAGTTTCCAACAACAACTTTAGGATGTCTAATGATTCGGTCTCCCAGTTTAAACCCTTTTTCCACCACATCTATGATCTTCCCTTTCATTTTCTTGTCAGGTGCGGGTATTTGGGTGATAGCATCGTGCACTTCTGCATCAAATATATCCCCTAGTTCTACTTCAACCTGCTCAAGACCCTTGTTCTTAAGGGTTTCCCTAAATTTATTACTGATGAGTTCCACACCTTTGAACATTTCTTTGTCCTCGGATTTGGAAAGTTCCTTTAAGGCTCGGTCAAAATCGTCCAAAATGGGGAGCATAGCCACCATGACTTCTTGTCCAGCAGTCTTGAACAAATCCATACGCTCCTTGGAGGTTCTTCGCTTGTAATTTTCAAATTCCGCGAAAAGCCTCAAGAATTTCTCTTTTTCTTTGGCCAAATCTTCGCGCAATTTTTCTTCTTCCGAAAGCTCCTCCTCGTTTTGTTCTCCGTTCTCCGCCTCTATATGTTCTTCGTTCAGCTCAGTACTCTCTTCGGTTTGCCCTTTTTTAGGCTCATCTTCCATTTCCTCAACCTTACTTTTATTGCTCATGTTGTATTGTTTTATTCTGATTTGAAGTGGCAAAAGTACTGCCAATTGTATAAAAATGTCAAAATGTCACCGCAAAACATAAAAAAAGCCGCCTAAGCGGACTTTCTATATTCAAATATGTTGAAATTTAAACGTACTAAGCTTCAACGGATGCAGGAATTCCTTCCTCTTGTGAAGCATATAAATTTTTAAGTGCCTGACATATATTGGCATATTGAAAAGCAAAACCTTCCTCTTCAATTTTTTTTCCACTAACCCTTTGGCTGGCCAATAAAAGTGTGGACATGTCGCCCAACAATGTTTTTAGAATGAAAGCGGGCACATTTGGCAACCACAGTGGACGGTCTAAAATTCTTGCCAATTCCTTGGTCATCTTAGTATTTGTTACCGGATTTGGTGCCACAGCATTATAAACACCTGTAAGATTGTTCTCTACGGCAAACACAAACATTTGTGCCAAATCTTCAATATGAATCCAAGATTGCCATTGATCTCCCGTACCAATCGGTGCTCCAACAAAGTTTTTTACGGGAATGGTCATTTTTGGCAATGCTCCTCCTTTTGAAGAAAGAACAAGGCCTATTCTTATTTTGGTGACATCGATTCCAAGTACCCTGAAAGTATCGGCCTCCGCTTCCCATTTTGTCACAACATCTCCCAAGAAACCATCGTCTACCTTGATAGTATCCTCATCAAAATACTCACAAGGAGAATCCGGATAAATACCTATCGCAGATGCGGAAACAAGACATTCAACCTCCTTATTACCAGATTTCTCCAAACCCTTTTTCAAAGTTTGAAGGCTATTGATCCTACTGGAAAGCACTCTCTTTTTATGTTGGGGAGTCCAACGTTTGGCAATACTTGCGCCGGCCAAATTAATGATGGCCTGCACATCATGAAAACAATCCAAATCAATCTCTCCTTTGTTAGGATTCCAATAAAATCCTTGGAAATCTTCGGAAGAATCTATCTTATCTTTGCTTGTAGTCAAATAATTTACTGGAATGCCTTTTTGGTGCAACACCTTTACTATGGCTTGCCCCACTAGTCCAGTAGCTCCTGTTATCAACACCTTCATATATCATCCTTTTTCACAAAGTTATAGGTTTAATCGACTGTTTATGAGACGTTAATTTAGGTTTAACATATTTGTTTAAACTTTAGATCTATTTATGACACCAAAAGGATAAAACTTAACAGCTTATTGACAGTTATAAGGTTTTTACCGCTCTGAGCATTTCTCTTTTGCCGGGCGGTCCGGGCAATCGCTCCACGGTAAAGCCTACAGCCTGCATAGCCCTTCGCACACTACCTTTGGCAGCATACGTGACCAAAACGCCATCGATTGCAAGTGCTTGGTACATTTTTAAAAAGATTTCCTCTGTCCAGAGTTCTGGCTGTACTCGGGCACCAAATGCATCAAAATAGATAAGGTTGAACAAACCTTGCTGGTCGATTTGCTTAAAATCCTTTTTTTGTTTTAAAAGAGAAAAATCGGTTGTAATCGAAATCACTTCTTCCCATGGACAACTATGCATTTTTTGAAACATTTGCTCCAATCCTTCAAAACCCAATTGCTCGCAGTAGTCCAACTGATTCACCTCTTCCATGGAAACGGGAAACGCTTCCACACCAACATAATCGATTTGCAGGTTTTGTCCCACTGCTTCGTGAAGGGTAATGAGGGCATTCAGTCCTGTTCCGAAGCCTATTTCCAGCAGATTGACTTTTCGATTCTGAAATAACCTTAGACCATGCTCGATAAAAACATGATAGGCTTCTTGAACCGCACCATGTTTGGAATGATACTGCTCGTCCCAATCTTCTATTTGGATGGTCTTGGAGCCATCACCTGTGGTGATTATTTTTCGTTTCAAGGTTGGCTGGCGATCAACACTCCATCCGCTTCAAACCTCAAGGTTTTTTTGGGAGCGGTAATTTGCGCCAATTCGTCTTCGGATGCTCCTTCATCCTCGGCATAATGCCTTTGGTCTTCAACGGACATTTCTTCAAAAAATGCTGCGCCGTTCATCACTACTTTTTTTCCAGCTGCATCTTTTGGTACAAAAAACCCATAATCTTTAAAGCGGACAAAAACTTCTTCACTGGACTCCAGTTCCACCTTCATCCAACAGCCTTTGGCTTGGCAAACTTCCTTGATCTCACCAACTATTTGGGTCTGCAAGGAATCCTTCCCAGAGATTTCATCAAATGGAGCTGATGTTTTGGAAGCCTCTCCAGAGATTTTGAATTCCTCTCCAAAGTAATCGCCCTGTATGGTTTCTTGCTTACATGAAACCAGCATCATACCTAGTAAAATAATAGTAGCAAAAGTGTTAAAAATTCTCATTTTTGATAACATTTAAGTAATTGTGGGTCAAGTCCAATATTTAGATTTGATAAACGTCCAAAACTAACAATAAATAGCTAATTTTAGCCCTGTAAATGTAAGTGATATGGAAACATTAGCGAATAAGATAGCTATAGAGAGAGCGAAAAGCTCAAAAATCCATGATGTGGATTTTGACAACCTTTCCTTTGGAAGTGTTTATTCCGACCATATGTTGGTCTGTGATTACAAGGATGGTGAGTGGTCCGCCCCCAAGGTGGTTCCATACCAGCCCATTACCCTAGACCCATCTGCAAAGATTTTCCACTACGGACAATCTATTTTTGAAGGAATGAAGGCCTACAAGGACGAGAACGGCAAGGTGTGGCTTTTTAGGCCCGAGGAAAACTGCAAAAGATTGAACAAGTCTGCTGAAAGGTTGGCTATTCCACAAATTCCCGAAGCTTATTTTATGGAAGGGCTCAACGCCCTCATCCAAGTGGAAAGCGATTGGATTCCCCAGAACCCAGGAAGCTCCCTCTACATCAGACCGTTTATTTTTGCATCAGGAAACGGATTCCATGCCTCTCCTGCAAATGAGTATAAATTTATAATCGCATGTGCTCCATCTGGGTCTTATTTTTCCGGAAAGGTGAAAGTTTTGATCGAAGAAACCTATTCTCGAGCAGCAAACGGTGGTGTTGGTTATGCCAAAGCAGGTGGTAACTACGCAGGACAGTTTTATCCAACAAAGTTGGCCGCCGATAAAGGTTACCAACAAGTTATCTGGACGGACGACAATACCCATGAATTTATCGAAGAAGCTGGCGCAATGAACGTTTTTGTACGTATCAACGACACCTTGATGACCGCCCCTACCAGTGATCGTATTTTGGACGGAATAACCCGAAAAAGTATTTTGGACATCGCCAAAGATGAAGGCATTAAAACCGAAGTTCGCAAAATATCCGTTCATGAATTGGTGAAAGCTGCGGAAAACGGCTCATTAAAAGAAATGTTCGGTGCAGGTACCGCAGCGGTAGTTTCTCCAATTTCAGGTTTTGGATATCATGGAAAAGATTATGATTTGCCAGAGTTGGAAGAAAGCTATGCTTCTTTATTGAAACAAAGAATGACAGACATTCAGTACAACAGAGCAGAAGATAAATTTGGATGGCGACATGAAGTCATCTAGAACAAACAAAAAGGCGCCTGTTGGCGCCTTTTTTATTTATCAATTATAGTTTGAATATCGGGTTTAAAATAGTTCGGCCCCTTTAACACCTTTCCATCTTCCCGATAAATAGGTTTTCCATCAGCACCAAGTTTGCTCATATTGCTCCGCTGAATCTCCTCGAACACCTCTTCAATCTTATATTGCATACCATGCTCCAATATGGTCCCACATAAGATATAGAGCATATCACCAAGGGCGTCAGCCACCTCAACCAAGTCATTGCTGTTAGCAGCTTCCAAATATTCACGGTTTTCCTCGTCCATCAAATTAAACCTGAGTTTGTTCTTTTCTGCTCCTAAATCGGCTTTGGGTTTCTGCGACACCCCTAGACCAAATGAATTGTGGAAAAGTTCCACAGCCTTAATTTTACTTTCCATTACTTAATTTTGATTTAGCTTTGCATAAAAATATAAAATATGTTCAGCACAGGACAGGTAATTTTTGCAGCACTATTCTTTATTGTCTTTGTCGTCATTATCGCTTCATCCTACCGAAAGGACAAAAAACTGCATAAAAAAAATTACAGAGGTGTAATTTGGATACTGGTTTCCTTTATATCTTTCATAATCATCCTCTTTTTAATTAAGCACTTCCTTAAAAATTAACAATTTAATTGAAGTTGCCACAAAAATCACTGCTTTCACAACAATAACAAGGCTCCGATTTCTTTCAGATAAGAAAAATCGTACTTTTGTCTTACCATTAATTAAGCACCTAACCTATAATGACTGTATTTTTTAGCATCCTGTTTGTTTTGCTTGCTGTTAATGCAATTCTATTGATTTTCAGCGTGAATGGAGCCAAAAAAAGGTTTGCAAAACCGATTCAACGGATTTCCGACATCTCAACCACCAAAATCTTCCCCCGAGAGACTGTCGAAACCGAGTACAAAGAAGCGGTTTAGTTTGTACCTTTAGGGCATGAAACAAGCCTTACTTGTCTTTTTGGGCGGGGGATTAGGAAGCGTTTTACGTTATCTGATTTCAAGACCGCTCAACCCTCTTTTCCATAATTTTTTTCTAGGAACATTCTTGGTAAACATTATTGGGTGTTTATTGATAGGTCTTTTTTTAGGGTTGTCCGCCAAAGGCAATATACTGAACTACAACAATACGTTATTTCTTGCCACAGGATTCTGCGGCGGCTTTACTACCTTCTCCGCTTTCGCTTTTGAAAAGCACTCTTTATTAAAGGACGGCGACCTGCTCAACTTTTCTATCTACATGATTTCCAGCATTGGTATCGGCGTTTTGGCCGTTGTTCTGGGATTATGGATCGCCAAACACATTTAGTAGTTATAAATTGTATTTTTTAAGTTAAAATTTGTTAAAAAACGAACATTTATCGCTTTTTAAGTGCACAATCTTGTGAAAACTGAGCTCAAACACATTAAATGTTAACTTAAAATCAATAAATACCCAACAAATATTAACATAAAATTAAATACCCCTAAAATTTAAGGGGTATTTTTCTTATACCCGTAAAAATACCCGACACCCCCCATACTTTTTTATGGTCTTGACTTTTATCTTATATATTTGAGACATCAATTAACTACTTAATTATGAAAAAAGTCGAGGCAATTATTAGAAAATCCAAATTTGATGAGGTGAAAAAAGCCCTCCATCAAATTGAGGTCAACTTCTTTAGTTACTGGGATGTAACAGGAGTTGGAAATGAAAAACAAGGACATGTCTATCGTGGCATATCGTACAGCACTAGCGATATTCAACGAAGGTATTTGGTTATCGTAGTTAGCGATGACTTCCTGGAAAAAACCGTAAACGTTTTATTGGACACTGCGAGCACCGGCAACGTAGGTGATGGAAAAATTTTCGTCTCCGATGTTATCGAGGCTTACAGAATTAGGACCAAGGAAAGCGGAAGCGCAGGAATCAACTAACATTAATAGCCAAAAAACTTTAAAAACTTAGATTATGATTGTACAAGAACAAGAAGCGATAGACAAAGCTGTTGAAGCCATTACTGGCGACATGGGGGCCCTCTGGATCACCCTTGCGGCTATATTGGTGTTTTTCATGCAGGCAGGTTTTACCTTGTTGGAAATAGGTTTTACCCGTAGCAAGAACACCGGTAACATTATTATGAAAAACGTAATGGACTTGGCCGTTGGTTCGGTCATGTTCTGGGCATTAGGCTACGGTATCATGTATGGTAGCGACCTTGTAGGCGGAGGATTCTTTAGATCCAGTCCCTCCGATCAAGGATATTTCTTTTTTAGTGCTGATGATTGGTACAACCTGTTC
This sequence comes from Flagellimonas chongwuensis, assembly GCF_013376415.1. Classification (GTDB taxonomy): domain Bacteria; phylum Bacteroidota; class Bacteroidia; order Flavobacteriales; family Flavobacteriaceae; genus Flagellimonas; species Flagellimonas chongwuensis. The sequence continues at coordinate 950,507 of NZ_WYET01000004.1, forward strand.
TTCCAAACAGTTTTCTGTGCCACAGCAGCTACTATTGTATCGGGAGCAATTGCAGGTAGGACCAAATTTTCTACCTATTTGATTTTCTCCGCTATCCTTACCACTATTATCTACCCAATTTCAGGTAGCTGGTACTGGCCATTTGATGATGACGCTTGGTTGAACACGGCTGGCTTTGTTGATTTTGCCGGTTCTTCCGTGGTACACGCCGTTGGTGGTGCAGCTGCATTGGTTGCTGCCATTTTGGTAGGACCCAGAATCGGAAAATACGTGGATGGAAAAGCACAGGCGATCCCTGGACACAACATGGCCTTTGGCGCACTTGGTGTATTTATTCTTTGGTTGGGATGGTTCGGATTCAACGGAGGTTCTCAATTAGCTTGGGGCGGCGATGATACCATCGCAGCAACCAGTGTTATCATAAATACAAACCTAGCCGCCGCGATAGGAGCCATAGCTGCCCTATTTTTTACTTGGGCTAGATATGGCAAAGCTGATATTTCCATGACCCTTAACGGCGCTTTGGCCGGTTTGGTGGGGATTACTGCCGGATGTGGAGCAGTGAATGCTTGGGGAGCCCTTGCCATTGGCTTGGTATGCGGTATTATAGTGGTAGTCTCCATTGAATTTATCGATAAAAAACTTAAGATTGACGACCCAGTAGGAGCCATCTCCGTTCATGGAGTATGTGGATTCATCGGAACTGTACTTATCGGCCTATTTGCATTGGACGGCGGATTGTTGTACGGCGGTGGAGCCAAACTACTATGGGTTCAGACCTATGGATCGTTGTCCTACATTCTTTGGGCAGCCCTAGCATCCTTCATAGTACTTTTCATCTTGAAGAAGACTATTGGCCTTAGAGTATCTGAAAAAGAGGAAGTTGAGGGTCTCGACCTACACGAACATGGTGTAGAAGCGTACCCAGAACATATTTCTCAAGACAAATAAGAAAGTCTTTCAAACTCACAACAAGATTGTAAAAAAAGGAACGGAGCGTTCTGCCAAACGCTCCGTCTAATAACCCTTTCAATCAAACTCACAATTATTACAACTAACTGTCCCCGCTAAAAACGCGCAATGGGACAACTTTAAACGATTATGATATGAAAACGATTATAAATACAAATTTCGGAAAAATTTTGGCTATCGCCATTATTTCAATGGTAACATTTTCTGCCTCTGCGCAGGAGGAAGAGACTTCCAAATTCAGTCTCAGTGGATCTGTTGACGCTTATTACAGAACAACATTCCATGACGCTGGAGAATCAACAACCGGCACTTTTACATCATTTGCCAACCAAACAGGTTTTGCATTAGGTATGGCCAACTTAATCGGCACCTACGACATGGGAGATACCGGTGTTGTCGTTGATTTGGTTTTTGGCCCTAGAGGTACCGAGGCCACTTTTAATAACGATGTTCTTAATGGCATAATCAATCAGGCATATGTATATTGGAATGTTTCCGAAAGCACCACACTGACTATGGGTCGTTTCAACACCTTTTTAGGATACGAGGTAATTGCTCCTCAAGCTAACTTTAACTATAGCGTTTCCTACCTTTTCTCCAATGGACCATTTTCACATTTAGGCCTTAAAGCAGATTTTGCACTTTCTGATGATGTAAGCCTAATGCTTGCCGTGATGAACCCATGGGACACAAATGATATCAGTGAAAGTGGAGAATATTCATTAGGAGGTCAGCTAGGATTTTACGATCAATTTCTGAACCTTTATTATGATAGCGGAAGAAATGGTGGTTTAGGGTTTGAAATTGATTATACCGGAGGATTTGACTTAACTGAAGATTTCTTCTTTGGAATCAATGCGGCCTATAATGACAATTCCGAAACAGGAACCGGTTTCTACGGTGCAGCCATTTACCCACAATTTACTACTTCTGATAGCTTTGCCGTTGGACTCCGTGGAGAATACATGACTTTCACTGATGATGCCGTTGATGATGACTCTCCCGTTCTTGGATTAACATTGACCGGTAGCTTTACAAAAGATAACCTTATCATTAAACCAGAGGTTCGTTTGGACACTTGGGGAAATGATATAGAACCTTACGTGGACAGTGATGGAGCTTTCAGTAGCAACCAAGCTTCATTCTTGATTGCTGCGATTTACTCCTTCTAAAAGTAATATTGATATGACACGAAAAAAGCCTTATTCCAATAGGATTAAGGCTTTTTTTAGTCCTTGTTAAAATTTTTCACTCCTGCTCTCACCTTAGTTCTCAAATAATTTTGCCTTGGCACTAGAGGGCAGGAGTACTTTTTGTTATACACACAATAAGGGTTGTATGCCTTGTTAAAGTCGATCACCAACGTATCGCCTTCGGGAATCGTCAAATCAATATACCTTCCTCCTCCATACGTCTCTTCACCGTTGGTATTATCTAAAAAAGGCAAAAACAAATAATCTTCATATTCCTCATCATCCATCAAATCCAAACTTTGGTATACCTCTAACTGGTGTTCGGTCCCGTTCAATTTAAAATGTGCTATTCCGTAGACCACTTCTTGCGTTTGCCTATCTGTAGTACTTGGCATTAAAAAAGGCTCAGCATCGGGTGTACGCACAAAATGTGCCTTTACGATATAGTTGGTATCGGGCGCAAAAAAATCAAGCCCCTCGAAATCCTTACGGTATTTATCGGGCAAGGGGGATGAATCCGGGTCTTTAAAGCTCTCGTTCTGTTCTTTTTGATATTCCAAAATATCCGCTATCAAATCTGATTTTGCGGCAACGGATTTCTCTTCGTCATGGTATTTTTTACCCTGACCGCAGGCCATCAAAAAAACCACCGAAAATATAATTGCATATTTCATCCTGAAGCTGTTTTTACAAAAATACAGCTTAAACCCGTAAGAACTAAAGTCTTTGTCTACGGTCTATTTTCATCGAGTTTGATGTCGTAACGTGCATCGTCCAGATACTTGGCAACCATTTCGTTGAACTCAGGAGTAATGCGGAACAAGGCTGTATGTTCCAGACTGTAGAGCTTATCCTTATCCTTGAACCCTTTTTTCAAAAGTTCTTCCAAATAGAAGAGCGATGTTCCAAAATCATCATTCTTGGAACTAAGGGAAATGGTCTTAAGATAATATTCATGATTCTCGGGCTCCAAAATAGTTTTTAGCATATACAAAAATGCCAATGCATCTTCATCCACCACTTCTTCTGAAGCTACTATCCGAATGTTATCTTCGGCCAGCACATTTACAAAGCCTTTCAACCTATGGCCCATCTGCTTTTCATAGGGTTTTGAACCTGAAATAAACTTGCTAATCTCTCCCATTTGATGGTTCCACCAGCCCAGATTGTTGAAATTATGGGTGTACACATCTTCCTCCATATAATATTGGTAATCCTCCTTGAGCAAGGATTCTTTTAAAAAGGCAGCATTTTCTGCTCTTTTCATCGCTTTGAAGCCTCTATCTTTCCTAATATCCTTCTGCACCGACCTAAGGGAATCCATATTCTTTAAAGCTCCGTACATGGACACCATTTCCGTCATGTATTGCTCCGCCCACAAAAGGTCTCCAATGCTTTTTAACTGCTCCAATTTGTCCAAATCTTCTTGATAGGCCTTTTCTACATAGGTAGGGTCTTTAGGAATCCAATTTCTTCCCATGGCATCCAACGTAAAAAGCTGCATTCCTTTTTCCAAGTACGAAACTCCAGGCCATTCCCCCCTGCCATCGTACAGCAACACTTGATTACGGAACTTGTACCTGTCCAACAACTTGGCATCCGTCAACATAAATGGGTAATTAAAATTCTCTTTATTCACAATCCCCACAAAATGGAAAGGATTTTTGGTGTTTATCAGCTCACGATTGGCCAATGAGGCTCCAATGGACATTGCTCCATTAACGCCCGTAATCAAAACCGGGACCAAACTGGCAAACTGCCCTCCAGACTCACTGCCAGCCGCATAAATTCTATCCCCGTGTATGGGCAACATACTTGTAACCTTTTGAATAGATTGGCTTACAACCACCATATTTTTTGTCAAAGAAACAGTGTCCAACAATTTTGGAGCGGCCAGAACATACCCCTCATTTTCTGCCGCTACCACGAACATAGAGAGGGCTTTCTCCTCATTACCCTCGGTGTCCAACACCACCATTAATGGCCATTTCTTTTCCATGGAAAAGGCCTTAGGTATATAAATGGAGTAGGTATTTTCGGTTGAATCGTTTATGGGGAGATTTTCAACAATCTCACCTTTTTTTAAGACCATTTGCTGCGAGAAGACGGACAGTGCACATAAAATAGTCAAAAGTGATAGCGAATATGTTTTTTTCATAACTCTATTTTAACAAAAATCTAGCCAAAGTCTGTTTCTAAAACATCAATTTAACAAGAAACTATTTACCTAGTTTACTTTTTTTAATGGGGGAATTGGCTACTACGTTGGACAACACAATGTGAGTTCTACATTCTCCGTATACAATGAGCTCGTCGATAAATTTTTCCAGGTGGGATTGATCACGGAGCACCACCTCCATAATAATGTTCTCATTACCAGTGATACGGTAGCAATTTTCTACCTCCTGAAATGTTTTCACCTTGTCCAGAAAAGGCTTCAACTTACCCATAAAGGCACGCAACATGATTATCGCCTTCAACTGATATCCGGCCTCTACATAGGAAATGTTGGCACGGTAACTTTCAATTATGCCAAGGTCCTCCATTTTCTTTACGCGTTCAGCAACCGCTGGTGGAGTCAGTCCAATCTTTCTCCCAATATTCGCAAAAGATTCCCGTGCATTTTGCTGCAAATGATTCAAAATTTGCCAATTCAAGTCATCTATCTTCATATAGAAAGAAATTTACTTCTATTTTTTTGTTTTCGAAAGTAAAATCGAATTATAGCTTTCGTAACAAAAGTAAAAAAATTTGATTCGTCCGTAATTTTATGATTCAAAATTGCTAGAAAAACATGGAGAGGAATTCTCTTAACTCCCTTGGTGTATACCGTAGATCTTTGGCCCTTCGCGACATGACCGAGGCGGTCGCAGCTTATTTTGCCCAAAATAGGGAGATTCTTTCCCTACGAAAAATCGATTCGTTCAGAGACGATATCTCTCAATCCCTTTTAGCCGATGCCGACTTGATTACCAAAGAACTGGAACAGGCTGCATTGAGCAATTGTCCATCTGTGCGCATGAGAAGCCTTTCTTACGTAAATATTATGACCCGCAATATTCTTGCATATTGTAATGGCCTTGAGCGTGATGGAGTAAAGGAAAAGGAATACCTCAATCTTCTTAGAAAAGAAATCCGAATTTTCCGTGTTTCTTTTAAAAAATGGAGAAAGTCTTTGATCAACAAAAACGACTAAATTTCCCTACATATTTCTTCGGTACTGTCCTCCTACTTGGAACAATGCTTCGGTAATCTGACCCAACGAACAATATTTTGTGGCTTCCATCAATTTTTCAAAAATGTTTTCATTGTTGATGGCAACCTCCTGCAATTCACTCAATTGCTTCTCAGCTTCTGTAGCTTCACTTTTGTGAAGATTTTGTAAAGTCTTAATCTGATTTTCTTTTTCGGTTTCGGTGGCACGAATCACCTCAGCAGGCAAAATCGTTGGAGAACCTTTGGAACTCAAAAATGTATTCACACCAATAATCGGATATTCCCCAGAGTGTTTCAATGTTTCATAATGAAGACTTTCCTCTTGGATTTTGGAGCGTTGGTACATCGTTTCCATAGCACCTAATACGCCACCTCGTTCCGTGATTCTATCAAACTCCAGTAAAACGGCCTCCTCTACCAAATCCGTCAACTCTTCAATAATGAAGGAACCCTGAATTGGATTTTCATTTTTAGCCAGACCCAATTCTTTGTTGATAATCAATTGTATCGCCATCGCCCTGCGGACGGATTCCTCGGTCGGCGTGGTTATTGCCTCATCATACGCGTTGGTATGCAAGGAGTTACAATTGTCATAAATGGCGTACAATGCCTGAAGCGTAGTACGGATATCGTTAAAATCGATTTCTTGTGCGTGCAAGCTTCTTCCAGAAGTCTGGATATGATATTTCAGCATTTGTGCCCTCGGGTTGGCCCCATATTTTTCTTTTAAGGCTTTGGACCATATCCGTCGAGCTACACGACCGATTACCGCATATTCGGGATCCACTCCGTTGGAAAAGAAAAACGAAAGGTTGGGACCAAACTTGTTGATGTCCATTCCGCGGCTCAAGTAGTATTCCACATAGGTAAAACCGTTGGAAAGCGTAAAGGCCAACTGTGTTATAGGGTTGGCACCCGCCTCGGCAATATGGTAGCCAGATATGGAAACCGAGTAGAAATTACGTACTTGTTGCTCAATAAAATATTCCTGCACGTCCCCCATCAACCGCAAGGCAAACTCGGTAGAAAAAATACAGGTGTTCTGCGCTTGGTCCTCTTTTAAAATATCGGCTTGTACCGTACCGCGAACTTGGTTCAACGTCTTTACCTTTATTTCCTGATATACATTTTCGGGAAGCACTTGGTCGCCTGTTATTCCCAAGAGCATCAAGCCGAGACCATTGTTCCCTTCGGGAAGTTCACCATAATACGTGGGCTGTGCCATCCCTTTCTCCTTAAAAATGGTTTTGATTTTGTCCGCGACCTCTTTTTCCAAACCATTTTCTTTGATATACTTCTCGCAATTTTGGTCAATGGCAGCATTCATAAAAAAGGCTAACAGCATCGGTGCGGGACCATTAATGGTCATACTTACCGAAGTCATTGGGCTGCTCAGGTCGAACCCCGAATAGAGTTTTTTGGCATCGTCCAAACAGCAGATGGACACCCCAGCGTTTCCAATTTTCCCATAGATATCAGGTCGGTGGTCCGGGTCGTTCCCGTACAAGGTCACCGAATCAAAAGCGGTAGACAAGCGTTTGGCGGGCATATCCATACTCACATAATGGAATCGGCGGTTCGTTCGCTCCGGCCCTCCTTCACCTGCAAACATTCGGGTCGGGTCCTCCCCTTCCCTTTTGAACGGATATAATCCAGCTGTGTAGGGAAATTCACCTGGTACATTCTCTTGCAAGAGCCATTGCAAAATATCGCCCCAAGCTTCGTATTTGGGCAAAGATACCTTTGGTATTTGACTGTGCGATAATGATTCGGTATGCGTTTTAATATTGACTTCCCTGTCCCGTACTTTGAAGGAGTAGATTTCCGATTTGTAACGGGCAACCTTTTCCTTCCATTTTAAAATTGCCTCCCAATTATGGGGATTCAAATGCATCTTGACTCGGTCAAACTCTTTGATGAGGAGATTTACCAAAGCTTTAGATTCTTCATTTTTGATATGCTTCCCGATTTCCTCTTCATTCAAACCAGCTTTATCCAAAAACATTGTTTCGGCCTGTTCCTGTTCCATTTCCATGGCCGATGTCAGCGTTAAAAAGACACCATACAGCTTCTGGGCTATTTTGGCTTCTTCCTTTGCCTTAACATCATAACTTCTATTGTTTTCTGCTATTTCTGAAAGGTATCGGGTTCTTGCTGGCGGGATCACATAGATTTTTTCCGCCATTTCTTGCGTAATCTTGATGGTTGAATTCAGAGTGGAACCTGCTTTCTCCACCAAGGCATCCATCACCTTTTTATAGAGACTGTTCATCCCGGGATCGTTGAACTGAGAAGCAATGGTCCCAAAAATGGGAAGCTCATCTTCATTTGCATGCCATAATCCGTGGTTACGGGCGTATTGCTTTTTGACATCGCGAATAGCATCCAAAGCCCCACGTTTGTCAAACTTATTGATGGCCACAATATCAGCGAAGTCCAACATATCGATTTTTTCCAGTTGCGTTGCGGCACCAAATTCGGGCGTCATCACATAGAGCGAAACATCGCTATGCTCCAATATTTCGGTGTCGGATTGACCAATTCCAGAGGTTTCCAAAATAATCAGGTCGTATTTTGCTGCTTTCAGCACTTGAACCGCCTCTGAAACATGTTTGGACAACGCCAAATTGGATTGACGTGTGGCCAAGGAGCGCATATACACCCGATCACTGTTGATGGCATTCATTCGGATTCTATCCCCCAAAAGGGCACCTCCTGTTTTTCGCTTGGAAGGATCTACAGAAACAATACCGATATGTTTATCCGGGAAATCCATCAAAAATCGACGCACCAACTCATCAACCAAACTGGATTTACCCGCTCCGCCTGTTCCAGTAATTCCCAAAACAGGAACATTGCTTTCTGTTTTTTCAATTACAGACTGATATTTCTCAAATTCTTCATGACGGTTCTCTGCCAAAGAAATCAAACGGGCCAAAGTGTTCGGATGCTTCTCTTCCAACTGGTTCTCCAAGGTTTTTCCTTTGGAAATATTCAAATCCGGTACGGCCGTATCGCATCGCTCCACTAAATCATTGATCATACCCTGAAGCCCCATTTCCCGACCATCATCTGGGGAATAAATTCGTTCAATGCCATAATCCATCAGTTCCTTGATCTCTTCTGGAAGGATGACACCTCCGCCACCGCCAAATATTTTAATGTGACCAGCCCCCCTTTCCTTCAACAAATCGAACATGTAACGGAAGTATTCGTTGTGCCCTCCTTGATAGGAAGTCATTGCAATGGCATTGGCATCCTCTTGAATGGCACAATCAACCACCTCGGCCACACTCCTATCATGTCCCAAATGAATCACCTCTACCCCAGTAGCTTGGATAATTCTCCTCATAATATTGATGGCCGCATCGTGCCCATCGAACAGGGAAGCTGCGGTTACAATTCTAATTTTATGTTTAGGGGTGTAGGGTTTAATTTGTTCCATCTGCAATAAAGGGTCTTATTTTGCTCTGCAATTTACAGAAAATGCAATTGAAAAATGATTTTGATTAAGATTGTATAAAAAATATTAAATCTTTGGGCTTCCTTTTTTGAATACCATAATTTTATCCACCTAAATGTATTTAATGAAACTGACCATTCTTATCAACTGTCCCGATCAATCGGGAATCATACGCTCGGTTACCACTTTTATCCATCAACAAAAAGGAAATGTGGTCTATTTGGACCAGCATGTGGACAAACAGGCGGGCGTCTTTTTTATGCGTTTAAAGAGTGAGTTTGAGGAAGAATTGGACCTTTCTAAGTTTAAGAAGGACTTTGGACAGGAATTGGCTGAGAAGTTTCACATGGAATGGGATGCCTATACCGACGTTTACAAACCTAAGATGGCCATTTTCGTTTCCAAATACAACCATTGTTTGTATGATTTGCTGAGCCGATACAACTCTGGCGAACTTTCGGTGGACATCCCTTTTATTTTGAGCAACCATACCGACTTGGAATATGTAGCTGAACAGTTCGATATCCCTTACTTTCATGTTCCCGTGACAAAAGCAACCAAGGAGAAAGCAGAGGACAAGCAACTGGAACTTTTGGAGCAATATGAGGTGGATTTTATTGTTTTGGCCAGATATATGCAGATTGTATCACCAAAGGTGATTGATGTTTTTCCGCAAAAAATCATTAATATTCACCATTCTTTCTTGCCGGCCTTTGCAGGAGCAAAACCTTATCATGCCGCTTTTGAGAGAGGAGTAAAAATTATAGGTGCCACAAGCCATTATGTTACGGAAGATTTGGATGCCGGACCAATTATAGAGCAAGACGTGACCACGGTTTCGCACACCCACGCCGTAAAAGATTTTATTGCCAAAGGCAGGGATTTGGAACGTATTGTACTTTCCCGGGCCGTTCAACTTCACGTAGCACGGAAAACCATGGTCTACAACAATAAGACCGTTATTTTTTCTTAATCAAAGATTACGTATCTTCTAATCAACGATTTAAAGTAAACAAACACAACGCCAATCATTAGTAAATGAATCAAGACTATATACAACCACATCCATGGAGCATTATCGAAGAAGGGTTTGACCGGGAACGGGTAAAGTCCTCCGAAAGCCTGTTCAGTATAGGCAACGGAGCCATGGGCCAAAGGGCCAATTTTGAAGAATCCTATTCAGGTCCAACCTTTCAAGGAAGCTATATCGGAGGTGTGTACTACCCCGATAAAACACGCGTAGGATGGTGGAAAAATGGGTACCCTGAATACTTTGCCAAAGTATTGAACGCTCCCAATTGGATTGGTATCCATGTTGAGATAAATGGTACACCTTTGGATTTGGCCACCTGTTCCAACATCAAAAATTTCAAGCGTGAGCTCAATATGAAAGAGGGATGGTACCAAAGAAGCTTTGTTGCTACAACCCCTAACAATATAGAACTTGAAGTCGTCACCACACGATTCTTAAGTTTATCACATGATGAAGTCGGAGCCATCAAATTTGAGATTACCCCTATTAATTCTGATACTTTAATTGTTTTTAAACCCTATATAGATGCCGGAATCACCAATGAGGACAGCAATTGGGACGATAAGTTTTGGAACACTACAAAGGTAACATCAGAAAAAAACAGGGCATTCATCGAGTCGCACACCATGAAGACCAATTTTAAGGTATGCACCTTCATGCAAGCTTACACGGTATATGGAGACCTCTTAAAATCGTCTCCCGATTCCGAGAACAGCGAAGAACTCTCCATTGGCTTCGAATTTTCTCAGAAAGTAAAAAAAGGAGAAAAGGTCAGCTTGATAAAGTATGGTGGTTATACAGTAGATAGAAATCACGAAGCCGATAAATTGACAGAAGCCGCCAACATTGTTTTGGACGAAGTATCTTCACTTGGGTTTGATGGTCTATTGGAAGAACAAAAAAAGGCTTGGGCCCAGATTTGGGAAATGAGCGACATTGCTATTGAAGGCGACATCAAGGCCCAACAGGGCATACGTTTCAATATTTTTCAACTGAACCAGACCTACACGGGAACAGATTCTCGATTGAACATTGGACCAAAAGGTTTTACGGGCGAAAAATATGGTGGTAGCACCTATTGGGACACCGAGGCCTATTGTCTACAATTCTATATGGCGACCAAGAATCAGGAAGTAGCTCGAAAGCTACTCAAATACCGATACAATCACTTGGAAAAAGCTATCGAGAATGCCGAAAAGCTAGGCTTTAAAAATGGAGCTGCCCTATATCCAATGGTTACCATGAACGGTGAGGAGTGCCACAACGAATGGGAAATCACCTTCGAGGAAATTCATAGAAATGGTGCCATAGCGTATGCCATTTACAATTACACACGCTATACCGAAGATTACAGCTACGTACCTGAAATGGGGTTGGAGGTTTTAATCGGAATTGCCCGTTTTTGGCAACAGCGCGTCAACTGGTCCGAAAACAGAAAAAAATATGTAATGCTAGGTGTAACCGGCCCGAACGAATACGAAAATAACGTTCATAATAACTGGTACACCAACTACATCGCAAAATGGTGTTTAGAATATGCACTGGAGCAATTGGATTATGTGCAACAGAACCACCCTGCCGACTATAAAAGAATCATTGAAAAGACCAAGCTGACCAACGACGAGACAGGGCTTTGGAAAAAAGTGGCCGCCCATATGTATCTCCCTTACTCCGAAGAGCATGGGGTTTATTTGCAACAAGATGGTTTCTTGGACAAAGATTTGGTTCGCGTCGCCGATTTGGATAGAAAAGAACGCCCCATTAACCAACATTGGAGTTGGGATAGGATTTTGCGCTCGCCATATATAAAGCAAGCTGACACTTTACAAGGATTCTATTTTTTTGAAGACCACTTTACCGTCGATGAATTGGAAAAGCATTTTGATTTTTATGAACCGTTTACCGTTCATGAATCTTCGTTGTCGCCTTGCGTGCACTCTGTTCAGGCCGCTAAATTGAACCGAATGGAGCAGGCCTATACGTTCTATTTGCGTACGTCCAGATTGGACTTAGACGATTACAACAAGGAGGTTGAAGAAGGATTGCACATTACGTCGATGGCCGGTACTTGGATGAGTATAGTTGAAGGGTTCGGAGGTATGAGGGTGAAAGATGGAAAACTTTGCTTTGCCCCAAAAATCCCAGAACAATGGGAAAAATATTCATTTAAAATTAATTTTAGGGATAGAATTTTAAAGGTGACCATAACCCAAGAAGGGGCTAATTTTGATATTGATGCCGGCGAACCTCTAGAAATCCTCGTCAACGAAAAACCGATTACATTATCCGCTTAATTCATCAAATAAAAGAATATGATAATGAATGGATTTAAGTCATTTCAGCTAAAAATTGACAAAACAAATCAGTTTTAGGTCGATTCGAGCTATTTTCATAACATCTAAAAATTTAACCATGAAAAGATTATTGTTATGTGTATTGGTATTTCAACTTGTAGGCTGTGCAGAGCTGCAGCAGGTTGTAAACCAATTGCCCCAAGGAACAACAGGTATCGGAAACGACCAAATAGCCCAAGGATTGCGCGAAGCCCTCAATATGGGCATTGAAAAGCAGGTGAACAAACTTACCACTGAAAATGGATTCTATAGGAATGAGCTGGTAAAAATATTGCTGCCCGAAGAGCTTCAAAAAGTGGACAAGACCTTACGGGATATTGGTCTAGCAAGCTTGGCCGATGAAGGATTGCGAATTATCAATCGAGCAGCGGAGGACGCCGTGGGCGAAGCCACCCCCATCTTTATTCAAGCAGTTAAAGGGATTACATTCAATGATGCCAAACAAATTCTGCTGGGGAACGACAACGCAGCGACACAATATTTGCAGCAAGCGACCAAAACACAATTGTACAATAAATTCAATCCGGTCATCAAAAATTCGTTCCAAAAGGTAGGGGCCGACCAAATTTGGAGCAATATTATCACCAAGTACAACAGCTTGCCCTTGACCAACGACGTAAATCCAGATTTGACCGATTACACTACGAACCAGGCATTGGAAGGAGTTTATACTATGATAGCGGTAGAGGAAAAGGAAATTAGGACAAAAGTTTCGTCCAGAACAACAGATTTGTTAAAAAGAGTGTTTGCGCTTCAAGATTAATCATAATTTTTTGACAAAAACGCAATAACTCAAAAAAGAAGACGTTATAAACTCAATAATTAAGTATAATTATAACAAATTCCTAAAGTTAAATTAACCTTGATCTGGAGGTTAAACTTGAATTTTGTACAAGTTATCTGAGTTAGCATTTTTTTGAGTTAGTTAGTTTAAAAACCGGTGTACCTCACCGGTTTTTTGTTTCTCAATAATCCCAAACATTTCCATTCAGCCGAAAAATCTGAAATTGTACCAAAGTACTATCCAAGCAAATGTAATCGATATCATTCCCGGCCCTTCTTTTGAGTTAAGAGTTAAACGGATATAATCATCAGGTTACCTTATTTTGAATCAAATTGCAACCGTCACAAGGATACGTTAATATAATCCAAAACTATTGTTAGCGAAATCGCGAAAAATAGCGACATACGTTAAATTTTAGATAAATTACCTGATTTATAGACGTATACCCTTTCTAACGTAGTCCACCAGTACGATTTGAACGTATCTTTGTTATTAACAAATCTTGAGAGCTATGAATAATCAAAATTGTAAAGTAGGGGCTGTAACACCGATTACAGGTTTAAGCCAAGCAGCTTCCATTTTGGAGGTGATGCACCAAAATTTTATGGAAAAAGCAGCAAGTGTTGCCGCAAAAGAGAATCAATTGGACGAGTTTTTCAAAAGAAAGGCACAGAGTATTAAAAAGATTTTAGAGAGCCTATAATCGGCATTGCTATGCTCTATTTGATTTTACTCAGTTCAATTTGCATCTCTTGCTGGATTTCGTATGCCTTTTTCGCAGCGACTTCGGCAAAGTCATTGCCCGTTGATGCATAAATAATTCCTCTTGAAGAATTCACCAATAAACCTACATTTTTGGTGATTCCATACTTGCATACGTCTTGCAAACTACCTCCCTGCGTTCCCACGCCAGGTACCAATAAAAAGCTCTCCGGTACTATTTTTCGAATATCCTCCAAATAAGAGGCCTTTGTGGCGCCGACCACATACATCAATCGCTCGGAACCTTTATAGGTTTTGGAAACGGACAATACTTCTTTGTACAATTCCTGCCCATCCAAAGTTTTGGTCTGAAAATCATATGCTCCCTGATTAGAGGTCAATGCCAACAATATGGTATGCCTATCTTCAAATTCCAGAAAAGGTTCTACCGAATCCTTGCCCATATAAGGGGCAATGGTAATGGAATCAAAATCCATGGTTTCGAAAAACGCTTTTGCATATCTGGTAGATGTATTTCCAATATCACCGCGTTTCGCATCTGCAATGGTAAACATTTCAGGATAATTCTCATTTAGATACTCCATGGTTCGCTCCAAGGATTTCCACCCCTTTAGACCATACGCTTCATAGAAAGCGATATTGGGCTTGTAGGCCACACAGTACTGGTGTGTAGCATCTATAATAGCCTTATTGAATGCAAAAATGGGGTCTTCTTCTTTTAGAAGGTGATTGGGGATTTTATCCAAATCGGTGTCGAGACCAACACAGAGAAATGATTTTTTTTGGCGAATTTGAGCAATTAAATCTTCTATCTTCATTGGATTATGTTCTCGATAGTACTGAAAAATCTATTCTAAAGATTAAAATATCTCCGATGCCTCTTTGAGTTTTTCGGTGTTTTCCACCAACATCAACTCATCGATGATTTTCTGGACATCTCCGTTAATGATGTTCTGTAAATCGTAAAGGGTCAAGCCAATTCTGTGGTCAGTAACCCTACCTTGCGGATAATTGTAGGTGCGTATTTTGGCCGAACGGTCACCACTGCTTACCTGTGAATTTCGCTTTGCGGCATCCTCTGCCTGCTTTTTGGCCAATTCCATATCGTACAAACGAGCACGGAGTACCTTAAACGCCTTATCCTTGTTCTTGTGCTGTGATTTTTCGTCCTGACATTGCGCCACAATACCGGTAGGCTCATGGGTTAGACGAACCGCTGAATATGTGGTGTTAACCGACTGACCACCAGGTCCGGAAGAACAGAAATAATCTATCCGAACATCTTTGGGGTCTATCTGCACATCAAATTCCTCCGCTTCGGGAATTACCATTACGGTTGCGGCACTGGTGTGTACCCTACCTTGTGTTTCGGTCTGTGGCACACGTTGCACACGGTGCACCCCTGCCTCAAACTTTAGAGTTCCATAAACATCCTCTCCGTTCACTTCAAAGTGAATCTCCTTGTAGCCGCCGCTTGTACCCTCGCTCAAGTCGATTACGTTGGTCTTCCAACCTTTGGATTCGCAATATTTGGTATACATACGGAACAAATCGCCAGCAAAGATACTGGCCTCATCACCACCTGTACCTGCACGGATTTCCATGACCACGTTCTTGGCATCCTCCGGGTCTTTGGGAATCAAAAGAAACTTGATTTCCTCTTCCAGTTTGGGCAAAGCACTTTTGGCCTCGTCCAACTGCATTTTGGCCATTTCCACCATCTCGGCATCACTACCATCCGAAATAATTTCCTCTGCCTCCTCGATGTTATTGGTAAGGGTAATGTATTCATCCCTTTTGTCGCTCAGCAACTTTAAATCCTTATACTCCTTGTTGAGTTTTACGTACCTTTTTTGGTCCGCAATAATATCGGGCTGTATGATCAGGTCCGAAACCTCATCAAAACGCTGTTTTACAATGTTGAGTTTGTCTAGCATAAATCAATCCTCCTAATAGGAATGCGAATTTACGATTTTTTAGCGGGATTCTTTTCTAACTAAATGAGGTCAATTACCAACAAAAGTAGTACCGAAGGTTACAATGAAGGCATTAAGGCCATCGCTACGATCGTATTGGCTAAATTGAAGATTGATGGTCTTTAAACCAAAATTGAGCAATCTAGCACTGGTGAAAATATCCTTGTACTGCACACCGATTCCATATTGATGGGCATCATAATCGGACAAATCATAATCCGATGTATAAAATTCATAAGTTGACAATGCTCGCTCCTTGGGATAAAAATAATCCGTAGCGGTCTGTATGTAATAGCGGTAACTAGGATATATGGTAAACTTATCGGATAGTTTAACAGGAGCTTCCAGACTGGCCGTATGGGAATTTATGCCCCAATCGTCCCAATAAAAGCGATAATACGACCGTAGAATCACCACATCGTTCAAATAATAATTCAAACGACCACCAACAGGTAGTTTAAAACGACTATCGGGCAATTGCTCTACATTGTCGGCCAACTGAAAGCTATCAATATAAAAATTCTCAAAATCAGAAAAGTAGACTCGCTGGAAGGGCGTGCTCAACAATCCGTTCTGGGAAACCACATCCATAAAAAGCGCGCCTTGCAATTTCTGGGTCAAAATCTGTGAAAAACTCAGGGAAAGTGAATACGAATTTCTGTTCTCATTGTCAAACTCCGTAAAAATCGGGTTGTAGGTACCGTTCCCAGTAATTCGGTCATCAAAAAAACCATCCCGCAGCTCAATGGGGTATTGTGAGTTCCATTTATCCATAAATACCCGACCGCTAAGGGTTACTTCGGTGTTCTTCTCGTTGAACAACTTGGTAAGGCTACCGCCAAATCCTATCGAGAAATAATCATACTCCGATGAAAGATAGGCATTGGCGCTCCATATGGTGTTCCGGTCTTCCGAACTATGCTGATATGAGGGATTGATATAGACCAACATATCCTTTCTTGATTCTCCCGAAGAAGCATCAAAAGGGGTAACATTGAGTCCACCGTCCAAAGGGTTTACATTACTGGATGATGCCGAGGTATATGCAGAAAGGCCAACATCAACCGTTAAAATATCGTCTTCGTTCATGGGCATACGCAAAACGATGCTGGAGGTGGCATCGGTCAATTTTTCGGTACCCTCCCCTCCCGTAACGGCAGCATTTTGTCCATCTTGATTGTAATAACTAAAAAGTAAATCTACTTCGCTGGCTTCCAAAACCCTCCGCTGGTAGGAGTTGTCCCCTTGTTGCGACCAACCTTGGAAGGTCATCAAAAAGAAAAGGGCCACAAAAACGGATTTTACTGATCTGGATAACTGCATCATGGGTTTTAGGTTGGTTATAAGCTAGAATCTTCTGGTCAATTACATCCGCATCCGCCCCCTGTTTTGCCACCATTGGCACCGGAGGACGCCTCCCTATAAATATGAAAATTGGTCTCGAACCTCTCGCACGGTCTGGCGCTCAGTTGCATTTCTTCAGCGTTCACATACACTTTATCGTACTCGCGAACGACCAAGCAAGAACTGGCTAAAATCAAAAGGAACAGTAGAGCAATAGGTTTTCCCATAATATAAATGTACTAATTCGTGTCGAACATAATGCCCGAACTCCGATGGACTTTGTTCTCGGAATCCACCACAACGGCCTCTACCCCATCAATTTGGTTGATCATATGCAAACCAACATCGCGCCCCATGGTAAAAACCGCGGTCGCCAAAGCATCGCATAGTTCCGCTTGTTTGGCAAAAATGGAAACACTGTTGACTCCCTTGGTTGGATAGCCCGACCTTGGGTCTATAATGTGAGAATATTTTACACCGTTGAGCGTAATGTATTTTTCGTAATTCCCCGAAGTGGCCACAGAGGATTCCACAACGGGCAACCAACTGAATACCTTGCCCTTGCTTAGAGGGTTGGCAATTCCCACCAGCCACTTTTCGCCCGTTACTTTGGTACCCCAAGTGGTTAGGTCTCCAGAAGCATTTATGATTCCCCCTTTTACATCTTTGGATACGAGCAGGCCCTTGGCCTTATCGGCAGCATAACCCTTGCCAATGGCGCCAAATCCAATTCGCATCCCCTTTTCGGACAGATAAACGGTTTGATCATCGGTGTTAAGTATAATTTTTTTAAACCCCACTTTTGACACTGAATTTTTGATTTCGGCTTCGGTCGGAACCTTGTCCATCGTACCATCGAACTTCCAGATATTGTCCATGGAGGCATACGTGATATCAAATGCCCCATCGGTTATTTCGGATATTTTGATGGACCGCTCGATCAAGTTAAAAAGCTCCTGGCTTACCTTGACCGGTTGAATCCCTGCGTTTTTGTTGATCAGGGAAGTTTCGGACTTCTCGTCCCAAGATGAAATAATCCGTTCTATGCGTTCAATTTCGGAGACAGCTTCGTCTATGTTGATATAGCCAATTTCCTCATTAGGTGCCACCACGGTAATCTCGAACCGCGTACCCATCAATTTAAGGGTCTTTTGCACGGTAACATCGGTCTGCCCCAACTGCCCGAACGACAGCAAGCAACAAAGACTGCAGGCCAAGGCAAATAGGGTTTTCATTTCAGGAATTTATTTAAGGTGTTGATATATTTCTCCGGACTGGTCCTGGCCACAAAGCCAGTAGTGCCCAAAATATGTTGGTCCTTGTCCATTACCACCACCAATGGAAAGTATCCCTTGGTATTGTATTTTTCGGCCAATGCCTTGTTCTGGTTCATTTTAGCCTCGGGAAGTTGGTTCTGTTTTTTTCTGGGAAAATCGGCATCGTACATTACATAATGCTCCAAAGCATAAGCCTTGAACTCATCACTATCAAAAATATGTTTCTTTAAACGGATGCACGGGGCGCACCAATCCGACCCTGAGAAAACCAGAACAATCGGTTTGTCCTCTGCAGACGCTTTGGTAAGTGCATCATCAAAACTTTCTTGCCACTGTTGTGCCTGAAGCATACCACAGCAAGCGAATAGTAGAATGTAGATTAATTTTTTCATTCGATTTGGGATTCAAAAAACTATTCATAAACCCGTAAAATGGAACCATCGAGTTCCGTATTGTAAACTGTCAGCGCTCTGGCCGGGGTTCCATCCACCTGATTTAGCGGGGTTCCATCCTGACCAAACCTTGAACCATGTACGTCGCAATAAAAGATACCGCCGCTCTGGTCCACAAAACGCACCTGATCATAAGATTGATGACTACAGACTTGGCTTGCTGCCACATATTCCCCTTGTAGGTTTCTGGCAACAACGACTAAGTCCTTTAAAATATAACCTCCGTTTTCAGAAAGATTCGATGCTTCGGCTGAAGTAAGGTCAATGGTAAAATCGACTCCTGTAGGTTCATCGACCAGATTACCGTCAATTTCATCCTTGGAACACCCTTGTAAACAGGGAAATGTAAGGGCAAATGCGGCACCAGCTCCCAAACTTCGGAGAAACTCTTTTCTTTCCATAGCATTAAGGTTTATATATTAAAACGCTATTTCGAGAGAAATCGTATGCTAGTATTCAAACTTACCGTACTCGCTTTGGATGGTCAGTTTTTTGGTTTCGGATGATTCCACTCGCCCGATGATCTGTGCATCTACGTTGAAACTTTGGGAAATAGCAATGATATCTTCAGCAACCTGCTCATCTACATATAATTCCATTCGATGACCACAATTGAAGACTTGGTACATTTCCTTCCAATCCGTACCTGATTGCTCTTGAATCAATTTGAACAAAGGTGGAATCGGGAACAGGTTATTTTTGACAATGTGCAGATTATCCACAAAATGAAGAATCTTGGTCTGGGCACCACCACTGCAATGCACCATGCCATGGATTTCACTCGAAGAATATTGGTCCAATATTTTTTTAATGATGGGAGCATATGTCCGTGTAGGCGACAACACTAATTTGCCTGCATCAAGGGGTGCACCTTGAACCTCATCTGTCAATTTTGTATGGCCCGAATACACCAATTCTTCAGGAACGGATGCATCAAAGCTTTCCGGGTATTTTTCGGCGAGGTATTTTGAAAACACGTCATGTCGTGCGGAAGTCAGGCCATTACTGCCCATTCCTCCGTTATATTCAGTTTCGTAACTCGCCTGTCCGAAAGAAGCCAACCCTACAATGACATCGCCTGCCTTGATATTGGCATTGTCGATGACGTTTTTTCGGTCCATCCGCGCAGTTACTGTGGAATCTACGATAATGGTCCGCACTAAATCCCCCACATCGGCAGTTTCGCCCCCCGTGGAACGGATGGTAATGCCATGTTTGTCCAAATCGGAAATCAATTCTTCTGTACCGTTGATAATGGCCGAAATTACTTCACCGGGAATCAAATTTTTGTTCCGCCCAATTGTGGAGGACAACATAATATTATCGGTGGCGCCCACGCAGATCAAATCATCTACGTTCATGATAAGTGCATCTTGCGCTATCCCTTTCCAAACCGAAATATCACCTGTTTCTTTCCAGTACATATACGCCAAAGACGATTTGGTACCTGCACCATCGGCGTGCATCACCAAACAATGGTCTTCGCTCCCTGTTAAATAATCGGGTACAATTTTGCAGAACGCTTTTGGGAATAGTCCTTTATCAATATTCTTTATGGCGCTGTGCACATCTTCTTTGGAGGCTGAAACACCTCTTTGCGCATATCTTTTACTGGTATCCGATGACATATGAAAGGTTTGGGCAAAAATAACGGAAAGCCATCAAACTATTGATATGCTTTCCGTCTTTTCAATTTTTCCAGAGGATTCTATTTGGAAAACAGCATTTCGCGATACTTGGTGAACGGCCAAAACTCATCGGCAATCAATTTCTCCAAGGCATCGGAATGCTCTCTGATTTTTTCAAAATACGGTCTCACGTTATTGCAATAGGCCTGGGCTTTTTTATCAACGGCCGACATGCCATTGGCCCGTCTTCGGGCATCGGCCATTTCATCGGTCAATCTTTTGATTTCCACAATGTGCTCACCTATCTGTTCCAAAATGTTCAATTGCCCCTCGGCGACTTTTTTATGTGCCGCACCATAGACCTCTTTAAGCCCACTAATGTTTTCCAACAGCATATTTTGATACTTCACCGCTGCGGGAATGATATGGTTGTAGACCATTTCACCCAATACCCGACCCTCTATTTGAATATGGAAGATGTATGCTCCCAGTTCCACCTCTTTGTGGGCTTTGAGTTCTACTTCGTTCATCACATCCATCTGCCTGAAGAGGTCGATACTCTCCTTTGCCGTGATTACCTGAAGGGCCTCTGGCGTATTTTTGTTGAAGCTCAGTTTTCGTCTTCTTGCCTCTTCCTGCCATTCTATTCCGTAACCATCGCCTTCAAAACGAATACGCTTGGACGTTTTAATATATTCCCGAAGCACGTTGAAAACGGCTTCATCTTTTTTCAGGTTCTTTTTGTCAATCAATACATCAACCTCCTTTTTAAAGTCGGTTAATTGTTTAGCCATGATGGTATTGAGCATGGTCATGGGTTTGGCACAATTCAACTTGGAGCCCACACCCCGCATTTCAAACTTGTTGCCCGTAAAAGCGAACGGTGATGTTCTGTTTCTATCGGTGTTGTCCAGTAAAATTTCTGGAATCTTCCCTACCACGTTCAGTTTAAGCTCTGTTTTCTCTTGTGGAGAAAGTTTTCCTTTGGAAACACCCTCCAATTCATCGAGTACATCGCTCAATTGTTTTCCTATAAATATGGATATGATCGGTGGGGGTGCTTCATTCGCGCCCAATCGGTGGTCATTACTTGCGGATGCAATGGATGCCCTCAACAATTCTTCATACGTGTCCACCGCTTTGATTGTATTCACGAAAAACGTCAAGAACTGCAGATTCTTCATGGGTGTTGAGCCCGGACTTAACAAATTGACCCCTGTATCGGTGGCCAACGACCAGTTATTGTGTTTGCCCGAACCGTTGATTCCCGCAAATGGCTTTTCGTGGAACAACACCGAAAAATTATATTTATCGGCAATCTCTTCCATCACGTCCATAAGCAATAGGTTATGATCCACGGACAGGTTGGCCTCTTCAAAAACCGGAGCTAGTTCAAACTGGTTAGGGGCCACCTCGTTGTGACGTGTTTTTACCGGAATGCCAAGTTTGGTACATTCTTTTTCCAGTTCACTCATAAAACCAAGTACCCTGGCCGGTATCACTCCAAAATAATGGTCATCCAGCTGTTGGCCTTTAGCGGAAAAACTTCCCACCAAAGTACGGCCGGTTACGGAGAGGTCCAATCGGGAATTGACCAATGCTTTGTCTATCAAAAAATATTCCTGCTCCCACCCTAATGTGGCGTGAACCTTTCTTACATTCTTATCAAAATATTGCGCCACTCCGGTAGCTGCTTGGTCTACAGCCTGCAAAGCTCTAAGCAAAGGGGCTTTGTTATCCAAAGCTTCACCTGTATAGGCCACAAATATGGTAGGGATACAGAGCGTAGTTTTATAAATAAATGCCGGCGATGTGGGGTCCCAGGCGGTATATCCACGTGCCTCAAAAGTATTTCGGATTCCACCGCTCGGAAAGCTGGAAGCATCAGGTTCTTGCTGTACCAATTGTGCTCCTCCAAACTTCTCCATTGCCTTACCGTTGGGCAGAATATCAAAAAATGCATCATGCTTTTCTGCCGTTGCACCTGTCAGCGGTTGAAACCAATGTGTATAGTGCGTAGCTCCCATGGAAAGTGCCCAAGCCTTCATACCCTCGGCTACTTGGTCCGCAATCTTTCTATCAATTTTTGTGCCCTGGAAAATAGCTGATTTTACCTTTTCGAATGCTTCGGCAGTAAGAAATTGAAGCATCTTTTCTTCATTGAAAACATTTTTTGCAAATAGATCCGATCTTTTGCCTGTTTCATCAATATTGATATGTTCCCTATTGCGGCTTTCGACCAAAGCTTGAAATCTTGTTTTCGGCATATTCAATAATTTTTAATTTTCAAATCTACAATTAAGAATTTAATAATTTAAACTTCAAAAATTACTTTTTTTTCATTGATCCCTTTTAAAAACAGGGGTAATATAAATAATAAAGGCAAGTTTGTGATTTTACCCCCTTAAAACATTGATAATTAAATGAAAAAACTATTTTTGTTAATCATAAAATTGAGAACGATTAACTACCAGAATTATGAGCAAATCTAAATTAGAGTATCTATGGTTGGATGGTTATGAGCCAACAGCCAACATTAGAAGCAAGACTAGAATTGAGGAAGATTTTAGCGGTAAATTGGAAGACTGCCCTACGTGGTCCTTCGATGGTTCTTCTACCAAACAAGCCGAAGGTGGTTCCTCTGACTGCCTGTTGAAGCCTGTTGCGATTTACCCTGATCCAGCAAGAAGAAATGGTTATTTGGTAATGACCGAGGTGTTGAATCCTGATGGAACTCCACACGAGAGCAACTCCAGAGCTACTATCGATGATGAGGATGATGACTTCTGGTTTGGATTTGAGCAGGAATACTTTATTATGGACACTGCTACTCAGTTGCCATTGGGCTTCCCTGTTGGAGGTTATCCAGGACCACAAGGTCTATACTACTGTTCCGTTGGTGGAAGAAACACTTGGGGCAGAGACCTAGTTGAGGAGCACGCCGACCTTTGTTTGGACGCTGGTCTTCAGTTCGAAGGTATCAACCAAGAGGTTGCTGCCGGACAGTGGGAATTCCAATTGTTCGCCAAAGGTGCCAAGAAAGCCGGTGATGAAATTTGGGTTGCACGCTATATGCTACAAAGATTGACCGAGAGCTACGGTTACTATATTGAGTACCATCCAAAACCTATCAAAGGTGACTGGAACGGTTCTGGTATGCACGCCAACTTCTCCAACAATCTCTTGAGAACTTGTGGATCTAAAGAAGTTTATGAAAAAGTATGTGAAGCTTTCCGTCCGGTGACCAAAGAGCACATTGCCGTTTACGGTGAGTACAATGATGAGCGATTGACCGGTAAGCACGAAACTGCTTCCATTAGCGATTTCAGCTACGGTGTTTCCGACAGGGGCGCTTCCATCAGAATTCCTATTTTGACGGTTGAAAGAGGCTGGAAAGGATGGTTAGAAGATAGAAGACCTGCTTCCAATGCTGATCCTTACAAGGTTGCGGCCGTTATCGTAAAAACGGTAAAATCCGCAAAAGTATAATAAACACGTATATAAATTAGTTGTTGATTATAGATGAAAACCGTCCTGCTTTTTGGGGCGGTTTTTATTTTATGGTAAAGTAAACAAAGGCGGCGTAAAAAGCCAAGAGAATCAACCCGTCTCTCCAACCCAAACGCAATCCTTTAGGAAAGAAAACCAAAGGCAGAACAAGAAAGGATATTCCCAACATCCAAAAAATATCACTGGACAATAAACCTTGGTCTATTACGGTAATCGGGGTAATGATGGATGTTATTCCCAAAACGGCCAACAGGTTAAAAATGTTGGACCCGATCAAGTTCCCAAGAGATATTGCCTTTTCTTTTTTTATCACTGCGATTACGGATGCCGCCAACTCTGGAATACTTGTACCTACGGATACTATTGTAATACCAATTATACGGTCGCTCACACCGAATGAGGATGCCAATCCTACGGAGCCGTCTATCAACAATTCCGAACCTCCCCAAAGCGCCGTTCCTCCTATCCCCAAAAACAATACAATCTTATACAGAGGTAAAGGCACATCATCCTCGGGCATTTCATCCACAACAGCTGTTTTCTGAAATCTTAAAAGGTAGATCAAAAACACAAATAGAAAAGACACTAAAATAATTCCTTCGTATTGCTGAAGCTCCCCATCAAAATATATAAAACCACCAAAGAGCAAAGAAGCAAGCATCATAACGGGCCAATCCGTAGTATAGAAGCTCTTTCTTACATCTATACTTCCCAATATAACGGTAATGGCCAAAACCAGTCCTAAATTAGCTATGTTGGAACCGACCACATTACCTAATGCCAAGTCGGGAAAACCATCAAGGGCTGCTTTTACACTAACTATCAATTCCGGGGCAGAGGTAGCAAAAGAGACCACGGTCATACCAATGACAATCTTGGGAATATTCATTCTAAGAGATAATGCGACTGCCGATTTCAACAACCAATTTCCGCCTGCAATCAACAGCACCAAACCCAAAACAATAAAAAGTAGATTTCCCAAAAAGTAATTTTTCGGTCAAAGATAAGGGAAGAAACCCGCAACCAAGAAGGTTATCTAAAAAATAAAAACTATAAAAATAGTTAATAAACTATAAAAATAGTTGTTCAACTAAATTATTAGTATTAGGTTTGAACCATATAAGTACAGAATTATGCAAAAATTGACCAATAAGGAAGAGGAGATCATGAAAATTCTCTGGGAGCTCAAGAAGGCTTTCGTCAAGGAAATCCTAGAGGAGATTCAAGGTGAAAAACCGCATTACAATACGCTATCCACCATTGTTAGGAATTTACAGGAAAAAGGGTTTGTTGACTACGAAGCGTTCGGTAATACTCATAGATATTTCCCCGTAGTAACAAAGGAAGAGTATAGAAAAAAGTATGTGAACGCTGCCATTGCCGATTATTACAACGACTCTTTTAAAAGTTTGGTCTCCCACTTTGCGCAGGAGGAGAAAATTTCCATTTCGGAACTCAAAGAAATCATTGACCTAATAGAAAAGAAGAAGTAATGGAACCGATATTCATGTACCTTTTGCAGTCCATCGTTATCTCTGGAGGTTTTTTGGCGGTGTATCATATTTTCTTAAAACGTGAAACTCTTTTCAAAGAGAATAGATTGTTTCTTTTATCTGGTTTGGTATTGGCCTTTTTGTTTCCTCTGATAAAAATCAAGAGAAACATTGTGGTTGACCGACCTATATTCACTGAAAACGGAGAGCAGTTATCCCAAGTGGCTCAAACAGCTTCCGAAAGTGTTTGGCACTCACCAGAAAACATTCTTCTTACCTTATACATAGGAGTCTGTTTATTCTTAATGGCAAGATTTATTTTGAAGCTGGCTTCACTAAAAAAACTGGCCCAAAATGCATATCGAAGAAGAGAAAGACCATTTTTGCACATGCAAACGGAAAAGAGAATCTCCCCATTCTCCTTTTTCAATTACATTTTTTACAATCCTAGTCTTTTTGAACCCAACGAGCTGCACTCGGTTCTAGAACATGAAAAAGTACATGCCCGGCAGCTTCACACCTTGGACATATTATTATTGGAAGTTTTAAAAATATTTTTCTGGTTCAACCCTGCATTGTGGTTTTACAAGAATGCCGTAAAACAAAACCTGGAGTATTTGGCCGATCACTTTGCCATTGCAAACGCAGGCAACAAAAAATCCTACCAGTATCTGATGCTAAAACAAGCGGTAGATACTCAGGAATACACTTTAGCCAATTCATTTTATAATTCATTAATCAAAAAACGAATAGTCATGTTAAATCAAAATCAATCCAAAAAAATCAATGTGCTCAAAACTTTAATGATTGCACCATTATTAGGGCTGCTGTTGGTCAGCTTTAATATTGAGGAGAATTTCCTCTATAAAGATCTGGACAGCATAGATAGTGTTATCGGTAACGAAACAGCCCCAAAAGATAAAACGGTGGAGTTGACGATCGACAAAAACACTACTGATACCGAACTGGACAAAATAAAAAAGGATCTGGCCAAAGACGGTATCGATTTTAGCTACACGACCGTTAGAAACGATAACAAGGAAATTATTGATATTTCCCTACAAATGAGCGGTAAAAACTCCAAGGGGAAAACGTTTAGCGGCAATTATAGTAGCAATTCCGATGACGCTATTGACCCCATAACGGTTTTGTTTGATGATGAGAGCAACGCAGTTTCTTTTTGGAATGCAAGAAAGAAAAACGTAAAAATCCATAAAATTAAGGGAACAGGCACTATTAGCACCGGTGACAGCACCAAAATAATCATTAGGAAGAGGGATGATAAAAAAATAGTGATTGTGGACGGTGAACAATTGAGTGATGAAGAGGTTAAAGAACTTCATATTGGCAGTAACTCATCTTTACATGTTATTGATGAGGATTCTGACTTGGAAAACAAGCATGTTACTATCCGAAAAGTCGAGAAAAAAGGAAAAGGGAACCATGT
The DNA here is from genome assembly GCF_013376415.1 of Flagellimonas chongwuensis. Lineage (GTDB taxonomy): Bacteria > Bacteroidota > Bacteroidia > Flavobacteriales > Flavobacteriaceae > Flagellimonas > Flagellimonas chongwuensis. The sequence continues at coordinate 977,372 of NZ_WYET01000004.1, forward strand.
TATGGTCATCAGGGATTCTGATGACGATGAGGACATTGAAGTGATAAGCGGGGACGATAACTCTAGTTTCTTTTTTATAGACAATGACGGCAAAGGGGAGCCACTATATTATGTGGATGGCAAAAAGGCCAAATCAGAGGATATCAAAGAAATTGACCCCAAAGACATTGATCATATGAATGTGCTAAAAGGCGATAAAGCGATTGAAAAATATGGCAAGAAAGCCAAAAATGGGGTTATCGAGATAACCACCAAAAAAAGCAAATAATTAAACTAGAACCATATTTTGAATTGTCAGTAGAACCGTCTTAGTAAGGCGGTTCTTTTTTTATCCAGACAAACGAAAACCCTAAAATCAGCCCATTTATAGATGAAAGCTCCCTAGGTTTTCAAAAAAAAGTTAAAAAAGTCCCTACAAATCTAACATTTTTAAATATAAAAATTACTTTAACCTTACAATTTAAAACTTTTTTCAAGGACATATATTTCAGTTGAAGAAGCAAGTCGTTTTTAAAGATACAATCTCGTATTCAATTACATTATTTATTGTGTAATCGCTTGGAATCATGATATCTATCATTATATATTCGAAGAAACAACAACAAAATAACTGTTTTTTCAAATCTAAAATCAATCAAAAAATGATAGCAATTGTAAAGTTTTTTATCACACTTCTTGTGCAACTCTTAACGGTGATATTTATTTAATGCCGTAAAGAGTTGCTACATTGTTATTAATCACATCCTCTTGTAAACTGGTTTACCTATATTTGTGAAAAGCAACGTATTCTTATGTTTTACAAGGTATTGGCAAAAATAAATAAAGCCCTGCTTCCATCATACACTAAAAAAGGATTGGACCTCGCCAAAGCTTCCAAACTACAATTGGCCATTATAGGCTGGCGCTACTACGTTACCAAAAATGCGTTGGATTAATATTGGAGCAATACTTCTTTCTGATATTCTTTTATTTTTTCCGCTCCGTTCAAAAATGTTAGTTCAATCAAAAAATTGCACTGGACCACTTCGCCTCCCAGTTTTTCCACCAATTTACAAACCGCCCTTGCAGTACCTCCGGTAGCGAGCACATCATCGTGCACCAAGACCCTCTCCCCTGCCTCAATAGCATCCGAATGTATTTCGAGTGTTCCTGTCCCATACTCCAAATCGTAAGGCTCCGAAATGGTTTTGTACGGAAGCTTTCCGGACTTACGAACGGTTACAAATCCTGCCCCCAGTTTTTCGGCCAGCATAGGCGCAAAGATAAATCCACGACTATCTACTCCGACCACTTTATCAATTTTCATATTGCTTGTAAAACCCAATAAGGCCTCCCCTGCTTTTTGGAATGCGAACGGGTTTTTCAATAGTGGGGTAATATCCTTAAAAACGACTCCCGGCTTGGGGAAATCCTCAATATCTCGAATGTAGGGTGCAAAATCCATTTTTTGTATGCTAGGGTTTTGTGGTAAAGTTAAAAAGAAATATATTTGCAGCCCTTAAATAAGGCCGCGTGGCGCAACTGAATAGCGCATCTGATTACGGCTCAGAAGGTTGCAGGTTTGAATCCTGCCGCGGTCACAGACAAATAAAAAAACGCCGAGGCTTTGCTTCGGCGTTTTTTGTTATCTATATTTTCTACTTCAACAATTAGTACGTTAGGACATTATAGCCCTTCGCTTGTAACTGAAGTACCCGTACAGTCCATGTGGGAACAGGTTCCATACCCGAAATTAACTGGTCTTCAGAAACCCCCAATTTTTTCATGGCCACACTGCATACACTCACTCGAACTTTTCCCTTATACTCTTCATACAAGTCTTCCAACTCAGAACCTTTAACCAGGTTCTTCACGAACTTTCCCTTTGCAACAATTTCATAATCCGTGATTTCCACACCGCTTGCCAAAAGTTTATCATACAAATGTAACACCCCTTTAAAATGCCGCTCTTCGCTCACACCGAAAGCATACTGCTGTGTTTTTCGTAGGTCGGATACAATTTCTGCATCAAACTTTTCCTGTGCAACGAGCATAGGACCTGAAAAAACGGTCAAGATTGTTAAAATAATGGTGTAAAGAAATGGTTTCATTTTATACTATTTTTGAGTTGCTCTTTAAAAATACAATTACTGTTTTAAATAATCTATTCCTGTATAGAATCCAAAATGTGCTGGGCTTCTCTCAAATCGAGTTGAAGTTTCTGGTTCTCCAATATATACTGTTCACGCAATTGCTCCATCCTACGTTCAAATTCATCCGCAGGAACATACTCGGGCTTCAAAAGTGTTTCATTAAATATACTGATGAGGGTAAACAAAAAACTGACTGCAACCGCCGAAATCAATCCCATAAGCATCAGTTTTTCACGTTTTAAGTCGGGAGCAGCTTTTTTGATTTGCTTTTTTTCCTCCTTTGTCAGTTTTGGCATTCCTGACAGTTGTCCAAGGAAAGTATCCCACTTCTCCTCTTCTCTTACATACAGATTCATAAATCCGCCTTCCTCCAAAAAGTCCTCTGTGCCAGAAGTGGATGCCAACATAAATATATCCAGCCCATTCCCTCCCATAACATCTAAAAGAGTGGAATCGTAGTCCAGAATCTCCCGCACCAGTTTTTGCACATATTCTAAACTATAATTGGGTTTCAAAAATTCGTCGTAGAGGGTATAAATTTGAAAGTAATCGCTACGCTCGAGAGCATATTCCAAAAAACGGTCTTTCAATTCAGCCTTAAAGAATTCACTCATTTTTAAAAATGGGCGGTTAATGGTTGGTTTTGGTCGTTAGGCTAAATGTAAAGAAATGGGGAATCAGTAGAGTTAGGTCAGGATAAAAAATTCATAAACTTTGCTGTTAAAAGGTATTGGTTTTCTAAAAAAATGTGTTGGAATATGCTTAGCTAAATGATTTCTGCACTCAATCCGGCCTGAAGCAATTTACTACATTTGGGTTCAAGAAAAGAATATTCACCCGTTTTTACTGTGCATTTTCCTTTGTAATGCACAATCAGAGAACATTGTTCTGCCTGCTCGGGCGTATGCTCACAAACATTGATAAGGGTATTGATGACATGGTCGAAGGTGTTGACATCGTCGTTGAAAAGAACTATTTCATGCTCATTTGTTGTTTCCTCTTCCACGAGGACATCTTCCAACTCTTTTTCTTTAGTACTCATTTTGATAACGGAGTTTACTTCTTTCTAATTTACATATTTTGCCGCAACCCAGTTGTTCTTCTCAAGATTTTTTTCAAATTCCAAACCGTAGGCGCCACATTTTGAAGAAATTGCATCCAAATCCTCCAAATAAAAGCCACTTAAAAAAAGTGTCCCGCCCTTTTTAAGGCAATCCACATAAACGGGGATGTCTTCCAACAATATATTTCGATTGATATTGGCCAGAATGATATCGAACTTTTTGTCTTTCAACAAACTACTGTCACCTTGAAAAGCTTTAATATCGGAGCAGTCGTTGCGCTCTATATTTTCCTGCGTATTTAAAAAGCACCATTCATCAATATCAATGGCTTCGGTCTCACCGGCGCCACGCTTTTTGGCCAGAATGGCCAGCACCCCCGTACCACACCCCATATCCAAGACTGATTTTCCTTCAAAATCATTATCAAGAATATGTTGCAACATCATGTGCGTGGTTTCGTGATGACCTGTTCCAAAACTCATTTTGGGTTCGATTACAATATCGTATTCAACTTCTATGGCTTTATGGAAAGGCGCTCGGACCATACATTTTTCAACAACAACAATAGGGTGAAAGTTTTTCTCCCATTCCTCGTTCCAGTTCTGTTGAGCAATTTCTTTGCTGGTCCATGTTATGTCAAAATTGGGATTCTGCACTATAAAAAGGTCATCCAACAGACCTTCTTTCCAATCGGATTTAAGAATATAGGCCAGAAGTCCATCTTCGTTTTCAACAAAACTTTCAAAACCCACTTCCCCCAACTCTGCAATCAGAATATCGGTTGCAGGCTGGAGCGGGCTTATTTTAAAATTGTATTCGAGGTAAACTAAGGACATGGTTTAAATCGCCTTGATGATATCCGAGAAATCCTCAGCTTTTAATGAAGCTCCTCCAATCAGGCCTCCATCAACGTCTGGTTTTGAAAAAATCTCGGCTGCATTGGCGGGCTTAACACTTCCTCCGTACAAGATGGAAACATCTTCGGCAATGGAAGAGTTAAAGCCGTCCGCAATGGTTTTTCTTATAAAAGCATGCATCTCTTGAGCTTGCTCTGGACTCGCCGTTTCTCCCGTACCAATGGCCCAAACAGGTTCGTAGGCCAAAACAATCTTACTCCAGGCGCTGGCATCCAAATCAAACAACGCATTCTTTAATTGACTTTCCACTACGGCAAAATGGTTGTCGGATTTTCTATCTTCCAACTCTTCGCCAAAGCAGAAAATTACTTTCAGACCCTTCTCGATAGCCGTTTTTACTTTTTTGGCCAAAAGTTCATCGTCCTCACCAAAGTAAGCGCGTCTTTCGGAGTGTCCAAGAATAACTACGTCCACATCCAAGCTCAGCAACATATCCGCAGAAATTTCACCGGTGTAAGCACCACTTTCGGCAAAATGCATATTCTGGGCCGCAACTTGTATTTTAGAATCTTGCAATGCCTGTTTTGCGGCTTGAAGGTTCACAAACGTTGGGGCCACAATTACATCTGCAGTGGTATCGGGTAGTTTGGCGGAAAGTTCGGCCAACAGTTCCTCCGTTTCCTGAAGGTTGTTGTTCATTTTCCAGTTTCCTGCCACAATCTTTGTTCTCATGTTATTTATTGTTATGTTATACTGTTTGGTGTTTGTCCTTTCTTGTTCTAGATTCCATTATCAGAACTCAAGTTCCTCAAAATCGTTGTAATGGACCTTTTGTTGAATGGTTCCCTTGCTGAGCACTAAAATAGCTGGATTGGAGCGCACAATAGTCTTTAAAGTTGTTTCATCTGTAAAATAGAATTCAAAATCCAGTCCGTAGGTATTGATTATCTTTTGGGCCATATCGCTGCTCGAAGCAGACATCCCAATGACTTTGTAACCATTTTGCTTTGCCTTTGCAGTTACTTCGGCGACTCCCTCAAAAGCTTCAAGATTACTTTTAGCCATATCGTAGGCAATCACCATTACCAATTTATCCTCTTCCAACAGTTCGGCAGCATAGTCCTGTCCTTCTTGCTCAATGGTAAAATCGTGAATGGGCGGTTCGTACCCTGCTTGGATTTGAGTGGTCTCCACATCTATAAATTCGCCATCCACAGTGGGATAATCTCCTTCCGTTACGTAAATTTTCTCTTCTCCGTCCACTTTAAAGCGCCATGCATACTCATAAACCGGTTTTGGGGCGTTTTCGGGCACTGACATACCTTCTTGAATGTTCGCGCCAATTTTGTAGGGCCTAAAATCCACAGAAGGCAAATGGGCCAATACGTGATTGGCAAACAATGCACAGGCCAACAAAGACACTCCTCCCACAATCCAGTTGACCTTGGAACTGAACAGGGGTGTGATATATTTTCTTCCGAAGAACAATATCAAAATGAACACGAGAAGGATCACATCTTTTGTAAAGGATTCCCAAGGCGTTAGTTTGACGGCATCACCAAAACAGCCACAATCCGTCACTTTATTGAAATATGCAGAATAAAAAGTCAAGAAAGTGAAGAACACTATCATGAGCAAAAGACTCCAAACCGTGAATTTGGGTTTAAATCCAATCAAAAGTAGAACGCCCAAAATCACCTCAACAATGACCACAAAAATGGAGATGGCCAAAGCCAAAGGGGTTAAAAATGGTAGGTCCAATACACCTGGGCTAAAATATTCTTCCAGTTTAAAGGAAAAACCCATGGGGTCGTTCAATTTTATCAGTCCGCTGATAATGAACAACACTCCTACTATAATTCTTGATATCCAGACCAAATATTTCATTCTTCTTCTTTTAAATGAATCAACGCAAAAACTGCATAATTAACCATATCCTGATAGTTGGCATCCACGCCTTCGCTCACCAAAGTAGCTCCTTGATTGTTCTCAATTTGTTTTACCCGCAATACCTTTTGCAAAATCAAATCCGTGAGCGAGCTTACCCGCATATCTCGCCATGCCTCTCCATAATCGTGGTTTTTATCCTCCATGAGCTTTTTGGTTATGGCGACTTGCTCATCGTAAAGTGCAATGGCCTCCTCTGCATTCAAGTCGGGCTGTTCTACCACTCCTTTTTTGATTTGAATGAGCGCCATAATCGAATAATTGATAATCCCTATAAACTCGGAACGCTCGCCTTCGTTCACTTTTCGGACATCGTTCTGTTGTAGCCCTCTAATGCGCTGAGCCTTGATAAAAATCTGGTCTGTTAAGGAAGGTAACCTAAGGATTCGCCAAGCGGTACCATAATCCTTGGCCTTTTTTGAAAACAATTCACGACAGGTTTGTATCACCTCATCGTATTGTTGGGAAGTCTGCTGCATGTATTGTTGCTAATTTGCGTAAATTTCGTCCAACTTATCTGTGCCCATTGGCACTTTGCCAAAGATAATGAAACCCAACAAAGCATATATTTTTTATGACCATAAACTGCAAAGGTGAGCTTGTAGACTTAAAAACGCCCAGAGTGATGGGTATCCTCAACCTAACGCCCGATTCTTTTTTTGATGGCGGCAAATACAAGGACGAAGCATCTATACTACATCAAGTTGAATATATGCTGAACCACGGCGCAACCTTTATTGATATGGGCGCCTATAGCTCCCGACCCGGTGCGGAACATGTTTCGGAAGATGAGGAGTTGAAACGGATGGTTCCCGTTATCGACCTTATCCTTAAAACATTTCCCGATACCTTGATTTCCGTGGATACCTTCCGAAGCAAAGTGGCAGAAAAAAGTATTGAACACGGTGCAGCCATCATCAACGATATCGCAGCTGGGAATTTGGATGATGCCATGTTTGATACGGTAGCCAAACATCAAGTGCCTTACATCATGATGCATATGAAGGGTACTCCTCAATCCATGCAAAAAGAGGCGGTGTACGAGGATTTGATCAATGACCTCCGATTCTATTTTTCCAAAAAGATAAAAGAGACCACATCAAAAAAAATCAACGACATCATCATAGACCCAGGTTTTGGCTTTGCCAAGACAACGGGACAAAACTACACGCTCTTGAATCATTTGGACATGTTCCAAACTTTTGGTTTGCCCATCTTGATTGGTTTGAGCAGAAAGTCAATGATTTACAAGGTGTTGGAATCATCCCCAAAAGAAGCGTTGAACGGCACAACTGCCCTGCATACGATTGCATTGTTAAAAGGCGCCAATATTATTCGGGCACACGATGTAAAAGAAGCTACAGAATGTGCTAAACTTGTAGAAGCTCTAAAAGAAAATGCGCTGTAATTTGAGGTTCTCCTATTTTTGCTAATTTTACAAAAACACTGCGGTTGGATTTTTTAAATTTTCTCGAATTCAAGATTACGGATGTCATCGACATAGTCCTAGTGGCCGCACTCCTCTATTACATTTACAAACTGGTAAAAGGAACGGTGGCCATTAATATTTTTATAGGAATCGTAATTGTTTGGGCACTTTGGAAACTTACCGAATTGCTTCAAATGAAAATGATCAGCAGCATGGTCGGCGGTTTTATGAACATAGGCCTTATCGCCCTGATCATTGTATTCCAACAAGAGATTCGAAAGTTTCTATTGATGGTCGGCTCCACTAATTTTGCCTCCAAAAGAAATTTTTTAAGACGCTTTAAGTTTTTAAAACAAGAAGCGGTCTCAACCACAACCGATGTTGATGCCATCATAAATGCTTGCGAACGCATGGCCACATCCAAAACCGGTGCACTCATCGTTATAGAAAGGAACAACTCCTTGGATTTTGTAAAATCCACTGGAGATGCAATGGACATAAAAATAACACAGCCTATTTTAGAAAGTATCTTTTTCAAGAATAGTCCGCTGCACGATGGTGCCATTGTAATCCAAGAAAACTTCATTACCGCTACCAGAGTGATTTTACCTGTTTCCAATGACCGAAACATCCCCCTTCGTTTTGGCCTACGCCACAGAGCAGCCGTGGGCATTACCGAGAAAACAGATGCACTCTGTCTTGTGGTCAGTGAGGAAACAGGCTCTGTTTCCTACATAAAAAATGGCGACTTTATTCCTTTTAAAAACAAGGAAGAATTGGCAAAACGCATTAAAAAGGACTTGGAGCAATGACGTGCAAGAATTGCGGTGACACCTTAAGAACCGATTTTCTTTATTGCCCAAACTGCGGGGGAAAAGTGATTCGGAACAGAATTACCATTAAAAACCTCTGGACCGATATACTGGAACGGTATTTTAACCTCGACAATACATTCGTAAACACTTTTGTACATCTGTTCACCAAACCCGAGGTGGTCATTGAAGGCTACATCCAAGGCCTCCGGAGAAAATACTTGAACCCTATAAGTTATTTAGGAGTTGCCCTTACCCTTTCAGGTATTCAAATATTCTTGATGACAAGGTTCATAGATTCAATTGATTTTTCAGTTTATGATAACCAATTGCAAATGGAATTTCAGAGGAAGCTAACGGCTTTCGTCATGGATTTTCAATCATTGATTACCATAATGTTCATTCCACTAATGGCAGTTTCCGCTTGGCGATGTTTTGACAAAAAGAAATATAATTTCGCCGAACGAACCATTATTTTCATGTACTCCTTGTCGCATTTTACTACAGTAATCTTTTTCCCTACTATTTTAATACTTCTATGTGCATCGGAAAGTTATATGATCTTCTCTTTTCTAGGAATAATGGCAATGCTTATTTACAATGGTTATGTAATTTCTCGAATATCAAAATCCAAAGGATTGCCCTTGATTGTAAGATTAATATTCTTTTGTATAGTTTTTGGGATACTTTATATATTCATGTCCATGTTATTCCCCATAGCCATGTTCTTGACTGGAGAAATCACCTTGCAGGATTTTGCTCCTCCCCCAAAATAATTAAGCAACTTCCTCTGCCAAGAACTGTGCCTGATAAAGGTCGTTGTAGTAGCCACCTTTTTCCAAAAGTTCTTTGTGGGTACCAATCTCAATGATTTTACCGGAATCCATTACAATAATTTTATCCGCTTTTTTGATGGTTGCCAAACGGTGCGCTATGATAATGGAAGTCCTTCCCTCGGTAATCTTGTCGGTGGCCTGTTGTATCAGTATTTCGGAATAGGTATCCACGGATGATGTAGCCTCGTCCAAAACAAGAATACTCGGGTTGCTCACATAGGCCCTTAAAAAGGCGATTAATTGACGTTGACCACTGGACAACATGGTCCCACGCTCTTTTACATTATATTGGTACCCACCTGGAAGGCTCGAAATAAATTCGTGCACTCCAATTTGCTTGGCGGCCGCCTCAATCTGTTCCGTGGTGATATCCTTATCACGAAGTGAAATGTTATTCGCAATGGTATCTGCAAACAGGAATACATCTTGCAGCACAATAGCGATATGTGAACGGAGCGACTTTAATGTGTAGTCGTCCAAACACACATTGTCCACCAAAATTTTACCGGAGTTGATTTCGTAGAATCGGTTGAGCAGATTAATGATAGTCGATTTCCCTGCACCTGTGGCACCGACAATGGCTACGGTTTCACCTGCCTTTACATCAAAAGAAATCCCATGGAGTACTTCTTCATCCGGTACATAGCCAAAATGTACATCCTTGAATTCTATGTCTCCCTTAACGTCCTTTTTCTCAACTTTTCCATTATCATCAATATGGCTATCGGTATCCAAAATCTTGAATACTCGGTTGGCAGCTACCATTCCCATTTGAAGCGTATTGAACTTATCGGCAATCTGTCGAAGTGGACGGAACAATAGATCCATCAAGAAAAAGAAAGCTACTATGGCCCCCTTGTTGTCCATCCCCACGTTTTCGATATTTTGAATCACCCCGAAATATACTACCAAACCAATACCAATGGAATTGGAAATCTCGGCAATCGGAAAAAATATGGAGTTGTACCAGACTGTCTTTAACCAGGCATTCTGATGCTTTTCGTTGATTACACGGAACTTCTCCTTTTCAATCTCCTCACGGTTGAAGAGTTGAACGATTTTCATTCCGGCTATTCGCTCCTGCACAAATGAATTAAGATTGGATACCTGGGCCCTAACTTCCACAAATGCCACCTTCATGGCTTGTTGAAATAGCCTCGTAGCAATCAGGATAATAGGCATAATGGCAAATACGATCAATGCCAATTTCCAATTGACCACCACCATGATTATGGCTGCGGACAACATTTTAAGGGCATCGGCCACAATCATAAAGAACCCTTGGCTAAATATTTCTCCAATGCGCTGCATATCCGCAACCGCCCTTGTCACCAACACTCCAATTGAGGAATTATCGAAGTAGGTCATTTTAAAACCTGTCATCTTTTTAAAGAGGTCTACCCTAATATCCCGGATTACCGACTCGCCCAAAAGGTTTGCGTAGTAATTGAACAATAGCTGGGTAATCACCTGTCCCAATAAAAAAGCGAGCATGAGCATAACATTGTTCAACAATTGCCCTGCGTCCTTGTTTTCCAAAGACTGGTTGATGATATTTTTTACCAATAGGGGTATACCTATAGCGAATGCCGCAGATAGCACGGCAACAATGGCCACTAGCCAAAAAATGCCTCGATAGGGTCTTGTCCGTGAAAAAACACGCTTGAACAATCGAAAATCAAACGCTTTTCCTACATCATCCTTTTTGCTCATCAAAAATTTCTTTTGGATATGAAACCTTGGTCAAATATAATCCTTTTGCCGGGACGGAGACACCCGCCTCTCCCCTATCTTTACTTGCTATAACCTTATGAATGTCCTCAGGGGACATTTTACCCTGCCCCACATCCAACAACGTACCTACTACGGCGCGGACCATGTTGCGTAAAAAACGGTCGGCCGTAATGGTAAAGACCCATTTGTCCTTATCTACAGTCCAAACTGCCTCACGAACATCACATTTGAATGTTTTTACATCGGTGTTGGATTTGGAAAAACATTCAAAATCAGTGTAATTCAACATCAATTGAGCCGTCCTGTTCATCGCAGGCAAATTCAAGGGATGCTTTACCAAATGGGCATAATCAAACAGAAAGGGACTCTTTTCCCTGACCAGCCAATATTCGTAAGTGCGTTCCACAGCATCAAAACGGGCATGAGCCGTATCAGCAACAGGAAATATGGCTTGTACGGCGATATCATCCGGTAAAAAGGCATTCAACCTGTACACCAATTCATCACTATCAGATATTGAACCAACATCCATATGGCAGAACATTTGCTTGGCATGCACTCCCGCATCGGTCCTCCCGGCCCCAACCACCTCTACCTTTTCACGCAACAATGTGGACAGTGCTTTTTCCAAAATCTCTTGTACGGTGATGGCATTGGGCTGGTTCTGCCAACCATGATATGCCTTGCCGAAATAAGAAAATTGGACGAAATATCTCAATGGAATGGATTACTTTTAAGCCCGTAAAGATAATTGAATCCTTTCCAACATAAATCCGACTGTTGGTTTTTAGCATATTTTTAGCGAAATGAAGAAAATCCTGTTGCTTTCCGACACGCATGGCCATATGGACCCAACCATCTTAAAATATGCTGCACAAGCTGATGAGGTTTGGCATGCGGGCGATATTGGAAGCTTATCTGTTACCGATGAACTGGAAGCCCTAAAGCCGGTTAGAGGCGTGCACGGAAACATTGATGACCATGTGATTCAAAAAGAATTTCCCGAAAACAACCGATTTATGTGCGAAGGCGTAGATGTCTGGATTACCCACATTGGAGGTTATCCCAACCGTTACAATATTCGAGTGAGGGATGAAATCAGAAACAACCCACCTAAACTTTTTATTTGCGGACACTCCCATATCTTAAAAGTTATGCACGACAAAAAACTGAACTTATTACACATGAATCCCGGAGCATGTGGAAAACATGGTTTTCATCAAGTGCGGACGATGTTGCGATTTGTGATTGATGGCGACAAAATCTCAGACTTGGAAGTTGTAGAGCTGGGCAAACGATAGATAGCCAGTAACATAAAAACCCCGGCCAAAGCCAGGGTTTTTTCGCACTAATACTACTAAGATGTTAGGTTCAACGTAAGCGATCAACAGATTTTACAAGATCTTCATCCTTTTTGATAGCCCTGTTGGCCAGGACCAGAAAAACGATAGAAAATACAGGAATCAGCATCCCAATACCCTTCTCAGAAACCACAGTTTCTCCGGATAAGCTTAGCGATCGATAAACGAAAAATCCTAGTAAAAAAAGGTTCAATATCATATTCAATCTGTTCACCACAAATTGATTTTGTCTTTTCTTGTACATTACAATCGATACAACTGCCAAAACGGTCACAGCGTAAAAAACAAGACTCACCAACACTTCGTCTTGGGCAAACACCTCTTTTCCACCTATTTCCACCCACAAGTTCAAAAAGAACGGCAGTACACCTGAAATAAGGCCTACTATGAGCAAAAATAACGTTTGTATCCGTTGAATCATTGTACAAATTGCTTTCGAATGGCAAAAATAGGCGTCTTTTTGAAAATTAAGGCCTTATTCTTGAAAAATTATTTGTAATATTGTCTCGTTATTATCAAGCACCTACCTAGGAATTCTTTCTCCAGTAGCATTCATAAATAACTTTACTTCAAATTTTAGAATCACACAAGTTTAACTTATTCCATTACTTAATGTTCGAGATTTCCGATCTAAAAGCTAAAAAGCTTCCTGAGTTGCAAGAAATTGCAAAGGATCTTAATGTTCCCAAATTCAAGTCATTGAAAAAATTGGACCTGGTCTACCAAATATTGGACTTACAGGCATCCAATCCAAAAGCCGTTAAGGAAACAGTAGCAGCGACTACCGAAGAAAAACCTGAACCCAAACCAAAAAGGGCCAGAACACCTCGTCCAAAAAAGACCGAGGAGAAGAGCACTGCTAACGAAAGCGGCGATAAAGCCCCTCAAAAAAGGGAACCCAGAAACAAAAAAGACGATTCAAAAGGACAAAGTCAAAGTCCACAGCCCAAAAAGGACAATAAGCCACAGAGCAATAGCAACAACAATGGTCCTCAAAAGAATCAGAACAATAATAGAAGAAACAACCAGAACAACAAATCACATCACGACAAAAAGAACAGCAACTTTGACAAGGACCTGAAAAACAGGTACAAAGAGCCAGAGTTCGAGTTCGATAGCATTATCGAGAGTGAAGGTGTCCTGGACATTATGCAAGATGGTTACGGATTCCTTAGGTCATCCGACTACAACTACCTTTCTTCTCCCGATGATATTTATGTATCGCAGTCCCAGATACGTCTGTTTGGACTAAAATCCGGTGATACCATTTTAGGAAACATTCGACCTCCAAAAGAAGGTGAAAAATATTTCCCACTGATCAAAGTGAACAAAATCAATGGACTGGACCCACAAGTGGTTCGCGACAGGGTAGCTTTTGAGCACCTTACCCCATTGTTTCCAAAGGAAAAGTTCAAATTGGCGGAAAAGCAAAGTACAATTTCAACAAGGATCATGGATTTGTTCTCTCCTATCGGAAAAGGACAAAGGGGAATGATCGTGTCCCAGCCCAAAACTGGTAAGACCATGTTGTTGAAGGATATTGCCAACGCAATTGCAGCCAACCACCCTGAGGTGTACCAAATCATCCTTTTGATAGATGAACGCCCTGAAGAGGTTACGGACATGCAGCGTAACGTACGTGGAGAAGTTGTTGCTTCCACTTTTGACAAGGAAGCCACAGAACACGTAAGGGTTGCCAATATTGTATTGGAAAAAGCAAAAAGATTGGTGGAATGCGGTCATGACGTAGTGATCTTATTGGATTCCATTACACGTTTGGCCCGTGCCTACAACACTGTACAACCCGCTTCTGGCAAGGTATTGAGTGGTGGTGTGGATGCCAACGCGCTTCACAAGCCAAAACGTTTCTTTGGTGCAGCACGTAACATTGAAAATGGAGGTTCTTTATCCATTATTGCCACTGCATTGACCGAGACCGGCTCCAAAATGGACGAGGTTATCTTCGAGGAATTCAAGGGTACCGGCAACATGGAGCTTCAGTTGGACAGAAGAATTTCCAACAGGAGGATTTTCCCTGCCATCGACCTTATTTCTTCCTCTACTCGAAGAGACGATTTGTTGTTGGACGAAAATACCATTCAACGTATGTGGATTATGCGTAAATACTTAGCGGACATGAACCCTGTTGAAGCCATGGAATTTATGGAACAACGTATTAAGCAAACGAAGAACAACGAAGAGTTTTTGCTCACCATGAACGAGTAAAAACGTACAATACTTCTTACGATATCACTAGAGACCCTTCAAGTTTTTGAAGGGTTTTTTATTGAGTCAATTTACAGAAAAGACATATCTTTATTCCGGTTTCCTCAAAACTGAACTAAATACTTAACTATGAAGAATCACAAAAACACCGTAATTGCTTCTTTTGGGGCAATTTTATTACTACTGGGAGCCTGTCAAGAAGCACCTAAAAAAGAAGAACCGACCGAACCTGGACAAGAAATAGTGGCTCCGCCGGAGGGCATCATTTCTTTGGAAGAGTCCAAAGCATTGTATGATAATTACACCAAGAACAGGATAGACATTATACGAACATTTGAGGCCGAACGGAACGCTGATGAAAAATTTGTTCCATCACGATTTACGTCCTTTAGCTATGCCGACATGGAACAATACATGAAATATGTAGAGCAGGAAGCTCATGAGGCAGGTGTTAAGGTTGCATCCTTAAGGATTTACTTTGCAAACTATCCGGACAAACCTGATTTTCCTGATGGAAAAAAAGTGGTACATCCAAGACAAAATTCCATATTTATTGTACCCACGACCATGATTGACGGTAAAGAGGAAGGTTTTTACATAGGTTCAGATGGTAAGGCCAAACCAATAAAAGCAGTTGTTGGCACCAAGGAAACCGGAGAAAAAAGCGAACCCAACACTTCGCAGGCCAGTTTTGCGCCCGCCTTCTTTCAGAGCGGAAGTACAAGTTTGAACTTAAATCATGGAAATTCCTATCCCCCTCCATTTGGCACGGATTTCCAATAAAGAATGACCCTACAAGAAGTTTTAAATCTCATTTGGGATCAGATCTTTGTGATACTGTACCTGGCGACTTGGATTATTTCGGTCTATAGGTATAGGAGGTTTTTTGATACACCTCTAAAGTTTTTCCCAATGATCATTATGTATACCTTCTTTAATGAGATTTTGGGATATTTCATCACGTATAGCGATCAATTTCAATTTTTTTCGGATAGTAAATACACCCCTAACAATATTGTAATCTATAATATTTATCAAGTTGTATTTTTTGTATATATGTTCGATGTATATCGAAAAATATTAAAAAGCGATAAGCTCAAAAAGCTTATTTTTTATCTTATCATAGCATGCATGCTCGGATATTTGGCGAATGGTATTTTAGTTAATCCATTGATTTATCAGACGACCTATGCCCATATATTTGGATCGGTTCTCATGGTTTTGATCACGTTCATGTACCTACGGGAAAAACTTAAAGAAGAAAGTGCACATCCATTAAAGTTTAATTTGATGTTTTGGGTAACTATAGGTCTATTGGCATTTTATATTCCATTTCCCTTAATCCTAACATTTTATAAGATTAAGGCAGTATATGGAATCTGGATATTTTTAAAACCTATCTTGGTCACATCGATAATATTGATGTACGGATTTATCATTTTTGGTCTACTGATCGGCAAAAGGAGGGCATTCAGGTGATATTTTAAAACAACAAATACTAGCCTCCCTTTTTGGGAGGCTTTTTTTGTTATTTTTGCCGTCCAACCAAACTGAAATCAGAGCACTGTCTATTAGACGGTTACCATAGAATTATGGATACGATTCTAACCTTCATCACAGAACATTACATTATTCCTTTTTATCTTATTGTTTGGTTAGTGTCCATGGCCTGTTACCGCACTTATTTTGATACACCATTAAAATATTACCCAATGTACCTTATGTATACACTACTAACAGAGTTGTTGGGATATTTTATAAAATTTCATGAAGAATTTCAAGTGGTGAGCGACAATAAGTACAATTGGTACAATGTGATTATATATAACATTTACTCTGTTATAACTTTTATGTTCTTCTACCATATATATTGGCAGGTTTTAAAAAATGAAAAACACAAGAAATGGGTTGTAATAGGAGCAGGTAGCAGTCTATTGAGCTATGTTATAAGTCTATTTTTTCAAGACCCCTTCTATTCCAATCTGTATTATGCCGATTTGGTGGCATCCATGGTTCTGCTATTCAACATATGGTTGTACTATAAGGAAAAGAAACTTGAATTCAACCCCTATCCCAACAAACATAATCTAATGTTCTGGACCAGTTTAGGGCTTGCCGTTTTCCATGCAATTTTTCCATTTCTGATTATAATAGGTTATGAAGCGCCTAAAATATGGGTCAACTATAACTTACGGAGCGTTCTTTGGGTTTTTATCCTATTCATGTACGGCACTTTTATGGTCGGAGTGATTGTCCACAGAAGAAAGGCCTTTAGATAAAAACTATTCCAACTAAAAACGCCCCCTAAAAGGAGGCGTTCTACATATTGTGATTGGACAACGATTACATTGCTGCAACCTGAGTCATCAATTTACTTTTAAGGTTTGAAGCCTTATTGTTATGAATGATGTTCTTCTTCGCCAATTTATCGATCATACCAACTACAGTAGGCAACAAAGCTTCAGCAGCTTTCTTGTCTTCCTCGTTACGCAATTTTTTGATAGCATTACGCACAGTTTTGTGCTGATACCTGTTACGCAAACGTACTGCTTCGTTTCTTCTGATTCTCTTTAATGCTGACTTATGGTTTGCCATTGCTTAAAATTAATTCTTTCTAAATCCTTTTTTTGTAGCCCGTAGGGGAATCGAACCCCTGTTACCAGGATGAAAACCTGGCGTCCTAACCCCTAGACGAACGGGCCATTATTTCAATCTCAAAAAATTTAAGCTACAAAGGTATAAAATAAAACCGCTTTTTAGCTGAAATTTCCTTTTCGTAGCCCGTAGGGGAATCGAACCCCTGTTACCAGGATGAAAACCTGGCGTCCTAACCCCTAGACGAACGGGCCATTATGCTTGCATAATTGCGGATGCAAAAATACAACTATTTTTAAGTCTTGCAACAGTATTTTTTATTTTTTGCAACCTGTCTAATAGGCTTTTGCAAACAACACCCTTTTAACGGATGGTTTACCTGTAACCATACACTTCCCTTCTTCCTCTTTTGCATCCAATGGAATACAGCGAATAGTGGCTTTGGTCTCTTCTTTTATCCTATCCTCGGTTTCAGTGGAACCATCCCAATGTGCGGAAACAAAACCACCCTTTTCCTCGATTATTTTTTTGAACTCTTCATAGGAGTCTACCTCTGTAATATGTCCCTTCCTATAATCCAACGCCTTGTTAAAGATGTGCACTTGGATTTCATCCATAAGGGCAACTACTTTATCCACTACTTCCTCGGCCTTTACGATTTCTTTGGACAAGGTGTCCCTACGGGCCACCTCAAAGGTGCCATTGGCCAAGTCACGCTGACCAACAGCCAAACGAACCGGAACCCCCTTCAACTCATACTCATTAAATTTAAAGCCTGGTTTATGGGTGTCACGGGTATCATATTTTACGGTAATGCCTTTATCACGTAGTTGCTTCACCAAAGGCTCTACTTTTTCAGAAATGGCATCCAACTGGTCCAATCCTTTATAAATAGGTACAATCACCACCTGAATTGGCGCCAACTGTGGCGGAAGTACTAATCCATTATCATCACTATGGGTCATTACCAAGGCTCCCATCAATCTAGTGGAAACACCCCAAGATGTGGCCCAAACATAATCTTGACTTCCTTCTTTATTGGCAAACTTTACATCGAACGCCTTTGCAAAATTCTGACCTAAAAAGTGTGATGTTCCCGCCTGCAATGCCTTACCGTCCTGCATCAAGGCTTCGATACAATAGGTTTCTTCGGCACCCGCAAAACGTTCGCTTTCTGTTTTGGTTCCTTTGATTACGGGAACACCCATATATTTTTCAGCGAAGTCGGCATATACGTTCATCATTAGCTCGGCCTCCTCAATTGCCTCCTCTCTGGTTGCATGCGCGGTATGCCCTTCCTGCCATAAAAATTCAGCAGTTCTCAGAAAAAGACGGGTCCGCATTTCCCAACGCACCACATTGGCCCATTGGTTTACTTTTAAAGGCAAATCACGATAGGATTGAATCCATCTTCTATAAGTATCCCAAATGATTGTTTCCGAAGTTGGTCTCACAATAAGCTCCTCCTCCAATTTGGCATCCTCGTCCACCACTATTCCACTTCCATCCTCGGCATTTTTCAAACGGTAATGGGTAACCACAGCGCACTCCTTGGCAAATCCTTCCACATGACTGGCCTCCTTGCTCAAATATGATTTTGGAATAAACAATGGAAAATAAGCGTTCTCATGACCTGTTTCCTTGAACATTTTGTCCAATTGCGCCTGCATCTTTTCCCAAATGGCGTATCCGTACGGCTTTATCACCATACAACCCCTAACTCCCGAGTTCTCAGCCAAATCCGACTTTACCACGAGTTCGTTATACCATTTAGAATAATCCTCTGCTCTGCTCGTTAAATTTTTACCCATCAATTGTAGTTTGGCACAAAACTTGCGACTTTATTAATAAAATGATTGGGTAAAACTAATTATTTTTAGTATGTTCAACAATAAAAATTGCGCCATGTTAAAGTCTTTACTCCACAATAATTTACGAACCCCGGCCATATTGATGGTCAGTGCCATCTTTGTGGCTTCTTGTGGCTCCTATCAACAAGCTTCTTATTATGATGACGGCATCTATTCTTCCAACGACCGCGTTGTTGGTGTTGAAAAGAGAAATGCCCAGGCCATGAGAATAGAGGAGCAGGAAAGCAATATGTACGGAGAGTACTTTAGTGACCGCGCAAACGAAATTGGCGAAGTATTGGACAGCGAAGTCTTCACCGATATAGACAGCTATTCCAGTCAGGCTCCTAACGATTCAATTCCTTACGGCGAACAGACCGATTATTTCGCATATAACAATAATTATAACGGGAACCCTGGATGGGGGGATAATCCTACCAGCATTTCCATCAACGTTTACGACAACAGCTGGGGCTGGGGCGGTTATGGATGGGGATGGAACGATCCATGGCTTTGGAATGCCGGCTGGGGATGGAACTCTCCTTACTACGGTTGGGGCTGGGGATGGAACAATCCTTGGAGATATAACCGTTGGGGCTGGGGCGGATACTACGGTTGGGGACACCCATACAATGGTTGGGGCTGGGCCGGCAACTTTGGTTGGGGCGGATACTACGGCTGGGGTGGCTACTATGGCAACTACTGGGGCCGTCCGTATTACAACCGTGGCTATTATGGCAGAAACTACGCCTACATGTCAGGACGAAGAGGATACACTTCCCGTATACCTGGTACCGCTATAACATCTAGGTCTGGATATTCCAGTAGGTTTAGAAATAACAGTGGACGCTCCAATGGAACCGTTTCCAGAAGTAATGGTTTGGCCAATAGAAGAAGTACCAATGGCTACAGCAATAGGTCCAACGTAAGAAGGTCGATAAGCGCCGATGCTGCTTCTAGAAACCAAAATTACAGAACAAGTAGAAGTACCCGTACTTCACCTAGTTACAATGGAAGCTCTAGAGCATACCGTTCCTATAATAGCTCTCCTACCACAAGGAGTAACGGAACCTACAATAGAAGCTCCCGAAGTTATCAATCCAGAAGTGCTGCACCAAGCAGAAGTTACAATCGCTCCTCTACCGGTTCAAGTTCGAGAAGTTACCGCAGTAGTGGTTCGTCATCAAGCAGTAGATCCAGCGGTAGTTACCGTAGCTCCGGAAGCAGTTCCAGGAGCTCTGGGGTGAGTAGATCATCCGGTGGAGGATCAAGATCATCTGGCGCATCTCGCTCATCAGGTGGTAGTAGAGGTGGCCGAGGTGGCGGCAGACCATAATCCAACAATCAATATTGATTAATCTAAATCAGAATAAATGAAAAGAATCTCAACTTTCATAATGGTATTGGCATGCACTTTTGCAAGTGCCCAGACCATAGATGATGTTATACGCTACAGCACGGAAAACCTACAGGGTACTGCAAGGTTTCAAGCTATGGGCGGTGCATTTGGAGCTTTGGGCGGCGACTTATCGGCCCTGAACGTTAACCCTGCCGGTTCTGCAGTATTTAATTTTAGTGAGATATCGATCACTGGATCCAACTACCACAGGAACAACGATGCCCTTTATGGCAACACCACAAGAAATTCCACGGACAATTCATTGGATTTTAACCAAATCGGCGGTGTTTTTGTGTGGAATTCAGCCACAGATAGCCCATGGAAAAAAATTGCACTAGCGGTTAATTATGATTTAGTCGAGAACTTCGACAATCAATTGGTCGTTTCTGGAAACAGCAATGTCGGAATCGACAATTATTTTCTAAATTTTGCAGATGGTGAACCTTTGGGTCCGCTACGTACCCAGCAAGGTGAGTATATTGAAGATGCTTATTTGGATATCGGTGCCAATCTAGGGTACTCCGCCCAACAGGCATTTCTTGGGTTTCAGGCGGGCATTATAGAACCTGTTGAAGATGATGACCAGAACACTTCCTATTTTTCCAATGCGCAATATAGCAATGTAAATCAACGGTACCTACGGAATACCTCTGGCTATAACAGTAAGTTCACCCTAAATTTTGCCACCCAGTATAAAGAGGAGTTATACCTAGGGGCATCCTTAAACTTCCATAACGTACTTTATGACAGGGTTAGTTATTTGGATGAGGAAGGGTATAACGCAGAATCACCGATTCAGAGTATTTCTTTTGATAATTTATTGCACACCGAAGGCTACGGATTCTCGTTTAGCCTTGGAGCGATTGCAAAGGTAAATCAAGTGGTTCGCGTTGGGGCCAGTTATCAATCCCCAACATGGTACACCTTAACAGACGATACATCGCAGCGAATCAATTCAAACTTAGCGGTATCGGATATCGATTTCATCAACTTTACCATCGTAAATCTATACGATGAATATAGAATAAAAACCCCTGAAAAATATACGGGTAGTGTAGCTTTGGTTTTTGGACAAGATGGACTCATCAGCTTTGATTACTCATATCAGGATATGTCAAAAGCGGAACTTAGGCCCACTTCAGATCCTAGCTTTTCTGCGGAGAATGATTTTATCTCAAACACGCTTGGCGCAGTAAACTCTTTTCGCGTAGGTGGCGAATACCGAATCGACCAAGTTAGCCTAAGGGGTGGTTACCGATATGACCAAAGCCCATACGAGGACACGGATTTTGTAGGCGACCTAAGCGGTTTTTCCGCAGGTATAGGCTATAACTTCGGAGCCAACCGATTGGATTTGGCCTATAGCAGAACCGAACAGGATGTAAATTCCTATTTGTTTGATGGTGGCATCGACAGCGCGGCCCTTATCAATAGAATAAACACAAATATATCTTTAGGATACACCCTTAAGTTTTAAAGGTCTAAAAAAAAAGAGAAAAATACGAGGCTGGAAGAAATTCCGGCCTTTTTTTATATTATCGAACCAAGGAAAAATGCCTACGTACTGACTTGGCGACAATAAGTCCATCTTCATCCCGCCTGTATTCCAAACGGAACCAATAATCGGATGAAGGCATATCCCTGCCGTTGAAAGTGCCGTCCCAGCCAACGTTTACATTCATTTGTTTTAAGAGTTTTCCATAACGATCAAAAATATACACTACGGGGTTTTCCAATTCCTCCACTCCGTAAACCATCCAGTTGTCGTGGGCACCATCACTGTTGGGCGTAAAGAATTTTGGATAGCCCACTACCAAAAACTCTATAGGCTCGGTAGTACCGCAACCATTTTTGTCGTTTATGACAACGGTATTGATGCCCGGAGGAACATCTTCAAAAACAGGGTCATCCTGAAATTCGCCCCCGTTTATGGCATATTCATAGTTCCCATCCCCTACTGGAACAATCTCCACATTGTACGGGTCGGTCTGGTCACTGTTCACCAAATCATCGATCACCCGAACATCATCCAGTTCAGGGGTACCGTAGAAAGTAATTAGGATATCATCTGTTATAGGCTCTCCAAAAGGCCATTCGACAGTTACATAATATCTTCCCGAATCAGGACTAGAAACCATCAACTCAGCTCCAAAAGAACCTATTCCGGGCAAAATAGCATCAATGACCCCATCATCATCATAATCAACACTCCATTCGACAGATGTTATAGTGGAGCCCGCAGGAGAATTTAAAGCGGACAAGGTAATATCCGGGTCACCCTCACAGGCCACAATATCAAACCCTAAAAATTCATCTCGCAGGGTACAGTCCAAAGCATTGTCCTGGTCCTCATCCACGGAAGAACCGGTAAAAGTCAACATAAAAGACTCTGGCTCTTCATCAAAATTGGTATTGTAGTTATTGATGTATAGGTAATAAATCTCTCCCTGTCTTACATTCAACCATTCATCGTAGGTATTCTGACTGGACTTAACAAAGGGAGCACCTTCACGCCCATCAACAGGGTTCACCCCTATTCCGGTAAAACCGGTATCGTTGTATTCATAGTTGCATCTAATTGGCTGTGCGCTGCCATCCCCGACTATGGTACAAAAATTATCGTTCGAGGTTTCATCAAAAGGGCCGTACAAAGCAAAATCCCATTCTGAAGTGATAGGGCTACCGGGCGTTACAGGAAGCGCTTCGATATCAAAACCAATCTGTCCGTCCGTACCTGCCCTAAAAACATACCAGCTTGTATTGTTCTCAATATTGGCAGAGCTCACACTCCCCTTCTCCAAACAGCCTGTCTGGGTAATTATCTCCGGGTCAAAATCATCGATATCCCCACTGCCATCAGTGGTTCCCAAGATAGGTGCATCGGCACAAACAGGAATGGCTGTCCTACAATCTGGTGAGTTTTGCGCACTAACTGCCTGAAATAGAAATAAGCAACAGATAGCACAAAATAGAGCTCTCATAGAATTTTGGGGCTAATGGTTATTCTACTTATAACCCTTATAACTCCATTAACCCTACTTTTAGTATTTTTTATCGAAGAAATTTGCTGTTATTCGACCAATAACCGTCTGATTATCGCCTCAGTGAGAAGTGACTCTGGATATGCTTGGCGAAAGTTCTATTGCCATTATCATCCACATAGGATAATTTGAACCAATAATCCGTAGACGGCAATGGTTTTCCCTGAAAACTTCCATCCCATCCGGGGTCAAACTCGTTCATTTGCTTGATGAGCTTACCATATCGGTCATAAATCGTAACAATAGGAGAGTTTAAGGTAGACAATCCCTCGATTTGCCAAGTCTCGTTCATTACATCTCCATTGGGAGAAAAAATCGCCAAATACCCAACCACAACAATATCTTCTTCAACAATGCCGCATCCATAAGGGTCTTGCATACGCACAGTATGAACACCGGGAGGCACGCCCTCGAACACATTACTCACTTGAAAATCCCCGCCATCCAAACTGTATTCATACATGCCATTGTTCTCCGTATTGATGGTCACCGTATTGTTTACGCTCAAATCCTCGATATCCACACTGGAAATTTGCGGCATCGTAGAAACTTCCACGAACACAGTCCGACTAGTTTCACAAAGAGTTCCATTGGATTGATTGGTCACCGTTAACGTATATTGACCGCTTTCGGAAACTGATATGGACGGTGTTTGTTCACCAGTGCTCCATTGATAGGTATAATTTGGATTAGAATTCATTTCTCCTATTTCCAGACTTCCGACCGACTCACAAATTACAGCCTGGTCCGAAAAACTTAGAATCGGAGTTTCAATCGCATTCAAAGTAAAGCTTTGGGAAGCATCATAACATTCCGGGTTTGCCAAAGAGGTGGTCCTAACAAATAGGGTTTCCATACCGCCCATTGGGATATACTGTTTTTCCAGCGGACGAACTCCTAAATCAGCATCCGCTTGGGAACTGTGGTAACTCACAATAAAATTTTCGGGGTCCATACCATTCAATGCCTCGGAATTTTTACCGTTCAAATCAAATACCATATCGGTTTCTTGACAAAAGGTTTCATCGGTCAGCATACCTGTAACAGGCACTTCGTTGAACCCAACTTGGACATCGCTCACTATATTTTCGACGGATGTGGTCACAACCACACGGTACTGGCCAGTATTTTGAACATGGTACGTAGCAGCATTGGCACCGGCAATAAGTTGATATCCGCTTCCTGTATCGCTATACCATTCATAATTAATGGCGCTAGAAGTGGTAGCGTCCAAGGTTACATTATCGCCCTCACAAGCTGCAATCGGCGGTCCCAGTAAATTGTTTATAATGGTGCAATCCAATGCACTATTGGGATGATCCACCCAAATATTTCCCGTAAACTGAATGGAGAATCCAGAATTTACATTACTGAAGTTATTGATAAAAAGGTAATAGTCCTCGCCAGCCTCGACTTGGAGCCAATCCTCATAGTGGACCGAATCCAAATCCCCTGTCGGGTCTTCTCCAACCCCTATAAAACTGGTGTTTTCACTGTTATCAAAAAAGTTACAGCGAACGGGCTCACCCAGATTATTGCAATCCGATGCCCGATAAAGGGCAAAATCCCAATCTTCATCACTGCTATGTCCAATATTAAAGCCCAACTGCCCCGCTTCCGCAGTTCTAAAACGATACCATGCAGAATTGGATTCTATGGCTCCCGTAGTAGTCTGTTCCAAACAACCGCTAGAGGCCGCTCCATTAAAATCATCCGTGCCATAACCATTGGTTCCACCATTAATCGGGGTATTGCTACAAATAGGCACCGCGTCGGCACAGTCTGGCACAACTTGGGCGTGTGCAGAATGGCAAATCAATAGAACTAATAAGGTCTTCAAAAAGGTTTTCAACATAAAAGACTGTACGTTTGGGCATTATAAAAGTACCGTGGTGTTAGGGTTAACAATAATTTATGTTGTCAAACCTCGGCAAGCAGATGTTAAATCCCTCATTAATGTATATCTTTGCTCTCCTTAAGCAATAGCTATGAAACTAGAGCAGGCATTGGAAGAACAATATGAAGAAAGAGGAAACGACCATGTAGGTTCCTCATCGGACACCCCATTAAGGGATGATGCTTTTGTATTGAGCGACGAAGAAAAAATCGAAAGAATACAAAAAAGCGTAAGGGAAATTATGCTTACCCTTGGCCTTGACTTGGATGATGACAGTTTAAAGGGAACTCCTAAACGCGTGGCGAAAATGTACGTACAGGAAATATTTGGCGGATTGCATCCTGACCGGAAGCCAAAATCCTCCACTTTTGACAATAAGTACAAGTACGGCGAAATGTTGGTGGAAAAGAACATTGTGGTCTACTCCACTTGTGAGCATCACTTGTTGCCCATCGTTGGACGTGCACACATTGCCTACATTTCTAACGGAACGGTGGTAGGTCTTTCCAAAATGAACCGAGTTGTGGATTATTACGCAAAAAGACCTCAAGTCCAGGAACGTATGAACATCCAAATTGTAAAAGAACTTCAAAAAGTTTTGGGCACCGAAGATGTAGCTTGTGTTATCGATGCCAAGCACCTTTGTGTAAACTCTAGGGGAATTCGAGATATTGACAGTAGCACGGTGACCGCCGAATACGGCGGAAAGTTTAAAGAAGAGGCCACTAGAAGAGAGTTTTTGGATTACATTAACTTGGACACCGAATTTTAAACACCAACCATTTAAATGCAACCTTATAAAGACCAAACCTTAAGAATCCATAATTCACTTACTGGAAAGAAAGACGTATTCGAACCTATAAACGAAGGCCATGTGGGCATGTATGTTTGTGGTCCAACCGTTTACAGCAACGTACACTTGGGTAACTGCCGCACCTTCATGTCTTTCGACATGATTTTCCGATACTTCAAACATCTGGGATATAAGGTGCGCTACGTGCGTAATATTACGGATGCCGGACACTTGGAGAACGATGCGGACGAAGGCGAGGATAAAATTGCAAAAAAGGCAAAACTGGAGCAGATTGAGCCGATGGAAGTGGTACAGCGTTACACTGTTGATTTCCACAATACCTTACAACAGTTCAACCTATTGCCCCCGAGCATTGAGCCCACGGCCACGGGTCACATTATAGAGCAAATTGAAATCATAAAAGAAATCCTTGAAAAAGGATTGGCTTACGAGGCCAATGGTTCTGTTTATTTTGATGTGATCAAATTCAACGAAGATCACGACTACGGTAAATTGAGCGGCAGAAAGTTGGAAGATATGATCGCCAACACCCGCGAGCTTACCGCACAGGACGAAAAGAGAAATCCACAGGATTTCGCCCTTTGGAAAAAAGCGGAACCCCAGCACATTATGCGTTGGCCATCCCCTTGGGGTGATGGTTTCCCGGGATGGCACTTGGAGTGTACCGCAATGAGTACCAAATACTTGGGTGAAACATTTGACATCCACGGTGGAGGAATGGACCTTAAGTTCCCGCACCACGAATGTGAAATTGCACAAGCAGAGGCCAGCACCGGAAAATCTCCCGTAAACTATTGGATGCATGCCAATATGTTGACCTTGAACGGTAAAAAAATGTCCAAATCCACGGACAACAATATTTATCCATCTGAGATTTTTAGTGGCGACAACAACATATTGAGCAAGCCATATTCACCTTCCGTGGTTCGCTTTTTTATGATGCAGGCCCACTACACCAGTATTTTGGATTTGAGTGATGATGCCTTGCAAGCATCCGAAAAAGGGTACAGCCGTTTAATGGATGCCCTCGACAGCATCGATAAATTAAAAACAGGTGAAAAGTCCGATTTTGATGTGGCCGCTTGGAAGCAGAAATGCTACGACGCTATGAACGATGACTTCAATACACCTATTTTAATAGCACAATTGTTCGATGCCGTAAAGCACATCAACCTGATCAAAGAAGACAAGGAAAGTATTTCCGCAGAGGACAGGGAATTTCTTGAAAGCTCCTTAAAAGCATTTGTTTATGATGTCCTTGGTATCGAAAATCAAGCTATGTCCAAAGATGATTCCGGTACGCTAAATGGAGTGATGGACTTATTGATTGACATTAGAAACGAAGCTAGGGCCAAAAAAGACTTTGCCACTTCTGATAAAATCAGAGATCAATTGGTGGAACTCGGCATCCAGATAAAGGATGGCAAAGACGGAACTACCTTTAGCGTAAACTAGTGCTTCACAAATTTTGATTGGTACTCTCCCGGCGACACATGGATTTTTTGCTTAAAAAGCCGGTTGAAGTAAGAACGGTTCTCAAACCCACATTCCATATAAATCTCCTTTATTTTTCTATTGGGGTCTTTTAACAGATGAATGGCCATTTTTATGCGCTCGCTATTGATATAATCAATCGGTGTCACCCCTAATTCCTCTTTGAAAGTTTTATGGAAATGGGATTCGCTCATACAAGCTTTCTTGCTTAGGCCACTTATGGATAAAGGCTCATGCAAATGCTGGGAAATATATTCGATAACATAGGCCAAGCGATTATTGGAACTGATTTTTGAAGCGTTTTGCACATACTTTTCCCTAGAATTACCCTGGAGTATACGAATGATCAGTTCCTGAAGCATATTGTCCACAAAAAAATCTTTGGAGGGATGGTTTTCAGCGAACAGATACAATAACCGTTGAATTATCCCGTAAATACTGGCATCGTTTGTAAAGTGGTAGTTGTAATCCATTAATGCCCATTCCGAACCATCATGCTTGGGCATGGATTCGTTCATTAAATTGATGACCTTATTTATCTTCTCATCGGAAATGGCCATAGCTAAACAACGTGTCGGATTCTCTTCATTGACTTCCGGAAAGTCGATGCACATGACCTCATTGGAAGGAAGTATCAAAGATTCACCAGGTAGAAAATCAAAGGATTTTTTGTCCCTAAGATGCATCACCTTCTTCCCTATCAACATAGAGGCCAGTACAGGCTGGTCAAATTGAAGGAGTACTTTTTCCGCCTGCAAATGCGTCTCGAACACATGCATTGAGGCATTGTTCAAAGTGTAGGAGGTTTGGTTCTCAACCAAATGCTCGAGTTTTCTTTCCTTATAGAATTTATCCGGCAACCGCATATTGAATACTTACTCCTTAATATATTATACAAATAGTTATTAAATATAAAAAATATGATGTGATATTTTGTTAAAAATATAAAAACAAAGAGGATTGGTCATGTCATTAATAGAATACGTCAGATGTACAGCGTTCAAAATCAATACTTTTAGAATCAGTCACTTGAGCAAAGTGTGAACGAACATAAAATTAACTTTAACAACAAGTATTATGAGCAATGTACAAACTACTGAACGCAGTGTTTTGGAAAAACCAAAGTTCAAAGATCAGTATGAAAATTACATCGGTGGAAAATGGACCCCGCCGACAAAAGGAGAATATTTTGACAACGTTTCCCCAGTAGATGGCAATGCATTCACCAAAATTGCGCGATCCACAGCGGAAGACGTTGACAAAGCCATTGATGCCGCCTGGGCAGCAGCTCCGGAGTGGAACAATTCCTCGGCAACATACCGTAGCAACCTTCTTTTAAAGATTGCGGATGTCATGGAGAGAAATTTAGAAGTATTGGCTCGTGCAGAAACATGGGACAACGGTAAGGCGTTACGCGAGACACGTGCCGCGGACATGCCATTGGCAGTAGACCACTTCAGATACTTTGCAGGTGTAATCCGTGCGGAAGAAGGCTCGGTAAGTGAATTGGACAGCAATACCGTATCGATGAACATTATGGAACCCCTTGGTGTGGTCGGACAAATCATACCTTGGAACTTCCCTATCTTGATGGCCGCCTGGAAACTGGCCCCTGCCTTGGCCGCAGGAAACTGTGTTGTGCTAAAGCCAGCGGAACAAACACCAGTTGGAATCTTGGTACTGATGGAACTGATAGAGGATATACTACCTGCCGGTGTACTCAACATCATCAACGGATTTGGTCTGGAAGCCGGAAAACCTTTGGCATCGAGTTCTCGAATCAAAAAAATCGCTTTTACGGGAGAGACCACAACGGGTCAATTGATCATGCAATATGCATCAAAAAACATCATACCCGTTACTTTAGAGCTTGGCGGTAAATCCCCCAACGTTTTCTTCGAAAGTATTATGGATGCCGATGATGAGTTCTTCGACAAATGTTTGGAAGGTGCCGTTATGTTCGCATTGAACCAAGGGGAGGTATGTACGTGTCCATCCAGAATATTGGTACAAGAAAGTATTTATGACAAATTTATAGAACGAGTTGTAGAGCGCACCAAAGCTATTAAACTGGGACATCCGTTAGATCCAGACACCATGATGGGCGCACAGGCCTCCAATGATCAGTTCGAGAAAATCATGAACTATATCCAAATCGGCAAAGAAGAGGGATGTGAAGTGTTGACCGGTGGCGAGGCTGCTTACAATGAAGGCCTGGAAGGTGGTTACTACATTCAACCCACCATCTTAAAAGGAAACAACAAGATGCGCGTGTTCCAAGAGGAGATTTTTGGACCTGTAGTCTGTGTAACCACATTTAAAGATGAAGCTGAAGCTTTGGAAATAGCCAATGACACACTTTATGGATTAGGTGCTGGGGTCTGGACACGCGACATGCACCAAGCCTACAAAATATCGAGACAGATAGAAGCAGGTAGGGTTTGGGTGAACTGCTACCACAACTACCCTGCACATGCACCTTTCGGCGGGTATAAAAAGTCGGGTATCGGTAGAGAGAATCATAAAATGATGCTCAGTCATTACACCCAGACCAAGAATATGCTGATTTCCTACGATAAGAACAAATTGGGCTTTTTCTAGGATGGAAAATTTGATAAAACGCGTGTTGGTATCGGACAATGCCATAAAAATCATTGACCAATTAAGGGAGCGCCACGGTGAACTTATGTTCCACCAAAGCGGGGGCTGCTGTGATGGCTCCTCCCCTATGTGCTTCCCTAAAGGTGAGTTGATGCTCAATGAGAACGATGTTAAATTGGGCACCATTCATGGATGTGATTTTTTTATGAGCAAGGACCAGTTCGAGTACTGGAAGCACACACAGCTTACGGTCGATGTGACTACAGGACGTGGTGCCAGTTTTAGCCTGGAAATTCCGCTGGGACTCCGTTTTGTCATTAAATCGCGCATGTACACGGATGAGGAGCGGGAACATCTGGAGCCCGTACAATCCGCTGAAGAAGTATAAACCAAGCCCCGACTTTGTCGGGGCTTTTTGCTACCTTGCCCCTATCCTACACTTGAGGTTCACATGAAGAAAATTTTGATAGCGCCATTTTTACTGTTGGTACGGTTTTACCAACTTTTTATCTCCCCCATGCTTCCCGCAACATGCCGCTATTCACCAACTTGTTCGCAATACACGTTGGAAGCTCTAAAAAAGCACGGCCTGTTCAAAGGGGGATGGTTGTCCCTTAAGCGAATTGTCAGTTGCAACCCATGGGGTGGAAGTGGTTACGACCCTGTACCTTAAAAATTGCACTTTAATTAACCCGTGCAACCATTCAAAGTAGTTATATTAGTCCAAAATTTAGATAAATGTATTTTCTCGGATTTGATTGGAACCCCGAAGGAACCCTATTTACATTGGGTTTCATACAGATAAAATATTACAATTTGTTGTGGATTGCCGCCTTTGTTCTAGGCTGGTTCATCATGAAGAAAATCTTCCTGAACGAAAAGAAATCCATGGAGAAACTGGATTCCCTTTTTATTTACACCGTGGTATCGATAATGCTCGGAGCACGTTTGGGGCACGTTTTCTTTTACGATTGGGACTACTACAAGGACCATTTAGCGGAAATCCTATTACCTATACGAGAAAGTGCGAACAGCAATCTTTTCGGCATCATCAACGGATATGAATTTACAGGCTTCACTGGCTTGGCCAGTCATGGTGCCACCATAGCGGCCATCATCGGAATCTGGCTGTATACCCGTAAATGGAAAGACATTAAAATGCTTTGGTTATTGGACCGATTGGTAATTCCTTCCGCCATAGGCGCTGCATTTGTTAGGTTCGGTAATTTTTTCAATTCCGAAATCAATGGAAAAGTGGTCGACAAGTCCTATTTTTTAGCGACACGATTTATCCGTGATTCGGATGATATGCCAGCGTATCAGGCGATGGCCCTGACCAAGGAACAAACCCCCAATGCGGCTTATAAAGCCATTCAGCACAATCCAGAATTCTCTGAAGTACTACAATCCATTCCTTTCCGTCATCCAGCACAATTGTATGAAGGATTTTGTTACGTGTTGGTATTCATAGCACTTTATCTACTGTACTGGAAAACAGAATGGAAAAACAAACCGGGCTTCCTTTTCGGATTGTTCATGGTACTATTGTTCGTGGTTCGCTTCTTCGTGGAATTCTACAAAAAGAGTCAAGGTGGGTTCGAGGATACACTTGGCATGCTCTCCACAGGGCAATGGCTCAGTATCCCCATGATTTTAATAGGGGTGTATTTTATGGTAAAACCAGAACCCGTAGAATTATAACAGTATGGGAAAAATTCTGAAAATAATGTTCTTGGCCTTTGCCATTGTGTTGGCATCTTGCAAATCGGAGCCTAAACAATCCATCAAAACGGAAAATATTTCCTTCACCAAAGAAGGTGAGCTTGATATCCTATCATCGGAAACAGACTCCATTAAAGCCAATTTTGATATCGAGATTGCAGAAACGGAGTACGAAACCCTGACAGGGCTCATGTACCGAAAGTCCATGCAGGAAGACCGCGGAATGTTGTTCATCCAACCAGAAGAAGCTGAGCAGAATTTTTACATGAAGAATACCGAAACTGCTCTGGATATTATTTACATCAACTCCGGCATGAAAATCGTTAGCTTCCAAAAAAATGCAAAACCTTTGGATGAGAGCAGCCTACCTTCCAGGGCACCTGCAAAGTATGTATTGGAAATCAATGCGGGGCTTTCTGACCAATTGGGACTTCAAGTCGGGGATAGCATTTCTTTTTCCCGCAATTAAATGTCGAAATACCTTCTAGAAAACCAAACTTCGGAAAGGCTGATCTTTCGTAAACTGAAAGAATCAGATTTTGAGGAATGGTTACCCTTTTATCACAATCCAACATCCACTCAATATTGGGAAGGTCTTCCCACCGACCCGATTGAAGCCTGCAGATCTCAATTTGATAGGGTCTTTGAACGCTACGAAAACGACTTGGGAGGCATGAACGCCCTGATTTCTAAAGAAACAGGTCAACTGGTCGGAATTTGTGGCCTGCTCGTACAAGTCGTGGATGATATTACAGAACTGGAAATTGGTTATTCTGTGCTTCCTCAATTTTGGTTAAAGGGATACGCTTACGAAGCGGCACAAAAATGTAAACACTTTGCCTTTGAAAACCATTATACCGATTCGTTGATTTCTATCATTCATGTTGATAACCTACCTTCCCAAAAAGTAGCCTTAAAAAATGGGATGTACTTGGACAAAACCACTACTTACAAGAATAATCCAGTGCATATTTTTCGGGTAAACGCAGGATAATCGTAATTTTAGTGCTTTACTTTTATACTCCATGAAGCTCTCCAACAGCTACGCTATCCTCACACAAAACAATTCGAACACCGACCAATTGGTTCAAGATTTGCTCGGCAACTATGATATTTCAGGGTTGACAGAATTACAACACCTAAACGGTCTTCTTTTTTCCCGTTCAGAAATCAATAGATATATGGACGAGGAGGAACGACATGACATTAAAATACTGACAAAAGACAGCGAACAGGCATTAAAGACCATGAGCAGTGGGGAACAGAAAAAAGCATTGCTCAGCTATTTAATGGAACAGGACCCGGATTTTATCATACTGGTAAATCCGTATGATAATTTGGATGTAGCCACCCAAGCCCAGCTCAAGGAACAACTTATAGCTATCACTTCCAATAAAATAGTGGTTCAGTTGGTCAGCAGATTGGATGATGTATTGCCCAGTACCGACCAATTTTTTAAACTGGACGGTAACCAACTCCATTCCTATGATTCGCCCGATGCTTTTTGGAAGGAAAACAAAACCGAAGCCATCAGTTTTAACAGGACAATACCACCACCTTTGTCACCCGTTGTTGTGGATCTTGAGGAACTCGTGAGCTTTAAAAAGGTTTCTGTCAGTTTTGATGGTCGTCAAGTACTCGATAACATCGACTGGACCATATCAAAAGGGGAATTTTGGCAAATTATTGGACCCAATGGCAGCGGCAAATCCACACTTTTGTCCATGATTACAGGTGACAGTCATAAAGGATATGGTCAAGATTTGACCATTTTCGGACAAAAAAAAGGAAGTGGCGAAAGCGTTTGGGACCTCAAACAAAAAATTGGCTACTACACTCCTTCCATCACCAATAAATTTCGGGGCTACCACAGCCTGGAAAACATGATCATATCAGGACTGCATGATTCCATTGGACTGTATGTTCTACCAACCGATAGTGAAAAACAATTGGCCAATAAATGGTTACATCTGTTAAACTTAAAAAATAGAAAGAATGATCACTTTCGCGACCTATCAGTGGGAGACAAACGTTTGGTGATGATGGCCCGCGCCATGGTAAAACATCCCCCTTTATTAATTTTGGACGAGCCTACTGCCGGTTTGGACGAATCCAGTGCATATTTATTTGTGGCCTTGGTCAACAAAATAGCCAAGGAAAGCGATTCCACTATAGTTTTTGTCTCGCATCGCAAGGAACCTCAATTGGATCCTGAGTATATTTTTGAACTTCATCCATCGGAAAAAGGTTCAAAAGGCGCTGTATCCAAGAATTAATTATCTCATAAACAATTACTTAAATCAATAAGCTCATTTTTTGCTATCTTATAGGGAATTCAACATTTAACCACTCCCTTACATGCAAAAAATTACTGTAAAGCCAGGCGCCAAACTTGTGGATTACAAGGCGTACGGCTCTCTCTACTCCTCTGTTCTGGATTTTACGGAACAAGCTAAAGAACCTATCGAATCCCTCCAAGGACGCACTATTTGGATGATAAATTCTACTGCCATTGGTGGTGGGGTCGCCGAAATGCTCCCGAGTCAAATGAGAATTTTACGAGAACTTGGCGTCTCCATTGAATGGCTCGTTATTGAGGCAAAAAAGGAAGCCTTTTTCGATTTGACCAAACGTATACACAATGCGATTCACGGAAGTGGCAACGGCATTTTTACGGAAGAAGACCGGAAAATATATGAGGAAGTCAACCAAAATAATCTATCCAAGGCCTTGGAACTTATCAATGACGGAGACATTGTTGTGGTACATGATCCCCAACCCATGCCGTTGGCGGCAATGATCAAAAAAGAAAAAAATGTTTCCATTATCTGGAGATGCCATATCGGACTTGAGGATGATACCGATGTTACCGATGCCGTTTGGAAGTTTTTGGAACCCTACACCAACGATTATGATCATTTTGTATTTAGCCTTCCCTCCTACGTTCCAAACCCCTTGAAAAATAGAACCTCTATCATTCCACCTGCTATTGACCCTTTAAGTCATAAGAACCGAGAACTGCAATTACACAAGTGCATTGGAATTTTATATCAATCCGGCATACTGGACGATCATAAGGCTATTCTTTATCATAGATACAAACATTTAGTAAGAAGAGTAATGCCAGATGGCTCTTTTGATGTGCTTGACGCCGGAAAAAACCTAGATCTGATTTATCGCCCAATAGTTACAGAGATTTCACGATGGGACCGCCTAAAAGGTTTTAAGGAATTGATGGAGGCCTTTATCAAAATGAAAATGGACAATCGAAAAAATGGTGACCCCAAAAGTCTGGAATACAAACGTATTGAAATGACACTATTGGTGATGGGTGGACCTGACCCTGCATTTGTTTCCGACGATCCAGAAGGAAAAGAGGTTCTCAAAGAATTGACGGAAACCTATAAAACGGTGGACAAAAACATGCAGAACGATATCGCCATTTTATTACTGCCATTGGACAATCCAAAAGAAAATGCACTGATAGTAAATGCGCTTCAGCGTTCCTCCAGTATTATTGTTCAGAACTCTATCCAAGAGGGATTTGGACTTACGGCAACAGAGGCCATGTGGAAAAGAAAACCCGTTTTGGTATCCAATGCGGCGGGACTCAAATATCAGGTTGTTGACAACAAAACAGGAAAAATCAACCAAGACCCCACCGACATTGAGAACTTATCCAAAACCTTGGCCTATATGCTCAATCACCCTAAAGAAAGGGATAAATGGGGTTTTAATGGGCAGCTCAGAGTCATCCAAAATTTTACCCTGTTCAGTCAACTGTTATCGTGGCTGGGAACGTTATCCGCAAACAAAGTATAAAAAAATAAAGGCCCTCAGATTGAGGGCCTTTATTCTAAAGTGTAATGTAAAAAAACGAAAAACTATGCTCCTGTAGCAGCAGCAATTTTCTTCTTTAATGAGTCGAACATCACAGGTGTTGCGATAAATACAGAGGAGTACGTACCAACAACTACACCCACGATCATTGCAAACATAAATCCTCTAAGGCTTTCCCCTCCAAAAATGAAGATGGCCAACAACACGATCAACGTGGTAAGCGAGGTGTTCAACGTTCTACTCAAAGTACTGTTCAATGCATCATTAATATTTACTCCATCATTGAATCCTTTAAGTGCTGTAATCTCACGGATACGGTCGAATACTACTACCGTATCGTTCAGGGAGTATCCAATTACCGTAAGTATGGCCGCAATAAAGGCTTGGTCGATTTCCATATTGAAAGGCATAATGCTTCCTGTTAGGGAGAAGATACCCAACACAATCATTACATCGTGGAATACCGCGACAACGGCACCCAATGAGAATTGCCATTTTCTAAATCGCAATAGGATATAAAGGAAAACTACCGCCAAGGAACCGATAATGGCCAAGAATGCATTTTTCTTAATATCATCCGCGATGGTCGGACCTACTTTAACCGATTGTAGAATCCCGATTGATTTTTCTGATGCTCCAACGGTAAAGTCTTCAAAAGACGTACCATCTGGCAAATATTTTTGAAGGGTGGTGTATAACTTATTTTGAATTTCGGTATCCACTTCCACACCTTCTTCGTCCACTTTGTAAGGAGTGGTCACCTTGATTTGATTGGCATCACCAAAAGTTTTCACCATGGTTCCGCTACCAAACTCAGTATTCAGTTCAGAAGCAATCTCTGAAGGACTCACGGCTTTCTCAAAACGAATTTGATAGGAACGTCCTCCAATAAAATCAACTCCTTGGTTTAGTCCTTTAGTAAATAACGAGAATACACTTATCGCCACCAGAATTCCAGAAACAATATAAGCAATCTTACGCTTGGACAAGAAATCGATGTTCATCTTGGTGAAAAGATTCTTGGTAATTCCTGTGCTGAAATCCAATCGTCTTCCTTTTTTACTGGTGTAAGCTTCTATCATCAACCTGGTCACAAATATGGCCGTGAACAGGGAGGTTACAATACCGATCATCAATGTAGTGGCAAAACCTTTAATCGGTCCAGACCCAAAAATAAACAGTATGATTGCTGTAAGACCTGTAGTAATGTTGGCATCCAAGATGGAAGACAAGGCATTTCCAAAACCATCAGCTATAGCTTGGGCCTTTCCTTTTCCTCTGGCCAACTCTTCTTTTATCCTTTCAAATATAAGTACGTTGGCATCCACCGACATACCAATGGTCAAAACGATACCTGCAATACCTGGCAATGTCAATACAGCACCAAGACTTGTCAACACACCGAAAATCAAAAGGATGTTGAAAACCAATGCGATGTCTGCGAATACCCCTGCTCTACCATAGTAGAAGATCATCCAAACCAATACAAAGATCATGGCGATAACGAAGGACATAAACCCACTATCGATAGCTTCTTGTCCTAAGGATGGCCCAACTACTTCGGATTGGATAATATCAGCGGAAGCAGGAAGTTTACCTGCGCGCAATACGTTGGCGATATCTTTTGTTTCGTTTACCGTAAATGTACCTGTAATCTCGGAACGTCCTCCAGAAATAGGCCCTGAAGAAACACCTGGTGCAGTGTATACTTTGTTATCCAAAACAATGGCGATACCTGTTTGGTTGTTGTATGCATCCCCTGTCAATTCTTCCCACTCTTTAGCACCACGAGTATTCATGGTCATGCTAACGGCAGGTTTGTTGAATTGGTCAAAAGTGTCCTGTGCATCGGAAACTACATCTCCGCTGATACGCGGTGTTCCTTCCCTGTTCGATTTCAATGCATACAAATCAACCACCTCTGCATCCTGTGCAGGCCGTTCCCAAAGGAACTTGGTGAATTGAATGTCGTTCGGCAACAACCTTCTGATCTCTGGCATTCTTAAATACTCACCTAGTTCTGCGGTATCAGAA
Organism: Flagellimonas chongwuensis; assembly: GCF_013376415.1. Lineage (GTDB taxonomy): Bacteria > Bacteroidota > Bacteroidia > Flavobacteriales > Flavobacteriaceae > Flagellimonas > Flagellimonas chongwuensis. Next base: position 1,015,057 of record NZ_WYET01000004.1, read on the forward strand.
ACCATGGCCCTAGCAATGGCATGGCTACCTGGATTGGCAGGAATAAGTTTACCCAAAATAGGATTGGCCTGAGCGGTCATATCCAAAGAATCTTGGGAAACATCGGAAAGCAGTGAATCGATTTCGGACTCGGGTTTTGCCTCTGTATCTTCTTTAACTTCGGGCTTCAAGATTTCTTTTAAACGCTCATTGGCACTTACCAAGAAGTTTCCTATGCTGTTGTTGCTCTGTGGATAGGTTTCCCAGAACTCCAATTGTGCGGTACTAGACAAAAGCTCTTGTGCACGGGCGATATCCCTAGCACCAGGAAGTTCCACCAAGATTCGGCCAGAATTTCCTTCTCTTTGAATATTTGGCTGGGTTACACCAAAGCCATCAATACGCTCGCGAAGTACTTCGAATGCAGATACAATGGATTCATCAATCTTTCTTCTGATAACAGGCTTCACCTGATCATCCGTCATTTGAAAGTTGATATCATCGCTAAGACCTTTGTTCGCAAAAATATCTGGTGATGCCAACTTGGTATCTCCCTTAATTTGGTCAAAAGCCTCAAAAAATAGCTCTAAATAGGTATTATCACTACTCTTGGATGCTTCATCCGCATCCGCCAAGGCTTTGTTGAAAACTGGGTTCTTGGTATTGTTGGCCAAGCCTTTCAAGATATCCTTAACGGAAATCTGCAAGGTAACGTTGATACCTCCTTTGAGGTCCAATCCCTTGTTCAACTCTTTCGTCTTGGCATCTTCATAGCTCGTAAAGCCCAAAACAGTGTTATCACTGATCGAGTCCAAATACGATGCCTCTAAAGCTTCACGCTTTGCAACATAATCTTCCTCAGCCTCCGAAATTTGGCTAACAGCAAATGCTTCAGCGTCTCCCTCCAACTTGTTAGTGATGAAAGTATAAGACAACTGATAGATGCTCACCAAGCCAAAAAGGATCGCGAAAAGCCTTATAAGTCCTTTATTCTGCATTGATTGTTAATTTTATAGAAGTTTTCTTAAACAGCGTGCAAATATATCATTTCCGATAACATTTGACAATAGAAATTGATGTAATTGCAATTACGGTTGATGGTTACGCTGTTAAAATAAAAATGTCATTCCGGACAAACCTTTAAATTTCCATACATATTGATGGTAAAACTCTTCGAGGCCGCGTCCGAAATGACATCTTAGTTGGTTATTGTTGATTTGGTCTAGACTTCCAGAAGTCCGTTGGTTTTTTTAACGCCTTCTGCACTTTCCTGCATTTTGGCCTTTTCTGCATCGGACAATTCGATTTCAACGATTTTCTCGATACCTCCTTTACCCAAAATAACTGGTACGCCGATACAAATGTCGTTCAATCCGTACTCACCTTCCAACAAAGTTGAACATGGGAACATTTTCTTTTGGTCGCAAGCAATAGCCTGTACCAAACCGGATACGGCAGCACCTGGGGCATACCACGCACTTGTGCCCAACAATTTGGTCAAAGTGGCACCTCCAACTTTGGTCTCTTCCACGACCCAGTTCATTTTATCTTCCGACAAAAATTCGGAAACCTTTACACTGTTTCTAGTGGCGTGGCCAATTAGAGGAACCATTCCCGTATCACTGTGCCCGCCGATTACCATACCGTCCACATCGGAAATCGGAGCTTCCAATGCTTCCGCCAGTCTATATTTAAAACGTGCACTGTCCAAAGCACCGCCCATTCCAATAATTCTATTCTTTGGCAATCCAGTTGCTTTGTGTACCAAATAGGTCATGGTATCCATTGGGTTGCTCACTACTATTATTGTTACCTCTGGAGAATGCTCGATAAGACTTGTTGCAACGGTTTTTACGATTCCAGCGTTGATGCCGATCAACTCCTCGCGCGTCATTCCCGGTTTACGTGGAATCCCAGAGGTGATCACTGCAATATCACTACCTGCTGTTTTACTGTAATCGCTGGTACTTCCTGTGATTTTGGTATCAAAACCGTTCAAAGAGGCCGTCTGCATCAAATCCATGGCCTTACCTTCTGCATATCCTTCTTTGATATCCAATAAAACAACTTCTGCCGCAAAATTTTTCATTGCTATGTATTCTGCACAGCTTGCTCCCACTGCGCCTGCTCCAACTACGGTAACTTTCATTTGTATAGATTTAAATTTTAGTCTTCAAAAATAATGCATTTGACGCAGAAAGAAGCTGACTTTTACCAGTTTTAGCGGGTCAATTCCATCAAATTACACCTTCTCAAAGTTATTTTGAAGTGTAGACAAGCCGAATATGACTGGTTGCACCTAAAAAAAGAAATATTTTATAAATTTTATGCAATAGATTCCTACAATGTTACGTTCTTATAATCCCAAATTTAATGTAACCTACTTGACCTATGAAAAAGCTCTTTTCATTGTTGTCTATTGTTGGCATCATTGCCATAAGCAACTGTACTCGCGTACCAGAGAATCACGACCCAATTCTGGGCATCTGGGCAAAGACTGAATCTACCAGCACCACAGACAAAAGTTCCAATACCGTTCGCGAAGAATGGATTTTCAACGATGTATACCTAGGTAGGTACCAAAGGTATTCGAACTCCAAATTGATTTTTTACACAGATTTTAAATGGTCCCAAGAAAAAGGTGCCTATTCCATTATTTACGGTGATCCTGAAGTAACGGATATTACCGTAAGCTTGGAAAAGGCAAAAACACCAGAAATATTGACCTTGGATAATGGCTCGGTCTTCGCCACCAGGGAATGACGTGAAGACTACATATATGAAAATAGGAGGCCCCATTACGGGGCCTTCTTTATTTTTGGTCGGTTGATTTGGTTTCTTTCTACCTGAATCCGAAGTTAACACCAAAGGTGAAGGTGCTGAATTCAGCTATATTGTATTCTGCATTAAGCCTAAAAAAGCCAAGTTTTAATTTGGTACCCAGCGTGGCGGCTACCCCACTTGCATTCTTTGACACCGTAAACGGGTCCTCTACTGTCTCCGAAAAGAACGGTCCGTTTGCCTGATAGGTTCCCAGCAAATCGATATCCGACTTACCTGTGATATAACCAAGTCCTCCATAAAAATTGATTACCGGAATGTTTTTTGTTGAAACGACAGCACTAAAATTCCAAGTTTTAAAGTTTGCATCAATACGTTGATCACTGCCATCAATAAAATTAGAATCCGTAAAATCATACTCTCCGTTCAAATTGGTATATCCTATGACCGCCGAAATGGCCACGGGCATCACCTTGTCCGCTGGCAATATTTTGGTGAAATCATATTGCAAGCCAGCTCCAAACAATCCTATTTTGGCATCGTCATCAAATTTGATTTTTGGCAAAAAGCGTGCTTTCACCTCCAGTCCTTTGACCAAGCCAACACTTGCCTGAAGATACCCTGATGGGATAAAATTTAGGTTTTCTGACGAAAGTCCCGAAGGAAGCTCAAAGTCCTCACGGAACACGCCGCTTTGGTCCTCAACAAAGACCTCTACGCCTTCTATATCGCCCAAGGCGGTCGACACCATTCTGGCTTGGCCCGGATTCTGCACAAAGTCCAAGTTCTCATAATCGGCAGGATTCAACAAAAATGCCTTTTTATCATCCTTGTTCTTAAAGCCGGTCATGTTACCAATTATAGAAATTTCGAATCCACCCAAAGGTTTGGCATCCGCAGTATTGTACCATCCATTGGATATGCTGTAAATGGCCCCTTCAGAAACGGGAGACAAATAGGCATTGGCAAATCTTTCTGCATCTGCCACACCAGAAACAAAGATATCATTCAAATCTTGGGCCTTGCCCATGGTCACCGAGACCAACGCTAAGGCTACAATTATTTTTTTCATAATCTTGAAGTTTTACCCAAAACTAAAAAACTCGCCTTGGTGAGGCGAGTTTTTGTTGTGAAATGCTTGTTATCTATACATCTATATTGGCATAGACGGCATTTTTCTCTATAAATTCACGTCTAGGCGGCACTTCGTCCCCCATCAACATGGAGAATATTCGGTCGGATTCCGTTGCATTGTCAATCTGCACCTGACGCAATTTTCTGAAATCTGGATTCATAGTGGTATCCCAAAGCTGCTCAGCATTCATCTCACCAAGACCTTTGTAACGTTGGATACCTGCTCCCCCACCCATTTCTGCATTGATTGCATCACGGTCCTTATCGTTCCACGCATAGCGTTTTTTGGCGCCTTTTTTCACCAAATACAATGGTGGAGTTGCAATATATACGTGCCCACCTTCAATAAGCTCCCTCATATAACGGAAGAAAAATGTCAAAATCAAAGTTTCAATGTGGCTACCATCGACATCCGCATCACACATGATGACTACCTTATGATAGCGAAGTTTATCCAAGTTCAACGCCTTACTGTCCTCTTCGGTTCCGATGGTAACACCTAAAGCCGTATAAATATTCTTGATTTCCTCGTTTTCAAAAACCTTGTGCTGCATGGCTTTTTCCACGTTCAAAATCTTACCACGCAATGGCAATATGGCTTGGAAGTTCCTGTCCCTTCCCTGTTTTGCCGTTCCACCTGCGGAATCTCCCTCCACTAGGAACACTTCGCATTTGGTCGGGTCTTGTTCGGAACAGTCAGATAGTTTCCCTGGCAATCCACCAACACTCATCGGGTTTTTACGCTGAACCATTTCACGCGCCTTTGCAGCGGCATGTCTAGCTTGAGCGGCCAGCTTTACTTTTTCCACAATTTGCTTGGCATCATCTGGATTTTCTTCCAAATAATCTGTCAACATTTCGGAAACGGCTTGACTCACTGCACTGGTCACTTCTCGGTTACCTAATTTAGTTTTTGTTTGACCTTCGAACTGTGGTTCTGCAACTTTTACAGAAACAATGGCCGTTAATCCTTCACGGAAATCATCTCCGGATATTTCGAACTTTAATTTGTCCAACATCCCGGAATTATCCGCATACTTTTTCAAGGTAGTCGTCAAACCTCTTCTAAAACCTGAAAGGTGCGTACCTCCTTCGTGTGTGTTGATATTGTTCACATAGGAATGAAGGTTTTCGGAATACCCTGTATTGTAGACCATGGCCACTTCAACGGGAATACCGTTTTTTTCGCCCTCCATGGAAACTACGTTCTGAATCAAAGGCTCTCTGTTTCCATCCAAGAATTTGATGAATTCCTTTAAACCTTCTTCGGAATGAAAAGTTTCCGAGATAAATTCTCCCTTTTCGTCCTTATTCCTTTTATCCGTAAGCTTTATGGTGATTCCTTTGTTCAAATAGGCAAGCTCGCGCATTCTATTGGACAAGGTCTCGTAATTGTATTCTGTTGTCTGGGTAAAAATGGTATCATCGGGAACAAAGGTCACTATAGTACCTGTTTCTTTGCTCTCCCCTACGCTTTTAACAGGATAAAGGCTTTTTCCTCTTTCATATTCTTGCTCCCAGATTTTACCATCACGATAAACGGTCGCTTTTAAACTAGTTGACAACGCGTTGACACAAGATACACCTACACCGTGGAGTCCACCGGAAACTTTATAGGAATCCTTGTCAAACTTACCACCTGCACCAATTTTGGTCATTACTACCTCGAGGGCAGAGACTCCTTCTTTTTTATGAAGGTCCACAGGGATACCCCTACCATTATCTTCCGTAGTTATGGAGTTATCTTCATTGATGGTCACCTCGATTTTATCGCAGTAACCGGCCATCGCCTCATCGATGGAGTTGTCCACAACCTCATACACCAAATGATGCAATCCTCTGACCCCTACATCTCCAATATACATGGAAGGTCTCATACGTACGTGCTCCATTCCCTCGAGGGCCTGGATGCTATCCGCGGAGTATTGTTTCTTGTTAGCTTCTTCGCTCATATATTTTCTGTATTTGCCTCAAAAATTCAAATCTTACAAATATAATCAATACCCTGTGTAAATGGTCTTAAACTGCTTGTTGGACACCCTAAGTTATCAACAAAAACTGTGGAAAACGACTTGGTTTGAAGCTTATACCCACCTACCGCTACAGACAACTAAAAAGCCCCTTTGATAAGGGGCTTTTCGGACTAATTAAAAAATGAAACTAGTTAGATTACTGCTTCATAACGTTTGGTTGGTTTAAACGGGGGTTATTTCATATACGCATCGGTATGAACCTTAGCCACAGCTCTTCCTGATGGGTCGTTCATATTTTTAAAGGCCTCATCCCACTCCAAGGCAATCTTGGTACTGCAAGCAACTGAAGGTTCCTGGGGAACACACAGTGCTGCTGCATCCGATGGAAAATGACTTTCAAAAATTGAACGATAATAATATTCTTCTTTGGATGTAGGCGTTTGTATGGGGAACTTAAAATGTGCGTTCTCTAACTGCTCATCCGTTACTTCTTCCGCCACTACAGCTTTTAGAGTATCTATCCAGCTATATCCTACACCGTCCGAAAATTGTTCTTTTTGTCTCCAGACCACACTGTCCGGCAAATAATCTTCAAACGCTTTTCGCACTACCCATTTTTCCATGCGCTCGCCGTTGATCATCTTATCTTTTGGGTTGATACTCATCGCTACATCCATAAACTCTTTATCCAAGAAGGGCACACGCCCTTCAATACCCCAAGCGGCCAATGACTTGTTTGCCCTTAAGCAATCGTACATATGGAGCTTATCTAGTTTTCTTACGGTTTCCTCATGAAAATCCATTGGGCTCGGCGCCTTGTGGAAATACAGATATCCACCAAACAATTCATCGGCTCCCTCACCCGAAAGGACCATTTTGATCCCCATGGATTTGATTACCCTCGCCATTAAGTACATTGGAGTGGAGGCTCTTATTGTTGTAATATCGTAAGTTTCTAGGTTATATACAACATCTTTTATCGCATCCAGCCCTTCTTGAATGGTAAACTTGATTTCGTGGTGCACGGTTCCGATATGATCGGCTACTTTTTGGGCCGCTGCCAAATCCGGCGAACCTTCCAACCCTACGGAGAATGAGTGCAACTGTGGCCACCAAGCATCCGCAGTATCTCCTGACTCAATACGTTTTTGGGAATATTTTTTGGCGATTGCGGAAGTTACTGAAGAATCTAACCCACCCGAAAGCAACACTCCATAAGGGACATCGGACATCAATTGACGGTGCACTGCGGCTTCCAAAGCATCCTTTATTTTTTGAATACTGGTCTCGTTCTCCTTTACGGCATCGTACTCCATCCAATCTCGCTTGTACCACCTAACAAACTCACCGTCGGAGCTGTGCATGTAGTGTCCGGGAGGAAATAATTGGATTTTGGAACATGTTCCTTCCAAAGCCTTCAATTCGGAGGCTACGTAAAAGGTTCCATTTTTGTCCCACCCGATATATAAAGGAATAATCCCCATATGGTCACGGGCAATGAAATACTCATCCTTTTCCGAATCATAAATGGCAAAACCAAAGATTCCATTCATCTCATCCACAAAATCAGGTCCTTTTTCCTGATACAATGCTAGAATAACCTCGCAATCGGATTGTGTTTTAAAATCATATTTACCATCAAACTGCTTTCTGAGCTCTTGATGATTATATATTTCGCCATTGGCGGCAAGCACCAATTTACCGTCAGCGCTCAACAACGGTTGTTTTCCTGAAGCTGGATCCACAATGGCCAATCTCTCATGGGCCATAATGGCTTTTTCATTGGAATAAATCCCGCTCCAATCCGGACCTCTGTGCCTAACTTTCTTCGACATCTCCAACAATTGGGGCCTAAGTACTTCTGTACTTTCCTTCACATCAAATGCGCATACAATACCACACATAAAAATAAATTTAATAACAATCTTGAAACAAAAATGAATTTAAAGTTAATAAAACAAAACAGTTAAGGTTAAAATAATTACATATCGAAATAAAAAATCCTCAAAATTAGTTAATTTGAAATAAAAAATTTGGTTTATCTTTTTAACTGCCCCCTTTTGTAAGGATACTTAATTTTCCCGTCTGTATATTTAAACAATATTTTATTAACTAGTTTTGAAAGAACTTAAATCACAATCATGAAGAAATTAACAGTATTACTTATGGTGCTATGCACTAGTTTGGCATTCACTACAGATGCGACGGCACAAAAGTTTAGCGGACTGGACAAAAGTCCTGCGGATATCGCCTATTACCCAGCTAGTTCAAGAGAAGCTGATAAATCCGCGAGAGTAATTTACAGTCGTCCACAGTTAAAAGGACGTAGCCTTGCCGAGTTGGCCCCTGTGGGTAAAGTTTGGAGAACTGGAGCAAATGAAGCTACTGAAATCACTTTTTATAAAGATGCCAAAGTGGGCGGCAAAACCATTAAGGCGGGCTCCTATGCTTTGTTCACCATTCCTGGTGAAGATGAGTGGACGGTAATCCTGAACAGCAACCTACACCAGTGGGGAGCTTATTCCTATGACAGTGATAGCGATGTGGTCAGAGCCACAGCAACCACTTCTACCGATAGCGAAGAATTGGAAGCTTTTGGTATTGCTTTCGATGATGACGGAAATTTGGTCATGGGTTGGGGTACTACAAGGGCTACCTTACCCATTAGCTACTAAAAAGTTTTAGTTTTATAAATTATGAAAGCCCCATTTCGGGGCTTTTTTGTTTTTCCACATCACTATTAATGGAAGGTATTATTTCTTCTGAACACCGCCCAAGAAAACATGTTCGGCCGTTACATGTGGAATTTCTTCAGAGGGAATCGTCATAATGTCATCGCTCAATATTACAAAATCGGCAAATTTACCGGGTTCGATGCTTCCTTTTTCATCTTCCTCAAAATTGGAATATGCCGCCCAAATGGTCATTCCCTTCAAAGTTTCCTCTCTGCTCAACGCATTCTCCATTTGAAAACCACCTTTTGGGTATTGTTCCACATCTTGACGGGCCACAGCCGCATAAAATGTCAAAAATGGGTTTACCTGCTCCACCGGAAAGTCGGTCCCCAAGGCAACTAGACCTGCTCTATCCAATAAATCTTTATAGGCATAGGCACCTTTGACACGCTCGGCACCCAACCTATCCTCGGCCCAGTACATATCGCTAGTGGCGTGGGTAGGCTGAACCGAAGGAATAATACCATCTTTAAAATAATCGAAATCGGATTCCGATATTACTTGAGCATGCTCCACTTTCCATCTGCGGTCGGTTTTGCCCTCCAATGCTTTTTCATAAGCACGAAGCACCACAATATTGGCCGAATCGCCAATAGCATGTGTATTCATTTGATAATCGGTGGATGCGATTCGCTGTGCAAGTGCTTCAATCTGGTTTACTGGGGTGACCATGGCCCCAAAATGACCAGGCTTATCGGAATAGGGAGCGCGTAATGCAGCTCCTCGAGAACCCAATGCACCATCACCATATACTTTTACAGAACGAACATTCAAGCCTTCTGTTTTGATAATTCCTTTTTCCAAAAAATAATCCAGATTCTCGGGATAATTGGACACCATGGCATACACTCGTATAGATAGTTCACCAGCTTGTTGCAGACTATCTATCAACTCAATGATATCCCTCGGCAGCCCCGCATCGTTAACAGTCGTCAGTCCATAATCCAAAGAAATTGCTTCAGCATCCTTAAGTGCCTGTATTTTTTGTTCTAGACTCGCTTTTGGAATTACATTATCAATCATTCTCATTGGGCCATCTACCAAAACTCCGGTTATATTGGTATTTTCATCCAATACAATTTCACCCCCTTCCACGAATGTATACTCCGTAATACCAGCCAAATCCAAAGCCTTTTGATTGACCAAATAGGCATGTCCATCAATGCGTTCCAAAGCCACAGGAGTATCAGGGAACAATTCATCCAGTTTATCCTTGGTCGGAAACTCTTTTACCTTCCAATCGTTCTGGTCCCATCCTCTTCCTAAAATAAAATTGGAAGGACGCTCTTGTTGAAACGTCACCACCCGTTCCACCACTTCGTCAAAACTTTGGGTTCCAACCAAATCAACCACCTGCTGATTTTGTCCCAATCCATAAAAATGACAATGGGCATCTATTAGTCCTGGAACAATGGTTTTGCCCTGGGCATCAATCTGCTCTTGGGCTTCGTATTTTTCTAAAATTTCTTCGGTACTGCCAACTTCAACAAACTTTCCATCTTTTATGGCCATACTTGATGCTTTGGAAAAATCGGCATTTACCGTATAGATATTTGCATTGGTAATGATAAGGTCAGCTTGTTCCTTATTCTCGCATGAAAAGGCAAGAAGAGCAATCACAATTAGATAGAAGTTTTTCATTTCTGTCGGTTTCCTTCAAAAATAGAAAAAGTAAGGATAGGGAAATCGCGCTCACCTAAATAAAGAGCTAGATATTTTTTGAAAATTTAAATTTTAAGAGTTTCGATTCATTATTATCACTACTTTACAAAACATTTTTGATAGCTAATTTACCTATGGACATTGTATCAGCTTTTTCCTTTTGGACAAAGGCTATACTGCCTTTAAAAACTTTGGAGACCGCCATCCCCAGCGAACTCAATCTACTCCATTTTATATTCATCGGAATATCCCTTTTGGGGGCTGGAGTTGGCAGTTACCTTATTTTTTTGAAAAAACATAATCTGTACATGGGAGTTTTCATAATTGCCATGGCGGCCATTCTTCTAGAGCTTACTTTACTGTGGTGGGATGGTGTTCTGCATATACCCAAAATCCCGTTTTATTCAAGTATTTCCTTTCTTTTGGGCCCATCCCTATTCCTTTATATCCAAAAAAAGGTGTATCCGCATCAAAAAATGAAGGCAACAGCGATATTGCAGTACTTCGTCATTTTTATTATTAGTTTGTTATCAATATTAATTCTGACCAACACCAATAGTGATATGCCTGGCAACGGGCTCAGACTACAAGGGATTCAACTACTGAACAGTTACTACTTAAAGAGTTTTTATTTTGCCTTTTTCTTGGCTTTGATTATAAAACAATATATCAAGTATCGAAAACGGATTGATAGCATGGACCGAAATTGGTTAAGAATACTGGTTATTTTCTTCTTTTCAATATTTCTGATCTCAATAATAGGAGCCCTATTTAAAGATGAATTTTCACTTATTAATGTAACAAGATATGTAATCGCCTACTTTTTTTCGGTTTTTATTATTATCATCTCTTTCCTGTTATATCTATTTCCTGCTATTGTTACTGAACCTTTACAAATTAGACTGAACAATACCCAAATCAAGGAAAAATATCAAAACTCAGGCCTAACTATAGCCATGGCGAGCACATTAAGATTACAACTTTTAAGTTCCATGGAGGAAAAAATGTTTTTGAATCCTACATTATCGCTGGAGACCTTGGCCAAAAAACTCAATACAGACCGTTACAGTCTCTCACAAGTTATCAATCAAGAATTCAATAAGAACTTTTATGAATTCATCAATGATTATCGCATTGATGAATGCTTGGCTCATATTGATGAAAACCCACATCAAATAGACTCAATTTCCGACCTTATTTATGCGTCTGGATTTAACAATAAAGTATCTTTCTACAATGCTTTCAAAAAGCGAAAAAGTATGACTCCAGTCCAGTATATCAAAGCCTTAAATCAATAGTTTTTTGTCTTTTTTTTAAGAAAACCCAGCTAGCCTGAAATTATTTAACAAAATTTCAACAATCTTATTATCAATCTATTACACAAAAGTAAGGGTTAATATTCGTCGGTAAACCATAAACCTAGGTCGGTCGTAATCATCATCCCATCACCTCTCATTTATTTTATCTGCTGATTAAGATTAGTTCGGTCATATTTCAAAACATTATGTAGTCTAACTGGCCCATTTGTTTATTTGGATTAGTCACCAAAAAATTGACCGGCTTTTCTTAATCAATAAACTAATTCAAAAAATGAATCTATTAATTAACACTCAAATTAAATGAGAACAAAAACAAAAGTATTACTGGCACTTTTGATGGCATTTGTTGTGCATCTGTCTTCCGCACAGGAAAAAATGATAAGTGGTACAGTAACTGATGGGAGCGGACTGCCATTACCAGGCGTAAACGTTGTTATCAAGGGGACCACACAGGGTACTCAAACCGATTTTGATGGTAACTATAACTTACAAGCAGAAGTAGGCCAGACCCTTGTATTTACTTATCTGGGGCAAAAAGAGACCCAAGCCACCGTTGGTGCACAGAACATCATAAACATACAAATGGAAGAAGACGCGCAAGCCTTGGAAGAAGTTGTAGTGGTTGGTTATGGTGTACAAAAAAGGAAGGAAATCACTGGGGCGATTGCCAGTGTATCCGGAGGAGACATCCAAGGCCTTGTAACACCCAGTTTCGAAAGCCAATTGGCCGGTAGGGCCGCTGGTGTGCAAATCACCACCAATAACGGTATACTCGGGGAAGCTCCAAGAATCAGGATTAGGGGTCTAGGCTCCATTAGTTCCGGAACCTATCCTTTGGTAGTCGTTGATGGTGTTCCAATTATTACTGGAGATATTGGTGGATATGCATCGACCAACGCATTGAACAGCATCAATCCAAACGACATCGAATCTTTTGAAATTTTAAAGGATGGTGCTGCAACCGCTATTTACGGTTCGAGAGCTGCCAATGGTGTAATCTTGATTACTACAAAAAAAGGTAAAAAAGGTTCTACCCAAGTGAGCTACAACGTGGTGACCGGTTTTGCATCACCGATCAAAACCTTTGATTTGTTGAACACCGCACAGTTCTTGGAAACTGCAAATGAAAAGCGTATAAACAGAGGACAGGCTCCTTGGGCCATTGGAAATGACTATGATACCGATTGGCAAAGTGCAGTACTCAATTCAAACGCGCTGCAAATGGACCACAACCTATCCGTAAATGGAGGAACCGATAGAACTAAATATTTCATGTCCCTTGGTTTTACCGATCAGGACGGTGTTGCAGTATCCAACAACATGAAGCGTCACAGCATTAGAACCAACCTTGAACACGATGTTTTTGATTGGTTGACCGTTGGTGGTAACCTTGCAATCACTAGAACTGAATTAAATGGATTGAATACGGGAGGAAACTCACTTTCAGGAAACATTTTTAATGCTACCAGACAGCTTCCCAACATACCAATCTATGACCCGAGCAATCCTACCGGCTTTAACCTATCTGCTGATGGAAGCGTAGTAGGGCAATGGGACAACACAGACCCTGTTGGCGACAACATTTCCAATATTGGCTACGTACTCGTCAATAATAAATTCCAGTCCATCTCAAACAATACTTTGGCCAGCGCTTTTGGCGAAGTAAAACTATTGGAAGGTCTTACCTACAGGTTCCAGGCAAGTGCCAACAATACCATTACCAATGGATTTTTGTACTACAGTCCCATACATGGTGACGGCAGGGGATCCAATGGAAGGTTACAAAACAACAATCAGGATTATCTACGTTGGAATACCCAGAACATCATCAACTACAACACTAGTATTGCTGATGCTCACAACATTGGTGTTACCGCTGTTATGGAATTTCAAAAAGATAAGTTCAAAAGTTTCTTTGGAACAGGTACCGATCTTTTAGATGAGTTCTACAACAAAAACTTAGTTACCGGAGCTTATGGCACACAAACTTCCGGAGGTAGTGTAACAGAAAACGGTATCAGCTCCTATGTAGGTCGTTTAAGCTATAACTTTAAACAGCGTTATTTTCTTCAAGGATCTATACGAAGGGATGGTATTTCAAAATTAAGCGAAGCCACCCGTTGGAATAACTTTACCGGATATTCCGCAGGTTGGAACATTGCCAACGAGGAATTTTTCAGTGGTTTGAACCCTGCTATTTCCCTCTTTAAACTAAGAGGTTCATACTCTGAGGTAGGAAACACAGATATTGGAGACTATCCATATTTAGGATTGACCTCAGCCTCACAATACGGCACCCTAAACGGTATCGCATTCACCCAATTTGGAAACGACCTATTGATATGGGAAACTAGTAAAAAGACAGATTATGGGGTGGACTTAGGCTTCATGTCCGACAAATTGACCATCAGTTTTGACTACTATAAAAATGATATTGATGGTTTGATTCTTGATGTACCTGTACCTCAATCATTGGGTGTGCCGGACAGTAGAATCAAGAAAAATATTGGTAATATGGTAAACGAAGGTCTTGAATTTGCTGTAAATTACACTCCTTTCAACACAGCGAATTTCAGCTGGAATGTTTCCGCTAACTTGACATTGGACAAAAACAAGATAACCAACCTTCCCGAAGGTCAAGATATTATTGGAGGTACTTCTACCAACACCAACATCGCTCCCAACTTGATTATTAGAGAGGGGGAGTCCATCAACTCTATTTATGGACACAGATATTGGGGCGTTAACCCTGCTAACGGTAACCCAGTGTACTATAAAGCTGATGGTTCTTTGGTACAGGGCAACCTGGATACACAGACCTATTTTGTATTCAACCCTAGCAATCCTGGAGACCTATCAGAAGCTTCTTCTTTAAGTGCTGCGGACGACAAGTTTATTCTTGGAAATTCCTTACCTACTTATTACGGTTCCGTCATTAACAGATTCACATACAAAGGCTTCGATTTTAGCTTTATGTTCCGTTATAGTGGTGGTAACGAAGTGTTCAACGCAACTCGTAGAGATTTAGTGACCCAAAACTTCAATAACAACTCTACTGAGATTTTGGGAAGATGGCAAAGTGCTTCCAATCCTGGAGATGGAATTACACCTAGGCTTTACGCAAGTAGCAACACCTTTACAAACCTAACAGGACATGCTACAACTAGATTCTTGGAAAAAGGTGATTTTATTAGCTTGGACAATATCACTTTGGGCTATAAACTCCCATCACTAGTAACTGATAAGTTGAATGTGGACATGGTAAGGTTCTTTATCCAAGGACAAAACCTATTGACCATTACAGACTATAAGGGCTTGAACCCGGAAATGGAGTCCAGCGGTGTAGACATTAACGGTACACCAAGATCAAAAGTATTATCCATAGGTCTAAATGTTAATCTATAATTCTTTAAAATGAAAAAGATATTCAAATACATCACCCTTTCCTTTTTCGGAATTAGTGTGATCTCATGTTCTGACGAAACTCTTTTGGACCTGAGTCCTATCAATAACATTTCGTTGAGTGACTCATATTCATCCGCCTCGTTGATCGAGAGTTCGGTTAACGGGATGTACAATGCTGCCGCAATTGGTCAGTATAACTCAACTAACCCCAATGCTGGGCGTGGATATATCTGGGGTGCCGCTTTCGTACAACAAGGGGACAACCGAGGAGAAGATGTGGTAAACACAGCTACCTTCTACCAGTTGACCTATACGGCTACATATGACCCAACCACTGCGAACAACGTGTATTATTGGATAGATGGTTACCGTTTGATCAACAGGGCCAACTTGGTGATTGAAGGAGTTACCACTGCTGCTGAAGCTGGTATCATTACCCAGGCTGTTGCAGACGATTATATTGGACAAGCGAAATTTTTGCGTGCCATAACCCACTTTGAATTGCTAAATTTCTTCGCAAGACCTTATAACTCTTCCGCTGGTGCTTCACACCCTGGAGTTCCTTACAGAGAGGTAGGTATCGATACTCAAGCTGAAATCGATTCAGAAATCGTGCTCGGTAGAAATACCGTAGCAGAGGTTTATGAAAAAGTATTGCAAGATTTGGACGATGCGGAAAGCTTGATTACCAACACATCATTGACCAAGGCATCTGCAAATGCAGCCATTGCATTTAAAACAAGGGTATATCTGCACATGAGAGATTGGGACGGTGTTATCGCAGAAGGCAACAAGCTTACTGGCGAATACACTTTGGAAGATTCCCCTAATGGACCTTTCAATGATAGTTATGGAAACTCCGAGTCGATTTTCTCATTGACACAGGCTGCAACCATGAACCCTGGTGTGAATGCTGCATTGGCTTCACAGTACAACAGAAGAAGATTGGTGGCCATCAGCCCTATCATTTGGAGAGATCCTAGCTGGTTGGCTGATGATTTACGTCGTGAAGACAATTCAACTGAAACCGAAGTGGGAACCGGAATGGTATTTACCGCTGGGGGGGCAAAATTCACCCTAAAATATAAAGATGGGGTAAACTATACCGATGCTTCACCTGTTATCCGTTATGCTGAAGTATTGTTGAACATGGCCGAAGCACAAGCTAGAAGAGCAGCTGCCGATTTAGGAGCTTCCTTGTCCTTATTGAACCAAGTTAGAAACAGATCTCTTGCTGATCCAGCTACCCAAGCTTATGTAGCCGGTGATTTTGCAAATGCAGGAGAACTTGTTGGTGCAATCCTTAAAGAGAGAAGAATCGAGTTTTTGATGGAAGGCAGAAGATGGTCCGATATCCACAGACTTCAAGGGGATGACCTTCAACCCATCAACGGAATACCACAAAAGGTAGCCAATGGAACACCTGCAGCTGAATTGTACACTTTGGGAACTCCATATGATGGTCCTTACGGTGTACCTGCTGTGCCTTATGCTGACTTTAAGTTTGTTTGGCCGATACCTCAAGTAGAGATTAACGCAAACCCAACACTTGCAGATCAACAGAACCCAGGTTGGTAATTATCTAAAGGTTTAACATGTACAATAAAAACCCGTGGGAGAGCCCACGGGTTTTTAATTTTAATCTCTTTCTATTCTAGAAAATACTTATCAACTAATCGAATTAAAAATCGAATTTATAGGAAACTCCTGCCAAGGCCTGGAAGCCTTGCACTTGAAAATTAGCCCAACGTTGGTAACTATTGTTGGCAATATTCGATGCTTTTAAGAAAATTGAAAGCTGTTCGTTAAATCGGTACCCTACGTGTGCATTGGCATCAAAAAAACCATCCAAGGTTACCTGTTGGAATTGCAACTCGGAATCAAGCGGATTAATTTGAGACAACAAATCATCCCTTTCCCCTACATAAAACAAGTTGGTACCCATGTACCATTGGTCCGAAATCTGGTAATCCATGAAAACCGACCCTTTAATGGAGGGTAGGTTCCACGCTGGATTGTCGGTCTCAGTATCATAATCGTAGAATTCGGCATTTACACCAAGTGAGAAATTACGGTTTACATCCACATTGATTTCCCCGAAAACACCCAAGGTCTTTACATCATCATAAAATACTTGAAAAGAGTTGCCGTAGTAATAGCTTTTTTCGTCATCCCTTGAGGTATTAATAGGATTATGAAAGAAAAGAGGCTTTCTGTTCTCAGCCATATAAGAACCTTTGATATTGTATCCCACATTCGAGGTCAACTGCCCTTTCAAACCTAAATATCCTTCATATTGTTGGTCCGTTGGAACAATATCCAAAGTCGGCGAGACAAAAGGGTTATCATTAACAAAATCGTAATAAGAATTTTGCTTCAGCTCCCCTTCTATTCCACCATAAGCGATTACATTTTCATCCATTACACGATAAGATGCGGTTACAGCCGGGTAGATATAAAAGTTGTTCTCACTATTTTCCATATCAAGGCCATAGACAATATTTGCTCCCAAATTAATGGTCAAATCATCACGTAGAATCAACAAGCTTGGGGTTACCCCTGCCTGAAGATTGCTATACTTTTTCTCTCCTGCATTCACTCCTTCCGTAATAGAGCCATTTTCAAAGCTGCCCCCAACATAATCGACCTTGGCAGAAATCGTGATCAACTCCTCGGTTACGGGAAGCTCGAATGTTGGATTGATAACCGCGCGGTTCTCTGCAGATTCCGTGGCGTCCCAAAAGCGTCTCAACAAAAGGTTTCCGCTCTTAAAATAGGAATCTTCCATATTAAAATGGGCCTTGGCCTCGGCATTAAAATAGTTTTGCTGCTCGTCCATAGCGTTGATTTCATCCTCGCTGAACAGTTCGCTCTGTATTCCGTACCAATTGTAAAGTTGATGTTGCAGGCCAATAGCTGCTCCCCACTTCATATAACGGTCTTTTTTGGCAAAGGAAGCATTCAATTTGGTATCATAGAAATCCGTTTCCAAAGGTGTAGAGTCCAAATCCCCACGGGACGAGTTATGGGTCAGGCCAAAATCCAACAGGTCCTCTCCCCTATTAAATTCTCGGCTTGTGTAAAAATCAACCAAAGCATTGTTGTAATTGCCCAACCCGATGGACGCATAGGAATTATACAAGGTTGGCGGCGGTGTTTTTTCCACCCCCGAAGCCTTCCCCTTTGCCGGGGTAAATGTAGATGCCACGGGCACCGAAAATATACTGTAATTGATTTTCTTTTTCTGGAGCACAATCGAATCGTTCAAGCTCGGGGACGATTTAATTTTAAAGGCATCCGAAACGGTCGGGGAATACGGCTTTACCACCGTTACCGTTTCCGTACCAATGTTATCCTCTTCCTGGGCGATAACCATTCCGCAAAGGCTCAAAAAAAGTAATGAAAATATATAGGTTCTCTTTTGCATGTTGTGTCTCGTTTAATTTTGGTTGGGATTTACGGATGAATTGCTTTCTGCCTCTTTGGCCTTAATCGTGGCCAGTTCACTCTTCGCATCAGCAACGATATCCTCAAATTCTGAAAAGTTGGAAATCACACTTTCCAAAATGTAGGTGGCTTGGAAGGCATCGCCCAAATTGTAGAAGTTCTTCGCCATAATCACCAACCCTTTTCCTGCCCATTCCTTATAAGCTGCATAATCCTTCGCTAATTTTTGAACGGACTCGTTGGAAGCTTCATAATTCTGCTCCTGATTCTTAAAGTAAGCATCGTAGTACCATGCTTCTGCCGCCAATTCTCCAGATGCAATTTGTTTTACATCTTGGTAAGCAGTTTTGGCCAAGTTCTCATTGTTCGTCGCAATGGCCGACCGTGCAATCATAATCTGCGCATCACTTTTGATACGGTCATCGATTTTGGGAGCTTTCAACACTTTCTCGGCATAAGCAATGGTCTGTGCGTAATCTTTTTGTCCGTAGTAGCCCTTCATCAAATTGGATTGGGCAAAGGTTTTGTTCTCCGAAATGTCCGCTGTACTTTCCAATCTTTTCAAATAGGGAATGGCACTGTTATAATCCTGTTTATCCACGTAGATTTCGCAAACACGGGTCAGGGCCTGCTCGGTATACTCTCCATTTCCACCATCGGCAACAGCCTTGTATTTAGGCAGCGCCTTATCCTTTTCCCCATTGGCAAAATACAATTGTGCCAAGGCGAAATTCGCGTTCTGGGCATGCAATCCATTGGGGAATTGCCTCAAGTAATCCTCATATCCACGAATGGCGGCAGGAGTTTTACCTTCAATCTGTTTTCTTTCGGCTGATTCGAAACTTGCATTATCCAGCTCGGAATCGGTCACCTCCACAAAATCCAAGTTTCTGGCCCAAGCAGCATATTCGCTTACCCGACCTTCATCCACATAGACCAATTTTGCAGTAGCCACCGCTTGTTTGGCTTCTTGGGTTTTTGGATATTTTTGGACCACCTCCTTAAGTTTGCTCAACGCCTGCTCATTTCGGCTGGAATTGTAATACACCAATCCAGAACGCAACAGTCCACGAGGGGCAAATTTGCTTGTAGCATATTCCGCCACGATACGGTCATAGGTCTGCAACCCCAAACTTTCCTGATTGTTGTTGATATAGGAATTGCCCAGTTCGAAGAGGGCATCATCTCGAAGGGATGAGGAAGGATAATTGGTCAAAAACTCGTTTAGGCCATTGATTTTCGCAGAATTATTCCCCAAAAATCCATCGCAAAGTGTTTTCTGGAATGCTGCATAATCACGCTCCGGACCATTCATACCGGATGCCGTATCGTAGGCCTTCTTTGCCAATTGATATTTACTGTTCACAAAATAGCTGTCGCCCAAACGTAAATAACCATCGTTTTTCCTTTGAGCATCAATGCTATTGGAACTCACCACATTCTGAAAATAGGATATGGCGCTGTTGTAATCCTTTAGTTTGAAGTATGAATACCCCAAATTGTAATCTAAATGTTCATACTCTTGAAGCGATTGGGCCGCTGGCGAGTTCTGAAACTTGACAAAATCCACCAAAGCTTCCTCGAAACGATTCAACCTGTAGGCCGATTCTGCCTTCCAATAAAGTGCCCGGGCCTCGAAAGTAGGGTTCGATGCGCTTTTCAGGGATTTATCAAATCGTTCCCAAGCCCCTTCGTAATCGCCATCGATAAAAAGTTCGATACCGCGATAATAAGCTACTTTTTGATAGGTTTCCTTGCTTGCGTAGTTCTGGTTCTCCTCCAAAAGTTGCATCGCTCCTTCAAAATTTCGAGAAGTGATATAAGAGTCTACCAAGAGTTCCTGGACCTCCATTTGATGTTCATCCTTAGGATATTTCTCCAAATATGAGGTCAAAACTTGTGGAACCGGCTCGTAGGCATTTCCGATTTCGTAGCTCAAACGGGCATAGTTCAGCCAAGCATCTTTTTGGATATCCGGGCTGAACTCCATTTGTGAAGCATTTCGGAACGCGTTCAGAGCTTCTGATTTTTTATCCAATTTTAAATAGCATTCCGCTAGGTGATAATACGCATTTTGCGAAACGGCATTGTTGCCACCTATAATTTTATTGAACTGTTGAACGGCCTGTTCGTAGTTACCCAATTTATAATGGCTGTAGCCCAAGAGGTAATAATCGGTATTGTTCCATTTTCCACGTTTGCCCCTGTATGCTTCCAAATAAGGAATGGCCTCGGCATATTGTTCCAAGTTGAAATAACTCTCCCCGATAATTTTGTTGAGCTCGGAAATCTCCTCCCTATTTGATTTTGGCAATTGCTTTTTGGCCAGTTCAATGGCCTCTTGGAACTTGCCCAGCTTAAAATTGAGGTCAGCTTGATAATACGTCAACTTTTCATCGAGCAGCTCTGGGTCGCGGATTTGGTCGAAACGCGCACTAGCAGAATTGTAGTCGTCCTGTTCGTAGGCGATATATCCTAAATAATACTTGGCCTGGGACCCGTATTTCTGAGAAGTCGTTACCTTGTTCAGATAACGTTCTGCCTCTTGTGGACGTTTGGACGCATAAAGCGCATAACCATTATTGAAGTTATACCTGTCCCGCTCCGAATAGGGCATTGAGCTTTCATCTACCTTTTTGTACCATTTTAAGGCATACGGATATTTTCCCGTTTCAAAATAGTAGTCGGCCACATCCAAAAACGCAGAGTTCCGTTTTGTGGAAGTCGGGTATCGTTCCACAAAATCTTCCATCATCTTATCCGCCCCGCGCTGGTTTAACCGAATCGCTGCATTTGCGGCATAATAAGCGCTGTTCGCTTCGGTTTCCCCATCCTTGGTAGTCGCTTTTACAGACTCAAAAATGTTCTGCGCTGCTTGGTACTGCTCATTGTTGTAGAGCACCAAGGCATCTTGATAGGCTTTGTTTTCGTGGGTAAATATCTTGGTTTCCTGTGCGGACGGCACAAAAAAAGTTCCCATAAAAATGGGAATTATAAGGAGGTTTTTTCGATTCATAGTGTTCTACGCTCTTCTCGATTGACTTTACACATAACGTCAAATTTAAGGCCAAAGTATATTTTAATTTGTCATTTATCGAAAAATACGTGTCTGAACTTGATTTATTTGCCCGAAATAGTAATTTTAAGTCCTCTATTGAAACCCCCTTCAATAGCAATATTTCCAAACCTCAACATATAAAGTCTTTTGGGCTTTACGATTACAAGAAAGGGACAATCCTTGTGTTTGTTCCAATGTCTAATTTACACCATGTTGAGATGTCTTATTTTATTTTGATTATTGTCCTTATCCTATTGTTTTGTGTTTTCTTATACAACAACTTAATCAGCAAAAAAAACAAGGTCGAAGAATCTTATAGCAGCATTGATGTAATGCTAAAAAAGAGAACGGATCTAATCCCCCAACTCATCAGTACCGTTAAAGGCGCCATACAGCACGAACGTGAAACCTTAAGCGAGCTGACCCAATTAAGAGAAAGATTGTTGGACAAAACCGTTGATACGGAAGAACGGTTTCAGTTGGAAAGTCAATTGGGAATCATGTTGGGAAAATTGCAAGTGCGTGCCGAAGCCTATCCAGATTTAAAGGCTAATCAGAATTTTTTATTGTTGCAATCCAGCCTAAATGAAGTTGAGGAGCAACTGTCTGCAGCCCGGAGGGCATATAATGCCGCCGTAAATTCCTTCAACAATTCCATTGAAATGTTTCCATCGAACCTAATGGGCAAAATGATGCACTACTCCAAAAAGCCTTTGTTCACTATTAAGGATGAAGAGAGGAGTGTACCAAAAATTTCATTCAACTCATAGCAAATGGTCGATTTTAACAAAATCAGGGATGAGGTGTTTCCGCTCCTAACAAAAGCAGAAAACATCCGAAGGAAACATATTGTTTATCAAAGTGTGTTTTCAATTTTAATGTCACTAATGATTTTTGGCTTTTTGCTTTTACCCATCATTACGTATTTCAACAATGCCGGTTTCAGCAAATGGATTGCCAACATTACCCAAGGAAGCTCATGGAACCCAATTCAACTCATAGCAACGTTATATTGGGTGCCTTTTTTCATTACGATGGTTGCCGCTTATACCACCAAAAATAAGTATAAGGCAATGGAAAGGGAAATAATAAAGATAACCCTAGATAAAATGGTGCCTGAACTGAAATTTGACCCCAAAAGACAGATTTCCCCAAAACTGATTGAAGAAAGTAAATTACTGCCTTCCTATGCCCAAATCAAAAAAGGACAAAACAGGCAGGGTGGTTACAACCTTCACTTTGGGACTTTAACAGGAACAGTAGGAAACACATCAATAACTATGGGAGATGTCAACATCTTAAACCAAGGAGTTTATGGTTCCTTTTTAATGTACATTCCTTTGTTCCCCTATCTCAACTTAGTCTATAATTATGTGAGACCTTATTTCTCCAAACACCAATCTACCGAAAATTTGGGAAGTAGTTTCGTTGGAATGTTTGCCGTGGTCGATTTTAATAAAAAGTTTGATGGACACACCATTGTTTTGCCCGATGCAATGGAAAAAAGGGTCGGATATCTGGCAAAAAATCTTCAAACCATGAATATGACTAGAGGCCAATTGGTACATCTCGAAGATACTGAGTTTGAAAATGATTTTATGGTATACAGTACCGATCAGGTCGAGGCACGGTATATCCTATCCACTTCTCTAATGGAAAGAATCACCCGATTAAAAAGAAAAATTGACAAACCCATCATGTTGTCTTTCAATAAGAACAAATTGTACTTGGGCATACAGCATCCACATGGTTTTTTATGTTTCGACAAGAAAAAAAACTTATTGACTTCCAATGTTTTTGAAAAGATACATGATGATATTTATGCTGCGATCGCAATTGTGGAAGATTTAAACCTGAACACCAGAATTTGGAAAACCGAATCTCCGGAAGTTTCAAAATAAATTAGGGATTAACCTTTTATTTTGATGTCGCTTAGCATATTTTCAAATACTTTTGTGTAAGCTGTTTAAATAAAATTATGTCCGAAACCATAGTAAAATTACAAGACGTCGCCGTATTCCAGAATGAGAACATGGTTCTCAATGATATTGATCTTGAGGTCAAAAAAGGAGAATTCGTCTACGTAATCGGCAAAACAGGTAGCGGAAAAAGTAGTTTTATGAAAACCCTGTACGCCGACCTTCCCCTAAAACAAGGTGAAGGACAGGTAGTGGATTTTGACCTAAAGACCTTGAAAGAAAAAGATATTCCATTTCTGCGAAGAAAGTTGGGCATCGTTTTTCAGGACTTTAAATTGTTGCCGGACAGAAATGTCAATAACAACCTTAGGTTTGTACTCAAGGCGACCGGTTGGACGGACCCTAAGAAAATGGATGACAAAATCGAAGAGGTGTTGGACAAAGTTGGCATGAAAACCAAAGGCTTTAAATTTCCCCACGAGTTATCTGGAGGTGAGCAACAGCGTATTGCCATTGCCAGAGCCCTGCTTAATGACCCAGAACTGATTTTGGCGGACGAGCCTACGGGCAACCTTGACCCGCAAACCAGTGTGGAGGTGATGAAAGTGCTACAGGACATCAACCAGAACGGGCGTACCATTATTATGGCGACCCATGATTATGCGTTGATCCTAAAATATCCCCACAAAACGCTAAAGTGTGATGGCAGCAAAGTATTTGAAGTGATTCAAAAAGCGATATAACGCCAAAATTCTATTCTAGCTGATTGATTTCCACCTAAATTACTGGATCAGCAAAAGTTTTTGTTACTTTGTTCAAACTAACATTGATTCCTTTTTATGGAGATTCTTGGTATTGATATTGGCGGGTCGGGCATCAAAGGTGCTCTTGTAAATGCCGAAACAGGTGAAATGCTAACGGAACGTTATCGGATTGAAACACCAGCTTCCAAAAAACCCGACGATATGGCCAAGGTCGTGGCCGAAATAGTTGAACACTTTAACTACAAAGGCCCGGTGGGTTGTGGTTTTCCTTCCATTGTTAAAAACGGTGTCTGTAAATCCCCTGGGAATTTGCACCCCAGCTGGGTGGGTGTCAATATCGATGAGTTGTTCACCGAATATACGGGTCATGAGTTCACGGTACTCAACGATGCGGATGCGGCTGGTTATGCCTCAATGAACTATGGTATAGGCAAGGGAAAAGACGGATTGGTGATAATGATTACCATTGGCACAGGATTGGGCAGTGGTGCTTTCTACAACGGAGTGCTTATCCCTAATTTCGAATTGGGCCAGATTCCTTATAAAAAGTACAAGAAGATTGAAAAATGGGCCGCAGCTTCGGCAAAGGAACGCGAAAAGCTCAGTTTTAAAAAATGGGGTAAAAGGTTCAATAAATTTTTGGGATTCGTAGAACTTATTGTTTGCCCAGACCTCATCATAGTGGGCGGTGGTACATCAAAAGATTGGGAACAATTTAGCCATCGCATAAATATCGAGACAGAAGTGGTAAAGGCCGAGCTGATGAACCATGCTGGAATTATTGGAGCAGCCGTAGCGTGTTTGCGAGAGCAACACCACGGACATTTGCATTAATCTTTTTTGAAACAAGACTAAAAGGAATCTATACTTCGCCCTTATTGTTCTAAAAAGAAAAACGAATGAAGTATAAAACTCCATCCGCTTTATTCAAATGTCAAATTGAATTATCTTAAACTACCTTGTTTCTTTTTCTATCTACCTCTTTTAGGTATATTTTCCTAAGTCTTAAGTGGTTTGGAGTCACCTCTACATATTCATCCTTTTGAATGTATTCCAAGGCTTCTTCCAACGAGAATTTGATGGCAGGAACAATCTTTGCCTTGTCATCAGCTCCAGAAGAACGAACGTTTGATAGCTTTTTGGTCTTGGTTACGTTCACCGTCATATCATCCTGACGAGAGTTTTCACCGATAACTTGACCTTCGTAAATATCCTCTCCCGGGTCAATAAAGAACTTACCTCTTTCCTGAAGCTTATCAATGGAATAAGGAATTGCAGTTCCGTTTTCCATAGAAACCAAGGAACCGTTCAATCGCTGGGCGATATCCCCTTTCAACGGTTGATATTCAAAAAATCTGTGCGCCATAATAGCTTCACCGGCAGTTGCTGTCAACAATTGGTTTCTAAGACCAATGATTCCACGGGATGGAATAACAAATTCGCAAACCATACGTGAACCTCTTGCTTCCATACTGGTCATCTCCCCCTTACGGATGGACACCATTTCAACAGCTTTTCCTGAAACTTCTTCCGGCAGGTCGATGGTCAAGTGCTCCACTGGCTCACATTTTACACCATCAATCTCCTTGATAATTACCTGTGGCTGCCCAATTTGAAGCTCGTAACCTTCCCTACGCATGGTCTCAATCAATACGGAAAGGTGCAATACACCACGTCCGAATACCAAGAACTTATCCGCACTATCGGTTTGTTGTACGCGAAGTGCCAAGTTTTTTTCCAATTCCTTTTCCAAACGCTCCTTGATGTGACGGGAAGTCACAAACTTTCCATCCTTACCAAAGAAGGGACTATCGTTAATAGTGAAAAGCATACTCATTGTAGGCTCATCAATAGCGATGGTCTTCAATTTTTCTGGATTTTCGATATCGGCAACGGTATCACCGATCTCGAATCCTTCCATACCAACAATGGCACAAATATCCCCAGCAACCACTTCTTCCACTCTTAATCGGCCCAAACCTTCAAAAGTGTAAAGTTCCTTGATCCTAGTTTTTACGATAGCACCATCTCTTTTCACCAAAGAAACTTGCTGCCCTTCACGAAGTTTACCACGTTGTAATCTTCCGATGGCAATTCGCCCGGTGAATGAAGAGTAATCCAAGGAAGTAATCAACATTTGAGTGGTCCCTTCTTGAGGCTTGAACTCTGGAACATGTTCGATGACCATATCCAATAATGGCTCAATGTTTTCGGTCTGTACTTTCCAGTCCTTGCCCATCCAGTTGTTCTTTGCAGAACCGTAAACGGTCGGGAAATCGAGCTGCCATTCTTCTGCACCCAATTCAAACATCAAATCGAAAACTTTTTCATGCACTTCTTCTGGAGTACAGTTTTCCTTATCAACTTTGTTGATGACCACGCAAGGCTTCAAACCAAGGTCGATGGCCTTTTGAAGTACGAAACGAGTCTGTGGCATTGGCCCCTCAAAAGCGTCCACCAATAACAAAACTCCATCGGCCATGTTAAGTACACGCTCAACTTCTCCACCAAAATCGGCGTGACCAGGGGTATCTATAATATTAATTTTTGTGTCTTTGTAAACAACGGAAACGTTTTTGGAAACGATGGTAATCCCACGTTCCCTCTCCAGGTCGTTGTTATCCAATATCAGGTCGCCCTTGTTCTCGTTTTCCCGGAACAACTGGCAGTGGTACATAATTTTATCAACCAAGGTAGTCTTACCGTGGTCTACGTGTGCAATGATTGCAATGTTTTTGATTTTGGACATAACCTAAATTTTAAGCCCGCAAAGATACTGCTATTTTTCACTTGTTGGCACACCTAAATGTTATTTTTATCTTATTGATTTTGTGGAAGTTCCAAATCTAAAGACCAACACACCAGCGCTTTTCGCTAATAATCCATCCAATGCTTAGGTTCACCACGGGTTGAATGGTCCCTTTGAACGGCCCCACATAGTAGCCTGCACCGACATCAACAGAGAAGCTGAAACCTGAATCAAAACTGCGCTGGATGCCATACACCAGACCGCCATAACCGTGAATGCCATCTACCAATCTACCCTCAACTACACGGTCTCCCGGAGAAAAAACGGCAACTGAAGGTGCAATATAATTTCCGGAATTCCCATAAATGGACCTTCTTCGCCTTTCCCGACTGTTCAAGTTGTGATAATATCTGTTCTGAACGGTAATGGCAGGGAAAAAATCAAAATCTTCCAACGGTCGGGAACTAGCAGGTTCCAAAGCGGCCTGATACGCCACTCGAATGTCCAAGGTACTATTTACTCCCAGAGCCATTTCATACTCAATTCCTGGATTGATGGCATTGAGCTTAAACTGACGGACTTCGCAATTGGTGCCGTATTGAGCATGTACAAAAAATCCTGTGGACAGGAATGCCAAAAGAAGTAAGCGACGCATTGTAGGTTAATTTGGTAGTAGTATAACCTTAACTTGGGCAAAATAGTATATGGCAAGGCCCTTATTTAATCTAGATACGGGTCTTTTTTCTTCCGTTTGGTGGCAACCCACCCAAACGTAATACTAATCAATGGCCCATATCCATTGGGCACACCATCTCCCCGATAATATCCAGCCCCTACCTCCGCATTAAAATTGAATCCTTTTTCATAGGTACGTTGGATACCGTAGACCATTCCGTAAAATCCTAAGTTAAAATCGCTAGGGCCTTCCACATCGGTCGCAACTCGAAGTTGTGAAAAGAAGATGGCTTGGGCGGCGGCGATATAGTTCCCCGAGTTACCAGAGGTATTTTTTTCCAGCCTTTCCCTCCTATCAAAATTATGGTAATAGCGGTAACGGTTGTTCATTGCCAAACCGAACACATAGCCCTCTTCATAAGTAGCGGTGGCCAAACCCAAATTTGTGGAAACGCTTTGGTTTTTAAAAATTCCAAGTTCATACGTAAATCCGGGGCTCAATAAGTTCAATTTAAATTGATGCCGTTCCAAATGGGCCAAATCAAATGTTCCGCCCCGCTCTTGCCATTGGGCTTCTACAAAAGTTGATACTAAACAAAGTAAAATAAGAACATATTTATTTTTCATGGTTGATGGTTTGTATCGATAAATCTAAAAAGGATACCATGGTTTAATATTATATTTGTGCAAACTTTAAGAAATGGACATCACCAAAATTCCACAGATAAAACACACGGACAGCGATAATTTTTTCCTATTGGCTGGCCCTTGCGCCATTGAAGGCGAGGATATGGCCATGCGAATTGCAGAAAAGGCGGTTGCCATTACGGACAAGCTTAACATTCCCTACATTTTTAAGGGGAGTTTTAAAAAAGCTAACCGTAGCAGAATTGATTCTTTTACGGGAATTGGTGATGAAAAAGCTTTAAAAATCCTTCGAAAAGTTTCGGAGACTTTTGGTGTTCCGACCGTAACCGACATTCATGAAATCTCTGACGCAACCATGGCCGCCGAATATGTAGATGTTCTCCAAATTCCTGCGTTCTTGGTCAGGCAAACCGATTTGGTCGTAGCAGCGGCAGAAACAGGCAAGGTCGTCAACTTGAAGAAAGGGCAGTTTATGAGTCCTGAAAGTATGAAGCATGCGGTTACCAAGGTAACGGAAACCGGAAATGAGCAGGCCATTATCACCGATCGTGGAACCATGTTCGGTTATCAGGACATGATTGTAGATTTCAGGGGAATCCCGACGATGAAACAGTATGCACCTGTGGTTTTGGATGTGACCCACTCGCTTCAACAGCCCAATCAATCTTCTGGGGTTACAGGAGGTAGACCCGCATTGATAGGAACAATGTCCCGAGCAGGAATCGCAGCTGGTGTAGATGGACTTTTTATGGAAACTCATTTTGATCCTGCAAATGCCAAAAGTGATGGCGCCAATATGCTGGATTTAAGTTTATTGGAAAAACTTTTGACGGATTTGACTGCGATTAGAAAAACCATCAATTCATTATAAAATCTCCTCAAACTACAATTTTAACAAAACCAATGTGCTGATTTAAAGATAATTACATTTAAATTTTAGATTTATTTATAATTAGTCTAAATATTTTTTGTCTGATTAAATGTTGGAACATACATTTGCAATCGAAATTTATTTAGACCAATTACAAATAACTAATGAAGAATATATTACTCATCCTCAGCCTAGCTGTCTTTTCTTTTTCGCAAGCTCAAACAGGAAGTTTGGAAGGAAAAGTGACAGATCAAAGAAACAACGCACTATCAGATGTAAACATTATGCTATCCAACACCAGTTTGGGAGCCACATCCGATAATTCTGGTTCTTACAAAATTGAAAACCTTGCTCCCGGCTCCTACACACTCACCTTTTCTATGGTAGGTTATGGAATGCAAACTAAGACCATCACGATCAATGCTGGACAAACCACTCAGGTTTCGACAGTTAAAATGGTGGAAAAACAGGAGCAACTCAACGAAGTAATCGTAGAGGGCCATCAGAACAAATATCTCGAAAGAGAACCTTCAACCTCGTTGAGGTTAAAAACGGAACTGGTAAAACTTCCACAAAATGTACAGGTCATCAGCGACCAGCTCTTAAAAGATCAGCAAGTAACCACCATAATGGACGGACTTACCCGAAATGTGAGTGGTGTTACCATGTTGGAACATTGGGGACAATTTGCCCGGATCAACATGCGTGGTTTCCGTTTACCTGCTTTTAGGAACGGAGTAAACGTTCAGGACAGCTGGGGACCATTGGCCGAAGACATGAACACGGTGGAACGCATTGAGTTTGTAAAAGGTCCGGCCGGATTTATGATGTCCGCAGGTGAGCCCGGTGGTTTTTACAACGTAGTCACCAAAAAACCTACGGAAGAATTTGTTGCCAATGCCTCTTTTACCGCTGGAAGCTTTGACTTTTATCGTGGTACAGTCGATGTGGGTGGCAAAGCCTCCGAAAATGGAAAGTTGCTCTATCGCTTCAACGCCATGTACCAAACTACGGATAGCCATAGAGGAAATGAGCAAACCGATAGGTTTGGCATTGCTCCTGCCCTAACCTATAAGTTTAGCGATAAAACCTCCGTAACTGCAGAAATGAACTTACAGGATGCCGAATCCTTCTTGGGGTCTGCCTATATTTTTGCACCTGTGGAAGATGGATATGCAAGCCTGCCCCGTGATTTCAACTTTGTTGACACCAATTACCCAAAAACCGATATTCAGGAAGTTACTTTCTTTTTGAATGCCAAACATGAATTTTCTGATAATTGGAGTGTTGAAGGTCAAATGGTATATTTAAGATATGATCAAATTGGAAATTCTGCCTGGATAGCTGGACTTGATAGCGATACCGGAGATGTTGTTAGAACAATATCCCAGTGGGATGCACTATCTGTAGGTAAATATGCTCAGTTATATATTAATGGTGCTTTCAATACCGGTGCTGTTTCACATAAAATATTGGGAGGTTTTGATTTCAGTGATAAATCCTATTGGGCCGACTTTTCGGTTACACTTCCTGTAGATACTGCAACACCCTTTAATATTTACAATCCCCAATATGGCGTCACTATTCCAGAATTCGACCGTTCTGTAAATGTTCAATATAGAAACGGAGGTGCTCCATATAGTGCAAATACTTTAAGAGGATACTACCTGCAAGATGAGATTGGTTTCTTGGATGATAAAATTCGATTGACCTTGGCCGGACGGTACACAAACTTGTACACTCAAGGAAAAACGGAAAACGATGACGTATTTACACCACGTGTTGGTTTGAGCGTTGATATTTTGCCCGATTTGACCGTTTATGGACTCTATGACCAATCTTTTTTGCCACAAGCAGGAATGAGTGTTGATATGGAACCTTTGAACGACCCAGTGGATGCCAACGATATAGAAGGTGGTATTAAAAAGAGCTTTTTTGATGGACGGTTAAGAACTTCTTTAGGGGTATACCAAATAACGAAGGAGAATATTTTGACCACAGACCCATCCAATCCAAACTTCTCCATGTATTTGGGCGAAGTACAATCAAAGGGTATAGAATTCGACCTTCAAGGTGAAATTACCCCAGAGCTAAATGTAATCTTGAACTATGCCAATACCAAAGTAGAGGTAACCGAAGATCCCAACCCGGACATTGTAGGTACCAGAGTGGCCGGTCACGCCAAGCATGTAACCAATGGATGGTTAAATTATAACTTCGCCCAGACATCATCATTGAACGGATTCGGTGTTTCCCTAGGCTATCAATACCAAGTAGACCGATCTACTTGGGCATGGGCCGCTGATAACCAGTCCGACCTTCCGGATTATTTTAGAATGGATGGTGCCCTATCATGGAGAAACAGCAACTTCAGGGTTCAACTGAACATCAACAATATTTTGGACGAATATCTATATTCCGGTGCCAACTATGGTTCTTATCTATATTGGCAATCGGAACCGGGAATCAATGGAAGACTTACCGTTGCTTATAGTTTTTAACATCAGACAATTTAAATAAGCTCCATGTACTCGCGCATGGGGCTTTAAACAAACACAATCATGAAAACAAAATTCATTCTTTTTTTAACTTGTCTCTTTGGGACCCTTACCGCCCAGGCCCACTACTTGTGGATAGAGACCAATGGAACTGGAAAACTTGGTAAAGCACAGGAAGTACGTGTACACTATGGTGAGTACACTTATGGAGTTATTGAAAAAGTAGAAGGCGAAGCCTTTCCTGCTGTTTCCAAATTTACCCTTTGGGTAATAGCTCCCGATGGCACAAAGACCCAATTGAGCACAAAAGCTAAAGAAGACCATTACTTGTCGAGTTTTACTCCATCCCAGAAGGGCGTGTATACCATTGCTTTAAACAACAATGAAATCGATGTGATTGATTATACTCAATACGATTTCGGGATTTTTAAGACACATTATCATTCTACCGCAAAAGTAAAAGTGGGAACCGATGGCGATACCAAAGCGGAAAATCCAGATGGAATCGTGGTAAAACAATTGGAAAATGACGGGAAGGAAATCAAACTCCAAGTTTTGTACAAGGGTGACCCCATAGCCAAAAACGAACTTAAGGTCTATGTCTCCGACCTATGGTCCAAAACATTGTATACCGATGATAATGGTGAAGTTTCCTTTACTTTGCCTTGGAACACAAAATACATTGTAGAGACCACGACCAAAGAAGAGATTCCAGGCACCTACAATGGCGAAAAGTATGAGTTTATCTGGCATTGTGCCACCTACTGTATAAAACAATAACCATGTTCACGGGAATTTCCCTTCTAACCTTGATTTCCTTTTACCTGCTGTACAGTACATCAAAAAAAATGTCGGCCGTCGGGAATCTGGGCTTTGAAAAGTCGATCGGAGAACACGAAAAAGCATCCAAATACATTGGCTTGGCCTTAATGATTTTATCATTGGGGCTGAGTTGCTTTTATTGGGGCATAGGTTCAGGAACCTTCACCTTTTTTATCATTTTAATGACGATTGCCAGTTTAGTTATACTATTGGCCCCTTTGCGATTGCTGAACTATACTTTTTTAATATTGACCTTTACCTGTTCATTTATTTTTGAAGTTCTTTTGTTTTAAACTATGCCCGCCAACAAAAAATACCTGACTCCGTCGACCTCGCAACGTTTTGCCAAGATATCCGCTGCCATTTTGGGAGGTTTAATCGTTTCGGTGATGTTCCATATGGCTCTGGCCGCTTGGTTTGATCACGTTACCGTAATCATCACCAGTACGTTTTCAGCCTTTATTCTATGGGCCATTTTAATGGTTGTTGCTTTTTTGGGCAAAAATGGCTGGAAAATTTGGAGTATCTATCTTCTGGCAAGCCTTGTGTTCTTTGTGATCTTTTATTTTGGAAACCAAACCAATCCACTTGTTTAAAACCATGGGAAACCGCATCTATAATATATTGTTCCACACACATACCGTAAGCGGTATCGTAATCAGCGTTGCACTTTACGTTATCTTCTTTACAGGTTCGTTCTCCTTCTTCAGGGATGAAATTACCAATTGGCAACGCGGACATTCCGTGACCCAGGAAGATGCAATATCCGGAAGCGTGGACCAATATCTTGACGAACTCTCCAAAGAACACAACCTTTATGGGCGTGATGTGGAGCTGCGCCACTATTATAATGAAAGGAATATTTCCGTAAGCATTGGGGCCTCTCAAGACTCTCTTGCTGCTGAAAAAGACAAAGCCCGCGTCTTTTTTTATTTGGATACGGTGGACAATACCAAAGGAAGCTACGAGGGCAATTACCATTTGGGCGAGTTTTTGTACCGTCTTCACTTTTTGGACCAAATCCCATATCCCTATGGCAGATATTTATCGGGATTGGTGGCCTTCTTCTTCTTATTTGCCATTATCACGGGAATCTTGGTGCATTGGAACAAGATTGTGTCCAACTTTTACACCTTCAGACCTTGGGCCAAGATCAAAACTATTTGGACGGATGCCCATACTGCTTTAGGGGTAATCGGTTTCCCATTTCAATTTGTGTATGCCGTTACCGGAGCCTTCTTTTTGCTCAAAGGCGTTTTGATTCTTCCTGTGGTGATGGGTATGTACGATGGGGACCAAAACAAACTATTCGAAGATTTAGAGTACAATCATCCCGTATATGAATTTCAGAACGAGAAACTGAACAAAGAAATCCATCTTGATCAACTTGTGGACCAAATGAAGGAGGAGTGGCCCAGTTTTAGAATGACCGAAACCCACATCTTTAATTACGGGGACAAAAACATGCATGCTGCCATCAGTGGATACCTTGGTTACGAAACTAAATTAAATGGTCTTGGATACCGAATCTACAATATGGCCGATGGTTCCATCGTGGACGAAAAGGTTCCTGCAAAGAACAATTCATATTTGGATGGAGTTAAAAATATGATGTTCCGTCTTCACTTTGGTGATTATGCGGGCATCGGGCTTCGTTTAATATCCTTTATTCTTGGACTGGTCTCCTGTTTTGTTATCCTATCCGGGATTATGATCTGGCTTGTAGCTCGTGATAAAAAGAATATCCCGGAAAAACGTAGAAAATTCAATGCGCAAGTAGCCAATTGGTATATGGCCATCTGCCTTACCCTACTTCCTGTTACGGCCTTGGAGTTTATTCTTGTAAAGTTTGCAACAGAAGTCAACCGCACCTTTTTGTACCAAACCTATTTTCTTGTTTGGTTAGCTGCATCTGTTTTCTTTATCCTTAAAAAGAATATTGCCTTTACCAATAAATGGACATTGATCTCTGGTGGTATTTTGGGATTGTTGGTTCCGATTGCAAACGGGATTGCATCAGGCAATTGGATTTGGGTAGCCTATCAAAATGGATACCAGCACATTCTTTTGGTGGATTTGCTCTGGTTGATATTGGGAATTGTATCGCTTTGGATAGCTTTCTTTAAACTGAACACCTCTAAGAAAGAACTCGCACCTTCCTAAACCTACTTTTTGTAAAATCCTTTATGTTTAAGCGAATAACATTCCTGTAAAACTTCCACCAACACCTCTTGGTCGATTTCTTCCAACGAAAAATAGCGAAGCGATTTGACCACCTTTCGGTTTTCATTGACCATTTTATCCAAATGCAATGTGAGGTGGGCCGAATTCCAAAAGGCAATATCCACATACTTCTTTTTTTGGGACACATTTAAATAGCAGATGGGCTGTTTGCCTGCATAAAAGCAAGGAATGTTCCATTTGTATTTCATGTCAACATTAGGAACAATAGACTCGATTACAGCTTTTATGTGCAATAAAATGCTTCTGTAAGGTTCTGTCTGATTGATGATATACTCTTCGGCTGGATTCATAAAAATGACTTGCTTAGGATTTGCGTTTGAATAGCTTATTGACCAACTTCAACAAAAGAAGCGCAACAAATCCGATGACCAGCCCAAAAATAAAATCCTTTAGCATACTGGGGAGGCTTGGGAACAAATGGTGAAAAAAATCAATGTTATGGGTAAAAATACCCCCTGAAACCAACAATAGAGCCAATGTACCTACAATGGACAGACCCTTAATTATTTTCGGAAGCGCATTCACCAATACCATGCCCACTTTATCGGAGAAGCTATTCGTTTGTTCGTTCAGGTTAATGAGCTTGTAACCGTAATCGTCCATGCGAACGATTAAAGCAACAATACCATATACCCCAACAGTGGCCAACAATGCCACTACTGATACGGTAGCAATCTGAATAGTTAACGGTTCGTTTACCACAGTGCTCAAAGCGATGATCACAATTTCAATGGAAAGGATAAAATCGGTTATGATGGCCTGTTTTATTTTTTGTTTCTCCAGTTCCGGCAAATCTTCTTCGGGAATTTCGGTGGGATCGGGGTCATGGGCTTCCTCTCCTCTATGAAAAATGTACTCGTACACCTTTTCGGCCCCTTCATAGGCCAGATATACCCCTCCTAAAATCAAGATAATGGTAATAGCAACGGGCAGATAGGCACTCAACAAAAATGCTATGGGCAGAATGATCAATTTGTTCAAAAAAGAACCTTTGGTAATGGCCCATAGTACGGGAATTTCCCGGCTGGATAAAAATCCTGTCGCCTTTTCGGCATTCACCGCCAAGTCATCGCCCAAAATACCTGCTGTTTTTTTTGTGGCAACCTTGCTCATTGTTGCCACATCATCCATAAGTGCGGAAATATCATCCAAAACGGCAAAAAAACCTGATGCCATAAGCTTTGTTTAAGGTTAGTGATTTAAGTTTGGGAACAAAATAAATAATTCCAACCTTACCAATGGTCAAAATCGAAAAAAACTATTGTCTTAAATGCCTTCCATAGACATTAAAGTGGCCGCCCAAATAATCACAGAAGAGAAAAAGATTCCGATTGTATTTGCTGCAAAAGCTTCTCGCTTTTTCATTTTGAATAGGTATGCTGCTATGCTACCGGCATAAACCCCTGTGCCTGGCAGGGGAATCATTACAAACAACACAATCCCCAAGAATCCGAAACGTTGTATTTTGTTTCCCGAACCCTTTTTGGCTCTTTGACCTACGAAGACAGCGGACTTTTTATAGAAACGCCATTTGAT
Organism: Flagellimonas chongwuensis; assembly: GCF_013376415.1. Taxonomy (GTDB): domain Bacteria; phylum Bacteroidota; class Bacteroidia; order Flavobacteriales; family Flavobacteriaceae; genus Flagellimonas; species Flagellimonas chongwuensis. The sequence goes on from NZ_WYET01000004.1 coordinate 1,051,276, forward strand.
CAAATGACGGTTGATATATTCCAAAAAGAACATCATTAAGGGAAACACCATTACGTTTGCCAAAAAGCAGACAATGAATACAATGTACTCATTTACCCCTTGGTACATTCCATAGGGAATACCGACCTTGGCCTCACCAAAAGGCGATATACTCCAAAGTGCCGCTATAATCAAATCTTTGTGCAACGTACTGAGATTTTAAGCCGACAAAAATAAACAGGAATTTACATTTTGCGTCTTGGTTAACCCTTAAAAATTTATTAATTGTGATTTATGTAGCCTAAGCTAAAATAACTTTAAGCCACGGAAGAAAAAGATGAGCCATTTATAGCCTGATCAAAACCGGAAAGAATTTGATTAGTATATTCCTTTGGAGTTCTATCCGATATAGAAACCCTTTTATTATCCACATCCACATTGAAATGAAAGCTAGAAAAGTCGGTATCGACATCCAGCCGAGACAATAGGAATCGCATAATCCTAGGTCTAAGGCTGTATTCCATATCGATACAGGTGCGTTGCATTGCTGGATTGTCATCTCCAGAAAATACCCAATTGAATTTCACTGGCTTATGGAAATTAGGACATACAATATACTAAAAAACGGTCCACAGTCAACTTATAACTATTGTTTTTAGACGAAGGGTTATTCTTTACCGTCCACGTAATCTTGCAGGTACGCATAGCGTTCGGTCAGCTTCCCATTTTGGGTCATACGGGCCCTTTCTAGAACTCCATCCTTGTCATTATTAAAAAACGAGGGGATAACGTACTTAGAGAATGCTTCGCCAAAACCAACACTTGCATCCCTGGGCAATTCACAGGGTAGGTTATCCACGGCCATTACGGCAATGGCATTTTCCAACATAAAATCGGTTTCTTTTTCGGAATCCGAGTCATATCCATAGATAGGGTCTGCAATGGTAGACGGACGAATAGTAGAAGCTACCGGGCCATCGATATCGCAACTGATATCGGCCACTACCTTTATTTTGAATTCCGGTTGTTTGGCATCTTCTCGGGTGTAGAGATAAGGGGCTCCGTCCCCATAAAAATGTCCCGCAATATAGAAGTCGGTTACTTTGGCAAACCGGAAAAAGTCAGACTTGTAGGCTTTGGGGTTCTTAAAAAAATCAGCTTTATTGCCACGCACTCCATCCTTACGCTTATTGTATTCGGAAGCATCTATTTGACAATATACAGGCTCTTCAAAAGAATTGCTCAGGTATTCGGAGACACTTACTTTTTTTAAGCCCATACCGTCCAACATTTCTTTGGCCCCATTGCCCACTCTACCTTTGCCGGTAAGCAATATTTTGATGTTGGGCAGTTGTATTTTTTTAAGTTCGTTAATCAGATCCTGCTGGTCTAGAAGAGACTCCGCTTTGGGCAACTGATACAAATTGTACTTTAACCCATATGCCCTAAACCCGTTGTAGGCTCCCACAATACCAGCGTAACGACCAAAAGCTACCAATCTAGCTCCTTTGGCATTGGTAATCACCTCATGATCGTATAGTTCTATGTTTTTGTCCAAGATAGCTCGGAGCAGTTCTCGATTATAGGGCTGTTTTTTTATGGTATGGGAAAAAAAGAAATATTTTTTGTGGGGAATCAATGCATCGATGGGAACCTCTTTGACGCCGAGAAGTACGTCGCAAATCTCCATATCGTTTACCACTTGCAAGTTCTTATCGGCATACTCTTGATCGGCAAATACCCGTATCGGGGATGATTCGACCAAAATTTCGGCTTGTGGAAATTTGGACAAGACATTTTGACATTCTTCTGGAGATAGCACTACCCTGCGGTCTGGCGGATTTTTACGTTCCCTGATGATTCCGAACTTCATATGGTATTTTGGTATAATTGTTGACCAAAATAAGGGGAAAAGGCAGGGTAAGCAAACTTTTTATTGTTTGATGGATATGCGTTACCTTTGCCGACCGCGTTAGGGATAGAGGCAAGTACCGTGTACGGCCGATAGCCCGACCGAAATGTTGCGAAGCAATGTTTTGGGAACGCCCACACTTCGACTGCTCTCAGTGCAGACAAGTTCTTTGATAAAAAAGTGAGTAAATGTTTAGGCCCTTCGACTCCGCTCAGGGCATAATTCGTTTACGGTAAGCAAAGCTTACCTAACACATTATGGGGCCGACCGGTTTTGACAGCAAGACCAATGGCGATGTAAGCATGCCGAGCGCTGGGATATAGCTCGTTAATCTCATATTTCACACTTTTAATTGGCGAAAATAATTACGCTCTTGCCGCATAATCTGAATTATAGTAAGATTTGCCTCGTCCCTACAAGGTAGGGAAGCGAGATGTTCCTGAATAGCCCTTGTTGACGGCGATTCGTTTAGGAGCACCAAAAAAGTCAACACAAGGGTGTCCGTTCGCTTTGGCGACACCTCTAAAACCTAAAGAAGATAAGTGTATGTTAGGCCGTATCTGGTCAGGCATCCATCGAAAACTAAGCAGATACTAAGCATGTAGAAAGCATGGTTATTGCTTGTTTGGACGAGGGTTCGAATCCCTCCGGCTCCACTAAAACACCATCAAAACACAACAACAAACCTGTAAATTACTGATTTACAGGTTTTTTTATTTTATTTAGTTTCATTTAAACTCAAATAAATTCAATTTAAAAGGCACCAAATCGATACCCAAAATATGTCAAATTCCTTTGCAGTTCTTTTAACATAAGAACAAACCTCTTACTTCATTAGATACAACAAGATTTGTTTTTGGTCAAAGGTGAAAAGCACAGAATATTTAGAACTCTTTGATGAGCTTTTCAAAAGGGCAATAAAAAATAAATAAAAGAGCGTGGCCATCAGTGTCACGCTCTTTTTGAATTGAAAAAACTAAACTTAATCTTCAAGTGTATTGGATAATTTTCTCCAATCACACTCCTATTTTGATAATCACTTTAGATAATATGGATTTGCTTTGGCTGCATAAAATATTCCTCCATATAAATGGTCTAAAAACCATTGATTTTTAAAATTGAGCCCTATGTGTCCCAAAGCTGTATAAAAGGCCCTGCCCCCTTCATATTCATGATACCAAGAAATGGGATGTACCTCTCCCATACCATGGCCCACTCTGTCAACCATATTTCCGTTGCTGCCCATATCCCGGTTTTTCCAGACAACTTCCGCATCATAACTTGCTTCATCCACAGTGATCAAGGTGAGAAGGCCGTTTATTTTATCGGGGCCAAATTCATACCATTCATCTGTCCACAACAATGTATCTGGAAAATGCTCTAAACCGGGAAATTTATGTTCCTTTATTTTTAATAGTGCCGTTTGCTTTGTTGGATGGATATGGAACATTCTTCCAACCAATTTTGTATACCAATCCCAGTCGTATTCGGTATCGGCAGCCGCATGGATACCAACATAACCTTTTCCAGACCCAATATACTTTTCAAAGGCTTCCTGCTCTTCTGCATTGAATATATCCCCGGTGGTATTTAAAAAAATGACCACATCAAATTTTTTCAATCGATCTAAAGTGATGGGATTGGCCTCTTGCTGTATTTCCACATCAAAAAAATGCTTTTCACCCAACTTTTTTATGGCTCGTGTTCCATCCATTATGGATTCATGGTTGAATCCGTCGGTTTCGGTAATCAATAATGCTTTAAACTGTTGGCCTCTCAACAAACCTGTACTCAACATTAGGGCAAAAAGAACCCATCTACATATTTTCATAACTTAATTTTATAGGTGAATGGTGTAAGGGAACGGTATCCCCTACACCATATAAAACCATTTTATACACGTTTTGGCCTATTCAAACTTTTTTGAATTGCTTACAAATGAAATGTGCTTGCTATCGGGCGACCATGAATTAACATTCAGGGTTCCTTGTCCCCCATATAAATAGGCAATTACTTTTGGTGCTCCTCCGGAAGTGGGCATTAAGCGCAACATAACCCTTTTATAAGATGGGTGCGAGTTCAGTTCTATTGTTGGTTCAAAAGAAATAAATGCAATCCACTTGCCATCGGGCGAAATGTGTGGGAACCAATTGTTGTACTGGTCAAATGTCAATTGTTCTTTGTTGGAGCCATCAGGCTTCATACGCCACAATTGCATAGTACCACCATTCGTAGATCCGTTGTAATAGATATATTTTCCATCAGGGGAATACTCACAACCGTCAACATGTTCCAACTTTCCATTATTGGTGAGCTTTATTTCTTTTCCACCTCGAATCGATTTTTTGTAAATGTCATAAATATTTACCCCATTTCGTTGGGCCACATATACTACATCCCTATTGTTTGGCGCCCAACCGTGCAGATAAGATGGAGATGTTGTGGTAACGGCCTTAGGTTCTCCGCCCTCCAAAGGCAAGTAAAAAACATTTGAGCCGTTCCCATCATTATGGCTTATTCCCAATAGTTTTCCGTTAAAGGAAATGCAATGATCATTGTTCAATTGGTCTGCGGAACCAGTATTCAATTTGTTCGGATTACCTCCTTCAACAGGGATTGTATATAAAGATCCGTCCATGTTGAACAACAGTTCATCTCCTTTGGGCATCCAATTGGGGGCTTCAAAGCGACTTTCTTTATCATAGATTACCTTGCGTTTTCCATCAAACACATTCATGGTCTCCAAGCGGCAACCGATCCATCCTTCGCTGTTTGGATTATAATCTTCCTGTACAGGCTGGTCTATTCTAGCATTCCAGACTTGAGCGGTTTCCACTACATCTTCATCATGAGATCCTATTACTATTCCCACCAATGCTTCTTCGGGCATAAAATCTATTGTTTTTGTGCTGATTACCTGCAATGGTTCTCCTGGATGGGCAGCCCTAACAATAAAGGTGTTCCCTTTTCGCTCGAGTTGTATAATCTCATAGTAGCGCTTTGGCGCCCAAACGTCGTCGTATGGGTTTTCCATGGCTACTCCTTTTCTTTCTCTCCACTGTCCGGCAGTAAGGCCGTCCCCGTGCAGAAAGCCCCCTACCATAACGGAATTATCCTCTTTGGAGGAACGTGCCATCCAACCTATTTTTCTATGGACTTCATTATGCCCTTCAAACTTAAAGTTTGCGGTGGCTATAAAATCCCCTTTTATCATGTTGTACAGGTAATGGTGCTCGTCCCTTTGTCCCCAGATGTTATATCCTGCACCTTTTATGGTGTACGTTTGGGAATTTTCATCATAGGTTGCGGAACCTGCCAATTTGGGGTTTCCTATATCAACATTGTTTTCAAAAATGCCTATTGGATTGCTTTGGGCAAAACTCAACTGCATTAGCAAAATGCAGCAAAGGGCAAAAATTTTATTTTTTTCCATCTATCTATTTAAATTTATTTCTGTTTTATGAGTTATTAATATCCAGTATTCTGAGTGTATATTCCTTTGGTAAAATCGATTTCCTTTTGTGGAATTGGATAATACTCATCCCTTCCTGCTGTAAAATATGCATTGGATAGGTAATCGTGCTTTTGCTTTTCAACATCCAAATAGTCGTTCAAAGTAGCTTCTGCTTCTCCCCAACGCACTAGGTCGAAGAAACGCCATCCTTCCATGGCAAACTCAAGGCGTCTTTCAAACTTTAGGGCCTTCCATGCAAATTCCTTGGATGGAAAAGATGCATAGGGTTGAATGTTGTACACATCGGATGCACCAGCGGACAATGGTCTGGAGGTACTTTGAGCGGCCCGGTTCCTAACTTGGTTTATGATCGGAAGCGCTTCATCCCATCTATCCAATTGAATCAAAGCCTCTGCCTTGAAAAGCAATATATCCGCATATCTTATAAAAACGTAGTTTACCGAGGTCGCTATAAATGGACCTTGCTTTATAAAGCATGAGCAATCGGGGGATTGTTGTTCCTTCATATTTCCATAGAAACCATAAACTCCCGGATCTCTGGCCCAACTTGTTTTATAGATCATATCCCCGGGCTCGCTAATGGTGTTCATATACTTGAAGGGTCTTCCGGGAAATCCAACTGTATGGTCCATTCGGGGATCTATACTTCCATAGGCATCCGGGTCTGTGAGATCGCTGTCATTGAAAGTATCCAAAAGAGGAAGTCCGTTTTCATCTGTTTTAAAGGCGTTCACCATATTTTGGCTTGCTTGATGGAAACCACAGCAACCATAAAAAGATGATCCCGTTGGAGAGTTCACCGCAGTAGCATAACTACCCCGACCGACCTCTGTTCCATCGTTCAGCGAAAATTGTACGGCCCATACGGACTCTTGCCCGTTTTCATAATCTGGAAGGAAATTATTGGCAAAGTCTGGTTCCAAACTTCCTTGGACCTCATCGGCATAGTGGATAACTTCTTCCAAACGCTCTTGATCAATACCTACTACTTGGTTGTTTTCGTCTTGCTCGTAGGCTTGGTACAACCTTAATTTGGCTAAATAACCGGCTGCTGCACTTTTATTCGCCCTACCTACCTGATCTTGTTGTTGGGGAAGGTTATCGTATGCAAACAAAAAGTCATCTGCAATTTTGTTCCACAACTCTTCTTGGGGCATATCGTTTGTGGTCTGCAAGATTTGATCATCCGTAAGGTTATCTGAAATGTAAGGGATATGCTTGAACATTATCTTCAAGATAAAATGGCAATGTCCCCTTAAAAAACGAAGTTCGGCCATCCTGACTGTTTTGTTCGGATACGAGCTTTCAGGTATCTCATTGATCACCCTCAAGGCAAAATTGATCCTTGATATCGCTTTATAATAATTTTCCCATGTATTTGGCAACATAAGCAATGAACCTGCATCTGGAATGGTAAGGTTATATTGTTCGTACCGGTCTATTTCGGCCAAATCCGTACGGCCACCACCACCTTTGTAGGCATCATCGGCTCGAACACTTCCGTATACCCACGGATTGGTTATCGGTCCTCCAATATCATCGTTGCCGATTCCTGCATAGGCTGCTATTACCAGTCCTTCTGCATTTTCCTCGGTTGCTACATTATCCGATGACAATAGTCCGGATGGTTCTACATCCAAAAAGCCATCATTGCAAGAGCTTATTGCCAAGGCTATGGCACATGTTATTATAAGTTTAATTTTTTTCATCTTTCTTAATTTAAAAATTGACATTAAATCCAATCGACATTATACTTGGCACTGGAATGGCATTGATGTCCACTCGCTCTGGATCGGCACCTATGTAACCTTTTGGGGTGAACCAAAAAAGGTTTTCTGCCTGAAGGTAGATCCTTAGACCTGTCATACCTCCCCATTTTTCTATAAGGTCTTGCGGCAAGGAATAGCCCAACTGGATATTTCTTATTTTGAAATAAGAATTGTTTCGGTAGATATAATCGGAGTTTTCCGTAAAGTTATTTACCAAACTCAATGAAGGGATATTTGTATTCGTGTTGGTGGGTGTCCAGCCATTAAGTGTGCCCGTTGCTGCATTTTCCCTACCCGGCACAAAATTGTTGTACATGATATAGGGATCTACACCTATACGTCCCATTACCCCCGAACCAAAAATACTGGCATCAAAATTTTTGTAATGGGCATCTATAGTGATACCGTATTCCAATTTTGGCAAAGTGGTTCCCAGCCAATCCCTATCGTTGGAATTTATAACACCATCACCGTTCACATCCACAATTTTGATTCCTCCAGGTCGTGCATTGCCTACCTGAACCCCGCCTGTTGGGTGCTCATTAACTTCTTCCTGACTTTGGAACAATCCTTCTGTTTTATATCCAAAAATTGAAAATTGTGAATGGCCTATGATCGAGTTTTGTGCAGTTCCGGGATAGGCTGTTCTTGCTTCTTCCGGAAGGCTGGTGATCTTGTCCCTAAAAGCCCCGAAATTCGTGGTCACTCCAAATTTGAAATCATTTTCAAAATTATGGTTATAGGATAAAATCAGTTCCCATCCGTTGGTTTTGGTAGAAGCTCCATTTAGCCAACGCTCACGACCTTCACCAACAGCGGAAGCAATTGGTGGTCGGATTAGAATACCATCCGTGTTTCTTGTAAAATAGTCAAAGGAACCTACAATGGAACGATTAAAGAACCCAAAATCAACACCTACATTTATTTCTTTGGTCTCTTCCCATTTCAAGCTCGGATTTTCGCTCTGTATGGAAATAAATCCAGCGGGTAGGTTACCACTATTGTTCCCATTGATGTCATAAGCGGTTCCTACATTGTACCATTCACTAAAGGAATCTTGGGCATAATTATATTCTACGGGGCCATAACGGGGCTCGTATAGACCAAACCTGGCGTAATCTCCTATAAACTGGTTACCAACTACACCATAGCCCGCTCTTAGTTTTAGGGTATTCAACCAATCCTTGTCCTTTAAAAAGTTTTCGTTCTTCATTCGCCAACCTACTGTAAATGCAGGGAAAATGGCATACCTGTTATCTGTTCCGAATTTGGACGAACCATCTCTACGCAAGGTAACGGAGGCCAAGTATTTATCCGAGAAGGTGTAATTGATCTTTCCGAATTGGGAAAGCAAAGCATCTTCTGTAATGCTACCTTGATTGGTCCTTTGACCCGTTGCGGCAGATAAAACATAGTAGGATTCATCTTCAACGGCAAAATTTTGGGCCGTTGCCGTTACGGAATGTAATTTATTTTTAATTGATTCAGTACCCAATAAAACATTGAATCTATGGTCTTCATTCAATGTGAAATTGTATTGCAACGTGTTCGTGAGCACCAAGCTGGAGAAATCCGCTTGAGAAATTTCCAAACTGTTAAGGGTCCTGGTAATAAAACCGTTGCTCACCCTTGGCTCGATATCTTTAAGATCGGTTCTGTAATGATCCAGTCCAATACTTGTCCTAAATGTCAGATTTTCTAAGATCTTTAGTTCGGCGTACACATTTCCAAAAATTGTTGTCCTAGCTGTGTTGTCCCATCTATTGATGTATTGCATGTACAAAGGATTGTTTCTATCGGAATACCCGGACCCCAATGGCCCTCCATAATCACCAGTGGATGTGTACACCGGAATGGTAGGTGCCATATTGATTCCCAATCCGGGTGTCGGCGCATTACCTACATCCCTGGAGGCCAAAGTTTCATTCGACTTATAAAACTGAGTGTTTGTCCCTATTTTTAGGTGATCGTTAAATAGATTAAGGCTTGCGTTTATTTTTGCAGAATAACGTTCGTATCCTGAATATTTTAAGATGCCTGTATTGTCCAAATACCCTAGGTTGAGTAATGCAAATGCTTTATCATCACCGCCGGATACCGTTAAATCATTGTTCAATACAAAACCGGTTTCATAAAGGGTATCCTGCCAATCGGTATCTCCCGAAGGCACATTGGAATCACCACCCACATATGGTTGTACGGATACATTGTTCAGCACTGGGTTGTTAAAATCACCGTTCCAGTCAAAATTGTAGATTTCCCCGTACCCAGTATTGGGATCGGAACCATCGTTTACAGAAGCTTGCCACAATACTCTTCCTCTTTCCTTGGCATTCAACATATCGTAGCGCTGTTTTTTTTCTGACAGCACCGATAGGTTACTACTAAAGGAAACATTGACTTTTTCTCCTTTTGATACATTTTTTGTGGTAATGATAATAACACCATTCGATGCTCTTGAACCATATAGGGAGGAAGCCGAAGCATCCTTTAACACTTGGATGGAAGCAATTGTACTTGGGTTTATGCTAGAAAAAACTTCCTGTCGCACCGTTGGCACACCATCTATTACATATAAGGGAGCATTGTTTCCCAATGTATTCACCCCTCTGATGAGTATTTGGTTGCTGCTTCCAGTGGGGTCCCCTGATTTTTGCACAAAAAGACCTGCCACCCTACCCTGCATGGCCTGTATGGGGCTACCCGAGCTCATACTGGTCTCTTTTATAGGTGCAATGTCCACTATACTTACCGCTCCTGTTAAATCTGCCTTCTTTTCTGCTACATATCCAGTGATTACAACCTCATCAAGTTGCTGTGCATCTGCTTTTAAGGCTATGTTCAATGTAGACTGGTCATTAACTGTTACTTCTTGGGACAAAAACCCGACGTAACTAAAAACCAAGACAGATCCTTGGGGAACATCTGCCAGTACATAATTACCATCAAAGTCGGTCATGGTTCCGTTGGTCGAACCTTTTACCAAAATAGAAGCCCCTGGCAATGGCATTCCATCTTCTGCTGCTGTAACCGTACCTTGTACTTCATGCTGCTGGCTCCACACATGACTTATTGGTATACAACACCATAATAATGTCAAGAACAAAATTCTCATAATTTCAACGTTTATTTAGTTAGTTTTCAAAAAATCAAAATCACATCATTCAACAAAAGAACTCGATAAGGATGTAGCAAACTTTAAAAGGCACCTCCAAAGTCGCTCCACCTACGAGCCAATATTGCATGATCAATGATTTGATTGCATCGAAACTAATTTATCACCAATAAAAGTGATCCTATTTTGAGAATTGCTCAAATATCTACATTCAAGTTGCTTTTTCTCAGAAAGCCTTTAATGCCTTGTTTAACAGTAACTTATTTATCCATCAAAACTTAAGGTTATCATCAAGGTTTCGATAATGAAGCATTCTTTTATACTGATGTAGCATTTTGCTTTGATCAAAAAGGAGGTTTGTTTTTTATCAACAGTAGTTTTCGTTAGAAGTATAAATTTTGGGTTAAAAAAAGTTTATCAAATCATTCTAATTGATGAAAAGACATTGAATGGGGTGAAAGACCAACAGGTCTAATTTTCCGTTTTTAAATGGTAATGGCACGCTTTAGTACTTTCCTTTCACTCGCAGAGATAAGGGGTTGAACAACCATAAGGATGATGTTAATTAAAACTTTAGGTATACGTTGTTTTGTACAGGAAATTGGCACAATGCTTCAAAAAATAAAAAGAAGAAAGGTCAACCCGGAACCTGGATTGAAACCTTAGTCCATATCTGTCTGAATAGTTATGGATGCCCTATAAGAGTTGGGAGACATTCCATATTTATTTCGGAACGAAGTAGAGAAATAGTTCGGAGAGGAAAATCCATTTTTGTAAGCTATCTCCCCTATATTCAAAGTTGTTTTTAAGAGCATAATCTTTGCTCTCTCCAAACGATAATCACTTACATACTCACTTATACTTACACCCAGCAAAGCTTTTACCTTACGATAAAGTTGTGATCTTGATATGTTAAGGTGTATAGCGAGATCTTCAATATTAAAGTCTTCGTTATCTATATTGTCCTCAATAATCTTATTGATCTGGACCAAAAATTTTCTTTCTTGGTGACCCGATGTTCCTGCTTCGAGGGATGTGTAAAGGTTTTGGGTATAATAATATCGAAGGAGTTCCCTGTTTTTTAGCAAAGATTGAATGGATTGCATAAGAATGGCATAACTAAATGGTTTGGTAATATACATATCTGCAATGCCAAGCCCCTGTAAATGTGATTCCCGATCATTATTTGCCGTCAAAATAATAATGGGGATATGGGAGGTCCTCAAATCTTTTTTGAACAATTCGCTCAGTTCAAATCCATTACTGTCACCGTTTAGGTTCACATCACAGATAATGATGTCCGGTATGACTTGGAAAACCATATCGGTTGCCTCCAAACCGTCAGAAACCAATATGTTGAATTGTTTTCCAAGTTTTCGGCCGATAAACTCAGAGAGTTCTGCATTGTCTTCAATGAGCATAACCGTGTAAACTTCCTCATTACCGTCATTTCTACCAATATCGTTACCATCGGTCATTTCATTTTTGATAGTTGGGAACTCTTCTTCCAAAAGAAACTGATGCCCAGTTTGATTGCTCAACTGTTGCGCGGTAAAATGTGCCTTTCCTTTTGGTAGGCGTATACTAAAAGTTGTTCCGTTCTTACTATGCACCTCAATTGTACCTTTGTGCAACCCAATAAACTCTTTGGTAAGGTACAGTCCTATGCCCGAACTATTTTTCTTGTTGTTGGAGCCTTTAAAAAACGGTTTAAAGACTCCGTTCATTTCTTCAAGGGGTATGCCAATGCCCGTGTCCTTAAAGTTTATCGTTATACATTCTTCCTTTTTGTTCGTGGTAATGGAAATTTCTATAGAACCATTGTCCGGTGTAAATTTGAAGGCGTTGGAAAGCAGGTTATAATATACTTTTTCCAACATATTGACATCGCAGTACAACAGCACATTTTTCTCCAAACTCCGAAATCTAAAATCGATATTGCGACGAACCGCCTCTCCTTGAAAGGTCTTCATAATGGTAGCGGTGAATTCCAAAAGATTAATTTCTGTTGCCCGCACAGTGAATTTCCCCTCTTCTTGCTTGCGGAAATCCAATAACTGATTGATAAGCAGCAGCAATCTTTTTGAGTTCTTTTGAATCAACCCGATTTCTTTCTCTAAATATCCCTTTGTTTTAATAGAGGTTTCCACCATTGATTCCACCGCGCTTAAAATCAATGTGACCGGTGTTTTCAATTCATGTGAAACCCCCGTGAAAAATTGAATCTTTTCTTGATGGCTCTTCTTTAACTGATTGGCTATTTTTTGAATCTGGTTTCTTTGGATCAACACCTTATTATTGGTAAGGTTCAACTGCCTGTTCTTTTTCTTTATCACCACAATAGAGTATATGCCATAGCATAATAGCATTAAAACCACAAAGGTAAAACCAGTGGATATGTAGATAATGTTGCGTTGGGACCTGTTCAATTCCTCTTGACGGGAAATATTGGCGACCTGTTGCTCTATTTCATTCTGTTGCTGATGTATTCGGTCGAGCTGTGCCTGCATGATACCTGCATTGAACTTATCTATGACCGTGGTTTTAAGTACGACATTTTTTGGCACTTGCTCATTGTTCAATAGGCTCAAAGCCAGCTTAATCACTTCAGCACCTCCCGTAGGATACAATATCGTGGCTTCCAAAATACCTTCTTCCACCATTTCTATTCCGCCACCCGGGCCGTTCAACCCATCCACCCCAATGATTTTTATACTCTTCTCCCTTCCCTTTTCCTTTATTATCTTCCAAGCGGCGTAGGCCATTTCATCATTGAAGCAGTAAACATAATCGATAGGGGTTTGCTCCAAGGAATCCAAAGTATTTTTAAACGAATTAATCAGGAATTCTTCGTTAAGGTCTTTGATGCTCTTTAACAGGTGGACATTTTTTTTCTTATCTATTATTTGATGGAACCCTAGACTGCGTTCAAGTGCAGGTGTGGAACTATCACCTCCTTTTAATTCCACTATGCTTATGCTATCATTCCCTTTTGACAAAATATATTCGGCCGCATTTCTTCCTACTTCAATATTATCTGCTCCAACATAGGCTGTATAATCAGGTGAATTGATTTTGCGATCCAATAAGATTACGTGAATCCCAGCTGACATGGCTTTCTTGATTACAGGTATAAGGGCGTTAGGCTCTAATGGAGAAACTATGATGACATCCATGTCCTCCTCGATCATATATTCTATATCCTCAATTTGTTTAGTTGCGCTATCCTCACTGTCCAACAATTCCAAATCCACATTTGAGTATACCGAAGCCTGAATCCGCATAGAATAATTCATACTCTTTCTCCAATCGCTTATGCTGGTACATTGTGAAAAACCTATGGAGTATTTCTCTTGACCAGACTTTTCACAAGAGAAAAAGCAAGCACCCATGGTAAATAGGCAAATAATGTTTAGCAAATTAAATTTCAAAACGTATATAGATTATGTATTGGCCAAAAACCGGAATAGGTGATTTCACCTCATAAAAACAATTCAATTTAACATCGTTAAAGGGACTTTTAACTAGCATTAACCCAAAACCAATTGTCCTCTTCAACAAACATACATCAAGCCTATGCCCCTAAAATCGCGCCATATTTGGCATGCATAATAACCAACCACTTACAACGCCAAAAAAACAAGATTTGCAATTGAAAAATTCAAGAATGACCTAAAAAAATCGACAAAACGAATTAGACCTTTTCATTCAATAAGGTACTTTCAATTCTTTGCAATTCATCATTGCTAAAATCCAATTTTTGTAAAGCTTCAAGTGAATTATCCAATTGTTCGGGTCTACTAACACCTAATAGCACGGATGATACCCTTGAATCACGACAGGCCCAAGAAAGTGCCATCTGTGCCAAGGTCTGCCCCCTTCCTTTGGCAATGTTATTAAGCTTTTCTACTACTTCAAGCTTATCTTTCGTTATTTGACTTGCTTCCAATGCCCCGTTCCCACGTCCAGATGCCGCTCTTGATGATTGTGGAACCCCATTAAGGTACTTATCTGTCAACAACCCCTGTTCCAAGGGAGAAAATACAATACATCCAATTCCTTCTTCCTCCAACACATCCAATAGTCCGTCTTCAATCCAACGATCAAACATGGAATAACGGGGTTGATGGATCAAACAAGGCGTTCCCATCTCCTTCAACAATTTAGCAGCAGCCTTTGTCTCTTCTGCACTATAGCTCGATATACCGACGTAAAGTGCCTTTCCCTCCCTGACTATTAAATCCAATGCTCCCATCGTTTCTTCCAAAGGCGTTGATGGATCTGGTCGATGATGATAAAAAATATCCACATAATCCAATCCCATGCGTTTTAGACTTTGGTCCAAACTTGCCACTAAGTATTTTTTAGAACCAAAATCCCCATAAGGACCATCCCACATTTTCCATCCTGCTTTTGTACTTACAATGATTTCATCCCGATATTGGGATAAGTCAGATTTAAATATTTTTCCAAAAGTGATTTCTGCCGAACCTGGTGGTGGGCCATAATTGTTTGCCAGATCGAAATGTGTAATCCCTGCATCAAATGCTTTCCGTATAATGGTCTGGGCATTGACATAATCATCTTCTTTTCCAAAATTATGCCACAAGCCCAATGAAAATGCCGGCAATAACAGGCCACTTCGTCCACAGCGTTTATACTTCATTCTATTATATCTTTCTTGACTTGGTTGATATGACATACTTATCAATTTAAAAATTATAGTTGTTCGTTTTATGACATGCTTGGTAAAAGCACTCGCTAAAAATGATATTGCTCGATTTCGTCTTACTTCAAAATAAGTAAAACCATTTCGTCATATTGCTTTTGGCGAACCAATTCAAAATTATTAGATTCCCAAAAACTTTCAATTGAACTAGGACAATAAATGGCGGTCGATGAAAAATGAATTAAAACGTTATTTGGAGCGGTTCGTCCAATTATCCGAGCAGGAATTAAATCGTGCACTGGATTTTTTTGAGTATGCCAAAGTCCCAAAGAACACTCTTATACTGGAGTCTGGCAAAGTATGCAACTTTGAGGCCTACATAATAAGTGGCTGTGCCAGAGAGTATTTTGTAGACAAGAAAGGAAACGAGCACACAGTTGAATTTGCCATTGAGGATTGGTGGATAAGCGAAATCAATAGTTTTGAGAATTCCAAGCCCAGCAAAGTAAGTATTGAGACATTGGAGGAAACAGAATTATTGATGCTCTCTCTGGAAGCCAAACAAGATCTTCTTGATTCCGTTCCCCAATTGGAACGAATGTTTCGTATTATGATGCAGCGACATGTGCACGTACTCAAAAATAGAATGCTACTCCATTTATCCGGTAATGCCATGGATCGATTTCAAATGTTTTTAAATCAATATCCAACCGTTGTTCAGCGGGTGCCCCAGTATCACATCGCATCATATTTGGGCATTTCAAAAGAATTCTTAAGTAAATTGAGGAAAAGGGTAGGTAATTCCTGCAGTTGAATAATCTTAAATTTTAAATCAGGTCCAATTCTATTTTATCGACATCTGACCTTCTTCATTTTAAAGATCATTGCTTTTTAAACTCCATATAATTTAAGTTGAACCCACCTGTTTCGAAGATAATTTTGATGTGATGTATACCTTCTTCCAATATATAGCCTTTGGAAGTATAGGTCCTATATTGGGTATTCCCACCTGTAATGGGAAGTGTGAGGCTTTCTGAAAGCCGGTTTCCGTCCACGCTAAGGTAAAATTTCCCATCGGCCGCTTCACTTGAATACCTGACATCCATAACATATGTACCCGTCTGGGCCACATCCACTGTAAATTGTAACCATTCCCCTTCATTTATATCGAATACTTCATAACCATTGGTGATGTTGTCCGTGGAAACTTGAATATCAACCCCATCATTTCTCATTTTACGACCTTTGTTCCATTGTACCCGTTCTCCGGTACTCACCCAATAATTGACATAGTCCCTATCCTTGTAAGCATAATTATTGGTGCCCATGTCATATTCTGTAGCATATATTTTCCCTGGTATACCATGTTCTTTATATGCTTTTGTTTCAAATGTCCCTACCTGCCGGAACATAGCATCCACAACCCCAGGTTTAACCGTGACATTTTCCATTTTATAGTTGTCGGCAAGTTTCATCAAGGCATCGATGGCAAACTTTCTTGATGGTTTTTCGCCCCCATTCTTCCAATATTCCAATAGCGTTGCAAAACCATCATTTTTGGTAACATTTGTCACCCCTGCTATATTATTCACTTTTTTCATTGGCCAGAATGCCCATCCAATATTATGGGACTCCATTAGTGCCAATGCATCTCTGAACCAAACATTGGAATTCTCTCCACTCTCCCCTAGCCAAATAGGGGCATTATACTTTTCTCTATACCCCAAAACTTGCTCAATAGAAGCTGTTGTATTATAGTTCCAGTACTTATGAAAGCTGATGACCGTATTATCGTCCCACAATGGAAAAATACCGTTGTAATTGTTTCCCCAACAATTTCCCTCTATAACCACGATGTGATTTTTATCGATTTTTCGGATAGCCGTGGTAACATCCACCATCAATTTTCGTAGGGGAGCATTGTGCTCTTCATCACAACCATTAGGGTTTTCTCCTTCGAAATTCCAGTTAGGCTCATTGATTATATCATATCCCCCTATCCATGGTTCATCTTTATATCTCTCCGCTATCTTTTCCCAAAAAGCTATCATTTTTTGTTGATTGGCCTCACTCTCCCAAAGTGATGGCTTTGTTGCATCATAGTCGGAAATATTCGCGTCATGGCCCTGCCCCCCAGGAGCGGCATGAAGGTCAAGTATAAGGTACATCTCATTGTCCTCGCACCACTTCAGGAGGTTATCGGTCATTTCGAACCCTTTCTCCAACCATGTAATTTCATCGTCTTTCTCTGCCTCGATAGGAGGTGTATACAGATTATAGTGCATGGGCAGCCTCACCGAATTGAATCCCCAAGACTTCAAGGAGTCTATATCGCGCTTTGTTATTCCGCTGGCCAAATAGGCATCATAAAACTTTTCCATACCCTCCTCGCCTACTAGCTCCGATATTTTTTGCTTAATAATATGTTGGGGGCCAGCAAAATCAGCAGTTTGCAACATATATCCTTCTTGAACCATCCATCCTCCAAGTCCCAATCCTTTAAGTAACACATTCTTACCATTTCCATCAACAATTCGCTGTCCGTCAGTATGTAAAAACCCCTGTCCATGGGCATATATGCCAAACAATATTGATATTACCAAAACTATTTTTTTCATGATGTTGCCTATTTTGTTACATCCAAATATAATCAGAATTGATCTTGTTCATCTTACCCATAAATACCGTTTCAATGAAATACCAGTAGCAACTTATTTTTATGGATTCGCAAATTACCCTCTGCCAAATTTCTAATCTCAAAAACGTACCAGGATAGCCCATTCATTTTTATAATGTCAACCAATAATTGAGCTTAAAAATTATTCCTCTGTTCTTGTGCTTTAAAAAGGGACTGCTGAAATAATTGTCCGAATAACCAATAAAGAAATCCGACATTGGAGCATAACGCCATTGCAACCTACTATTTACATTAAAATTGTCCTGCTGGGTGTTATACTGCAAAAAAGTGGTCCAGAACAATTTATTGGAAAAGTTGATTTCCGTTCGTTGGTTCACCAAAAGAAAATTCTCGCTCACAAAAGGTTCTGGGAGCCTAAGGTCATTTTGCTCAAAAGTCACACTAAAATTGCCCCAAGGTTGTGCCCTATAGGTCAATCCTGCCAAATAGCGGTTCAAGTTTCCGTTGTAAAAACCTCCTATCTGTACTTGGGTCTCAAAGGCCAATGACTTACGGGCATCTGAGGTATACCCTACCCTAGCCAAGGTATGGGTATACAGATCTGGAGGCAGGGGCGGTCCAGAGGTGAACAGTGTGGCATATAAAAGTTGCACTCGGTTCCTCTCCATTTCCAAGGTAAATTGCCCGGTATTTTCAAACATGGTGGCGTATCCCACTAAAAAATTCCCTTCATTAAAGGTCCAATCGGGGTTCCAATCCCCTCTATAATGGACGGTAAATTGATGGGCATTTACCTTTTTGGACTGTTTGGGCCTTATAATGTAACGTACCCTACTGAAAAGGTGCTCGTACCCCAGCCGTATAATGGTATCATTCGCCGCATCGTAGTTCTGAATACGCTCTAAAAAACCGATATCCGCCGTATAATCCGTATCTATTCCGAAGTAATCCAGAAAAATATCCCAATTACGATTATTGTACAGTAGTCCAGCATTCCTGAATGTATTGACCCCTTCTGTTGGATTTTTGGACAAATGAAGACCTACCCATGGATTCAAAGTTCCCGAAAGGTTTTTGTAGTTGAGTTCCAAGCCTGCATTGCGGCCATAGTTTTCATCATCAAAGCCCTCATTTTTTACCACAGCCTGCCTGTTGGTTACATAGCCCTTGATCACGGAACGATCAAAAACACTTTGATTAAAGGCAAAAATGCTATAGTTCTGCGCAATGCCCTCATCATTGTGCTGGGTCTGAAGATTCAATAACCCCAAACGGAAACTCTTGCCCAAATTCCCACTTATCCGGGCCCCATACGAAATGGGTATGGGCTGTGCATTGCTGTCCAATCCTATGGCTCTGGTAAAAATAGGCCGAGCCGGTGGGCTTCCAAAATTGGTGAATAAATCATTGTTTTCAAGAAAAAATGGTCGCCGTTCCGGAAACTGGAGGTTGAATCTGGTAAGGTTGGTCTGTTGCACATCCACATCTATTTGTGAAAAATCGGGATTTACCGTTAAATCCAAATTCAAAGAGGACGTAAGGGCAACTTTGGCATCAAAACCACCATCAATCTCGTACTCATCCTCTGCTTCAACATCTTCCGAATCATGATAAGATGAACCGCTCACATAAGGAATCAATGAAATATTCGTCCCTGTCTTGTTCGGTGGGGCATCCCAATACAAAGCACCGGTATATCCTATGTCATAGCCTTCAAAATTTACGGGAATATTGGTCCATGAATATACTTCGTTACGTTTTAGATCATTTCTGAAAAAATTGATGCCCCAGGTTGTGTTCTCGGCCTCAAACCTCAACGTTTTAAAAGGTATGGCCATTTCAACCACCCACTTATCCTCGTGCTGCTGTACGGCAGAATACCATTTGTTGTCCCAACTAAAACTAAGGTCGGACAGGGCCGTAGGACTGATCAGGTCTTCGGACTGTACATTCATGGGACTTACCCCAAATAGGAATCCATTGGAACGCCTGTTCACGGGATCTATAACCACACCAAATGCGTCGCCCTCAAAAAAACGACTGTCTCGTTTTAAAGTCTGGACCACGTAATAACTGGTATCCCTACAGACGGCAGAAATATAGAGGAACCTGTCATCGTAGGTCATTCGCACCTCCGTTTCTTTACTGGCTTTCTCGGAATCCCTTGGAAACTTTAACCAAAAATTGCTGGCCACAGAGGCCTGTTGCCAACTTTCTTCGTCCAAATTGCCATCGACCTCAATATGGGAAACGGCTTTTTTAATTCGAAGTTGGTACTTTTTTTGGGGATCTTCCGAAATAGTATTTTGAGCATTTACGCCCAAAATTGGCAATAGGAATAGTGTAAACCAGATGTTGACCTTGTTCATATAAACAATGGATTATCTTGTGTTTGAAAAGTGTTCGAATACTATAAATACTGGGGAAAACCTTTATACCCCTACGAAAATTGAAAAATATGGGCCTTGATCAGCTATTATTTCGGTATTTGTTGTCCGATGGATTTGGCTGATCGTTTGAATTGATCAAAATATAGCTGTGAGATTCTGGACGGGCGCCATAAACAGAAATTTTTATAGCAGCTCCCCTTTGGTTTTTAAGTTGCATAATGCCCTGCAAATCCCGTGTATTTCTGTGTACTTTCAGCTCTTTGAGCGATGTCATCGTAGCAAGGTCGGTAATATCATCAATAAACCGAACTCCTCGCATATCAAGGGTTTCCAAAGGATTTCCATCAAATTTGAACGCGGTGACCTTACTGTTTTGGGAAATATCCAAAGATGTTAGGTTGTTCCCACTACAATCCAAATGGGCAAGTCCTTTAAAATAGGCTATCCCTTGCAAGGATTTTATATTGGCATTGGACACGTTCAATCCCTGTAGAAAAAGAACATCGTTATGTTTGGTGTTCAAAAAGTCCCCAACAAAGGCATTAGGTATCATTTCCTTGAGCACTTTTCTGAAATTTGCATCCGGTATTTCTGCCAATATCGAAGTTTTGGAAACTTGTTCCAGTGGGTTCTCCGCAACTATCAATCGTTCCAATTTAGGATTTTGGGATAAGTCCAAAGAAATTAATTGGTTCGCTGCACAATACATCACCTCCAAATCTGGATTATTGCTGATATCCAAATCCTTCAAATCATTGTATTCGCAATACAGTTCCTTGAGTTTTTGATTTTTACTGATATTCAATGAGGAAATTTGGTTGTCCCCACAATTCAATATCATCAATTCCGGGTTTCCTGATACATCCAATGAAGTAAGCCGGTTCTCCCAGCACACAAAGGACTTGAGCTTTTTATTTTTGGACAGGTCCAAGGTTTCGGCAAGGTTATAGGTACAGTTGAACTCTTCAAGGGCTACAAAATATTCTATCCCTGTAAAATCTGTAATTTTCTTATTGATCACATTAATTCGGGAAAGGGTTTTCACTTCCTCGCTATTGATGTCCATACGGTCGCCTTTAAAAGCCGTTGGAATTTTTTCCTTCAGATAAGAAACAAATTTTGCATCGGGAATTTTCACATATTTTGATTGTGCGGTCACTGTATTGATGCTCAACACAAAGAGCAGTATTCCTGAAAAAAGGATATGAAGATGAGTATTGTTGGACATTGGTTTGGTTTTTATGTTAGTGCGTTTCATTGAATGATTTATCTTGATTTTTTTCAAAAAGATGCCGTTTCAGCATCCTTTCCCATGGCGTACAATAGGCCGGCCTCCAGATGCTTCCTAAAAATGGCATCGGTAAAATGGTACGAAAAATGACCCAGAGCGGTGTAGAACGACCTGCCGCCCTCAAAATCCCTGATCCAGGCTATGGGGTGATTTTTTCCATATTCCCCACCTATATAACTGGCCTCATCGGCCCAGAGCAATATGGTGAGACCTTCTTCAACTTGGCTGAAGTTGTACCATTCATCCTTCCAGACCATGTGTTCGGGAAAGTCGCGATTTATGGGATGCAGCAAATTTCCCCGTAAAAGAACACCTTCTTTTGGCTCTGGGTGGCTGCTAAAGGCACCTCCAACCATCTCTTGGTACCAAGGCCAAGTACGGGCACCCGCCGATGCACCATGAACGCCCATAAAACCACCTCCGGAATGGATATATTCCTTAAAGGCTTCCCGTTGTTCCTCATTTAGGACGGAGCCATTGGTACTTATAAAAACCAATGCTGCATAGGGTTTTAATTTTTCCGAAGTGAACCATTCCACATTCGAGGTCGTATCCACTTGGATGTTCCTCTTCGCCGCTATTTCTTGCATGGCCTCAACACCTGCCGGAATTGAAGCGTGCGCATATCCACGGGTCTTGGTAAAAATGAGAATACGATCCGCTTTTTGGCCCCACGTCATCAATGGAAAGATGATGGCCAATAAAAATAAAACGAGTAAAGGTCTTTGTTTGCTCATGCACTATTTTTTAAAAGTCCGGCACTTTTCTAAAAATGCCTTTTGTGTTCAGTTTTTCCCAATGGCATACAAAATGCCGTTTTCCAAATAATTAAGGTATGTCCTATTGGTATAATGGTATGAAAAGTGGCCAAGTGCCAAATAAAAAGACCGGCCACCATCATACTCACGGTACCAACAAACAGGGTGGTTTTTAGCTACCTCGCCACCCGAATACGAGGCTTCATCAATATGGAGAACTACATTGATATCGTTATGTATATCCCTGAAATTATAGAACTCATCCTTAATGATCCATGGACCATTTTCAGCTTCAAAGAGCAGATTGCCCTTTGATACGTTTGTGACCAATCCTTCTTGGGGCTCCGGATGGTTGGCCTCTGTACCGCCTATCAACGACATATACCAGGGCCAATTGCGATCGGCAATGCTGTGTACGCCCACAAACCCTCCTCCAGAACGGATATATTCCTTAAAAGCGTCCTTTTGGATGGAATCTAGGACACGGGGCCCGGCACTTATCATTACCACGGCCCCATATCTGCTTAGATTTAGTCGATTAAAATCTTCAGGATTGTCCGAAACCTCAACATACAACTTGTTCTGCTCCCCAATTTTCTTCACTGCCTTGATTCCTGCTTCTATGGCAGGTCGATGAATATTGTTGGGGGTCGTTTTTGTGAACAAGAATATACTATCAATCGGTATTTGTTGGGCAACAATGCAAGATGTCCCCATCATCAACAAAACCGACAAAACAACTATTGGCTTCAAAACGTTCATATCAATTTTGATCATTTTAGTATGAGAAAAAACACCAGGCCCAAGCCTTGTCCCCTTCCTTATAATCTGCACATCCATCAAATTTGCCTGGCACTTCGGTATATCGAAGTGCTTCCTGCATGCCTATTTTGGATGTGAAATACACATATACACTCAACTCCTTAAGATTCACGTACAATTCATCTTTCTGGGTATCCCAAGGGGTAAGAATCTCCACTCTTTGGGCTGGGTCAAGTTCCACAAAAGGAGTATTGAACTTGTTCTGGCTCTCTTGATCGATATCCCCCAACAGCATGGCTACGGCTTCTGCAGTCTCTGGTGTGTAGCAATCATTTATAATAGTTTGCATTACCGGACCATTCCCCGCTGCCTTGGCCCCGGGCGAATCTTCAGTAGTGGGCAGAAGTGTGTCCGAGAACTCTCCTAACATCTCGGCCATATCGCCTTGATAGGCCACACCTCCTTTGCTGGTATTTTTACAGGAAGTAAGCCAAGATGGGACCAAAATTGTGGATCCTACGATAAGCGATGTCTGTAATAGGGCTTTTCTTCTATTCATTTTGTATGATTTTTAGAATCCTTATTTCTTGTTTATCTATAGATTACGACGTTTGAGTTCCCCCACCGCAAAATTGACCGCTCTGGCCGTTAGGGCCATATACGTTAATGAAGGATTTTGACACGCTGAGGAAACCATACAGGCCCCATCTGTGACAAATACATTCTTGGCATCCCATACCTGATTGTGCTTATTGAGCACCGAGGTCTTGGGGTCTTTTCCCATACGGGCAAGGCCCATTTCGTGTGTGGCACCAATTCGTCTATCCCCGACTTTTCTTCCTTCTTTTTGCTTAACATCCTTAAAGCCCAAGGATTCCAACATCTCCACAGAGGTTTTTGCCATATCCTTATCCATTTTGATTTCGTTTTCCTTGGCTTCTGCATCAATTTCGACAAGTGGCATGCCCCATTGATCCTTTTCGGTATCGCTGATGGAGATTTTATTTTCATGATAAGGAAGCGTTTCCCCAAATCCTGTGTATTCAAAGCCCCATTGTCCAGGTTTGGTCAATGTTGCCTTTAGTTCCGTCAACGGAATGTCGTCCACTATGTACTTGCCCACATAGTTTTTACCAACACCCCCGGCACCATCCCTTCGGGCATTTCCTTGGAAGTCATAGCCCCCGATAAAGTCCTGTTTGTCGTTGCCCACATTTCTAAACCTTGGGATGAATATTCCATTGGGACGCCTTCCATAAAAGTATTTGTCCTCCATGCCCTCGAACACGCCCCAAGCTCCAATTCCATGATGATCCATAAAATTATGGCCGAGTTCGCCACTGCTACTTCCCAAACCTTCGGGCCAAATATCTTTGGCAGAATTCATCAATATATAAGCTGAGTTTACATTGGATGCACATAAGAACACAACCTTTGAAGTGTATTGGATAGTTTCCTTGGTCTCTGCATCAATGATTTCGACGCCGGTCGCCTTTTTACTGTCCTTATCGTATAGTACTTCCTTCACTATTGAAAATGGACGCAACGTGAGATTTCCTGTGTTCATCGCCGCTGGCAAAGTGGAGGATTGTGTACTGAAATATCCGCCAAAGGGACAGCCCAACACACATTTGTTCCTGTAGTAACAGTTACGGCCCTTATGCGGTATGGATACGTTTGCCGTACGACCAATGAAGAAATGTCGATTGTCCCCATAGATCTTTTTGAACCTTTTCTGCATCTCCTTCTCCAAACAGCTCAGTTCCATTGGTGGCAAAAATTCCCCATCCGGTAGGTGGTCAAGTCCTTCTTTGGAGCCACTGACCCCTATGAATTTTTCCACTTTACTGTACCAAGGTTCCAAATCCTTATAGCGGATGGGCCAGTCAATGGCGATACCGTGCTTGGCGTTCTGTTCAAAGTCAAGGTCGCCCCAACGGTAGCATTGTCGCCCCCAGACCAAGGAGCGTCCACCCACTTGGTACCCTCTGTTCCATCGATAGGGTTTTTTCTCTATATAGGGATAGTCCTTTCTATTGACGAAAAACTCCCGTACTGCATTTGTTTTTCCTTCTTCGACCATTTCCCGGGTCAACATGCCCCTATGCTCAAACTCAAAAGGTTGTTTGGTGGCATTTGTATAGCCTTCAATATGTGGAACATCGCGTCCACGTTCCAGCATCAATACTTTTAGACCATTTTCGCAGAGTTCCTTTGCGGCCCACCCTCCGGTAATACCGGAACCTACTACAATGGCATCATAATCATTTGCTTGTACCATGAATCCTAATTTGTTGGTTTACGTTTATTCATTTTGTGTGATTGTCCCGGGCAATCAATACCCGGGATTTTGCTCTAAATTTGGATTTACGTCCAAGGTTACCTGCGGTATGGGCATCAACAATTTGTACTCTGCCAAATTTCCAACATAGGGCAAGGGCACCAACTCCCCATTTGAATCCCTATATTGCTCGCTTTGCAGAATACTGATCATCTCGGAGCTGCTCACCATTCGCTTGAGGTCGTACCACCTGTGGCCTTCATAGGCCAGTTCCAAATAGCGCTCGTGCAATAGCTTTTCAATGGCATCGTTCTCATCGTTGAAGGTAACATCCGGTAACTCTACCCTGTTTCGAACCATATTGATATAGGTTTCCGCAGGGCCCAACTGTCCTTTTCTGACCAAGGCTTCCGATTTCAACAAAAGAATGTCGGAAAGTCGGAACCAATAAAGGTTTTGATCTCTGGTTACAATCCTGAACTTGTTGGGAAATGGAAAATGATCCGATGACCAATAGGGATCTGACCATGGAACCACGGGAACAGATTCGAAAATACCTGCATAATCTCCTTCATTGGGATACTTTTCAGGAACTTCGTCCGAGAACACAATGGTAGTTTCTCGTCGAATGTCATCGTTCTCATTTACATAGGCCTCATACAATGCATGAGATGGTGTGTCGAACTTTTTGTATTGGGTGCCAAAAAAGATGTTCACTGAAATTCGCGGTCCTCCAAGGGGTTGGTTGTATCCGTCAATGACCCAAATGCCTTCAGAATTGGCTTCATGTTCTCCATCCCACAGAAAATCGTAGGTGTCCACCAAGGCCCTGCCTTGCGCGGCAAGATCACAGTTCTCTATCACCTTGTCCCAATCTTGTCCGCCTGGCCAGGTCGCATATATTTTGGCCAACATGGCATAAGCTCCTCCTTGATTTGCCCTAAGACTGTTCTGATCGGAACAAACAGGTAGGTTTTCCTTAGCATAGTCCAAATCACTGACCATTAAGTTGTAAATATCATCATAAGATGATTTTGCAGGAAAAAGGTCGGCGTAGATCTCTTCAAAATTTTCCGAATTGATCGAGGTGACCGAAGTGGTAACAATAGGAACTTCTCCCCACAACTTGGTCATCATAAAATAAAAATATGCGCGGAACAAATATGCAGTTCCTTTGATCTCACGTTTACGTTGGTCGGACAAATCCGCTACATCATCCACATTATTGATCAATAAATTACATTGAAAAATAATGTTGTAGTAATAATCCCAATCCCTAAGAACGTTGGCATTGGTGGTTAATGTACGGTATTCGTCCTGTTGAAAATTGTTCGGGTTATCCCCTCCTGCATAGGCTACATCGGTTTGCCCATCTGCATTTGTTATGGGGTCGAACACAACACGGTCTATTCCCAACGAGGCGTAAATGGAGCCTACTTTGGCCTCTGCGTCGGCAGCATCCTCAATGGGAACAATGGCTTCCTGTACGTTCTCGGTTATGGGTTCGGTATCCAAATAATCTTCACACGATATCGCTGTAAGGGCAACGATAAGTAAAGTTTTTATGTAATATCTTTTATTGTTTTTCATGATGTATACTTTAAAATTTTAGAACTACAGACGCGCTTTTATTCCCAAAATGAAGGTCCTGACCTGTGGATAGGTTCCATAGTCTATTCCATAGGTGGGGTTGCTCCTTCCACTATAGGCATTTACTTCCGGGTCAAAACCGGAATAGTCCGTGATGGTCAACAGGTTTTGCCCTGTTAAATACACATTGAAACTGTCCATTGAGAGTACATTGTTGAACTTATAGCCCAACGTAAGGGACTTTAACCTTACAAAAGATCCATCTTCCACAATCCGGTCGGATACCACCACCGATTCCAAATCGTTGACTCTTGGAACATCTGTAATGTCCCCTGGGTTTTGCCATCTTCTGAGCACATTTGTGGATTGGTTCCTAAAATCCACCATGGATTCCAAGTCCAAACGTGTCGCATTCATTACATCGTTGCCTACAGACCCAGAGATCAACATATCCAAATAGAAATTTTTATAGGTAAAGTTGTTGGTAAACCCGAAAGTAAAGTCCGGATGGGGATTGCCTATGAATGTACGGTCTCCCGCATCAACTTTTCCATCATTATTGACATCTTGGAAAAGCAATTTTCCAGTGGCGGGATCTACCTGATCTACTTTATACCCAAAGAAAGAACCTATAGGCTGTCCCGGTGTAAGCCTTGCAGCGTACTCGGTGGTCCTTTCAAAAAATCCTAGGGTAAATGCCTTTACATAACGAATGTCGTCCACATTGTTTCGGTTTATGGAAACATTCAAGGAAGAATTCCAGTTTACATCCTCTGTCTGTATGTTCCAAGTATCCAAAGTAAATTCCAAACCTTTGTTGGTCAAATCACCAGCATTGACCAAGTAGGGTACGGATGCATTGAAGGGAAACGAAATGTTGAGCAATAGGTCTTTCGTTTTTCTGTAATAGGCATCAACGGTTAGACTGACCCTGTAATTGAATAGACTCAAATCAAGTGCCAAGTTGGAATCATCGGTGGTTTCCCAAGTGAGGTCGGAGTTTTCGAACTGGCTCAACGAATATGTGATGGGCTCTGGAATAATCCTGTCCGGTCTTGAGATGGCATAGGAAGAATATGGTGGTATGCCGGAAACGTTACCGGTTCTACCCCATCCTCCCCTTAACTTAAGTTCGCTAATGGTTTCACTATCCTGCAAAAAGGACTCTTCGGAAAGAATCCATGCTGCCGAAACACCGGGCGAAAAGGCCCATTTATTATTCAATGCCAATTGCGAGGCACCTGAAGCACGAAAAACCCCAGAGAAAATATATTTGTCCTTAAGTGTATAGTTCACTCTTCCGAAAACTGAGGCATACCTTACAATATTTTCGTGCACAGATTCTGCCTTGGTCTCTGCTAGGTTATAATTGAACTCCCTTAATTCTATCGGAAATCCGTTTCCTGCATATCCATGTCGCTTATACTTGAACTCTTGGATGGAGTTACCTACCAAAAAGTTGAACTGGCTGCCTCCAGAGGTCAATTCATAGCTTAAGGTGTTCTCTATATTGTAGTTGCTTTGTGTAATCTCTGATCGAAGTGCCGGCACCCTGGTATCCAAAGTAGTAGAGTTTGGGTTGGATAATGGCGCATTGGCATTGGTAGGTGGGCCTGCTGTGGCAGCTAGCCTTCCATAGGCGGACCTGTACCTATCCGTGAATTGATCTCGGGTAGATTGTGTATCATCATAAGTAAAACTAGGTTTCCACACCAAGCCTTCGGCCAATGTAATGTCCAGTCCAACGCTGCTCATGTACCTGTTCACCCAAGTTTCATCCTGTGCCGAGGCAAATGCCAAGGGGTTTTCCCAGGAGGACTGGAAAGGGTTAAGGGCAAATTGACCGTCACGTTCCCCATCTTGATTTTCATTTCTTACCCTAAGGTCATCTGCAAATACAGGTAAAAATGGTGGCGTGGTAAATGTACTGAGCAAAACACCTCCCCGTGCAGAACTAACATTGTCCGAGGTATTGTTCAGATAGGATCTAATATAATTCAAGGTGGTGTGCAATTTTATCCCTTTGGATATATCCACGTCTGCATTGATTCTTCCGGAAAGTCTGTTGAATTTTGAAGAGGCCATGATGCCATCTATAGACTGATAGCCCAAGGATGCCAAAAGTCTGAATTTTTCAAATCCCTTGGTATAGGAAAGGTTGTAGTTCTGGTCTACCCCTGTCCTAAAGACTTCATCTGTCCAATCCGTACTGATGCCTTCATATTTTGGGGAATTCACCACATCGAGGTAAGATGGGCGGATTTCTCCTACAAGCTCTCTGTACTGTTCTAGATTAAGGACATCTATGGTCTTCACCACATTGGATACTCCTACGTAGGAATTGAAGTTCAACTGACCTTCTGTTTCGGCCGTTGCCCGTTTGGTGGTTATCACCACGACCCCTGCACTACCGTTTACACCATATATGGCCGTGGAAGTAGCATCTTTAAGAATGTTCATGTCCACAATATCCGCTGGATTGATTCCGGATATATCGTAGGTTTGGATTCCATCGACAACATATAAGGGCCCTGTACCAGAATTGATTGAGTTTGTTCCACGGATTTTAACTTCCATGGTGGCCCCGGGCTTACCCGAAGGCTGAACCACGTTAACTCCAGCTGCATTGCCTTGAATGGCCTGAGAAACATCAAAAATTGGTCGTTCCTCAAAGGTCTCGGCCTTTACGGATGAAATGGCACTGGTCAAATTTTTACGGCTCATGGAACCATATCCTACAACAACAACCTCATCCAGTCCTGCTGCACTTTCTTGTAGGATTATCGAAATACTTGATTGACCGTTCACGGGAACCTCTTTGGATGCAAACCCAATGTATGAGACTACCAACGTTCCGTTCCCATCTGCTATGTTCAAGGTAAAATTTCCATCAAAATCGGTTTGTGTTCCATTGGAGGTTCCCTTTTCAACAATATTGGCTCCTCCCAACGGTATATTTTGGGAATCCAAAACCGTACCGGACACTTGGAATTGAACGGGTTTTTGTGCATCTACTTTTCCACTACTATTACGTAAGGGCGGACTTTTGGTAAGGATTATTTTCCTGTCCAGCACTTCATATTGGGTATCCATATCACGAAACAATTTGTTCAGCACTTCCTGAATGTTTGCTTTTCGGAATTTTAAGGATACTTTTTGATCAAGGTTAACGGATGTAGTTTTAAAAATAAACGTGAATTCTGTCGTCGATTCTATCTCATCGATGACTTGGGCTACAGTGGCCGATGGCATGTCCAAGGTGATCTTGGTCACTTGTGAATATGAATTTTTGGCTTGTAGCGATAAGGTAATCGTAAACAATACAATGAGCGATACCTTCATTTTGAGGTGTAAATTTAGTGTCCAAGGCGAATCATGCCCAGACTTCCATAAGCTTTTCATAACTTTGGTTGAGTTTTAGTGATTAATTTTTGTAATGGGTCACTGACTTTTCGGGAAATGGTGTCACATTTCCCGTTTTTTTTTTGACGTGACGTCAGTAAAAGGGTGAGAGTGTGAAGTTCATAGGAATGTTTAGTTTTATTAGTTAATTACTACTTTGTTTTCGACTATTTCATAGTCAATCTGATAAACCTGCTTGAAATAATTCAAGACTTGCTCTATTGATTCTTTTTCTGTTTCTATAGTGGCATTGAACCTTTCCTTGGTCAATTTTTCATTGTTGTTTATAATGGTCACATTATAGAACCGTTCCAATTTTATAAGGATATCCCCAAAAGACTCGTCCCGTATGACAATGTTCCCATCTATCCACGATGTATATAATGCAGTATTTACCTTTTCCTTGGAGATATCTTTTGTGGTTTGATCAAAAGAGCCCATAAAACCGGGTTCCAAAATCATTTTACTACTTTTTGGAGATTCACTGGCCGTTTCAAGACTTACCAGTCCATCAACCAAAACCACTTCGGTACTGCTCTTTTCACCATAATTGGAAAGATTGAACCGGGTACCCAATACCTCAACATTAAGATCGTTTGCCCTCACCACAAAAGGATGTTCCTTATCGTGGGCAACTTCCAAGAAAGCTTCACCTTCCAAAAAAACCTCTCTTTTGCCATTGTGCGAAAAATTGACAGGGTACCGTAGTGAGCTCCCTGAGTTTAGATGAACCTTTGTGCCGTCAGAAAGTACTATATTGAACCTTTTGGCATTGGGCACTTTTAAGGTATTGTAGACCAATTCCCCATCAGCAGTCTCTTTTCCGTACTCCAATGTATTTCCTTTTTTTGTCCCCAACCATTTTCCGTTGGAAGTCTGTATGTTCGCATCATCGTCTGTATTGAGCACTTTCACCTCGCCATTGCCCAATTTTAAGGTTATTTGATCGGTTCGGGGAACAATGCTTTGCTGTGGAATTTCTTTCCTTTTATAAAATTCATCCTTAAAAACATAGCCCATTCCCAAAATAAAGATCACTATTGCAGCATAGCGAAGAAAGGTTGTCGTAGTTCTACGGAAGGCATAATTCTTCTCCTTCCTAATTTCCTTCAAAAGTTTTTTCTTTATTTCCTCCTTGTCGGTCTTGTTCATTGAAATTGTAATTGCAAAATGTGTTTTCACATATTCCTTAAAGGTACGAGCATATCTTTCATCTTGAACCCAATCGTTCAATTTGTCCAGATCCTGACTATTTGCCGAATCGCACAAAAATTTTACAAGAAGGGATTTCATGTTCTTCGTTTGCTTTTTAATTGCTCGTTATATGTTATTACCAAGCAAAATTACAATACCCTAATTTTTTATGTATTTTTTTTTAATATTCTCAAAATTTTTACTTTTAGTTTCAGAATACTCTGATATCATGAAATATAACCACAACAAACTACTGGTAAAAGATTTAAACAACGGTAAGGAAAAAGCTTATGAATATCTTGTGGATACTTATGGGGACAGGATGTATGCATATGCTTTGACTTTGGTAAAAAACCCTCCCTTGGCCAAGGATATCGTTCAAAATGTATTCTTGAACACATGGAAGTTCCGAAAAAAGTTGAGCAGCGAATATGAAATTAAAAACTTCCTTTTCAAATCGGTGCATAATGAGTTCATCACCCAGTACCAAAAAGACAAATCCCAAATGGTGCTCCAATACAAATACATTGAAACACTAGATCAGATCATTGAGGAAACGGACGAAAGTTCCATTATTAAAATGATTAAGATAGTTTACAATGAAATAGAAAAACTTCCTCCAAAATGTAAAGAAGTTTTCTATCTGAGCAAAAAAGAAGGGTTGACCAATAATGAAATTTCACTACATCTAGGGATTTCGGTTAAAACTGTGGAGGCCCAAATTACAAAGGCTTTCCAAATTCTTCGTGTAAAGCTTGGAGAACAATTTGAATCCATCTTTATACTGGTATTTGGGAAACCACTTTTATCATAAATCATGGGCACAAAGTTTCTAAAAAAATAAGGGAGGCAAATGAATGGCCTCCCCAATAACTAAACTTAAAATGCATCTATGTTTTTAGTATCATGCACTTTACCGAACAAAAAGTAAGTTTTAAAAAACTACTATCTGTCTTATGTCTATAATACCGACCTCAAAGTTTTAACCCCTATAAAGTTCCGTTTCTTTAACATTTCTTTAGGAATTGAAAACATATTGACCCTCAAGGAACGGTGTTCCCCACAGCACATTTAAAAGGCCATCGTTAAAGCTATCCGCTTCCGATAATCTCGACCCCAATCAAATCCTTATATCAAAATCTTGCTGGTAGGCGAACCATACCGTTTTTTAATAAAAAATTGACCTCTAAGAATCTTCAAGGGGTCGGCGTTCGAACTGAATGAACCGCAAAAATTCGTTACATCTTGAAAAACAGCATCAGACTGCTTTTTCTCCCACACTTTTGTCATCTGGAACTTGTCCCTAATTTAAAGGAATCATTTTTTTGACCCATAAGCATAAAAGACTTGCCGATCATAATTCAGAATTCATCGCAGACTATTCCCATTTCATCGCAAGGCCCACAATATCAAAACTTTAGTTCATAGGTTTGTTCTAGAATCATTCATCATTAAAAAACAAAACTTCATGAAATCAGTACAAAGAAATCTCATCGCAGTATGTATCCTAATGATAAGTGCAACAGGTTTGACCAAGGAACCATCTATCGATTTAACTATCAGTACGGATTCAAGCTCTCTGCTGGTTGAATCTACCGCTTCGGATAGTGCTACCCAAATCCGCTTGTTGGACGCAAAGGAAGAGACAATCCATCGCGATGAAATCGTAAAAGGCAAACATCAAAAGAAATATATCCTAAAACATCTGAAGGCGGGAACCTATTATTTCAAAGCCAACAATTCTGACGGTGCGGTGACATTCACCCTTGAATTGGATGCCAATGGTATCCATCAAATTTCCAGAAGAACCAATACGACATCCCCCAACTTAAGAGTATCCGGCCAAAAAGTGTATTTGAGT
The DNA here is from genome assembly GCF_013376415.1 of Flagellimonas chongwuensis. GTDB lineage: Bacteria > Bacteroidota > Bacteroidia > Flavobacteriales > Flavobacteriaceae > Flagellimonas > Flagellimonas chongwuensis. The sequence goes on from NZ_WYET01000004.1 coordinate 1,084,362, forward strand.
CTCCTAAACAAAGACAAGTCATCCATCAAAGTAAAAATATGCAACAGTGAAAATAAAGTCATAGATAGTCAGGTAGTCCGAGGAGAATTGGCGGTGGGCAGAATCTATAATTTCCAAAGTGCATATCCTGGAGATTATACGGTGATTGTCGAGGATGGTACAAACGAATACCGTAAGACCATTTCCGTTCGGTAACCATCGTACCCTTTGAATTACTTGTTATTAAAGGCCTTTCAATAATAGGAAGGCCTTTTTTAGGTACCGGCAACTTTAAAACCATCGCAACCTAGCAATGTCCGATAGCACAAAAACGTCCCTTATGCCAAGAAATACCTTTTGTACAACCCTTATCAAAGATACCCTTGGGCAGAACAAACACTATTACAGCATGTGCCCTATCGACCGATTGCTTTCATTGATCGGGTATTTTGTATTTTCAGGGTATTGTTCCCAATATTTGAGCACCAATACCAAGTTTCATGCGATTTGAGCACACTATACTTAAAAAATATTGGAAAGTGGCCATCCACTTTCTGGTTTGGATCATCTTTTTCTTTTTGCCCTTTCTAGTCGTGCTGCAGATGAAAGGCGAGGCGGGTGTTTCAGAATTGACCAAAAAAATTTTATTTTTCAACGCATCGATGACATTTTTTTGGGCACTGGTCTTTTACTTGAACTCCATCATTCTGATCCCACGCTTTCTTTTCAAAAAAAAATACCTCTACTTTAGCTCTTACAACATACTTTTGCTTGTTAGCGCCATTGCGTTCAACCGTTGGATTTACACCTTTGTTGATGACACACCCCCATATTCATTGATAAGTGCCCTTTTTTTCAACGGGTTCCCCTTCCTCTTTTTCCTGTTGTTGAGCATTGCCTTTAAAACGGTGTCCGATCGCCTCCAAATGGAACGTATAGCAAAGGAAAGGGAACAGGAGACCCTCAAGACGGAGCTCGCTTTTCTACGATCTCAGATCAGCCCTCATTTCCTGCTCAATGTACTCAATAGTATGGCGGCCATGGTGCGCTTAAAAAGCGATATGTTGGAACCGACCATTTTGAGGTTGTCCTCCATATTGCAGTATATTCTCTATGAGACGGACGGGGAAAAAGTGTTGTTGAAGAGCGAGGTCGATTATTTAAAAAGCTATATACTACTACAACAAACCAGATTTGGAGATCGATTGGAACTTCATACGGAAATGGTCTTGAAGGAGGATTGGCATGTCATTGAACCGATGCTCTTGATCCCCTTTGTAGAAAATGCCTTTAAGCACGGTTCGGGCATGATGGATAACCCTGTGATAGAGATTAAATTACAAACAGCGAACAACTGCCTTAGCTTTATGGTCAGGAACAAATATATCGATAACGATTCGGCAAAGGACAATGTCAGCGGTATCGGCCTTGTCAATGTAAAAAGGAGATTGGAACTCCTGTACGGGAACAAGCAAATTTTGAAAGTCGATAAATCGAATGGATGGTACACCGTAACACTGGACCTATACCTGGAACCATGATAAAATGTTTGGCAATAGACGATGAACCCCTGGCCCTGGCCCTATTGCAAGACAATATTGGCAAGATACCCTTTTTGCACTTGGTAGCGTCCTGCTCCAATGCTTTCGATGCTATCGAGGTATTACAAAATGAAAAAATAGACCTTCTATTCATAGATATCCAGATGCCAGGGCTGACCGGGCTTCAATTGATCTCCAGTTTGCACAACAGACCCTTGGTCATCTTTGTTACCGCTTATCAACAATATGCCGTGGAAAGTTACGATCTGGACATTGTCGATTATCTCGTAAAACCGGTAGCCTTGGACCGGTTTATCAGAGCATGCCATCGTGCACAGGAACTCATCCAATTAAAAAAGGTCCAAGAAAACGCACCCTTGACAACAAAAGATCATTTTTTTGTACAAGCGGACTACAGCCAAGTCAAAATCAAGTTTTCCGATATCATATGGATGAAGGGATATGGGGATTATATCAAGTTCCATCTCAAAAATGCGGAACACCCCCTAGTGGTACGTACCAGTTTCAAAGAATTGGAATTTGAACTGCCCCCCCATTTGTTCCTTCGTATACACAAATCCTATATCGTGGCCATAGATGAAATCACCGCAATCCGAAAAAATAGTGTTTTTTTAGGTGACAGGGAACTAGCCATTGGGGAAACATTCCGTGAAAAAGTGGAAAAACTCTTCAACTCATAAAACTTCAAAATTTTCAAGAAAGAGACACGTACAATTAGAGCTGCCAAAAGGTGAAAACCTACGTAAGTGTCCCGAAATAAGCTTATAGAAACCATATCGATGGTTCTTGTCCGTTTTGACAACCTTGGGACAAAGGTGATAAAGCAAATGCTCTAAAACCGTCTCCTGATAAGCGTCCCTTTTTTTACCTCCGTTTACCTTAAAGACATCCAAACTTTCTATCTCAAAATCAATACTTTTCCCATGTGATACGAAGTAATTGCGCTGGGACAGTTTCTCTGAACAGGATACTATAAAACTGTAGATCACTCCATCTTTGGTGATAACCAAAAGATTACTGTAAGGCCCTTCAACCCCCTGCAAAATGTCCAATCTTTCAGACCTCTCCCGGTTATATATAAAAACAAAAAGCGCGGTGAAAACCGCGCTTCTATTGATGCACTACTATCAAATAAAAACAAAACTGGTCTTTATTACCTTCAGAATCTTATGGTTTCTTCGTGATGCTAATTGCTAAACCTCCTCCAGGAGCTATATATTGCTTCAACTTACTTTTTGAGGTTATGGTAATTTCTTTTATAGTATAAGCCTGTGGATTCTCCTTCCAATCAGCATCTTTGGCATCAGCATAAACAGTTGCTATATATTTCTCGCCTTCGGGAAGAAAACCAAAATCAATTTTTGAGGTTCTGGAATTTTCATCGGTCATACTTCCTACAAACCATTGTTCCTTGCCTTTTGTCTTACGGGCTATGGTCACGTAATCTCCCGGCTCTGCTTCCAGATACCAACTATTGTCCCAATCCACGGCTACATCTTTGATGAACCGGAACGCATCTGGAAAACGTTTGTAATTTTCAGGCAGATCGGCCGCCATTTGCAAAGGGCTGTACATGGTCACATAGTACGCCAATTGTTTTACCAAAGTGGTATTTACCCGTTGCTTATTGTTCCCGTAATATGAAAGGTCGGTTTGAAAAATCCCAGGAGTGTAATCCATAGGCCCTCCGATAAGTCTTGTAAAGGCCAAAATGCTGGCATGTTCCGGTGCAAGTCCGCCCATGGCTTCAAATTCTGTCCCCCTTGCAGATTCCTGGGCCAGCCAATTGGGATAGGTACGGTGCAGCCCGGTTGGCCTAACAGCTTCATGACTGTTAATCATGATTCCATAATCGGCGGCACGCTTAGCCACATGGGTAAAATGGTTCACCATCCACTGACCATCGTGATGCTCGCCACGGGGGATGATCTGACCAACATACCCAGTTTTCACCGAATTATACCCATAATCTTTCATAAACTGGAATGCACGATCCAATCGTCTTTCGTAATTGGTCGCCGAAGCCGAGGTCTCATGATGCATCATGATTCTAACCCCTTTATCATGAGCATACTTATTCACGGCTTCCACATCAAAATCGGGATAGGGCGTGGTAAAATCAAAAACATTCTCCTTCCAGTTTCCTATCCAATCTTCCCAGCCAATGTTCCAACCTTCCACCAGTACGGCATCAAAACCATTGGCAGCGGCAAAATCAACATAATCTTTGACATGCTGTGTTGTGGCACCATGGCGACCGTTGGGGGTCAATTTGCCAAAATCTTGATCTAGCTTCACATTGGTCTCTGTACCATAGGCCCAGGTACTTTTTCCTTCTACAAAATACTCCCACCAAACACCGATGTATTTCATAGGTTTTATCCACGAAGTATCTTCGTAATCAGTTGGCTCATTCAGGTTAATGATCATATTGGAGGCCAATATGTCCCGTGCATCATCACTTACAATAATGGTGCGCCATGGGGAATGTGTATTGGTCTGCATATATCCTTTATTGCCTAAGGCGTCCGGCACCAAATGTGAACTCATCACAAGATTGTCCGCATCCACGTTCAATTCCATGGCGGCATAGTTCTGTAAGGCAGCCTCATGGATATTGATGTAAAGACCATCTTCGGTCTTCATCATGGAAGGGGTCTGAACCGCTAATTGCTCTATCGGGGCCTGAGCGCTAATGTATACCGTGGCATCTTTCATTTTTGATGGTATCTCCGATATTTTGGAGGTGGTGTACGGGTATTCATGTGTGTCATAGTCCCCAGGAATCCAGAATATTTTATGGTCCCCTGTCAATGCGAATTCGGTTTCTTCCTCTTCTATAATAAAATAGTTGAGTGTTTTTTGCTTTGGAAACTCGTATCGAAATGCCAGACCATCATTAAATAACCTAAAGCGCAAGCGGATATACCGGTTATCGTGCTCCGGCTGTACCAATCTCAACTCCAGTTCATTGTAATGGTTCCTTACCGTTTTCTGCTTTCCCCAAACAGGGTTCCAATGCTCATCCACCTCTTTGATATGGGATTCCTCAATCTGGAAGCCTTTGAGCATGGACGGAGCATTCTTTAATTGCAAGCCCAAAGTACTCGGCTTTATAACCTCTTTATTGTCGAGATCCAGAGTGTATTGAACCATGCCCTCAGAGGTCAATGTAACTTTCAATTGAAGCGCACCATTGGGCGATTTTAATTCTTGCGCTGACATTAGTCCCATAAAGAGCATCATCCCAAGGATACATAAATAGTTTTTCGGTGTTTTTACCATAATTATTTTATCGTAATTGGATTTAGGTTGTTTTTCAAAGTAGGCCTTCTTCCTGTCCCCCTATTTTTTTAAAATCAGATAAGAATAAGGTGATAGACTCACACTCGTTTCTAGATTCATCGACGAACCATTCAAAGCATTTTCCCATTCACCTTTAAGTTTTGGGGGCATCAAATAGGATACTTCCTCGTTCCTTACATTCGATAGTACTAAAACAGATTCATTGGCAGCTTCCATGGTAAAGGCCACGACATTGTCGCTACTGTACCCTGAATAGGTACCATGTTGTATGGCAGGACTATTTTTTCTGAACTCGATAATCTGTTTATATTCCTCTAAAAGTTCATTGTTGGCCTGTGTCCAATCAATAGGGGTTTTGGTGAAAAATTGTAAACGTTGGTCATAACCAATCTCCTGTCCGTTATAAATCATAGGGACGGATTTCATGCAAGCTGCAACAACAAAAGAGGCCATAGAGCCCTCAACACCTCCAAAAAGGTCAATTGGCGTTCCGTCGCTCAAATTTACATCGTGGTTGCTAGTATAACGTACAACACGTTTATCCTGATCGTACACATTTTGATATTCGGCCGCATGTGTAGATTGAAGTTCAGTAGCTGGCTCTCCGTTGTTAACAGCCTTCAATGTTTCGAAAAAATGGAATCCAAAAATAAAGTCAAAACCAGAATTGAAATGTCTTTGCTCTCCCCCTTCTGCCAACATCAGCATTTCTTGGTCTTTGATCTGATCTATTGTTGAAACCGCTTTGGTCCAAAAACCTTCGGGCACAAAGTCTGCGGCATCGCACCGGAAACCATCTATGTTTGCATTGTAAACCCAATAGGCCATGGCATCGATCATGGCATCCTGAAGGTCTTGATTGCTGTAATCAAGCTGGGCCACATCCAACCAGCCCGTGTCCGGCGGTGATATAATGTTTCCCTCTTCATCGGTTTCGTAATATTCTGGATGCTCGCTTATCCAAGCATTGTCCCATGCCGTATGATTGGCCACCCAGTCAAGAATGACCGCCATGTCAAGGCTGTGGGCTCCATCAACCAAAGCTTTTAAGTCTTCCAAACCCCCATATTCCGGGCTTACCGATTTGTAGTCCCTAACGGCATATGGGGACCCCAAGCCTCCTGCTGAATTCTCGATTCCGTTGGGATAAATGGGCATCAAGTAAATGACATTGGCCCCCAATGCCTTAATATCGGCCAAGCGTTGGGTTACGGCCGCTAGGGTTCCTTCCTCACTGAATGCCCTTAAATTAACCTGATAAATTACGATATCCTGTGGTGCCGGCACATTGCGAAATAGGGTACCATATTGGGTATAGTCAGAATTAATCGGCGGTTGAACGCCATCATCGGATTGATCGCAAGCACCCATGCCCACAGAAACGAACAAGGTTAGAACTAGATAAATTAAATGTCTCATTTTATATGTTTTTTTGAAAGGGATGTGAATGTTTCCACACCCCTTTTGCTACTGTTTTTTTTAGATTCTATTTGAAAATCAAAATAATTGTCAGAGGAACGGCCATTGAAAGACACATTCCCATTATTTTAAAGTTATTGTGCTTCCAGCGTGTAATAGGCCACACTTGCATCTTCGTTGTCTATCATAAAGGTAACGCGATAGGTTCCCGCAGCTTCGACATTATGGGCTCCAGGATCGTCCAGATAGGCAACAAAATCGGTGTTGTTCTGCGAACCATAATTCACTGTCCACTCATCGTTCAATCGAAACTTAAGTGCACCTGCTACCAAATCGCCCGTAAATTCCCATAGGCCTTCTTGGTAATTATAGGTCATATCAGTATCGCTATCCCATCCTCCAGGGGTAGCTGTTCCAATTATTCCGAAGGAATAGGGTTCGGCCATCCAAGTCAGGTTATTCAAATTGATCCTAATTTTATAGGAACCGATGGAAGGAACAAATGCATTGTCTCCATCTTGGACCAAGTTCCCATTACCATCACCTCCATAATTTTCGTCCCAGTTAGGGCCTGTGGTAAACTTAAAGTCCAATGCCGCGGGGTCATCAAAAGTTATGACACCCTCAAAAACTCCGGATTGGCTGGTCTCGGGCAAGGTAGCAGCTGTTGTCGGGTCCCAACCTTGATAGGTCCCGGGAACATAAACTACCGCACTGCTCACCGTTTCGCTGTACGGCGTTACTTTAAACGCCCCTGCTTTGGAAAAAATAGCTCTATCCATATAGGCCTGCACCCGGTAAACCAAGGTTCCTTTGGTGTCCGCTTGAATACCAAAACTTTTGGCCATAGTATTCAAAGTCTTTACATTCAATTGTTTTCCAAGCACATCGCTTCCTGCAATGATATTGGTAGCATTCTGCCATGCTGTTTCCCCCAAGGTGTCAGAGGGCACATCAAATTGCAAAGTGTATTCCACCGGAGCTTCCGCAATAGGGTAAACCACCTTGTTCCAAGAAACATTTATGGCCGGTTCGTCCTGCATTTCCTGTGTCAAAACGATATCCCTTGGGGATACTTGTGGTGTTCCTTCAAAATTTACTTTCTTCAATGTGGTGAGTTCATCGTTTACATACATCGAAGCGTCATCTTCATTTTCACAACTGGTTAAGCCTAGACCAATCAATGCCAAGAATGCGAACCATATATTGTTATAGATAATTTTCATAATGCTAAATTTTAATATCCTGGATTTTGTTGCAGATTAGGGTTGGCATCCATAGCTGATGTCGGTATCGGAAACAGTTTTCGATACTCATCCGATTGTCCCCTGAAATCATTAGGCTCCAAGAATGTTCCAAAGCGTATCATATCCTGTCTTCGATGACCTTCCCAGTTCAGCTCAAAACCTCTTTCTCGATAGATATCCTCCAAAGTAGGATTGTTTGATAACGCATCCAATCCGGCACGTTGTTTTATAGCATCCACCAAAGGTTTGGCCGCAGGGGCATCATTGAGCCTAACAAGGCATTCGGCCTTCATCAACATAAAATCCGCATATCTGAAAATCGGAAAGTCGTTGGATGCTCCCCCTCCATCCAAAGGTGTAGCCGGATAAAACTTGATGTTCCTTACCCCTGCAAAAGGATCGGCCCCTGGATTGTCCAACGAACCCACTTCGGGCACATACGTTACGCCTCCAGGTTGTTCGCCCACCAAGAACTGTGCTTTTCTGATATCGGCATTGTCATAACCATTGTAAAAATCTTCGGGAACAATGGCCCCGTTCCATCCGCTTACGCCGAATAGTTCCATGGCATGTGGGCCACTAAGGCTTCTTATGGTATAGATATTTCTGGATACTATATTAGCGGTCGCAAACATGGCCAGAATAGTTTCATCTTCTGGAAGTTGGTCTCCAAACAGCTCATAATATTGATAACCATTGGGACTGGATTCGTTTGCTGCTCCGGGATGCAGTGAAAATCCTCCCGCTTCCATTGATTCAATGGCATCCAAACATTTTTGCCATTGTGGGGTTCCCGTGTAGACTCCTGCATTCAAATATATTTTTGCCAATAGCGCGTATCCCGCCCATGTATTGAACCTTCCGTAATATTCCCCTCCCTTGGTATCGGATAGATTGGGCACATTGGCCTCTAGTTCCGCGACTACAAAGTCATAGACTTCTTGTCTACTTGCCTGTGGAAGTTCCTCAACTGTAATATTGTTTTCGGTGTAGAAGGGTACATTTCCATAATCGTCCATTAACAGGTAATAGAAAAAGGCACGCAACACCTTGGCTTCTGAAATCTTGGTCTGGGCCGCTTCGGCATTTTCCAATTGTTCAACGGCAAGGTTGGCACTAAAAATGGCCCGATAGAGCCAATTCCATGTGTTGTTGACAATCAGGTCGGATGGCAGCCATTCGTGTTTATACAATCTGGCAAAATCCAATTGCCAATCGCCTGTATTCCTATGAGGTATCACCTGCTCATCCGCCGTCATACAGTTTAAATCGTACCAACCATTGTCGGCACCTGCATAACCAAGGCCTCCCCAATTACCGACTACATTGGCATAAACAGCGGCCAAGGCTACATCCGCCCCTTCAGGAGTGGAATAGAATTCATCGGCTTGATATTTATCGTAAACATTTTCCTCTACATCATCCGTACAAGAAAAAAGGAAAAGTGTAATAATTAATCCTAAAAGTGTAGTATATCTTGGTTTCATTTTTTCTTATTTAAATTTTACTTGTAGTCCCAAAGCTGCGCTCGAAGTTCTTGGATAGATTCCGAAATCTCCCCCGAACCCATTGGCTCCATTAAAATTAAGTTCGGGGTCCACACCCGAGTAATCCGTAAACAACAACAAATTGTTTGCTGTAAGCGATATTCTCAACGATTTGATATAATCAAGCTTATCGGTATTTATAGTATAGCTGGCGGTCACATTCTCCAATCGTACAAAATCACCGTCCTCCAACCATAGGTCCGAACCATATTGTGAGGTGTACAGGCCTAAATCAACAGCGCTTTCCAAGACATTGGAGTTACCCAAACTTTCCATTCGACTTAGGTTCTGCTTGAGACCATTGTATATCTTATTGCCTCCTGATCCTCTCCACAACATGGAAAAATCGAAGTTTTTATACCTGAAGGTTGGATTGATGGCAAAATTATACGTAGGTAGGGCAGAGCCTTCCAATACCCTATCAGGGCTTCGTGTCCCTTGATCAATAACGCCATCGCCATTGATATCCTGAACGGTTTCGGCCCCTACTTCATTAATTCCTGAATGCTGGAGGATGGAATACGTACCTATGGCCTCTCCCTCGATCAGGAACGAATTGGTCCCCCATGGAATATAATTGGTATTCAATTCCACTCCCTCGATGGCGCCACTTAGATTGAGCACCTTATTGTCCAGCAAGGAAAGGTTACCGCCAAGGGTCAGCTGCATGTCATCGTTCCTGATAAAATCATAGCTAAGGGCAACTTCCAAACCGCGGTTTCGTATACTTCCCACATTGGCGGCTATGGTATTGTAAGGGAACGGTGGTTGTGGAACGGTATAATTGAACAACAGGTCGTCTGTAGTTGCGGTAAAGGCATCGATAGACCCCGTTAAGCGGTAATCGATCAAACTGAAATCTAACCCAACATTGGCCTGTTTTTTGCGTTCCCATTTCAGGTCACCATTGGAATTTTGGGAAATTTGGAAGTTGCTTATCTCCGCACCCCCAAAATAGGTTACACCGCTCGGACTAACCAATGATAGGGACTGTTGCGGGAACAGGCCTTGCTGGTTCCCTGTGATTCCATATCCCCCACGCAGCTTTAATTGATCAAAAAAACCGTCCTTCATAAAGCCTTCTTCATCAATCCTCCAGGCCAATGAGACTGCCGGGAAATTCCCCCATTTGTTCTCATCACCAAAAACCGAGGAACCATCCCTACGATAGCTCATGGTAATCAGATATTTATCCAATAAGGTATAATTTATCCTTCCCAAAAAAGAGATCAGACTACGGTCATTTTTATAGGATGAGATGTCACCTGACCGCACATCGGACAGGTCACCGCCCTGTAATGCATTGTATGTGGTCTCATCATTGAAAAAACCGCGAGCTTGAGCAAAATTACCTTGATACATCTGCTGCTGCCACTCGTACAAGGCCAACGCATCTATTTTATGATTACCAAAGGTGTTTTTATAGGATAAACTAACGTTGGTCAGTTTTTCGTCCTCATTGCTATTATTGATATTGGCAAAGCCATTTTGATTTACTGCATTGGCATCTGTTGAGGCTACCGGAAGATAGAACCCTACCGTGTTATTGGTTTTTCTCCAACTCCCGAACCATCCCAAAGTGATTCCTTTGTACACATCCAAGTCGGCATCCAAGCTCACGAACAAATTGTTGTTCTCCCGTTCATCCACCGTTGTTTGTGCCACCGCATATGGGTTTAGATATTCAAAAACGTTCGGATCCGTATAGTATGAGCCATCCGTATCAAAAACTGGATCCGTGGGTCTCTTAAAATAAGAGTTGGTCACCAAGTTGGATGTAAACCCAACGCTTCCGATACTTTGAATACTGTTCGATGTCTCTATGACGCCCGTGTTAATATTCATCGTAAGGTTCAAATGATCGTTCAATGCCTTTTGATTGGCAGAAAGTCTGGCGATGTATTTATCATTTTGTGAATTGATGACAACACCTTCTTGTAAAATAGCACTTACCGATGCCCTATAATTGAAAGTATCGGTACCGGCTCCAAATGAAATGGTGTGGTTTTGTGTAAATCCAGATTTGGTCAAGACATCGTACCAGTCCGTACTAGAACCGTGATTGGCCGAAGCTGGAACACCATATAATTGCGCCTGTTCCCACCATTGTTGGGCATCCAGCACATCCAGTTTATTGGACAGTACGTCAATCGCAACAGTCGATGTGTACTCGAAAGTAGACTGCCCATTCTTGTTGTTCTTGGTGGTCACTATAATGACACCCGGAGCACCTCGGGAACCATATACTGCCGTGGCAGATGCATCCTTTAAAATGTCAATGGATTTGATTTCGTTGGGCGGGATCTGATCTAAAAGGCCCATATTTCCCTGAACTCCATCTACCACAACCAAGGGGTCGTTACCACCGATCAAAGAACCGATTCCACGAATTCTGATACTCGGTGTGGATCCCGGCTCACTCCCTTGTTGGTTAATAATAACACCCGGAGCCTTGCCCGAGATCTGTTGCAGCGGATTGGTAATGGCCCCGCTATTAAAATCTTCATTGGATATGGTAGCCACAGCTCCGGAAACATCCCTCTTGGAGGATGTACCATAACCTATGACCACGACTTCATCCAGATTGGAAACAGATTCTTGCATGATCACATTGATTGTCCGTTGGTTTCCCACTGGAATGGATTGCGTGGTAAAACCAATGCTGGAATAAACCAAAACAGCTTCAGGTGAAGATACCGTAATCGAATAATTACCGTCCATATCCGTTGTAACGCCATTTTGGGTTCCTTCTTCCAAGACATTGATGAAAGCCATTGGAATGCCTTGACCATCTACAACATTTCCACTGATTTGAATTTGTGAATTTTGCCAGGCCCTAAGATCCTTACTTGATGCATGACCTGAAAAACATAACATTAGGGTAAAGAACACCACTAAATACCAGGTTGGTTCCATAACATAGGATCCAACCCATTTTCCTAATAATTTTTTGTCCATTTAGTTTGCTTTAGTTTAAACTGACCTCTCATCGTAAAGCCAGATGAGATTCCATATTATATGCAACTGTCAAAGCTATCGATGGACTTGAATCATTAAAAAAAATCAATCAAAAATCAATATAAATACATCTGCATTATAATTTTAAATTATTAATTATCAATCATTTAAAACAAACATGAAAACAAATAAATCAAGGTTTTATTTTAAAAAATACATACTGTACTATTGAGGAATATTGTATTTTAAACCTTTCTTTTTAGGAAAGTAATAATCAATTGTAACCAATTTTAGTGATTAGAAAATCATAACGAAATGAAATCCAACATTGTTTTATGGTTAGCATGTATATTGTATACAGTTGTAAATGCCCAAAATACAAGCCATGACAGTATTATCTCAGCATTGGACAAGGCTATTGAACTACGTACCAAATATGCAAAACAGAAGCACGCCCAACTTGACAGTCTAAAACAAATTGCGCTCAAAAAAGAGTTAAGCTCCAGTACAAAGGATATTCACAGGGCCTACATCCATTTATACGAAGGATATAGAGCATTTAGGTATGATTCTGCCTATTATTACTTGGAAAAGGCAAAGGGACTTGCTCAAAAAATAAAGGATAGCTCCTTAATAGCGGAAACAAAGATAGACGAGGGCTTTATCCTAATATCGGCGGGCTTATTTACAGAGGCTCTTGACACACTGAACAGTATCAATACAAAACATCTTGACCCTACCAATAAATATGACTTTTATTACAATATGGCACGGGTCTATTTTGATCTGACCGATTACAATGATGATGAAAGGTTTAGAATAAATTATATTCGAAAAGGTATAGCCCTCCTTAATAAAGCACTTGAAAATGCACCGGAGAACAGTGATAATTTTTTAAAGGCCGAAGGACTCAAAGAATTAAAACAACAAAATTGGGATAGGGCAAGGCGTATTTATCTGGAGTTATTGGATCGCGAACTTTCACCAGATATGTATGGTGTAGCCACTTCCAGCCTTAGTTTTGTTTACAGTCAATTGAATAGGCCGCATAAAGCCCTTGATTATCTTGCCATGGCAGCTATTTCGGACATAGAGCACTCCATCCAAGAAAATACCGCTTTGAGAAATCTGGCCATCCAGTTGTATGACAACGGAGAACTGAACAAAGCAAACCAATATGTAAGGATTGCCTTTAAGGATGCGGAGCTTTATAATGCAAGGCATAGAAGAAACCAAATATCGGCCATCCTGCCCATTATAGAGAGTGCCCAATTGTACAAACTTGAGCAAAAAAACAAAAGTCTCAAAAACACCGTGGTTCTACTGACCCTCCTTTCCATTGTCATTCTCGTCTCGCTTGCCATCATTTTTAAGCAGCTCAAAGATAAAAAGGAGGTTAGAAAAGCAATTTCCAAGAACAACGAAAGGCTCCAACAAATGAATTTAAGCCTAATGGAGTCTGATGCTATAAAACAGGACTACATCACGTATTTTTTGAAAGCGACCTCACAATTGATCAATAAAATGGTGGCCCTTCAAAAAAACACTATTTTAAAAGTTAGGACAAAAAAAACAGAAGAGATTCTTGATGTAATGCAACGGTACAGTGCCAAAAAAGAAAGAAATGAACTTTTTCATCAATTTGACGAAGTATTCCTGCAGTTGTTTCCCTCGTTTATTGAAAGTATTAATCGGTTATTTCCTGAAAACGAAAAAGTCTTTGTAAAAAAAGGGGATCTGCTCAGTACTGAGCTACGAATTTATGCCCTATATCGGTTAGGTATCCAGGATAATGCACAAGTCGCCGAGTTTTTGGATGTGTCGATAAATACTGTTTATTCCTATAAGACCCGATTAAAAAGCAAATCAAGGTTTCGAAATGTCTTTGAAAGTAAGGTTATGGACATAAAAAGGCTTGACAGCAAAAACTTGGCAGGGGATAAGAAAGAAGGTGGCACAGATGATATCAATACACATATCGATGGTGAATCCCATATATCTTAGGTGTTGATTCCATGATGCCCCCATATAGAGGTTCGCTTGGAAAAAAGTTTGGTTTTGTTAAGCACTTGGCACAAAATTGAATATCTTGATTTTTCCTATCCTTATAGGGATTATGGGATGACTGACACACAATGCAGTAATGGCTCGGCTCTTTGATGTAACGATGACAGGTTGCCGTACAACCTATTTTGGAGATTTGCATCACCTCTGCCCTATCGGGTATAAAATTAGGGGCGAAAATAAAAGCTGCTCCAAAAATATAACGGGGTCATATAAAGACCTGACATGACTTGGATTCAAGCGACCGTCCTTGGCAAACTGTCCAAAGACCCGTTCAGATGCGAAATGTAATTGATATCCTCCAGCAGTTCCATTTTAAACTCCCTGAGGCCCTTTTTGGTAATAGTAGTCGCTTCCATAGTTTTTGAGTTTTAAAAAAAAGAGCCCTCGTATTGGATTCATGCAATTTGATGGCCCTTCCATTGATTTGACTGTAACTGCCAAAACAAAAAAAGGTTTTTGGAAAAACTTCCCAAGTTGGTACCAACGTGGGTAAAAATCTAGGACTATTCCATCAGTGGTTTTTATCACCTCAACATTGTTTACCAAACATTGAATTCAAAGATGCCGGGGATGATTTGTACAACATAGGGTTAAGGAGGTCGACAAAGACCATCCAATAGATGTAAAATAATGATAAAAAACTAAAGCCCCCTTCCTATATATTCAGATGGCGAACATCCCAAATGTTTTTTAAAAATCCTATCAAAATAGGAAAGACTGTTAAACCCAGACTCAAAGCATGCCAAGGATATTGAATTTTTTTTGCTTTTATCCCTTAGAAGTCTACAGGCATAATTTATCCGCACATTATTTATGTAATCGACAAAGGTTTTGTTTGTCTTTTGCTTAAAGTATCTACAAAATGAGGATTTGTTCATGCCTACCATATCAGCAACTGTCTCCAAATCGATCACTTCTTTAAAATGCATCATTATATATTCTAGAACCTTATTTAAACGATTGTCATGAACTATGAAATTTTCTGTCCAATTCGCACTTCCCAGCTTTGAAAAGTTTTTATTCTGAGAAAGCCTAAAAAGAATCCGTAGCGCTTGTAGATTAGATTCCATATCATGCATATCAGCAAGTTCTTGAAATAAGGGCAGGAGTAATTTACTTTTTAACTTGTCTATCATTATTCCCCTTTCACATATGTCAATTATATATTTAAGAAAATCGAACTGATGGTTCGTCCCCAATTTGTCCAAATATATAGGATTGAAGTGCAAGACTATTGACTTGGAAGTTGTGTCATGTTCAGTATCACTATCGAACATATGGGGAAGGTTCGATCCTAACAAAAAAATATTGTCCTGCTCAAAATGTCCAATAAAATCCCCTACATATAATGTTCCTTGTCCTTGTACAATATATACTAGTTCCAATTCAGGATGATAGTGCCACAGTTTTAGAAACTCTTTGCCTTCAGTTGCGGAATATTGTATTTGGGATACAGCTGATTTATGTAGAAAATGAAGTTTCATTATATAGTTCTAACTTGTTATTAACAATCTGTTCTTATAATCACCATGATATTGTTGTACTCTATTTAAACATCACTCTCAAGTATTAATTGTATGGAAGAAGTCCATTCCCAGCAACATCGATTGCAGGCTAAAGTACCCAATCCTATAAAACAAAAATATGCATGTCATCTGCTCTATGACACATTAGCCATTTCTCCTTTAAGAATAGAAATCTGAGCGACTTGATTACTTGGCCAATTTCAAATATTAACAATGTAATAGATAATTCAACCAAATAATTATAGAAAACTAAAAACTTCATCCAAAAATTTGATTAATAATCATATTTAGGAAAAATATTACATCAACAACAAAGAAGATGCAAATATCGTACAACCTCTTGCAAACATAGTTCATTTGCTCGGCTTTATTTAACAATAAATTTGGTGTTAAGAAATAGTTATAAAAGTTTTAATTCGATTATAAACACCAAAAACAGATGAAAAAATTATTACTGGCATTCACAATTTTTCTTTTCTTTTCGGCATTTGCACTAGCCCAGCTCAGTGTTACCGGTTCGGTAAAAGATTCCAATGGTCAACCACTTCCTGGTGCATCTGTTATCGTGAAGGGAACCACCAATGGTACACAAACTGATTTTGACGGAAACTTTTCAATCAATATTGAAAATGATTCTGACATTTTAGTGTTTTCCTATGTTGGGTTTACAACACAAGAGATGACTGTGGGAAATCAGGAGACCATTGATGTAACTTTGGAGGAAGACACAGCTTTGCTCGATGAGGTCGTGGTTGTGGGATACGGTACACAGGAAAGGAGAAAAGTAACGGGAGCCATTGAAACTGTTCAAGGCGACGCAGTAGTCGAAACCCCCGTCCTCACTGCCGACAATGCCTTGGCTGGACGTGTAGCCGGACTTACAGTAAACCAAGTGAACGCCGAGCCGGGAAGGGATAACGCCCGATTGCTCATAAGGGGGGTGGGAACCACTGGTAACAATGATCCATTGATAGTAATAGATGGTGTTGCCAATAGAGGTGGGTTCTCAAGGATAGACCCTAATGATATTGAGAGTATTTCCGTATTAAAGGATGCATCGGCAGCAATTTATGGTGCACAAGCGGCGAATGGTGTCATTTTGGTGACCACAAAAAGAGGTAAAGAGGGCAAACCTACCATTAGCTACTCCTATAATAGGGCCTTTGTCAGCCCAACAAGGGAGATTGAGTTGGCAGATGCTGAACTGTATGCCAGAAGCGTGAACACCCTCGCTTCCCAACAGGGACAACCCGAGGTATATTCAGCAGAACAGATACAGGCCTTTGCAAATGGTTCTACTCCTTCAACAAATTGGGTAAATGAAGTATACAAATCCTTTTCGGATCAGCAAAGACATAGTTTAAGTGTTCGCGGTGGTGCTGAAAAAACAAAATATTTCGCATCTCTTGGTATGGCACAGCAAGATGGGCTTTTCAAGGGCAATGACGATACAGGTTTCAAACAATATAATGTCAGGGCCAACTTGGATACCGAAGTTGCCAAAAACTTAAATCTTAGGCTGGACTTGGCTGGCAGGAACGAAAGAAGGGACTTCCTCCAATACCAAGACGCCACACTATATGGGAATACGGTAAGGGCAGCACCCGACATACCAGCTACCATCCAAGGACTGCCCGCCAGAGGTAGGGAGGCCCAAAACCCATTGGCGATTGCCCAAGGCCCTGGTTATCTCAGGAACAATGGATACATATTCAATAGTTTGATAAATCTTGATTACCATGTTCCCTTTATCCAAGGGTTGACCATCGGCGGATGGATGGCCGCGGACTACTCCACTACCCAAGAAAGACATTTTTTCCAACCTTTTACCTTTTATGAGGATGCCAATAGTGATGGTACGGTTGAGGCGGTTCAGGGCGGTCCATCTTTCAACAACAATTATCTAAGAGTCACGGATAACGACGGGCTTTCCTTGACATACAATGCCAATATAGATTACAACAGAACATTTGATGAACACACCATAGGAGTGTTTATGGCCTATGAGCAAAACAAAACTACCAGTGATGTCACCCAAGCTCAGAGAAATGGGTTTGAGACCTCTCAAATAGATCAGTTATTTGCAGGTAGTGGTGATGCTTCATTGCAATCCAATACAGGATATGCAACAGAATTGACCAGACAAAACTATTTTGGTAGGGTTTCCTATGATTACGCTTCAAAATATCTTGTAAAATTCGTTTTCAGGTATGATGGTTCCTCCATTTTCCCTGAGGGAAATCGTTTCGGTTTCTTCCCGGGCGTAGAAGCTGCTTGGCGAATATCTCAAGAAGGCTTTTTTGCCGATAACATTAAATTCATCAACGAACTCAAGCTTCGTGGATCTTATGGAGAGCTTGGTAATGATCGGGTCGATCCATTTCAATACCTGAACCTTTTCCAAGTATTTTCCGGAAACAGGGAAGGCTATGTTTTTGGGGGGCAGGACGTAAACATCATTGGCCCAAGTGTAGTTGCAAACCCAAATATTACTTGGGAAACATTGGAAACCACCAACGTTGGTCTGGATTTGGGCATGTTCAATAACTCATTGACCTTCAGTGCCGATGTATTCAAACAACTGAGGGCGGACATACTGGGTCCCCGTAACGTTTCGGTACCCAACTATACCGGTTTAGATCTACCCGATGAAAACATAAGGGAGGTTGAGAACAAAGGATTTGAGCTTCAGGCAAGGTACAATAAGAGCTTCAATGATTTTAACTTCTATGTAGGTGCCAACTATAATTATGCCAAGAGCAATGTACTCTTCATAGATGAAGAAGGTATTTACCCAGAGGAATACCAAAAGGCCGAAGGACATGTGGTTGGCTCCACATTGGCCTATGACTATTTAGGGTTTTATAGAACCGAGGCCGATTTGGAAACATACCCTTCCTTGAGTGACAACCCTAGAATAGGCGACCCTTACTACAGGGATGTGAACAATGATGGGATCATCAACAGTGACGATAGGATCCGTATCGATTCCAACACCATACCCAATGGTGGTTTTGGTGTGGTGCCCCAAGTGCAGTATGGCTTCCAAATAGGAGGTGATTATAAAGGAATTGAATTGAATGCCGCCTTCGCAGGTCAGGCCAAGGCCAAACAATATTTACGCTATTCCTTTTCCAATGGCAACAACGGATACCGCTATTTCTTGGAGAATGCTTTTGACCCGGTCTTCAACCCGGATGGCACACTCCCCGCATTCAACAGGGGCAACAACACACAAGAACTTAGCACCCTATGGCTTAGGGATGTATCCTTCCTCAGGTTACAGTCTATAGAGCTTGCTTACAGTCTGCCAACCGATATAATATCGACCATGGGCCTATCCAATTTGCGATTTTCAATAAGTGCTTTTAACTTGATTACTTGGGACAAGCTTAAAAAAGATGGTCTTAGCGACCCTGCGTCACTGAACATAGAAGGCTGGGAATACCCCTTTACCAAGAGTATCAATTTCGGAATCAGTTTAAATTTTTAAAAAAACAAAATGAAAAGAAGAACATATTATTTATTCAAATTGAAGGGATTGGCACCCCTTATATTGATTTTCCTACTAACAGGATGTTCTGAAGATATCCTTGATGTAAAACCTTTGAACGGCTATAGTGAACTTGATGTCTTCGAGGATGCCGCGTTACTTCAAAACTATGTGAACGGCAGTTACAGGGCATTAAGAACCCCTCTTAGGGATGAGAACACATTCACCGATGGTTTGACAGACAACGCCTACAATCAGCACGGAAGTGCAGAAGGCCAGATAAGAAGGTATACGCGAGGTGAAGTCGATAGGGAAAATGGAGAGGAGATCACCTTTGGTCTTTGGTCACATTGTTATTCCTATATCCGTAACGCGAACCTCTTTTTTGAAAAAATTGAAGGCTCTTCCATACCCGCGGAGGAATTGGACATAATGGAGGGAGAAATGAGGTTTTTACGCGCCTATAATTATTTTGAACTGTTCAAGTATTATGGTGGCGTCCCGCTTATATCCGAAACCTTTGAGCTGGGACAAGAATCCTATGAAGTAACAAGGGGAACCATAGATGAAACAGTGGATTTTATCCTGAACGATATTGATTTGGCAATTTCCCTGCTCCCTTCTAAAAGCGAATTGCCCGCAGGCAAGGCATCCATGGAAGCTGCCATGGCCTTGAAGGGAAGATTGTTGCTCTATGCGGCGAGCCCACTATACAATGCAAATGGTGATCAAGAAAAATGGGAAGTTGCACGGGATGCGAATAAAGCAGTAATGGACCTTACCTCTGTGACATTAGCTGATTTTGGAAATTGGGAATCCATGTTCTTGGGAAATACAGACGAAGAAGTCATCTTTAGACGTCAATACACACCAAAGAACGATCAAGGCTGGGGCGTAAATACATGGCTTTTTCCCAATGGAAAATCAGGTTGGTCCAATACCACGCCCACACAGGACCTGGTAGATAGCTTTGAACTTGTTTCGGGGGAACTGCCATCGGAATCCGCAACGTATGATCCCCAAGACCCTTATGTGGACAGAGACCCGAGATTCTATGAAACCATCGTGTACAATACCGCACCGTTTCAGGATGCCACCTATGACCCCTATGTTGACAAGGACGACCCTTCCAACTCAGAATTGGCCGGAATCGACTCTCGAGTGTCTCCTGCCAGTCCACACAATGCCTCTAGAACCGGCTATACATTTAAAAAGTGGGCCAATGACAATTTAGCTTGGGATGCCGGAAACACTGGACCATACATATTTTACCGTAAGACCGAAGCCTATCTGAACTATGCCGAGGCCCAAATCGAGCTTAATAATGAATCGGAGGCTCGAAATGCCATCAATGCAATTAGAAATCGGGCAGGCATGCCGGATATTTCAACATCGGGTCAAGCCTTATTGGAGGATTATCGTAATGAACGTAGGGTCGAATTTGTACTTGAGGACCATCGTTTTTTTGATATCAGACGCTGGATGATCGGTCCGGAGACCATGGGCTCCCCTAAGATGGGAGTTGATGTCCTGAAGACAGGTGATGCCACATTTGAATATGATTATGACCTAACAGCTGATTCCAATATTTTTTGGGATGATAAGATGTATATGCTTCCGATACCTTTCAGTGAGATTCAACGAAGCAATAACTCTCTAGATCAAAACCCTGGGTATTAAAGTAACTAATGTTGAGAATACAAATGGGGCCCATGGGCCCCATTGTGATTAAATTGGTATATGTTCAAACCCTCTCCTACATATTATCTGGTATTTTTTATAGTCTTATTGACGATAAGCTGTAAAAAAGAGACGTTGTTCACAAAGGTATCGCCCACAACCTCAGGCCTCGTATTCGAAAACAAGCTTGTGGAAGACGAGCAGAACAATGTAATGACCTATGAATATATCTACAACGGTGCAGGAATAGCGGCTGCCGACTTGAACAATGACGGGCTCACGGATGTTTATGTATCGGGCAATGAGGTGCCCAACAAACTATTTTTGAACGAAGGAGACCTAAACTTCAAAGAGGTAACCTCCCGCTCCGGGCTACAGGAAAAAAAAGGTTGGAAAACAGGGGTCACCATAGCCGATGTCAATGGAGACGGTTGGATGGATATTTACGTATGTTATTCTGGAAATGCAACCCAAGAGGGTTTTGAAAAACCTGTGATCATTGATTATCCCCCACGGGCAAACCAACTTTTCATATATACGGGAAAAACCGAGAATGGTATCCCAAAATTTGTCGATAAAACCGATGAGTATGGTCTTGGAGCCATTGGAACTTTTTCCACCCAAGCTTATTTTTTTGATTATGACCTCGATGGGGATCTTGACATGTTTCTGGTCAACCATGCCAATAAGTTCTACTCCACATTTTATAACGTCAAAACCTTAAGGCAAAAAAGACATCCCTATTTTGGGAACAAGTTGTTCAAAAATGAAAACAACAAATTCACGGAAGTTTCAGAAACTTCAGGTATACATGGCGGTGGGCTTAATTTTGGGCTGAGTGCCGCCATAAGCGATTTGAATCTGGATGGATGGCCGGACATTTATGTGACCAACGATTATGATGAGCAGGACTATTGCTATTTGAACAATCAAGACGGTACTTTTACTGATGTCTCACATACCGCTTTCGGGCACATTTCAAAATATAGCATGGGCTCGGATATTGCCGATGTCAACAACGACGGATTTCCCGATCTCTTTGTGGCAGACATGCTTCCCGAGGACAACTATCGCCAAAAAGTACTGAAGGGACCCGATGAGTATGACAAATACAGTATGGCCGTTGATAGTGGTTATCATTCCCAGCACATGCGAAACATGCTCCAATTGAACAAAGGAATTTCCCCTGACAGTTCATTGAAATTCAGTGAGGTCGGGCAAAATTTCGGTGTATCCAATACGGATTGGAGCTGGGCTCCCCTATTGGCCGATTATGATAACGATGGGTATAAAGACCTGTTCATAACCAATGGGTATTTAAGGGACTACAGCAATCTTGACTTTGTCAATTACACCGCCAACACCACTATTTCCAAAGCCAAGTCAGAAAATAGGGAAGTGGCACTGATACCTTTATTGAACAAGATACCATCCACCAAAATCCCTAACTATGCCTTTCAAAATGAAAACGGAAAGAGGTTCAAAAAGGTTTCCAAAGCCTGGGGGCTGGATGAAAAAAGTGTCTCCAATGCTGCAGTATATGCAGATTTTGACAATGATGGGGATTTGGACCTATTGGTCAGCGACCTGAACGCACCCTTGAAACTTTACAGAAACAATGGACAGCATTTATCGGACAACAATTTCATCAAGATAAAGCTCAAGGGCAATACAAAAAACACATTTGGAATCGGGGCCAAAGTAATTGTCACCCTGCCGAACGGAAAAAAAATCTATCAGGAAGCATTCTATGGGCGCGGCTATCAGTCCTATGTGGAACCCGCTCTTACCATAGGTATAGGCAAGAATGAAAAAGCGGACAAGATTGAAGTGTTCTGGCCGTATGGAAACAAAAATGAATTGACGGATGTTGTCGCCAATTCCGAATCCATTGTTGACCAATCTCTTGCAAAACCTGGCAAGTTCACTTCCCCGATGGTAAAGAAGTCCATGTTCCAAAAGCTTACGGACAGTTCGGGATTGGATTACCAGCATCAGGAAAACAACTATGTTGATTTTTATTATGATAGGCTTATGCCCTATCAAATGTCCCGCCTTGGTGGTCGAATGGCCGTCGGCGATATCAATGGGGATGAAAATGATGATGTTTATTTTGGTGGAGCGGTCGGACAAGCAGGCAAGCTATTTTTAGGGAATGATGATGGCACCTTTATCGAAGACAGCAAAATCCAACCTTGGCTTGCCCCCAAACCAAGTGAAAAGGAAGAAGTTGCCCCTTTGTTCTTTGATGCGAACAACGATGGGCTCCTTGACATTTATAGCGTCAATGGTGGCAATGAACAGTTGGCGGGAAGTTTATTCTACCAAGACCACCTCTATATAAACCAAGGTGGGGGTCAATTCATCGACGCAAGCCAAGCTCTCCCCAATACTTCTTTCAGTGGTGGCGTGGCCAAGGCAGCGGATTATGACAATGACGGTGATATGGATTTGTTCTTGGGAGGCAGACTGGATGCACAGCACTACCCTTTCACACCGGAAAGCATCCTGCTGCGGAATGATTCAAAGGAAGGTAAAGTAAAATTCACACGAGTCGAACAAAAGGATATGCTCCATATTGGTATGGTGACCGATGTCACTTGGGACGACTTGGACAATGATGGCTGGCAAGATTTGATATTGGTGGGCGAATGGATGCCCATAAGTATTTTCAAGAACCATGAAGGTGTTTTTGAAAAATTACAAGTGGAGAACACCTCCGGTTGGTGGAGTTCCGTGGCGACCGTTGACATCGATTCGGATGGTGATCTGGATATTTTGGCAGGGAACCTGGGCAACAATACACAATTGAAAGCCTCCACCGAAGAGCCTATGATATACTATGTACAAGATATGGACAAGGATGGCAACCTGGATCCCCTATTGACCTATTACATCGATGGAAAAAGCTATCCAATACCAAGTAGAGACGAACTTTTGGCACAAGTGAACAGTCTTAAGAAAGTATACACCTCATACGACAAGTACGCCAAAGCAACGATTGAGGATATTTTAAAAGCGGCCAATGTAAGCTCCACCTCCGTACTAACGATCAATGAACTGCGTTCGGGGTACCTTTTGAATAATGGGAATCAAGGTTTTTCATTTCACTCTTTTCCAAGTTTGGCCCAACAATCCATAATCAATGCATTTGTGGAGGATGATTTCAATGGAGACGGAAAGAAGGAAATATTGCTCGCAGGAAACTTCTTCCCCTTTAGAGCCAGTATGGGTAAGTTGGACGCTTCAAAAGGAATGTTGCTGACTTGGAAAGATGGCGAATTGCAAATTTCAAATGATGGGGAAAACCTTTGGTTGGACGGTGATGTACGAGATCTTTCAACAGCGAGATTCAAAAATGGCGAAAAACGCCTTTTACTCTCCAGAAACAATGACAAAGCCGAAGTGTTTAAATATTGAACACTGGGCAATAACCTACAAAAGAATAAATATCAAAAATGAAATTCGCTAAAATCAGTAATCTATACTATAAGACAGGGGTATACATTTTACTTGCATGTGCACTAGGGTGTGCTGACCAAAAGACACCTCCTCCTGAGCCGTTTGGAATAGTCCCGAGTGACCGTCAGGTCGAATGGCACAATACGGAATTCTATGCATTCATCCATTTTACCATAAATACCTTTACTGATAAGGAATGGGGTTTTGGGGATGAATCCCCTGAACTTTTCAATCCCAGCGGCTTTGATGCAGAGCAAATTGTACTTGCCTGTAAAAATGCGGGCATGAAGGGTCTTGTGCTTACCACAAAACACCATGATGGTTTTTGTCTTTGGCCCACCAAGACCACGGATCACAACATCAGTAAATCGCCCTATAAGGATGGCAAAGGTGATTTGGTAAGGGAATTTGTGGATGCCTGCCGCAAACATGGACTAAAAGTGGGCATGTACCTATCCCCTTGGGACCGCAATAATGCAGCCTATGGAACACCTGAATACATAGATATCTTCAGGGCCCAATTGACCGAGCTCCTGACTAATTACGGAGACATATTCGAAGTATGGTTCGATGGAGCAAATGGTGGGACCGGTTATTACGGGGGAGCCAATGAAAAACGGGAAATAGATCGGCAAACGTACTACGACTGGGAAAATACATGGGCTTTAGTAAGGGAGCTGCAACCAAATGCAGTCATTTTTTCTGATGTAGGCCCTGATGTGCGATGGGTAGGTACCGAAAAAGGGTTTTCGGGAGATCCATGCTGGCACAGGTTTACGCCAGAACCTCTAGAAGAAGGTCAAACCCCCGCTCCAGGTCTAATAAAGTATTGGGAATCCTTAAATGGTACCAGAGAAGGAAAACACTGGATGCCCGCAGAAACAAACACTTCCATAAGACCGGGCTGGTTCTATCACGAGGCCGAGAACGATAAGGTAAAAACACCAGAACAATTGGTGGATATCCATTATAACAGTATCGGCCATGGCACCAACTTTATCTTGAACCTCCCTCCCAACAAAGTGGGCATCATACCGGATGAAGATGTTGCCTCGCTTACCGGTTTCCGGTCAATTTTGGATAAAACATTTTCCGTGGATTTGGCGGAAGGTGCAATAGCAAAGGCAAGCAATGTACGCGGTAATGAAGAAACCTATGCGGCGGATAAGGTTTTGGACAACAACAATATGACGTATTGGGCAACCGATGATGATACCCATACGGCAAATATCATTGTGGAGTTTCCTGAAGAAGTCTCGTTCAATGTGGTCAATATCCAAGAGTACATCCCTTTGGGACAGCGCATATGGGGATGGGTCCTTGATAAATGGGACAATAACCAGTGGACGGAGTTTGCCAAAGCTGAATCTATAGGAAATAGAAGGTTATGGCGTGGCTCCATCCAGACGACCAGTAAAATACGATTAAGGATAACCGATGCCCCCTGCATCTCCATTGATATCTACCATATCCGTGCACAAGGAGCCCATTCGGTTATCCCCGCCCAAAATAATCCGGAACAACCAGGGAAAGGTCGATATTTTAAGCAATGGAACCATTCATTTAACATTGGATGGCACTGAACCCACAAAAGAATCCCCCCTATTTCAGGGTAATTTTGATTTTATTGCCGGGGGCACCATCAAGGCAAAAACTTTTGATGGGGAAAAAGCAAGTGAAACAGCAACCACTCATTTTGGCCATTCCAAAAATAAATGGTCTATCCCCACCAATGGCGAAATACCTGAAAATGCTTCAGCAAAACAGGTCATTGACGAGAAAGCAAATACATATTGGACATCAACTGGGGTGGATAATCAGACCATTACCATAGATTTTGGGGAAGTCCTTTCCATCAATTCATTCTCAATGTTACCGTCTGGAACGGAAGACAAAGCAGGTATGGTACTATCATATGAATTTTATGGTAGTACTGACAACACGGATTGGTCCCTGATTTCCCAAGGTGAATTTTCCAATATCTACAATAATCCCGTGGAACAAGTAGTACAGTTTGACAGCGTCAACCAAGTGAGATATATAAGGTTTAAAGCGGTTGAAACAGTACAGAACAAAGAGGCCGTAATTGCAGAGTTGGGAGTAAGCATTGCACAGTAGCGTTATGGCCAATGAAGGTACAAGTTGAGTTAGTTTTAGTTTAGTTTGAGGAATCGCCTTGGCCGACCATCCCAAGGTGATTCTTCTTAAAAGGGAAAAGTGAGAAGGGAAAAGAAAAAATATATCCGCGTAATCATATTTATTATTTTTTGTTTGGGTCTATTCCATTTGGGCATTGCCCAAGAGGAAAACAGTATCAATTTGTCTGGGGAATGGTCCGTGAGCTTGGAGCATTATTCTGGCGATGAGGGCAGCTTGGAGGATATCAAAAACAAGCACGGGAAAATCGATTTGCCGGGCACTTTGGCAGAACATGGTTTTGGCATTGAAACAACAGGTGCCTCCAAAGGGGTTTTGACCCCTACCCATAAATTTATTGGAACAGCCAGTTATAAGAAACATATTGATATTCCAAAGGAATGGAAAAACAAAAAAATCCTCCTTTTTTTAGAAAGGGTCTTATGGCAGTCCCAGGTTTACATTGACGGAACACCCTTAAGCACGCAAAACGCCTTGGGCACACCCCATATCCACAATTTGGGAAAATTATCCATTGGCCCACATGAACTGGAAGTAAGGGTAAACAACGACATGATCTTCAATATTGGAGACAAAGGCCATGCCTATAGTGAATCCACCCAGACCATTTGGAACGGCTTGGTAGGTGCTATCAAATTACAATCCAAAGATCCAAGCCACATAAAAGCCTTGAAGACCATACCGAATATTGATGACGACCAATTAAAAATAGTTTTGGATGTAGAGGCGGAACTATCAGAAAAGACAAAGATCCAAATAGCAATTGAAGATATCGGATCACATCAAGTACTGTTGAAAAAGATGGTTCGTGCCGAATTGTTGCAAGGAAAACACCATCAAGAAATCATACTAGACCTCAAAGGCAAACTAAAAAAGTGGAGTGAGTTCGACCCCAATGTCTATAGATTGAAAGCATCCTTAAGCTCCAAGAGTTCCTTTGATACAAAAGAAACGGAATTTGGGTTCAGGGAAGTTGATCATGATGGCACCCATGTTCTCATCAATGGAAAACCCATATTTCTGAGAGGGAATCTCGATAACGTGCACTTCCCCTTGACAGGCTATCCATCCACAAAATTGGAGGATTGGGAGAATATCTTCAAAACCTATAAGGATTATGGCCTCAATCATGTACGATTCCATTCGTGGTGCCCCCCTGAAGCAGCTTTTAAAGCAGCGGACAGAATCGGGATATATATTCAGGCTGAGGCTTCGGTATGGATAGATTCTTGGATGAATGAGGACATGGTGGCAAAGGGAAGACCTGAAATGGAGACCAAAGGACACCCCAAAGGATTGGGGTACAATTCTGAACGTGATGAATGGGTACAAGCCGAGATGAACCGAGTGGTGGAATATTATGGAAACCACCCATCATTTATCATGTTTTGCATAGGCAACGAATTGGGAAGTTCTAACTTCGACCAGATAAAAACCTGGATCGGTGATCTAAAGAAGAAAGATGATAGAAGGTTGTATTCAGGGTCCACGGCCCGTCAGATAACGGACCAAGATGATTTTGTGGTCACCCATCTTGTACAGAACGTAGGTTGGACCAGAGGATTGAACGGTGCCCACACGAATTGGGATTTTGAAAAGGCCTATTCCCAAATGGACATTCCCACTTTGGCCCATGAAATAGGACAATGGCCCGTTTATCCCAAATGGAGCGAAATAGATAAATATACGGGAGTGCTGAAGGCAAGAAACCTGCAAGAGTTCAAGGAAGTGGCACAGAAAAACGGCATTGTCGACCAAGATGAAAAGTTCCACAAAGCTTCCGGTGCATTGAACCAGATCATGTACAAATACGAAATAGAATCTTTCCTGAGGACCAAGAGCTGTGCAGGGATACAGTTATTGAGCATGCAGGACTATCAAGGCCAGGGAGAGGCTTTGGTCGGGTGGTTGGATGTTTTTTGGGACAACAAGGGCATTACCACCCCAAAAGAATTCAAAGAGCACCATAGTGAAGCCGTGCCATTGTTGCGCATGGAGAAGTTCGTTTGGGAAAGTGGGGAACTGTTTCGGGCGAACGTCCAGCTTTCCCACTACGGAAACCATTCTATAAAAGATGCCATTGCAACGGGTAAGATCACAACAAAAGAAGGGAAGGTATTGCTCCAAAAAGAATGGGACTTGGAAGAGGTCGCAATCGCAGATTTGCAAGATGTCGGTACCATGGAACTGGAATTGGGCAGCATCCAAAAAGCCCAAGAACTGAACATTGAAGTGGCCATTAAAGACACACCATATGTAAACCATTGGAGCATTTGGGTATTTCCTTCAAAATTACCACTGCTCAATAACGAAGATGTGGTGATAGTGGACGAAATGGACACCAACACGCTGGAATTGCTCAACAAAGGGACCAAGGTTTTATTGATGGCCCATGATTTGGGCACCCAAAAGAACAGTGTTCCCTTTAACTTTTATCCACTTTACTGGTCCTATACCTATTTTCCCGGCCAGGGAAAAACAAGTCTGGGAATGCTCATTGACGACAAGCATCCGGCACTTGCTCAATTTCCGACTTCCTTCCACAGTGATTGGCAATGGGAACCATTTGACAAAAAAGCCAAGGGCTTTGTATTGAACAGCATGCCATCTGCATACAAACCCATTGTACAATTGGTGGATGATTTTCATAGGAACAACAAGGAGGGGTTGATATTTGAATTTAAGGTAGGCCAAGGAAAGTTATTGGTTTGCGGGTTTGACCTCAATGGGGAAAACGTGGTGGCCAAACAATTAAAGCAAAGCCTTTTATCCTATATGTCTTCGGATAATTTCAATCCTCAAGAAGCCGTTTCCCCTGCTTTTTTAATTGAAAATTTCTCCAATGCCCCGGAAGAGGACCAGAAAACCAACACGCTATTAAGGGTGAAGGCCGCGGATTTGGCCAAACCCAACACGGAGCAAAATGTTTGGTCAAAAGATGTGGATAAGATTGAGATCAAGGACAAAAACACAGACTATTCGGTACGCTTGGACAGACTCGTTGCCAATCAAGGTGTTTCAGTTTGGCAAGGAAATAAAATAGAGGTCAACATTGATTGTCCAGATGGGTTTTTAGGAACTTTGTATGTCCTTTTGGAAAATATGGGAAATGAAAGTGACCCTGTTGTCCTGGAATTCGAAGGCAGGAAAAATAGTATATCACCAAAGCCCCACGATAGTAAATGGGTAAAATTCCATGTAATGCGGGAGGACAGCAATGACGGAAAACTAAAGTTAAAGGGGTTTGCAAGAAAGGACAAGAACATCTCTATTTCGCAAATAATCCTTAATCAGGAATAAATATTTGATAGATAAATAAATGAAAATCATATATAAAATAGGCCTATTGGCAGTAGCTTCAACACTGATGCTATGCAAGGAAACCTCACAAAAAGTGTTCACGGAGAATGACATCTCCATCATACCAAAACCAAACGATGTCCAATTGGGCGACGGCCAATTTGAATTTAATAACGACACTAAATTGGTAGTGATCAATGAGAACCAAAAAGCAGTTTCAGAAATATTGGCTGACCGCTTTCGGCAAATTGTAGGCTACCAAATGGAGATTGTCGGAGAGATGCCCTCTTCCAATTACATCCATTTTGTTTATGATGAAAAAGTAAATGATGAGGCCTATGAACTTGTAGTGGAAAAGAAAGGAATAAACATCTACGCCAAGGACAACGGCGGATTTTTATATGCCATTGAAACCATATTCCAGCTTTTGCCCCCGACAATTGAAGATAACAATGCAGCCTCGCAATGGGTTATCCCGTCCGTTCACATAAAGGACGGGCCAAGATTTCAACACAGGGGTGTCATGCTCGATCTCTCAAGACATTTTTTTGGAAAGGATTACATAAAAAAGACCATCGACCGCTTGGCCATGCACAAGTTCAATGTATTGCACCTGCATTTGGTGGATGACCAAGGATGGCGAATCGAAATCAAGAAGTATCCCAAACTTACTGAAGTTGGTGCTTGGCGGGTAGACCAAGAGGATGCCCCGTGGAACGGTAGAAAAATCAATGACCCCAGTGCAAAGGGCACTTACGGAGGGTATTTAACACAAGATGAACTCAAGGAAATAGTGGCCTATGCCCAGAACAGGAATATTGAGATAATCCCTGAAATAGAAATGCCTGCCCATGTCAGTTCGGCCATTGCTTCCTATCCGGAATTGGCCTGTTTTGATCAAGACATCGCGGTACCTTCAGGTGGCCTATGGCCCATAACGGATATTTACTGTGCCGGAAAGGAAACCACATTCACTTTTTTGGAAGATGTATTGGACGAAGTGATGGAAATCTTCCCATCTTCCTATATCCATATCGGAGGGGATGAGGCAACAAAGACAAATTGGAAAAAATGTCCCCACTGCCAAAAAAGAATCAAAGAGGAAGGACTGAAGGATGTGGATGAACTGCAGAGTTACTTCGTAAAGAGAATTGAAAAATATATCAACTCCAAGGGCAAAAAATTGATCGGTTGGGATGAGATTTTGGAAGGTGGCCTGGCCCCTGAGGCAACGGTCATGAGTTGGAGGGGCACCGAAGGAGGCCTGAAAGCGGCCCAAGAAGGCCATGATGTTATAATGACCCCTGAATCCTATTGCTATTTTAATTTCTACCAAGGCCCACAGGATTTGGAGCCTTTGGCCTTCAATGCCTATCTTCCGTTGAGCAAAGTCTACCAGTTTGAACCCATGGTTGACGATTTAAAACCGGAAGAGGCCGAACATATATTGGGCGGTCAGGCAAATCTTTGGTCCGAATACATTACGACTCCCGAAGCATCGGAATATATGCTGTACCCCCGTTTGTCAGCAATGTCCGAAGTACTGTGGAGCAAAAAGGAGTCCAGAGACTGGAAAGATTTCACAAGACGGCTAGAAAAACAGTTTGAACGCTATGACAGCATGGGCATCAACTATTCCAAAAGTGCTTATTTGATAACCTCAACGGCCACGGTTGATATGGATAAAAATGAAATATCGCTATTGCTGGCCAATGAATTTCCAGACCCCGACATCCGTTATGTGCTGGGAAATGATGAATTGGACGAAGAGAGCGAACAATACACCGCACCTATAAAAATTTCAGAAACAACGGTTGTCAAAGCTTCACTTTTCAAGAACGGAGAACCTGTCGGAAGAATCTTTACCGATACCATTAAATTTCACAAGGCCTTTGCCAAAAAGTTGGATTTCAAAAAACCATACAATAAAAATTACACGGGAGACGGCCCTCTTTCATTGGTAAATGCTATAAGGGGATCGAGAAATTTCCATGATGGCCAATGGCAAGCTTGGATACCCCATGATATGGAAGTGGTCATCAATCTTGAAGAACCGCAGCAAATCCATGAAGTCATATTGGGAACCTTGGAAAATCAGGGGGCCGGTATCCACTACCCCACCTCGGTATCCGTGGCCGTGTCAACCGATGGAAAAAATTTCAACGAAGTGGGCAAATATGATAGAGCGTTCAGGGTAAATCCAAATGCTGAATCAATGGACATCAACATCAATTTTGATACAACCACCGCTCAATACATAAGGGTAATCGCCACGAACTTAAAAAAAAGCCCCATAGGTGGGAGTTCCTGGTTGTTCGTGGATGAAATTTTAGTAAACTAACAATACAGACCCATGCAAAAATTAGCATTGATATTCATATTTCTCTGTTCGGCCATTTTATCCGGGCAGGCCATTTATGAGGATGAGAGGTATGTACCCGAAACGGATACATTGGTTTTACAGAACCTTGGGCATTGGCAGGATAAAAAGTTTGGATTGCTGATGCACTGGGGCGCGTATAGCCAATGGGGCATCGTGGAATCTTGGTCGCTATGTCCAGAAGACTACGGCTGGTGCGAACGTAACAAGGGAAGCGACCCTCAAAACTATTTTCAATATGTAAAAGATTATGAAGCGCTAAAGAACACGTTCAACCCCATAAAATTCAATCCTGAAAATTGGGCAAAGGCAGCTGAATACGCTGGAATGAAATATATGGTTTTCACCACCAAACACCATGATGGATTTTCAATGTTCGATAGCAAATACACCGATTATAAGGTTACCGATGCGGCATGTCCCTTTAGTACCCATCCGAGGGCGAACATTACCAAAGAAGTTTTTGATGCTTTCAGGAAGAATGATTTTTGGGTCGGCGCCTATTTTTCCAAACCCGATTGGAACCATGATAATTATTGGGACCCCAATTTTCCCCCATTCGATAGAAATGTGAATTACGACCCTGCCCTATACCCTGAAAAGTGGCAAAAGTATGTGGATTTCACCCATAACCAAATCCTTGAACTGTTGACCGATTATGGAGATGTGGATATTCTATGGTTGGATGGTGGCTGGGTTCGTAAAAGAGATCAACAAAATATCGATGAAAATTATGCTGAAAAATTCTTGGAAAACAAGGCAAACAATGGGTTCATCAAACATAGGATTGTAAATCAAGACATCAATATGGACGAATTGGTGGTCAAGGCACGCCAAAAACAACCGGGTCTCATTGTCGTGGATCGCGCGGTCCATGGCAAGAACCAAAACTACCTTACTCCTGAAAACAGGGTGCCAGAGAAGACTTTACCCTATCCCTGGGAATCCTGTATCATTTCGGGTGGAGGTTGGTCCCATACCCCAAATGCAGAGTACATGACAGGGAGGGAGGGCATCCATATGCTCATAGATATTGTGGCCAAAGGAGGCAACCTCTTGTTAAACATAGCCCCGGGACCTGATGGCGAATGGCAACAGGGGGCATATGATCTGTTGAAAGCTTATGGTGATTGGATGAAGGTAAATGAGTCTGGAATTTATAACACCCGGCCCATTGCCCCGTTCAAAGAAGATAATATCTGTATGACCCAAAATAAAGAAGGCAATATTTTTCTATTCTATATGGCGAAGGATGATGAAAATAAAGTGCCGGCCGAGCTACAGATAACATCCATTGATCCTAAAGCCGGTACCAAGATTACAATGTTAGGTTCGGATGAAGCGTTGAGATGGAAAAAAATGAACAAAGGTTTTAAAATTACAATTCCCGAAAAATTACGAAATAATCTACCTTGCAAAGAGGCATGGACATTTAAAATAGAGGAGATAAACCACTAAATATATTTACATACTTAATGGAAAAATTACTAATAACCGCAGTCGAGACCAAAGATGTACGATTCCCTACCAGTGCTTCATTGGACGGGTCGGATGCGATGAATCCAGACCCGGATTATTCCGCGGCTTATGTTATATTAAAAACCAACCATCCCGATGGCTTGGAAGGTCATGGCCTTACGTTTACCATTGGCCGAGGCAACGAAATCTGTGTCAACGCCTTAAATGCATTGGCTCCCTTGCTCATTGGAAAAAGTCTGGATTCCTTCACTGAAGACATGGCGGGCTTTTGGAGAATGATAACCGGTGACAGCCAGCTGCGATGGTTAGGCCCCGAGAAAGGGGTAATACATTTGGCAACAGGTGCCTTGGTAAATGCTGTTTGGGATCTCTATGCAAAGAAAGAGAAAAAACCACTCTGGAAACTGCTTTCCGACATGTCGCCCGAAGAACTTGTCAGCTGTATCGATTTTACCTATATCACCGATGCAATAACACCGGAAGAAGCACTGTGCATCTTGCAAAAAAGTGCAGAAGGAAAGGCAGAAAGAATCGAGCATTTGCTGACAAACGGTTACCCGGCCTACACCACTTCGGTAGGTTGGTTGGGATATTCCGATGATAAAATGAGGCGACTGTGCCGTGAAGCAAAAACAGAAGGTTTCAAATATATGAAAATGAAGGTCGGCACCAATATTGAAGATGATATGCGTCGCGCGGCAATCATCAGGGAAGAAATAGGTGAAGACTTCAAGTTAATGATGGATGCCAACCAAAAGTGGGATGTGGATGAAGCCATAGAAAACATGTCGCTTCTCAAAAAATACAATCCTTGGTGGATAGAAGAACCTACAAGCCCTGATGATGTTTTGGGACACGCCACGATTGCAAAGGCCATAGCTCCCATAAAAGTTGCCACTGGCGAGCATTGTCAAAATCGGGTTATCTTCAAACAGCTTTTTCAGGCCAAAGCTTTTGAGGTATGTCAGATAGACAGTTGTAGGGTCGGCGGTGTGAATGAGATTCTTGCCATTTTATTGATGGCTGCAAAATTCAACATTCCCGTTTGTCCGCATGCTGGCGGTGTGGGTCTGTGCGAATATGTACAACACCTTTCCATGATCGATTTTATTGCCATAAGCGGAAGTATGGAAAACAGGGTCATAGAATACGTGGATCACTTGCACGAACACTTCCATGAACCGGTCGTCATTAAAAACGGTGCCTATATGCCTCCACAAGCGCCGGGCTTTAGCATTACCATGAAATCTTCGTCCTTGGAGAATTATGGTTTCCCCAACGGTGAAAAATGGAATAAACGAGAAGAACTGGAAGCAAACAAATAGCATGAAATTTAGTTTAAAAGGAAAAACAGCCATAGTAACTGGAGGAGGCAGCGGTATTGGGAAAGCAATTTCCCTGACTTTTGCCTCACAAGACGCAAAGGTCCATATTCTTGACTTTGACCATGCATCCTCCTTGGAAACAGTGGCTGAAATCAACAAGCTGGGAAAGCATGCCGTTGCGCATACATGTGATGTTTCAAATCAAGAAAAGGTAAATGACATCATTGCCCAAATTGGGGAAAATGGTTCTCTGGATATTCTGGTTAACAATGCGGGTATTGCCCATGTGGGAAACATAGAGGCTGTTTCTGAGCAGGATTTGGACCGATTGTACAATATCAATATCAAAGGGGTATACAATTGCAGCAAGGCCATTATTCCTTACATGAAGGAAAAGGGTCACGGTGTTATATTGAACCTTGCCTCTGTTGCGTCATCAGTGGGCATTAGCGATCGCTTTGCCTATTCGATGACCAAAGGTGCCGTCTTGACCATGACCTATTCCATTGCCCGTGATTATGTCGAGTATGGCATCCGCAGCAATTGTATTTCCCCAGGAAGAGTACACACGCCCTTCGTGGATGGATTTATCAAAAAAAACTATCCGGGCAACGAGGCGGAAATGTTTGAAAAACTTTCCAAGACCCAACCCATCGGGCGTATGGCCAATCCCCAAGAAATAGCTGATTTGGCACTGTTCCTTTGTTCAGATGAGGCTAAATTCATTACCGGAACGGATTACCCCATCGATGGTGGGTTCATCAAATTAAAAGGTTAAAAAGAGAAAATGAAATTAATACGATTTGGAAAAACCGGTCAGGAAAAACCGGGCATAGAATTGACAGATGGGACAAGACTTGATGTATCTACATTTGGAATGGATTACAATGAGGACTTTTTCGGGAACAACGGAACGGAAAGGCTAAGTACCTGGCTAAGGGAACATCAATCGGACTGTCCTGTCATTGACAAGGAAATCCGTTTGGGGCCTCCTTTGGCAAGGCCTTCAAAACTAGTATGCGTAGGATTGAATTATTCAAAACATGCGGAAGAAGCTGGTATGGCCATTCCAAAGGAACCTGTACTTTTCTTTAAGTCCACCACTGCCATATGTGGGCCCTATGACGAGGTCATCATTCCTAAAAATTCCACAAAGACCGATTGGGAAGTGGAACTGGCCATAGTAATCGGCAAAAAGGCCTCTTATTTGGAAAAATCCGAAGCATTAGATCATATCGCAGGCTATGTCCTGCACAATGACATCAGCGAAAGGGCTTTTCAAATTGAAAAGGAAGGACAATGGTGCAAAGGTAAGGGCTGTGATACATTCGCACCCCTTGGCCCGTTCATTGCCACCACGGATGAAATACAGGACCCGAACAATCTGGAATTGTGGTTGGATGTCAACGGTGAGCGTTTACAACATTCATCAACATCTGATTTTATTTTCAATGTCCAAGAAGTGGTTTCCTACATTAGCCAGTACATGACCCTTTTACCTGGGGACGTAATTTCCACGGGAACGCCTTTTGGGGTTGGTCTTGGCTTTGACCCCCCACGCTATCTGAAACCAGGAGATACCATGGAACTCGGCATTGAAGGTTTGGGATATTCAAAACAAACCTGTGTGGCATACAGCAAATAAGTAGCACTAACATTTCAATACGTGGAATTGTCAAAAACGACTTGGTTTTCGACAACCTTCATATTAACAATCATAAACTACTAATCAAGTTAATCATGGATAAGAATATCCAAAGAAAAACAATCATCGGATTTTGTTTGATGACGTGCATTTTTTGTCAAAACATATTCGGACAAACGGAAAATGATTATCGAAACCCAAAACTTCCCGTCGAAGAACGTGTGAACGACCTCCTGTCCAAAATGAGCCTGGAAGAAAAAATCCGGCAAATGGACATGTACAAAGGTGAGTTTTTCGTGGAGGGTCAAGATTTTTCCTTGGAGAAGGCAAAGAATAAAATCGGGAATCTTGGCGTTGGTGCCATCCATGACCTTTATCCTGAATCGGCTAATACCATCAACGAACTTCAGCGATTTGTAATCGATAGTAACAGATGGGGAATACCCGCTCTTATCATGGAAGAGATGCTGCACGGCTACATGGCAGAAGGGAGCACCGCATTTCCCATGAACATTGGACTGGGCGCAACATGGGACACCGAGCTCTTAAAGAAAGTTGGTGAAGTGATCGGTACTGAAGCAAGGGCACACGGTGTCCATTTTGGCTTGGGTCCAAATTTGGATATTGGTCTAGAACCCCGTTGGGGAAGGATTGCCGAAACCTTTGGCGAAGATGTTTATTTAGCCGGCGAGCTGGGGACAGCAATGGTCCAAGGTCTTCAAGGGGAGAGTCTTGCCTCAAATCGTTCTATTATTGCAGAACCCAAGCATTTTGCCGTACATGGCATACCCCAGGCAGGGGGAAACTCCTCTCCCACCCTAGTTGGTGAGCGTGCAGCCCGGGAAAGCTTTTTGCCCTCCTTTCAGAAAGCTTTTCAGAAAGGGGGAGCTTTGGGAACTATGTGTGCCTATTCCGAACTTGATGGCATTCCTTGTGCTTCAAACCATTGGTTACTGACGGAGGTTTTGAGAAATGAATATGGCTTTAAGGGCATTGTGGTTTCCGACCTTGGAGCCATCAAATACCTACAGACCACCCATAACGTTTCCGACTCACCGAAGGAAAGTATCCGACAGGCAGTATCGGCAGGAGTGGACATGCAATTTTATGATTTTAGCAATGAGTATTGGCAGGACACTTTGATAGAATTGATAAAGGAAGGTCAATTGAGCATGAAAGATATCGACAGAGCTGCCGGAGGTGTGCTACGACTTAAATTTATGCTTGGCCTCTTTGAAGACCCCTACACAAGTGAAAAATTGATCAAGGAGCGGTTTCATTCCGAAGCGAACCAAAAAATAGCCTTAGAAGCCGCTCTGAAGTCCATAGTATTGCTCAAAAACCAAGGCAAACTACTGCCATTGAACAAGGGTATCAAATCAATCGCAGTAATAGGACCCAATGCTGACGAATCCAGATTAGGGGGCTATTCTGTGAAGAACAAAGTGGGCACAACTGTTCTAGAAGGCATCAAACAAGCAGTAGGTACACATACCAACGTACACTATGAAGAAGGTGTTCCCCTGATTGTAAAAGGTCAAATCATCCCTTCGGAATATCTGTTTGTGCCCGATGGATCGGAGAACGGACTGAAAGGAGAATATTTCAACAACAGGAATTTACGAGGTGAACCGAATTTGACAAGAATCGACAAGGAATTGGGATTTGATTGGCCATGGTCTCCCGGTGTAGGGGTAAACGATGACAATTTTTCCATTCGCTGGACGGGTTACATCAAAAGCGATAAAGCCTTTGACGGCTGGCTGGGTTTAAGCTCAGATGATGGTATACGGATGTGGCTGGATGACCAATTGGTTATTGACAATTGGAGAAAGGGAAGCACCAACATTGTTACAACACCAAAGAAAATAGAGGCCGGCAGAAAATACAAAGTCCGTATAGAAATGTGGGAAGGAGGCTGGGGAGCCAGGGCACATTTGAGATGGAACATGCAAAAGGTCGATTTCCAACCTGCAATTGATTTGGTCAGCAAGTCCGATGTGGCCATTGTTGTTCTGGGAGAATCCAAGGAATTGGTAGAAGAAAACAGGGACGTTGCCACCTTGGACCTTCATGGTTTACAAAACGAATTCATCCAGGCCATCCAACAAACAGGAAAACCGGTTGTCTGTGTATTGCTCAATGGACGCCCACTTTCCATCAACTGGATCCAGGACAATGTCCCGGCAGTAGTTGAGGCATGGTTTCCCGGAGAACTCGGTGGAAAGGCCGTAGCTCAAATGCTTTTCGGGGACTATAACCCCAGTGGTAGATTGCCCGTTACCTTTCCAAAGTCTGTGGGACAATTACCCATCTATTACAATCAAAAGCCTTCAGCAATCCATAGATATGTCAGTGAAAGTGAAAATCCATTATACACATTTGGACATGGTTTGAGCTATACCACCTTTGAATATTCCGATATAAAAGTGGCCACTCCCGAAATACAGAAGGATGAAAATGCCATAGTTACGGTATCTGTAAAGAACAATGGAGACCATGATGGGGAAGAGGTGGTACAACTTTACATCAATGATGTTTACAGTAGCGTGACCACTCCTGAAAAAACATTAAAAGGCTTTAAAAGAATCTTTATCAAGAAAGGAGAAACCAAAGAAATTACCTTTATCCTGACTCCTGAAGAGCTCTCCTTATGGAACAAGAACATGGAAAATGTAGTTGAGCCAGGTGAGTTTGAGGTAATGATCGGAGGAAACAGTACCGATTTGATAAAAACAAGGTTTACGGTAATGCCGTGATAGGTATTTCCAGAGCAACAACAATATGTTGATTTGCCGTCCGTACTTTACTATTGAACTATATGAGTGAACTAAAAATCGACAGTCATCAACACTTTTGGAAATATCATCCAAACATACATGAGTGGATGGATTCCTCCATGGAAATCATTAAAAATGATTTTATGCCTGCCGATCTGCACCCTTTGCTTCAAAAAAACAATATTGATGGCTGTGTCGCCGTTCAAGCGGATCAATCCGAAACGGAGACTTTATTTTTGTTGAACCTTGCGAAAGAAAACCAGTTTATAAAGGGAGTTGTGGGCTGGTTGGACCTTTGTGCTGAAGATATTGATATTAAACTCGAGAAATATTCAAAATATGAGGCTCTTAAAGGGCTCAGGCACATAGTTCAAGATGAGCCAGATAAAAATTTCATGCTCCGCCCCAATTTTAAAAATGGGATTTCCTTGTTGGGAAAATACAATCTTGCCTATGATATTTTGATTTACCAAGAACAATTGCCCGCTGCCCTGGAACTTGTCAAAACTTTTCCGGAACAGGCATTTGTATTGGACCATATGGCAAAACCTGTAATCGATGGAAAAGTTGATCCTGTATGGGCCAGTTACATCTCAGAACTTGGAAAACATAAAAATGTTCATTGTAAAGTTTCGGGCATGGTAACGGAGACAAAATGGGGCACATGGCAAAAAAACGACTTTGTTCCCTATCTCGACCAGGTTTTTGGGTCCTTTGGGCCTGATAAAATCCTGTTTGGTTCGGATTGGCCGGTGTGCCTTCTCTCTGCCCAGTATTATGAAGTTGTGGATATTGTGGAAAACTATCTGGTGCATTTGCCGAGCACTGTTCGCAAAAAGGTTATGGGATTGAATGCCATAAAATTTTATAACCTTACCTTATAAAGTATGGATGGACGATCAATCAAATTAAAAACAGAATATCACATTAACGGCGTATGGATTTAGTATTAAAGGATAAAGTAATATTGGTCACCGGGGGTGACAAAGGCATTGGAAAAGGAATCTCCTGTGCCTTGGCGGAAGAAGGTGCTATTCCGGTCATTATTGGAAGAAATGAAAAAGATGTGCTTTCCACCGTTGAAGAAATCAAAGAAAAAGGGGGCATGGCATTTCATGCCATTGTAGAACTGACTGATTCCGAACAATGCAAAAAAGCCATCGATAAGACCATTGCCCACTATGGACGAATCGATGGCCTGGTCAACAATGCGGGAGTCAATGACGGTGTCGGACTGGAGCATGGCAATTATAAAGATTTCCTTCGCTCTCTGGAGCGCAATGTCGGACATTATTACGTTATGGCCCATTATGCTCTGCCCCATCTGAAAAAGAACAAAGGAAGCATTGTAAACATTGGCTCCAAAACTTCCTTTACAGGACAAGGGAATACCTCTGGTTATTGTGCCGCCAATGGAGCCAGAAATTCACTGACCAGGGAATGGGCACTGGAACTACTTCCCTATTCCATCCGGGTCAATGCTGTAATCGTAGCGGAGGCTTTGACCCCGCAATATAAACGGTGGATAAGCTCCTTTGAAAATTCAGAGGAAAAATTCAAGGGGATCATCAAAAACATTCCTCTGGAAAACAGGATGACAACCGTCGAGGAAATAGCAAATACAGTTGCATTTCTACTATCAAAAAAATCCAGCCACACGACCGGGCAGCTCATTTTCGTAGACGGCGGCTATACCCATTTAGATCGTGCCCTCTAAAATCATAACAATGAAAAAGCCAAAAACAGTTTCAAGAGAGGTTCTTGTCCCATTTATCTTGATTACTTCCCTCTTTGCGCTCTGGGGGTTCGCAAATGCCGTTACCGACCCTATGGTCCAAGCTTTCAAAAAGGTTCTTGAACTTTCCAATTCCCAAGCGGCATGGGTACAAATGGCATTTTATGGAGGTTATTTTTGCATGGCCCTCCCGGCGGCACACTTTGTAAGAAAGTATTCCTATAAAATCGGGGTCTTGATCGGACTGGCTCTCTATGCCCTTGGAGCACTTATGTTCTATCCCGCAGCCATCACTGAAAAGTTTTGGTTCTTTTGTTTGAGTCTATACGTCCTAACTTTTGGATTGGCCTTTCTGGAAACTACCGCCAACCCCTATATCTTGGCCATGGGCAATAAAGAAACAGCCACGCAACGCCTTAACCTTGCCCAAGTATTCAATCCCATTGGATCTCTTTTGGGGTTATTGGTGGCCCAACAATTCATACTGAAAAAATTGGAATCGGATGACATCATGGACTACGGGTCCTTGGAGATGGCCAAAAAAGTAATGATTCGTACATCTGATTTAATCGTCATTAGGGACCCCTATGTTATTTTGGGCCTTGTGATTCTCTTGGTCTTTGTGCTAATTTCCATCAGTAAGATGCCCCAGGCCAAAGGAGATGGTGATGTACCCCCTATCAAAGACATTGGCAAGACACTTCTCAAAAGACCAAGTTATGTTTCAGGGGTAATCGCACAAGTATTGTATGTAGGGGCACAGATCATGTGCTGGACCTACATATATCAATATGCTGAAGCCCAAGGAATTTCCAGTGATTCAGCTGCCAATTATCAATTCTTGGCCTTTGTTTTCTTTTTAGTTGGAAGGGCCATAGGCACATATATGCTACGTTTTTTCAGCCCTGGCAAATTGTTGATGTGTTTTGCCATATGTGCAGGGGTTGCGACCATTGGAACAATTTTCGTGCAAGGACAGATCGGGTTGTATTCCCTTGTTTGCATTTCACTTTTCATGTCGGTCATGTTCCCGACCATATATGGAATTTCCCTTGATAATCTGACAGAGGAAGAATCCAAATTGGGAGCGGCGGGGCTGGTCATGGCCATTGTCGGAGGAGCCTTGATGCCCAAGTTGCAGGGAATGATCATAGACCTTGGCGGAAGTGGGGTGACCGATATCAAAGTGATGGGGGTTCCCGAGGTCAATTTTTCGTTCATTTTACCCTTATGTTGCTTCGCATATATAACCTCATTTGGGTTTAAAACTTTTAAAAAAAATGAAAGGATAAAAAAATGGGAGATTTAAAAAGATATGGTTTGGCACTGGATTTAGTGGACGATAAGGAGAGCATCGCCACCTATGAGGCTTACCATAAAAATGTATGGCCCGAAGTTATTGAAAGCATAAAATCATCCGGTATTCACCATATGGAGATCTATCGAGCGGGCAACCGATTGTTCATGATAATGGAAGTTGATGATTCCTTCTCGTTCCAAAGGAAAAAAGAAGCGGATAGCAAAAATCCAAAGGTTCAGGAATGGGAGGCCCTCATGGGGGAATACCAAAGAGCCATTCCCGTTGCGAAACCTGGTGATAAATGGGTGGTAATGGATAAAATCTTTGATTTATAAAAAGTATGAGAAATCAAGAACAGATTGTATTCAATCCAAAATATCCCTCAATCAAAGATTTGAGGAAAAAAGCCCGTAAACGTATACCTAGATTTGCTTTTGACTATCTGGATGGAGGATGCAATGCAGAGGTTTGTTTACAAAAAAACATTTCGGACATAAGTGAAGTGGAATTACAGCCTCATTATTTGGACAAGTATACCGGAGCGGATATGACCACCGAACTCTTTGGCAAAGTCTACAACGCTCCTTTTGGAATTGCACCCATTGGGCTACAGGGACTCATGTGGCCAGGTTCACCTGAAATATTGGCCAAAGCTGCCCATAAACACAACATCCCCTTTATTTTGAGTACCGTGACCACGGCCAGCATCGAACGTGTCAGCGAAATTACCGAAGGTAATGCTTGGTTTCAGCTCTACCATCCTACCGAAAATAGTGTCCGTAACGATTTGATCAATCGTGCCGAAGCGGCAGGTTGCCCCGTATTGGTGCTTCTTTGTGATACACCCGTTTTTGGGTTTCGGCCAAAAGAAATAAAAAATGGGTTGTCCATGCCTCCCAAAATGAGTTTTTCCAACATGCTCCAAATTTTGGGCAAGCCGAGATGGGCCATGGAAACCCTACGGCACGGTCAGCCTAATTTTGAAGTATTGAAACCTTATATGCCAAAAGGATTGAACCTAAAACAACTGGGGTATTTTATGGACCAGACATTCAGCAAACGAATGGACATGGACAAAATAGCGGCCATAAGGGATATGTGGAAAGGAAAATTGGTTTTAAAGGGAGTGGTCACAGTTTCTGATGCTGAAAAAGCAATCTCATTGGGGCTTGATGGTATTATTGTTTCCAATCATGGAGGCAGACAATTGGATGCTGGTGGGTCCACAATCAGTTCTTTACAAAGTATCGTGGCCAAATATGGTGATCAAACTACCATTATGATGGACAGTGGGATTCGTTCTGGACCTGACATTGCAAGGGTTTTGGCCAGTGGGGCCCATTTTACTTTTATGGGTCGTCCATTCATGTACGGAACCGCTGCCTTGGGAAATTCAGGGGGAGACCACACCATTTCCCTTCTAAAAATACAACTAAAACAAGTGATGGAACAGATTGGGTGTCCAGATGTTGATCAAATGCCAGATTACCTATCCAAAATATAAAGCAGCTCTAAAACTTTTATGCAAATATGTCAAGACTGGAGAGAATGGCAAAAAAGTCAGGTCGCAATACGAAATCTATGATTGCCTGAAATCAAGATCTACACGATAATGGATAGAGGATTACAATACAAAGCATACCCATTCATCCATCGGGGAAATGCCGCCCAGGGAATACAAGAACCGTTTCGGGGGAAGAATTCTTCCCCCGAAACAAACGACATTAAGGATACTTTTATGAATTTAGCGATGTCCTAAAAGGGGTAAGGCTACAAAATGAAAAATATTCTTCGGTAACGGGCACCAATTTCTCCATACTGAAACGATACTTGGTATCCCTGGTATTTCCTGTCAATTGAGCAAAATCTTCCGTGGCATATTTTTTTCCTTTACCATATCTATCAAAACGCTTTATAAAATAGGACAGGCTACCGTCTTTGCCATTCTCATGGTCAGGTCCTCATTCTTCGGCAATTCGGGAAAAATATCATTTTGGGCTGTATGATATAGGTTCCGAATTGGTCCACAACTTTAAATTCTTGGTGGCCTACATAAATGTTAGCACTTAATTTACTTTGGTCACATAGGCGATATCCACGTTTCGCAACAATGGCAATTCAATTTCCAGAACCATGTTCACTACTTCCCCAAGGCATATTTCGTAAAGGTCGAACTCTTCCTTTTAGAAGGGATAAT
This sequence comes from Flagellimonas chongwuensis, assembly GCF_013376415.1. Lineage (GTDB taxonomy): Bacteria > Bacteroidota > Bacteroidia > Flavobacteriales > Flavobacteriaceae > Flagellimonas > Flagellimonas chongwuensis. The sequence continues at coordinate 1,128,906 of NZ_WYET01000004.1, forward strand.
ATCCGAGTTTAAGGTAGCTATTGACGTATTGATATGACTTTATCCTGCCATTGATTTGTTGAGTCACTTCAATATGGTTTTTTTATGATTTGGTCAAGGGATAATGGTTTAAGGAGAGTTCCCGATTCCACCCCGAATATTTATGTACTTGACCAAAAAAGCAGGCTCCCATAAGGAGCCTGCACTAACTAAACTACTAAATCAAATTAATTGAACTAAATTTTAATTGAACCATTCCTTATTGGGCTCAGGCCCTAATTGATACTCCAATTTCGCCCCATTTTTTAGTACATCGAGCGGTATCTGATTGGTACGGCTCTCCGAACCATTCACTTTAAGGGATTGTATGTAGTGATTTTTAGAGTGATTGTCCTTCGATTCAATTGTTATGGTACTTCCCCAACCTGATTGGATTTCTATTTTATCAAAGATTGGACTTGTCAATTGAAAACTCGGGTCTATATCCACCAATCCTTTTACATCAAACAAGCCAATGGCAGCCATATTGTACCAAGCCCCCAATTGTCCTTGATCTTCATCCTGACCATACCCATATCCATGAATGGGCTCCACACCATAAAAACCATCACAAATCTCCCTTATCCATTTTTGGGTTAGCCAAGGTTTGTTCGTAAAATTAAAGAGGTATGCAATATGCAGATTGGGCTGGTTCCCTTGATTGTACAAATAGTTCAATCCGGCAAAGGCATCAATCTGTTCACCACCAAACTTCGTTTTCTCAGACACCGTAAAAATGGAATCCAGTCTTTTTACAAACTTCTCCTCTCCCATCTTCTCTACAAGCTGCTTTGGTTGATGCGGTACATAGAAGGTGTACTGCCATGCATTTCCTTCTTGGTAGCCAATCCAAGGGGCAAAAGGATCAAAATCATCCAGAAAATTACCTGAGTCATCCTTTGGCCTAATGAAATCGGTTTGTTCATCATAAAGATTTCTCCAGTTCTCGGAAAGTTCCATCAATTCCTCATACTCCTTTTGCTTCCCCAAAGCTTTGGCAAACTGTGCCACCGCATAGGAACTGAAACAATACTCTAAGGTATGTGACACGGAAAAGCCAGAACCTTCAGGTGTGGTTTCCATGCCCGGGATATAACTGATATACCCATTTTCTACAAACCCTTTTAAATCCGTTTTACCGGCCCCTTCGATTCTATCTTTGTAACGGACCTCGTTTTCATAAGCGGCCTTAAAAGCCAGTTCCACATCGTAATCCCGAATACCTGCCTGATAAGCGGATGCAATCATCAAACTCACAAAGTTGGTGCCAACACCGGACACAAAACGGGAATTGGCCAAGCCATCTCCCATCCATCCGGAATTTTTATACACAGCAAGATGTGTCTGTACCAAATCGTTATAGTATTCAGGCCATGCCAGTGTCCATAATTGTGTGAGGTTCCAAAATGCTCCCCAAATTGCATCGGTATTATAGAAATTGAATTCTGGGTCTCCGTCGGCATCCAATGGAATTTGACCTATGCTTCCATCATTTTCTGGAAACTGTCCGTTTACATCATTTGCCAGTCCTCTACCTAACAGTGCATGGAACAAACCTGTGTAAAATTTCGTCTTGTTTACTGTTGAAGTGTCAGTGACCTTGATTTTTGAGAGTTCGTTTTCCCAAGTTTGTGTTGCTGTTGATAGCGCTTCATCAAATGTTAAATTCTCAGCTTCTGCATTGAGGTTTTCCAATGCATTCTCTGCTGAAGTATAGGAGAACCCTGCCTTGACTTCAATAGCTTCATCCTCTTCCGTTTTAAATCGAAGATAGATTCCAGCACCTTCACTTTTTTGATGAAGCACATCCTTGAATTGTTTATCGTGAATAAATGTTCCTGCCTCTTCTGCCTTTTTGCTTATCTCTCCTGCAACAAACATTTTTACCTCAGCACCTTGCTGATACTTTTGCACATATTTGGGGTACGTGATTACCCATCCCATGAATGTTTGATCTTCGGGATTATAAGTTACTTCGGCATCTTTTACATCGCCACTTTCACCCAACTCGTTACCGATGTCCAAAATAACATAGGCACTATCAGATTTTGGAAACGTGTATTTATGAAAACCTACGCGTTTTGTTGCCGTAAGCTCGGCCGTTACATCGTAATCTTTAAGCTTTACTTTGTAATAACCGGGGCGGGCAATTTCATCTTTCCTATCAAAACTGGAACGATAGCCTGTTTTGGGATTTTCCATATCTCCCGGGGTTGTTTTTAGATCCCCTGTAATGGCAGTGAACAAAAATCCTCCAATTTGAAACTCGTGCAGGTTTGCAAATCCTTCAATGGTGTTGTCCCTTGAATCATAGCCCGTAGCTTCCCAACCTTGCTCATTTCCCAGACTTCCATTCGTTGATGGCCCCAATTTTGCCATACCAAAGGGCATGGAAGCAGGTGTATAGAAAAACCAGCGGCTGTGGGCGGTTCCAATGTTCGGGTCCACATAGTTTATCGGGGAACTTTCTGCAATATCCTTTACTTTTTCAGCTTTTTTGGAAGTTTCGCAGGAAACCAGCAAAATGGCACAGGCAATTAAAAATCTATAAATCATTTAACCTCTTTTTTTAATAATATAATATGTAACAAAAACATATAGTGCCGATAGCACAAGCACTACAAAACTCAATTGAACTCCGAAGGATTTATTGATCAATCCCATGATCGGTGGTATAACCGCCCCTCCTACAACTGCCATGATCATCAATCCAGAGATTTCGTTGGCACGTTCGGGCATCTTGTTTACCGTAAGTGAAAAAATCAATGGAAAAAGATTTCCAGAGGTCAGACCAATCAGAAAAATAACCACTTGGGCCATCAGGCTCGATGTTGAAAAGACAAGGGCCACAAGTAACACAATGGTCAACAAGGACGACCAGTACAGAAACTTAAGATTATTAATTTTGGACAATAGGAGTGCGCCTAAAAACCGGGTTATCATCAATGCCGTAAAATAAATACTTATACCTATGGATGCCTGTTCCAAGCTTATCCCAAATTGGGATGTAAGCAGATTTTGAATATTGGTGTTCATACCTACATCAAGCCCAACAATCAAGAAAATGGCCAGCACCATGGCAGCAATAAATGGATTCTTCAATAGTTTGAGTGCCGAACCAAAGGTGGCCCTCTCTTCCGACGATGATTCTTCAATAGGAGTCAGCATTAACCAAAGCCCAGCAATCGAAGAAGTAATGCCATATACCAAGAACACGAGTTTCCAATCGCCATACCGAGATACGGCAAAGGTCACGATCAATGGGCCAACAAGTGAACTAATGGCCTTTATGAATTGGGATAGGCTCATGAAACTGGAAAAACGGTCCTTGGCCACTACATCTTGCAACAGCGGATTTGAGGAAACCTGAATGATGGTGTTCCCTATGCCCAGTAATACAAAGCACACCAGTAAAATTCCATAGGAATAGTATATGAATGGCAAGAACATGCCAACAGTGGTAAAAAGTATACCAAAGAGCAACACTTTACGCTTGCCTATATTATGCTGCAGCACACTAATGGGTATTGACAGGAAAAAAAACCATACAAACACCATGGAAGGTATGAGCTGTGCCATTTCCGGTGATAGGTTAAAATCACGTCGTGCAAAACCTGTGGATACCCCCACAATATCCACAAACCCCATAACGATGTAGCACAACAGTACAGGAAGTACAACCTTAAAATTCATCTTTTTTGTATCCATTACATCAATTTTAAGGTTTCTGCTATGCCTGCATAATAATCTTCATCCAACAAAAGGGCGCTTCCCATGATCGCCGCTTCCTCCCCAAATTCCGACACATAAATCTCATCGACACCCTTCAGCGCTTCTTTTAACGCAGGGCCAAAGAATTCGAACGCTTTGGAAATGTTACCTCCAAAAACTAAAACATCGGCTTCAAATTCCTCAATATAAGGGTTGATAAAATCAGCAAGTCTGGTTCCAAAATCGTTAAAGACTTTACGGGCATTGGCATCTACACCCACCAATTCGCAAAGTTCCTTTACATTTTTTAGCCTCTTACCCGTCTCTTCTTCAAAAGCATTGATAATTCCCCTTGTGGAGAAAAGATCATCGGCAAACACGTTTCGGTAATATTGGTTATAAAGGAAACCTCCTTCAGGAACTTGTTTATCCTTTATGATGGGCTTGCCGTTTAACAGAAAACTGGATCCCAATCCCGTTCCCAATGTTATCGCTATTGCTTTTCTAAATTTTGATGCTTTACCTATCAACGCCTCGGCAACGGAGAACGCGGTTGCATCATTTATAAATCTAATCTGGGAGGGCTGAACCTTAAGCCTATCGGCCAATTCCAAACGGAGATTGACATCGTATAGGGATTGAAGTTTTTCAACATCGGTGATTTTGCTAATTCCATTATAATAATCAAACGGACCGGGCATGGCCACTCCTATGCCGCTTATTGGTTTGCCCAGACCTTTAATGGTGGCCTGCAGTGCATCTACCCATCCGGTCAATATTTCTTCTTTTGAACCTTGGGAGTTTATCTTCTTATAAGAAAAGGTTTCCCTGCATAAGGTTTTGTTCTCATGGCTATACGCACAAGATGAAATATGGCTTCCTCCTATGTCAACTCCTATACTGAACATCTACTTTTTATTCAATTATTGGAAAAACAGTTTTTCCGTTCAACATCTATTTATGATTCATTTTCATATAAGGCCACGACCCCGTAAGCTTCTATCAAAGCTGCTTGATGAAGTAGCCAATAGTAACGGCCTTCACTATTACCTGACCAGTCTTCAAAAAACTGTTCCTCGGCATTTCTTGCATTATCCCACGCATAATCCATGTTTTTAATAAAAACGTCTATGTATTCATCCGTCTTTGAATCATATTCCGATAATTGTACAAAAGCGGACAATAGCTCTACATTGAACCAAGAATCGTGGGTTTGGTAAAATATTTGCCCATTGACAATGCTCGTAAACTTGGAATAGGCAGACCGTGCCGTGGCAATGGCCTCGTTCAAGTATTCTTGGTCATCGGATATTTCATAGAGGTTTACCCCCGCCATAATCATCAAGGCTGCATTGTAAGTCCACTTTGTAGTATTTATTTGCTCTGTTGCTATATTGATATCGTTCCAATATAGATTATCGCTGGGATCTCTTAAGGTATTATAGTTCCACTCGTACACCCGTTCCGCAAAAGTTCTGTACTGTGACTCATTGGTCAATTGGTACATTTTGCTGGTCACATAAGCTGCATATGCACTGGTATTGGCCGCTTTCATACAATTGGCCCCTCCTGTACAATTGGTGGATTCCGCCTCAAACCAGTACAATCCTCCTCCCATTCGTGAATCTTCACCGGACATGATAAATTCTGTAACGGTCTTGGCCCTGTTCAAATAAAAGGCATCCCCTGTAAGCTCGTAAGCTTTGATGAGCTCCATGGCCACAATGGCACTATCATCATAATAATGATCGGTCTGTCCCTCGGTCACTGGAGCTGCTTGGTAAGTGGGTAGAACATTTCTGTCATCATAATATGCCTCAAGACCGGAAAACTCCTTGTCCAAAATAGACCTGTCGTACCCTAGTTCATAAAGTACATTACCAGCCGTGAGCATTCCTACATAGGGCCATAAGTAGCTATAAGCAGGATCTCCTGATTGTGACGGGAAATTTTCTTTATATAGATTTTCTTTCTTATAAAGGGATTGAATCATATCATAAACGGCCTTGGCCTTTTCTTTATGGCTCAAGGATTCCTCTTCTTCAGGAACCGGGTTCTCCGTTTCTTCGTTTCCTTCTTCCAACTGATCCTCGATTGAGGGGTCGCTGCTACAACCGACCCCCCATAAAAACAACAGGGAACAAAAAAATGTAATTTTTGAACTTATCATATTCTGTAATTATTCTTGTATTAATTCTTGGTAATAATTTTCAGCCTTGGGATCAAACACTACCCTGACGGTAAAATTTGCACCGTTCAAGGCATCTGGAAATTTCCAAGCTCCTTGCCAATAGGCGGCCTCTGGTCCCAAGAAATACACATTATTGTAATATTCCGGTTCGCCTCCGTTGGGTCGTCCATTGTATCCTTCAAGCCCGGGAACCAAAGAGCCGTTCATTGCTTCGTTGTGCATACTTCCCAGATAGGAAACCTGTCCATCTCCCAGTTGAAATTGATATCGGTAGCGTTCTTCCTCCCAACCTAACCAATCCGGTGCATCGGGGGATTCTGGCGTTAAGAATTCAAAATAGGCGTTGGTAGCTTCAAAAGTATGATTTCCGACGTATTCAAGGTCTGCCTTAACCGCTTGATTGGCCAAAATATACAATTGAATGTTAGAAATTTCGACAAAGGAAATAGTGGCCTTAGCCAAATCCATACGCACTCTGTACACACCCTCTTCCATATCAAAAGTAGTAGGATCATCCCCTGATCGGATCTTTCCTTCCGAATTGATATAATAATGGGTCAGGTCTTCCGCCGAAGCATTGTTTCCATTAACGATATAAAATTCGCCTGGGGAAAGGTGGGTAACCGATTCAAAAACACCAGGTTGAAAATTATCATTGGGCAATTGATTGGAAATCTGCTTGAATGCCACTGCACTTGGAATATCGGATGCTTCGGTAGCTGAACCGTATACGTACATGTATTCCGGAAATATCGCCAGTCCTTCAGGTCGAGTCAAACTAAGTGTAGAAGGCTCGGTGAAATTTTCCCTGAAATAGCTACTCGAGGCTTCCACCGTCCATGCCACATCACCTGTTTCCAATTGTTGAATGCCGGCTTCGGCCGCAATGATGTTCAAACGCGACGTGCTCATGGTAAAGGTGGTTGCCCCACCACCGTTGTCGGAAGGTGAAGTATATATTGGGTCGCTAAAATCCCCACCAGGTCTATCGAACTTTATGGTGTATAATATGGTACCACCATCATTGGCCTGTGCCGGGGTCCAAGAAAAGATGATATTGTCACCATTCTCAAGGTCTATCTCAATAGTCTCGCTATTGCTTGGGCTTTCCAAGGAACCCGTTAGTGCAATTTCAGGATCTAAAGTGTAATCGTCATTATCACATGAAATCAATGTCATGGATAAAACCATCAATGTCAAAAGTGACTTTAGTATTGTTTTCATTACCAATTAGGGTTTTGGGTTAGATTATCATTTATATCTCGCTCACTAAGAGGAATGGGCCATAAATAATGTTTTGCGGGATCAAAGCTTCTCTCATCCACTCTAATGTATCCATCGTCCACTATACTGTCGTCTGTTTTAACACCATGGGCCCAACCGTTGAGCACTTCTTCGGCAATTTCCCATCTTCTGATATCGAAAAATCGATGTCCTGCTTCAAAAGCTAGTTCTATTCTTCTTTCGTTCCGTACAATTCCCCTTAACAGGTTTTGGTCATTTCCGGGAAACACAAGCGCATCCCCTTGAAGTCCGGCCCTTGCTCTTATGGCTCCGATGGTAGCATCCCAATCGGCCTGACTGAATGTTCCCAACTCTATTTTTGCTTCAGCTAAATTCAGGAGTACTTCCGCATAGCGGATTAAAATTAGATTAAGACCTGAATTTACTTGGTTCCGGGCCATGGGATCATAGAACTTGTGCACATAATACCCTGTAGGCGTACTGTTGGATGAATAGTTCAATCCATCTGGTTCATCGCCTGGGGAAGTACCTATTACTATATCATTGCCTTCAAAATCTTTCATGGTGTATTCATCATGGATAATTGTCGCGGATAATCTTGGGTCACGATTTTGATATGGACTGTTCTCATCATAATTTGCTTCTGGTTCATCAATACTGTATCCATTGATGGTTGGATAGGCATCCACTAGTTCTTGCAAAGGGGAGAAATTGGCATACCCTCCCAAACTAGGCGGTATCAATGAATATTGATTGTTGTGTTCCCTAAATGTAGGGATGTACTGAAGGCTCAATAAAATTTCGTTGGCTGATTCATTTTCTGTTTTAAAAAGATCAGCATAGCTGGGAAACAACGAATAATCACCCAACAGCCCTTCGGCCAATGTTGCTGCCATTTCATACTCTCCATTGTACAGATGAACCCTGGATTTGAATGCTATTGCCGCATCTTTGGTTATTCTACCACTTTGATCGGCAGGATAGCTGCTCGGAAGCCCATTTATCGCCGAAGAAAGCTCATCGTAAATAAATGCCAAAATGGCCCCGCTATCGTCCCTTTCAAGGGTAAGCGACTCTTCTATACTAATTTCATCCGTAATTAGAGGGACATCGCCATACAGTTCTATTAGGTTGAAGTAGTGCCAAGCTCTAACAAATCTCGCTTGAGCGGTAACAGCCGTTCGTTGGTCTTCGGTGATTTCCTCAACCTCATTAATGTTGTTGAGAAATATATTGGTTCTACGTATAGCTTCATATCTCCCGGACCACACACCTGCCACTACGCCATTGGCGGTGCCGTAACTTCCGCTTGCAATATTACGGTACTCTTCCATGGCCTTGGTGTAGGCGTCATCTGAAAGTGCATTAAAGTATAGGTAGTCTTGTGCTGACATCAAATCAGCATAAATCGAGTTCAGGAATATTTGCGCATCCTCCTCGGTATCCCAATAATTCAATTCGCTCTGCGAATCCATTGGGGAGAGATCCAAATCTGAAGAGCATGCGGAAAATATCCATATGACACTTAGAAATAAAAATATTTTTTTCATGATGTTTTTTTTTAGAAATTAATGTCAAGTCCCAAAGAGAAGATTCTGGACACGGGGTATACCCTTCCACTTGCCCCTGTGTTCTCTGGGTCTACGCCAATAGCGTTCAACGGACTGAATGTGGCTATGTTCAAGCCGGTGAGGTACAATCTGATTTTGCTCAGTCCCATTTTCTCAACTGCTAGATCGGGTATGGTATACCCCAATTGAATGTTCTTGATTCGAAGGTAATGGGCATCAAAAATGTAGAAATCAGATTTTGCCGCGTTGTTCACCGATTCTGCACCGACTGTAAGCCTTGGATATGAAGCATCCATGTTTTGTGGGGTCCAACGATCAAGATGACGATTGAACACCGGTCCTTCGTTACTGTTATGGAACGCCTCAATTACCTCTCCCCGCAACCATTGTTTTCGCTGTCCCACACCTTGAACAAAGATTGAAAAATCAAACCCGTTCCAATTGGCGGCATACGTTGCGCCGTAGGTATATCGAGGAAATTCGTTGCCAAGGATAAAACGGTCGTTGTCATAATCGATTTGTCCATCTCCATTGCGGTCAACATATTTGATATCCCCGGGATCTACATCATTTACAAAAATTGGAGTAGCGCTATTGGCGATTTCTTCATCTGTGTTAAAAAAACCATCGCTCTTCAACGCGTAGTAAGAATTGATGGAATATCCTTCCCGTAAAATGGTATTGACATCAAAACCATTTATAAACTCGCGACCTCTGAGGTCTTCAACCTCATTCTTGTTATCAGCAACATTAATATTCAATGAATGGTCAACTTCACCTGTTTGGAACCTATAACCCAAACTCAATTCCCAACCTCTGTTTCGTACCGATCCGGCATTTTGGAAAGGTTGTCCTAGACCATAAGTCCCCGGAACTGGCAATTGGAGCAATATATCCTCGGTGAGATTATCAAACAACTCAACGGTTACATCAAAGCTTCTATTGAACAAGGATAGGTCTATACCCAAGTTTTTCATGGTTGATGTCTCCCATGTCCTATTACTGTTGCTTACGGAGTAATAAGATCCGGAAACAGGCACGCCACCAAAACTGTAAACATTACTATTGATGTTAACCAAACTTTGATAGCCATATAGATCGTTGATATCCTGATTGCCCAACTGCCCCCATGAAGCCCTTACTTTGGCAAAAGAGACAAAATCAACGGATTCCATAAAAGTTTCATTGCTTATGGTCCATCCGGCAGAAATCGAAGGGAAGACACCCCAACGGTTCTTCGATGAAAATCTGGACGACCCATCGTATCTAATATTACCATTGATTTGATATCGACTATCGTAGGAATATCCAATTTTACCAAAGAAGGATTGGATAGACCATTCATTTCCAGAACCATTGGCACTCTGGATATCACTGGCATTGCTGATTACTCCAAACTCATTTCCAGGAATATCGATTCCCGTAACACCAAAAAACTCACTTTTGAAACTTTCGGACGAAGCTCCCAGCATCATGTTGAAGCTATGCTTTTCATTAAAATCCTTGCTGTAACTAGCCGTCAAGAAAGGATTTAAATACAGGGACCTATTATAATTATCGGTTACTGAATTTTCATTGTTTCCCCCTCCTGGGTATGCAAAGTCTATTGCCTTTCTAAACTGATGCGTTTTATTGCTGGTTAGATTACCTCCCAGCACCCCTTTAAGAATCAGGTTTTCAACGGGTTCATATTCAATACTAAAATTCCCCAAAAACTCATCGTTTTGATATTTGGTGGTTCCCCCTACCTCAAGTTGCGCCAAAGGATTGCTGTTACTTCCGCTTACAAGCGTGTAATCACCATTTTCGTCCACAATGTCATAAATGGGAGGTATACGCATAGTGGGCTCTATGATCCACTCTTCAAAATATGCATTGTCCTTGATATCATTTCTAGCAAATGACATACGTCCGCCCAACTTTAATTTATCATTGACCTGTTTTTCCAAATTTATTCTGGCGTTATATCGTTGATAGCCGTAATCAGGACCTTTGAACATGCTTTCTTGATCCACATAGCCGAGCGACACCAAATAGTTAAGACCATTTTCTGCACCGCTCATGGACAGGTTGTGGCTACTTTGCAGTGCCATATCCTTGTAAATTTCACGGTTCCAGTATACATTGGGACCATTTTCTTTGTAATCCAAAATCTGTTCCGGTGTAAACGCAGGTTGAAAACCAGAGTTTACCAAAGCCTCGTTACGTAATGTGGCGTATTCCCAGGAAGAGGCAAATTCAGGAAAATTGGTAGGTGTTTGCACTCCATAAGATCCTTGGTATTGAAATACAGGCTTTCCCGACTTCCCTTTTTTAGTAGTCACCAATATCACACCGTTGGCCGCACGGGAACCATAAATTGCGGATGAGGCAGCGTCTTTAAGAACACTTATACTCTCAATATTGTTGGGGTTCACATTATTTAGAGAACCAATTACACCATCAACTACAATTAAGGGAGTGTTTCCATTAATGGTACTTACACCCCTAATGTTTATCTGCGGCACAGAGCCCGGTCTAGATGTTGTATTTTGAATAATCAATCCTGGCGACTCTCCTTGTAACGCCTGATAGGAATTGCTCACAGGCTTTCCCTGAATGGCCTGCTCGTCAATGGTACTAATGGCCCCAGTAAGATCTGCCCTTTTTTCCGTACCATACCCAACCACTACAACCTCGTCCAAATTCGAGGTATCCGATTCAAGCATTATGGTCAGCGGCGTATCGCCTTCAACCATGATTTCTTGCGGTTTATATCCAATATATGATACAAGTAGGACATCCCCTTTGTTTGCAGTAAGGGAAAATTGCCCTTCCATACCGGTACTGGTTCCGTTGGTGGTTCCCATAACAAGGACATTGGCCCCAAATATGGGTCCCAGTTCATCTGTTACCTTACCACTAACGTTAATTTCCTGTGCGAATCCACCATAGGTGAAAAGCGCCAGCAAAATTACGGTAGCATAAGATCTTTTTACAACAAAGCCTCTCTTGCTGTCCACCGTTGCTGGTGCAACTGTCAGCTCATTTGAAGGAATTCCCGAAAAGAACCTCCAAAAATGGCATCCATTCCTTAAAAAGTTAGTTATTGATTTCATACGTTTGTTTTAAGCTAATTTTTAGTTTTCTGTGTGCGTTTAGTTGTACTACTCAGTGCGTTTTCGTTTGTTTTTCATGGTATTTATTTTAGAAATGCGTTTATGACTTTGGCCCTACCTTGACCCAAATTTTTCAACTTGAAGCTTTTAGCAGCAGCTGGAACAACAAAAGTTTCGGCATAAGCAAGTGTTTCCACATGACCATTTTCAGTTTCCAATTGAATCCGGTCACCTTCGACCAACATCATTACCTGACATGAGTTTTCGGTACTTCTTTCAATAAACACATCGAATTCAAGTCTTCTGACGTCATAGAAATGATCGGGATGGGTTGGGTAATTGGTAATGGCATGATCCGAGGTCTCTTCGGCCACATAGGTTTTAGAGAAAAGTTCATTGGTGACATTTTCTCCTTTTCTATCAAAATTCAAGTTCTTAAAGGCGTGCTCGATATTGATTGGACGTGGTTTTCCATTGAGATCCAATCGTAACCAATCGTACATTTTGAAGGTGAAAATATATGGGGTGGCGCTGATTTCCAATACCATATTCCCCGATCCCGCACTGTGTACGGTACCATTAGGAATAAGGTAAAGCTCATGCTTTTTGGAAGGATGCTTTTGCACGTAGTCCACAATGTCCAATTCAATATTTTCCTCTTGACTGCGCTCAAGGTCCTCTTTGAATTTTTGAGGATCAATATTTTCTTGAAAACCGAGGTAAACACAGGCGTCTTCCTTGCAATCCAAAATATAATAGCATTCATCCTGTGTTATATTCTCCCCAAATTCTTCCTGAATGTAAGTAAGGCTGGGGTGACATTGGATGGATAGATTCCCTCCTTCATAGGTATCCAAAAAATTGAAGCGAATGGGAAACTCGGTTCCAAAGGTTGCTTGATGCTTGCCCAACACATTTTTGGATTCTTGGTTCATCAGAAAATCAAAAGAAATCTCGAGAAGGTTGCCATCACTTTCAAAAAGCAGTCCATTTTCGGGAACGATCAAAGAGAATGCCCAAGCATAATTGACGACATCTTTGTTCAAACCAGGTATGTGCCCCTTTATCCATTCACCTCCCCATGCTCCTGGTTCAAACCAAGGCCTTACCCTGAATACAGAAGCGGCCATCACTTTAAGGGCTTCCTTGATATCGTTCATGTGCGACCATGTAATTGTATCTTGGAACTGTGCATCTACAATGACATCTATTTTGGAGGCCAATCTCTCTTTTTCTTGGTTCAAAACTACCCAATCAATAAAGTAGTAATGTTTGTACATTTTAAAATCCACATTGGAAGTGGATATACCCAAATTGGTTACTGAACCAGCCCTCATTCGGTACTGCAATTCATTTTTGGGCAAATCAAAATAAACCAACGGGCAATCCCAATCTACTAAACTGGCACCGCTCCCGTAAACTATATTGATTACACTTTGATTATTGGGCTTGACAGTCTTGAGCTTTTCCCTATCAAAATAATCCAAAAGGTAAAAATCACATTTTCTCCCCCATACCGATTCCTCTTCCCCTAAAAAGGGATCGACCATGGATGCAATTTTATTTTCATCCTTTAAACATGCCTTAATTGCGATGGCATTGACTGTAAAACCCTTGCTTTTAACGGCATCACATATTTTATGTACCACAATCTCCCATGCCACTCCTGAAAATCCATCAAGGCAAACTGTTTTGTGTTTGATGATAAAATCTGCAAGCCCTTCATAACCTTCGAAAATTTTTCCGCTTTCCATCTGATGCCGCGGGTAAATATCATAGTGGCCCTCTTGATGCAGGCTTGAAACTTGAGTAGGGGGTAATATATATTGGTCGGTCTTACGCTTTATTCCCAATGTGCTTTTGCTTTTTTCTTGGTTCTGAATCATTAAATCAATAAATAAATTATAATGTACTTATGTACAAACATAATAATTTATTTTATTTAAATCATGATGTTTTGATAAAAAGTTGCTTTTGTAATTTGGAAAGTGTTTGATTATCGAGGACAATATTAGGAATTTAACAATTCCCTATCGACTACTTTCAACCGAATAAATAAAACTATCGGATTTATAGTAGCCAAAATTGAACTCAATGGGTCGTTCTCCTTGATCAAAAACAAATCGTTTTCTGAACAACACAGGAGTTCCTATTTCAATCTCAAGTTTTTGGGATACCAACTCATTGGATGCTGTTGCGCTGATTTCTTCTTTAGATAGTGATGCTATTGTTGAATGCTCTTGTTCAAGCATTTCATACAGGGGCATTTTAAAATCCTCCTCCCCTGTTAGCCCGATTCGGGGATGAAAGTAGGATACAAAATAAACAAAAGGCTCATCTGGCTTTCCTCTTACCCGTTCCATCTTAAGAACTTTTCTATCTTCGGGAATATTAAAAAAATCAACAACATTGGAAGGGGGCTTTACCCAAGTTAAATGCAGCTCAAAATTCCTTATCGGAATCCCCCTTACTTTCATTTCCTGCGAAAAGCTCAACCAATTATTGGAACGCGAACTTACAGGCTGTGGTGCAACTCGAGTACCTGCCTTTTTCTTTCTGACCAACAGTCCCTCAAATACAAGCTTTTTGACCGCTTGCCTCACCGTAGACCTAGAGATTGCCAATCGTTTGCTCAATTCAACTTCACTGGGAAGTGTCTTTCCTTTTTGGTATTCCTCCTGCGCTATTAATTCACGGAGCAATTGCTCAACTTGGGCGTGCAAGGGAACTGGACTTTTGTGGTCTATTTCAAATTTCATTTGGCATCTATATTATAATACGGCTTTTTAATGTTTGCACATACAATCAAAAATAACACTATATCAACGTTTTTCATTTATATGCATAACATTTAAAAAAAACTTGGGAATACTCTATTAGTTATGTACATAGTTGTCGTTTGACAAATCCTTGCCATCCGGTCCTATGATTTTTACATCTAATCCTAATCCACCCTTAGCTTGGAAATAATGGAGCTTTAGTTTATGATATCCTTTTTGAAGCGGTAGATCTATCGTTTTGGTATCCATGGCGTGGTGCCCATCATGTTCAATGACCTTCTTATCATTGATCCATAGCATGGAACCATCGTCCGACGTCAAATGAAAGGTATAAATACCATCCTCCATAAGGCGAACGTACCCATCGAAAGTCAAGCCAAAATCGCTCTCCCGAGTTGCTTTGTTCAAATCAATGCCGTCTGCAATACCCGTTTTCAATGATTCAAGTTGACTAAAATCTGGGAGATAATCCCATTGCCCTTGATAATAGGAATATTTCAAGCCCTTCTGAAAATCTTCACCCAGTTGAAACTGTGGTGGATTCAAGGAGTCAGCCTTTTCAAACCGCTTCTGGGTAACTTTACTCTTCTTATCACCATTGATAGACCTCGCCTTCAGCAAAGATGTTGCATTAATCTGTATTGGTTTGGTATATATATTTGAACTTTCTGTTGGATCTGAACCGTCTAGCGTATAGTATATGGTCTCTCCTTTTCGATTTGCCAATGAGATTTTCTCATGATCCAAAAACATAGAGTGATCGGAAGAAATGACTACCGGGGAAACCATATTATCGTTATGAATATTATAAAGGAAATCCATTGGCAATTTTATGACTTCGCGATCATAGGTGACCAGACCATTTACTTCTCCTTCCACATCGGATAGCTGCGTGTACACCACTGCGCTTGCGGCCTTGTCCTGCTTCATTTGCCATACATTGTCCCACAGCTCTGCGTAAGAGTTTTTAAATTCCAAGGTATCTGTCATTTCACGGTAGCCCCAATTGTTCGACTGCCACAGATGTTCTGGAACCGCCAATCCAAGGCCACCAAATTCTCCCAATACGGTCGCCCGTTCTTCTTCCACCGGGTAAATATCAGGGCCGGGATAGCTGTGCATGTCAATAATATCCCCCACGTTATGATCTGTCCAGCCGCTGGCATTGCTCACCAATCTTGTTTCATCCATATCTTCTACCCAATGGGTAAGCCTTTCTGTGTCGTACTGTCCCCACCCTTCATTGAAAACGACCCACATCACGATGCTCGGGTAGTTATAAAGGTCATCCACCATGGCTTTGAGTTCACTTTCAAACTGCTGCTTGTCTTTCGGGGTAAGCCTTTCTTCAAAATCTTCGTGTGGGTAAACTTGCGGCATATCTTGCCAAACCAGCATTCCCAATTTATCGCATAGGTAATACCATCGTTGACTTTCGGTTTTCGCATGCTTGCGCAACAAGTTAAAGCCCATCTTTTTAAAGGTTTCAATATCCCATATATAAGCTTCTTCTGTAGGGGGGGTCATCAAGCCATCCGGCCAGTATCCTTGATCCAGCACACCGACCTGAAAATAGGGTTCGTTGTTCAATAGAATCTTGGTATCATTGTTTTTATCCTTTCCCAAACTGATTTTACGCATGGCCACATAGCTGGAAAACTCATCGGTAATGGAATCATCATTGACCAATTGTACTTCCAAATCATACAGAAAAGGCTGCTCTGGGCTCCATAATTTCGGCTCTGGGACCTGAAGTATAATATGCTCTCCTGGAGAACCTTCTGTTTCGGCAACCAATTGTTCTCCATCTTTTAGGACCAACTTGATGGTTCCATTTCCTTTTGTGGCTTCAGCAAAAAAATCAATTTGACCTTTATCGATATCCGATTCCACTTTGAAGGATTGAATGTGGTTGGACGAAACTGGTTCGACCCATACCGTTTGCCAAATACCGGTCGTGGAAGTATAAAAAATCCCTTCAGGCTTCTTTACCTGCTTTCCTACGGGTTGTAATCCATCATTGGAAGCATCATGAACCCTGACCATCAATTCTTGCTCACCTTTAGTTAAATACTTGGTGATGTTAAATGAAAAGTGGTCGAAGGCACCCTTATGCTCTCCAATTTTTTGTGTGTTGACATAAATGGTTGCGTGATAATCGACCCCCTCAAAATTCAATATGACTTGATCATCCCAATCCTCCGGTACCTTAAATGTTTTGCGATAGAGGAGGTCATCCGTTTTTTCTTGCACTCCGGAGAGATAGGATTCCACTGCGAATGGAACTAAAATAGTATCCGAAAGTGCCGTACCAAAAGGAATGTCTTGCTTTGGAGAAGTATCAACTTGCCAAAATCCATTCAGATTCATCCATTCCTTACGTTGTTGAATAGGTCGGGGATACTCGGGCAAAACATGATTTGGGTCTACTTGGTCTGTCCATCTAGTTTTTAAAATGGCTTCGGAACCCTTGTCCGACCCGACTTTTCTTTCCTCCATTTTACAGCTAGTCAACAAAAGAAGGAATAACAGTCCTGTTTGTAAAAGATATGATTTCATAATCTATTAAATGAGTTTCGGTTGTTCTATCTAAGGTATTTGTTTCATGGCAATTAACTTTGCTATTAATTCTTTGTTCGAATTAAAACCTCTCCTCCCCTTTCAAATATGGAATGATCAATAAAGTAGCCATCTATTTTTGTTCCATCGACATGTATCTCTTCGAGTTCTCTCGTCCCCCCTTCCCTTGTGAGCTTCAAAATCTTATTGCCCTTCAAGTGCCAGGTTACCGTGTCAAAAATGGGAACAGTAACCAGATATTCGGGGTCCGTAGGAGAAAACGGATATAGACCCAATGCATTAAATACATACCAAGAAGACATTTCCCCGGCATCATCCATACCGGAAAGTGCCAGACCTTCTTTACCAATTCCATAATAGTCGGACAATAATTTATCGATGACCGCTTGGGATTTCTCTGGCTTTTCAATAAAATAATAAGAGAACGGAGCCTCGTGCCCTGGTTGGTTTCCTTGGCTATATTGCCCCATAAACCCCGAAACATTTCGTGCAATATAGTTGGGGTTCCATTTATAGGTAAAGAGGGAGTCCAATTTCTCCTCAAACTTTTTACTGCTTCCGTATTGGTCAATAAGGCCATGCATATCGTGGGGCACAAAAAAGGAAACCTGCCAGGCATTTGCCTCTCTGTACATATACTCGTAATACGGGTATTCTGGATTGAAGGGAGTGATCCAATCTCCATTTGCCAATCTACCCCGCATAAAATTGGTTTTCTGGTCGAATACGTTCTTATAGTTGTTAGATCTATCAAATAAATCTACCTGCCGTTCCGAATCCCCCATTTCTTCTGCCAATAGCGAAAGTGAGTAATCATCGTAGGCAAACTCCAAGGTTTTGGACACCCCTGCTTTTCCTTTTGATTCCGTGTTCGGTTCCTCTATTTTTGGGTCTGAAATATATCCTAGTTCCATATACTCGGTTATATACGGACGAGTCCCCCCTTCTTTATATGCATTGTTAAGTAGAAGCTCATATGCTTTTTGCACATCAAAATCTTTTATGCCACGCAAATAAGACCCCGTTATGAAAGATGCTGCATGATCTCCGTGGAAAAATGTGGGGATAAATCCAGTAACCTTTCCCCTGTCGATAAGCGATTCAATGACATCCGATGTTACTTCCGGCCTCAAAATTTCCATCAACACTACTTTATTTCTATAGGTATCCCATAATGAAGGTATGGTGTAATACTGAAAATCCTTATTCTTAATATTACCCGAAGCATCCACAAAGTCTCCATTGCTGTCACTTCTTAATGCTGGCCATAAAAAAGATTTATAAAGTGAGGTGTAGAATATTTCCTTTTCCTTTTCGGATCCGCCTGTAACCTCAATTTGATTTAGAAAATCCGACCATATTTTTTTACCCGCTCCAAACACATCATCAAAAGATTTAGGGCCAACTTCTGCATCCAAATTCAGCTTTGCATTCTCAACATTAACATAGGACAATCCAATTTTCATGGTCACCTTTTCCTTACTGTTCTCCTTTAAATCCACAATAGCATATCCTTTGGATTCTCCAAGGTTGGTCAATGCAATGCTATCAATATCACAATCAATTCGGGCGAAAAAATGAATTTTATCCTTTCCCACCTTCTGAAAACCACTGATTTCGTTGGATGATACTTTGGAAATCTCCCAATCGGAAACATGGTTATTGGCCTTTCCCAAATCAAACAATATTCTTTTTCCATCAGCCTCCCCGTAATGATACTCATGAATGGCGGCCCTAAGTGTTGAAGTCAATCTTACATTGATATCATAATTCTGTAAATAAACCTGATAGAAATCGGGGGAAGCCGATTCATTATCATGTGAAAAAGTGCCTTTGTAGGGAGCTTTTGCTCGGGAAGAAATAGGCAGAACTGGTAGATTACATAAATTCCAGTGTCCCTTGTTGGTATGGGCAAATCCTAAAATTTCAGTATCCTCATACTCGTAACCTGCTCCTGTACCATATTCCGTGATTGGGCTTAGCTGTACCATAGCGTTTGGCAATGATGATCCTGGATAAGTCAAACCTGCCCAAACCCTCCAATCCTTTGGAGGAGTATATCCGATAATCTCCTCATCCAACAGAGGCGCTGTCCCTATAAATGTATTAACATATTCGTAAGGTGTTCTATCAAGATGTGCAGATTCACTATCTGATTTGGTTTTATCCGTTTTACAAGAACTTAATATCACGGATATACATAGAAACAGTAAAGGTTGTTTAATTTTCATGGTATTGGTTAAAAGAGATGAAATACCCGCTTGTTGGCTGTTCAGCAATTATTTCTTCTAAATAAATATGGGAATGTTTTATTATTATGTACGAACATAATAATAAATTTTGATATTCTAATTATCAAACCCGGGAAAAACAATTGGCCTAAAACAACAACTCTCAAAAGGCTTGTTCCAATTTCTTCGACTATACTTAAAAAACAGGCCCCTTTAAGGAGCCTGCATCAAATTAACTAAACTAACTCAAATCCACTTTATGTACTATTTTCCATAAAGAAGGTTCGGCTATTCTATATAAATCATGTGATCAAATTACCGTCTTCGTCCCATTCTGCGATGACGCCCCGCTTGCTCTGGTCCACGCACTTGGCCAGCCATTCCTCGTCGTAGGCCACCCCGTGCTGGTCAAGGACGTCCTGTGGCACCC
>NZ_WYET01000001.1 GCF_013376415.1 Flagellimonas chongwuensis
CCGTGGGAAGCTGTGCATCACAACAGGACCCCGATGTCGTCCTCTCATCACCGGACGCACCCACCATCGAGGCAGTGGCCGTACAACCGTCCACCTGTGGGGCCAGCGACGGGGAGATAGAGTTCACATTTACCAATGTACCGGACGGGGACTATACCATAGCCTATGACGGGGGAAGTTTTCCAAACGTGACAGTTGCATCAAACACCGCCACCGTAACGGGACTGCCAGCCGGCAACTACAACAACCTGACCATTGCCGTGGGAAGCTGTTCATCGCAACAGGACCCCGATGTCGTGCTCTCGTCACCGGACGCGCCCACCATCGAGGCAGTGGCCGTACAGCCCTCAACATGCGGGGCAAGCGACGGGGAGATAGAGTTCACCTTTGCCAATGTACCGGACGGGGACTATACCATATCCTATGACGGGGGAAGCTTTCCCAACGTGGCCGTCAGCGGGGGGACCGCTACCCTGGACAACCTTCCAGAGGGCAACTACAACAACCTGACCATTGCCGTGGGAAGCTGTTCATCGCAACAGGACCCCGACATCGTGCTCTCGTCACCGGACGCGCCCACCATCGCCGCAGTGGCCGTACAGCCATCCACCTGCGGGGCCAGCGACGGGGAGATAGAGTTCACATTTACCAATGTACCGGACGGGGACTATACCATAGCCTATGACGGGGGAAGTTTTCCAAACGTGACAGTTGCATCAAACACCGCCACCGTAACGGGACTGCCAGCCGGCAACTACAACAACCTGACCATTGCCGTGGGAAGCTGTTCATCGCAACAGGACCCCGATGTCGTGCTCTCGTCACCGGACGCGCCCACCATCGAAGCAGTGGCCGTACAGCCCTCAACATGCGGGGCAAGCGACGGGGAGATAGAGTTCACCTTTGCCAACGTGCCCGACGGGAACCATACCATATCCTATGACGGAGGGTCGTTTGCCGATGTCGCCGTGAGCGGAGGGACAGCCACTGTCTCCAACTTGGCTGCCGGCAACTACACTAATCTGGCCATCACCGTCAATAGCTGTACCTCACAGCAAGATCCCGACGTCGTGCTCTCGTCACCGGACGCGCCCACCATCGAAGCAGTGGCCGTACAGCCCTCAACATGCGGGGCAAGCGACGGGGAGATAGAGTTCACATTTACCAATGTGCCCGACGGGAACCATACCATATCCTATGACGGGGGAAGCTTCCCCAACATGGCCGTCAGCGGGGGGACCGCTACCGTGGACAACCTTCCAGAGGGCAACTACAACAACCTGAGCATCGCCGTGGGAAGCTGTGCATCACAACAGGATCCCGATGTCGTGCTATCATCACCGGATGCACCGACCATCGAGGCAGTGGCCGTACAGCCCTCAACATGCGGGGCAAGCGACGGGGAGATAGAGTTCACATTTACCAATGTGCCCGACGGGAACCATACCATATCCTATGACGGGGGAAGTTTCCCCAACGTGGCAGTTGCATCAAACGCCGCCACCGTAACGGGATTGGCAGCCGGCAACTACTCCAACCTAAAGATTACCGCCAACAGCTGTACCTCACAACAGGATCCCGACGTCGTGCTATCCTCACCGGACGCGCCCACCATCGAGGCCGTGGCCGTACAACCGTCCACCTGCGGGGCAAGCGACGGACAGATACAGTTCACCTTTACCAATGTACCCAACGGGAACCATACCATAGCCTATGACGGAGGGTCGTTTGCCGATGTCGCCGTGAGCGGAGGGACAGCCACTGTCTCCAACTTGGCTGCCGGCAACTACACTAATCTGGCCATCACCGTCAATAACTGTGCATCACAACAGGACCCTGATATCGTGCTTACTGCATCTGAACTAAGCATCACTAGTAACGTTCAGGATGCGAATTGTTCTGAAAATGCTAACGGTTCCGTTTCTATAACTGTTGGAGATGTAGCTTTTCCAGTTACAGTTAAGCTTAATAATATGGAACCTATGGTTTTCAATACCAATTCTTTCTCCATAGAGGATTTATCTCCAGGGAATTATGAAATGAATGTGATCGACAACACGGGTTGCCAAACCAATACAATCTTTGAAATTAAGGCGGACGGGCCAAACCTTGGTGGCACAGTAGATGTCATGTATTTGTGTGAGGAAAATTTACCTTCAAATACAATCGAGGTAACATTATCCGACCCATCCATCAGCAATGATGTGCTTTATGCCTTGGATTCAACAAATCCAAATGACTTTATATTAACTCCAGATTTTGGAAACATCAGTTCTGGAAGTCATAGTCTTTTTATTATGCACAATAATGGTTGTTTGGCTGAGATTCCTTTTGAGGTTGAAAATTTCGAACAACTGGAGTTGTCACTCACCAGTGAATATGTAAATCAGATTACCGCAAATGTTACAGGAGGAAATGCACCTTACACTTATTACTTTGATGACCAAGGCGCTTCCAATTCCAACACCTATACCATAAAGAGAAGTGGCACTTTCACTGTAAGAGTCGTTGATAGCTATGGTTGTGAGGTGACACAGAACATCACTTTAAACTTAGTGGAAATCACTATACCGGATTTTTTCACTCCAAATGGTGATGGGGAAAATGACTTTTGGTCTCCAAAGAATTCCGAACTGTTCCCTGACATCAAAACCCACATTTTTGACAGGTATGGAAGAGAAATCCAAATCTTAGGCACATCGGATGCTTGGGATGGGGAATATGACTCCAACCCTATGCCATCTGGGGATTACTGGTACATCGTGAGGCTAAATGATGGGTCTGGGCGTGAATTTGTTGGTCACTTCACATTGTATAGATAAAATTAATTGATAAATGAAGAGAGTCGTAGTTTTCCTAATATTCATAAACCTGTTTCTTGTAAAAGGACAAGAGCTGACGATTCCGCAATTGTCCCAATACTTGTCCGACAATCCTTTTGTAATGTCCCCCTCCTATGCAGGAATTGGTGATTATGTAAAGGTGCGTATGAACGGGGTTACCCAATGGGTCGGCATTAAGGATGCGCCAGATACCCAATCGTTATCGGCAGATGTTCGATTGGGTAACCGTTCCGGTATTGGAATGGTCATCTATAACGATTCCAATGGTGAAACAAAACAACGTGGAGGAAAAGTTTCTTTTGCGCATCACCTGACTCTTAATAAATATGATGACCAGTATTTCTCCTTAGCGCTTTCCTTTAACCTAAATCAATTTAGGATAGATATTGAAAATTTTGACCCAAACACTGACCCTGCTGTGATTAATGATAGGTCATCCAGCAATCCAAATTTTGATGTGGGCATGTTGTACCGGCGCAGAGGGTTTTATGTTAGCGTGAACGCCGCCAATATTCTGAATAAAGAATTTGAAAAGTTCAACCAAATTTTTGAACCCAATACACTACGCAATTATTATCTGTATTCGGGATACAAATTCAGGAAGAACTCGAGAACGGATTTTGAGATAGAACCTTCTGTTTTCTTTCAATATTTTGAGAGTGATGGAAGGTCAATTACTGATATAAACACAAAATTCAAATGGTATGATTTTCTGAACTACTACTATGCCGGCATAACCTATAGGTTTTTAAACGACCAGTTTGGCTCACCACTTTACATAGCTCCCGTTATTGGACTTAAAAAAGGTGATTTCTATTTTGGATATTCCTATCAGGTTATCATGAATGAGATACTTGGGTACTCGAAGGGCACCCATGTTCTGACCTTGGGCATCGATTTGTTCCAAGGGGTTTCTAATTGTTCCTGCACTTATTAATATGAAATTATGAAAAAAACAATGTCTAAATTATTTATCAAACTTAACCTACTTCTAGTGTTATCTGTCTGTTTTATATCATGCAGCGAGGATAACGATGGTTTACCCTCTGTGGCCGATGCTCCGGAAATTATAATGGCGCAATCTACCTTGGACACTATTATCTATGTCCAGATACAGCAAGATAAAATCCCTATTTACCTGTCAATCCCCGAGGGCTGCGGAAATGAAAATTACCCTGCGGTGGTGGTAATGCACGGTTCTGGCGGAATGTGGTCGAACGATGACCCCACTACCGGAAAAATGTCCAGTCAAAATCGGGATTGGCGAGAAATCTTTGATAACAACTGTATTGTTGGTGCTTTTGTTGACAGCTATTCTGGAAGGAATGTAAAAGAGAGATCTGGCAAATGGACGGACGCTCCGGACAACTTTAGAATCAGTTCTCAATTTGTTCGTCCCAAAGATGCCAATATGGCCTTAGAGGTACTCAAAAACCTAAAACTTGATAACGGGAAGCCATTGGTAAGACCGAATGACATCGCCTTACTTGGTTTTTCCGACGGAGCCAGTGCATTGGCGGCAACACTTTATGATACCGACTCAACTCCCGCCGATTGGGAATGGACACAAAGTTTTGACGGAAACAAATATGATGCCTCATCGGGAGTTCAGCCACCTCAAACCAAACCGGAAAATGGTTTTGCCGGAGGGGTTTTCTACTATGGAGGATCCTCAGGATATGGTTATTGGGGGCCGGGGCCTTGTAATGAGAATGCATTTGTGAAGAATATATACCGTCCTTATGCCCCAATCCTATATCAGATTCCTTCTAAGGGCTATCTAACAGAAAACACATTGTGTATGGTGGACTTATTGGAAGAAAAAGGGGTCCCCGTGAAACATCATATTTATGAGGGTGTGGGTCACGGATTTGATACCGAAGGTAAAGACCAAAGTGAAATGGCCAGGAAAAATGCGATTAATTGGTTAAAGACACTATTGCACATCACAGAATAAACCAAACATCGGATTTAGTAATACTCTCAAAAAAAATTAAGAATCAAAAGAATAATTAACGAATCAAGGTATTGGCCCAGCAGTATCAAAAAACAATTCAAAACCATTTCAACCTCATTAAAGATTTATAGAACCATTGGTCAATCGCTGATCAAAATCAGAACACCTAAAATTTAAATGACATGAAGGATAACTTTCTGGAAAAATGGATTTTGGACCTAATTAAGTCTGAATATGAGTTTGGGAACATACCCAAGCATGCGAACTACAAGTTAAGAGAACGAATGGACGATTTTATTGAAGTGACCATTGAGTGGATGGATAATGATAATAACAACTATAAAATTGTCTACCATGCAAGAGCTTATGGCAAAATGAAAGTGAACAGTAGTCTAGAAATTGCCAAAGATCCTGTCTTTGAACTAGAAAACTACTATACTCTGGAAATCCACACATACGTGAACCACATAAAACGAAATTATAGTACTAGAAAAATTGCAAATTATGATGTAATGGGCGTAATCGGCCAATTGGAAAAGACCAATAAGACATCATAGGGTAAGTAGTAAACCAAATTTGTGCATCCAAATGTCCATTTAAGAAAAAAATGAGTGTATTTCATCTGTAAAAACACTCTTTTTATCGGTGGTTTCTCATACGTCAATTGAAAAGGCCCATCCGTATATTGATGGGGTTTAGCTACTATTTTTCTTTGTTATTTAGTAGCTGAAAAAGGTTCCCAAGTTTTAACAAAAAATAAAGTTATGCATCTATTGACTATCTTCTGGACATTGATTTGTGCCGCTGTAATAATAGGATACCCAATCTATCTTATTAAGAAATCCAGCACAGTACTACGGGATCACAAACAATCATGCGCGTCCAAAACGCAAAATACGGTGGAACTTTTGTCTTTTGATATTAGAGAACAATTACCCAATTGGTCGTTTTCCATAGACGTTCCACAAATCACAGAAGAAGTCCTGAACAAAAACTCCATTCTATTCTATTTGGAATCGGATAACTCTTGTCTAAAACTACCATTGAGCAACAGTAGTGTTGGCTATACCGCAAAAGTGTACAAAAATGTTGGCAAGGTATACGTGACCTTTAAATCTTTAAAGGATGGTGTTACCAATTTCTATGTTCCGACCTGGCACTTAAAAAAGCTCAAGATTTTAATCATAAGATCTAAAGACATAAGAATAAACGGAAATTGGGAAACCAAATTAAACAAATCGGTTATGCAAAACAACTTGGCAAAAGCCGGAATCAATATAAATGACTACGAGGACATGCTTGGTTACTTCAGCAATATTGCATCAATAGATTTTAAAGGACACTTTGTGGCCAAAATGCCTCATAAGAAGAAATCCTTTTCTAGAGCTACAAAATACTTTAACCATCAAGAGCTATATCATTCTGCATGATCAGTTTAAAATTAAGAATCTTTTTAGTGTTCTCCTGTTGTAAAAAATGGGATTTCCTTTTAATCGAGGAGTCCCATTTTACATCAAAAAGGATTTAATTTAAAATTACGTGAACTCAAAAGGGCCATCCATAAACTCAAACCCCACATACGTCAAATGGCACCGGTTTTTTAATTATGATAAATGTAGATTTATCAACCAAAAATAAATATTGGGCTGCACATAAAACTATTGTTTTGCCTTTGGTTCTGGCGATAAAGGCAGTGCAGTCCAAAATATATAAGTTGTTGAATAAAAACTCACCATGAGTAAATTCTTAAGCTGAAAGCAAGTATGGGGTTATGCTGCGCAACAGTTATCTATAGGATTGAAAATGGTGAGTTATTTTTTACGTACTGGCACAACAAGTTATCATTTTCATAGAAAATGACAACTAGGGTTTTTTGCCACTATTTATTCTTCCCCCCGTAAAAATGTTTAACTTAATACAGTGAAAAGCAATTTTCCCCTATAAAGGAAAACAAAAACGTTATAACCCTATTACACAGTCTAATAAACCAGCAAGACAGTAAGGTACTATCGAAAAACTATGTAATCTAATGAAAAGAAAAATCGGTTGATAGCCGTAATGCCAATCCAAAACAAAAACTATATAATACTGGCAATAAACCAAATATATGAATAATAATCAAATTCTGATATAATTTGAAAGAAAAATCCTTTTTCATTTTTAGAATCACATCAATTTCAAAACTTAGCCTGCAGCAATAAATAACCAAATAACCCCTAAAAATAGCCTTATGATTTTAAAAGCAGTAATAATTGAAGATGAGAAACACAGCAGAGAAACCTTAAAATCCATGCTGGAAGAATTTTGCAAAGAAGTGCAAGTAATTGCTATGGCCGGCTCAGTAGAAGAGGCAGTGAAAGTATTATCCATCTACAGTCCAGATATTGTTTTCTTGGACATAGAGCTACAATCTGGTGTAGGGTTCGATGTACTTAACCAAATAAAAGACCCCAACTTTGAAGTTGTTTTCACCACTGCGTTTGAAAAATATGCCATCAAGGCCATAAAGTTCAGCTCCTTGGATTATTTACTGAAGCCTATAGATTTGGACGAACTCCAGCAAGCAGTAGAAAAAGCAAGAAACCGAATGGACACCAATGTTTACAGAGAACAGTTAGATACATTAATGCAAAGCATTTCTCGCGGAAAAGTACGTCCCGAAAAAATTTGCCTTGCCACCACGGCCGGAATGGAGTTTATTGCCTTAGATGAGATAGTGGCCTGCAAAGCGGATGGCTCGTATACTTGTTTTATGTTGGAAGATGAAAGCATGCTCTTGGTGAGCAAACATTTAAAGGAATACGAAATGTTGCTTTCGGAACATTACTTTATGCGGGTTCACAATAGTTTTCTAATCAATTTAAAAAAAGTGAAAAAATATGTCAAATCTGATGGAGGCCACCTTATAATGAGCAACGATATGCAGGTGAATATTTCACCAAGAAAAAGAGATGACTTAATTGAAGCAATGAAGCGCTTGTAACCTGCTTAATCTTTTTGGTTGACCAAGCCTTTGGTAAACTCGTTCAACGCTTCGACCTTTTGCTCAAAATCGCCTTTTAAGGTTTTTCTATATTCGTTCAAGTTTTTTACCAAGTCATCAATATTTTCGGGAATAACATCCTCAAAGAATTGTCGTAATCTTTTTGCGGTTGTTGGTGATTGTCCGTTGGTAGAAATGGCAACTTTCACATTCCCTTTCGTCACAATACCTCCCATATAAAAATCACAAAACGGTGGATTATCGGCTACGTTCACCAACTTGCTCAGTTTTCTACAATCGTGGTAAACTTGCTCGTTCACTTCGGGTTTATCCGTACAGGCAACCACCATGTGCTTGCCTTCCAAATATTTTTCTTGATACAAATCTTCCGTGATTTCCACATGGTGCGCTGCCGCCAACTCCAATGTGTCCGATAAAAACTCGGGAGCGACCATCTGAACTTGAGCATTGGGACTCGACTTCAATAAAAAAGTAAGCTTTTCCAACCCAACATTCCCTCCTCCAACAATGAGTACCTTTAAGTTATTTACTTTTAAAAAAACGGGGTAGAGCTCATTTCTTTCCATAGCATATCAATTTAATCATTGTTTTACCAATGCAAAGTTAAAGATACAGACTATTTGCGCCCTAATTCCATTTGACTCTAAAATGTAGGCGCCTCCTTCTGTTTTTGGGAAGTTTTAAACTCGTATCGGACAAACAATTCGTGTGACCCTCCCGTATAGCTCGCCAAATTGGAAGTAGTTAGGTCGTAAGCATAACCGGCACTAAAATTCGGGTTGATCTGCATTCCCAACAAGGTTGAAAACGAATCGTCCCAGCGGTAAGCCAATCCAACGGTGAACGTTTCCCTAAGCATGGCGTTCACGGATAAATCGGCTATAATTGGCGCCCCTGGAACCCATTTCACAAAAAAAGCTGGTTTAAGTTTCACATCCGGGGTCAAATCCACCACTTTTCCACCAATAAAGTAATAATGCAAACGCTCCGCAGCGATTTCCTGCTCCTCCCCATCATAATGTTTTTGTGAAAAGAAATTGGGTATGGCAAATCCTAAATAGCCTTTCTTCGTATCATAATAAAGACCTGCTCCAATGGTTGGGAAGAATTTGCTCTTGATATTATTTTGAAAAGCCACATCGGCATCTTCGATAAGTCCTTTAGAGAAGTCCACATCAAAAATGCGACCTCCGAGCTTCATCCCAAAGGATAATTTGCTATTGGCACTATCCAACTGAATGGTGTACGAAACGTTTCCATCCACCGATATTTCGGAGGAAGGCCCCAATGCATCACGAGAAATGATGCCTCCCACCCCTAGTTTATTTTCCAAGGGCATATCCACGGCAAGCACCTGCGTATTGGGAGCTCCATTTACACCTACCCATTGCGAACGGTGCAACAACAATGCGGTTAAATGACCATTATTGCCAGCATATGCCGGATTAACGCTCATGGTGTTGTACATGTATTGCGTAAACTGCGGGTCTTGCTGAGCATATCCAAAAATGGAGCATAGGACAAGCATTAGCACAAGTACATGCTTACCTCCGGTTATTTTATATTTTGATGAAACCAACTCCATTTTTTATCTGTTTAAATACAACCAATCTGTTCTTGGTTCCGAGCCATCGCCCAAATCCAGCACATAATAATAGGTTCCCACGGGCAACTGGTCTTCGGGCTGGACCATAGCACGACCGTTCGGTGTACCGTCCCAATCATTTTTATAGGATTTTGTCTGGTACACAATATTTCCCCATCGGTTGTATACTTGAAGTGTATTGTTTGGATAACGACCTAGGCAATCAATCTTAAAGTAATCGTTGACCCCATCTCCATTGGGAGAAAACTCGTTATAGACCACTAAGCAACTTGGATCTACAAACGCTTCGGCCGAATTACTACTTTCATCTACATCCCATTGATCCACATAGGCCAAACTTACCCTGTTCACATAATCATCCATATCCACCACCTTAACGGTAAGCAGTAGCGTTGCGGTTTCAGAAACAAGCAGCGACTCAATCTCCCAAAATGAAGATTCAGCATCATAAGTTCCTACTGTGGTTTCCGAACTGATGAATTGATATCCCAATGGCAATTCTTCCTGAATGCCCAAATGGATAGCATCATCCACACCTTGATTGGTCACCGTTATTTCAAAAACAACCTCATCCCCTATATTGGGCATTGCATTGTCTACGTTTTTTGTGATTGAGATATCCGTGGTTTGAGGTATTACAAAGGCAGTTGCTTCGTCATCATCCGAAATACCGTCGTCAAAATCATCCTCCCCAATCCCTGTTGATGGGTCGCTGTCCGGGTCAGGATATAAAGTTGAGGAAACAAAAGCTTCGTTCACATACTCATTTTGCAGACCTGTTGGCGCATTTACCACGGCCAAAATCTCCAAACTTTCCGTATCTTGATTTAATATGGTTCGGTTCACGTTCCAAATTCCTGAAGCCGAATTGTACACCCCGGCAGTAGAGGTGTGCGATTGGTAAGTGTAGCCGGGCGGCAACATATCCGTCACTGCGACACCCCTCGCATCGGATGGGCCGCTATTGCCAACACTCACCACAAAACGGACTACCTCTCCCACGTTAGGGTTTTCATTATCTACAGTTTTTGAAAGTGACAAATCACTTAGTCCCTCTGGAACAGGTATCACGGTGGATTGATCGTCCTCGGAGCCCAAATTGTTATTAGGAGTAGAATCTGGATCATAGACATTTGAAGCAATAAGCTCGGCTGTATTCTTGTATTCACCGCTCGAAAGCACTATCGCCCTTACCTCCAAAGTTGCTGTAGCTGCATTTGCCAAATCCGGTAAATTCCATGTGCCAGCAATTTCATCATAAATTCCTGCTGATGTTGTTGCCGAAACAAATTGATAACCGCTTTCCAATTCATCCTCTAAAATCAATCCGGAAGCATCGTTGGGGCCATCATTAAGTGCCTCAATGGTAAAAACAATCTCATCCCCTACTTCGGGATTCATATTATTGACGGATTTTGAAACCGAAATATCCGCCACATGTCTTGGCACGACCGTCAGTTCATCCTGATCATCTTCTGAAAGCACATCGTTGCCAGGGGTAGAATCAATATCGAGAAAAATGGAGTTTATCACCTCTGTACCTACCGTATAATCCCCTGAAGGATTTACTTCGGCAACAATTTGAAGCTCTATCTGTGATTCCAAAGCCAAATTGCCCACGTTCCAAATTCCGTTAGATGGATTAAATAAACCGCCTGAATCATCGGAAACATAGGTAAATCCATCTGGAAGCGTATTTTCAACAATAACTCCGATGGCATCGCTTGGCCCCTCATTGATCAAAGTAATGGTGAACAAAACCTCCGTTCCCACATCCGGGGAGGCGTTGTCGACAGTAATATCCAAGTTTAAATCTGCGGACGGAACGGGAGTAGTTCCAGCATTATCTTGGTCATTTTCAAAAATATTGTTGTTATTGGGGATAGAATTGGGATCGTACTGATCGGAAGAAAAAACCTCCGTAACGTTGAAGTAATCTCCTGAGTTGTTTACCGTGGCCACAATGGTAAGGGTTTCTGTACTTGTATCTTCCAGGGTACCATTAAGATTCCACATTCCGGAACCCTGGTTATAGATTCCCGCCGTGGTTCCGTGAGAAACATAAGTGTATCCATCCGGCAACACATCCATCACCGCGACCCCGGTAGCATCACTTGGGCCCAAATTGGTAATGTTGATGGTAAAAATCACATCTTGCCCTACATATGGACTCAATACATTCACAGATTTCTGCAACAGCAAGTCGGCCACTGGAATTACAATGGGTTCCACGGTATCCTGATCATCTTCCGATTCGTTGTTGTTGTTCGGGCTCGAGTCCACATCCATCTCCGAAACGTTCGTCAACTCGGCAGTATTCGTATAATTTCCTGTTGGCAATACTTCTACGGTAATTTCCAAAGTTTCAGAAGCTCCGTTGGCCAAATCTCCTACGACCCATGAACCATTTGTCCCATTATAAGTACCCACTGAGGGGTTAGAACTGATTAATTGATAACCAGAAGTCAAAACATCGGTTACAACCACATTAGTGGCGTCACTTGGACCATCGTTTTGCACCGTGACCGTAAAAAGTATCTCCTCTCCCACTTCCGGGATGATTTGGTCTACCGTTTTGGCAACGGATATATCTACCAATGGTACCGGTATCACCGATACACCATCTTGATCGTCTTCACCTGGGACATTGTTGTTCGGAGTTGAATCCGTATCCGTTTGATCATGAGCTATAATTCCTGCCACGTTATCATAATCTCCAGAAGCGTTTACGTTGCAAAGGATACTTAAACTGGTTGAATCACCGCTTGCAACCGAACCCACATTCCAAACACCAGTAACTTCATCGTAAGCACCTCCACCATCGTCAGAAACATAGGTATATCCAGAGGGTAATAGATCCAATACCTCTACAGAAGTTGCTTCACTGGGACCGTCGTTGGCCACCGTTAGGGTAAACCTTACATTGTCGCTCACCAAAGGCGGTGATTTATCAATAGTTTTGGTCAATGAGAGGTCAATTACCGGCACAGGCGTCAAAATAATTTCATCTTGATCGTCCTCGGTCGGAATATTGTTGTTGGGTGTTGAATCAATATCAAAAGCATCCGAAGCGATTATTTGTGCCGTATTGGTATAATTTCCCGAAGCATTTATATCAACTACAATGGTAAGTGTCTCCGTAGTTGCATTGCCCACGGCCCCAACTTGCCAAATCCCGGTAAGCGGGTCGTAAGTTCCCGTTGTTGCCGAATAAGAATCAAAGGTAAACCCAGACAGCAACTGGTCTTCTACCTGTACATTCTCTGCATCGTGGGGACCATTATTGGAAACCGATATTTCAAAACTGATTTGTGAGCCTACGTTCGGGGACAAGTTACCACCGACCACGGATGTAACCAACGATAAATCGGCCTGAACTGGAGCGGCATCAATGTTATCCTCATCATCCTCGCTCTGGTCGCCATCATCATTGTTCGCAGTACTATCCTCATCAATTTGATCGGCATAAATTACTTCGGCCACATGAGTGTACTCTCCATTGGTTCCTGTTGGGGTAAGTACCGTGGCATTAAAGCTTAAAGCAACTGTGTTGCTCCCCACTGGCACATCAAATCCAAACCATGTTATTTTTTGTGAGCCATCCACAGAACCTGAATTATTGATTGCGGTAATACCGTTATAGCCTGAAGGAACAAAATATTCCACCACAACATTAGTGGCATCCACATCTCCAAAATTGCTCATGTTTACAGTGAAAGTTACCACTTCGCCAATATCGGGTTCGGTATTGCTCGCCACAATTTCCATTTCCAAGTCAATGCCCTGTATGGTAATCCCGACCAAATCTGAAGCAGTATCGCAGCTGGGCCCCGAAACAGTCCATTCGAAAACGTAATCTCCTGGCACCAAATCCAATAATTGAGTCTGGGGGTCATTTACATCATCGATGGTTACAGAAGATGGGCCAGATAAACGGCTCCAAGTTCCCAAACCGTCAACAGGTGCGGCATTGGCATCCATAAAAACGGCATTGACCTGTGAAACGACCTGATTGGGTCCTGCGATAGCAACACAATCCTGTCCATATCCCACTTGAACCGAAGCTATACCAAGAAGGGTCAACACTAAAAAACACCTAAAAATTAGGGAGGATTGGGGTTTGTTCATAGTTTGGATGATGAGGTGTTCCTTACGTAGTAAGGCTTACCCAAACTTATCAAGAACAGGGTAGATTGGAGAAGTTATGTTGTATGGCAAGATGGTTTTGTTGTGAAATGGCACTTTAATGATGGAAAAAATATCCTACTTTAATTATAAATCCAAAAAGAAATACACCTCTTCAATTGCCAACTTTATTGAATCTATATATATACTTTCACAATTGACAAAATTACCATCCACTATTAAGGAAATGCTAAAAAAATATGGACATTAAGGAAATTACCCTTGCATAACAATGTTTTTTAATAGATTTGTTCTTGAATGAAAAACAGTCGTTTTTTAAATAGTATCACCTTTGCGTTTCTTGCCCTGTTTTTGGCAACGAAGCTTGTTGGGCTCCATGTGCTTACCCACCACGACGATACGGAAGGGTATTTAGATCATTGTGCCATTTGTCACAATATCGCCTCCGATACTCATACGCCTGGCATTTTAACCGATTCTCATGAACCTATTTCCGAGCAAATTGAAATAGCTGTTCAACAGAACATTGATTCCAAGTACGATTTTCAGGTTTCTGGCACCTTGGCAACAAGCCAGCTCTTCTCGAGGCCTCCGCCAACAATCTAAAAACCCATTCATTTTTTTCAACAAAAAGTCTTGGTCCTTTTTAAGGACTAAAGAAATTTGACTGCATTCAATATGTACAAAAGCGTGCTGTAATCGTATAGCTTTATCAACTGTCCATTGATGGATTCATTCAAACTTTTCTGAAACAATGCAATGGAGAATAAATCTAGAAGCTTCCTCTCTGGAGGCAATTTGAGAATCCCATAGTATTCCCTAAAATGATTAAATACTTGCTATTCGCATGGCTGCTCATCAGTCTGTGCGTTTCGGCATCCGCTCAAGAATACCACACTATAAAAGGTATTGTCGTGGATGCAAATACTTCGGCACCTATTGCTGGGGTAAACATAATTGGAAAAAATCTATATGCAATTTCTGCGGACAATGGCGAGTTCGTCATAAAAACCGTTCCGGCTGGAAAATACCGCTTTGAAATTACCCATATCGGGTATGGACATGAACATTTTACCGTGGAAATCGGTCGAGATGATGTCCAAGGGCTGACCATACGATTAAAGGAATCCGTCACAAATTTGGATGGCGTGGAACTTCTTGGAAAAACGGAAAAACGAAAAGCCCAAGAACTCTCCACCATAACCGTGGGGGTGGATGAAGAATTCCTGAACAAGAATCGGGAAAACAGTTTAATGCAAACCCTAAAAAAGATTCCGGGGGTAAGCACTATAACAATCGGTGCCGGACAATCAAAACCTGTTATTCGTGGTTTGGGTTTCAACCGGGTTAGTGTGGTCCAGAACGGTATTAAGCACGAAGCCCAGCAATGGGGCAATGATCACGGCCTTGAAATTGATCAATACGGAATAGAAAGTATTCAGATTGTCAAAGGTCCCGCATCCTTGGTCTATGGGTCTGATGCTATTGCAGGGGTCGTGGACATTCAACCCTCCAAAGTCCCATTGCCGAATTCGTTCAGCGGGGAGGTCAATCTATTGGGAGAGACCAACAACGACCTGATCGGCATATCTACCGGTATACAGGGCCGAAAACAGCATTGGTTCTACAGAGGTCGTTTAACCTATAGGGATTATGCCGATTATAAAGTTCCCACGGACAGGATCAACTATGAAAACTACATTTTTGAGCTTCACGACAACAACCTCAGAAATACTGCGGGCGAAGAGATCAATACCAGTTTTAGTATTGGTTACATCTCGGACAATATAAAATCTGAAACCTTTTTTAGCAATGTTAACGCCAAGAACGGATTTTTTGCCAACGCCCATGGTCTTGAGGTTCGCTCCTCTAGCATTGATTATGACCGCTCCAACCGTGATGTGGACCTCCCCTTTCATCGTGTGAACCATTTTAAGGTAACCAACAATACTACCCTATATTTGTACCAACATACCTTAGAGCTTGATCTAGGCTATCAAAATAATCAGCGAGATGAAAATTCTGAGCCTGTTCCACATGGAAACATGCCGACACCTCCCAATAGCAGGGAACGGATATTCACAAAAAATACATACTCCCTAAACCTTAAGGACACCTTCAGCCCCAATGACAAACACCATATAGTCCTTGGAATAAACACCGAATTACAAAATAACAATATTGGTGGCTGGGGATTCTTGATTCCAGCATACAATAGGTACTCTGCCGGAGTTTTCATTTATGATCACGTTAAGCTGAACGATAATCTTCACCTCCAAGGAGGGCTACGTTATGATGCTGGCCTAATGGAGACCAAGGCCCATTTTGATTGGTTCCAAACCCCGATAGAAAACCCAGATGGTTCCACTTCCAGAGTATACTTACAACGGGCCCTGAATGAGAACATCGAATTTGGAAATGTAAGTGGTTCCCTTGGCCTGAGCTACATCCATAAAAACACTTCCTACAAGATAAATCTTGGCAAAAGCTTTAGAATGCCCTTGGCCAACGAACTGGCCTCTGATGGGGTAAACTACCATATGTACCGATATGAGAGGGGCAATATGAACCTTGACCCCGAACAATCCTATCAGTTGGATATTGATATTGATCATTCCTCTTCGAAATTCAATATTGGGGTTAGCCCATTTGTGAATTTCTTTGAGAATTTTATTTACCTGAACCCAACCCCCAATTATTATGAAACCTTGCAAATTTACGAGTACACCCAAAGTAAGGTGTTCCGGTTTGGTGGGGAGGCTCGTGCCGGAATCAATGTAACTCCGATGCTACGGTTGGATTCGTCTGTCGAGTATGTGTATTCCAGACAGACCAGCGGACCCAAAAAAGATTTTACCATTCCGTTTTCGCCTCCGCTCTCGGGATTGTTCTCGGCCAGTTATCAATTCAAGGATATCGCCTTTATGCAATCACCTCAGTTTACGGCTGATTTTAGGGTAACAGCCGCCCAAAATGATATTGTGCCACCAGAAGAGGTTACCGATGGGTACCAAGCGCTCAACCTTTCGGCCAACACAAAAATCCAACTCTTTGGCAAGGGAAAACCAGCACAATTGCGCATCAAACTAAACAATGTATTCAATACCGAATACTACGATCATACCAGTTTTTACAGGCTCATCGATGTTCCAGAACCTGGCAGGAACCTTTCAGTTTCGATGACCATACCATTTTAATTAATCCAAATGAAGTTTAACACCAAAAACAGAAACAACATGAAAACTAATTTTAAATCTTTGGCAATTATCGCATTGGGAGCTTTTGCTTTACATTCTTGTAGCAGTGACGATGATGGGGGCTCTTCTGTAGCTGCACCCGAAATTTCGAATTTTGAATATGGCGAAGGAAGTTCACACTCAACAGAGCAAGTGGCCTACAAAGGTTCGGATATCCATCTAGAAGCTGAAATCAATGCTCCCGGAACGGTAAGCAGTATCGAATTGAGCATTCACGGACATGACCTTGAAGTAGGAGAAGGTGAAGTGGAATGGGATTTTGAGCAGACCTATACCGATGCCAGCTATTTGGTAATCAACCCAACATTTCACGAGCATGTGGACATCCCTTCGGATATTCCATCTGGTGAATACCATATTACTTTGACCGTTACAGATGAATTGGGGAACAGCACCGAGGTCGAAGGCCATGTAGACATTATGGACGCCATCTCATTAAGTGCATTTTCCATTGATGAGACCGTAGTTCGCGGTACAGATATGCATGCAGAATTTATGATCAATGCGGTTAACGGAATCCATGAAATTACGGTCGACATTCATGGACACGACTTGCCTGTAGGTGAAGGAGAAGTGGAATGGGACTTTGAGCAAACATATTCCGAAGGATATCACGAATTGTCCGAAGCAGAGTTCCATGAGCACATCGATGTTCCTGCAACTGCCCCAGCAGGCGAATACCATATTCTTTTTACAATCGAAGATGAAGAAGGAAACACCGTTGAATACGAAACACATATTGATGTAACTGCATCATAAAACCAATTGCCGCATGGCACTTGAATGCCATGCGGCTAATTTTTTTAAAAAATGAATATGAAATCGATTATCAAATATTTACGGATTCTTCCTTTGATAATGATGCTAGCATCTTGTTCCAGTAGTGACGATAGTGGTGTTGACGAGGAAAAACCATCCATAACAATTAATTATGATGGTGGATTTCCCCAAGCTTGTGAAGTCCTGGAAAGGGGAAACACCTACACCTTTAAGGCTCGAGCGACAGATAATCTTGCGCTTGCTGCTTACAGTTTGAACATCCATCACAATTTTGACCATCACACACATGATGACCAAGGCGCCCAATGTGAACTGGAACCTACTAAGGATGCAGTGAACCCTATGATTTATATAGAGAATTTTGATGTTGAAGAGGGCGCCACTTCATATGAAATCAACGTTTCAATTGACATTCCAGAAGATATTGACCCCGGGGATTATCACTGCTCCTACTCCGTAACCGATGTTACCGGTTGGCAAAGCAGAACCTCTGTAGACATTAAGATACTATGATCTTTTCTAGTTAGTTTGAAGAAAAAAGGAGGTTTCGTTAATTCGAACCTCCTTTTTTTATTGATTGTTATTTGCTTTTTATGCCTCGCAGCTCACACAATCTTTCTTTTGTTTGAATTTTTGTGCGGCATTCATACTATGCTGGTAATACAAGGATTTTAGGCCCAGTTTCCATGCGGTAACGTGGATTTTATTGACCTCCTTTGTAGGCATATCAGGGTGTACAATGATATTCACTGACTGTCCTTGATCTATATGGTTTTGTCTGTTTGCAGCTTGATAGATGATATCCAACTGGTCTAATTCCGAGTAGGTTAAAAAGACTGCTTTCTCAGCTTCGGTCAAAAATTCCAAATGCTGTACGGATCCATCCATATCGCGGATGCTTTTCCAAACTTCGTTGGTATTCTGTCCCTTTTCTTCCAATAGGTCCATTAAGAACGGATTCTTGATCGTGGTTTTGATCTTGGCAATGTCCTTCACATAACAGTTGGACCAGATAGGCTCGATTCCTTGTGACACCTGTCCCAAAATAAACGCTGAGGATGTAGTAGGAGCAATGGCATTCAACGTAGCGTTACGTCTACCATAACCCTTCAACACTTCGGGCTCACCAAAACGTTCGGCCAATTGCTCAGACGCCTTGTAAGAGCGTTCTTTGATTTCTTTGAATATTTCACTGTTCAAGTTATAGGCTTCTTGGCTGTTGAATGCATATCTCTTGGACTGTAAAAGAGAGTGCCAGCCCAAAGCACCTAAACCTAATGCTCTGTTTTGTTTTGCAAAATTATACGCCCTTTCCATGAAGAGGAAAGTTTGTTGGTCGTCCCTATCGGAAGAATCCCTGTAAGCTTCCAGTTTCTCGATGAATTCGGTAATTACCGCATCCAAGAAATGAACCATCGTTTCAACGGCATCGGTCTTCTTCCATTTATCGTAATGCAATAGGTTGATACTGGAAAGCACACATACAAACGACCAATCATCATTGGATGGCAACATAATTTCTGTACACAAGTTGCTGGCGTGGATACGGTGGTTTTTGTCCTTGTACACATCCACTGCACCATCGTTGGCATTGTCGGTAAAGAATACATACGGATATCCCATCTCACCTCTACGTTGCAACACTTTTGCCCAAACGGTTCTTTTATCAACATCTCCCTCGACCATTTCCTGCATCCATTGGTTGGTCACGGTAACACCATGAGTCAACTGTTGGATAGGATTTCCTTCGGTCCCGATTTCCAAAAATTCCAAAATATCCTTGTGGTCAATGGGCAAATATGGAGAAAAACGACCTCGACGAACGGAACCTTGGCTCACTACATCAACCATGGATTCGAACAACTGCATAATGTGAACAGCTCCCGAGGCCTGTCCGTTATTTTTAACAGGTGCGCCTCTGTGTCTTATTTTTCCAAAGTATCCAGAAGTTCCACCACCAAGCTTCGACATCATCCCAACCTCCGATTGTGTGTAAAGGATGTTCCCCATGTCATCATCTATATGGGAACCAAAGC
Organism: Flagellimonas chongwuensis; assembly: GCF_013376415.1. Lineage (GTDB taxonomy): Bacteria > Bacteroidota > Bacteroidia > Flavobacteriales > Flavobacteriaceae > Flagellimonas > Flagellimonas chongwuensis. The sequence goes on from NZ_WYET01000001.1 coordinate 19,630, forward strand.
AACTAATAGGTAACCCGCGCTTTTTACCAAAGTTCGACCATACCGGAGAAGCCAAAGAAAAGAAACCTTCGGACATATAACCGTAAAACTTGTCCGAGTACCCCGGAATCTGTAAAATCTCCTCTGCCCTATCGCCGATTTCACGGATACGACCTTCGGGGGTAACCCCTTCGGTAAGGTATCCTGATGCCAAAAACTTTCGGCTATATTCGTTCAACCATTCAAAACCTTTATCCTCCTCATTCTTAAGTTTGGACAAGGTATCCTTTCTTGCGTTTACAAGTTCCTGTGTTTTGTAATCTTGCTTTTGGTCAGTGGTCGGGGTTTGTGTTCTCTTCTCCATAATTTAAAAAAGGTCGTCGCTTGTTATACTTTGTGTTCTTTTGCTATAGTTGATGGATCTTTTTACAAAAAAATCTCCGTGTTTTGTTCCAATGATTTCGTCGTCGAACCATTCGGTCTGTTCCAATAGTTTTTGGTCAACGTCGAATATTTTGGAGATGCCAATGCTCTCCAATGAGTTGTTGAATCTGTTTTTGATGAATTCGTTCACCAAGTTTTTTGGCAAGAAATCCAATTCACCATCTTCAAAAATCCAATCCACTATTTTACTTTCTGCCTCAAATGCTTTCTCACAGATATCCTGAATCATCTCCTTATAGGCATCATCAAACCACTCCGGATGTTCTTTTTTGATGATGTTAATGATGTCGATTCCGAAATCACCATGAATCTGCTCTTCTTTGGAGGTCGCCTCAACCACGTTCGATATCCCTTTTAGGACATTCTTGTGTTTATTGAATGCCATAATGATCAAAAACTGGGAGAATAGCGATACATGCTCTATAAAAAGTGAGAACAGCAATACCGACTCTGCATAGTCCTTATTGTTCTCGCTTTTCGCATTCTTCAGTGCAGTCTCCAAATACTGCACCCTTTTCATGATTACCGGCTTTTTCTTCAAGTTCTCGAACTCCTTGTTCAATCCCAAAATTTCCAGAAGGTGGGAATATGCATCGTGGTGGCGCACTTCACTTTCGGCAAAGGTGGCCCCAACAGAACCGATTTCCGGTTTTGGCATTCTGTGATAGATATCGCCCCAGAACGATTTCACCGCAACCTCGATTTGAGAAATGGCAAGCATCGTGTTTTTGATGGCGCTGCGCTCCACTTCGCTCAGTCCAGATTTAAAGTCCTGAATGTCACTGGTAAAGTTAAACTCGGTATGAATCCAATACGAATGACGGATTGCTGGAACATACTCATACAATTGCGGGTACTCATAAGGCTTTAAGTTGATACGCTTCTCAAAAATGTCCGACTCGCGCATTTGAGCCCTTTTATTCCTGTAAATAATGTATGCTTTTGCCGCATCATGGAACTCACTATCCATAAGTTCGTTCTCAACAACATCTTGTACTTCCTCAACGGTCGGCAAATAATGTTCGTCTTGACTTTTTCTCTCCAACAACACTTGGTTGACGTTGTTGGCAATGGTCTGCGCATCAGTGATCTGACCATGCTCCACAGCTGTCATGGCCTTCAAGATTGCATTTGTAATCTTGTGTAAATCAAATTCTTGCGTACTAAAATCCCTCTTAGTTATCTGAGTAATCTGCATGAAGAAAACGGTTTGGAGTTGTAAAAAATAGCTTGACTGTAAAATTCATATTTTCTTTACTTGGATTCGCGGTTTTGGCAATTAGGTTCTTAACACTTTTATCAACATTCGAGATTTTCAAGAGTCAAAAACCTTGTGAACAAACGTATAGTAAGGTCTCCAAAAAATTCACACTTGTCACAAATCGTCCAAAATAGTTTTTCACAGTTTTTTAACAATTTTTGATGCCCAACTCCATCAAGATGTTTTCAGAACAAGCTTTTACCTAGGGCATCCGCAACAAGCGAACCACTTAATCGACGAACTACACCATACTTTACAGCAGATTAACAACAAAAAATATACTGAAACCACAGATACATCTAATTTGCCTTTGATTTTCCAATCGATAATCGACCAACAAACCAAACCTATAATTGTATTTTGACATACATACGCTTTCTTATCGGTCTAATCGTGCTTGTTTTAGTTTTGTTCAATCCTGAACTTGACAAAATTGATGTTCTTGACAATTCATCAAACAAAAGCCCTCACATGAACCAACTCAGTTTAGATAGTGATGGTGATGGCATCTCTGACGATATTGACCAAGATGATGACAATGACGGTATTCCCGATATTTACGAAGATGGTTGTGAGACCAATGTTGGATTTGGCTCACCACCACCATCCAACAGCACTACAAATTATGTCACCTCAATCTATACGGACTACCGTGGCTTCTGGGTATCATCCGTAGGGAGCCTAAATCCAAAAGCCTACGATGACGTTTCCACCCTGTTGGGCTTTACAGTTGGAAGCAACACATATGCGACCGGAGTGGCATCTACACGAATGATAGATAGCGACAGTAACAGCTATTATGACCAAATCGATACGGACGGCAATGGAATAGGCGACCTAAATGTGGAAGAAACTTCTTGGAGAGCACTTAAACCGGTCACAAAGATTCTATCCGGAATACGCCTGGAAGGAAGATCTATTGATGGGAACAACGGACAAGCTGCCGGCCCTTTGTTGACCACCGGAGGAATTCCCTTCAACCCTTATTTATACCAAGGAGAACGAGGACTGGACATGGCTTATGCCATTGCCAATATCGGCAATGCATGGTATTTTAGATTAGGGGGCACCAATACTCCAGCATATGGTGACGGCATCATGGATATTCTTTTGACCCAGGGCGCTCAACTATCTGGGGGATCTAATTATAATAGACTGCATTTGTTGGACAAAGATGGGAACTACCTTGGCAATGGCGTCGAAGTAAACTGGAACAACACACCTATTGTGGGCAATTCAATGATCGACCAATATAATGTGAACGACACCCCCAACAATAAAAACGTAAAAAAGAATATCAGGTTGGCCGCAGTTGAACTCTCAGAATTCGGATTGACAGCTGCTGAGAGAACAGAAGCCGTCATCTTTAGATTAGAAATTTCTGCCAATGCAGATCCGGTTTTCTTTGCGGTTAACGATGACAGTTTTAGCACAGGTTGCTCCCCAACGGACAGTGATGGGGATGGCCTCGCCAATGGACTCGACCTTGACAGTGACAACGATGGAATTTTGGATGCCGTGGAAGCCGGTCACGGTGTCGCCACAGTAAATGGGCGTATCCCCGGTCCGGTCGGCACCGATGGTATTCCAGACGCGGTACAAGCTCCTTCACAATACAATAATGGAACCATCAATTACAACATAGCCGATTCTGACAACGATACATTTTTAAACTACACATCCATTGATAGTGACTCGGACGGATGTTACGACGTTGTGGAGGCTGGTTTTACGGATCCTGATGGTGATGGTCTTCTGGGCAACTCCCCAGTAACCATCAATTCTTCCGGAATGGTCTTGGGACAAGGTGGATATACCACTCCGGTAGATGGGGATGGCAACACCGTTTATGATTATACCGAAGCCGGAAACAGTCCCACAGTTTCAGCAATCCAGACAAACGCCATTATTTTTGATGGACATCCGGGCAACCTCAACATCATAACGACCAATACCACACAATATCAATGGCAAGTAAGCACCGACGGTGGTGCAAACTTTGCCGACATTTCTGATTTTGGGATGTACTCAGGAACCGACACCGACACCCTGACCATCAATAATCCCAACATGAGCATGGATGGGTATCTGTATCGGGTGCAATTATATAACGAAGCTTATGTTTGCTCACCTTTATCAACCTCCAATATCATTACTTTGGACATAAGGGTGCAAACCATCATCACCAATAGAAAGATTACTTATAGGGTGAACTAAAACCATCATAATAGTTAAATGGGCATAACACAAAAAGACTGTCCTATCCGTATTTAAATTTTAATCTTGAATCCGCCATTGATTACAAAACCATCCACTGGAGCATAAATTTCCGAAAATTGAGGGTCACTTATACTTCCGGAATATATTGTATCGAAACGGGTTTGTCGGGTATCCAGAAAGTTTTCAAAATTCAGGAAAATAGAGAATTTATCACTTATCTTTTTTTCACTCATTAAGCCCACAATCCAATAGGATTGGCCTGTTTCTCCCGAAGAAAGCTTCTGGGGACTATAATAATATCCCTCCAGACCAATCCAAAGGTCCCCTTCGCGCTCGTACATCAATACATTGTTCAATCGATGTTCGGCCACCAAGGGAAAATCGGAAACTTCTCCATTTTGATGTTGCTTCACATTGGCATGGGTATAGCCCGTGAACAACTTAAAATCGCCATATTTGATTTTCAGGTTGACCTCGGCTCCGCGGGTATCCACAAATCCATCGGGTTGCTCAAAAGTGTAAAAGTCGTCTCCTTCGGACTGCAATACCATAGGATCATCTATTCTGGTATAAAATAATAGCGTATTGATGGACATGGTCATGCCCGGCATGGGCGCCCATTTATAATTTATATCAAAATTACCGCCCAAAGAACGTTCCAAATCAGTTTGATCAATATCAATGGGGAGCACGTTCCTAAACTGTAGCCGTTCCGCATCCTCCGTAAAGACCGTAGGGGTTTTATAGCCCATTCCACCCCCCAGTCGAAATGTCAATTTTTGACTTGGTTCATACAATATGGATAATCTAGGCAATGCCAAAGCTCCATAATCGGAATGAAAATCGGTACGAAGACCTGTTTCCAAACTGAGCCCTTCATTGATTTGCCATACATTTTGAGCGAACAATCCAAAAATTTGATAGGATTGGTCCAGTGCTATGGATTGATCTTCCCTGTTATCTTTAAAATATTCTGTCCATAGATTGGTCCCGAACACCCATTCAAGACCGTTTTCCGAACTGGTTGAAAAGTTCAGCTCACTAAAGGAAGAACGCTGATAGCCTGAAAAGGTAAAGTCCGGAATCTGGATGGTACGATCGTAAAAACTGAAACTATTCTTTAATTCCAATCGATTTTCTTCATTAAAAACATGTTTGAATCCCAATTGAGTGGAAACACGTTCGGTTTGATTGGATTCGAAATATGGGTTTTCCACCGGTTCCCCCTTAACATAGTCCAAATTCCCACCAAGTCGATCTTCCCAAATAGCATTGATTCCTAGCAATAGCTCCGTTTGCTCTCCTAGATACCAATACAGCTTTGGATTCAATGTAAATCGGTCGAATTCTGGAATAGCCGTTAGACCGATATCGGCAGGGTCATAGGGTGACCCCAAATTGTAGGAAGCAAACACAGTAGTTCCAATCTTCTTGAATTTCTGGGAATAAAAACCACTTAGGTCCAATCCAAGAGCAGAGGTGCCATTGGCCATAAAACTGAGTTGGGGCTCATCTTCAGGTGTTTTAGAAATCAAATTTACCAACCCAGCTATCGCCCCACCTCCATAAAGGGTAGAACTGGAACCCTTGATGACCTCGACCTGCTTAAGGTCCAAAGGAGCTATTTGCATCAGGCTCAAACCGCTCGCAAATCCGGAATACAACGGGAATCCATCCCGGAGAAGTTGGGTATACTTACCGTCGAGCCCCTGTATACGGATGCTGGAATTGTAACTAGTGGCGGAAGTCTGTTGGGTACGGATACCGGTACTTTCGTTGAGCAACATGCGTATGTCCCCAGGTTTCATATTGCCCTTTTCGGAGAGTTCCTCCCCCGCAATGACCTCTACCCGTGTCGGGATATCCTCAATGGTACGGGAACTTCTGGTGGACACCAAGGTGATTTCCTCCATTTCCTCAGTCTGTGGAACTAGATAAATTATCTGTTTTTGTTGTGTGGCATTCAAGGGAAAACTAAAGCTTCGTTCAAGTTTCGCATAGCCAACATAACTCAGTTGCAATTGAAACGTGCCATTGGGTATGTTTTCAATATGAATTTTACCGGATTCATTGGATATAGCCCCAATATCCAATGAGGGTAAAACAGCGGTTACGCCGATCAACGGTTCTTTGTCAATGGAGTCCTTGACCACAATGTCAAGGGTGTTCTGTGCCAGAACGGGTACCATTCCCAAAAGGAAGAGTACCAAAAATATTTTAAATTTCATTTTCTTAATTTTTGAAGTATGATTTTCTTGGCCGGATTTAAGACCAAGGATATTTTGTAAAGCTCAACTATACTTCAAAGTTGCGGGGTGGTTTCAAGTCGTAGGAATAGACCTCTTTGGGAATCAGTTTTTGATAATACTCTATATTGGATTTGACAAGTATTTCCCTTGAAACAATATCCAGCAATCCATCATAGGTCAAGGTAAAACCGGAACATCTGCCGCAGCTAAAGAAAGGTGAACAGGGAGGCTCCTTTTCATGATTATCGTCACCTGACTCATTTTCACTGCTGTCCCATGTTGCGAAGGTATCTGAACAATTATCCGATTCCTGACAACAAGGATAGGATGACAGGAAAATGGTAAGCAAAGACAAAATCACTGCGACTACTCTCATAGGTCAAAGGTAGAAAAATCCGATAATTATACTTCAGAAGTAAGCCAAATTGACGGTTTGCAATAACAAACATTCCGAAAATAAAAAACCTCTACAAATTTGTAGAGGTTTTAAGTACCTTGGGTGGGAATCGAACCCACACGTCCGAAGACACTGGATTTTGAATCCAGCGCGTCTACCAATTCCGCCACCAAGGCATTGGCACTACATTTTCAAATGCGAGTGCAAAGCTAAAAAATATTTTTTATTTATCACCAAAAAATACTTTGATTTATCCTTGAGCAACCCAATTTAATTTTTAAATTTGCACCTCTTTATTTTAAAGTACTTTAAATCGCTAGTTAACAAGAATTTGTAATGGCCTATCAAGTTCCCGAACCTAAAATTTTTGCTTGCACCCAAAGTGTTGAGCTGGGCAAGAAAATAGCTGCTTCTTATGGGGCAGAATTGGGTAAAATCCAGTTCTCCCGTTATAGTGATGGTGAGTTTCAGCCCTCGTTCGAAGAATCTATTAGGGGAGCCAGAATATTTATCATAGGCTCCACCAATCCAAGTTCGGAAAATTTGATGGAAATGTTGTTGATGCTCGATGCTGCCAAAAGAGCATCTGCAAGACACATCACAGCGGTTATGCCCTATTTTGGTTGGGCCAGACAAGATAGAAAGGATAAACCCCGTGTTCCCATAGCCGCAAAATTGGTAGCAAAAATGTTGGAGACCGCAGGTGCCACTAGAATTATCACTATGGACTTGCACGCGGACCAAATCCAAGGCTTTTTCGAAAAACCGGTGGACCATTTGTTCGCATCAACCCTGTTCTTGCCTTATTTAAGAGGTTTAAATCTTGATAATTTATGCATTGCCTCGCCGGATATGGGAGGTTCAAAAAGGGCCTATGCCTATTCCAAGGCCTTGGAGTGCGAGGTAGTTATCTGTTATAAGCAACGTGCAAAGGCAAATGTTATCTCCCACATGGAGCTTATTGGTGATGTGCAGGGTAAAAATGTGGTTTTGGTCGATGATATGGTGGATACCGCAGGAACACTTACCAAAGCTGCCGATTTGATGATGGAGAGAGGTGCCGAGAGTGTACGGGCAGTAACGACACACGGATTGCTTTCAGGCAAGGCATACCAAAGAATTGAAGAATCAAAATTGTCGGAATTGATCGTAACCGATTCCATTCCCGTAGATCACGAGCAAAAGAAAATCAAAGTGTTGTCCTGTGCTGACCTATTTGCAGATGTTATGCACAGAGTTCACCACAACACATCCATATCTTCAAAATTTTTAATGTAAATCAATTTAATATATAACAATGAAGTCAATTACAATCAATGGATCCCAAAGAGAAAGCGTGGGCAAGGTTGCTACCAAAGCCTTACGTAATGCTGGAAAGGTCCCTTGCGTGCTTTACGGAGGGGATAAACCAGTGCATTTTGAAGCTGATGAAATCGCATTCAAAGACTTGGTGTACACTCCAAATGCATACACCGCGGTAATTGAATTGGCGGATGGTCAAAAATTTGACGCCGTTTTGCAGGACATTCAATTTCACCCTGTAACGGATAGTATCCTACACGTGGATTTCTACCAGTTGTTCGAGGACAAGCCAATCACCATGAAGATTCCAGTACGTTTGGAAGGAAACTCTCCAGGTGTTAGAAACGGTGGACGTTTGCTTTTCAGAAAGAGAAAACTTTCCATTAGAGCATTGCCCGCATTGCTTCCCGATTTCATCACCGTGGATATTTCCAAGTTGAGAATCGGACAAACTATTGCAGTGGAGACCATCCTAAGCGATGATTACACTTTCCTTCACCCAGATAGTACTGCTATCGTTCAGGTTAAAGCTTCTAGAACATCTGTTGATGAAGAACTAGAAGACGAAGATGAAGAAGGAGTAGAAGGAGAAGCTACCGAAGGTGGTGAAGCTCCAGAAGCAGAAGCTGCGGAATAGCCTTCTGAAGATTTTTACAAGAGCATCCCGTTTTTACCTAGGTAAAAATTTGGGATGCTTTTGTATTTTTGGGCAAACCATCAGCAGCCAATGCCCAACTTTATCGAAAAACTTTTTGGCAAACCAAAACAACTACTACAAGAAACCGACCCTATGAAAAAATTTTTGATCGTTGGACTTGGAAACATTGGTTCCGAATACGATGAGACACGCCACAACATTGGGTTCAAAATCCTTGATTTTTTGGCCGAACAGGAAGATTTCACTTTTGAAAGTGCCAAGCTCGGAGCCGTTGCAACGTTTAAACATAAAGGAAAAAGCGTGGTCTGCCTAAAACCATCCACCTATATGAACTTAAGCGGGAAGGCCGTAAAATACTGGATGGACAAAGAAAATATAGGCCTTGATAGCATTTTGATCATCACTGATGACATCAACTTGCCCTTTGGCACGATTCGACTGAAAGGAAAAGGAAGTGATGGTGGGCACAACGGCTTAAAAGATATTCAGAACGTTTTACAGACTACTTCCTACAATCGATTTAGGTTTGGTGTAGGTTCCGATTTTGGAAAAGGCCAACAAGTGGATTATGTTTTGGGCAAATGGGACACCGACCAACAAAAAGCGATGCCCGAACGTTTAAAAATATCAACTGACCTTGTCCGCTCCTTTATTTTTGCAGGTGCAAAAAACACTATGAATCAATTTAACGGAAAATAAGTCTAAAGTACTTTAAAATCAAACACCGAAGATATTGATGTGTTACCTTCCAAATCGGTGGTAATCACCCTCCAATAATAGACTGTTCCGGACTCAACCCCAACCGGCAATTCCATAGTTGTAGCGTTGGCAACACCAACAGAAGCGATAGGTGGATTACTCTCGGAGAAGAAAACCTCATAAGAATCGATATCTCCGTCAACATCGGCACCGGACCACTCCAATAGTATTTCGTTCGCAATGTCCTTTTGTACCGTTGCGCCAGACATTGGGCGCATCAATTGTGCGGGAAAAGGCGCGTAGGTTGTCTGCGACCCAGCATTGTAGAACAACCACGTGGGACTCGATGCCACTTGGTCGGAACGAGAGTTTCGCGAAGTCACTGACCAAGCATACGGTGTTCCCTTGGAAATCGTCAAACTAGCGGAGGTTGATGCCGTAGAAATATTTTGGGGCACATTGGTGTTCAAATTGACCACGGTGAGCGTATAACTATCCGTATTGTTGGATGCCGTCCACCTAAATGTAATCTGCGTAGCATTTTGATTGACATCCGTTCCGGTGGTACACTCAGAATTCTCTTCGGGAAATACCAACTGAGCTCCTTGTGGTGCTGGAGGAGGCCCATCGTCCCCGCCACAACCGACCAACAAAACCAAAATGGATAACCAAATTATATTTCGAATCATCTTTTTATCAGTTTGAACATTTCTTTTGCACCTGCCTTTTGTATACCTAGATAATAAATACCCTTGGTAAGACCGGATAGATCTAGTTGTAAATCGTCTCCCGCAACCTTTCGGTTCTCCGCTCGAACCAATCTACCATTTGATGTAAAAATCTGTACAGATACATCGCCCTCATAACCAGCCATGTAAACCGAGGTAATGGCATCTACGGGATTTGGCGAAATTATTGGTCTTGAAGAATAGAACAGGGTTTCCTCTATCACACCTTGACAAGGCAGATTAGAATATACTTTCAGGGTGTTAGTACCTTCTTTAAGTGCAAGCTGAACCCTTGATTCTTCTGTTTGGGTGACCAGACCATTAAGCTCCACATTATAAAGGGAGGCACCGCTCAATTCAACACTTAAAATACCAGAGTCCATCAGTGCATTGATATCCAGTACATCTGGCTGGGAAACCATAGCGTTGAAGCACACTTCCTCATACGTTATCAAACCATTGGTGCCGGTAATACAAATCGAATATTCACCGGAGACAAGGCTATCAAAGGTTAGGGTATTTGTAAAATCAAACGACTCTGTACCGCCAGGGCCATCCAAAACGGCCGTATAGTTAATGGAAGTATCAACTGGAACAATTGTTATGGAGCCATCATCATTGCTTCGGCAAGTTTCACTATCTATTTCTATTTCAAAATTATCCGAAGCAAACCTATACACTGCACATCCGTTGGTATCCACTTCAACACCTTTGGGAGTTCCAAGACATAGATCATCTCCGTCATCAAAAACACCATCATCGTCTTCATCTGGCCTATAACTCCCTTCAATACATATATCCAACGAAAAATCTATTAAACTTCCTCCATCACTCGCTGCCGTATCTTGGATTTCTAAAACCCACTGGCCCATAATGGACTCCCCTTTTAAGGACGATAAAAAACCGATTGGAGCTACGGTTCCAGAAATAGCCGGATTTCCTGAGCATGCTATTGGGTCCCCATCGTCATCAAAAACGGCATTTATGTTTCTTAAATCACCACAGGTGTTAGAAATCAGTGTCACCCTTGTGCCCATGGGAGAAATAAGGGTAACTATTAAATCCTCCAAATAGGTATGATCCAACTGCAAGTTCACGTTTACATCGGATATCGGTAAATCTTCCACAAACAAAACAGATGTGCTAATTGTTGGGGTACCTGATGAAGATATGCTGATAGGCAAATCATTGGATTCCCTGTTCTTGCAATTTACTTGTGATGTTATAAAACTGAAAGGCGTGCCAAATGTTCCCGTCCCACAGCCATTGTTTGGCCTAACTCTCCAAAAATACTCGGTTTCGGCTTCCAAACTATTGGTTTTAAAGGTTGTGGAAGGAGTTGATGCAGATTGAACAATATCCGTAAACCCTGCATCAGTGGCTACTTCAACATCGTAGTTAGAGTACAGGGAGTTCTCCTGCCAACTGAGTTCAGCATCCAAAGAAACCCCTACCTCACCATTGGCCGGGGAGAGCAAGGCAACATCAGAAAAAGTACCATCTTGTACGGTAAGGGAAAGAACTACACTTTTAGTAACCGATGTTGATTCGGAAGAAACCGTAATATCGTATACACCCGGAGCAATATTGTCCGTGTTGGACAACGTCAACTCAACGGCAGTTTCATCAACACTTGCGTCAATCGGGGAAAAGTTTGCCGTTAATCCCGCCGGCACATCCGCCGAAAATGTAGAGTTCTCATTAAAACCTGCATAGGTCTCGTATGTAAAAGGAATTATGATGTCATCTGGTTGACATACTTCATACTCCAACGATTCAAAATTCAAGACTACTTCGGATTGCTCTATGACAAAGTTCGTGCTATTGACAGCGAAGAATATGTTTTCGCTTGCCTTTACCATAATCCTCGCTGTATTTGTGGTATTTCCAGGCAAAAGGATTTCCTCCGAACCATCGTTAAGGGTGTTCTCCAAAAGTGTTATCGGAAAGGTAAGTCCACCATCCAAAGAGAGGAATATATCCACATTTTGGGCATTAATGGGAGCAACATCAGTATTAGCAACATCCCATGTAATTTCTTGAACAGAACCCGCTTGATACACTTGAGTCTCGGCTTGGGAAGTCACCGAAAAAGGCCCTGACGCTTTTATGACCCTCACATTGAGGACATCGGAGACCACTTGCCCTCCTCCTTCCGCATTATCGCGAACAGTAAATGCAAAACCAAGATTCCGTTCAATATCAGAAACGGTCTCCCAAGCCGCCCCTACATTTGGATTGGTTTGGGTAAGATTTCCTTGTGCAACTCGTGATAGTCGCGGAAAATATCGTATTGGAGAAGTAGTTGGCCTGAGAGATCTAAAATTGGCACCACTGGGATTGATGGACCCAAACGACGACCTAGTGACCAGACCATCATCTATTTGTTCCCACGTATAGGTAAGCACATCGCCTACATCTGGGTCGGTTGCACTACCTTCCAAAACAAAGGCAGTACCCTTAGGAATAATATAGTCGTCAACAGGTGTTACAACTGGTGGAGAATTTACCAATGCCACCGTTTCGGCACAAGAAGTCGTTTCCAAATAAGCTGAAATTTGCAGTATGCTATAAAAGTGAAAATAATCATCACCATTGGCCGCCACATTATTTCCTGTAACGATACCCGCATACCCCATTATCGTGGAACCACTAGCAGGTTCCGCTTGCACCCCAGTGCCTTCTGACTCAAAAGACCAGGTGTGGTTGGCTCCAAATTGATGGCCCAACTCATGAGCCACAAAGTCCAAATCATATGTATCTCCCTGCGGATTATTGGCCGACGAAAAAGCACTACCCTTTCTGTTATCCACACAAACGGAAGCTATAAATCCGGCATTTCCATTATCTAAACCTTCTCCCACTTGATGAAAAAGATGGCCAACATCATAATTCGTTTCCCCAATCCTAGATGTAATAGTAAACTGTACTTCGGAATTCAAACTATTTCCATATGGGTCGGTATCGGGATTGGTGAAAATAATCTCATCATTGTTGGGCACAAGCTCCAATGTAACTCCTAAATCCGTTTCAAAAACTTCATTTACGCGTGTCAACGTTGCATTGATTCCCGCCAGGGCATCGGCCACGGTACCGCCAAGTTTTTGGGTATACTCCCCTGAGGCGGAGACTGCGATTCTATACTTTCGCAACACCTGATCATCTACCAAGGGAACAATTGTCTTGAGAGTACCTCCCGATGATTTGCTTCCGGAACCAAACAAATCCTTTGCAGTAGCACAGATAAAATCCATTTTGGAAGAAAGCCCATCCTCCTTATCATACACAACATAAGTGTTGGGCCTATTGGAAACCGGCTCCATAAAAGCCGTTTTGTTATTCTGTAAATCCACAACCATAGATTGCAAGCCTTTGTGGGAACTACTCAGCTTTACCTTGTACCTACCATCCAAACTTGCACCGGTATAGGATTTTATGTTGGGATATTTTTTGGCCAAATCCGGATGCAACACCGATGTTTCCTTCAAATTGAAGGGAACAATAGCACCTTCGCCGTTGGGAAGATATACTATTTTACCTGCCGACTTTGCAGCGGAAAAAGATTTTATCTGGGTCGAAAAGGCCGTTTTATCCAATGACAAAACCTTGGTAGCCCCCGAAATATCGGTTAGGGAAGCACTTCGTAGGTTGGACTGTTTGGGCACTGTTTTCCAATAACCTTGCTGCCCAAAAATGCAAAAGCAGCTAAAAAATATGGTTATTGAAAAAACAAGATGTAATTTAGCTTTCATACACGGTTAGGGCATAGTATATTTTCAAATGTAAGCCTTTTTTATTTCTTTATTTGAGTTGGAAACAATCCACAACATTTCTGATTTTAAGGACATTCCACACCACACTGTGGTGACCATCGGTACATTCGACGGTGTACATTTAGGACACCGCCAAATACTGAAACGTCTCACAAATAGTGCCAAAAATACAGGTCTAAAGTCAACGGTGCTCACTTTTTTCCCTCATCCCCGAATGGTATTGCAGAAGGATGTGGACATTAAATTGCTGAACACCCTTGAAGAAAAAAAGCAGATTCTTGAAACTTTGGGATTGGATTATTTGATCATACATCCGTTTACCAAACAATTCTCTAGACTTTCCGCTGTCGATTTTGTTCGTGACATCTTGGTGAACAACATAAAGAGCAAGAGAATCATCATCGGGTACGACCACAGATTTGGCCGCAATCGAAATGCCAATATCCAAGATTTGATTGCATTTGGGAATACCTTCGATTTTGAGGTGGAAGAGATTCTCGCCCAAGAAATCGATGATGTTTCCGTAAGCTCCACAAAAATCAGAAAAGCGCTTTTGGAAGGAGATGTGGAAACCGCAAACAACTATCTGAGCTACGCCTATATGCTTACCGGAATGGTTAAAAAGGGCAAAGGTCTGGGAAGGGACTTTGGATTTCCCACCGCCAACCTTCATATTGAAGAAGAATATAAGTTAATTCCAAAAAATGGGGCCTACGTGGTCAAAAGCCAACTCAACGGCAAAGAATTCTTTGGAATGATGAACATTGGTTTTAACCCTACCGTGGATGGCTCCCAAAAAAGTATAGAGGTCAATTTCTTTGATTTTGAGGGTGACCTGTACGACAAAAAAATCCAAGTGCAACTGTTGCACCGCATACGCGACGAGCATAAGTTCAACTCCATAGAAGAACTTAAGGAACAATTAAAAAAGGACAAAGACCACTCTTTGGATCTAATCTCCAAATAAATGTTGAGCCAATTTCTATTTAAGAAGATTGACAACGCACAACTTGTGGTTTTCCGGGTATTTTATGGACTGTTGGTCAGCGCGGAATGCTATGGCGCCATAGCAACGGGCTGGGTACGACGCACCTTGGTGGAGCCCCAGTTCACATTTTCCTTTATAGGGTTTGAATGGCTGCAACCTCTGCCCGGCAACGGCATGTACATATACTTTGCCATCATGGGCACTTTGGGGCTTATGATCGCTTTCGGATTCAAATATCGATTTAGCGCGTTGGCCTTTGCCGTATTATGGTCGGGTGTGTATTTGATGCAGAAAACATCCTACAACAATCACTATTATCTATTGATGCTGCTCGCCTACATCATGGCATTCTTACCTGCACATCGCGATGCTTCGTTGGACGCAAAATTAAACCCTGGGCTACGCTCACAATCCATGTACAACTGGGTTCGATGGATCATCATCCTTCAACTCTTTATCGTGTACACCTACGCATCCATCGCTAAACTATATGCGGATTGGCTGGATTTTAGTATGATAGATGTTCTGATGTATTCTAAAAAAGACTACTATATCATCGGTGAATTTCTTCAACTTAAGTGGGTACACAAAATAATAGCGGTTTTCGGAATAGGCTTTGATCTCTTGATTATTCCCGCCCTCCTTTGGAAACCCACCCGAAAATTTGCGTTCGTACTGTCCATTTTCTTTCACTTGTTCAATAGCATCGTGTTTCAAATAGGAATCTTCCCGTATCTGTCCTTAGCGTTTATCGTGTTCTTTTTTGAGCCGCAAACTATTAGGAACATCTTTTTAAGAACTAAGAAAACAATTCCAGAGACCAAGGTCATCATACCAAAAACCAAAACCATCACTTTAACGGTTTTGGGTATTTATTTCCTATTTCAATTGGTCTTGCCGATTCGACACCATTTTTTTAAAGATGATGTGCTCTGGACCGAAGAGGGACACCGATTAAGCTGGCGAATGATGTTGCGTAGCCGTGATGGAAGAATCACCTACAAAGTAGTGAACGCTCAGACTAAGGACACGACCAAGGTTAACCTGAACGACTATCTCACAAAAAAACAAAAACAAAGAGTTACCTGTTATCCCGATTTTATCTGGCAGTTTGCCCAACGGCTCAAAAAAGAATACACCGATAAAGGAGAGACCATACAGATTTTTGTGGACAACAAAGTAAGGATAAATCAAAATCCGTATCAACCATTTATAGACCCCAATGTGGATTTGGCCAGCGTTCCGTGGAAACATTTTGCCCACAACGACTGGATTCTTCCCTCTCCCAAGGAATAAAGTTGGGCACTTCTACAGATTAAATTAAATTTGCGGCTCAAAACAAGGCCATGCTTCAAATACAGAACATTAGGGAAAACAAGGAAAGTATCATTACCGCGCTAAAAAAGCGAAACATCGATGCAGAACCTATGCTATCAAAGGTTTTGGAACTCGACGAAAAAAGACGTTCCATCCAAACCGAACTGGATGCGACCTTGGCCGAATCCAATAAGCTTTCCAAAGAAATTGGCATGCTCTTCAAAACAGGAAAAGCACAGGAAGCCAATGCCCTAAAAGAAAAGACTGCTGGACTTAAAGAAACATCCAAAACCTTGGGTGATGACCTCAATACCACTGCCGATGAACTTCAGCAGCAATTGTATCTGATTCCAAACGTGCCCCACGAATCCGTTCCAGCGGGCAGCACGGAGGAGGACAACGAAGAAATTTTCAAGGAAGGCGATATCCCAACTTTGTCCGAAGGAGCACTTCCTCACTGGGAATTGGCAAAAAAGTACGACATCATCGATTTTGAGCTCGGCGTTAAAATAACCGGGGCAGGTTTCCCCGTATACAAAGGAAAAGGAGCACGTTTACAGCGTGCCCTCATTTCATATTTTTTGGACAAAAATGCCGAAGCAGGTTACACCGAAATGCAAGTGCCGCTTATGGTGAACGAAGATTCTGGCTATGGAACAGGTCAGTTGCCGGACAAGGAAGGGCAAATGTACCATGTGCAGGCAGATGATTTGTATCTTATCCCAACAGCCGAAGTACCCGTTACCAATTTGCACCGTGGCGATTTATTGGCTGAAAGTGATTTTCCCATAAGATACACAGGCTACACTCCTTGTTTCCGTCGCGAAGCAGGAAGTTATGGGGCCCACGTTCGCGGTTTGAACCGTTTGCACCAGTTCGACAAAGTCGAGATTGTGCGATTGGAACATCCCAATAATTCATACCAAGCTTTGGATGACATGGTGGAACATGTAAAAAATATACTTCGCGAACTAAAATTACCTTACCGTATTTTGCGTCTTTGCGGAGGAGATCTTGGTTTTACTTCTGCCCTAACCTTCGATTTTGAAGTATTCTCCACAGCACAGGATCGCTGGCTGGAAATTAGTTCCGTTTCCAATTTTGAGACCTTCCAGGCCAATCGCTTGAAGCTTCGCTACAAGGATGAAAACGGAAAAAGTCAATTGGCCCATACCCTGAACGGAAGTTCTTTGGCATTGCCAAGGGTACTTGCCGGAATTTTGGAGAACTATCAAACCGATGCAGGTATAAAAATACCTGACGTACTGGTTCCCTATTGCGGTTTTGACATCATCGATTAAGGTTTTAAACCATTAATTTGGATTCGGTTAACAGAATCCCCCACATTTCTGCGTTATATTTGAAATAAAACAAGCTATTGCGACATCTTTTATTTCTTATACTCCTGATATCCAGTTTTATTGGAACGGCCCAAGAAGATTTCTTGGCCAAACAATACTTTCAGGATGGCGATTACGAGAAAGCATTGGTGTTCTATGAAAAATTGGTAGAAACCAATCCAAGACGCACGGATTATGCCGAGGGCCTAGTGGCCTGCTATCAACAATTGGAACGTTACGATGATGCCGAAGCATTCCTTTTGGAAAAAATAGAGGATAGTTACGCCTTTCCCACTTTTTATATAGAGCTGGGCTACAATTTCACCCTAAAAAACGAAGAAGAAAAGGCCAATACTTATTACGATAGGGCCATCAACAAGATTGAGGATAACCCCAACTATGGATACAGTGTTGGGTACCGTTTCCAAAAATATGCTTTGCTGGAATATGCCATTCAGGCCTATACCAAGGCAATGGAACTAAAGCCGGACCTTAACTACGATTTTCAGTTGGCTCGCATTTATGGAGAACAGGGCGATATCGCAAAAATGTATCAATCCTATCTCAATCTAATTTGGGAAGGTCGTACTTCACGTGCCAATGTGCTCCGAAATATCGATGATTTCATCTCCGAGGACCCCTCCAACGAAAATAATGTACTGTTGCGAAAGGTGCTTCTTCAAAATGCGCAAAAAGCTCCGGATATTTTGTGGAACGAACTGTTGAGCTGGCTTTTTGTTCAACAAAAACAATACAATAGTGCCTTTGGTCAAGAAAAGGCCATCTACAAACGTAGCGAAGGGCAATCTATGGACCGCTTGGAAAACTTGGGAAGCATAGCTTTGGATGACAAGGATTGGGAAACGGCCAACGAGGTTTACAATTATATCGTTGACAATACCGAAAACCCAAGAACTCGGCTCAATGCTGAACTCAACCTGATAGATATTGCACTGGAAAACCCAACGAAAAAGGTCCTGGAAGATGTACAAAAAAAGTTCGAGGACCTAGTGGAAGAGTATGGTAATCAAAGTACTACCCTACAGTTGCAGATTGCCTACGCCAACTTTCTAACTTTTAAAAAAGAAGAGCCCGAACCGGCCATTGCCATGCTCAAGGAAAGCTTGGAACTTCCCATGGGCCGGATGATCATGGCCTATGTAAAATTGGCGCTTGGGGATATCTTGGTATTCGACCAAAGGTTCAATGAGGCCCTTATCCTTTTTACACAGGTACAAAAAAGTGTCAAAAACGATGTACTTGGCCAAGATGCCCGCTTTAAGGTGGCCCAGACCAGTTTTTACAAAGGTGATTTTGACTGGGCCCTTACCCAATTAAAGGTGCTTCGCAGTTCCACCTCCCAGCTTATTGCCAACGATGCCATGCAACTAAGTTTGCTGATTTCAGATAATTCTCGGGAAGATTCCACGCAGACCGCCCTGAAAAAATATGCCAGGGCTGATTTACTGGCCTATCAAAATAAAAGTACCGAAGCCATCGAAGTGCTTGAAGATATTTTACAAAATCATAAAGGGGAAAAAATAGAGGACGAAGCTTTGTTGAAACAGGCCGAATTGCTAGCAGAACAGAAAAACTATGAAAGTGCCGAGTTCAACTATCAAAAAATAGTAGAGTTCTATTCTGATGGCATTTTGGCCGACGACGCCCACTTTGCCCTTGGAGAACTATATGAAAATGTCTTGAACGAGCCCGAAAAGGCAAAAAGTCATTACGAGAAAATCATCTATAATTATCAGGATAGTTATTACTTCCCCCAGGCCCGCAAGAATTTTAGAAGGCTCCGTGGAGATGCCATTAACTAATTCTTTCCTACTTTAGCCCAATAAAACAAAGGCACATGCTCATTTACAACGTTACCATCAACATAGATGAAAGTGTTCACGAACAATGGTTGGACTGGATGAAGGATAAGCACATACCCGACATGCTGGCAACAGGAAAATTTTCGCATGCCAAAATGGTAAAGGTGTTGGTAGAGGAAGATATGGGCGGAATAACCTATTCGATACAATACACCACGCAGGGCAGGGATACCTTGGAAGCCTATTACAAAGAAGACGCAGAACATTTACGTGCCCAGGCGCAGCGAATGTTCCCTAATAAATTCGTTGCCTTTAGAACAGAATTGGAAGTTATCAGCCAACAAATACCTTAGCTATTGGACTATTTATTTTCCTACGGAACCCTTCAGGACCATCAAGTACAGCAATACATATTTGGCCGATTGCTCCATGGAAAAGCTGATGTCGCGTTGGGTTTTAAAAAATTGGAAAATGCCGTTTATGGCCGTTATCCTTTGGTTATCAACACCAACAATCCGGAAGATAAAGTAGTCGGTGTGGCCTACGAAGTGAACGAGGTTGACCTAAAAAAGGCGGATATTTACGAAACCAATGCTTACAAACGCCAAAAATTTCCTCTGGAATCCGGGGACGAAGCTTGGATCTATATCGAAAATTCCAACTAACTTGCAAAAAAACCATACGTGTCCAAAAAGAAGAAAAAGAAGTACTCGAATGACGCCTCCCACAAAAATAAGTATGTGCAGCAGGATAGTGCCGTAAAGGCAAAAAAGCATTTGGGGCAGCATTTTCTTAAAGACGAAACCGTTGCACAGAAAATTGCGCAGACCCTGTCTTTGGAAGGGTACACAAACGTATTGGAAATAGGCCCCGGAATGGGGGTGCTCACCAAATATCTTTTGCAGCGCGATTTGGATTTGGTGGCAATGGACTTGGATGACGAATCCATCGTTTACCTCAATCACAGTTTTCCCTTGGAGCACGCCGCCATTTTAAAACAAAACAGTCGCTTGAATGTCATTGAGGCCGATTTCCTAAGGTTTGACCTTTCCAATTTGTACGGTGATGAACAATTTGCGATTACCGGTAACTTTCCCTACAACATTTCCAGCCAGATCGTATTTAAAATGTTGGAAATGCGAAAACAGGTACCCGAGTTCTCGGGCATGTTCCAAAAAGAAGTCGCCAAGCGTATCTGCGAAGAACCTGGAAGCAAAACCTACGGGATTCTTTCCGTACTGGTCCAGGCGTATTATAATGCCGAATACCTGTTCACGGTACCACCTGGGGTTTTTGACCCTCCACCAAAGGTGGATTCGGGAGTACTTCGCCTAACAAGAAAAAAAGAACTCAACCTCCCTTGCGACGAGCGACTTTTCTTTAAGGTGGTGAAAACAGCGTTCAACCAAAGACGAAAAACCATTCGTAACAGTCTTAAAATCTTTAACCTCTCCGATAATCTAAAAGAAGATGCTATCTTTGATCAACGCCCTGAACAGCTTAGTGTAGTTGATTTTGTAACGTTGACACAAAAGATAGCCGATGACCCCGTTTAAACTCACAGACGAACTTTTGGAAGAGATCAGGGAACTGATCGCCGAGAACAAGGACGCCGAACTTCAATTAATGATGAAGGAGTTCCACTATGCCGATATAGCGGAAATAGCGGACGAAATGGAGGTCGAGGAAGCTACCTACCTGATCAAGTTACTGGACAGTGAAAAAACTTCGGACATCCTTGCCGAAATGCATGAGGATATCCGGGAGGCCGTACTTAAAAACCTTACGGCCAAGGAAATTGCCGGTGAGCTTTCGGAACTGGATACGGATGATGCAGCAGATATCATCAACGAACTTCCCAAAGAACTTGTTCAAGAAGTAATCTCCGAAATAGAGGACCGCGAACACGCCAAGGACATTGTGGACCTTTTACGTTACGAGGAAGATTCCGCGGGTGGTCTTATGGCAAAGGAATTGGTAAAGGTCGACGAGAATTGGACCGTGACCAATTGTGTCAAGGAGATGCGGGCCCAAGCAGAAAACGTGACCCGGGTACATTCCATATATGTGGTAGATGACGAAGGCAAGCTAAAGGGACGTCTTTCCCTTAAAGATTTACTTACAGCTTCTACCAAAAGCCACATCAAGGACATCTATATTCCCAAGGTTGATTCGGTAAATGTAAACGAAAAAGGAGAAGAAGTGGCAAAGATCATGTCCAAGTACGATTTGGAGGCCATTCCGGTGATAGACGAAATAGGACGATTGGTAGGCCGAATTACCATTGATGATATTGTGGACGTAATCCGTGAGGAGGCCGACAAGGATTACCAAATGGCAGCAGGTATCTCGCAGGATGTTGAAGTAAACGATAGTATTTGGATACTCACGCGCGCCCGTTTGCCCTGGTTGATTCTTGGCCTATTGGGTGGTCTAAGTGCAGCGGCCATTATGGGAACCTTTGAAGATATGATCTCCAAGCACGCCGTATTGTTCTTTTTCACCCCATTGATTGCCGCAATGGCTGGGAATGTCGGGGTGCAATCCAGTGCTATTGTAGTGCAAGGTCTGGCTAACGATGACCTTAAAGGAAGTGTGAGCACCCATTTGTTAAAAGAAATGCTGTTAGCTCTTTTGAATGGTTTTATTCTTGCAATGCTGTTACTGCTTTTTACATGGATTTGGAAAGGCTCTTTTGCCACCGCTTTGGCCATTTCATTGTCCCTGGTGGTCGTGATCGTGGTCGCTGGTCTGATAGGGACCTTTGTCCCCATGTTCCTTCACAAAAGAAATATTGACCCAGCGATTGCCACTGGGCCCTTCATCACAACCAGCAACGATATTTTTGGAATCCTGATCTACTTTTGGATAGCAAAGATGATTTTGGGGATTTAAACCTTTATCATAGACAAATCAATGAATACTAGAAGTGAATTTATGTCTTCCAGATTGAAAGAAGTTCTTCTGGATGGAAAATGGATAGCTCAAACCAATGTAAAAGAGCAAATTAAAAGTGTAACCTGGAAGCAGGCAACTAAAAAAGTCGGTTCGTTAAATACCATAGCTCTGCTTACCTATCACCTAAACTATTATCTTGAAGGAATAACGCAAGTGTTTCTGGGTGGAAATCTAGAAATTCGTGACAAGTTCAGCTTTGATATGCCTCCCATTCATTCAGAAAAAGAATGGAGTGAACTGGTCGAAAGTTTTGTGACCAATTCAAAGCTATTTATTGAACGTGTTGAATTAATGAAAGATTCAATGTTTGACGAACCATTTGTTCATGAAAAATATGGCACCTATCAACGAAATATTGAGGGCGTTATCGAACATAGTTATTATCATCTTGGCCAAATTTCACTTATTAAAAAAATCCTTTTGGATTTCTGACATTTGACCTAACTTTTTACTTTTCATAATATGAAATCCATCAACCTAAAAGAAAAACACGCCGAATTCACCAAACAATGGCATCCCCATCAAATTGCCATTGTTGATGATATGCAGGTGCTTTTGGCCAAACTCCAAGGAGAATTTGTATGGCACGCCCACGAAAATGAAGATGAACTGTTTCAAGTTATCAAGGGTACACTTTACATGCAATTCCATGACCGGACCGAGGTTGTGAACGAAGGTGAGCTCATTGTGGTACCAAAAGGTGTAGAACACAACCCGATGACCAAGAACGGTGAAGAAGTCCATGTCCTTCTTTTTGAAAAAATGACTACCGCCCACACAGGAAAGGTGCAACACGAAAAAACTCAAACCCACTATCCAAAAATCTAGGTGTTGTATATTTGCCCCCATGAAAGTTCTCCACTTAGATACCAATCACCCGTTGCTCATTGAACAATTTGCCGAGCTGGGGTTCGAAAATCACGAAGATTACACATCCACCAAAGAGGAAGTAGAAAAGAAAATCCACGAGTACGATGGCATCATCATCCGTAGCAGGTTTACTATAGACCAGCAGTTTCTGGAAAAAGCCACCAATCTTAAATTTATAGGAAGAGTGGGCGCTGGCTTGGAGAATATTGACACGGACTACGCCAAATACAAAAATATATTCATGGCATCTGCCCCCGAGGGCAACAGAAATGCTGTGGGAGAACACGCTTTGGGCATGTTACTTTCCCTAATGAACCATATGGGCAAGGCCGACCGTCAAGTAAGAAAGGGAAAGTGGAAACGTGAACAGAACAGAGGCGTTGAACTGGATGGTAAAACTGTCGGAATCATAGGCTACGGAAATATGGGCAAGGCTTTTGCCAAAAAACTACGTGGTTTTGATGTAGAGGTCATCTGTTACGATATTGTTGGTGGTGTAGGTGATGAAAATGCACGCCAGGTAGGAATAATGGAATTTCAACAGCGCTCCGATGTTATTAGCCTGCACGTTCCACAGACCGAGCAGACCATCGGCATGGTAAATTCTGAATTTATTGAAAAAATCCATAAGCCGTTTTGGTTATTGAACACTGCACGCGGAAAATGCGTGGTGACCAAAGACCTTGTAGAAGCCCTTAAATCTGGAAAAGTGCTCGGTGCCGGACTGGATGTTCTGGAATATGAACAAAAGTCCTTCGAAAATATGTTCGCCCAAAAGCCTAAGGCATTTAAATATCTGCGTAAAGCCAAAAACGTTTTGCTTACGCCCCACGTTGCGGGTTGGACCGTGGAAAGCAAAGAAAAATTGGCCCAGACAATTGTTGACAAAGTCAAAGAAAGATTTTGTTAACTTTATAAGCCATCCAATAGCTTTTGGCTCTGGTAGTTTTTTAAAATTTACCAGATATGACGATTGATGCCAAATCACCGGACGAATACATAGCAAAGCTTCCCGTTGAACGGCAGGAGGCAGTTTCCAAACTTCGGGACACCGTAAAACAGAATTTGCCCACCGGATTTGAGGAATGCATCAACTATGGGATGATTGGGTTTGTTGTTCCGCACTCCATGTATCCCGATGGATATCATGTTGACCCCACCTTGCCCCTTCCTTTCATAAATATTGCCTCACAGAAAAACTTTGTGGCCCTTTATCATTCAGGAATCTATGCCGACCCAAATGTGCACGATTGGTTTGTGAGCGAATATCCCAAACACGTAAAAACAAAATTGGATATGGGGAAAAGCTGTATCCGCTTTAAGAACATCAATACAATTCCTTATCAGCTTATAGCCGCTCTTTGTCAAAAAATAACTCCCCAAGAGTGGATTGCGTTGTATGAAAAAAACACTAAAAAACCATGAAAAACAGAGTTACAGGATTAGGAGGATTTTTCTTTAAGAGCAAGGACCCCAACCACATTAAAGAATGGTACAAAAACCATCTAGGACTGAACACGGATCAATATGGCTGTACATTTTGGTGGAAGGACAAAGAGGGAAACGATTGTTCCACCCAGTGGAGTCCGATGGACGAGAAAACGGAGTATTTTAAACCCAGCGAAAAACAATTTATGATGAACTTTAGAGTGGAAAATTTGGTGGAACTACTCGAAGTTCTAAAAAAAGAAGGGGTTACCGTAGTCGGAGAAATAGAAGAGTACGACTATGGTAAATTCGGTTGGATATTGGACCCCGAGGGAAACAAGTTGGAACTATGGGAACCTGTTGATAAAGCATTTCTGTAGCTATTGAATTATTTGCTACATTTAACCTTCATTAACCAACACATTAAATAAACATGTCAGAAGAAAAAAAAGACTTTGGAGACAGGGCCGAAGAAGCCGCTAAAGATTTCAAGGAGGATGTGAACAAAGCATTCGACCCTGCAAATCCTGAAAGTGGAAAAACAGTGGCAATTGTAGCTCACCTTACCTTAATTGGTTGGATTATCGCCCTCATTATGAATAGCAGCAATAAAACAGAAATAGGTTCCTTTTACATTAGACAAACTTTAGGAATTGGTTTGCTTGGAGTGGTATTGAGCATTATCCCTATAATCAACTTTTTTGCATGGATATTACCATTAATACTGTGGATTATAAGTTTGATAGGAGCCATTAACGGTACCAAAAAACCAGTGTTTTTGGTAGGAGAGTACTTTCAAGATTGGTTCAAAAGCTTATAACAACTTTTTAAAAGCCAGATATAGTCTGGCTTTTTTTAAACATACATTCATCGTAATATTGCAATTAATAACACTTCAATATGATTGTCAGAACCATGAAACCTTCGGATTGGGATGCCGTCTCCACTATATATTTGGAAGGAATAGCAACGGGCTTTGCCACTTTTGAGACCAAGACGCCCTCTTATGAACAGTGGGACAATGCCCATACCCAAGAATGTCGTTTGGTAGCTGAAAACAATGGCTCAATTATGGGATGGGCGGCCCTATCCCCTGTTTCCAGTCGCTGCGTTTATGGTGGTGTAGCCGAGGTAAGCGTCTACATTTCGGAAAAGAGTCGCGGCAAAGGGGTTGGGAAGTTACTAATGCAGCATTTAATCGAAGAAAGTGAAAAAGCGGGATATTGGACCATACAATCCGGTATTTTTCCAGAGAACACTCCAAGTATTAAGCTTCATAAAAAAGTAGGTTTCCGCTATATTGGAAAACGGGAACGTGTTGGAAGAATCCATGGGGTATGGAAGGATAATCTTCTGTTCGAAAGAAGGAGCAGCCGGGTCGGGATAGATTAATCTTCCTCTGCCGTACCATTTCCTTCGGCCATCTTGCGTTCCAGCTCAGCCTGAAACTCTTCCATAACCGGCTTAACCGTACTCTCGGGCAAATCTGCGATTCGTATGTACATTAATCCGTCCACGGAATTATTGAACAACGGATCTACATTAAATGCCACCACTTTGGCGTTTTGCTTGATGTACTTTTTGATCAAGACCGGCAAGCGCAGGCTACCTGGTTCAACCTCGCTTATCAATTTATCGAACTTATTAAGATCGGCCTGGGTTTCATCGAACACAAACTCCTTATCGGCATCCTTTAGCTTTACCCTAAATTCCTTTTTGGGCCTAATATATTGTGCCACATAAGGGTCCCAATAATTCGATTTCATGAACTCTATCATCAATGACTTTGAAAAGTTCGAAAACTGGTTACTTATACTAACCCCTCCAATCAAATATCTGTGCTCGGGGTGTCTCAAAGTCGTATGCACAATGCCTTTCCAAAGTAGAAACAACGGCATGGGTTTTTGCTGATACTCCTTCACAATATAAGCCCTACCCATCTCGATGGATTTCTCCATCATACCATAAAGTTCGGGCTCGAACCGAAAAAGGTCTTGGAGGTAAAAACCGTCGATCCCATATTTATTGAAAATTTCTGACCCCAATCCCATTCGGTAGGCTCCCACGATTGCTTTGGAATCATCGTCCCACAAGAACAAATGATGATAATAGGAGTCGAACTTATCCAAATCGATAGCGTTATTGGTCCCCTCTCCCACTTCTCTAAAAGTAACCTCACGCTGACGACCGATTTCGTTCAAGCAAAAAGGCATATCCTTGGCTTGGGCCAAAAACACCTCGTAGTTCTTGCTTTGCAGCATGCGACAATCCTTTTCCCTAAGTTTTTCTATCTCACCGTTCAACACCTCCTTACTAATGGCAGAAGCTATTTTTTTAGGTGGCTTCGGGATTTTAAGTGAGGTCGGGACTTTATCGATAAACCGTTCTTTTTCGAAAGCATTGGCCAGCAGATAGGTTTTTTTGCGAAGCAGTTCGGCGAAACCTTCCAAAGTTTCTTCCTCATTTTGGGTGTTTACCGGAATGGGCTGACCTATTCTCACCTTAATGGGCCGTCTGCTCTGTGAGGTAAGCTCGGAAGGCAATTTTGCCGTTCGGAAAACATCGTCAATTTTGGACAATCGATAAAACAACCTACTGTTCTTGGCATGAAAGTAAATAGGTACCACTGGCACTTCGGCCTTTCGTATCAATTTTATGGCTGCTTCTTCCCAAGGCCGGTCCACCACCAATCTTCCATCTCGATAGGTAGATACTTCTCCGGCGGGGAAAATACCCAATGGATGACCATCCCGAAGGTGCTTTAGCGCATTCTTGAAACCTACAATACTGCTCTTGGCATCCTTGTGGTTTTCAAAAGGATTAACGGGCATTATATAGGGTTTCAATGGCTCTATCCTATGCAATAAAAAATTGGCGATTATTTTATAATCGGGTCGTTCGTTCAACAATAGTTTGAGCAACAACACGCCATCGATTCCACCCAGGGGATGGTTACTAATAGTGATATACGGACCGGATTTGGGAAGCCTTTTTAAATCCTCCTCCGGAATCTCAAAATCAATTTCATAGTGATTGAGAATAGCGTCCAAAAATTCGGGACCGGACAGGTCTTTGTTCTTATCGTAAAATCTATTGATGGTGCTAATTCGAGTGGCTTTCATCAAAAGCCATCCCACAAACGTGCCCAAAAAGCCATATTTGTCCAAGTGGATGACCTTCGCCACCTCTTTAGCAGAAACCAAACCCATAGAAAAAGTTTTTAGGTACCTGTAAAGATAGAAAATAAACCTAAGAGCTCTTTTTACATAGTTGTTAAGACTAAGCCCTTATTTTACAACCAATTGAACAGTTTCCTTACCTCTTTGCTCCACTAAAACCGACTTTCCATTTTGAAGGGATTTGACGGATTCATCGTTAAAATGACGAATGGTATATAAGGAAACGTCCTCGTGGCACACCACTTTGAACTTTCTTTTAAGTTCTTCCAATAAAGGTGGCAATCCCCTGAACTTATTGTCCAAACAAACCGAGAAACTAATGGCCGAATTTTGAATCAAGTCAACCTTGAGTCGATGGTCAGAGAACAGTTTGAAGATTTCACTAATGTTATCCTCGACTATGAATGAAAAATCCAAAGAGGAAAGTTTTAGGAGTACTTGATTTTTCTTTACGATGAAGCAGGGAACCTTTGGTTCAATGCCATTTCCCTTACCAACTGTAGTTCCCTTGTCTTTTGGATTTACAAAAGATTTTACATGCAAGGGTATTTCCTTGCGCTGCAAAGGCTGCAGTGTTTTTGGGTGAATTACCGATGCTCCGTAAAACGCAAGCTCAATGGCCTCTCGGTATGATATCTTGTCCAGCAATTGGGCATTCTCAAAATTTCTAGGGTCGGCATTCAACACGCCCGGAACATCCTTCCAGATAGTAACCGATTCCGCATTGAGACAATACGCCAAAATTGCAGCAGAATAGTCGGAACCTTCTCTTCCCAAGGTCGTGGTAAAGTTATTGTCGTCACTACCCAAAAAGCCTTGGGTAATGTTCAATTTGGACACATCCACACGGGAAACCACTTCTTCTTGTGTGCGCTCCCAATTTACTTGGGCATCCCTATTGCTATTATCTGTTTTGATCATTGTTCGCACATCCAACCATTCATTGGCGATACCAATTTCATTTAGGTAGGCACTCACGATGGTTGTGGACAACAATTCCCCATAACACACTACTTGGTCATACACAAATGCATACTTGGGAGATTTGTTCCAAGCCAAAAAACCCTTTACCTCTTCAAAAAGGACCTTAACCTCTGCGTACACGGGATGGCTAGGGTTTTGGAAAAGATTGGACAAGATGCCATTGTGGTAATCGATAACTTCTTGAATGGAGACATTGACCTCATCCCTATCATTAAAATATGATTCTACCACCTTTTCCATGGCATTGGTGGTTTTGCCCATCGCGGAAATCACTACCAAAGTATCTTGGTAACCTACCTCCTGTAAAACGTTCACTACATTTTTTACAGCATCTGCATCTTTTACCGATGCTCCTCCAAACTTAAATACTCTCATGTATTTTATATTCTTGTATTTGGTCGGCCTAGTTTAGGCTTTCCATATAATTTTTTATTCCTTTCTCATCCAATTGAACCACATCCCAATCTCTTAGGACGTTCGCTCCCTTTTTCTCATAAAACTCGATAGCAGGTTCGTTCCAATCCAAGACCTCCCAGCATATACGCTTTACGCCCAAACTGGCGCCATACTTCACAACTTCATTGAGCAAGGCCGTTCCCAAGCCACTGCCACGCATCCTTTCTGATACGATTAAATCTTCCAAATGAATGGCAGGGCCCTTCCATGTAGAATATCTAGGATAGACCAAGGCGATGCCTGCAATCCCGTTTTTTGTATCGGCTACAAAACAATGGAACAGCTTCTGATCACCAAAACCATGTTCCACTAGATCTTGTTCCGTGACTTCAACCGCATCAGTTTCCTTTTCAAAATCTGCCAATTCTTGAATCAAGCTCAAGACCTGTTTCATATCCGTTGGACGTGCCGCTCTGATTGTATACTCCATAATTGTTACAAATAAAACTCAAAGTTATAAAATTACATAATTAAAGTCCTTCGAAAACGTTGTAGTTTCACAAAATGCCCGATATTTGTCCGTAAATAAAACAGTCCTTCCCAATGTTTGACAAACAACGACTAACCATGGGCGAATTTATCATCGCCAATCAAGAATCATTTCAGTACACTTCCGGAGAACTTTCAAGATTGCTCAACGGTATTCGTTTAGCCGCAAAAGTGGTGAACCACGAGGTGAACAAAGCGGGACTGGTGGATATTATTGGTGCGGCAGGCGAAACCAACATTCAAGGTGAAAACCAGCAAAAATTGGATGTCCTTGCCAACGATAAATTCATCCAGACACTGAAAAATCGTGAAATTGTTTGTGGCATTGCTTCGGAAGAGGAAGATGATTTTATCACTATTAATAGTTTTGACAAGCAGCATCAAAACAAATATGTGGTTCTGATAGACCCTTTGGACGGTTCGTCCAATATTGATGTGAACGTATCCGTAGGCACCATTTTCTCCATTTATAGGAGAGTTACGCCCGTGGGAACGCCTGTTACTTTGGAAGATTTTCTACAACCCGGCAGAAATCAGATTGCTGCTGGATACATTATCTATGGCACTTCCACCATGTATGTCTACACCACAGGGCATGGGGTTAACGGGTTCACATTAAATCCGGCATTGGGCACATTTTACCTATCCCACCCAAACATGCAGTTTCCCGAAACAGGTCAAATCTACTCTGTAAATGAAGGAAACTATATTCATTTCCCGCAGGGGGTCAAGGATTACATTAAATATTGCCAAATGGAGGAAGGCGACCGACCATACACTTCAAGATACATCGGATCACTGGTTTCTGACTTCCACCGAAACATGATCAAGGGGGGAATCTACATGTATCCCAAAAGCAGCAAAGCACAGAATGGCAAGCTACGTTTATTATACGAGTGCAATCCCATGGCGTTTTTGGCCGAACAGGCGAATGGCAAGGCGAGTGATGGCTATCAACGAATTATGGACATTCAGCCAACCGAGCTCCACGAACGTGTTCCGTTTTTCTGTGGAAGCAAAAAAATGGTTGAAAAAGCTGAAGAATTTATGTCCAAGTCTAAATAAGACCTAGCGCTTCACCAATTCGTGATAATCCTCAAATGGGATTCTTCCGGTAAATATCTTAATGGATTTATCAATGATCTCCGCAGCGGATTTTGGAGAAAAGCCAAGCCCAATCGCATACTTTTCCACTATCTTACGCTCTTGGTCATCAATATCGTGGTCTGAAAAGATAATCTGAAAAAATTCGAAAAGCCTCATATATCTTTGCTCGCCACTGTGAGGTGTCTCAATAGGATATTTGTTCTCCTTTTTCATTACCTCTTTGAATTCTTCTTCGGTAATGTCGAGCTTAAAGGCAAACTTATCCAAAATGGCTTTTTCCTGTGGATTGATTTCCCCATCTACCGCAGCCAAACTCGCCAAAGTGGCAAAATGGGCCAAATTCTTTCTATGGTCTCCGTGCTCGTAAAGGTCTAAAATCGGCATATTTCAAATTTTGTGGCACAAATATAAATGTTTAATAGAGATAAAAATATTAAAAAGAGCACCAAAAGAAATTTGTAATTTACCACTGCTATGAAAAATCCTTTGTTACAATTTACATCCAAAGGCATCTATTGTGAAGAGGCAAACGTATACCTTGACCCTTGGAAACCAGTGGAAAATGCGATTATTTCCCACGGACATGCCGATCACAGTAGGTGGGGCAACAAAAAATATATTACACATCATAAAAACATTCCCATTGTTCAACATCGTTTGGGAGAAGTTTCCATTTCAGGCAGAAATTGGGGCGAAACGTTCACCGTAAACAACGTAAAGTTCAGTTTTCACCCAGCAGGACACATTGTGGGATCATCTCAAATTCGGGTGGAGCACAAAGGTGAAGTTTGGGTATTTACCGGTGATTACAAAACCGAAGATGATGGACTTACCACACCTTTTGAACTGGTAAAGTGCGACACGTTCATTACCGAATGTACTTTCGGGCTTCCAGCTTTTCGTTGGCGACCGCAGCAAGAGGTTTTTAACGATATCAACCAGTGGTGGGCACAGAACCGATCAGAAGGAAAAACTTCCGTACTATTTGGGTATTCCCTGGGCAAGGCACAACGCCTACTAAAACATTTGGATACATCCGTAGGAAAAATATACACCCATGGCGCTGTTGAAAACATGACCGAAGTACTTCGGCCTATCGTGGATTTACCACCAACCCACTTGATTACCAAGGAAACCAAGAAAAGTGAACTTTTGGGCAACATGGTTATAGCTCCACCGAGTGCACACGGAAGCACCTGGATCCGTAAAATGGTTCCCTATGTAACCGGAACAGCCAGTGGTTGGATGGCCTTTAGGGGTGCCCGTAGGCGCAGGGCCATAGACAAAGGCTTTGTCCTGAGCGATCATTGTGATTGGCAGGCTTTACTGAACACCATACAGGCTACCGGAGCAGAAAAAATAATTTGCACACATGGCTATACCGACATTTTCTCTAAATATTTGATGGAACTTGGGTATGATGCAAGAACGGAAGCCACACAATACGAAGGCGAACTGTCCGAAGAAAATGCAAACGAACCAGAAAAATCGGAAGCGGAATGAAGCAGTTTGCCCAACTCATAAAAACTTTGGATGGTACCAACAAAACCAACATCAAGGTGCAAGCACTGGCCCAATATTTTGAGGAAGCCAATGAACCTGACAAGGTTTGGACCATCGCCATCCTGTCCCACAGAAGACCCCCCCGCCCTGTAAACACAACCTTGTTAAGAACTTGGGCCGCTGAACTATCCAAAATCCCAACTTGGCTGTTCGAAGAAAGCTATCATATCGTTGGTGATTTGGCCGAGACCATTGCCCTAGTGGTTCCATCTTCAGAAAAAGGTTCCGATAAATCTTTGACCCGTTTTTTGCAGGAGATGATCGATTTGAGAAGCAAAACAGAAGACGAAAAAAAGAAATATCTTTTTCAACATTGGTCTGAACTCGATTATTACGAACGTTTTGTCTTCAATAAATTGATTACGGGCAGTTTCAGAATTGGGGTAAGTCAAAAATTAATGACACGGGCCCTTTCAAAAGCTACGGGTATTGAAGAAGATATTCTCGCCTATAAATTAATGGGCAATTGGGATCCGAATAGCATCAGCTTTCATGACCTTGTATTAGAGGAAAAGGAGAGCGATTACCTCTCCAAACCCTACCCTTTCTTTTTGGCGTATGCTGTTGAAGGTGATGTTTCTGATTTTGGGGATGTATCGGAATGGTCAGCGGAGCACAAATGGGACGGGATTCGCTCACAGGTCATCCTAAGAAATAACGAGATTTTTGTGTGGAGCCGTGGTGAAGAACTTGTTACGGACAAATATCCAGAGTTCGAAGCATTTATAGGATTCATTCCCAACGGAACGGTATTGGATGGTGAGTTGCTACCCTACCCCAAAGGAGAAATCGGCACTTTTAAAGACCTCCAAACGAGAATAGGTAGAAAGAACATTTCAAAATCCCTTTTGGAAAAAATTCCTGTAAAATTGAAAGTCTACGATATTTTAGAGTGGAAAGGACATGACATCAGAAACAAGACCTATCTGGAGCGGAGACATATCCTGGAAGATTTTTATTCTAACATTATAAAATCAAACAAAGAAACCATACCCTTGCTTCTATCTGAACGGATGCAATTCAATTCCTGGAAAGAAGTTGCGAAAGAGCGTGAACTGTCCAGAGAAAAACACAGTGAGGGTTTAATGTTCAAGCGAAACGACTCCACCTACCAAGTGGGTCGAAAAAAAGGGGATTGGTGGAAATGGAAAGTGGACCCCTTGACCATTGATGCCGTGCTCACCTACGCTATGCGGGGCCATGGTCGGCGAAGTAACCTCTTTACTGATTATACCTTTGCCCTCTGGGATGAAAACGAAGAAGGGGAAAAAGAACTGGTCACTTTTGCCAAAGCGTATTCCGGGTTGACAGATAAAGAGTTTAGGCAAGTGGATGCCTGGATCAAGAAAAACACCTTGGACCGCTTTGGTCCAGTTCGTAGCGTTACCCCAGAGCATGTTTTTGAAATTGCTTTTGAAGGTATTGCTCCATCCAAACGTCATAAAAGTGGTGTAGCCACACGTTTTCCCAGAATTTTGCGATGGCGAAAAGATAAAAAAATCGAAGAAGCTAACTCTTTGAATGATTTAAAAGCACTAATTCCGATTAAAGCGAAGGAACCTCTAGACAAATGAAACAGAAAGAGCTTTTCCATATCGCCGAAAACTGGTTCCAAGAACAAAATTGGAAACCCTTTCCTTTTCAAAAAGAGAGTTGGAACGCTTTCTTGGAGGGCAAACACGGTCTTTTGAATGCTCCTACGGGGAGCGGAAAAACCTATGCGTTGTGGTTCCCGATAGTGCTAAATTACATCAAAAACAATCCCGATTACAAGACCAAACACAAAAAAGGACTAAAAGCCATCTGGATTACTCCTTTGCGAGCACTCTCCCAAGAAATAAAACAATCTGCGGAGCGAATCACCCAGGATTTAGGTACACAAATGACCGTTGGGATTCGAACAGGGGATACTTCGGCAAAAGAGCGGGCAAAAATGCGCACCAATATGCCCGACTTATTGATTACTACTCCAGAAAGCCTACAGTTGTTGCTATCGTCCAAAGGCTACGAAAAAACTTTTAAGGACTGTTCCGCCATTGTTGTGGACGAATGGCACGAACTTTTGGGCACCAAGCGGGGCGTACAAATGGAATTGGGCTTATCTCGTTTAAAAACCATCTGCAAGGAGTTACGGATTTGGGGTATATCGGCCACCATCGGGAATCTGGAACAAGCTCGGGAAGTCTTGTTGGGTCCAACATCGCCAGAACTCGAAAATTCAGTTTTGGTCAAGGCCAACCTCAACAAAAAAATCACGGTAAAAAGTATTATTCCAAAGAAAATGGAAACCTTTCCATGGCGTGGGCATTTGGGGTTGCATCTTTTGGACCAGGTGGCACCCATCATCAATAACAGCAAAACCACTCTGCTCTTTACCAACACACGAAGCCAGTGTGAAATCTGGTTTCAGAAAATACTGGAGAAGTATCCGGAATTTGCCGGGGAAATGGCCATGCACCATGGAAGCATCAATAAAGAAACCCGTCTTTGGGTGGAACAGGCCATTAGAAACGAAAGCCTAAAAGCTGTGGTCTGTACATCGAGCTTGGACCTGGGAGTGGATTTTGCACCTGTGGAAACGGTAATTCAAATTGGTGGTCCAAAAGGCGTTGCCCGTTTTTTACAAAGAGCTGGGCGCAGTGGCCACAGACCGGGGAAAGAAAGCGTCATCTATTTTTTACCCACCCACGCCATTGAGTTGGTCGAAGCTTCGGCCATGCAAAAAGCGGTGTTGAACAACGCAGTCGAAGACCGCATCCCCTATTTGAACAGCTTTGATGTCCTTATTCAGTATTTGACCACTTTGGCCGTTTCCGATGGATTTTATCCGGATGACATCTATCCTGAAATCAAACAAACCTTTTGTTATCAGGGTATTTCAGATGAGCAATGGCAATGGTTACTCAATTTTTTAGTGATGGGTAGCCAAAGCCTTAAAAGCTATGATGAATACAAAAAAGTAGAAGTTGAAGAAGACGGCAAATTTAAAGTGAACAGCAGGGCGGTGGCCATGCGGCACCGTTTTCAAATCGGAACCATTGTCGGAGATTCCACAATTTCCGTTCGCTATCAAAAAGGTGGCTACATTGGCAGTATCGAGGAATATTTCATCTCCAAATTGAGTCCGGGCGATGTGTTCACCTTTGCTGGAAGAAATTTGGAATTTATAAGGATCAAGGGGATGGCGGCCCATGTCCGCAACTCCACAAAAAGGACAAACAAAGTGCCCAGTTGGATGGGAGGTCGATTGAGCTTTTCCGCAAAAATGTCGGAATTGTTGCGTCAAGAGCTGTACACCGCCGAGTTGGAGTTTTCGGAACAGTCGGAAGAAATCCAGGCATTGAATACCATGTTTTCCAAACAACGGGAGGAAAGCATAGTGCCGCAGCCCCATCAATTTTTAATTGAGACCTTTAAGACACGAGATGGCTATCATCACATGTTCTACCCCTTCGAAGGTAGGGCCATCCACGAAGGCATGAGCAGTTTGTTGGCCTATCGTATCAGTTTACTGGCACCAATAACTTGCTCACTTGCCTTTAACGACTATGGATTTGAACTACTATCAGACCGAGAAATCAACATTCAAGAAGTTTTGGACAACAACCTTTTTACCCCGGAGTACATGTTATCCGACCTTCAAAAAAGTTTGAACTCCAACGAAATGGCGCGTAGAAAATTCCGTGATATTGCCGTCATCAGTGGCATGGTTTTTACAGGCTATCCGGAAAAAGGCATTAAAATGAAACACCTGCAAAGCAGTTCGGAATTGCTGTTTGATGTTTTCCGTGATTTTGAGGATGATAATCTGCTCTATCAGCAAGCCTACACCGAAACCTTTGAACATCAATTGGAAGAAGGCCGTATACGATTGGCCTTGGAGCGAATCGCGCAACAAGAAATCGTTTGGAAACAATGTTCCCAACCCACGCCCCTTTCCTTCCCCATTATCACCGATAGGTTGCGGGAAAAACTGTCCAACGAGAAATTGGCGGACCGTATTCAACGAATGATAACTAAATTGACCAAATAACCAACGATCCCAAGCCTCTTGTCATTCCGTGCCCCGACACGGAATCTCATCCGACAGGGGGATACTGAAACAAGTTCAGCATGACGTAAGGAGGTCATTTCGATATGAGGAGGGTAACGACGATTGAGAAATCTAGTTTCAGATTTCTCACACTTGCTTCGCTCGGTTCAAAATGACAATTGAATTAAATTTGTATCATCGATTACAAATGATCCAAAAAATTCAAATACATAAACAAGAATTCGTACTCCACCCTTTGGGTGGTCTGTTCTGGGAAGAAAAATCGCTCTTGCTCATTAGTGATGTGCATTTGGGCAAGGTATCCCACTTTAGAAAGTTTGGAGCGGCCGTGCCCCGAAAGGCCATCCACAAGAACTTTTTGTTGTTGGATAAAATCGTAGCTGATTTTCAGCCCTTTCAGATTTGTTTTTTGGGCGATCTATTTCATTCTTCACTGAACAAGGAATGGGAACTGTTCGAAAATTGGGTCGCCAAGACCCCAGCAGAAATGCTTTTAGTGGCGGGCAACCACGACATCATTGCTCCAGAAAAATTTGAGAAACTAAAGATCACCATTTTTCCAGAGTTGATCATTGATTCATTCCTATTGACCCATCATCCCGAGGAACGCGAAGGATATTTTACCTTTTGCGGACATATACATCCATCCATAAAACTGAGAGATTTTGGCCGGGAACGCATTAAGTTGCCCTGTTTTTTCAAATCAGATAATCAAATGATTCTTCCCGCATTTGGCCAATTTACAGGAACCTATTCCTTAGACCCCAAGGATTCGGACGAGGTGTATGCCATTGTAGAGGACAGTGTTATTAAAGTTTAAAATTGGTGTTGTCCGCAAAACTTCTGCGGTTTATCTTTGCCGCAAAGTTTTTTGGATTGACCAAAACCCCGATTTCACAGCTTTTTGAACAGTCTCCACAACTTGGGAAACTGAGGGATACCATTGCCCAAACTCAAAACAACTCTTCTGAATCATCACGGAAAATTAATTTAAAAGGACTTGTAGGCTCCTCACTTTCCTTTGTGGTTTCAGAGGCTTTCAAATCAGTTGAATCCCCATTTCTATTGATTCTGAACGACAAAGAGGAAGCAGCTTATCACTTGAATGATTTGGAGCAACTCTTGGGAGAAAAGGATGTACTTTTTTACCCCGGAAGTTATCGTAGGCCCTATCAAATTGAGGAAACGGACAATGCGAACGTACTACTTCGTGCCGAAGTGCTCAACCGCATCAATTCCAGAAAAAAGCCGGCCATCATCGTCACCTATCCCGATGCGCTTTTTGAAAAAGTGGTCACGCGAAAGGAACTGGACAAGAACACCCAAAAGATAAAATTGGGCGATGAGATTTCATTGGACTTTTTAAACGAAGTGTTATTTGAATACCAGTTCAAGCGAGTGGATTTTGTGACCGAACCTGGGGAATTTTCGGTTCGAGGCGGTATTGTGGACGTTTTCTCCTTCTCTCACGATGAACCTTACCGAATCGAGTTTTTTGGTGATGAAGTGGACAGCATTCGAACTTTTGATGTAGAGACACAGCTTTCCACGGACAAAGTGAAGAAAATCACCATCATTCCAAACGTAGAAAATAAGTTCACCGAGGAAATACGGGAAAGTTTCTTAAAATATATTTCGGGCAATACTGTGGTCTTTGCCAAGAACCCCGCTTTAATCTACGACCGGATTGATTCATTCTTTGAAAAAGCAGAGGAAAGTTTTGCCAAACTGAGCAAGGACATCAAACACGCCCAACCTAAAGAGTTGTTTTTGGATTCGGCTTTGCTTAAAGAACAGTTGAATGATTATTTGTGCATTCACATCGGAGTTTCGAGTGAGACCCTGAAACAAGTTCAGGGTGACGAAATTCAATTCAACACCAAACCACAACCTTCCTTCAATAAAAAATTTGACCTGCTCATCGAAAATCTCAATGATAATCGGGACGCAGGTTACAGTAACTATATTTTCTGTTCCACGGAGCAGCAGGCCAAGCGTTTTCACGACATTTTTGAGGAAGTGGATGGAACAGTGCACTATCAGACCATCATTTTTCCGTTGTTCCAAGGTTTTGTGGACCCGGATTTAAAAATTGCTTGCTACACCGATCATCAAATTTTTGAACGTTACCACAAGTTCCATTTAAAAAATGGCTATGCCAAAAAGCAGGCCATCACATTGAAGGAACTCAACAAATTGGAAATCGGGGATTATGTGACCCACATTGATCATGGTATCGGCAAGTTCGGCGGATTGCAAAAAATAGATGTGGAGGGCAAAAAGCAGGAAGCCATCAAACTGATTTATGGCGACCGTGATATTCTCTATGTGAGCATCCATTCACTTCATAAGATTTCAAAATACAACGGCAAGGACGGAGCACCTCCCAAAATATTCAAACTGGGTTCCGCTGCTTGGAAAAAACTAAAACAAAAGACCAAGGCAAGGGTCAAAAAGATTGCCTTCGACCTTATCCAAGTCTATGCCAAGCGTAGATTGGAAAAAGGGTTTCAATATGCTCCCGACAGTTATTTACAGCACGAGCTGGAAGCATCTTTCCTGTACGAGGACACTCCCGATCAGGAAAAAAGCACCCAAGACGTTAAAAACGACATGGAGAGCGAACGCCCAATGGACCGCTTGATCTGTGGTGATGTTGGTTTTGGAAAAACGGAAGTTGCCATTCGGGCTGCATTCAAGGCTGTGGACAACGGTAAACAAGTCGCTGTTTTGGTACCGACCACCATTTTGGCCTTTCAGCACAGCAGAACGTTTAGGGAACGTTTAAAGGAAATGCCGGTAACGGTGGATTACCTTAACCGCTTCCGTACCGCAAAGGAGAAAAAAGATGTGTTGGAGCGCTTGGCCGCTGGTAAAATCGACATCATCATCGGGACCCATCAACTGGTGAACAAAAACGTTCAGTTCAAGGATTTGGGATTGTTGATTGTGGACGA
Organism: Flagellimonas chongwuensis; assembly: GCF_013376415.1. Lineage (GTDB taxonomy): Bacteria > Bacteroidota > Bacteroidia > Flavobacteriales > Flavobacteriaceae > Flagellimonas > Flagellimonas chongwuensis. The sequence continues at coordinate 58,853 of NZ_WYET01000001.1, forward strand.
GGAACAAAAATTCGGGGTGTCGGTAAAGGAAAAGTTACGTTCCATCAAAGAAAATGTGGATGTACTTACTTTGACGGCTACACCTATTCCGAGGACCCTCCAATTCAGTTTGATGGCCGCTCGGGATTTGTCCGTCATCAACACACCGCCACCGAACCGCTACCCTATCGAGAGCCAAGTAATCCGATTGAACGAAGAAATTATCCGTGATGCTGTTTCCTATGAAATCCAAAGGGGCGGACAGGTGTTCTTTATCCATAATCGGATAGAGAACATCAAAGAGGTGGCAGGTATGATCCAGCGTTTGGTGCCCGATGCTAAAATTGGCATCGGTCATGGCCAAATGGAAGGCAAAAAGCTGGAATCTTTGATGCTTGCATTTATGAACGGGGAGTTTGATGTTTTGGTTTCCACAACGATTATTGAAAGTGGGTTGGATGTGACCAATGCCAACACCATTTTTATTCACAACGCCAACAATTTTGGGTTGAGCGACCTTCACCAGATGCGTGGACGTGTGGGACGAAGCAACAAAAAAGCCTTCTGTTATTTTATTACACCACCATACGAAGTGATGACTCCAGAAGCCCGGAAACGTATCGAGGCCTTGGAACAATTCACCGATTTGGGAAGTGGATTCAATATAGCAATGAAGGATTTAGAAATCCGTGGTGCGGGAGACCTTTTGGGAGGAGAACAGAGTGGTTTCATCAATGAAATTGGGTTCGAGACCTATCAAAAAATATTGTCCGAAGCGATTGACGAACTCAAGGAAAATGAGTTTAAGGAACTATACGAGGAAGTTGAAGGCGACAAGGAGAAAGTGTATGTCAAAGAGATGCAGCTCGATACGGATTTTGAACTGTTGTTCCCTGATGACTATATCAATAACATCACCGAACGCTTGAACCTCTACACTCAACTGAACGATGTAGAGGATGAAGAAGGCCTTCAAAAGTTTGAAGCACAGCTGGTAGATCGCTTTGGAGAATTACCGGAGCCTGCTCAAGATTTGATGGATTCCGTCCGCATCAAATGGATCGCGACCCATATTGGTCTGGAAAGGGTGATTATGAAGAAAGGCAAGTTCATTGGATATTTTATCGCCGACCAGCAATCCAGTTTTTACCAAAGTGCTACATTCACACAAATATTGCAATACGCGCAAACGCATCCGCAATTGGTAAAACTCAAAGAGAAACAGACCCGGAATGGACTCCGATTATTACTGGTGTTTGAAAAGATTACCAGTGTGGACAAGGCGTTGAAGGTGTTGGAGCCTTTTACCCCTCAAAAAGAAAATATTTCTGCTTAGTCCATTATCAAGAGATTTCTCACATTCGTTCGAAATGACAATTAAGCACTCGTGGTCATTTCGACAGAGCGTAGCGACGAGAAATCCTAAGTAGTCAAAGATTCGGGCTCAGGCAACAGCTCAGAATGAAATCAATAATGATTTGTGGAAATTAGTGTGATTCGTGTCATTTTTAATTGCGTGACAATATCAAAACTGATGAGACCCTTAAACAAGTTCAGGGTGGCGGATATCAAATATAATTGTGGGAATACATTCAAATTAAAAAGCCTCGTACACTTGCTTTACAAACTCCCCAATTTTTGAAGGCTCCAACCAACGGGTTACGATGACCAAACCACTTTTTTGGTCCACCACAATAAAGTTACCTCCAAAACCAGCAGCGTAGAACACATGTTCGGGAACGCCGTCCCAATGCCTGCCTCCTTGTTGATTGAGCCACCACATATACCCATAATTCACGTTGGGAATAGATGGTGTAATCGCTTTTTTGATCCACTCCTCGCTGATAATCTGCTCATCGCCCCATTTTCCATTATTTAAGAAGAGCGTTCCAAATCGGGCCATATCTTCCGTGGAAATAAACAGTCCAGCCCCAGAGTGCCCACCACCCGTTACGGATTTCATTTTGATTCCGTCGATAACCGTCCACGCATTATCGTATCCAAACCATCTCCACGAAGTGGTAGCCCCAATTTTGTCCATCACCTCTTCTTTGAGGACCATGGGCACCGGTTTTCTCCACACATGGGTGAGTGAATAAGCGAGAACATTTACGCGAACATCGTTGTATTCCATTACGGTACCAGGTTCGTTAAGGGTTCGGAATTTCCAATCGTCCAGACCGCCTTCGCTCGGTGGGCGGTCGGCCCAATCTTTTCCTCCCCACAGTTCACCCGACCAATCTGAATTTTGCTGCAACAGGTGCTCCCAAGTTATTTTGGAATTATGTTCTCCATCAAAAGTGCCGTCCCAAATGTAGTCGCCAACTTTGTCATCGGTGCTATTGATCAAACCTTGGTCTTCGGCCAATCCGGCCACGGTGGATAAAAAGCTTTTGGTAACGCTAAAAGTCATATCCACACGTTTGGTATCGCCCCAGGAAGCCACAACATAGCCGTTCTTCATGATCATTCCCGCTGGGCCACCACGTTTTTTTGTAGGACCCAAAACATCGTGAAACGGTTCCTTTTTAAAACCTTCCAAAATGGCAATCCGCAAATCCCTTGAACCGGAATATTCGTTGGCATTGGCATAATCAACCGCCTTGTCCAAAGCTGATTGATTCAACTTGAACTGACCTTTTTCGGCTGATTTCCATGTTGCGTAGCGTTCTGGAAAATTGATTTGTTGGGAGTTTACCGTGAAAGATGTGGTGACGGCAACAAACATGGTTGCTACTAGAATATTTTTCATTGTCCGAGGTTTGGTTTGGGCAAACAAGGTAATGATTGTCGGGGAATTGCTCCCAATCATCCATAGGTATATTTAAGGGAGATTCTTGTCCTTGCTCAGAATAACCAATAGATTTCTCACATTCGTTCGAAATGACATTGAATGTCTGAAGTCATTTCGAAAGGATATGGTGACAAGAAATCTAAAACCGCTTTTTATGAACTTGGTTGCCTTCCTTGTCGTAATAGCGCCAAGTACCGACTTGTTCATCTTCACGGAAGCGGCCGCGGATTTTTCGGGTGCCATCCGAGTAGAATTCTTCATAACGACCATGTTTTAGACCATCTTTTAAATCCACTTCAAAACGAATGTTTCCGTTGGTGTATTTTTTATTGAAGGATTTGGCATTCAGGTCCGTTGGGTAAATGGGGGCCAAATCAAAAACGGCATCGGTAATCTCGGTATTCGCTGAATCATCAATTTTTGGAACGGGTTTGGTAGATGTCCTGACCGAATTGATGGTCTTCTTCACTTCCTCCACATCCTGATAATTGAGTACCAACCTACTTTCGAACAAATCATCCTCGGGGGTCAATTGTAATCCCACCTGCGGAAAACAAATAATGAAATCCTTGTTCTTTCGCATCTTTTCCTTTGTGGGCGCATCGGCCAAAGCATACATATTATCAAACAATAACGGCACATTGCTGTAAACGAAAACTGTGGATTCAGAATCAAATTTTTGGTCAAAGCTTTTGTATGCTTCCGAAGTGGCCAGGGTTGCGCCTTCCGTTACTTTATCAATAATACCCTTTAACGTGTTGGGGCTATCACTAAAAATCACAAAATCATCAATCTGTGTAAAGTAGGGTTTATCAAATTCGTCGAACCGCCCCCCCAAGAGCAGTTTAAAGAAACCTTTTATGGATAGGAAATTGATTTCGTAGTCCTTATAATTGACTGCTTTGAACTTTACAGGTGTTTTTTTTCGTATTTGCTCTACGACAAAGTCCAAATTGGTCTTGGCATCCTCGGCATCATTCGCTTTGAGGACGAGTGCAACATCATTCTTACCTTTGGTAATGTGGGATTGAATTTGAAGCACGGCAATCTCATCCCCAATCCAACTCACAAAGTTTTCTTCAACGTCTATTTTGAGAAACTTTTCCACTTTTGCAATCCCGGTCTGATAACTTTCGAACTGCTCTGGGTCGTTCTGCTGAACCCTCTCAAAATTTTTATAGAACTCGGAGAAGCTATCAAACCCATAACTGATATAAAGTGCCGTACTATTGGGCGCCACTTGTGGAATGGAACGCTCGGCCGTGCCCGACTTTTGCAAAGCTTCCAAATAATATTCGTTCACGGCGCTAATGTTGGTGTATCCATTGGCCGTTAAAGTGCTATTGTTATCCAGATCAAAATAAAAGCCCGAGAACAAAAAGTTTTCACTTACCCGTTGTACCCAATCGGAAGGTCTGTCCGAGTACATTTTAATGTAATCATCAAAAAAATGATATTGCACGTACATTCGAAACAAATCCTCGTGCCCTACTTTTTGGTTGATTTCCAAAAAATTAAGATTTCGTCCCAACACGGGTTCATTATATTGGTCTATCGAAGCTTCCACCAAGGTATGTGTGTAGGAGGCCACCAACTGGTTTTTGATAAAGGACAGGTACATCGTCTCTTTGGTGTCCCTATCGTGTACTTCCAAAATCTCGTGTTCGTGGTAGATTCGTTTGCTCAGCACGTAGCCATCATCCAGTAAGGTGTTCAAATAGGTTTTGAGCAATTGTAGTTTGGCAATTCGCTTTAAATCCAGCACATAAAAAATCCCGTAATCTTTGGGCGATATCATGTGGATGGATATGAACAGGGAACGGTTATCAAAAAACTCGAACAGTTTATGATTGTCGTTAAAAACCGTATCTACCTTTTGAATGTTCTCCGTGAGTTCCGAAAAGTAATCGTTCTTTTTAAGGTGGCACCAAGCTTTGCTCCTGCTTACCTTTTCCCAACTTTCGACAGGCTGTTCGGATTCAATAATGAAAACCGCATCCTTGGGAATTAGATAAATGGACTGTAGATTAGTCTTGGGAGACAGAATAAAGATATAGGCCAAATAGCACAAATAGAGTGCAAACAGTCCTAGCAAACCGAAAAGAATCCTTTTTCTGGTCATTTTTCCAAAAAGTGTCTTTTCCTAGAACGAAGAAGATGTCTTTTTAGTTTAGACCAAGAAAAGGAATCTCAAATTATAAGGATTTTAAATCTTTGATGGTCTTAAAAGCGACATCCACCTGTTCATCGTTCACCAAAATGGTAAACTCGTTAGTAGTGGAAATCACCTCATAAAGCACAATACCCTCCCAGGCCAATCGCTGAAAAATAAAATAATAGATTCCGGGGACCGAAACGTTTTCGGCTGGCAATTTTACCGTAATGGAAGACAGTCCTTCCGCCTTTTGCGTGCAGCGTTCCATTTTAAAGTTCTTTTCCACCACGCCGTCCATCACATTGCTGATTACAATATTGATTTCATTCACCCCTCTGGAAGAAGTGTAGAAGACATCTTGATTGATATTGACTTCTTCCAACAATTTGGCTTGTTGCTGCAAAATCGTGTCTGAAGCTAAAAAGGTATAGTCCGTAAGGTTGGAGCGAACCGTTATCTCACCTATATTCTTGAGCACCTTTACAATTTTATGCGTGGCCCTGAACTCCAGATCATCGGATAAACGTTTTAGTGCCATCACAATGGCCCCATCTTTTACATCCTTGCCCAATTCCTCCGCAATCTCGGGCTTTATCTGTCTGGACAAAGAAGTTAAGTTTATAATTCCTTGTGCTAGAGCTGTTTGCAAAAAGGGCTTTTTCTTGATGTAGTGCTCAACTACGGCGGAAATTGTTTTCATCTTTGGTTGATTTTTAACAAAAATAACATATTGTTACAAAACAAACAAATGGTTAAAAATGATAAAATGCATTTTCAAGGTGCTCAATTTCAAATTTTTTCTCCTTTTGAATCACTGTTATTACATCAAACCGTACCTCAAAATCATCCTCCGACTTTTCTACAAAATGGTTGGCAGCCATGGTCAACAACTTGATTTTTTTAGCAGAAACAACTTCCGAAATTTCCTTGAGAAACCCCATTTTTCTTGACTTCACCTCCACTATCGCCAAGACGTTGTGCTTGACTGCAATAATATCTATCTCAGCTTTTAAATAGCGATAGTTCAGAGCCTTAATTTCATATCCGGAAGCCTTTAAAAATTCCACTGCTTTTTGTTCGCCGAGTTTACCAAAAGTGTTATGATCCCCCATACAATTTGTAAAAGTCCAAAAAAAATATGCATTTCGTCGAAAAATTTGGTAGTTCATGGACTTTAGAACGTTAAGGTTGTAATTTGTTGGCTCAATTGAACCACATCCAACACTAGCATAAGCATATAGTTCACCCCAAAACTATGTACCAAATTAACGCCAGATATTGCTATGGAGTACTTCATCAATTGTAATTCCTCAACCTTGGCGCCGTACACTACTCCATTGGACGAGTTACGCGCAGCCCACTTGTACCGAAGGCTTGGCTTTAGTGCCTCAGTACAGACCATAAATGCCGCTGTGGGACAATCAGCTGGTGCCCTAGTAGACAACTTGGTTGATCAAGCGCTTGCTGCACCAACCATTCCAGCGCCGGCATGGGCAGATTGGAACAATGCAAACTATCCGGCCGACGATGACCTCGCTCGGCAAATGCGAAACGCCCAAATCGAAGACCTTACGACCACATATGGCAATGCACTCGTCAACAATAAATTATTGGACCGACTCAGTTTTTTCTGGAGCAATCACTTTGTTACCCAACTAGAAACTTATAACTGTCCCGGTTTCCTATTCTATTACATCAATTGCTTGCAACGTAATGCCTTGGGCAACTTTAAGACCTTTACCAGCGAAATAGGCCTTACCAGCGCCATGCTCTATTATTTGGATGGTGTCCGCAACCGCGGTAACAACCCCAATGAGAACTACGCCCGTGAGCTCTACGAACTCTTTACCTTGGGCGAAGGGAACAATTATACGGAAGAAGATATTATTGAGACTTCCAAGGCACTTTCGGGATATACCGAACGTGGTGAAGAGGGATGTACCGCGGTGACCTTTGACCCTACCGAGTTCAATACCGAAAACAAAACCATTTTTGGACAGACCGGAAATTGGGGATACGATGATGTAATTAATATCCTTTTCAATGAAAGACCGGACGAGATAGGATGGTTTATCTGTAAAAAATTATACGAGTTCTTTGTCCATCCAGATTCAACAAGCGAAGATGGAGGAATTGCTCCCCAAATTATTGATGGTTTAGCGCAGACTTTCATCAGCAGTGGTTTTGAACTCGCTCCAGTTTTACGACAATTGTTTAAAAGTCAGCACTTTTTTGATGAAACCGCCATCGGGGTCATTATTAAAAGTCCGGCGGATCTGTATTTCAACCTTTTGAAAGAAACAGGGTTTACTTACGATGACATGACCATTATTAATATGATAGATTCATGCGCATTGATAGGACAACGATTTTTTCAACCTCCCGAGGTGGAAGGTTGGCAACGGGACCGAACCTGGATCAATACCAATTTTATTATTGGTCGATGGTTGACCGCCGAAGTATTCTTGGAACGTTTTTTCCAAAACGACCCAGAGCAGTTCAGAGATTTGGCCGTGAATGCTGTGGGCCCGGCCAACAGCAATACGAGTAACCCCGAAATTGTGGTTAGGGCTTTGGTGGACAAGTTTACACCAAAGGGCCTTTTAACAGATGCCGATTTTGAGCGGGCTATGGACGCCTTCAAAATTGATGATGTCCCGGAGGAATATTACGCTCCAGAGTATTACCCTGGCGGTACAAGCCAATGGGTGCTGCAAGTAAGTGCAGAAACTCCAACACAGGTATACATACTGTTGCGCCACTTATCCAGAGAACCCGAATTCCAACTCAAATAACCCATCATCATGTGCGATAATCACCATACCCACGATAATTCCCCTCACAAAGGCATCGAGCACGATGGCCACGATCTAGAACATAAAAAATGGAGCCGACGATCCTTTGTCCAAGCTTTGGGCATTGCCGGTTCGGGTTCCATGTTTTTGGGAAGCCATATGATTTCTGCCTCTTCCCCATCACCTCTTACGGCCGCAGTTGCTGCCGCAGAAACGGACAATATTTTAATACTGATTCGATTATCGGGTGGGAACGACGGTCTGAGCACCGTAATCCCAATTCAACAATATGACACTTATGCAAATGCAAGGCCCAACATCTACATCCCGGAAAGTAAGGTCTTAAAACTTACCGACGATTTTGGGGTGCCCACCTACATGAGCGCCCTAGAATCCCTTTGGGGGGATGGCCAGTTCAAGGCAGTGCATGGCGTAGGTTACGAAAATCAAAGTTTGTCCCACTTTACCGGTTCCGATATTTTTGCCAATACGGATTTGACCACTACTGGATTTTCGGGAGAGAACACTGGTTGGATGGGTAGACATTTTGAAAATCTTTATCCGGATTATTTAATTAATCCACCGGCCGCACCCGCCGCCATTCAAATTGGAAACTTGGCAAACCTGGTCTTCCAAGGTGAAGAAACCAACTATGCTTTCGTAACCAACAATGTGGATCAATTGGAACAAATTGCCGAAACAGGAGCTTTTTATGATATAGAAAACGCCCCTTTCGATAATTGTATGTACGGGGACCAATTGCGTTTTCTTCGTGGAGTAGCCAATACCACCTACGAGTATGCTGGAATCATCCATGATGCGTATATGGCCGGACAAAATCAAGTTGAATATCAAGACAACGGCTTTGCCAGACAATTGGCCCTTTTGGCACGTTTGATCAAAGGGAACTTGGGTACCAAGGTATATATGATTTCTTTGGGAGGATTTGACACCCACGGAAATCAGCCTATTGTTCATGAACGTTTAATGTCCAATCTATCCATTGCCATCAATAATTTCTACGAAGACCTCGCATTTACCGAACAAGATGACAATGTTCTCAGCATGACTTTTTCCGAGTTTGGTCGACGAATCTTTGAAAACGGTTCCAATGGTACCGACCATGGAAAAGCGGCCCCTACCCTGTTCTTTGGTTCCGGATTGAGCGGAAGTGCCTTTGTAGGCGAACATCCCTCATTGGACGAACCCAACAACCGTGGAAACCTGGAGTACACCATGGATTTTAGAAACCTTTACGGAACTGTATTGGCAGAATGGCTTTGTGTACCAAGGCAGACAGTGGAACAGCATTTATTGGGCCACCCCTATCAGGCGATCGACCTAGGCTTTAATTGTAGTGGTGAAACTTTTGATGACATCGCCATGGACAACGATCCACCTACATTACCGGAAACACCCCCGAGCCAAGACCCGAATAATCCAGATATCGATATTTTGGATGGCATTGCGCACGCGGCCATATATCCGGCAACGTCACCTAGGAACCCTCACATTCATTTGGAGATGCCGGTTGCGGCCCATGTGGACATTGAACTCTTCAATATTTTGGGGCAACGCGTTGGTACCTTGTTCAATGAAATGATGCTGGAAGGCGCCGTAGATATCAATATACGGGAGCGAATGCGCGATAGCCTATCCACAGGAAAATATATTTATAGAATCTCCGTGGGAGAAAAAAAGATGAGCAAATCAGTAATGATTGCGTAAAAAGCGGGACACTTTGTTATCCTTTATTTCGAAACCCTTCGGTAATGTACCCCTCACCCCAAATAGGGTCGCATTTCCGGGGGTTTCGTTTTTTGTGAGTATCCCGTTAAAATCAGTATTTTTGGGGCCTAATTAGATTTAAATGGCTCAAAATACTTCACCTTCCAGGTACACCATTACTGCGGCACTGCCCTACACCAACGGCCCTATCCATATTGGGCACTTGGCAGGCGTATATGTTCCCGCCGATATTTATTCCCGTTATTTACGATTAAGGGGCAACGATGTGGCCTTTGTTTGCGGTAGCGACGAACACGGTGTCGCCATATCCATGAAGGCCAAAAAGGAAGGTGTTACCCCAAAAGAAATTATAGACAAGTACCACGCTATCATCAAAAAATCATTTACTGATTTTGGTGTGTCTTTTGATAACTACTCAAGAACTTCCGCAGAGGTGCATCATAAGACCGCTTCGGAGTTCTTCAAAAAAATGTACGAGCAAGGGGATTTTATCGAAGAGGAGACCGAGCAATTGTATGATGATGAGGCCAAACAGTTTTTGGCAGACCGTTTCGTTATAGGAACTTGCCCCAAATGTGGTCACGAAGAAGCGTATGGTGACCAATGTGAAAATTGTGGTTCCTCATTGAACGCAACAGACCTTATCAATCCAAAATCCACCATAACGGGAACTGTTCCATCCTTAAAGACTACTAAACATTGGTTTTTACCTTTGGATAGGTACGAAGATTTCTTGAAAAATTGGATTCTCGAAGAGCACAAATCCGATTGGAAGCCCAATGTGTACGGACAATGTAAATCGTGGATAGACGAAGGCCTAAAACCCAGGGCCGTAACCCGTGATTTGGATTGGGGTATTCCCGTTCCCGTTGAAGGTGGCGAGGGAAAAGTACTATACGTATGGTTTGATGCGCCTATTGGTTACATTTCTTCCACCAAGGAATGGGCAGAAAGAGAAGGTAAGGATTGGCAGCCGTACTGGAAGGACAAGGACACCAAATTGGTACACTTTATCGGCAAGGACAACATTGTGTTCCACTGTATTATCTTCCCGAGCATGTTGGAGGCCAACGGCGATTATATCTTACCGGACAATGTGCCTGCCAACGAGTTTTTGAACCTTGAGGGCAGTAAACTTTCCACTTCCAAAAACTGGGCGGTTTGGTTGCACGAGTATTTGGAAGAGTTCCCGGATATGCAAGATGTACTTCGCTATGCATTGACTGCCAATGCACCGGAGACCAAGGACAACGATTTTACTTGGAAAGATTTTCAGGCTAGGAACAACAATGAACTAGTGGCCATTTTTGGGAACTTTGTGAACCGCGTTGCCGTACTGACGCATAAATACTACGGAGGCGAGATACCAACACCTGCAGAATTGACCGCTGTAGACAAAGAAGCTTTGGAAGCCCTGAAGGAGTTTCCAGAAACCCTTTCCAAATCGTTGGGGCGCTACCGTTTCCGTGAAGCGAGTCAGCAATTGATGAACTTGGCGCGATTGGGCAACAAATATTTGGCTGACCAAGAACCTTGGAAACTCATCAAAACGGACGAAGAGCGTGTAAAAACCATCATGTACGTAGCACTTCAGATAGCGACTGGATTGGCAATTTTGAGCGAGCCATTTTTACCGTTTACTTCGGAGAAGTTAAAAGGAATTCTCAATGTCATTTCGAACGAAGGTGAGAAATCTATCGAGTGGGATGATGTTAGTTCAAAAGCAACCTTGCTTTCAGCAGGACACACAATTAACAAAAGTGAATTGCTCTTCAGAAAGATTGAGGATAACGAAATCCAACAACAACTGGATAAATTGGAAGCCACCAAAAAAGCCAACGCACAAATGGACAAAGAAGCAGCTCCACTTAAGGACACCATTACCTTCGATGATTTTGCCAAGCTGGACTTACGGGTTGGGACCATTATTGAAGCTGAAAAAATGCCCAAAGCCAACAAACTTTTGGTTCTAAAAGTAGATATGGGGCTTGATACCCGAACCATTGTCTCCGGTATTGCAAATAGCTTTCAACCTGAGGACATTTTGGGCAAAAAAGTAACCGTTGTGGCCAATTTGGCTCCAAGAAAACTACGTGGTGTGGAAAGTCAGGGCATGATCTTGATGACGGAGGACAAAAATGGCAAACTTGTTTTTGTAAATACGGATGAAGATGGGGTAAGCAACGGAGAGACCATCAATTAATTCATATCCAAAGTTGTTACACATTTAACCAAACAAAAGAAATTAAATCCAAAACTTAAAATATTACTTCTTTCAATTCTATTTTCCACAATAATGAGCGGACAAAAAACTAATCAAGAGCTAATCGAATTAAAAGCCGATATGATAAAATACGCGCTCGAAATCGGACAAATATTTGAATTAAATCTTGACTTTACTGATGATTCTATTAAAAACGTTGAAAAAATTTTATCGGAAATTCACGATGAATATGTTTCAACCAAAAATGACGAAGGATTAAATGGAGTTGCAATTCAGTTCGGATTTTACATAATGGAGACAATCGAACAGAATCACGGAAAAGTTTGGTTTGAAAGGAATCACAAAGACTTCGGAGAAAACTCTTTCCCTTTCTACTGGAATGAAATGACCTTATTTCCAATAGGTTGGTGCCAAAAACGGATTTTTGACGGACCAGATGACAATATTTGGCCGAAATATAAAATAGTAGTAATTGAAAAACGGACTGAATAAAAACGTGTTACAAAAATGTTAAGCGCAAAACCGAAAATTAACGCATATTAACCAGTAACCGACGGTTACACGAGACCGAAACTGTCAGGTCGAGCGAAGTCGAGACCCACATTAAAAACTTGGACAGAAAAACTTCTCGACTGCGCTCTAAGTGATAAATACTATACAAACATCATGCAACTTGTCCCCTATATCGTCCGCCATACCAATCTTTCAGAGCAAAGTGTGGAGAACACCGTTTCGCTTTTAAACCAAGACTGTACCGTTCCCTTTATTTCCCGATATCGAAAGGAACTTACTGGAAATTTGGATGAGGTCCAGATCGGTTCCATTGTCGAATTCAAGAACCAGTTTGAGGCGTTGGAAAAGCGAAAATCCGCCATCATCAAAGCTGTTAAGGAACAAGATGCCCTTACCCCCGAACTGAAAGCCAAGTTTTTGAACTGTACCGATATGACCAGTTTGGAAGACCTCTACCTTCCGTTCAAAAAAAGTAAAAAGACCAAGGCCGAGACCGCACGAAAAAATGGATTGGAGCCTTTGGCCAAAATCATTATGGCGCAACGGAGCGATGAAATCGAATACATTGCCTCCAAATATCTCAACAAGGACGTCATCAACGAAGACGATGCCCTCGAGGGAGCCCGTCATATTATTTCCGAATGGGTCAATGAGCGTACCGATATCCGTAACCAATTCCGGGGCCAGTTGGAGCGATATGCCTTGATCACGACCAAGGTTGTCAAAACCAAAAAAGACGAAGAGAAGGCCCAAAAGTTCCGCGACTATTTTGATTGGAGCGAACCTTTGAACCGATGCCCATCCCATCGATTTTTGGCGATAATGCGAGCAGAAAAAGAAGGATTTATCCGAATAAAAGTGGAGATAGATGATGAAAGGGCGCTTCAAAATATCGAAAGGCGCATCATTAAAACAAATAATGCCTGTGCAGAACAAATTGAACTGGCCATTGCGGATGCCTACAAACGACTGTTGTTACCATCCCTATCCAACGAACTTTTAAAAGCGGCCAAGGAAAAGGCAGATGCAGATGCCATTCAGGTGTTTTCCAAAAACTTGAAGCAACTATTGCTCGGTGCTCCTTTGGGCGAAAAACGAATCTTGGCCATTGACCCGGGTTTTAGAACAGGGTGTAAAATAGTTTGTTTGGACGAGCAGGGCGATTTAAAGCACAATGAGACCATTTATCCCCATCCCCCTCAGCGGGACAGTTCCGGAGCCATCAAAAAGATAAGTTCGTTGGTAGATGCTTACAAAATCGAAGCAATCGCCATAGGCAATGGAACGGCATCGCGCGAGACCGAACAATTGGTAAAACGCATACCCTTCAAAAAACCGATTGAGGTGTTTGTGGTCAGTGAAGCCGGTGCATCCATTTATTCGGCTTCCAAAATTGCTCGTGATGAATTTCCAAATTATGATGTAACGGTTCGTGGAGCCGTTTCCATCGGGCGCCGATTGGCCGACCCCTTGGCCGAACTGGTGAAAATCGATGCAAAATCCATCGGAGTTGGCCAATACCAACACGATGTGGACCAGACTCAATTAAAGACATCTTTGGACACGGTGGTGGAAAGCTGTGTGAACTCTGTCGGCGTTAACATCAACACGGCAAGTGTACCCCTTTTAAGCTATGTTTCCGGTATTGGACCCAAACTTGCAGAAAATATCGTTGTTCACAGAAATGAAAATGGGGCATTCAAAAGCCGCGAAGAAATTAAAAATGTAGCTCGATTGGGCGGAAAAGCTTTTGAACAGAGTGCAGGTTTCTTGCGCATCAAAAATGGTGAAAATCCTTTGGATGATTCCGCCGTGCACCCAGAGAGCTACAACCTAGTTTCAAAAATGGCGAAGGACCAAGGTGTGTCACTAAAGGAAATCGTTGGCAACACTTCTGCCCTTAAGGGCATCAACCTAAAATCTTACTGCACCGAATCCATTGGTATGCCGACTTTGGAGGATATTTTAAAGGAATTGGAAAAACCGGGATTGGACCTTAGGGAAAAGGCCAAAGTTTTCACCTTTAACCAAAATATAAAAGAGATTACCGATTTACATAAAGGTCAGTTGCTTCCGGGAATTGTCAACAATATTACCAACTTTGGCTGTTTTGTGGATATCGGGATCAAGGAAAGTGGATTGATCCACATTTCCAACCTATCGGATACTTTTGTAAAGGATGTAAACGAACATGTGAGTCTTCATCAGCAGGTGGTGGTGAAAGTTTTGGATGTGGACGTGGCAAGAAAACGCATACAGTTGGCACTGCATAAAAAAGGTGCCTAATGCTCAAGATTGCCTACCATCCCATATACAAACATCCCTTGCCAGAAGGCCATCGGTTCCCGATGATCAAATACGAATTACTGCCACAACAATTACTTTATGAAGGTACTTGCTCCGTAGACAACTTTTTTGAACCTTCCTTTCCTGAAGACCATCATATTTTGGCCGCCCACGATGATAATTATTATAAAAATCTAGTTGGCCTACAACTTTCCAAAAGTGAAGCCAGAAAGATTGGTTTTCCCTTGAGTGAAGAGTTAGTTAAACGGGAACGTATCATAGCCGACGGGACCATAAAAGGTTGCGATTTTGCCATTGCGAACGGCATTGCCATGAACATTGCGGGAGGAACACACCATGCTTACTCCGACCGGGGCGAAGCTTTTTGCATGTTGAACGACCAAGCGATTGGTGCCAAGTACCTTTTGAACCATAAATTGGCCGAAAAAATTCTGATTGTGGACTTGGATGTCCACCAAGGCAATGGTACGGCCGAAATTTTTCAGACCGACCATTCTGTATTTACATTTTCCATACACGGCAAGGGCAATTATCCGTTTAAAAAGGAAATATCTGACCTTGATATTCCTTTGGAAAAAGGCACTACGGATGATGAATATCTTTCCACACTAAAAAAGACATTACCAGAATTATTGGAACATCTCCAACCCGATTTTATCTTTTATCTCTGTGGTGTGGATGTACTGGAATCGGATAAACTCGGCACCTTGTCCATGACCTTGGAAGGATGCAAGGAGCGGGACCGCTTTGTACTTCAAACTTGCCATGACTCGCAAATACCCGTTCAATGCAGTATGGGTGGCGGGTATTCTCCAGATATCAAAATAATTGTTGAGGCACATGCCAATACTTTTCGATTGGCAAAAGATATTTATGAGTAATTTTGCCGACTGTTTTTGTTTATAACCCCATGAAAGCATTTAGATACCTCGTTCTTATTTTACTGACCTCTCAGGTGACAGGTCAAGAATTACAGCCAAAAAAAGAAAAAAATCTTTGGAACAACTTTACCTACGATGTGGGCAATATGTTCGGCGGAGTGGGTTATTCCTATTCCCGTCCGTTTCACTGGCAGGGGAACGATTGGGCCAATTTTGGTTATTTGACCGGGGGCACACTTCTCCTTTTTACCGCTGATGAAGAGCTCAACCGCTGGAAAAACGGTTTTGACCAAGACATTCCAGATGTGATTATGGATTATGGCCATGAGTACGGAAGTCCCGAAAACAATTATATGCTTACCGGTGGAGTTTACCTAGCAGGTCTCTTCACCAAGAATGAAAAACTGAGACGTACCGGAGTACTCTTGATTTCCTCTGCCACAGCCGGAGGTTTTCTTCAACAAGTGAGTAAACGTATCATTGGTAGGGCCCGTCCCAAAAGTGGAGCAGGTCCGGCAACCTTCGACCCACTGCACCTGGACCGTGTGTACGATTACGACTCATTTCCTTCGGGCCACGCGATGTTGGCGTTCAGCAACGCCTATGCCATTGCCAAACAGTTTAAGAGCCCATGGGTAAAGGGAGGATTGTATACCATTGGTATGATTCCAGGACTGGTCAGGGTAATGGATGATTTTCATTGGGTCTCCGATGTTGCCTTCAGCACAGTTCTGAGTATTTTTATTGTGGAGTCCATCGACAGGTACCTTGATTCCAAATACGATGAAAAATATAATGACCAAAAACCAAAAAATGTAAGTTGGAATCTTTCCTTTGGACCAAACACGTTAGGCCTCTCTCTTCATTTTTAAACCATTGGGGACTTAATTGTGTTAATTATTTATTTAGATTGATTTAAAATAATTATTTTCGTGCCCTATTTCACCATCAGCAATGGGCAAGAAGAAAAAAGAAAAGAAGAAACTAAAAAAAGCTTTGCTACGGGAATTACCCCCGACCGGCAAAGTAAAATCCAAGTGCTGCGAAAAATACAAGAAAAGCGAAAAAAAACGCTGTAAAAAGTGTCCGTGCTTTGATCTGATGCAAAAAGTAGCCTAACTATCCTCTTTTAAATTCCTTTTTCAATCACATTCGGTTTCCGTATTTGTCCTATTTTTAGGGCAAACTAGAAACTATGATTAAAAAAACCTCTTTTTTACTTACCATGCTCCTTGTCTCCAGCATGTCCATATTGGCACAGGACAAGGATGCGGTTATTGAAGCAATTATTCAAGAAGCCAACGAAAACTCACAATTGGAAACTCTTGGCCATCAACTAATGGATGGTATTGGCCCTCGTTTAGTGGGTACTCCCCAAATGAAAAAAGCCCACGATTGGGCCGCGGCAAAATACGAGAGTTGGGGTATCCCCGCCCGTAACGAGCAATGGGGCGAATGGAAAGGATGGGAACGTGGCATTAGCCATATTGATATGGTACATCCCAGAGTCCAAAGTCTAAGGGGCACGCAATTGGCTTGGAGCCCAAGTACACCGAAAAAGGGGGTTACTGCGGAGTTGGTTGTTCTACCAACAGTTTCCGACTCCATGGAATTCAAAAATTGGCTTCCGAATGTTAAGGGTAAACTGGTAATGATATCCATGCCACAACCTACAGGAAGACCAGATTACAACTGGGAAGAGTTTGCCACCGAAAAGTCGTTTGAAAAAATGAAGGATGAGCGTGAAGAGCAATCCAAAGCGTGGGACCAAAACATGGGCAACATTGGATTGAACCGACGTTCTTTACCCATTGCCCTTGAAGAAGCAGGTGCTGTCGGAATCGTTGCCTCGTATTGGTCAAACGGTTTTGGAGTAAACAAAATATTCGGGGCCTACACCAAAGAAGTCCCTACGATAGATTTGGAACTGGAGGATTATGGGATGCTGTATCGCTTGGTTGAATCGGGACAGAAACCTCAGCTACATGTAGTTGCAGAATCCAAAGAATTGGGTAAAATGCCCACCTTCAACACTATTGCAGAAATTAAAGGTTCAGAAAAGCCTGATGAATATGTGATTCTTTCCGCCCATTTTGATTCTTGGGACGGTGGAACCGGCGCAACAGACAATGGTACGGGAACCTTGGTGATGATGGAAGCCATGCGTATTCTGAAAAAAGCATATCCCAACCCAAAGCGAACCATTTTGGTCGGGCATTGGGGAAGCGAAGAGCAGGGACTTAACGGGTCCAGAGCCTTTGTGGAAGACAATCCTGAGATTGTTGAGGGAGTACAGGCCCTATTCAACCAAGATAATGGTACTGGAAGAGTGGTCCGAATTTCCGGAGGCGGATTTTTGAATGCTTACGATTATTTGGGTAAATGGCTTCACGAAGTGCCTACAGAAATTACTGATGAAATTGAAACTACCTTCCCCGGAACACCGGCACGTGGCGGTTCGGATTATGCATCTTTCCAGGCAGCAGGAGCACCGGCTTTTAGTTTGAGCTCTTTGAACTGGTCCTACTGGAACTATACTTGGCACACCAACAGGGATACTTACGACAAAATTATTTTTGATGATGTAAGAAACAATGCCATTTTAACAGCTATTTTGGCCTACATGGCCAGCGAGCACCCTGAAAAAACATCTCGAGAAAAAGCAGTATTGCCGATTAGCAATAGAACTGGCGAGCAATTGGAGTGGCCAGAGCCACGCTCACCTGAGCGTAACGGAGGTCAGAATTAAAACTACATACAAAAAAACGCCCCAAAATTGGGGCGTTTTTCAACTAACTAAAATCTATGTTTACAAAATTCGGGGCGATGCTATTTGCTGTGCCTCAACAAAGGCCTCTTTCGAGATATCTTGTTTGGCTTTATAGGTAAAATATAAACTGGTTCGTTGATAATAATAGTCGCTATGCTCACAATGATTCCCGCACGATTGCGCGTGCTCTGAGTAGGCAGACTGTTTGGCTTTCATATAAATATGGTAAGACGCATTATCTTGGGTCTCCAAATCATTTTCATAGCTTGTTTGATCCTTCCAAAAATCCTTCTCATCCTCCATAGAGAAAAAAACAGACAATTGTTCGTGTTGGGCATCCTTACGAGCCTGTTTTTCATAAAAAGGGATTTCATTATCCTGTGCGGATATTTTAGTGATTACCCCTAGGGCAAAAAGTGCTACTATTTGAACTCTTAATCTCATCCCTCGCATTTATTATATGTACGTTGTTCATTCGAAAAAAGTTCTGGCGTTTGTCCTTATAACAACAAAAAAGAATTATACCCTACTGCCTCGAACAAAAAAGGAGGCTATGCCCCCCTCTTTTTATCCATTGGAATACTTGATTATTTTCCAAGCATCAACAATTCATTACATTTAATTTCTGTGATGTATCTTTTTTCGCCCTCGTTGGTCTCGTAAGAGCGATTTATAAGTTTCCCTTCTATCATTACCTCTTTCCCTTTTGATAAAAAATCCTCTGTTATTTCAGCTAATTTGCCCCACGCTACAATATTGTGCCACTGCGTATCTGTTACCTTTTCGCCCTTTGCATTTTTGTAGGATTCATTTGTTGCGATGGAAAATTTGGCCAATTTGGCACCATTTTCCAGTGTGATGATTTCCGGGTCGTTTCCCAAGTTTCCGATCAATTGTACTTTGTTTCTAAGTGAGTTCATAGTAATTAAGATTTAAGATTTGAACATGTATCCATCGAACTTCATTGCTCGACGAGGCAAACTTAGAAGCATCAGAAAGTATTATTTGGTTTGTAATCGTTTGCTTTCGTTTGTAAACGTATGTAAACAATTACATACAATTAAAAGTGACCTAAGAATGCTAACTGTGTCTTATTAATTAACCAATAACTTCTTAGTTCATGTCAATCAGAAGTATCAATAAATATATTGTTGTTAAAAGATTTAGTTTGGGCAAGGTGCTATATGATAAATCGGATACCATTTATGTACAGGAACATGACCCTGTAAACAAAGAACCCCAGAAGGTTTTCAACGGTGAGAAAGAGTATGTTACCGATATTTCTTCAGACGTATACCTTTCATTGCGCAAAGGATTCATTATAGACGATCAGGAAACAGACTGATCGCAACTGTGTTAAAGCACCAAACAAAGACGATTTTTAGTAATCCGCCTAGCCAAAGCTTACTTATCCCCTACCCAATAGTGGCCACAGGCCAATTTAGCACCAAAAGAATCCTCGCATACCTTTTGCATCAATATTTACATCATTTCAATCAATCCGCGCGCGTGTTGGTATGTAATTTTATAGAAAACAAATCAAAAAAATCTATTATATGGAAGCTGTTAAAGCAAAAAATAAAACTTTTAAAAAACTAGGATTCACTTATTTAGAAACTGCTGAAATAGTAGTAAGTCTAAATACTCTTTTGGCCAACTATCAGGTTTTCTATAATAAACTGAGAAATTTCCATTGGAATATCGAAGGGCCAGAGTTCTTTGAACTTCATGAGGAGTTCGAGAACGAATACAATACGGTAAAAGAAAACATTGATATTGTTGCCGAAAGAATCCGTGTATTTGGCGTAAAAAGTAATTTTTCGCTTAAAAAAACCCTTGAGCTTTCAAAAATAAAAGAGCAGGAAAAAAATATTTCCGCACTGGAAATGGTCAGGGAAGTATTGCACGATTACGAAATTCTCCATGATAGCATGTTGGATGCCGTAAATGCAGCACTGGAAACAGGCGATGTGGTCACAGAGAACATGCTAACGGAATTTATGACAGCGTTGGAGAAAAGACACTGGATGTTCACCGCTTACCTAAAATAGTTGAAGCACACATTCAGCGAACTGATTTATTAACTATAAAAATTATACTATGAAAAAGCTCATTACCATACTATCACTAGCAACCCTAACCGCTTTTGCAGGTTATGGTCAAAATAAAAATTCCGGGGTCATGAAGGCCACTACGCAATTAAAGACCTTTACCGTTTCCGAAAATGGAAAGGAAAAGGAATATAGCGTAAAGGTGATGGAACGAAGGAACTATACCATGGAACTGGACAGTAAGGACAAGGGCATGGTGAACCAAGATAGGAAACCATCCTCCGCATACGTCACCAAATTGGTGGCCATAGATAGTGACTCAGACCCTAATTACGACGATTATATGGTACTAAAATACAAAGGTTCCGAAAGGAACAACTTTGAGGTGGTACAGACCGATAACGGTTTTGATATTAACGTTGACGATAGGTCCATGCACTACAATGTGCTGGAAAGCAATTACCTCATTGACAAGAAGGATAAAAGCTTCTTTATAATTGAGGAATTTGAATCGGAATAGTTGATATGATTTCGTTTTTTGATTGATGATGGAGCCAGGGGTTTTCCCTGGCTTTTTCTTTGTTCAAATCGATGGATTAAAACTTATATTTGAACTTTAAATTCAACCTATGGATTCTTGGTTACGCCCCCTTCAATTGGAAGGCGAATTGGTAAAATTGGTTCCCCTGCAAAAAACGCACAAAGTGGATTTGGCCTTTGCCGCATCTGATGGGAAACTTTGGGAGTTATGGTACACGGCCGTTCCCTCGCCCAAAACCGTAGATTCCTATTTGGACACCGCCTTAACAGAGCAGGCAGCAGGAAAATCATTGCCATTTGCCATCATCAACAAAAAAACAAACACTATTGTAGGAACCACCCGTTACCTCAATGTGGACGCCAAGAACAAGCGCGTGGAAATAGGTGCTACTTGGTACTCCAAAAAAGTCCAGCGAACAGGAATCAATACCGAATGCAAGTACATTTTGCTCAAATATGCCTTCGAGAATTTAAACTGTATTGCGGTTGAATTTAGAACCCACTTCCACAACCATCCTTCCCGAAATGCCATCTTAAGGTTGGGAGCCAAACAGGATGGTATTTTAAGAAACCACCGGGTAGATGAAGAAGGTAACCTAAGGGATACCGTTGTGTTCTCCATTTTGAACAGCGAATGGAAGACGGTAAAAACCTCGTTGGAATTTAAAATGACCCGTAGTTATTTGAGTTGACCTTTGGAAAGCTTTACCAAGTTGGCAAAATTGTAACTGGCCAATTTTAAGTTCGCCACCGTACTTGCTTTGGCGTCATCCAGATTCCCTATTTGATTAAGAATAGAGACGGCATAGTCCAATCCCATTTCTTGCATCTCTTCCATATTGACATCGACCGACCCGCAAAAGGCAGCAACAGGAACCTTTCGTTTTTTTGCAGATCGTATCACTCCGCTGATGGTTTTTCCAGAAAAGGTCTGGCTATCCAATTGTCCCTCTCCCGTAATCACCCAATCCGCTCCTTGCAACGCTTCATCAAAATTGGCTAGCTGCATAATCAAATCAACACCTGAAACCAGTTCTGCATTCAAGAAAACTACCGCTCCCCCACCAACACCACCGGCCGCTCCGGAACCTGGAATATTTTGGACATCAATGTCAAATGATGCTTTAAGAATTTCGGAAAAGTTTTTCAACCCTCTGTCCAAAAACTCGATATCCTCATCCGAAGCACCTTTTTGGACGCCATATATTTTGGCCGCACCGTTTTCTCCATAAAAAGGATTGCTCACATCGCACGCCACTTGAATTTTAGCTTTTGAAAGCTTTGAGTGAACATTATGCTGCTGGATTTCCTTCACCTGGCCCAAATTTTTCCCAATAGGTTTCAATTCATTTCCATGGGCATCCATAAATTGATAGCCCAATGCTTTTGCCATTCCCATGCCCCCATCATTGGTAGCACTGCCACCAATTCCCAACAATATGATTTGGACACCACGCTCCAAAGCGTCCAAAATCACCTCACCGGTGCCCAAGGTAGTGGTGTGCATACAGTCCATTTCGGATTTTTGAAGCAATTTGTAGCCAGAGGCTTCAGACATCTCGATAAAGGCCGTTTGCCCATCCTCCGACAGCAGATATTGTGTTGTAATCTCCCTAAAAAGAGGATCTTTGACCTTTACGCTCACCTTTGATGCCTTGAGATAATCGGCCACCACATCAATGGTACCATCACCACCATCGGCCAAGGGCATGTTTAAAATTTCCGATTTTGGGAAAACTTTATATATACCTTGAGCAACGGTTTCACAAAATTCGCGTCCTGTTAGCGAGCCTTTATATTTATCGGGTGCCAAAATAAATTTCATCCCTACAATGTACTCAAGTTTATCGAGTTAATCCAAAGATTTGAATCAATACGAGGGAGCAAAATCCAAAACGGCACAGGTTTTGAACATAAGGCGGAAGTATTTATCTTTAATAAAATTACATCATGAGAAAGACTATAATTTTTGTAGCAACAGCTTTAATTACTATGACAACCTTTGCCCAATCCAAAAACTTTTTGGACACTCCCTATCTGGAAACCTCTTCACAAGTGGACACGCTGGTGACCCCGGATAAAATCTATCTGAACATCATTATACAAGAAAAGGATACTAAAGGCCGTGTTTCCGTAGAGGAGCAGGAAAACCAAATGGCACAGCGCTTTAAGGCCATGGGCATTGATTTGGACAAGCAACTTGTCATCAAAGACATGGGCAGTAACTTCAAAAAATATTTTTTGCGCCAAAAAGAGGTGCTCAAAAGCAAGCAATACTCGTTGGTAGTGTATTCTGGAAAAGAATTGGGCGAAGTAATGGTGGCCTTGGAACAATTGGACATCGCCAACACAAGCATTGAAAAAACCGAGTACTCCAAAATGGAAGAACTGGAACTCGAGCTAAGAACAAAAGCTGTAAAAAAGGCCATGCAAAAAGCTGAGGCCCTAACAAAACCATTGGGTCAAAAAGTGGGAATGGCCATTCATATTGCCGATAACTCACAGTATTATCCACGATACAACCAAGCTCCGATGATGGAAATGAAAGCCGTTTCTTCCGATATGGGACAAGCACAACCTTTGGACATCGATTTTGAAAAAATTAGAGTGGAGACCACTGTAAACGTAAAATTTGCCCTGTCCAATTAATGGATAGGGTTTTATCAATCAAAAACTGACCAACCCATGAAATCAATCAAACTTATTTTGCTGTTTTGCGCAGGAATCGTTTCTGCCCAGGAAACGCTTCAACTTTCCGAAGGAGAATCATCGCCCAAGGCCAATTTAGAGGAAGTCGCATGGATAGAAGGTCATTGGACCGGCGAAGCCTTTGGTGGAATTGCCGAAGAAATCTGGAGCGCCCCCATGGGCAATTCCATGATGTTCGTTTTTCGTTTGGTCAATGATGACAAGGTTTCCTTCTATGAATCGGGACACATTCAACAATTGGACGATTCCATTATACTACAGCTTAAACATTTTGATGGAAATATGCGAGGTTGGGAGGAAAAAGACCAGACCATCGATTTTAAACTGGTGAAACTGGAACCGAACAAAGTGTTTTTTGAGGGACTTACCATGGAAAAAATAAGCGAGGACCAAATCAATGTTTGGGTCCTTATCGAAGAAAATGGAAATACCGGAGAAGTGCTTTTTGCATACAACCGAATGAAGTAACCAAATAACCCAAGACCATGTCGGCAAACTTTTGGACAGATCAGGAGTTTACAAAAGAGGATTACACACAGAAAAAATTGCCCAAGGGTGATTACGAAAATTGCCGTTTTGTGGATTGCCTGTTCTCCAAGGGGTATTTGGACAACCAAAATTTTGTGGAATGCACTTTTGAAGGGTGCGACCTCACCAACACCAATATTGCCAATACCACTTTTAACGAAGTGACGTTTATGGACTGTAAAATGGTGGGGCTTCAGTTTGAAACTTGCAGCCAACTTTTGTTATCCCTACATTGTACAGGGTGCAATCTTTCGGTGGCATCTTTTCATGGCATGGATTTGCCGCGTATCATCTTTGATGGATGTAAGCTCCATCAAACTGATTTCTCAGAGGCTCATCTAAAGCAAGCAGGATTTTCTGGTTGCGACCTTGAAAATGCCCTTTTTGAAAATACAAATCTCGAACAGGCCGATTTTACCTCAGCCATTAATTTCAACATCGACCCATCCATCAATCAACTAAAGAAAACCCGCTTCAGCGAGAGCGGGCTAATCGGTTTATTAAAAAAGTATGATATTGTGGTGACCTAATCTTATCCTATGTCCGAAAGAAAATGCTTGGTCTGTGGCGAAAAACTCTTGGGCCGTATCGATCAAAAATACTGTTCCGACCATTGCAGAAACGCATACAATAACCTACTGAACAGAGACAGCAAAAACCTTGTTCGAAACATCAACAACAAACTTCGCAAAAACTATAGGATTCTTGACAGTTTCCCTCTCAAGGACGGCAAAACCAAGACCACTAAAATGCGTTTGTTGGACAAGGGGTTCGATTTTGAATACCTGACTAACCTATATACCACAAAAAAGGGAAGCACCTACTTTTTTGTCTACGATTTGGGCTATCTACCCCTCGACAACGACTATTTTATGATTGTAAAAAGGGAATAATTATTTCCAACTATGGGAAGTAAGCTTGAGGGCCGCAACCACAATATCTTTTCGGCTGATCTGACCTACCAAAATATCGTTCTTCATCACAGGCAACCTACGTCTATTATGCCTATCAAAAACACCTGCCGCATCAAAAATGGACATATCGTGTGGGATGGTCTCCACATTCTTGGTCATAAACCGCTCCACGCTCTTGTCCAAAATAGGTTGATTAAAATACCTGCTCTCGGATATCTGTTTCATACAGTCAGCCTCCGAAACAATCCCCACCAAAAAACCATTGTTGTCCACAACGGGTCCACCAGAAATATGGTGTTTGGCAAAAGTCTCCATCACTTCCAAAATGGACTGGTCCGGAGAAAAGGTGATCAATTTTTTGGTCATGTAATCCTCCACCAAAATTGGGGCATTGTATTTCTTCTTGGCCTCCTCTTTGCATCGTACGCCTTGAAAACTTTTGATTGCCATATGGTTAGATTTTAAAGTTGAATAATAAATATAGACTTTTTTAGCGAATAACCTAATTTTTGACATCAAAATATGAGAACCTTTTAGAATTTCATACATTTAATCACCAACAACGCTAAGCCATGAAATTTTCCCGAACCCTTACCCTATTACTCCTTCTTTTTGCCGTATACTGGAGTTTTAAATCCTTGATGCCTTCCTACAGCCCCGACCAAGATCTTGAGCTGGAAGCCTTTTCCACAGACAGGGCGCTGGAGCATGTAAAACAATTATCTATGGAACCCCATGCCGTTGGTTTCCCTGGGCACGAACGCGTCAAAGACTATATCATTTCCGAATTGAATAAAATGGGGTTGACGACCACAGTTCAAAATGGGTACACAGCTGGTGACTGGGGCAACTTGAGCAAGGCAACCAATATTCTTGCAAGAATAGAAGGAAGTGGAGATGGAAAAGCACTTCTTCTATTGTCTCACTACGACAGCAATCCACATTCATCCTTCGGAGCAAGTGACGCAGGAAGCGGCGTGGCGACTATTTTGGAAGGAATCCGCGCCTTTTTGAGCGAGAACAAGACGCCCAAAAACGACATCATTATCCTCATCAGTGATGCAGAGGAGCTTGGGCTTAACGGAGCGGATCTTTTTGTAAACAAGCACCCGTGGGCCAAAGATGTAGGCCTTGTACTTAATTTTGAGGCACGGGGGAGCGGTGGCCCCAGTTACATGCTTATCGAAACCAATAGGGGCAATGCCAAATTGATAAAGGAATTCAAAGAGGCCAATCCAAAATACCCCGTGGCCAATTCCTTGGCCTACAGTATCTACAAAATGCTCCCGAACGATACAGACCTTACTGTTTTTAGGGAAGACGGCGATATCGAAGGCTTCAATTTTGCATTTATCGACGACCATTTTGATTACCATACTGCATTGGACAACTACGAAAGATTGGACAGAAACACACTTGCCCACCAAGGCAGCTACTTAATGCCCCTGCTCACCCATTTTAGTGATGCCGATTTGAACAACTTAAAAAGTTTGAGCGATGAAGTATACTATAATCTTCCTTTTTACAAGATGGTCTCCTACCCTTTTGAATGGATTTGGCCTATGTTCGGTTTTGCAGTTCTTGCGTTTGTACTGCTGCTATTTTTTGGTTTCAAAAACAAAAAACTCAATATCAAGGAAATTTTCAAGGGCTTTGTTCCGGTTCTTATCACTTTGGTTGTTAACGGACTTGTGGGATATTTCTGTTGGTCCATCATTACATGGTGGTATCCCGGCTTTAAGGATATGCTTCATGGATTCACTTACAATGGACATCTCTACATTGCGGTGTATGTCATGTTCTCGCTCTTCGTGTGCTTTTACACCTATCACAAATTCCGAAAAACAAGTACGTCCAATTTATTGGTTGCTCCCATATTTATTTGGTTGATCATTTGTGGCTTGGTGGCACACTACCTTAAAGGAGCCAGCTTTTTTATAATTCCTCTATTTGGTTTGTTGGCAGGACTCTTGGTGACCGTCAATCAAGAAAAACCAAATCCGTTCCTCATGGTATTTCTGGCATTGCCCGCAGTGCTCATTTATTCCCCTTTCATTAAAATGTTCCCCGTTGGCCTTGGTTTAAAAATGATGGTCGCCGCAACGCTGTTCACAACACTGTTGTTCTTCCTGATACTCCCATTTTTTGGCCAGCTAAAAAGTAAAGGGCGTTTGGCCTATCTCTGTTTGTTTCTCTTCTTCGCATTTGGAATCACAAGCCATATCCAATCCGACTTTAACGAGAAAAGACCAAAACCAAGCAGCTTGCTATATGTTTACAATGAAGACAAAAACACTTCCCAATGGGCCACTTACGACAATGTTCTGATTGATTGGAACGGTCAATTTCTTGGAGAGGATAAAAAGCAACCCGAAGCAGAGACGATTTCCAGTAAATACCGCACCAATTTGAATTATGTTGCCGATGCTCCAAAAAAAGAAATACCTGTGCCGTACATTGATACGGTAATGGATACCATCGTTGGTGAAAACAGAGTGATTGAAATCTGCATAACCCCACAAAGAGATGTAAACCGTTTAGAGGTCTTTACAAACCCCATAAAACTGGGGAAAGCCAAAGTAAACCAAATTGAGTTGTCCTCCCATTTCTTGGAAAACAGGAAAAACAGATTGGTCACACACTACATAACAAACAATAATTTTACGGAACTACAATTGGAGTTTCCCAAGGATTCTGTACTGGAACTTACTCTTTATGAAGCCTCCAACGACCTTTTGACACATCCTGACTTCAGTATTCCGGAACGTCCAAAAAACAGTATTCCCATGCCATTTGTTCTAAATGACGCTATATTAACGATTAAAACTTTACGATTTGAGTAAAAACATTGGTGTTTTGGGCTGTGGCTGGCTAGGATTGCCCTTAGCGAAAAAATTAATTGAAGATGGATACAACGTTCACGGGACCACCACATCATCCGATAAGTTCTCTGCCTTGGAGAACGAAGGAATCAAACCCTTCAAGGTTCGTTTGTCGGAAAAAGAAATTGAAGGCGACATCCAAAGCTTCCTTTCCCATCTTGATACAGTAATCATCAACGTGCCGCCGAAACTTCGTGGCAAGCAAACCGAAAGCTATGTTGAAAAAATCAAGCACCTCATCACGGAAATCAAAAAGAGTGAAGTGGCCCATGTCATTTTTGTAGGGAGTACGGCCGTTTACGGGGATGCCGAAGGCGAAGTATCCGAAGAATCGCCTACACAGCCCGTAACCGAATCGGGCAAACAATTGGTGGAATGCGAAAGCTTATTTTGCAACGAAAACCAATTCAAAACTACCATCATCAGGTTTGGGGGCTTGATTGGTCCAAATAGGCATCCCGTCACCATGCTTTCCGGTCGGGAGAACCTGACTGGCGGAAACAATCCAATAAATCTGATCCACCTTCATGATTGCATTCATATGATTGCTACCATTCTAGCGCAAGGATACTGGGGAGAACTCTTTAACGGTGTATATCCGCATCACCCCAAAAAGCAAATATATTATTTTGAAGCAGCCCAAAAGAGAGGCTTGCCCGCTCCCGCTTATGACGAAGAACCCGATACCAAAGGGAAGATAGTACTGAGCAAAAACTTTATGGGCAAAGGCCATACCTTTCAAACTGCAATTGATTCCTAGGGCCATAGCCTTTTACTTATCGAATTCTTAACAGGCGGGTTGGGATTAATTTGTTAGATTTGGCGCACTAAATTGAAGATCAATGAAAAAGTCTGTATTCCTCTTGCTCCTATTTGTGGGCTTTACAGGTATTTCCCAAACAAACGATGCGCTCCTAAAACACTACAATGATTATTACAAAGAAATGCGCCTTCAGGGTGATGTAAATGGTGTAATAAGTGCATTGACGCACCTCAACGTGATTTCTCCTTCCAAAGAGAGAAGAGATACCTTGGCCTTTGTTTACATGAACAATGGCAAACACATGCAAGCCTTGAACACTATAGGCATTGAAAAGAATGCCGATGATTCGGATTTGGCTGTACAGGTAAAGGCTTTTTCCCTAAAATCCTTGAACCAGCCCAAAAGAGCTTTGGAACATTTTGAGGAGTTGAATTCCAGAAACCCATCTCCTTACCTGGCTTATGAAATGGCCGACCTTAAAATTCAAACTGGGGACATGGAAGGAGCCGTTAAAAATATAGAATATGGTATTGCCAATGCAACGGATGAAATGAAGTATGCTTTTTATGAAAGACAACAACCCTATGAAGTTCCTCTAAAAGCGGCTTTCT
The DNA here is from genome assembly GCF_013376415.1 of Flagellimonas chongwuensis. GTDB lineage: Bacteria > Bacteroidota > Bacteroidia > Flavobacteriales > Flavobacteriaceae > Flagellimonas > Flagellimonas chongwuensis. Next base: position 88,018 of record NZ_WYET01000001.1, read on the forward strand.
ACCATTTAAAGGGATTGGCCGATTTTAACCAGAACAAAGAGAATATCGATGCCGCTATTGCTTCTATTGATGAAGCACTGAAAATAGCCCCGAATTTTAATTTGGCAAGTTTGAGCAAGCAAGCTTTGGAATCGAGAAAGCAACAAGCCGCTGAAACTTCTGAAGCGACTAAAAATTAAGCTACTGCTTCTTTTTTAGCTCTTGGAGTAACGCATTGTCCTTTTCTTCCTTGATTTGGACTAGCTCTGCCACATTATCGTTGGGTACAGCTATTGACAATACATAATGGGCAATCTTCCATTGCCCATTTATTTTTTTAAGCACCCCGGAACCTCTGCAAATTTTCATTTGGGTATCCAACAATTCGTCGAACCAGGCAAAATCGGCAGACTCGCCTACATAAATATTTCGCTGCACCGCCATAAAGCTCCAGGCCTTTCCCCTGTCAAAATACGGTTTGGAGAAGGCCCTGAATTCATCGTTCTGCCAGTTTTCCATGGCATCGGTTCCCAAGAACACACCGTCCCTGGTCATTTTATCAAAATAGGCCTCAAAATCCGCGTTTGCCGCAGCAAGGTGCCAACTGTCCAGCACATCATTGATTTTATCCTTCTCCGTATTCTGCGCAAATAGGGTCGCTGATACCGTTAAAAGCACCAAGACAAGAATCTTATGTTTCATCTAGAATCAGTTTTTTATCCAACTGGCTGTTCATGATCACATTCAATTGCTTACGTATGGAATTGTATGCTTCCAACACCTTTATGGTGGGCTCTGTGGTCGGTTGATTTTCCATGATGCTGGTCTTTGCTTTGTAGAGAAAAGTGCGCATCACCATTTGTCTGCTCTTCACTTGAAAAGAATCGAACAATTCAGGATATTTTCCAGCTTCAAGTTTCTTCTCCTTTTCTATTAAATCATCTATGGCAAGGGCCAAATCTTCATTGTTGGTTGCTTTATAAAGCACATCGACACTACTGTTCAAATCTTTGAACTGTTGCCAATCAGCTACTATAGCAGCAGCTTCGGGATTGATTTCAATTTTCTCGGGCATTTTTTGATAGTTAAACTCCAACTCCTCTGTATTTACCTCAACAGGAGCTTCCTCAACCTTTTTACAGGCATTTAGAAGCACTATCAGAACAAGAATACCTAACAATTTTTGCATAAGCGAATGTACAAATTTTAATAAAGGGTATCTTTGCCCTCGAACCAAATTAACTTCATTTTTAATGCATAAGCCCATATTGATTATTGGCGCCTGTGGCCAAATAGGAACGGAACTCACCTTTGAACTTAGAAGCAAGTACGGTGCTGATAATGTAATTGCAAGTGATATTCGCGAGGGTGGGGACGCCTTGATGCAGTCAGGACCTTTTGAGCTCTTGGACGCCACCAACTATGGGGCAATTGAAGATGTGGTGATGCATTACGAGATCGATGAAGTTTACTTAATGGCCGCCATGCTCAGTGCTACGGCAGAAAAATTCCCAATGCGTGCATGGAACCTGAACATGAACTCTCTTTTCAATGTCCTGAATTTGGCTAAGGACAAAAAGATTTCCAAAGTATTCTGGCCCTCCAGCATAGCTGTGTTTGGACCGAACACCCCTAAAACCAATACTCCGCAGAGTACAATTATGGAGCCAAGTACTGTGTATGGCATAAGCAAACAATCGGGCGAAAGGTGGTGCGAATACTATCACAAAAAATATGGTGTGGACGTTAGAAGTGTGCGCTACCCTGGCTTGATCAGCTGGAAAACGATGCCCGGCGGCGGCACCACCGATTATGCCGTGGAGATTTATCATGAAGCACTTAAAAAAGGTTCATATGAGTGCTTTTTGAAGAGCGATACAGAACTTCCCATGATGTATATGGACGATGCCATTAGAGCAACCATTGATTTAATGGAGAGTCCATCGGAGCAAATAAAAGTGAGGTCTTCCTATAATTTGGCAGGCATGAACTTTACACCTGAGCAAATGGCCGAAAGCATTAAGAAACATATCCCTGCTTTTGATATTAGCTACGCTCCGGATTTTAGACAGGAAATCGCCGATTCTTGGCCCAGTAGCATTGACGATACGGAAGCAAGAAACGAGTGGGGTTGGGAGCCGAAGTTCAACTTGGAACAGACCACTAAAGAAATGCTCGACAACTTGAAGGGTTAAGGATTATTCGTCTTCGTCAGAGTCGGAATCACCATCCGAATCCGGATCATCATCGGAATCTGAAAAGTCTTCATCTTCCTCAGGTATTTTTTCGTAGCCCTCAGAATCAAAATTATCTTCCTCATTATCATCCTCGTCAAAATCGGCCATGGTGCGTTCCAGTTTAGAACTGATCTTTACCAGATATTTGGTATCCTCGGTGGATACTTCCACGGCCTCTATATATTCTCCCTTTATATTCTTGAAGTTAATGACATCATCGTCCCCATATCCATCAGGATATTTTTCCACCAAAAGCTTGAGTACCTCGGAGGTGAGTTTTTTATAGTCTACAATTACGCGTTTGAGGTTGTCCATGGTATTGTTGGTTACTTATCCTAAGTTATATAACTATTGTGATTGTATGGAAAAATTATAAAAAAAATCTTTGCATTTCAAAATTGGGGCGATTTTATCGACCAAAAATGATGTTAACCTGAAGTTGATATTAAAAAAAGGGAAAGAACACAGAAAAGCAACTTATAGGAAAGATTAAATCATTCTACCGACTTTACAATAATTATGTATCTTAACCTAATCTAACACAGCTCTTAACCTACAAACCCAGGACTATGAGTATTCTCAACGACCTGCAAGAACTTGAAAAGGCCGGGGTAATCTCCAAGGATACCGCGACAAGGATAGAATCGTACTACAAAGGCAGAAACGATACATCCACCAATAAGCTTTTTTTGGTTTTTGGTGTTTTGGGAGCCATCTTGGTGGGGCTGGGCATAATCCTCATAATTGCGCATAACTGGGATGAACTGCCCCGTGGGCTAAAAACAGGGGCCGCATTTCTTCCTCTATTGGTCGGACAGGCCCTATGCTCGTTCACCTTACTAAAAAAGCATCAAAACGTTGTTTGGAAAGAAAGTTCAGCTGTTTTTTTGTTTTTTGCAGTAGGCGCTAGCATCGCTTTAATCAGCCAGATATATAATATTCCCGGTGATTTAAGCTCATATCTGCTGACCTGGATGATTTTGACATTGCCCCTTGTTTATGTAATGAGATCTTCAATGGTTTCTTTGCTCTACATTATTGGAATAACCTATTTCGCAAGCGAAACTGGATATTGGGACTACCCCACTGATTCTCCCTATGTTTTTTGGCTGATGCTTGCTGCTATTGTTCCACATTATTATCTTTTACTAAAGAAAAGTCCCCATAGCAACTTTGTCCGCTTTCATAATTGGTTTGTCGCCTTGTCCCTTACTGTGGTTCTGGGTACTTTTTCAAAACAAATGGACGAACTCATGTTCTTGGCATACACCTCTTTATTTGGCCTGTTCTATCTTTTCGGAACAAGTAAATTCCTCCCTGATAGAACCACAAAAAATGCCTACACCCTATTGGGAAGCTTGGGGACCGTTATCATTTTATTGATTTTAAGCTTTAATGAGTTTTGGGAACATCTCATTAAAAAAGATATGTTCCTGAGTGAAATTAGTGTTGCTCCGGAATTTATCATTACCATCATTTTGACCGTATTAGCCATGGTGTTTGTGTATGAACGGTTTAAATCGTCATCGAATAAAAGCATCTCTCCTTTTTCGGCTGCTTTCCTATTGTTTATACCTGTGTTCTTTATAGGAACATTTTCACCCATAGCGGTATTCTTGATAAACTTTTTGGTCTTTGCCATTGGAATCCTAACGATTCGGGATGGCTCCAACCGGAACCATTTGGGCATTCTCAACTACGGTCTTCTTATTATAGCTGCATTGATCGTATGCCGGTTTTTTGATACCGACCTAAGTTTTGTAATCCGTGGATTACTATTTATATCTGTTGGTGTGGGATTCTTTTTTGCCAACTATAGAATGATTCAAAAAAGACAGGGAAATGACTAGCAAGAATAAGCACATACTCATTTTTGCCCTGGTCGCATTGGTTCAACTTTATGTTCCTGCCAAGATGATATGGAACCAGGAAAGCATATTGGAAGATGGCAAAGAATATAAATTTAAGACTGCACCCATAGACCCCAACGATCCTTTCAGGGGAAAATACATCACCCTGACTTTTGAAGAGAACACCTATAAAGTTAGTGGTGAGATGGAGTGGACACGAGGGGAGGAAGTATATGTACTGCTTACTACCAACGCATCCGGATTTGCAAAAATAGACTCCATTACCAAACAAACGCCGGACAACTCTATCGATTTTGTTAAGGCCAAAGTATGGTTTCTCTCCGGAAACGGTGAAAACAAGTTGACCATAGACTACCCTTTTAATAGGTATTATATGGAAGAGTCCAAGGCCTATGATGCAGAGGTCACATATAGGGAATCTCAAATAGATACCTCAAAAACCACATATGCCCTGGTTCAAATCAAAAATGGTGATGCCGTGCTAAAGGATGTATTGATAGATGGAGTCCCCATCAGAGAAATAGTGAAAAAGGATCAAAGCAAAAATCAACGCTAACAACGTACACTTCCAAAGAGTTCCTGTTTTTGCAGCACATCAACATGGAGGGCGGTTGTGAAATGGAATTTTATTTAACTTGATCCATCAGGTCGATGAAAAAAATTGATTTTATGATTAAAAAAGGTTTAGCTTTTATTCTTACGTCAATATGGTTTTCATCATTTGGTCAAGATATTCCTGAAGAATTTTTGGTCCATCAAACACAAATGGATTCCTTATCCAAATTATCAAAATATGATGATGCGCTCCAGCTTGCATTTCAAAATCTTGAAATCGCAAAAAGAGAAGGTTCCCATCTGCTTTTGGGAAAGGCAAAGAGCAAAATCTCGCATCTATATTTCAGGAAGGGCGATTACGATTCCACAACCTATTATGCCAAGCAAGCAATGAACTTGGCGAGTGCCAACAGACTACCAGAGGTAATGACAAGCGCCTTGCTTTCACTGGGCAATGTCCATTATTCAAAGTTCGAAGACATTGATGCCATTGACCACTATCAAAAAATAGATTCCATTTCCGAGCGCTATGATGAAAAAAACTCTCACGTGGTAAATGCACTATTCAATCTGGGAAAGGTACTGTTGCGAACCTACAGCGTACAGGACACATCCTATATTGGGAAAGCAGAGCGTTATTTCCGCAGTGCCCAAAAAATAGCTTCGGAAATCGGAAATCCTGAAGAGGAACATTTCGGTTATATAATGCTGGGCAATATTTATGGGCAACGACGGGAATATGAAAAAGCTATCCCCTACTTTAAAAAAAGTTTGGCCTATTTTGAACGTATGGACTCCAATAAACGGGTAGCGGACATCTATTGGTCCCTTGGTATTATTGAGACGGACCTCAACAATTACGAGCAAGCCGAATTTTATTACAAGAAAAGACTCGACCTATTGACACAGGCGGAAAACCCCGAAGAAATCGCAAATGCCAATCGTGTCCATGCAGGTTTCCTTCAAAGAATTAACAGACAGCAAGAAGCCATCCCATATTTGGAAAAGGCATATGATTATTTCCAAGTTTCCGACGCGGGCCATAGTGGCATTCTATTGGGTATTACAAGCTCACTTGCCGAGGCTTACAGAAAAACGGGGGATTTTGAAAAAGCCACCGAGTTCTATAGCCAAACCTTGGTGCATCAAGATTCTTTGGATACCCGAAAACAAAAAAGTCTTGCATTGGACCTAGAGGCCAAATACCAAACACAAAAAAAAGAGCAGGAAATCGCTTTGCTAAAGTCTCAGAGTGAACTGGCCGAGGAGCGCAAAAAAAATCAACAACATATTTTTTTGGGAGGAATTGTGCTTATCTCATTGGTCACCCTTTCTCTATTTCTGCTCTACCGCAACCGTCAAAAGACCAATAAACGGTTAATGGAGCTAGACACCGCCAAATCAAATTTCTTTGCCAACATTTCCCATGAACTGCGCACTCCATTATCCTTGATACAGGGCCCGGTGGAACAACAGCTGGAAAATACCCTTCTGAGCAAGGAAGAAAAACAAAACCTGACCATTGCGAAAAACAGTGCTGAACGGCTGACCACATTGGTGGACCAATTGCTGGACCTTTCCAAACTGGAGTCCAATTTTTACAAATTACGGGTTGGGCAAGGGTTGTTGACTCCCTTTCTAAAATCCCTTGTGGAATCATTTTCTTTCAAAGCCAACAAAAAGTCGCAACTGCTCAATAGTGATATATCCATAGATAAAAACAACTATTGGTATGATTCCGATGTGCTCCAAAAAATTATCGTGAACCTTTTGGGCAACGCACTAAAATATAGTCCTGAAAATGCCGAAATCCATCTAAGCGCAAATATTAAGAATGGCAACCTCTTGTTATCCATTAAAAATACAGGGAAATCCATTCCGCAAGAAAAGCTCAAAAAAATCTTCGACCGATTTCACCGAAGTCACGAAGATGAGCCCGGTACGGGTATTGGTTTAGCCCTCACCAAAGAGCTTGTAGAACTTCATAAGGGCAAAATAGATGTAAAAAGTGATCTTGACAGCGTAACTTTTTATATAAAGGTTCCAGTTCACGAAAAAGCCTTCTCAGCAAATGAGAAAGACATGCATTCCAAACCGACAACCCAAAAACCGCCCCATCAGAAAAATGAAGTCATCCCTATCATGGATTCCAAAGCATCCATCTCGAAAAGTGATGAGAACATGGACATCGTATTAATTGTGGATGATAATGAGGATATACGAACATATGTTTCTTCCCTTCTTCAGGAAAACTACCATATTCTTAGTGCCGAAAATGGGGAAATCGGATTTCAAAAGGCATTAAAGCAGGTGCCCGATCTAATCATCACAGATTTAATGATGCCAAAAGAGGATGGTCTGAAACTTACCAAGAATTGTAAGACCAACGATACTACCTCCCATATTCCCATTATTATGCTCACGGCCAAGACCGGTGATGAAAACCAACTGGAAGGATTGGAGATAGGGGCAGATGCCTACCTGACCAAGCCATTTAACAACAAGGTTTTGAAACAAACGATAAAAAACCTTTTGGAGAGCCGTAAAAAACTACAAAAACGATTTAGTCAAGAAGTAATCCTAACCCCCAAGGATATTTCCATTGATTCCTACGACCAACGGTTCTTGGAGTCGCTACAAAATATTCTGGACCAACAATTGGTATCTTCCAACTTTAATGCGGAGGCCTTTGCAATTGCCATTGGTATGAGCAGAATGCAACTACATCGAAAACTAAAGGCCCTAACCGGACAGACCACTTCGGAATTTATCCGCGGACAACGGCTTAAACTGGCAGCTAAACTTTTACAGGAAAGCAATGTCAACATCTCAGAAATAGGATATCAAGTAGGTTTTAACGATCATTCCTATTTTACCAAATGCTTTCGGGAAACCTATGGCCTCTCCCCTTCTGAATTCAGTAAGAACAAGACTTTTTAAATTCTTCCTGATCGGAAAACAGTCGTTATGTTACATATTTCACAGGCTTTGATACATAATTCATAGACCCCTGTCCCCCACACCATTAAGTTTGCTTCAAAGGTTGGCAGTGTAAGTCACAAACGTATTCCACCTTGCCAATTACTAACAAAAAAACTTCATATCAACATGAAAAAAAAGAGGTATGAAGGTACACTAGATGAAGTTCCCCGCTTTGAGATTTATTTAAATGTGAACAAACTAAAAAGAGGGAAGTACCTACTAAAAATCATGAACCAAAACAAAATTGTCAAGAACACACATTTCTCCAAAGAATGATTCCCAGTAAAACGTAAGCCTTTAACAGAACAATTAATTACAACCTTAAAAATGAAAACCTCAATTTTATTTATTAAAACAACAATTATTATACTCTTGGCCTCTTTATTCATCGGCTGTTCCGCAGAAGATGGTGAGGCGGGTGCAACCGGTCCCCAAGGTGAGCAAGGTCCGACAGGGGCACAGGGTGAACAAGGACCAACTGGACCCCAAGGTGAACCTGGAGAAGATGGAAATGCCAATGTAATCGCCTCTGAATGGATACCGGAACAATTTTCGAATAACGTTGTAAGCTATACACAGTTTAATATTGAAGATGAAGCATTTACTAGCGATATTTTAAATTCTGGAACCGTTTTGGTATATGGGCGTGATGGAATTTCAGTAGTTGCTATTCCCGTAGTGTTCAACAACCAAACCTATTACTTTACAGTGCCGGAAACTTTGGGCGAAATCATCTTTATCGCCCGCTCAGTTGATAACTCCCCCACCGCCTTTGGTGTATTCACGGATTTTAGATATGTGATTATCCCTGCCAGCAGTACCACAACTAAAAACGGACAGACAATGAACTTTAACAAAATGACCTACCATGAAGTAATGGACCATTTTGGCCTTTCATATTAACTCTGACCTGAAACAAAAACTACAACACTTATAATAAACACCATAAATTATGAAACTTACAAAGCTTTTTTTGACACTACTGTCTATTTGCTTTACATTTTTACTGCTATCCTGCAGCAATGATGACAATGGAAGTGAAATCGAAGATGAAATTGAAGACGTGGATGACGTTGGAGATGATGACGATGGCAACGACGATGACGGGGAAGAAATTACGGTTGGGACCTTGGTTACATTGAGTCCTTCCAATAACGAAAAGCCCGTTTCCAAGACACCGACCATAGCCTGGCAGGAGTACGATGGAGAGCAAACGGCAACATACTCGGTTTTTCTTGGAACCTCCGAGGATGGGTTGACAGAATTCGCATCCGGACTTGACATGCCCACCTTTGATATAGAGGAAACCGACACCCTTGAGCTGAATACCGACTATTATTGGCAGGTAATAGCCATTGAAGATGGCACTACCCTAGCAGAAAGCGAAATACAGGTCTTTACCACCGAAGCCATTTTCGCTACTTTGATTACCGAAGATGCAGCATACGGCAGCAGAAAGGGTGCAGCTGTTGAAGTTTTTAATGAAAAAATATGGTTGATCGGAGGCAGAGACGAAACGGATACTCCGCTCCCGGATATTTGGTCCAGTGTTGATGGTGAAAACTGGACATTTGAAGGCAATCTTTCTTTTGGGGCCATTTATGGGCACGAGCTGATAGCGTTCAATGGTAAACTATGGATCTACGGAGGTATTTACGAGGGTATTGTGTCCAACAAGATTTTTAGTTCCGAAGATGGCATCACTTGGGTGGAGGAAACGGAGACCACACCCTTTACTCAATATCAGTCCTCTAGATTTACAGCTCTTGGAGATCAAATATTTAGGATTGCCGGCTACCGGGGCGATGTGGAAGAACTTTCCCCTGAGCGAAATGTTTATAGTAGTACGGATGGCTTAAATTGGGTGCTGGAAACCGAAAACCATGGATTTGAATCCAAATACGGTTTTCAAATTGAAAGCCTCAATGATATTCTATATTGCTTTGAACCCAATCCAGATTCCGATATCGAATCAATCAGTACAAGAACAAGTACGGATGGGGCAAACTGGTCCGCTCCGGTGGTTTCTGGCATTCGGGAGAGAGGTATAAACTCTGTAAGAACCGTAGTATTGGACAATGCCATTATATTGATGACTACTCCTGTTGATGGCCCCAATAGCTACTCCACCTTTTATATATCCCCAAATGGTGAAGATTGGGAATTGGCCACTACGATTGATTCCTTCCCTATACGGGCTATTTTCTTTACGTTGGTCAATTTAAATGGTGATCTATTTGCCATCGGAGGGACCCAAAGGAGTAATTTTTCGTCAACCGACAATAGCGTTTGGAAGTTAAACTGATGCAATAGTATTTGAGGAAATATTGATCTACAAGAAGTATCGAATATTAATCCGATACTTCTTGTATGTCCATCCTACATCTCAAAAACGCTTGATATAACCCAATTTCACAGTGTATTGGTCATCAAAAGTGTCCGAAGCAAACTCTATACGGTCATAAGATGCTTCTACATAAACAACATGGGTTTGGCCCAACAGGTTTCTATAGCCCAAGGCAAAATTAGTAGAGTGTAACCTTGCTGTATTATTGAACAGCACATTGTTCGATGTATTGTCCGGCGAAAAACCGGTCCCCACCCGTACGCTAAAATAATCGTCGGCTCCGCCAAAATAGTATCTTGCCGTAAGTGCATACGAATCTGCTACCTCAGCATCTACCGCATTCAGATACGTCCTAAGGTTAAACCAATAGTTTTTGTAATATTTACCCAATCCAAAGGTGTAGGTCCATGAGGATTCATCAAACTGTAGCATTCTAAAACCAGCATCCACCTCAAAGGCAGCAGGTAGATTGGCATAAAGTGAAAATCCAGCGCGATACTCTGGAAAAATAGCTTTATCGTTGGATATTCCCCCATTGATATAGGCATAAAACGTTTTTGAAATTCTTGGATAAAAATCCATCTCGAACTGTGTACTTCCGATTCCAAACCTATTGCCATAATTAAGCCTGCCAAAAATCGGTCCAATGCCTGTTTGCCTTCCATAATGCAGACTTGCCAAATGCCAAGGTTGGTCAAAACGCTCCTTGAAATCCACAAAATTATAGGATATTCCTACCTCATTCAAGTTCTCGCCCGTGGCCATATTCTGTAACAAGGACCGTACGTTGGTGGATTTTGGATGGTATTTCAAAGCGGTGTTCAACGTTTTGCTTGCTTCTTGACCTCGCTTTAGGTCCATTAAGACTTTTGCTTTGAGCACCAACAGGTTCTCGGAATCTGGATGGGATTGCAATCCTTTATTGGTAATTTCCAAGGCCTTCTCCGAATCTTGATTCCAGAACTCCAAGCTGGCGTAAGCCAAGGCTGCGTCTTCATACTCCGAATTCGATTTGAAAGTTGCTCCTAGGATTCTTCTTGCCTTATCGGTTTGTTTGTCCCATGTGTACAATCGCCCCAAAAAAATGGCATAGTCCACATTTTCCGGAGCTTTTTTCACCACCTCCTCCATAAAACCAATGGCCTTATCATAATTTTTATGTTCAAACGCTTCTTCCCTGGCCATTGTATACATCTCGTTCACCGGAACAGTCTCTTGTGACCAAACGCCCAATGTCAAAAAAAGAAAAACATATAACCAAAACTGTTTTCTCATACATGAATGGTTTTTAAAATATTATTGTTTGAAAAAGGCTGTATCATGATCTATTTTGTAATTACCTCTTCCCTTATCTTGCCCAGACCTGCTCTGCTCATATCGCCCCAAGACTTTCTTCCGCGTATCAAATCAATGTTTCCCTTTAGGGATGACCAAAGGATAAAGGGGTGAAAAATGATGGGTTCCAAAAATGCGGTGAGTATGAGTTTGTAGGTATAGGTGGTTTTTTTGTATTGCTGAAATGAGAATTCCTCAAAAAATAGTGCGGTTACTGAATAGAGCACCGCAAATCCATACGAAACCATGGTAAATCCGAGCACGAACATCCAATTGATTTGACCCAAGATCATAAGTGCAATAAAAAATAGTATCCCAAAAAATTCCACTAGGGGCGCAAACCATTCAAAAAACAGCCAATACGGTGTACTCAAAAGACCAAGCACCCCATATTTTGGGTTGAACATCATGCGCCTATGAATCCAAAGGGTTTCAGCGGTTCCACGCGTCCATCTGTTTCTTTGCCGGTGCAATATGGTCCAGTTGTGCGGAACCTCGGTCCAGCAGAGCGGGTCGGGAATAAATCCGACCGTGTAATCTACTTTTCTGTTTCTCATGAGCCTACGCATGCGTACCAAGAGTTCCATGTCCTCCCCAACGGTATTTGGGTTATAGCCTCCTGCCTCTATTACGGTCTCCTTGTCAAACATGCCAAATGCGCCCGAAATCAACAATAGTCCATCAACACGTGACCAGGCCATACGTCCCATTAAAAAAGCCCGGAAATATTCAATAATCTGTGCGCGTATCAAGAACTTGTCGGGCAGCTTCACCTCAACAATTTTTCCATCTTCGATAATACAAGAGTTGGCTATACGAATAATACCTCCTGATGCGATAACCTTTTTCTCGTTGTTCAAAAATGGCTTTATCAATTTTAATAATGCATCGCTTTCCAGTACACAATCCACATCGATACAGCAAATGATATCGTGTTTGGACACATTGATCCCTGCGTTAAGTGCATCAGCCTTGCCGCCGTTTGCCTTGTCCACAACCTTAAGGTTTTTGAAGGATTTAAATGTTGACTTATATATTTGTTTGATGTTCTGTGAAGGCAAAATGTTATAGTAAACGGAATCGTCCTTGACCAAGTGAAAGCTTTCAATGAGTTTTTCCATGGTGCCATCCTTACTGCCATCGTTGATGATGACAATTTCGCATGAGGGATAGTTCATCGTAAGCAATGACCTTACATTTTCCACAATATTGGCCTCTTCGTTATAGGCGGGGGCCAAAATGGATATGGAAGGTAGATTTGTGGATTGCAACAGTGCTATCTCATCCTTTAAACCATTCTTACGTTTATATTCGCGTATTTCCAGATAGGAAAAAAATGCAGAAAAAACATACCCAGAACATACAATGGCCCCATACGCCAAAAACAGCCAGCTTATAATTTCCGTAATATGGTTGATGTATAGGTTTTCCACAGGTTCGCCTAAATTTAAAAGTTGGGTTGCATCCTTTTTTCTGCACTCAAGTACATAAGTTGGGTCTGCCACTCCATATTTTCCTCAAGGGTCGGCTTTAATTTGTGAAGCATTTGTAGATCTCCAAGGGTTTCCACCGCTTTGATGATTTCTTTTTTGACCAATCGGGTCTCCTTGGAAAATTTGGGCATTACCTCATCCAGCAGCTTTTCATAATTCAGTTTTCGCAAGGAGGTCACTGCTTGTTTTCTTACCTGTTCATTGGGATGGTCCAAAAAAGGAACAATCGCCGGAATGTGCTCAAATTGATTGAATTGCTGAATCATTCTAATGGAGAAAAGGAGAACGGTGCTCAATTCATGCTTCAACCATAAGGAAAAGTCCGGGGTAGCCCCTTCGTATACAAACTTTAAACAGTCCTCCAGCTGGATGAGCTCCCACAACGTAAGTTCTTTTTTTAATTTGGAGAAGAAAGACAATGGTTTGTTCTCTGCCGTTTTTATATAGAAATAGATAGCTTGGGCACGCACGGTCTCGTGCTTATCGTTTAAATAAAGTGCCACTTGCTTGGATTCCTTTACGTGGAGTTCCGAGAGTACGTAGATTGCCCGTGCCTTATCATACCACCTGCCGTTCTTCAAGGAATCCAATATAAAGGTATCCAGCTCCAAAGCCCGGAAAATATTTTTTAGGGTGATGGATGATTCTCCCTTTAGATTTTCGTTATAGACCAAGATTTGCCTTACGGCAATTTTCTTTTGCAACTTGAATGTTAAGAATTGGAATCTGAAGGTTTTTGCCTCCTTTTTTAGATTAAACGTTTCATCGAACAAAGCGTTGTTCAAAAAAGTATCGATATTATCCTGAAATAATTTTTTCTTGCGGTCTCTTGCGTTTTTATAGCGTCTGAGGATTATCAATGCGGACACTGTAACGATCACCAACAAAAAAAACAAGCATACAAAAAAGGCCGTTACCTTTAACGGCCAAGGCCAATCAGGCATTATGTTCTCCAATACAGACAATCAATGACTTTCAATGGTTCTTTTTACCCGCAAAGACAATTCGTTGGGACTGAAGGGCTTGGTGATAAAATCGTTGACCCCCATCATAAAGGCATCAGTTATAATTTCCTCTTGATTGGAAGTAGAGAGTACTATTATGGGCATAGTGGGAGTATTGTTCCTGATATGCTCTATGAGTTCCGTTCCTGTAATATAGGGCAACATTAGGTCAGTAATGACCAATTCAATGGCATCGTCTTCCTTGAGTATTTCCAAAGCCTTTCTACCGTCTTCGGCCACAACAACGTCATACCCATCTTTGGTCAGCTTAAACTCCAATGATTTTACAACCATGGGATTGTCTTCGATGATCAAAATTCTCTTCTTCATACTGCTTTTAATTTGGGGAACTGTTTTTCAATTTCATCTACAATCAACCCATATTCATTCATCAAGGTTTGGGCCAATTCTGGAATCTCGCTTTCTAAAGCGTCATAGCAAATCGTATTGCAAATAACCGGTCCTGCATCATTGCCCAACATCGAAAAGCTGGGCTTTATGTTATGCGCAATTTGACGTGCTTCCTCAAAATCCGGGGTTGAAATGGCCTTTTGAAGATCAACAAACTTGGCATCCAAGGTGTTTTTGAACAATACAATGGATTCTTCTATAAATTCCTGATTATTGTCGGATAGTTCGTTTAAATATTCCAAGGAGAAAAGTTTCTTTTCTTTTTCTTCACTTTTTCCATAATGTACAAGCGCATCAACATTATATTGCTCTATGGGATAATTGCATCGTTGATAGTTTTCGTGTATCGCTTCTGGTTTGCTATTGTCACCTACGATTACTATTGGATAGGACTTTTGCAGCTCATGAAAAACATAGTCCATAACCTTGAAAGGATCTAAAGGTCCTATGCCCTCATCCATTATGATCAGATCATAGGTTGAATTCTTTAAACGTTGCAAGGCACTAAAGCTATCTTGGCAATAGTCCATTTCCCAGTCACGACAAGTATCAAAACTCTGGAAACTCTCCATGAGGTTTTCCGTGGGACTGATAATCAATACATTTTTTAGGATAGTGCCCATTTCTAAAAGTAGGTTTATACCTACTTAAACATAGAATCGGACATAAAATTGTATGAAAAACATATTAATTGTAATATTTTACTTCAAGAGGAAACTTGAAAGGACTTCTTTTAACTTTTCTAAGACTACCGGCTTGGTGACATAGTCATCCATTCCATATTCCAAACAGCGTTCTTTTTCTCCTTTAACAACTCCTGCGGTTAGTGCAACTATAGGAACATGTTCATTAGGCTCCTCTAGCTCCCTTATTTTCTGGGTAGCATCGAACCCACTCATTACGGGCATCTGGATGTCCATAAAAATAACATCGAACTGAGCTTGGAAAACATGTTCAACTGCTTGCGAGCCATCGTGAGCCTCCACAATTTTGGCCTGCGGCATTATTTTTTGCAACAAAGTGCGTGCTAAAAATCTGTTTACGGGGTTATCCTCGGCCACCAGAATATTCGGAGATAAATGTTCCAAACTTTTAGTATCTGCTTGTTCCGATGACTCTGTTTTAACAACACCATTTGAACTGCCGACCTTAATGAGTGTAGACTGTAAATCCCGCAACATTACGGGTTTCGATAAATTGAAACGCACCCCATATTCGGAGCAGGCTTGTTTTATGCTTTCATCTTCGATGGAACTGTGTAGCAGCATTATGGGAAGTTGTTCCGCGGACATACCAAATTTTTCACGAACATGTTGAATCACCTCAACTCCGTTGAGATAAGGCATGTTATAATCCAAGATCATCAAATCAAAATCTGAATGCTTCTCCAAAAGTTCCAGTGCTTCGACTCCGTGGATCGCAAGCTCCGAATCAATATGGGAGAGTTTTAGCATATCCCTTAATATGATTCTATTATTGTGATTGTCATCGACCACCAAGACCTTTTTTACTTTGGATTTTAACGGTTCATCTCCCCTACTGGATTCATCCTCCGTTTTAAACTCAACAACAAAGGAAAACACACTACCTTGGTTGAGTTTACTCTCCACATGCAAACTGCTTCCCATAAAATTCAGAAGACGGTTACTAATGGTAAGTCCTAGACCCGTTCCTCCAAATTTTCTGGTCGTTGAGGCATCTTCTTGATCGAAAGCCTTAAAAATCTTCTCCAAGTTATGTTCGGCTATGCCGACCCCTGTATCCCTAATAGAGAAAACAAAGCATTTTTTGTTTGGGTCTGTCCCCAATTCGGGCTTATACCTGACTTTAAGCTCTACTTCACCTTGATGGGTAAATTTTACTGCATTCCCCAAAAGATTGGTTAGTATTTGGCGTAGGCGAACAGAATCTGCATGTATAGAGCGATCAATATCCGGGGAAATATCCAACAATATTTCAAGGCCCTTGGCATGTGCCTGATGTTTGACAATGTCCATGGTTTGATCACAAAGTTCCAGCAGATCTATTTTCTCAATGTTCAATTCCAATTTCCCTGCCTCGATCTTAGAGAAATCCAGTATATCATTGATTATATCCAAAAGGTGATTCGCCGAGTTATAGACCGTGTGCATATACTCGGACTGACTTTCATTGAGCTCGGTTTTCATCAATAAATCCGTAAATCCGATTACACCGTTCAAGGGTGTTCGGATTTCATGGCTCATGTTTGCCAAAAATTCGGATTTTGATCTATTAGCTGCCTCTGCTTTCTGCTTTTCCTTTATCAATGAGGTCTCATAAACCTTCATTCTGGTAATGTCCTGGAAAATTCCATACACTTTACCGTCAGTTTCAGAACCTTTTGTCCTACCTATGACCCTTACCCATTTTTTCTCTCCATCGGCGGCGTTCATTTTAAGTTCCATATCAAAGGAGTGCGATTGTTCCAAGGATTGTTGAATGGCTTCGTCCAACGTTTTTGCATCTTTCTTGGAGTAAAAAGAAAGCATTCTGTCCAAGTTGGGTTCCCTATCCTTGGGCACACCATATATTTCTTTGGTCATAGAACTACAGGCAAGAGTATTTTTTGAAGCATCATATTCCCAACTCCCAATTTTTGCAATCTGGTTGGATTGGTCCAACATATCTTGCAACCGCAAGCGTTCCATGATATTTTCTTTGAACTGTGTGATGTTTGCGGTAAACATGAGCAACCCTCCAACTTCATCGGGCTTTTTGTACCATGGCTTAACCTCCCATGTTATCCATTGTTTAGAGCCATCTGCCCTTTCAAACACGGCCTCATCGCACGTATTTACGGCCCCGTTCAAACATTCTTGGTGGATTTTTTTCCAGTCATCCCCGATTTCTGGGAACACATCGTAATGCGACCTACCTATAACACTTTCTGTAAGGTGATAATCTTCCAACCACTTTTTGGAAGCTGCCAAGTACACCATGTTGGTATCGAACATGGCTATGGCCGTTGGTGCTTCATCTATAAACAGTCTATTTTGTTCCGTACTTGCTTCCAAAGCAAGCTCATAGGTTTTCTGCTCGGTGATGTCCCAATTGGTCCCCAACATTCTGATTACTTCGCCTTCTTTATTAAGATATACCGATCCTTTTGCGCGTATGTGGCGCATGGAACCGTCAGGCCAAATAATCCTAAAATCACCTTCATAAGACGTTTTATTGGCTATGGCACCCTCCAAAAGTTTTAGCACCCAATCTAAATCGTCCTTGTGGATCATACTTGCCCAAATCGAAAACTTTATAGGCTCTTTTTCCTTGTCCAGACCATAAATACTGTACATGGTATCGTCCCAGATAATGGAACCATCCTCGATATCATAATCCCATATCCCAATGATGGAGGCATCCAAGGCAGCCAAAACCTTTTCATTGGCCTTTTTGAAATTGGACTCTGCTTTGATCCTTCTGGAAATATCCCTAAAAGCAACAATGGTGTTGTAACCATTTAAGGTAATAATGGAATTTAATGTTATTTCAACCGGTAATTTTTTGCCTTTATCTTTGAGCAAGTGGGTCTCAATTACAGATGTAATGTTTGCTTCCTCTCCATTTTCCTCAATGGTAGGTTCTACCGCTGAAAATTCCTTGATATGGTTCTTATGAACCTCTGTAAAATCATCGGACACAAAATCGTTAATGTTTTTTCCCTTTAAGCGTATGGCATCATAGCCAAAGGTCTTTTTCATTAAACTATTGGAAAGTAGAATCTTGCCGGAGTCATCAATAATTACGATAGGGTCCGGTGTGGCGTTAAGGTACGTACTAGTGGCCAAAAGGTCTCTTTGTGCACTTCTTCTTTCCTGTTCCAAATCGTTTATGGCCGGTATAACTACCATTAAAAAAAACAGTACCGTCGAAATAAATGCAACTGCAAGTACGGCAATTGAAAAACCTGATTCTAAGTACCCTGCCTTGTAGATACGGAAGATGGCATATGTGATCAAAAGGGTCACAGCCGATAATTGGAGAAACATTTTTCTTACAAGATGGTTTCCTATCCCCCTGCCAATAAAAAGTTCCATAATCCCATATTTTGGGACCATAAGTGAAATGGCTGTGCTCGCCAACAGAAATCCGATTGCTGTATGCACGGCCATGGATGAAAGAAAGTTGATCTTATCCTCCGTAGGAATTTGAAAAAAATAAGCTGTGATCGCCAAGAAAGAAAAAAATGCCACAGCTTGGGACATGTATGCTGCAAACCTCATTTTGTTAGGTTTCCCTAATAAAATCAGTAAAAGTGATATCCCCAAAAGCGAAAAAGAGAGTGAAGTGGCAGACGACATCCTGCCCGGGTGCGGGTTACTTGATCGTATCCCAAAGTGATCCTCCACAATAAATTGGTCTATTCCCAAATCAATGGCAAAAATATCCTGACTCAAAGTTAACAAACCTACAATCAATAAAAATGCATTGACGATATGCGCAAAAACTATATTATAGTGTTTTACAATAAGTACTATGGTAGCTCCCAAGAAAATAAAGCACAAGGCTGTGTTGAATTTCATTGACGGGAGTTCGGAAACAACCCTGGTGAGGGATTCCAATTGAAACATCCATCCCAATATGGCCAAAATTGACACGATATTGATGATGGCAGAAATGATAAGTATGTATCTCTTGAGCATTTTTTTGGGGAAACAGTATAATTATGTAACGTTTTACTTACAATATATTATACTTAATTCAAAAAAGGAACTCTGTTGTAAAAAGAAATCCATTTTTAAGGTTCGGATACTTCTTCATAAACATTTACTTATCATAGAAAAATTAGCCCTTACCGAAAAACCGAAACAATATTTACAATCGTATTAATCCATATGAATTTTAACATGTTGAATTTCCAACACAGCTCATACACCCTATAAATGCTCAATTTAGCATTTTAACTAATTTTTATTATTTAACACATTGTGTGTCTTAAGATTATATAATTTTGACTAATTTTTAAATATGCGTTTTAAATGAAAATCACCTATTTCGCATTTTTATTTTTTCCCGTTTGCTTTTCCATCTTTGGGCAGCAAACTCTACCAATAAAAGTGGGGAGCGAAAAAGTAAAACCGTTGACCAAGTTGATAGACACCTCGTTACAAGCAAATCTAGAAGACGAGATTTTGGGCAATGAGGCGTGGGCCAGCTTGATAGGTCAAAAAAAGATGGCAATTGGCATCGTGGATCTTAGCAACCCCGAACGTGTTAGATTTGCAAGGATCAACGGCAATCACATGATGTATGCTGCAAGCCTACCAAAGATTGCCATTCTACTTGCCGCAATGGACGCTATAGAAAAGAGTGAGATCATTGAAACTTCCGAAGTCAAAAAGGACATGAGATTAATGATCAGCAAATCGGAC
Organism: Flagellimonas chongwuensis; assembly: GCF_013376415.1. Lineage (GTDB taxonomy): Bacteria > Bacteroidota > Bacteroidia > Flavobacteriales > Flavobacteriaceae > Flagellimonas > Flagellimonas chongwuensis. Next base: position 107,625 of record NZ_WYET01000001.1, read on the forward strand.
AATGCAGCATCTACCAGAATGATTGACCGTTTGGGGTATGCCAAGATAGAATCCGTAATGACCGACCCAAAGTATGCTTTCTACGATGAAGGCAACGGAGGCGGGCTCTGGGTAGGCAAAAGATATGGTGGCGGTGGAGACACCAATAGGGAACCTCTAAAACAACTCAGCCATGCCGCATCCGTTACACAGGTGTGCCGTTTTTATTATTTACTTGCCAATGGTAAACTGGTAAATGAAAAGCGCTCCAAACAAATGCTCAACATCATGGAGAACCCGGAACTTCACCACAAATTCGTGAATACCTTGGAGGTGATTGCGCCTTCCGCACGTCTTTTTAGGAAATCAGGCTCTTGGAAAACCTATCATTCCGATTCCATTCTGGTATGGGGCAAAGAGTCCAATCGAAGATACATCTTGGTCGCACTGATCGATGACCCTAATGGCGAACAGATTATTCGAAATTTGGTAAAGCCCATCGAAAAAGTATTGAAAAAACCCGAAATTTAATCATTGGAAAGTCACATCGCCAATGATATTTGAGCTAACAAAGAAGTTTTTTGACATACGAAAGGGAGAATTCAAAATCTCCCTTTTTATGTTTTGCTACATCTTTCTGATCATTTCCGTATTACTGATTATAAAACCGACAATCAATGCGCTTTTTCTTTCAGAACTTGGTGCGGAAAAATTATCCGTGGCCTATATTCTGGTCGCTTTCACCGCGGTCCTAAGTTCTTTTTTCTATACACGGGTGCTGACCAAATTTGAGCTAAACCACATTATAAAAACCACATTGCTCACTTCCATAAGTGTACTTGTGGCATTGGCCATTCTTTTAAAAATGGGACTAATGAATCCCTATTTGTTGTTCTTTTTTTATATCTGGTCGGCTATATATGCCGTGCTTTCCGCATCCCAATTTTGGGTATTGGCCAATCTAGTGTATAATGTAAGGGATGCCAAAAGGCTGTTTGGATTTATAGGTTCTGGAGCCATATTGGGCGGTATATTTGGAGGCTACATTACCTCCATTTTGGCACCTTTTGTAGGGAACGATGCCATGATTCTCATCGCCGCAATCATGCTTATGGGTTGTTTTCCCGTTTTACGGGTAATCTGGAAACTTCGGGTAAATAAGCTAGATGATTTCAAAAAAAAGAAGCGAATCTCTATTACAGATGGCCATCCGTACAAACTGATCAAAAAATCACGCCATTTAACCTACATGGCACTCTCGGTGGCCATAGGCGTGTTGGTGGCCAAGTTGGTGGACTATCAGTTCAGTGATTTTGCCGCAAAATCCTTTGAAGATCCTGAGGAACTTACTTCCTTTTTGGCCTTTTGGTTTTCCACGTTCAACCTACTGTCATTGGGAATTCAATTATTTATTACGCATCGCATTGTAGGAATCTGGGGCGTTGGATTTTCGTTGTTGCTCCTACCTTTAGGCATTCTTTTCGGCTCTATCTTTTTTTTGATATTGCCCGAACTGTCCGCAATCGTCGTCATCAAGGCCATGGATGGAATTTTAAAACAATCCATAAACAAAAGTGCATCCGAATTATTGGTGCTCCCTTTACCTTTTGAACTAAAAAACCGTACCAAATCTTTTATAGATGTGGTTGTTGACAGCATAGCCACTGGAATTGCCGGTCTATTGCTCATTTTTTTCGTGAGCGCCCTAGACCTCGGAACCACTAGCATTACCCTATTGATCATAGTTTTAGTGCTCGTATGGATATTTTTTATCGGTGTGTTACGCAAGGAATATTATGCCACTTTTAAAAAGAACCTTGAAAATGTTTCGCCAAGTGCCTCAGCATCATCCAATGCAAAAGTGAAGCCGATTTCCGCTGTGGAAGGAATGAAAAACGTTTTTTACAGCGGTACCGACGAACAAATTCTTTTTATGCTCAACAAATTGATGGAAATCAATGACAAGAGATTTACAGATGATGTTATCAGATTGCTTGACCATCCCTCACTTAAGGTAAAAGCAGCCGCCATGCGGAATCTGTATTTTTTGAACAGCTCCAGCATGATTACCAACATCAACGAACTATTAGAGCATAATGATGAAGAATTGACCTTGGCAACCTTTGAATACTTGTTATTGCACGCCGAACAAAATGAAGAATACATTTTCGACAAATTTCTAGAAGCGGACAGCCAATTAATAAAAGATACCGCACTGTATTGTTTGGCCTTGGAAAGTACGGGCAACCAGACCCTAAAAAACAAATATGAACTTTCAGCCAGATTGGAAAAACGATTGTCCCAAAAAGACATCGCACTAAATCCACTCGTATTAAAGACCATTGGCGCTTCGGGTTATCCTCAATTCTATCCGGTGATAACAGATTATCTCGATAGTATGGATAATCATTTTAGGGAGGCCGCAATTAAAGCGGCCGGATTGAGCATGCGGCCATTGTTCATTAACAAATTACTGCAATTGCTCACTCATAAAAACATGCGTCCGTTTGTCATAGAGGCCTTTCACAATTACGGTCCAGGCATCCTTCCTATCTTAGTTTCAAATGTAAAGAACCGTTCAGTAAACCTCGACGTTTGCAGACTTGTACCATTGGTCATAAAAACCTTTATGTCCAAGGAGGCTGTACATTCATTATTCCAACTTTTTGATGATGTGGACCTAAGTGTACGATTGTCCGTGGTACGAGCACTGAGCGATATCAGAAAAGAGCGCCCTACGCTTCGTTTCAACCGATTCAAGATAGTTGCTAAGATTTTTGAAGAATGTACGCTGTACCACCAAACGTTATCGGCAATGCACACGCAGATCATTATTTCGTACAGAAATCGAAAAAAATCCGGAGGACTCATCAATATGGAAGAAAAAGATGCGAGGGCATCCTTATTGGAGCTATTGGAACGTAGACTTGATTCAGGGCTGGAACGCATATTCAAATTACTTGGGCTTAAATATGTGCAGGAAGATGTTCATAATGCCTATTTGGGCCTTTTGAGTCCCAAGGAAGAATCGCGAATCAAAGCGATAGAATTTTTGGACAATCTGCTTACCGGGAACCTTAAACAAAGGTTATTGCCCATAATAGAGGAGGCCACTATGGATTTTTCGTCTGAAGAGGCAATACAAAAAATCAAACACACCATCCCCAGCGAAATCGAATGTTTTGAGCAGCTATTGCAAATCCCTGATGTAAGATTAAAATTGGCCGTAATCTATCTGATGGGCAAACAACAGGACAATCGTTTTGTTCCACTATTGGAGAACTTGGCTACCGATGACAACCCAAAAATTAAGGATTTTGCTCAAAATGCCCTCAAGGAAATCAACCTTTCCTAACAATCTTATCAATGGCGGATGCCAAATACATATGATCGGATGCCGAATTTTTTCGGAGTACATTGGTCATTAATACCACCATATATCTACAATTATCGGGGTGTTCCACTATAATTACAGAATTCATAAAGTTCTGAACATTCCCCATATATTTTCCGCATTCCTCGCCCTTGCTCCTATCGCATTTATATAGACTTCCCGATTTAAAATAGACCGCTGCTTCTTTTAAAGCTGGTGACTGCGCATACCGTATTCGTCTATCCGTCATGTACATTAACCGCTTCATTTCAAGGCTACTTTCCTCATCTACCACCTTACCTTGCTCCAACTGTACCAAAAACTTCATCAAACCATAAGGAGTGCCGATACTTCCGCCTTTATCTCCTACGTAGGTATTGGCTCCTGAGGTGAAAAAGCTGCCCAAGCGCCATTCATCGGAAGTTATTCCCAAATCCCGAAGCGGTAGATTTACCACATCGTTGGCCAAGTCAGTCAGTTCTTTCTTAGGAGTTTCCTTAAAATAAGCCATCGCCTCTTCATCCGTGAGCTCAGGATATTTTTTGCCGAAGGCGGCCATCAACAATGCTTCCCGCCATACAATACTGGCTGCCCCATTGTTGCTCACGGAGAGCATATGGTCGGCCCATTCATACAGACTGAATACATCACTGGCAACGACTTGGCGTTTTACCAATGTATTTTTTTCCACATTAAAAACGGGAACGGTGTGTTCATCGGTAAGCCCCCAAACCCCGGCTTTCACCACTTTATCTTTTAGTAATTGTGTACGCAGTTCAAAAGAATCGGGATAGATTTTGGCCAACTGTTCAAAAAGTGCAGTAAGTACGGCCAATTTGCCCACGCTCCCAGGCTGATAACCCAATGTTTTGTTACGTTCGGCATATCGGACGCTATCGGGGTCGGAAATATCCAAAATGGCCAAAGAATAGCTTTTGTCGAGACCTCGGAACAGGGCACCTATATCTTTCTGAAATGATTCGTCCACTTCAAAAAAACTTCCAACGCTATCTTCCTTTCTGGATAAGAGATTGAGCTTGATGTCCTCCCAAGATTTCATGGCACCCTCGGGCAATGGAGAAGATTCCTTCAACTCACCGTTTTTGACCATTTGAAGTCTTTTGAGGCGTTTGATTCCAGTACGCTCGTATCCATCGATAGGATATTCCACAAACTCGCTGAATCCGAGTCCTATCAAACCTAAAAATACTATAACAACTATCTTTTTCATTTACAATTTTTTAGAAAGTGAAATACGTTTTTCAAGGTCAATCTTTGGAGTGATGGATTCCAAATACGTTGACCCCAAAGCCTTCTTGTTCTCAACGAACGGACGAATCTGGAACAACCATAATTTGTTGTCCTTAAAACCAAGCTCCACATCATAAGCACCCTCGTAATCCGAGTTGGTTTCTTTGGGAACACGTTCCCGAATGGTACGTGCCAAATCTCGGATTTCTTTGATGTTCCTTTCCTTGAGCACTCGTTCTTGAAAGGTTGCACTCTTCTTTTCGGTACCGCCCGTTACAGGAAGTACGTTGTAAAAAGGTTCCCTTGCCGGTGCCAACAAGGTATAGGCTCCACTGTCCTTGATAAGATATTGCTCTGCCGACTGACCATCCACAGCGCCACCGGCTCCTCTGCTGAAAGCTACGGTAAGGTCTTTATCCGTTCCTGAACTTATTCCCTTGGTAATCAAAACGCCCGAATAATCTACGTCTACGCTCGGGATTACCAAAATGGAAGGGTACACATTTTCGGGATTCAACAAATATTTTTGGCGCCATTTAAAACTCCTTTCCGTGTAGGGCGATGCCCAAACATCTTTTATACCCTCCAAAATTTTGGTTTTGTCCACCGAATTGAAAATGGTAAGGTTAAGACCTGCACCTGTAAATTCCTTAAGATCTTCCATGTTGGTATCGCTACGTAGAAATACAGGAACTTTACCAAGGTCACCTCCCAATACCTCTTTGAACCCATTTTCCAATTGATCTACAAAACTGTCGAGCAACTCCATTTTTTTTATGGCCGAGCGCAGGGTCTCCAATTGTCTCAACTGATAATTTTCTACTTCATTTTCAGAAATTCCCGAATCCAACATACGGTTCGCCTCTTGGAACATATCGGTCAAAAATTCCCAATACGAACCCTCTTGGCCGGACATTTTTTGGTCCATATGGGTTCTAAAAATCCCAAAGGGAATCACCAATCCCTCAACAACCTTATCGGGAAACATTTTTTTGAGCTGTCCAAGGTTGGCCGCTTTGGGCCCGCACAATTTTCCGGAATCATCGGCATCAACGGTTCGCATGTTAAGCACATTATTCTCGTCCAAACGGATTTGTCCTACAGGCACCTCTATACGTTCTTCCCTTCTTTCCTTAATCTCAAAAAGAGCCAGCTCTTCTTGCGACATTTGGTTCTCAGGCTTAATGATGACGTTCCCTTTATTGGATACGGCATAGAAAACCCTGGTACCGTCATATTTTTTTAAGGCCTGTAAATTTTCATCGGATAGGGCCGCATTCGGAATCCCAAGGTTTCGCGCCAATAATTGTACGTGCGAGACCATGTTGCCCTCGGCCACCGTGGCAATGCCCGCCACGGGTTTTAAATCTGAGGGTGGACGCTGGAACACATAGATTTTATCGGAAGAAACCTCAATATCGTCAGAACTGCCTCCCACGACCACAAGTTCCCCAAAAGCATAACCCGGGTTAAGTCCACGAATAGTGCTTTGGTTCTGCACATCCATCACTTTGTTCGCCAATTGCGATTCCTTTGATATTAAATTGCCCAATTCGCCAACGCTCTGCCCTAAATGAAGCGAGACCGAACCACGGATTTTGTCATCTATAAATCCGGCTGCGAGGGGTTCAAAAGCTACATATTGCTTAACGGTGGCTTCATAGTTCGCCTTTGTCATAGCGGCGCTCCATTCCACAGCGGCTCTTGCCCTGTTCAAAACTTCGGTAAGTTCTCCTAGGGAGCGTTCTTGCATATCGTATTTGGTGAGTTCGCTTGCCAATTGGCTCCATTCCCATTGTTCTAGGTAGCCCGATCCCGTAACCGCCATTCCCAAGTAGCATATTTTATGCAATAGCTCTTTCAAATTTTCAGGCTGATATTCCGGTGAACTTTTGAATACAATCTCTTCCAATTTCAAAGAAACATCCAGCAGTTGAAGTCTTGCGAGTGGTCTTTCTTCCTCGATGAGCCCTTCACGTATATCGTACAAAAGCTGAGACGCTTGTTCAACCAACTGCTTTGGTGAATTTAAACTTGACGCACTTGCCGCAAAACTACTGATGGAATTACCAAGCGGTGTTCCTATGGCCAAAGGTGCTATTTTGGGCAATCTTGAAATATCGACGGGCTTATGAAATTCTTTCATGGTGGCAACCAGTCCATCGAGCTTTTGAGCGATGTCCGCTGTCAATTTTGAAGCCTGCGCCTGTTTGAACTTAATTACTTTCTGGATATCAGATTCTTCTGGCTGACTGTGGATTTTGGTCCTTAGGTCCATAAAAGGAAGGTACAAGTCGGATATCACTTTTGATTCGCTCCTCATTTTTTGAGCAACGTTGTCGTCCCCGTTATGTGGAATATCCTTTAAGGATTGACGCACCAAAAAGTATTCATCTCTCAACACCTCATCCTTGGCCAAAAGCCATTTATAAAATTCGATTCCCCAAGCTTGTTCGTCCTCGGACTGTATTGCACCTCGATAGAACTGGCCTTTTTGATTGATCCAACCATTATCCACGCTCTTTAAATATTTATCGAGTTGGTATTGCTTGAGCCGGGAATGATTGTTCTGAGCGTCCCAAAAAGGTTCCAACTCGGTGTATGCCAAGATTTGACCGAGGAATATATGGTTGGTTTTGCCCAAGGCTACCACTTCATCCTTATAACGGGCATGTTGTACGCCAGGGCCAATGTTATCGGGACATGGATCTTTGGGAGCTCGGATACTTCCATCTGTGCAGAACCAACGGATGTCCTTGTACGGACCCCGGATATCATTTTTATACTTTTTGATGAGTACTGTTATATCATTAGGCTCCAATTTTTGAGCTTTAACGATACATGGCAATGCCATTAAACAATAAAATAGTGTAAGGGTAAAACGCTTCATAGCAAATACGTTTAACAATGATTTCCAGAAGTAAAGCAACTTTTGGAATATTGTCTTTTCTAGTAAATATATTCAAATAACATCAAAATTTATTACTTGCGCTTTCCAATTTTGGACTATTGGAATAAATGAACAAGCGTCAATATTTATTCATTAATTTTTATTGAATTATAAGAATTATAGAACCACATTTGAAGAGAAAAAGTAATCTGGTCAAAAGTGAACCTTCACTTTTAAATCCTTGAACAGTTGAATCTACAGAAGAACTGTAAATTTGCAAGGATAATCAAGTTTTGAATGGACTGACAATCAAACTTAGATAATAAAAAATTATTGGCAACCAACTCACCTTTAAAGGAATACAAAATAGTTTATTTAAAAACAAATGATCAGGACAAGATACCTGATTCATTCGAATATCCTCATTTCTATACCCCTATTGCCATAGCCCAACAAGCGGCGGAGGACCTTCAAAATAGATTGGGAAGAGAGTTGCCCGGCTTGGTTAATCAACCAAAGGGTCGCATGCTCGGTGTTCTTGTAGTGCAAACCAAGGACAGTAAACTTGGTTATCTTAGTGCTTATTCGGGCGAGTTGCAGCCTGAGCTGGAAACGCTAGCTTTTGTGCCTCCTGTTCATCCATTGCCAAAAGGAGAAGATTTTCAAGAAATGGCCACCATCAACGCCATAGGTAAAGAAATAAAACAGTTTGAAGAAAGTAAGGCTTTCATCCAATCCAAAGAGCAATTAAAACGAATCACCGAAGAGACCAAGGAAAATATACTGGAAGCAAAAAAACGCGCAAAAAAGGCCAAATCCGAACGTAACCAACTTAGAAAGGAGGCCGCTCACCTTCCACAGAAAAAACGTGAAGAACTACTGGCCGATTTAACCGAGCAAGGTACTCGGGACGGAATGAACCTAAGACGCTTTACCCGCTCGGAAAATTTACGGTTGGAAAAAGCGATTGCAGAAACCAGGGCATTTGAAGAACAATTGGACGCGCTGAAGACACTTCAAAAAAACAAGTCCAATGAACTGTTGGAGGCCATTTTTAGATCGTTCGTTTTTTTGAACAGCCAGCAAGAAGGAAAAGACTTAAAGACAGTTTTTACTGAATTTGGAATAGAAGTTCCTCCCGGTGGAGCAGGAGAATGCGCCGCCCCCAAACTTTTCCAATATGCGTTTATGCACGGTTTGAAACCTGTGGGCTTGGCTGAATTTTGGTGGGGAAAATCACCCAATTCACAAATTAGGGAACATGGCAAATTCTATCCTGCCTGCAAAGGAAAATGCCAGCCCATTTTAGCACACATGCTTAAAGGAATCCCTGTAAAACCTAATCCCTTGCTAGAGAATTTTGGAGCTGATAAGCTACTGGAAACATTGTTCGAGGATGAGCATCTATTAATTGTAAATAAACCTGCCGGATTGTTGTCAGTTCCAGGAAGACACATAAAAGATTCTGTTCAAACCCGCATCCTACAACAATATCCCAAGGCTACTGGACCAATAATTGTACATCGACTGGATCAAGATACTTCTGGAATAATGCTTGTTGCCCTCAATAAAGAAGCGCACAAACGCCTACAACAACAATTTTTGGAGCGTACCGTTCGTAAAACTTATTTGGCGATTCTTGAAAAGCCCATTGAAGAAACCAAAGGGGTTATAGAACTGCCTCTTGTCTTGGACATCAATAACAGGCCCATGCAAATGGTAGATTTTGATTATGGCAAGCCTGCAATCACACATTATGAGGTAATAGAAAAAACAACAACTCGGACTTTGATCCAATTGAAACCGATTACGGGGCGTTCACATCAATTACGGGTACATTGCGCCCATAAATTGGGCCTATATGCACCAATTGTAGGAGATAATTTATATGGTACTCCATTGGAACGACTTTGTCTGCATGCCCAAAAAATAGCGTTTGCCCATCCCATTACCAACGAACCGATGAAGATTAAAACGGAAAGGCCATTTTCTGTTTGATGGGACAACAATTCAGGATTTTTGAAGTCAAAAAGTAGCCTCGGCAAGAATAGAACTTTTCTTTCGGACCCCCTGTTCTATTAGGGTTTCCACTGTTTAATTTCAAAATGTTGACGATTTGTGAACTATTGCGACCGATTTGTCTCTCATCATTTCAAATATACCTAAACAATTGCAAAATAATCATCTTAAATAAAACTGATTAATATGATATGCATGTTGAAAATAAGATAATACTGTCCTAAAATTTACTTGGGATTATTTAACCATTGAGATGATTCTATTCTACTACACCCCTTGATTAGTAGATAACGACTTATAAAAATTAAATATTTACGCCTTTACAATATGAATAGGCCACTTACCTACTCTAGATTTATCAAAACGAGCATGTTAGAGCTAAAATGGGCTTGAGAATCAAGAAAAGGGTTATCTTGTAAAAACAAACCTCAACCATTAACGGTATTGCAAAAAAAAAGTAGCCATAACGGCCTTGTCTTTTTATACCCGTGCACCATACTGGTCCTATTATTGTGCCTTGGAAAGTCTTCATTGGGTCAAGCTCAAGGTTCACCCAAAGCTCACAATCGATTTTCGTTTAACAACCTTACAGTCAATGACGGCCTTTCCCAGAACAGTGTAGTGGGCATCGCTCAAGACACCACCGGATATCTTTGGTTTGCCACACAGGATGGGTTGAACAAATACGATGGAAGAGAATTTAACATCTATAAAGAACAGTTTGAAGATGTTACCAGACCCACTTACAGTAAACTTGGCAAGGTATTCATTGACTCCGATAACACATTATGGGTCATTACCAATCCCGGGACCTTAAAACTCTATGATAGAAAAAAGGGGGAATTTCAAAGAATAAAGTCCATAGATAGTGCCAGTGTTGTGTACGAAGATTCGCGAAGGAACATCTATGTTGGCACTTATAAAAAGGGGCTCTTTCGAATCAAAGCCAATGAGAAGGACACTATCCAGGTCCTGGGCGGTCAAGATAAGTCACTGGAGATATACGATTTAATCGAATGGGGCGACCATCTTTGGATAGCGGCATCGGGAGGAATCTATAAGTTGATCAATGATAAACAGGCCTTGGACACTATCTACCGATCATCTGGCACAAATTTTAGTGCTTTTACCGCAAATGGAGAAAATATGTATGCGGGCTCTTATCAAAAAGGACTTTTTATAAAATCGGCATCATCAGAAACCTTTGCTCAATTCAAGGGGTTTGGAAATAAAAGATTCCCAACGGATTTGGTCATACAAGACCTTTTGTTGGACAAATATGGCCGGTTATGGGTTGCAACGTACGGACAAGGTTTGTACATCATTGATTTCTCCACCAAGAGCTTTAGGCATTTTTTGGCCGATAGAAACAACCCCGATGCCATTCATTATGATGACATTTTATTTCTATTCGAGGATTTCACAGGAACTATTTGGCTAGGTACGGACGGAGCCGGGGTCAGCTATTATGATGAGTACTTGGCCAAGTTCAATATTCTCACCAACAAAAATGTGCCCAAAGAGGCCCATGTGGATGTCATAAGGGCCATTGCCAAGGATGGCCGAAGCCTTTGGCTGGGAACCTCGGGCAAAGGGTTGACCAAAATTAATTTGGATACCCAGCAGGCCTTCACCATCAAAATCGGGGAATCCAATTTGATCGGGGACAGGATCATGTCCCTATATCACGATGGCAATACCTTATGGATCGGACATCAAGAGCATGGTCTTCAAAAAATGTTGGGCAACGATCAAATTGAAACCATTGAAGAATTACGAAACCATACGATTTGGAAGATTTATGGAGCTTCCAATAATCAACTATGGCTGTGCACAAGAAACAAGGGGCTCATCTTATTCGATAAGAAAAATGGTATTGTAGCCCAATTCAATTCAGAAAACTCCAATTTGACCACGGACAATATTAGAACCATTGAACATTTCAAAGACAATATTTTTTGGGTGGGGACTGAACAGAGCGGCCTCTTTTCCCTTAACATGGATACCCGAAGGATAGTAAAAATTGACTCAATCGCCGATGATATAAAATCCTTGCTCCATAAAAATGATAGACTTTGGATAGGTACAAATGGAAATGGACTGAAGTCCTATGAACCATCCACAGGAGAGATTCTACATTTTACGGTTAAAACTGGATTGCCCAACAATGTTGTCTATGGCATCCTACCTGACGAACAAGGGAACCTTTGGTTGAGCTCCAATCGAGGTATCTCCAGGTTCTCATATCATAATGGGAAACATGCCGTGGAAAATTATGGAAACTACGACGGTCTACAATCCTACGAATTCAATACCGGGGCCTATTTCAAAGATGAAGATGGAACGCTTTACTTTGGTGGTTTGGAAGGTCTCAATTGGTTTCGGCCGGAACAATTGCAGACCAATCCCTTCAAACCCAAAACCGTGATCACCAATGTAAAGGTTTTTAACGATACCCGGAATCTTTCGGAAAACGTTCCTTTAAAGCATACCCAGAACACCATTACATTCGCGTTCTCATCCTTGCAATTCTCTCAACCCAGCCTAAATCAATATAAATACAGATTAATAGGCAATGATGAAAATTGGATCAATGCAGGCAACAACAATACGGCCCGATATACAAATTTGTCTCCCGGCGAGTATACCTTTCAGGTACTCTCCAGCAATTATGACGGCATTTGGGGCGATGTTCCGGCTACCTATGGTTTTGAAATAAATCAGCCTTGGCATTTTACAAATATGGCTGCTGCGGTATTTACCACCTTTACCTTTCAAGGGGCTTTTACGGCCATCGGCATATTTATGGTTTTAATTTTCTTAAGGTTAAGAAAAAGGGATTATATATTGTACGGCAGTTACATTTTAATCTTTTCCGCCTATTTTTTTATGCGGGTAGATCTTGAGCTCCAGTTAGGCTTGTTTTTTAAAGATCTTGATTCCTATCATTATTTTTTGACCCCTCTTCTTTTTTTGGTCACTGGACTCTTCATATTATTTGTTGATTCATTTGCTGAAATAAAAAAACATAATGCCAAGTTTTCTAAAGAAATAAAGCTTTTCGCAGCAATAACACTTCTATTCTCAGTACTCTCTTTTCTGTACCTGGTCATCACCCAAAACTTGACCTTGGTAAAACATCATTTGAACATTATATTGCTCCCCCTACATGTTTACTCCATTTATGCGGTCGTCCGGGCATTTATTGTGGTAAAATCACCCCTGAGATATTATATTTTGTTGGGAAATTTTTTCCTTGTGGGTTTTACCGTTCTGGGGGTGTACTATGGGTCTCAGAACGATTTATCTGCTGGAGTCGAAGCAAACAACGTATTTGGGTTCTACAGTTTCAATATTTCACAATTGGGGGTATTTTTAGAGCTACTTGTGTTTTCCATGGGTCTAGGACACAAATTTTACCTTGTGGAAATCGAAAAAAACAAGTTTCAAAAGCTCGACGAGCTAAAAACCAAACTCTACACGGATATTTCCCACGAAATACGGACCCCGCTCACCCTTATTTCGGGACCAATAGAGCATCAATTGGACAGAGCAGGACTTTCCAATGACGATAAAAAGGAACTATCCCTTATCAAAAACAACACCCAAAGACTTTTGGGCCTTGTAAATCAAATGTTGGATTTATCCATGATAGATTCCGGTCAATTCAAGCCCAATGTTGCCAAAGGCGACCTAAAAGGATTGTTGATCCAATTGATCGAGGCATTTTCTTATGTTGCCAAGGACAAAAGCATGGATATACAGCACAACATTAAAAAACTGGGCAACGCATGGTTTGATGCGGACGTTGTGGAAAAAATTATTTCCAACCTGTTGTCCAATGCCATAAAGTACGCCCCTAAGAACAGTACCATAATGGTAACTGCCGAAGAAGAACAGCAAAACCTTGTGTTTTCCATTCTAAATTCCACCGATGGATTAAAAATAGAGGACCTAAGCAAACTGTTTAAACGTTTTCATCAAAATAGTGAAAAATCCGAAGGTGTTGGCGTAGGACTGGCTCTTGTACGGGAACTTGTATCCTTATCAAAAGGAAGCATTATCGCGCACAATATTGGAGAGGGCAAAATCCAGTTCACGCTCACCTTGCCTATAGGCCAACCTGTAAAGATACCCCAAAGCACCCCGGAACCTTCCTCCTATGGCAAATTGATTCCTACAGAAGGGACAATATCGGGCAAAAGTAAAAAGCCGACCTTACTCATTGTGGAGGACGACAACGACATCCTTTCCTATGTGGTTTCCATTTTTAAACATGAATATATCATCCTCAAGGCCCCAAACGGAAAGAAAGGTATAGAAGTGGTCCAAGAAGAACTTCCCGATTTGATCATAAGCGATATTATGATGCCCATTTGTAGTGGGATTGAGCTTTGCCATACCATTAAGGAGAACGAAACCTCCAGCCATATCCCTATTATATTGCTCACTGCCAAGGCCGATCAAGAAAGTCAATTATCAGGATTGGAAACAGGTGCCGATGCCTATGTAACCAAACCGTTCAGCCCACAAATATTAAAAGTAAGGGTAGAAAAACTCTTGGAAAATCGAAGTCGTCTACAAGAACATTACTCCAAAACATTTAAGGTCGACCCAGGGCTCGTCCCCACAAAAACGGAGCAAGAATTTTTACAACGGTTGCAGAGGGTATTGGACAAACACATTACCTCCACAGAGTTTACAAGTGAGAAATTTGCCAAGCTTATGCTCATGAGCCGTTCCCAATTGCACAAAAAATTACATGCGGTCACTGGAATGTCCACAACGGAGTTCGTGCGCACACAGCGCATCAATCTGGCCAAGGAACTACTTTGCCATTCCGACGCTACTATCTCTGAAATTGCATACCAAGTTGGATTTAACACTCCCTCCTATTTCAACAAGGTCTTCAAGGAAATTGTGGGTTGCACCCCTAACGAATATCTCTCCAAACAGGTATAAAACAAGGTTTTTTTACAGTCGGAAACATATCTTCCATCATTGGAAACATATCTTCCATCCACTCTTTCCCCTCCAAGATACCTTTATCATAAGTTTCAACTAGCAGGTTTTACACCTCTTCCGAACAGTATGAAAAAAGGTACGGGACACGATAAAATATATATGAGTATCGACCACTTAAAAAGCGGGAAATACCAGTTGAACATTTTATTGGAAAACAAGGTGGTCCAAACTTTGGAAATCAAGAAGGAAGAAACCAAGAGATTAAAAAAATAACGAGAAAGGCAAATACTCCCCCTACCCTTTTTCATTATCTCAATTAAACATAAACAAAACACAATCGTCATGAAAAGAAAAGTAGTTATTATGCTTATGTGCTTTCTAGCCATATCATACTCCGCAGAAGCCCAATTTTTGAAAAAATTAAAGAAAAAAGCAGAAAACGCCGTTGAACGGACCATCTTGAACCGTACGGACGAAGAAGTGTCAAAAGGAACCGATAATGCCATAGATTCCATAACCAAGGGAGGTAAAGGAAAAAAGAAGAAAAAGAGTGACCCAAAGAATATCGGGGAAACCGAAAAGAACCTTGACTCCACAAAACAACAGAACCAGGCCAAGGAAGCTGCCATGCAGAAAAAGATGGCAGGTCTGTTCGGGGGTAGCAATCTAAAAGGGGTTCCTGATGTTTATGAATTCTCATATAGGGCCACCATGAAGATTACCACCCAAAAAGATGAGAGCTATATACACTATTGGATGGAACCGGGCCAACGCTATTTTGGCAATAGGTACAACGATGGCAAAACAAACAGCATCACTGTTATGGACATGGAAAACCAAGCCATGGTGATGTTTACTGACGATGGTGCGCAAAAAATGGCCATGAAGATGCCCGCTGGAAAAAAAACCATTGAAAAGTTGACCAAAAAAATGGAAGAAAAGGGCAATAATTCAAAGGAAGCTATCAAAGTCGTCCCCATTGCGGGCAAGACCATTCTGGGCTACCATTGCGAAGGTTATCAAATTACAAGCAAAGATGGCATTTCAAAAGTGTGGGTCACCAATGAGGCCCCTGTGGGATACTTGGGCGGCATAGCCAACACCGAAGGCCTACCGAGCAGTGTATTGCCCATTGGCGAGAACACCATGTTCATGGAAATGCAGTTTGAGTCTGCCAAGAAGAAAAAGGACAACTTCAGTATGGTATGTACCGAACTGAAAGAAGAAAGCATGTCCATTGTAAAAGCGGAATATTCCACAATGGGTGGGTTTTAATAGATGTTGAACAACTAAAATGTAACACATGAAAAAAATATTGGGATACACCGTGATTTTCTTGCTTATCGGCACTGGAATGCAGGCACAGGATTTTGACCTTGGGGACATTATGGGCGAAGCGCAGGATTTTTTTGGAGAAGCACAGGATGACGCCGAAAAAGCCGCCGCAGATACTGACGCTACCCGAAAATTTAAAGAAGCTTTTCAAAATTCTTTTACTGAATATGTTAATTATATTAATGACCTTGATGATTACCTGCCAGAGACAAAATGTCTTTACATAATGCTGAAATATAAATCAGAATTTGATGCATTGACAGGTGAAATTCAATCAACCAGTGATTGTAGGAAAAAGTATGATTTATATGGAATGAAGCTCATGATGATGATGAGTTCAACAACTATAATGTATTGTACTGAAGATTTATGGAACTTAATCTCAAGTTTTGATTGGGAGACTCAGGATAAACCTTCTGCCCTAGTAGATTTGGATACTGAACTTTTTGAGATAGTTAAAAAATATGATGACTATCTAGCTTTATTAAATAGAGAAGGAGGTGTAGAAGATGATGAACTTTTCCCTGCCTATGCAGATTTAACGGATTCCGATCTGGATATAACAATAATAGAGGAGTTCTATGAAGAAACTCTTAAGGATAATAAAGAAGAATATCAGAATAAAGATGGAAAAGGTTCTTTTGCGCTCCCAATAGGAATAATACTTAATAAGTATTTCGAACCCGGCAACCTCCTTAAAAACACCCTAGAAATCAGCAAGGAAATGGATGCACTCAAACCCTGCACAGGGTATTGACAACCAACCCCACTCCTGAAGCTAAGTTAGCATTATAGCTAGAGACCTGAGAGGTTCCCACATAAAGAATGGTAATTAATCCTCTAAGAATTGAATTTGGAACAACTTAAATAAATGAAATCATGAAAATAAAAGCAATTATCCCAGCGATTGTATGTATGAGTATCTTCACACTCACTCAGGCACAATCTAAGTCGGCACCACTTAAAAATGGCAAAAAAATCATTGTGGCCATTGATAATGATATGAAAACGGTTTTGGACATACTTCCGTTAGAAGCCTTGGCGGACAAAGTCACAGCAGCCAAAAAATACCCGGGCAGCACTTTTTTTGCTGGCATGCTTTATGGAGAATCCAGTCGTTCGGTACGGCCACATGAATATTCGGATATTAAAAAAAGGCAATTTGCCAGCAACAGCTCCATAACAGATTCCCGCTCAGTACGGCCACATGAGTATTCGGATATTGAAAAAAGGACATTCCTATCCATAAAAAGCACCAAAAACTTTTCCGTGGTACCTCAAAAAGATGCCATACTGGCCTTTGATCTGTCACAAACCTATAGCCCGGGAAGTAAGTTTTTATTTAGGGATTATGTGGTAGAAAAACCCGATTATGTCTCTGGGGACACTTTCCTTGTAATGTTCGACGAAAAGAAAGAAATGGTCGTATTAAAATCAAAGTAGCACAATATTAAAACTTAAATGATGCATTTTAGAAAATCATATTTCCACAATTATCTTTTTTCCATTTTCGTAGGCGTAATCCTATTGGTTTCATGTAAAAATGGGCAAAAAAAAGAAGTTGCAGCCTCCACTGGCGAACTTACGGGCAACATTGCAGTGGAAGTCAGCATGGAAAACCAAGTGTTCCATATTGAGCAAGAAAACCTGCTACCTGTAAAACAAACCTTCACAAAGGACAGTATTTTACTTTTGTTCAGGGCGGATGAAAACCCTTTTCAGCTCAACCTAAACCTTACACATACCAATATTCTGGATGACCAAAGTGTAGAATACAGCATCCCAGATGTGAATGCGGGGAAAATAAAAGTGGATCTCAACTTCTTCAATGCCGATAGGGATGTAAAAAGAACCAACAAACGCATTGTATTCAAAAAAGGTACCATCAAAATTAAAAAATTAACGGAAAATAATCTGGAAATGACCTTCACGGGCGAAGGCAGTGGAATGACAGAGCGTGGCGGTGATTTTCCAATTTCGGGCAAAATAAATGTCTCCTATTAAAACAAAACCCATTGCAATCAAATGAAAACAGCATTAAAAATACTTGGACTAGTGGCACTGATAGTCTCGTGCAATTCGCAGAACAAAAAAGATGATTCTGTTGATCAAACCGTAAAAATGGGCAAAACAGTACAAGATTTGGCCAAACAGTCACAAGACCTGAAAAAAATAGCGCCTGTTTCCGAGGAGACGCTCAACAGTTGGTTTCCAGAAACCCTTCAGGGCATGGAACTCCAGAAAATAGTCAAAGGTACGTTGACGGGCTATGGAATTAGTGGTGCCACGGCCACATATGAAGGTTCCGATAAAAACAGTTTAGTAGTGAACATAAACGATGGTGCCGGGGAAAAGGGTATGATGCTAACCTCCCAGTACATTACCTTCAAAAACTTGAATACTGATGTGGAAACCGAAACTAAATCGGAAAAAATTCTGAACAACAACACCATGTTGGGCGTGGAAACTATTTATAAAACTGAAAAGAAGGTTTTGATCAACTTCCTGTACAAAGACCGATTCGCAGTAAACATGCAAGCGGACAATATTGAAAAACAAGTTGTTTGGGATGCTTTTAAAGAACTTGAAGTAGATAGGCTATTTAAATAAAGTCCCAAACATACCATTACTAAAAGGGGATACCCAGAAGTTTCAATCTTGAAAACCAAATATGGAATCGAAATTTAACAGAAGAGAATTTATCGAATTGGTCGGAGCTGGTTCAGCAGGGCTCTCTTTTTCACCATTGTTACTTTCGGGATGTGAAAGCAACGACCCAGCTGTTCCATTCGGTGTTTGGAAAGAAATGATTGCAGCGTTGGAGCAAAGCCCAGACCATCTTCCCGGCAGAAAGAAGGCATTGGTTGCGGCCAAAGATCCCAAAGCCATGATTGAATTTGTACGCGATAGCCTGCAAATGATCCCTGAAATCGGGCAGTTTCTTCACCAAGCAAACCGTTTGTCCATTTATGGAACCGATGTTGCCTTACGATGCGGATTGGCCACACCCCGTGAAAAAGCTGAAATATTGAAGGATATGCTGGTCGAGGCCGGTTTTGAGGCAAAAGTGGTCTTGGAGCAAACTGAAATTACCGAAGAGAAAGTAAAGAATATCGTATTTCGTGACAACCAAGCAGCATTTGCACCTCCCATCAGCAAAAAACAACTCAAAAAATGGAAGAGATTGCTAGGGGCAAACGATACCAATGGAAAAGTCCAACAATTATTGGAACTCGATGAAAAATGCACAAACTTGGCAGATAAGCTTGTATCACAGCTGACTGAAAAACAATATTCGGCCATCAAGCCCAATTCCTTCCGCTTTCACCAAAACGAAGTCCCCTCCGTGGTATATCTTCAGGATGGAGTAGAACATTACGCCCATGTTTTTGATTCGCAAGTGCCAGTGGGTCAATTACATCCAACTAATCAAGACCATAAGTTCAAGGATGCCCCGAAAATTTCCCAGGTACGCGAAGAGGATATCAACATTTCGCTGACGTATAGAACGGCCATTGATTATTGGGAAGAAAAGGAGCTCCTTTCCGGGACATGGAAACTGAGCGATTTAATCGGCAGTACAATGCAGATACAGTTCTTAAAGAATATGGATTTCACCCAACAGGCCACAAAGTCCATTTCCGATATCAGCACATTCACGCCCTGTTATGCCTATCAGAAATTTGATAAGGACCTGTCCTTTATGGAAGAACGCTCACTTGTGGGCGAACCCATTACTTTGGAAGGTAAGGAAATCCTTAAAAACGTGGTAGTCAAAGAAGAGAGTGGAAAGCTTGGAGATGTTTCACAAGTAGAGACTTTTGAAGTAAAGGCCACAGCAATGGCTTTTCCTAAAGTGAAATTGGAACTATACCCAAAGGATGGGTCGGGAACCATTGTTGAAGGATTGTCCGCTGCCAATTTTAAGATAACCGATAATGGTAAAGCCGTTACCGGGTGGTTGGAACAAAATGTGTTTTCCCCAAAGATCATGCTGCTCTACGATACTTCATTGAGTATGCCAACAGCATATCGGGGAGACGGTGCAAAAGAATTTGCAGCATCGCTCGAG
The DNA here is from genome assembly GCF_013376415.1 of Flagellimonas chongwuensis. Lineage (GTDB taxonomy): Bacteria > Bacteroidota > Bacteroidia > Flavobacteriales > Flavobacteriaceae > Flagellimonas > Flagellimonas chongwuensis. The sequence continues at coordinate 127,509 of NZ_WYET01000001.1, forward strand.
AAAATGGTAAAGGAAATGTACCCCTACGCCAGTGTCAGGAGCAAGGCAACCACTTCCAATGTGTATACGTCGCTTTTAAAGGCCAAGCAAAGTAGTTCTGACTTGATATTGTACGCTACCGATGGCCACAATGACGATCAATTCCAAGCCGAATACAAAGATGTATACGAAACGGGGCCACCAGCCATTTTGTTGAATGTCTTTAATGTTGATACCTTCTATAAACACTTGCGGAAAAATTTTGAGTTCAAGGAAATTCCTGCTGATGATCAAGAAAAAACAAAAGAGGAGATTCAAAACATCATTTCACAGATGTCTTTTCCCCCTTATGTACTTACCTACCATTCTTTTGAGGAAGAAAAGGAACACCGCATAAATGTGTCCATTAAAGAAAAAGAGCTTTCGGATGAAACAACAATTGCATTTCCCAAACCAAACAATCTTTATTTAGGTGAACGGATCATAGGATTATATGTTGAAATTAGTTGGAGGAGCAATAAAATAAAACGTACTCTGGCCGGTTGGGACAATTACCTGGACAGGGACCGATTCACACCCAGCCGAAAATATATTGACGATGTACACGAAATGATGCTGGGCGGTGCCATGCTTGCCTTTGAACGGGAAGCACCCACCTTGTCCGTGAGGCTCACCGAATACTTGAAATCTTTAGTCAGTAATGAAGAGTGGTTCATGGCTCAACAAGGGAATGATACCAAAAAAGCAGTGGAAGCACTGGAAAAGGGTACATTTGGGTACCCACCGTTGTTGCTTACCATGATGCAACCATTGAATCAGCACGTCACGGAGAAATCCATTACCTATCCCACCCAATTCCGTTCCTGTTTGTTAAGAATGAAGCCCGGCTATTATGAGGACAGAACAAAGGTCCTGTTCGATTATCTGCCCACTGCAAAATATGCCAGCATAACCCGGTCGGGGACCAAAAGGGGCAATCTCTACGAAACGGTCAAGAAGACAGCCCAGTTTGCCTTTTTGGAAGAAGCCGTATTTGAGGACAATGCCGTAAAACAATTACAAGGACATGATTTGGTGTGTTTGCACAATATCCGAAATGAACCAGAATACGGGTATAACATATTGAAAAATAAGCACAACGTTTTCCATAACCGGATTTTTAGGGAGAACCAATTGTCTTTTTTTGATAGGGATATGAATGTTCCATCCTACTATGAAGTAGATCGAAACACAGGGGAACTTCGGGGAATATTGCCAGATGGAAGCGGCGGCGGAAGCTCCTCGACAGCGGAACAATTATTAGCCCTGAAAAATGTGATGGATGAATATAAAAAAGTGGTGGCGGGAATTCAGCTCATGATGATGATTCCGGGAGCTGCAACATCGGCGGCCCCTATCGTGGCATTGTACAGCATGACCTTGGTAAAACTTTATGCCTTTGCCACAGAAGCCATTATAGTGATGAATCCCGATAAACTGGAGGGGCAGGTAAGCTTGGCCTTGAAAGAATTGGCCTGTAATGTATATAAAAGTATCATTATGACTTTTATTGGAAAAATGGGAACCGGAAAGGCACAAGGAGTCATCACCGGCATGGACGGGTTGGAAAACTTAATAAACATGATGGGGGATGATGAATTTTCATTTTTGCCCTGTCCTTCGGCTTAAAATATTCATTGTTGATGTTACGGCGATTTGGTTAAAATTGGAATTTGGTGATTACTTCTTTAGGAGGAACTTTTGCAAGCTAGGTGTTGTTCCTTTGGAGCAGCAAAATCCTAATCTTTTCTTTTTTTGATGGAGTCCAGCAGGGAATTGTATTCTAATTCGCTGGTGGCCAGATTGTGTGTCACATTACGCACTTCCATATTTTGAAGAACTGTTTGCACCAATACAAGTTGACTTGAAGCCTATCTGGAAAGAGAAATGCTTTATTGAATCATTAAGAAGTCAAAAAGTAGCCCCGGCAAGAATCGAACTTTTCTCTCGGACCCCTTGTTTTATTAGGGTTTTCGATTTTTGATTTCAAAATGTTGACGATTTGTGAACTTTTGTGATTGATTTGTCTTTCGTCATTTCAAATATACTTAAAGCAATATAAATTACACTTTTTGAAGTACTATATTAAACTTTGTCTTCTTGCCTTTTGCACGGCCTCTAACTTGTTGTGGACCTGAAGCTTCTTATAAATATTCTCGATATGTTTTCTAACCGTACTTGGTGAGAGAAAGAGATTTTTGGCAATCAGGGTATAGCTTAACCCCTCGGCCAGTTGCTCCAGCACCTCCTTTTCGCGGTCGCTGAGCAAAATTTCTTCCTCTTGCACGGACAGTGATTCCTGTCTTTCGGGATAGCGTAATAATTTTAGGGTCTTTACCGCTATCGAAGGGCTCATGGCCGCACCCCCGCCAATGGTCTCAACAATGGCATTGTGCAACTTTGGCCCTTCAATCTCTTTGAGCAAATAACCATCGGCACCGGCCTGGATGGCATTGAAGATATTTTCATCATTGTCAAAAACGGTAAGCATGAGCACTTTAATGTGGGGATATTTCTGTTTTATGATACGAACAGTTTCTATCCCATCCAAAATGGGCATTTCTATATCCATTAACACCAAATCCAGATTATGGCTTTTTTCCAGTTTAGCAAGCAGCTCGCTACCATTAAAAACCATGTACTTGATGTCCAATTCCTCAAAATCGACCAATTTTTCTTTGATGGCCCTAGCTAAGAACGTATTGTCATCCACAATGGCCAATTTGATTTTGCTCATGGTCTTGTATTTTTTTTGTGCTGAAAGAATTATGCCTTAACCTGTAATGTTACCTTGGTGCTTTTACCGATTATACTTTCTTGTTTGAAATCAATCCCGGCTTTTTCGGCCCTGTTCTTCATAATTTGAAGTCCGTTGCCATTTGATGACTGCAATGTGTCAAACCCCTGGCCAAAGTCCTCTATTTCAATTTGTACTTTTTTATCAATATCGGTAAACCTGACTTGAATCTGTTCACTCCCGGAATGTTTTACGGCATTGTTCACGGATTCTTGAATAATTCTGAAAAGATTCATCCCTACAAAGGCATTGAGCACCTTATGATCCGGCCTCCCTTCAACCTTCATCCTAACTTTATCATCCGTGGCTTCATGAACGGTCGCGGCCAATTGCTGGGTTCTTTCTTTGATATCTTCCAAACTGATCTCATCCTTGTTCATGGCCCAAATGGTATCCCGAAGCTCGGATATGGTTACCAGTGAAAACTGTTTCATTTGGGTGAGCTTTTCCATCAAGAATACCTCTCCCTTGTCTATGCCCCTTTTAGCGGAATCGGTTATGGAGGTAAGATATGTGAGCTGCGAACCTATATTATCGTGCAGGTCGCGGGCAATCCGTAAACGTTGTTCCTTTAGGTTTTCTTGTGCCCGAGCCTCTGCCATAGCCTTCTCCAAAGCGGTTTCCCTTGCAAAATTCTTCGCCTTAACCTTTTGCTCACGAAAAATCACAAAACCGACAATAAGCAGAATGGCCAAAAGAGCTCCACTGCCCATAAGCATATTGTTCCTATTTTTTAGAGCAAGCTCGCCTTCGACCAGTTCGTTCTTTTGACGGAGTATCTCATTTTCCTTTTGTTCCGACTCGTACTTTTCCTTTAGGTTAAACATTTCCTTGGCCTTTTCTGTAAAGTATAAGCTATCTCTTGCTGCCTTATGTTTTTGGTGATAAACATAGGCCTTTTTAAAATCCGGTTTTTCTTCGTAAATCAAGGACAGGGTCTTGGAAAGTGCATCAATACCTGGAAGGTAATCTATAGAATCTGCTTCTCGATATGTGGTCAAAGCCAATTTTTCAGCACGATTCATTTTTCCCTGATTAAGATATATATTGGCCAAGTCATTTTTTAGGGAAATCAGGGCCAAACGCTCTCCCTTTTTTTCCTGAAGGGCTATGGCCTCAATATAATAAAGTTCCGCTTCATCATATTTACCAAGTGCCCAACTGGCTAAAGCCAAATTCGTCAAAGGATACGCGAGCTCTAAAATAGCTCCTACATCTTTATTGGTGTCGTACGATTTTTTGGCATATTCAATGGCCTTGTTATACTGTTTGTTTTCTAAATAGGCCACGGCCAAACTGTTATAACACATCGCCATAAAATAGTTGTTCCCGATTCTTTCGTACAAATCCAATGCTTTGAGATAATACTCCATGGTTAGACCAGGTTCTTGAATCAACTTATATCTATTCCCCAAATTCAAATAGGATCCTGCTATCCAGAGGGTATCCTTTCCTTCCGTAAAGCTTTCCAAAGCCTTAAACTGAAAATCTACCGCCTTATCAAACTCAGATAGTGCTTCGTACGTATTGGCTAAATTGGTATAGAGACTTCCCAAAACAAAATAATCTTTGGAGTTTTCCAAAATAGGTTTAGCCTTCAAATGAAAACTCAATGCTTCTTTGGGCCTGCCCTCGTCCCAAGAGAGAATCCCGTACACAATCCATATCCTGGCCCTGTAATAATCGTCATCCAAAGCTTCTGCTTCATTAAATGCCAATTTTGTATAATATCTGGCACTGTCCATATCTATGGAACGAAACTTCATTGCGATATCTTTCAAGACAAGAATCCTGTCCTCACCTTCCTTGACTTCCAAGGTATCTTTCAACGCATTGATGGCCTGTTGAATATCCTGCGCCTCAACAGTATGCAAAGACAATAGGCCGAAAAGTAAAATGGGAATCAGGGTCTTCTGAAAAATGGTCATTAGAGAAAAAAATGGTTGGTGCTTAAAACTAATCCAATTGAGTATATAATTTAAGTTTTTCCAGAAAATTTAATTCGCCTTGTCCACCAACTTTTCGATAGTGGCATCCAAAAATGATGTAATGGCTAGTTCTGCTCCTTTCTTATATGTTTCTGGATTACATTTTACGACTGAAACATTTATATCTTCCTTGTCCTCTACGCGCCAAACGTGAAACACGCCAGCATCCATTCCTCTCCTGTCCACATCTGCTCCTTGAGAAGCATCAAATTTTTGCTTTTCAAGAACCCCTTCGACCTCTACACCACGATTGGAAACCATCATACCAATATTAAACTTATTGTAACTTTTTGAATCAATCTTAAAATCGGTCTCTGCCTTTACCTGTGCATATCCGGCATGTCTGTTCAAGGCTCGTGTAGTTTCGCTCAATGCATTATCGAAAGCGAGTACGTTCAAAACCACCTTATTGAATATAAAATCAGTTTTTTGGTTGGATACTTTCATTTCGACTTGCTCTTCATAATTGGCTATTTTCAAGGGACCGGTCTTCTTATTTTCCATGGATTGCTTGTTCACAATAAATTTTTGACCGGTGGGACGCATTACAATGGCGCCAAACTCATCTCCTTTTTCCCCTCCTTGACCTGATCTTAAATCCCATCGCTTTTCACGGTTTTTTTGATAGGTACTATGGTTCCATAACTCTTCAATGGGAACTATCTCAAATCCATTGGAAGCGAGGTCTGCCTTATATTGTTCAAAGAGCTTATCGGTTAGTTGCTGCAGCTCGTCCATATTGAGCCCATCCAACACCAAGGTCAAAGATGCCTTGGCATCACCTTTTATTCCACCTCTCCACAGTTTTCCGCCTTTTTTCTTGTCCTCTAATTGAAGTGCTGTTTGGAAATTGACTTGAAAATCGGAAATAACAATTCTCTTTGGGCTCTTTCTAAAATTCAAATTAGCGGGCCCCAACATTTTGATTTTAAAATCCTTGACATTTTGGGCATTGACCTCTGGCAAGACACACATTAGGATCAATAAAAAAGAAAATACAGATAAATTGATACGTTTCATACTATTGGTTTAAAGTTTTGAACAAACCTAGTCTCCCAGTATCTTGGTTTCAATAGGGCAATTGTCGTAAAATGAAGGAAAACCGACAGTTTTCATTTTAAATATCAAAATAAAGGAAGCTTACAAACCCCATCAATATTGCAGCCATTAACAAGGCGGTATTTATTCGTATCAACTTCGGGTTCAGATTTTTGCGGACAGTACATAGATGTAGTGCAAGTGCAAGAAGGAATACGGGCAAACTCAAATAGAGGTTAAACAGATAAAACCATAACCAACTTGTAAAAAAGGACCAAGCTGAAAACGCCGATACTAGCGCCGGAACCCATTGATCAAATCCATTGACATTCTCAACGGGAAAAAGATAATGTAGAAAAGTTGCCAAGAGTACCATAGGCCCTATCATCGCAATCAATAACAACACACTGCCGAGCATAATTAGCTTTTAGAGAAGATGAATTTCTTCACCATTGGGAAGCACTAAACTTAACGGTATATTGCCATATTGGGTTTTATATAAAATTACCTTATCACGAACAGAAAGTTTATCGTACAAGACCGCACTTACCAAGAGTGACCCTGTTGTAAGTACGATCCGATTATTCTTTGAATGTCGGTTAGAGGTATGGGTAAATTTATCTTCAACTACCGCGGGCACGCCACGTTTGTATGACCTATTCTTGTTCTTATTATAATTTCGGTAAGCCACGTAGAGTCTATATCCTTGATAAAGGGGTACGGCCCATAGCGGAAAAAGAACAACTACAAAACTCCAAAATCCATTTATGATCAATAGAAATCCGATGGCTAGAAAAGGGCTGGATTTGACCAGACGATTTTTTATTTCAGCTTTCCATTTACGATTCAAAACCTCATGATTTTTTGGTGTATATCTAGCGTGGGGTACGTGCTTCTCCAAATGCTTTTCCTCTTCATCTTCTTTTGGAATACCATTGGTTTCATCAGCCCGCCGCACCACTTGAAAATCTAATGTAATTCCTGATTTGGGCGCACGGTCCAACTGCACCTCTGCACCTACCCTAGCTTTCGAGTAACAAGAGTAGTCCACTGCAAACTCATCATTATCAATATAGATATAATATGAACTTCTGGTTTTTGTCCTATTTCTATGACCATGAACAGGTCTATTACTAACAGTGGATTTGTGCAGCCTCTTATCCGTAATCTTTCCAGAAATCCGTGTTTTAACCCTTCTTTTTAAATCGATTGCTGTAGATGCAATGATATAGGCTATGACGCCAAAAAATAAAACCGAGAATGCCATCATCATATAAATGCCAAAGGAATCATTGGCAAAACTGGAATTGAACATAATAGAAAGGAACGACCAGAATATTCCAATCACGACTACCGGAAATAGCAACATGCCATATAACTGACGCCTAAGCTTGGTCTTGTCTCCATGTTCTAAGGGCAATGTTTCTAATGTGGGCATGAGTCATTTATTATGCAGAACCAAAATTAGAACCTGTACAAATCCATACAATAGGGCAATTGTCCTATTGCACTACAGGTGGGGTTTCCGGTAGTTTTGCTGGAAACCAATCCATCAAAACAGATGAATTCCAAAACCATTCTCAAAAAACTCTCCTCTACCGTACTTATAATTCTTGCACACTTTTTTTATTACAACGGGACTGCTCAAAACCTACACCTTAACAATTTTGATATAAAGGACGGACAGGTAAAAGCGATGTCCATCACCAAATATCATGCTATTGGAGCCCATTTATATAGTGAAAAGAATGAACTTCTGTTCGACTCCAATGGGTATTTGACAGAGGATAAACTTTACTTGGACAACATTTACGAAACACGTACTTCCTATAATTACTTGGCCGATAGTTCAAAAGCCATTATGAAGAAGTTCAACTCATCGGGAAAACAAGAAGGAATCGCCAAAACACTTTACATCTACAAAACACCTATTGGTATAATTTCGGATGACTTGCCAGAAACCGTAAAAAATGATGAAGGGCAATATATTGTTCTGGGTGGTTTAAAATATGGGGCCATCTTTAAATATCAAAAATATGTGATCGTTTATGAACTTGCCGAATCCAGCAATGGTAAGGCCACGGTTTTCTATACGAGCAATTATTCCTACGATGGATTAAAATTACATGAATCATATAACCAAGATGACATACGCTACTTTCGGTACAATGACCAAAACCATTTGGAGGAAGAATTGGGGATGTCCGATATATGGGAAAGCATTTTATACGATTATGTGTATGATGAATATGGCAATTGGATCAAAAGAACAAAATTCAAAGCATCTAACTATTCGGGAAGTAAGTATCAATGGAATATTGACGAAGTAAAATACAGGATCATCACATACACTAACGGCACCATTAGCGGTAACGGTACACCAACAACTCCAGAATTGGCTTATTCATCCAATCAGGGGAAATTACAAGACCTGCCAAAACTCAGCGACCCCATTTTAATGTCTAAATCAATGAAGTTTCTTCAAGATATTACCAGGCTCAGGAACGACACTAAACAAGGGAAGGCTGAAGCGACCAAAAACGAGGTCACCATAACATGTTTAAATGGTGACTGTTCCAATGGCTTTGGGAAAGCAGATTTTGGGACCTACACTATTGAAGGCTTTTTTAGCAATGGAAAGGCACATGGGCAAGGAACTTTATTTTACAAGGACAATTCAGGATACTATCAGGGAAACTTTGTTGATGGATTTAGAGATGGATTTGGCATATACACATGGATAGACAGTAAGAACTATTACATTGGACAATGGGCAAAAGGGTATCAGAATGGCTATGGCTATATTAAAAACGGAGGTGAAATATTGCAGGCAGGCAAATACGAAAAAGGAAAGTTGGTTCAGGATTTCCTTACCGATGATTACAAGAAGAAAATTGCACGGGGAAACTGTGTAGGTGACTGTCAGAATGGATTTGGGTACTACAAGTTTGACAATGGAGATAGCTATGTTGGGTTTTTTACCAATGGTAAAAGAGATCATGTAGGTGCTTATTCTTGGAAATCTGGAATGGCGCATATCGGAACAATTGTAAATGAACAGCATAACGGTTACGGTCAAGAATTCTATAGACCTAGCGGACAATATTATCTTGGTGATTTTTCACAAGGAAAACGCACTGGACTTGGCATTTTTTATAACAATGAGCATAAAATACTACAAAAAGGTATTTGGGGTGATGGACAATTGACAGATGAGTTCTAGAAAACTTGATTTTATGAAAAGCTTGCGCTACCCAAGATTCATTTAGTATTAAAAATCAAAATTTAGCGAGCGTAACGCAGTGAAGTGCTGCAAGCGTCCCAAAACTTACCCTTAACTAATACTACTGAGCGAGGTAATTTTATCCATTAATCCGATATACTCTTCTCATCATTTGAGGTAATCCAACGGTCTGTTAGCCTCAATTTTATATTGTTCCAATCTCCATTCCGTTATTTTAAGCTTTAGACTGCTTCCATAGGCCATTTTGTTTTTTCATCAAATTGTGTCAATTTTTTCGTCAAAAATTTCCAGGGCTTACAGGGCTTCCCAAAGGGTTTACTGTAGATTTAGGAAAAGTTTACTGTAGCCCCGATTTTTGTGAAGTATTACAAAATCAGGTCAATCAACTGGTTTTCAACTTGTTGAATACCCAAAAACAACCGTGATGGCGCAATCTGCGCATCACCCTCTTGCTATTCCTTTTTTCACGCAAGCGTGAAAACCGAAATACCTTTCTTTGGTGTATAGAGTAACAATAAATTCAGTGGTTTTTGTTTATTAGAAGCTGTTGAATGAATTTATCTTCCCGAACACTACAAAAACTCGATAGGAACCAAGCGCAAAAGTCTGGGTAAGATTGGGACTTGCAACACTACGTTACCCTTGGTTCGCTTTCTTCTTTAAATCTGATTCGGTTGCTACTTCTAATTTGCTTCTCAAAATCTCCATATCCTCACCAACCTTCCTTTCCAACACCTTTGCATAAATCTGGGTGGTGGTAAGTTTTCGATGTCCCAACATTTTTGAAATGGTTTCTATGGGTACACCATTGGTCAGGGTAACTGTCGTGGCGAACGTATGCCTTGCCATGTGAAATGTAAGATTCTTTTTAATTTTTGCTTCACTTGCAATCTCTTTCAAATAGGCGTTCATCTTTTGATTTGATATTCTTGGGAACAGCGTATTATTTATTACTGATCTGGAATCTTGTTTATACCGTTCAATCAAATCCATAGCTTTTTTTAAAAGTGGTATTTTAACAGGGTTATGGGTTTTCTGCCTTTTAGTGATTATCCAATATTTTTTATCCAACCCCATTATTACGTTATCTTCGGTCAGAAGCATTAAATCAGTATAGCATATACCGGTATAGCAACTGAATACAAAAAGATCTCTAACAGTTTTTAATCGCTTGGTTTGAAGCTCCAATTCTTCAATCGCTTGAAGTTCCTCGGAACCTAAATATTCTCTGTTCTTAGGGGTCAACCTTTGTTTAAACTGCCTAAACGGGTCTTTATCTATCCACTCCAGTCGATAGGCTAGAGAGACCATTTTCCTCAGTCTTTGAATATGCTTCATTACAGCATTGTTACCAATTTGCTTCTGATAGTGATTAGGTTTATGCTTGCGAAGAAAATTTTCAAAGTCAAGGATAAACTTATAATTCAGTTCATCAAGTCTGATGTCTTCCAATTTTAATTTTGTTTTCAAGAATAAAAAGATATACTTCTGGCTTGTCAGGTAGAGTCTCGAGGTATTTCCGTGGAGCTTGGGAAACATATTGGAATTATGGTAGGACACTAAGTCCTTCATGGTAAAATGTTGATTCTCCACTTCCTCATCCAGAAACCTGGCCTTTACACTCTTAGGAGTGATATGTTTACCCTCTATTCGTAATTGTTGGAATGAATGAAACAAACCAGAGTAGAACCCATCAAGATATTGGTTGATGGATTTGGCATCAATAGTAGAATTTTTTACCCGCTGCCTTTCGGAGTCCCAGTGATTGATTTGGATTCTCCGCTTTAAACTAATGTTCAGTTTTTTACCATTGACAGAAATCCTGGCATAAATAGGGGCTTTTCCATTTTTTGACCTACCGGAATAAAGCCAAAACAGGACGGAAAAAGTGAAATTTGACCTCATAGTTGTCTTCTTTTTGTTAAACGTTGACGAAGACGAAAGTCAAATCAAATCGAGTGTTCCAACTAAATTACTGAATTTTAATTACTTAAATTAAAATAGCAACTTGAAAAATGTTGACGATTTGTGAACTCTAAAAGCCGAAATCAAAGTAATTCAATTAAAATCAAAAAATATTAAATGTCTGGTTTTCATTTATTTAATGATTCTTTGAATCATTAAGAAGTCAAAAAGTAGCCCCGGCAAGAATCGAACTTGCATCTAAAGTTTAGGAAACTTCTATTCTATCCATTGAACTACGGGGCCATTCCATAAAATGGACTGCAAAAATAGGGTTTTTGATGGATTTTATGCAAACACACCTATCTATTTGCTTCAAAAAGACCGAGGGAAGTATCTAGGTTCGTCTTGCCTCTTCTTCCTTCAAAATTTTTTCCAGATAGGAACGTGACAAGGGTTTGTCCACATAACCCGAAATCATACCGTTCTTTTTGGCTATGGCACGGTCCTTTGCATTGGTAAACGCTGAAAGAACATATACACTGGGTAGCAGATGTCCTTTGAACAAGTTTCTTAGATTTTCCAGAAAATCCCATCCGTTCATACCATCCATAACTAGGTCTAAAAAGATAATATCGGGCAATTTGTTATGCTCCTCAATCGAACTCAAACAAGCTTGTATGCCTTCCTCTCCGCTAGAGCAAGTAACAATATCGAAATTTCCATGGGATTGCTGTATGCAGTACCGAGTCGCAAATTGCGACACCAAGTCATCGTCTATGATAAACGTTGTTAACTTCATGTAGGGACTATTACGTAAGTTTGGGGAGAGCAAAGCTAGAAGCAATCCATCAATGCACCATTCATTTTCGTTGTTTGGCCCGAATATACCGTCAAGACAACCTTAATGCGGTAATTTACCCCTTACAACACCATAAACGAACGCACCTAACATCGCTCCTATCAGCACAATAACTATAGGCCAATACCCAGCTCCTACCAATATATAAATGGGTCCAGGACATGCCCCGGCCAACGCCCAACCCAATCCAAAAAGGGTTCCTCCCAAGATATATCGGGTAAAGGATTTTTCCTTGTCCTCAATATGGATGGATTCGCCAAAAAAGGATTTAGTTTTTGATTTCTTGATCCACTGTACCAATACAATCCCAACAGCTAAGGCTGAACCAATTATTCCGTACATGTGGAACGAATCGAACTGGAACATTTCATAAATCCTGAACCAAGATGCTGCTTCAGATTTGTACAATACAATACCCAAGAATGTCCCTAATATGATATAAACTAGATTCTTCATGCTTAAAAAATTAAAGGGAACAATAAGTGAACCATAATCAATCCACCAATAAAAAATCCGATGACCGCAATGAGTGAAGGTCGCTGTAAATTACTCAAGCCCGAAATCGCGTGCCCAGAGGTACATCCGCCTGCATAACGCGTTCCGAAGCCCACCAAAAACCCTGCAACCAAAAGGATGATCCAGACCTTTGGGTCGGACAACGATTCCAAACTAAATAATTCCGTGGGCAAATAGGCTTTTCCTGCACTACTGAATCCCAATTCTTGAAGTTTGTTTACGGTTTTAGGTGAAATATCGACCGCTGGATTGGGTGACAACCAATGTGCGCCCAAAAATCCGCCAATTACCGAACCAAGAACCACCAAAAGGTTCCAGCGTTTGGATTTGATATCTACTTTGAAGTAATCTGTGAATTTTCCAGCGCCTCCGATAGAGCAAAAAGTCTCTAGGTTGGAGGACATACCGAAGCGTTTGCCCATTAAAATGAGCAGCGCCATAAGGATGGCAATAAGGGGCCCTGCTACATACCAGGGCCAAGGTTGGTAAAGCATTTTCGCGAGGTTTTATACAAATGTCACGAAAATGCTTTAATTATCAAATATAGGAGGGGTTTAGCAACAATCCTTTTCCCCGTCGGACACCCCAAACTTTTTCAAGATATCTTCGAGCAAACACCATTTGGTCAAGGAAGATTGCAACAAATTGGCACCGACAAATGCGGTAAACCAAAGCCAGTTTTGACTCACATATATGGCCAATATCAAACTGATCAATATAAAGGTTCCTGCTACTCCTCGCACGATTCTATTTCTCATTTTTAAATTTTAAACGGTTCTTTCAATGGGTATTTCTACTGCCCTTATAGGATTGGTAGTCTCGCTATTTTCATTGAATTGTTTTATGAGTTTGAACAATTCGGTTACTTTTTCTTCTTCAGTAAAGGAGAAGAACATATCGGATGCGGAACCACCCTTTTCACTAGGAAACCAACTGCTGGTGTACATTAATGGTGCGGCATTTTTGTATCCGTCGATATCGGAACCGCTGAAACTTTCCACACCAGCCTTTTTAAACAGTTTAAAAACCTCGCTTTTATATTCCTCAACCGTGGTGACGATAATCATTTTCATGTGCTTATTTTTATTGTTTTTCAAGGGTCACATGCAACCTTTGACGACTAAAAGAATCATTGCCCTGTATCTCAAAAGATTCTTCTAGTAGTGTCGGTTTCATGTTAGTTGTAATTTTTACGTTCAATCATATAATACACCAATGGCACCACCAAGAGCGTCAATACGGTAGACACTATGGTTCCTCCCATAAGTGATATGGCCAACCCTTGGAAGATAGGGTCAAACAAGATCACAAAAGCTCCAATAACAACGGTTCCCGCTGTCAACAAAATAGGCGTGGTTCGCACGGCACCTGCTTCAATTACGGCTTGCTTTAGGGGAACTCCCTCATTCAACCTAAGATTGATGAAGTCGATAAGCAATACCGAGTTCCGCACCATGATTCCCGCTAGGGCAATCATCCCGATAAAGGAGGTTGCGGTAAAAAATGCGCCCAACATCCAGTGACCCAACACAATTCCAATCAAGGAAAGTGGAATGGCCACCATCATCACCATTGGCGCCTTAAAGTTTTGGAACCATCCCACGATCAACATATAAATGATCACAATTACACCGAGAAATGCGATTCCCAAATCACGGAACACCTCAAGGGTTATTTGCCATTCCCCATCCCATTTCACCGTGTAGTCATCCTCATACTGGGGTTGCTCCATATAGAGCTCGTTAATGGAATAGCCTTGAGGTAGCTCCAATTGATTTAACTTATCCGTCATGCCCAAAATGGCGTACACTGGGCTTTCCAGTTCACCTGCCATATCGGACATCACATAAACCACCCGCTTTTGGTTTTTTCTATAGATGCTCTTGGCCTTTGTCCCTTCTTTTATGCTTACCAAGTCACCAACAGACACCATATTTCCTTGTTGGGATGTTATTTTTAATTGTTTGATTTGATCCAAGCTCGATCTATCCTTTTCACTAACGGATAACACGATCCCGATTTGGTCAAATGCTTCTTCGCGATAGATGTGGGAAACGGGCTGCTCACGGAAAGCCATGGCCATCACCTGAACTATTTGCTGGGGTGTTACGCCATAAAGCATAGCTTTCTCTTTGTCCACCACAAAATCAAACTCCACTTGGTCGTCCTCAACCATCCAATCCACATCAACGACATCGGTGGTATTGTTCAAGATGCCTTTTACATCATTAGCCAATGCAATCTGCTTGTCGTAATCGGGTCCGTACACCTCAGCAACAATGGTGGAAAGTACAGGAGGCCCTGGTGGTACCTCAACTATTTTGATGTTCGCATTGTACTTTTTACCCAATTCTTGGATTTTAGGTCGCAACACCTTGGCGATATCGTGACTTTGCTCACTTCGGTCTTGCTTGTCGGTAAGGTTTACTTGAATGTCGGCCATATTGCTTCCTCCACGTAGGTCATAGTGTCTCACCAATCCATTAAATGTGATTGGTGCTGATGTTCCCACATAGGTTTGATAGTTCACCACTTCTGGTCTTGTGGACAAATACGCCCCAACTTCTTTGGCAACTGCTGAAGTACGTTCCAGAGTAGATCCCTCAGGGAGGTCAATCACCACTTGGAACTCGTTCTTATTATCAAAAGGAAGCATTTTTACGGCTACCGATTTGGTAAAGAACATCCCCACAGAAGCAAATAACAATACCACTGTTATGCCAATAAAAACCCATCGCTTCTTTCTACTTTCAATCAGTGGTTTTTCGAAACGCTCGTAGGCTTTATAAATAAAGGTGTCTTGAATTTCGACCGCCTCTTTTTCTTTTCTATTCTTTTTATCCTTTTCTTTCAAGAAGATGAATCCCAAATAAGGGGTAATGGTCAACGCCACAAATAAGGACAACAACATTGCAATGGATGCCCCGATGGGCATTGGAGACATATAAGGCCCCATTAAACCAGATACAAATGCCATGGGCAATACGGATGCGATTACCGTAAAGGTGGCCAAGATGGTCGGGTTACCTACCTCGTTGATGGCATAGATGGCAGCATCTTTGAAGGGCAACCGCTTCATTTTAAAGTGTCGGTGCATATTCTCGGCAATAATGATGGAGTCGTCCACCACAATACCGGTTACAAAAACCAATGCAAACAAGGTGATTCGGTTCAGGGTGTAATCGAGCATGTAATAACTCAATAAGGTCAAAGCGAAAGTGATCGGTACGGAAAGGAATACGACCAATCCACCTCTCCAACCCATGGCCAACATCACCACAAAGGTTACGGCTATGATCGCCCCAATCAAGTGCATCAACAATTCGGACACCTTTTGTGAAGCAGTTTCACCATAGTTACGGGTTACCTCAACCTTAACTTCGTCTGGAATCAAAGTTGTTTTTAAATGGTCCACTTTTTCCAACACCACATCGGCAATCTTCATGGCATCGGCTCCCTTTCTTTTGGCAATGGAAATGGTTACCGCTGGATATTCGGACCTAAAGGTTTCTGATTTCTCGCTTGCAGCTCCAAATCCAAGGGAAACATAGTTTTTTGGCAATTCTGGACCATCCAAAACGGTTGCTACCTGTTTGAGATAAATAGGTTGATTTTGTTTGGTGCCCACGATCAGGTTTTCCAGATCTTCTTTACTTTCCAAAAAGTTACCTGTGCTGATATGGAACTCAGTATCGTTGGAAAGGAAATTCCCAGCATCCATTTGTTGGTTGTTAACCTGAATCATTTGGGCCACGGCCAACATATCGATGCCAGATTCGGCCATTTTATCCTTGTCCACCACAACGCGAAGCTGACGGTTTCTTCCACCAATCTTTTTGGTAATGGAAACCCCGTTTACTTTTTCAACCTCATTGATCAATTCCCCAGAAATCTCCCGTAGCTGAAAATCATCATACTCATCGCTCCAAAGTGTTAAGGCGAGCATTGGAACGTCATCAATCGCACGGGTTTTTACCAAGGGCATGGTAACCCCGTTTGGCATTTGATCCATGTGCTTGTTGATCTCGTCGTACAAACGCACCAATGATCTTTCGATATCCTCTCCTACGTAGAACTGTACAATGGCCATCCCCTGCTCTTGCATGGAAGTGGTGTACACATATTCTACGCCTTTTATATTCGATATGATTTTTTCAAGTGGTTTTGTAATCCTGGATTCCACCTCTGTTGGGCTGGCTCCAGGGTATCCGACAAAAATATCCGCCATGGGCACATCAATCTGTGGCTCCTCTTCCCTTGGAATTAGGAATGAACTGTACACCCCAATGACCATGAACACGATCATTAAGAGCACCGTTAGTTTGGAGCTGATAAACCCTTTGGCTATTTTTCCTGCTAGTCCGTCTTTCATTGTTAGCTTTTTAGGGTTATTGAATGCTTACTTTAGCTCCATTGTACAGCTTTCCTTCGGCTGATACGATGTATTGATCTCCTTTGGACAATCCAGATAATACTTCTACTTCATCACCATAATTCTCGCCCAAACGCAACCAACGCAGCAAAGCCACATTGTCTTGTCCTAGCGTATAAACTCCTGTCAATTGCCCTTTGTGCACCAAGGCTGTGGACGGAACAGTCACAACTGTTTTTCCATTGCTCTCATTTTCCGTCTCTAGCCTAACGGTTGCATACATACCTGACAAAATCTTGGCATCTGTTTCATCCAAGCTTACTTTCATTACATATTGGCCACCTGTATTTTGAGCCGAAGCACTCAATTCGGAAACCTTACCTGTGATTGTGGTATCCAATGCTTTCACCAAAACTTGGGCTGTTGTTCCTACTTTAATGGCAGAAATATTGTTTTCGGCTACTTTGGCCTCTACCTCAAATCCTGTTCCTAGTGATTCCACGGAAACCAAGGGCACACCAGGATTGGCCATATCGCCGGCATCGATATAGGTGTTGGTCACCACACCACTGAATGGTGCTCTGATATCGGCATAAGCGAATTGGGAATTCACTTCGTTTTTCATTTGATTTGCTGCCTCCAATCTGGCTTTGGCCATTTCGTAACGAGCAGTCATATCATCCAGTTCCTTTTGAGAAGCACTGCTTTCTTCAAATAGGTTTTGAAATCTTTCGTAGTCCTTTTTAGCATTGTTGAATGCCACTGTAGCCTCTGTAATGGACGCTTCCACCTGTGCTTTTTTAGCTCTTAAATCTCCATTGTTGATGGAAATAAGCAGGTCTCCCTTGTTTACTTTCTGACCTATTTTTACAGGTAAGGACTCCACATAGCCCATCATTCGGGTACTCAAGGTAGCGCTGTTCACAGCTTTGATTTGACCACTTCCTGCCAAAATGGTCGAGCTATCGCCCAAGTCCACATCGGCAACAGTTACTGGCACCGCGGCAGAAGTATCAACAGTCCTTTTTTCGTCACTTCCACATCCCATTAAGGTCAGCATCAAGGACACGGTTAAAATGATGCTTTTATATATCGTAGTGTTTTTCATGTTGCAATTATTCTTTGGTTAAAAATGTGAGTAAGGATTGTGCTTGATTGTATTCAAAAATGGTTTGATAATAGGCCAATTGCTTTTCGGCATAAGTAGCTTCGGCCATTAATAAATCGGTTGTTTTTTCCAATCCCTCTTTAAATCGGTTTGTACGTATTCTCAATGATTCTTCGGATTGCTCCATAGCCAATTTTGATGTCTGGAGTCGACTTTTGGCATCTTCCACCATTCGTTTAGTGCGTTGAAGCTCCATCGTACTTTTGGCAACGTATTGTTCGTATTCTTTCTGTGCTTTTTCATAGTTTGTTTTGCTTTTTCCTGCCTTGGCAAAGCGTTGTGATCCTTTAAAAACATCCCAGCTCAAACTTGCCCCAACAATGTATCCTTTGGAATCTGCCTGAAATATCTGATCATCATACATCTCATAGCTCGCAAAGGCATTCAACTTGGGCAAAAAGGTCATATTATCCGCCTTCATATTTGCTCTGTACGCTTCAGAAACCAAATCCATAGCTTTAACATCCGCTCTGTTCTCCAAGGAAGCTTCGGTCGCTTCCCCGATATTTTCAGGCAACAATTCTTGGGTAGGTTCAAAAAGAACATTTACTTGTTCATTCATTAAAAAAGCCACGTAGTCCGAAGCATTTTTCACATTACTCTCGGATGTTTTCAACTGATCGGAGACTTCGGTCACCCTCACTTTTACTTCCAACAAATCTGCTTTTTGAAGTAATCCTTGGTCAAAACTGTTCTGGGCCATGTTCAGGTTGGCAGTTGCTGCATCGTATGCTTTTTGCATGACTTCCACGGCACGATAGGCCAATTGCAATTGGCCATAAGCTTTCTGGGCCTCAAAATCCAAATAATCCCTAGTTCTCATGGCTTGAAGCTCTTTGGCCTCCATGGTTGTTTTGGCAGCCTTGCGCTGATAAAAACCGTCCATATTGACCAAAGGTTGCTGGACGGAGACCACGGTGGCAAAGTTTTCCACTTGATCGGGGTCGTTCAATAGATCCGGATTAAAATCTGCTTGGGTCAGAATCCCTTGGTTGAGTTTGGACCCAAATGCCATTAAAGGGTTTGTGGTTGCCATTCCCGTATGAGAAACAGAAATCTGTGGCAAAAAAACGGAGTTGGAAAATCTATAATCGTATTTGGCCATTTTGGCTTCCTGATCGGAAATCTGAATGCTCGCATTGGACTCCCTCACCTTTTCCAATACTTCTTCCAAAGAAATATTCACAGGTTCCTGGGCAATCGCAGCCTGCATTAGACCAAATGCAATAAAAATGAATATATGCCTCATTATTTGTATTGTTTTGAGGCAAAATTAGAATGGCAACGCTGTTCCTACAGTAACATTGGTTACCATGGGAGAAAAGTAAAAATGGGGCTGATACCAGCCCCATTAATCCTTAATTATCAATTAAATACCTAATGCATCAAACTTAAAAAGCCAGCATTTTGGCAAAAAGGGATTCTAGAAATTGTTTATTTTTTACCGCTATTCATCAAGGATAGAACGGCAACCACTAAAACGATGACAACGAGGGCGAAGACCCCTATCATCCAGATGCCATTTTCCCAAGATACCAACGGAATGTTTACTAATGATCTCACAATGTATTGGTTTTAAGTTTGAATCAAATGTAATCGCTGTTTTCAAGTCAAAATATGATAATGCTCATAAAACCAGAGTCCAACCATCTAATTATGAGAGCCTCAAGACCTTCAAAACCCCATTAAATAAAAAAGCCGCTCCAATTTTTGGAGCGGCCTTCATTATCAACCAACCAAAAAACTTAGCGTTTAATTTTACAAGTGTTAATTCCGAATACCGTATACAAAGGACAAAAGCTTATGAAGCTCGTTAGTACGAAAATGGCGGCCAAGGCCAAAAGCACATATGCCAATGTTCCTGTTATCACATTAAAATAATACAGCGCACCTACAACGAGAGCCAAGAGAATCCGAATCGTGCGGTCCGCACCGCCCATATTTTTTTTCATAATCGATAGTTTTGGATTTTACCGTACAATTTACTTAATAACCTTTTTGTTATTTCTGACAATCAGTTCCTTACCGTAAAATTACATGTTCACTTTCAACCTTACGGTAACATCGGTTACATAGCTTTGCCTATTTTTACGATACATTTAAATTTTGACCTACATGAACAGAAGAGGTTTCTCCCACAAAATTTCGTTGGCAGCCATGGCCACCTTTTTGGGCAGCGAAATAGTTTTTGCACATAGGATGCCACAGGATTACTTGCCCTTGGGGTTACAGGACCCTGACCCTTTCAAAATGTTCGACAAGGACAAGGAAATGGTCGTTTTAAATGACAAGCCCTGGAATATGGAAGCCAAAGCCCATCTACTGAACGATGATGTTACACCGAACAAATTCATGTTCATTAGAAACAATGGTCGGATCCCAGAACGAATCGATACTTCCAAATGGTCGTTAACGTTGGATGGTGAATCCGTAAAGAATGCTAAAACTTATTCCCTTGCTGAACTTAAAAGCAAATTTCAGCACCATACTTACCAACTTACACTAGAATGCGGGGGCAACGGTAGAAGTGAGTTCAACCCGCCAGCCAAAGGAAACCAATGGACCGTTGGTGCCATATCTTGTGCCGAATGGACGGGAGTAAGACTACGGGATGTTCTTGAGGATGCTGGAATCAAACCAGAGGCCGTTTACATTGGTTACCATGCCGCAGATACGCATTTGAGCGGTGACCCAAAAAAGGAACCTATTTCCAGAGGTGTTCCCATATCCAAGGCCATGCAAGATGAAACCTTGCTTGCCTTCGCCATGAACGGTTCGGCTATTCCCTTAGCCCATGGACACCCGTTGCGATTGGTATGTGGGGGATGGCCCGCATCCACATCGGGGAAATGGGTGAATCGAATCAGTGTTCGGAACAAAGTGCACGATGGCGAAAAAATGGGGGGTACCTCGTACCGAGTCCCTTGTGAAACTGTTGCTCCGGGCAGCAAGGTCGAAGATTCTGATATGTGCATCATAGAGTCCATGCCGGTAAAATCCTTGATAACCTATCCAAAAAGTGGAGCACTAATCAAAGAGGGGAAAACATTGAATATTAATGGCCATGCATGGGCGGGTGAGCTTGAGGTTTCAAAAATGGAATATTCCATCGATTTTGGCAGTACCTGGCACAACTGTTCCCTTAAAAAACCAGCTAACCGTTTGGCTTGGCAACATTTCAATGCGACTGTATCATTTCCCAAAAAAGGCTATTACGAGGTCTGGGGAAGGGCTACAGATGCTAATGGAAAAGCCCAACCGATGGTACTTCCTGGCTGGAATCCGAAAGGCTATCTTAACAATGCCTGCCATCGTATTGCGGTCAAAATAGTATAAGATGGGAAAACAGTTTCAAAAACAGGTACGCGCGCTTTCCAAAACCCTCTTGTCCTTTCTAATATTGGTCCTTTTCATCTTTGGTGGGTTATACTATTGGGCTAACTATACCCCACAATCGGACATTGTGGAAATTCCTTTGGAAGAAACCGCCGATGATTACGACAAAGTAGAAAATGGTGTCCACGTTGCCACCGGATTTATAGATGATAAAGGAATGGAAGCGACCATACAAAATTGTACCGCTTGCCATTCCGCAAAATTGGTGACCCAAAACCGAATGAGCAGGGAAGGATGGAAAGCTACTATAGAATGGATGCAAGAAACCCAGAACCTTTGGGATTTGGGCGCGAACGAAGAATTGATTTTGACCTATTTATCAAAAAATTATGCTCCTACAGACAAGGGACGACGCCAGAATTTGGAGGATATTGAATGGTATGAGCTAAAATAGCTGCAATGGAATACGTTGATGCACTCGTTAATGGTTTTCTGGGAATGGTTCAATGGACCTGGAGGTCCATCATTTTTGATGTGCCTTGGTACACCAATTATTTCTGGGGGTTGATTCTTATCTCAATTCTGGTGTGGGGCCTGGAAATCCTCTTTCCTTGGCGCAAGGAACAATCCATTTTTAGAAAGGACTTTTGGTTGGATGTATTTTATATGTTCTTCAATTTCTTTGTATTCGCCATCATTATAAACGGGGTGTACAAAGTCCTGACCGTACTCTTTGGAGATATTGGGATCAGTTCAAAAACGTTGGCCATCGTGGATATTGCCAATTGGCCCCAATGGGTTCAGTTGGTTGTGTTTTTTGTGGTGCTCGATTTTGTTCAATGGTTCACGCACATTCTTTTGCACAGGGTCCCCGCTTTTTGGGAGTTCCATAAAGTGCACCATAGCGTAAAGGAAATGGGCTTCGCAGCTCACATGCGTTTTCATTGGATGGAAAATGTTCTCTACAAACCCTTAAAAACTTTGGGATTGATGGTCCTCGGAGGGTTTGAGCCCGAACAGGCCTACATCGTCCATTTTGCTGCCATTGCCATCGGACACTTTAATCATTCGAACATTAAACTGACCTATGGCCCATTAAAATATGTGCTGAACAATCCTGTGATGCACCTGTACCACCATGCCTATAATCTTCCCGAGGGTCATCGCTATGGAATGAATTTTGGAATTAGCCTGAGTCTTTGGGACTATTTATTCCGAACAAATTATATTCCCGAAAGCGATGGTAAAATAGAGTTGGGGTTTCCCGGTGATGAAAAACTTCCGAAGGGGTTCTGGGGTCAATCAGTATCAGGTTTTAGAAAAAAAGATAAAGGGTGATGTCCATCCAATTAACTAAGCCAACTTTCCGCTCGCGCAACTTACAAACGATTTTGCTTTGTCCACAAAACCATTCTCATCATCAATGGTGGGGTATCCCATGCGTTTAAGGGCATCTTTAATTAAGGAAGCTACATCGGCGCCTTGATGGTCAAAGCTAACCGATGAGCTTTCCTTATCCACAATCACATTTTTAATTTCTTTTATCTCAGAAAGTTTGTTGGAAATGGTCTTTACGCAACCCCCGCACTTTAGATTTTGTACTTGAAAAGTAGTTTGCATAGCAAATGGATTAGTAGCACCAGCTTCTATAGCCTCCCCTTAGGTCGTAGACTTTGGCGAAGCCCAATTCTACCAATCGTCTCGCCGCCTTTTGGCTTCTGTTTCCGGATTGGCAATAAATAAATACCGGGGCATCTTTCTTTAACTTGGAAAATGCTGACTCGAAAGCGGAACCTTGAAAAAAGTCAATGTTCTTGGCTCCTTTGATATGACCAGAAGCAAACTCCGCCTTGGTCCTTATATCCACTAATTGCACCTTTCCTCTGGATATGGCTTCCTTATATTCTTCCCTATCCATTACTTGGATTTCATCGGGAAGGTTATGTTCTTTGAACAAAAAACCTAGTATTGACATAGTCCCATTGTTTTATGAGACCAAAGTACACCATACACCCCATCGAGTTCAGTAACCACGGTTACACAGTGCCATTTTTTTAATCAATTCCAGTGGGTTTTGTCTTATTTCAATGTTGTAGGGCAAACGTAGTCCGTAACCGGTATTCCAGCCTTTTTAATATCGGCAAAGCCACCAGCTACATCCACTAAGTTATGGATTCCCCTACTTTTTAATATGGAAGAGGCAATCATACTACGATATCCTCCCGCGCAATGGACATAAAAGGTCTCTTTTTCCGGAAATTCCGATAAGTGGTCGTTGATGTAATCCAAAGGTGTCAAGTTTGCATTTTCCACATGCTCCGCCTGATACTCAGATTCCTTTCGGACATCGTAAACAGGAACCTCCTCCTTTTCTTCCATCAATTCTTTAAGCTCTTCTGCATTGATGCTGTCCACGGTATCCGCTTCTTTTCCAGCTGCCTTCCATGCCTCTATTCCGCCTTTTAAAAACCCTAAGGTGTGGTCAAACCCAACACGGGACAATCGAGTGATGGTCTCTTCTTCCCTACCTTCGGGAGTCACCAAAAGTATCGGTTGCTTTACATCGGCGACCAATGCTCCCACCCATGGGGCAAAACTTCCATCCAACCCAATAAATATAGACCTGGGAACATGTCCTTTTGCAAATTCATCTTGATGGCGCACATCGAGCACTATGGCTCCTGTTTCGTTGGCAGCCGCTTCAAAGGCTTCCGGTGTAAGGGCCCGGGTACCTCTTTCCAACACTTTATCGATATCCTCGTAACCCTCTTTGTTCATTTTTACGTTGAGCGGGAAGTATTGAGGCGGGGGCAACAAGCCATCGGTCACTTCGTCGATAAATTCATCCCGGGTCATGTCCGCCCTAAGGGCATAGTTCATCTTTTTCTGATTGCCCAAGGTGTCCACGGTTTCCTTCATCATATTTTTTCCGCACGCGGAACCAGCACCATGTGCCGGATAAACGATTACATCGTCTGCCAATGGCATAATCTTGTTGCGCAGACTATCGAACAAGGTCCCCGCCAGTTCTTCTTGGGTCATATGGGCCGCTTTTTGGGCCAAATCCGGACGGCCAACATCTCCAAGGAACAAGGTGTCCCCACTAAAAATGGCATGATCCCTTCCATTTTCGTCCCTCAACAAATAGGTAGTGCTCTCCATGGTATGACCGGGTGTATGCAATGCCACTATGGTGATCTTACCCAGTTTAAACTCCTGCTGGTCTTTGGCAATAATGGCATCAAAAGAGGGTTCTGCCGTTGGGCCGTAGACAATGGGCGCCCCAGTTTCTTTGGATAGCGTAAGGTGTCCGCTTACAAAATCGGCATGGAAGTGTGTCTCAAAAATGTATTTGATCTTTGCTCCGCTCTCCTTTGCCGTTTTCAAATAGGGGTCGATCTCCCGCAATGGGTCGATTATCGCCGCTTCCCCTTCGCTCTCTATGTAGTAGGCACCTTGTGCAAGACAGCCTGTATATATCTGTTCTATTTTCATATTTTCGATTTTTTCAAATATAGTATTCCGAATCCTTAAGTTCAGTTACCAAAGTTACAAAGTCCTTCTTTTGGACTGGAGCGACACCTTTTTTTGCATAAGGCTCCGCTCATTCTGTTCGTTACATCCATTCACGGCATCAATGGTCTGCACATAGAGGTTTTCCTCCCCTAGGATGTCCACGATTCCGCTACTGTACAAAATATCCCTTGTCGGACCTATGGCCGCTGCGATCAAAAAGTGGATGTCGCGGTGCCTTAGATCCAAGATAATGCGCTCCAACATGGAAGCGGCGCTGCTATCAATATAATTGATGGGTTCCGCATTTAAAATGATATATTGCAGGACAGGCCCCTTTTTATCTATCTGCCGGTAAAGTTGCTTTTTGAAATAATCCTTGTTACCGAAATACAATTGTGCATCGAATCTTATGACGAGCTTATCGGCTTCCACCTCCACATCGCCCGAAAAACGGTCAATATTCTTAAAATAACTTGTGTCCTTGATTCTTCCCAAGACCGCCATATGTGGCTTGGAAATTCGGTAGACCAACAACATCAAGGACAACAGTACTCCGAACAGTATTCCCTCCATCAAACCGATGAACAATGTCATCAAAAATGTAGCGACGAGCAATAAAAATTCATCCTTTCTATTCTTCCAAAGTACCCAAGGATACCTTAAATCTACTAGGCCCGATACCGAAACAATTATGATCGCCCCCAACACCACTGCTGGAAGGTTATAGAACAAAGGGGTAAGAAAAAGCAATACACCTGCAATAATCAGGGTGCTAAATATCAATGACATTCCTGTTTTAGCTCCGGCTTTATCGTTCACGGCGGTTCTCGAAAAACTTCCAGATACCGAAAAGGACTGGAAGAATGAACCTAACATATTGGCAATACCCAATGCCCTGAGTTCTTGGTTTGCGTCCAATTCATACTCAGGATGCTTTTCCTCCACCGTCTTGGCTATGGAAACGGATTCCATAAACCCAAATAGGGCCACCGTTATGGCTATGGGCATAAGTTGTCCCATTTTGTCCCACTGGAACTCAGGGGCCTGAAAACCTGGAAGTCCCTTTGGAATATTCCCCACGATATGGACTCCCGCCGTATTAAGCTTAAAGATAACCACGGCCAAAATGCCCAATACCACCAAGAACAGTGGCACTGGCAATTTTTTGTTGAATCTGTTCAACAGAACTATAAATAGTATGGATCCCAAACCCATAACAAGGGTTGGCCAATGAATGTAGGGCAAGCTTAGAAATATATTCGCTAAAAGTTCATGTATTCTACCTGACTGGGCAAAATGGGTCCCCAATATATGGTTCAGTTGACCAAAACCTATGAGAAGTGCTGCAGCAGATGTAAATCCGCTTATGACCGGTTTGGACAAAAAATTGACAAAAAAGCCCATTTTCAATATTCCCATGAGCAACTGCAGCCCCCCGATAAGCAAAGTCAGGAAAAGTACTGTTGTGATATAGTCTTCCTTGCTGATTAGATTCAAGGCTCCAACACCTGCTGCTACCAATAATGAATCCATGGCCACAGGTCCCACCGCCAGCTGCCTTGAAGTTCCCATCAAGGCATAGACAAACTGGGGTACCAACGCCGCGTACAATCCATAAATAGGTGGCATACCGGCAATCATGGCATAGGCCATACCTTGGGGAATCAACATGATTCCCACCGTAAGACCTGCCACCAAATCGCTGTTGAACTTTGAGCGATCATAGTTGGAGATCCACGATAAAAAAGGAAATATCCTTTTGAGCATGCAATTGTTTTTATGCAAAATTACGCAGCCTAACTGGAACCTACGGTAACAAAGGGCACAGACCTAAAGGTCTATGACGTGTATGTAATTTCGGTGCAAGACCAGTTTTTTCATTTTTTCAAGTTTCTTGAGCAATCTGGATACCACTACCCTTGAGGTATGAAGATCATACGCTATTTCCTGATGGGTATTTCGGATTCGGTCGTCATTGGTTACCTCCACCTTCTTTTTAAGGTAGTCCACCAACCGCTGGTCCAAGTTTTTAAAGGCAATGCTATCCACTGTCTGCAACAATTCGTTTAAACGGTTTTGATAACTTTCAAAAACATAGTTTCGCCACCCCTTATATTTGGCCATCCACTCCTCCATTTTTTGAACCGGCACCATCACCATTTTGGTATCGGTCTCTGTTATGGCCCTGATCTCACTTTTGGTCTGACCCATGCAGCATGCCATGGTCACCGAACAGGTTTCTCCCTGCTCCAAATAATATAAAAGTAGTTCATCTCCCTCTTCATCCTCCCGAAGCACTTTAATTGCTCCCGACAACAATAAGGGTATACTTCTTATGTATTGCCCAATATCCATTATGGTTTCTCCCGCGGGCACTTCCATTAATCTTCCTTCTTGAAGGATTTCATCGATAAGGGACTGCTCAAAATGACTGCTGAATATCTCTAAAAGGTCTTCTTTCATAGTAAACTGATACGCTCCTCTAAGGTAACTATTTTAGAGAATATGGCCCTTTGCCAAAATGTCCAAAAATGCAAGACCCGCACCTAGGGCACGGGTCTTTGCGGTAACGCAAACTAATAAACGAACTTAAACTTATAATTTCATGGGCTTGCCCTCGATTTCTTTAGGAATGGGCATGTCCAATATTTTTAGAATGGTCGGTGCAATCTGATTGGTGTACAATTGTTCGCTCTGCTTGACTTCGCCTTTGTGAGCAATGCTGTTTCCAAAAGCTATCATCCAAACGGAGCCTGCCCCATTGATATCGCTTCCGTGACTTCTCCATGTGTCCAAAGGCTCGGTACCCCGGCCATGGTCCGTAGTGATCAAAAACACGGTTTGGTCCTTATAAAAGTCATTTTGTTGGGTAAATTCCCATAAATCTTTGATCAATGCATCGGTATTGTGGGCCGATTTTAAATAGGCTTGATAATCCCCATCGTGAGCAAAATCATCGGTTTCTCCGTAGGAAATGAAAACCAATTTTGGGTGCTTCTTTTTCATGTGTTCCAAGGCATAATGATGGGTGAATGCATCCAAACGGACCGTGCCCCAAGGACTTGGTATCTGGTCCTGAAGCTCGTTCAAAAACTCCTCCCTGGCATTCAAATTATCGGTGGCCTTCTCAAATCCCGCATTTACTGGAACTCCCGAGCGCTCTTCGTTAACTATAGAGGGAAAAACATCCCAGCTACCAAAGGCAGCTACTTTACCTTTTCCTTCGGGCGTACTGTTGTAGCGCTCCAAAATGGTGGTGTTGGGGTTTGGGATTTTATCATTGCTTCGAATGTTTTCATCATCCGCAGTTCCTGTCAAAATTTCGTTGTAACCCGGGTAAGAGAACCACATGGAGTTGGTCAAATCTACTTTGCTTTCCAACTTTCGGTTTCCATGAATTTGGCCCATCTCTTCGACTTGACCCCAAATAAAGGGCAGTAGCGCCTCCCTTCTTTCGCTCGGTGTATCCCTCCAAAAAGCTTCCTTCAGCATGTCTGCTTCGTGAACATAATCCTTGTGACCGATCAAAAGGGAATCTGCTCCGGTAAACAGTTCCTGCCAACGGAAACCATCCAACGTTATCAAGATTACTTTGGTATCGGTATTTTGGGCATTAACCCTGAACATTGCCACTACGGCAATCATCAAGAACAAAAAATTATTTTTCATTTTCCTGTGGTGTTTTAAATGATGCTGTTTCGGACCAATCACTCCAGTTCAAGTTTTGGTCACGGTACCGAACTTTCCAATAATAGGTGGTATTTGCTTTTAATCGTTTGGTTTTTTCATCGGTCAAATCGTCCTCTTTTTGACGGTCTTCTTCGTAATACCAGTTTTCAAATTGTTTCCAACTGTCCAAAGCCAACTTATCAAAATCAGGACTTTCCGAAACCTGCCAATGTGATGCGGCATGAAATGCACCATTTAGAGGGCTTGAAAACTCACCTGCTTTTAAGGTCGTAAATTCCGTAGTCACCGTTTTGTTATTCACAGGTGAATCTACTTTTGGGGCATTGGGCTTTTTTTCCAATCGCCAAACGGTGATGCTATCGGTAAGCTCGTTCTGACGGGACTTTACGGTATTGCCCTGACTGATTCTTTTGATAGTGAATTTAGGGTCGCTACGGTTTCCGTCGACCTCAACCATTACAAATCCATATTCATCTTGGGTAACCGTAAATTCATCATAATCCCTACCTGCAAACTCTCCCCAATTATCGATGGAGCCTCCCGCCGAGGCCACATTGATCCAAAGGTGTTTGTGGTCTCTGGATTGCCCTCGTGAATAGCCATGGGTATGACCAAAAAAGTGGATGCTTGGTTTTCCTGTTTTGGTGGAGAACGTCTCCAACATTTTTACCACTTTGCCCGTTGATTCTTCCTCGCCCGGAATCCAAAGTTCGGATTTATGTGGATGGTGGAGTTGCGCAAATACAAAATCAATATCATCGTTCTTTTCCGTATCTGCCAGCACTTGCTCCAACCATTCGTATTGTTCACGAAGGTCACGATAGCCGTCGTTGGAATTCAATCCGATGATTCGGGTATTGCCATAATCCTTGTACCACCAATGTTCTGCAAAGGCTGGTGTTCCATTTTCTGGAAGGCTGAAGTATTTGAAGTAGAAAACAGAGTTGCGTTCGTGGTTGCCCAAAACCGGATACACGGGGACCTCGGCAAAGAGTTTTTGTGCCGGGTCGAAGAAGTGTTCCTTCCATTGGTAATATTTGCTGCCGCTCTGCACCAGGTCGCCGGGAATCATCACCATGGCCAGATTGTCGGGCAACTTGCCTCCGTACTCCTTTTCCAAATACCGAAGAACCCCTTGATTTACGATTTCGGAAAACTTGTCCGGATGCTGGCTATCGTATTGCATATCGCTCATGGCCACAATATTGAACGACTCTTGGTCACTTGAAAAGGGTGGTGTTTTAAATTGATAGATATCCGATTTGGCCTTATCTGTTTTCACCCGGTAATAATACTCCGTAAAGCGTTTAAGGCCTTCCAGTTTTACGGTATGCACCCGGGATTCAGAGAAATTGATATCCTCGGCTTTCCCCGAGGTTTTTTTGCCCAGTTTTTCCGTGGTTCCCCATTCCACAATGCTTTCTTCGCCACTGGTGGTCTCCCACATGATGACGATGGAATTCGGTTCTGCATCTTGGAGATAAGGTTGTACCAAAATTTGGGGTTCGGTTTGCGCTGATAGTTTCATCACACCCAAACAAAGTACAAGTAGTAGTTGGTTCGTTTTTTTCATTAGGCGATATGGTTTGTTTTTAAAAAGGCAGAGTTCAATATTTCAAATGCTTTTTCCAGTTCTTCTCTTGTTATGGTCAATGGTGGAGAAAGCTGTAGCACGTTTCCTTTGGAAACTTTAAAACTTAATCCTTGTTTTAGGCACTCGTACATAATTTCTTCGGCTTCGGCTGTTGCTTTTTCTTTGGTCGTTCTGTTAGTCACCAGTTCAATGCCCCATAAAAGACCAACACCCCGCACATCTCCGATCAATGAATATTTTCGGTGCATTTTGTACAAGGATTTTCTCATGAATTCTTCATCCTCCTTCACTTTTTGCAAGATGTTTTCCTCTTCCAAAACCTCTAAAAGCGTCAAGCCGGCCATGGATCCCAACGGACTTTTTTCATGGGTATAGTGCCCGAGGGAAATATGTCCGAATTTGTTGTATTCTTCACGGGTAACAATCGCTGCTTGAGGGATAATTCCACCCCCCAATCCTTTACCCAAGCAGAGAATGTCCGGTTCAATATCAAAAAGCTCGTAGGCGAACATAGTTCCCGTTCTTCCAAAAGCGATGGGGATTTCATCCAAAATCAGTAAAACACCATGTTTGGTACAAAGTTCCCTAGCTGCTTTCCAGAATTTTTTTGATGGGATCTGCACATCGGTGTTGCGAATGGTCTCCGCTAAAAAAGCTCCAATTTGATGGTCTTTCTCCAAAACATACTGCAAATACTCCAATGCCTTGTCCTCATTACCCTCAAATATACCACGATAGGTTATTGGTGGCGGAATGCGTTCCACACCGGGCATTAATGGCCCCATATGCTCTTGGAAGATCGCTTCGCCCCCAACACTTATGGCATCCAAAGATGCACCGTGGAACGAGTCCCAAAAAGAGACGACTTTATGCTTACCAGTAATGGCCCTTGCCAATTTTAGGGCAATGCCAATGGCCGAGCTTCCGTTGGGGGTCATTAGGATGCGGTTAAGGCCCTTTGGAGTGTAAGAGGTCAATTTCTCCGCAAATTGAATAGCGGTCTCATTGGCGTAGCGTCTGGTGGAAAACGTCAAGTTTTGCAGCTGCTCCGTTAGTCGAGCGACCAGTTTTGGATGCGAAAACCCGATTTGGTGCACGTTGTTTCCATGAAAATCGAGGTACTTTTTGCCCGATACACTGATCATGTGCGAGCCATCACAATTTTGGAGCACGTCCAAACAAGGTGTGGACATGGATTGATGCATAAAATATTTGGCGTCCTTTTCCAGTAGCTCTTGGGTTTCATCGCCAACTTCGTTCTGCAACCATGCTCTCCGCGCAGGAGTTAGGTTGATGTCGCCCTCCACAACAGATTCTGAGTTGTGCTTGTTGCGCTTTTGCTTCATTCTTTGTTATTTTTCTCTAAACAGCCTATCCGCTGGAATAATTTGTTTTGGCGTATTGGGACCCGAATATTTAATATCCAAATGATAGCCCCCGCCACCGTTGAAAAATTCTACACGGACCAAATGCCTCCCTCCGGATAGTTCCAAAGTCCCGCTGCGTTCCATAACACCATGGTCACCATCGTTGTCCACTATCTCGGCACCGTTCACATAAAGTTTGCTACCATCATCACTATTGGTGAAAAAGTTATATGTTCCTTCTTCGGTCACTTCCAAATAACTTTCAAAAACCACGGCCACTTGCTCTTGCGGCATATCTTCGGAGAGTGCTTGCTTATGGGAGAACTCCGTTACGTAACCTTCATGCACCGGATTTAAGGTAGTGAAAACCGGAAGCTTTTCGATACCGCTCACTTGAAAAACCTCAAATTTGACAGGGTCCTGTTTTGCTTTTGAAATAATCCTGAAATTTCCTTCGGCGACGGTACTTACCAATCGCTCGTTCTGAAAAATACCTGCCTTGATGATATTTGTCTCCTTTAGATAAAAGGTGTCTTGATAGACTTGACTGTTTTCAAAGGTGGGTACAGTATTGCCAATGGTATATCGAATCTCACCCATATTGTTCGGGTTTTGCATGACCACTGCAACAGAATCCGCTTTAAAAACGCCTCCTGCGGGCTCAAAATGCCCAGCATCTGGAAGAATTTTGGGTTGGCTTATCTGCTCTTTTCGTTTGTATATAAGCTTTGGAGCTTCATTTCCTATAAAAGCCCCTCTTACGGGTCTGCCCATCCAAGCTTGGGGCATTTGCAATCCCATGGCATAGGCAACTGTCGGTGCATTGTCGTATTGGTAAACGGTCTCTTCGATTTTATAGCCTTTTTTGATTCCCGCCCCGTACATAATGAATGGTATTTCCATTTCGGCCAGACTTTCTCCGCCATGACCAAAGCCTAAACCTCCGTGGTCTGCGGATATAATGAACATGGTTTTTTCAAAAATCCCTGCATCCTTGGTTGAATTTACGATTTTGGCAATCAGGGAATCTGCCTTTTCCACTGATTTGTAATACTCAGGGCTCCCATGGCCTTGGGAATGTCCCGCATGATCTACGTGATCCAAATGCACGAAGGTGAATTTTGGTCTATGCTCCTTGATGTAGCTTACCGCTTCTTGTGTGGTTTTGTCCTCATGATCTCCGTCGATATCAAAATCCACATCGGATTTTTCGAACAAACGTCCAAAACCGTCCCAGTCGTAAATGGCACCTACATGCGCTTCTGGCTGTTGGTCTTTAAACAGTGTGAATATGGTAGGGAAAGTACCGTTTTCAGTAACTACGACCGGTGGTAATTGATGGTCGAACTTTTCCCAACCGTTGGAAGTCGCTCCATGTTGTTCCGTATCGGCACCCATGATCATACTGGCCCAATTGGGACTGGAACTTGATGGGAGTACGGACCGTGCATGCATGGTTGCGGCCCCACTCTGGATCATGGAATCCAATGTTGGCGTTTTGGCCTTTTGAATCCCATTAGGACTCATACCGTCTATTCCAATGATGACTACATGCTCAATATCAGTGGACCGATTTACTTTATTTGTGCACGATACCATCAAACCAATCAGCAGAATAGGTAACAGTAGTTTTTTAGACATCTTATTTATTTTTAACAACAAAGGCCGCCCTGAAAAACAGGGCAACCATATTTTGTTTAAAAGACTATTTTTCAATCGTTTAATATCTGGTTCCGGTTTCCCACCAGCCAGGTGTATTGATGTTGTCCCCTTCTCCGCCCATGGCTTGTACGGCAGCTTCATAGTTTGCCGTATTCAATGTCTGTTCGGACGATGGATAAAGGAAACGAACCGGATAACGTCCTCCGTTAAGGTCGTCTTGGCCTGTTTCCAAAGCAGGAATACCCGTTCTTCTGTAATCCATCCATCCTTGGTAATCCACGTTCCAAAGTGCTATGGTTTTTTGAGTAAGCAGCAATTCCAAAGAACCATCATATTGTACGGTTGGTTGGGCCAAGTATGCATCAATATCAGCATCTGCAACGCCCCAATAGGCCAAGCTTGCCCTAACACCAGCGTTGTAATAATCTGCGGCACTGCCAGCAATAAAACCTCTCTGGGCAGCTTCTGCCAAAATAAATTGTACTTCTGAATTTTTCATGATGAACGCTTCGGCAGCTGTTGAGGAGAAATAAAACAATTCCACATCCAAACGGCTTGGACTGTTGGCATCGTCATAAGCACGGGCATTGTCTTGGTTCAGACCAATTGGAATACCTACCCATTCGCCATCACTGTTACGATCGAACCAGATATCCAATCTAGGATCGTTGAATTCTTCAAAATAGCCCAACAATGTGGTACAAAGACTCTTCTCGTCAAAACCACCGATACGACCTGTACTCTCTGGCCAAGAATCGGTATTTGATGTACCACTATAGGTTAATGTGGCGTTGTCATCATTAGAATTGATGTAGTTTCCTGCACTGACAATGGCCTGCATTTCGGCTGATACATCTCGTTGTTTGGAAATTCTCATCAGGTAACGAAGACGCAATGAATTTGCCAGTTTTCTCCATTTGGAAGCATCTCCATCATAGATAACGTCACCTGTAGATCCGGTAATCGCTTCCCCTTTTGCCAGTGCGGCATCGGCATCTGCCAAATCTTGAAGGACCCCATTATAAACGGTTTCTTGATCATCGTAAACGGGCGTAAAAATTCCTTCGGACTCACCTGACATGGCCTCGGTGTAAGGTACGTGGCCATACAAATCGGTAAGGTTGGCAAAAGAAAGTGCTCTCAATGTCAGGGCTATGCCTTCGTAGGTCGCATTTTGAGATCCTTCTGCACGGGAAATTTCCAAAATATCGTTGATTTCGGGCAAGTAGTTGTAAAAGAAATTCCACATGCCTTGATCTCCCCAATCAAACTGACTAAAACCAGGAAAGTTATTTTTTGCCATGAGCTGGGTAATGGTATTTCCATCGCTATACCCCTCTTGTGTCAACGTTCTTGTGATTTCCGAAGTTACGGTGGAGGTAAGCAAGTTGGCACTCACCTGTTCCGGGGCGTTGGGGTTGGAGTTGATACTCTCAAAATTGTCCGTACACGAAACCAATAGGGTTCCTGCAAATAAGATGGATGTTATGAAGTTTGATGTTTTCATCATTCTTTATCTTAAATTCTTTGTTTAAAATTCTACGTTAAGGTTAAGACCAAAACTTCTTGTGCTGGGCAATGCCATATCTTCCACACCGGGTACGATCGAACCTCCGGAGAAAGAAATGGATTCGGGATCCACATGGTCATTCTCCGTCCAAAGTGCCAGGTTACGACCTACCAAAGAGATGGTCGCTGATCGTATCGGCGTGTTGGCCAACAACTTGCTTGGAAGCGTATAGCCCAATTTTACTTCTCTTAGCTTTACATAGGTAGCATCGAACATTGAGCTTTGCTCGTTGCTTCTGTTGTACACGTGTGAGTAGTAGTTTGAAGCCGCTACATTGACCGTGTTCGGTGTATAGTTTCCATTTCCATCATCCACAACACCTTGGGCAACGATGCCCGATTCACGACCGGGAACAGTGAAATCCAACATACCTGTAGTACCGCCAATGGCAACCGTTCTGGAGTGATACACACCACCTTGTCTCCAATCGAAAAGGAAACCAAATCGAAGGTTTTTGTAACGGAAGCTATTCTGAAAACCAACCATAAAATCTGGATTGTAGTTTCCTAGGTTTCTCAGTTCATTGCTTCTGATGGGCAAACCTGAATCACCATCAATGATCCATTGTCCATAATAAGGACTGTTTTGGTCGGTCACCTGTTCGAAACCTGTTCCGTAAAGGTCACCCATACGCTCTCCGACCTCAGCAACAACTTGAAGGTAATTTTCCTTTACAAGATATTGGGTCAATCCATCCGTAAGTTCTTTTACCTCTCCACGATTGGTGGTAAAGTTGATGTTGGTATCCCAGCTAAAGTTGTCGGTTCTAAGCGGTGTTGCGGTCAAGGTGATTTCCAAACCTTTGTTCTCTACCTCACCTGCATTGATGACCCTGGAACTAAATCCGGAAGTATTGGATACGGGCAAAGAAAGAATCTGGTTATTGGTTACCGACTTATATGCAGCCACATCCAATCCCAAACGGTTTCCAAAGAAACGAACATCGGCCCCCACTTCAAATGAGTTGGTGCGTTCTGGTTTAAGGTCGGCAAGTTTCAACTCGGAAGGGGAGTAGGCCCTAGAATATCCATTGAATGTGTTTCCAAATCCAAAGGTCGCGGCCAAATTATAAGGGTCGGTATCGTTACCCACACTGGCCCAGCCTCCTCGAACTTTCGCAAAGCTGATGGACTCTGGCATCTGGAACATATCAGAAAGAATGAAACTCAAACCAACGGATGGATAGAAATAACTATTGTTTCCATCAGGTAATGTGGAAGACCAATCGTTACGAGCGGTAACATCCAAGAAAGCATAATCTTTATAGGCCAAATTGGAGAAGGCATACAAACTGTTTACGGTGAATTTACCGTCATAATCACTCTGCGTCAATGGCTCGGCCGCATTTCCAAAGTTATAGATTCCAGGAATTGACAAGGAGTTGGCACTGATACGTTGATATCTGTTCTTTGCCGAACGATGGTTACCCCCGAAGGATACACCAAAATCAAAATCTTGGTTCAGCTCAGTGTTGTAAGCCAAAAGGAAATCCGTATTCTGCTCGTAGGCATAAATAAAATCCTCCCTGTACTGACCATTTGGGAAGCGTTGGGTTGAATAGGCCCTTTTCCTCATATCCAGTTCACTGGAATAGTCAAAACCGGAACGCAACATTAGGCTCAATCCTTTTGCCAATGTCATATCCGCCCTTAGGTTGGTGATCACACGGTCCTTGTTAAAGGCATTGGTGTTCTCGTACACAGTAAAGAAAGGGTTATCGTGGTAGTTGTAGTTATAGTTGTACTGCTGCACACCTTCCAAACCTGGCTGCCAATAATCCCTTAAATTGTTCATGTTGATATGACGACCGAACCAAATCCACAGATACATTACGTTTTCTGTTCCGTAAGAGTTATTGGGACGGTTGCGGGAGTTCGAATTGATGTAGTTCATGGAACCGGTCACCTTTAACCAATCGGTAAGGTTGTAGGAACCATTTACTTGGTACGACCTTCTTTTAAAATTGGAGTTTGGAATAACACTCTCACTTTGCAAATCGGTAAAGGATACCCTAAAATTACCATCTTCGTTAGCTCCCGTCAAAGCAATGTTATTGCTCATGGTGAAACCTGTTCTAAAAAAGTCATCGATATTGTTGGGCTGTGGAGAAAAAGGCGTTGCGATGATTTCACCAGCAAAAGTTCCATCAGGATTTCTTGGCCTAACATGAACGTCACCAGCTCTCAATCCACTGGTTGTTGGGCTATCGTGCTGAGGGATCAATTGTCCGTTTAAAGCTGGCCCCCAGCTTTCGTCCACGTGATCGTTTATACCTCCTGTCAAGGAACGGTTCTGCCCACCATCATTAAAAGCAAACTGCCCTCCGGAACCTTGTCCGTAGCGGTTTTGATATTTTGGGAGTGTCAAAAGATCTTCGAAAGTCGAATTGTGGGTATAGGACACCCCAATTCCCTTGCTGCCCTTACCAGATTTGGTGGTAATGAGCACAACACCATTGGCTCCTCTGGAACCATAGAGTGCTGTTGCATTTGGTCCTTTAAGCACGGTCATGGTCTCTACATCATCTGGGTTAATGTCCATGGCTCCGTTACCATAATCAACCCCCATGTTCCCCTCACTTCCTGTATTGTTCACATTGTTGTTGATAGGAATACCGTCCACTACAAATAATGGCGAGTTGGCATTGGGACTTGGGTTAAGGGAATTCTCACCACGGATAATAATCTGTGAAGAAGACCCAACACCCGAGTTTCCTCCCGTAATCTGGACACCGGCCATTTTACCGGCAAGCGAATTGACCACGTTGGTCTCTTTGGCCTCGGAAATTTCCTCTCCCGAAACCTTTTGTACTGCATAGGCAAGCTTTTTGGTCTCTCTTTGTATACCCAAAGCAGTTACCACAACCTCATCCAATTGTTGTGAATCGGGCTGTAATACGATGGTCGCGGTAGTTTTACCGGCTGTTTCCAAATCCTGGGAGATATACCCTATATAGGATACTACCAAAATTTCCCCTCCTTGTGGGAGCTCAATTTCAAAATTTCCATCAAAGTCGGTGGCCACACCTGTGGACCCACCCTTTACAACTACCGATGCACCCGGCAATGGTACGTTGTTCTCGTCTAATACCTTTCCTGAAAAGGTGACTTGCGAATAGCCAATTATACTTACGGTGAATGCAAGTAAAAAAGCTACAATCGATTTTTTCATTTGTTGAGTATTTGTAAAAATTGGTTAATTATTTATCAACAAATATCCTATACAAGAGTTAAGACAGGCCTTTAAACAGATTAAAAAAATGATACGGAATGGTTAAAAGAAAGGGTTCAATGTTATGTAAACATTATTTACAAATATGCAATTTATTCAAATCGACAAAAACAGAGATTTCACAACATACCCCAGTAGTTTAATGGATTAACCGTATTTTTTTAGTAATCTTGATTTATCAAAAAATATTATAAATACTAAAATTTAGGAGGGCCATAAGTAATGGAAGATTACCTCATCGGAATCGGGAAAAGAATAAAGCAAATCCGTAAGAACAATAAAAAGACCATAAACGATGTTGCGATAGCTGCCGGGGTAACCGCTGGGCTTATTTCACGCATTGAAAACGGTAGAACTATACCATCCCTTCCAGTGTTTTTAAAAATTGTGGAGGCATTGGACACCCAGATGACGGATTTTTTTGATGGTATCCCGAAAGGTATGGGTCAAAATTTTATTGTGACCCGCAAACACGAACAGTCCATTATAGAAAAGGAGGACGAAGCAGTTGGTTTTACATATAATTATATTTTTGGAAAACAGTTGAACTCTGTGGGTTTTGAAAGTGTGCTTCTGGAAGTACAGCCCAATTCAAGAAGAGAAAAGGTAGTGACCGATGCTTTTGAGTTCAAGTATATTTTAACCGGAGAGTGCTATTACGAGATTGGCGACCAAGAGGTTCTTTTAGAAGAAGGGGATTCTATCTTCTTCGACGGTAGAATCCCCCATGTACCTATCAACAGAGGAACAGTTCCCTCTAAAATGTTGGTGGTCTATTACTTTATTTGATCAAGAAAATAACACCTTTTCCAGATTGGTCAGGGAATCCAGGATCAAAGTTGGTTGCGCGGTCTCCAGCTGTTCCCGTGTTTGGGCGCCGGTTAAAACGCCCACTGTCCAACCACAATTCGCGTTTTTTCCTTCTTCAATATCGATAACGGAGTCACCAGCTTTCAATACATGTTCTGGGTTTTTGATACCGAACATATCCATCGCCTTGTCTATCATTTCCGAAGAAGGTCTTCCATGTACCACATCGTCGGCAGTAATCACAGCATCAATTTGATTCCCCGCAGCCCAGCCTAATTTGTCCAAAAGCGAACTTGCGGTTTTTTGGTCGTAACCTGTATTCAAGACCACTTTGACCCCTCTAGACTTTAATAGTTGGAAAAAGGCCTCAACACCATTATAAGAGCTAACCTCTAAATTGGCATAGGCTTCTTCCAACATTCCTTTAAAGTCTTCAAAAACAAGATTAGCATCAATTGATGCATTCTTGGTCTGTTCCAAGATATCTACAATAGCCTTGAATTTTTCCTTTCCAGCGCCAAATTCCAGAACGGTATCCAAAGAAACCTCGACCCCATGTTTGGCCAAAGCTGCCCTTACCGTTTTGTATACGACATTGTCCTCGTTCACTGTGGTACCTGCCATATCAAAAACGGCCAATTCTATCTTTTTCATAATTTGATTTTCTGCTTATTGAATATAGTAGTAATGTTCTTCTTCGCGAATCCGGCGCTGCCCGTCATCCCCTTTCCACCGATTCCTGTTACAATATGAATATTGTGGTCGATGGTTTTTTGAAAAATATCACTGTTCCTGCATTGCGAGTACATTCCGTACCACCTATTTTGAATTTGATACGTGGGAAGGTCAATGATTTTTCGGGCTTCATCAATCATAAAATTGTCGATATCCATATCCAGATCATAACCCAAATCCTCAACTCTGTGGGCATCCGCATATTGATGGGAATCTCCCAAAATCACCGAACCATCTGCCGCTTGTTTAAAAAGAATATGCACGCCCCATTTTTTCTGAAGGCTATTCTTTGGCTCCTTTTCCTTGATTCCGGCAAAGGATGGGCATTCATGGAACGCTTCGTACCTTCGAATGGACCATCCCGTTAGGATAGAACCTTTTAACTCGTAGTTCTTTTGCGGTTTGGTCTGCATCATTTGCAGTTTGGAAACTTCCAGATCACTGGTGGCAAATAGTTCAGGATACAGGTTTTTAAACTCCGCTCCATTACAAACAATTACTTTCTTACCGCATATCGCATCACCTGTTGTGCTTTGGATCGAAACCCACTCTTCTTTGGATTCACAGGATACAACGGGGAAATCAAACCTGATGTCCAAGCCTTTCTGGTCCATCAAATATTTCTGGAGCTTATGGATCATGGTCCTAGGTTCCACTGTGACCTCATCTGGAAAAAATAATCCAGCTGTAACATACTCCTTTCTAAGTCCAGGGTAATTGGCCAAACATTCTTGTTTGGTGAGCATTTTTGATATGTAATCGTTCCCATTATTGATAGCTCTCAACTCCATCAACAACTGTTCTTCCTCTTCATTGGAAGCCAAGTATACTGTTCCGTTCTGGCGGATACTTATATCAAACTGGGATTGAATCTCCTTGTATATTTTCAGACTTTCCATTCCAAATTTCTGCCATTTGGAATCCATACCCGAAGGGACAACCTGTCCAAAATTTTGTGTAGTAGCTCCTCTGGGATAGGCATCTTTATCCACCAAACAAACCTTTAGGCCCAATTCCAGTGCATGGTAGGCGTGAAAAGTTCCCAAAACACCCCCACCTACTATGACGGCATCATACTTATTGTCCATATTCCAATTGCTTATTAAGTTCTTCCGACTTGCGGCGGGCCACGAAATGCCCATATAATATTAATGTACTTACTATACCGATTACAGCAACGGCATAGGTGCCATAGACGAAAAACTTGAGCCATGATACATCGGCCTGTCCAAAATTCTTGTAGAGCAACACCAAAATGCTTCCCAAATAACCAAAGGCATCGGCAATATAGATTAGAAAACCCGAGTTTCCCTTTACTTTAAAAGTGGCAATAAACCGGTCAAAAAAGAGACAGTTGAACGGCACATAACAGATGTAGAGTCCAAACCCAGTACAGACCATCCAAACAAACGGGTCCAACACCCCGGTTTGAAACATTATGGTACTGACCACCAATACCAAGGTCCCTAGGATAAGCAGGGCATGATAGGTAAGCAAGGCTTTAAAGTTATCTTTCACATAAAAGATGGCCCCGATAATCAAAAGCACTACAAGGGCAATGATAATTTCGGAGGTAGAATAAACAGAGGCATTCCCTTGATAACCGATACTATCCCACAATTCTCGGGCAAAATTGTCACGAAAATCCCTAAAAGCCGTCAAAAAAGTATAGAACAACACTATGATGAGCAATGGGAACATAAACTTCTTTAATAAGCTTTTTCTATCTGCAGCTGTCATCGGTATCCGCTCGGTTCGATTGGCAATATCCTCAGGGGTTGGTGGAGGTACCCGTTGCAACAAATACGAACATATCAAAAGAGGAAAAAGGAAGAGTGCCCCGGTTACGGACGGCATCCAAAACTCACTAACCCCCCATGAATTCACCACAAATAACCCGACCGATTTTACCACTCCACTTGATACAATAAAGCTTGAGGACAGTACTACTCCCAAAATATCGGTAAACCTACGTCCTTCTATATAGGAGAACACAATGCCCCAGATCATGCCCAATGGAAAACCGTTAAGGAACATAAATGGAATATTGTACGGGGTGGGTACCCATGCAAATAGCACTAGCGAAATTTCGGCAAGTACTATAAGAGAAATTAGGTAAAGTAATCTTCTATTGGGCTTTAATTCGGATATCACCTTAATACCCACAAATTTGGAAAGGGCATACCCAAGTACCTGGGCAATCACCAAAAGAATTTTGTAATCCACTCCTATAAAGGAGAGTCCTTCAAAAGAGGCCACGGAAAATGGTTTCCTAAAGGCGTAC
Source organism: Flagellimonas chongwuensis (assembly GCF_013376415.1). Lineage (GTDB taxonomy): Bacteria > Bacteroidota > Bacteroidia > Flavobacteriales > Flavobacteriaceae > Flagellimonas > Flagellimonas chongwuensis. Next base: position 169,209 of record NZ_WYET01000001.1, read on the forward strand.
ATACAAAAGTATGTGCCAAAGGCAGCAAGCGAAGCATGCAGCAGAAACCCAAACCCTGATCGCTTTGTGAGCGTACTTTTACTCATAAATGTTTACAAATAATAAAAATATGTTTCAAATTACTCACATTTATAAGGATAAAACCTGCCTTTTCAGTTTAAATAATTGTTAGCTATCCATTATCTTTTTACAAGCATTTATTGCCATATCAAATTTTCCAAAAACCTCCAATCCAAGTTAAAATGTTGTGTTTACGGGTTCATCCCGCATTTCGGAAAATTCAGGCTATATTAGCGTGCACAACCAGCTGAACAAATTGTTTTGTCCATGGACAGAACACCAAATATTATACTATGGCACTTATTTCGTTTTTGGGATTCACACTATTGGTAGGAATCATATCGTGGTGGTCCGTTAGAAAAACAGATGAAACATCGTCGGATGGTTATTTCTTGGGAGGCAGAAGCCTTACCGCTGGAGTAATAGCGGGCTCCTTGCTGCTGACCAACCTATCCACGGAACAAATTGTAGGGCTAAACGGAAGCGCTTATAAAGATGGGCTATCGGTAATGGCCTGGGAAACCTTGGCCGCACTCGCCATCGTGGTAACGGCCATGTTCCTCCTACCCCGCTACCTTAAGGGTGGATTAACAACGGTTCCCCAGTTTTTGGCCAAACGTTTTGATGTGGCCACAAAGACCATAACCTCTGGATTGTTCCTCACAGGTTACGTAGTGGTTCTGCTTCCTGTCATATTATATTCTGGTTCGGTCGCCATAAGTGGTATGTTCGATGTTCCCGGATTATTGGGGGTTTCGGACTCCACAGCCTTGGTAATCTGTATCTGGGGCATTGGCATCATCGGTTCCATTTATGCAGTTTTTGGTGGATTGAAAGCGGTTGCGGTTTCAGATAGTATCAATGCCGTTGGTCTTATTATCGGTGGTATCATGATTCCGGTTTTTGGTCTGATGGCCATAGGTGATGGGAGTGTGATGGGAGGATTGGAAACCTTAATGGCAGCAAATCCGGAACGTTTTGATTCGACCGGGAATCCGGGACAGGAGGTGCCATTTTCCACCATTTTCACCGGAATGATGCTGGTTCAGCTTTTCTATTGGGGGACCAACCAACAAATTATTCAACGGGGACTGGGAGCAAAGAACCTTGCCGAAGGGCAAAAAGGACTTTTATTAGCAGCATTTTTAAAAATTCTAGGGCCTATTATCCTAGTGTTGCCCGGAATGATCGCCTACTACTATTTTGAAGGGGGGTTGGCCAGCAGTGACCTTGCTTATCCAGAATTGGTACGGGCCGTACTTCCAAAACCATTGATGGGCTTCTTCGCCGCAGTACTTTTCGGGGCCATTTTGAGTTCTTTCAATAGTGTACTCAATAGTTCGGTAACCTTGTTCGGAATAGACATCTACAAGCAGCATATCAACAAGAATGCATCGGAAATGACCGTGGTAAAATATGGCAAGGTGTTCGGCGTATGCTTGGCTCTTGCGGCCATGTTCATAGCACCGCTTATTGCCAACGCGGGCAGCTTGTTCAATTATTTGCAGGAAATCAATGGTATTTATAGTATTCCCATCTTCACAATTATCGTGGTGGGCTATCTCACTAAAAGAGTTCCTGCCATCGCGGCAAAAATTGGTATCCTTTCAGGCTCTGTTCTTTACATTATCAGTCAATTTATCGTGGGGCCAAGAATGGTCGCCAACGCATTGGCTGAAGCAAAAGCAAACGGAGTTACCGATGCTGCCGAACTTAATTTGATAGAGGCCGGTGCATACCCTCATTATTTGCACGTAATGGCAATCCTGTTTATTTCAAACATTGCTATTATGTTGATCATTGGTAAGTTTTATCCAAGAAAGGAGCCTTTCCAATTGGAATATACCAAGCAAGTATCCATAGAGCCTTGGAAACACGTAAAATTGGCAAGTGCATTTATTGCCATAGTCGTAATTGGAATCTATATCTATTTTGCGAGGTAGAAGCTGAATTTAAAAGCCCGGATGTTCCGGGCTTTTTTATAGGATGCTTTTTAAGAAATTGTCTTTATAGGCCCTCCCCATGGGTATTTTGGCGCCGTTGGTCAGCAACACCATGTTACCGGAAATACGGTCTATTTTTTTGGTATTGATGATATGGGATTTGTGTATTTGGTAAAATTGACTGCCCCCCAACACTTCCATCCAGTGCCGCAGGGGCTCATTGGACAATATTTTTTTTTCCTTTAGATGAATCTCTGTGTAATCGGAATCAGAGGCAATCGTGTAAATATCCCTAACCAAAACCTTGATATGTTCATGACTGGATTTTACATAAATCTCAGTAAGTGGAGTGGTATCATTTTTGGATATGACATGCTCATGTTTTGCATTTACCTTGTTCACGGCCTGTAAAAACCGCTGGAAAGAAAATGGCTTTAAAAGATAGTCCACCACGTTCAAGTCGTATCCTTCAAGTGCATATTCGGAGAAAGCGGTAGTGAAGATCACATGTGGCGGATCTGGAATACTCTTCAAAAAATCGAGACCATTGATCTTGGGCAGGTGAATATCCAGAAACATAAGATCTACCGACTCTTTGTTCAAGAACTCCATAGCTGTCAGTCCATCAGAAAAAACCTGTACCAACTGCAATGTGGGCACGTCCTGAATAAACTTCTTCAATATCCGCTGTGCCGGCGGTTGATCTTCAACAATGATACACCTCATAACCTAAATCTTTTCCAATTCCAGCTTTAGAAACACCTTGTAGCTGTTATCGGCCTCCTCTATATGCAAAATATGCTTTTTTGGGTAAAGAAGTTCAAGGCGTTTCTTTACATTTTTCAAACCAATTCCTTTAGCAACACTATCCAGACTAAACCCTGGCTCATAATTGTTCTTGCATCTGAACTCCAATATAGAATTGCTCAACTTTACGGAAATATCTATCTCAATATCCGAAGACTGTCCGGATTGGCTGTGCTTGAAGGCATTTTCTATAAAAACAATCAAAATCAATGGCGCGATCCTATACTCACCCTCGATCTCGTCCACATCAAATTGTACTTCTCCCCTATCCTCTATCTGCAATTTATAAAGACGGATGAAGTTGCCCAATTGCTCCAACTCCTTTTTTAAGGGGACCAATTGTTCCTTGGATTCGTATAGCATATATCGCAGCACGCCGCTCATTTCGAGGATAATCTCCGGCGTCTTTGGCGATTCTTGCAAAGCGTAAGAGTATAGATTGTTCAAGTTGTTGAACAAAAAATGGGGGTTTATTTGACTACGCAAAAATTGAAGTTCACTTTCTTGTATGGTGGTTTCGAGCTCATCGATTTGGGCCTGTTTTTTAAGGGCGTCCCATCCAAATTTACATCCTGAGAGAATGAACATTACGGGCAGAATACCCAATAGGGAAACATAAACACCCGGGAAAGCATCTGCGCGTTTGGTACCCGGGAAGATAATGGGTTCCAAAACAACCTCTTCAATTACGATAACAATTGATACCACTATGGCCGAACCCAAGAAAAACTGCCAATATTTCTTTTTGTACAAGAATTTAGGCATAAGATAGTAGGTAACGCCTACCGTGGCCAAGCCATAAAACAAAAGAAATATTGCCCTGTGCACTACTATGCTCCCTGTATTTCTATCAAAAGAAAAGAACAGGAGAACCAATACGTGCAATACTATTTGAAAAAGAAGTTCCTTTTTAGAAATCAATACAGTTAGGTTAATGAGTACCAAAACTATATATAAAACTGCGTTTACAGAAAAGTAGCTTTACCAACAACCATATTTAACCCCTCAACGACATTATATTCATATCCATTCATAACCATTTGGTTGATTGAGGGTTAACCCATGTTGTTCACGGAAAATATTTATATCTTAAGTTCTAATTGACCATATTTAGTTGAAAATTTTATCTAAAATTGGTAAAAACATCATAAACAAAACTACTAACACTTAAATCACACAATCATGAAGAAGACTATTTTCGCACTTGCGTTTTTAACATCCCTAGCGGTTGCGGCACAATCCACTTGGAAATCGGACGGGGCACACTCCAAAGTCGGTTTTGGCATTTCACACCTAATGATCTCTACCGTAGAGGGCCATTTTAGTGATTTTGACATAACAGCAACAGCGACTGACACTTTTGACAACGCGGAATTTATGGTGGATATTAAAACCACCAGTATTGATACGGATAATGATAGGCGTGACGATCATTTAAGAAGTGGCGACTTTTTTGATGCGGAAAAATACCCTTCCATCACTTTTAAGAGTACCAGCTTTGAAAAGACCGGAGACAAAACCTTTAAGTTAATGGGCGACCTTAGCATGCACGGGGTTACCAAACCGGTTACCTTGGAAGGCACTGTGAACGGAATAATTACCGATCAACGCAGTCAAAAATTGAAAGCAGGACTAAAACTTACCGGAACCGTAGACCGATTGGCATTCGGAGTTGGTGGTGACACACCTACATTGGGGGATGAAGTGGAGCTGACCATCCATTTGGAAATGGCTCAACAATAACAAATAAAAACCAACAAAAAAGCCACCGAAAATTCGGTGGCTTTTGCTTTAGATGCTCCCCCTCTTGGGCTCGAACCAAGGACCCTCTGATTAACAGTCAGATGCTCTAACCAACTGAGCTAAGGAGGAATATTTTACCTTAAGCGGGTGCAAATATAACGGATTCTTTTTTACACCACAAACAAAAAATTTGCTTTTCTATTTAAAAAGCCATTTGTATAAATCGTTACCATTGGCAAACAGCAACAAAGCAATTAAAATAAAGAAGCCTATCATTTGGGCATACTCCAAAAATTTATCGCTTGGCTTGCGTCCAGTGACCATTTCGTAGAGCAGGAACATTACATGTCCACCATCCAGTGCCGGAATGGGCAAAATGTTCATAAAGGCCAAAATAATGGATATAAAAGCCGTTGTGGCCCAAAATGCCGGCCAGTTCCAAGTGTCGGGGAACATGCCACCAATAGCCGCAAAACCACCAACTTCTTTATACGCACCAGTATCGGGATTAAATATTTTTTTCATTCCCTTGATGTAGTCCGAAAGTGTTTTTACACCCTTGTTCCATCCAGCGGGAATGGATTCCCAAAAAGAATATTCTAAAGTTTTTACCTTCAAATATCCTTTTTCTTGCAAATCCTTCATAGTAACAGGAGCCGTTACAAGCCCAAGCTTTCCTTTACTATTTACCTTGGCCGTAACATGCTCTTCTTTACCATTTTTCCTACGCACAAGTATGTCTATATCTCTTCCCTTGTTCTTTTCAAGTTCATGCATTACTTGATCTCGATAAATGGCCTGTTTCCCATTTATGGACAGAAATTCGTCCATTGGCCTTAGATCAACTCCTTTATTGTGGGAAGTATCTGGAACACTATTCACATAAAACGGAACCCTATAGTAAATAAAACGGGCTTTTTCTTTATCCTCAGACAAAGTTTCTATAAAATCTACAGGAATCTCCTTCTCTATTACCTGCCCATCCCTTTCAATAGTATACTTCTCACCATAAACCATTTCTGGAAGCACCTGTTGCAAGGCTTCTATCTTTTTACCGTCGATAGATAAAATTTTATCCCCTGTCTGGACACCCAACTCATCTCCCAAACTTTTCTCGGTAACCCAGATTCCATCCTTTAAGCTATCATTGGCGATGTACTCTTCACCATAGGTAAAAACAAGACCAATAAAAATAACCACGGCCAAAACAAAATTAACGGCAACTCCGCCGAGCATAATGATCAAACGTTGCCAAGCTGGTTTGCTACGGAACTCCCAAGGCTTAGGTTCCTCCTTCATCTGCTCCTTGTCCATGCTTTCATCGATCATCCCGGATATCTTCACATATCCGCCCAAGGGCAGCCAACCAATACCATATACGGTCTCCCCTATTTTCTTTTTGAACAGGGAGAACTTCACATCAAAAAAGAGATAAAACTTCTCCACCCTTGTCTTAAAAAGCTTTGCTGGGATAAAGTGTCCAAGCTCGTGAAGTACGATCAAGAGCGATAAACTTAGAAAGAATTGTATGGTCTTTATAACTATAGGGGTCATCCGTCGTCTTTTGTTAAAACGCACAAAAGTAACCTTTTAGGGATTGATAAAAAAACCGCATTTTTAATCCCTCTATCATTTAAGAAAGATTTAGCAACAATAAGTCTCTTTCTCCTTGAAGAATAGCCAATTGGGGCGTAATTTTGCAACTATGGGATCATTCTTCGCGAAGTACAAAATGTTCGGAATTGTAATGCTGGTACTCTCCGGCGTCATCGTCTATCTATTTTACAATGCGTTGCAACCCGAAAAAATGCTCCCGGTCTACCAGCCTTCCATGGTTGATAAATCACTAGTGGACAGCACCTTGCACTACACCAAAAAATACCACAAAGTGGCAGATTTTTCTCTGGTGAACCAAAATGGGGAAACTATCACGCAGGAAGATTACAAGGACAAAATCTACGTAGCGGATTTCTTTTTCACGACATGTCTCACCATTTGCCCTATAATGACAAAAAACATGGGCGAGGTGCAAGAAGCTATCAAGAACGACCCTAACATTATGCTACTCTCACATTCCGTCACCCCGCAAATCGACACCGTTGCCCAATTAAAACGGTACGCTGTGGAAAAGGGAGTAATCGATAGCAAATGGAACTTGGTTACCGGCGATAAAAAACAGATTTATGAGCTTGCCAGAAAATCCTATCTAGCCGTTAAAAATGATGGGGACGGAGGTCCATTTGATATGATCCATACCGAAAATTTTATTTTGGTAGATAAGGAAAAACGTATTCGGGGCTTTTATGATGGCACCAATCGGGAAGAAATAGATAGATTACTCAGCGATATTAAAATACTTGAAGCCAGCTACAAAGAGTAATTCCCTGCACCTTTCTCTATAATTAGACCTTCAAATTCTCCTTTTTTACTTATTTTTGGCCTTACTTAAATTTATTCTAAATAAGAACAGTGGTGACGGTTGCAGATTTAAAATATGGACAAAAGGGGATAATCAAAGATTTCACCGAACATATACTTCCGATAAAATTATTGGAATTGGGGTGCTTGCCCGGAAACAGTGTGGAGCTTTTGCAAATTGCGCCCCTGAACGACCCTATCTATATCAACCTAAGCGGGAGCCATTTGGCAATAAGAAGGTCTTTGGCAAAACTCATCGAGTTGGAAATTATTGAAGAAACGCAGGCCAAATGAGCAAGAATATCAATGTAGCCTTAATTGGTAACCCCAACACTGGAAAAACCTCGGTTTTCAACCAACTTACAGGACTTAAACAAAAAGTAGGCAATTATCCGGGCATTACGGTAGAGAAAAAAGAAGGAATATGTAAACTTCCAAGGGGCGTAAAGGCCCATATCTTGGACCTACCCGGAACCTATAGCCTTAACACTACTTCGTTGGACGAAAGTTTGGTCGTAGAGCTTTTACTCAACAAAAACGATAAGGACTATCCCGATGTTGCCGTAGTGATCAGCGATGTGGAGAACCTAAAAAGGAACCTGCTGCTTTTCACCCAGATCAAAGACCTTAAGATTCCGACCATTCTGGTCATCAATATGGCGGATCGCATGGACCGTAAGGGTATTTCGTTGGATGTGGAGGCCATGGAAAAAAAGCTGGACACCAAAATTGCCCTTGTGAGTACCAGAAAAAATACCGGAATCGATAGAATCAAGGAGCTCATTGCCGACTATAAGAGCATTTCCTCAAAACCTATCTTGGATACCTCCAGAATTTCCCCGGAATATTTTGAGCGCCTAAAAAGTACCTTCCCACAAGAAGATCTTTATAAATTGTGGTTGGTAATCACGCAGGACGTGAACTTTATGCCCATCGAGAAAAAACGCATTCAGGATGCGACTGATTTCTCCACCAAGTCCAAGGACGAGCTCAAAAAATTACAGCATAAGGAAACCGTTCTTCGCTACCAGCTGATTAACAATATTTTAAAGGAAACCTATAAGGTGGATTTTATGGCCGCCAAGGGCCTACGTGCTTCCTTGGACAAAATACTTACGCACAAAGTCTTTGGCTACCTTATATTCTTTGCCATTTTATTGCTGATTTTCCAGGCCATTTTTGAGTGGAGCTCCTACCCCATGGATTTTATTGACGAAAACTTTGCCATGGCAGCGGAATGGATTAAAAACACCTTGCCTCCCGGCGTTTTCACGGATTTACTTGCCGAAGGGATTGTAGCCGGTATTGGCGGAATCGTAATATTTATTCCACAAATTGCCTTTTTGTTCCTATTCATTTCCCTTTTGGAAGAATCAGGATATATGAGCCGCGTGGTATTCTTAATGGACCGGTTGATGCGTCCCTTTGGATTGAGTGGGAAGAGCGTCGTCCCATTGATTTCAGGAAACGCCTGTGCCATTCCGGCCATTATGGCGACACGTACCATAGAAAATTGGAAGGAACGTCTTATTACCATTTTGGTGACCCCATTTACCACTTGTTCCGCGAGATTGCCCGTCTATTTAATTTTGATAGCACTCGTAATTCCCGAAGGAAGCATCCTAGGGTTGAGTTACCAAGCATTGACCTTGATGCTATTATATCTTATAGGATTTGGAATGGCTCTTTTATCCGCTATGGTCCTAAACAAGATCCTTAAAATAAAGAGCAGGTCCGTTTTTATGATCGAGATGCCAACCTATCGCTTGCCTTTGTTAAAAAATGTGGGCTATACCGTGATCGAAAAGACCAAGAGCTTTGTGCTCGGTGCAGGTAAGATTATTTTGGCGATATCCATTGTATTATGGTTTTTAGGATCCAATGGTTATTCTGATGATTTCCAAAATGCCGAAAGTATTGTAGCCGAACGCATTGAGAGCGAAGGATTGAGCACTTACAGTAAAAATTATGTCCAGAACAATATAGATGCCTATCGCAGCAATGCAGAAGCGGAAGGTATGGCCGCCGGTGCAATACAGGATTCCATCCAAGTCCTCAGAGAAGAACTTTCCGAAAGGGCCGTTGCCCAAGAGATTGCCAGCTACAAATTGGAACACTCGTACATCGGGCAGGCAGGAAAAGCTTTTGAACCACTTGTAAAACCCTTGGGTTATGATTGGAAGATAGGTATAGCTGTTTTGACCTCCTTTGCCGCACGTGAAGTGTTCGTAGGTACCTTGGCCACCATTTACAGTGTGGGGAGCGACGAGGAAGAAACCATACAGAACCGAATGGCGGCGGAACTGGATGAAGATGGCGAACCATTGTTCAATTTGGCTTCAGGCATATCTTTAATGTTGTTCTACGCTTTTGCCATGCAATGTATGAGTACACTCGCTATTGTAAAAAGAGAGACGAACTCTTGGAAATGGCCCATGATTCAATTGGGCTTTATGAGCGTTTTTGCGTATATTATAGCATTAATGGCCTATCAAATATTAAGCTGATCCAAAGATGGTACAACAAATTTTAGCATACGGAACATTGATTATCGCTTCAGGATATTTGGTCTGGAAATTTTTGCTGCCCAAATCCATCTTCAGCAAGGGTAAAGGCAACTCCAATTCCTGCGGAAGCGATAACTGCGGATGTAGTTAACTTCTTTTTAATGCGGTTGTCAGGCCGAGCGCAGTCGAGACCTTAACATTAGATTCGATGACCTCTCTAACACTTTAGAGGCCTACTTAGTATACCGTATTTTCAACCACTTACCCTTTCATCAAACAATTTTTCATTTTTTTTGACTCCTTTCTGTAACCTTTCTTAATTTCCTGACTATATAAGTCAAACGCCAACTAAAAAACAGCATTTGGAAACGCTTTCAGATGAAATGATTATGCAAAAAGTGTCCGAGGGAAACTTGGATTTGCTCAAGGTACTTTTTGACCGTCACCACAGACATGTGTATAATTTTCTTTACAAAATGTCCGGGGACAAAATGTTGGCCGAAGATCTTACACAAGATGTTTTTTACAAACTCATCAAGTATCGGAATTCATACAACAATGGGTCGTTCTTGTCGTGGATGTTCACCATAGCCCGCAACAGCCTTAAAACCCATTATACGAGAAACCATAAAACCCATGATGATATTGAGGTCTTGGCGTATAAAGCAGTAGAAGAAGAAGAAAACGATATGAGCGAGAACAATGCCCACCTGCAATACGCGCTGAACCAACTTGACCCATACGATAGGGAACTAGTGATATTGAACCGCTACAAGGAAATAAAATACGATGAACTAGCGGAAATTTTTGGAAGCACCCCCGGTGCCGTAAAAACAAGGGTGTGCAGGATTTTAAAAAAGTTGAAGAATATTTATTTAGAAAGTATATAGCCATGGAAAAGAATCACGTTTTTGACCAAATACCAGATTATCTGGATGGCAATTTGACCAAATCAGAAGAAAGAGCATTTGAAACACACATAAAGAGTTGTCGAGAATGCCAAAATGAACTGGAAGAAATGAAGACCTTTTTCAATGCTTTTGAAGAGGACGTAGCTACACCATCGGACAGACTTAAATCTAAATTTGAATCTGCCCTTGAACAGGAAAAATTGAATCAGGGGAAAGTAGTTCAACTTGAGTCGAAACCATCATCCAACTGGACAGGAAATGTATTGAAAATAGCAGCGAGTATTGCACTGTTGGTTGCCGCATTTCAAATGGGAAGTATATTCCAGCAGCGAAAAGTCAACGAAGATATTGCGCAGCTTCAGGACGAGACCAATCAGATGAAACAAACCGCTATGCTATCGTTAATGGAAAACCAATCTGCGAGCAAGCGAATTCAAGGGGTAAACTATATCGAGGAATTTGAACAACCTGATGAAGCCATCATTCAAGCGCTCTCCAACCGATTATTATATGATGATAACGACAATGTGCGAATGACTGCTTTTGAGGCGTTGGCAAAGTTCACCTCATCCCAAACAGTCAAAACCACCTTCATCGAGGCTCTGGAACAAGAAAAAAATCCGAGCATACAAGTATCAATTATTCAGGCCCTAGTTCAGATTCAAGAGAAAAAAGCGGCCGAACCCATGAAGAAACTATTGGAAAAAGAAGACACACAACCTTTTATCAAAGAACAAATCAAGGCAGTATTGCCAAGTTTAACATAAACATCAAAAAGCGAAAAATCATGAGAAAATTAACCTTTATTCTAACAGCCCTTTTCATGGCCACTGTTGCCCGAGCGCAAAGCGATTACACCAAATCCCTGGATGGTATCCAATGGGTGAAAATCGAATCTAAATCCGATATTGTGGTCAAGACCCACAGCTCCAACCAGCTATTGATCAAGTCAGGGCCGGAAATCAAGACCCCAGAGCGAGCCAAAGGACTCAAATTAGTGGGAGAAGGCGGAACCGATAATACCAACGTAGGTTTTTCAGTGGTCCAAGATGGGAACACATTGATTGTCCACAACCTCAGAAAGGATAAAAAAGGTGAGATTTATTTACCTGCCTCACAAAACGTTTCCGTAAAGAGTACTTGGAACGGCGATATTGAAATAGATGGGTTTTCAGGGGAAATAGAAGCGGATGCCCAACTCAACGGTGGTGTCAAAATTTTAAACGTGAACGGGCCCGTTACCGCTAACTCACTCAACGGTGTACTGGAGGTGGTTTTTGGAAAGGTAACCCAAAGTTCCCCGATTTCCCTCTATTCCACGAACGGTGCCGTAGATGTAAGCCTGCCATCCAACACTCCGGCCAACTTGGCCTTGAGCACCTTAAACGGTAACGTCTACACCGACTTTGAGGTAAAGGCAGAGGACAAAAACGGATTGAAATCAGTTTTGGGCAGGGACATTAAAACGTCCATTAACGGAGGTGGTGTTAAAATAGCATTGAAATCCACCAACGGGAATATGTACCTCAGGAAAAAATAAACATCAATCATCTAAAATCAAAAAATCGAACAGTCATGAAAAAATTGATCATTACCGCAATCGTGGGATTGGCCACACTATCCCTTACTGCACAAAAAATCATCGAAAAAAACTTTAACTATTCCGGTCAATCCATTGAATTGGATGTAAAGTTTGCCCATCAAATTGAAGTCAAAACATGGGACAAATCGAACATCTATTTTAAGGCGGACATAACCACCGAGGATGGTAAATTCATCGACCTCTACAAATTGGATATTGATGAGAGCAGTAGCTCACTGCTTATAGAATCTGATGCCAAACCCATTTTTGAAGCATTCCACGATGAATGGAACAAAAACAATCCAGGGAAGGAAAGACGTTACTATTATAAAGGTGACACCTATGAGTTCAATTATGTTTTGTATGTTCCGAAAGGAGCTACCTTTAAGGTGAGCAGCATAAACGGGGACCTTACCTCCGAAATTATTGAAGGTGATTTTACCGCAGATTTAATAAACGGAGACATTGATATTTCCAAGTATGATGGCGATATGGACCTACAGACCATTAATGGAGAAATTGATTTGGTGATGAAAAACGCGAAATTGACCGCAGAGACAATCCATGGGAATATTTATGCGGATGAGGATATGCAATTGACCATTTCCGACCGATATGTGGGCCAAAAGGTCCAAGGTAGTTTTGACAATGCTTCAAACAGCCTTACACTGAACACCATCAATGGGAATATGTACCTTAGGCTTTAAATTATATGGGCTATAAAAGAATAGAGCAGCAAGGCCCATCCGATAACCAACAGCAGCCCTCCGATTGGCGTAACCGGGCCCAAGAACTTAGGCTTATTGCCTTTGGCTGCACCTAAGCAAAGGGCATAAATACTGAAGGAGAACAACAAAGTTCCAAAAATAAAGCAGTTGACGATCCATGTATCTATCGGGGCGTCAAATCCTAGGTTAAAGCCTATGACCAATAGCACAATGGCGTGGTACATTTGATATTTGACCCCTGTCTCAAAACTTTGTAGGAGTTCGGGGGTCAATTTCTTTTTAAGCGCATGGGCACCAAAGGCACCAAAAATCACCGCTAACAGTCCGTAAAGCGCGCCCATAAGCTGGGCCATAAAAATTGTTCCCATAATTTTATAGGTCTATATGGATTTCGTGGTCAGAACTCATTTTAAACGAACACTCCTTAAATTTGGGAGGACCAAAAGTCTTCATTTTAGCTTTTGAAAACGCCACTTTCTCCCTTGGAATTCCCAACCAGTTGGTATCAAGCTTTCCATTATCGTTCTCATCATGGAAAATAGCAAGCGCATATTCACCAGCAGGAAGGTCAGAAATATGTAACACTACACTTCCCATATCGGCATTTACGCTATCTGATCTTAAAACCTGGTCAAAGGACAAAAAGCTATCGTCTGAGTCGTAGATTGCAACTTTAACGCTCCCATGGCCGGAAGGCACATTGTTTACCTGAACGGACAGGGTATTCTGAGCAAAGCAAAAAACGGGTAAAAGTAAAATTAGGAGCAGACAATTTAATTTGTTCATGGCTTTACCGTGGCTGTTTCATGGTTCTTTTCCAATTCTGTCCTCAAAATTGCAAATAATTCCTCGGTTTCAAGGCTGTCCTTTAAATTGAGGTACATTTTAAGAGAGTCGTGGTGCACCAACTTAATTTTTTGCTGGTAAAGATTGTCCACAAAAACATAAACTTTGGTCTGGGTGATCGAGTCATTAAAAACACCTTTTTCTCTTTCCATCCAAGAAAAACCGCTGGAACGCTCCATCTCGGGAAGTCTGTCTACATAAAACACACTGTCCAATTCGCTCAAAGGAATTTTTTGGTAATAGATACCCGAGAAAACCCTAAAGTTCCCCTCCTCTATCTTATGCCAATTTTTATAGTGCTCCACATATGCCAGCACACAAATAACCAAGGTCAGAATGATCAAAACATTCCACAACCAATGTCTTTTTTTTGATTTCATAGTATTTCTCGAAGTTTCCTGTACGAAAAAGAGTGTCGCCCACAAAGAAACATAATTAATAGAACAACATTATAATATGTACAATATTGTGTCCTAACTTATTATCTTTAAACAAATCACAAGCTATGCCGATCCTATTCAGAAAAATTAGAAAAGCGTTGCTTTCCGGAAACAGTGCAACCAAATACATTTTATATGCTATTGGCGAAATTGTACTTGTGGTTATCGGGATTTTGATTGCTTTACAGATCAACAATTATAGCGAGGAGATAAAGAAAAGAGAAATTGAAAGTGTTCTGTTGAACAATCTATTTTTGGAGGTGGATTTGGATATCCGTCAAATCACAGAAAACACAGAACAATCCTTGACAAGATTAGCAATGCTGGATAGTGTAATCAAAAAATTAAAACATCCAGAAACCATAGACAAATCTAGTTTCTTGCAATCCTCCTACAATTTTGTGATAGATAATTATTTTAAGAGCAACAGCGGAATCTTTGATGAAGCGGTTTCTTCGGGAAAAATGAGCTACATCCAAAACGAAAGATTGCGACAACAAATTTTTAATTACTACCGTACCGTAAAGGAAAGTTATACCGATGGCACCACCCGCCAAGTTACCGATGAGTTCATCACACCTTTATTAATCGAGTCCCTGATGATGAATACCAACGGTTTTGATTTGATTGCAACAGACCTTGCCACAATTGCCCCATTAGATTCCCTAAACCTTGCAGGGTTACAAAAAAACCGGGATTTTTGGAAAATGGTTCTGCTAAAGTTTGGGAGCAACCAAGAGCAAATAGGCCGCTGGGGACTTATGAAAGAAGATGCGGAAAAGCTTAAACAAGAAATCGAAAAAGAAATCAAACAAATATAAATCCATTCAATCGCCATAGTTAGCTTATGAATTTTACCGACAAATATGTTCTCGTTACAGGTGCCTCTCGCGGCATTGGTAAGGCAACCGCCATTGCATTTGCCAAAAAAGGTGCAACAGTAGGCATCAATTATCGAAGCAATGATCAAGTGGCGCAAGAAACTTTGGCGGAACTTCCCGGTGATGGACACCAGCTTTTTAAAAGGGATATTTCACAGAAATCAGAAACCGAAGCGTTAATCAACGATTTTATAGCAGAGTTTGGCCGTCTGGACGTGTTGGTGAACAATGCGGGTATTTCTATTTTTCATGAAATAGACCAAGTTGATTTTGACCATTGGACCAACGCTTGGGAAAAAACATTTCAAACCAATCTATTTGCTGTGGCCAACCTTTGTTATTGGGGCGCCAACGCCATGATGAAGACCGGTGGCGGACATATTGTAAGTGTATCTTCCCGCGGTGCCTTTCGTGGGGAACCTACCAAACCGGCCTATGGGGCCAGCAAAGCCGCATTGAATTCCATGAGCCAGTCGCTTGCCAAAAAATTGGCTCCGCACAACATTTATGTTGGTGTGGTCGCACCAGGGTTCACCGAAACTGAAATGGCGAAAGAGACCCTAACCCCGGCCGAGCGGGAAAACCTGCTTCGCGAATCCCCTTTTAAACGAATGGCCCAACCCCAAGAGGTGGCCCATGCCATATTATTTTTGGCATCTTCAGAGGCTGCGTATTCTTCTGGAACCATTATCGATGTAAATGGGGCATCATACCTAAGAAGTTAAATTTATGAAGGCTGCAACCGTTGCCCAACTCAAAAAGGAACTGCAATACAAATCGCAGGACGAAGTGCTACAGCTTTGCCTTAGACTGGCACGTTTTAAAAAAGAAAACAAGGAACTGCTCACCTATTTGCTGTTCGAATCCGATAGTGAAGAGGGCTACATCGAAACCGTAAAGGAGGAGATTGACCAGATGTTCTCTGAAATCAACGTGAACAGCTATTTCTACATCAAAAAGAGCGTTCGTAAAATTCTACGAACCATCAAAAAATATATTCGCTATTCAGGCAACAAGTCCACTGAGGTGGAGCTGTTGCTGTACTTCTGTGAAAAACTGAAATCGTTTCGGCCTTCCATCAACAGAAACACCACCCTTAAAAATCTGTACACCCGACAATTGGAGTACATTAAAAAGAAAATACCCCTGCTGCATGAAGACCTTCAGCATGATTACGGTGCAATCCTTGAAGAACTCCATTATTGATTGGCCAATAAAATGCAGTAAATGTTTTAGAACGACTCAAAATATTCAAGGATTTGGATAATTTGATTAAAATTTCTCATCGATATTGAGTAAATTGTGACTTTATTATAACTACTCATAACCAACCTTGACATCATGAGAATGCCAACAACCTCTCTGAAAACATGGACACTTCTTTCCCTGTTTTTCTCGACACTTTTTATCAATGCCCAAAATGCATCCACCACAAAAATCGATACCAGTTTTTACAGTGGTTTTACATGGCGAAATCTGGGACCTGACCGCGGTGGCAGAAGCTTGGGCGCATCCGGAAGCCCAACACGACCGAACGAATACTATTTTGGTGCTACCGGAGGTGGTCTATGGAAGACCGTTGATGGTGGAATCACCTGGAAATGTGTAACCGATGGACAGATAACGAGTTCATCCGTCGGAGCCGTTGCGGTTGCAGAAACCAATCCCGATGTCGTATATATTGGAATGGGAGAAACCCAATTGCGGGGAAGTATTACCCAAGGTGATGGTGTGTACAAAACAACCGATGGAGGAAAAACTTGGACCCATCTAGGATTGGAGGAGACCCAAGCTATCTCTAGGGTCCGTGTAGACCCCACCAACGAAAATATTGTATACGTTGCCGCGTTGGGACATCCATACGGCGAAAACGAGGAACGCGGTGTTTTTAAGTCCGTAGATGGAGGGGAAACTTGGAAAAAAGTTCTCTACGTGAGCGACAAAGCGGGTGCCGCAGACTTGATCATCGACAGAAATAATCCAAATGTGCTGTATGCCAGCACATGGCAAGTATACCGTAAAGCTTGGAAAATGTGGGGCGGTGGTCCCGACAGCAAACTGTGGAAATCCACAGATGGTGGTGAAACTTGGGCGGACTTGACCGAGAACAAAGGAATGCCAGAAGGTCCCATTGGTAAAATTGGGGTGACCGTTTCTCCTGCGGATTCCAACAGGGTTTGGGCCATTGTAGAAGCCAACGAAGGTGGTGTGTTCCGTTCGGATGATGGAGGTAAAACATGGGAAATGACGAACAATGAGCGTAAATTGAGACAACGTGCCTTTTACTACTCCAGAATCTATGCCGACCCAAAGGACAAGGATGTAGTCTATGGTCTTAATGTAGGATTCTTTAAATCTACCGATGGAGGAAAAACTTTTGATGAAAAAATAGATACACCACATAGCGACAACCACGATCTGTGGATAGACCCAAACAATCCGGACAGGATGATAAGTTCCAACGACGGCGGTGGCGTAGTCAGCATCAACGGAGGAAAAACTTGGACCGAACAAGATTATCCAACAGCTCAGTTCTACCACGTGATGGCGACAAGCGATGTTCCTTACCACGTAGCAGGGGCCCAGCAGGACAACTCCACCTTGGCCATGCCCAGTGATGGTTGGGATTTTAAACTTGCCGGAGGAACCGATGCCGAATGGCAATATGAAGTTGGTGGTGGAGAAAGCGGCTGGATCACACAAAGCCCTACCAATCCAGATATTTTTTATGCAGGAAGTCAAGGTGCACTCTTAACCCGTTTTGACAGAAGCAATGGGCAGACCCGCGATATTCAGGTATATCCAAGGTTTTTCTCCGGTGAACCGGCAAGCGCCTTACCGGAAAGATGGCAATGGACATTCCCAATCATGTTTGCTCCAAAAGACCCCAATGTGATGTACACCTGTTCACAACATGTTTGGAAAACCACCAACGATGGACAAACATGGGAAAAAATAAGCCCAGACCTTACCTATGCCGACCCGGAAACATTAGGAAAAACAGGTGGTGTGATCACCATGGACATGAACGGTCCGGAAATTTATGCGACCGTATTTGCACTAGCGCCATCTAATCACGATATCAACACAATCTGGGCAGGTTCCGATGATGGAAAAATTCACATTACTCGTGATGGCGGTAAAAACTGGGAAGATATCACTCCCGAGGACCTACCCAAATATTCCAGGGTAAGTATCATAGATGAATCCGTCCACAATCCGGGAACATTGTACGTTGCCGCAAACCGTTACCAAGTAGATGACCGGGAGCCTTACGTTTTCAAGACCCATGATTATGGAAAAACTTGGACAAAAATTATAACCGGTATCGAAAAAGGACATTTCGCAAGGGCCATCCGCGAAGATCATCAACGAGAAGGCCTATTGTTCTTGGCCACAGAGCACGGTGTATATTTCTCCATAAACGATGGTGAGGAATGGCAATCGATTCAATTAAACCTGCCGGACACGCCAATCCGGGATTTGGTGATCAAGGACAATGATGTGGTATTAGGTTCCCACGGAAGAGGTTTTTGGATCCTGGACGACATCCAGCCGTTGCGTGAGTATTCCGAAGACCTGAAAAATGAGAAGAGCGTATTGTTCAAGCCGACAAATGCCATCCGAGGCATCTACAATGCCAAGTTTCAATATTATTTGGAAGAGGAAGTGGATTCGGTGACCTTTTCGGTTTTTGATGCCGACAACAATTTGATAGAAGCCTTTGGGGGAAACAAGCCAAAATATGAAGAAACTGGCGGTTCGTCATGGTGGAGTCGTTTCAGCAGTACCAAACCAACCACGGCCAAGGGCATCAATAGTTTTACATGGAATCTTAGATACCCTGGCCCAACCACTTTTGATGGCATTATTATTTGGGGGGCATCGGCCACCACAGGTCCCAAGGCACCGCTCGGGGATTATACCATCCAAATGAAAGTTGGTGAAGAGGTCATCAAAAGCTATCCATTTAAGATTGAAATGGACCCAAACCTGAAAGGGATAACAGCGGAAGACCTTCAAAAACAATTTGAATTGGCATCAAAAATCACCAAAAAAGCCACTGTTGCCAATGAAGCGGTTATCCAGATTAGGGATATACGTAAACAAATAGACAGCTTGGGCAAGGCCATCAGTGGCAGACCCTTCAAGAAAGCATCGGAAGACCTAATGGAAACGCTGACCCAAATCGAGGAAGACCTTTATCAAACCAAAAACCAATCGGGACAAGATCCTTTGAACTTTCCCATCAAATTGAACAATAGATTCAATGCACTGCAGCGCAGTATAGAGAATGGTGATGCAAGACCAACTGATGCCGCTTATGTGGTATACGATGAGCTCAGTGCAGAATTGGATACACACATGGCCAAACTGAACACCGCTTTAAAAAACAAACTACCCAAAGTAAATGCTGTCCTTGAAAAGGAAGGAATGGAGCCCATAAGTTCTGAATAAAGGGACTGCAACAATTAAGTACTATAAAAAACATGCCCTCAAAAAGGGCATGTTTTTATTTATCACAAGATATTTTAAGGAGAATTTAAATTCATTACAAATTATGACATCAATTATCGTAAAGCCTGTTTAATTCGTAATTTTGATGCTTCAGGATGAATAAAATAGTTATCATAGGGATATCCTTCCTCATTCTGCTCCAAGGAGCCAACATTCATTTTAAGGATTTGGTAGAACTTGGGCAGCTTATTGAGCACTACCAATTCCACAACGAGGAATATGGTGATGACTTTATGGTCTTTGTTTCCAAACACTACGGAGAACTCAAAGCCGAGCACAGCGAAAAACACCAAGAAGAACAAAAAGAGCACGAAAAACTACCTTTTCAGCATCAATCCCATTGTTCGCAACCGCATGTTTTTGTTCTTGGAGCGGATAATTTTATTAATTCCTATTCTGAGATTCCTTTGGTTGTCAAAGGAATTTTCCATTATCAATTTTCTTATTCCCTAGTATGGGGAGATGGCCCTTTTCAACCGCCAAAACACGCATAATTCATAGTATTCCAGCGCAGCTGGACACTTTTCTCAAGCTTTATTCTATTTAATAATGCTATCATTCTCTATGAATCATGTTTTCAAAAATTATAAACTTTAGCATTAAGAACAAGTTTATTGTTCTTTTGTTCACCGCGTTTATCGCCTTTGTCGGCCTCTATTCGCTATCACAAATACCTATCGGAGCTGTACCCGATATCACCAATAACCAAGTACAGGTTTTAACTACATCAAATCGACTTTCCACACAGGATATGGAAAAGTTCGTCACCTATCCCGTTGAGTTGGAAATGGCGAACCTGCCCGGTGTAAAAGAAATAAGGTCGGTTTCCAAATTTGGCCTTTCGGTGGTCACCATTGTCTTTGAGGACGATATGGGCACCTATCTGCCAAGGCAGCTCATTGCCGAAAAGATAAAATCAGCATCCAGTCGTATCCCGGAGGGTTTTGGTAGCCCGGAAATGGGACCAATTACCACCGGTTTGGGCGAAATCTATCAATATATTTTGGATGTCGAGCCCGAGTACAAGGACCAATACAATTCCACGGAGCTTAGGACCATACAGGATTGGATTGTTAAACGTCAACTATCAGGAATTCCCGGTGTCGTCGAAGTAAATACATGGGGAGGCCACCTTAAACAATACGAAGTTGCCATCCAGACCCAAAAACTCAATGCCTTGGACATTACCGCAAGAGAAGTGTTCACTGCCTTGGAAATGAACAATAGTGTATCCGGTGGCGGTTATATCGAAAAAGTAAACCAAGCCTATTTCATTAGGGGCGAAGGCCTTGTGAGCAACCTTAAGGATATCGAGAACATCGTGGTCACCAACCGCAACGGAATCCCTATCTATATTAAAGATGTAGCCAAAGTCGGGTTTGGCAGCGCGCCACGCTTTGGGGCCATTACCGGAAATGGGGAGGGCGAAAAGGTTCTTGGTCAAATTATGATGCTGAAGGATGCCGACTCCAAAAGGGTAATCGAGGCTGTAAAAGAACGTGTTGCCTCCATATCTAAATCGCTTCCCGAAGGGGTTTACATCAATCCATTTTTGGATCGTAGCGAACTTATCGGAAGAACCACCTTTACCGTTACGGAGAACTTGGTTTTGGGTTGTTTGATCGTAATCTTTGTGGTGGTCCTGCTCTTGGGCAATTGGCGGTCTGGACTTGTGGTCGCTTCTGTAATTCCATTGTGCTTACTATTCGCTCTCACCTTAATGAATATTTTTGGTGTGGATGCCAACTTATTGAGCCTCGGTGCCATCGATTTTGGAATCATCATAGATGGTGCTGTAATCATTGTGGAGTACATTGCCTTTCAGATTACCCAGAAAAAGGCTCAGCTCGCCAATCTTGGTAAGACTGAAGCACAATCCATTAAAGATGAGATTACCTTACAGGGAGCCACCAAGATGATGAACTCCGCCGTATTTGGACAGCTAATCATTTTGATTGTTTTTATACCCATTCTGTCATTGAGCGGTGTAGAGGGCAAAATGTTCAAACCTATGGCACTGACCTTCAGTTTTGCCTTGTTGGGAGCGGTTTTATTGTGCTTTACTTATGTTCCAGTGGCCTCGGCATTGTTTCTAAAGCCATCCAAAGAATCCAAGAAAAGCATCTCTACGCGCCTTGTCAACTGGATTAACCGAAGATATGAGCCGGTTATCGAATGGGCAATGCGAAGTAAAAAGTTGGTGCTCTCAGTTGCCGCTGCACTACTAATCGGGGCCATACTATTATTTACCTCGATGGGAGGTGAATTTGTTCCCACTTTGGACGAAGGTGACTTTGTGATTCAACCCGTGCTCAAAACAGGAACCACTTTGACCAAAACTGTGGAGACCACGACCAAAATGGAGCAAATCCTATTGGATAATTTCCCAGAAGTGAAGCAAGTGGTAAGCCGTATCGGTGCCGCAGAAGTGCCAACGGACCCGATGTCCATGGAGGAAAGTGATGTGATCATCTCATTAAAACCAAAAAGCGAATGGGTATCTGCCGAGACCAAAGATGAATTGGCCGATAAGTTCAAAGAAGCGCTGGCCGTAATTCCAGGTATTGAGCTAGAGTTCACCCAACCCATTGAAATGCGTTTTAACGAATTGATTACTGGGGTACGTGCCGACATTGCGGTAAAAATCTTTGGACAGGACCTCGAAATCCTGAACAAAAAAGCCAACCAGATCAAAGACCTAATACAAGATGTGGAAGGAGCTTCGGATATTATTGTTGAAAAAGTGGAAGGCCTCCCACAAATGAATGTGTCCTTTGATCGTGCCAAGATTGCACGTCACGGATTGAACATTGCCGACCTCAACGAAATGATCGCCATGGGGTTCGCAGGGAAGGTCGTCGGAAGTGTGTTTGAAGGTGAACGCCAGTTTGATATGGCCGTTCGGCTCGACTCAGAAAACAGAAAAGACATCTCCAATCTAAGGAATCTGTACGTGGATATCCCAAATGGAGGCAAGATACCCATGAGCGAGCTTGCCGAGATCACCTATCAAAAAGGTGCGGCGAAAATTTCCCGAGACGATACCCAACGCCGTATTGTTGTGGGTATCAACGTAAGGAACCGCGACCTTCAGTCGGTGGTGGATGACATTCAATTGATAATCGACGAGAATTTGACATTGCCCCCAGGTTACATTATCAGTTATGGCGGGCAATTTGAAAATCTGCAATCAGCAAAGGCAAGGCTACTTATCGCCGTGCCCATAGCGCTGTTGCTCATCTTTATCATGCTATATTTTGCTTTTGGGTCTGTGAAGGAAGCACTACTGATTTTCTCTGCCATTCCATTATCTGCCGTAGGCGGTATACTTCTGCTTTGGTTACGGGATATGCCATTTAGTATTTCGGCAGGTGTAGGTTTTATAGCACTTTTCGGTATTGCCGTTCTTAACGGAATTGTATTGATAGAGCACTTTAAAGAGCTTAAGGGAAAAGACTTTGAATCCATGGAAGCCCTGATAAAGCAAGGGACCAAGGATAGACTACGGGCCGTATTGTTGACAGCTTCTGCGGCTGCATTGGGATTTTTGCCCATGGCGGTCTCCACCAATGCAGGTGCCGAGGTACAGCGCCCCCTTGCAACGGTAGTTATCGGGGGATTGGTAACGGCCACCATGCTTACCTTGGTAGTACTCCCCGTTCTCTATGCCTATTCCCATAATATCAAGTTCAGAAAAATCAAAAGAAAAAGAAAGATGAACCGAAATACATTGACATTGATAGTGATGTTGATTTCATTTTCAGGGTTCTCCCAGACCAAATTGGACCTAGAAGGTTTGATAACGCTCTCCTTGGAAAACAATAAGGGCATCCAAGCAGGTTCATTAATGGTCGATCAGGCAGAAACACTAAAGGGTTCTGCTTTTGAGTTTGATAAAACGGACATTTACTACCAATATGATGAAAACAACTTGGCAATGAACGGGGAACCCCTCAAGGTTTTTGGGGCACAACAACAATTTGAGTTCCCGACGGTTTACGGTGCCAAGAACCGACTCCAGAAGTCGAACTATGAGCTACAGAAGTCATCCTTTGAGATACAGAAGAAGCAATTGTACCAATCCTTGAGCAAGGCATACTATCAATACCAGACACTGAACCAAAAGGCAAAGCTTTACCATACGCTGGACAGTATTTACAGCAAATTCGCCCATGCGGCCAATAGACGTTTTGAACTGGGAGAGACCAACTATCTGGAAAAAGTGACCGCAACGGCCAAACAACGCCAGATCGCGAACACCTATTCGAAGGTCAAGCAACAGATGTTGACTACGTACGGCCAGATTGTGAGCTTGGTGCAAAGTGAAGACACTTTGGAGATCGTCCATAAAAAACCAGAAAAGTTGACTGTATTGAATTCCGAGGGAATGCTGCAAACGGAAACCTCATTTTTGGACAACCGGCAAGAGCGGAGCAATGCCCAAAAGAGTTTGGAGGAAAATAGATTGTTGCCCGACCTCAACCTCGAATATTTTCAAGGTACAAACAGCACTCTGGGCACTTCGCTGTACGGTATTCAATTGGGGGTACGCATCCCTATCTTCTTCTTTGGACATAGTAGCAAAGTAAAGTCGTCCAAAATCCAGACCAAGATCACGGAAATGGAGAACACCGAAATCACCGTGGCCATAAACCAGCGTTATAAAACTTTGATGGGACAACTGGAACAACAGGCCAAGGAACTCTCCTACTACGAGGACGAGGGCGGTCTACTTTCCGATCAAATCTTGAAAGCCGCCTCTGGCAACTTTCAAAACGGGGAAATCGACTTTTTCCAGTACATCCAAAGTTTGGAGAACGCCTACGACATTCAACTTAATTACTTGGATGTACTCAACCAATACAATCAAACCGTAATCGCCATTAATTACTTGACAATAACATTATAACAATGAAAAATATATTTCAAATAGCCGCTATTTTCCTTCTGTTGATAGGCTGCGGCGATAAGACCAGTGAAGCATCCGCCACGGAAGAACAAGGAGAACCATCGGGAATTGTGGTTACACAAGACCAGTTTGACACGAACAACTTGGTGGTCGGTCCCATGGAGCAAAGGACTTTCCCAAAAATGGTCGAGACCTCTGGCATGATAGATGTTCCGCCAGAGAACAGGGCCAGCGTCACTCCATTTATGGGTGGATTTGTGAAACAGACGTCTCTACTTGTGGGTGACCGAGTTAAAAAGGGACAACTTTTGGTAGTATTGGAAAACCAAGAATTTGTGCAAATGCAGCAGGAATACCTTGAGGTTTTCAACCAGTTAGATTACCTAAAAGCAGAATTTGAACGGAACCAAACGCTTTTTGATGAGAAAATCGCCTCCCAAAAGAACTTTCTTCAAGCAAAGAGCAACTATCAAACGGCCCAAGCCCGGTACCAAGGTCTTAGGGAACAACTACAAATGCTGAATATTTCTCCCAGCAAGGTGGAACAAGGAAACATCTCATCGCAAGCCGCTATTTATGCACCCATTGCCGGAAGCATAACAAAAATGAACGTGACCAAAGGAAGCCACGTTTCACCCGCTACGGAAATTTTAGAAATTGTAGACAACCAACATGTTCATTTAGAGCTTACTGTTTTTGAAAAGGATATTTTAAAAGTGAAGAAAGGTCAAAAAATACAGTTCAAGATTCCTGAAGCATCCGAAGAAGCTTTTAACGCAGAAGTGCATTTGGTGGGAACATCCATTGACGATGCCAAAAGAACCATCAAGGTGCACGGACATTTGGAGCATGAAGAGGGTAACTTTTTACCGGGAATGTTCGTTGATGCCATGATAATGACCGACACAACCAAAACGTGGTCGTTGCCCGAAGAAGCCGTAATAGAATCCGAAGGCAACTATTATGTGCTTAAGCTGGTAGAGCAAACAGATGGCAGTTACACTTTTGAGAGAGTAGCCGTTAAACAAGGCGGTACCTTTGATGGGTTTACTGAAATCATATCCACCGGACTTAACGAAACAGATCAGTTTTTGACCAAGGGTGTATTTGATTTGATCGGCGGATAGATCATTTTATCCCAGACCCACATCCAAGGTCATCATAATTATAAATCCACCGATAAAGCCCATTGTGGCGATATCGGTGTATTTATCTTGTTGCGTTTCGGGAATTACTTCTTCCACTACCACAAAGATCATAGCTCCGGCCGCAAAGGATAGTGCGTAAGGCAATATGGGTTCGAACGTTAGCACCGCCCAAGCACCCAATACCCCGGCAATGGGCTCTACCAAAGCAGATGCTTGACCATATAAAAAGCTTTTCCTTCGACTTAAACCCTGTCTTCTCAAAGGCATGGCCACTGCAAACCCCTCTGGAAAATTCTGCAGCCCTATACCCAAGGCCAAGGCCACTGCCCCACCGATGGAGGCTCCTTCAAAACCTGCTGCCACGCCACCGAACAATACCCCTACGGCCAATCCTTCGGGAATGTTGTGTAAGGTTATCGCTAAAGTCAACAATGTGGTCCTGTGCCACGGAGTCTTTACCCCTTCCGCTTCGCTCATTTTAAAATTGATGTGCAAGTGGGGCAAGATCTTATCCAATCCAAAAATAAAGGCCGCACCTAACAAAAAGCCGACTGCTGCCGGAATTACTTTTACGAAACCGTCGCCAGGGCTCATCTCAATTCCCGGCGCCAATAAGCTCCAAAAACTAGCAGCCACCATAACCCCTCCAGTAAATCCGAGCATTCCATCCAAAAGTGCACGGTTCATGCCTTTAAAAAAGAAGACCAGTGCTGCTCCCGCCGCAGTCAATCCCCAAGTAAAAAGAGTCGCGTACAATGCCGCCAATACGGGGTCTATTTCTTGAAAATATTGAATTACTTGTTCCATCAGTCGTTCTTTTTTACATAAAGGTTAGCTGCTATTTGATGTGATATCCGCATTTCCTTTCCATCCATTTGAATACGAAGGGAATTGTCAAAATCTTCCTTGTCCAATACTTTGATGGTATTTCCCAAAGCGATTTTGTTCTTATCCAAAAACTTTAAAAAAGGTACAGAGGAGTCTTTCACCCCCACACAAACTCCTTGAGAATTGATGGGCATTTCACTGAGCAGTTTTTCATCCCGTTCTTGGAACTTTCCATCTTTGGTGGGAATGGGGTCCCCGTGCGGATCATGTTTGGGAAACTCCAGAAGCTCATCGAGCTTATCAATTAATTTTTCACTTTTGATGTGTTCCAACTGTTCCGCTACTTCGTGTACCTCATCCCAAGTAAAATCGAGCTTCTTTACCAAAAAAACTTCCCATAGACGATGTTTTCTGATAATTGACAAGGCAGTCTTCACTCCTACATCAGTCAACGACACTCCTTGGTACCGCACATAGTCCACCAATCCTTTTTCCGACAATTTCTTGGCCATGTCCGTTACCGAAGATGGTTTTGTCTCCATCTGTTCTGCAATGGCGTTGGTGGTAATCGACTTGGCATCACCACCTCCCAAATGAAAAATTGTCTTTAAATAATTCTCCTCTGATCGGGTCATCAAAAAATATTTTTTCAAAAATACATTTTTATTTGACAAAATCTATTTTTAGATTTGTCTAAATTTAATTTTTTGCTGATTGAAATCACTTCGTAAACATATCACCCTCTTATGGATAGTCTTTACTAGTAGTTCTTGTTTCGCACAGACAGCATCCCTGAGCGGAAAGGTGACCGACGACGGGGAGCCCTTACCCTTGGCCAACGTATTGTTTAAAAACACGGAAATTGGCACCGCTACCGATATTGATGGTATTTTTGAGTTGACCAATATTCGGGCTGGAGATTATGTAGTTCTTGTGACCTCATTGGGATATCAACCCTATCAAACCAAAATCAGTTTGGAGGCAGGAGCCAATAAAACCATCAACATACAACTGGAAGCCTCAGCACAAAGTTTGGATGAAACTGTGGTTACGGGCACCCTAAAACCAGTAAGCCGATTGGAAAGCCCTGTTCCGGTAGAGGTCTACTCCCCTACTTTTTTAAAAAAGAATCCCACGGCCAGCGTTTTTGATGCGCTCCAAAATGTGAACGGGGTCCGTCCACAGATCAATTGCAATGTTTGTAATACGGGCGATATCCACATCAATGGGTTAGAAGGCCCTTACACCTTGGTTCTTATTGATGGAATGCCCATTGTCAGCGGTTTGGGTACGGTTTACGGTTTAACCGGCATCCCAAACTCCTTGATCGAGCAGATTGAAATCGTAAAAGGTCCGGCGTCCTCCCTATATGGCAGCGAAGCGGTTGGTGGCTTAATCAACATCATCACTAAAAAAGCTTTGAACGCTCCTGAGTTTTTTGCCGACGGCTTTGCCACGGGTTGGGGCGAGTACAATTTGGATGTGGGCAGTAAAATATCGGTCAGTGACAAAACCAATCTGCTTGTGGGCATCAATTACTTCAATTACGATGTCCCCGTGGACAACAACGGTGATAATTTTACTGATTTGACGCTTCAAGACCGTATTTCCCTATTCCAAAAATGGGATTTTGAACGAGAGGATAACCGCTTGTTCTCTTTGGCAGGCCGCTTTTTTTATGAGGACCGGTGGGGCGGTGAAATGCAATGGACCCCAGATTTCCGGGGCGGGGATGAAATTTATGGCGAAAGTATCTATACAAGACGGTGGGAACTGCTCGGAAAGTATCAGCTGCCGGTTAAAGAAAAATTGCTACTATCATTCTCCTACAATGACCATAACCAGAACTCGGTATATGGCGACACTGAATATTTGGCAGATCAGCGTATTGGTTTTGCACAACTGACTTGGGACAAAACTGCCGGGAATCACGATTTGCTGTTCGGGAGTGCGGTGCGCTATAATCACTACAACGACAATACCCCTGCAACTACCGAAGCTGATAATATTTGGATTCCCAGCATTTTTGCACAGGATGAATACTCCTTTGCTCCAAAACATTCTTTTTTGGCCGGACTACGGTACGATTATGACCAAAGGCACGGCAATATTCTTACGCCACGAGCTGCCTACAAATGGAAAATCTCGGATAACGATATTTTTCGGGTGAATGCCGGGACAGGATTTCGCGTAGTCAACTTGTTCACCGAAGATCATGCTGCGCTTACAGGATCTAGAGAGGTAATCATTGCCGAAGAACTGAAGCCAGAGCGGTCTGTAAATGTCAACCTTAACTATTTGAAAAAGATTTATAGCGACAACGGCACCTTTATTGGATTGGATGCTTCAGCTTTTTATACCCGATTCTCGAATGTGATTTTGCCGGATTATGAGACCAATCCCAACCAAATCATTTATGACAACTTGAATGGAAAATCGGTTTCCCAAGGAGTAAGCGCCAATTTGGACATTGTTTTTCCGAGCAGTTTTAAGATTATGGTCGGTGCTACTTGGCAAGATGTGAGCAATACTGAAAACGGGGTTACCCAACAACAAATCCTAACAGAGAGCATTACCGCTACGTGGAACTTATCATACACTTTTCATGCTTTGAAACTTACCGCAGATTATACAGGAAATTTATATGGACCGATGCGTTTACCGTTATTGGGCGATTTGGACCCTAGAAGTGAATATTCTCCCACTTGGAGCATCCAGAACATCCAATTTACCTATAAAGGATTGAATAATTTTGAACTGTACGGAGGCATTAAAAACCTTTTGGATTGGACACCGAACCGTGGCAACCCTTTTATTATTGCACGGGCAAACGACCCTTTTGATAGGGAAGTGACGTTTGACAGCAATGGTAATGCCGTAGCCACACCTAATAATCCATACGCCCTTACTTTTGATCCAAGTTATGTATATGGACCCAACCAAGGGATACGAGGGTTCTTTGGGTTACGTTATACAGTGTTTTAATTAAAACCTGATTCTCTTATCTAATTGATTTGACCCCAAACCAATAACACCTGTTCAATTCTATCAATAATTTAATCGAATGGAGCAATGATATCCTTGCATCACCTTTAATTTTACTAAAAGGTTAGTTATTAAATAATTACAACAAAATCAAGGTATATGAAAATTTACAAAGCAATTAAAAAGGACCATGACATCCAACGGGATTTATGTGATAAAATAAGCAACACATCGGGTGATACCGAAGAACGAAGGGAACTTTGGAAAAAACTAAAAAAAGAATTGGAAGTGCATGCCGTAGCCGAAGAACGCTATTTCTATTCTCCATTGGTTGATAGCGACGATATGCAAGAAGATGCCAGACACGGAATGGCAGAACATCATGAAATGGATGAGCTTATCGAAGAAATCAACGATACGGACATGAGTTCTCCTCATTGGTTGGCAACCGTAAAAAAATTGATTCACAAAGTAGAGCACCATTTGGAAGATGAGGAAAAAGACTTTTTTGATAAAGCAAAAAAGCTGTATTCTGAAGAAGAAGCTGAATCATTGGCAAAAAGTTATGAAACAACGATGACCGAATACCGTGATTCTTGGCCAGCTTCAATTCCAGGTAAAGATGAATAAAGCCCACCAATAAAAACATTGATATGAAGGGAAGACAAATGTCTTCCCTTTGTTTTGTTTATGTATTTTTACTCATGCCCAAATACGACTACATTATTATCGGAGCTGGAGCTGCAGGTCTATTGTTAGCCGATGCCATGGGCAAGGATGAGTTCTTTGCATCCAAAACCATTTTGGTACTGGACAAGGACAATAAATCCAAAAACGACCGTACTTGGTGCTTTTGGGAACGCGGTAAGGGTCAATTTGATGACCTTATCTTCAAAACTTGGGATACGATTTATGTAGGCGGACAGCAACTTCAAAAATCAACTTCCATTGCTCCATACAATTACAAGATGCTAAGGGGGATTGACTTTTACAACCACTTTTTGCCAAAGGTAAAGGCATATCCGAACATTACCTGGGCACAGGGAGAAGTGCTAAACATTGACGAAAAGGAATACGAAGTTTTGGTTACGACTTCCTCTCAAAAATATTTGGGACAAACGGTATTTTCTAGCCTTTACGACCCATCTACCTCTTTAAAGCAAGATAAATTTCCTGTTCTTCAACAACATTTTGTAGGATGGCAAATAAAAACCAAACAGTCGGTATTTAACTCGAATCAGGCAACTTTTATGGATTTCTCCGTGCCCCAAAAGGGCAACACACGTTTTATGTATGTGCTTCCACTATCAGATACCGAAGCATTGGTAGAATACACTTTATTCTCCGAGCATCTGTTGGAGAAAAACGAATATGAAGAGGCTATAAAAACCTACATTTCAGAAAACTACGGTGATATAAAATACTCCATTGAAGAAACCGAATTTGGCAGCATTCCGATGACTTGCTATCCGTTCCATCAACATAATACAAATAGAATTTTTCAAATCGGTATTGCAGGTGGATGGGCCAAACCTAGCACAGGCTATACCTTTTACAATACAAGTCGGCAAGCACCTAAATTGGTGGACTATTTAAAAACTGGTAAACCATTGACCGACTTTCACGAAAATAACAGGTTCTTGTTGTACGACATGCTTTTATTGGATATTCTATATGAGAACAATCACTTGGGCCACGAAATTTTTGAATCCATGTTTAAGAGAAGAAAGGCTTCATTGATTTTAAAGTTTCTCGAAAACGAAACCAATTTGTGGGAAGAGCTGAAAATTGTAACGGCCCCTAAACCCATACCCTTCATAAGAGCCTTGTTCAAACGGGTGTTTTAAACAGTGCGCTCCATTAAACTTTCGCCAAATTGCTTTAGCAAAACTTTGCTTTTCTCCGGAAGTTCGATTTTTGCCAAAGCCTCAAAAGCCTTTTGGGTAAAACTTTCTATTGCTTTTTTGGTCTCTTCCACTGCCCCGCTTTCTTTGAAAATAGTTTTTACCGCCTCGACTTTATCGGTGGAATCATCAGGTTTAATGGAATACAGGTGCAACAACCCCTCTTGGTCATCCTTGGAGGCTTTTTCCAAAGATTTTAAATACAAATAGGTCTTTTTGTTTTCCATGATGTCGCCCCCAACCTGCTTACCAAAGGTTTTCGGGTCACCAAAAGCGTCCAAATAATCATCTTGTAACTGAAAGGCAATCCCCAGATTACGACCAAATTCATAAATAGCGTCTGCATCTTTTTGGAGTGCATTGGCTACAATGGCGCCCATCTTCATAGCGGCGGCCACCAAAACTGAAGTCTTGTATTCAATCATTTTGAGGTATTCGGGAACGGTCACATCATCCCTGATTTCAAAATCCACATCATATTGTTGACCCTCACATACCTCAAGAGCCGTTTTACTGAACAATTTGGTGAGTTCAACATAAGTTTCGGTCGGATAACTTTCAAAAAACTGATAGGATAGAATCAACATCGCATCGCCAGATAGAATTCCAGTATTCACATCCCACTTTTCATGTACGGTGGTTTTTCCCCGTCGCAATGGCGCATCGTCCATAATATCATCGTGCACCAAGGAAAAGTTGTGGAACATCTCCACTGCCAATGCGGCGTCCATAGCATACTCTACCTTACCTCCAAAGGCTTCGGCCGTCATCAAAGTGAGTATAGGCCGCATTCTTTTGCCTCCCAGTGCCAAAATATATTTTACGGGCTCGTATAGATTCTTGGGCTCCCCTAGCTGGTTCCTTTTATTGAGGTACGTAACAAACTGGTCCCTATACTGACTAATGATATCGATATCTGACATGGAACCAAAAATACATTCAAATATTCAATTTGTGATGGGCTTATGGTTTTAAAATATGGATACAAAGTATCCAACCTTCCAAAAATTGAATCTTTGAAAAAAATTTTACAAAAACTGCAATGAAATAGTTTTTGTTCGTCTCTATAAGTGAAAAGCAACCTGATTCGACCGAATGGCAGCCAAAACCGATAATCGCAACAACCTGACCGACTTCTTTAACGAGGAGTATGGCTCGCTGCGCTCCTATGTGCAGTCCAAGATCAGGGATACATCGGAAAGGGATGCGGAGGATATTGTGCAGGATGTTGCGCTGCGCATGTTTTCACGATCGGATGATGCATTGCCCATAACCAACGTGGGCGGCTTTGTGTACAATGCCATTAGGAACAGGATCATAGACATTATGCGCGGCAAAAAGGAAAGGAAATTGCCTAGTGAGGATATCGACCAACAATGGCGGGAATTTGCTGAGTTCTTTTATGGGGATGCGGACAACCGCTACTCCCAGGAAATGGAACAAGCGCTCAAAAGAGCCGTAGAAGATCTAAAGCCTGCATACAGGGATATCATTATCGCCATCGATTTTGAAGGATACAATTACAAACAACTAACAGAAAGAACAGGAATACCGCAAGGCACCTTAATGTCCAGAAGACACAGGGCCATGTCGGAACTATCAAAAACATTGGAGAATTTAAAAGAACTGAGTTATGGAACATAAAAAAGAATTTGAGAAGGCCGTAGAAAAGAAGGTGGAGAGAACCGTGAAAAAGGTGGTTAAAGTTATTGCCATGGTCATATTGGGTGTGGTGATATTCCTCCTGGCCAATTATCTGCTGATGCGGCTTTGGAACTGGTTGATGCCAGACCTTTTTGGCGTAGGGACAGTGACTTACTGGCAAGCTTTGGGCATCTTTATTTTAGCTAAACTGTTGTTTGGCTTTGGTGGTGGCGGAGGAAAAAGCAAAGGAGGCTCCAGTCACAAAAAGAAGATTAAATCGTCCAATAAATGTCGGTCTTGGAGAAGGGATTTTAATGAATGGAAGCACTACGACCAATTTTGGAAAGAGGAAGGTGAAGAAGCTTTTAAAACATATGTGAGAAAAATCAAAAACGAAAATCATGATACAACAGAAGAAAACTAACAGCAAGAAGAAATACTTACTCCAGTTCAGTCCCTTTTTTTGGCGATTGGGAAACATTGATGGCGATACCATCGACAAAGATGCACAACTTAGGCCTGTGTTCGCCAATGCAAAAGAGTCCCATTGAAATAAATGATAAATCCTTCGTTAAAAAATTGTAAAACCATGGAAACTTTTTTTGTTTTTAAAGTTTCCATCTTTACATTTGCCCCTGATTATGAGGGAAAAGATTATTCAAAAAGCAGGTGAGATGTTCTTAAATCTTGGGTTTAAGAGTATTACCATGGACGATTTGGCACATGAGATGGGGATATCCAAGAAAACGATTTACTCCCATTTTAAGAACAAAACAGACCTGGTTCAACAGACCGCCATGTCAATGACCGATTTTATTGTATGTGGCATAGATGATATCGTAGCCTTGCAAAAAAATCCTATTGAGGAACTTTATGAAATCAAAAGGTTTGTGATGCTTCATTTAAAAGATGAAAAATCATCACCGCTCTATCAATTACAAAAATATTATCCAAAAATCTATACGTCCCTCAAGGAAGTACAATTTGAATGCACCCATCGTTGCGTGGCCAAAAATGTGAAGCGTGGTATGCAAATGGGAATTTACAGGGACAACCTAAACGTGGAATTTGTTTCTCGAATTTATTTTACCGGAATAACCAGTTTAAAGGACAATGGCCTGTTTCCCACGGAAATTTTCAGTAAAGCGGAACTAATGGATTATTATCTGGAATATCATTTAAGGGGCATTGTAACTCCAGAAGGAAGAAAAATACTCAACTCAATCATCAATTCAAATAAAGAATAAATGCAAAGAACGTTAATCAGTCTATTACTAATACTACCATGGTTGGCGTCCGCCCAGGATACCATACCGAACCTTAGCTTAGATCAGGCCATTGCCTATGCACTGGAGCACAATTATAGTTCCATAAACGCAGAGCGTGATATTGTGGATGCACAGAAGCAAAAATGGGAGACCATTGCAACCGGACTTCCACAGATCAACGGTGCCGTTAGCTATCAAAACCAGTTAAAACAGCCTGTTTCGCAGATTCCTGCCGAGTTTTTTGGTGGGGAGCCGGGAACGTACCAAGAAGTTGTATTTGGTCAGGCACAATCCATGTCAGCAACGGCAACCCTAAGGCAACAAATATTTGACGGTTCCTACATTGTGGGTGTGCAGGCAACCAAAACTTTTTTGGAATACAGCCAGAACAATAAGGAGAAAACGGAATTGGAAGTCCGAAAATCGGTTGTGGAAGCCTACGGAAATGTACTTTTAGCTCGAGAAAGTGTTCAAATTTCGGAAAAGAACAAATCCACACTGGAAGATAACCTCTACGAAACCAAGCGAATCTACGAAAATGGCCTTGGCGATGAGGAAAGCGTGGACCAATTACAGATAACACTCTCCACGGTGGACAACCAGCTGAAAAATGCCCGCCGAATGGAAGAGATTACCCTTCAAATGTTGAATTTGGTACTGGGTCTTCCCATTGAGACCCCAACGGTTTTGACCGAAAACCTGGATGACCTTACCCAAAAGGAGATTGATCTTGGATTAATTGATTCCGAATTCAACATTGAGAACAATGTGGACTATAAAATGGCCGCCAACCTCAACGAACAACGGTTTTTGGAGCTGAAATTGGCCAAAAGCCGAGCGCTGCCCACATTGAACGCCTTTGTTAACTACGGGGGAAACTCTTTCAGCAATGATTTCAACTTTTTGGACAGCGGCCAGCAATGGTTCGGGTCATCCATTTTAGGAGTGGACCTTAACATTCCTATTTTCAGTTCTTTGGGTAGAAGTGCAAGTACACAACGTGCCAAAATTGCCTTGGAAAAAGCCAAAACACAGTTTACCGAAGCCCAAGCACAGATTCGTCTTCAATTGGAGAGTGCCAAAAGTGATTACATCCTTGCCATAGAACAGTATGGAACTTCCAAAGAAAACCTGGAACTGGCCGAACGCATAGAAAACAAAAACCAGGTTAAATACGAGGAGGGATTGGCAACCAGCTTTGAATTGAGACAGGCCCAGACCCAATTGTACACAAGCCAACAAGAATATTTACAGTCCATGGTAGATGTCATCAACAAAAAGACAGCACTGGAAAATATTTTAAACAAATAACAAAAGAGAAAACCATTCCATCATGAGAAAAGCAATATATATAACACTAACTGCAGTAGTTTTGGCTTCTTGCGGAGGCAACAGCAACAAATCTTTGGACAAAGCGTTGGCCAGCAACGATGTTGAGACCATGCGTAGTAAGCACGCAGAAATCTCCAGCCAAAAGAAAGCGTTGGAGGCACAATTAAAATCATTGGATTCTGCCATTGCGCTGCTCGACAAGTCCGAAAAACTTCCCTTGGTAACCACAATCGAGGTACACCCAGAGAAATTTGACCATTACTTAGAGCTCCAAGGAGATGTTATGACCAAACAAAATGTACTGATCTATCCTGAAATGTCCGGGACCTTGAACCGCGTTTACGTAAAAGAAGGTCAAAAAGTTTCCAAAGGACAATTACTGGCCACTATTGATGATGGTGGGCTTTCCAGCCAATTGGCCCAACTAAAAACACAGGCGGAACTGAGCAAGACCACTTTTGAGAGACAAAAAAGGCTTTGGGAACAAAACATCGGTTCCGAAATACAATACCTTCAGGCAAAAACCAATTACGAAGCACAACAGAGTGCCGTAAAGCAAATGGAGAGCCAAGTGGGTAAATCGAGCATACGTGCACCGTTTACAGGTATCATTGACGATGTTATAAAAGATGAAGGGACCGTAGTTAGCCCAGGTCCAGGTTCCGAAGTGTTCCGAATTGTGAACCTGTCCAACATGTACATTAACGTTGAGGTTCCAGAAAGCCACTTGCCCAATGTTACCCCTGGTAAAGACGTTAAAGTGTACTTCCCTGTTCTAGGTGACAGTGTTACGACAACGGTTAGGCAAACAGGAAATTTCATCAACCCCAGTAATAGATCCTTTACAGCAGAAATTCCCGTACCAAGCCTCGATGGAAAGGTGAAACCAAACCTTACAGCAAGGGTAATGATCAATGACTATACCAGTGATAAGGCCATCCTTATCCCTCAAAGTGTGTTGTCAGAAAACGCAGATGGCGAACAATATGTGTATTTGGTGGACGCCGATTCCATTCAGAATGATCCGGTAGCCAAAAAAGTGGTGATCAAAACAGGGAAAACACAAGGCGATTACGTTGAAGTACTTTCCGGAATAAACGAAGGGGATGCCATTATCGATGAAGGTGCCCGAAGTGTAAAAGAAGGACAAAAAGTCAACATAAAAAATAGCTAGACAGCCAAAGCAAATAAATTATGAGCAAACAAAAGAAAAGTGTAGACAAGGAGTTTCGGCTGTCCTCATGGGCCATCGATAACCAGACCACAATGTATGTGCTGATCCTGGTTATCCTTATCCTTGGTGGCATGGCTTATTTCAGCATGCCCAGGGAAAGCTTCCCTGAGGTAAAAGAGACCAAGATATACATCAGTTCAATCTATCCGGGAAACACCGCAGAGGACATTGAAAAACTCATTACCGACCCACTTGAGGACGAACTCAAGACTGTGAGCAATCTTGTAGAAATCACATCTACCTCTCAAGAGGATTATTCCATGATCATTGTGGAGTTTGATGAAAACATTTCGGTGGAGGCTGCTCTTCAAAAGGTAAAGGACGAAGTTGACTCTAAAACAGCCGGCGAGGATTGGCCCACCTTTAACGGGGCCAAAGTGGAACCCAATGTATTCGATTTGAGCCTTTCAGAAGAAATACCCATACTCAACATCAATATTTCCGGGGACTACCCTATTGAAAGACTCAAAGAGTTTGGCGAATACTTGGAAGACGAAATAGAAGGCCTTCAAGAAATCAAGCAAGTAGATATTCGTGGTGCACAGGAAAAAGAGGTAGAAGTTGCCGTGGACATTTACAAGATGATGGCCGCCAAGGTCAGTTTCAACGATGTCATAAACAGTATCAGCAACGAAAACCTGACTACCTCTGCCGGAAATCTTATTGCCAGTGGGCAACGTAGAACCATTAGGATAGTTGGAGAAATCGATGAGCCCAACGAACTGGAAAATTTTGTGGTGAAATCCGAAAACGGAAACCCGATCTACCTTAAGGATATCGCCAAGGTTACCTTTAAGGAAGAGGAAAAGACCACCTATGCACGGGAGTTTGGACACCCCGTGGTAATGCTCGATGTAAAAAAACGTTCCGGTAAAAACATGGTCGACGCAGTGGACCAGATCAAAGTAATAGTTGACGATGCTATTGAGAATGAATTTCCTCAAGATCTTACGGTAACCATAGCCAACGACCAATCGTCCAAGACCATTGGCCAAGTAGATGACCTGGTAAACAATATCATCTTCGGTATTATCTTGGTGGTAACCGTCCTGATGTTCTTTTTGGGCTTCAAAAATGCATTGTTCGTAGGTTTCGCCATTCCAATGTCCATGTTCATGTCGCTGATGATACTCAACGTTTTGGGCTACACCATGAACACCATGATACTTTTTGGACTTATTATGGGGCTAGGAATGTTGGTGGACAATGGTATTGTGGTTGTGGAAAACATTTATCGTCTTATGGACGAGGAAAAAATGCCACGTATCGAAGCTGCGAAAAAAGGTATTGGTGAGATTGCGTTCCCGATTATCATATCAACACTGACCACAGTTGCAGCCTTTGTGCCTTTGGGGCTTTGGCCGGGCATCATGGGGCAGTTTATGAAGTATTTCCCTATTACCCTGTCGGTGGTTTTGGGTTCATCCCTATTTGTGGCAATCTTTTTTAACTCTGTTCTGGTATCACGATACATGACTACTGAGGACAAGGAGATGCCCCTAAAACAGATTGTGCGCATCACATCCATTATTTCCGTAATCGGCATTCTCATCGTCATCTTCGGTGGAGCGTATAGGTCATTGGGGTCACTGATGGTGCTAACTGCGATTATGTTATGGATTTATCGTTTGTTCCTAAGAAACTGGGCCGGGATATTCCAAAATAGGATCCTTCCCAAATGGGAAAGCTTTTACGAGAGGACACTACGCTATTCCCTTGCTGGAAGAAGGCCCATTTTTATTGCAGTTACCACTTTTGTCCTGCTTATAATCGCCTTTATCGGTTTTGGTGCTTCCGTAGGTAGCCAAAGAACCAAGGTGGAGTTTTTCCCCGATAACAAGCCCAACCAAATTATCGTTTATATCGAATACCCCGAAGGGACCGATATAGAAAAGACGAACAAAATCACCAAGGACATTGAAGAGCGGGTATACGACATCATCAATTCGGACGCTTACATGAACGGTGACTACAACTTTATGACC
The DNA here is from genome assembly GCF_013376415.1 of Flagellimonas chongwuensis. Lineage (GTDB taxonomy): Bacteria > Bacteroidota > Bacteroidia > Flavobacteriales > Flavobacteriaceae > Flagellimonas > Flagellimonas chongwuensis. Next base: position 207,830 of record NZ_WYET01000001.1, read on the forward strand.
GAAAGTGCCGTATCCCAAGTAGGGGAAGGTGCCGGTAACCCCCAGACCGATGGTGGTTCCAGTGCAGAAATGCCAAACAGGGGCAAAATCACGGCCACCTTACGGGAATTCAAATACCGTGAAGGTGCGGATAGCCAAGAACTTTTGAGAAAAGTTCAGGAGGCATTGAAAGATGTGTATCCCGGCGTTGCCATTTCGGTTGAAAAAGACGCCGTTGGGCCTCCCGTCGGTTACCCCATCAACATAGAATTGGAAGGAGAGGATTATACCGAATTGATCAATACCGCGGAAAGAATGCGAAATTTTATCAATTCAAGAAACATACCCGGTATTGATGAGCTCAAGATAGATGTAAACAAGTCCAAGCCATCCATGTTGGTACAGGTTGATCGTAAAAAAGCAGGTGAGTTGGGCATTGCAACCGGTCAGATTGGCCAACAGCTCCGTAGTTCCATCTTTGGTTCCAAAGCCGGCATTTACAAAGAAGGTGGTGAAGATTACGACATTTACGTGAGGTTCAACGAAGAGGACCGGTACAACACCAGTGCCCTTTTCAACCAGCGCATCACATTTAGGGACCCATCCAGCGGACAAATCAAGGAAGTTCCAATTTCGGCGGTCACCAAGCAAACGAACAGCACCGGGTTTAGCGCTATAAAGCACCGGGATGTAAAACGGGTGGTAACCGTTTATTCCGCGTTGGCTTCGGGCTATACGGATGCCGGTGCCATTGTGGGCAAAATCCAGGAAGAAATGAACGATTTCGAAAATCTTCCGGATAATATCAAAATAGATTATACAGGTCAGATAGAGGAGCAAAATAAGCAAATGGCCTTTTTGATGGGTGCTTTTTTCACCGGTCTTGGACTGATATTCTTTATTCTGATATTCCAATTCAACTCCATCAGTAAACCGGGCATTATCATGCTTGCAATTTTCTTGAGTTTGATTGGTGTATTCGGAGGTATCGTTGCTACAGGAAGTGCATTTGTTATCATGATGACCATGATGGGAATTATATCCCTGGCAGGTATTGTGGTGAACAATGGTGTGGTACTATTGGATTATACCCAACTGCTAATCGATAGAAAGAAGGTGAAATTAGACCTTGATGAAGATGGGCTTTTGGAGCCTGATGATTTCTTGGAATCCGTTGTAAGAGGAGGAAAATCGAGATTGCGTCCCGTATTGCTAACGGCCATTACCACCATTTTAGGTTTGATTCCATTGGCAACAGGATTCAATATCAACTTCTTTACCCTAATGAGCGAGTTTGACCCTGGTATTTATTTTGGAGGTGACAACGTAATATTTTGGGGACCGTTGGCTTGGACCGTAATCTACGGATTATTGGTGGCAACCTTCCTAACACTGATTGTTGTACCTATTCTATTCACCTTGGTATACAAGCTAAAGCTAAGGATTAGAAAAAGAAAGTTGGCAAGGCAAGAACGCAAACAAGAACAAATTGAAACTGCTACCACATAATGTAGTACAAAAACAATAGAAAAGCCCCGACCAAATGGTCGGGGCTTTTTTGCTTAAACACTGATTTTAAATAATTATTGGTTTACCGTTACGGCATCGCCTTGGCTCCAACTTTTTACTTGCACAATACGGTTATCCGTAAAGTCAACTTCGTTCAATTCATCGTTCCTCCAAAAAAACCATTTCCCGGTTTTTTCTCCATTGTCGTATTGGCCGGTGGCAATTTTTTTACCTTCTACATTGAACATTACCCAATCTCCATGCAACTTTCCGTTCAACATATAACCTGTTTGGGCAATTTCACCATTGTCGTGAAAATAAGTGGCTTTCACCATATCTCCCACTTTTTCAAAGGTAGGCTTGGTATCTTGTGCAGACACACCAACCGCAAACATCACCGCCAAAAATAATACTGCTTTTTTCATATCTAGATGGGATTTAATATTATTAGTATCAATATGATAACGAATCAAAGTTACTTAAATTTTACGTTAATCACACATTTACATAACATTTAGTTTACATTAAATTAACTTAAAATGTTCAATTTACTGTATTTCAATTAGTTAATATTTTTGTAATTCTTCAAAACGACCATTTAATCGAAGAATTTTGCCCTATACCCCAACCTCTACAATGGAAAAATGATCTCCAATGTTAATTTAACGTTAAGCGATATGCCCCTTGTAGCCATTTTTGAAATTTAAAAAAGCAGGTCAAGGAGAAAAAGAGATTATCTACTGTAAAATATCCACATTCCTATTAAATTTGCGCTCTCATAACAAACATCATGTACAGAAGCAATACTTGTGGTGCCCTAAGGGCATCGGACATAGGTTCAGAGGTAATACTAAGTGGATGGGTGCACAAGCTGCGCGACAAAGGTTTTGTAGTGTGGGTAGATATTCGCGACCGTTACGGCATAACCCAATTGGTATTTGATGAAGAACGAACTACCAAAGAACTTTTGGAACAAGCTCGCGAACTGGGACGTGAAACCGTTATACAAGCAAAGGGGCAAGTTATAGAGCGAGCTTCCAAAAACCCGAATATCCCAACGGGAGAAATCGAAGTTCTGGTGACCGAACTCACTGTCCTTAATAATTCTTTGCTTCCTCCTTTCACAATTGAGGACGAGACCGATGGCGGTGAGGACATTCGAATGAAGTATCGCTATCTGGACATTAGAAGAAACCCAGTAAAGAACAAACTTATATTTAGGCACAAGGTGACGATGGAGGTCAGAAAATATCTGTCCGACCAAGGTTTTATCGATATTGAAACACCTTATTTGATAAAATCCACTCCCGAGGGGGCAAGGGACTTTTTAGTGCCCAGCCGCATGAACGAAGGCCAGTTTTATGCCCTTCCCCAATCTCCCCAGACCTTTAAACAATTGTTGATGGTAGGAGGAATGGACAAGTATTTCCAAATTGTGAAATGTTTTAGGGACGAAGACCTTCGTGCAGACCGCCAGCCCGAGTTTACTCAAATTGACTGTGAAATGGCGTTTGTTGAGCAAGAAGATATCCTAAACACTTTTGAAGGTTTGACAAAACATCTTTTAAAGGAAATTAAAGGTGTGGAAGTGGATGAATTTCCACGTATGACCTACGATGATGCCATGCGATTGTATGGAAACGACAAGCCCGACATCCGATTTGGGATGGAATTTGGTGAATTGAACCCTGTGGCGCAGCATAAAGATTTCAATGTTTTCAACACTGCTGAATTAGTGGTTGGCATAGCTGTGCCGGGAGCAGCTTCTTACACTCGAAAAGAAATAGATGGGTTAATTGATTGGGTTAAACGCCCTCAGGTGGGCGCCAAGGGAATGGTATATGTAAAATGTAACGAGGATGGCACCTACAAATCTTCCGTGGATAAGTTTTATGACCAAGAAGATTTGGCCAAATGGGCCGAAACCACCGGTGCAAAAGCGGGTGACCTTATCTGTGTGCTTTCCGGAAATACCAACGAGACCCGCGCACAATTGAGTGCCCTTCGAATGGAATTGGCCACTCGATTGGGACTTAGAAAAGCGGATGAATTCGCTCCCTTATGGGTCGTGGATTTCCCACTGCTGGAATTGGATGAGGAAACCGGAAAATACCATGCCATGCACCATCCTTTCACTTCCCCAAAACCAGGTCAATTGGAATTGTTGGACACAAAACCCGGAGAAGTAAAGGCCAACGCCTATGATTTGGTGCTGAACGGAAACGAAATCGGAGGTGGTTCCATCAGAATCTATGACAAAGAGACCCAAGCGACCATGTTCAAACATTTGGGCTTTACCCCAGAGGAAGCAAAAGCACAGTTTGGCTTTTTGATGGATGCTTTCCAATATGGAGCGCCTCCCCACGGTGGTATCGCTTTTGGTCTGGATAGATTGGTGGCCATTTTGGGCGGACAGGAAACTATTCGAGACTACATCGCTTTCCCAAAAAACAACAGTGGACGCGATGTTATGATAGATGCCCCGGCGAACATCGACGAAGAGCAACTAAAAGAACTCCATTTAAAATTGGACATGTAATAATAGAAAATCCCGTTTTGTAAGCGGGATTTTTTAATACTTTTAATAGGTATTACGGACCTCCATGCCCTACAGCAATAAAAAACTGCTCACCCGCTTTTTAAAATGGCGATATCGAAATATCTCCAACAGGACCTTTATTCAGTTAATGAGTTTGGTCGTTGGATTTTTGGCAGGACTGGTAGCGGTTACCGTAAAAAACTCCACCTATTTTATTGAATCGCTCTTAAAAAGAGGAATCGTTTTCTCGGAGAACCAACTGTATTTCATCCTTCCGACGATAGGACTTACCTTGGTCTATCTCTATGTCAAATTTGTACACAAAGAGCCACTACAACATGCAGTTTCCTCTATTATATTCTCACTCTCCAAAAAGAGGGGACTGCTCAAACTAAAGGATATTTACACCCCATTGATCACCGCTCCGCTCACCGTTGGTTTTGGTGGTTCTGTTGGTTTGTTGGGTCCAGCTGTAAAATCCGGGTCCGCAGTAAGTTCCAACTTAAGCAGATTGTTCCATATTGATGCAAAAACTAGAACCCTTTTGGTGGCCTGCGCTTCGGCCGGTGCAATTGCATCTATCTTCCAATCGCCCATTGCAGCCATAATTTTTGCAGTGGAGGTTTTTACCTTGGATTTGACCATGATGTCCATGCTCCCCTTGCTTTTGGCATCGATTTCAGGGGTACTCACCTCCTATTTCTTTTTGGGCAACGAAGTATTGTTCAGCTTTTCGCTATCCGAAGGCTTTAAACTGGAAGACACCGCATTTTACGTTTTGTTGGGAGTAGGTACCGGCTTTGCCTCCATCTATTTTACCAAAATGTACTTTCGGATACTCTCGCTATTCAAAAAATTGAAAAGTCCAAAGTATAAATTATTGGTTGGTGGAATCGCCATCGGCATCATGTTGTACGCCATTCCCCCACTCTATGGTGAAGGTTTCGGATTTATCAACAACCTATTGGACGGTAATCACCTAAAAGCTTTGGGCACCACTCCATTTGATGCGTTCACGGACAATATCTGGGTGGTTATTGCGCTCTTGTTCGGCATTACCATTTTCAAGGCTATTGCCATGACCACCACCATCGGTGCAGGGGGAGCTGGAGGAGTATTTATCCCCACCATGGTTATGGGAAGCGCATTGGGCAATGTGGTTGCGAAGGTCATCAATAATCTGGGATTGGGATTCTCGGTATCGGAAAGTAACTTTACCTTGATTGGAATGGCAGGTCTCATTGCCGGGGTAATTCACGCACCTTTGACCGCCATATTCTTGATAGCTGAGATAACAGGAGGGTACCAACTTTTTGTTCCTTTGATGATAACCGCCGCTATTTCATACCTCATCACTAAAAATGCCCTCGATTATACGATTTACACCAAAGAACTGGCCAAAATAGGAGCGCTTTTATCGCACAATAAGGATCAAATGGTGCTCGGGCTGATGGAAATGGATGATGTTATCGAAAAGAATTTCAAGCCTGTTCACCCAAAAATGTCCTTGGGCGAAATGTTGCATCAATCCGTATCCAAATCCAAAAGAAACCTTTTCCCAGTACTGGATGATGAAAAAAAATTAATTGGGATTATCGTCTTGGATGACATCAGGCCCATGATGTTCGACACCGAAATATATGACACCGTTTTTGTTAAAAATTTGATGCATGCACCGCCAGAGGTTATCTTTTACGAGACGGACAACATGAAGCAGGTAATGAAAAAATTTCAGGATAGCGGCGCTTGGAACTTGCCCGTCATCAAAAATGGCAAATATGAGGGCTTCATCAGCAAATCAAAAATGTTGACCGCCTATCGCAGAAAATTGATCAATTACTCTCAATGAAGATAAAACTCAAACATATCGTTTTTTTTATTATGCTGGCATCCCTTGGCTCCATATTCTACGGTCTTTCCTTGGAAGAAGGGCATCCACAGGCACCCAAATACATTGGAGGAGGCACAGTTGGTCTATTTTTGGTAGCCATGCCACTTTTCCTATGGAAAGAAAGCAAGGTCAAAAACATGAAAGATTACATGCTTACCAAGGAAAATATTAAGAAAATGCAGGAAAAAGAGCGAAAAAATACTGAAAACAAATAATTTTCATAAGATTTAAACTTCATTTCATCCAATCAGTCATAAAAAAAGTTACATTCGTATTTTAACATTTTATTTATTTTTTAATGACTGGTACAGTAAAATTTTTCAATGATTCCAAAGGTTATGGTTTCATTACAAACGACGACACAGGAAAAGACATCTTTGTTCATGTTACAGCATTGAACGGAGTGGAATTGAACGAAGGCGACAAAGTAGAATACATCGAAGAAGAAGGAAGAAAAGGAGTGGTTGCTGCACGCGTGCAAGTAATCGGATAAAAATATTTTATTTTGATTTGATTTAAAACCTCGGCAAGTCCGGGGTTTTTTCTTTAATTGAGGTTTCTCCGTTGAATAAAGAATCGCTTGAGCATTTCCGAAGCTTCCCTTTCCATTACACCTCCTACGACCTCGGTTTTGGGATGAAGGTGCCCTCCCATGACACTGAACCCGCGCTCCAAATCCGAAGCACCATAAACCACTTTGGAAATTTGGCTCCAATACAATGCTCCTGCGCACATTTGACAAGGCTCCAAGGTCACGTACAACGTACATCCCTGCAAATATTTGCCCCCCAAAAAGTTCGACGCAGCCGTAATCGCTTGCATTTCGGCATGTGCGGTAACATCCTTTAACCGTTCGGTTAAATTGTGGGCCCTTCCAATAATCCTGTTGTTCACCACTATGACCGCACCTACAGGCACTTCACCATTTTCGAAGGCAATTTCTGCCTCTTGCATGGCTCTTTTCATAAAATAATTGTCATCAAAAGGGTTCTCCACGATTTTTATCTCATTTTTCAACAGATTGCTAAGCTACACATAAAATAATCTTGGAGAGAATCGATACTTTTGTTTTTTATTCATTGGAAAGACTGTTAAAACATATCGAATCGCCTAAGGACCTCAAAAAATTAACCTTAAAGGAGTTGCCCAAGCTCGCTAAGGAATTGAGGGAATTTATCATTGATATTGTTTCTACCAAAGAGGGACATTTAGGTGCCAGTCTTGGGGTTGTGGAACTTACCATTGCCCTTCACTACGTATTCAATGCACCGTATGACAAACTTATTTGGGATGTAGGTCACCAAGCCTACGGACACAAAATCTTCACAGGGCGCAAAGAAATTTTCGATACCAATCGACAATTGGGCGGAATCAGTGGTTTTCCAAAACGAAGTGAAAGCGAATACGACGATTTTGGGACCGGGCACAGTTCAACAGCGATATCTGCCATCTTGGGCATGGCCATGGCCTCAAAACTCAACAAAGACTTTAGCAAACAACATATTGCCGTAGTTGGGGATGCTTCCATTGCGAGCGGAATGGCATTTGAAGGACTTAACCATTTGGGCGTGACAGATGTCAACGCATTAATTGTCTTGAACGATAACGCTATAGGAATCGACCCTAGCGTAGGTGCATTAAAAAAATATCTTACCAATGTTAAGGCTGGAACCGCCAAGGACGAGAATATTTTTGAATGCCTCAACCTGAACTATACAGGTCCGATTGATGGTCATGACCTTCAAGCTCTGGTCACTGAACTGGAACGCTTAAAACATGTGGATGGCCCAAAATTGCTCCACATAATTACCACAAAAGGGAAAGGTTTAAAGCAGGCCGAAGAAGACCAGGTGGTGTACCATGCCCCTGGAAAATTTGATAAAATCACAGGGGAAAGATTAAAGAAATCAGGGGAGGTACAATCACCAAAATATCAGGACGTATTTGGTCACACCCTGGTGGAATTGGCCAAAGAAAATGAAAAAATCGTAGGAATTACCCCTGCTATGCCCAGTGGAAGCTCGTTAAAATTTATGATGGAAGAAATTCCAGAGCGCGCCTTTGATGTAGGCATCGCGGAGCAACACGCTGTTACATTAGCGGCGGGGATGGCCACACAGGGCCTTGTGCCATTTTGTAACATCTATTCCACATTTTTACAGAGAGCCTATGATCAGGTGATACATGATGTAGCGCTACAAAAGCTCCCGGTAATTTTCTGTTTGGACAGAGCGGGTTTAGTGGGACAGGACGGTCCTACGCACCATGGCGTTTTTGATATGGCGTTCCTGCGCTGTATTCCCAACTTGACCATATTCTCCCCAATGAACGAGATGGAACTCCGAAACATCATGTATACAGCACAATTGGGATTGGATAGACCTATTGCAATAAGATACCCCAGAGGTCGTGGCGTGACCATAGATTGGAAAAATGATTTTGAATCTATAGAAATAGGTACTGGACGTAGGCTCAAAAACGGGTCCAAAATTGCTGTTCTGACCATTGGGCATATTGGCAATACAATTGCCGAACTTATTCAAGAACTGAATAGGCCCGAAGAAGTGGGGCACTACGATATGCGCTTTGCAAAACCTCTGGATAAGAATCTTCTCCGCACCGTTTTTGTTACTTACGAGCATATTATTACCGTTGAAGATGGCACAAAGCAGGGTGGTTTTGGTTCCGCAGTACTCGAATTCATCAACGAGGAAGGTTTATCAAAACCTGTTAAAATATTTGGAATCCCGGACCAATTTGTGGATCATGGCGATGTCTTGGAGACCCACCAAATGGCTGGTATAGATTTTGATACGATACACTCATACATACAATCAACCTTAGACCAATGCGATTAAACTGTTTTTTAATTTTATTTCTAGCCGTTTTTCTATCTGCCCATGCCCAAGTGACCCAGTTAAAGGCGTTTGAAATTGATAGCACCAATGGCAGCTTTAAGATAATTCGCATTAAGGATGTAAAGCTCAAATACCTCACCCGAAATGCAAAACTGACCGACCCGCGTACGGTATTGAACAGGGTAAAGCCTTTGAGTATATGGTACAATCGGTTCAAGCCTACTTCTTTTTGGAAAAAAACCAACAAATTTGGCCTCAACGTAAGCGAAGTCTCATTTGTCAACTGGAATGCAGGGGGGGACAACTCTGTTTCGGCTCTCGCGAGCGCTGATTTTGCCCGTAACTATAAATTCCGCTACCTAAGTTGGAACAATGAAGCCCAGCTTCGATATGGCCTCAATGCACAAGAAGGACGAAAACTCCGCAAAACGGACGACCAGATCCGACTCTCCACCACTCTTAGTTTTAGGAAGGACACCATTACCAATTGGTACTATTCGGTAAAGGCCAACATTCGGACACAATTTTCCAATGGTTATAAATATCCCGATCGCGAGACCCCCATTTCAAAGTTCATGGCCCCAGGATATTTGTTTGTCGGTGTCGGTACATCATACATACCCCCAAAAGATCAGTTCAACCTTTACATTTCACCCGCTACCATGAAATCGACCTTTGTATTGGATGAGAATCTCTCCAACCAGGGCGCTTTTGGTGTAGAAGAAGGAGACAGGGTGTTTTTGGAACTTGGTTTTTTGGTGACGAATACTTGGGAAACCGAAATTACCAACAACGTTCTTATGAGTCATCGCCTCAACTTATATACAGATTATGTTCGGAGTTTTGGGAACATAGATGTGGATTGGGAACTTAACTTCAATCTCAAAGTGAATGACTTCTTAAATGCCAATATTGGAACGCATATCATCTTTGATGATGACATCAAATTTGATGAGGAAGTTGCGGAAGATGGAACCGTAATCAGCCCGGGCGTGTCCAAAATCCAGTTTAAGCAGTTACTGGGGGTAGGACTGCTCTATTCGTTTTAGACCTTTCGACCTGTTAATTTATCATGGATATGAACTGCTGCACTATCGGACAGACTGGCTACAAAACAACTGGTGTCCAATAATATTTTATAGATGGAAGCATCCGTATTCCTATAGTTTTCAGGCAAACTTTTGATGAGCAACCGGTCATAATTGGTATCCTCTCCCTCCTTTACGTTGATAAGGGCCGTAGTGTACATATCCAATAAGTCCGAAATAATTCGATATCCGGCCAATTCCTTATCCACTACCTCGGTGGATTGATATATCTTTTCCACGCTCAGTTTAATGATATCATCAACTTGGGCTATATATTTTCCTTTGTCCAGTAAAGATGCATCAAACTCACCATTGAGAATCTTCTCCTCGTTTGTTACGAAAACGTCCACTGCGTCCCCTATCAAAGTATTGATGGCAAGTGCCCTCAAATAGCTCAATCTATCACTGGAGGTAGTCATGGCATTATACTTTTTGGTATTGATGTTGTCCTTCACCAAATTGATAAGGTACTCCAATGCGTATTCTTCCGGTATAAGACCCAAATTGATGCCGTCCTCAAAATCGATAATGGTATAACAAATATCGTCCGCAGCCTCCACCAGATAGGTCAACGGATGTCTTAAAAATCCTGTTTTCGGGTGGGCAGGATTGGGCAAAAGACCTATTTCCCCCACTAATTCATTAAAAAACGCTTTTTCGGACTGGAAAAAACCAAACTTCTTATCGGCAATGTTCCTCGATGGTTTTTTGGGCAGGGAAGCTTTGGGGTATTTTATAAAGGCTCCCAAAGTGGCGTAGCTCAACCGCAATCCCCCTGGCACTCCTTCGCGGGATTCTGTCAACAACTTAAACCCGTTGGCATTACCTTCAAAATCAATCAAATCTTGATATTTCTCTGCTGTGAGAACATCTTCATAAAATTTTCCCTTGCCCTGTTTAAAGTAATTGCCGATGGCCTTTTCCCCACTGTGCCCAAACGGTGGGTTTCCAATATCATGGGCCAAGGCGGCAGCGGCAACAATAGCTCCAAAATCATTAAAATGATGACCATGGACTTCGGACAAGAACGGATACTTCGACAAAACTTGTTGTCCGGCAATGCGTCCCAAACTTCTTCCTACCACTGACACTTCCATGCTGTGCGTTAGGCGGGTATGCACAAAATTCTTCTGTGAGCCTACGGCAATCGGCATTGGAAACACCTGTGTTTTGTCCTGCAAACTCCTAAATGCAGATGAAAAAATGATTCGATCGTAGTCCACCTCGAACCCTAGCCGGGTTTCGTTCTGTTCCTTGCGAAGGCGTTTTCCCGTATCCCCGTATCTTTTTAAAGAGAGTAGCTGTTCCCAGTTCATAATGATTTATTGGTGCAATATACGTTTAACCTAAATCATACACCAACGTAGGGATATTACATTGTTTACAATGCTTAATGATTACTTAAACTTAAAATTACGGTAAAGAAATTTTCAAAGTCCAATTTTGGAGCGGATTTCTTTATGGATATTAGTTTTTGTCGACTATTCTTCGAAATCTGATGGCTACCTTTCAAAAGGTAGCCTTTTTTATCAAAATGACATCTATAAGATAACATACAGGAAATGTTAACTTAACATTGGGTACGGTTATTTGCAGCGACAAAAACTAGTACCGTAATGAATACCCCAAAGTTAACCCTCATTGGGATTATCTTTATATTCACTTGCACGCATTTTTCTTATTCTCAAGAAATTAGACCAACGCATTTTGGTGACGGATTGCTCAACATTATGGGCAAAGACAGCACTTGGTCCATGAAAGTGGGAGCAAGAATGCAATTATTATCCAATTTTAGCTGGACTGATGAAGGGCAAAGTAAATTTGCCAACCCAGAGCAGGATTTTTTGGTAAGACGTGCACGGCTTAAATTCAACGGCTTTGCCTATTCCCCAAAACTTAAATACAAGATTGAGCTTGGTCTGTCGAACAGGGATATGTCGGGGTCATCAGAGTTTACGGGCAATACGCCAAGATACATCCTTGATGCCGTGGTCATTTGGAATTTCTACCAGAACTTTGAACTTTGGTTTGGACAAACCAAGTTGCCCGGCAACATTGAAAGGGTCATCTCTTCCGGAAATCTTCAACAGGTGGATCGCTCATTGTTGAACAGTAGGTTCAATATAGACAGGGATATGGGCTTTCAACTCAGACATCATTTCTATTTGGGCAATAGGTTTTTGGTCCGTGAAAAATTCGCGTTCTCACAAGGTGAGGGAAGAAACGTTACACAGGGTAATCTAGGAGGGCACCAATACACCTCAAGAATTGAGCTGCTTCCCTTTGGGAATTTCGTTAAAAAAGGTGATTACAGAGCTGCCGATCTCAACAGGGAGCAAACGCCTAAACTAATGTTCGGAACCACTTATGACATAAACAACAATGCGGTTAAAACTAGGAGCAATATGGGCAGTTATATGTCCAATGATATTGGGTTCCACGAAACCAACATCTATACACTGTTCCTTGACCTTATGTTCAAATACAGGGGTTTTTCACTAATGGGAGAGTTTGCCCATCGCGATGCCGGTGAACCAGTGGCATTGAACTCCGACAATACTCCTACGGGAGACGTTGTGCAGGTAGGGAATGGACTTAACCTGCAATCGGGTTACTTGTTCAAAAATAATTGGGAGGTATCGGCCCGATTCACCAACATTGAATTGGACATGGAAATTACAGGTAAAAATCCGCAAAAACAATATACATTAGGGCTATCAAAATATATTGTAGGACATAAACTAAAGGTTCAAACAGACCTTAGCTATTTAAATATTGACAATGGTTTGAATGAGCTGATGTACCGTCTACAGGTAGATGTACATTTTTAAAAAATAACCTTAACATAACTTATCAAAAGCGTATTCTCTTGATATTTGAAAAATTTTTTTGATTTCTAATTATGGACAACATTTACTTTTTAATCCTTGTGGCCTTGGGCATTCTGGCCATTGCAGATCTTGTTGTTGGCGTTAGTAACGATGCGGTAAATTTTCTGAATTCTGCTATTGGTTCCAAGGCAATATCGTTCAAGACCATCATGATCGTGGCAAGCGTGGGCATAGCCTGTGGAGCCATTTTCTCTAGCGGTCTTATGGAAGTTGCAAGGAAAGGTATTTTTAACCCCGGTGAATTTTATTTTGATGAGATCATGTTCATTTTTATGGCCGTGATGATTACGGACATACTACTATTGGACTTTTTCAATACCATAGGAATGCCCACATCAACAACGGTTTCCATAGTTTTTAACCTTTTGGGTGCCGCTGTTGCAATGGCCATCCTAAAAATAGCAAATGTAAATGGTAGCTTCTCCGATATTGTGCATTTTATCAATACGGACAAGGCGATTGAAATAATCATAGGAATACTATCGTCAGTTGTGATTGCATTTTCCATTGGTGCCTTTGTGCAATGGGTATCCAGGGTATTGCTTTCCTATCAATTTCAAAGAAAGGCGAATTGGGTCGGCGCCGTTTTTGCAGGAATCGCGCTGTCCGCCATTTCTTATTTTATCCTTTTAAAAGGAATAAAGGGAACTCCTTTTGCAGACCAGACATACGGTTTTATAGGAGGTGTAACCATTAAGGATTATTTGGAGACAGAAGTCTACAAAGTGGGCTTTATCAATTTTGCTTTTTGGGCTATTTTGTCCTATGTACTCATACAATTCGCCAAAGTCAATATTTACAAAGTTATCATAGGGGTGGGCACGTTCGCTTTGGCACTTGCTTTTGCAGGAAACGACCTTGTCAATTTTATTGGTGTGCCCATTGCTGCTTGGCAATCCTATGTAGCATGGTCGGGGTCAGGAGTGGATGCTTCTGAATTTAGTATGGGAATCTTGGCTAACACTGTAGAGACACCTACCCTTTTGTTGTTCCTATCAGGAATGATTATGGTGGCAACTCTATGGATGTCCAAAAAAGCCAGATATGTTGCCGATACCGAAATAAATTTATCCAGAGAAGGTGAGGCCAAGGAAAAGTTTCAGCCAAACTTTCTATCAAGAGGCCTGGTAAGGTTTTCCATCAATTTGTCTACATGGGCTTCCTCCATAGTTCCCAACTCAATACAAAAGAAAATCAATAAACGGTTTGAAAAGCCCACCGTGAACCTTTCAAAGGAAAAAGTGCTTCAATTACCTGCTTTTGATATGATAAGGGCTTCGGTGAACTTAATGGTTGCCGGTATCTTAATATCCATTGCCACATCTTACAAACTCCCCCTTTCAACCACCTATGTCACCTTTATGGTGGCCATGGGTACTTCCTTGGCCGATAGGGCCTGGGGTGCAGAAAGTGCTGTTTACAGGGTTGCTGGGGTTTTGAACGTAATCGCAGGATGGTTCAGTACGGCCATAATTGCTTTTATTGCTTCAGGAGTGGTCTTGTCCCTTATTAATTTTGGGAAAGGTGCCGCCATAGCCATGTTGTTGTTCGCAGCGGTTCTTCTTTTGGTAAGAAATTATATATCCTACAACAAAAAATCCAAGGAAATCAAGGTCGAAGATCGCTTGAGAAGAGCTGAAAGCAGCTCCATACAAGGTGTTATTGAAGAGACTGCGGCCAACATTGCCAATGTGGTAAAGCGTAGCAATAAGATTTATTCCAATTCTATTAACGGTCTTGCGAAGCAGGCTTTGGATTCCCTAAAAAAGAACAAAAAACAAGGAAACAAACTTGCATTGGAAATAGAAGACCTCAGGGAACACACCTTTTATTTCATCAAGAACTTGGAAGAGGCCCATATCGGAGCCAGTAACTTCTACATAAACATAATGGGGTACCTGACAGATATGTCCCAATCCTTGGAATACATTGGAAAAGTGAGTTACAATCACGTTCAAAACAACCATAAAAAGCTAAAGTACAATCAAATAAAGGAGCTCAAGGAAATCGACCATAAATTGGAGGAAATCTTCAACAGTACCCAAAAGGCGTTCGAAGAAAAATCTTTTGAGCAAATAGGCGCCATATTGGATTCCAAGCAAGAACTTTATGATTTGGTTTCCCAAAAGATAGACATCCAAGTGTCCCGAACAAGAACAGAGGAATCGAGCCCAAAGAACACCACGCTATATTTCTCCCTATTGCTCGAAACAAGGGACTTGATTACCGCTATGATGAACCTTTTGGAACAATACTATCGCGAACACGATAGTACGGTTCAACCAGCCACTATCGAAAAAAAATAAAAAACGGTATCTTTTCGTCCTCATTAATTTTAATAGGATGAAAAGATATTGTTTTGCTCTACTTGTTTTTGGTGTGTTATCCGCTGCCTCCGGGCATTCACAATCCCTTCCTGCGGAAAATATTCTAGAAAAGGCCATTGCCTTTCACGATCCGAATGGAAATTGGGAAAGCTTGCAGGCCACCTTTAAAGTCATGATGGAAACCCCTAACAGCCCAGAAAGGACTAGTGTAATTCAGGTTGATTTTCCAAAACAGGAATTTAATCTGGATGTATCCCAAGGAGATAATACATATTCCTACCAAATTGAAAACACATCCTGCGAGATTACCTTGAACGGAAGTAAAAAATACACCCAAAAGGAAGCTGAAGAGTTCAAATTGAACTGTGAACGCGGCAATTTCATGAAAGACTATTATACCTATCTCTACGGACTCCCCATGAAGCTGAACGACCCAGGAACCAACTTGGAACCAAAAGCTGAAAAGAAAACATTCAAAGGCAAAGATTATCTTGTTCTAAAGGTAACTTATGATGCAACAATCGGAAAGGATACTTGGTATTTTTACTTTGACCCTACCACCTATGCCATGGAAGTATATCAGTTTTACCATGATGAAAGCAAAAATGATGGTGAGTATATCATTTTAAAGGGACTGGAGACCATCGAGGGTATAAAAATGCCAAAAACAAGGGCGTGGTACATGAACAGGGACGATACATATTTGGGCACTGATACCTTGTCAAAAGAGGTACAATAGCCTACCTATAAAAATTCATTTCATCCATATACTTCCAAACCGTATATGGCAATAACGGACGGATATTTTTTCCTGCCTTATGTGCCTTACGAATAAAAGTGGAGGAAATTTCCATAATCGGGGCATCGACCCGAGTGATCTTGGGATGGTCTTTAAATTCATGTTCCACAACGCCTTCTGAAACTCTAGGATAGACATGAATGGAATAGTGCTCCAAGATGGTTTCATAATTCTTCCATTTATGGAAACTCTTCAAATTATCTTCTCCCATGATCAGTGAAAAACGATGGTCCTTACCGTAGTTGTCATCCAAATGGGCCAGTGTATCTGTCGTATAGTTTGGCTGTGGGAGGTCGAACTCTATTTTACTGGGCTTTAGTTTGGGATACTCTTGTACTGCCTCAAAAACCATTTGATACCGATGGTGGTTGTCCAGAAGCGATTGCTTGACCTTAAACGGGCTTTGCGGGGTAATTACGAACCAAACCTCATCCAAATCGGAAAACTCAACCATATGGTTCGCAATGATCAAATGACCAATATGTATGGGGTTGAAGGTCCCGAAAAAGAGCCCTACCTTTTTCATGGTCTAGTTTTCTTTTGGAGGTATCTCTACACCGAGGAATTCTGCCACCAATTTATGAGCTTCGTCTAACGCGACAGGTAAATCATAATTTTTGATGATTTTATCAAACTGAGGGGCCGTGGCAAGCTCCACTGAAGCTTTCGCAATTCTCATATTGATCTTATCGTCGCTCTCGGTACTTCTCTTTTTGAGCCTGATCTTAAGTTCATCAACACTGGGTGGCTTTACAAATACCGCCAAAGTCTTCTCAGGAAATTTCTTTTTGATTCTTAGTCCACCGGACACATCAATATCAAAAATTACATTTTTTCCTTCTGACCAAAGTCGTTCCACTTCGCTTTTAAGGGTGCCATAAAAATTATCTCGGTATACCTCTTCCCATTCTAGGAAGTCCCCGTCCTTAATGTGTCTCTTGAATTGTGAGACCGACATAAAATAGTAGTTGATACCATTCTTTTCCTTGCCCCTACGTGGACGTGAAGTAGCCGAAATGGAAAATGCTAAGTTGAGTTCGGGTTGATTCAACAAATGTTTCACAATGGTCGTTTTTCCACTGCCCGATGGTGCAGAGAAAATGATAAGTTTACCGCCTTCCGTCATAACACATTCAGCATTTGTTCCTTGATTTTTTCCAATTCGTCTTTCATTTGCACTACCAATTGTTGCATGGGGGCATAGTTTGCCTTAGAACCAATGGTATTGATTTCCCTTCCGATTTCTTGGGAAATGAATCCTAGTTTTTTTCCATTGGAATCATCGGAGTTTAGGGTCGATTCAAAATATTTCAGGTGGTTGGCCAACCTTACCTTTTCTTCTGTGATATCGTATTTTTCCAAATAATAGATGAGTTCCTGCTCAAACCTATTGGCGTCCAGCTCCACCTTTAAATCGGCCACCGATTTCTCCAATCGTTCACGTACTGTTCCAAGTCGCTCGGGATCCATGGTATTCACCTTTTCCAATAGATTGTTCAAGTTGTTGAGCCTTGCTACAAAGTCTTCTTCCAAAACTTTTCCTTCTTCATTTCTAAATTCGACGATTTTGGAAAGGGCTTCGTTCATAGCCTTGATTATGGACTTGTACTCCTCCTCATCGATATCGTCCTTATCCGTTTTTAACGTATCCGGCATCCGCAGGGCCATCTCCAGGAGTTTAATGTCGTCTCCCTTGACAATATTGGCCAGTTGATCCATATAATTCCGAACCACACCTTGATTGACTTCTGCCGTGGTTTCCTCCCCGGTTATTTCAACATAAAGATTAAAATCAACCTTGCCCCTCACCAAAGCCCCAGCTATCATTTTGCGCAGTTCCAGTTCCTTTTCGCGATAGAATTGCGGAAGTCTGGCATTGATGTCCAAACTCTTGCTATTGAGCGACTTGAGCTCTATAGTGATTTTTTTGGAAGGAAGCTGCACTATATGCTTCCCAAAGCCTGTCATGGATTGAATCATAGATGTATGATAAATTTTGCCAAAGGTAACCAAAATAGGTTACTGGCACTTTAAAGATTCTATCTGGCAAACGGTGAAAGGGAGTTAATTCAACTCCCTTACCCAAATATTTCTATAGCTTACCCTACTGTTGTCCCCATGATCCTGAAGTCTAAGAGGTCCCTTTCCGTGTGGAGGGTTTTTAGGCCAACCAATGTAAGGGGTGGTTCCCTTGATCTCTACATGATCTTGCACCAAAACACCATTATGTATCACGGTAAGAGTACCGGACTTTACTTTTTGACCTTTTTCAAACTCTGGCGCGTGATAAATAATATCGTAGGTATTCCATTCCCCTGTGGGCACGGAAGCCATGGCCAAGGGTATGTGCTGTTTGTAAATGGAGCCAACTTGACCATTTACGTAGGTGTCATTGTCATTGTTATCCAATACCTGCACCTCGTAGAGTCCGTTCAGGAAGATTCCACTGTTTCCCCTATTTTGGCCATCCCGTTGTACTTCGGCAGGTGATTTCCACTCAACATGCAACTGTACGCTCCCAAAATTCTGCTTGGTCTGGATGTCGCCGGTTCTATCCTTAACGGTCATACTGCCGTCCTTGTTCAAAGTCCATTTGGCGGCAGTACTGTCCACAGTGCTTATCCATTTATCCAACGAGGTACCATCGAACAATACAATGGCATCGCTTGGAGACGCACCGTTCTCACCGGGTGTTACTTTTGGAGGAACAGGCTTGTATAATTCGGTCGCTTCAGGTTTTGTGGGCTCTACTTCCTGAGCATTAACGAATAAACCTGTCATCACGGCAACTATCCCCAAAGTGTATTTCAATCTTTTCATTCTACAACTCTTTAATCTTAATATCCCTGAATGCTACCACATTCCCATGGTCCTGCAATCCAATTTTACCTGTATTAAAAGCGGCGAAATCTTCCCAGTCGGCAAATTTGGAATTGGCAATCAATTTGTCCCATTCCGGACCTTCCAACGGAAACTCCACAATTTTGGTCCCGTTCAAAATTACATGACCTTGGTTGGTCTTGTGATTGATCATCAATTCCACGGAGTTCCATTCGCCCGCTGGTTTGACCACTTTTTCAGATGGTGGAACAATGTCGTACAAGGATCCCGCCAAACGATCTTCTCCATTTTTTGCATCAGGGTGTCTCTCGTCATCCAAAACTTGAATTTCCGGACCGGTAACGTATGGCTGGCCATATTCCTCCCCTTCCTTTACGCCCCAAAAGAATCCACTGTTTCCTCCTTCGGAAATCTTCCAATCCAGGGTCAGTACAAAATCGGTAAACTCTTCATCGGTCACCAAGTTGTAGTTGGCTCCTTCGGGTCTTTTTTCCATTGGGTAAAACACCATGGCTCCATCTTCTAGTTTCCAAGGCTCGGTAACCTCTCCTCCATTGTACATGTGCCAACCGTCAAAACTTGTCCCGTCGAACAAGGTGGTCCATTCAGCTTCTTTTTCTTCAACTACCTCCGTCATTTCTTCTTGAACTTCTTCTTTGTTTTCCTTTGGTTTGTCCTTGCAGGCAAATACTGCTGCAAGAGCTATAAACAACAATGGTTTTTTCATAATCCTAATATGTTTTTAAGTTTTTGTTCATCGATATCCGCTCCAGCGAAATCATCAAATGTTTTTGTGGTTGCTTCTATAATATGATCTTGAATAAATTTGGCTCCTTCGCGAGCTCCTTGTTCAGGGCTCTTGATACAGCACTCCCATTCCATTACGGCCCATACATCGCATCCGTATTGAGTCAGTTTGGAGAAGATTGTCTTGAAATCTATTTGTCCATCTCCCAAAGAACGGTACCTACCTGCTCTATCTCCCCAATCGTTATAACCACCAAAGGCTCCTTTTTTCCCAGTTGGATTAAACTCGGAATCCTTCACGTGGAACGATTTGATAAACTCATGATAGTGGTCGATATAGGCTATATAATCCAGTTGTTGTAGTACGAAGTGACTTGGGTCGTACAAAATGTTGACTCTTTTATGATTCCCAGTGGCTTCCAAAAAGCGTTCAAAGGTATCACCATCATGAAGGTCCTCGCCAGGATGGATTTCATAACAAACATCCACGCCTTCTTCATCAAAATGGTTAAGGATGGGCATCCATCTATTGGCCAGCTCCTCAAAACCCATCTCTACCAATCCAGCCGGTCTTTGCGGCCATGGATGAGCGGTGTGCCAAAGCAAGGAACCTGAAAATGTCGCATGGGCCTTAAGTCCAAGTCTTCGGCTTGCCGTAGCGGCTTTTTTAACGGTTTCTATCGCCCATTTTGTGCGCTCTTTTGGCTTTCCGTGCAATGCTTCGGGTGCAAAATTGTCGAACATGATATCATAGGCAGGATGTACCGCTACCAACTGCCCCTGTAGGTGGGTAGATAGCTCGGTGATCTCCAAACCATAGGAATTTATCGTTCCTTTGAGTTCATCACAGTAATCTTGGCTTTCGGCCGCTTTGTCCAAATCTATCAAGAAGGATTCCCAAGTTGGTATCTGAATCCCTTTGTACCCTAAATCTGATGCCCATTTGCACATACCGTCCAAAGTATTGAACGGAGGTTGATTGTCCACAAATTGCGCTAGGAATACGGCCGGTCCTTTAATTGTCTTCATTTAGTTAAAATTTAAGGAATTAGGAAATCCCAAATTAATTGGGATTTATCTTTTATATTTAAGAAAAAAACTATGCTATTTTTAGGTCTCATGTAGAAAAACATAAATATAGGGATTAGCTAACAATTAAAACAACATTAAAGTGATTGAAAACAAAGTTTATGATGCCATTGTTGTAGGAACGGGCATAAGTGGCGGTTGGGCCGCCAAGGAATTATGCGAAAACGGACTCAACGTGTTGGTATTGGAACGAGGGCCAA
Organism: Flagellimonas chongwuensis; assembly: GCF_013376415.1. Taxonomy (GTDB): domain Bacteria; phylum Bacteroidota; class Bacteroidia; order Flavobacteriales; family Flavobacteriaceae; genus Flagellimonas; species Flagellimonas chongwuensis. The sequence continues at coordinate 228,588 of NZ_WYET01000001.1, forward strand.
TGGTGAAGCATATTGAAGATTATAAAACCATGAACGATGATCCGTGGGATTATACTTTTAAAGGAGAGCTTTCCCGTGAGGACAAAGAAAAATATCATAAACAACTTAGGGTCGGGTGGGCGCCCAAAGAAGATGTAAAACACTTTTTTGTGAACGATTTGGAACACCCTTACCAAGAGACCAAACGTTTTGATTGGATCAGGGGCTATCAAGTGGGGGGAAGATCCCTGACCTGGGGACGACAAAGTTATAGATGGAGCGACATTGATTTTGAGGCAAACCAGAAGGAGGGTATTGCCGTAGATTGGCCGGTGCGCTACAAAGATATTGCTCCTTGGTACGACAAAGTTGAATCCTACATCGGCGTTAGCGGCCAGGCTTTGGGCCTCAAACAACTACCCGATGGTGTTTTTCAGCCACCTATGGAACTCAACTGTGTTGAACTGGAGCTCCAGGAATCGCTTAGTAAAGAGTTTGATGATGGTCGCTTGCTTACCATTGGCCGTGCGGCACATATTACTGAAAACACTACCGATTTTACGGGTCGAGGACCTTGTCAATTTAGAAGCCGTTGTTGGAGGGGTTGTCCCTTCGGAGGTTACTTTAGTAGTAATTCATCTACCTTGCCCGCTGCGGAAAGAACCGGAAACTTGACCTTGAGGCCAAATTCAATCGTACACCAAGTGGTCTATGATGAAAATAGGAACCGGGCGACCGGCGTCAAAATTATAGATGCTGAAACACAGGAAAAACTGGAATTTAACAGTAGTATAGTTTTCCTTTGCGCTTCCTCCATGGCATCCGTGGGGATTCTGCTTCAATCGAAATCCAATAGGTTTCCCAATGGAATGGGCAACGAACACGACCAGCTAGGAAGGAACATCATGGACCATCACTACCAACTCGGAGCATCGGCAAAAGTAGATGGGCATTTGGACAAATATTATAAAGGGCGAAGACCCAACGGCATCTATATTCCAAGATTTGTTAATCTGGATGAGAAAACTAAACGCCCGGATTTTCTCCGTGGTTTTGGTTATCAAGGTGGGGCCAATAGAACCGATTGGTCGGAAATGGTTGCAGAGATGGGATATGGAGAGGCGCTAAAAGAATCCATTTTAAAGCCTGGAGGCTGGGAAATTGGATTGGGCGGCTTTGGTGAAATGTTACCGTACCACGACAACCGAGTAACCTTGAGCAAGGACAAAAAGGATAAATGGGGACTGCCCCAACTGGATTTTGACGTTGAATTCAAAGAAAACGAATACAATATGCGAGAGGCCATAAAAGTAGAAGGCGAGGCTATGTTGAAAGCAGGCGGCTTTAAAAATATTTCCGTTTTTGATATGGAGACAGGACCAGGTCTAGGTATTCACGAAATGGGAGGTGCCCGCATGGGTCACGACCCAAAAACTTCCGTGCTGAACAAACATAACCAATTGCATGCAGTACCCAATGTTTATGTTACCGATGGTGCTTTTATGACATCTTCAAGTTGCGTAAACCCATCTTTGACCTATATGGCATTTACGGCAAGGGCCGCCAACCATGCTGCGGAACAGTTCAAACAAAATAAATTTGCTTAAAACCTACTTATGGAAAATGCTTCAGCCCGAAATCTTTGGGGCGATTTTTTGGATGCCTATTTGGAGTTTGCTTCTGAGGACGCACCAAAGGTGATTCACTTTTGTGATAATGAAAAAGATGCCAACTTGTGCGCAGATTTGATCTGCAAAGAAACCAAAAGAGCGACAACATATAGCCTCAAAGGGATACAGCTCCGCAATGAAGCTTTGCCCAAAATCGGGGATTTTTATGTGGTAACGGACTGGAGTGGCGATGCCAAATGTATTATACGAACCACTGCTGTTAAGCTTCTCCCCTACTTCAGCATCAGGGAAGAGCATGCCCGTTTGGAGGGTGAAGGAGATAAAAGCCTCGACCATTGGAAAAAGGTCCATTGGGATTATTATACCCGGGAACTATCTGAGTTAGGGACCAAACCTACCGAAAGTATGATTGTGGTGTTTGAGCAGTTTGAGATGCTTTATAAAAAATAATGGCTGCCAATTGGCAGCCATTACCTATTCTTTGTTGAATACATAAGGATTTAATCCATATCCACCCAAATATTTCCTTGTTTGTGGGAAGCTACCGTGTTCTCTATAAAATTAAGTCCACGTACACCGTCCATCATTGTAGGGAATTCACCATCATTGTATTCTTCACCACGGATGGCCCTTGCAACACCTAGGTAGATATTGGCCATAGAGTCAAAAATACCTTCTGGGTGTCCAGGGGGCAACTTTGTTCCGTCCAAAGACAGTTTGGAATTGTACTGATGCCCTGGTTTATATACCTGCAACGGTTCTGGATCATTCAACTTGTAGAGGTAATTTGGGTTTTCCTGTTCCCATTTCAACCCTCCTTTTTCACCGTAAATGGCTATGGTGAGATTGTTCTCCTCACCTGTGGCCACTTGGCTGGCCCTAATGACTCCTTTTACGTTTTTGTCCATGCGAATAAGGGCGGTACCATCCATATCCATGACATTGTCATCATACATATAATTGAAATCGCAGAGCAAGGATTGCACCTGCAGACCGGTGGTGTATTCTATCATGTTAAAGGCGTGTACACCGATATCTCCCATACAAGAACTGATTCCCGCTTTTTTGGGGTCGAGTCTCCATACGGTCCTACGCTTTTCCTTATCGTGAATAATAGGGTTCATCCAACCTTGATAATATTGCGCATCAACTTTGTGTACTTTCCCAATAACACCGTCCTTTATCATCTCGCGCATTTGTCGCACCATCGGATAACCTGTGTATGTATGTGTTACGGCAAATACCTTTTTGACTTCTTTAAGGGTCTCTTGAAGGATTTTGGCCTCTTCATATGTGGTGGTCATCGGCTTTTCACAGATGACATGGAAACCATTGTCCAAAAGTTTTTTTGCCATTGGAAAGTGCAAGAAGTTAGGCGTAAGAATGGAGCAAACTTGAATACGTTCGTCTTCTGGAAGCTTCATCTCTTCTTCTATCAACGTATCAAAATCTTTATAGATACGATTGGTTGGAATATCAATTTCCTTGGCAAAGGCTATACTTTCATCATGGTCTGGGTTAAACACAGCACCAACAATCTCGTAATTATCATTAATAAAGGCTGCCACCCTGTGCAGCACACCAATAAGCGAATCCCCTCCTCCTCCGAGAATTCCGAGTCTAATCTTTTTAGGCATTTTTATTATTTTATTTTCAATTATACTACTTCTTCTGCTGTATGGCCCTGAGGCACTCTTCTTTCTTCCAATTTCTTACGAAACAGGAACAAAATGGAAAACAGAATCAACACTGCCAACGGAAAAAACATCATTTTCCCCAAGGTTGCCTTTCCTGCTGCCAATTCCGCCACCTCATCGGCAAGTCCAGATGAAACAGCTGTTTCTTTTGCTGTGTCCAACCAACCGCCGATCACGGGTTGCCATATGGCCGTGGAGAACATTCCTGCCCCACCTACCAAGGACATTCCCAATGCTCCCGTTTTGGGAAGGTATTCGGAAGTAAACCCAATCATGGTAGGCCAAAAATAACAAACTCCCAACGCAAAAAGAACGGCTGCCAAATAAATCATGGAGCCTTCGGCAACACTCATGCTATACACTGCTGCGGTAGTTATCAGGGCGGACATCACCAAAACCCCAATAGGATTAAGCCTATGTACAATGGGCCCGGCAAAATATCGGCCTATGGCCATAATACCGGTCACCATGGCCAAGACCAACATGGGGCTTGCCCCAGAATTACCCAAAATTCGTTCCACCCATTGTTGAGGGCCAAATTCTGAAATTGCGGTGAGGGTCATGCACAACATGATAAAAATGAACAATGGGTCTGCAAGACCTTTGATGTTCTTTGTGGTGTCCGTTTCGATATGTTCGCTTTCTGGAAACTGTTGCTTAAAGAACATATATCCGTAGATAAGCGTAGGTATCAACATTACCGCAATCTGCAATTGCCAACCCATTCCAAAATCGGTCATAAACTTGGAGATAAGGGAGCCGATCACAATTCCTCCAGGGAACCATACGTGGAACCTGTTCAACATGGCTGTACGGTTCTTGGTGAACATATCGGCAATCATCGGATTACAGGCCGCTTCCACCGAACCATTGGCAAAGCCAATAAAGAAGGTGGATATAATCAATGTCCAAAACCCTCCTGCCATTATAGTAAGGATCAATCCAAGCATGTGGCAGACAAATGCTGTTACCATGAGTTTACGTGCCCCAATTTTATTGTAGAGCAATCCACCAAAGATCATGGCAATAGGGAATCCAAAAAAGCCCATACTGTTTATCCAACCTAATTGTTGATTGGAAAGCATGAATTCCTCCCCTAATTGGGTCAATATACCCGCCCTAATGGCAAAGGTCATGGATGTAACCACCAGCGATATACAGGCTGCCAGAAATAGCTGATTCTTGTTTACGTTTTTCATTTTTGTTTCAGTTAATTTTGGTTGTATCTATAATCTTATGTCCTATTTTGATCATATTTAAATCAAAGGGTGTCCGAGCATGTGCATTCCCGATTACCTAAGATTTATATTCTACTTTCTCGTTCTTGAATATTAATGCAAACAACACGAATACTACTGCCGCGAATGCTGCTGGATAAATCCAAATACTTTCCCAAGCATGGGCGCCGTCTTCCATAGTAAGTGAATCGGTAATCTGGCCTGCGATCCAGAAACCTATTAACATTCCCACTCCATAGGTGGCCAATGTAATCAAGCCCTGTGCTGCACTTTTGTACTTTTTACCAGCTTTTGTATCGGTATAAATTTGTCCGGATACAAAGAAGAAATCATAACAAATTCCATGCAGTGCAATCCCAAGAATCAGCATAAAAGATAATTCATCAGCATTACCATAGGCGAACAATAGGTAACGAACCGTCCAGGCCAACATACCTACCAATATGGTCTTCTTAAATCCAAATCTGGTGAAAAAGAAAGGTAGTGCCAGAATGAAAAGTGCTTCGGAAATTTGACCGATGGCCATTTTACCTGTTGGGTTTGGCAATCCTATTTCTGACAGGAACGGGTTGGCATTTTGATAGTAAAAAGCCAACGGGATACAAATTAATACTGATGATATAAAGAACACCAAGAAGTTTTTATCCTTCAACAGTTTCAATGCATCAAGTCCCAACACATCGGAGATGGTCACTTTTTCGCTTTTGTCCACCTTTGGCGGTGTCTTTGGCAATGTGAAGCTGAAAAGCCCCAAAACTGCCGAAGCGATTCCAGCCATCAAAAATGTATTTCTAAGCATTCCCGCTTCCAAAGCTTCTGGAGAGTCCCAAACAAAAAGGTAGCTTATTACCAACCCTGCGATAATCCAACCAATGGTACCAAACACACGGATATTCGAGAACTCCTTTGCTGGGTCTTTCATTTGATTGAACGATATGGAATTCACCAAAGCCAATGTTGGCATATACAAAATCATATAGCCCAATACGTATGGATAGAAGGCGGCAAAATCGTCCGATTGATACATCTGGTACATTAAAAATGCACCGATAAGGTGCAATACCCCCAAAATTCGTTCGGCATTAAAATATCTGTCAGCAATAAGTCCAATAATGAACGGAGCTATTATAGCACCCCATGATTGGGTGGAAAAAGCCATCGAGGATTGCCCTGCTGTTGCTTCTAGATTATTCCCTAGGAATGTTCCCAGGGTAACAAACCAACCTCCCCAGATAAAAAATTCGAGGAACATCATAAATGAGAGTTGGAATTTGGTCTTAATATTCATTGTTGGTATTCAAAAATTAGTAATTATCGTTTGTAATGCACATAGTCCAAAGGCTCGGGCTCTATCCCTGCATTTCTCAACTCCATCATAATTTGCCCCCTATGGTGCGTGGAATGATTGATGATATGAAAAAGGATGTCCTCCAGTTTATTTGAAAAATTCTTTCCTGTACTGTTGGTATATTCCACTCGTTTATCAAAAGTATCCGTGCTGGATACAATTTCAAAGGAAGTTCGTTGATTTTCGTAATGAATGTCTTCCCATGTATCTACCTCATGCAGGTCCCAGACTCCAAATTCAGTTGGGTATTCCAGTATCCTTTGGTTCCAAATATGATGGGCATTTAGTATATGACTAAAAAGTCTAATGCAGTTGTCCGGAACCTGGCCCGGACCACTGCATTGTTCAATTATTTTTTTGTTACAATAGAAATTGTAATCGAAGAGCTGTTGTAAAAATCCCTTCATCTACCCATTTATATTTAGTAGGACTATTCCAGTACTTTTTCCAAAAGTTTCTTGGTTGCCAATATTCCTTCTTCTTCGCTAAGTTCAGAGCCTTCGTACTCTACCCCAACATAACCTTCGTATCCAGCATCCAATACAATATCCATGATTTTAGGATAATCCACTCTGGTCTCATAGCCTTCTTCATTGAAACTGTAGGATTTGGCACTAACACCTTTGGCATAAGGCATCAATTCTTTTACCCCTTTATATTTGTCGTACTCTTCCAAACATTCTGATGAATAGTAATCCCCTGCTTCCCTTTTGATGCAGAAGTTTCCAAAATCCGGCAATGTACCACAATTGTCCATGCCCACTTTTTCCATAACGTCTGCCAACATTTGGGCATTGGAAGATGGCCCGCCGTGATTCTCTACAATAATATTGATGTTTTTGTCCTTGGCATAAGTGGCCAATTGGGTAAGCCCCGCAACGGATGCAGGCATCCATACTTCTGGCTCCATGCTTCCGTTAAGGTTAACGCGGATGGAGTGGCAACCCAAAGCTGCGGCCGCATCTACCCATTTATAATGGTTTTCCACTGCTTTTGTTCTTTCGGCTTCATCAGGAACCGCGATGTCGCCTTGTCCATCCACCATGATCAAAAGATTCTTCAACCCATATTTTTCACTTTCGGCCTTACTCTTTTCCACCCATTTGTTCATGGCCTCTTCGGAAAAATTCGCAGCTTGCAGTTCTTTATAATAAAGAGCGCTCACATATTCCAATCCCTCAAAACCCCATTTGCTTGCTTTTTCCGCAAACGTGTAAGGATCAACGCCTTCTTCGAAAATCATTTTGTGAATGGACCATTGTGCCAGAGAAAGCTTAATGTCCGGTTTAGGCTCATCTTCTGCTACTACCTCGGTACCAGATTCCTCCGCTGTTTCCTTCTTTGAATTCTCTTTACAGGAATAAAATCCTAAAAAAGCCACGGCAATAAGTGTGACAATACTTTTCTGTGCTAAACTACTTCTGTTCATATTTTTACGTTAGTTAATTTCGTGCGGAATCCAAAAACTACAACGTTATAGTGCTGAATTCTCAATAAACATAGGGATTAAATGTAGAAAATTAATTTAATAATTAATACATTTAGCAAATAAACAATCCGAATAAATGAGTAAATTTTATTACAATCAGGAGCAGGAATCCTACGATGCCATTGTGGTAGGTACGGGTATCAGCGGTGGTTGGGCTGCAAAAGAATTGTGCGAAAACGGTCTCAAGACTTTGGTCTTGGAGCGTGGCCCCATGGTAAAACACCGTGAAGATTACCCTACGGCCAATATGGACGATTGGGATTTTAAGCATGCGGGCAGAGCAACCCGAGAAGACGTTAAGCAACAAGAGAAACAATCCAGAACCGGTTACACCACTGGTGCAGCCTCAAAACATTGGTTTGTAAACGACTTGGACCATCCTTACAACGAGACCAAACGTTTCGATTGGATGAGAGGTTACCACGTAGGTGGACGTTCCATTATGTGGGGACGACACAGCTACAGATGGAGCGACATTGATTTCACTGCAAACAAAAATGAGGGAATCGCCGTGGATTGGCCAGTACGCTACAAGGACATAGCCCCTTGGTACGATAAAGTTGAAAGTTACATCGGTGTATCCGGTGAAAATTTAGGTCTGCCTCAACTTCCCGATGGACAGTTTGAGCCCATGATGGAACTCAATTGTGTAGAGGACCACGTAAGAGGCAAGGTCGCCGAACATTTTGGTGGCCGTGTTATCACTGCAGGTAGGGTGGCCCACATAAACAGTGACAAACAGTTTGATGGTGACGGTCGGGTTCGTTGTCAATTTAGGAACCGTTGTATTAGAGGATGTCCTTTCGGAGCATATTTTAGCAGCGTTTCTTCTACGTTGCCAGCTGCCGAAGCTACAGGAAACATGACCCTTAGACCAGATTCCATTGTACACGAGGTAATCTATGACCCTAACACCAAGAAAGCTACAGGCGTTAAGGTTATCGATAGAGAAACAAAGGAAGAATTTGAATTCAAAGCAAAAGTTATTTTCCTATGTGCTTCTGCCATTGCTTCTACTTCCATTTTGATGCAATCCAAATCGGATAGGTTCCCTAACGGTTTAGGAAACGACTCCGGAGAATTGGGCCACAACATTATGGACCACCACTTTTTAGTAGGTGCATCCGGTAAGTTTGATGGTTACGAAGACAAATACTACAAGGGCAGAAAGCCCAATGGAGTGTACATTCCAAGATTTAGAAACCTTGGCGGTGATTCCGATATGAAAAACTTTAAACGTGGTTATGGCTACCAAGGAGGTGCGGGCAGAGGCAATTACGAAGAATTGGTCGCCGAAGCAGCTTACGGAAAAGCATATAAAGATGCAATGTTGACTCCCGGTGGATGGAACTTTAGCATCAATGCTTTCGGTGAAACCCTCCCTTACCACGAAAACAAAATGACCTTGGATTACGACAAAAAGGACAAGTGGGGACTCCCTACTGTAACCTTTGATGCCGAAATCGGTGAAAACGAGCACAACATGCGCAAGGATATGCAAGAGCAAGCGGTTCAAATGCTCGAAAAAGCAGGTGCAAAAGACATCACCGCTTTCAACGCCCCTTATGCATTGGGTCTGGGAATCCACGAAATGGGTACCGCCCGTATGGGGCTTGACCCAAAAACTTCCGTAGTCAATGGGAACAACCAAGTACACGGATGTAAGAACGTATATGTGACCGATGGTTCCTTTATGGCATCTGCAAGTTGCGTAAACCCATCGTTGACTTATATGGCATTTACCGCAAGGGCAGCCAACCATGCCGCCCAAGAACTTAAAAAAGGAAATATATAATGGAAAGAAGATCAGCACTTAAAAATATGGGACTGGCCTTCGGTTATGCCGTGGCCACCCCGACATTGTTATCGCTATTGCAAAGCTGTAAGGACAAACCCGCATATTCGGAGTGGTCCCCCAGCTTTTTGAGCAAGGAGCAAGGGTATGCCTTAGCGCAGACCGTGGATGTAATTCTTCCCAAAACGGATACTCCTTCTGCAACCGAGGTAAATGTTCATGTATTTATCGATGCCTATTTGGACGAAGTAATGCCTTTGGACCAAAGAGAGTTTGTCATCATGAAAATGAACAAGTTCTATGACAAGGTATTGGCCGATTCTGGCAAAGAATCTCTATTGGATTTGGAAGCCGCGGATATAGAGCCAGCTTTGCAAGCATACCTACGAAAACGTTCGGATGAAGAGGAAGAAGCACATTCCGAAGCCATCATGAACTACATGGAAGCCATTATGCAAGGTGGAGAAGGTAGTTTGGATGATGATATTGCCCGTTTTTCCTTTGCCAATGACTTGAGGGATTTGGCCACTTGGGCCTACAAATCCTCAGAATATGTGGGTGAGGAAGTATTGGCTTATTTGCCAATTCCTGGTGAATATATCGGTTGTGGCGACCTTGAAACCTTGACAGGCGGCAAGGCTTGGTCTATCTAAGCTTTAATTAACATCCATAAAATCAAAAACCTCCAATACTGGGGGTTTTTTTATATACGGTTACCAAAAAAATACCTCGGATGGTTCTACTGTGGGGTAAACTTATCCGAGGCATAAAATCAATAAACACTATCACATTTGCCATTCAAGGCACAAAAAACTGTATACGCAGTACAGTAACAACTGTATTATCGGCACAGTAATTTGTTGAAGATTTCCAAAAAATAATTCGAGAATCCTTTGCTTTACAGCGAGTGAAATCTACCTAAATTGAATTTTTCGGTCAACACAGACAAAGATTTAAAAATACCTTGAGTTTTTAAAGATTCAACGCTAAAAACACCCTTAAAGTTTTTAACACAAAATGTTGAAATCTAGGCACAGACTTGCCTTGTAAGCAATACTTTACAAAATCTGTAAAAACAAAAGACCAAGTAACATAGAAGTATGCTTACCTGGTCTTGCTTTTACGATGAACCGGCCAAAGAGCCAAATATTACCAAAGAGTACGGCCTCTTCAATTGAGCCTTACTAAATCTTTTTTTGTCCTAGGTAGTTCCCCCGAAACCTAAAACCAAATCCAGATTATGGCCAAACAGAAGTTAATTGTGCAAGCGGTTTATACAATCAAAAGATTGGTTGCCGTGGCCGTACAATTATTTGGTAATACAAAAATTTTAAGAGCTAATGTGTTACAAAATCATTTCTTCGCAACAACCTTATTCCAATCGCCTCCCAATTGGGCATTGTTCTTTTCTGATAACGCGGCAAAAAACAATGCCACTATCAAAATCAAAAACAATATTGCACATTTTTTCATTTTCTGGCTATTTCAAAATTGTCCTCTTATTTTTGACATGCCGAATATAGACAACTAAATTTCACGCATATAATGTCTATGTATAAACTGTTCTGTTTTATGTATAATTGGTTTTTGCGTATGGGAAACCAGCTTTAGCTTTCCTGCTAACTAAAGCCCAAAACAGAAAAAACCAGTGATTTTTCACCTGATTCCCCTTTTTATACCAGTTATACGTGCTAAATATCCATTAACACATTATTTTATTGCCATGTAGAGAATAATTCTAAATTTGGTATAACCTATATTAGATTATGCTAGAAGCAGTAATAGTTGATGACGAAATAAAAGCCCTCCAAAGCCTAAGCTGGGAACTTACCAACTTGAGCGATGAAGTGGATATTATTGCATCTTTTACAGATGCCAGGGAAGCTTTGGACTATTTGGAAAAGAACACTCCCGATTGTCTATTTTTGGATATTGAAATGCCCGCAATGGACGGGTTCCAGTTTATAAAAAACTTGAAAAACAAGGATTTTCCTGTTGTCATTACTACAGCCTATAATCAATATGCCCTGCAGGCCCTAAAAAATGAGGCCATCGACTATCTCCTAAAACCGATAGACTCGGATGATCTGGAGGAAACCATAGCTAAAATAAAAAAGTTCAACGCTAAAAATTTGACCGTTGAACGCTTGGAAAGAATTCTTCTTAATTTTAATTCGGAATCGCAAAGCAAAAAAATAACCATCAATACGGATGGTAAATTGGTCTTTTTGAACAGCGATGAAATCCTGTATGCAGAATCCGACGGTAATTACAGTACTATTTTTCTAAAGGATGGACAAAAAATCCTTCTCACGAAAAAATTGAAGGAAGTCAATGCCTTGTTACCAGAAAGTAGCTTTTTTAGAATACACAACTCTTATATAATCAATCTCAACAAAATAAAAGAATTCCTCAAAACCGACGGTTATGTGGTTCTGGAATCCAATCATAAAATCCCAGTCTCCCGGCAAAAAAAATCCGACTTTTTGGATATGCTATAATCTCAAAATGTTCACGTGCCTATAGTAAAGTTCCTCCTTATTAAAAACCTACCTCGAGCGCGAACCGGGCCTCTGGTCACCTTTTTGCTGTTCTCTTTTTTATCTCCTTTACATGCTCAAAACCTCACCGACGAGTTTGTTGAGAAAACGGAAATATTGGTAAAACTTAAACCCAAGACCTACGAAGCACTAGATGAAGAGCTGTATTCCGAAAAAAGGGACACCTCACTATTAAGATATTTTGCCAACTTTAGTAAAGAAAACGACTATTTGGAAGGACAATCTTATGCCTTGAACCAATTAGGCATGAAGTATCGGAACTTTTCCGAATATGAGAAAGCCGTTGCATTGCACGAACAAGCCTTGGCCGCCTCGGAAAGAGCGAACAATATTGATTTTAAAGTGCTTAGTTTAAATATGCTGGGGGTAGTCTACAGACGTACCGATGGGATAAAGACCGCATTGGATTATCACCAAAAGGCGCTTGAACTGGCAGAACAAATCGAGAACCCATCCAACCATATTAAAAGAAGTATCAATGTTGCCCTCAATGGCATTGGAAACCTGTACCAAACTTTGGAGCAGTACGATTTGGCCATATTACAATTTAGAAGGGCATTGAAACTGGAAGAGGAACTGGGCAACAAATTGGGGTTGGCCATAAACCATCAAAATATTGGGCATTGCCTAGAGGAAAAGGGCGATTTGGAAGAGGCTTTGGAAAATTACAGGAAATCCTTGGCCTATAACGAGGAAATCGATTCGGAAGTAGGCCGTGTTATATGCAAAAACAGTCTGGCGCAAATCTATCTTAAACAGAACATGCCCTATTTGGCGTTGGTCCTTTTAGAGCCTCTACATTCGGAGTCCGAAAAAATCGGAGACTTCTCCGTAACGGGCCTAGTCTATATCAATACGGGATGGGCACATACCAAATTGGGCAACTATGAGGAAGCCGAAACCTTTATCCAAAAAGGACTTACAATGGCGCAAAACCGAAATATGCCCAGTAATATTTTGTACGCGTATGAAAAGATGTCCGATCTAGAAAACGCCAAAGGAGATTTTAAAAAAGCTTATGAGTCCTATAAAAAGGCCAGTGAATACGAAAAGGAAATTTCCAGTGCAACCAACCTACGGTACATGAACGATATTATCGTTAGGTACGAAAACGACAAGAAGAACAGCCAGATCGCGGTTTTGGCAAAAGAAAACGAAATCGTTCGGCTAAGGCTTAAAAAAAATCAGACAACTCTTCTGGTAAGTGCATTGATCGTGGGGCTAATTTCATCCATACTCTATATTCTTTACCGGCAATACCAGAGCAAGAACGAGAAGAGAGTACTCACTTTGGAGCAACAAATGCTGCGTAGCCAAATGAATCCTCATTTTTTGTTCAACTCCTTGAACTCGATCAAACTTTATATTATAAACAACGAACAAAAAAATGCCGTTCATTATCTGAACAAGTTCTCCAAACTTGTCCGAAAAATTCTAGAAGCATCTTCCCAAAAGGAAATCCCGCTATCCGAAGAACTGGGAACCATGGAGCTATACATGAATATCGAAAATATCCGGTTCTCCAACGAAATAGATTTTAAAATAGAAGTAGAAAAGAACATCAATATAAATAATATCAAAATCCCATCTTTGACACTTCAGCCTTTTCTCGAAAACTCCCTATGGCATGGGCTATCTCCCAAAGAAGGTGAAAAGAAAATAAAGATCAATGTAAAGCACAAGGATAGGGGACATGTCACGATTGAAATTGTGGACAACGGCGTGGGAAGAACAATGGCCGAACTTAACAAGGAAAACCGTGTACTAAAAAGAAAGTCTTTGGGTATTCGCATTACCAAGGAACGATTGGCCAATTTCGCTAAGGACTATCAAAACAAATTTGATGTGGATATCTTGGATCTGTTCGATGAGAACGGTGATCCTATTGGAACCAAAGTTGTGCTGGACATCCCCACTATCTAGTCTTTTCTGCAGCTACTTCCTCCAATTCCTTGTACCAGGCCTTTCCGAACTTTTTGATCAAAGCATCTTTTACAAACTTGTAGATAGGGACTTTCAATTCCTTACCCAAGGAGCAAGCCGGATCACAGATTTCCCATTTATGGTAATTGACTGCGGTAAATTCCGAATATTCCCTTGTACGAACCGGATACAGATAGCACGAAATAGGTTTTTTCCATTTGGTGGCACCGGCTTCATAAGCAGCTTCCAGTCCACATTTGGCTATCCCGTCATCAGAGAAAATCACATAAGCGCATTCATTATTGTTCACCAAAGGGGTTTCCCATTCACCATCCTCTCCTTTTACAAAAACCCCATGTTCTTCAATGGCAGCAATACCTTCCGGGCGCAAAAAAGGCTTCACCTCATCATAAATATTGAGTAACTTGTCCGTCTCGGAATCCTCCAACGGCGCACCATACTCGCCACCCACACAACAAGCTCCTTTGCAAGCATTCAGATTGCAAACAAAATCATTTTCCAGTATCTCTTCGGATACTATGGTCTTTCCTATCTGGAACATAATATGTCCTTACTTTTTGGGCAAAGGTAAATCAAAACCAAAAAATTGATGATTTATAAACACTTTATATGATCCAAAAGTGTTTTTTACCCGTAAATTTGCCGTCCAAAAAAAAGACGCCATGAATTTTAATTTTAAGGAAATAGCGACCGCTGGAATGGTATTGTTTGCTGTAATCGATATTTTAGGAAGTATCCCTATTATTTTATCGCTCAGAAGCAAGGTGGGTCATGTGCAATCCGAAAAGGCCTCCATTGTGGCCATTTCAATTATGATTGCCTTTCTGTTCGTTGGTGAAAGCATTCTTTCTTTGATAGGAATCGATGTAAACTCCTTTGCAGTGGCAGGTGCATTTATCATCTTTTTCCTTGCCATTGAAATGATCTTGGGAATTTCCCTCTATAAAGACGATGAACCGGAAACCGCCTCCATTGTCCCCATTGCCTTCCCCTTGATCGCGGGTGCGGGAACACTTACTTCTATATTGTCCTTGCGGGCGGAATACCATGTGGAGAACATTATAGTGGCCATTATTATAAACGTTATCTTTGTATACATCGTGCTTAAATCCAGTGCCAGAATTGAGCGCATCTTGGGAAAGAACGGACTCAACATTATCCGCAAAGTTTTTGGGGTTATTCTTATGGCCATAGCCGTAAAGCTTTTTGTGACCAATGTAAACGGGCTACTATCGCACGCCGCTTAAAACATAGATATGAACAGGACATTTGCCTTAGTTTTAATTATACTCGCATTGGGCCTTATTGCTTACAATGTGACCTTGGTAGATTTTGAAAATCCAATACAAGGTGACAGTACAATCGCCCTGATCGGGATTGTTGCCTCTTTAAGTGCCATTGTATTGATGTTGATTTTTATGACTTCCAAAAAGATTGACAAAAAACTGAAGAAGTAAGTTAAGGCTTGATGTCTATTGCCCCTAGTTGGGATTCATCAATCTTGGCCTTGTCCAAAGCCTTTACTTTTTTGAGCATTGGGTCGTACTCTCCTTTTATTTGGGCCGATAGGTTTGGTGAATACAGTTGTTCCGCAATATTCGCCTTTATGAACGCCTTTATCTTGTCCTCGTAGGCGTAAAAATCCAGTTTTATCTTACGGTCCAGTACAAATTGGATAAAGTTGTCAAAAAGGATATCGTCTACTTGGAACTCGTCCAAAAATTGATTCTGCTCATATCCATCGTACATGGTTCTGTCCTCTTCCAAATGCTCGAAAACAAAACGTGCAAAAAACTGATAGGTATCGTCCATACTCTCAATAGCTTCTTCCTGATTGCTTCCTATCGGAACAAAAACATCTGGAATAATTCCACCTCCGCCATATACCACCTTGCCTTTCGGCGTGACAAACTTTAATGAGTCCGCCACCTTGATACTGTCCGCCGATTGAAGCTCGCCACTGGCATAGCGCTCCATAAACCTTTGGTAATAATCATGGTTCCCGTCTTTATAGGATTTTTGAATGGAACGCCCCGTTGGGGTATAGTATCGCGATACGGTCAAACGAACGGCAGACCCGTCGCCCAAATCCATTTCTCGCTGTACCAATCCTTTTCCGAAGGAACGGCGACCTACAATGGTACCTATATCGTTGTCCTGTAAAGCTCCTGCAATAATCTCACTGGCAGATGCCGAGCGTTCGTTGATTAGCACATATACCTCTCTATCTTCAAAATCACCTTTCTTAGTAGCGTAAGCCTTTTTGACTCTTCCTTTTTTGTTCTTTGTGAAGAGAATAAGCTTATCGTCCCCCAAGAACTCGTCAGCCAATTTTTCGGCTATGCCTAAATACCCCCCAGGATTGTCCCTTAGGTCCAAGGTCAGTTTTTCAGCACCTCTTAGCTTCAATTTGCGCAAAGCATCTTTAAACTCATCAAAAGTGGATTCGGCAAAACGGTTTATTTTAATATAGCCCATATCCTTGGTCAGCATATAATAGGCATCAACACTTCTGATGGGCACCCGGTCACGGACCACGGAAACATCCATCATCTGGTTATCGGTCTTTCTATAAACCTTTAAATTGACCTTGGTTCCAATTTTACCCTTTAGGGTGGAGACCACATCATCATTGGCGATTCTTCTTCCGTAAAGTGTATCCTTGTCCGCCATAAGAATACGATCACCAGGTTTTATACCACTGATATAACTAGGGCCGTTCTTTATAGTTCTTATCACAGTTATAGTGTCACGGTACATATAAAAGCTAACACCTATTCCCGCAAAGTCCCCTTTCATATTTTCGGCAACATCCTTCATTTCATCCTTTGGAATATATACTGAATGAGGATCTAACTTGCCCAAAATATTATTGACCGTTACATCCACGATGCTATCGGTATCCACATCATCCACATACTCGTAGTCAATGTAATCGATAAGCCGGTTGAGCTTGTCTTTTTTTGAATTGGTGGAGAAGAGCTTTTCCGGGGAATCGTTAAAATGGAGTTTGCCCCCTATAAAAATACCTATGGCTACTGCCAAAGCAAGTAGTGTGGGCCAAATATATCCTTTAATCTTTTTCATATAGCAATATGGTCTTAAACCATTTCTTCCAGAACTGGCAAATGAACAATCTCCACACCTGCCCTTTCCAGAAATTTTATTCCAGAGTCGTCTTTATATGCACTCTGGTATACCACACGTTTTATGCCAGCTTGGTGCACTAGCTTGCTACACTCCCTGCATGGGGACAATGTGATATATAATGTTGCACCTTCACAAGACTGTGTAGAGGAGGCGACTTTGAGAATTGCATTAGCCTCAGCGTGAAGGACATACCATTTAGTGTACCCTTCCTCATCTTCACAAAAATTTTCGAATCCAGTAGGAGTCCCATTGTACCCATCGGAAATGATCATTCTGTCCTTAACTATAATTGCTCCGACCTGCCTTCTTTTACAATACGATAATTTCCCCCATTCTTGGGCCATCCTCAAATAGGCTTTATCGTACTTTTCTTGTTTGCTCGCCTTCATAAATCAAAAAAATGCTGATAATTAAATAAATATACCTGCTTTGATAGACCCTCACAACCATCTTCAATAAAATTTAACTAAGGGCCTATATGGGGAACGTAGCTATGAGCAAGGGTATTGTAATGGCTATGATCAAAATTGAAGCGACCGCAATATAAATAGATCTTTTTACCTTCAAAAGACCTAAAACTACATAGGCAATAGCCAACACAACCAATATGATGGTCACTTGCGATAATTCTATACCGGTCGCAAAACCTAATAGAGGAGTAATCTTGTCCTCTTCTTCAGCCATCAACATCTTAAAATAGTTGGAAAATCCAAAACCGTGTATCAAACCAAAAAAAGCTGTCGCCAAAATATGCAGGAAAAGACCAATATCCAGGGATTCTTTGAACACATATGCAAAGTTGAACAAGGCCGTAAGCAAAATGGTGACCGGTATCAAAAACTCAATAAGACCAACATCTGCCGTAGTCACTTCATACACGGACAATGCCAACGATGTACAATGGGCAATGGTGAAAATAGTGGCCAATACAAGTACTTTTTTCCAACTTTTAAAAGTGAACGGAACTGCAAGGGCCGACAAGAATAAGATATGATCGTAGGCTCCAAAATCCAAAACATGGCTAAGTCCCAATTTTATGTAGAACAGAAATTCTTGCATGAAGTTTTGTTTTCAAATTTACCAATAAAAAACATTCCCTCATCCAAAAGCGGGCAAACCCCATGGAATTTATTTTAAATTAATCCAAATAATGATTTTGTTTTAGGGACCAGCCATTATATTTGCGAAAATTGGATTTCTACATTAAATCAATTAAACGATTGAACAGATGTGCAGTCGTATACCGGAATTTGATTCATTTAATCCAGTTGAAATAATATGAGCGCTTAACAATCGGTATGGGAAAAAGTAAGAAATACGGAATTAGAGATTTTATCAACGACGTTCACCTTTGGTTGGGACTCGTTAGCGGTATTGTTTTGTTTTTGGTCTGCCTAAGCGGAACTATTCTGACCTTTGAGGAGGAAATCGAAGGTTGGTTCAAAGAGGACATGAAGGTTGAGGCCATAGGAACCAAAAAATCGATTTCCAATTTGATAAATGACCCTATAATCCAAGAAAAAGGAATTCTCACATCCATCACCATTCCAACCGATGAAACCTCTCCGTATGAATTTTCTATTAAAGAAGACCTCAAGCAGCGAAGGGGAACAACATACGATATAAACCCTTACACCGCGGAACTTTTAGCCCCAGAAGATACGGGAATAGACAAGTTTATGTTCAGCATGTTCCGTATGCATAGATGGTTAATGATGGACATTAAATGGGGAAGACCGATTGTGGGCATTGCCACCATTATTTTTATGATATTGGCCATTTCCGGAATTGTGCTATGGTTCCCCAAAAAGATAAAATGGAAAACCGTGAAAGCCGGCTTTAAGATAAGGACCAATGCCAACTGGAAACGCATCAACCATGACCTCCACAATACTTTAGGATTTTATGCTTGTATTTTAATCCTAATCATGGGCATTACCGGGCTTTGCTGGTCGTTCGAAGGTTATAGGGACGGTCTCAGTGCCATCATGGGAACAAAGGTGTTCGGCAATCGGGGGGGAGGCCCAGAAATTGATTTGGAAAGCTTCGACAGTGAAAAATCAATCAGTTTGGAAGAGGCCATAGCCTTGGCCAACAAAGAGCTCAACTATGAGGGAGAACTATCGGTTAGCCTGCCCAACGATAAGAACCCCATCTACAGTTTCAGAAAACTGGCGGACGATTCTTGGTCTACCGTCGCCCAAGATAGGCTACAGATCCATACTTCCGGTGAGGTGGTCAGCAAAGAAATCTATGCTGACAAACCGCTAAACGTTAAAATTGCTTCGGCCATCAAGCCAATCCATACAGGAACCATTTACGGAACATTTAGCAAATGGATATACTTCTTGGCCTGCTTGATCGCGACCAGTTTGCCTATCACGGGAACTATTATTTACATTAACAAACTTAAAAAGAAGAGTAAGCGAAGAAGAAGTTTGGCCACCGCTTAGGAGATGCCCCTTTCTTTTTGAATGGATTCGTAGGCTTTCTGAACTTCCTTGAATTTTTCCTCGGCACCTTTACGGATGGCCTCGTTTTCGGTCACCACACGATCGGGATGGTACTTTTTGGCCATATTTCTATAAGCCTTTTTCACTTCATCATCGGTAGCGGTCTTCTCGATTTCCAAGATCTTGTACGAGTTGTCCGTAGATTTGATGAACATCGCCATGATACTTTCAAAATCATGCTGATTTACCCGAAAGTACCCTGCTATCTCCCTTAACTTTTGAATTTCTGCCTTGCTAACCTGCCCATCCGATTGGGCAATACCGAACAAAAAATGAAGCATTTGCAAGCGAACCTCATACCGGGTACGCTGCACCATAAAAGTACAGATGCGCTGCGCCGATATCTCCCTCTTTTTGATGACATCGTTGAACGTCCTGAAGATGGCATTGGCTTTTTCCTTTCCGTAGGTGCTCAAAAAATATTGTCTTACATAATCGAGCTCCCTTTGGTTCACCTGTCCGTCTGCCTTAATGATTATGGAGCAAAGTGAGAGTAGGTTCAATTCAAAATCGGCCGGGGAGACCGATTGTCTGGTCACATTTTCAAAAATAGAGCCAGGCCTTTTCCCTGAACCTCCAAAATTATCCAAAAAGGTCCCTACTATAAACCCAAGGACCGCACCGGGAAACCTAAACATAAAATAACCGAGCATAGCGGCTATCCACTTGATCATGCTGCAAAATTTAAAGCGCAAAGATAGGGGTTTGATTAAGAAACAAAGCTTTAAGCAATGTTAACGGTGATGAAAAAATCCTTACAATACCGTATCTTTGTAACATAATCAAAAAGAAGTCTATGTATCCAGAAGAATTGGTAAAACCTATGCGCGAAGACTTGGCCAGTGCCGGGTTTGAAGAACTACATACAAGTGAGGCTGTAAATGAAGCCCTAAAAAAGGATGGAACTACTTTGGTAGTGGTGAATTCGGTTTGTGGTTGTGCCGCAGCCAATGCACGGCCAGCCGCTAAATTGAGCTTACAAAACAGCAAAACTCCGAACAACTTGGTAACAGTTTTTGCCGGTGTGGACATGGAAGCTGTTGCCACGGCAAGAAACCATATGGTCCCGTTTCCTCCTTCTTCACCAAGTATGGCCCTTTTTAAAGATGGCGAACTGGTTCACATGATTGAAAGACATCATATTGAAGGTAGACCTGCCGAGCTGATCGCAGAAAACTTGATGGAAGCATACAACGAGCATTGCTAAAATCAGGCAAATTAAGATATGAACACGCCACCCAAATGGGTGGTTTTTTTATTTTTACCAAAATTTAAACCTGTATCCGTGCTAAAACTGTTGTCATACCCCCTAACCGTTTTATTCTTTTTGCTGTTTGGTCTGGTTCTGGTCATATTCCATCCCATACAATGGTTTTGCCTAAAAGTGTTCGGGTACAATGCGCACAAAAAAAGCGTTTCCATATTAAATTGGTTCATTATGCGATGTACCAACGTTCTGGGAACTCGGTACAGCTTCAAGAACAATCAGGATATCCCAACGGACAGGCCTCTTATTATTGTTACCAATCACCAAAGCATGTACGACATTCCACCGATTATTTGGTATATGCGAAAGTACCACCCCAAGTTTGTAAGTAAAATAGAGCTAGGAAAAGGGATACCGAGCGTTTCCTATAACTTAAGGCATGGTGGCTCGGCCTTGATCGATAGAAAAGACCCTAAACAGTCCATTTCCGAGCTTCAAAAATTGGCCAAGTACATTAATGAGAACAACCGAAGTGCCGTTATTTTCCCGGAAGGTACCCGAAGCAGGAATGGAGTGCCCAAGCCATTCAGGACAACCGGTCTCAAAGTAATGCTGAAAAATGCACCCGAAGCTTTGCTTGTCCCCATCAGCATCAATAACTCCTGGAAATTGTTGCGCTACGGAAAGTTTCCCATGGGATTGGGTTCCCAAGTTACTTTCGAGGTGCATCCTCCAATTGAAAATGAAGGCAAAGTCGATGAACTTATTGCCCAAATAGAAAGTACCATCGTGGCAGGTGTCAACAACAACTAATGGAGGAAACACAACTCATATTACGGACCATCAATTTTGTAAAAAAAGAGCTCCAAGATGCAGAGGGCGGGCACGATTGGTTCCATATTGAGCGTGTTTTCAATACCTCCAAATTGCTTCTGAAGTATGAAGAGGGAAATGCTACGGTCGTAAAATTGGCTGCCCTGCTTCATGATATTGCCGACCCAAAATTCCATGGAGGGAACGAGAACATTGGCCCGGAAACCGCAAAAAACTTTCTAGAATCCCTCTCCGTTGATGGGCAGACCATTGATCACGTAGTGAACATCATCAAACATATGTCCTTCAAAAATAGCCTGGAGAAGGGAACCATGTTTACATCTAAAGAGCTTCAAATTGTACAAGATGCGGACCGATTGGATGCCATTGGCGCCATAGGCATTGCCAGAGCATTCAACTACGGAGGTTTTAAAAACCGGGAGTTGCACAATCCGGATGTCCCGCCCAATCTCAACATGAGCAAGGAGGAATACAAAAAATCCAAAGCGCCCACCATTAATCATTTCTACGAAAAACTACTGTTGCTCAAGGATAAGATGAATACCAAAACCGGAAAAAAGCTGGCGGAAGAGCGTCATCAATTTATGTTGAACTATCTCGACCAATTTTACAGAGAGTGGAATGGGGAATCGTAAAACCTAGGATTTCTCTTTACCTTTTTTGTATCTTGGGGACTCACATAATATCAAACTAAACATAATGCAAAGAAGAAAGTTCATCCAAAATGCAGCCGCTGCATCTGCCGCATTTTCGATTGTACCCAGTCATGTTCTGGGAAAGACCCACATTGCTCCCAGTGACACCCTTTATGTAGCCGGATTTGGGGTAGGCGGAAGGGGAAATGCTGTAATAAACGGCCTCAACGATACCGGAAGAGTAAAATTTGTTGCTTTTTGTGACGTAGACGACCGTCGTGCACAACAAACCTACGAGCAGTTCCCCGATGTAAAACGATATAAAGATTTTAGAAAGGTTTTTGATGCACATTTAGGTGACATTGATGCCATTGCCGTGGCAAGTCCAGACCACACGCATGCAACCATTTCCTTGCCGTTTATGCGGGAAAAAAAGCATGCCTACGTGGAAAAACCACTTACACATAACATTTACGAGGCTCGCTTGATGACCCAAGTAGCTAAAGAGCAGGGAATTGTAACCCAGATGGGGAATCAAGGTGCTTCCAGTGATGGTAGCCGAATTGCCCGCGAATGGGTAGAATCCGGGATTATTGGAAAAGTACATACGATAGATTGTTGGACCAACAGGCCTGTTTGGCCACAGGGGGTCCCCTTGCCTGCTGAAAAAGACCGTATCCCAAAAGGATTGGATTGGGACCTTTGGTTGGGCCCTGCCCAAATGAGGGACTACAACGATGCCTATCTCCCATTTAAATGGAGAGGTTTCTGGGACTTTGGAACCGGCGCGTTGGGCGATATGGGATGTCATATCATGGAAACACCTTTTAGCGTGCTTGATTTAGGGTATCCAACAGAGGCAGAAGCTAGTTGCACCACTGTTTGGGTAGATGACTTTGTAGAGGCTGATTATAGCCACTCCTGTCCTCCTTCTTCCAAAATCCATTTGAAGTTTGAACACGAAGAACACGGCGACATTGCATTGAACTGGTACGATGGGGGCCTAAAACCAGACCTACCTGATGAACTAAAAGACGATGAGACCATTGGCGATTCCGGTGGCGGAAGTGTTATTTATGGTGACAAGGGTATATTGGTATGCGACACCTATTCCCGAAATGCAAGATTGCTCCCTTCGGAAATGATGGACCTTTACAAATCCCCAACCCCAAAATATGACAGGGTACCCGGAGGAATAGATGGCCACTTTGCCAACTTTGTGGATGGTTGCCAGAACGGTACGCCAACTTCTTCCAATTTTGAAAAGGCGGGAAGGCTTACCGAGACCGTATTGATGGGCAACTTGGCAGTAAAGGCGTATCAATACAAGGAACTGAAGGAAGGTAAAAAATTAGGGGATTGGGATCCTTATGGTTTCCCGGGCAGAAGAAAACTTTTCTGGGACGGCGATAACATGAAGATCACCAACTACGAGAAAGCCAACGATTGGGTAACCCGTGATTACCGCGAAGGTTGGGAATTGAAATAGATCCTAAAAATTACATATTAAGAATGGCCCATAATGGGCCATTTTTTGTTTCCAAACTATTTGAGGGCCTAGAATAATTTCATTTGTCCGTTCTTATATTGTTCGTGAAGTTCCATGTTCAATCTCGGAAAGTTTCTGTTCTTAAAATATCGTTTCCTTGCAATCTGCGCCATTTCGTGTATTTGCTCGGCAATTTTACCTTCACCTTTGGTTCTTGTACCAAATCGGCTATCGTTAACAGTCCCACCATGGCAATCCTGAATCTGGTGCAATACTTTTTCCGCCCTATCCGGCATGGCCTTTTTAATCCAATCCGAAAATATTTGGCCGATTGCCCCGTTGAGCCGTACTACGGTCAACCCAAACGAAAGGGCTCCATGGTCCGCCACGGCCTTGGCCAACGGCAATAATTCATGTGAATTGATTCCCGGAATCATGGGAGCCAACATGGCGTTTACCGGAATTTTATTCTCGGATAACACTTGTATGGTCTTGAGCCTTTTTTGAATAGATGCCGTTCTGGGTTCCAGCTTGCGTCTGGTTTTTTCGGATAATGATGTTACGGACACATTGACACCTATCAATTGATTTTCATTGAGTTCCCTTAAAATATCGAGGTCACGCAATACCAAGGCATTTTTTGTGATAATGCCCACGGGATGTCGGTACTTTAAAAAAACTTCCAAACACTTTCTGGTAATCTCGAACTTCTGCTCAGCGGGTTGGTAACAATCGGTGTTACCCGATAAAACAATCGTGTGCGCTTTCCAATTTTTGTGCTTAATCTTTGCTTCCAAAAGTTCGGGTGCGGATTTTTTTACCAAAATCCTTCTTTCAAAATCAAGGCCTGCGCTATAGCCCCAATATTCGTGAGTGTTCCTGGCATAGCAATAAATACAACCATGCTCGCAACCTTGGTAGGGGTTCATGGAATATCCCATGCCCACATCGGGGCTGTCCACTTTGTTTACGATGGTCTTTGGGAAAATGGGTATGTACTGGGTTTTATTGCTTTCGTGCTCTTCACCTTCCAATCGGCAGAACTCCAAAAAGTCGTCACGCATTTCGAATACATGCTGCAAAAACCGATTGTCGGTATTTTTTTGAGCTCCCCTTCCCTTCAAGAATTCGTTGGATGACATATTTTGGATTTATTCCAAATATATGGATTATTTCCTTTTTATGAAATCAAAAAAATTATATAAAAAAAGCCGGGCAATGCCCGACTTTTACAGCTAATGGTTAGGTTGTCCCGAGGGACTTTTAGCTTACTTCAATCCAAAATAATCGACAACTGCATTGTAATCAGAAGTATCAACTCCTGCGGATTTTAGTTCGGACATGATGTTTTCACTACTTTTTGAAGTAGATGGGTTAAACTCGATTGACAATACAATAACTTCAGTATAATCACCCGCAGCAATTGCATATGAAGAATCATCTATTTGATCATAAAAATTTATCGCAAAAAGACTTTCATTCTCGTTATAGAAAACTCTGGCATAGTGGGTATTCTTATTCAGTGAACCCGGGATTGAGTAAACAATTCCACTATTATTTTTGATATAAAACAAAAATGAATAATTTTCAAAGGATTGTATATCTATTGGCAAATTCTCCTCGATAAAGTGACTGCTGAAATCTTCTGCAATTGGGTAAATAGTCTGGAATACGTTTGCATTTCCTGTTTCTCCTTGTTCTCCCTGTTCTCCTTGCTCTCCTTGAGGACCTGCAGGACCTATTGGACCGGTTTCTCCATCTGAACCAGAACAGGAAACCAACGTTATTGCCATTGCCAACATGGCCATACTAAATAATTTTAATGCTTTCATAATGATTTTTTTATTAGGGTTAATGCCCCAAATGTATGGTGGTTCTGCGGTTACATTTGGCCCTAATTCACCTATGCAGGCTATCAATTGATGAATGCCCCAATTCAATTGATAGTTAATTTTTCATGTAGGATTTTTCTTACTTATAAAATGATGAGAAATAAAAAAAGCCCCCAATGGAGGCCATTTTTGTCAAACTATGTATTGCTCAACTATTTAAAGTCAACTTTTACGAGTTGTTTTCTGCTCCCTCTTTTAGCATAGAACAACATCTTGTCCTCAGTTTCATCCTTTAAGGGTTTGGAAACCATGAGTGGCAACCTCGCTTCTTGCTGGTCGATGATTTTTTCATAATCCATGACGCCATTTTCATCCAACGAGATCATAAAAACATTCCGGTTGCGACTAAAGCCCTGTTTAAAGATCAAACGTTCGTTGTTGATCAATTGGGGATTTTCTGCCGCCGTACAAATAAAGAAGTAGGTGTTGCCGTCCTTACAATACGAACTATAGGATGCGTATGCTCCATCGCCTTGGGTCACTTCTGTTTTGTTTATGTTCCTCGCCCATTCCATACTACCATTTTGGTCGAGTTTTACACTGACAATATCGTTATGGTGATAGCGTTCGATTTTGACCCGCTGCCCCGCACCGGTAGTTTCCAAGCCCGAGGTTACGAAGTACTCTTCGGCATTGAAGAATATTTCATTGTTCTCCGTTACTTCGACATTTTTGAAAACAAGGTTTTTAATGTCCTTATCCTCTTCCCTGCCAAATTTATCATCCATAAATTGCTGGGAAAATGGGTTGTATTTCTGTGAACGAATGTCCAAAGTGCCAGGATTTACATCAAAATAAACTATGCCATTGTACCTGTTGTCCTTTCTATCGGCATAAAAGCCCGTACAGACCAGTTTGTTCCCAGTCAAAACAGGGTATAATGCTTCGGGATATTTTCCTGGGTCTACAAAGGACTGTGTCCTGCTCTCACTTTGGGATACTTTTATCAATTCATATTGAAACTTTCTTTCATCGACCCTAAACCTTCTCTTTTTAAAATAGGCCTTACCCACTATGTATGCAGTTTGAAGGTCCTTTGTAAATGCAATGTTCTCAAAAGCATAGTTCTTCTCCTCTATTTCATCCGAAAAATCGAACTCGAACTTTTTATTGAGCGCCGTATCGAACATATGAATCATATGCTTGTTGCTCTTACCCCTTTTGTGATGCGTACTGATGACGAAACCTGTTTCTTCTTCATTAAAGAGTATGGCGGTGGTAAATCCGCGCGAGAAATCACGGTTATAATAATTCTTCCCTACTGGGTCATCCACCTGCTCTGAAGCAATGGAGAGTAACTTCTTCTCCTGAAAATTAAAATCGATAACGGGACTTGTATGTACCCAATATTCGTATTCACCTCTATTTGAGTTATAATTGAGAAATAATAGGTTCAACTGACCGTTTTTAAGGAATCCGTCCACAAAATCCAGATCCTTGAGTTTATAGTTGTACTCGGAGACGAGCTCTAGATCGCTATTGTATTTTTCAATAAGATAGCCCTTGGGTTTAAGAATGAGTCCTTGATAATAAGCGCGTACCAAAACATAGCCCCCGGAATCGTCCTCATCGATGGCCACTAAATTGGAATATCGGTAACGATCCTTGTATTTTTCACCAAAATCGTAGGAAACGGGCATTTTTTGTGCATTGACGGCCATGCCCGACAGCACAAAGCTAAACAGTAGAAGCAGGTATTTTTTCATGATTAGGCTTGGTTAGGCCAATGGTCATGATCCAGGGAAATCGGCTTTACGTTTTTCCAAAAATGCAGAGGTACCTTCTCTAAAATCGTCGGTTCCAAAGCAAGTGCCGAAAGCATCAATTTCCGCCGAATAGCCATCAGCGTCATACCTAAAACCAGCATTTACCGCTTTTATTGCATGTTTTATGGCAATGGAAGAATTATTCGATATCCTGCTCGCTATCTTGATGCAAAAAGGCAGAAGTTCCTCGCTGGCCACCACATGGTTTACCAATCCATATCCAAACGCCTTATCGGAATCTATCATCCCGGCCGTCATGATCATTTCCATGGCCCGGCCCTTGCCCACCAACTGTGGTAAGCGCTGTGTGCCCCCATATCCGGGGATTAAACCCAAAGATACTTCGGGAAGTCCCATTCTGGCATTACTGCTGGCCACCCTAAAATGGCATGCCATGGCCAGTTCCAATCCCCCACCAAGTGCAAACCCATTGATTGCCGCAATAACAGGGGTAGACAGATTTTCAACAAAATCGAACAGAGTCCGTTGTCCTGTTGCGGCCAATTGCCGCCCCTCCTTTACAGAGAAATCTGCGAACTCTGAAATATCGGCACCTGCTACAAATGCCTTGTCGCCACTTCCGGTAATTATGATGACCTTGGTTTCCGGATCCTCATCCAATTCCTTGAACGCCACATGTAGCTCTTCTATAGTCCTTTTATTGAGTGCATTAAGCTTTTTGGGCCTGTTTATGGTAATGGTGGCCAAATTGTTCTCTTCTTCAATGTAAATGTTTTCGTAATCCATTTCGATTGCTATTTGGGGCGACAAGTATACTTCTTGCCGTTATTTCTTCTGTTCCTTTGGAAAATCTATGGTAAATACGGTGCCTTTTCCAACTTTTGAAGTAAAGGTAATGGTTCCTCCATAGTTTTCCACAATGTTCTTTACCATGCCCAAACCTAGACCGGTTCCACTAGACTTGGTGGTAAATTTGGGCTCAAAAATCCGGTGTTTGTTCTCATCTGGAATGCCCAGTCCGTTATCGGCAACGGAAATTTTTACCCTATCGCCCACGGTTGCCACGGTTACCAAAATTCGTGGGCTTTCCACGTCCGGAATGGCCTGGATGGCATTCTTGACCAAATTGGTAATCACCCGTATCAATTGGGTGCGGTCCAATTTGGCCACCACTTCCTCTTCGTCCGTGATGAAGTGAATGTAATCCTCATTGAAAATTTCCAACGCCAACTTTACCACTTTTACCACATTCAAGGTCTCGTTCTGCTGGGCGGGCATATCCGCAAAGCTGGAAAAAGCGGTGGCAATGTTGCTCATGGTATCGATTTGTTGGATCAAGGTCTTGGAGAACTCCTTTACCTTTTTCTGAATTTCCGGGTCGGTGGGGTCGAACTTTCGCTCAAAACTCTGAACGGTAAGACGCAATGGGGTCAACGGATTTTTGATTTCGTGCGCCACCTGCTTCGCCATCTCGCGCCAAGCCTGTTCACGCTCGCTACGGGCCAGTTTTACCGCGCTTTCTTCCAACTCATCAATCATTCGGTTATAGGAGTCCACCAGTTTACCTATTTCTTCCCCAGGGCTTTCCAAATATATTTTCTCGTTCTGACGGGTCAGGTTGGTACGATACATCTTGTCCGATATGGTCTGAAGTGAGCGGGTAATATATTTTGATATAAAATAAGCCAGTATAATGGCCACGAGCAGCATCAAAATATAGACCATGGCCAGCCTAAAAAGAAACTCCTTGAGTTCCATATTGTTGAAGGTATTATCCTCAAAATAAGGAAGGTTCAAGATGCCGATGGGTTTAAATTTAAGGTCGTAGATATACGTATAGATGGCCTGATAGTTGTCCCCCGCCGCTCTCTTTTCTTCAACGAACTTGGTTTCCCCACTTTCCCTTAAATAATTCAGCACTTCGGCATCCAGGCATGTAGCGATTGAATTGGATTCGAAAGTAGGTCTGGAGCTTTTAATCAAATTTCCTTCTAAATCATAAATGTTGAAGTTCACATTTTGAATGCTGGCAATCTTATATATATCCTCGCTAAAAATAAGATGGAGGTTTTCCGTTGAGATCGGGTAAGTTGTCTCTTTGAGTGTATAATTGATACTCTTGATGAGTTGCTCTTCCTTACGCTCCAGTCTTTCGTTATGGTAATCGTTGCCTTGCTCCTTATACTGATATACCGTTACCCCTGCAATCAATACAGAAGCGACCACCACCAAAGTGATCATGGCGACAAATATGCGGGAACGTAAGGAGAGTTTTCCTAACAAATTTGCTAGATTTTAGAGTTAAATTTAAGCAATTATCGAGCCAAAAAAGTTTAAGCATTGGGGTTTCTATCCCGTACCTTTTTGTACCACCTTATGCCCAGCATCAACAAAATCATAAGGGCAAACATGCCCACTATCCCATAAATCCAATTGAAAGCACTTTTTAGAATCACTAAAAAAACCACAGCAAAAAGGATTATAGTGGCCACCTCGTTCCATATCCGCATAAACTTGGAGGTGTATTTGACCTCATTGCGCTGCAATTGCTTAAAAATTTGATGGCATTTAAAGTGGTACACAAACAGCAAGAGCACAAACACCAGTTTGACATGCATCCATGGTTGCTGTAACCATCCTGGCATCAAAATCAACAACCAAATTGCGGTAATCGTACACAAAACGGCCGATGGCCATGTAATGATGTACCAAAGCCGCTTGGTCATCAACTTTAATTGTTCGGATAAAATCTCTTTATCGGGGGATGGCTTTTTCCAAGCTTCGATATGGTAGATGAACAGTCTGGGAATGTAGAACAGACCCGCGAACCAGGTCACCACAAATATGAGATGCAACGATTTTATATAGGGATACAACAATTGCTCGGTTTTTACAATTTACATCCGAATGGCACCTATGCCATTCTCCCAAAGTTTGGCGTTAAAATTAGGTATTTCTGTATTCATAAGGGACTCCGCTCTTCTTTTTAATACAATCCATTGTGCGTCCAGCTCTGCTTTTCTATCTTTTGATGGTTGATTAATCTGTGGCAAGGCGCTATTGCTATGGTTCATTACAAACAGGTATTCCGCCGTAAACTTGTTGGGGAAATTTTCTACATCGTCATAGGCTTGCGATTTGCGTTGGACCATTTCTTCGTCCCACTCCTTTAATTTATCGAGCAAAGCTTGGCCTTCTTCTTTCAATTCCTGATTATCCAAATCCTTCAAAAGTTTCTCCAGTTGGCCCTGTGCTTCTTTTAATTTATTGACTTTGTTGTGCATATCGGTCAGGTTGGCTTCAAAATCTATCATGATATCATGGTGCTCTTCAAACCGCTTTTGGGGAACATCGGTGTTCGGCATAGGAACAACACTTCCTTGGGTAGTAACAACTTTATCACCTGCCTTAAGATGCATAGTGTAAATTCCTGGCGGAACTTTATGTCCAGAAAAATCTGCCTCAATATATACCCCGGGCACACCAGGGACAATAGGGGTTTTTAAATCCCAAACAAAACGATTAAGCCCTTTATCCGTTCCCAAAACCGGTTTTGGAGGCGCCCCTCCTCCATTGTGCGGGATATAATTTTCATCTTTCTTGGAGGTAAAGCTTCGGACCAATTTGCCCTGTGCATCGATTATTTCCATAGTTACCTCCGTGGAATCAATTTTTTGCGGAAGGTTATAATAAATCACCATGCCATTGGCCGGGTTGACACCTTCAAAAGAACTGGTTCCGGTCACACTTTTTGAAGAACTATTGAGTTGACTTCCCCAATTCCCGTGAATCGCTTCCTCTGGCTTATAAATTTTCAATTCATCAGTGATTCCCTTGTATTGAGAAAGCAGGTTGATGTTGTCCAAAATCCAAAAACTCCTTCCCGATGTTGCCACAATCAAATCCCCTTCGTGGGCCTTAAGGTCAGTAATGGGAGTCTTGGGCAAGTTCAGTTGTAACGGCTCCCATTTTTTACCATCGTTCCATGACACGTAAAGTCCCTTCTCCGTACCCGCATACAATAACCCTCTTTGCTCCTTATCCTCACGAACGACTCGAGTAAAGGCCCCATAGGGGATTCCCTCGCTGATGTTGGCCCAGCTTTTTCCGTAATCCGTGCTCTTGTACAGTCCGGGGGTGTAGTCGTTGAACTTATATCTTGTAGTGGCAATGTAAAGGGTGCCTGGGTCGTGTGGTGATACTTCTATGGCGTTCACCAAACATTCCTTTAATCCTTTGGGTGTGATGTTTTCCCAAGATTCTCCACCGTTTTTTGTTATGTGTACCAAACCATCATCACTACCTGTGATCAAAACACCTGCTTCGTGAGGTGATTCCAACAGATAGGCCAAAGTACCGTAGTTCTCCGCACCAACGGCCTCGTTGGTGTATGGCCCCCCCCCTTTTCCTTGTAATTCATCCTGATCACGGGTAAGGTCTGGCGATATTTCCTCCCAAGTGACTCCATTATCCCTAGTCCTAAGCACCAATTGTGCTCCATGATAAAATGTTCCTGGTTCATGCTTGGACCAAATGATGGGCGCATTCCAATTGTACAGATATTTCATGTCGCGAGCGTCGCGTCCCAAATATTGAATGGGGGCCGCCATCACGTTGCTGGACATTTTGGATTCCATGTCCAACAGTTCAATGGTTCCCAAATAACTTCCGCCCACTACATACCGTGGATCATCTGGGTCAAAGGCCAAAAACGCACTCTCGCCCCCAGCAGAATAGTGCCAGTCCTCTTGGTTGATGCTCCATCGACCTACGGAAAGGCTTGCAATTTTTACGGAAGTGTTGTCCTGCTGTCCTCCGTAGATATTGTAAGGAAAAAGATTGTCCGTATTGATACGGTAAAACTGGGCGGTGGGCATATTGTCCTGAAGCGTCCAATTCTCTCCATAATCGAACGAAATGGTTGCGCCGCCATCATCCGCCAAAAGAATGTTTTTAGAATTATCCGGATTGATCCATAGGTCATGGGTGTCTCCATGAGGAACGGAAATGGTCTCCCAAGTTTTGCCACCATCTTCGGAACGGAACATGGATGCACTCAAAACATACACCGTATCCTCATCATTGGGGTCTACAAAAACCTCAATATAATACCATGCGCGCTGCACCAAGCGGTTATCTCCGCTTACCATGTGCCAACTATCCCCTGCATCATTGGAGACGAATAGACCTCCCTTATCTTGATTGGAGTCGCTTTCAATCAGTGCATACACTTTATCTGAATTTGCTGGACTTACCGCTATGGCCATTTTACCTTTTTCTTCCGGAAGGCCATTGGTCATCTCTTTCCACGTGCTTCCGCCATCGGTGCTTTTATACAAACCACTTCCGGGTCCACCACTTATTACTTTGTTAGGTTTGCGTTGGTGTTCCCACATGGCAGCATATAGTACCAATGGGTTGTTAGCATCCATTGAGAGTTCTACGGCGCCCGTACCTTCATCCACATACAAAATCTTCTCCCACGTTTTTCCAGCATCCACGGAACGGTATACCCCTCGTTCTTCATTTGGGGCGTACAGTGCCCCTTGAGCAGCTACGTAAACAATATCAGGATTGTTCGGGTGGATTATGATCCGCGAAATATGCTGTGTCTTTTCAAGGCCCAACTTGATCCATGTTTTTCCTGCATCGTTGGATCTGTACATACCATCTCCATAAGAGGTCATTACTCCCCTCGGGGCATGCTCGCCCATGCCACAGTACACAATGTTGGGACTGGACTGGGACACGGCGACCGCACCCACGGAACCCATTTCAAAAAATCCGTCCGAGATATTTTCCCATTGCCCACCCGCATTGGTGGTTTTCCAAAGACCGCCTCCCGTAGTGCCCATATAATAGGTCAAAGGGTCGCCCACTACACCACTTGCGGTTACGGAACGCCCACCTCGAAATGGGCCAATGTTCCTGAATTTCATGGGTTCAAAATAATCGTTGGCGGTCTGTGCAAAAGTGAGGGTTCCAAGAACCGCACTCAGCAAAAAAAGAAATCCTTTTTTCATGGTGATGGTTGGTTGTAAATAAATTGGTGCAATCGGTAAAAGTGAAAAAGCCCCTATGAAAACATAAGGGCTTTGTAAAATTATTCTTCGATGCTCAAATAATCCAATTTGAGTTGATTGAATTCGTTGTTGAACGCAGCTATCTCCTGATCAATCAAGGTATCAAAAGTACTTAACTGCTCATTGATCTTAGCTGTCATTTCATTTTTGACTGCAATGTCCTGCTCCGTTGGCGGGAAATCGTCTATGGAAACCAAACTGTTCAAGTGAGCCAACTTATTGGTCAATTTAATAGGGAAGTTCAATGGATCTTGGTTACTTCTGTTCTGTGTTTGATAGAGTTGCTTCTCTATCGAGCCAAATTCTTCCTTCATTTTTTCGGCTTTCTCTACCAAAGCTTTGGTTGCCTCATCATCTTTGTACTTTTTGATGAACTCATCCAACTTACCATTGATGGCTCTGATTTTTTTTATGGATTGATGCGCCCTGTCCACGGTCTCGTTCACTTCGGTGATGAAGTCGTACTGCTTTTGCATGTCGGCAGCGGTGACCTCCGCCCTTGGGTCGGGAAGAATGGTAAAGTTTTCCGTTTGGGTGTCACCATTGACATTCAAGGTAACTTTATATGTTCCCGGCACCGCTTTTGGTCCACTCAAATTGGCCCACCACAAAATCATACCGTCCAATCGTTCGGCACCCTTACCGCGCGTGTCCCAAACATAGGTATTACCTCCTTTTTTGGCTTCCAATTTTTTGCCCTTTTCTTTAGAATAGGTGCTATAGGTTTCCAAGGTGTCCCCGTTCATTTTTGTGTAGGTCAGAGCAATACTGTCCTTCTCGGAGAAGTCTTTCAAATAAAAATGGGTGATTACACCGTTTTCCAAATTCTCACCTTCTGTTTTTGACGGCCTTCTAGCTGCTCTTCCCTTAGTTCTGTAGCTATCCCTTGGTTTGTACAAAATGGCATTGGCAGATTTTTTTGCATCATCCAACTGATGAAGTACCGTAAGGTCATCGATAACCCAGATACTTCTACCTTGTGTGGCCACTATCAAATTATCATCCTTAATGGTCAAATCTGTAATTGGAACAATGGGCAAGTTCATTTGGAACTTTTCCCAATGGGCCCCATCGTTAAAAGAAATGTACATTCCCGTTTCGGTTCCAGCATACAACAACCCTTTTCTTTTAGGGTCCTCTCTTACCACACGGGTGAAGTGCTCATCTTCGATTCCATCGGTGATTTTGGTCCAAGTTTTACCATAATCGGTAGTTTTATAAAGATATGGTGTAAAGTCACCCAATTTATATCGGGTTGCGGCTACATAACAAGTTCCTTCATCGAAAGCGGAGGGCTCGATGCTGTTGATCATATTCCACTCCGGCATACTTGGCGGGGTTACATTTTCCCAGGTCTGTCCACCATCTTTGGTAACATGTATTAGACCATCATCGCTCCCTACCCAAAGTAGACCTTCTTTCAAAGGGCTTTCATTAGCTGCAAAAATTGTACAGTAATATTCTACACTTGTGTTATCCTGTGTGATGGGTCCACCACTCGACACCAATTTTGTAGGGTCGTTACGAGTCAAGTCATCGCTCAACAATTCCCAGCTTTGTCCTTCGTTGGTCGTCATATGGACATGGTTGGAAAAGGTATAAAGCTTATTGGGATCATGCTTGCTGAACATAATAGGGAAGTTCCACTGAAAACGGTACTTCATCCCTTCGGCACCATGGCCCATAGGGTTGTCCGGCCACACGTTAATGGCCCGTGTTGTATTTTTGGCATGGTTGACCCTCGTCAACAATCCGCCGTAGCTACCACCATAAACAATATCGTCATTGGTCGGATCAACGGCAATGTGCGCCGATTCGCCTCCCGCTGTTTCCTCCCAATCATCCTCACCTATGGAACCATCGTCACTTCTGTAGTTGATCCTAAGGGTCGAGTTATCTTGCTGGGCTACGTAAATTCTATAAGGAAACGCATTATCAGTGGTAACCCTGTAAAATTGGGCCGTAGGCTGGTTGTTCATGGTACTCCATGTTTCACCTCCATCATAACTTACCTGTGCTCCACCATCATCGGCCATTACCATACGCTTAGAGTCTTCCGGCGCAATCCATAGATCATGGTGGTCTCCATGCGGCGCATTGGATGATTCGAATGTTTTTCCACCATCGGTACTTTTGTGATAACTTACGTTCAATACATACACAACATCTTCGTTCTCGGTATCCGCATAAATTCTTGTGTAGTACCAAGCACGTTGCCTTAGGCTCCTATCACTATTGATTAACGCCCAGGTCTTACCTCCATCCTCGGAACGATATAACCCTCCTTTTTCCTTGTTTTCCACCATGGCCCAAACTCTGCTGCTATTTTGAGGGGATACGGCCACACCTATTATTCCCAAAGTGTCGGTAGCAAAACCTTCATTCTTGGAAATTTCGGTCCAGGTTTCACCGCTATCGGTACTTTTCCAAAGAGCAGAGCCTTCGCCCCCACTGTTCAAGCTATAAGGTGTACGCTCTATTCTCCATGTGGAGGCGTACATGATTCTTGGGTTGTTTGGGTCAAACGTCAAGTCGACCGCTCCTGCCATATTGTTGGCAAAAAGCACTTTTTTCCATGACTCTCCGCCATCGGTACTTTTATATACACCTCTTTCGTCGGTAGGTTTATATAGATTGCCCATTACAGCAGCATACACAATATTATGATTCTTTGGATGGATTCTCATTCGGGAAATGTGACGGCTTTTGTCCAAGCCCAACGATTTCCATGTTTTTCCGGCATCCTCAGATTTCCATACACCATATCCGGATGATACGTTACCACGAACGGTCTGTTCCCCGCCACCTACATAGATTACGTTATGGTCACTTTGGGCCACCTCAACGGCACCGATACTTCCTCCAAAATAACCATCGGAGACATTGTCCCAAGTAAGTCCACCGTCCATGGTCTTCCAGACACCACCTCCTGTAGCTCCAAAATAATAAAGATCCGGTTCACCGGGCACACCGGCAACTGTTCCGGAACGTCCTCCTCGAAACGGTCCTATCAATCGATACTCTAAACTTGAATAAAGTTCTTCGGGGTATTCGGGCGAACTTTGTTTCTTGTTCCTGCGCTGAGAATGAGCAGGGGAAATAAATAATGTGGTGGCAAGCAAAAGCATACCAATTTTGAAAAAGCAAGTCTTCATTTTTAAAGTGTTGAGTTAGTCAGCTTTAAATGTAGTGAAAAAGACACAAAAAAAGTTGTTCAATATTTTGTACTTTAACCCAGCTTATTTAAACCTAAAACTAAACAATGCTTAAATTTTTAAAGGTCGCCATTTTGATTCTGGCGATAACCGCCTGCAAAAATCAAACAAACAAAAAAGAAGAAACAGCAATCCCAGAGCCCGAAAAGGAAGAATTAGAATGGACCTATCTTTTTGATGGCTCCAGTCTGGAAGGCTGGCGAGGGTACGGGATGGACTCCCTGCCCCCTGGATGGACCATACGGGACAGTATCCTCACTTTTGATACCGAACTTGGACTGGAACAGGACTATACCGGTGGAAAGGATATTATTTACGGAGCCGAAGAGTTCGATAACTTTGAACTATATCTGGAGTGGAAAATTCCCGAAGGGGCCAATAGCGGGATCTTTTATCATGTCAAAGAAGGGTATGATGGTCCTCCCGTGGTTGCACCGGAATATCAAATTATAGATGATGAAAACTATGCCAACATCCACGACTTGACCGGGTACAACTCTCAATTTGGTGCAGAGCACCCGGAACTGCTCCAAGATTGGCAAAAAACAGGGGCCGATTACGCCATGCACACGGCTGATGAATCCCAGAAAAACTTAAACCCCGTCGGTGAATGGAATTCTTCAAAAATCATATTTACTCCCGAAAAGGTGGAACATTGGCTCAATGGCAAAAAATTATTGGAGTTTGTCCCTTGGTCAGAAGAATGGAATACTAAAAAATCATCGGGCAAATGGGACAACGCCCCTGATTACGGAAAATTTAAAACAGGCTACATTGCACTTCAAGATCATTCGAGCCCCATTTGGTTCAGAAACATAAAAATTAAAAAACTATAACCTCCAGACCATGAACAAAAGAGAATTTTTAAAGAAAAGTAGTGTAGGTGCGCTTGGTATAATGCTGGCACCTTCCATTTTAAAGGCAGGATTTCCAAAAGATAAACTTAGAACCGCCCATATCGGTGTCGGTAACATGGGAATGGAGGATTTAAAGGCGGTTTCTTCCCACAGCGCCGTTGAGGTCATTGCGTTATGTGATGTGGATGCCATCAATTTATCCACGGCCCACAAAATGCATCCTGGCGCACGTATCTTTTTTGATTACCGTGCCATGTTGGAGGAAATGGGGGATGAAATCGATGCAGTAATCGTATCCACCCCTGACCATACACATGCGCCCGCTTCTTTGATGGCGATGAATATGGATAAACCTGTGTATTGCCAAAAACCGCTGACCCATTACGTATCCGAATCAAGGGAAATGAAGAAAGTGGCCGCCGAAAAAGGTTTGATCACCCAAATGGGCATTCAGGTACACTCTTTTTACGATTACAAATTGGCCACATTGTTGATTCAATCTGGAATAATCGGAAAAGTACATACCGTGCACGCATGGTCTCCCAAAAACTGGGGATATGATGGCCCATTGCCAGAGGGAGAAGATCCTGTACCGGAACAATTGGATTGGAACCTTTGGCTGGGAACATCAAAACAACGTCCCTATAAAGCTGATATGTACCATCCCGGAAATTGGAGAAAATTGATGGACTACGGCTGTGGCACTTTAGGCGATATGGGAGTTCATATTTTTGACACTCCTTACAATGCCCTTAATCTGGATGTGCCCAGAACCATTAAAACAGAGTGCAGACCGACCAACGGATTCGGTTTCCCTGAAAAAAATACCGTAACCTACGAGTTTCCAGGAACCGAATACACCGGAAAATCCCTAAAATGGGTTTGGTATGATGGCCCCGGAGCACCAGAAATGCACGAAGACCTTTTGTTGCCGGGAATGGAAATGAAAAAAGATAAAGATACCTCCAAGAAAGGAAGCGAAACCAATATTTCCTTGGATGCAGGGGTAGCTGGCGAAAACGAATTGCCAGAACAAGGGGCTATGTTCGTAGGGACGAAAGGACGATTATTGTTGCCCCACTTTATGCAGTTACCTAAAAAGATTGTTCGTGGCAAATATGTGGACATCTCCAAAGAAATTGCCAAGGTATCCGAAGAGCATAATTTGGGGGAACCTATCCGGAATTATGCTACCGAAGGGCCAAAGCACTACCACCAATTTGTAGATGCTTGTTTGGGCAAGGGGGAAACCACGGCACCATTTGATTATGCCGCCAGATTGACCGAAACCATTCTTTTAGGGACCATTGCAGGAAGATTCCCAGGGGAAACCTTGCATTGGAATGCAGAAACGGCTCAATTCCAAGAAGAAAAGGCAAACAAATATTTGTCCGGAGACTATCGAGATTTTTAAAAAGACAATGAACAGATAATGCCAACAAACCAAGAATATTGGTTAAGTGGCCCGGTGCCCCGTATACCTCCTCTTTTGCAACCTGCGGCGCACGCCCTGTTGCAATCGGTTCGTGAAATAAAGACCTATCTAACGGATTTTCCCGAAGACCATCTTTGGGAAAATCCATTTGATCGCGCTTCGGTCGGATTTCATTTACGCCAT
The DNA here is from genome assembly GCF_013376415.1 of Flagellimonas chongwuensis. Taxonomy (GTDB): domain Bacteria; phylum Bacteroidota; class Bacteroidia; order Flavobacteriales; family Flavobacteriaceae; genus Flagellimonas; species Flagellimonas chongwuensis. Next base: position 267,490 of record NZ_WYET01000001.1, read on the forward strand.
ATTACCGGTGTCCTGGACCGTATGCTCACCTATGCGGACAACAAAGGATTGACCGAGGAACAATTTCATTATCTCAAAAATGAGGGCAATGGAGAAGGAGCTTCTTCTTCCCAACAATTAATAGCTGATTTTGAATCAAAAGTGGACGAAGCTCTGGACTATTTTAAAAATACACCAGAATCCATACTAACTGAAGAACGTTTTGTGGGGCGCAAAAAATTGCCCTCAACGGTAATCGGATTGTTGTTCCATGCCGCAGAGCATAGCCAGAGGCACGTTGGGCAATTATTGGTGACGGCGAGTGCCATAAAAGATCAATTGTTTCGTAATGAGTAAACCCAAATCCAGTCTTAGTTTTTTGTTCCTATTGATTCCATTACTGATGCTATCACAAAACCGACTTCGAGATTATGGGGTTGAAATTGGCGTGCTTCAACCCGGAACTTTAAATGCCATTACCGATGTACCCGGCGTTCAGGTCGGGCACACCACTCGTAATGAAGGAGAAAATATAAGAACTGGGGTAACGGCTATTCTACCCCATTCCGGAAATATTTTTCAAGAAAAGGTCCCTGCTGCCATCTACGTGGGCAATGGGTTTGGCAAGTTGGCAGGATATACTCAAGTAAAAGAGTTGGGCAACTTGGAAACACCCATCATTCTGACCAACACATTGAGTGTTTCCACAGCTGCAAATGCAGTTATTGGATATACGCTCAATCTGCCCAAAAACGAAAATGTGCGTTCCGTAAATGCGGTAATCGGCGAAACCAATGACGGTTACCTCAACGATATTCGAGGACGACATGTAACCGAAGCCGATGTACTCCAAGCCATCAAAAATGCTAAGAACGGAGCCGTGACCGAAGGTAGCGTCGGAGCCGGTACCGGAACCATTTGTTTTGGATTTAAAGGCGGAATTGGCACCTCATCCAGAGTACTGCCAAAAAAATCCGGAGGTTACACCGTTGGCGTTTTGGTACAATCCAATTTTGGCGGTGTATTGCAAGTTGCAGGAGTTGAAGTAGGAAAAAAATTGAAACACTATTCCGATACCTTTAAATATTCCCCCGATGGATCTTGTATGATGGTGGTTCTCACCGATGCGCCATTGGATTCCAGAAATTTGGAACGCTTGGCCAAGCGGGCCATGTTAGGGCTTTCGCGCACGGGCGGCATTGCAAGCAATGGCAGCGGAGATTATGTGATTGCCGTTTCTACGGCAGAAGCATGTCGAATTCCTTATGAGAGTGAAAATCCGATTCAAAATGTTCCGACCTTGAGAAATGAGGCCATGACCGCTCTATTTTTAGCTACCATCGAAGCGACCGAAGAAGCCATCCTCAATTCCCTTTTTGCAGGAGAAACCTTGATTGGCCGGGATGGACATAAAATTGAGGCGCTACCTAAGGAAAAAGTGTTGGAAATGTTGAAAGAGGCAGGTAAAATCGACTGATTATTTTTCCAACTGTAACAATATTGGTTCGTTTTTCTTCAATCAGAGAGCCAATATTTATGATTTTCCATTTTTTTAACCCTCATCGTCTTGGGGCTTATCAATATGGAATTTATAGAAGAATCCTAAGGAAAATCAAGAGGTTTTTTAAATCAGTACAATTCCATGTAAGATATCGGTAGCCCGATTTTAAATTATATTCTCCTATGGCTCTTTAGGTTAAAGAAAAATTATATAGATTTGGATGCGCTGCCCCAAAACTTAACACCTACTTATTATGGAAAATATTCAATGGAACAAAATTGGAAATGATGTATCTGATGAACAATGGTTTGATGAAATCAACAAGATACTTGAAAAAATTGATTTCGTAACACCAACTGATGAAGCAGTGCATAACAGCGACCACGAAAGAGGTTATTTTCATGACCATCTCGTAACGCTAAAAGAGCTTACTTCGAGAATACTCTCTTCTACTGAAGCAATAAACCGTCCTCAATGGAGTCTAGCCATTAAAAAAATAATTGATTTAACCCCTTCAGGAAAGGACCTATTGTTAGATTCTGGTTTTCCTGAGGAAGACTTGGAATACATTGATGAAGATGAGGTTCTTCATGAAAGTGGCATTATGGACGGAGTCTGTGATTTTCATCAGTACACAGCTGATTTCTGTTACCAATCTTTTATGAACCCGGAAGTATCAAAAAGAACTGACTTTACCGAAACGCTCCTTTATGTAATCAACCAAGATTTAGAAGGAATAGGTTCTGGTTTGTCAAACGATGATTTAATAAAGCTCTTAAAAATGGAACACGTGAAAAACCATAAGGACTTTGAGCTTATTAAAAAGCGTCTCGAATCATGTAGTTATTTGATATTTCTGGAAATGTAATGATTCCTACTTGAAGAAAGTGGTAGATAGTTTGCAAGCCCAAAGAAAACATTGGCACTAAACTATCTGCCACCTTCTTTTCTGTCCTTTAAAATTTTCCAACTGTAACAAACCCGATGCATTTTACACTAATCTAACGGAAGTAAGCTTCTTTTTTAATAAATTAAGCATCAAATAAACTAAAAACGCTACCATGGATATTTTTGGAAAAATCAAGGAAAAACTCAGTAACGAGTTCATTGACATTGTTGAATGGCTCGACTATACGGACGATACCATTGCACACCGGTTCGAGCGCTATCAAAACGAAATAAAGAACGGAGCAAAACTGATTGTCCGCGAAGGACAGACCGCAGTTTTTATCAATGAGGGGCAGTTGGCCGATGTATTCAGTCCGGGCACCTACGACCTTACCACACAAAACTTGCCCATTTTAGCCACCCTTAAAGGTTGGAAATATGGGTTCAATTCCCCTTTTAAAGCGGAGGTCTATTTTGTGAACACCCATCTTTTCACCGATGAGAAATGGGGCACAAAAAGTCCGATCACCCTTAGTGATGACCGTTTTGGTTTGGTAGAAATACGAGCTTTCGGAACCTATGCCTTCAAAATTTCCGATGCTGGAAAATTTATTAAGGATATTGTTGGTACCGATAGCAACTTCACCAATTTTGAGATCAACGAGCACTTAAAAAGTTTGATTGCGACGCGGTTTACAAATACCGTTGGTCAGGCCAATTTACCAATTGAATTGTATGCCGCCAACACCACCGAACTTTCGGATACGTGCCGCGAAGTTATGTCACCAGAGTTTGAAAGTGTGGGCATCTCTTTGGAGAAATTCTACATTGAAAACGTATCCATGCCCGAAGACCTTAAAAAGGAAATCTTCGAATACAGCCGTATCGATAAACTGGACTTGGATAAATTGACCAAGTTCAAAACCGCAAAAGCTATTGAGGCTGCTGCCCAAAACGAAGGTGGAACCGCTGGTGCCGGAATGGGTATGGGAATGGGATTTGTGCTGGCCCAACAAATGGGCGGCATGATGGGAGGAAATACGCAAGCCGCCCCACAACAAGCTGCTCAACCAACAGGAGGAACTGTACCACCGCCAATACCCACACCAACAATGTACTACTATGCTGCAAACGGGGTACAACATGGTCCGGTAACTTTTGAGCAAATGCAGTCCTTGTTCGCTTCTAGAGCTATCAACCGTGATAGTTTGGTTTGGAAACAAGGCATGTCGGCATGGACAGCACTGAAAGAGGTGGAAGAATTAAAATCGTTCTTGGGAGGGAATACACCACCACCGTTACCAACGGAGTGATCTTATTAATGTCATTTCGAAGGAGCTTGCGACTGAGAAATCTAACTTTAAAATGAGATTTCTCAATTGTTGCATTGCAACTCATTTCGAAATGACGGCCCTTCAATTTCGATATGAATTTCCGCTCATATGGAAATGAACCTATGGAAGAACAAAAAATCCAAAAAACCGAACTCAAAAAAGCTTGTGCCAATTGCGGTGCCGAACTTAAATACAAACCCGGTACCACAAGCATCACTTGCGAGTATTGTGGACATGAGGAAGCCATCTCAATAAATGAAAATGGATTCCAAGAACTTGAGCTTTATCCCTATCTGCAAGAAATGGGAAGGCAAAAGCACAGTGAGGAAATCTCCATGCTACATTGTAAAAATTGTGGTGCCGACCAACATGTGGAGGAAAACTATAAATCGCTGCACTGTGTGTATTGTGGACAACCCCTGGTTCTTGAGGATGCCTACAAGGAAAAGTGGATTCTTCCAGGAGCGGTATTACCCTTCCAGATTGATAAAAATAAATCCTTTCTCATCTTTAAAAATTGGGTAAAAGGATTATGGTTTGCCCCCAACAACCTGAAAAAAGCGGCTCTCGACCCTCAATTTACAAAGGGCCTTTATCTACCCTATTGGACTTTTGATGCGCAATTGTACGCATCCTACACAGGTCAACGCGGCGAATACTATTACCAGACCCGAAGGGTCCGAAATTCAAAGGGAAAAATGGTGACCCAACAAGTTAGGAAAACCAGATGGTACCCAGCATCCGGACAGGTGTCAGGTTTTGTGGACGATACCTTGATCAAGGCCTCGCACCAAAAAACAGGTCGGGTCCCGGGAAAAATCGCTTTTTGGGATTTAAAGAAGCTACAACCTTTTGATAGTGGTTTTTTGTCGGGGTTTGTCACGGAAAAATATACCATACCATTAAAAGATGGGCATTTGCATTCCAAAGAAGTGGCCAGAGGGATAGCCGATACTTGGTGCCGACGCGATATTGGCGGCGACACCCAACGGGTCACCAGCATGGACATGAAACTTACAGAGGAAACATTTAAACATATTTTGTTGCCCGTTTATGTAAGCGCATACCGATTCAATGGTAAGGAGTACAACTTTTTTATCAACGGTGACAATGGAAGCATTTCCGGAAGTCGCCCCTATAGTTTCTGGAAAATATTCTTTACGGTATTGGCAGCGCTTGTAGTAATTGGTGTAATTGTGCTTCTATCCAAGAAATAATCAATCCACAAACACCAAGCAAACCGGATTCGGATGACTGATTTCGTTTAAAAAAGTTAAGGTGCCGTTTTCCTTGTTCCTTTTAAAAACAGTAATGTTACTTGTCTTTTTATTGGCAACCAACAAGAATTCGCCCGTTGGGTCCATGGAAAAATTCCTAGGCCAATCCCCATGAACCGATTCTCTTCCCACCAATTCCAATTGACCAGACTCTCCATCCACAGCAAAAATCACGATGGTGTTCTCCCCACGATTGGAACCGTACAAAAATCTGCCGTCCGGAGATAAATGAAGGTCTGCACAGGCATTTTTGCCCTGGTAATCTTTATCCAATGTCGGAACCACTTGAACTTCCTGATAATTTCCGTTCTCAACCCTTTCAAAAACAGAAATGGTACTGTTCAGTTCATTGATGACGTACAATGTTTTCCCATTGCCGCCAAGGGTAAAGTGGCGCGGGCCTGCACCATCAGCAAATGGTATGGAAGGTTGTTCAGCAGGCACAAAGGTCCCTTCTTTTTTTACATATCTTTTTATGGCGTCCAGTCCTAAATCCGTCACCATAAGTCCATAAGCATCGAATTGGGCCATATGCGCATGCGATGTTTTCACGGTATCGAGGGGCTTATGATCTATTACTTGAGGATTGTCCGCCAAGGAACCATCTTCATTCAAGGCGAAAACAGAAAGATTTCCCCCAGTGTAATTGGCAACGGCCAGATGCCCATCCCCGGAAACTGAAACGTGGCAGGGGTGCGCTCCTTGTGTCCCCATGCTATTTTGAAGTTCCAATACATCCTTGTTCAAACTAAAGGCTGTAACCCCTCCTCCCAAACTATCAAAATTTGCGGTTTCCTGAACGGCATAAAGGTTCTTTTTGTCTTTCGAAAGTGCCAAATAGGATGGGTTGGTCAATTTGGCGGCTAGTTTTTGATTGGAAAGTTCTCCCGTATTTGCATCAAAGGTGTAGGTGTAGATGCCCTCGCTATCGCCATCGGTGTAGGTTCCAACAAATAGGGTGTACATGGGTTTTTCTTGAGGTTTTTCAGCGCAAGCGATTGCTAAAACAGCAACCATACCCGCTAGAATAATTTTTTTCATGAATGTTTAGTTAGGCCACACAAATTAAACATTCTAAATCAAACTGGAAGCATTTAAGAAAGTTCGGTCCTAATTTCCTTCTGAAGAAAAAATCCTGTTACAATAGTTGATAGCACATCCGCGATACAAAACGAAAGCCAAACACCTATCTCGCCCATAAAACTGGGAAGAATCAAAATCAAAGGAATAAAAAAGAAGCCCTGTCGGGTCAATGTGAGCAGCAAAGCAGGTACAGCCTTACCAATGGCCTGAAAATATGCGGCACCTATCAACTGAATGGCGATAATCGGGGTAGCAGCGAATACCAATCGCATTGCTAAAGGAGTGTGTTCCAAAACAAAGTTATTAGTTGCTATCTCTTCGGGTGATAACTCCGGTCGGTTGCTTAAAAACAGAGAAGCTATTTCCGAAGGAAACACCATCAAAACCACAAAAACTAGGGTTGCGACCAAAGCTGCATACTTAATAGCAGTGTATATAGACTCTTTTACGCGTTCATATTTTAACGCTCCATAATTGTACCCTGCGATGGGCAAAAAACCTTGAGTGACCCCAAATACGGGGAACAGAGCGAACATCAGCATTCTGCCGATAATGGCATAGACCGCCACCATGGCCTCTCCCCCTAAATTAAACAGTATGTTGTTCATTAGTAAATAGGTTATACTGGTAACGGCTTGCCTCGCCAAGGTCACAAACCCCAAAGAACCGATTTCCTGAAGAATGGGGCGATTCAACCCAAAATGGGAGACATCAATCTTTAGTTCGGAATTTTTAGAAAGAAAAAAATACAGCACATAGAAAAAGCACAAAAGATAACCGACGGTCGTGGCCCAGGCAGCACCTTCCATCCCCCAATCGAACACATAAATAAATACATAATCCATCAATAGGTTTCCTATGGACGGTATGATCATCGCCGTCATGGCAAATCGGGGTTTTCCCTCTGCACGGATAACTGTATTTCCCATCATACAGAGCGCTAAGAACGGTACACCGTACAAAATGATGGTGTAATAGATTTTTGCCGGATCAAAAATGGAACCTTTACCTCCAAAGGCCGGAATCAAGGCATCTACATAATAGAGTCCCAATGCCACCATGGTAACGGTGACCAAAAGTGTCAATGTAATCTGATTGCCGAAAGTTTTTAGGGCCTTTTCTCGGTTCCCCGCTCCGAGGGCACGTGAAATAATACTGGACCCTCCAATCCCTATGGCCATTCCCAATGCGGCAATAAAAAAGGATACGGGAAGCACTACGTTAATAGCGGCTATGGCGATGGACCCTATCCAGTTGCCCACAAAAATAGAATCCACCAGTACGTTTAAGGACATTACCAAAATACCGATAGAGGCTGGCACGGCCTGTTTGATCAGTAATTTGCCAATGGGTTCCTGCCCAAGTTCATCAGAAGTGATTTTGGCCATACAAGCGGGTATTCTAGGGTTTTATGGTAATCTTGAAATGTTGTAACCCAAAGCTACAACGCATTCACCAAATTCCCTTTGTTCTCCTCCAATTTTTCTGCGATACTGTCCCAAAGCGCTATTCTGTATTGCAATGCCTGTTTGCTATACTCCAATACATCTTTCCATTTTTGATCATTGGAACCACATAAGGCCTTAATCATTCGCAAGGCAAGCGGACCATGTTCATCACCGTCCAATTCAATGTGTCTTTTTAGGTAATATTCCAGCTTTTTATACTTGCTTGGGCCATTTTCGCCAGATTGTTCAATAATGCTTAGGAACATATCGGGGATTAGGTCTTCGCGACCAAAAGTAAATGCCGCCGCAATTATATGGGGCTGTCGGGTATTGATGACATCAAAGGTGAACTGAAGAAAATTCTTTTCGGCTTTGTTGAGTTCTGCCGCCTCAATTTGGTTGGAAATATTATCCAAACTAGTAAAGGAGGCTATGATTGCTTGCACTTTAAGCCTATCTGCTTTAACCTCCTGCATAGCATCCAAGTACATTTCAAAATGACTTTTGGCCTCGCCTTTTTCGTTAAAATCACTCTCTTCTTCCAAAACAATCTCATTTATGAAACGTGATACGGATGTGTCTTTGGCCGGATGCCAAGGCAAGTCAACACAAGTAAGGTGGCGCTGCAACGCTTTTAAAAGTGACATAAAATCCCAAACGGCGTATACATGGCTTTCCATAAAGGTTTTAATATCATCGACCGACTCCAACTGAGCGTAAAGCGGATGGTTTTTTAGTTGTTCACGAAGGGGTTGAAGCCCTTTCTCCAAGTTTTCAATTTTCATAGCAGTTCTTTTATTCTCTTGTTTCTACGGAATTTATCGGATGTTGGTTTCGGGCAATACATCATTTTCTTCCCATTCCTTAATCCATTTGGCCATCAATTCGGCCCAATCATCTCTATCGTTAAGGCAAGGGACATGAATGTAGTCGCCTCCACCTGCTTCTTGGAACTGTTCCTTGCCTTCCATGGCAATCTCTTCCAAGGTTTCCAAACAATCGCTTACAAATGCCGGAGTGATCACGGCCAATTTTTTGATGCCCTCTTTTCCAAACCTTTCAAACTCCTTATCCGTGAACGGCTGTAACCAAGGGTCGCTCCCTAGCCTAGACTGAAACGAAGTACTTACTTTTTCCTCGGGCAGGCCCAATTCTTTTTTCACCAGTTCGGTAGTATCATAGCACTGGTGCCTGTAGCAAGTGTTGTGGGCCACGGAATTGGTCTTACAACATTGTCCGTTGATTTGGCAATGAAACTTTGTTGGGTCCGATTTTTTAATGTGCCGCTCGGGAATCCCATGATAAGAAAAAAGTATGTGGTCGTAATCAAACCCCTGTAGACCTTCGGCGATACTTTTTGATAATATTTTGATATAATCGGGGTTACTATAAAAAGCGGGCAAAGTGGTCAGGTGCATTTCGGGAAAATCCTCTTGTTGCACCTCAAGTGCCTTTACCACCACCGTTTCGTAGGATGACATCGCATAGTGAGGGTATAAGGGTACCAAGAACACCTCATCTACCCCTTTATCTTTTAATTCTTGCAATCCTTCCTTTATGGACATGGAACCATATCGCATGCCAAGAGCCACTGGAAGGTCGGTATGTTTTTGTACTTTCTCGGCAAATCTTTCCGAAATAATGATCAGCGGGGAACCTTCTTCCCACCAAATCTTGGAATAGGCTTCGGCCGATTTTTTGGGACGTGTATTTAAAATGATGCCCCTTACGATAATATTCCGCAAAACCGGGTTCACATCTATAACGCGTTCGTCCATCAAAAACTCATCTAAATACGGCTTTACGTCCTTTGCTGTAGGGCTGTCCGGCGAACCCAAATTGACCAATAAAACTCCTTTTTTCACGGCTTTTTAGTTTAGGCCGCTAAAATACAACACCAAGTGGACTTCACCTTTTCCTAATCAGAATACTTTCTTATGGTTAAATAATCATTTTCGATTTTATCCAGTCCTACTGTGTGCTTTCCGCATTCTACCTTATTTTTGTTGATATGGAGTCTTTCTACGACAATGTTTCCAAAGAATCACTTATTTATTTGGGGGTTGCCCTTTTTGTTCTCATCGTACTGTATTGGAGTACTTCCGTTGTACTAAAACGTTTGGGCAAAAACCCAAAATATCTTCTTCCTAAAAGTGCTTTTCGGCGCTTGGCCTTCCCATTGGTTTTGATTTTTATATCTGTTCTCCTACGAATGAAGGCGCTACGTGACCTTCTGAACCTTGAAGATGCCGAGTACTGGTTTAAAAAAGCCAGCACCTTGCTTTTTATCTTTGCGATGGCCTGGGTAATGATCGCGATTTTGAAAATTGCCAAGAAAATCGTTATCAAAAACTACGATATGGGGGTTGCCGATAATTTGAAGGCGAGAAAAGTATATACGCAATTTACCATATTGGAACGCATCTTCATATTCATCATTATACTGTTGGGAATAGGGTTTATTTTGATGAGTTTTGAAGAAATCCGGGAAGTTGGCATCAGTATTTTTGCTTCAGCAGGTGTGGCGGGTATCATTATCGGATTTTCGGCCCAACAATTTATCGGTACCATATTGGCTGGAATACAAATTGCTATAGCACAACCCATAAAGTTGGACGATGTTGTAATCGTGGAAGGGGAATGGGGCAGAATCGAGGAAATCACACTGACCTACGTAGTGGTGAGCATTTGGGACAAAAGACGTTTGATAGTTCCTACCCCGTACTTTATAAACCAACCGTTCCAAAACTGGACAAAGACTTCTTCGGACCTATTGGGAACCGTTTTTTTATATGTGGATTACAACGTGCCGTTCGATAAAATCCGTGAGGAACAGACCAGAATATTAAAAAATACCGATTTATGGGACGGTAAGGTCGATGTGGTACAAGTTACCGACACCAAGCCGAACTATGTCGAAATCCGAACGTTAGTAAGTGCCAAGGATTCGCCCACTGCATGGGATTTGCGTGTACATGTACGGGAAAAGCTGATTGTATTTCTTCAGGAGAATTATCCTGAAAGTATCGCAAGAACTACTAGGTTAAAGGTTGAGCATCAGAATGAAAATGAAAACCAAACGGATTCCTAAGTTCAACTTCCTTTTTTGCCATTTGACAGAATTTTCTTCTGACTCTCATTGAGATAGTTATCTTTAGCGCAACTAAACTATGCACATGAAAACCCTATTCCCATTGTTAATGGGCATTCTTGTTATTTGTTATGGATGCTCCAAAAATGAATCACAACCACCTAATCCCAATCCTACAGGAGAGGATGAACAAGAAGAACCAACCACTGAGAACCCAGAAGAACAAGAGCCAGAAATGGTGACCTATTTCACATTTGAGGCTTTAACCAACACTGGTGATACCGACGATTGGATTATCATCCATGATGAAAATGGGGTTTTAGTGGACTTTAAGCCATTCGAATTCGGAGATATTTTTGAATTTCAGGTTCCAGAAGAACAACCGCAACCAGATAATTTAACCATTACATTTTTTAAATATAAAAACTCGGTTGATGGCGAAATGATGCATAACATTGAATCATATCCCAACATAGCTACTAAATCCCATTGGCAATACACTTCAGATCCTAGTGCAACCAATGAATTACCGAGAGAATCTTCCACGGGCAGTTTTAATATAACCGTTGAGAATGTCGTATCTCCAAAATACCGATGGATTTCTGATAGACAAGGTATTTTAGTGGCAACTAGCGGGCCAGACCTTCCTGGGTTTATTGATAATTATACCCATGAGAACATTCCGATTTATGATAACCCTGATTTCTTTTTTACAATTTATGATTCAAATAACGACCTAAAATACTACTCAATTGAAAACGTAAATGATGGAGATGATATAACAGTGGATTATTCAGACTTTAAATCCTTTGATAGTTATTTAGAAATTGTAATGCCTGACAACCCTTCAACCTATCAACTATCATCAATTTCGGCATTTTTTGATGAAGAGCAATCAATCGATTTGAGCGGAGGAAAATTCACATCATATTTCTTTGCGGAAACCGAAACACCCAAACCACTTAAGCTTGGTTACTTAGATTCCTTTTCCAAATATTTAAGTATTATAAGTTTTAACAGTGATGATTTTCTATATGCTTATTCAAAATTTGGAGAGAAACCTGATGAAATCATAATTCCAGATAACAAGTCGATCACGGTTTTAGATGGATCCATTTCCAACTATCAATTTGAAACCAATCTTGGTTTTCAAATGAAAGATATACTGTGGGAAGTTAAAGAAGGTGAAATATATGTCGATTTGATTCAAACAACTTGGAATGTGTTTTCGGCTCCTGATTTTTCGGGAACGATAGGAGAAATTCCAGAAGAAATACAATCATCCTATCCCAACTTAAGGATTGATGATTTAATTTTAACCTCAACAACCTTACATCTGGATTTCATCACATATCCTGATCTTTTACAGGTCGAGTTCATTAATCCAGAATTAAAAATATACTATAAGTCCCATGAATATTTTAGATTTAAACATTAAGGTATGCTTTTTCATACTCTTTACTCTAGGAATACCATCTACCACTTTTTCCCAGCAAATCACCTGTTCTCCGGAAGACAAATCCCTTTTCGAGACCAAAATTTCCGATTTGGAAAAAACCAGAGCTTCTAGTTTAGGCGATACAATTGCCTTGGTAGGTCAGTCTTTTTTGGGAACGCCTTACGTGGAAAAAACGCTTGAAGTTGGCGATACGGAAACCTTGGTGGTAAATTTTGGCGGACTCGATTGCACGACATTTGTGGAAAATGTGCTGGCCTTTAGTTTGATGCTTAAAGAACAACAAAGGAATTTTGAAGATTTCACTGAAAATCTTGAAACCGTTCGGTATAGAAATGGAGATTTAAACGGATATCCTTCGCGTTTGCATTACTTTACCGAATGGATACGCAACAACGAGAAAAAAGGGTTGGTAAAGGATATTACTGCCGACTTGGGCGGTGTGGAGCTGGAAAAACCCATCAATTTTATGGGAACTCATCGAGATTTGTACCCATTTTTGACCAGCGACGAGAACTTTGACGCCATGTTGACCGTGGAAAAAGAAATAGCCAAAGAAAAACTCTGCTATTTGCCGCAAGATCAAATCGAGAGCAAAGAACATCTTATCAAATCAGGGGATATTCTTGCTTTGGCCACTTCAATAAAAGGATTGGATGTGACCCATACGGGGATTGCCATCCATCAACCAGATGGAAGATTGCACTTATTACATGCTTCCAGCAAAAATGGTGAGGTAGAAATATCCGAATTGCCCTTGGCGGATTACCTGAAAAACATCAAAAGCAATATTGGGATCATTGTAGCAAGGCCGACTTTACTTTCGCTTTAAGCACCATTCAATAGCACCTAAAAGATGTTGACGGAACATGGGCTCATCAAAAGAATCTTCGGTGTGTCCTCCCCCTGTGTAAAAGGCCCTGCCACCATCAAATTCGTGGTACCAGGCAATAGGATGATTGGAACCATTGGTCCCACCTTCGTAGCTAGTCTCATCTAATTTGAGCAAAACGGTAACGTCCGGATTTAGATTTTTAAAGTTGTACCACTCATCGGTTCTTGTCCAAGAATCCTGCAAGTGCTCTGTGGACGGATGCGCCTTGCTCACTACATCAATTTTAGCTTCCCTCACATTGGGGTCGTTGGGGTGGTCTACAAAGTAGCCGCCCACTAATTTACCATACCAAGGCCAGTCATACTCGGTATCGGATGCACCGTGTACCCCCAAGAAAGCACCGCCTCCTTTAATGTACGATTCAAATGCACGTTGTTGTTCATCGTCCAGCACGTCCAAAGTAGTGCTCAAAAAAACCACAAGTTTGTAGTTGTTAAGGTTTGAAGTGGTAAAATCCTCCCCTGATTCCGTCTGTAAAGCGATAAAACCGTTTTCCCTTCCCAGTTCCCTAAGCGTCTGCACGCCCTTTTCTATTGATTTGTGCCTCCAACCTTTGGTTTTAGTGAATACCAATACCAGTTCCGGCATTTTTTGAGCTTCAGTTTCGGTTGTAGGTGTATCTTGTGCCGCCATCTGAAATACAAAACAAATGGATAGCAGGGACAATGTGAAGATTCTCATATGTTGTTTGTTTAGACGTTTGAAGTTAAGTATTTTTTTGGTGTGGTACCGAACTTCTTTTTAAAGGAGGCTATAAAATGGCTTGCAGTACTGTACCCGACCTTAAGTCCCACTTCGTTGACATTGTGCTTACCTGTTTCCAACATTTTACGGGCGTACTCCATTTTATAATCAAACAGAAATCCGAATACGGAATCCCCATAGATTTGCTTGAAGCCTTCTTTCAGTTTTTTTAGGCTCAGCCCAACCTCTTGCGATAGCTCGGCCAAAGTGGGTGGCTCGGCCATACGGGAAATCATGATTTCCTTTGCCATGCGAATACGTCTAACATTATCTTCATCGGCCAAATAGGGGCATTGCTCCAAATCGGCATCCTCGGTTTTGTTGAAATAGAGGGAAATCAGCTCGTAGACCTTGCCTTTCAGATACAATTTTTTGATGGATGGATGTAGGTTGTAGTTCATTAACTGACTAAGAACGACCGCCGTGGCCGGGGATACCATCTCTTGGGAATAGTATTTTTTCTCTTTGTTCTCTTCGCTTAAGAACGGAATGTAGTCAGCCTCATCGGAAAATAAAGAATGGAATTTTCTGATGGTCATCACCACCGATAGCAACCAAGACCCGGGTGAAACCACCAAATCCAGTGGCAAATCTTTTTGGGTATTGTAGAGCAACAAGGAATTTTCCTCGTTCACTTCCAAATAGTAGTTCCCTTCGTTAAAATTGAACTTGGATTTGCCTTTCAGACAAAAATGAAATTGAATATAAGAACTATCAATATCCCGTTCGATAAGCTTTGCCTCCTGAGCATCATTTTGAATTTTAAGTATGTAAATTCCATCCTCGACCAAAATTTCGTCGTAGGAACCTCTAGCGATGTTTTTCATATCCGATTTTAATGAATCTTTGTTTTTTAGTTAATTTAGAATCACTCTAAATTGTGATTTCAACAATCAAATTTATCAATAATAGCAACGTCTAACGTCATTTTCAATAAAAATAAACAATAAAATAACAGCATTGGTCATTTATAGTTCCGCTAGCGTTATTTTTTGACCTATAAGCCTGTTATTTTTGTGCTGCGATTTATAATCCTTTATGAGGGACTACCATATTTCAAAACATAATTCCTTCTATGCCGTTGGGTTGAGTTATAAGAAGGCGGATGCAGAGGTTAGAGGAAAGTTCAGTCTGGATGTTCCTGCTATTGACCATATTTTGGGCAAGGCCAAGGAAATCGGAATTGATGGCTTGCTTGCTATTTCTACATGCAACAGAACCGAACTCTACGGTTTTGCACAACATCCCTACCAGCTCATCAAACTTCTTTGCGACGAAACGCATGGAACCGTTGAAGAGTTTCAAGAAGTGGCCTACGTGTACAAAAACCACGATGCCATTTCCCACATGTTCAAAGTTGGTACCGGTCTGGACAGTCAGATTTTGGGCGATTTTGAAATTATCAGCCAAATAAAGCAAGGGTTCTACCGTGCCAAAAAGCATGATATGGCCAATCCGTTCTTGGAGCGTTTGTGCAATTCAGTGATTCAGGCCAGTAAGCGTATCAAAAACGAAACAGAACTGTCTTCGGGTGCTACGTCGGTGGCTTTTGCCTCGGTGAAGTACATATTGGACAACGTAACGGATATTTCCAAAAAGAACATTTTGTTGTTCGGAACTGGTAAAATTGGAAGAAATACCTGTGAAAATCTGGTAAAGCATTCCAATAATTCCCACATTACCTTAATCAACAGAACGCGCGAAAAAGCGGAGGACATTGCCGGGAAATTTCAATTGAACGTAAAGGACTATGGCGATCTACAAACCGAAATCCGAAAGGCCGATATTCTAGTGGTTGCCACTGGGGCCCAATTGCCCACTGTTTCCAAAGCATTGATCTATCCAAAAAAGCCATTATTGGTATTGGACCTGTCTGTACCTAAAAACGTATCCGACGATGTAAAGGAACTCGATAATGTCACCTTGGTGCACTTGGACCAGCTCTCACAGATTACGGATGAGACCTTGGCCAAAAGAAAAGAATATGTTCCCAAGGCGGAAGCTATTATAGAAAAAGTAAAAAAGGATTTCCTAAAATGGTTGGAAACCCGCAAGTTTGCCCCTGTAATCAATGCCCTTAAGGACAAACTGAACACTATGAAAACTGAAGAAATCGATTTTCAGACCAAAAAAATTGAAGGTTTCGACCAAATGCAGGCAGAAATCATTTCCGACCGTATCATTCAAAAAATAACCAAACAGTTTGCTAACCACCTAAAAAGCAACGAGGTCGATACCGATGACAGCCTGGAACTTATTCAGAAAGTTTTTCAGCTAGAACTACACTCCAAATGAGCAAAATAATCCGCATTGGGACCCGCGACAGCGAATTGGCGCTGTGGCAAGCAACCACCGTGCAACAAAAGCTGGAAGCACTCGGGTACGATACCACTTTGGTACCTACCAAATCCATGGGGGACCAAGTGTTGGACAAGCCGTTGTACGAGCTTGGGGTAACTGGAATCTTTACCAAGACCTTGGATGTTGCACTGCTCAAAGGGGATATTGATATTGCTGTACATTCCATGAAAGATGTACCCACTCAATTACCAAAGGGAATTGTACAGGCAGCCGTTCTGGAACGCGCCATAACCCACGATATATTGGTCCACAAAGGTTCATCATTTTTGGAGAGCGACCAACCTGCCACTATTGCCACAGGGAGTCTACGACGAAAAGCCCAATGGTTGAACAAATATCCCAACCACAAGGTAGTGGACCTTAGGGGAAATGTAAACACACGTCTACTGAAACTTATTGAAAACGATTGGCAAGGAGCCATTTTTGCACAGGCAGGATTGGAACGTATCAAATTATTACCCAAAGATGCCGTTCAGCTGGACTGGATGATACCGGCTCCCGCGCAAGGTGCCATGCTTGTGGTCGCCAAGCAAGAAGATGACTTTGCCAAAGAAGCTCTGGGGAACCTAAACCATCCGGAAACGGAGTTGGCAACAACCATTGAACGTGAGTTTCTACGAACGCTGGAAGGCGGTTGTACTGCACCCATAGGAGCCTTGGCTCTTATAAAAGACAAGATGGTATATTTTGAAGGCGTTGTTTTCTCCTTGGATGGAAAGCAGAAAATCGACATCAAAAAAGAAGTAAAACTGTCCGATGCCTTAGGTCTTGGAAAAACCTGCGCCGCTGAAGTATTGCAAAAAGGAGGCGACAAATTGATGCAAGAAATCAGAAATGAAAACAGTACTGTCCACTAAAATGTTGAGTTTGTCCCAAAAGGAGCTTTTTCTAAATTCTGGTCTGGGATTGGTGGAGTACGATGCCCTAAAAATTGAACTGTTGGATGTAAAAATCCCGTTTGACTACAGCAATTTAATTTTTACCAGCAAAAACGCTGTAAAAGTTTTCCTGAAACAGGCTCAGGATTTGGACACATCTAACCTCAGTGTATTTTGTGTCGGGGAAAAAACAAAATCATTTCTACAAGAAAATGGCCTTAAAGTGGTAGAAACAGCGCATTATGCATCAGAATTAGGTGAAATTCTGATTGAACGCTATAAAAATAAAACTTTTTTGTTCCTCTGTGGCAATAAAAGAAGGGACGACCTTCCAGAACTCTTGTCAAAAAATAACGTTCAGTATAAGGAGTTAGAAGTTTACCGCACCCACTTAAATTCGAAAAAGTTTCAACGCGATTTTGATGGTATCCTTTTCTTTAGTCCAAGTGGCATCCGAAGCTATCAACTGGAAAACAGTTTGATAAACAGCACTTTATTTTGTATTGGAGAAACTACGGCTTCTGAAGCAAAGAAATATTCTAAAAATATAATCATTGCCAATAAACCGACCGTAGAGAATGTGTTGGTCCAGGCGATAAACCATTATAGACACCCATGATAAAAAACGACTTGTTCCTAAGAGCTTTAAAAGGTGAAACTGTTGAACGTCCACCCGTTTGGATGATGCGACAAGCAGGACGCTATTTGCCAGAGTTTATGGAACTCCGTAAAAAATACGATTTCTTCACCCGTTGCCAGACCCCGGAATTGGCTTCGGAAATCACTGTGCAGCCCATTCGCCGCTACGGCATGGACGCGGCTATTTTATTCAGTGATATTTTGGTGATTCCACAAGCCATGGACATCGAAGTACAGATGAAACCAAATTTTGGTCCTTATTTGCCCAACCCAATCCGTTCTCAAGCCAATCTGGACAAGGTGATCGTGCCGGACATTCAAGATAAATTGGGTTATGTGATGGATGCCATTACCATGACCAAAGAAAAACTGAACGATGACATTCCACTAATAGGTTTTGCCGGTTCCCCTTGGACCATACTTTGCTACTGCGTGGAAGGTCAAGGCAGCAAGAGTTTTGATAAAGCCAGAGGATTTTGCTTTACTCAGCCAAAGGCTGCGCACGAATTGCTTCAAAAAATTACGGATACGACCATCGCCTATCTTAAAGCAAAGGTTAAAGCCGGTGTAAACGCGGTTCAGGTTTTTGATTCTTGGGGCGGAATGTTGTCGCCAACAGATTATGAGGAATTTTCCTGGAAATACATACAACAGATTGTGGATGCATTAAAAGATGAAGCTCCCGTAATCGTTTTTGGAAAAGGATGCTGGTTCGCACTTAAGGAAATGGCCAACTCGGGGGCCTCCGCCGTTGGTGTGGATTGGACGTGTTCCGCTCAAAATGCCCGATACTTAACTGGTGGCAATGTTACGCTACAGGGTAATTTTGACCCTGCCCGTCTGCTGTCGCCACCTGAAAAAATCAAGGAAATGGTTACGCAAATGATCCGTGATTTTGGCAAGGACAAATATGTTGTGAATTTGGGGCATGGTATATTACCACATATCCCAGTGGAAAATGCAAAAGCATTTATTGATGCCGTCAAAGAATACAAGGAGTGAACCTATTTACGGTACTAAAACGAGTCGATTTTAAAAATATACTGAAAGGTGTATTTATTGGTTTGAGTCGCCCGCACTTTATTTTGCCAACTATAAAGGCTACCAAGGACTGTATTTCCGTTTCGACCAAAAACTATGGAAAGTTGCACCATAAGAATGGTCCTGCGAATGCCTTCAGACACGCTTTTTGGAACTATTTGATTTCAAAACGATGTTTCAAATGGCAAAACAATGAAGAAGTGGTCTTGGATTGGGCCAAAAAAGTAAGCGATTGGCATGAGGACTCATTTCCGAACAAAAAATTACCACGGGAAATGGATTTGCACAATAATGAAGTTGGCCGCTTCATTTTTGAGCAAAACATTGAAAAATCGGAACAGGAAGTCGTTGAGCTATTGAAGAAAATGGCTCTGGAATCCACCAAAATTGATGAGAGTTCAGTGCTTTCTGAATATAAAAACCGAATGGTACATATTTTAGAACAATGAAAGATAAATTCTACGCATACATTCAACAATTACAAGATACTATCACCTCCAAATTGGAAGAATTGGATGGCACAGCCAAGTTCCAACAAGATTTTTGGGAACGAGAAGAAGGCGGCGGCGGGAGAACACGAGTTATTGAAAATGGCGCTGTTTTTGAAAAAGGCGGGGTAAACATTTCCAAAGTTCACGGTCCGTTGCCAAAAAGTATGCAAAACTATTTCGGCGTGGAGGATGTTGATTTTTTTGCCTGTGGACTTAGCTTGGTGATTCACCCAAAAAGTCCAATGGTGCCAACGGTGCATGCCAATTGGCGCTATTTTGAAATGTACGACAAGGAAGGTAACATCGTTGACCAATGGTTTGGTGGCGGACAAGACCTTACCCCCTATTATTTATTCGAGGAAGACGCGGCACATTTTCATTCCGTTTGTAAAAAAGCCTGTGATGCCCACAATCCAGAATTTTACGCCAACTACAAAAAGAAGTGCGACGATTATTTTTGGAATGCGCACCGGAACGAAGCTCGTGGCGTAGGCGGACTGTTTTTCGATTATTGCAAAGCCACCGAAGAAACCAGCATGGAAGATTGGTACAATTTTGTAACCGAGGTCGGGGACAGTTTCTTGGAGGCCTACGCTCCTATAGTTGAAAAAAGAAAAGATTTACCATATTCACAAGAACAGCGTGATTGGCAAGAAATTCGTCGCGGGCGCTATGTAGAATTTAATTTAGTACATGATAAAGGAACCCTTTTTGGTCTAAAAACCAACGGACGTATTGAAAGTATTTTGATGAGTTTGCCCCCGCACGTGCAATGGAAGTATGACCATCATCCAGAAAAAGGTAGCGACGAAGATAAATTGATAGAGGTACTACAAAACCCAAAAGATTGGGCCTAATGCTTAATTTTGTCCAGAAACCAAATCAATGAGACAGAAAATTTATCAAATAGACGCATTTACGAGCCAAACTTTCGGAGGCAATCCGGCAGCGGTCTGTATTTTGGAATCTTGGTTGAGTCCAGAGCTGATGCAGAAAATAGCCCAAGAAAACAATCTTGCGGAGACAGCCTTTGCAGTAAAGAAAGATGACCTGTACGAAATTCGATGGTTCACCCCTGAAGTTGAGGTTGACCTATGTGGACACGCCACTCTAGCGACCGCCTTTGTTATATTTCATTTTTATGAACTCGACAAAAATACCATTCAGTTTTATTCGAGCCGAAGTGGCAACCTATATGTAAACAAGGCCGACAACAACTGGTTGACCATGGATTTTCCAGCAGATACGCTGGTCGCCATCAAAAATATTGATGAAATCGACCAAGCATTGGGAAAATCCCCGGTAAAGACATACAAGGGAAAAAGCGATTACATGCTGGTTTACCAATCCCAAAAGGAAATTGAGGAACTCTCTCCCAACTTCTTCCTTTTGGACCAAGTGGACGCTAGAGGGGTCATTGTTACCGCTCCAGGCAACGAAGTTGACTTTGTATCCCGCTTCTTTGCCCCTTCTTGCGGTATTCCTGAAGACCCAGTAACCGGTTCGGCCCATACATCGCTTTCCCCTTATTGGTCAGAAGTGTTGCGCAAAACCAAAATGACAGCTAAACAGCTTTCCGAACGAGGTGGCGATTTGGTCTGCGAGTATTTGGGCGAGCGTGTAAAAATTTCGGGGAAAGCCGTGCTTTATCTAACAGGAGAAATTGATATTTAATATTAGCGATAAGCCTTAAGCAGTAAGCTCTAAGCCATGGGAAACTATAAAAATTACAAGGTCTGGGAAAAATCACATCAACTCGTACTTGACATTTATGGCTTGACCAAGGATTTCCCAAAATCGGAACAGTACAATTTAATCTCCCAGATGAATAGGGCTTCTGTCTCCATTCCCACAAATATTGCAGAAGGGTGTGGACGCGAAACTCAAAAAGAATTTATTCGATTTCTTTATATCGCTTCTGGTTCTGCCCACGAATTGGATTATCTTTTGCTTTTAGCCTCCGACTTGGGTTATATTGAATCAGAAATATCCAAAAACATTATTTCAGAAATAGACGAAATCAAAAAAATGCTCGCGGCATTAATCAAAACTATAAAAACATCACTTTAAGCTTAAGGCTTATAACTTAAAACCAGCAACATGTACCCATTAATACGAAACAGAAGACTTCGCGCATCCGAATCCATTAGAAGATTGGTTCGGGAAACCACCTTGACCTCGGATGACTTTTTGGTTCCGCTTTTCATAACCGAAGGAAAAGGAATCAAAGAAGAGATTCCATCCATGCCCAACTATTTTCGGTTGAGTTTGGACAATCTTGAAAAAGAAGCAAAAGAACTCTGGAACATGGGATTGTGTTCCATGCTTCTTTTTGTTAAGGTCGATGATAAACTCAAAGACAATAAAGGAACCGAAGCGCTAAATCCAGATGGATTGATGCAACGTGCCATTAAAACCGTAAAAAATGCCTGTCCACAAATGTTGGTGATGACGGATGTGGCATTGGACCCATTTTCATCCTACGGACATGATGGTATTGTGGCCGAGGGGCAAATTTTGAATGATGAAACTGCAGAGCTATTGGCAGAAATGAGCGTTTCCCATGCCAATGCAGGGGCAGATTTTGTTGCTCCCAGCGATATGATGGACGGTAGAATCCTTACCATCCGCGAAGCTCTGGAAGACGAAGGGTTCCTTAATACCGGAATTATGGCCTATTCCGCCAAATATGCCAGTGCCTTTTATGGCCCGTTCCGGGATGCGCTGGATTCTGCACCCGTTGACATTGCAAATGTGCCGAAGGACAAAAAAACCTATCAAATGGATTATGCCAATCGGTATGAAGCCATCAAAGAAACTCAAATGGATATCGACGAAGGGGCTGATATTGTGATGGTAAAGCCAGGGTTGTGCTATTTGGACATTGTTCGTGAAATAAAGAACGAAGTTGAAGTACCTGTTGCCGTTTATCAAGTTTCTGGCGAGTATGCCATGCTAAAGGCCGCCGCCGAAAAAGGTTGGCTGGACCATGATGCCGTGATGCTGGAACAATTGACGGCCATTAAAAGGGCAGGTGCCAATATTATTGCCAGTTATTTTGCGAAGGATTTTATAAGAATATTTCGTTAATATTGTTAAAAATTTCATATGACTGCTGTAATAGGTATCTTAAATAAAAATGCTGTGGCTTTGGCTGCAGATTCTGCTGTTACTGTTTCTGGAAGTAATGGAAGAAAAATTTATAATACAGCCAACAAAATCTTTACCCTATCAAAATACCATCCGGTTTCGATTGTTATTTATAATTCTGCTAACTTCATAACTACACCTTGGGAAATCATCATCAAAATCTACCGGAATGAGTTGGGTGAGAAATCATTCCCAAACCTCAAAGATTATTCGGATAATTTTTTTAAATTTTTAAAAGAAAAAGAGTTTTTTAATAATCCCGAAACAATTAGTCATTCCATTCAATCATTAATCTATCATTCATTTAACGATTTGATAGACATGGCTATGCAATCAGCCATTGAAGAACATTCTGATTTGATCAGCAAATCCCCGGAAGACAGATTATCTCTTTTTAAAAATAATTTATTGGAAATGATTGAATTCCAGATTCAAAAAATAAAGCTAGAAGAAAAATTATCTGATTTTAAATCATTGACAAAAAAGAGATTTGATGAAATTATTGGTGCTGAATTAAATGAAATACTGGAAATTGAATTTTCGGACTTTAATACAAAAAACATCCGTTCTAAATTTTCCTCTTTAATTTTTCATTATATGAAAAGTAAAGTTCTCCGTGGACAATGGACGGGCCTAGTTTTTGCTGGCTATGGTGACAATGATATTTACCCAACAACAATTAGCACAAAAATTTCAGATGTTTTTGACAATAAAATCAGGTTTTACACCGAAGATGTAGAAAAAATTGATGATGGAAATACCGGCTCAATTATGCCCTTTGCTCAAAGGGATGTTATTGACACACTTATAACAGGAATAAGTCCAGACATCAATGAACCTCTATTTTCAACATTTAAGAATTTCCTTCATGGATATAATGAGCACTTGGTTAAATTATTAGAAAAAGATCAACCAAAACTAGCTAAGGAAATTCAACAAATAGATATAGATCAAATTTGCAATCAATTTATAAGTGAAATTGATAATGTAAAGAAAATAAAACATATCCGACCAACAGTAAACACGGTATCCATCCTTTCAAAGGAAGATCTTGCCGAAATGGCTGAAAGTTTAATATATTTGACATATCTTAAAAGAAGGATTAGTTCTGATGAAGAATCAGTTGGTGGACCTGTTGATGTGGCGATTATTTCTAAAGGTGATGGTTTTATTTGGATAAAAAGAAAGCATTATTTTGAAGAAAATCATAATCCGCATTTTATAAAAAACTATTTTAGGGCATAATTACTTATAAATTTTAACCGCAATGTTTCTTAAAGACTCACCTAAATCAAAATATGACACCTTAACCCCTTCTTTATTGAAAAAAATTTCAAAAAAGGAAGAGTCTCTAGACGAAAGGGTTATTGAACAAGAAACCAATGCAGAAGAAATTGCCGATATAATTTCAAAAAAACTGCTTAATCTTATTGAAAAGAAGGTTACTCTCTAATAGATAGAGTTTCCGTTCTTCATTTTTAAGAATGGATGAAGTACATATTTATATTTCTTGTCATCCTGTCTTTTTTCGGCAAAATTAGTGCCCAACGGGAACTCATCCATGCCCTACCCTCTACTTTGGGTTTCGATGAAAATTTCATCGACCAAAAAGTGGATTCCATCATGGAAATGGGCATTGATAATTTAGCATTTCCAGGAGCTCAACTGCTGGTCGCCAAGAACGATACCGTTATTTTTCATAAAACTTACGGTTTTCATACATACGACAGCATTCAACCAGTTGCATTGAACGATTTGTATGATCTGGCCTCCGTAACGAAAATATCGGGGCCACTTCCCGCATTGATGAAACTGGTGGACGAAGGCAAGCTGGACCTAGATAAACCATTCAGTATATATTGGGACCCATGGAAGCGAAGAATGGACAAAAAAGACCTAACACTTCGTGAAATACTGGCGCATCAGGCAGGGCTAATACCTTATATCGTTTTTTTACAGAAAGTGCTTCGCAAAAACGGAGAAATCAAAAAAAGATTCGTGCACAATTCATCAGACAAACGATATCAAGGGCAGGTCTACGATAGTCTCTTTATCAACAATCGGTTTGAACGAAAAATGAACCGAATCATCAACCGGTCCAAAGTTTCGGATCAAAAAAAGTACAAATACTCCGGACTTACATTTTTGATTTTTCCAACGTTGATAGAACAACTCGCCGGAACCGATTACCAAACCTATTTGGATGAAAACTTCTATCAACCTTTGGGTTGTCACACCTTGGGCTATCTTCCCATGGAAAACAATTACGTAAATGCCATAGTTCCCACCGAAGTGGATTCTCTTTTCCGAAAGACCTTGGTAAAAGGTTGGGTACACGACGAAAATGCTTCGCTCAAAGGAGGTGTTTCTGGTAATGCCGGTCTATTTGGCACGGCAGATGATCTGGCCAAATTGATGTTGTTCTATCAGAATTATGGGAATGTAGATGGTAAACAGCTCATCTCAAAAGAAACCGTAAAAGAGTTTACTACCATACAATATCCCGAGAATGAAAATTACAGGGGCTTAGGTTTTGACAAACCTCTCCTGAACAATTCAGAACTTCCTTTGGAAGAAGCCTACCCCTCTCCTTTGGCTTCGCCCGAAAGTTTTGGCCATTCCGGATTTACCGGCACTTTTGTTTGGGCAGACCCGGTAAAAAATTTGACTTTCATCTTTCTTTCCAATCGGGTTTATCCCTCTAGAGACCACCGAAAACTGTACAGTTTGGACATTAGACAGGCGCTACAAGATGTTTTTTATAAAGCAGATACATTAAGCGTCCAAAATTAATTCCTATTCCCTATCTTGGTACTAAACATTCTGCCATTCTATGGGACTACTTATATTTTATGCCCTTATTTCCATATTCTTTTCATTTCTGTGCTCCATTTTGGAGGCCGTATTGCTAAGTATTACCCCAACCTTTATCAATGTAAAAAAGCAAGAGGGAAAAGATTATGCTGCCACATTGGAATCCCTTAAAAAAGATGTGGACAAACCTCTGATCGCCATTCTTACCTTGAACACGGTTGCCCACACCGTAGGTGCAATTTTGGTCGGTGTACAGGCAAAAGTGGCTTATGCAGAAATGTATGGAAGCACACAGCGTACCATATTTGGTTTTACCTTGACCGAAGACCTTATGGTTGGAATTGTATCCACACTTATGACAATATTGATCCTGGTAGCTTCAGAAATTATTCCAAAGACCATTGGGGCAACTTTCTGGAAGCAACTGGCCAACTTTACCAGCAAAGCATTAAACATCATGGTATTCGTCTTAAAATGGACAGGTCTGTTATGGCTGTTGCAGTTATTTACCAAACTGGTAGGCGCCAAAGGGGAACATGGCAGTGTTTTGAGCCGTGAGGATTTTAGTGCCATGACCGAAATCGCACATGAAGAAGGCGTTTTTCAGGAATCGGAATCCAAAATGATCAAGAACCTGCTCTATTTTGATGAAATTCTGGCCCGCGATGTGATGACACCAAGAACCGTCATGAAAATTGCATCGGAAGACACCCCGATAAAAGAATTTTTTGAAAAGAACAGACCACTACGTTTTTCCAGAATTCCATTGTACAAGGATCGTATGGACAATATAACGGGCTTCTTTTTAAAGGATGAATTGTTGGAAGCCATCATCAACAAAAAAGGAAACGAAACCTTGGCCACCATCAGAAGGGAATTATTGGTCACCAACCGAAGTAAATCTATTAACGAGCTTTTCAAAAAGTTTGTGCAGAAGAGAGAGCATGTTTCTTTGGTAGTGGACGAGTACGGTTCGGTGAGTGGTTTGGTTACTATGGAAGATGTAATCGAAACCTTGCTCGGATTCGAGATTATGGACGAAAGTGATAATGTGGAAGACCTTCAAAAGCTAGCTAGAAAGAACTGGCATGCCCGAGCAAAGCGATTGGGAATTATTGAAGAAGAAGACGAAATAGAGTAATGGAAATCGCTTACTTACAGACACCTATAGGAACAGCGGAATTAAAAGGGGATGAAAATGGACTTGCTGCAATCACTGTTTTGGAAGAAAAAAAACCAAACAGTACAATTCCAGAGGTTCTGAAGGATGCTGTTCAGCAATTTCAAGAATACTTTGATGGAAACCGAACGGTATTTGACCTAAAATTAAATCCGTCGGGGACCGATTTTCAGAAAAAGGTGTGGGATGCCTTATTGCAAATTCCCTTTGGAAAAACCATTTCTTATTTGGAACTTTCCAAACAACTCGGTGATGTAAAGGCCATTCGTGCAGTAGCCTCGGCCAATGGCAAAAATCCACTTTGGATTGTGGTTCCCTGTCATCGTGTAATAGGAACCAACGGAGACCTCACAGGCTATGCAGGTGGACTGCATAGAAAAAAATGGTTATTGGAACACGAGAGTCCTGCAAAGCAGACGACTCTTTTTTAAATTATTGCCATGCTTTATAAACTTAACCTGGAGCATATCCTTTTTTTGGATATCGAGACCGTTCCCCTACATGAAAATTTCACCCATCTGGATGAAACTTCCCAACAGTTATGGGAGCTAAAAACACAGTACCAACGCAAGGACGAGTTCTCGCCCGGGGAATTTTACGACCGTGCCGGTATTTGGGCCGAGTTCGGCAAAATTGTCTGCATCTCGGTGGGCTATTTTAAAATGCAGGGCGAGACCAGAAATTTTAGGACCACTTCCTTTTATGGTGATGAGGCCAAAATCCTCAAAGAGTTCAAACAACTGCTCATAGATTATTTTAGCAGCGTAAAACATCTTTTGTGTGCGCACAATGGCAAGGAGTTCGATTTTCCGTATATCGCCCGCAGAATGGTGATTAACGGCATTAATCTGCCCTACAAGCTAGATTTATTCGGTAAAAAACCGTGGGAAGTGCCTCATTTGGATACTATGGAACTTTGGAAGTTCGGCGATTACAAACATTACACTTCGCTCAAGTTATTGGCGCATATACTTGGAATCCCTTCCCCAAAAGAGGATATGGATGGCAGTATGGTGAAAGATGTGTTCTACAAGGAAAAGGATATCAACAGGATTATCGATTATTGCGAACTAGACGTAGTCACTACCGCTCAGGTATTTTTGCGCATGCGCAACGAGGAACTTTTAACCGAAGATGAAATCAAAAAGGTGTGAGTTTAGATGTCATATATCAGAGGTCGGAGGTCAGTAGGCAGTATTGAGTAATGAGAAAATGGTCGCTTCGCTCAGTATAACAACTCGGCCGCTGAGCGGAGCCGAAGCGACATTGCATGTTATCGGCATTTTGCGAGGAAAGCCGGTAGGTGCTATTATTTGAAAAGTGATACAAATCCTTGATTTTCGACTAAAAACCACTATTCCTACGATTTGTTGCGGCAAACCCCCGTTCAACCGCACGCAAAAACAGGGTGACTGTTCTGTTATCATCCATTCCGATGAGTGGCCGTGTTTCGGGAAACGTTTTGGTCGCTGAGCGGAGCCGAAGCGACACGAATCGCACCAAAAATTGGCCAAAGGGAAAAGGTGAAGGGTAAAAGGTTCCGAGTGTCATTTCGAACGGATGTGAGAAATCTTGTAATGTGGGGAACAAAGGGGATTTCTCAATCGGTGCTCTGCACCTCATTTCGAAATGACAAAAGTTGCTATGAAGAAATGAAGCCTTGATTCTTGATTCCACCCAACCCGCCCATTGTTAATTGATAATTGTTCATTGTCTACTAAACCGACACGAATTCCACGAATTCCCACAAACCTTCATACCGACTTCCGACTTCCGACTTCTGACTTCTGACTTCTGACTTCTGACTTCTGACTTCTGATGTCTTGAATCTTGGCTCTTTTATCTCACATCTCAATACTCCCATCTAATATCTACCAAAAAGAAAAGCCCCCCGCTTGCACGGAAGGCCTTTCAATAATTAACCATTAAATTTGAAGAAAATGAATTTATTTTACAAAAACATCATTAGCTACTCCATAAATATTACTTAAATTTTGATTGACCCCATCAATCCATAATGTCGGAGAATCTTCGGTTACTCCAACAGCATATACTTTCCCGTTTTTAACAAATAAAGATCTTATGTTTGTAAAAGTATCTGGCTCTCCCAAAAATGTATAATCAGATCCATTTTTGACAATAGCTCCCAGATAATGGTCTTGGGATTTTATTCTGCCACCAACATACACATCACCATTATCTACAAAAACGGTGTGTATGGATATTCCAAGATAACTACCTATTAACGCATTATTTTTCCATAATTTTCCTGCTGCCAAAGAATTTTTGATCTCGAAACCTACAACATAAACATCGTTGCCATCTATAAACACATCCGTAGCTTCGGCAATACCCTCTCCATCGGTTAAAGTTATTGGTACGCCATTTTCCCATACAGTAGCCACAGATTTACCGTTCAATCCTCTGTAGCCAACAACATATGTTTTTCCATTTCCAACTGCAACATTCAATGCATCGGATGTATCATAACCCATTGAGTTCAGTGGTTGCACCTGTCCATTCACCCATTGTACCGCATTTTTTGAATTGTTTAAGTCATTGTTATTTCTGATATTTCCTACAATATATTCAGTACCATTCTCAACAAATATCGAGTTGGCTGCATAAGCAAAAGTTTCGGAAGGTTGTGTTATGTTGCTGACATTCCCATTTTTCCAGAGCTTAATTACAGAATTTGGGGCAATGCTATCAGTCATTGCAATGTATACATCATCATTATACAAATACATGGAGGCTGCGTTAGCACTAGTACTGCCATCAGTCAGTTGGGTGACATTTCCATTGACCCACATCTTTGCAATGGATCCCAAAGGTTGTTCTTTAGTTCGTCCTACAACATAAACATTGGGATTAACCACCACAGTTACGGTCGCGCTCGCATTGTCCACGATAACGGTAATGGTGGTCTGGCCCTCTGCAACAGCGGTAACGTTGCCCTCTTGGTCCACGGTGGCCACATCGGTGTTGTCCGAGCTCCAAACGGGCGTGCTTGTCTCCTCTACGTCTGCCTCCAGTGCAAAAATGGACAGTTCCCCGGTATCGCCGGTATAGAGCTCCATGCCCTCCTTGTCCAATTCCAGTTTGGTCACCGGCCCGTCCACCACGCTTACGGTACAGGTGGCTTCCGCTCCGCCCGCGTTTGCTGTAATGGTGGCCTCACCTATTTTCAATGCGGTCACTACGCCGTCGGCGTCCACGGTGGCCACGGTCTCGTCGCTGCTGCTCCACGCCACGGTGTTCTCACCGATGTCGGTGGTCACTTCCAGCGATGCGGTATATTTAGGATAAGGATATAACGTCACCGCCTCTTCGTTCAGGGCAATGGTCAATGGGACGTCTTCTGTAACTTTGAACGTTTCGGTACTGGTGGCGGTCTTTCCGCCCACGGCAACGGATATCTTGGCGGTCGCTGCACCATCGGGTACCTTCGCCACGAGCTTGGTGGTACTGGCAGTGGTAACGCTGGCGGCCAAATTGCCGAACTTTACGGTGTTCTTGGAGGCAGTGGCATCAAAGTTGGTCCCGTTGATGGTGACCAAAGTGCCCACGGTGCCGGAAAGGGGCGTAAAGCTGGTTATCGTCGGGGCCTCATCGCCTGTCTTGGGGGTGTCGGGGGTATCGGGAGTGTCAGGGCCATCGTCCTTGCCACAGGAAAGTGCGAACAGGCAAACCGATAGGGCCGCAACGGCCCAAATACTGAATTTTTTCATATCAATTACTTTTTAAAGTTGTCGATTCCAACAAAGTAAGGACAAGCGAAGGTATTTTAGGGGCGCCAATTGACGGATGCCCCGTTTGAATTGACGGATGGGGGTTTTGGGTTTAGGAGAAGTGAGATTTTAGTATTGAGAAGTGAGAAAACGGGGTGGGTTCAGCTATCAGAGGTCGGTTGACGGTCGCTGAGCGGAGTCGAAGCGACATTTTATTGATTGTACATTGAATGGACACGAATTACACGGATTATCACGAACTATTGGCCAAGGGAAAAAAGGTGAAGGGTAAAAGGTTCCGAGTGTCATTTCGAACGGACGTAAGAAACCTTGTATTGTGGGGAACAAAG
This sequence comes from Flagellimonas chongwuensis, assembly GCF_013376415.1. GTDB lineage: Bacteria > Bacteroidota > Bacteroidia > Flavobacteriales > Flavobacteriaceae > Flagellimonas > Flagellimonas chongwuensis. Next base: position 297,821 of record NZ_WYET01000001.1, read on the forward strand.
GAGATTTCTCAATTGGTGTGCTGCACCTCATTTCGAAATGACAAAAGTTGCTCCCCAATAAGAAGTTTTTCTTGGAGTTTTGGTTGTTGAATCTTTGGGAACAATCTATTTGAACCGACACGAATTTCCACAAACCTTCATACTGATTTCTGACCTCAGACTTCTGACCTCCGACTTCTGACTTCCGACTTCTGACTTCTGATGTCTTGGCTCTTGACTCCACCCAACCCACCCATTGTTAATTGATAATTGTTCATTGTCTACTGAACCGACACGAATTCCACGAATTTCCACAAACCTTCATACCGACTTCCGACTTCTGACCTCAGACCTCAGACTTCTGACTTCCGACTTCTGACTTCTGACTTCTGACCTCTGAAATCTAAAAAAGAAAAGCCCCCCGCTCACGCAGAAGGCCTTTCAATAATTAACCATTAAATTTAAAGACTATACTATTTTACGAAAATGGAAGGGCCATAAGCATTAAACTCTGCATCGGTAAGATGAAACAGTTCATCATTGACCCAATAAATAATATTTAATTTATCATTTTCATCATACACTTCACCGACCGAATAAACCTTGGAATTATGCAATGTTAAGCCTTCTATTGAGCTTTCAATTCCTACCGGTCCCGGAAGATCATAAAGCAATGCGCCATTTTTCCAAATCTGTGGCTCATAATTAACGGATAGGGCAGTATACACATCCCCATTTTCAATGTAAACATCTTCAGCAGAGGATGGTGCGGCCCCTGAAATCTCAGTGCCATTTGCCCAAATAGTGGCACTGATGTTGGGTTCACCTCCTATAAATCCTGCCACATATATGTTTTCATCACTTACAAATACCGATTGGGCTTCTGACTGTGTTTCAGAAAGAAATGTAACTTCTCCATCCTCCCACAAAGCAGCAACACTAGTGAAATTAGTAAAATCAGAGCCGACCACATAGACCACTCCTTCATGTACAAAAATGGAGTTGACCTCTACACCGTTAGTGGTTTCCGTTGGCAACAGTTCCAACATACCGTTTTTCCAGACAGCGGCCTTGGTACCGTTATCGGTTTTTATGGTCCCTGCAACATAGACAATGCTTTCACTTACAAAAATAGAGCGGGCGTTTGCAAACCCTGCAAGGGTCGTGGCAACGCCATTTTTCCAAATTTTGGCAACTTGTATATTTCCATCATATTCATTACCAACCACATAAATATCGTCACCATCCACAAATATGTCACCGGCGTAGGCATCCTTGGTTCCATCGGTAAGCTCATAAAGAACTTCCCCATTTTTCCAGACCTTGGCTACATACAGGAATTGTTCGTTCATTTCATTGCCTGAGATATAAACATTCGGGTTTACCACAATGGTGGAGGTTGCACTTGCATTGTCCACAGTAACGGTAATAACGGCCTCGCCCTCTGCCACGGCGGTAACATTGCCATCTTGGTCCACGGTGGCCACATCGGTGTTGTCCGAGCTCCAAACGGGGGTGCTGGTCTCCTCCACATCGGCCTCCAAAGCAAAAATGGAGAGTTCCCCGGTATCGCCGGTATAGAGCTCCATGCCCTCCTTGTCCAATTCCAGTTTGGTCACCGGTCCGTCCACCACGCTTACGGTACAGGTGGCTTCCGCTCCGCCCGCGTTTGCGGTAATGGTGGCCTCGCCTATTTTCAGGGCGGTCACCGTACCGTCGGCGTCCACGGTAGCTACAGTTTCGTCGCTGCTGCTCCACGCCACGGTGTTCTCGCCTATGTCGGTGGTCACTTCCAACATAGCGGTATATTTGGGGTAAGGATATAACGTCACCGCCTCTTCGTTAAGGGCAATGGTCAAGGGAACATCCTCGGTAACTTTGAACGTGTCGGTGCTGGTAGCGGTCTTCCCGCTCACGGTAACGGATATCTTCGCGGTCTCTGCGCCCTCGGGTACCTCGGCCACGAGCTTAGTGGCACTTGCAGTGCTCAAGGAAGCTACTACGTTTCCGAACTTTACGGTGTTGTTGGATTTGGTGGCATCAAAGTTGGTCCCGTTGATGGTGACCAAAGTGCCCACGGTGCCGGAAAGGGGCGTAAAGCTGGTTATCGTCGGGTTTTCATCGCCGGTCTTGGGCGTGTCGGGGGTATCGGGAGTGTCAGGGTCATCGTCCTTGCCACAGGAAAGTGCGAACAGGCAAACCGATAGGGCAGCAACGGCCCAAATACTGAATTTTTTCATATCAATTACTTTTTAAAGTTGTCGATTCCAACAAAGTAAGGGCAAGCGAAGGTATTTTAAGGGCACCAATTGACGGATGCCCCTTTTGAATTGACGGATGGGGGTTTTGGGTTTAGGAGAAGTGAGATTTTAGTATTGAGAAGTGAGAAAACGGGGTGGGCTCAGCTATCAGAGGTCGGTTGACGGTCGCTGAGCGGAGTCGAAGCGACATTTTATTGATTGTACATTGAATGGACACGAATTACACGGATTATCACGAACTTTTTATGGGGAGGCAGATCTCAGATCTCAGATTTCTGAATTCTGATATCTTGATTCTTAGCTCTTTTATCCCACATCTCAATACCAACATCTAATATCTACCAAAAAGAAAAGCCCCCACCAAAGCGAGGGCCTGTTCAACCAAATAAAAATTAGAGTAAATAAAATTTATTGTACTATCAAGTCAAAAGATTTGGCATCTTGGGAACCATCAGTAATGGTCATCTCCTCATCGTTCTTCCATAGTTTGACCACATTTTTACCACCTAAGGCTGCGAACCCGGATGCATACACATTACCAATATTGGTGTGGATAGCGTTGGCTTCCGTGTAGTTTCCACCATCAGGATGTTGATATAATACTTCCCCATTCTTCCATATCTTCGGAGCAATACCATCGTTTCCAGCAACAAATACATTGTCACCATCAACAAAAACAGATTGGGCATATCCGTTGTTGCTTCCATCGGTAAGTTCTTTCGCAAGCACATTGTTCTTCCAGATTTGAGCTACAAATTTGCCCACTTTGATTTCTGTCCCCACTGTATAGACATCGGTTCCATCCCAAACCATGGAATATGCTTCCGCGGGGTTGCTGCCATCTGAAAGATCGTGCAATACCTGAAAGTTTTTCCACACCCTAGCTTCATTTAGCTCTCCGTTGCTCTCATGTCCGGCTACGTATATATCAATACCGTCCACATGAATCGATTTACCATAGGCATTGGTAACCCCGTTGGTTACGTTTTTTAAAAGGTTGCCGTTTTTCCAAACCTTAGCTACAAAAAACCCGTCTACACTTTCCTCGCCTACAGCATATACATCGGAACCTTCAACGAATATTCCATTGGCCCGTGCCCCATTGGCGCCGTTGGTAAGCTGGTAAAGTTCTTCCCCGTTTTTCCAGACCATGGCCACATTGCCGTCATTACCGGCTGCATAGGTGTCAGCTCCAACAACGAACAAGGAATTCACTTGTGAATTGTCACTGCTGGTGCTGAGTCCTTGTTTTGTACCATTTTTCCAAATGGCCGCCACATTGTTGGTTCCATTGCTCTCATATCCTCCGATATACACATTGGGCACAATAGTCGCAACTGCATTTACAGATTGACTTCCTACCGTAGCTGTTATTGTTGCATTTCCGGCTCCCATGGCAGTTACTTTACCATTGGCATCTACCATGGCCACTTCCGGATTACTGGAGGTCCAGTTAATGGTTGCCCCTCCATTTCCGCTGGCAACAAGGATTTCGTTGTCCAAGGTGTAAAGTTCCAAGGCTGTTTTGTTCAACGCCAATACTGGGGCATCCTCTTCCACGGTAAATGTGGAGGTACTAATTGCCGTATCTCCATTGGCTGTTACGGATATTTTTCCAGTAATTGCGCCAACAGGAACAGTTACCACAAGTTTAGTGGTGGAAACGGTGGTTATTTCTGCGGCAATGTTTCCAAATTTAACCGTGTTATTGGTTTTGGTATTCCCAAAATTTTTACCATTAATGGTAACATTGGTTCCAACTTTACCGGAAGACGGGGTAAAATTGGTGATAGAGGGAGCGGGTATAGGTGCGGGAGCGTCGTCCTTACTGCACGCCAAAGCAACTATAAAAATTGAGAAAGCAAGCGATGCTTGCAACAATACTTTTTTCATAACAAAAATTTTATGGGATTATTAATTCATCGCAAAGAAATGTCAAAGTTTTGGGGCGATCTGGCACCAATTGACGTATGCCCCTTTTAAATTGACGGATAAGGGTTTTGGGTTTAGGAGAGGTGAGATTTTAGTATTGAGAAGTGAGAAAACGGGGTGGGTTCAGCTATCAGACGTCGGTTGACGGTCGCTGAGCGGAGTTGAAGCGACATTTTATTGAGTGTACATTGAATGGACACGAATTATCACGAACTTTTTATAGGGAGATCAGATTTCAGGTTTCAGAGGTCTGACTGCTGATGTCTGACATCTGATATCTTGGTTCTTGGTTCTTGAATCCACCCAACCCTATCACATTGTTTATCGCTTATTGTCCATTGTTAACTGAAAAAGTGATGACATTTCTTACTTTTACGGTTCTAAACAGAAAACTCCATACTATGAAAAAATTGCTTTTGGCCGCCATGGCAGTCTTTACGGTTTCTTTTGCTTCTGCGCAGACAGCAGAGGAGATCAAGGCCGAAATGGGACCTAAAAAAGATTCCATTGCAGCTATTCAAAAAAGGGTGAATGCCCTTCAAGCTCAGTTAGACGCCCTTCCCGGGTGGAAAATAGGTGCTTTCGGGACCATCGGCGGGAGCCTGTCCCAGTTCAACAATTGGTTTGCACAAGGAATCCCCAACAACTCATCAGGCAATATCGGATTTACGGTAAATGCCTTTGCCAATCTTAAAGAAGAAAAGTTTTTTTGGAGAAATGCCGCCAACGTCAACCTTTCTTGGGTAAAATTGGACGATAAGGATGACCCTACAGATGATGATAGCTTTCGTCAAGCTACGGATGTGTTCAATATTTCATCCTTATACGGTAGAAAACTAAGCGAAAAGTTTGCTATTTCCGGTCTTGCAGAATATAGGACCACGATACTGAGCAACTTTAACGATCCTGGCTATTTAGATCTTGGTGTGGGTGCCACTTGGACACCGATACCGGATTTGGTGGTAGTAATGCATCCACTCAACTACAACTTTGTATTCAGTAGTGAGGATACCATTTTTGAATCTTCCATGGGTGCCAAGATTGTGGCGGACTATACCAAACAACTTGGTGCAGTGAGCTTTAAAAGTAACCTATCCCTGTTCCAAAGCTATGAAAGCAGCGACCTGAGCAACTGGACCTGGACCAATTCCTTCAGCTATAAATTATGGAAAATGATAGGAGTAGGTTTTGATTTTGGTTTGAGAAACAACAAGCAAGAGACGCTTAACTATATCGTGAACAATGCCCCGACCCCCAATCCAGATGCTACCTTCGATACTATAGATAACGAACTACAGACCTACTGGACTTTAGGGCTTAGTTATAAGTTCTGATTTAAATACGAAGCATAAAAAAAGCCACCGAAACGGTGGCTTTTTTGTGGGGTGAAAATGTTTTTTATGTTTTCAAGACCATGGTCTAAGTAGGTTAAGATCGATTAAGATCTGCGTTCGACACTAAAATGACTTAAAAACAATGTGAAAGTAGGCCATGGGTGGTGATTGCCTAAACTTTTGTTGTGAAGTGTCCCAAAACTGTTGTGAAACAAATATTAAGTTGTAGTTCGTCGAAGATGTCGCCAGAATCAATACTCGTCCAAATGTTCCGGGTACAAAAAGTTGTTGTACGGAAATCGGGTTACATGGATATCGCGAACCGCATCATAAACACGTTTTCGGAACTCGTCCATGTTTTCCTTGTTGAGGGCCGATATAAAAAGTGCTTTGTCCCCAATTTTATTGAGCCAAGTTTTCTTCCACTCCTCCAAGGTAAAATGGGCGGAAGTGCGTTCTGTCACCAAATCATCCTCATCTATCTCCTCCGGACTGTACTGGTCGATTTTATTGAACACCATAATGCAGGGCTTGTCCGAACTGTCAATTTCGTCCAAAATCTGATTTACGGAGTCGATATGTTCCTCAAAATTCGGATGGGAAATATCCACTACATGCAACAGTAGGTCAGCTTCACGTACCTCGTCCAGCGTACTCTTAAAACTTTCTACCAACTGGGTGGGCAGTTTTCGAATAAATCCTACCGTATCACTTAGCAAAAAAGGAAGATTGCCCAACACCACTTTTCTGACCGTGGTGTCCAACGTGGCGAACAGCTTGTTCTCTGCGAACACTTCGCTCTTGCTGATCACGTTCATTAAAGTGGATTTACCAACGTTGGTATACCCCACCAAAGCAACCCTGACCAAAGACCCACGGTTGCCTCGCTGTGTCTCCATTTGGCGGTCTATTTTGGCCAATTTCTTTTTTAGAAGGGCAATTCGGTCACGCACAATCCGTCTATCCGTTTCAATCTCCGTTTCACCAGGCCCCCGCATACCGATACCCCCTCGTTGACGCTCCAAGTGTGTCCAAAGACCGGTCAATCGCGGTAATAAATATTCATATTGTGCCAGTTCCACCTGGGTACGGGCATAGCTTGTTTGAGCACGTTGGGCAAAAATGTCCAGAATAAGGCTGGTTCTATCCAAAACCTTGCACTTTAATAGCTTTTCAATATTGTTCTGTTGTGCAGGGGATAGTTCATCATCAAAGATAACGGAGCCGATTTCATTTTCCTTTACAAATTGGCGTACCTCTTCCATTTTACCGCTCCCAATGTAGGTCTTTGGATTGGGCACATCAATCCGTTGTACAAACCTTTTTTCAACTTCTCCGCCCGCGGTATACGTCAAAAATTCAAGTTCATCCAAGTATTCCTTTACCTTGTCCTCATCTTGGTACTGGTTCAAAACACCTATAAGTACCGCCTTTTCATATTCTATTGATTTCTTTTCTAGCATCAAATGGATTTAGACTACAAATTTACGTAATGTTTTGGAAGCTATTTTTGTACTTTGCCTTCTCTATTTGTCAACCCTTATACTTTTTTAATTGCAAAAACAGGAAAACAGATACTCCGTAGCATTTTATAACCTTGAAAATTTCTTTGATACCGTAAACGATCCGTATTTGTTGGATGATGACTTTACGCCGAACGGGTTTAAGAAGTGGAACAAGGCCAAATTTTGGAACAAGGCCAACAAAATTTCAAGGACAATTTCCGCGATAGGCTCGAACGAAAGTGATTCTCCTCCGATTTTGATCGGCTTGGCGGAGGTTGAAAATAAAAATGTGATAAAATCCTTGTTGAAATCAAAACAGCTACGAGATATCGACTACGATTTTGTGCATTTTGATTCACCCGATGAACGTGGGATAGATACGGCGCTTATCTATCATAAAAAACATTTTGGGGTAATCGGTGCCGAAACCATTCCCTTGATAGTACAGAACACCAACGGCGAGCGCGACCTTACTCGTGATATTCTTTATGTACGTGGAAAGTTGCACCAAGAGGAGGTTCACATATTCGTGAACCATTGGCCATCTCGGAGGGAGGGTGCAGAAATAACAAGCTACAAACGCATAAAGGCAGCTAACACCATACTTCAAAAAATCGACCGGATAACTGGGGATAACCCGAACGTTATTATAATGGGCGATTTTAACGATGGACCAAATTCTGAAAGTATTCAAACCCTCATGGATACCGGTCAATTGATAAACCCAATGAAAAAACTTCTGTCGCCCGTCACAGGTAGCGCCAATTACAAGAGAGCATGGAGTCTTTTCGACCAAATCCTTATTTCTCACAGTTTTTTGAACTACGAAGTAAACACCCATAGTTTTGTAAAGGCAGACATTTTTGCTCCCCGTTTCTTAAAGGAGTGGAAAGGCAGGTATAAGGGTAATCCATTTAGAACTTATGCTGGGAACAAATATTTAGGTGGGTATAGTGACCATTTTCCCGTGTACATACTCATGGATGAGAACAAAACGTAAGAGTAGGAATAAGTCTACACCACATAAAAGTTAATTTTCACAACATAAAGCGGTAAATCACTATGCATTTCATCGAATAAAGTAGGAATTTTATCGATGAATCCTACATCTCAAATTATATTCGTAGTCCAAATCTTACCTTAACTTAACTATGGATTACAGATTTCCTTTAGGGGCCAAGGGAGTGATCTTCACTATTTTACTTTCGCTTATAGGCGGAACCTCCATCCTTGCACAATCTGATTCTGCCAAAAAAAAGATCAGCGCTTCCTACGACCAAGGAAAAATGTCCTCTTTGATTTCCGAAATGGAAATGGAGCATCAGTCCAAACAAAAAAAAATAGGTGAGTTGATAAAATCCAAAGGCATCAGTGCCATGGAAAACAAAACAAACGGTACACAAACCGCATTAAAGGACATTGGTACCGATGGAACACCCCTATATTACACCACGCTTAACGATCCAGCCTCCCAAACATCCAGAGCACATACCCTTTATGACAAAGGTCTGTTGAACTTGGGACTTACCGGCACCCGTATGGAAGTGGGCGTATGGGATTCTGGGGTTGCGCTTACATCGCATCAAGAATTTGATACACGGGCCATTAATGCGGATAATGCTGTTGAGGTGAGCCTTCACGCTACTTTGGTCACAGGAAACTTGATTTCTGCCGGTGTCGAGCCCAATGCAAAAGGAGTTGCATACGGGGCCCAAGCCCTGACCCACGATTGGAGCAGGGATAAGATTGAAGTTGCCGAAGCCGCCGCGAACGGAATGCTCTTGAGCAACCATTCCTATGGGATTTTGTCGGACAGGGTGCCGGATTGGTATTTTGGGGCCTATATTAAAGTCACACAGGACTGGGACAAGATCATGTACAACGCTCCATATTATTTGATGGTGACCGCAGCGGGCAATGCCCGAACCTCCAACGACAACGAATCTCCATTTTATGGCAAAACGGCTGATGGTTTTGATCTACTATTGGGCTTTACCACCACTAAAAACGGATTGACGGTCGCCGGGGCCAATACTGAAATAGGCAGCAATGGCGAACTTAAAAAAGCCTCTGTTGCCAACTACAGTAGTTTTGGACCTATTGATGATGGGCGTATAAAGCCAGACCTTGCCGGTGATGGAGGAAACATACTTTCCACGAGTTCGGCTACCAATAGCAGTTACCAAGTTTCCGCCGGAACTTCGATGGCTGCGCCGGGAGTAACAGGGTCATTGTTGTTGTTGCAGCAGTACCACGAAGAACTTTTTGGCAGTTATATGAAAGCGGCGACCTTAAAAGGGCTTGCGCTTCATACTGCCGACGATGTTGATGCAAAGGGGCCCGACTACAAAATGGGCTGGGGAGTAATAAATGCCAAATCTGCGGCAGAAGTTCTTCAGAATAAAGATTTTACCGCTTTAGTGAACGAGGAAAGCCTATCAAACGGTGAAACCTATAGCATAACTGTAAATGCAACTGATGGTGTTCCATTGGTGGCTTCGATTTCTTGGACCGACCCAGAATCGGAAAACATAAACCGAGGCGAACTCAATAGCACTAACCCTGCTTTGGTGAACGATTTGGATATTAGGATCACCAAGAACGGAGAAACTTATTTTCCTTGGAAGTTGAATCCTGCAAAAGCCAACGATGCTGCTACCAAGGGCGACAATAAAGTTGACCCGTTTGAACGAGTTGAGGTGGAAAACGCAAAAGGCACCTACACCATTACCATTTCTCATAAGGGTAGCTTAAAGAACGGTTTTCAGGATTTTTCGCTGGTAGTTTCAGGAGCACAGATCTCCAATTGCTCTATCGATATTCCTTCTGATGTTGCATTGGAAAATTTGACGGGGGAGAGTGCTACCATTTCTTGGAGCAAAGCCGATGAAACATTGTTCGAGATCCAGTACAAAAGTATTGATGCTGACAATTGGTCGAACGAATTGATTTGGGACAACAATTTTGAACTTACCACTTTGGAAGAAGGCAAAGTATACGAGGCGCGAGTACGTTCCATTTGTACTGAAAATGCCGTTTCCGAATTTTCTGAAACCATCGAGTTTGAATTTAACGGCGAAGAAACCGTATTGATAGAGAATACGCCCATGTTTGTTCCCCAAGAATTGAACATCTCCATATTCCCAAATCCTGCTGTGGACTATCTAAATGTTGAAGCAGAACTATCCCAAGATGCAGAGTTCTCCATCGTGACCACTTCCGGCAACGTGATTAAAAAAGGGAAGACACAAGGCTCCATCAATGTATCATCCTTATCATCCGGATTGTATGTTTTGGTAGTTCAGGATTATTCCGGTATTAAAAGCACCAAGTTTTACAAGAATTAAAAAGAATAAAGATTCAAGAACCAAGACATCAGATGTCAGAAATCAGACCTCTGACTTCTGACATCTGACATCTGCCTCCCCATAAAAAGTTCGCGATAATCCGTGTAATTCGTGTCTTTTCAATGACCAATCACCAATGGGCAATAAGCAATCAAGTGAGTTATGATAGTTTTAATAAAAAAGAGTCAAAACTCCAAAGCTGGTTGGTCATTTCGAAATGAGGTGCAGCGCACCGATTGAGAAATCTCCTTTGCACTTCGCATCACTAGATTTCTCACATCCGTTCGAAATGACACTCGGAACCTTTTACCCTTCACCTTTTTCCCTTTGGCCAATAGTTCGTGATAATCCGTGTAATTCGTGTCCATTCAATGTACAATCAATAAAATGTCGCTTTGACTCCGCTCAGCGACCGTCAACCGACCTCTGATAGCTCAACCCACCCCGTTTTCTCACTTCTCAATACTAAAATCTCACTTCTCCTAAACCCAAAACCCCCATCCGTCAATTCAAACGGGGCATCCGTCAATTGGTGCCCTTGAAACACCTTCGCTTGCCCTTACTTTGTTGGCATTGATAACTTTAAAAAAGGAATTCCAATGAAAAAATTCAGTATTTGGGCCGTTGCGGCCCTATCGGTTTGCCTGTTCGCGCTTTCCTGTGGCAAGGACGATAGCCCTGACACGCCCAAGACCGGCGATGAAAACCCGACGATAACCAGCTTTACGCCCCTTTCCGGCACCGTGGGCACTTTGGTTACCATCAACGGGACCAATTTTGATGCCACCAAATCCAACAACACCGTAAAGTTCGGAAACGTGGCAGCCAGCGTTACCACAGCCAGTGCCACCAAGCTCGTGGCCGAGGTGCCCGAGGGCGCAGAGACCGCGAAGATATCCGTTACCGTGGGCGGGAAGACCGTTACCAGTAGCGACTCCTTCACCGTTACAGAGGATGTTCCCTTGACCATTGCCCTTAACGAAGAGGCGGTGACGTTATATCCTTACCCCAAATATACCGCCATGCTGGAAGTGACCACCGACATAGGCGAGAACACCGTAGCATGGAGCAGCAGCGACGAGACTATCGCCACCGTGGACACCGACGGCGTAGTGACTGCATTGAAAATAGGCGAGGCCATTATTACCGCAAACGCGGGCGGAGCGGAAGCCACCTGTACCGTGAGCGTGGTGGACGGACCGGTGACCAAACTGGAACTGGACAAGGAGGGCATGGAGCTTTACACCGGCAATACCGGGGAACTCTCCATTTTTGCACTGGAGGCAGACGTAGAGGAGACAAGCACGCCCGTTTGGAGCTCGGACAACACCGATGTGGCCACCGTGGACCAAGAGGGCAAGGTTACCGCTGTGGCGGAGGGCCAGGCCACCATTACCGTTACCGTGGACAATGCAAGTGCAACTGCAACTGTGGTGGTTTTACCGCCGACAGTGGCCGAAGTCGGCCCTTATGCCGCAGGATACTTGAACAATGGCGAAAAGAATATCGCCACGGTATGGCACAATGGAGAGGTATTTTACGAGCTGAGTGAAAATATTAGCAATGCCAATTCTATTTTCGTGGACGATAAGGTATATGTGGCCGGTACAGAAATTGACCCGGATACGTTCATCAACATGGCAAGATTGTGGGTGAACGGCCAAGTTGTCGAGCTCGAGGGAGGAGATGATTTTGGTAGCGCAACATCCGTGTTTGTTGACAACGGATCTGTGTATGTTGCCGGAAACCTAAGTAACGAAGCCGTGTACTGGAAAGATGGGGTGCTGACCTATCTGGAGTTTGACAATGAGAACCCTACCGCCACGGCAAGGGATATATTTGTGAGCGATGGCCATGTTTATGTAGCAGGAACTTACTCCGATGGAAATACAACAAAAGCGGTATTATGGAAAGATGGTGAAATCAGTTTTCATGAGGAGCAAGCCTCCGGAGCCAACTCGCTATATGTGGACGGGGACACCGTTTATATGGCAGGCTATTTAGGTAGCGGAAACAGCAGAGAAGCCACGGTTTGGGTTGATGGTGTAGTCTTCAATGCTTTTCAAGGTGTAATAAATGGAGAAGTCTTCAGCGTTGCCAATTCCGTGTATGTACATGAAGGCAACAAACATATAGTGGGCTATGTAAACAATGGCAGTAATAACTATGGCTTTTACTCAAAAAATGGTGCACTGAATTTTGATCCTTTTGATCCAACAGCACAAACCTATACCTCTATATATGTCAGTACTTCTGGAACTGATTTGTTTGGCGGATATACTCCGGACAATTTCGCTTTTGCAGGTTCATTCAGTAATAATGCCGATTTATCTTTTGCTACAGATGGATTAAACCCTGCTAGGATATACTCCGTGTTCCTTAAGGAATAAACAATATTGGTTAACCATTTATAAGATTAAGCCTTCCGTGCGAGCGGGGGGCTTTTCTTTTTGGTAGATATTAGATGGGAGTATTGAGATGTGAGATAAAAGAGGATAGACAAAAGAGCCAAGAGTCAAGAACCAAGACTCCGAACTCGATAGCAACTTTTGTCATTTCGAAATGAGGTGCAGCACACCGATTGAGAAATCTTCTTTGCCACACATTACAAGATTTCTCACATCCGTTCGAAATGACACTCGGAACCTTTTACCCTTCACCTTTTTCCCTTTGGCCAATAGTTCGTGATAATCCGTGTAATTCGTGTCCATTCAATGTACAATCAATAAAATGTCGCTTTGACTCCGCTCAGCGACCGTCAACCGACCTCTGATAGCTCAACCCACCCCGTTTTCTCACTTCTCAATACTAAAATCTCACTTCTCCTAAACCCAAAACCCCCATCCGTCAATTCAAACGGGGCATCCGTCAATTGGTGCCCTTGAAACACCTTCGCTTGCCCTTACTTTGTTGGCATTGATAACTTTAAAAAAGGAATTCCAATGAAAAAATTCAGTATTTGGGCCGTTGCGGCCCTATCGGTTTGCCTGTTCGCGCTTTCCTGCGGCAAGGACGATAGCCCTGACACGCCCAAGACCGGCGATGAAAACCCGACGATAACCAGCTTTACGCCCCTTTCCGGCACCGTGGGCACTTTGGTCACCATCAACGGGACCAATTTTGATGCCACCAAATCCAAGAACACCGTAAAGTTCGGCAACGTGGCCGCCAGCGTTACCACTGCCAGTGCCACCAAGCTCGTGGCCGAGGTGCCCGAGGGCGCAGAGACCGCGAAGATATCCGTTACCGTGGGCGGGAAGACCGTTACCAGTAGCGACTCCTTCACCGTTACAGAGGATGTTCCCTTGACCATTGCCCTTAACGAAGAGGCGGTGACGTTATATCCTTACCCCAAATATACCGCCATGCTGGAAGTGACCACCGACATAGGCGAGAACACCGTAGCATGGAGCAGCAGCGACGAGACTATCGCCACCGTGGACACCGACGGCGTAGTGACTGCATTGAAAATAGGCGAGGCCATTATTACCGCAAACGCGGGCGGAGCGGAAGCCACCTGTACCGTAAGCGTAGTGGACGGACCGGTGACCAAACTGGAACTGGACAAGGAGGGCATGGAGCTTTACACCGGCGATACCGGGGAGCTCTCCATTTTTGCCCTGGAGGCAGACGTAGAGGAGACAAGCACGCCCGTTTGGAGCTCGGACAACACCGATGTGGCCACTGTGGACCAAGAGGGCAACGTTACCGCCGTTGCTGAGGGCGAGGCTGTTATTACCGTTACCGTGGACAATGCAAGTGCAACTGCAACTGTGGTGGTGAAAACAGATGTGTTTCCCGAAGGGACAGATGTATATGTAGCAGGCAATGATGGTTCCAAACCAGTATTTTGGAAAAACGGAGAAAAGACCGTGCTCTCCGAAGAAAATGGTCTAGCAAGGTCTGTTTATGTGGACGGGGAGGATGTCTATGTGGTCGGCCAATTGAATGCGCACCCCGCCCTTTGGAAGAACGGGGAGCTTACCATACTTGCTGAGAATTCAGAGTACCTAGAAAATACGGCTGCCTCAGTTTTTGTGGACAATGGCGGCAATGTTTACGTTGTTGGACATGAATATAGAGATCCAAACTTGGTTGCGTTATTGTGGATCAATGGGGTAGAACAAGTGTTGGAATCCAGTCAAGGGTATGTTGCTAAATATGCCAATTCAGTTCAAGTACTCAACGGAGATGTATTCATTGCCGGGTCTAGCTCTGAAAACCAAGTTCTAAAGGCAACCCTTTGGACCAATGGAACACCTGCTATATTGGATGCTATCACTACAAGTCATCATACCTATGCTGTTTTTGCGGATGGCGACAACAATGTTTATGTGGCAGGAAAGGGAGGTAATCCAGGGTATGCTGCTTATTGGAATAATGGTTCCATGAAGTTTCTGCCCGACCCTATTTTTAATGGTAGTGCCCATTCTGTTTATGCCAGCAACGGCAATGTGTACTTTGCTGGATATGTTGATGATGGTACTTTTAAACCAGTACTCTGGAAGAACAACGATGCACCACAATACCTTTCCGATACTTTTGGAAGGGCAGAGGCAGTTTTTGTACATAACGACAAGGTATATGTTGCGGGGATTATGAGCGACAATGGGTACAAACCAACTTTATGGATAGATGGGGAAAAAGTGTTTTTACCCTCGGATTTCGAAGGTTATGCTTATTCGGTATTCGTAAAATAAATTCATTTTCTTCAATTTAATTATGTTAAGAAGGCCTTCCGTGAAAGCGGGGGGCTTTTCTTTTTTAGATTTCAGAGGTCAGAAGTCGGAGGTCAGAAGTCTGAGGTCAGAAATCAGTATGAAGGTTTGTGGAAATTCGTGGAATTCGTGTCGGTTTAGTAGACAATGAACAATTATCAATTAACAATGGGCGGGTTGGGTAGAATCAAGGCTTCATTTCTTCATAGCAACTTTTGTCATTTCGAAATGAGGTGCAGGGCACCGATTGAGAAATCTCCTTTGCCTCTCGCATTACAAGATTTCTCACATCCGTTCGAAATGACACTCGGAACCTTTTACCCTTCACCTTTTCCCTTTGGCCAATTGTTCGTGATAATTGGTGGAATTCGTGTCGGTTCCATTAATAGAGGGAAAAATGTTGATAACATGAGTGTCGCTTCGGCTCCGCTCAGCGACCATCAACTGACTTCTGAAAGCTAAAAACTACTTCTTGCGCTTAAACAATGGTACCGAAGAACAGGCCTCACCGTACATTACACTTTTGGCCACTTCCTGGATTTTGGCCACCGCCATGAGATAGGCGTTTTCAGGAACAGGTTTGTTGGAACACCCTTTTATGATTACGGGTTTTTCGGAAAATTCACTTACATCCAAGTTTTCCAAAATGGATTGGTAAAGTGCTGTTTCCAAGGTTTCTAAATTTCCTTGAACTATTTTTTTAGCGTAAGGTTGCAATTTGGAGGCAATCAACATAAAGGCCCACCCTGGGATAATAGCATCCGAAGAACATTGTAAAGCCACATAAGCATCTTGATACGTTGACCAATCATGCTCTTCAACATGGGCGCGAAACTCTTTTTCACGCAATATAAAGCCTTCGTAAAGCCAATCCTTAATGTCAAGTACCTTGCGCTCCCCTTTTGGATAATAATCCTCCAGATTGAAGGTAATCAACTTGCTTTGGGCTACTCTGTTTACAATTTCGCTCATTGGATTTGCGTATTGGGACTATCTAGCTTCTCAATACTAAATGCTAACATCTTTTATAACAGACCCAGTTCCAATTTAGCCTCTTCGCTCATCAATTCCTGGGTCCAAGGCGGATCGAAAGTGATTTCAACTTCAACATCCTTCAACATGTCAATGGACTTTACCTTCTCCTCTACCTCCACTGGCAGGGTTTCCGCCACAGGGCAATTGGGGGAAGTAAGGGTCATTAAGATTTTTACTTCGTATTCCTCGTTGACGAACACATCGTAAATCAATCCCAATTCGTAAATGTCCACAGGAATTTCTGGATCATATATGGTTTTGAGCACTTTAACGATCTTTTCGCCCAGCTCTTGTGTATCTATGGTGGTTTCTTCGCTCATTCTGAATTTATTTTAACTGTGTTTGATAAGCAACCGCATACAATTTTAATTGCTTGATCATACTTACCAATCCGTTTGCACGTGTTGGTGACAAATGCTCTTTTAGACCGATTTCATCAATAAATTCCACATCGGCATCGATAATGTCCTGTGGTTTTTGGTCGCTGAACGCCCGGATCAAAATGGCTATGATTCCCTTTGTGATAATGGCATCGCTATCCGCTGTAAAAACCAATTTATCGCCATCCAGTTCGGCATGCACCCATACCTTGCTCTGGCAACCTTTTATCAGGTTGTCATCTGTCTTATATTGTTCTTCTATCAATGGAAGGGATTTTCCGAGTTCTATCATGTACTCGTAACGCTGCATCCAGTCGTCGAACATGGAAAACTCCTCTACTATCTCTTCCTGTATCTCTTTTATGGTCATGCGATGGTTTTATTCAAAAGTACAACTCGGTAAGTTGTCATTCAAGTCTTTATGATAAAGATAACCTCTCGGCCTATAGCAACATGTTCCTTGCGCGCTTTACGCCCTCTACCAGCTTATCTACCTCTTCCCTGGTGTTGTAAAAGCTAAAACTGGCCCTTACCGTCCCTGGGATTTTATAGAAATCCATAATGGGCTGTGCACAGTGGTGACCTGTTCGAACGGCAATGCCCAATTTGTCCACGATGGTTCCGATATCATAAGGATGGGCACCTTCTATATTAAAGGATATCACCGATGTTTTGTGCGCTGGGGTACCGTAGATCTTTAACCCATCAATGGCAAGTAATTGCTCCGTGGCATATTGCAGTAGCTCATCTTCGTACTGGGCAATGGCATCAAAACCAATGCTGTTCATATAATCCAATGCAGCTCCAAAGGCAATACCTCCACAGATGTTGGGGGTTCCCGCCTCGAATTTATGGGGCAAATCGGCATAGGTGGTCTTTTCAAAAGTCACCTCAGCGATCATTTCCCCACCGCCTTGATACGGTGGTAATTTTTTGAGCCATTCCTCCTTGCCATACAACATTCCTACACCGGTTGGTCCACACATTTTGTGGGCGGAAACGGTATAAAAATCCACATCCAAGGCTTGTAAATCAGCTTTGATGTGTGCTGCAGCTTGAGCACCATCTATTAAAACAGCTGCTCCCACTTTATGGGCCGCCTCGATAATTTCTTCTATCGGGTTGATGGTGCCCAACGCATTGGACACATGGTTGCAAAAGACCAACTTGGTCTTATCTGACAAAAGCTTGTGGTATTCCTCAATGACCAGCTCTCCATCGAGGTTCATTGGAACCACTTTAAGGATTGCTCCTGTGCGTTCGCACAACATTTGCCAAGGCACAATATTGGAATGGTGCTCCATGGCTGAAACGATGATTTGATCGCCTTTTTTCAAGAATGATGTAAAACCGGTAGCCACCAAATTAATACCATGGGTAGTACCCGAGGTCATGATTACCTCATGGGAATGCGCAATATTGAAGTGCTTTTGGATTTTTTGGCGTGCTGCTTCGTATGCATCGGTGGCCTCTTGAGACAAGGTATGCACCCCACGATGAATATTGGCGTTGTACCCTTGGTAATAATCCACAATGACATCGATTACCTGCTGCGGTGTCTGCGAGGTAGCTGCATTGTCCAAATACACCAAAGGCTGCCCATTGACCTCTCTTTGGAGGATGGGAAAGTCTTTACGAATTGTTTGTATGTCCAATGTTTTTATAACCATTAAAAAATAAGATATCCTAAAGAAAGTTGAAACACAGAATTGTTCTCCGTTGAATCACCTATAATAGCTTTTCTATGTAGATTGGATAGCCCATAAAAGTAATTAAGCTGTATAGATGTATTGGTTGTAAAATAAAAAGTTATACCTGCCATAGCTCCATAATCCAGAAAGAAGTCACCTGATCCCTCCTGTGGCACATCTCCCTCCGCAAAATAGCCTTCTCCATCGACTTTTGTAATCACATGTTTGGAATACAATAAGAAAGCGATTTCTGGCCCCAAATCCAAACTAAGATTACTCATTAACTTATACTTGAACAATATGGGTAATGACAGATAGTTATTTCTATTAGCATATTTTATAAGTGTTTGCGTTGATGGTTGTTGAGATGGATTATCAAACTCGTTTAAATCTATTTCATTATTATAGCCTTTGGAAGACAACAGTACTCTAGGTTCCAAAGCTATCCTATCACTCAATGAAATATTTGAAAAGACTCCAAAATGATAAGCAGTTCGCCAACTATTGTTTGTAAAATCCGTTCTGTCTCCTCTAATATTGGCATAATTTAGCCCTCCGAGAACTCCAAAATTCCTTTCTTGGGCGTTCACAAATAAACTGCTCGCTAATAAAACAATTACAACAACACTTACTGATTTTTTCATATTTAATCAAACTTGAATTTAAAGCCACCTTTTAATTATTGTAGCTTTGATTAATAAAAACAGAGTAAGGTTGAAGTATTATTTAAAAAACTTATTTTCTACAGGTCAAATCCCATGCGTACACCCAATTTATCAGCGATGATTTTATTTATTCTCACCTTTAGCTCTGGAATACGAACACTCTCCAAAACATTATTGGCAAAAGCGTACATCATCAAAGCCTTGGCTTCTTTTTTCGGGATTCCCCTTGATCTTAGATAGAAGAGTGCTTCATCGTCTAGCTGACCAATGGTACATCCGTGAGAACATTTTACATCGTCCGCAAAGATTTCTAGCTGTGGTTTTGAATTGATGGTCGATTTATCGCTCAACAAAATATTGTTGTTCTGCTGAAAGGCATCCGTTTTCTGGGCAATTTTGTCCACAATGATCTTTCCATTGAACACCCCTGTGGAACTGTCGCCGAAAATGCCTTTGTAATCCTGGTGGCTCTCACAATTGGGTTGTGCATGATGAACCAAGGTATGATGATCCACATGTTGCTTGTCCCCCAAAATGGTCACACCTTTCAAGGTAGAGTCGATACGTTCTCCGTTCTGATAAAAGTTCAGGTTGTTACGAATCAATTTTCCACCCAATGAGAAAGTATGTACTCTTACTACACTACTATCCTTTTGTGAGATATAGGTATTATCCACCAAGGAAGCAGTAGGCTCATCATTCTGAACTTTGTAGTAGTCCACAATGGCATCCTTTCCGGCGAAAATCTCGGTCACGGAGTTCGTGAAGACTTCATTACCGGTCAAACTCTGGTGGCGTTCTATAATCTGAACCTCAGCGTTGTCCTCCGCAACAATCAAGTTACGGGGTTGCAACATCAAGGCTGCCTCATTGCCCGTGGCCAAATGCAAGATTTGGATAGGCTTCTTGGGCATTTTGTTCTTTGGGATGTAGATATATGCTCCTTCTTTACTGAAAGCTGTGTTCAACGAGGTCAACGACTCATCTTTAGAGGCCGCTTTGTTGAAATATACCTCGATTACCTGTTTGAACATTGGCTTACTGAAGGCGGAGCTCATCAAACAAACATCTACTCCATCATGTGTGGTCTCTGAGAGGTAAGAACTATAAACCCCATCAACAAAAACAATTTTGTAGGTATCTATTTCGTGAAGGAAGTATTTTTTCACATCCTTGTATTCCAAGGCGGTTTCATGCTTCGGAAAGATGCTGAAATCTATCTTTTGCAAGCCTTTCAACGAAGTATACTTCCAAGCTTCGTCCTTTTTGGTAGGGAAGCCCTTGGTCTCAAAATTTTTCATGGCATTGGACCTTTCTTCATGAACTGGATGATCTAAATCCAGGCCATCTTCAAAAGCCATAAAAGAGGAGACTAATTTTTCCTTTAAATCCATATTTTTTCAGTTATCAGTTGTCAGCTTTCAGCAATATGTTTTCCGAAATCTGACTTCTGAAGTCTTACATCTTATTTTATACCGCAGCTTCTTCTTTTAACCAATCGTATCCCTTTTCTTCCAATTCCAAAGCCAATTCCTTGGTTCCGGATTTTACGATTTTCCCGTTGTACAATACGTGTACAAAATCAGGTACGATATAGTCCAACAAACGTTGGTAGTGGGTAATTACAATGATGGCGTTGTCCTTGCTACGCAATTTGTTGACACCATTGGCAACTATACGAAGCGCATCGATATCCAAACCTGAATCGGTTTCGTCCAAGATGGCCAGTTTGGGTTCCATCATCGCCATTTGGAAGATTTCGTTACGTTTCTTTTCACCTCCGGAGAACCCTTCGTTCAAGGAACGTGAAAGGAATTTTCTGTCGATTTCCAACATTTCCGACTTTTCACGGATCTTCTTAAGCATTTCGTTGGCCGGCATATCCTCCAGACCTTGCGCCTTTCTTGATTCGTTGATGGCGGTCTTCATAAAATTAGTCACCGACACCCCTGGAATCTCCACTGGGTATTGAAACGACAAGAACACTCCTTTGTGGGCTCTTTCCTCTGGGGAAAGTTCTTCCAGGTCCTCACCTTCCAAAAGAATGTTTCCTTCTCCAACCTCAAACTCCTCCTGACCTGCGATTACTTCGGCCAAGGTACTTTTACCTGAACCGTTAGGGCCCATAATGGCGTGTACCTCTCCTGCGTTTACCTTTAGGTCTATTCCCTTAAGGATTTCTTTATCGTCTACGCTTGCGTGTAAATTTTTGATTTCTAGCATCTGCTTTTCTTCTGTATTATTTTAAATAATCGGGTTATTTCTCAGAATAATTTTTGATTAATAGTGTATCCTTACATTCTTTAGAGATAATACCCTGCTTGAATCTAGCACGGCAATGTCTACAACTTTTTTTTCACTAAAATGATTTATCTCAAAAAGAGGGGAATTGGTTCTATTATCAAATATGGTATCATTTATATTAAGCCTGAATTCGTTCAAATCCACCCAATCGAAACTAATCTTACTATTTTGTTCGTCTTTTAATTCAATCTGTGATTTAGAAACATTTATAAAGAAGCTATCATTCATATAAGGGTCTTTTACATACCATTCCTTCCCTTCTTTCTTTTTTAGATATAGTATTGATTTTTTATAGTAATGTTTCCATACATCAATCTCTCCTTTTTCGTCTAATTGATAGTTTATACGGTCCATGGTTATTATAGCTTCTTTATGTTTTGCATCTTCTAGATTAACCGCAAACAACAAAATCAAAAAAAAATACTTCTCTAACATCTCTCTTTTTATCCCACTGAACCTTCCAAACTGATTTCCAATAGCTTTTGGGCTTCTACGGCAAATTCCATTGGAAGTTTGTTCAATACTTCCTTACTAAATCCGTTTACGATCAGGGCAATGGCCTTTTCGGTATCGATTCCCCTTTGGTTGCAATAGAAAATCTGGTCTTCCCCAATTTTACTGGTGGTGGCCTCGTGTTCTATCTGTGCAGATTTATTTTTGACTTCTATATATGGGAACGTGTGTGCTCCACAACGGTTACCCATCAACAGGGAATCGCATTGGGAGAAATTCCTTGCATTTTCCGCACGACTGTTCACCTGCACCAATCCGCGGTAGCTGTTTTGCGACTGACCTGCGGAAATACCTTTGGAAATGATGGTACTTTTGGTGTTCTTTCCCAAATGAATCATTTTGGTCCCGGTATCCGCTTGTTGGAAGTTGTTGGTCACTGCGATGGAATAGAATTCTCCAATAGAATAATCCCCCTTCAAAATACACGATGGGTATTTCCATGTTACCGCAGAACCTGTCTCAACCTGTGTCCATGAAATTTTGGCGTGCTTTTCGCACAATCCACGTTTGGTCACAAAGTTGTACACCCCTCCTTTTCCTTCCTTGTTGCCAGGGAACCAGTTTTGAACGGTGGAGTATTTGATTTCCGCATTGTCCAAAGCTATTAGTTCCACAACGGCTGCGTGCAATTGGTTTTCGTCTCGCATAGGTGCGGTACATCCTTCCAAATAACTCACGTAACTGCCTTCTTCTGCCACTACCAAGGTTCTCTCGAACTGGCCTGTTCCCGCTTGATTGATTCGGAAATAGGTGGAAAGTTCCATAGGACACCTTACGCCTTTAGGGATGTAGCAGAAAGACCCATCGGAAAATACTGCTGAATTCAATGCTGCATAAAAGTTATCCTTTTGCGGCACAACGGTTCCGAGATATTTTTTGACTAGTTCAGGGTGTTCCTGAATGGCTTCGGAAATGGAGCAGAAAATAATTCCCTTTTCGGCCAATGTCTTTTTGAAAGTGGTGGCCACGGAAACAGAGTCCATTACGATGTCCACCGCAACACCTGCCAGCTTTTTCTGCTCATCCACGGAGATTCCCAACTTTTTGAAGGTATCCAACAATTCTGGGTCCACCTCGTCCAAGCTATTGTACTTGGGTTTTTTATTGGGTGCGGAATAGTAGGAGATGTCCTGAAAGTCCGGCTTTTTGTAGGTTACGTTGGCCCACTCCGGCTCTTCCATTTCCTTCCAAGCACGAAAAGCTTCCAACCGCCACTCCGTCATCCACTCGGGTTCTTCCTTCTTTTTGGAGATGGCAATAACGATTTCCTCGTTCAATCCTTTGGGAAAGGTGTCCGATTCAATGTCGGTATAGAAACCGTACTCGTACTCTTTGGTCTCCAGTTCTTTTTTTAATTCTTCCTCTGTATAAGCCATATATCTTTAAGTTAGCCAATTACAGGCCTTTTGTCAATGTTTATAGTGAAAAACTTTCTCCACATCCGCAGGTTCTTTGGGCGTTGGGGTTGTTGAACACAAATCCCTTTCCGTTTAAACCTCCAGAATATTCCAATGTAGTGCCTACCAAATACAAAAAGCTTTTTTTGTCGACAATGATTCTTACATCATTATCTTCAAAAATCTTATCTGTATCCGTTGCAGAATTGTCAAACGTCAATTCATAAGACAATCCACTGCACCCTCCGCTCTTTACGCCAACACGCACATAATCCTTGGTAGCATTAAAACCTTCCTCGGTCATAAGCGATACCACTTTGTGCCTTGCTGATTCTGAAACCTTAATCATCTTACTTGAATTTAATCTAAATAGCCTACAAATATACTGTATATGTAGGGTTTTACCATGGCAACTAACATTATTATAACGAATGATTCCATAGGTGTTTCTTATGGAAAACAAAGCTGATTTACGGTAAGTCGCATCAATGGCGTATTCCCAACAATTTACTATGATTTTTGATACGCTTTCCCCAAAAAAATTTTATACCCCTCCGGACACCAGAATTTACGATTATCCTCATTATTTTTGCAAAATGCTAGAAGACAAGAATCAAGAACGTACATCTTTGGAAGAATTGGGCGAATTTGGCCTGATCGACCATCTTACCAAAAATTTTGAACTCAAACAACCATCATCCCTTATCGGGGTGGGCGATGATGCCGCTGTTATGGACTACAATGGGAATAAAACCATTGTTTCCACAGACATGCTGGTGGAAGGGGTTCACTTTGACCTGAGCTATATGCCCTTGAAGCATTTGGGCTATAAATCGGTAATGGTCAACCTTTCCGATATTTACGCCATGAACGCCATGGCGACACAGGTCACAGTTTCCTTGGCCATTTCCAACAGGTTTCCTTTGGAAGCGCTCGAAGAATTTTATGAAGGTGTTGCCCTTGCCTGCAAACTGTACAACGTAGATTTGGTCGGTGGAGACACCACCTCATCTACTCGGGGGATGATTGTTAGCGTAACTGCCCTAGGCGTGGCAAAAGAAGATGAGATTGTTTATCGCAAAGGAAGCAAACCCAATGATTTGCTCGTCGTCACCGGAGATTTGGGCGGAGCTTATTTGGGCCTACAAGTTCTTGAAAGAGAGAAAGAAGTCTTTAGGGTAAACCCGAACAGTCAACCCGACCTTGAACCCTATTCGTACATTGTGGAGCGCCAATTAAAACCAGAAGCCAGAAAGGATATCGTGGAGCTACTCAAAAAATTGGAGGTACAACCTACATCTATGATAGATATAAGTGATGGGCTCTCTTCCGAAGTAATTCACTTATGCAAGCACAGCGATATTGGTTGCAATGTTTTTGAAGAAAAAATTCCGTTGGACCCCACAGTGATTTCTGCATCCGAAGAATTTAAGATGGACAGCACAATGATTGCATTGAGCGGTGGCGAGGATTATGAACTATTGTTCACTATTGACCAGGCTGACTTTCCAAAAATAAAAGGGAATCCTAACTTAACGGTGATTGGTCACATGACCGAAAAGAGCGAAGGCGTTCATTTGATTACAAGGGCAGAGACCAAAATTCCTATTACGGCTCAGGGATGGAATTCTTTTAACAAATAAAAAAATCCCGAAAATCAAGGGCATCCCTACATCATGGCATTGGGGCACGCAACCATTAGCAGTAGGTAATTACTTAAGTTTCCGGGATAAGATTTGGGCCTTTTCCTAAAACAAAAAAGGGCTATGCCACTTGGTGGACTACCCTACTTTGTCTTTTTCTGTACATGTCTTCCAGTGTACTGTTTATCTCTTGCATTTGAGGTGTCAAGGCAGAGAGCTTTCCGCTGACATCTGTTGTAACTTGTTTTTGGCAGTGAATGCATTTGTACTCCTTTATGTGATGAGTAACTTTCTTGGAAACCGTGTAATGGTGTCCGAACAAGCTGCAAAAGAATGAAGAAAATTTGTTGCCATGTTGCGTAGTAGTTGTTTTCATAGGCGGGTGGTTTTTGGAGAAAAGCATTGTATTACGAAATGGGGCTTCGAAAAATGCTTACATTGGTTAATGGTAATTTTTTGTTATATAAATTATTTTTGAGATTCAACTTTTTACAGGAACGGATGTTGATAACTTTTTATTTTGTGAATGTATCGAGATAACATTTTTTTCGATGAAATACCTTAAAATCGATTAAAAGTTGCCTTTTTCCGTCCAAAAACGCTTTTGTAAGATACTGTATTGAAAACAAATTATCAACAACCCATCGGTAAAAAATCGTTAACCGTCACTGCATTTGCACTCTTTTCCCTGTTTTTTGGAGCGGGTAATCTGGTTTTGCCACCATTGTTGGGATTTAAATCGGGTAATTTATGGTGGCTGGTGGCCTTGGGCTTCTGTATTTCGGGAGCGCTTGTGCCTATTTTAGGGATAGTGGCCCATTCCAAACTACAAGGAACCTTATTCGATTTTGCCAAAAAAGTATCGCCGACCTTTAGTGTTGTGTATTGTTATTTGATTTACGCCATTTCCATTGCTTTGCCATCACCACGGACAGCATCGGTTACGCACGAAATGGCCATCCAGCCCTTTTGGGACTCATCATCGTTACTTACAAGCCTTATCTACTTTATGTTGGTTTTTGTTTTTGCCGTAAATAGAACCAAAGTTTTGGATGCTCTGGGCAAAATATTGACCCCTGGCATCCTTATCATCCTTTTGGTCATTATCATGACCACCATATTTACTTTGGATTTTGATTTTGCTCCTTCTCATATGAGTCAACCTTTTAGCTCGGGTATTTTGGAGGGTTATCAAACATTTGATGCCATCGGTGCAGTTGTGGTTGGTGCCGTAATCATAATATCGGTCAACATCAAAGAAAAATCTGCATCTTATGAAGAAAAGCGAAAACTTATAGGAAAAGCAGGTCTTTGGGCTGGTGCCGGTCTATTTTTAGTGTATGGAGGACTGATCCTCACCGGAGCCTTGTTTGGGAACTCTTTTGATAATGAAATAACCAGAACAGCACTCTTGCGTGGAATTAGCACAAATACCTTAGGCCAAACAGCCAATCTTTTATTGAGCATATTGGTAAGCCTGGCCTGTTTTACTACTGCTATAGGAATTGTAACAGGAACTTCAGATTTTATAAAAAGTCGGTTCAACGATTCTTTATTGGCATACAGAATTACAGCCTTTATAGGTTGCGTGCTAGGCATTTTGATAGGACAGTTCAATGTTGGTTACATCATCGATGTGGCGGTACCCGCATTGATGTTCATTTATCCCATTACCATTATTTTGATAGTGTTGAACTTTGCCCCTGACAGATACGCTTCCGAAAAAGTGTTCAAGTGGGTCGTTGTCACAACAATCCTATTCAGTATTCCTGATTTTTTGGGAAGTATCGGACTGGGCAAATATGTTTCGCCTTATGTTGATTGGGTTCCTTTGGGACAATATCAAATGGGGTGGATTTTGCCTGCATTGATTGTTTTTATCCTCGGAAATTTAGGTAAGAAAAGTTAGAAGGTCGCCCAATATTCAAACCTGTCAGCCACATTGTCCACATCGGTCTTAGGCTGCCCCCTCCTTTAAATTCTCCCGCCATTCTGTTCAGGTATGTTTAAGGTTTATAAATTGACCTATAATGCCCACTGGGCAATGAATGACCCTTAGCTTTTTTAATTGAAAGGTAAATTATTCTTAATCACAACAACAGTATTTGTCACTGTTAGCTTTCTCGAAGCATTCCTTCCCTTCAGTAAATGCGAAATAGGCCAAGCCCAAGGTTCCCAAACTATCTATATAGGGTATTTTGAAAAGTTCATATACGCCACTACTCATCAAAAGAATAATGGACATGTATACACAGACCATGGTGCAATTGGCATCAGCTAAAATCGGTGCAGAATCAAGCTCCCGTCCCACTTTTCTCTTCCACCATACCAAAGTCCACATAATGAGTATGGATATGGAGGAAATGATGACACCCCATAAAGTGGTCAGTGGTTTATGACCTGTCCAAATATTGTATATACTCGATACGACAAGACCCACAACCAAAATATAAAAGGCAGTACCTGTAATTTTCAAGGCTGTACGTTCGAACCTATCGCGATCGCTCTCTGGGTTCTTTTGGATGCGCAGCACCATATGGGCAATGCCCAATCCCGAGATGACCTCGATAAAACTGTCCGTTCCAAAACCAAAAAGGGCAAGGCTTTCATCTTCAAAACCGAGATATGTGGAAACTATGCCTTCAGCCACGTTATAAATAATGGTGAACAAGGCAAGGGCAAATGCAGTTTTATACAATTTTACATCTTGGGTCATTGGAAATGTTTCGGTTATCATTTCTTTAGGGACCATGAATTTCCGGGATTCAGGAACAAAAATCAAATGTTTTTCGACTACTTATCGGAATCCCTACTATTCATGGCCATTTTAGCTATATCCCGTGTGATTTTTGTGGGTGAGTTGCAATCACAGTTGCTCAAACCTATCACATAAATATCTTCCTTTGGCAAATAAACTCCCATAGATTTATATCCAAAGATAGACCCGCCATGCTCAAAGCTTTTTGTACCGTTCAAAGTTTCAACATGCCATCCATAACCATAATCGGTTTGCTCTCCATTGTTCAACCTATAATTGACAAAGGCTTTGTTCATAGTTTCTTTACTGAGCAATACATTGTTTTTGATTGCTTCCTCCCATTTGAGCATATCATCCACAGTGGACATCAACGAACCGGATGCAAAGGGTATAGAATAACTGATATGCCTAGAGTTAGTATATGTCTTTCCTTTACGATAACCCGAAGCTCTGTTAGGTATCACCTTTGAGTGGCTCGCATAGTAGGATGAAGACATTCCCAATTTTTCAAAAATCCGCTGTTCCACAAAACGGCCATAGCTTATCCCCGAAGCCTTTTCAATTATGTATCCTAAAATGACATAACCTGAATTGTTGTATTTGAATTGATCGCCTGGAGCAAAGTCCATTGGCTCGTTTTTAAAAAAATCGATTACCTCCAAGGGCTCCATATCATCGTTGGCAATGGCATTGAGTCCCTTGACGCTTGTAAAACTCTTTATTCCCGAAGTATGGTTCAACAGGTGGTGGATAGTGATTTTATGGCCCCGGGTCGGATAATCAGGGATGTATTTGGTTATTTCATCATCCAAACGGAGCTTTCCTTTTTCCATCAACATTAAAATGGAGATAGCGGTAAACTGTTTGGTCATGGAACCGATTTCGAAAACATTATTTGTCTCCATCGGCACTTGAAGTTCGAGGTCTGCCAATCCAAAAGCCTTTTTGTAAATAATGTCCCCTTTTTTAGCTACCAAAAAAACGGCCCCTGGATTATTATCAGTAAATTTCTCTTTGAGCTTGTTGTCTATTTGGTACGATAGGTCTTGAGCATTCAAACTTAATTGAGACCCTACTAAAACAATAAACCACAAAAGCCCCGCTCCCTTACAAATTCCGATTTTCATTTTTACCTTACGTTTTTCGATTTGTAAGGTATGACGGCACTTTGTCAGAAAAGGTTACAATGTTCAAGGAAATTATTCAGAGCCCCGCTTTTTCTTATTGAAATGGTATATGCCGTAAGCGATAACCACCAAAACCACAAAAGGGAGATAGCTCCCGATGACCACACCTATTTCGTAGGAGCTATCGGGAGCTTCCGCTATCTTTTTTTCAATGTCGGATTGTTGAATGAATAATAGGAACTTCATAAGGATTATTTATTCATCAACTCTTCGATTTCTTCAATTTCAATAGGAATATTTCGCATGAGGTTAAATGGTTCTCCTTTTTCTTGGATAACCACATCATCCTCCAAACGGATGCCCATTCCCTCTGCCGGAATGTAAATTCCCGGTTCCACCGTAAACACCATATTGGCCTTCATCGGTGTTTTTAATTCGCCGTAGTCGTGTGTATTCAAACCGATATGGTGACTGGTGCCGTGCATAAAGTATTTTTTGTACGCTGGCCAATCTGGGTTTTCATTCTGCACATCAGCTTTATCCAAGAGGCCGAGTCCTATTAACTCGGAAGTCATGAGCTTGCCCACTTCTTTATGGTACTCCGCCCAAATGGTACCCGGAACCAACATTTTAGTGGCTTCATCCTTGACGCGAAGTACCGCGCTGTATACTTCTTTTTGCCTGTCGGTAAATCTACCGTTGGCAGGAATAGTTCGGGTCATGTCACTAGAATAGTTGGCGTACTCAGCGGCAAGATCCAACAAAATCATATCGCCATCCTTCACTTCTTGGTTGTTCTCCAAATAGTGTAGTACGTTGGCATTGCTCCCAGAGGCTATAATGGGACTGTAGGCAAAACCTTTGGACCGGTTACGGACAAATTCGTGAAGGAACTCGGCTTCCATTTCGTGCTCCCAAACGCCCGGTTTCACAAACTCCAATATACGCCTGAATCCTTTCTCTGTAATGTCGCATGCCTTCTGCATCAATTCTATCTCCTCGGGCTCCTTTACACCTCTAATATTCTGCAAAATGGGATTACTTTTGGCCCATTGGTGAGCAGGATATTCTTTCTTGCATTTTTCTATGAAACGATCTTCACGTGTCTGCGTTTCCACCGCTTGGCGGTAATGCTCGTTAGTGTTGAAATATATGGTGTCCGCTTCGGTCATCAAATCAAAAAAGATCTTGTCAAAATCGGTGAGCCAATACACGGTTTGTATTCCCGATACCTCGGTGGCTTTTTCCTTGGTAAGCTTTGCGCCTTCCCAAACAGCGATATGGTCGTTGGTTTCCCTAACAAACAGAATCTCCCTATGTTTTGAGTCCATAGCATCGGGGAACAATAACAAAATAGTTTCTTCCTGGTCCGCACCGCTCAGATAAAATAGATCACGGTCCTGTTCAAACGGCAAGGTGCTATCGGCACCTATGGGGTAGATGTCGTTGGAGTTGAATATCGCAATGCTCTTGGGCCGCATATGGGCCATAAATTTCTTACGGTTTTTCACAAAAAGATTACTGTCTATCTGGAAGTATTTCATAGTTGTATTTTGATTTCCCCAAATTTAGGTAATTGCGTTACCGAAGACAAATTCTTACCTTCCATATCAAATTGAAAAAATGCAACTCAACCTAAGCATACCTGCCTTACTTTTTCCCGCTATTTCCTTGACCATGTTGGCCTATAATGCTAGGTACTTGGCCATTGCCGCGCTCATCCGGCAATTGCACAAACAGTTCGAAGAAACCTCTGCCCAGCCCTTAAAACAACAGATCAATCAATTAAGAAACCGGCTAAGCATTATAAAGAACATGCAAGCTTCGGCCATTATCAGCTTTTTATTGGCGGCGGTCACGATGTTCCTTGTATATGTGGAGATGGAGGTTTGGGCCAACATTATTTTTGGTATAAGTCTGATTTTTCTCATGATTTCGCTGATTCTCTCACTTTTAGAGGTTCAACTTTCTACCAAAGCCCTTGGCATTCAGTTGAAGAATATGGAAAAATAATAAGCTATTTAAACAAGGTGTGTAGGAATACTTCTTCGTGCGCTCAGTGCTTAAAAATCAACCGTCAATTGAAAAGGGCCTTGTACCAATTCTAAAGGGTCATTGGTAAACCCGATTCAAATAAAACTTCTGCTTACATCTACTTTTGCGCATAAATTTTATACATAATATAGAGAAGGATTATGCAGCGCGTTAGGGAGTTGGAGTTTTTCAAAAAAATAAAACAGATCAGGGAGTATGAGTTTGGGACCTTCTATTTTTTCGATGGTTTGGTCATTTCAGAAATGAACGAAGGTGAAACTTTTAATTGGGACATAGCGGAAACCATAATTAAAGTTGCTTACGAAGTTTTGGGAAAGGACAAACCCATTGCCTATATCAGTAATCGCATCCATAATTATTCGGTAGTGCCCACAGATTGGCTAAAGTTTTATAAACATCGCCACAAATTGGAATTTTATTCCATTGTAGCCTACAACAATAGTGGATTGACGAGCGTGATTTTAGAAAAGTTATTTTTTAAGGATAAAATACGTCAGTTTTCCAATCTTGAAGACGCCATTAAATGGAGTCTGGCCAAAGTGAGCGATGAAATAGACTTATCTGCTTAGAACCCTTTCACTATCTACCTCGTTTTGCATTTTTCTCCACAAATTGAACAATGGTTTTGGCCACGTTTACACCAGTGGCCGCCTCAATTCCTTTTAAGCCCGGCGAGGCGTTTACCTCAATAAGCAAAGGGCCGTTTTTGGAACGGATCAAATCCACTCCGGCCACACCCAGCCCCAAATGTTTGGTAGCATTGATGGCGATGAATTTTTCACGGGGCGTCAACTGCACTTTTTGAGTCTCGGCACCACGGTGCACATTCGACCTAAAATCGTCCAGACCGCTGGTCCGCTTCATACTGGCCACAATTTTGTTGTCCACGACCACAATCCTGAGATCTTCCCCATTGGCCTCTTCAATATACTCCTGCAACAAAATACTGGTGCTCATGTTATACAATGTATCTATGACGGACTTGGCAGATTTTTTGCTTTCGGCCAAAATAACACCCTTGCCCTGGGTGCCTTCCTGTAGTTTGATGATCACCGGGGCTCCGCCCAAAAGCTCAATCTGGTGCTCCACATTATTGGGGTTGATGGAAAACACCGTTTTTGGCACTGGAATTCCTTTCTTGAACATCATTTGCAAAGTGGAAACCTTGTTCCTGGCCCGAATGATTCCAAGAGACTTTGCCGTACTGAATATATTGTTCATCTCGAATTGCTTCACTATCGCAGCACCATGTCTTGTAACTGTGGTTCCGATTCTTGGCACAACTGCATCAAACTCATCGGTAATGTTGTCGGCTTCATAAAAAATCTGGGGCTTTTCTCCTCCCAACTGTACGGAACACTTGGTGTGGTCTATATGCTCCACATAATGGCCTGCTTTTTCAAACTCCTCGGCAATCCTGGAAGTGGAATACACGTTGAGGCTTACGGAAAGTAGGGCAATGTCCATTGATATTATAAATTTTATCCAAATTCGAACAATTATTTGGATTTTCCTTTTACCAGCCGTTTTTCTTTTGATGCAAGAGGGTTATACCGTAAGTTTAGGCAGGTTCATAATTACCGTTGTTCCCAGTGCCTTTCCAGTTTCTTCGTCTTTTATATCGTAAATGGTATAGCTGAAATCCTCGTGGTATTTTTTGGAAAAAAAATCCAATCTATCCTGAACGATGGTCAATCCCAAGGATTGCCCCTTCAAGGGATTTTGGCGGTTTTTAAGACGGGATGCTTCCCGCCCAACACCGTTATCCTCAACGATAACCGTAAGACAACCCCCTTCATCGGTTTCTTGGACTTTAATGACCAACTGTTTTTTGCCTTTTTTTGTGGTAAGTCCGTGCCAAATGGAATTTTCCACAAAGGGTTGAAGTATGAGGGAGGGAATTAAAATATCATCTGGAGCTATTCCTTCATCAATTTCAGCATTGTACTCAATGTTGTTTTTGAATCGGTCACTTTCAATTTCTGTGTACATTTCAATAATGTCCAACTCCTCTTTTAAGGTCACAAGGTCTTTTCTTGAACTTTCCAAGATGCCGCGTATCAGTTTGGAGAACCTGCCCAGATAATAAATGGCCTTCTCTTGGTCGTTTTCTATTAGATAGGATTTAATGGAATTGAGCGCGTTGAAAATAAAATGAGGGTTCATTTGACTTCGTAAAGCATCGAGCTTGAGCTGTGCGAACCTATTTTCCATTTTCATGGTAAGTTTTTCGGTCCGCTCCCTTTGGGCCTCCGAACTAAGACCCTCTATTTCTGCTTTGGTCTGTAAGAGCTCATCCGATAGGGTTCGGTTGATACTCTCCTTGATCACTTGGTTTTCCTCCAATTGCTCAATATATTTTTTCTGTACATGGGCCTTATCCCTGTAGACCATTTTTTGCTCCAGTCCGATGGCCAGGGCAAACAATAAGCTTTCAAGCAGTACACCAAGATAAAAGATGTACAATGTTTCGTCGCTGGCCCTACTTTCTTCAAAAGAATACAGGGTGATGATAAGATACGAAACAAAAAGCGCCGACATGCCCGAGAGAATATACCACTTGATGATACGGTCTTGTTTGAGAACCAAATAGAACCCTCCCACAAAAACGATCAGGCTCATGGGCAAAAAGAAGAATCCATGGAAATAATCGATTAAATAAGACCTGGGATTCATCAATTGGACGGCCCATAAGACCAAATATAACGGCGCGACCCCCAAATAGGCCCGGTATGCCCATTTAACAAATTTTGGATGGTCGTTCTTGAGCTGCATGATATCCAGGACAAAAAAGCTGAACAGCATAGAGGCAAACAATTGTGTGGGGTAATGAACCCAGGCTACAAAGCCTCTTCCGGAAGGACTATGAAAAAAGTCCGAAAAAAAGACACCTTCCACATATTTCATCAACGTAACGCCGGTAACCAAGGCATATAGGGAGTAAAAAAGGTAAAACCGCTTCTTGTGCTGAAAAAACTGAATCAGAAAGAAAACAAAAAGATAGAACAGTACGGAAACCACAAGGAACCCAAATCCATTCTGGTTACTTTCCTTGAAAAAGTCTGTCAAATTTTTCAGCATAAAGTCATCTTAGCTCATCTTGTTTAAAAAAGCCTCTTTTTTGGTTCTAGAAACGGGTATTTTCTTTTGGTTCAACAATACCAAATATCCATCGGACCGTAAATACTCCTTCACCTTGAGCAAATGAACAATATAGGAATTATGTACCCTGAAGAACATTCGGTTGGGAAGCATGTCCTCCAGCTCCTTCAATTTTTTTGATACCAACAACTCTTCTCCCGATTCCAAAAAGGTTTTTGAATAATTCCCATCCGATTCGCAATACACGATTTCGTTCACACGCAGGAACAAGATTTTTCCACTTACAGGAATCTGAACAATCTGTGGTGAACTTGCCCGGGAAAGGGCTTCAAAAGTCTGTTCAAATTGGTGTTTAAAATTTTGTGCACCGTTCAATTTTTTCAGCTTTTCCACAACGCCCAAAATATCATCTTGATCTACCGGTTTCAAAAGGTAATCCACCGCACTCTCTTTAATTGCCCTGATGGCATATTGATTGTACGCTGTAGTGATTACAACGGCGAAGTTGCGGTATTCCAATTTTTCCAAAAGGGAAAACCCGCTCATTTCGGGCATTTCAATATCCAAAAAAACGCAATCGGGCTTTAAATAGTTGATTCCAGATATGGCCTCTACCGGGGAGGTAAACGTTTCAATGATCGAGATAAAGTCCGAGTGTTTTCTCAATTCCCAAGAAAGGCTATTGATGGCAGCCAACTCGTCATCCACAATAATTACCCTCATGATGGTTTCTTCTTTGTTCCAAATTATAACTTGAATCGTTATAAAACCCACCTATAGTGATGTTTAACATAAAATGGTGTATAAGATGCATATATGCTGTACAGATGGTAAAACTTACCTAAAAAAGAATGTAATACTCCATCGGTAACAGAAAACCATCGATCAGCATAATCATACATACATATAGTAAGGAGCGAGTTCTTGAGCTGGTCAATCCATTCTAATTTGCCAGTTGAAACCCAAAAAATTTAAACATGAAAACAAGTGAATTATCAATTAAAACATTCTTTTTAACAGCAATGTCGGTCGCATTGATCGTCTCTTGCTCATCAGAAGATGGTGAGGATGGTGCCGTTGGACCTCAAGGGCCTCAAGGTGAACAAGGAGTCGCAGGGCCTGCCGGAGCCCAAGGTGAACAAGGGGAGCAAGGGGAAACAGGTACTGCCAATGTGATATACTCGGATTGGATAGCATCCGAATTTGGTGGTCTTGCTGCAGCCGAAGAATCCGACCAATTGTTGGTTTCCTTTGGATTAGCTGAATTCAACAATGCAAACGACGTTCTCCTTGTCTATGGAAGACATGAAATCAATGTAATATCAAACGAGGTCTATCAATTGCCCTTTGAGCTAGTTTCCCAAAATGAAATATATAGGTATAGATTAAACCAAGGTTCAGGTTTCATAGCACTATATGCAGAAGCAGTGACCTCTGATGGAGGAACCAACGTGTTTACCTATTTTGATGACTTCAGGTATGTACTCATTCCCGGCGGGGTATCTGCTCCTGATAAATCTGCTTCAAGTGCTGTGGATTATTCTAAAATGAGCTACGAACAAGTCATCGAATATTTCAACATTCCTGAATAATCAGGTATCATAAAGTTCCCCCTAATTCAAAACATACCTATTATTTAAGCTCCGATATAAAGATGAAACAATTATTATACGTTCTCTTGGCATTGATGTCCATTTCAATGGCCGCCCAAGAACAAAGCGCTACCATTAAAGTATTGGCCAGGGCCATCCACACAGATTCTTCTCCCACCTATAAAGCCACGGTTTCAATAAGTTCTGCATACTCTAGCTATGCTTCGGACGGCATGGATTTCGAGGAACTGAGGTCTCTCTACCAAAAAGCCCTTGAACTGAACGGTATTGCTTGGGAAGAGCTCAAGAAAAATCCACACGAGTTTGGCTTTGAAACCATGGGATACGACAAGGAAGGTGTTATTTATGAGTTTTCAACTTCGTCCATCGAAAAAATGAAAACTTTTTTGACCATAAAATCGTTGGGGCTTCAACGTTTAAACAGTGTGGCAGTTTTAAAAATTGATGAGAGCGCAGCAAAATCGCTCTATGGTAAAGCAATGGAAGACGCTATCCATAAAGCATCCTTGATAGCCGAGGCCCTTGGCAAGGAACTCGGTGATGTAATAACTGTAGAAGACACTCAATATCTAAGCGAACAGGTGGAAACGGCCATATATTATGATCGCCCGGTCAATGAATACATCTATTCCCTTCAAGTGGTGTTCAAAACAAAATAAACTCCGATCCAGATATTCTCAAATACCTTATAGCTGCCTTTGCCACCATTTTCCGTAAGCTCTATCCTTTTCAATGGAATAAAATTTAAGCCCAAGTCCCTTTTTGCAGTTTTAATATATCATTTTCAAAGCTTTGCCCCTTCCCTATAATGTTTCTAAATAAGGGGGGTCTACTTGTTTATTACTTGTTAAAAACTCATTCGTGCCGTAAATTTGTGTAAAAACTAACTTCTAATGAGTTTGATAAAATCTTCGTTGGCCCGAAAATATGTTATGGCCCTATCGGGTCTTTTTTTGGTCACATTTTTGATTCTTCACGTGACCATTAATTTGGCCTCGGTATTTTCCCCTGATTTTTTTAATGAAGCATCCCACTTTATGGGCTACAACCCCATAGTTCAGTTTTTGATGCAACCAATTCTAATTGCAGGTGTCATCGTACACTTTGTAATGGGCTTTGTTTTGGAGATTCAGAACAAAAAAGCCAGGAATGTAGGCTATGTTAAGTACAAAGGTAGTGCCAATGCGCCCTGGGTTTCTCGAAACATGATTTATTCAGGTCTGGTCATCCTTGCTTTCTTGGCGTTGCATTTCTATGATTTTTGGATACACGAAATGGCCTACAAATACGTAGAGGCCAATCCTGAGGACCCAACACGTTACTATCATGAAACGGTGGAGAAATTTGCTCCTTTCTGGAGAACCATTCTTTACGTGGTTTCCTTTGTGTTGCTTAGCTTGCACTTGTGGCATGGTTTCGCTTCCTCTTTCCAATCCATGGGTGCCAATAACAAGTACACCGTTGGATTCACAAAATTTGCTAAAATATTTGCGGTCGTGGTACCCTTGGCATTCGCTTTTATCGCCTTGTACCACCACCTTAACCCAATAACACATTAAGTATGGGCATATTGGATTCTAAAATTCCATCTGGGCCGTTGGCCGACAAATGGACCAAGCATAAAAATGACATCAATCTAGTTAACCCTGCCAACAAAAGGAATATTGACATCATTGTTGTAGGTACAGGACTTGCAGGTGGTGCCGCTGCAGCTACTTTGGCCGAGTTGGGTTACAATGTAAAAACCTTCTGTTATCAAGATTCTCCACGTAGGGCACACTCCATTGCTGCCCAAGGGGGAATCAATGCAGCTAAGAACTATCAAGGGGACGGGGATAGCAACTACCGTCTTTTCTACGATACCATAAAAGGGGGGGATTACCGCTCCCGCGAAGCCAACGTTTATCGTTTGGCCGAGGTTTCAGGTAATATCATCGACCAATGTGTGGCACAAGGTGTTCCCTTTGCCCGCGAGTATGGTGGTATGTTGGACAACCGTTCGTTTGGTGGGGTTCTCGTATCAAGGACCTTTTATGCCAAAGGACAGACCGGTCAGCAATTATTGTTGGGTGCCTACTCTGCAATGAACCGTCAGATAAACCGTGGAAAGATTCAAGCTTTCAACCGTCATGAAATGATGGATTTGGTCTTGGTAGACGGTAAGGCAAGAGGTATCATCGCTAGGGATTTGGTAAGTGGTGAAATTGAAAGGCATAGTGCCCACGCCGTTGTTCTGGCAACCGGAGGGTACGGAAACGTATTCTTCCTTTCAACCAATGCCATGGGAAGCAATGTGATGGCCGCTTGGAGAGCGCACCGCAAAGGAGCTTTCTTCGCCAATCCATGTTTTACTCAAATCCACCCGACCTGTATTCCAGTTTCAGGTGACCATCAATCCAAATTGACGTTGATGTCGGAATCCCTTAGAAACGATGGACGAATCTGGGTCCCCAAGAAAATGGAGGATGCCATTGCCATACGGGAAGGCAAAAAGAAACCGACAGAACTGGCCGAAGAAGACAGGGATTATTATTTGGAGAGAAGGTATCCTGCCTTTGGTAACCTTGTTCCCCGTGATGTGGCATCAAGAGCTGCCAAGGAACGATGCGATGCCGGCTTTGGCGTAAACAAAACCGGAGAAGCGGTATTCTTGGATTTCGCGTCCGCTATAGAGCGTTACGGAAAAGAAAAGGCCTTGACCTCTGGTCTTAAAGACCCAGACAAGGCGACCATCACCAAATTGGGAGAGGAAGTTGTTGAGGCCAAATATGGCAACCTGTTCCAGATGTACGAAAAAATTGTGGACCAAAATCCATATAAGACCCCAATGATGATTTATCCCGCTGTACACTATACCATGGGAGGTCTTTGGGTGGATTATAATCTACAGACCACAATTCCTGGTTGTTACTCTGCCGGTGAGGCCAACTTTAGCGACCACGGCGCCAACCGCTTGGGTGCTTCTGCCCTTATGCAAGGATTGGCAGACGGTTATTTTGTACTGCCTTATACCATTGGGGATTATCTGTCAAAAGATATCAGAACCGGAAAAATACCAACCGATTCTCCAGAGTTTGACGAAGCTGAAAAACAGGTTCGCGACAGAATGGAAAAGTTGATGAGCGGTTCAGGAATCCATTCCGTGGATTATTATCACAAGAAACTGGGCAAGATCATGTGGAACAAATGTGGTATGGCTCGTAACGAAAAGGAATTGAAAGAAGCCATCAAGGAGATTTCCGACCTTAGAAAAGATTTCTGGGAGAACGTGAAAATTCCGGGAAGTATCGAATCTAAAAACCAAGAGCTGGAAAAAGCTGGACGCGTTGCCGATTTCTTGGAGTTGGGCGAACTTTTCGCAAAAGATGCCCTACACAGAAACGAATCTTGTGGAGGCCACTTCCGTGAAGAATACCAGACCGAGGAGGGAGAAGCGCTTCGAGATGACGAAAACTTTAAATATGTGGCCGCTTGGGAATATAAGGGCGAGCCCAAGGATGCCGAATTGCACAAAGAGGATTTGGTATACGAAAACATTGAACTGAAGACAAGATCCTACAAATAAGAAGCTATGAAATTATATCTAAAAATATGGCGTCAAAAGGACGCATCCACACCAGGAAAAATAGTTGATTATACACTTGACGGTGTAGAAGGAGATATGTCTTTCTTGGAAATGTTGGATATCCTAAACGAAGAATTGGTCTCCAAAGGAGAGGAACCCGTAGAATTTGACCACGATTGCAGGGAAGGTATCTGTGGAACATGTTCGCTTCAAATAAATGGAGAGCCCCATGGACCGGACAGATTGGTAACCACTTGTCAGCTGCACATGAGAAAGTTCAACGATGGGGATACCATTGTTATCGAACCGTTCCGAGCCACTGCATTCCCCGTTATCAAGGATTTGATCGTGGACCGTAGCGCTTTTGACCGTATACAGCAAGCTGGCGGGTATATTTCCGTGAACACCTCCGGAAATACCATCGATGCGAATTCCATTCCAATCAATAAGCATGCTGCGGACGAAGCCATGGACGCTGCTACCTGTATTGGCTGTGGAGCTTGTGTGGCCGCTTGTAAAAATGCAAGTGCCATGTTGTTCACATCTGCTAAAGTATCGCAATTTGCCCTGTTGCCTCAAGGTCAGGTTGAAGCTACCGAGCGCGTTCAGAACATGGTCCGCCAAATGGATTTGGAAGGTTTTGGTAACTGTACCAATACCGGAGCTTGTGAAGTGGAATGCCCAAAGGGTATCTCATTGACCAACATTGCTAGAATGAACCGTGAATATTTATCCGCTACGCTAAAAGGATAAGCAAATCATATTTCTATATACAAAACCCAAATTCCAATAGGAGTTTGGGTTTTTTGTTATCTTACGGTATGCCCAAAGAATACCCAAAAGAACGCATCAAAGTCCCTCGGTTCAATGAGGAATCAGGTTTCTATACGACACCGGAGCGTTCCAAGATCATGGGAAAAATCCGTGGTAAAAACACCAAGCCAGAATTAGTCTTTAGAAAGGCGTTATGGCAATCGGGCTATAGATATCGCATCGATTACAAAAAACTCATTGGAAAGCCGGATATCGCCCTTAAAAAGTATAAGACCGTCATATTTATTGATGGGGAATATTGGCATGGCCATAATTGGGAAGAACGAAAAGAAAAAATCAAGACCAACCGTGAATTCTGGATTCCAAAGATTGAACGTAACATGCAACGTGATGAAGAGGTGAATCAAGCCCTAAAGGATAAAGGGTACACCGTATTCCGATTCTGGGAAACCGAGGTAAAAAAGAATCTGGATGGATGTTTGGAACAGGTACTCACCCATCTAAACGAGGTCAAAACTGCTTTTTCTCAATCTTAAATACCTGTAGTACCTCTTCTAACAATAGCTCAAAATCCTGAAACTCCGGTGAAGTATTCAGGTTGTGACATTGTAAGGTCTTTTTTTCCTTGTTATACCCTGTAAGCTGCTTACAGATAATCCTATCCGCACAAACCAATATATAGGACTGGTGCCATAAGGTTTCGTTTCGGGTCAACAATTCTTTTTTGATTTCGAGTCCAAGAACATATGCTTTGTTCGGAATGGATTCAGCACTGGAATCGTTCATGGAATCACCGGATACTTCGAATATACGGTGGGGTTCTTCCGTTAAAAAATCAATGATAAAACCACCCTGAAATGGATTGCTGAAGTTGTCCTTCCGTAAATTCTCAATATATTTTTTTTGCCATTCTACCAATATCAAAGGAGCCATCACCAAATATTTACCATGCTCCAATGGGTAAAAAACACTTCCATGCTTGGTAAATGGTTGACGTTTGGTATAAGCCTCGCCCATATCGTTCACCTCGTGCATGTACAGCTCGGCAATGGTAAGGCCAAAATATTCGGCTATCTTGGTTAGATTCTTAATCGGGATGTTTGCATCCTTGCGTTCGTAGAGCTGTATGGTACGAAGACTCACGCCGATTTCCTTGCCCAATTGCGATTGACTTATATTATTTTTTCTTCGTAACTGCTTAATTATATACATTTATTTCTATATTGTGTAATATTGTTACGCAATATGCACTCGACGCAGCAATTTATCTAGTTTTCTGTAATTGGGTTACAAGCCAAATATAGAAAATAGGATCTGACCCCGACATATAATTATTTAAACTTGAATTATATATGGGTTCTATAAAAGGCCTTGGGCCACTCCTTAAAACCGAACTGATCTTTAAAGATGAAGATTACGGCAAGCCGATTAGTGAAAAACTGTCTGAGACTTTACGTAGAAACACTTCTAAAAACGATTTGGCCAATATTGCCATACAGAGCAACGTAAGCTTTTCCACCATTCGTGATGTAGTATACAGAACAAATAGTCTAACAAAATTAAACGCAAAGGCAATCTCTCTGTTGATGCATGCCGCTTTTGAAAATTCCGTGGCGTATAAACTACAGGCCGAGGGGGATAATGTTTATCTGGGTGGACTACTAAATATTTAGCCGGAGCAACCAGTCGGTCTGCCTATCTGAGCCAATGAAATAAGGGTGTTCCCCAAACTTGGCAAAGCCATGCCTTTGGTAAAATTGAATGGCTTTTGGATTGTGTTCCCAAACTCCTAGCCAAATGTAGTTCTTCTTTAATGATTCTGCTTGGGTCACTATTTTCTTAAGCATCCACGAGCCGATTTTTTTACCTTGATGTTCTTTCAGCACATAAATACGTTCAATCTCCACAGAATCAGGGTCTTTTATATCAGTTTGGGCGGTTTCAATATTAAGTTTGAAATAACCCACCAGAGTCTCATCATCATAAACAAAATGAAAAAGACTATCCTTATTTGCGAGTTCGGCGGCTAGCTTTTTATAATGGAAAGCCTCATTGATATAGGTCTGGAAATCTTCAGGGTCATTGTCCTTTTCAAAGGCATCGGAAAAGGTGCTTTTTGATATATTTACCAAAGTATCCAAATCGGCACCCTCGCATTCCCGAAAGTGAAGCGGCATATGTGAATGGTTTGCCTTAAAATTATAGCAAAAAAAAGAGCCGAACAAGGTGTTGGCTCCAAATTTTTCAGGGGGATGTAACTGATTTAAAGCATAAAAAGCTTTTTAATCAAAAGCATAAATCCTGTGAAAAAATCGTTTCGGTAAACTTGGACGTTCTCGTCCATTGTAGTCTGTGTTTTTAGGGCCATGGTCAAATCGGTTTTGGTGGTGTTAATTTGGGTAAAAATTTCGATATAACCAAATATATAATCGATGAATGGTATTCTAAAACTATTGTTGTGTAATAGCTATAAAATGTTGTAAAAATGCGGTGCATATTTATTAAATCCTCATTTCCGGAACGTCTCCATCCACAACCAGCCTACCTTCGGTTGCTTTCTTGATTTCCTCCACGGAAACGCCTGGTGCCCTTTCCAAAAGTTTAAATCCTTGGTCCGTTACTTCCAACACGGCAAGATTCGTCACTATTTTGGTTACACATCCTACACCAGTCAAGGGCAACATACATCTTTTTAAAAGTTTTGAATCGCCATCGCGGTTCGTGTGCATCATTGCTACTATGATGTTTTCCGCAGATGCTACCAAATCCATAGCGCCTCCCATGCCCTTAACCATTTTTCCGGGAATCTTCCAATTGGCAATATCACCGTTCTCGGCCACTTCCATGGCACCTAAAATGGTTAAGTGAACATGTTGTCCACGTATCATGCCAAAACTGGTTGCAGAATCAAAGAACGAAGCGCCGGGCAATGTGGTAATGGTCTGTTTTCCTGCATTAATGATATCCGCATCCTCCTCTCCTTCAAACGGGAAAGGGCCCATGCCCAAAACGCCATTCTCACTTTGAAATTCTACACTGATATCGTCCCGCACGAAATTGGCCACTAAAGTCGGTATTCCTATACCAAGGTTCACGTAGTATCCGTCCTTAACTTCTTTTGCTATACGCTTTGCTATTCCGTTTTTATCCAACATATAAATAATGTTCTAATTCTATTAATGGAGCAATGAATCAATTGTGCTTCTTAAGATTCCTCTTGCTCGTACTTATAATTTTGTACATAATCAATCCCAACTCGTTGACATTTTCCTTTAAACTAGTTTCAAAAGGATAACTTTCCGCTCTTTCACAAAGGGTCAACCAATATTTTACTTCTTCCAATTCTTTCAGGGCTATTTTCACCTTATGGATAAAGTCCGCTCTACTTTCTGCATTCTGCGCCTCATGGATATTTGCTCCAATACTGGTGCCAGTTTTTAATAACTGATTGGCAACAACGTATTTTTTTCTATTTTCCAGAACTTCACAAAAATCAATTATCATCAAGGCAAAATCAACGGATTTGGTAACGATGATATTTTCCCTTTTAACCATTAGTTCATTTATTACATTGATTCCATTTTTCGCACTGTTCGTTGCTCAATTCTCTTCTCATATTTCCGGCCTTGGAAAATACGCTGTACAAATATTCCGGGAATGTGAATCTGATTAGGGTCCAGACTTCCTGCCGGAAGTAGTTCTTCTACCTCGGCCACGGTAATTGTAGCCGCACCACACATGCAAGGATTAAAATTACGCGCTGTCCCTTTAAAGATGAGATTGCCTGCCTCATCTCCTTTCCAAGCTTTGACAAAAGCGAAATCTGCTTTAAATGCGGGCTCCAAAACATACATTTTACCATCGAACTCCCTAGTTTCTTTGCCTTCGGCCACTTCAGTTCCGTAACCGGCTGGGGTGTAAAATGCAGGGAAACCCGCTTGGGCTGCCCTACACTTCTCTGCAAGCGTTCCTTGAGGTGTGAGTTCCACTTCTAGCTCCCCACTGAGCATTTGACGTTCAAACTCGTCATTTTCGCCCACATAGGAGGATATCATTTTTTTGATTTGATGTTTTTGTAACAGCAGTCCAAGTCCAAAATCGTCCACTCCGGCATTGTTGGATATGCAAGTGATGTCTTTAATGCCCAATCGCACGAGTTCGTCTATGGCGTTCTCTGGTATTCCACATAGGCCAAACCCACCCAACATGAACGTCATTCCGTCTTCTACTCCCTTCAAGGCATCGGATACATTGGCAACTTTTTTATTGATCATAGCATTCGTATTAATAT
Organism: Flagellimonas chongwuensis; assembly: GCF_013376415.1. Taxonomy (GTDB): domain Bacteria; phylum Bacteroidota; class Bacteroidia; order Flavobacteriales; family Flavobacteriaceae; genus Flagellimonas; species Flagellimonas chongwuensis. The sequence continues at coordinate 341,810 of NZ_WYET01000001.1, forward strand.
TCCCTGAAATTACGATTTAAATAAAAAAGCCCCAAGCAAATTAAGATATGCTTGGAGCTTTATTTTATCAAAACGGATTGGACGGACTAGAAGTCTAGGTCATCCAAATCATCATCTGTATCGACATTTTCATCTTTTTGTAGTTGTGAACAATCCAAATTAATGGACATCTCCTCAGGCGCCTCAAAAGCATCTTTAGAGACCCCAATTTCTTCGTTGGCATAGTTCTTCTTCATGTAAAGTCCCCAAATAGGCAGAGCCATGGCTGCACCTTGTCCGTATAACAAACGGTTAAAGTGGATGGACCTATCTTCTCCACCTACCCACACACCGGTCACTAAATTGGGCACCATTCCCATAAACCAACCATCACTCTGATTCTGTGTGGTTCCTGTTTTACCCGCTATCGGGTTGGTCAATTCGTATGGGTAGCCGGTTATAATTTCCTTATATACGGTGTTGTTCTTTCCGTAAGTATGCCTTAGACGTCCCCCAGAACCGTATTGTGTAACACCCTCCAAAAGGTTGATCATCGCATAGGCAACATCCTTGCTCAGCACATCCTTGGTTTCGGGTTTGTATTCAAACAGCACGGTACCATTTTTGTCCTCGATACGGGTAACCATTACTGGTTTCACATACACTCCTTGGTTCGCATAGGTTCCGAAAGCCCCCACCATTTCATAAACGCTCACATCTGGAGTACCGAGTGCAATGGATGGCACTGCAGGTATTTCCTTAGTGATTCCCATATTTTTTGCCATGGAAACTACCGCTCCTGGGCCTACCCTGTCAATAAGTTGAGCTGTGATGGTGTTTACCGAATTGGCCAATGCGTTCTTTAAGGTCATATCTTCACCTGAGTATTTTCCATCAGAGTTCTTTGGCGTCCAAGCCAACATGTTCCCATGCTTTCCTGGTTCTATACTGTATTGGTTATCAGGAAGGGTATAACAAGGAGAATATCGTAATTGGTCAATGGCAGCGGCATATACAAAAGGCTTAAATAAAGAACCTGCCTGTCTTGAACCTTGAATTACATTATCATACTGAAAATGTTTATAATCTATACCTCCAACCCAAGCTTTCACATGCCCTGTTTGTGGTTCCATGGACATCATGGCGGTCCTTAGGAAAGTTTTATAATATCTGATGGAATCCATCGGGGTCATAATGGTATCCTTCTCATAGGAATCACTGTTCCAATCAAAAACCGTCATCTCCTCCTTTTTATGGAAGGTAGCCTCAATGTCCTTTTCCGATAACCCTTCCCTTTTCAAATGACGCCATCTGGCAGAACGCTTCATGGCGCTTCGCATAATGGTATCAATCTCGCCCTTTCTTAAATCCAAAAAAGGCGCGGTAGGGTTCCGGTCCGGTGTATTTTGATGGAAAAACTCCGCCTGCAAATTACTCATGTGTTCCTGTACGGCTTCTTCCGCATTACGCTGCATTCTGGAGTCTATGGTCGTGTAGACTTTTAGTCCATCCAGATAAATATTGTAGTTTTCGCCATCCGGTTTTGGGTTTTCACGGACCCATTGGTTCAAATAGCGTTGCATGTACATCCTGAAGTAAGTGGCCAATCCTTCCCGGTGCGATTCAGGGTTAAAATTGATTTTCATCTCCCTGCTCTGCAACGAGTCCTTCTCTTTTTCTGTAATATATCCATACTTTGCCATTTGACCAAGCACGGTATTTCGCCTATTGAACACCAATTCCTCCCTCCGCATTGGATTGTACAGCGAAGAGTTCTTGAGCATGCCCACCAAAACAGCGGATTCTTCGGTTTTGAGATCGGCAGGTTCTTTTCCAAAGTAAATTCTGGAAGCAGAACGGATACCGTCCGCATTGTAACCAAAATCATATATATTAAGGTACATGGCGATAATCTCTTGCTTGGTATAGTTCCGTTCCAAACGGGTTGCAATGACCCATTCTTTAATTTTTTGGGTAACTGCCTCAAATAGGTTTCTGGATCTAACCCCTACAAAAAGCTGTCGCGCCAATTGCTGCGAGATGGTACTTGCACCGCCCTTTGTGCCCAAAAAGGCCAATGCCCTTGCGAAACCGCGCGCATCAATACCGGAATGGTCGTAATATCTGGCATCCTCGGTAGCTACCAAGGCATCTACAATGTTTTGAGGAAGGGTTTCGTAATCTACCCAAGTTCTGTTGTCGTCCAAGTAGAGTTTCCCCAAGGTTTCGCCATCAGAGGAGATAAACTCGGTGGCCAAGTTGGTCTCGGGGTTTTCCAAACGCTCAAAGGTTGGCATTTCCCCAAACACTCCCCAAGAGGCCAATAGAAAAATAAGTACTACGGATAGGACGCCTGCTCCGAATATAATCCAGAACCACTTGATAAAAGGGAAAAAATTCTGCTGCTTTTTTTGTTGACGTTTCTTTGCCATTATAATTTTGGTGCTTTTTCTATTTCCAAACCAACATCCGTTATTCCCTCCAAAACATGGAGGCCCTCCACATCGCCATTTTTTCGCATGGCGTGGGAAATATTCACCTTATATACGCCAGAATCTGGAAAATCGATGTTTTCCTTGAACCAAAGTTTATTTTCTTTAATGCTGCCCATTCCTTTACCAAGCCATTCACCATTGGGCTCCGCCATTCTATATTCCAACGTGTCCTTAACGGTATTACCGCTAGGATATTCTAACTCGGTTATCAAAAATAAATTGCTAAAAGCAAAATTGTCATCGTTTCTAATATTGATGAACATGTTGTAGGTTTGGGTAGAATCCAGTTCAGAAAATTGAAAGTCAACATTCTGACCCATCTCCCATTTTGCTTCCTTAACCGGTTTATAATCTGAATAAACCAAAAATTCGTTGCAAGACGACAGGGTAAGAATCACAACCAAGAGAAACAAAAATTTATTTTGCATTGTGGGGTGCTTTAGATTTTGGTTTTCTACGCTTCTTCTTTCTTCTCTTCTTACTCTTGGGTTTGTCGAAACGGGTAAGACTGTCTTGGCCTACGACATTTTCGAAAGTAGTTTTTTCTTCCGCTATATTATCTGCGGCGTACTCCTCAAGACTGGCAACCTTATCGCCTTTCTTGTTAAGTTCCAGAATTTCCAAAACTTGGTCTTTGGAAAGTGTGTGCCAAGTTGCTGGTTCATCTTTATACGAAAACCATAGTGTTTCTTTAAAGATATCCGCCTTTTGGCAAAAGGCCAATCCTTTTTGGGTCTTGAGCTTACTGTCAGAAGGTGGGAAATCCTTCAATGCTTCCAGATACATGTCCAGCTCATAGTTGAGGCAACATTTGAGCTTGCCACATTGTCCCGCCAATTTTTGAGGGTTCAAGGCCAATTGCTGATAACGTGCCGATGCTGTGCTCACCGACCTGAAATCGGTTAACCAAGTAGAGCAGCAAAGCTCACGACCACACGATCCAATACCACCCAATCGCTGGGCTTCTTGTCGGTAACCGATTTGACGCATCTCAATACGGATTCCAAACGCTTTCGCCATGTCCTTAATCAACTGTCTAAAATCAACTCGATCCTCAGCAGTATAGTAGAATGTTGCTTTTGAACCGTCTCCCTGAAATTCAACATCGCTAAGTTTCATCTCGAGCTTTAACGAAATGGCTATTTCACGGGAACGCTTTTTTATCTCCTCTTCCCTATCTCTGCATTTTTGCCAGATGTCAATGTCCCGTTGTGTCGCTTTTCGATAAATTTTGGGAATGGTCTTGTCGTCGATGGATACTTTTTTGCGCTTCATTTGAATACGCACCAATTCCCCGGTAAGGGTCACCACTCCAACATCGTGGCCCGATTTGGATTGTGTGGCCACTACATCCCCAATGGACAGAGTGAGATTCTCCGTGTTCCGATAAAATTCTTTTCTACTATTCTTGAAACGTACCTCAACGCAATCAAAAGGTTTTTGACCGTTGGGCAACGACATATTGGAAAGCCAGTCAAAGACTGTCAGCTTGTTACAACCATCAGTGCCGCAAGTACCATTGTTCTTGCAACCACGCGGTTGTCCATCCTTGCCGGTTGAACAACTGCTACACGCCATATATAATATCTTGATTTAAGGAAACTTAATGGGCTTCCCTAAAAAGGGTTCATAAAAATTACTAGTTGTAAATATAACACAATTTGTTGCAGCATTGAAATACTACTTCTTGTATTTAAGAACCGGAGAGCGCCCTTTTTTAAAAATTTTATTACTGGCTCCCTTGCCCTTGCGCAATTCCTTCTGCTCTTCATAGGGCAATGCATGTACTTCCATACAATCCACCGAACAGCAATTGTTCATTTTCTCGGCGCACTCTTCACATTGTATGAACAACAGATGACAGGCTTCGTTGGCGCAGTTTACATGGGTATCACAAGGTTTTCCACATTGGTGGCAATGGGCTATCACGTCTTCGGAGATACGTTCTCCCCTTCTATGGTCAAAAACAAAGTTTTTGCCCAAGAATTTATTCTCCAGCTGTTTTTCGCGAACTTGTCTGGTATACTCAATAATTCCGCCTTCCAACTGATATACATTTTTAAAGCCTTTGTGCTTGTAATATGCACTGGCCTTCTCACACCGAATGCCACCGGTGCAGTACATTACCAGCTTTTTATCTTCTTTATGCTCGGCAAGGTCCTGTTCTATAATATCAAGGGAATCTCGAAAAGTGTCCACATCAGGCGTAATGGCATTTTTAAAATGGCCGATCTCACTTTCATAGTGGTTTCTCATATCTACCAAAACCGTATTCTCATCTTCAATGAGTTCGTTGAACTGTTCGGCGCCTACGTGTATGCCCTTGTTGGTGACATCAAAAGTGTCATCGTTCAATCCATCAGCCACAATTTTGTCCCTGACCTTTACTTTCAATTTTAGAAAAGACTTGTTGTCCTGCTCTATGGCAATGTTCAAACGTACATTTTCTAAAAAGACAATGCTGTCCAAATGTTCCTTGAATACATTGAAGTTTTCTGCCGGTACGGATAATTGGGCATTTATCCCTTCGTGTGCGACATAAATACGCCCCAGAACTTCCATGTCGTTCCAAGCCAAAAAAAGATGGTTTCTTAAAATTTGCGGATTGCCGATTCGTGCATATTGATAGAAAGAGATGGTAAGCCGTTCTTTCCCGGCTTCCTCGATAAGGGCTTCCCTTTCCTTTGCACTTAATGTGTTGTACAGTTGCATGCTATACTTTATTAAGTTAAAGAATGGTTCTAAAATTTGTGCAAAGATAAAAATTAAAGGGAGAGTAAATTAAAAGGGCCGCGAAGGCCCCCTTAATCCATTACCGTTTTCATAGCTGAATTTTCTTCCTCATAGCAATTGCGAGCCCTAAATGGCCCTATGGAGATGAGTTAGTGTCCTTAAGATGTATTGTTATTAAAAAGGTTGCGTGCCCTTTTTTTCATGTGGAAAGAAATGGTATTTTAGCCTTCCTAACAATTTTTACCATGAGCAAAGAGAAAGAAGCAAAATTAAAAGCCCTAAAACTTACGTTGGACAAGTTGGACAAAACCTACGGTAAAGGTGCTGTTATGAAAATGGGCGATAGCGTTGTTGAAGATGTAGAAGTAATTCCTTCTGGCTCTTTGGGATTGGATATTGCCCTCGGCGTTGGAGGTTATCCCAAAGGAAGAGTGGTTGAAATATATGGTCCGGAATCTTCCGGTAAAACCACATTGACATTGCACGCCATTGCAGAAGCCCAAAAAGCGGGTGGAATCGCTGCCTTTATCGATGCAGAGCACGCGTTTGACCGTTTCTACGCAAAAAAATTAGGGGTAGATATTGATAACTTGATCATTTCCCAGCCCGATCATGGAGAGCAGGCATTGGAAATTGCAGATAACCTAATACGTTCCGGGGCCATCGATATCGTAATCGTGGATTCCGTTGCGGCATTGACACCTAAAAGTGAAATCGAGGGAGAAATGGGGGATTCCAAAATGGGATTGCATGCCCGTTTGATGTCCCAAGCTTTGCGAAAACTGACCTCTACCATCAGTAAAACAAAATGTACCGTAATATTTATCAACCAGTTGAGGGAAAAAATCGGCGTAATGTTCGGTAATCCCGAAACCACAACCGGTGGTAACGCACTTAAGTTCTATGCTTCCGTCCGACTGGACATTAGACGCTCCACTCAAATTAAAAGTACCGATGGTGATGTTCAAGGGAACAAGACCAGGGTAAAAGTGGTAAAAAACAAAGTCGCCCCTCCGTTCAAAACCGCAGAGTTTGATATTATGTACGGAGAGGGAATCTCTAAAATCGGGGAAATACTCGACTTGGGGGTTGCCTATGAAATCGTAAAGAAAAGTGGTTCTTGGTTCAGTTATGGCGACACCAAACTGGGTCAGGGAAGAGATGCCGTAAAAGCGCTTCTTGTGGACAACCCAGAGCTATCCGAAGAATTGGAAAGCAAAATTAAGGAAGCCATAACCGCCTTAAGCGAATAAACCTTTTATCGATTTTTTGGGGAGTTTAACTTTTGGTTGTGAAAATCCTACGCAACCCCTACGCATACTGCACATCTAGGGAATAAAAGGATTTTTATTATGAAAAAAGTGTTAATGCCCTTTATGTTAATTGTGGCATGCTCATGGTTCATCTCTTGTGAGGTGGATGATGATTCCCCCAATTTTTACTTTACTGCCCTTACTACCGTGGAGGCCGAAGTTCCAGAGTCGTTCGAGTTTGGAAAAACTTACGATATTGAAGTAACCTACCTAAGACCTAATGGTTGTACATTTTTTGAAGGTTTCGATGTGTCGCAAACAGCAGAAACGGGTCGTGATGTCGTAGTGGTCGGTTCCGTGCTTACCGATGAGGACAGGGCCTGCACCGAAGCTGTGGAAGAAGTAGTGGCCACCTTAAAATTTAATGTAATTTACACCAAGGACTACACCTTCCGTTTTTACGCCGGGGATGATGAAGAAGGAAATGCTAAATTTTTAGAATACACGGTTCCGATTGCGGAAGAAGGTGAACCGACAAATTAAATAGCAACAATCCAAAATTGACCAACATTTGGATCTTGAAGAATTGATACATAACTGTCAAAAGGGTAACCGACAGGCACAGGCTGAACTATACCGGAGATATTCCAGTATTCTTTTCGGTATGTGCCTGAAGTACTCCCGTAACAAAACGGAGGCGGAAGATAGTCTGCACGACAGTTTTATGACCATATTCGACAAAATTGACCAATACGGTTTTAAAGGCTCTTTTGAAGGTTGGATCAAAAGGATAACCGTAAATACGGTTCTTCAAAAGTATAGGAAAGACCAACACCTCAACGTGGTTTCGGAAAATACCGAGGATGAGGAGGAGGTAGATACAGAAGATACGGATATAAGCCTCTCTACCCTTTTGGGATACATTCAAGAGCTACCGCACAAGTATAGGTTAACTTTTAACCTATACGTGTTGGACGGTTACAGTCACAAGGAAATCAGTGAGATGTTGGGGACATCCACTGGAACATCAAAATCGAATTTGGCAAGGGCCAAGGCCATTTTGAGGGAAAAAATAGAAAAAGCCAAAATAAACATTGCTTAAATAGAAAGACAATGGGGAAAAAGAATTTAGAGCAATTGTTCAAAGAAAGCTTTCAGGACTTTCAAGAAGTTCCGGACGAAAAGGTCTGGGCCTCTATCGAAGCTTCTTTGGACAACAAAAAACAAAAGAAGCGGGCCGTTCCTATTTGGTGGGGCCTCGGCGGTGCGGCGGCGGCTTTGATCATAGCTTTGCTGGCCATTAATCCATTTGGAGAAGAACAGGAGCAGATTATTACCGATGTCGAAAACATCTCAGTTCCTGAAAATCAAACAAATTCAAAAGAAAAGATAAATCGAGATTTTATTCCTCCAACTACTAACCAAAATGAGCAAAATGGTTTAGCAAATACTTCTGACAAAAACACCTTGAATCAAAAGGAAAATCAAGCAGAAGAGAACGGTTTTGCCAAAACCAAGGCTTCAAGTAGCACTGGAAATAATTTTTCCATATCAAACCAAAAGGGTTCACAATTGGCTCAAATCGATAAGAACCGTGCGCCAAAGGATGAAAAACTTTCTCAGGATAAAGAAGCGATGAAAAAGAACAACAGTGCCATCGTGATGAATATCGATGAGGAGGAATCTGCCAAAAGAAAAACAACTTTATCAACCAAAAAGAACGAAGATCAGGTTGCTGAAAACACTACAGAAAAAGACGTAACAGAGAAGCAGTCCATTTACGATGCCATTGCGGAGCAGGAACAATTGGAGGAAGCGGTTGCAAAAAACAACTCTGGAAAATGGTCGGTTGGTCCATCTTTGGCTCCCGTCTATTTTAATGGTGCCGGCGATGGGTCGCCCGTTGGAGCGGATTTTGCCACCAACTCCAAAACGGGGAACCTCAACTTGAGTTATGGCGTAAATGTGGCCTATGAGGTTGGCAAAAAAGTAAAGATACGTTCAGGGGTGCACCGAGTAAACTTTGGTTACAACACCAATGATGTGGTCTTTTCCTCTACCCTACAGGCAGCGGCGAGCAATAGGATAGCGAACATAGATTATGATCAAAACTCCGAGACCATACTGGTCCAGAGCAAGGAAAGTGCAAAGAATTCCCCTGTGTTGGGTGCCAAAGAAGTTGCTTTTAATGAAGTACCTAGCTTGGAAGGTAAAATGGTCCAACAATTGGGCTATATCGAAGTTCCGCTGGAAGTAAACTATGCCCTACTCGACAAAAAATTCGGGGTTGACCTAATAGGGGGTGTAAGCTCATTGTTCCTTGTAGACAATTCCGTTTTGTTGGAATCCAACGAACTGGTCACCGAAATGGGAGAGGCCAACAACATTAACTCATTAAACTTTAGTGCAAACTTTGGTATGGGGCTCAACTATCATTTTACCCCAAAATTCAGGTTCAATGTGGAACCTGTGTTCAAGTACCAGCTAAATACGTTTTCGAATGTTTCCGGTAATTTTCAGCCCTACTCCATTGGGGTGTACAGCGGATTTACCTTTAAGTTTTAGCACAAAAGAAGTTGGTTAGGAAGATTGCTCCTTTAAGCAATTAATTAAGCGTCCTATTTCATAGGGCGCTTTTTTGTTTGCCTGCAGAGATTAGCTTTTTTCCTTATTTTACGTAATTTCAATGAAAAAGAACATGTTGGCTTCCTTATCCAAGGCTTTATTGATTTTTTGCCCCATCCTACTGGTAGCAAACAATTTATTGGGTCAACAGCAACAACTAGAAAGCCCTAGCAAAGAGCAACTCACCTTTAAAGTATTTCCAACAAAGGATTCTCGAATGACCTTTGAAGAGGCTTACGGCAATTTGAACAAATTTTTACCGAAGGAACAAATTCACTATAAGACCCATCCTGATGAGACCTATTGGGTTATGCTCGATTTTGAGAAGCTGGAGCAATCCTTATCAAAAAATGAAAAATACTTTTTAACGTTAAACTGCTTTGATTACGGTCATGTTTATTACCAAAAAAATGGGCGCGTATTTAATGAACCTATAGGGCAGTTCAATAAAAATACCCTAAGCAACAAAACAAGCTCTTCCATATATCACTGCGAAATCCCAATTCCCGAAAATGCTCTAATCAACAATCGCTTTCTGTTTTTGCAGGTAAAGCGTATAAAGTTTATAGAATCCATCAACAATTGGACATTCTGCTTAAAACAGAGTTCCAATCAAAATTCCTACACCTGGAACAACATAAAATTGTCGATACCCACTTTTATCTACATGGGTGTTGGTTTTATTATGAGCATAGCCATGCTGATTTTTTATATCTACTTTGGAAAAATTGAGTTCTTGTTGTATTCCCTTTTTGTTTTGTCCATTATAATCTATCTGTTCCATGGGGAGTTGATCTTACCTGAAAGACTCCAACTGAACAATTCTTTTATCATAAGTTGGCTTTGGGATACCAATGCCATAATTCTGGGAATACTCTACCTAATGTTTGCTCTATTTTATCTTAACTTAAAAAAAGAGTACCCCCGAACCTATGTCTTTATCAAAATTGGGATATATGCACACGTACTTCTTTTGATAACAGATCTCTTTTTTTTCGCATTTAGGTATCATCTAGGACATATCTATCTTTTACAAGTATTAAGGGTCGTTTCGTTTTTGATAACCATTTCCTTTTTGATTTACTTGTTCATTTACAATAAGAACAGGATAAGTACAATTTTCCTGATTGGCGGAAGCAGTTATATGATAAGTATTTTCATCTATTACTACATTAACTTAGGTTCCGATTCCGACCCCATGCTTTATGGAAATTCTTTGGTGTTGATCATTGGCTCGATCCTCGAAATAATATTTTTTGCCTACGGCCTTACCTACAAGGCATTCAACGAATACCTTAAGCGTATTTATTTTGAACAAGAGGCCATTACCAATGAGAACAAGGCGCTCCGAGCACAAATAAACCCTCATTTTATCTTTAACGCCCTTGGGTCCATTCAGCATCTTATCCTTAAAAAGAAGAACGACAGTGCACTAAACTATTTGACCAAATTTAGCCGCATGGCGAGAAATGCCTTAGAAGCATCCGTAGAGGGTACCGGCACACTGGATGAAGAAATTGAAATGTTGAACGATTATTTGGAACTTGAATCCCTTCGCTTTGACAATGCGTTTTCATACAGTGTAGATATAGATGGGCAACTGGACACTTCCGAAATAGAAATACCATTTATGATTTCGCAACCCTTTGTAGAAAATGCGATCATACATGGTTTACTGCCAAAAACTTCGGGCCAAAAAGAGCTGACCATAACCATGAAAGAGGAAGAAGGTTCGTTAAAAATCATAATCGATGATACCGGTGTAGGAAGACATCGGGACAATGAAACCAAAATAACATATCCCAATCAAAGAAAATCAAGAGGGCTCGATGTAACGATCAAGAGACTGGAGTCATGGCATTTTGGCTCGGGAAAGGTAGAAATAGTGGACAAATTGGATAACCAAAGTAAGTCAATGGGTACCAAGGTCATTATTTCCATTCCATTGGAACAATACCAGTAAGGCTCACATCTCCATAACTGTGGAGCTAAAAGTTAATTAACTAGGTTTCTTCGCAATAACTATCGATAAATTTCTTACATTCAAAACCTAAACACTAACTAACCCTTTGATACTGTGAACTCTGAACAGTTTGAAGACATTCTCATATACTTTTCCAAATCCTTGATGGGAAAAGAAAATGAAGAAGACATCCTTTGGGATCTGGCCAAAAACTGCATCTCTAAACTGGGGTTTGTGGACTGTGTTATTTATTTGGTCGATCAAAACAGACAATTGCTTGTTCAGAAAGCCGCTTATGGACCCAAGAATCCTAAGGATAAGGCATTGTACAATCCTGTTTCCATTTCCATGGGCGAAGGCATTACGGGAAATGTTGCAAAAACGAGAAGGGCAGCATTGATTCCGGATACATCAAAGGACCCTAGGTATATTGAGGACGATGCCAATAGACTCTCGGAAATATGCGTTCCCATTGTGCACGAAAACCATCTTTATGGAGTGATTGATTGTGAGCACCCCGAAAAATGCTATTTTAATGAACGGCATTTAAAAATGCTTTCCGCCATAGCTTCTATCTGTGCCATAAAGATCAAAAGTGTTAGGGCCGGCCAAGAAGTGCTCAAAAAGCAAGAAAAACTTTTAAAAATCCGAGAAGAGATGCTAGAACTCAAAGTATTGGCACTCAACTCACAGCTCAACCCCCATTTTTTGTTCAACTCACTGAACGCAATCCAATATTTTGTTACTTCCGAAAAGAAAAAACTGGCACTGGAATACCTGTCCACTTTCAGTAGACTCATACGGTTCTATTTAAGGCAATTGGGGAACGATACCGTTTCACTCTATAACGAGATTGATATGCTGCACTGGTATCTTAAGCTTCAAAAACTACGGTACGATGATTCCTTTGACTACGTAATCGCCATGGAAAAAAGCTCCGAAACACTCCAAGAAGCCATAATACCTTCATTTGTTACCCACACCCTTTTTGAAAATATAATCGAACGTTCCATGTTCAACCAAAAAAAAGGGCAACACTTTAAAATAAGCTTTAGATCCACCAACTCAGAAGTTGTACTGGTAATTCAATATCAGGAATTTGATTCAAAAAACACTACGCCACCAGAATATCGGGCACGCATATTAAAATGGCAAGATCAAATCAAGTTGCTCAATACGGCAAAAGGGTACAATATTAAAAATGAAAGCAAAATCCATAAAATAGGGGAAAGATGGATTGGCAACATAACACTTACTCTCCCCAATTTAAGATAGCTACATGAAATTTTACGTGAAGTTTATTTTATCCTTTTTAGCCGTTTTTCCCGCTAATAATCTTTTCTCCCAAAACCTTGAAAGTTCCTTTTTTAAAAAAGAGATAGGTTTTAAAATTCTAAAAACACAAACTGATACGACCTATAGTGATTTCCTGACCAAGAAAAGTCAGTTGGTAAAACCCGAAGAAATATCGGAAAAAACTTCCCCTGAGGATACCTATTGGATTCAGTTGGACTTGTATGATCATGTATCAAACCGTTCCAATGACAATTACTTTTACCTGACCTTCAACTCATTTGATCATGCCACCATATATCTGGAATCACAAAATAAAATGGTTTCTAAAAAAATAGGCAAGTTTGACAAAAACAATGAGAGCAGCCAAGTAAATCATTCGTATTACGACTCATTTTTAAAGTTGAGAAAGAGCAATTTGCTCGATAATGAGCATCTATTAATAAAAGCAAAGCGAATTAGCTTTAAGGAGGATGTCCAGAATTGGGGCTTTACCATTAGCAATGCCTCGCCCAATGCATTTGTTTCGCAAAAGGATTATAAGGACCAACTCCCCTACTATTTCTTTACAGGGCTTTGTTTTATCATGTGTTTTACCACATTGTCCTTTTACTTCTTCATCAAAAAATCAGAATTTTTGTGGTACTCCATTTACATTGTGGTGACCTTTGTGTATGTGTGCGGACTTAAGTTTGGCATATACGAGTTCATCTTTAACAATAACTACATCTCCTACTGGGTTTCCCAGAGTTTCTTGTTTGTGGACAACATTGTGTATCTGTTCTTTTTTGCAAGTTTTCTTCAATCTAAAAAAGAATACCCATTTGTTCATTTTTTGGTACAAGTGCTTGTGGTTCTGAACAGTATAATCCTTATATGTATTGGTGTTTTGTTTGCGCTAGGCGACACCATAGGTTTTATCTTTATTACACAAAACGCCTATGCTATACTTAACTTTACCGCACTTATTGGCCTGGCCTATCTCATGTATGTGGGCAAAGATCCTTTGGCCTATGTAATGGCCTTGGCCACATCTGCCTATTGTGCCGCTCCTTTGATTAGAACATTTTATTCGACCCCTGAAGATGGATTACTGCTGGATGGGCTTTACTATATAATTATTGGTTGTTCTATTGAGATGGTCATATTTGCATTCGGTCTTTTTTATAAAATCCATTTGGAATTCCGCGAAAACCTGATGCTCCAGCAAAGAGCTCTTTTTGAAAAAACAAGAGCGCTACGGGCCCAAATAAATCCACATTTTATTTTTAACTCATTAAGCGCGATTCAACATCTGGTGTCCGTGAAAAAAATCGAAAGTGCTTTAAAATATTTGAACAAGTTCAGTCGGCTTACCCGAAATGTTCTGGAAAGCTCCATGGAAATCAACATTCTTTTATCGGAAGAAATAAAAATGCTCGAAGACTACTTGTCGTTGGAATTGTTGAGGTTCGACAACAGTTTTTCCTATATAATTACCATGGACGAAGGTCTTGATCCCGGCGAAATAGAGATTCCTTCTATGATTTTACAGCCCTTTGTAGAAAATGCATTGATACATGGACTGCTGCCAAAAAAATCCGGAACAAAACAACTCCATATTAGTTTTACGAAAGATAATCATGATCTAATATGTATCGTGGATGACACCGGAGTAGGCCGTTTGGCTGCAAAGGATAGGCTTCATATCTATCAGAATGAAAAAAAATCAAGGGGACTGGAGGTTACCAAACTACGATTGCAATCATTAGGCAAAAACAAAGATTCCATTACCATAGTGGACAAATATGATGATTACAATCATCCAGAGGGAACAAAAGTTATCGTTCGTATTCCCCTAAAAATCCTCTAATTCTTTACCAAATCCTCCAAAATAACCTGTCTCACCTCTTCACGAAGCGTTGAGGTATCGGAGGCAGCTAAAATTCCTGTCTCGAAAAATGGATGCACAATGGCACGTATCGGTCCCGGTGCCCCACTTAAAAAAGTAAAGGAAAAACGTTTTTTATTGTCCAAAAATGTCATCGGCACCACAGGAATGTTGTGGGCAATGGCCATTTTAAACGCGCCATCCTTGAACTTGTCCAGAACCACATGCTCTTCCGGAACGCCCCCTTCGGGAAAAATACAAATGCTCAGCCCTTGGTTAAGACGTTTCTGGGCACGGCGATATACACCAGTACGGCTTTTTACACTATCCCTGTCCACCAGAATACAAACCCGCTTATAAAAGAAGCCAAAAATTGGAATGCTAACCAATTCCTTTTTGCCTACAAACACAAATGGATTAGGACTAACTATCAGCATTAACATAATATCCAGCATACTGGTATGGTTTGCCACCAACATGTAACTTTTACCTCTTTCCATTCGCTGTTGACGCAGAATTTTTGGAAAACAGCCCATTCCATATAGGATTGGCCTCGCCCACAAATTCCGGGCAAGCCAAAAAAATTGGTGATAGGTCTTCTCCGAAATGGTCAACAGAAGAAGAATAGGAAAAAACAAAAGAATGGGCACGGTAACCAGAATATAGAACCAGACCCTATACAACACATGTCCCACATTTTTGATTGCTCCAAGCATCCGCCAAATGTAAAGTATTTCCAAAATTTAGCTCTGATAGCGTCCCATCTTTTAGACTAAAAGCCACTTTTTTTATAAGTAAGGGATGCTTACTTTTACGGGCAAAAATTAGGCATGGCACGAATACTTACCGGCATACAGAGTACAGGAACACCACATTTGGGGAATATTTTGGGTGCGATTTCACCAGCTATAGAAATGGCACAGGATCCAAAGAATGATTCCTTCCTCTTTATCGCAGATATGCACTCGCTTACCCAGATTAAAGATGGGGAGCTGCTACGGAACAATACATATGCTATTGCTGCCGCTTGGCTTGCATTTGGACTGGATATTGAAAAAACAGTTTTCTACAGACAGAGCGATATTCCGCAAACGGCGGAATTGGCTTGGTACCTTAGCTGCTTCTACCCCTACCAAAGATTGACCTTGGCACATTCGTTCAAGGACAAGGCGGACAGATTGGAAGATGTAAATGCCGGACTGTTTACCTATCCTATGTTGATGGCCGCCGACATTTTGTTGTATGATGCGGATATTGTCCCAGTGGGAAAAGACCAACTTCAGCACTTGGAAATGACGCGTGACGTGGCGTCGCGCTTCCACAACCAAATGGGAGAAACTTTTGTAATGCCAGAGGCCAAGGTACACGAACAAACCATGTACGTACCAGGAACCGATGGCGAAAAAATGAGCAAAAGTCGCGGAAACCTCATCAATTTGTTCCAGACCGATAAAAAGTTGCGGAAGCAGATTATGGGCATTGTTACGGACAGTACTCCTATGGAAGAGCCCAAGGACCCGAGCAAGGACAACGTGTTTGCATTGTACAAATTATTGGGAACTCCAGAACAGGTAGAAGAAATGAGTGCCAACTATTTGGCCGGTAATTATGGCTACGGACATGCCAAACAGGCCCTGTACGAACTTATCGTGGAAAAGTTTGAAGAGCCCCGCGAAAAGTTCGAGTACTACATGAACCACAAAAACGAAGTCGACGAAGCTTTGGCCTTTGGTGCAGAAAAAGCCCGTAAAGTAGCCGATGGAGTGTTAACAAGGGTTCGTGAGAAGTTGGGATACTAGCCTTTCATCGTCAATTTGATGGAATCGCTTATTATTATCTGGACACCTAAATTAGATAACCCTCCTTATTTGGGGCAAACTTTACCAAAACCTCGATTTTCTGTGGCTTCTCCCCGCTGAACTACACCCAAAAACAGAGTGACTGTTCTGTTGTGGCTTGCATCGATGAGCTGTTGTTTTCCAACACTTCAATTCGTTTATGTTGCTGTTTTTTCAGATGAGCGGCAGGCACTAGTGCCTATTTTAAGCTGAAGAATCACTTTTTCCCAAAAATCCAATCATCCATCAATATAACCCCTATACCCTTTACCTAAAACTTTTTACCTATGTCAACTACACCGCTTCGAACATTTTACCGGGCAATGGTCGGATAACTCCCTTCATCTCCATGTTCAATAAAGTGGATGAAACCTTAAAAATGGGCAGGTTGCACTCCAAAGCAACGGTATCCAGCAACTGTTTCCCGTTTATCTGCAGGTAGGAGTAGATTGACTGTTCTGTTTCATCCAACTCGACGAACAGCTGTTTTTGCACCGTTTTTTCCTGTTTTTCTTCCTCAATTTCCCATCCTAAAAGGTAAACCAGCTCTGCTGCAGAGGTCAATAAGTGTGCTTTTTGATATTTGATGAGGTCATTGCACCCCTTGCTCCACTTATCGGTCGCCCTTCCCGGAACAGCGAAGACATCCCGGTGATATCCATGTGCAATATCCGCCGTGACCAGACTGCCGCCCTTCTCTGCTGATTCTATGACAACGGTAGCTTCGCTGATTCCGGCAATAATCCTGTTACGTTTTAGAAAATTCTCACGATTGGGTTGACTGTTGCTCCAAAACTCCGTGACAAAACCACCGTTTTTCTCCATCTTGGTTTCATATTTGGCATGCACCTTTGGATAAATTTGATTAAGCCCGTGTGCCATACAGGCAATGGTCTGCAATCCATGGTCCATTGCCGCCTTTTGAATGGAAATATCCACCCCATAGGCGAAGCCACTTACAATGACCGGGTTTAGCGGGGCTAATTCTTCAATAAATTGAGTACAAAATGAAGTCCCGTAGTTGGTTACGTTCCTAGTCCCGACCACACTGATAATTTTTTGGTTGTTCAAATCAATGTTTCCTCGTTGGAAAAGCAAAATCGGACAATCCACACAATGCTTTAGACGGGCAGGATAATCATCATCCATAAAATAAGAGATGATAATATCTTCTTTGGTCAAAAATTCAAACTCCTTTTGGGCTTCTTCCAGATGGATGGTATCAAATAGACCCTTTAAGGTCATCTTTCCAATCCCATCAATTTTTAAAAGGTGGTGCAGCTTGTCCTCAAAAATAGCTGTTGAACTTCCGCAATGGGCAATTAATTTTTTAGCCGTAACATCTCCGATATTCGGAATGTTTTGCAACCGTAAGGCCGCAATAATTTCAGGTTCAGTCATTTGATTTGGGCGTCAAAGTTGTCCACAAAATACAGATTTTCAAATGTTAATAAAAAGTTATCCGGCTTATTTTGTACTGTCCCATTTTTTACAATATTTGTGCCTATGCGGATAGATTCATACATAGAAAAATTGTTGTTCGATTACAATTGTGTTGTAGTGCCAGGTTTTGGGGCTTTTTTGGCCCATGGTAAATCCGCAGAAATTGATTTGGCGACCAATACATTGGTGCCACCTAGCAAGACCATTTCCTTTAACGCCCAACTGTCCAAAAATGATGGTTTGTTGGTGTCCCATATCTCCAAAGAAAAGAATTTGGGGTATGAGGATATGCTTCATGAAGTGGAAAACATTGCCGACGATTGGAACACCAGATTGGCCCAAGGAGATAGCATTGAGCTTTTTGGAATCGGAAAATTGTGGCATAACAGTGAACAACGTATCCAGTTTCAACCCGAAGAAAAAATCAATTTTTTGACTTCTTCCTTTGGACTATCCACATTTGCCGCTACTCCAATTCAACGTGAGGTCATCAAAGAAGAGATAGAAGAATTGGAAGAGCGTATTCCATTTATCATCACTCCAGAGAAAAGGGAACAAACTTCCTTTAGACCTTGGTTAAAGTATGCGGCAGTTATCCTGTTGGCGGTGTCTTTTGGTGCTACATCCTACCGTACTTATGGGGAACTCCAACAAAAAGAGGTTGCCGCTCAACAAGATGCGCAACAAGAAGTATCCCGTTTGATCCAGGAAGCTACGTTTTTTGAAAGTGCTCCATTGGAATTGCCCGCCATCAACATTAAAGTGACCAAAAAGAAATTGGGCAAACATCACATTATTGCCGGTGCTTTTCGTGAAGAGCAAAATGCCGACAAAAAGGTGGACCAACTCAAACAAAAGGGATACAATGCATTTTATTTGGGTGTGAACAAGTACGGATTGCATCAGGTAGCCTATGATAGTTTTGATGACCCCAAGGAAGCTCTCATATTTTTAAGGGAGGTAAAAAGCAAGGAATCAAGAGATGCTTGGATGCTTTCCGAGAAATAATCCCGCTTTCCTTTAAAACCATTCCACACTTCAATATCTTTGCGCAAAATTTTAAGGTATGCGCGCTAAAAAACCCAGTGAATCCCGTACGGTAATGACCGATTTGGTATTACCAAGTGAAACCAACCCCCTCAACAATCTTTTTGGCGGGGAACTCTTGGCCCGTATGGACCGGGCTGCCAGTATCGCCGCTCGACGACATAGCCGTAGAATTACCGTTACCGCTTCGGTAAACCATGTGGCCTTTAACCGAGCTGTGCCATTGGGCAGTGTTGTGACCGTGGAAGCTGCTGTTTCACGTGCATTCAATACCTCCATGGAGATTTTCATCGATGTTTGGATAGAGGATCGCTTTACGGGTGAGCGTACCAAGGCCAATGAGGCCATTTACACCTTTGTTGCGGTAGACGATACCGGGAAACCTACGGAAGTACCCGCTCTGGACCCTGAAACCGACTTAGAGAAGGAACGTTTTGCCGCTGCTCTGCGAAGAAAGCAATTAAGCTTGGTGCTTGCCGGCAAATTAAAACCCGCAGATGCCACGGAACTTAAGGCGCTTTTTACCGCTTAAGTTTTAGAAAGCAAAATTATTAGGATCGGGGCCAAACCGTTTGCCCTTCTCCAATCCATCAAGTAATTGCACATCTTCTTCGGATAGTTCAAAATCGAACAGGTCGGAATTAGCAATGATGCGCTCTTCTTTAGATGATTTTGGAATGGTGACCACTCCTTTTTGAAGGTCCCATCGTAATACAATTTGGGCAATCGTCTTATTATACTTGGAGGCCAAATCCTTCATAATGTCCAAATCGAAGATATTTCCTTGCATCAATGGAGACCAAGCTTCGTACTGAATACCTTTGGAGTTACAGAAATCAATCAAATCCTGTTGCACCAAATAGGGATGGAATTCCATTTGGTCCACCATGGGCACAATCTCTGCAGAGGTCAATAAATCTTCCAGATGATGCTGCAAAAAATTGCTCACGCCAATGGCCCGGACTCTTTTTTCTTTGTATAACTTTTCCAGTGCCTTCCACGTTTCCTTGGAAATTTCGCCCTTTGGCCAATGTACGAGGTACAAATCCAGATAATCCGTACCCAATCGTTCCAAACTAGCGTCAAAAGCCTTTAAAGTAGCATCATACCCCTGATCGGTGTTCCAGACCTTGCTCGTTAAAAAAACGTCTTTTCTGTCCACATTGCTTTCACGGATACCCGTACCAACGCCCTCCTCGTTTTCATAAATGGCCGCAGTATCTATATGGCGATAACCATGGTTCAATGCAGCTTTTACGGCATTGATCACTTCGCTTCCGTCTTCGGATTGATATACACCCAATCCAAAATAGGGCATCTGAACCCCATTGTGCAATTCAAAAGAGCCTTGTAAATCTGTTATTTCTTTCATAGTGTTATAGTTGATAAATCCAATCTTCGGGATTCAAACGATTGGAATCCTTATACAAATAGAACTTCAATTTAGTGGTGCCATCCAACCGATTGGTATTTATTTCTCCCAATGCCTCTTTGGCGGCCACTTTATCCCCTTTTTTTACGAACAGATTGGATAGGTTATAGTATGTACTTATGTAGTTTCCGTGTTTGATCTGTACCCCTTTGTTTCCACCTGGAACAGATAAAATTGCGATGACCTCGCCCTCAAAAATGGCCCTTGCTATACTACCTTTATCCGTGGTGATGGTAACTCCGTTGTTCCTATGTTTTATTCCTGGATACAATTTATCGGCATACACACCATACCCTTGGCTTTTGATACCTTTTTCTACCGGCCAAATGAGCCTTCCCTTGTTGGATGAGAAGTTATCGGCCAATAGTTTCGCTTCTGGTGTTAGTGCGAATGTGGCACTGCTTGCAGAGTTTCCTGAGCTTTTATTGGAACTTGCAATTGCGCTTTTGATCATTCTCTCTATCTCTCGGTCAATTTTGCGGGCCTCCTTTTGCTTTTCTGCGATTGCAGATGTGTATTTGGCTTCATTTTGTTTTATGCTCGTTAAAAGGCTTCTTTGTGACTCTATTTCTTTGGACAATTCCGCCTTAGCTTTCTGATTTTCGGCTATGAGCTGGTCCTTTTCTTTTCGTTGACGTACCAAGTCTTGATTCAATTGGGTAAGTTCCTCTGTTTTTTTGACAATTCCCTCACCCTGCTTCTTCCGATGCTTTGCATATTGCTGCATATATTGAAGCCTTTTAAATGCTTGATAGAAATTTTCCGAAGACAACAGGAACATCAAGCGGTTGTTCTGCGATTTGTTCTGATAGGTTTTTTGAATGAGCTCAGCGTAATCATCTTTTAAGATTTTTAAATCTTCACGGAGCTTACTGATATTCCTGATATTGACATTGATTTGCCTGTTTAGCAAATTGGACTGTTGATTGGTAACACGAATCAGTTCTTGACGGACATTTATTTTGTTGTCCAAAGCTTCCATCTGATCCAAAACAGTTCCCTTTTCCTTACGTTCGGCAAAGAGCAATCTATTGATTTCCTTGATTTCCTCTTGCAATCGCTCACGCTTCGACTCCAACGCCTTTTGCTCACTGGTTTGAGCAAATGACTTTGTCGACATAAAAAATATAACTATCAGACTAAAAGCACAATATGAAAATTTACCTTTCATATTACTTTAATGTAATTTTATCGTATCCATTGGGCACTTTATAGGGAAATGTCATGGATTTATCGAGTTCCAAGTTACGAAAACTCAAATCTATCGTTGTCACTTCACCCTTTTCTTCCGCCACTATCTTAATATCCTCAGGAAGTATTTTTCCAGAAATATCCTGATAGGTATAATTTGCCGTCAACTGTCTTGAGCTTGCCGGTTGGGATATTTGTTGGGAAGCTATTTTGAAGTTTTTGGGCTCCAATTGAAACAGTATCTTAAAGAATTCCTGTGCAGCTTTTGGCCTTAGTTGATAGTTGCCATTATTCACCTCCGAGTTGAACTTTTCCTTACGTAAATCCATGACTGCATTTCCGAGCAACAGGTTTTGTACTTTCTCAAAATCCAGCTCCGTTCCGAGCATATCACTAAGATAACTAAAGTCACCGTCAAAATATTCGTTCTGGAGCTTGTTATAGAAAGATACCTTCTCCGGTGTGATATGGGCCTTGACCACACCTAGGGGCGCGCTCATCCATATCACCTTATCCTTTTCCATTCGAAGACTTACGTTTACCCCTTGGGAATCGTCCCCGTTGGTATAATCAATTTTTACACGACCTCTCAACGTTTTGAACTTGGGCTCATTGGAATAATGGGCATTGATGATGTTCTTAGCTGAAAGCTTTGGGTTCACTTCTCCACCGGTAATGGACTTGGTTCCCTTACATGCGCCGAAAGTGATCAGTAAAGTCAAGATGACCGTTATTCTAACAATATTTTTATATAGGTTCATTATAATCCTGAATTGATTTTGTTCAAATATTCGTTCGCTTTTTGGGCGTTTCCGATTTTGGAATACCCTTCTGAAAGCTGCCGGTAGATTTTATTCTTCAAACCGTCGTCGTCCAATAAGTAGTCCAGACCACTTTCCAAAACCTCTACACCTTTATTGGGGTTTCCCGTATTGTTCAAAGCTGTTCCGTATGCATAATAAAAATAGGGCTGCAACGGATAGGCATCCAACGCTTCTTGGGAATCGTTCAATAGCTTCTTAAAATCCGATGCTGCTATTAATTGCTCCATCCGGGCCTTTTCTGTGGCCAATGGATCATCAGGGTTTGCGCGGTTCTCTAAGACAGGTGCCGCATCCGGTTGTTTATCTTTTTGAAGCGAATCGCCTATTTTTTCCTTGAGGTCCGATTTCAATTGAGAACTCTCCAGATCCTCCAGCACTTTTGATGCTTCCCCATACTTTTTCATTTTGAACAGGGAAACGGCCATGTTCTGCTGCAGTTTTTTATTTTGATAAGGTATTCGTTGTTTAATTCTTTCTATGGGACTGCCCTGCTTGTCCAGAATGGTCAACAAATTATCCAAATACCAATAATCCGTGGGTTCTGATAACAATGCCGTAACGGCATAATCTTGGGCCTGCACATATTTTTTATCCAACATATACGCTTTGGCGAGTTCATAATCCACCACACTGTTGTCGGGCTCCAATTGCTTGCATTTCAGGAACAGATCCACGGCCCTATCGTAGTTCTGGATACCTTTTTGCTTTAAGGCTTCAAAGAAGTTTTCTTGAAACTCATCGGTATATTCTTCAAGGTAGACTTCGGAGCTTTCCTGTTCTTCTTGGGCATAGGTATTATATTGCATCACTGTTGATGCTCCCATAACCAACCAAACGAGAAGTTCCTTTTTCATATAAACATCCTAAGTCCCCATCAAACTAAAAGCTATTCCAAAGTTATTCCAAAACGGAATAATCTCCAATACTAATGGTCTCAAAATTACCATTATAGACCACATGGTTGCCAATCATGGCGTTATCCAAGTTGGCGTTGCTGATCTTGCTATTGCTCTGTATCAGACTGTTTTTTACCGTTGAGTTTTCCAAAACGGTGTTAGCCCCAACGGACACATAAGGTCCGACCGTTGTGTTTTTCAAAACAACATTCTCCCCAATAAAACAAGGTTCAATAATATTGGCATTTTCCTGCTTTACGGAATTGGCCACCATTTGCTCTCCTTCCTTCTCCAAAAAGCCCAACATACGCTGATTGGTCTCCACGGTCACGTTTTTGTTGCCACAGTCCATCCATTCGTCCACTTTGCCCGGAACAAATTTCATGCCCTTGTCCATCATGCGTTTGATGCCGTCATTGATTTGATATTCCCCACCGTGTTTGATGTCGTTATCCAGCACGTGTTGTAACTCATCCTTGAGCACTCCCACATCCTTAAAATAATAAATACCGATTACGGCCAAGTCTGAGACATACTCCTGCGGCTTTTCGACCAATTCGACGATTTCCTTGTTCTCGTTCAATTGAACCACCCCGTAGGCTTCTGGACGCTCCACCTGTTTTACCCAAATAACACTGTCAGCGGATTTATCCAGATCAAAGTCAGCACGAATCAAGGTGTCGGCATAAGCGATCACCGCAGGACCGCTCAATGATTCTTTGGCGCTCATTATGGCGTGGCCTGTTCCCAATGGTTGATCCTGTCTGTAGATGGATCCCTTGGCTCCCAGTTCATCGGCCAATTCCATCAAACTTTCCACAACATCCTCCCCAAAAAAGGCGGGGTCGCCCAAAATAAAGGCGACTTCCTCTATGGGCTCTCCCAACACCTTGGCGATGTCGGTAACCAATCGGTGCACAATAGGTTTGCCCGCAACGGGTATCAATGGTTTTGGAACTGTTAATGTGTGCGGTCTTAGACGAGATCCCCTGCCCGCCATGGGTACGATTATTTTCATAGAAATGCCCGCTGAGGCGGGTATCTTTTAAAGTTATACGCTATTTAAAAGGTCTCGACTACGCTCGACCTGACATTCTTTTTTATTTGGTGCCGGTACTTCCGAATCCACCTTCGCCCCTATCGGTTTCCGAAAGGGCCTCAACCTCTTCCCACTCGGCTCGCTCGTGCTTCGCAATCACCATTTGGGCAATGCGCTCGCCGTTTTCCACGGTAAAATCCTCATTGGAAAGATTCACCAGAATTACCCCTACATTTCCACGATAATCAGCATCAATGGTTCCCGGCGCATTAAGCACCGTGATTCCTTTTTTTGCCGCCAGTCCACTACGTGGCCTCACTTGTGCTTCAAAGCCGACAGGAAGCTCCATATAAAGTCCTGTGGGGACAATGGCCCTTTCCAAAGGCTTCAATGTTATAGGTGCTTCCAAATCCGCCCTTAAATCCATTCCGGCCGAGGCAAGGGTTTCATAATGCGGCAACTTATGCCCTGATTTGTTGATGATCTTAATTTTCACGCTTTATAAATATGCTTTTTAATTTATCTCCTTCCATCTTGTACACTAACCCCAAAAATAACAAAAGTAGTATGCCACCGGCTATTAAATTTCTATTAAAAACATAGAACGAAAGTATTGAAAATACGAGGGATACGGACATGTAGAATACGATTTTCCGCATATTGTACGGTATGGGATAGTATTTTTTTCCATAGTGATAGGATAGCAGCATCATACTTGCGTAGGCCGCCAAAGTGGCCAATGCAGATGCCATATATCCCATTTTTGGAATCAAAGTGATGTTGATGGCCAAGGTGATGAAGGCCCCTACTGATGAAATATACGCCCCAAACTTGGTCCGGTCGGTTACCTTGTACCAAACGGATAGATTATGGTAAATACCCAAACAGAAACTGGCCAAAAGTATGATTGGAACAACATCCAAGGCTTCCCAAAATGCTTGGTCGCGCACCAATAGTTGTTTTAATGGGTCTATGAAAACCATTACACCTAAAAATATCATACTTCCCATGATCACAAAATAATTGGTGATCTGGGCATAGGCCTTTTTTGGGTTTTCGGTTTTGGCATGACTAAAAAAGAAAGGTTCTACGCCCAATCGAAAGGCGGTTCCGAACAAGGTCATGAAAACGGCCAATTTGTAGCAAGCGGAGTACTTTCCTATTTCGGATTTGGCAATGTCCTCCGGCAACAAGTAATCGAGCAGGATACGATCAAAAACCTCATTTATGGTAAATGCCAATCCGGCAAGCATTATGGGCAATGAGTACCTTAGCATCTCCTTCCATAATAGCTTGTCAAACCTGTATCTTCGTTCGAAATAAATTCCACTGACCCATACAAAGGCCACACCACTGGAAACAACGTTGGCGATAAAGACGTATTCAATCTGAAAATCCTGCTTATAGATCGCGGTCCACAGCGCTTCCCCATTTTGGGCCATCTTTGGCAACATCGTTAGGAAGAAAACGTTCAAGAGCAAATTGATCGCCACGCTGACTACCTTTACGATGGAATACCGCAACGGTCGCTCGTTGGCCCTTAGCCAAGCAAAAGGGACTATGGCCAAGGCATCCAAGACCAAAATAAGGATGATGTATATGACCAATGATCTCTGAACATCTATCAGCGAAGCAAATGTGCCTTTAAAAATAAAGGCTACCGCAAAAAATACCAAAGAAGATAACAACAGTGAAATCAATGAGGTCGATATCACTTTCTGTTTGTCGTCATACTTATTGAAAAAACGGAAAAATGCCGTTTCCATACCATAGGCCAGGACCACATTAAAAATGGCAAACCATGAGAAGATTACTGAAATTTCGCCATAGGTTTCCGGGTCCATTACAGAAGTGTACAAGGGCACTAACAGGAACGAAAGCACTCTTGGCATTACCGTGGCCAAACCATAGATAAACGTTTGTTTAAAAAGCCTCTTTAATGGATTCAATAGGTATTGCTTCTTTATGGTGCTACAAGTTACATAAAAGCCGTTACTACCTAAACCTTATTATCCTAAGAAAAACAAAAAGGCCACCGAATCGGTGGCCTTTTAATATTAATGAATGGTTATTTTAACTCTATTATTTGATTGTATTTTTTGTGAATGGAATTTCCCCTATCGTCAATTCTGTTTTGTTGCTTTCCCTGATAATGGATAACATCATCTTCAATTCAGGATTATCCCATATAATAAATAAAGGGTCGTCCCCAATGCCACACTTCTTTAGGGTGCTTTTAGTCTCTGTGGACGTTGTTCCATTAACTTGTATAGCCTTTCTTTGGGTTTCAATTTCATGCTTAAGCATTAGATCGGCCTCTCCAAATTCAAGTACCAAAAACCAATAGAATTCTTCATCCACAATACCTTGAAAATCGGTCAATAACTGTTTTATAATCCCCTCCTCATCGGTCTTTACCAAAATATGTTTCAATGGTTTGGTATAAAACTCCTGCTTGGCGCCAGTAATCAAATAGGTTATTGAACCAGAATTTCCCCTCGAGTCAAGCACTTTATATTCGAAAGGAACATTCAATATGTTCTTACTTATCAAGCTTTCAATTTTCATATTATGATTAGACACTTTTAAACACAATATTAATATATAAAGAAAAGTCTTTTTCGTGTATAAATACTCTCATCGGTTTTGACCGACCCTATTTAAGTTTTCGGTGTAATGTTATAAACTATGGGCAGGACTTACTCTTTAATTTCATACAAAAAAAACAGTCCATAAAGTAAAATGGAAGTTGCCGATACCTTTGGGTCAATTGTAAAAGACTTCCACTCCGTTGCTGAGCTTAAAGTCTTTTCAACTCCTAATAAAATGCTATGGTTGCAACTAAAAAATAAATCATCTAGCACGTTTAAAGGAAACCCAAATCTCCTTTTCTTGGAAATTGTTAGCGGGATTTGTCCTGTTTTTAATCAAAAGGTCGGTTAAAACACAATTGTTTTTCTTGTTAATATCATACCACGCCAAACTTTGAATTTCATGGAAATCCTTTACTTCTGGTTTGGGTATTTGTTCGTAATATTTATCCAAAGAATCTTTGTGCACTTCAACTGGTATTTTAAACCCGTGCTTTTCTAGATAAAACTTGGATAAGCCAGATGTATTGGGCATGCCATATTTACGGACAACTTTTTTATAGAACGGTTCCGCATCCCATACCTTAAGTATTACAAGAATTTCCTTGAAATTTTTATCCTTGGCAAATTCTATTTTAGCAGCTATCTTTTCTACAGGAAATCCTAAAAAATGATATTGCCCTGCCATCCCATCAACTGTGCAATAGTCGTAGGATGTTAGACCAGAATCTACAGAATTGCTCATATTTAATTCTATGTAAGTAGAATCTTTAAACACATCTGAGAACGATTTGCATAAAACACTTTCATCAATAACCATTGTCTGAGCGATTAAGCACGATAAAACTAAATACCACGAAATTGAATTCATACATAAATTTAATAACAATCATCAGTATCCGACCAATCTTCTTTATATTGTCTCGGTGTTCCCAACCAACCCAAAGGGGCATTTCTTGTTGCCTGCCCTCCAATTTCTTGGAAATTTTCCTTTATAAACTGATCCATTTTCAATGCAAGTACACCCGTATTAATTTGACTGCAAGGTTGCTTCTGAAACCATTTCTGCAAATCGAAAAATGCACCTGCCAAAGCATCTGCACTTCTTTCAGCTGCATAATTTGGGTTCCAATATGCAGGTAAATGAAAATAATAAGTTTGGTATGATGCAGCAACGCCAATGCCAGGACATTTGCCCCATTTAGTAACCACATCCCAAACACCATTTACACCAGCTACTTGAACACCTGTATTTCCAACTTTATAATAGTCAAAACTTTCACAACTAGGGTCTTCCGTTGCATCCTCCTCATTAATCGGCAATAGGGTGTTTTCCTCGGGGCAGTCAGCACTCTTGCCCGTTATGGCAATGGCCTTTAAAATGCCATCGGTCCCCGGGCCACCAAAATTTCCTTCGCCAACTTCCACAAAAGGTTCGGTGTCGTCGCCGGCACCTCCACCATTGTCCGGCGCATAGGTGTTCCAATAGTCGTAATAGCTGCCCGGATCATTGCTGCCACCACCTCCAGAACTGGAACTTCCTTCTTCTGGTTGACTGTTGCTACCACCGCCACTATAACCGCTGTCCCCGTCGCCTCCATCAGCATTCACTTCCAGACAGGGCTCCGGTTCACTGCCCATTTTGCCGTTCTGGTCCATTTGCAGGCCAAAGGCTTCCAAAGTATATACCCCTATGGAGCCCTTGAACGGTTTTTCCTGTCGTGGCCCCGCCACATATTCGGGCCAGTAGTCCTCGTCCACCTCGTAGCGCAGCACAAAGGGCTCCCGCTGTACCCCTTCGTGGGTCTGCTTGGCCACCACGTTATAAAATACGTTGTGAGGGGTATCGGCGACGTACATCCGCAGCGAGTAGGTAGTATTCCCCACTGAGTCGGTCACTACTAGCACGCGGCTGCCGTCCAGCACCACGTCCGAACCGTCGTTTTTGGAGGCCCAGCCCACCTTGGAGGTCTGCTGTGCTATGGAACCAGAAAAATCGGGCAGCTCATCAATGGTCAATGCCTTTAGCTGCACATTGCCTTCTGTTTCTTGGATTGGTTCAAGGTAGTTGGTCTCTTCTTTTTCGCAGTTCCAGGCCAACAGAGCCAATAGCATTACGAGGAGTAGTTTCTTCAGTAGTTTCATTACTTGTTCAATTTTAATTTATACTAAGATTTGGGGAATCTTTTTTAAAAAATGTAACGCAACACCTTGTATATGAGCGTTGTGCTTACGTACATTTCTGCTGCGCTTGACAAGTAATGGGGATTGTGTAGCAACTAAACTAACAACTTTTTTTGACAATGGATTGGACAAAAACCTTAAAAAAACTGGGGTTTTTCCATAATTGACGGGTAAATCGCCATGAAAAATGGGCCAAAAAGCTCAAAACAAAAAGGCCACCGAATGGGTGGCCTTTTCATATTATGAAAGTGGTAATCTTATGTTGTGCAAGGCCTCTTCTATTGAATATTTAGCCTCACTTTGGTTCGTCTTAATTGTTCAATGCTTCCGCTCCACCAACAATTTCAAGGATTTCGTTGGTAATCGCTGCTTGACGAGCCTTGTTGTAGGTCAACTTTAATTCGTTTCTGAGCTCAGCGGCATTGTCCGTTGCTTTGTGCATGGCGGTCATACGGGCACCGTGCTCACTGGCAAAAGAATCCCTAATGGCCTTGAACAACTGTGTCTTCAAGGATTTTGGAATCAATTCTTTTACAATTTCTACTTTTGATGGCTCAAAAATGTAATCCGCTGCAATGGCCTCATCACCTTCCGCTCCAACAATGGGCAGGAATTGTTCAGTCATCACAATCTGGGTGGCAGCGTTCTTGAACTTGTTGTACACCAATTCGATTTTATCATAATCTCCTTTAGTGAACAAACGCATCAAAAGCTCTGCGATTTCGGCAACATTGTCAAAAGTCAAATCATCATAAACACGGCTCTGGTCACCCAAAATAGTGTGTCTTTTTCTAAGGATGTCGTTTCCTTTTTTACCAATGGTATAGAAATCGACCTGTTTCCCCGGATACTTATTGGACACCAAATTATTGCTCTGCTTGATGATGTTGGAGTTGAATCCACCACAAAGACCTCGATTGGATGTGATGGCTACTACCAAAACTTTGTTTACGGGTCTTTTGTCGGCATACTCACTTCCACCGTCTCCTTCCAAACTTGCACTAAGCCCTTGCAAGAGCTCGGTCAGCTTATCGGAATAGGGACGCATCGCCGTAATAGCATCCTGAGCCTTCTTCAACTTGGCGGCCGATACCATTTTCATGGCACTGGTAATCTGCATCGTTGATGAGATGGATGATATCCTGTTACGTATTTCCTTTAGATTTGCCATACTATTGTTTAGTATTGAGATTCTGGTATTGGGTATTGAGCACTTTTACCGACTCAATACTGACTACTGAATACTTTGGACTAATTTTTATACTTGCTTGAAAGGTCTTTACAAACAGCTGTCAATGTATCTGTAACCTCATCGGTCAACTTACCTGCCTTAAGGGTATCCAACACATCTCTATGCTTAGCGTTCAAGAACTCCAAGTAATCTTTTTCAAACTCTTTTACCTTGTCCACAGGAACATCTCTCAATAAGTTCTTGGAACCAGCAAAGATGATGGCCACCTGATCTTCTACTGTGAATGGATCGTTCTGACCTTGTTTCAAGATTTCCACGTTTCTACGTCCCTTTTCGATTACGTTCAAGGTAGCGGCATCCAAATCGGAACCGAACTTGGCGAAAGCTTCCAATTCACGGAACTGGGCTTGGTCAAGCTTCAATGTACCTGCCACTTTCTTCATGGACTTGATCTGCGCAGAACCACCCACACGGGAAACGGAGATACCTACGTTGATCGCAGGACGAACACCTTGGTTGAACAAGTCTTGCTCCAAGAATATCTGACCATCGGTAATCGAGATTACGTTGGTAGGAATATAAGCGGAAACGTCACCTGCCTGTGTCTCGATAATTGGAAGTGCAGTTAACGACCCACCACCTTTTACTATCGATTTCAACGACTCTGGAAGGTCGTTCATATTTTTTGCGATATCATCATCACCGATAACCTTGGCGGCACGCTCCAACAATCTTGAGTGCAAGAAGAAAACGTCACCAGGGTATGCTTCACGACCTGGAGGTCTTCTCAAAAGCAAGGAAACCTCACGGTAAGCAACCGCTTGTTTTGACAAGTCATCATAGATAATCAAAGCCGGACGGCCTGTATCCCTGAAGAACTCACCGATAGCGGCACCAGCGAATGGAGCATATACCTGCATCGGAGCAGGGTCGGAAGCGTTTGCGGCAACAATGGTCGTATAGGCCAAAGCTCCTTTTTCTTCCAACGTTTTGGCGATGGCGGCAACCGTTGATGCTTTCTGACCTACGGCAACGTAGATACAGTAAACCGGCTCACCCGCATCGTAAAATTCTTTTTGGTTAAGAATGGTATCGATACAAACGGTAGTCTTACCTGTTTGCTTATCACCAATTACCAACTCCCTTTGTCCACGACCTACTGGAATCATGGCATCGATAGCCTTGATACCCGTCTGCATAGGTTCGTCAACGGGTTGTCTAAAAATTACACCAGGAGCCTTACGTTCCAAAGGCATCTCGTAGGTTTCGCCAGAAATAGGTCCTTTACCGTCGATAGGCTTACCCAAGGTATCCACCACACGGCCAACAATTCCTTCACCAACGTTGATGGAAGCGATACGCTCAGTTCTCTTGACAGTAGCTCCTTCCACGATTTCTTTGGATGGGCCCAACAATACAACACCTACGTTGTCTTCCTCCAAGTTAAGAACGATACCTTGCATGCCACCGTCGAACTCTACCAACTCCCCGTACTGGGCATTGGAAAGTCCATATACACGGGCAATACCATCACCTACTTGTAATACGGTACCTACTTCATCCAAAGAAGCGGATGCTTCGTAACCTGATAACTGTTTTTTCAAAATTGCTGATACCTCAGCGGCTTTTACTCCTGCCATTTTTATAGACTATTTGTAAATTCTCTTTTTAATCCGTTCAATTTGTTCGCGATGCTCGCATCGTATTGGGTATCTCCCACCCTAAGCACAAATCCTCCGATGATACTCTCATCGATTTTATTCTCCAGGGTAACCTTATTTCCGGTGGCCTTGGTGACCGTTTCCAAAATTTTCTTTTCCAATTCGGATGTCAATGGAACGGCAGTTGTAAC
Organism: Flagellimonas chongwuensis; assembly: GCF_013376415.1. GTDB lineage: Bacteria > Bacteroidota > Bacteroidia > Flavobacteriales > Flavobacteriaceae > Flagellimonas > Flagellimonas chongwuensis. Next base: position 373,550 of record NZ_WYET01000001.1, read on the forward strand.
ATAAGCTACCTCCTCACCCTTCAATTTTTCGTGAAGGATAATGTACTTAAAGGCCACTTCCTGTAGCATATCGATACGCTTGTTGCTTATCAACGTCTGAAGTAGTCCTTTGGTGATTTCGTTGGCACCTTTGAAGATTTCCAACAAACTGTTTCGTTTCACCTCTGATTTTATGATTGGGCTCTCCAACATATTTTGAAGCTCCACGCTGTCAGAAATGGTCGCAGCTATTTCCCGCATATCCTTTTCGACGGCATCGGCCGCTTTCTTTTCGACTGCGAAATCCAAAGTTGCTTTTGCGTAACGTATGGCTGCCCTGTTTTGGTTCATGGTCTTCTAGTTCAGTTTAATATCGCCCAACATATCCTCGACCAACTTTTCCTGTTTGCCTTTATCGGATAGTTCCTGTTTGATTACCTTTTCGGCAATCTCCACAGATAGATTTGCCACCTGAGCTTTAATATCGGCTACGGCAGCTTTCTTTTCACTTTCGATGGTCGCTTGTGCTTGCTTGATCATCTTATCGCCTTCCACCTGGGCTTGCTCCTTGGCCTCGGCAATAATATTGGCCTTAATGTCCCTAGCTTCTTTTAACAAAACATCTCTTTCGGCTCTGGCTTCTTTTAGAAGTCTTTCACTGTCAGCAGTGACATTCTGCATTTCTTTCTTTGCGGCTTCCGCAGCTTCAAGTGCACCTTTGATACCCTCTTCACGTTTTTCAACTGCTCCAAGGATCGGTTTCCACGCATACTTTCTGAGCAAGAACAAAAGAGCCACAAAAAGCAATAATTGCCAGAAAAACAACCCGAAGGAAAACTGCTCGATTAACTTTTCCATTTATCTTAAAATATGAATTCTTTAAACTCTATCACTTTAAAATTAATGAAGGACCATAGCCAACCGCTATGGCCTTCATCAATGTTTTTACGGTTATTAAGCTGCAAAAAGAGCTGCGAAACCGATACCTTCAATAAGGGCTGCTGCAATCAACATTGCTGTTTGGATTTTACCAGAAGCTTCAGGTTGACGTGCAATAGCTTCCATTGCCTGTCCACCGATTCTACCGATACCCAATCCTGCTCCGATTACGATCAAACCAGCACCTACGATGTTTGGAATTGTCATGATATATGAATTTAAATATTAAACGTTCTATTCTTAATTAATGATGATCCTCTTCTACCGCCATACCAAAATAAAGGGCGGACAGCATGGTGAAAATATATGCCTGCAATGCCGCCACCAACAATTCCAACAAGGAAAGAGCGAATGCCAACAAGAAAGACAATGGGCTTCCTATCCAGTTCTTAAATATGAACATCAACCCGATAATACTCATTAATACCACGTGACCCGCAGTAATGTTGGCATACAAACGAATCATCAACGAAAATGGCTTGATGAAAGTTCCCAACAATTCGATGGGCGCCAATATTATTTTCATAGGAACCGGCACGCCCGGCATCCAAAAGATGTGCTTCCAGTAGTTCTTGTTCCCCGTAAAAGTTGTGATAAGGTAAGTAATCATTGCCAAAGCAAAAGTAACGGCAATGTTATTGGTCACATTTACGCCAAGTGGGGTAAGCCCCAATAAGTTGATGACCCACACAAAGAAGAATACGGTCAGCAAGTAGCTCATGTATCTCTTGTATTTGTGTTCTCCAATATTTGGAATGGCAATCTCGTCACGAACAAAAAGTACCAAAGGCTCCAAAAACCTTCCGACACCTCTTGGCATGGTACTCTTCTGATATCTTTTCGCCATAGAACGGAAGACCAAAAACATCAAAAGCGCAACGGCCATGATAAAAACAACGTTCTTGGTAATGGAGAAATCCAGTGGCTTTTCGTTGGTCGGATGGGCATCATCCACTACCAAATTCTCCCCAAAAGCATCCTCGGTATGAGTTTCGTCACCGTGATGGCCACCAAAATTAATGGTTCCCTCGGCATCGGTCTTGTATATTTTGTTGTGATAAAGTGCGTAGTGATTTCCATCCACTTCAGCTACGGCCTCACCGTGCTCAAACTGCGAAGAAGAAAAAACCTTGAGTCCATTGTCCCAAAGAATCACAGGAAGCGGGAACCCGATGTATTTGTGCTCTCCTTGGTCCGTAGTGTAGGAATACAGATTGAAGTCATACGAATCCAACAAGTGATGATCAATATATTCCTTGATCTGGGTCTTTAAATCATGCGCACCGGTTTCAACTTCCTCTCCCTCATGATTTTGGGCCGATACAAATCCCGCAATTAAAAAAATTACGGCAACTAGTTTTTTACTGAAAAAAGAATATCGCATATGATCCAACTATGGGTCCTCAAAAATTGGTGCAAAAATACATTGCTCCTTCAAAAGAAAAAAGCTTTTTCGGGTATTATTTTTTTCTTTGTTTTTTTTGATGAAAATCCGGCCTTTGTCACACAGTATTAAGCAGTTTCACCAAAAAGTAGGTTTCCAGAACGAGCGCAAATCCATACGGAACAAAAAAGATAAGGAACTCCAAACGCTCCAGCGTACCGTCCGCAATAAAGGAAGGATATAGAAAAATGAAGAAAAGAGCAAACTTAAGAAGACTCCCGCCCAAAAAAAAGAAACCCAGTAAATCCCGATATTTATTTCTAAAAATGTAAATCACAAAAAAAACGATCAAGGCCATTATGGCATTGAGCACATAACTTTTTATCAACTGAATCGTATAAAGGTTGTGCCTGTGGTTTTCCAAAAACCAAGACTGTGCGTAGAACAAAATCAACAACCCAACTAAAAGAAAAGAGACAAAGCGGATTGGGTAATACCTAATTTTCAATCGTTGATTTTTTTGAGTTGTTGGATTACCAAATATATGGAAATCGCAACGGCCAACAGAGTGCAGATCGGCAAGAAAACATTTTCTGTTTCAAAATGGCCGTCCAACCATTTACCGCCCCATACCCCCAAATAAATAACAACACCCATTTGAATGGCGGAACCAGACAAACGGGCGGCTGTATTAATTGTTTTTTGATATTTTTTAGGAGGCTTTTGCTGGCTCATTTTTCGCGGTCGACTGCATTTTGGTGGCAGATGTAGTACCCTTGCCCATAGTACAGGCGGCATTAAAGGTTGCTCCGGGTTCCACTGCCAATTTTGCTACACTCACAGTGCCTTCAATATATGCAGAAGATTTCAGGGAAAGAAGATCTTTAACATTGAGTTCGCCATTGAACTTGCCTTCTATATCGGCGTTCACACATTCCACTTTTCCGTTGATGTAGCCATCTTTTCCGATAACTACTTTGCCCGATGTGGTAACGTTGCCCTCCAATTTGCCGTCTATTCTAAAATCGGCCTCGGAAGTAATATCTCCCTTTATGGTAGTGTTCTTTTCAATTCTGTTGGGCTGCCCGCCAAATTCATTCATAGGTCGTGGTTTTTTGTTGTCAGAAAACATAGTGTTCTAGGGTTTTGGGGATTAAAATTGTGCTTTGTATGATTCTAAATTCTTGTGGACCTGTATAATTTTATAATTGTCGGATAAAACTACAAAATTCTCATCTTTAATGAGGTAGTCCTTATTATTTTTTATAAGCTCGGCAAAGCCTAGGGCAAAATCTTTGGATGGAAAACCATGTACCACCACAAACTCATTTTCCAAATTATAGATGTCCTTTGATATAATGTTCTTGTAATTTAGTTCGTCCACCACCTCGACCAAACGGTTTTTGAGCTTGGTCGCATTTTCATCATTTTTGATTTTGAACGGAAAAACCACTTTCCAATTTCCTGCTCCTGTGGAACCTGTTTCTGGGGAAAACTCCTTGGTCTCCAATTTGGGGAGTTGCTCCTCTACCATCTGTTCCGCCTTTTTCCCCTCGGGATTGTTGGGGTAGGTAAGCGCCACATAGTTCAGCGCTTCCTTAAAGGGTTCAAAACCTTGCAAACGGCCAATGGCATTGGCTTTCAGCATCTCGAACTTAGGCACTATTGGGTCTCCGGTAAATTGATTGATATATTCTTCCGATCGGGTAATCACCTCCAAGAACTGTTGGTCTTCATATTGTTTAAACAATGAGGCATACCTCGCATCAGGACTATCTGTGTTTCCGTCCAACACCGCTTGCGGGTTCAGCAAAATTTCTGCGTAGCGGGTATCGGGGTGATTGGTGATGATGTTCTGCTTCATGCTCACCGCCAATGGGCTTCCCGATTCCTCGTAAATTTTGTAGAGATTATATTTTGATGGTAAAATCAACCGCTCTTCCGGGTTGGAGGATAGTACGCGCTCCAATTTGGCAGCGGCCAGCATATTGTCCTTAAACTTTTCTTTATATATCAACCCTAATTGATAATTGGCGAAGTTGCGCTCGCCCTTTAAACTATCTATTACAGCGATATCGGTAGGAACCTGTTCCAAGTAATAGTCGACTGAATATTTTTGGTCTTCGGTCAACACCTCATCGTTAGCGGCAATTTCCTCTCCGGTAGCTTCGGAAACCAATGTTTTGGATTTGTTGCTCCAGCGCCAATCGTCTTCAAGGCTTCTTGTTCCCCATCTGGTCTTAAAATCGTTTCTGCCGTGGCCTAGACTGGTAATATTGTAAAAATAGAACTTCCCTTGGTTCTCCTTTCCTCCCTTGCTATTGGCAAAAGTGGCAAAACCGGCATTGGTCCGCTCCAATTGTTTCTCTGCCTCAGCTTCTTCCTTTCGCTTGATCTCAGCAATGTAATCCTCGAAATATACGGTTCGCTCCGCAACCGGCATTTGGTACAGTGTGATCACGCTATCGGCATGTTGCACAATGTCCTCGTACTTGATCACATCCTCAAGGTTGTCCAGCTTTTTACTGATGTTGCGATGTATTCTCGTATTCTCGTTCAAGTTGGTCAGCGTGCTATCGTAGTAAGAACCCGCTAATCGATATTCGCCTTCATCAAAATAATAGTCCGCAAAGCTCTGATAGTTCAAAGCGTACAATTTGCGTTCGCCTTGGGTCGCCTGAATGGATTTATTGTAATAGGCCAAGGCCAAGCTATCCTGTCCATAGGCCATATGATATTCGGCCACTTGACGGTAGATTTTGTCCAAGAACGGTCTATTCTCCCGGTTCTCCTCCAAATCGGTGAGGTATTCCAACATCTCCTCTCGGTTTTCCTCGGCGAGCTCCGTGTTCTGTATCATTTTTAAGTGTGCATTGATCATGTACACCCTTGGCGATTTACGGTTAAGGTCTATTACCTTATTGTAGGCATAGTTGGCACTGTCCTTATGCCCCAATTGATCGTACAACTGCCCAATGATGAACAGGTACCTTCCCTTTTCGGGGTTCTTTTTGGTGTAGGCCTGGGATATTTTCAATTTTTGAATGGCGGTATCGGGCGCGTTCAGGTTGATGTAGCACTGCGCTAAAACAGCATTGGCATCGGCGTATTCCTGATCCTTAAGTTTCTCGTATTTAAAAAGTCTCTTCAGGTTTTTGATGGCTACTTCGGGATTGTCCAAACGCATGTTGGTTTTTTCCCGCCAAATGGTTGCCTCGTTCAACTTGTCGCTCTTGCTGTACTTTCTAAGGACATAATTGAAGGACTCCAGGGCCGGGATGTAGCGTTGGTCAAAATAGCGTGACTTTCCAAGCAAAAGGAATGCTTCGTCTATTTGCGGATTCCGCTCCTCGTCCTTAATGTCCATGCTGTGCTTTTGGATGGCCTTGGTGGCCTTTTCCTCGGCAATAAGGAAGTTGGGATTGTTGTCCTCTGAGTCGAGTTTGATCTCATCGGTCACCTTGAGGCGTTCCACGGGAAGGATTTCCCAATAATCGTCCCGGTAGTTGGCATTGATTTCTTCCAGCCCTTGTTGAAAGGCAAGGTTGCCGTTGTACAAGGTATTGAACTCGGTGTTGATGGCGTGCCAATTTCGGTTGATGAACTTGTCCTTTTGGGTGGAACATGCATTGAATGCAAGTCCTCCCAAGACCATGGCGCCTAAAAATGTGTGATGAAGCTTCAAAATTATCGATAATCTTGTGTAAGCTTAAACTCAAAATTGAGCGGATTATTATAAGGCTTATCGATAAAATGCAAGAATTTTCAGTGTCGCTTTTCAAACATCAGCCCGCAAAGAAGGCTTCCAGTTCCTTCATGGTCTCAGCCGAGGTATGGATATCCTTAACGATTTCTCCTTTGTTGAGCACCACGATACGTTCGCAAACTTCGGTTACGTGGATTAAATCGTGACTAGAGACCAATACCGTCACCCCTTCTTTTGCCGCGAGATCTTTAATGATTCCCTTTAATCGGATTTGGGTGGTCGGGTCCAAATTCGCAAAAGGCTCGTCCAAGATCACCACTTCGGGGTTCCCGATAAAGCTGGCCACAATGCCCACTTTCTTTTGGTTTCCTTTGGAAAGGTCCCGCAAATATTTTTTCTGACCCAATATCTCGCCATGGAAAAAATCTTCAAAATTGGATAACAGGGCATCTACATCGGCCTTGTTCCTGCCACGCAGCTCTCCGATAAAGTAGAAGTATTCTTCGGGCGTGAGGTATCCTATCAGGAAGGTCTCATCAATAAATGCGGACGTAAACGGTTTCCAATCCTCGCTCTGGTCCACTTGTACGTCCTTGTTGATGATATGGCCGGATGAAGGCTGAATCAAATCCAACAACAAACTGAAAAGCGTTGTTTTACCTGCTCCGTTGTTACCGACGAGGCCAAAGCTCTGCCCTTTGGGAATTTCCAAATGTTCAATGTTCAAAACTGTGTTTTGGCCGTAGGTCTTGGTTAAATTATGAACTGTAATCATGTATTTTTTATTAATGGTGTGTTATTTCTGTTTGTAAGCTTGTAATGTTTTGTATTTCTCTTTTTTGTAAATGCCTTCGATCATGGTGAACACTTTGTTCTTAAAAACGAACCCGAGCAGTCCAAAGACCGCTACAAATATGTATCCCGCCATGGGGTTGATCAAAAAGTGACCAATGGCATAAATCCCTATGGGCAAGACCAGTTTGGGCAAGGTGAGCAACAAGGTCTTGGCATTAAAGGCCTGCTTGTCGCCAAATGCCTTTTTGTTGGACGTAAGGTCTATCGGGGTCTTTACATAAGCTCCGCCCCAAAGCACCAAATAACTGTTGATTCCCACATTATAAATGGCACCAACCAATACCGCTGCGTAGGCCTCCCACCCAAAATAGATGTAGAAGGTGGCCAAAATGGTGGAAATAATGGTAGCTATAATCACCAAATACCATTTTGAAGATAGGTACTCCCGGTACTTGATGTTCTGGCTCATCATCAAAGGATAGTAGCTACTGTCCCAACTAGGCACATACTGCCCAAAGCTGAACAGGAATCCTCCTGTAACGAATATCCCCGCAAAGATTTTCCAGAAAGGGCCATCGTAGACTTCCAACGCTCCCGTAAAAAACAGGAGTCCATAGAAGATAAAAAAGGCTCCCGCTATCACAGCGGAACGCGATCTTTTGTTTCGTTTTATCAGTTTGATGTCGTTCTTCAAGAAAGTACCCAAGTTCCCGAAGCGGTCCAACCACTCCAGATTCTCGGTCTTGGCTTCGGTCTGCTTTTTGGCCAGACCTCCATCCAGATACATATGTTTTTTGAAATAGGCGAAAGCACCGTAGTACAATCCGACCAAAATCATCCAAGGTATAATGGCCGTCCAAGGGATATCATAGAAAAAGTCAAAAATTGGGCCGGTGTAGATGGTAATATCAAACCATTGATAGTATTGTGATGCACCGGCAACAATGAACAATACTGCAATCACATAAAAGACCACGTTCTGGTTGTTCACCATTACATTGATGAAGTTATTACAGTAGATCAAGGCCATCAAGGCCAAGTGCCAACCAATGACCTGCAAGGGCGGGTAGCCCTGGGTAAGCAACACAATGCTAAACGGAATAAAAAAGAAGGCGTGAGCAATATTGAAAAAGGATATCACCGTTTTTCCCAATGAAAAATTGACCACCTTGCTCTTGCTTATGGGCAAATAGAGCAATGGTTTGATATTGGTGACAGGCATTTTTTGCAGCATATACCTAAAAACGAGGTCAAAGGCCAAGTAGTAAATCATAAACTGGTTCACGACACGAAGCGGGTCTCCAATTTCCATTTCCTTGATCAAGAAAAAGGCCCCTACGCCCATTCCGAGGAAAACCACAATAAAGTATAGGGCCCCCAAGGCCATCAATATCTTAAACCAAATTTCTGTTTTAAAGGTTGCAGATCTAAAAAATGATTTCCATTGGAGTCCAATAAAATGTTTGAGCATGGTCGGCGTTTTTTTAGTTGGTGTCTAATTTATTGGATTTGTTACAGAAGAAACATGCTTTTTATAAAAATAGATGTGCAAAAGGACTGTAATGCTTAATTTTGCAGCAAAATTCGATACATGAGTCATTTTCATGCCTTAAAAATAGCCGCGGTGGACCGATTGACGCCAAATGCCGTGGCCCTTACCTTTGACATACCGGAAAACTTAAAAGAGGATTACAGCTTTAAAGCGGGACAATACATTACTTTAAAGTACACTTTGAATGGAAAAGAGCTCCGAAGGGCCTACTCCATTTCATCACCACCTTCGTCCGGAAAATTGACGGTGGGCATCAAAAAAATGGAAGGGGGAACCTTTTCCGTGTTTGCCAACGAGCAATTGAAGGCCGGGGACGAAATTGACGTTATGTTGCCAGAGGGACGATTTACCTTTGATGAAACCTCAACAAAGAAAATAGCTGCTTTTGCCGCTGGTAGTGGCATTACTCCCATTATGAGCATTGCCCAAACAGTTTTGGAGAGCAACCCAGAAAGCACTTTTGTCTTGGTGTTCGGAAATCAATCTCCCGAAGAGACCATGTATTTTAACACCATCCAATCTATTAAAGAGCAATATGGTGACCGCTTTTTTGTACAGTATGTGTACAGCAGGTCTACCGAGGAAGATGCTCTTTTTGGAAGGATAGAGCGTTCGACCGTGAACTTCGTGCTTAAAAACAAGTTCAAGGGAACCCAATTTGATGGCTTTTACCTTTGTGGGCCAGAAGAAATGATCGAGCAGGTAACGGATACCCTCAAGGACAATGGCGTTGCCAAGGAGAAAATACATTTTGAGCTCTTTACCACCGATGATGAGGGCGATGACGAACTTGCCGAAGAACTGGAAGGAAAAACTAGGGTGGAAGTTCTTTTGGACGATGAGACCTTTACCTTTGTAATGGACAAAAAGGAACGCGTGCTGGATGCTGTCCTAAAAGAAGATATTGATGCTCCGTATTCTTGCCAAGGCGGTGTTTGCAGTAGCTGCATTGCCCGGCTTACCAAAGGAAAGGTCGAAATGGTAAGAAACCAGATCTTGACCGATAGTGAAATTGAAGAAGGGTTTATCCTAACCTGTCAATCCCATCCCACCACTCCGAGCATTAAGGTGGATTATGACGATGTGTAGATCAAAGGGGACCTATTAGGTTTTGGCCAATAATTTTTCCAAGGCCCTACTCCCATGTTCGTAACCGATGTTAAAGGCATTTTCAATACCTTTTTTATCAAGGACACCTATGGTTTCCAGTTCGCCTGGTTCTATAAATAAATCACATTCGAGCATCTTCTCGTGGTTGGATGCATGGATCATTAAACTGGTGACCCTTGCTGTCAACTGAAAGGAATTTCGCAAATCCTTTTTCCCCAAGGGTACGGTTATGGACACATTACTTCCAATAGTGAAATCCGTAATATGGTCCACATATTCCTTTGGAAAATTGTTCATAATGCCCCCATCGGCATATAATATATTATCAATGGTCACGGGGCTAAAAACAGGCGGCAAGGCAGCAGATGCCAATAATGGTTTGATGAGTTCACCGTCATAAAAAACCTTTTCCGTTCCTTTCAATAAATCCGTAGCGACCACGAAAAGGGGACGCTTCAAACTTTTGAAATTGTTCTCGGGGAAGAAATGCTTAAAAATCCCGAAATACCGTTCCGTGTCAATAAACCCCGGTTTGTTGATGGCAAAAAAACTATACTGGAACAATGGGGTCTCTTTGAAGAACTTGAGCATGTCCTCTACCGAATTATCGTTGGCATACAACGCACCCACCAGAGCTCCAATACTTGTTCCGGCCACTACTTTGGCTTCAATTTCATGTTCCCGCATGGCCTTAATGAGACCTATGTGTGCCATGCCCCGAACACCTCCTCCGGAAAGAATCAGGCCTATGGATTTATCTTCTAGCATTTTTGTTCAGAATCAATAAACTGTAAAGTTAACATAATGATGGTTTTTCAAGGTTACGGCAACATTGTATTTCAATTAAAAGGTTTGACTCTAATCAAAAAACCAAACCCATCTAGTCAAAACTCCGTAAGTGATTATATAAACTAAAAATTTAATCTCATGAAATCTATTAAAACATTAACGTTACTAATTGCTTGTGCTGGGTTTATGACCATCACTACAGGTTTTTCACAAACTAAAATGGTAGGGGGAGCCCCCATGTATCCAAGTAAGGATATTGTTTCCAATGCAGTAAACTCCAAGGACCATACTACCTTGGTGGCTGCCGTAAAAGCTGCTGATTTGGTCGAGACGCTACAAGGCGAAGGTCCATTTACCGTATTTGCACCTACCAACAGTGCATTCGAAAAATTGCCCGATGGAACAGTAGCTACATTGCTTAAGCCAGAAAACAAGGCAAAATTGCAAGGTGTACTTACGTATCACGTAGTGGCTGGAAAATACAATGCCAAAGACTTGAAAAAATGGATCAAGAAAGGTGATGGTATGGCCGAACTCACTACAGTCAATGGAGATAAATTGACCGCCATGATGGACAAAGGGATGATAATGATAAAAGATAGTGCTGGAAATGTTTCCACAGTGACCATTGCAGATGTAAACCAATCCAATGGTGTGATTCATGTAGTGGATACTGTTGTATTACCTTCAAAATAATAGGTAGTCCTTAATTTGAATTAGTGGAAGAGCGACAGTAGTCGCTCTTTTCTTTTTTAGGTGACTGACAATCAGTTTTCTTATAATCCGACATGATTGTTTTTGGGAATTTGTAATCCTATTCAAAATTTTTCGACCTAAAAGAATGTGATAATTGTTGTATGTTTAGGTAAAACATTAAATAGAAGAACATGGCCAATTCATATTATGACCCAGCAGACCTTAGAAAATTTGGCAACATCACAGAATGGAGCGAAGAACTGGGGAAAAAGTTTTTTGACTATTACGGAAAGGTTTTCGAGGAAGGTGCCCTCAGTGCGCGCGAAAAATCCTTGATAGCACTTGCTGTAGCACACGTGGTAAAATGTCCCTATTGCATTGATGCCTATACTAAGGATGGCCTGCAACGTGGCATCACCAAAGAAGAGATGATGGAGGCCGTGCACGCGGGCGCGGCTATTGAAAGCGGCGCTTCATTGGTTCATGGTGTTCAAATGATGAACAAGTACGATAAACTTTCCATGTAGTGCCTAGGAAACTTGGGGTTTTAGGTAGTAGAAAAAATATACCGAATGGAACATAAGGGGTTCCGGCGGACGATATAAATTAGAAATGACGCAGAGTATACTCACCGACATAAAGAAAGCAGCTAAAAAATCATTAAAAGCGCGGGAAGACGAGCTTGCCAATACCCAAAAACAATTGGAAATATTGAGCGGCGACCTTTTTGCCAATGGAGAGCTTCCATTTTTTAAGGATAAAATCGCAGCATCAGGTCAATTCCCATTAAAGCCAAAAAAGTTGGAAGTGCTCCAGATCAATGTAGGGTATATGTGCAATCAAGTCTGTGCACACTGCCATGTGGACGCAGGCCCGGACCGACAGGAGATCATGACCCGTGAAACCATGCAACAATGTCTGGAGGTCATCCGCAACACCGGGGCGCACACTTTGGACCTTACAGGCGGAGCTCCTGAAATGAACCCGGATTTTAGGTGGTTTGTAGAAGAAGCTTCCAAAGCGGGTATCCAAGATTTCATCGTCCGCTCCAATTTGACCATCATAATGGCCAATAAAAAGTACCACGACCTGCCCGAGTTCTTTAAAAAACACAACGTCCATGTGGTGTCTTCCATGCCGCACTATACGCGTGGCAAAACGGACAAGCAACGTGGCGATGGTGTTTTTTACAAATCCATCAAAGCTTTGCAGATGCTTAACCAAGTAGGCTACGGCATGCCAAACAGCGATCTGCGCTTGGATTTGGTCTACAATCCTTCCGGGGCCTTTTTACCTACGGACCAAAGCGCGATGGAACGAGATTTCAAAAAGGCATTGAAAGAAGATTTTGACATTGATTTCCACAATCTTTTTGCCATTACCAATTTGCCAATTTCACGGTTTTTGGACTACCTCATCGCATCCGACAATTACGAGGATTACATGTATTCCTTGGTGGAGGCCTACAATCCTGCTGCTGTTGAAAACGTAATGTGTACCAATACCATCTCCGTAAGTTGGGACGGTTGGTTGTACGATTGTGATTTCAATCAAATGCTGGACCTAAAAGTGGCGAGCAAGGTAAAGCACATCAAAGATTATAATGATGATGTACTGAGCAATCGGGAGATTATTATTTCACAACATTGCTACGGATGTACCGCAGGTGCCGGTAGTAGCTGCCAAGGAACAGTGGCCTAATCCACTACGGAGGGGAACACTCCGCGTGTACCCATATCCACCACATTTTCGCCCAATAGAGGCTCGTACTTGCCATTGCCATTGCCGTCTTCCCATTCAAAACTATTGTTGATGGATATGACCACTTCAATATTGATGTCCTCAATGGCATTTGCTGGAATCACCAAAGCAGAAGGAAACTGTCCTGTTACCACGCATGAGCCCTCAGGAACTGGAGATGTATCATCAATGGGGTTGGGCACCGTGGTCTGGGGGGCATTGCCTTGTGTTAATTGTGTCAGGACAAACCCGTTAATATTCCCTTGGGTTTCCAGGCCAAAATACCCTTGGGCCTTATTCCCATTGATATCTACTGTAAGTTTTTCCAGGGTATAATTGCCTATATAAGTGTTGTAACCCAAAAAAGACCCAACAGTGGCATCCACATCAATATTATCGTCAACGCCATCCGGCCAATCGGGAATTTCTGTTTCGGCTCCCTCAAGGTTGTATACGATTTTGTATTTCTGGTACCCAATAGAAGCCCTAAAATATTCATACGTGCCGGCAGCTACGTAACTCAATGGAATGCTAAAGGTGTTGATCTCTTCATTCAAAAACACTTCGCTGTCAAAATCAATGGCAGTGGCTCCCCCGCTTCCCGTAGTCGCGGTCGAAGTTATGGTGACACCCTCATCATAGGGAGTGAACTTGTCCGGATAAAGACCCATAAAATGCAATCCCAGAACCTCAAAATCAGGGTTTTGAGCTGCATTTCCTTCGGGAACCGATACAGGATTGCCCAAATTGTCCAATCGCTCGGCTTCGTCATCCATTATAAATGTAATGTTCAATCGGGCAACTTCGGGTTCAGGGCTTCCTGTAGACGATTCGGTGGAACAGGAGAACAGTGCGATGCCCATCAAAGTTGTAAAAATCAAGTTTGTCTTTTTCATAGTCTGTATTGTTTATGTGATTTTGGGTTGTGCGGGTCCAAAAGGACATGGAAAGATATAACAAATGACCTTATCGAAATGATGCAGCAACGAATAATTGGTTGCTCACCTTTCCAAAATTATCATCAATCGCTCCAATACGTCTTTTGGTTTGATGGTTTTCATGGCGTTTTCGTACCCTTCGGGCACTTTGTTCCCATATACCGAGGTAGGAATCAGCGGATATGCTTCCCGGTCCGCCATAAGTGCGTTTTCCATAGGTTGTCCGAATGGATAAAACCCGGCATACGGATGGGTAACCCCCCATAGTGTGACCACAGGAATTCCATAATTGGCAGCCATATGGGCATTGCCACTATCCATGGACAACATCACATCCAAATTGGAAATAAGCTGTAGTTCTTCTGCCAGATTGAGTTTGCCCGCCATGCATTCAACATTTCTATACCGTTCAAAAAATTTCTCCAATACCTCCACTTCTTTGGCTCCACCGCCAAAGAGCAAAACTTTATACTTATCGGTATTATTTAACGTTTGGATAATTTCTTCCGTAGATTCCAACGGGTACATTTTGCCTTCGTGAGCAGCAAATGGGGCAATGCCCACCCATTTCTTGGCATCCTGCTGCACCAACCCCAGAACGTTTTCGGAAAGCTGGATGCGGTCCAATGGTTTGGCTGTGGTCAGGTCAATGGGGAAACCGAGTTCTGCAAAAACATCGGCATATCGCTGGTGTGTGGTCCTTAATTGCTCAAAAACTTTGTTTTTGGGCCGGGTAAGTGCTTTTTTTTCTTTTCTGCCCTTATCAATTTGGGCAAACGGAATCCGCTCCAAGGCAAAATACTTTTTAAGTATCCTGCTTCGCAACACATTATGTAAGTCGGCAATGGCGTCTAACTGAAGTGGTTTTAACTCCTTGTACAATCGCCAAAGCCCCATCAATCCTTTATGCCTATTTTTTACATCCGCTTCTTTTACCTCAACATTTGTCAATCCATCAAAAATAGGAGTGAACGGTCTTTTTGTGAGTACGGTAAGCCGTACTTCTGGATATTTCTCGGTAAGCGCATGGAGTATGGGAACGGTCATCGCCACATCGCCCATGGCGGACAGGCGGATGACCAAAATATGGGTATGTTTACCCTTTTTGCCCACGCAACACTGGGTTTAGTTCATCATCGTTGTACATTTTCATCTGTTTGTAGACTTTCATGTACTTGTCACCCGATTCAATATCCGCCAATAATTGGTCAATAGCCGTGGAAAGGTCTTTTTTCTGCTCCAAAAGCACGGCCAATTTTGCACTACATTTATCGATATGCTCCTGAGGGGCGTCGCTACGGTTCACCTCTTCTTGCATGTGATATATTTTCAACGCAAGAATGGAAAGACGGTCAATGGCCCAGGCCGGGCTTTCGGTATTGATGGTGGCACCCTCTTTTACTTGTACTGATTGGTATTTATTCAAAAAGTAACCATCAATATACTCTACCAAATCGGTGCGATCCTGATTGCTAGCATCGATTTTACGTTTAAGGTCCAAAGCGGCAACAGGATTGATTTGTGGGTCCCGTATAATGTCCTCGTAGTGCCATTGGACTGTATCAATCCAGTTTTTTCTGTAAAGCAAATGCTCCACTTTATCCTTTGGATAAGGGTTGCTGAATTCTTGGTACACATCGTCCTTGATATGGTAAGTATCTATACTTTCCTGAAATATCTTGAAGGCAAAATCGCTGAACATAGCTTAAAATTTGTTCAAAGATATTGCTTTATGCCATATTTAGTTGAGATGAACGGCAAAAAGCGAACAGGCCAATACCACAAAGCCAACCATTACGGCTTCTTGAAGCCTTCTTTTTTTCATGGCTTCAAAATAATTGGTAAAAAATACAGCGGCGGGAAAAAAGGTGAGCAAAACCGGCGAGGCATCGGCAGGGGTAAAAAGGATAATACCGGTACCTAAGATAAAAATCAAAAACACTATCCGAAGCAACAGTAATTTACCCCCGCTCACGTTTCTCAACCTGATGAATACCACAATGGAAACAAGTATGGTCAATATCAAATAGATCAATGTCTTTATATTTAATACCTGAAAGAACGATTTGCTGGTAAAAAGCCCCAAAGAAAATTGATAATGGTCCTCAAAAAAATCCAATGAGCCTTTGAGTTTCAACACGGTGAAGGTTAGCATAAAAATAGTTGCAACGCCCAAGAAAGGGACCAGCCAATTTTTAAATGTTCTTCTGTCGTAGACCCCAATAACAAAAAAGACAAGGAGCATAAAAGCGAGGGCCCAATCGTAGAACAAACTTGCAATGGCAATCAACAGGGAGGCATCAAAAATTTTGTGTTTGACATTTTTTGTGGACTTGATGGACAATATCCGCCAAAAGGCCAAGAGCAAAAAGAAATTGGCAAACAATACGTTTTGAAGCACCAATTCATCGGAAAACGAAACAATTAAAAGTACAAAGAAGAGCATCGCGTAGGAGTTTGACTCCGTTGCCTTTTCAGTTCTTACAATTTGATTGGTGATGAAAACCGAGATCAACAAAACCGCAAACAGCATCAGTTCCAGGGGGATAACCTGATTGAGTTTTTGGTCGCCCAGTTGAAAAAAAACATTTGTAAAATAGAATAGGAACAGGAAACTGGCGAGAACTATATTGTTTATGGGTTTAGTTTTTCCGAAAAAGCTTGAAATCATCCTATCTTTTGCTACTTTTGTAAAGTAAATATAGCCAAGATGAGCAAGTTTTTTTACGGTATAGAGGACTTATTTGTAAACTACCTTTTCGCACCATTAGATTTTTTCCGCTTTATGCACAGCTGGTGGGGTTCCAACTCCATTAACTGGATTTTTATGATCATCGGTTTTGTGGCGATGGTCTATTGGATGGGCCAGTTGAAGATTTTCAACGAGAACGGTGAAGAGGACAAGAGCATAAGCTCCCACTCATACATCTAGATCGAACCCTAAATCTTTTCGGTAATACATTCCATCAAAATGGAGTTTTTCCATATTTTGATAGGATGTTTTCAGTGCTTCCTTAAAGTCTTTTCCGAAGGAAGTAACCGCTATGACGCGCCCTCCGTTGGTCACTACTTTTCCTTCTGATAGTTTTGTTCCTGCATGGAAAACTAGGGAATCCTGAATGTTTTCCGCCCCTGTGATTTCTTTTCCTTTTTCGTAGGCTTCGGGATACCCTCCGGAAACAGCCATCACCGTGGTTGCGGCTCTTTCATCGATTTGAAGGTCAACTTGATCTAAAGTTCCTTTGGCCATTGCAACCAAGACATCCACCAAATCACTTTTAAGGCGAGGAATCACCACCTCGGTCTCGGGGTCTCCCATACGAACGTTGTACTCGATTACTTTGGGCTCATCGCCGACTTTGATCAACCCGATAAAGATAAAGCCCACATAAGGCAAATTATCGGTTTTAAGGCCGTCTACGGTCGGTTTTACGATTTGGCGCTCTATCTTGTCCATCAAGATAGAATCGGCAAAAGGAACCGGAGAAATGGCCCCCATGCCGCCGGTGTTGAGTCCTGTGTCCCCCTCACCTATTCTTTTGTAGTCTTTCGCGGTGGGAAGGATTTTGTAGTTAGTGCCATCGGTCAGCACAAAACAGCTCAGTTCGATACCGTCCAAGAACTCTTCGATGACCACCGTGGCACTTGCGTTTCCGAATTTGGAATCGACCAGCATGGACTTGAGTTCATCCTTGGCCTCTTGCAGATCTTGAAGAATCAAAACACCTTTTCCGGCGGCCAAACCATCTGCTTTTAAAACATACGGTGGCTTTAAAGTTTCCAAAAAAGCATATCCTGCCTCCAATGATTCACTGGTAAAACTCTCGTAAGCTGCCGTTGGAATATTGTGCCTCATCATAAATTCCTTGGCAAACTCCTTGCTGCCTTCCAGTTCTGCCGCAGCTTTTTCCGGTCCGATTACGGGAATGGATTTTAAGTCAGCATCATTCAAGAAGAAATCATGTACACCATTTACCAAAGGATCTTCCGGCCCAACCACCACCAATTCGATGCTTTCTTTGAGTACCAATTGCTTGATGGCTTCAAAATCGTTCACGCCGACCTCAACATTTGTGGCAATTTGAGAGGTGCCCGCATTGCCGGGCGCTACAAAAAGTTTGGATGTTTTAGGACTTTGAGAGATTTTTAGGGAAATGGCATGTTCACGACCGCCAGAACCCAAGACCAGGATATTCATGATTTGATGTTTTGGCAAAAATAACTCAATTCAAATTTAATTTAAGGGTTATTTGCAAATGATCTAGGCTTAGTTTTCGACACGAATTGCACAAATTTCCACTAGGCCGTAACGGAGTGTGGTTGTCATTTCGAGCGAATGCGAGAAATCTAAAACAAGTCAGATTTCTCAATTGTCGCTTCGCTCCTCTTTTCGAAATGACATTTGACGAATGATTTATGGTAAAAACTCTCTGTGGGCCTCCCATAACTTTTCATCCGAAAGGGATTTGAAATACTCGAACACTTTTTTGAGTCCTTCGGAACGATGCACCTTGGGTTCCCAATCCAAAATTTCCTTTGCGCGTGAAATATCGGGCTGACGTTGCATGGGGTCATCTTGTGGCAATGGTTTGAACACGATTTTTTGGTCGGTTCCCGTCAGTTTGATGATTTCCTCGGCAAATTCCAAAATCGTGGTTTCATCCGGGTTCCCGATGTTGATAGGTTCTACATAATCGCTCATCAAAAGGCGGTAAATACCCTCAATTTGATCATCGATATAGGTAAAGGAACGGGATTGTGAACCATCTCCAAAGACGGTCAAATCCTCTCCACGAAGGGCCTGGCCCATAAAAGCGGGAACCACACGGCCATCGTTGAG
Source organism: Flagellimonas chongwuensis (assembly GCF_013376415.1). Lineage (GTDB taxonomy): Bacteria > Bacteroidota > Bacteroidia > Flavobacteriales > Flavobacteriaceae > Flagellimonas > Flagellimonas chongwuensis. The sequence goes on from NZ_WYET01000001.1 coordinate 392,018, forward strand.
CCGCATGCGGGACCCATAAGTGTTAAAAATCCGAACGATACGGGTGTCCAGTCCATGGTGCCGGTGATAGGCCATGGTTATGGATTCCATAAAGCGTTTGGCCTCATCATATACTCCTCGCGGCCCAATGGGGCTGACATTTCCGTAATAATCCTCGTTTTGTGGGTGTACCAAGGGGTCGCCATACACTTCGGATGTGGATGCTACTAGAATCCTTGCTCCATGATCTCTAGCCAATCCCAATAAGTTTAAGGTTCCCAAGGAACCCACTTTTAACGTGTCAATCGGTATTTTTAAATAATCTATGGGGCTTGCTGGTGAGGCAAAGTGAAGGATGTAATCCATCTTGCCCGGAACATGGACAAATTTGGTGACATCGTGATGGAAAAACTCAAACCGCTTTAGGTGGAATAGGTGCTCTATGTTCTTGATATCCCCTGTAATCAGGTTATCCATGCCTATGACGTGGTGGTCTTCGGCAATGAACCTATCGCAAAGATGTGAGCCTAAGAATCCGGCCGCTCCGGTGATGAGTGTTTTTTTCATTCTTTATCATTCTTCTTTTTAGCAGGGTTTTCCTTTTTTCCCTTGATGGACTCTATTTTCCTTTTCAACCGAATCTTCTGCTTTAATGTGGTAAAGTTGTAATTGTACCTGAAAAATATATAACCCAAAAAAATCACAACACTTACTAGCATTATCACCATCCCTGTATTCTTTGCCTTGCTTCCCAATATTATAAACAACACTACAAAGATGATGTTGAAACAGCCTATGATAAAACTTGCCTGTTTGTGGGAAAGCCCCCAAAAATCAATAAGAACATGATGTACATGGTTCCTGTCCGGAGAAAATGGTCCTCTTTTGTTTGCCAACCGGATTGCAAACACTCTTGCTGTATCAAAAAGAGGAACTATCAAAATGCTTATAGCTATCAATGGCGCATTTTCCAACAAAAATGGAAGTTCTCCATAAGCTGTTGGTTCAAGGGCCAGAAACTTCAATGTCAAAACGCTTATGATAAACCCGACGATTAAAGAGCCGGTGTCGCCCATAAAAATTTTTTTGCTTGATGATATATTGAATCCAAAAAACGCCATTAAACAGGCATTCATTGTAATGGCTATCAAAGCAAAAAAATACTCTTGAGACAAATAGAAAATAGTTGTGTAAATTACCATAATTACAATTCCAACTATTGAAGCCAACCCATCTATTCCATCAATTAGGTTATACGAATTGATAATGGTAAGCATTAAAAAGCCCCCGATCACCAAATAGAGGTAATATGGTATTTCATAAATATTCAAAAAACCGTTCAAAGACTCAATCCCAAAGCTATCGTTAACCAAAATAAAAGCAATTGCAACTACTTGAGCAATTAGTTTTGACCCAGGAGACAGTACCACCATATCATCCTTTAAACCAATAATGAACAAGATGGTGAGACCGGGAATGATGAATATGTCTTCGGTATGTTCGTGCCAGTTCTTAATAAAGAATAGAGCAATAATGAGTGTGAAAAAGAAGGAAACCCCCCCTAAGGTCGGTGTTCTCTGACTATGTGAACTTCTTTGGTTGGGATCGTCCATTAACCTTTTGTATTCAACAACACCTATTATCTTGGGAATTGTGAGATACACTAGAAGGAAGGATCCAATAAAAACTAAGACCGCGGTTTCCAGAAAGTTCATCTTACTTAAAATTTGCGCTATTTACTCATGAATAATAGCATTTGTTTTGCAATATTATTTCTTTTAAAATCAGCCACAAAGGTATCAAAGGGATATTGTTTATTTTTTTGAGCTTTTAGCTTTTCCACCTTATTTATAAATTCCTCTTTATTTTCAGGCTCATAGGATTCACCTATTCCATAGCTCTCAAGCAATTCTTTAGACTCTCCCTCCACACCCAAGAGTATAGGTTTGTGCATGGCCGCCAGCTCGAATATTTTTGATGGAATCACAGATTTAAAGGTTGTCGACTTCTTCAGGTTTACAAGTCCCACATCTAAGATTGAAATGTGCATGCTTACTTCATGTTTGGGTACCGAATCCAACATCGTGATGTTTTTTAATCCTAGTTTTTCCTTTAGGTTCAAAAGGTTTTCTTTCTCCGCTCCTGAGCCCAAAAACAAAAAATGAATGTTCGGGTCCTTAATTTCCTTAGCGGCGATTAGAATGAAATCGAGTTTATGTGCCATCCCATGGGTACCTATGTACCCAATAATAAATTTTCCCTCTAAATCATGGTTTTTTAAAATGTCTTGATTTTTGGGCGATGGTTGAAACAGCGATTCATCGATTCCATTTTTAAACACTCCTATTTTGCTGGATGGAATGTTGTGCTTTTGAATCAATTGTTTTTTAAAGCTATCTGTGACAGTAACAATTTTATAGGCAGTTTTATACATTCTTCTTTCCAAATACTCAAAATACCTGATGATAAAGTTGCTCTTCATAGCACCTACAGCCTTTATGGATTCTGGCCAAATGTCCCTCACCTCCATAATCCATTTTTTCCTTTTTAAAATGGACAGCCATCTACCTGCAATAGCGGTAAAAAATTGTGGGGACGTGGCTATAATCAAATCTGTTTTTATAAAAAGACCTGCGAATATTGCTGAAATCATAAAGCTGTTATAGTCCACAATTCTTTTTATGAAGCCTTCGTTGGCGGCAATATAGGTCCAAACCCGAATTACCCTGATACCGTCAATCCACTCTTCTTGTCTCAGTTTATTTTTATATCCCTCAAAAACCTTCCCTTTTGGGAAGTTTGGTGCTCCGGTAATGACCGTTACATCTGCCCCTTGTTCTACCCATTCCTTGCAGTGCGCATAAGTGCGTGAAGCAGGGGCATTGAATTCGGGGGGGAAATTGTCCGTTAGAAAAAGAATTCTCATCTATTTACTTTTCTTATGGTTGTCTCTAAAGTTTGATTAAAACTTACCTCAATTTTAATTGCGTTTTTTCGGATATTGAAGCCTTCCGCAATATGGCATGGCTGATTGGAAACCTTTATTCCCTCTCCTTTAAAAAAGAGCACAATTCCTTCTGTTTGCAAAATGATTGAATCCCTTTCTTGCTCTATATTGCTGATACTTGGATGGAAATGAAAATGCGCAACTGCATGTTCTTTTTGGTTTTTAATCCTATCAATTATTTTGAATCCACTATCCTCAATTCTAAACTCTCTTTCATGAAGTGTAGGATAATATCCATTGTGAGATGCTTTAATATAACCATCTCGTTCTTCAAGTTCAACGACCTTGGCTCTTTTCCCAACTCTAAAACCACCCCAAACCTGTGTCTGTTCTCTATTACCTATTTTAACAGTATTGTGTGCGGAGGTTTCTCGCTCTTTCTGTCTTAATTCATTTTTCTCATAAGTTGAAATTCCCGTGTCCACAAGTATGGGTTGTTGATCCACATACAGTTCAAAGTTAAATGTGTCCGAATGTGCATGTCCTGGTTGGTAATCCGGCCCAATATTTCCCACATCCATAAAGACTTCAAAACCTGATTTCTCAAATTTCCGATATCCAGAAGAAGACATTTTTCCCTTTTCCCATTTTATACCAAGGCTTCTTGCATAGTTAAATAAACTTACAGATGAAGGAGCTATACCGTAAGCACTATCATTGACCATTGGGATATTACCATTCGAATATGTCACTATTTCAAGCCAAGAGAGCATCCTTATTGCATTTTTTTTGAAGAGTGAAAGAAGCTCTTCAGATTTCCATGAATTGGATTGGGAAAGCTTTATACAATCAAGCAACCTATGTAATAAAATTTGATGGTACATGGGAGAGAGCTCAAAATGGGCGCCATCGCCCATGACCTGCTCTCGGAGTTCATTTCCTAAAACCTTCTTTGCTTGCCTGTATAACTTTTCGTCTTGAAAATAATATGCCCCAAATAGGAGTGAAAATCCATTTTCTAAAAGATGGTTTCCCAAAAGATGGTATTCAAGATTATCCAACAAGATTTGATAGTGGTTAAAAAGGGCTTTATCCAATTGCTCGTCCTCAATTCCATTCTTGGAAAGAAATTTTATCCAATTAATGCCCCGTAGCGAAATGGGGTATGGCTCCAGGCCATCTTTTAGCTGCTCCTCCTTAGAAATATAATCTCTCATTAGAAAAAGACCTTGTTCAACTGATATGGATTCTTGATTTAGAAAATCAAAATAATTGAGGTTATAGGTCCATAATTTTCCAAAGCTCCCAAAATTCCAGTCGACGGCCTGCCCAAATATCTTGTCTCTATTCAAAAACATAAACTTATTGGGGACAGAATACGATTCCTGTTCACTTAAACCATTCTTCCATTCAAGTTGCTTTCTTTCCCTTAAATGTTTATCGAACTTAGGAGTTGTATAACTTTTAAACTTCCTTTTGAACCGATAAAATACCTGATAATAAACTTGTCTCCATTTTAAGTGTCTAATAGTGTTCAAGTGCTTTTTCATCAATATTTTAATTTCTACCTTAGAGGCACTTTTTTATTGTTTGGCCTTTATCGGTAGCATCGGCAAAATTTACATCAAAACTATACTGGCTATCTCCTATTCCCAGCCTTACTTTTAAAAATTCTTCTTTTTGTGTAGGGTCCGCCAAATAAACTTCCTTGCTTTTATTAAGCATTATTATACAGGGTTTGTCTACCTCAATCCAACCTTTGCTAAAAGTTAACCTTCCTGGTTCATAAAAAATAACTTGCAATATGCCTAAAATACTCTGATAAACAGCCTGTACCCGCTCAGTATTTGAAATAATGTTGATGACAGGTTCTTTAATATATTTTTTTAATGCTTTTTTTGATGCATTTGGAAAAACTACATACTGGTAATTATCAACTTCTTCTCCCCTTTCATGTTCAATCCACAATTTGAAAACCCTATTTTCAACCTCCAAATTACTTTCTTTTCTATTGATGGACTTCCAATTGCCCATTTTATTGGTTAGGTCTACTTTAACATTTTGCCTAATTGGGAAAAAATAACCTATTCCGTCATGCACTATGGTGTTAAGCTTATCATCAAAATTTTGTGTTATTCCATTTCCTTGTACTTTTTTTACCTTTGAACCTTCTTTATACCAGAACTTAAATGAGTCCTCTCCTAAACATTGATTTATGGTTGTTCTTAGTGGAGACTTAGTATAGTTTTCTATCCCTGACCCTAGGCATACAACTTCGTTTTCGAAAAAAAACCATCCTTTTTTTGCTCTAAATTCCGCTTTTCTTATGACCATTGCACTCACACCATATTGACTGTCCGAGACACCGCCCACAAAATCGTCCGTGCCAAAGTTTTCATCTTTTTTATTTCCTCTCAAAGGAAAGGTCCTAGTCCATACAGTTGTTGTACCAGGAATCATGGCCCAATCCCAAATGGGCATAATATTTTCATATTCATCACCATGGATCGATATAAAATTTGCTCCATAAGTCAGATTATTTCCTTTGATGTTTTCCCCATTCCTTGTTTCAGTTTCTATAGTCCTTTTAGAAACGCATCTAACATTAAAGCAATACTCCTTTCCGCAATGTTGAGTGTAATCACTTTCCCAATAGTATATATGCTCTGGGCCTGAGATATTTCCTCCTTTATTCGGATTTTCTATTGAATTTAAAGCTTCCTCATAAACCTCTTCACTGTTCTCATCGATTAAAATCAACTTTTTAATCATTTCTATATCCTCATTCGAAATTATTGTTCCGTTTGGGCGGCTTATGCCACGTCCCACAACGTTAAAGTCCCAATTATTGCCCCAGAAGCTTCTTAATTGTGTTTTCTTAATAAATGCCAGCACCTCTTTTACATTCTTTGAAGAAAGATCAACCGAAGCTTCTGTTCCTCGCAAGTAATACATGATTTTGACCATCCCTTTTGAAAACTCCAGTCCATAGCTGGCAATTTGCATTTGAGGTCCGTGTTCATGAAAAGAAAGGTCTGGTTGAATATTCGTTTGCAGGTTTGCAGTTATAAACTTAGTGGTTTGGACAAGAATTTCCATGTCCTCGAGCAATACACCCCTATAGATATAATGAAGTGCAAAATCAATCATATTGGCACCTTTACCATAGGAGGACAACTCCTGGGTTTTTCTTGGCTTAAAAAGTTTTAACAGCTGTGATTCTAGCGCTTTATCATATTTATCAAAGCTTGATGGCAAAGTCTTCAAAAGCAACAATATCTCTCCTATTTTTTGTGGATAATTTATTTGGTTGTCCCACCAATTACTGTCCTGTGTTTCGGAATCGCACCAATACTTAAGACCCTTTTGAATCGAATTTATATAGTTGACATTTAAATACTTGGGGCTATCTTGGTTGGTAACTTCCTTCGCCAAACTCCAGATCCTAAACATGTGCTGGTTATTGTCTGACTCCTCTGATGTAAGTTTTCCGTAGCTGAACTCTCCCCATCCGCCCTTATCTTCTTGAGTGGCTATCCATTGGTCCATATATTTACCTGATGGGTTAACCTGTCTCCATAAATCCATACAAACCCTATTGGAAATCTTATCGAATGTATTTGCAAAGACGTTATTTGCTAACAAAGAAAACATAACCAATATTACTACAGTACAATTTGCTTTCAGGTAAAGTTTCATGGTATCTTTTGCTTAGGATTAAACTGAATTAATAGACAAGAAAAAATAAGAAATGGAACAATTCCACCTTGTCTACTTAAATAAGATTCGGTAAAACAGCTACAAAAAACAGCCCATGTTATACCAAACAAAAAAATATTTTTGTTGGTAATAGCTCTATAAAAAAGTTTGTAGAATAGTATAACGATACTGATAAGTCCGACAACTCCCAACCCCAAATAAATTTTTATAAACTCATTATGTGGATCATATATTTTTTTTTCTAAAATTCTTTGCAAGCCAATCTCCTCTGCCTTACTTTTTATAAGGTTGTTTACATCTCCCATTCCATATCCTAGGGGTGGAGTTTCCTTTGCCAAAGCAAATGATGCCTCTAGATATTGGTACCTCTCCTCTGTACTGTTTCTTCCCGTAAAGGCATCTCTATTCTCAATTCTTTCGAACATGGGAGCAAATCTTTTCTTGGCTACCAAACCAGAAAAGGTCAAAAAAAATAGTAATGCAACTGTAGAAAATATCTTAAGCCTTACAGGCAACCTTCTCATCGAAAGAGCCCAAAACAGAATGAAAATAGAAACCAGTATAATGGCGTTCATTTTTGATTGAAACAGAAGAATCATTACAGATAAAAAAATAATACTTATATATTTTTTGATTTTATTTAGTTGATCGCCTCCACCAAAAATGAGCATAATCGCAATCAATAATGAAATTGAAAAATAACTCCTATGTATTCCAAAACCATCCAAAATTTCACTCATTACAAACAAGTATGCATAGTAGGGGTATTTTATTGATGGCGAATAGATTTGGGCATATGATATAAGGCCGTAAACGAAAAAGAAAGAAGTTAAAACTAATACACTATAACAATAGACTTTTAACCAATTATATACTTTAATGGGCTCGAGTTTATTAATAAGGAAAATAAGTGGGGCCACAAGGAAAAGCAAACGGGTTTCCAGTTGTTTGAGTCCTCTAAAAAAGTCTTCTGACCATATCAAAGACAAACAACATAAAATAAAATAGACAATAAATGGTAGGTAGTACTTTTTATATTTGCTCCAATTAACCTTAAGGATATTTTTTTCAAGCTTAATCAAAGACAATATAATCAATACTACTAATAAGGGAGGAACAAGTTTATTGTCTACGGGAAGAATCAGAAAAAAGAAAATCATGATGTAGTCAAAAGTCACCTCGCCATATTTTTTTACAGAATAAATGTTACCCATCTCGCTTTCTTTCTAGGTATTCAATAGCAGTTATAAAACCCTCGAACATTTTCTCCGGTGATGCTTCCTCCCGAATATGTTGTTTGGCATATTTTGAAAGTTCTTCCATCCGGTTTTTGTCTTCCAAAATTTCAAAAATCTTGTTTTCAAGTTCTCTTTCTGTATCCAAGACAAATCCATTCTTTCCTTGTTCTAAGTAATAAATTTCTGGACTATGCCTAACATTTAAAGTTAATACGGGCAGACCCCAATACATCGCCTGATTGATTCCAAGACCATTGGTTCCAGGAATACAAAACAAATCGGCACACTTAAAAAGTTTATTCACCTTCTGCTTATTATAGATGGCGCCGAGATAACAAATATTGTCTTGTTCGGCAATTATGTCACTATATTCAACAGGCATATCTGGCCCAGCAATTACCAATCCAACATCTTTTTCTTTTCGTCCACCAAATATTCTTATAAGAACATCGAGCTTTTTTCTTTTTTGGATTCTGCCTACGAACAATACTATTTTTTTATATGGGAGGCCCAACTCCTTTTTTATTTCTTCTTTGGAAGATGAAATTGCAGGGAAGTCATAAAAATTGATTGTGTTGTTTGCAATAAAGGTTTTGTTCTTACACTGCTCGGGAATAAACCTCAACTCATTTTTAGAATATAAAATGTTTGCGTTTGATAAGTGCTGAAAGGTATTGTATACAGTCTTTTTAACTTTATTATTTGGGTCTTGTAGACTCATCCCATGGCTCCAGTAAATAAATTTAACCTGGTTAAGTTTGCACCAAATCATGAAGGCCCAAGAATTTAAGTTATAAATGTTCCAAAAAAAAATTACATAATCCGGTTTAATCTTTTTTGTTAGTTTAATTAATTTATCTACTCTAAAATCTCCTCGCCAATATTCAATTTTTGATGCCTCTACCTCCTTTAGCCTTTGGTTTGAAAAAACATACAATCTGTAATTTTCCTTTTCAAAATACTGAGTGAATTTATCGTATAATGAAATACGATAATGAAGCATGGACTCTGTAATCAATAAAATATGTTTCCTATTTGCCATGCCCTATGTTCTCTTTTTTCTGATAATTTTTGCTGGGTTTCCATAAGCAATAGTGTCCTTAGGTATGTTTTTTGTCACTACTGAGTTTGCCCCAATTATAGAGTTGTCTCCTATCTCTATCTCTCCAAAAACAACGGAACCTGCCCCTATATAAACATCATTTCCAATAATTGGAACCTTTTTATCGCCTAGGTTTCTTCCTATCGTTACGTTTTGGCCAATTGTACAGTTTTCGCCGATTACTGCATCTTTATGAATTACTATACCGAGCCCTAAATAGCCAAGTTTAGTGTTTTTCCCAATTTTAGCTGATGACGGTATAAAAGTTGCAAACAGCATCCTATTGGCCCATGTTATTACTTTAGCGGGAAACCGCATTTTATTCGTATGTAACCAATGTCCAAAGCGATATAATAATATAGGAGGTCTTTCCATTCTCACTAAAAAATGTTAATGGCACATCCTTTTTTTGGTGCCAATCAAATACACTAAAAAGAAAATATAGAATATATAATCTTTAAAAAGTTCATTAAAGTTATTTGCAATCAAAATATATCCTGCCAAATAAGCAAATATTAGAGTGTAGAAGGCCTTATATTCTCCAAAAGAAGATTTACTTTTAGTAAAAGTAAAAAACAGCCATATAAGGATTAGGGAGTATACTACTAATGGTAAGAGCCCAAGCTCCGCTCCCACCCATAGGTAACCATTGTGCGTTGTAATGCCATGCCTTCTTTCAAAATTGCCTAAGCCTGTACCCATAATAGGGCTTGCTCTTATGTCTTCATATGCCAAGGTATATGTCTCGATCCTTTCGCTACCTTCCTCTATCTGCGATGTTGTCCTTTCGATATACTTCTCTTTTATGTTAGACAATATATCTGTAGTGTAGCTCAATACCGCAATTGAAATAGCTACGACTACTAAAGTCCTTATCGAAAACTTTAGAACTTTAATAATGTTAAAAGTTAGCAACTTTGGAAAAATAGCAATAAAGAGCAAGAACAATATGTTCTGTCGTGAATTTGCAACAAAAAGCATTATCAATAATAAAACTATTCCTGCAATCGAAATCAACCGGTTTCTCTTACTGGATTTCAAATAACCCAAAGCAAAACTCAATGAAATTGTGTTCAGCGTTACCAATCCATAGAAATATCGGCTCGTCCCTCCAGGAAGGTTGTCATTGAAGAAATGTTTTAATTTACTGATTCGCAAACTACTATCAAAAAAATTAAAATCCGCTTGAAGATATAGTATAAAAAAAGTGAGGAAAACCATAACGTTCCCAAAAATCCACAAGAGTCTAATCAGTTCCTTAAATTGAATTTTGGCGTTTGTAATTATTAAACTAAAAAGACCTATTGTTAAAAAAATCAAGCAAAGAGATATAAAAGGCTTTATATCTATCCTGCTCCCACTAAAAATATGAACTGTACTGTTTAGAATAGACCATAAAAGAATAAATACAAAGAAAAATAGAAGAGGAAGATGTGCTTTGTTGATCCTAATTGGTTTTTTTTCCAAGAGAAGTCCAGCAAATAAAAATAGAAGAACAGCCAATGAGATACGTGTTGTAGTTATAAAACTAAACAGTATTTGAGCTTCAAAACATAGCAAAGCAATAACAATAGAGACGCCCACTGTATAAAACCTGCTTCTATTCACCATTTTGAAGATATTTTTTTAATTTCAAAGCTGTTCTGTCCCAAGAATTCTTTCTTAAGAAAGAATCATATGAGTATTTCGTATTGTTTACCTTTTCAATTATTTGCGACAAGTTTTTATAATCTTTGTTTACCACCTCACCTAAATTATACGCTATTACAATTTCGGCGGAAAAGGTATCTTCAATAGCCATAATCGGGACGTTGGCTTTAGCTGCGGTATAATAACTCAAAGGTACCGATAAATCTGTATTCGACTTGAACACAAAGGAAATCTCCCTAATATCCAATTCTTCATGTTTAATGAACCCATCTACAAAAAAAATATTTTTGCTTTCGGTATAATAAGAAAAAATCTCAGGGTGCTTTTCCCTAAGATATCCTGATATTGGACCCCCTACTATTAATTTCAAATCTATTCCCTGATCCTTTGCATTCTGTAATAATTTTGGGATTTCTAAAAAATGAATGGTTTTATAATTAATAGAACCTATGCACAATCCAAAAATTGTTCTGTCAGACTTATTTTCAGTTATAAAATCGTTAATTTCTTTTATACGATCATAATCTTTATTTTTAATTTCAAAAGTGCCGAAGGATATATTATCAACTTTTGCTTTTGGAAAAGCTTTAATTGCATATGGAACAAGAATTTCATCCAAAACAAAAATTCTTTCAGAATAGCTTTGCAATAAATTCCTTCTTATTTTACTGAGATATGGATAGTACGAATCAGTTTCTTTATCCACATTGTGACAAATCCAATATATTGCGGTGCCATTTATTTTAGCCATTGCTATGGTAAGAGCTTCAGAGAAAAATCTTAGCAATGTTTTCCCTAAACTAGGGTAATCGTTAAGATACCTAAAGATTATCGCCTTTGGTTTATACTTAATACTGGATTTAATGTAAAATAAGCTCCATTTTATTGGGGAGCCGTGTAATGCCATAAGGTTAATTCCATGTGGCTGTAACGACCTAGACCACATTCTGGACTTTAAATCATCTTTTTGAATAAGGACATACATCAATACTTTAAATGATTTTGTTATACTTTTTTAATGGTCCTAGCAGGTATACCACCCCATATTTCATTGGACGGAATATCTTTTGTAACAACACTCCCTGCTGCTATTATAACATTGTCTCCTATGGTTACTCCTCCTAAAATGGTTACTCTTGCCCCAACATACACATTGTCCCCTATTACTACTTTACTAGAAGTGCTCTTTTGAAGGCAATAAGGGGTGTCATTATTTTCCAAACCATGTTCGGCCGTGTATATTATCAGTCCAGGACCAGATAGAAAATAATCACCAATAGTTATTCTGTTTGTTGCATTGATTATAGACGAAGGTCCAATTAAGCAATTATTTCCAACACTAATGTTATTATAGCCCACTATTTGGACTTTGCTTCTTATAAAAGATTTTGTGCCAAACCTTTTAAATAAGCTTTTCCATATAATCTGCCTTAAACCTTCAAACGGTTTGTAGAGAAAACGATGATTTGGAAAATTGGGCAATATGAGACTTATTCTGTTTAATACCAGAACCTTGATTGTGATTATCTTTTTTGTAATATTCATATAAAGTACATATTGATTAGGGTCATCACAACACAAATCAAGGCAATTAAAAAAACAGGGAGCCTTTTCTTTACCGGTAATTCAAGAATGTTAAATATGACGTTGGCATTAAAAGCCAAGGTTAAAATTGAAAGAATCCCATAGACGAGAAGTGCAATAAAAACATTTAGCTTAAAAACCATAATTGAAATAAAAAGGCTTAAAAGTTTAATTGCCGTCAAAACAAGGTGCTGTATAAATGATATATCTTGTCTATCCTTAATTTTTAATACATAGCTCATTGGATTCAATATCATTGAAAAAAAGATGAAAGGAGACAGTATAAAGATGTATTTATATAGGACCTCCCAACCCTTACCAAGCAAAATAGATATCAGAAAGGGTGAAGCATATGTGCCAACAATAAAAGGTATTGCAAGAAGTTTGGCAACTTTAAAAATATTTCTAGAGACAAAGCCGCCTATTTGTTTTCCTTTACTGAACATTTCACTTACTTCTTGATTATATACTTGAGTATATGACCCCACAAAAACTTGTGAAGGCGCTATCAATAGTCTTTCTGTTAAAGAATAATGTCCGGTTATAGTCGCCGAGAATCCCTTGCTCAGCAATAATACCACTCCATTTTTTGATAACATATAAATAAAAGAGGAGGGAACATCAAAAGCTGGGAACTTCCAATATTTCCGTAATAAAAAGTGTATTCTTCTCTTTTTTATTATAAAATCTCCCTTTTCAAAGGGGTTTAAAATAAATACAGCAATAATCGAACTTAAAACATTTCCCAAAAAAAGACCAATAACGCCATAATACAAACCCACTCCTATATTGAAGATTAATCCAGAAATGCTTTTAACAATTATACTTGCTGAGATTTTTCTATATTTTTTTAGCCTTGTAAACCAAACACTAAGGGTTTTGTATATTCCAAACCCAAAAACACTAATAGGTAATAAAAAAAGAAACTTATACAGTTCTTTGTTACCCAACAAGATTGCTATTTCTTCACCCACCAACAGCAGAACTCCCAGCAACAAGACACTAACCAAAAGGCAAGACAAAATTGAAATCTTAAGCAGTCCCAAAGCTGCGCTTTTATGTTTTGGAAGCAATATCGCCATTTCATATCGGCCCGTGGAAACTGTACCTATTATATTAACTAATGAAAAGTATATTGCAAATAGTCCAAAATCATCAGGGGTAAATATTCTGGTCAAAATAAACGTAGACAAGAATGGGATAGCTTGACCTATCAATGTTCCTCCCATTAATGTTGCAACATTTTTACTAAAATCTGATTTGAAAAAATGCTTGAACATTTACCCGAAGTATCGCTTTTAATACCTTAACCTACCGTGAAACTACTCCACAAAAATCTAAAATCAATTTATCCGGATTGATTTCCAAACTTTTAAACTCATCATGAGCCACCAAAAAAGCTATAATATCCGCTTTTTCTACAGCTTGCTTATACGCTGTAAGTTTAAAAACTTTGTGTTCGTTAATATTGGGCTCCACAATAAAATACTCTTCATCATTGGCGTCCTGCAAAACCTTTTGTGCAATATACTTTGCCGGAGACTCCCTAAGATCATCGATGTTAGGTTTAAATGCCAGTCCCATCAAAGCTATTTTAGGCTTTCTTCCGTTTTGCAACTGAAATTCCAATTTTGCATTCTTGATTTTTTCAGCGCACCAAAATGATTTATAATTATTGATTTCCCTTGCTTTCCCAATGATTTGGGACTCCATAGGATAATCCGAAACAATGAAATAAGGGTCCACCGCTATACAATGTCCCCCAACACCACAACCGGGTTGTAGAATATTTACTCTAGGGTGTTTGTTTGCAAGCTCTATCAACTCCCAAACATTAATGTCTGCTTTATCACATATCAAGGATAATTCATTGGCAAAGGCAATCTGTACATCTCTTGAAGAGTTTTCTACCAGCTTGCACATTTCAGCAGTACGCGCATTGGTCTTATGCAGACTTCCTTTGACATACTGCGCATAGAAGTTAACGGCCTTATCGGTGGATTCATCGTCGATTCCCCCGATTACCCTATCATTGTTGACCAGCTCATACATAACATTACCTGGTAATACTCTTTCAGGACAGTATGCAATGTAAATCTTGCCTTCGAGCTCTGGCCTTTCACTATATATGTAATCGCGCATCTTTTCCGTAGTTCCTACCGGTGAAGTTGACTCAATTATATATAAATCCCCCGCCTTTAAGAAAGGTAAGACAGACTTGGTCGCAGCTTGGACAAAGGATATATCCGGTTCATTCTTTCCTTTGAACGGCGTCGGTACCACAATTAAAAAAGTGTCCGCAGGAACCGGCAGTGTCCCAGCTTTCAAAAACCCAGAAGCAACTGCTTTAGAAACTGCTACATCCAACTCTGGTTCCACAATGTGGATTTTTCCAGCATTTATAGTATCAACCACTTCCTGGTTAATGTCTACTCCGAATACTTTTGTTTCTTTCTGAGCCACCAATGCTGCTGTAGGAAGACCTATATAACCTAATCCTACCATTACGACCGAAGGGTTGTTCATTTTTGCTTTCTTATATGTTCTACAATTTTTTTGCTTGCCATGCCATCGCCATAAGGGTTGTGCAGCTTGGTCATCTCATCATAAGCATTTTTATCTTCTAAAAGTTTAGATGCTTTTGAGACAATTAAATCCTTGTTGGTCCCAACCAAAAGAACAGTTCCAGCATCGACCGCCTCTGGCCTTTCGGTTGTATCCCTCATTACCAAAACGGGTTTCCCCAAACTTGGCGCTTCTTCTTGTACACCTCCACTGTCTGTTATAATTATATGGGATTTATTCATTAACCAAACGAAAGAGGGATAAGATAAAGGAGATATCAATTCTATGTTGGGAATATCACCAAGTATTTTATAAACAGGCTCTTGAACCTTTGGGTTAAGGTGAACGGGGTAAACTATTTGAATATCCGAATACTTTGTGGAAAGTTCTTTAAGCGCTTCACAAATGTCCAAAAAACCTTTCCCGTGATTTTCCCTGCGGTGACCTGTTACCAAAACAAGCTTTTTACTAGGATCTAAAATTTGGGACAGCATACTTATTTCCGGGTGGTCATATGTTTGGGCATTGACCTTGGAGACACTTAAATGTAGTGCATCAATCACAGTGTTTCCCGTTACAAGAATTGATTTGGGGGGCTTGTTTTCTTTTAAAAGATTTTCTTTGGACGTTTGGGTAGGTGCAAAATGTATGTCGCTTACAACCCCTGTAACACATCTGTTCATTTCTTCTGGAAAGGGTGATTTTTTATTGAAGGTCCTCAATCCTGCTTCAACATGACACACCTTGGATCCAGAATAAAAAGCTGCGATACTTGTGGCCATTGTAGTTGTTGTATCTCCATGAACATATACGTAATCTGGTTCAAAATCCTCCAACACTACCTTAAGGTTCTGTATAATGTCTGCCGTTAAACCATAAAGGTTTTGATTGGGTTTCATAAGATTAAGGTCGTAATCCGGTTCTATCTCAAAAAAAGAAAGAACTTGATCTAACATTTCCCGATGCTGGGCAGTAATACAAACTTTAGTGTCAAATTCATCAGAATGTTTCTCAAACTCCTTCACCAATGGGGCCATTTTAATGGCTTCGGGTCTCGTTCCAAAAACTATCAAATTCCTTTTTTTTCCCAATTCAAAGATTTTTTACTTAACTATCTATTTCCTTTAGTGCGTTAAAGATGACAATGCCTCTTCTCTCTCAGCTCAGAACCGTAATAGAGCATTTTTATCTCTTTCTGAAAGCAACAGGTCTTTTGGGTCTATTTGCCAATCAATCATTAAATGTTCGTCATCATATCTAATTCCTCCCTCAGCATTTTTATGATAATAATTATCGCACTTATAAAATACATTTGCGAATTCACTCAATGTCAAAAACCCATGGGCAAATCCACGTGGCACAAATAACTGCTTCTTGTTACCACTACTTAACTCTATAGATAAATGTTCGCCAAAGGTAGGGGAATCTTTACGCAAATCGACCACTACGTCCTGAATTCTACCCTCCAATACCGAAACTAGCTTCGCTTGGGCATGCTCTCTCTTTTGATAATGCAATCCGCGCAACACTCCTTTTTTAGAGAAAGATTGATTGTCCTGCACAAAGTTTATTTCTTTACCTATCGCCTCACAAAACTCTTTGTGATTAAAACACTCAAAAAAATACCCCCGTTCATCCTCAAAAATCTGAGGTTCTATTATAAAGCATCCTTTCAGTTTTGTCTCTGTCGCTTTTATCATGCTTCCTTGTTCAATATGCCCAGCAATCTTTTACCATAACCACTTTTCATTAAGGGTTCAGCCAAATCTTTCAACTGATTTTCATCGATATAACCCATTTCATAGGCTGCCACTTCAATAGACCCTGTTATCAATCCTTGGCGCTCTTCTATAACCTCCACAAATTGTGACGCTTGCATTAAAGCTTGAAATGTACCGGTATCTAGCCACGCCGTACCCCTATCCATTATACCTACGCTGAGCATGCCTCTTTTTAAATACGCTTTGTTGACATCGGTAATCTCCAATTCTCCTCTACTGCTGGGCAGTATGCCTTTGGCAATAGAAATCACTTCATTATCATAAAAATAAATCCCCGGCACAACATAATTGGATTTGGGGTTTCTGGGCTTCTCTTCTATACTGATAGCTTTTCCTTCCCCATCAAACTCTACTACACCGTATCGCTGAGGGTCGTTTACTCTGTAGGCGTATATAATTCCTCCTTCTGGATCGCTATTTTCCTGTAATAGTTTGGACAAACCTGCTCCGTAAAAAATATTGTCTCCCAAAATGAGAGCCACCTTATCTGAGCCAATAAAATCTTCTCCTATGATAAACGCCTCAGCCAATCCGTTTGGGGATTCTTGAACTGCATAAGAAAAGGAGCATCCGTACTTTTTTCCGTCTCCCAAGAGTTCCTTAAACAGCGGAAGGTCTTTTGGGGTGGAAATAATCAATATTTCTTTGATTCCTGCATACATCAAAGTAGAAAGAGGATAGTAAATCATCGGCTTGTCGTAAATGGGCATCAGCTGCTTGCTTACCGAAAGGGTAAGTGGATGCAGTCTGCTTCCTGTTCCTCCTGCCAAAATGATTCCCTTCATTGTGTTTGATATTGCTTTTTATAATATTCCAAATAGTCCCCTGAGGTAACATGCCCCAGCCATTCTTGGTTTTCAAAATACCAATCGATGGTCTTTTCGAGCCCTTCTTCAAAGGTGACCGAGGGTTTCCACCCCAATTCTTTGTTTATTTTGGATGCATCAATGGCATACCTTAAATCATGTCCTGGGCGGTCTTTTACAAAGGTTATCAGTTTTTCTGAAGTTCCCTCTTTTCTTCCAAGTTTTATATCCATTAATCGGCATAGCAAATGGGTCAATTCTATATTCTTCCATTCATTGAACCCGCCAATGTTATATGTTTCTCCTTTTCTTCCTTTATGAAATACCAAATCGATGGCTTCGGCATGATCCTTTACATATAGCCAATCCCGTGTATAGTCTCCATCACCATAAACGGGCAATGGTTTGTTTTTTATGATATTGTTGATGAACAGGGGAATCAATTTCTCGGGGAATTGATTGGGGCCGTAATTATTGGAGCAATTCGAGATTATGTAAGGCAAACCATAGGTCTCACCATAGGCCCTAACAAAATGGTCGGAACTTGCCTTGGATGCCGAATAAGGCGAGTTGGGGTCGTATGCCGTACTTTCGTTGAACAAACCTTCCTGCCCCAAACTCCCAAAAACCTCATCGGTACTGATATGGTAAAATAAAAAACCAGTGTTGTTCTTGGCCAACTGTAATGAGGCGTTCAATAAGTTGACTGTGCCCAAAACATTGGTCCGGACAAAGGATACCGGGTCAGATATGGATCGATCCACATGGGATTCCGCGGCCAGATGAATAACCCCATCAAAATTAAATTGGGAGAAAAAATCGTTTACAAAACCTGCATCAGTAATATCACCCTTAACGAAGGTATAGTTTGGGGCTTCCTCTATATCTTTCAGATTCTCCAAGTTTCCTGCATAGGTAAGGGCATCTAGGTTAAAAACTTGGTAATCTTTATGTTGGGTCAACAAACGCCTAACAAGATGAGAGCCGATAAAGCCGGCTCCTCCCGTAATCAGAATTTTTTTTGGACTATTTTTTTTATCCATGCAATCCTATTTATAAGCCTTTATGACCTTGCGTTTGGATTATAAGAGAACACTGTTGTTTGGCCTCTTTGCTAATGTACGATAATTCGAATCCAAAACAAGATTGACCTTATCCGTTAGCCCGCTCTCTTTCAATATTTGTTCCGCAAAATCGTGCCATGTCATGGGCTTCCCGTCAGTAAAATGATACGTCCCAAAAGGCTTTTCTTCCAATACGATTTCGTTCAAAATAAATTTGGCCAATGACTCTGCGTTAGTAGGGCACCCTGTTTGGGCATCGGTAACATACAAATCCTCTCCTGCTAGTGCCTTGTTTAAAATTGTACGGTAGAAATTATGTCCATATTTTTTACTGTACAACCAAGATGTGCGAATTATATAATGGTTGGGTTGAATCTGTTGAATAAATTTTTCTCCTGCCAACTTGGACTTTCCGTATACATTAATGGGATTGGTTTTATCTTCCACGGTGTAGCCACTGTCCTTTTTGCCATCGAAAACATAATCAGTGGATATATGAATCAAAGTAGTATGATGCTTTTTGCAAACTTCTGCCAGATTTTTGACTCCTTTTGCGTTGACTTGATACGCTAAATCAGGAGATTTTTCTGCCTGTTCAACATTCGTATAGGCAGCACAATTGATACAGAAATCATAATGTTCGTTCTCAAAAGTGTCCTGCAGTTGGTCTCCATCTGCTATATCCAGCTCTTTGGATTTCTTAAAATCAAAGGAAATAAAATCCAGACCTGACACAACCTCAGCAAAAGTTTTTCCGAGTTGACCATCAGACCCTGTGACAACCACCTTAACCATACAAGAATTCTAAACTTCAATTTCTGAAGCTTTCCTATTGAGGTACTTCAGGAAAGACAACAAAAAGAATATCCCAAGGAACAATAAGGGTAGAACAATTATCTTCTTTCCAAAAAAGGGCTTTTTTACCTGATGTGGGTTTCCAAAATTGACAATAGTTATGGGAGCTGTCATTTGTTTAAGTTCAACTTTTCTTTCTTCAATATCTTCTATCAACCCTGTTTTTAAGCTTATTAACCCTGTAATATTGAGTTTCTCTTCATTTTGCAAAATCAGTTTTCCCGTTTCCAGAGGTGTGTTCTGCTTATTTAGGTTTTTTGAATAACTCTTGATAATCGTATCTATCTGAGCTATCAACACCTCACTTTTTTCGATTCTTTCTTTTGAATTTTCCTTTTGCACCGATAACAGTTCCATGAAATAACCGTTAGAATTGATATAGCTCATAAGCTTTTCGGCTAGTTCCTCTCCTCTAGTGTTATTGTAAGTGAACGAAATTCTATGGTTGAGTTCCGTTTTCTTTAGCAATTCTTCCCTGATTACATCCGCAATCAAATCCGTATTTTGGAATTTTTGAAGTATTTCCAAATACTCCAATTGCTTATCATTATTCTCTGTCTCCTCTTTCTTTACCGGAGCAATCGAAATTTTAAACCCATTTAGGTCTTCCTCTGAAATGTCGAACCTATCTAAAAAGGTTTGGTTCTTGTCTTTTATGTTGGACTCAATTTCAGAAACTACATCATACAAATAATCCTTGCTTTCCAGATTAGGCCTTACGATAACATCAATCTGGACTTTCTCGGTCGTTATGAACTTTAACCCAAACCCTATGGCCACGCCCAAAACAACCAACCCAATTAGTATCAATGCGTTCTTTTTTAGATATAGAAAAAGGCATAAAAAAAGTATTCCTAACTTATTGAATCCATTTCGAATCATCTGGAACAATTGCCCCAAATCTATCTCGTCCGAGTTATTCTGATTTACTGGTTGGTCTGCCATACCTATGAATTGAATATTTGTTTTAAAATTCTGTCCGTTATCAAATATGTGGGCTTTACCCCGGTTGTTCCCAGTCCACCAGAAGCCAACGTGCTTCCGGTTTCCAAAGGATTATCCGATGCGTAGTAAGCGTATCTTACCTTGACATCTTTTTTTATGCTCATTCGTATCTGGGATGCCGATTGTATCGCTTTTTGATAGTGCACCCCCTCCATTTCCAATCCTATGACGTTCCATGTCGATTCATTGAAAAACTGGAGAATGTCCCTATTTTGAAGCGATGTCCCCAATACGGTAACCATGGTTCCTTCCATCACCTTTAATCCATGCCCTTCAAAATCGGAACCCTTGAGTTCGTTGTTGAAGGGATAATTATCCGCCGTGCCCTCGAAAATATGGGCGGAAGGAATCATCAAATCTCCCTTGCCTCCTTCCAAGATACCCGCCTTTCCCATAATGGAGACCGAATCGACATTAAGAAAAACTTTTTCCTTCCCATCTTCCATCGGTTTCAAAAGTTCGTCTATGGTCTCGTAGGCCTGCTCGCCAAAGGCGTAATCCATCACAAATATAACTGGTTTATCCTCTTGGGCAACATCTGCAGGGAGTTGATAGCAGCAGCTTTTGTCTCCAAATTTAGCGGTATCAAAAATCTGGACATCGATGTTGGCCCCGGACTCGTCCTTTAAGGTTATCATCCCATTTTTCTGGGCCAAATCCCTGACTTTCTTGTTGAGCGATTTGTTTTTGTCGGAGCCCAAAGCTTCATAAACATCCAAAGATTCATTGTCGGGAAATTCCTCCATCAATGCTTTTTTGGCAAAAAGGGAATTCATAACACTGTGCATATTGGCACTGATAATATGCAGGGGCCTCTCCATTAAGTTGTACTCCTTGAGAGTCGCCTTAATTTTATCGGCCCACTTTTCCCCATGGATATGGTGGCCCAAACGTTCTCTCAACAACGGACTGAAAGTGATGGTCCTTTTATTGCCCGTGGTCTCTTCTTCTATCGCCAATTTGCCGAGCCAATAAATCACATTCAAGAAACGGTCGGGATTCTCGGGGGTCCTGAGCTTGTTTTCAATATCAACGACCTCATCAAAAGTCCTACCCAAAATATTGGCACAATGAATCAAGGCAACTTCCCTTTCTTCATTGTTCTTTTCCTCGGAGAGTACAAATTCGCTCAGCTTGTCCCAGTCCCGTATGGTCGAAGTACCGTCATCCACCAAGACCCGTTTGGAGATTTTACCGGACTCTACGAACAAAAAGGTAAGGTGGGTAAGTATATCATAAATATCGCTCCTTCCCCGTGTGATTTCAATGTTCATCTGCTCATCATCAATGCGGTAGCAGTTTCTTCTTCTTTTTGGGGGCACAATGGGCCTTAGGTGCGATTTACCAAAACCTTCATCGGATGTTAGATTGATGAAACGGCACTCCTCTATTCCTTGCGGCAAGCGTTCCAATACATAGATCAATCCGTTCAATTCGGCCTTGTCTTCCGCAATAGTCCCATAAATTTCCGGGCGAAGCAGTAAAAGTGCGGTACGTAGCGCATTACCGGAAACCCCCGAAGGCTTGTAAAACCCCCTATTGAGCAAATGGCGCATGGTAATGTACAAGCGTTCAATTGCATTAGTGGACTCCTGTGCCCTGGTCGTTTGTTTAACTTCTGTTGCCATCATATCTTCTGGCAAAAATAAATGAATTCCTATGAAAGTTAAGCCCTTCTAAGTCAACTAATTTTAAATGGTTGAAGCCCATCGGCCACTTTTCGGTCGTTGGCAAGGCGTTGGACCTTGTTCTGCCCTCCCAACTTACCAATGGATTTCATATAGTCTTGGAAACCATTTGGTTTGATGCTGCTTATCTTCAATGGCTGGAGAATGTTCCCGTCGATGAGGTCAAAATAATAGCTGTTCTGATGCTTCATGCTCTCCTCTATGATTTCGATAAACTTTTTTGCGTCCGATGGCTCCCTTTCAAATTCGATGAGCCATTCATGATAGGGAAGTTGTCCTTCCTCAGGGTCCGTTTGAGGGGCAACGGTGAACTCGTTCACCAACGCATCGGTTCCCTCGACGGCAAGTCGTAATGCTTCTTCAACCTCTTTGGCAATAACGTGTTCCCCAAAAGCAGAAATAAAATGCTTGATGCGCCCCGAAACCATTATCTTATATGGGTTCTTGGAAATAAACCGAACGGTATCTCCAAGATTATAACCCCAAAGTCCGGCATCTGTAGAAATTACCATTGCATAATCGACCTCAAGTTCCACATCTGCAATGGTCAATCGTTTTGGGTTTTCATCAAAAAATTCATCGGCCTTGACAAACTCATAAAAAATACCCGCGTCCAGCAACAACAACATCCCCTTTTCTTTTTGGGAGTTTTGATAGGCAAAAAATCCTTCACTGGCTGGGAACAGTTCAATGCTGTCCACCTTTCTTCCTATAAGGTTTTCAAATTTGGCCCTATATGGCTCGTAATTCACTCCTCCATATATGAACAATTGAAACTCTTTGAAAAGTTCCCCGACTTTTTTCCCTGTCTTGGAGTTCAATTTTTCAAAATACATCTGCACCCATGATGGAATACCGGCAATTACCGACATCTTCTCTTTTTCGGTCTCCTCGACTATTTTGTCCACCTTGGTCTCCCAATCCTCAATGCAATTGGTTTCCCAGCTTGGCAATCGATTTTTTTGAAGGTAGTTGGGCACATAATGGGCCGAAATCCCTGAAAGCCTTCCCAGCTTGATTCCGTTTTTTTCTTCAAGTTCAGGACTTCCTTGTAAAAAGATCATCCGGCCATCCACAAAATCAGCGTTCCCCGTTTCGTGTATATAATTGAGAATGGCATTTCTGGAAGCTTCCACTTGGTTTTTGATGGAGGGTTTGGTAATCGGAATATATTTGGCGCCCGAAGTGGTTCCCGAGGTTTTTGCAAAATAGATGGGCTTTCCGGGCCATAGCACATCTTCTTTTCCATCAATTATCTGTTGTACGTACCCTTTTAGTTCCTCATAATCACGTATGGGAACGCGCTCTACAAAATCTTGGTGGGATGTAATGGTTGCGAACTGATGATCCTTGCCAAAAAGGGTCCCCTTGCCCTGGGTAATCAAGTTGTTAAACACCTTTTGTTGGGTTTTCACAGGTTGATTCACCCACTTTTCGGTTTTCTTCGCTATCCGATTTGCAAATATTTTGGCGGCAAATGCTTTTAAGGACATTTAATTGAAGTCAATATAGTTTTGTGGGTCCACTGGTTTGCCCTTTCTCCAAAGCTCAAAATGAAGATGGGGTCCCGTAGTAAGTTCTCCCGTATTTCCGATTGATGCGATTACCTCGCCAGCCCGAACCAAATCTCCTTGGGTCTTGCTCAGGGAACCATTGTGCTTATATACCGAGGTTATTCCTTCTTGATGTTCTATAATCATTACATAACCCGTTTCTGTGGTCCATTCCGCAAAAAGCACTGTACCATCCGCAATGGACTTGACCGGGGTTTCCCGTGGTGCTACCAAATCTACCGCGTAATGTTTCGTTTTTTGGTCAAACCCTTGGGATATGGTGCCGTTTACAGGTGAAAAGAATAATGTTCCCAAGTTTTCGATGTCCCTTTCAAAAAGATTGTATTTATCTTCAAGTTCAACCTCCTCCCTTAACAATAGATCCTGTCGTATTGGCGTAAGGTCTACAGAAGCAGGGTCCAGTTTGTATTGTTCAAATAGCGAGTCACGATTCATCTGATTGTTTTCTACATCCCCCCGTAATACCTTCCTTACGTTATCCAAATACCGGTTGGTATAGTTAAGGACCGTTACCAAAGAATCTGTCTTGTAAGTAAGGTCGGTTGCCTGCCGTTTCAATCTGGTAGATGAGTATCCCGGAATATATTCGCGCAATGGGGTAAAGGCTATGATCAAGGTTGTAACTCCGATCAGCACAATAATAAACATGGTGCCGGTAACAAAAACGTTCAGCCTATTGAGCTTAAAAGATATCTTTTCCTCAAAAGTGCTTTCATTGAGAATAACCAAGCGATACTTGTGCAGTAACTTGCGTTTGATCTCCTTTCTTTTCTTTTTATCCTTTGCCATGATGAACAAAGATAGTCTTAGATTTTAATATGCATGTTAAGCTTTTTAAAAAGCTTGGGCCGATAAGTTCTTAAAAATCATTCTCAAATGCCAATTTTCGTTAATCGAACACGCTCTTTCACTTCTTTTTAGTACTTTTACATTTCTAATTAAAGGTTTTGATATTATGATTGCTCAAACTATATTTCTTGGTATGCTAGGTCCTTGGCAGATTGTTTTGATCGTGGCCGTGGTAGTTTTGCTTTTTGGAGGCAGAAAGATTCCAGAGCTGATGAAAGGACTTGGTAGCGGTATCAAAGAGTTTAAGGACGCGACCAAAGAAGACGATAAATTGGAAGGAGAAACAAAAGAGTCAAAATCGTAAATTTGACCTTTTTGACGGTTTGAGGTGTGCCGAATTATAAAAAAATTCGAGCAGCAACAACACTTTTTTACCATTCAGCGTCACAATTTCGCTCTTTCACAACAAAAAATTATCACCCCACTTACCTTATCCTACTTTAGCGGTTATAACTAAACTGTTAGGCCTCTAAATGCTTAACCTCCAAACGAACAATCATGTTTGTTTGTGCAGATGGAGTGGTAATGAAAAAACTGATCTTGCTTATTTTTCTTTTGTGCACACTTGGGGCCTTTTCCCAAGAGTTTGCCTTTTCCGAGTATGGGGGAACATCTTCCACATCCGAAAAAGTGAACCATGCGAAAGAACAGGAAACCACAGACTTTGTAAAGCACCTCGATGGTCTTAACGACAAAAAGTTGGGCAGATATCTTCGCAAGCGAGGAACTGTGGACAAGCTTATCGATAAGGGAAATGAGTACTTTGACCTAATGTGGTATGCTGAGGCAGCCCGCATTTTTGATTTGGTCCTGGAAAAAACCGACGCCAAACACACACAACAGTTGCTCTCGAGGGCCGGTGATTCCTATTACTATATAGGAAACTTGGAGAAAGCGTACCAATGGTACCATGAGCTGCACCAATTGTACAAAGAAGAAATTGAGGAGGGTGCACTGTTCAAGTACAAGGAAACATTAAAAGGTACGGGCAAATATCAAAGAGCCGCCACACTGACCAAAATATTAAGACAGAAAAGAAACGAGCCCCTAAATGAACTCGATAAGGTTGATCCCAACACTTGGGAAGCAACTTATGATGTTTCGATCAAAAATTTGAAAATCAACTCTCCCTACTCCGATTTCTCCCCCATGTTTCACAATGGCTCGGATATCGTCTATGCTTCAGCCAAGGATACTTTGTTTTTGACGACACGCCGCTATCGTTGGACCAATCAACCCTTTTTGGACCTTTACCTTGCACACCAAAAAGGTGAAGACGGTGAACTTTCCGCTACACAGAAATTTTCTAGAAAGATCAACACCAAATATCACGAAGCCTCAATGGCTTTCTCACCAGACCAAAAAACTATTTATTTTACAAGGAACAACTATGGAAAGCGTTTGAAACGGGGAGAAAACGGAATCAACCACCTGAAGATTTACCGTTCTGAGCTTAAAGATGGCGAATGGACCAAGGCAGAGGAGCTTCCCTTCAATAGTGAAAATTATTCTACGGGACATCCTGCGGTAAGCCCGGATGGGAAAAAAATGTATTTCGTTTCAGATAGACCCGGGGGGTTTGGCGAAACAGATATATATGTGGTGGACATTGGTGCAAATGGGGCGTTCTCCGAGCCAAAAAACCTTGGAAAGACCATCAACACCGAAGCGAAGGAAATGTTTCCTTACGCGGTCGAAAACGCTCTCTATTTTTCTTCCAACAGACCGATGGGCTTCGGAGGGCTGGATGTATATAAATCCGATGGTACCAATGAAACTTTTGGTGTGGGTGTGAACTTGGGCGAACCCATCAACAGTAACAGGGACGATTTCTCCTATATTGTCGATGCTTCCGGTGAGCAAGGTTATTTTGCATCCAATCGTAAAGGAGGCAAAGGGGATGATGATATTTATTCCTTTAAGTCCATTCCGAACTACAACGCCATTGTTGGTTCCGTTACCAGTGAGTCCTCGGGCATTCCATTGGAAGAAACCAATATAAATTTGTATGGTACAAATGGTGTATTGCTGAACAAGACCGTTTCGGACACAACCGGTAGATATGTTTTCAAAAACCTGAGTCCATCAACGGGTTATACCCTTGTGGCTACAAAAAAAGGTTTTATGGATGACTCCATTTCTGTAAAAACCAAAGAGAATGAAAATGTTCCGGTTACCCAATTCTTAAGGGAGGCCTTAAAAGAAAAATCAATAACAGAAGTGTACGAGCCAAGCAATGTTTATTTTGCATTCGACAGTTATGAGATTACACCAACGTACGCTCAAGAGCTGGATAAATTGGTAACCGTGCTCAACGAAAACAAAACACTTTCCCTAAAAATTGAATCGCATACCGACGCCATTGGTCCTGAGAGCTACAATAAATATTTGTCGGACAAGCGCGCCAAATCCACTCGTGATTATATTGTTTCCCAGGGAATCGACGTTTCAAGAATCTTAAGTGCCGTTGGATACGGGGAAGAGCGTCTGTTGAACAATTGTTCCAATGGAACACCATGTGCCGCCGACCAACATCGTTTGAACAGAAGGTCGGAGTTTATTCTAGTGGCCGAATAAGTCGTGCTAAAGCGATATCCAGACTCCCTTTTTCTTGGGATTTTTGCACTTTATCGATCTTTCTGCCTGCCCAACTACGGTTGGCCCATGTGCACTTTATCGATCAAAGGCTCGCCTTTATAGATTATTGTCCAAAAGTGGCTTCTTTCACCTTGTTTTTATTGCCTTTTGTCCTTTTGTTTTCGATTCCATCCCAGTAAACTAAATCTTTGGCCTGTATTTAATCCTTAAATCAGACATATGAAAAAATTACTACTCGTTAAAGAAATCTATTTGGAGGGGTTTAGAAACCTTGGGCACATCATCATAGAAAAATACTTTAAAGTGTTCGCATGGTTTAGCTTTGTTATGTTCTTTATAGTGCTTTATGCATTTGTATATAGAATGGCCACAGGCTTTGCATTTGACTAATAGATCATCTCATATTTAACTAACAAAAAGACCCGACAATTGTCGGGTCTTTTTGTATTGTATGAGTATTATTTTTTAGTCAGTGGAGGCAGTATCCGATGGTTTAAAGTCCACTGTCTTTAAGATAGCTTCCAACTCGAACATATAATCCCTTTTTTCTTCGGAGGGGGCGAAAGTGAATCCCTCTATCACCATTTTTCTATTGTTCTCCTCGTCATTGATGATATAGGTTAAAAATGGACCTGCCATAGGATACCCATGAATTTCCCAAACACCTTTTACCTCCGCCGCTTTTTTACCGCCTATTTGAGCGGGAAAAACATAAGGAGCAAAAGCTTTTTCGGTAATCATGTAAGTGTTCTCATAAGGTCCTGGAATAAATTTTTGGCCAATAGAATCACGCATCCTAACAATATCCTCTACAAAAGTGGAATCGTTGCTGAAATAGTCCCAGGGCATCTCATAAGCAATGATGTTCATGGTTCCCTTTGGAATTTGTATGTCCATCCAAACAAAGTTGTCCTCTCTTCTACCGACCTTGTAGAGCGATGGCACGTTCATGTGTATCCCAAATTCCTCTTCCAAAGCTTTGTCCTTGCTCAGAGAACGCTCGAATCTTCGTTGTGCCTCGGCAATCTCGTTGGCCCTGAATTCCTTTATGGCCCTGTCTGCCAAAGAATCAAGGTTTTTGATCATCACCTCCTCTGTTGGGCCTGTAACCACTGCAACTTTTTGAGGTTTGGCGTAGGCATCGTCCTTTATATGGGCCAAAGACGTAGAATCTTGTTCAACATACAGCAAAGATCTCGAGTGTGTGGTAGTTCCCTTAAAAACCTTTGGTGGTACCTGGGTTATGGTAAATTTAGGTTCTATTTGGGGAAGTCCCACAATTTGTGCGGCAAACTCATCCCTTATTTTTTCACCCACCGGCCCTCTCCAAAGCTCAGTGTCCATAACTACCATTAAGGTATTGATGCCTCCCGTTGAGGGCGGTAAGAATTTTTCTTTTGGACCTGAATTCTTACAGGCTCCCAGTGCCAACATAGTAGCGGCAAACAATAGTGTTCCTAATTTTTTCATCTTGTGTTAAATTTACGAAGAACAATCACACAATTTAAGTTTTGTGCCCGGTTTTAGGTTATTACCGCTAATACCGTTCCATTCTCGCAAATTTTCTATGGAAACTCCGGGGTATTTTTTGGAGATTGTCCAAAGTGAGTCACCGGATTGTACCGTATGGATCTTGGAACCTCCTGCAACGGTTGTTCCAGAGTTGCTCGATTTTGAGGTCTTCTGCGCGATATATGGCTTTCTGGGATATATTGTCAAGCGCTGTCCAACACGAAGATTGTTGCTTCGAAGCCCGTTCCAGCTTTTTATCTGGCTTACACCGACTCCATATTGTTCCGCGATTTTGCCCAAATAGTCCCCACTCTTCACCCGATAACGTATCTGGTCTTCCGCAGTTACCATGTTCGGTAAAGGCTTTTCCAAAGAATCCAGCTCCTTTTTTGCATAAGCATAGATTTCTTCCTCATTGGAAACAAACTTGCCTATTTTGGCAATGGGCAAACGCAGGGCATAGTTTTTCCCTTCGACTTTAGGTATGATGTTGAGCTTGTACGCCGGATTGAGCATTTCCAGCTCTTCGGCTCCTATATCGACCAATTTTGAAATCTGGTCGAAAGTAATCAAGTTTTTAACATGTACCGTGTCCGTCTCAAAATAGGGCCTATCCGCTTTTTTGTATTGTAGCCCATGTTCTTCGGCATATTCAAAAATGTACATGGTCGCCAAGAACGCGGGAAGATACCCAGCAGTTTCACGTGGAAGAAATGGACGAATGTTCCAATAGTTCTCATATCCTCCGGAACGTCGAATCGCCTTGTTTACGTTTCCAGGACCAGAGTTGTACGCTGCCAAGGCCAAATCCCAGTCTCCAAAAATATCGTAGAGCCTTGAAAGGTATTTGCTGGCGGCCTTTGTAGCCATAATAGGGTCATGTCTTTCATCCACATAACTGCTTACATCCAGTCCGTACATTTTGCCCGTGCTGTACATAAACTGCCACAGCCCTTTGGCGCCAACCCTAGATCGAGCCTTGGGGTTGAGGGCGGATTCCACAATGGCCAAATATTTTATTTCCAAAGGAATGTTTTGGTTGTCCAGTTCTTGCTCGAATAACGGGAAGTAAAACTGGCTAGCAGTTATCATCCGCTGCATCAAGTCCCTTCTCCTTGTCAAAAAGGATTTGATCACGCTTTCCAAAGATGAGTTGTAGGTAATATTGAACGGGGTTTTCTCGTTCATACGAGCCAACCTTGCTTTTAACGTATCGGTAGGCAAATCTACCTCAAAGGCTTCCTCCAGTTCAGAATCATTCTGAACCTCCAACAACATATCACTGAACAAATCGGCATTGCTATGGAGTTCTTTCAGCCAAAGGCTATCGTACCGCCAAGCTTCCTCAAGGTCGCGTAGCTTGAATTTTCCGTCCTCGTGCGTTTCCAGGGCCATAAGCTGGCCGTCAATTTTAATGTTGGAAACCGTGATGGTCCCATTTTCCTCTTCTTGGAGCAAAACGGAATCCTTTGACTTGTTCTGTGCAATTTCGGATTGTTGTGCACGCACAAAGGGACTTGCTGATAGGAGAACAGCAAAAACAGCTACGCTTAAACTCTGTTTCATTTTGGACAAAATTTGATTTCGGGGCGAACGAAAATGGCTTTTTTTTCTGAAAGAATAAAGCCCCGAGACAAAATTCTCTAACTTTTAACGTTTGCCCTGATATCTCACAACGTGAGACTTAGTCCAATATTGCAGCAATGCCCGGCAATGTTTTCCCTTCCAGGCTTTCGAGCATGGCCCCGCCACCAGTGGATACGTAGCTCACCTTCTCCTCGAACCCGAATTGTTTGACGGCGGCAACGGAATCTCCTCCTCCTACTAGGGAGAACGCTCCGCTTTGTGTTGCCTCATCAATATAATTACCTACGGCAATGGTGCCCTTGGCGAAATTTTCCATTTCAAAAACACCTACGGGACCGTTCCAAAGAATCGTCTTGGAAGCCAAGATTACTTGCTTGAATATCTCCAAGGTTTTTGGACCGGCATCCAATCCTTGCCATCCGTCGGGAATTTCGTTTACGTCAACAAATTGGGTGTTGGCATCGTTGCTAAAATCATCGGCTGCCAAAACATCTACTGGCAAGTATACTTTCACGTTTTTGGCCTCTGCTTGTTTCAGGATGTCCAAAGCCAGTTCCATTTTATCATCCTCACAAATGGAGTCGCCTACTTTGCCGCCTTGAGCTTTTACAAAAGTATAGGTCATTCCACCTCCTATGATAAGGTTGTCCACTTTGTCCAATATGTTTTCGATAATCGTGATCTTTGAAGACACCTTGGCCCCGCCCAAAATTGCGGTCACTGGTTTTTCCCCTGTTTCCATCACTTTATCGATTGCTTTGATTTCTTTGGCCAATAAATAACCGAAACATTTATTTTCTGGGAAAAACTTGGCCACAATTGTGGTTGATGCATGGGCACGGTGCGCTGTTCCGAACGCATCGTTTACATAAATATCGCCATGCTTGGACAATTCCTCTGCAAAGGACTCATCACCGGCTTCCTCTTCAGCATGGAAACGAAGGTTCTCCAACAAAAGCACCTCTCCGCTCTTTAAGGCAGCAACTGCTTCATCTGCTTTTGCGCCAACACAGTCCTCGGCGAACTTCACTTGTACACCAACTACATTCGAGACGGTCTCGACAATGTGTGAAAGTGACATATCCGGATTGGCTTTTCCCTTTGGTCTGCCCATATGGCTCATCAAAATTGCGGACCCGCCATCTTCCAAAACTTTAAGGATGCTAGGTTTTGCAGCATCTATACGGCTGGTGTCGGTCACTTTGAAATCTCCGTCCAATGGCACGTTGAAATCCACCCTGATCAATGCTTTTTTTCCTTCGAAGTTAAAATCGTCTATCGTCTTCATGTATTGTGTTCTTTTTTGAGAATTTCAAATGTAAAGATTTCCTGCTTTTTCCATGGTTGCAGAGACCTATTATTTGAAAGTTTATCGCTTTTTAACCTTTTCGGTTCGATATGTTAAACCAGCAATGGACAGAAAAGACAGCATGCAAAACTTCCACGCTTAAAAATGTATCTTTGGTCCATGCTTTTTAAAAACGTTTTAGGGCTAGAGCATATCAAAAGTCATTTGGTGACAACCGCTGAAACAGGTAGGGTCGCCCATGCACAGCTTTTTGTTGGGCCCGAAGGCTCCGGGGTGCTCTCTATGGCTTTGGCCTATGCGCAATATTTACTTTGTGGCAATACTGGTGGGGAGAATGATGGAGGAAACCCTGTCTGCAATACAAAGTGCAACTCCCTTTCGCATCCCGACCTGCATTTTGCCTTTCCCGTTTCCAATTCGGACAAGGTAAAATCGCATGCAGTAAGCGACCACTATTTGGAGGAATGGCGACAATTTGTGAAGGAACAGCCCTATGGCAATTTGTTTGATTGGTACCGGCACATCGGCATCGAAAAAAAGCAGGGCCAAATCGGGGTGGATGAAGCCCAAGACATGGTAAAGAAGCTTTCATTGAAGTCCTATGAAGGCGGATATAAGATTCTCATTGTTTGGATGGCGGAAAAAATGAACACCTCTGCGGCCAACAAACTTTTAAAATTGATCGAGGAACCACCAGACAAAACGGTGTTGCTCCTTTTGGCAGAAGAAGAGGAGCAGATTATCAATACTATCCGTTCCCGTTGCCAGATCCTGAACTTCCCTCCTTTGGCGGAACAGGCGATCACCGATGAACTTTTGCTCAGGGGCGTATCGCAGACAGAAGCACTCACCATAGCCTTTGAGGCAAACGGAAATTTCAATAAAGCCTTAGATCTTTTGAACAAGGATTCGGAAGATCTAGTTTTTGAGCGTTGGTTCGTACAATGGGTGCGTAGTGCCTTTAAAGCCAAGGGAAACAAGGGTGCCGTGCAGGAACTTATCCTGTGGAGCGATGAGGTATCCAAAACGGGGCGCGAAGTGCAAAAAAAGTTCTTGGCCTACTGTCTCACTATGATGCGACAAGCCCTTTTGCTCAACTACAAGGCCAACGAACTTGTACATGCCAAAGTACACATGGAGGGTTTTGACCTGAAAAAATTTGCTCCCTTTGTACATGAAAACAATATTTTGGATATTGTAAAGGAGTTGGAGCAAGCCATTTTTCACGTGGAACGCAACGGAAATTCCAAGTTGATCTTCACGGATTTGTCCATAAAACTTACACGGCTCTTGCATGCAAAGGCCGATTAAATAAAACTGACCATGAATGATTTATTTTCAAATGCCACGGAAATTCTACTGCTGGCATTCCTTACCATTACTTTTTTACAGAGCGGAATCGACAAGCTCATGGATTGGAAAGGCAATCTTGGTTGGCTGACCGGTCATTTCTCAAAAACAATTTTCAAGGGAACGGTCCCTGTTCTGCTGAGCGTTGTCTTAGTGTTGGAAATGCTCTCTGGAATATTGTGTGGAGTGGGCATTTTTGAATTTGCTGTGGAAGGTGAAAGTATGTTCGGTTTTTATGGCGCCACACTTTCTGCCATAACGTTGTTAATGCTATTGTTGGGGCAGCGAGTGGCCAAGGATTATGTAGGTGCACAAACCATCGTGGTATATTTGATTCCGACCGTTTTTTTGGTATATCTGATGCAGTAAAACCTTTCCAGCATGATTCTAGAGCCTATCCAGCGTCCTGAACTATCCGACAAAACCAAACTTGCCTATGAGCAATTCGAACGATTGATCGTTGAAGTCAAAAAAAAGAAACTGCCCGAAGAAATCGAATTGGTCATCAACAAGCATATAACACAATTGAATTCGGTTACCGATTCTGGTAAAATATTGCGGAACGAAATCCGAAAAGAGCAATCAAAAATTGTAGGAATGTTGGCTCAGAAACTCAAAATCGTACCCATAAATTATTTTAGAAAAACATGGTTTGTTCTGGGCATGACAGTTTTTGGTTTGCCCATTGGAGCTGCCCTGGGGCTTAGTTTGGGAAATATGGCGTTCTTGGGCATTGGACTGCCCATAGGCATGTCGATGGGGCTGGCAATGGGGACCCGCATGGACAACAAGGCCAAGGAAGAGGGCCGACAGCTCGATATAGAACTTAAAATGTAATCATGTTCGGAAAAAAAACAATCGCACCTATACTGGTCATAGTAATCAGTCTGGTTCTTTTTGTACTTAATCTCATAGAGTTGAATAAAGGAAATAGTGCCATTTTAGGGATTATCTCAAACATTTTATTGATTGTGGCCATGATTGTGGTGATTCGTGAGAAAAAAAATAAAGGGTAACTCTCTTGGAACAAATCAGACAATATTTCGAATCGGAATTCGGTATTTCAAGAGCCGATTGGGAGATTTTTTCATCAAAATTGAACCGATATGAATTCCCTAAAAAGAGTATGTTGGTTGAGGCGGGCAAGGTGGAAAACTATTTGTCATTTATAGAAAAGGGGATTGTTCGCCTCTACATTCCCAAAGAAGATGGGGGTCTCACTTTTGGTTTTGTGTTCAATGGGGCTTTTGTTAGCGCCTACGACTCTTTCCTCACCCAAAAACCATCCGAATATACAGTGGAAACGATTACCGATACGATACTTTGGCGTCTTGGCCACAAGGAACTTCAAGAGGTTTATGCCTCTTCCAGCATTGGGAACTTGATCGGGAGAAAGGCCAGCGAGGAACTTTTTTTGAAAAAATCAAAGCGAGAGCTTTCCCTTCTGCGGGATAGTGCCGAACAACGCTATCTCAATCTTTTTGAAGAACGCCCCGAGCTACTTCGTGAAATTCCCTTGAAATATATTGCTTCATATATTGGTGTTACCCCACAGGCCCTGAGCCGTATCCGTAGGCGCATTTCTTAACCTGGGTTCATTGACTTGCCAGATGTAATGTTGGAATTTTGCCTAAAAAAAGATGAAACCTCTCGTTGTACTTATCGGTACCTTTATAGTATCCACGTTGATTTTAAAGGTTTTTAAAAGGAATTTGGACCTGCAATTAGCGGGCAGAATTGCCATGTCCTGCATGTTGGTGTTCACTGCTATTGGGCACTTTGCATTTATCGGGGGAATGGAGACCATAGTTCCTTCGTTTATCCCTTTTAAAAAGGCAGTTGTGCTTATCACCGGATTTATGGAAGTTCTCTTCGCTATTGGCTTTTTGCTGCCTAAATATCAAAAACAAACGGCTTGTTTGTTGATCGTATTTTTTATTTTGATTCTTCCAGCCAACATCAAAGCGGCCCTTGAGGAAATCAACTACCAAACGGGGGAAATGAATGGGCCGGGAATCGACTACCTATGGTTCCGTGTCCCGTTGCAGTTCTTTTTTATGCTATGGGTTTACTTTGCTTCAATTAGGTAAAACAAAAAACCCACTCTAAAGAGTGGGCTTATTGAATAAATTCATGTTTCGAGTTTAATTCTCGTACTTATCGTTCAAAATCTTCAGGATGGCATCCGTAACATCTTTTGTTTTGTCACCATAGATCACAGAACCGCCTTCGCCTCCACCAAGAATGTAGGTGTAGCCATTATCTTTTCCGTAAGCTCTGATTTCTTTTTTCACCTTCTTAACCAAAGAGTCCATTTGTTCTTGGCTGGTCAGTTGCAATTGTTGCTCTTCTTGCTGTAATTGCTGGCCAATACGCTGTCCTCGTTGTTGCAATTCTGAATATTGCTCTTGTGCATTTTGTTGGGACAAGCTTTGTGCCTTGCCCTGAAATTCCTGCAATTCCATTTGGAACGCTTGTGAGATGCTGTCACGTTTTCTACCCATGGTTTCGGCCTTTTTTTGGAACTTGGCCTCGACATCAACTTTCTCTTGATACTCGTCCATGATTTTTACGCTGTCCACATATCCAATTTTGTTTTGCTGACACGACATTGCCGTAATGGCAATTGCAAGCACTACTAATTTTTTCATCTTTTACTTTTTATAGATGCGCAAAAATAGAAAAGCTTTTGGAATGGCGCCCATTAAGTTTTTGTGATATAAAAATCAGGCCCGACCAAACCATAAATGTTTTCTATGGAAATACAACAACGGCATTCATTATATTTATTTTATTGGCAATCAGAGACAAGCCGATTTGAGCGGTTCTCTTTGGTTTGATATGATTGTGCATACAAAAGCGGATTCGTTCGGCAGCGGCCCCGAAAATCGCTTATTTCTTCTTTTTTAGAATGTAGATCAACGAAGAATGCTCTTTGGTAAATATGGCTTTGAGGTTGGACCATAGTCCTACCAAAAATGCACTAACGAGGTACAGTTTGTTTCCTCGATACTTTTCGGACAGCATTGATACATAAAAAGCATCGAACCACATCGGTTCAATTTTTACCACTTCCATTTGATGTGGGACAAAAAGTTTGGAAATCGATGTTCTTGAAAAATGCCAAAGGTGTCTTGGAACGTCAAAAGCCGCCCAATGGGATGAATAGTGTTTGGCATCATAGGATTTAAAGTTGGGGACAGCAATCACCAAGACACCGTCCTCTTCCAATAGTTGGACCAAGGTTTCTATCTGCTCCTTCAAATTGGGCAAATGCTCGAGAACATGCCAAAGGGTGATGGCCTGGAATTTTTGTCCGGCCACATACTCTACACTTGAAAATAGTCGGACTCCTTTTTGCTCAGCAAGTTTTCTTGCTTTGTCATTTGGGTCCACTCCTGTTGCTTGAAAACCTGAATTTTGGGCCGCAATCAAAAAATCACCGGTTCCAGCACCCAAATCGAGTAGATTTTGTACGTCATCTAATTGATTTTCAACTATTTGAATCTTATTTTTAAGATTTTTAGCTTTTACTGATTGATACAGCCTGTCCGTGAAAGAAGATTTGGAGTCAGTATGGGAAATATAGTCTTCGCTTTCGTAGTAAGGAGCCAAATTCTCGGGTTGCGGTTGGGTCACTAGCATATCCAATTCTTCATCCCAATGCAATTCGAACTGTTCTCCAGAAACAGAAAAGTCTTTAGTTTTTAAAAACAACTTCATTATAGTTATCGGTTGTCAAATATTCGTTTTTCAATTCCCGAAGATAGGACAAAACCATTTCTCTTGAAATTGAATCTTCAGATAAACAATCCTCTTCCGTATCACTAAAAACTTCCACGGCAATGTACCAGTTTCCAACTCGTGTGGCATAAGCATCTTCAAGAATCGGGTCCATATCTGCCGATTTGGTTAACGCCACATCTAAGGCCACGGGAATTAAATTTATGGTCTTCGTCGGAATCTCAACCTCGTAAAACGAAAAGTAAAATGTATTGTCATTGACCGAAAAGGGAACCTATACATCTACATAATAATCGTCGAGTTGAAACTTTGTATTGATATATTCGTAAAATTCGTTCGCATCTTTCGGGTCTTCAAAAACGAAGACACTCTTCTTTGGAAGTCCCTTTTTAAAACGTTTGCCTTGGATCAATTTATAGTCCTTTATGTTTGGAGCAATCCGTAACGGAATACAGGAACTCAAAAGGACCAAAACAAAAATAGATGGTAAAAATCGTTTCATCTGGCGTAGTGTTAAGCCAAAAATGAAATCAAAAACTGAGCCATTTACATATAAGAGGAAAAACAAAAAATTGTGTTCCACGTGGAACAAGTCTTTGGCTTATCTCCCCAAATACACCAAAAGAACGCTTATATCAGCTGGAGAAACTCCGCTAATCCGTGATGCCTGCGATATGGTAACCGGTCGAATGGCTTCCATTTTCTCCCTTGCTTCATAGGACAAGGATTTAAGTTTTGAATAATCGAAGTTGTCGGGAATACGAACATTCTCCAATCGCTGAAGTTTATCCGCATTTGTTTTTTCCTTTTCGATGTACCCGGAATATTTCACTTGAATCTCGGCCTGTTCCAACACCTCTGTGTCCAACTTGTTTTCCTTTACAAATTCAGAAACAGCGTCCAGTTGAAGCATGTGTTCCATGGTAACTTTTGGCCTTGAAAAGACCTTGAACAATTTATCGGATTGCTTTACCAAAGACGAATCCAAAGATTCCAAAATAGGATTTATTTCATCGGTGGTGAAGCTGGTCTTCTTAAAGAAGTCGACAAAATTATCAGACTTGCTCATCTTCACTTCCATCCGTTTTAGGCGCTCTTCCTTTGCCAAGCCTATTTCATATCCCTTTGGCGTCAATCTTAAATCGGCGTTATCCTGTCGCAACAAGGTGCGGTACTCTGCTCTAGAGGTAAACATTCGATAAGGTTCTTCTGTCCCTTTTGTAATCAAATCATCGACCAGAACTCCTATATAGGCCTCATCTCTTTTTAGGATAAATGGTTCCCTTTCATTAATTTTTAAGTGAGCATTTATCCCGGCCATCAAACCTTGCGAAGCTGCTTCTTCATATCCGGTAGTGCCGTTAATCTGTCCAGCGAAATACAGGTTGTTAACCAACTTAGTTTCGAGCGTATGCTTCAATTGTGTAGGCGGAAAATAATCATATTCGATTGCATACCCCGGTCTAAAAAACTTGACATGCTCAAACCCTTTCACCGACTTTAGAGCTTTGTATTGAACATCTTCTGGAAGGGACGTTGAGAATCCATTTACGTATACCTCCACCGTATTCCAGCCTTCTGGCTCCACAAATATTTGATGGGAATCCTTATCGGCAAAGCGATTGATCTTATCCTCTATTGACGGACAATATCGTGGGCCTAAACTTTGAATTCTACCGTTGAACATAGGTGACCTATCGAATCCTTCTCGTAATAAATCGTGCACCAATTTACTGGTGTGTGTCATATGACAATCACGTTGTGTTTGAAGAATAGGTGTATTTAAATAGGAAAACTTT
Source organism: Flagellimonas chongwuensis (assembly GCF_013376415.1). Lineage (GTDB taxonomy): Bacteria > Bacteroidota > Bacteroidia > Flavobacteriales > Flavobacteriaceae > Flagellimonas > Flagellimonas chongwuensis. The sequence goes on from NZ_WYET01000001.1 coordinate 430,324, forward strand.
TCTGGGTGATCATCCCCTGGTTGAGGAATCATTTTGGAATAATCCAAAGACCTCCCATCCACCCGTGGAGGGGTTCCCGTTTTCATCCGTCCGCTATCAAAACCAAGTTCAACCAATTGCTCGGTTATTCCTGTTGCAGCTTTTTCACCAGCTCTACCTCCACCCAATTGCTTTTCACCAATATGAATCAATCCATTCAAAAAAGTGCCATTGGTAAGCACTACCGCCTTGGCACGGATCTCTAATCCTAAACTGGTTTTTACCCCTACTACCTTGTCACCTTCAATCAAAAGACCGTTGACCATCTCCTGATAAAAATCTGCATTGGAGGTGTTCTCCAAAGCCATTCTCCATTCCTCTGCAAAACGCATGCGGTCATTCTGTGCACGTGGGCTCCACATTGCCGGCCCCTTAGATTTGTTCAACATCTTAAACTGTATGGCAGACTTGTCCGTAACAATTCCACTATATCCGCCAAGGGCATCTATCTCCCGAACAATTTGCCCTTTGGCTATACCACCCATAGCAGGGTTACAAGACATTTGCCCAATAGTTTGAAGGTTCATTGTAACCAACAAAGTACTAGAACCCATATTGGCCGCGGCGGCTGTTGCCTCGGCTCCGGCGTGTCCTCCTCCTACTACAATAACATCATACTCCTTTTCAAACATATCTATGGTTCCACGTGGAACATTTTAATCTTTTCATCTTCTTTATCACGCATCAACTTGGACTCTTCTTTACTCTTGTCTCCATATCCCGCGAGATGCAAAATACCATGACTCATCACCCGGCGGAGTTCGTTTAAAACATCTTCTTCAAACTCCTTGGCATTCTCTTTAACTCTATCAGTTGAAATAAAAATATCACCTGAAATGGTACTCCCATCTGTATAGTCAAAAGTAATAATGTCCGTGAAGGTATCATGTTTTAAATACTCCTGATTCAGCTCCAACAAATATTCATCTGTGCAAAAAATATAATCCACTTGACCGACAGAAAATCCTTCGGATTGTATAACCCTATTTACCCAATCGGCATACTTGGATTTGTCCTCGATCAGCAAATCACTTTTAAAATGAAACTCAATCATTATCGAAATAAACCTTTACCTTCCTTTCAAAATTTTGCCGCAAAGGTAATGCTTGTCTATTTAATATTTCAATGCTATTCCGGTAATCTTGAAGCAGTTCTGGTTTGGTGGTAACCGGGTTTACATATTGATTTACATTAGTATTGCTTTCACGCTCCTTTTTTTCTCCCTGCTCCATGGAAGCGTTCTCCAACTTCATCAATTGATGTTGAATATTGTTTGCCTTGCTCCGGGTTCGGTCTGTGATGCCATTCTCCAACAAATCGTTTTCAAAATCCTCCATTTGTTGGATTAATTTTTTAGCAAGATTCTTGTCGGACTGTTGCATGATATCTTCCAACTGCCGTTCCAAGTTTTCTCTTAGGAACTGCTGTTCCTTATAAATCTCATACACCTCATTAAGATTCATTTCATCAAGTCCATTTCCAGTTGATTGTCCTTCCTCACCCTGACCAGAGCCTTGCCCTCTTTCTCCTTTATCACCTTCCTGTCCGTTCTCACCTTTACCTTGATTGCCCTGTTGACCTTCTTGTTGGCCCCCTTCATTTTCACCACTTTGTTGGCCTTGCCCTTCCGAGGGTTTACCCTGCTGGCCAGACCCATTCATTTTTTCCTGAATGCCTTGCTGACCTTTTATAATGTCTGGCAACTGAAAGTCTTGACCCTCTCCTCCACTTCCTTGACTAGGGCTCATATTCTGTTGCATGTTGTCCAAAATATTGGCCAGAAAATCTGCAAGTGCATTGGTGGCATTGATAACATATTGTTGATATGAAGCTCCCTGATAAATTTGATTCTCGGCTATACTTTCTAGTGATTTATCAATGTTATAATAAACTTCGGTAATCTGCTCGTTTACGAATTCAGACAACTCTGCCCTGCGTAGAGAAAGTGCGAAAAGACTATCATCCACATGTTCAAATAACCTCCTTAAGTTTTGCTGGTCCTTTACTGTGCGTGAAAACTGTGAAATGTCAACATCGGCAGTTTGTATTTTGTCAAAAAGGTTCTCTTGTTTAAAAGAAAATGTGACCAGATTATCCAAAATTTGACGGAGCATTTCAGCATCCTCAGCATCACTTTCTCCTCCACCCATGGAGCTAGACTTCATGGACTGGCTCATCTCACGCATTTTCTGTGCAGCAGATTTTTGCTTTTTGGTTGCATTGTTCTCTGCTTTTCTCTTATCGTCGGTCTGGGAGGATTGTTCCATTCCTTGGTGCTTATTGATTTCCTCCAAAGCATCCTTTTGGTCCTCTTTTACTGCATCGGTCTTGTTCTTATCCGTATTTAATTCCAAAGGCTTTTGCAATTGTTCGTTGTCCTTCTCCAATTCACGTATTTCTTTTTCCAGATCATTGAAATCCTCATTAAGCTTTTGTTGTTCTTTATCACTAAAATCTTGACCTAGCTTTAACTCTGAAAGTGTTTCCTGTTTTTTAGCCAATTCATCCAGTTCTTTGGAAATTTGGGAAGCTTTCTCAGTAACATAATAACGTTTTGTCAACTCTAAAATTTGCTCTAGGTTACGGTTGTTCTTTCCTTGATTTTTACCCAACTCTTCCAACCGTCTTTGCAAATCTTCCTTATCGATTTTTTCAGCAATTTTTTCAAGCTCTTCGAGTAGGGCGGCATTCTTTTTTGCTTCGGCTTCTTGACGTTCCAAACGTTCTTGAAGCATCTTCTTCATTTCTGTATCCTCAGAATCTTTATCAATGCTTTTGTTCAGATCTTGACTGAACTTCTGCATCAACTCTTCTTGCCTCTTCTGTTGTTGCAAGAAATTTTTAATCTGGCTTTTATCCTCAAAACTCAGGGATTTTTCTTCTTTCTGAAGATTGTTCAGCTCCGATAATTTTTCCTCTTGCTCTTTAAAAGATTTCAAAGACTCACCCATTTTGTTCAAAGTGGTGTTCTGAAACTCTAATTCTTTGTTATTCAATTCGTTATCGTTATAAAGGGTAGCATCAAAGACAGCACTTTTGGTAATCTTTCCTCCCCTAATCCCGTCATTATCAACGATTTCAAAGAACAACTTGTATCTTTTTCCGGACTCAAGGGATAAACCAGATGGAAATGTATAGTAGAACTGATAGACATTTGTATTTGGACGTTCTAGAGATAACCGTTGTATTGCATTAGCATCGTCGGATGGATAACAGACCAATCGAATCTCACTTAAACCATGATCATCAGCAGCTTGACCCGTATAGTAAGACTCATTCGGGTTCAAAGAATCGAGAACCTGATCTACCTGGACGGTCGCCTTGGCATCCTTGACAACATTCAATCGATAAGCTAACCTTTCAAAATCCTCAACCCTTTTGTTCGAAGTGGTCAACTTATACTCAAAATCAGCATACAATCGTTTTGTTTTGGAAAAAAGGTTATTCTCCTTTGTGAAAGAAAGCGTTGTGTCCGCCGAAATCATTTTAATATCTTCAACATAGTCTCCTTGAATCTTCCAAGTAACTTTTGTCCCTTCTGGAACTTCTGCATTACCCGTTCCAGTAATTGTTTCGGACATGAGGTTAAGATACTTCGGGTACTCCAATTCCAGTGTAAAATCGACTAAAGTAGGCGTCCTAAAACTACTTACATTATAACTTCTGGAATTCCAACCGTTCGCCGACAAATAAAAACTCGCTTCAGGAACAGGTGGTTGAAAAGTATATTCATAATACGACCCTCTATTCTGCATTAAAAGTGCTTCGCCGTTCACCACAATTTCCACATTGTCCGGACGCACATCCCCAACTGTCTTCACTTGTATTGTCAACGCCTCGTTGTCCATCACTTCCAATGTGGAGTTCATAACCTGAAAGGTAAATGGCGCTGGTTTTTCGTAGGCCATATCGTAGTGCATTACCCTTTGGTGTGAATTAAAAAAAGAAACGATGTCGCCGGTTATCCAAATCAAAGTGAAAATAAATATTGGAATTATGATGTATTTCGCGTAGGCATAACTTTCCTTCAAATTAACGGCCTGAGCAAATGGTACAGGCCCCAAACTGGATGCTCGCTGCTCGATACTGGCCAATAGCAAATCTGACTTTTGTGGGTTTTCGGACAACTCTAATAAATTCAACAACTTGTCATCCACATCAGGAAAGTGCTTTCCTATCAACTTGGACGCGGCTTTATTATCAATCCCCTTTCTCATTCTGAAGAGGTACATCAACGGTACAACTACATATCGAAATAACAAATAGACTTCAACAATTACAAAAAGGACGAACAACATCAATCTCCAAGAATTATCCAACCAAAGGAGATATTCAAAAGAGGTAATGGCAATCCAAAACATGGTGCCCAAGGTTAAAAACAAGAAAATCCCCTTTATCAATTGCTTGGTATAAAACCTTTTGATAAAGCTCTCCAGCTTAGCCAATATGTTCTGATATGCACTCAAAATGATGAATTTGTATTACCAAATTACCCGATCCGTTGGAAAAGAGCAGAAAAAATTTGTTAAACCTCCTTTTACCAAACCTTTGGAAATATTGAAACACGCTGCTACAACCCTTTTCAATTCATCGGTATCAATGTATCTTTGCGTTCCAATACAGCCCTATTATGAATCAAAAAGTACGAGTTCGATTTGCACCAAGCCCAACAGGACCCTTACATATCGGTGGTCTTCGCACTGCTTTGTTCAACTATTTGTTCGCTAAAAAAAATGATGGTGACTTTGTACTTCGCATTGAAGATACAGACCAAAACCGCTTTGTTGAAGGCGCGGAAGCATATATTATCGAGGCGTTGAACTGGTGCGGTATTCCTTTTGATGAAGGGCCTGGAAAAGAAGGTGACTTTGGACCGTATAGACAGAGCGAGCGCAAACAATTGTACAAATCATACGCTCTCGAGCTTATTCAAAAGGGTAAGGCATATTATGCTTTTGACACAGCTGAAGTTTTGGACCAACATAGGAAAGACCATGAGGCCAAAGGGAAAACATTTATCTATAATTGGCATAATCGTTTAAAACTGACCAACTCTCTTTCATTGACCAATGAGGAGGTCAAGGCTAAGATTGCTGCAGGTGAGGATTACGTAATCAGGTTTAAGTCTCCTGAGAATAAAGAATTACTCCTTAAAGATATTATCCGCGGAGAAATAAAAATAGATTCAAATATCCTTGATGACAAGGTGCTGTTCAAAAGTGATGGAATGCCCACCTATCATTTGGCCAACATTGTTGATGACCACTTAATGCAAATTACCCATGTTATCCGGGGAGAAGAATGGTTACCGTCCTTAGCGTTGCATTCCCTATTGTATGATGCTTTTGGTTGGGATGCTCCGGAATTTGCCCATCTTCCCTTGATCATGAAACCTGTGGGCAAAGGAAAATTGAGTAAGCGTGATGGAGAAAAAGGAGGCTTCCCTGTTTTTCCGCTCACGTGGAACCAATCCGAAGGATATCGTGAGGCCGGTTTCTTCCCTGAAGCCGTGGTGAACTTTTTGGCTTTGTTGGGATGGAATCCTGGAACAGAGCAAGAAATATTTACTTTAGAGGAATTGATAGACTCCTTTACTTTGGAGCGGGTAAACAAATCAGGTGCACGTTTCGACCCAGAAAAGAACAATTGGTATAATCAGCAATGGTTACAAATCAAGACAGATGAAGAACTTGCGGAACTGTTTTCAACTGAACTGAACGCAAAAGGGGTTTCAGTAGAGCAAAGCTATATCAAACAAGTAGTGTCGTCTATAAAGGAACGCGCAAACTTCGTGAATGACTTTTGGGAGCTGTCAGATTATTTCTTCCAGGCCCCTACCTCCTACAACGAAAAAGCTGTCAAAAAACAATGGAAAGAAGATACTCCAGAAATTATGCAGCAGGTTGTAGAGGTTTTGGAAAACATCGAAGACTTTGAATCATCCAGAATTGAAGATACCGTTAAGGCCTGGATTGGAGAAAAAGAACTTTCCTTCGGAAAAGTGATGCCACCACTCCGTTTGGTCATTGTTGGTGACATGAAAGGCCCTCATCTTTTTGACATAATGGCCTTGATCGGCAAAGCAGAAAGTATAGGCCGTATCAAAGCTGCCATAGACCGACTTTAGAATTCAAAAGAAATGTAACATTATTTAACAATTGGCTACTAATACTTTAGTCAAGTTTCGTAATTTCCATTTCTAACATAAATTCTAAACACTATGGGCAACTATTTAATAATACCTATTGCGTTTGTAGCGCTTATTATCCTATTTAAATTTTTCTTTATTGTAAAACAACAAACGGCCGTTGCTATCGAACGTTTTGGTAAGTTTCACAGCATCAGAAGTTCCGGGCTTCAAATGAAAATTCCGATCGTAGACCGTATAGCGGGCCGGTTGAGCCTTAAAATTCAACAATTGGACGTTATCGTTGAAACAAAAACCTTGGACGATGTTTTTGTCAAACTCAAGGTTTCCGTTCAATATGTAGTGATTCGAGATAAAGTATACGAAGCCTTTTACCAATTGGAATATCCGCACGATCAGATTACATCCTACGTGTTTGATGTAGTGCGCGCCGAGGTTCCCAAAATGAAACTGGATGATGTCTTCGTAAAAAAAGATGATATCGCCATTGCTGTTAAATCCGAATTACAAGATGCCATGTTGGATTATGGGTTCGATATTATAAAGACACTGGTAACCGATATTGACCCGGATGCACAAGTAAAAGCTGCCATGAACCGCATCAACGCTTCGGAACGAGAAAAAATAGCTGCCCAATTTGAAGGTGATGCCCAGCGCATCCTTATTGTAGAAAAGGCAAAGGCCGAAGCGGAAAGTAAAAGACTTCAAGGTCAAGGTATAGCCGACCAACGTAGGGAAATCGCCAGAGGTCTGGAAGAGTCCGTAGAAGTGCTTAACAAGGTGGGAATCAATTCACAGGAAGCATCAGCGCTTATAGTGGTAACGCAACATTATGATACCCTACAAGCAATCGGTGAGGAAACTGATACCAACCTGATCCTATTGCCCAACTCACCACAGGCGGGCAGTGATATGCTGAACAATATGGTAGCTTCCTTTACTGCAAGCAATCAAATTGGTGAGGCTATGAAACGTAAACAGAACCAAAAAGATGCCGGAGATGCATAGATGCTCTAAAAACCATAAAAAAGGCCGCTCTACTAAGCGGCCTTTTTGTTTTATGACAGATTCATAATCAACTGAATTTGTTCATCAGCTTTTTTGCTACAATGGTAAGTGCCAATTTTTGGAGCAATGGCGCCATGCCAGCTAATATATTGGTCGGGTACAGTTCCTCCTTGGTTTTTTGTAAGGACAACTTCACCTGTTCCTCATCTATCTGTCTTTGTAATTTTAAGATTTTAAGGTCCCTATCAATGTCTTCGAATGATGTGTATTGTGCTTTGATCATAATTCATCAAAATAAAATTTAGAAAACTTTTTTAGGAGTGGGCTTTCAAACTTCTTCCTTAACAAGAACAGAAGCAAACCAATCAGTACATAAAAACCTCCGACTATTAAAAAACCTTGCGAAGTACTTTCCAACAGTGTTCCCAGCCAAAATGCAGCACTCAATGAAAGAAACAGTAGGGCCAAAGAGGCCACACAACCAATTATTAGCACCTTGGTAGCCATGGTAACTCCTCTCATCATGGACTTAAAGCTTTGAAGCCTGTAAAAATCAAAACTGTTTTTTACATAGGACCTCACTCCTTCTTCTACATGGTCTATCTGTTCTTTAATTTCTTCGAAGGCCATATATTACTTCTGTAGTTGGGCATTCTTTTTTCTTAGATCTTCCAATTTCTTCTCAAGGGCCACCAAAATGTCATCTGCTTTATAGCTCATGCTAGAAAGCGTGTCTTCCAACTTTTCCTCGAATTCCACTTTTTTGGCATCGGCAGATTTGCTGAATTCCTCTTTGGCGTGTGTAAGACTTTGTGAAATATCATCTTTTGCCTTAACAGCACTTTTCTTGATTTTTTTTCTGGTTCTTTTTCCCTTATCTGGTGCGTAAAGAATTCCAACACCTGCTCCTACAAGAGCTCCTGTTAATAGTGCGGTTAGAACATTTCCTGTGTTATTTGACATAATATTGATTCTTTAAATTAAACTTGATTTTTAAATCGAGGGCAAGTGTGTTGCCCGAATCGATTTACTCAAAATTATATCACAACATACACAACGATCGATTCAATCGAACGAATGATTAACGCTTTAGCTATTTTTTGATGAAATAAGGCAAATAAAGGTCCGTAAGTCGCTTTTTTGACTTCCAATAAGGAAATTGTAAGGCCTTAAAATATTGGCAAATAAAACCCGCCTAATGAAGTCATTTTCCATAACAAACTTCAATGGCGGGTTTAAGTTCTATAAGAAAATGTTATGCTACTCTTTTTGTTCCAATTTGGCCCAGGTATCCCTTAAAGTGACTGTTCGATTGAACACCAAATGTTCCGATGTTGAATCTTTGTCAACATTAAAATAACCCATACGTTGAAATTGAACCCGATCACCGATTTTGGCATCTTTCAAACTTGGTTCCAAATAACCGGTTACTTTTTCCAACGATTCGGGATTAACAAAATCCATAAAATCCTTTTCCTTATGGCTATCCGGTGTCGCATCGGTGAACAAACGGTCGTACAATCTCACTTCAGCCGTTATGGCATGTGGTATGGAAACCCAGTGAAGGGTTCCTTTTACCTTTCGCAGACTTTCCTCTGTACCGGAACCACTTTTACTTTTGGGGTCATAAGTACATTGTACTTCCACAATGTTCCCGTTATCGTCCTTCGTGCAACTTTCCGCTTTAATGATGTATCCATTTTTTAAACGGACCTCACCTCCAAGCTTTAGCCTAAAGAATTTTCGATTGGCTTCCTCCCTGAAATCTTCCTGTTCAATATAAATCTCTCGGGAAAAAGGGACTTTTCTACTTCCAGCTGATTCGTCCTCGGGATTGTTCTCGGCATCCAACCATTCTTCCTTGCCTTCTTCATAATTGGTGATAACAACCTTTAAAGGGTTTAAAACAGCCATAACGCGCGGCGCAATCTTATTCAAATGCTCCCTAACATGAAAATCCAACAGGGAAACATCAACAACATTATCGCGCTTGGCTATTCCAATGGTATCGGCAAAATTCCTGATGGATTCAGGGGTAAATCCTCTTCTTCTCAATCCAGAAATTGTGGGCATCCGAGGATCGTCCCAACCCTCAACAACACCTTTCTCCACCAATTGAAGCAATTTACGTTTACTGACCACGGTGTGACTTAAATTTCTTCTAGCGAACTCACGCTGTTTAGGTCGTAATTTATCAGAAGATACCACTTGGTCCAAAAACCAGTCGTAGAGCTCTCTGTGTGGTAAAAATTCCAGTGTACACAAGGAATGTGAGACTTGTTCTATGTAATCGCTTTCACCGTGTGTCCAATCGTACATAGGATAAATACACCAATCGATATTTGTTCGGTGGTGCGGTTTATGAAGAATCCTGTACATCACTGGATCACGCATTAACATATTGGAAGATGCCATGTTTATTTTGGCCCGAAGTACATGCGCACCATCGCTGAATTCACCGTTCTTCATTCCTTCAAAAAGTTCTAAATTCTCCTCAACAGAACGATTTCTATATGGACTTTCTTTGCCTGGTTCTGTTGGAGTTCCCTTTTGATTGGCTATATCTTCGGAAGACTGACTATCGACATAGGCTTTGCCATTCTTAATCAAAATAACGGCCCAATTGTATAGCTGTTGAAAGTAATCGGATGCATAGCATTCTGTGTCCCATTCAAACCCCAACCAACTGACATCCTTTTTGATAGCCTCTACATACTCCTTCTCTTCTTTGGCCGGATTGGTGTCATCAAACCGAAGGTTTACAGGGGCATTATACCGTAAGCCCAAACCAAAATTCAAGCAGATGGAGCTTGCATGCCCTATGTGTAAATAGCCATTCGGTTCTGGAGGAAAACGGAATCTTAACTCCTCCTTTTTGTAATCATTTTTTAAGTCGTCCTCAACAATATGTTCTATAAAATTGAGCGATTTAGCTTCTTCTGACATACCCATAATTTGATGCGCAAATGTAGTAAAATCCCTAGTTCATAGCTATTTTTCATGCTCTTGTGTATACAAACTAGGCGATTTCACAACAGTTTTGGTATCACCTACAACAATATCTTTCCTTTCGACGAAATTAGAGACATATTTGTTATTGGAATACTATATGATGAAAAGGCGCCTGAACACCGTCTTTTTGAATGAATTACAATTAAGGGGCACAAACTAACAGGGCTATTAAGCCCATAACCCTCTTAAAATCTAACGGTGATGAAAAAAAGTAATTCAACGTATAGCATTCTGGTCTTGGCCTTTGCCTTTATGCTGCTGGGCACTTTTGGAGTACAAGCCCAAGTGTTGTATAAACCAGAACCAGCTGCCAACCCCAACCTTGGGGGAAATGTTGCATGGGATGCCATCTGTGCTTCCAGTGAATTTAATCAATACTACGTCGGCTTTAACTGGGACCCGCCCTTGGTGGCCAGCAACAATAAGTTTATACTGGAGCTTTCGGATGCCAATGGCTACTTTTCCAACCCTACTGAACTTGCCAGTGTAAGTGACAAGAACCAGGTTTTCGACTTTGTCTTTCAGTTTTCTCTTCCTTCGGATATAAGGGGAGATAATTATAAAATGAGGGTTCGGAGTACTTCTCCTGCCAAAACAAGTCCCGCTTCGGATGCCTTCACCATGTATTATATCGATTATAAAGCTCCTTTGCTCATCAGTGAAAACGGAAGCGGAAATATTCCTTCAGAAGGTAAAATACAAATTTGCGGAGGAGGCTCAGTAACTCTTAAGCCTCATAATATCCCCAATGCAGGAACATATATCTACAATTGGTACCGCAGTGGTACCCCACTTGCCGAAAAAACAGAAAGCATCACCGTTTTTGACCCCGGCATGTACTATGTAGAATTGGACTATGGGGATTGCTCAGGTTCTGCAAACACTATGTCCAATTATATTGAAATATCAACCGGCAACAGTGCTGGACTGGCCATTAATGGTGCAAGCAGTATTTCTCTTTGCCCAGGTGAATCCCATTTGTTGCAAGCTAACATCAGCGGCCAAGGGTTGACCTATAAGTGGTATAAAGATGGAGCGGTTATTAGTGGGCCCACTGTTGACGCCAGCAGTTTTACCGTAGATGCGGGAACCAGTGGTTTTGAAGGGTCTTATAAAGTTGAAATATCGGGTTCTGGTGTTTGTACCGAGTTGTCAGCTCCGGTTACTGTATCCAACTCAAGCTCATTCGAAATTACCTTGGACAACGAAGAGAATATTGTACTCCTTCCTGCCCAGACCAAAACATTATCAGTAAATACTACAGCATCCAATGCAACATATCAATGGTATAAAAACGGCGTTGCCATCACCGATGCCACCAATAGTACTTTAAATGTTGATACCATTGGGGAATATTATGTAACCGTAACCGACAATGGCGGGTCGTGTACCCCAGCACCAATAGCCTCGGCCACAACAAAAGTAGTATCGCCAGAATCGTTTGAGTTTGTAGTGGACTATATAGGAACTTACGGCTCTTGCGAAAGTGTTGATGCCACCTTGAGCCTTACCACTATCAATGCTGTTAGCGGCAACGGTTCCAAAACGGATGTAACCACAGACCTTCAAAACTCTTTTGATTATCAATGGAAACTGAACGGTAGTAATATTGCTGCGGAGACCGCCAAAACTATTACCGTTTCAAACCAAGAAGAAAATGGGGCGTATGTCCTGATCGGAACCCTGAACGCTTTCCAGGCCGCTTCCAACTCACTACAGGTAAAATTGGCTTCCAACGAAACACTTCAAATTACGGCAAACGGTACTGTATTCTGTGAAGGCGGAGAACCTATCGTGTTGGAGAGTACAACGGATTTGACCGATGAATCATTTGAATGGAAAAAAGACGGAACCGTAGTCAATACCTCATCACAAAACTTAACTATTAGCGGACCAGGTGTTTATCAACTTGTCATCACTTCAAACGATTGTCCATTAGTATCAAATCAAGTAACCATTACCGCATTTGATGAATCATTGTTGGTATTGGACAAGTCAAAAGACCTCATCATTATTGAGGGTGAAACAGAAACGCTGACAGCAAGCGGAGCAGATTCATATGAATGGTACGATGCCGGTAACAACCTAATTTCTTCCAACAGTTATTACGACTTTACCGAAGAAGGTGAGTACCTGCTGGTCGCAACCTTTGGAACCTGTACCGTAAGCAAGGTCGTTACAATTACCTACAGGGATATGTTTGCCATACCGAACGTTATAACCGCCAATGGAGACGGTATCAACGACCTTTGGGTATTGCCAAACACCTATTCCCGTGACCCAAATGTTCTCGTCACCATATTTAATGAGCGAGGAGAACAAGTATTTAGCCAAGCGGGCTATGAAAATAATTGGCCACAATCCACCACTTCTTTCAACAAACAGAACATGATCTTCTATTACAAGGTCACACGTGGTGGCAAAAGCCTAAAACAAGGAACCATCACTGTTATTAAATAAGCAGCAATGCAGACCAAAAAACCTCTACTATTACTTGCCCTTTTGTTACTTGTCTTCTCCGGAATGAGAGGACAGGAAGAAGGCGCATATGTACCTTATAACGTACCCTCCCAAAACCTTTTAAAGTTTAATAGGTTCTTGCTGAACCCAACTTTTTCCACAGTAAGGGAGGACAAGTCATACATCAACCTTTTTCATAGAAACCAGTCGGTATCTTTTGATGATAATAATCAGGTGTATTTCTTGAGTTATAGTGGTAGAGTAAGCGATAGGAGCGGTGTTGGTTTAAGCTTATTTACCAACCGTGAAGGGTTGTTCAACAATTTTGGAGTGCATGCCAACTATGCATATGGCGTGCGTCTGAGCCCAAAAAGCACCTTTACCTTTGGGGCAAACGTCAGTTACTATCAAAGTGCATTCAATCAAGATAGGGCCAATTCCGTCGATTTTGACCCACTGTTGGGTACTTTGGAAAGCAGTTCGTTAGTGAGCTTTCAACCTGGGTTCAACTTTTCCATTGGAAAGTTCGACATTGGTGGTTTTGCCGAAAACCTTTTTGATTACAACTTAAAAACAAGTGAATCGGTAACCGACTTCAACGAAAAAACCTACTCCGGACACCTACAATATACCCATCAGTTTGAAAATGGTTCAGGTATAATGGAACAAGCAAGGCTGATGCCTTTGGCACGGGTTCGCAAGGTTGGAGAAGAAACCATAACCCTTGGAGGTAACCTGATTCTTGACCTTCCCAAATTGGGTTGGGTACAAGCTGGTTACGATGATTTTTATGGTGCTTCCGCTGGACTTGGTTTTAACCTTACTAAAAATATCTCACTCGGATATACCGTAGAAAAAGGCCTTTCCAACGAGTTTGAAAACTTTGGCGTTACCCACGAAATCTCTTTGGCCTATTCGTTTACTCCTAACCTGACCGAAGATCGTGTGATGTTGGAAAAAGAAGGAGAAGAATTAGTTTCCAATGATGAGAATGTTCCACAAGATAGTTTGAACATCACCGATAAAGACCTTGAAATAGCCCGTTTACAGGACAAACTTGCCGAAAACGACGCTATTTTGGATAAGTTGCTGATGCGTCAGGATTCCATTGAGTCCACTCGTAAAAAGGACTTGGAAAGACGTTTTGAAACTGTTATGAAAATGGTACAGCGGGAAACCCGTGGCCAAAACCCCACATTGGAAGAAAAAGCCAAAGCGGTATATTTTGCCAATATGGATAGCGCAGATATCGTCACTCGAAGAAAGCAACCTGTTGCCAATCACGGGCTAACCAATGACACATCCACAAAAAAGGTTATAAAAATCAATGAGGCTAAGGATAATACCAAAGTCACATATGCCTCAAATACCGCTTCTGAAAAAGATAATACATACAGACCTACAAAAAGCAAAAAAACAACCGGGTTCAAATCCCACGTGGTTCCAAATGTGGAAAGCGGACACTACCTCATCGCCAATGTATTTAGGGACACAGATAACCTTAATGCGTTCATTGAAAAACTTAGGGCCCAAGGTATAGATGCCGACTATTTCCAGAACCCAAAGAACGGACTTAACTACGTTTACATTGGTGACTTCGGAAGCAAAACCGATGCCTTGGAAGCCTATCATAATAAGATGAACGGTACTTACCAAGGGGATGCCTGGGTGATGAACGTAAATGGCAATGATTCACAAATTGCCGGATACTCGGGTCAAGTGAATAATAGCGGCTCCAAGTACGGAACTGGACAATTGTCCAAAAATGTAACAGGTGTTTCCAACGGGAAAAACCATGTGGTCATTAGAACACAATCCGGAGATGGATTACCAGAAGGATATTACATAATCGCTAATGTTTTTGATAACTCATCAAGTGCAAAGCAATTTGTTAAAGAATTGAATGCTAAAGGGTTGCACGCGAGCTACTTTGTCAGCCCAGCTGACAAGAACAGGTACGTGTATTTAAAAAGACACGAGACCTGGAACAACGCCCTAACATCTTACTACTCCAAACTTAACGCTTCGTATGACGACGATATGTGGATTATGCGAATCAAACCAAACACTACCATTTAATATTACCACCAGCTTATGAAAAAATCACTACTCAGGTGGGGCACAATAACCTGTATGTTGCTGTTTGCTTATACAGGATTTTCACAAATAAAGAATAATCTAGATGTTCGCTATGAAAACCAACTTAAGGGAGACCTTACTTTTATAGCGAACAACATTGTGAACAGGGACAACAGTGGCGGTGACCCTGAAGACCCTTACAATGTTACTGGGTCGAGCTCATCCTACAACGATGATCTCAACATGCAGTACATTGATATTGACGGAGACCCTTCTACCTTTAGCTCCAGTAGTGCAACGTTGGCGGTTCCGGACCCCAGCTGTTCCAGAATTAGATATGCTGGTTTGTATTGGTCCGCAGTTTATCTAGACACAAATAGAAGTAGCGATTTCAACCAAGTTAAATTTCGGGTGCCAGGGGGGACTTATCAAGATATTACCGCAGATGAAATTTTATTTGATGGTGATGGTGATTCCGACTTTGGAAACTATGCCCCTTATGCCTGCTATAAAGATGTAACCGATATTGTTACTGCGCTCGGAAATCCCGATGGTGAATACTTTGTCGGAAATGTTCGTGCAAGTTCGGGAGACGCAGTACAAGGAGGTGTTTCTGGAGGGTGGACCATGGTGGTAGTTTATGAAAACCCTACCTACCCAGGTAAATATATTACCACTTTTGATGGTTATGCCGGTATCAAGGCCGGAGAAACCGTTGATATTCCCATAGATGGATTTACCACATTGCCGGCTCCATTCCCGGTAAGGGCAAAATTAGGGGTAGCTACTTCAGAGGGGGATAATAGGATTACAGGCGATCAACTATCCATTAAAGCGGATAGCAATGGTGGCTTTACTACTTTATCGAACAGTGCAAATCCTTCAACAAACTTTTTTAACAGTAATATTACTAATGAAGGTACAATAGTTACCTCCAGAAACCCCAATAGTATCAACACTTTGGGGTGGGATGTAGATCTTTTCACCATTCCAAACCCCAGCAATTCCGTAATTCCCAATGATGAAACGGGAGCTACACTAAGGGCTTCGTCCACAGGAGATAAATACGACATCTTTTTCACCTCGTTGGATGTGGAAATTATTGAACCTCAAATAAATCTTGGTAAAACCGTAGAGGATATTGCCGGAAATGATATTACAGGGCAAGGCGTGCACCTTGGCCAATATTTAGATTATGTGCTCACCTTTGAAAACGTAGGCAACGACGATGCCGTGGGATATACCATTAGGGACGTACTGCCCATTAATGTTACTTTAGATGAGTCCAGCATAAGCACGCCCACCGATGTAACTTACACATACGACCCAGCTACACGAACCATAATTTTCTCCATACCCGATCGCTATGTTGAAGAAAATGATCCAGCCGCAATAATCCGCATGCGGGTACAAGTGGCCGAAAATTGCTTTGATTTTATAGATGCCTGTACCGATATTATCGAAAACCTTGCCTATTCCACATATTCGGGAGCAATCAATCAAGCACCAATAACGGACGACCCCAGTGTATACGACTTTGATGGCTGTGGCTTTCCATATCCCGGAGCTACCAACTTTTTATTGGATGACCTTGAAGCCTGCGATTTTACGCGAACCGTACAACTCTGTGGGGACAACGTGCTCTTGGATGCAGGAGATAATTTTGACAATTATATATGGTATCGCGACGAAAACGGAAACGGTCAAATAGACGTTGGTATCGATACCGTTATTACGGACAGCGATTCCGACAGTGACCCAAGCACCATGTTGGTGAACGCTATTGGAACTTATATTGTTGATAAACAGGTTGCTGACCCTTGTAAGGACTTTCAGGAAATTATAACTGTGGAACTGTTCGGTTCCGTTCAATCCAACCCTATTACGGCATTGATCAATGACACTTCCAACACCATTGATGGAGCCATTGATATTTGCCCCAATGACGGTAGCGAACTTCCTGAAATTTTCCTTTGTGGATTAAACGATAGCGAACTCATCCAAATAAATATCCCAGATGCAACCAGCATTGTTTGGGAACAATTGGACGAGAGCAGTTGTACTGCATCGGTTGATGGTTGTGCAAACACCAACTCCGGTTGTACTTGGAACACTGTTGACACAGGAAACGACTTTTTGGCCCAAAATACAGGGCAGTATCGATTGGTGATCAACTACCAAAATGGATGTTTTAGCAGGTTCTACTTCAATATATACAAGAACCCGCTCAATCCACAATATATCTCCGAAGATATCATCTGTACAAACCCTGGTAGTATAGAGGTAATCAATATGCCGGATACCTACGAGTTTCAATTGGTAGACCAAACCACTGGAAACGTTCTTGTTCCCTATGGTCCCGATAAAACTTTCGAAATTACCAATAATGGGGCCTACATGGTAGAAATGAGACAGCAAGGTGTAACCGATGGCTGTGTCTTCGTTTTGGACAACATAGGTATTTTGGACCGTGACTTCCAAGTCGATGTCTCTACCGTAAACACAAGCTGCAACGATTTAGGTGAGATTTCTATATCTGTTTTAAATGTAGAACCTCAATATTACTATGAAATTTCCCAAGGAGGCACCGTAGTGGACGACTATGGGCCTTCTGATGATAACAACTACACCTTTGAAAACTTAAACAGCGGTGTGTACGATGTCACCGTTTCTACAGACGACGGTTGTATTTATACCGAACAGGTGACCATACTTGACGAAGCTGATTTAGAGCTTGAAGCAAGGGTTTCACAGCACATTACATGTAGGGAAGGAAATATACAAATGTCTTCAACAGGGGGTAGAACCCCACACTTGTATGCTATCTGGTCCTTTGTGGACAGGAATGGGGTAACACAGATTTCATACCCCAGTGTAGCGGATATCCCGCCTTCCGAATACCAGACCAGTCAGATTTTTGATGTTGTAGGGGCTGCGGGAGCAGGTACATATACCTACGTGGTTATGGACCGAAATAACTGTCATGCCTTTTCAAATCCGGTCGATATTGAGTTCAGACCTGCCGCCGAATACAATGCAACATCGGTAATGGATGTATTGTGCTACGGGGAATCAACAGGTACAATCACTTTCAATTTGGTGGATGACAATGGGTATCAGCTTACCTACTACCTATTTGACGCAACTGGTTTTGACGAGGACAACTATGACTTTGCCAATGCGTTGGCCACTAATACCTCTGGTAATTTCCCTGGTTTGGGAACTGGTGATTATGTAGTGGTCATCAACCAAAGAAAAGGTAGTGCCTCTTGTGACTATTACGAATACCATTCCATATCCGCACCAACCAATGCCTTGGATGCCGAGGTTGAAATTGTACAGGACTATACCTGTGCACAACTCGGAGAAGTAAGGATATTCAATGTTCAAGGAGGCAATGGACCATATGAATATAGCATTGACGGCGTAAATTTTGTTTCCGATTCCGGTACCTTATTGGAAGAATCCTTTGGCAACTTAACAGATGGCACTTATACTTTGACGGTCAGGGATGCCAATGGTTGTACATTTGATGACTCATTGACGATTGCTCCTTTGGATCCTCCAACGGATATCGATTTCGCCGCAACCGATCCATTATGTCCGAGTTTTGTTTCAGATGTGTCCCTAACAGTTACAGGGGGTAGTCCAAACTTGGTCTATGAAATAATTTCGCCCTCTGGCAGTGCGGTCAACAACGGTAACAACAGTACATTTGCAGGCTTGGCTCCAGGAACCTATATGTTCAGGGTAACCGATAACGATGGATGTAGTTACGATGAAAGTTTCACCATTGACCCGGTAACTGAAATTTCCGTGACCGGACAATTGATCAACAATATCAGTTGTTTGGGTGAAGAGGATGGTGAAATCCAGTTTACCGTCACCAATTTCAATACAGATTTTGATTATACGGTAACAGGTCCCGATAACTTCTCTGGTTCAGCACAGACTAATGGCACTATACAATTGACCAACTTGGCTGCCGGAACCTACACCATCACGGTTACGGATAACCTTACCAACTGTACTGATACAGCAAACATTACGATCAACGCACCGCCTTCAGCAGTAACAGCACCATTTACAGTAACCCAACCAACCTGTTTGGCAGATGGTTCCGTAAATATTACCGCCAGTGGAGGATGGGGCAGTTTTACCTATGAAATCACTGCTGGGCCTGAAACTTTTGGTCCGCAATCAAGCGGCTTCTTTGCCGGGCTTGACCAAGGAGGAACCTATACCTATACGGTAACCGATGCAAACGGATGTATATTCACCGATGATTTTGTAATCAATGAAGCCATAGCTCCCGAATTGGACATTGTTCCAAACGACATTTGTTATGATGATGCCACGGGATTAACACTTACCGCAAATATAGTTTCCGGTGGTGATGGAAATTATGAATACAGCTTAAACGGAGGTCCATATGTTACCAACAATGTTTTTACAGGTTTGGGCCCAGGAACCTATACCATTACGGTAAGGGATGGAAATGATTGTATCGATACAGAATCCATTACCATTGACCCTGAACTTAGTGTGGTTGCTTCAGCGCCAAATATTACCGCTTGTGAAACCGATACCGATGTAACCATTTCTGCTGCCGGTGGAGACGGAAACTATGTGTATGCCGTGGTTGCCAACGGAACAACGCCTGGTGCAAGTGACTTTTCAACTACCAATCCGGTTACCGTAACCGGTGCCGGCGACTATATTGTCTATGTAAGGGATAATGGTGGGGCATCCGGATATTGCGAAGCTACCTACGATATCACCATTGCCCAAGATGATCCTTTGGCCATTACCATATCCAACACGGATATTCTATGTAGTGGTGAATCCACAGCAGAAATAACCATTTCCGCAACAGGAGGTGAAGCACCATATACCTACAGTATAAACAATGGGTCGACCTACCAAACATCGAATACCTTTTACAACCAGCCCGCAGGCAGCTACAACATTCGTGTTAGGGACGCCAATAATTGTGAGGTAACCGAAATTTACACTATTACCGAACCATTGACCCTTTCTGCCTCTGCAGCAGTTACAGCCTTGGCCGAATGTAATCCAGGAATGGGTGCGGAAGTACGAATTACCAATGCCATTGGTGGTACAGCTCCCTATCAATATAGTTTTGATGGAGGATCAACTTATGGAGCAAGTTCCATTGGCTATTTGATGCCAGGAACCCATACCGTTTACATTAGGGATGCAAACCTTTGTACCTTTCCTATGACGGTTACCATAGAACCGGAACCGACTCCCCCGAATGCTACGGCAACTGTAGATTATGAGTGTGATGGCGAGGGTACAATAACTGTAACCCCAGATAGTGCAGATTTCGACTATACCTACGAAATCAATGGCACATTAAATACACCTAACGACTCCAATGTATTTAGCGATGTACCTGTTGGGAACCATACCATTACCGTAAACTATACCAGCAATTCAGCACCTACACCAAGCATTCTGCTTTCAGAGAATTTTGGAACAGGACCAAACACCAGCATTTCGGAAATTGACCCTGTGTATTGCTACGAACCACAAAACGGCACACTAAATTCTTGTGGTTGGACACCTATTAACACAGAAATCCAAGATGGAGAATACTCTGTAACACAGGTGATTGCAAATCCATACGGAAGTTGGCTAAGTCCAAATGACCATACTGGTGTAGCGAATGGAAGGTTCTTGGCCATCAATGTTGGCGGAGTGGCCGGAGTTGGCGGTATCGTTTATCAAAAAACTGATGTTGAGGTCGTTCCAAACCGTGATATCACCGTATCACTTTGGGCATTTAACCTTTTGAGAACAGGAACAAGCGGTGGTGATCCATCTATTGAAATACAATTGGTAGATGGTTCCGGCACCGTTATCCAAAGTACTACAACGGGAAACATCCCTAAAAACAATGGAGCTTCTGACTGGCACGATTATAATGTAACCCTAAACCCTGGGGCCAACTCCAATCTGGATATTGTAATCCGTACCAACTCTTCCGTAACAGACGGAAACGACATCGCCATCGATGATATTGAGGCTTACCAAATTCCAGAAGTATGTGGTGGGTCCATCACATTGAATGTTACCGTTGAAGATGGCAATGCTTTCGACGGTGCCGTAACAGCTTTCACAGATCTTACCTGTAATGGTGCAGCTGACGGTACGATCACGTTTGAAGTTGAAAATTTTGATCCAACAACTGGATTTACCTATCAGGTGGACGGAGGTGCAATTTCTGGCACCCAGCTTTCAAGCCCAATTACCATAACCGGCCTTGATGCAGGACCTCATACCATCGAAATTATAGATTTAAGGGATCCCGCATGTTCCGTAGTTCTAAACCAGACATTGGCTCAACCCGATGTTTTGGATGTAACTGCTACCATTGTCAACGAACTAACATGTACCAATGGTGGGGCTACCATTTCCGCTACTGCTACAGACGGAACACCTACCTATGAGTATCAATTGGAAAACACCAGTGGCGCATTATTAGCAGCCTACCAACCCACAGGTACGTTCTCTGGTTTAGCAGCAGGAGACTATGTTGTAAGGGCAAGAGATGCCAATATGTGCGAGGATACCGTAACTATCACAGTTGACCCGGCCGAAATTATTGCGTTTGATTTAACTCCAACGTTATGTTATAGCGGAAACAATGATGGAAGCATTCAGGTAGATGTAACAAGTGGTAACGGAAACTATCAATTTAGGATAAACAATGGAGCTTGGATGACACCAACTCCGACCACCGAACCAACGTATACCTTTATAAACTTAGGTGCTGGAACCTATACCATTGAGGTTCGTGATGACTTTGGTTGTTCCACTACCGATACGGCAACGATCAATCCAGCTTTGACCGCATCGGCATTACTAAACAATGATTTGACTTGTTTGGACGATGCCAGCATTCTTATCAATGCAACGGGCGGTACGGGGATTTATACCTACGAATGGTCCAATGATGCCGGGGCATCATACAATTCAACCGGATTTACCGGAAACGAATTCAATACCAATGTAGATGGAACTTACATGTTCCGAGTTACCGATAGCGCTGGTTGTACAGTCACCACAAACAGTATTGTTATTACTCCGGCAACTCAACCCGTGATCAGCAGTGTTACACCAACGGACATTTTGTGTAATGGGGAAAATACAGGAGCGTTGGATATAGTAATCGATACTTCTGTGGGAGTTCCTCCATATACTATCAATGTGGTTGAAGTCAATGGCCCCACCAATTACGGCAGCCAAACTACAGGACTCCCTGCTGGTGACTACGAAGTTACGGTGACAGATTCCAAA
This sequence comes from Flagellimonas chongwuensis, assembly GCF_013376415.1. Taxonomy (GTDB): domain Bacteria; phylum Bacteroidota; class Bacteroidia; order Flavobacteriales; family Flavobacteriaceae; genus Flagellimonas; species Flagellimonas chongwuensis. The sequence goes on from NZ_WYET01000001.1 coordinate 452,396, forward strand.
GGTTGTGTTTCCGACCCGTTTCCCGTGGTTATATCGGAACCAGACCCTATTACTTATATTACAACGGATGTGCCCATTACCTGTGATTCCAGTTCTGGGGTAACAAACCCAGGTTCTATCACTATTTCAGGTGTTTCTGGCGGAACCGCTGAATATACCTATATACTTACTGCAAATAACGGTATTGCACCTCAAACCTATACAACTACATCTGGAGCCAGAGATCATACTTTTACGGTATTGGAATTTGGAATCTATCAAATAGATGTTGTTGATGCCAACGGATGTGCTTCTTATACAACAGAAATTATTGCATCCCCACCCAATGATCTTGATATTGATGTGAGTACCACAACCGCAGATTGTGTATCTGGAGGTACTGCAATAGTTACCGTAGGATCTGCTGTTGGAAGTGGAAATTATGAGTTTGCCATCTTGGAAAATTATAACGCTCCTTACGTGGATGATCCTGCAAACGATTATATTTCTCCCGATACACCGGGGGGAGATACTGCAACTTTCACAGGCCTTACCCCAGGTATCACCTATACCTTTGTGGTTTTTGACCTCACTACCAACTGTTATTATTTTGAAGAAGCTGCGGCTCCTATCAATACACCTTCTTTAATGACATCCAATCTAGATGTTGTAAACAATGTGAGTTGTACCGGTTCCTCAGATGGAAACATATCCTTTACTTTCACTGGGTTTGATGCTTTGGCGACCTCGGTAAACTATGAAATTTTTAATAGGCAATCCAATGTATCAACTGGCTATAGCGGAACAGCACCAGTTAACGCTCCAACAACGGTAACCATTAACAATTTTGGCACACTTCCTCCAGGAGAATACTATCTGTTGTTATCAGAGGTTGGAGGACCAAACAATGGCTGTTCTGTAGACGGTGGAGAATTTACGATTCGTGAATCTGCAAATCCGCTGGATTTAGATGTGACAAGCCCACAAAACGACAATTGTAACCCTAATGCAGGAGTTATTGCTGCCACAGGAAGATATGGTACCGCTCCTTATACATACCAATATTTGTTGGATACCGACCCAGCACCAACCGCTGTAAGTGCCGGTTGGACCAGCAGCAGCACTGCTAATGTAGAGGCCGGGGATTATATAGTATATGTAATGGATGCCTACGGATGTATCCAGAGCGAGCCAATAACCGTACTTGAAGATCCAAGTCCGGAAATATCCCTAGTTGTGGTAGACGAATGTGTGGACGAAGGACAGTTCCAAGTGACCATAACCTTGGACAATGCTGCGGTGGCAATGGCTCCGTTCCAAATAAGCGTGAACGGTTCGGCCTACCAGACGTTCACTTTTGATGGCAGCGACCAATATACCATTTCAGGACTAAGTTCCGGCACAAATCAATCCGTATCGGTTAGAGATTTAAATGGTTGCTCGGATTCCGAAACATTTGATATATACCCTCCATTGGAATTCAATGTAATACAAACTGTCGCATTGGATTGTGAACCAGGTAATCTGGCCTACGGAGAATTACAAATAGAAGTGCTTTCCGGATCAGGAAACTACGAGTTCGAAATTGACGGTCCGGACCCATATGATGAACCAAGAGGAGCATTGACCCTCGATGCCTCCAACCAATTTACTTGGGCAGGAGCAGGGGCGGCAGGTAGTTATGTAGTGTTGGTGTACGATATTGGCACAACAGCTCCTTACTGTTCCCAATCCATTACCGTTGATGTACCCGATGCGCCTATACCATCTTTTACCTCAACGTATACCGATGTAACATGTAATGGCGCCGATGACGGTACAATTTCTGTAAGCGCAGTAGATAATGGAATTGGTCCATATACCTTTGAAATTATTTCGGCTACCGATGGATCTATATCCGTACCGATCGCACCTACATCCAATACCAACTTTACAGCAAACTTTACTGGTCTTGCAGGTTCTGTAACCGGTACAACATATACTATTGAAGTTACAGCGGCCAACAACTGTACCCATATTGAAACAGTTACCATTAGTGAACCAGAAGCAATAATAGTTCCCGCACCGACAGTTGATCAATTTGCCTGTACCGCTGGCAACAACATGAACAATGCTATTATCACTGTTGATGGTTCTTCCATCACCGGCGGAAGCGGTACTTACGTTCGTTATGAATTCATCAATGATGCAGGCTCCGTAGTTGTTCAATCCGGTAATAACCCTATTTATATTGAAACTGATGTGAACGGGGGAAGCTACACCATCAATGTGTATGACGACAATGGTTGTGTGGGAACCACCACCGCCACTATCGACCCATTTGATGAAATTACCAATGCGACGGCCGCCATAACCAATCCGATAAGCTGTAATCCAGGAGCTGATGGTGAAATCACCATTACCGTAAGCTCTACGGCAGGAGATCCAAGTCGTTTCGAGTACAGTATTGATAATGGAGCTACTTGGCAACCATCCAACGTATTCGGTGGTTTGAGCGCTGGAACACATAATTTTGTAGTGAGGCACCTAGATACCGGTTGTACAGTCACTACTTCGGAAATAATTGCAGACCCCAACACCTTTACCATTGATGTAAATGTAGTGAGCGATGTAATTTGTTATGGAACAGATAGTGGTCAAGTAACCTTTGAACTTTTGGATGCCACGTATTCTGGTGGGTTCAATTGGATCATTTACAATACCAACGGTACCCCTAACGATCCATCGGACGATACCGTGGCCAGTAATGGCAATTCCTCCTCTACTGGACCAACGGCACCCATTTCAATAGCGGCAGGCAGCTATATTGTGGAAATTGCACAAGATGCCTTCCCTGAATGTACAAATATGGAAGCCTTTACTATTGCTGGTCCTTCATCTGCAATAACCGGTGACACTGAAATGACACCGATTACCTGTGATCCCGGCAACGATGGAATTATAGAGGTTGTGGACGTTCAAGGTGGATGGGGAGGATATACCTACTATGTAGATACAACTCCAAACCCAGATCCGAACAACCCATCCAACTACGTGGCCAATGCAAGATTTGATGGTCTTTCCGCTGGAACTTACGAAGTTTGGGTAATGGACCAAGAAGGGTGTTCGGTGCAACTTCCAGATGTTGAACTGACCGTTCCAGACCCTATTGTGGCCGATTTAAGAATCAATCAAGCCAATTGTACCAACCTCCAAGGAGAAATTGAAGTTGTGGGCATACCGGCAACCGATCCTGTTAGTGGTGGCCAAGGAAGCAATTATACCTATCAATTGATCCGAAATGGAGCCAACGTAGGTTCACCACAGACCAATACCGTATTCTCTGGATTGGGCGCCGGTACCTACGAAGTTTATATTGAAGACCAATGGGGTTGTTTTACTACCGTAGGACCTGTAGTATTGACCAACGCTATGACTGCCACGGCAGCCGTTGTTAAACCTATAGATTGTACCATCAATCCGGGAGGAGAAATAACCGTAACGGTGACTGGTGGTTCTTCCAACCTACAATACAGTACGGTGAGTCCGGTTACATCGACCATTATCACTAATACTGATGGTATTTTTACCAACCTTACGGAACCAGGCAACTATGTATTTACCATAACAGATCTGGATACTGCTGAACCTTGTACCTATGTGGTTTCACAAGTGTTGGATGATAAGGTAGATCCAGAACTATTGGATGCTACCATACAAAATGTTAGCTGTTTTGGTGGAAGTGATGGAAGTATTTTAGCAGTCCTTAATCCGTCTACCGCAACCAATCCAATTTATCAATATGAATTGATTGGACTTAGTGCCGGTGCACCCAGCAGACCATTACAAAATAATCCTTTGTTCGAAAATCTACCCGCAGGAAACTACGAAGTTCGTGTGGTTTCTTCCAGATCATGTGAAGACGTAAAGGCAGAGAGCGTTATTGAACCTGCTGTTCTGGACGCAACAGCTACGGCAACACCGTTCGTTTGTACCCCGAGCAATTCCGTGGATGAATCAACAATATCTGTTACGGCCACGGGAGGAACCGCTCCATATTTCTACAGTTTTAATGGAAATGGTTTCGATTCGAGCGCTACTTTTGATGTTGTTGACAATGGAACCGTACAAACCATCAACTATGTGGTTAGGGATGCCAATGGTTGTGAATTCCCGGATAGTATTACAGTTCAACCTTTGAACACGTTCACATTGGATGCATCGCAAGATGTAGCTATAACTTGTTTGAATCCAGAAAGCGTAATCCTGACCGTTACGGAATCTACACCTGGCGATACCTACACATTCGAATTGTTGCCCGTTGGAAATCCTTATGGTAGTGTGGTACCTAGCTCGGTTACAGCAACTACGGCAACTTTTGAGTTGACCCAACCCGGTAGCTATACATTCAGGGCAACTAATGATGTTACCGGTTGTTATGTACAGACAATTTACACTGTAGCTCCATACGATACCATAGATGTAGTGGCAACGGCGACCGCTGCGGCAGTGTGCTTTGACGATGCTGGTGAAATTACGATAGATGTTACCGGATATGCGGGAGCTTATGATTATGAAGTATACAGAACGGATGGAACACTGATCGTATCCGGAAATGAAAATACGTCGTCAGGCTCATTTGCGATAACGCACCCAGATTTGATAGGTGGCAACTATTATGTTGAAGTCACCGCGACAGGTACTCCTTTTTGTGATGCCACCTCAGGTACCGTGACCATAGTTTCACCAAGCGCTGAGTTGGATTTTACACCACAACAAGTAGCCAGCGTTACCTGTACCAATGATCTTGGTGAAATTCTTGTAGCACCAGTAGGTGGATATGCCCCATATGATATCGTTTTAACCAATATGAACACAATGCAGGTCTTCACTATCAATGATGTACAAAGCCATGTGTTCACTGGATTGTCAGCAGATGATTATACTATTAGGGTTACCGATGCTGGCGGTTGTTTTGAAGATAGAACGTTGACCTTGCTGCCACCAGCCCCAATAGTTGCGGATATCAACGTATCCTCCACTTCATTGGATTGCTATGGAGATGACACCGCATCAGTTTGGGCAGATCCAGTGACCGGAGGCAGCGGTTCCTATGATTATCAATTGAATTATTATGATGAAGCGGGAACGACCATTGTATTCACCACAGGTCCCCAAAGAAGCAACATGTTCAACAATTTAGGTGCCGGAACCTACAGTATTACGGTTACCGATAATTGGAGCTGTAGTGATACAACAGATACCGTTACCATTTCGGAACCAACAGAGGTAAGAGCTTCTCTGATCAAACTTGAGGACCTGACGTGTTTGACCAATGGAAGCATGCGTTTATCCGCTACAGGTGGAACAGCTCCTTACCAGTATTTTGATGAAAACACTTCAACCTGGGTGGATTTTGACAATCCTACCTCCCATCATGATTTCTTGAACATGGGAGCCGGTCAGTATCAATATATGGTGAGGGACGTAAATGGATGTACTGCCATGATTTCAAATCAAGTGAGTCTCCGAGAGCCACCTGAATTAATATTGGAAATAGATGACAGGGCAGCTTTCATCAATTGTGCCGGAGAAGCCACTGCAACTATTATTGCCAGAGCCACTGGTGGTCTGGGCAACTATAGCTACGAATTGTTCAGCGATCCCGGTTTCAGCAATTTGGTAGATGGACCCAATACCACAGGAAGGTTCGATGACCTTATGGCCGGTGAATATTATGTTAGGGTGACCAGCGAAGATTGTATGGAAGAATCTCCAATGATCCCTATCCTGGACCCAGCTCCTTTGCAGGTTGAAAGACAAGAATTTACCGATATTACCTGTGCCGGAATGGAAGATGGTACCATTTCCGTTGAGGTATCCGGTGGAACAGGTGAAATTTTATACGCCATTTCTCCTAGCCTTAATAGATTCGATACCGTAAACACCTTTACCGATTTGGCACCGGGCATTTACGATGTTATTGCCCAGGATGTAAACGGATGTTTCATTACGTTCCAGTTCGAACTTGAGCAACCAGAGCCCATTGTTGCGGAAGCCATCAATATTACCGATGAGGTATGTTTTGAAAGTGGTGATGGTTCCTTTGAAATTCAAATTTCTGGAGGAACAGCTCCATACGAAACAAGTTTGAACAGTAGTGCCGATGCAAATTTTGTACAAGATCAGACCTTGTTCCAAAATTTGACCGCGGGTGCACATGTGGTGTTCATCAGGGATGCGCAAGGTTGTGAAACTAATGTAATCGTCGAAATGGACCCAGGAGTTATATTGGCTGCCACGGTAACCCCTATGTACGAGTGTACCGGAAACATTCCTAACAACTATTTGAACATTGCTTTGGAAGACGAATCCATTGCCGGTGACCTAATGTATGCCTTGGATTCCACAGACCCGACAGATATGCAATTGTCGGCCGACTTTACCAATATGACGCCAGGCGACCATTACCTCACCATAGCACATGCCAATGGATGTATGGCCACCTATGACTTTACCATAGCTACTTTTGAACCATTGGTACTGACCTTGGAGAACACAACCATCAATCAAATTACAGCAATTGCCGATGGTGGTGTAGAGGATTATACCTTCTACTTCAATGATGTGGCCAATGGAACCGATAACACGTACTTCATTAGCAGTACAGGAACGTATACGGTAACAGTGATTGATCAGAATGGTTGTGAGGCCACTGCAGAGATCTTTATGGAGTTCATAGATATCGAATTCCCGAACTTTTTCACCCCAGATGGCGACGGTCGCAACGACTTTTGGATACCTGACAACATTGAAGGGTTCCCCGACGTACTAATCAAGATTTATGACCGTTATGGTAGAGTAGTGGAAGAGATGACCCGCAACGTTAAGGGTTGGGATGGTAATTACGAAGGTAAACCATTGCCTACCGGAGATTACTGGTATGTTGTACGACTTGAGGGAGCACAGGATAACAGAGAGTTTGTAGGTCACTTTACATTATACAGAGAATAAACACTTAACCTGCTATAGCCCCATGCAAAAAAGAATATACGTAGCCATCTTATTGTTTTCCTTGGCATTTATTGCCAAGGGACAAGAGTTGACCGTACCCCAATTATCCCAATACATTGCCGATAATCCCTTTTTAATGTCACCTACCTATGCAGGTATCGGTGATCATATAAAAGTCCGTCTAAACGGTCTTACGCAATGGGTAGGAATAGAAGATGCTCCAGATACACAGACCTTGGCCGCAGATGCCAGAATAGGGAATAGATCGGGAGTTGGTATGATGCTCTATAACGATAGCAATGGATATACCAGACAAAGAGGTGCCAGGGTTTCTTTTGCACACCATTTGACACTGGATAGGTACGACGATATCTTTCTCTCTTTTGGTATCTCTTACAACTTTAACCAGTTTAGGATAGATGTGGAGCAATTCAGGGAGAACAACGGGCAATTACCAGCTGACGATAAGGCCACCACCAACCACAATTTTGATCTTGGGGTACTTTATCGTTATGACAAGTTCTTCTTTAGTGCAAATGCAGGGAATGTCCTTAACAAGGATCTGTCCAATTTCAATACCGATATTATTACCATAGAGCCCAATAAGCTTAGAAACTACTACGTATATTCCGGTTACAGCATTTCCAAGAGCAAGAACAGTAAACTGGAAATTGAACCCTCTGTTTTCTTTCAGTGGTTCGAAAGCGATGGCCGTTCCGTTACCGATTTGAACGCCAAGTTCCGTTTCCGTGATTTTGAAGATTACTATTACGTGGGTCTCACCTATCGTTTTTTGAACGATCAATTAGGAAAACCATTGTACATAGCACCTATAGCCGGTCTTAAAAAAAGCAATTTCTATTTTGGCTATTCCTATCAGGTAATCACCAATGAAATTTTGGGATATAGCACAGGTACGCATGTAGTTACCGTTGGAATGGATCTTTTCCAAGGAATAAGTAACTGTAGATGTATGTATTGATTTAATGTGTTTTCACGTATTTTTGCCCTTTCTTATAATTCACAGTTTTGGGTAAAATCAGGTTAAAAAATATTAGGATACACTCCAATCATGGATGTTTAAAGGAAGAAATGCTCATTGGGAGCGATTACAGGGTAGATCTTGAGATTTCCGCAGATCTTTCCCGACCTGCAATCTCCGATCAGTTGAGTGAAACTGTGGATTACGTTCATCTGAACAATATTATAAAAGAAGAAATGAAGGTACGTTCCAATTTATTGGAACATGTGGCCAAGCGTATTATTGATCGTATTTTTAAAGAAATACAAGAAGTAACCGAAGTGGAAGTAGAAGTTTCCAAAATTAATCCACCCATTGGGGGCGATGTGGAAAGTGTTTCGGTGAAACTCGGAATTACTCGATAAACCGCTGATAATTAAGCATTGAATAAAATTATGTTTTTATATTTTTGCTTTTATCATTTTAAACGGCATTGTGGTCGAATTGGATAGACAAAGTCCCGCAAGGATTTTTATGGTGGTTCGAGTCCACCCGATGCCTCAAATTTATTACATGAATATTTAGATTATTTTCAATCCAAATATTCATAAAATATTTTTAGCTTTGCGATCCCTTTGGCATCGTGGCCGAGTGGCTAGGCAGAGCTCTGCAAAAGCTTGTACAGCGGTTCGAATCCGCTCGATGCCTCAAAAACCCAGCACTAAGTGCTGGGTTTTTTTGTTTTACAAATCCTCTATTCTTTCAATACGTTCCTGGAGATCGAACCTGTCGCTCGGTAAAAAACCCTTGCTTATCAATATGATACCACAAATGATCAATACAATTCCCAATCCCTTTTTAATCAAAACGATACGTTCTTGGGTCAAGTATTTTTTCAACTGTTTGGCCAAAATGATCTTAATCAGGTCGGTTGCAAAATAGACTACCAGTACGGTACCGAAAAATACCATCATTCTATTGGGATTGTTCTCCAAACTGGGTCCGACAACGATAATAAGCCCCAACCAAAATGCCAATACGCCGATATTTATAAAATTCAAAAGAAAACCCTTTGCCAACAGTCCAAAATATGTACCCTTGGATGCCCTGACATTGGTCTTTTTCTTGGCCTTCTTTACAAAAAGAAAAATTCCGTAGACCAATAAGATCATCCCCCCAAAAACAAATAAACCAGGTTCGTTGCTCAAATTCTCCAATAACTGAAAACTGCTGAAATAGGCAATGAGCAAAAAAACAATATCGGCCAAAATTACCCCTATATCCAAACTTACACCCGCCCTGAAACCTTTTGTGGCACTCGTTTCCAACAAAACAAAGAAAACAGGTCCGATCATAAAGCTCAATAGAAATCCCAAAGGAATCGCAGCTTGGATATCATCAATCATTTTTAATTCACTCTTTTTATTTTTCCACCAAAAAGGGTCTGCTCGTCCATTTTCTTCGGATCACCATATACCAGTACTTCGCCACCGGCCTTTACATTGGCCTTTACGTAGTCCGATGCATAAATTTCGGCATTGCCACCTGCATTGACGTTAATGGTGGTAAACTTTGTTTTAAAGTTTCTTCCGCTGTATTCACCACCGGTATTGATGATCACGTCTTGGTTATTGGAAAAGCCCCCAGCAAAAATTTTACCGCCGGAAACCGCTTTGATCAACAGCTGGTCCACCTCACAATTGATTTCCAACTCCCCGCCCTCCTGTGCCTTAAGTTCCAAGACTTTTTGCACATAGGTATCATCGGAAGAAATTCTTGCATCCTCGTTTACATCTATAACCACTAATTCTTCAGAGTGATAAAGATCTACATAGGTTCTATATCCACTGAATATTTTAACGATCTCCATTCGGATTTTCAAAATACCTTCATTATTGACAATGGCCACATTGGTGGTATTTGCACCAGTGATCACCGCTTTGTTTTCATTTGATCGTATCAAATTGATGGAAATACCATCAAAACCCTTTACTTCGGTAAACTTTTGTAGGTTTTGGGTTATGGTAGCATCCTGGGCCTCAATATATTGAAGGGATAGGAACAAAATAACAATCGTAATAATTCTCATGTTATAAAAATTTGGTTCTCAATAGGATAACAAACTTTATTCCAAAATAGTATTATTTCTTTTTACCAATCAACGAAAAGTCGAGATGCCGTTTGACCAAATCAGTGTTTTTTACCATTACGTAAACCTCGTCTCCCAACTGATACATCCGTTTGGTTCGCTCTCCCACTATGGCATACTGGCGTTCATCAAAAACATAATAATCATCTTTGATATCACGGATACGGATCATGCCCTCACATTTGTTCTCAACAATTTCCACATAAATGCCCCATTCTGTAACTCCGGAGATGACACCAAGGAATTCTTGGTCCTTGTGATCCTCCATAAATTTGATCTGCATATACTTGATAGAATCCCGTTCCGCATTGGCGGCCAAGAGTTCCATGTCCGAGGAATGCTTGCACTTTTCTTCATAAATGGTTGCTTTTGGCGCCTTTTCCTTGTCAAGATAGTGCTGCAGCAAACGGTGGACCATTACATCCGGATAACGGCGTATGGGCGAAGTAAAATGGGTATAATATTCAAAGCCAAGTCCATAGTGACCAATATTCTCGGTGGTATAAATCGCCTTGCTCATACTACGGATAGCCAAGGTATCGACCAAGTTCTGTTCTTTTTTGCCTTTTACGTCCTCCAGTAATTTATTTAGGGACTGGTTAATGGTCTTACTGTCCTTTAGGTTGATACTATGTCCAAATCTGGAAATAACTCCGTTCAGCGCCATTAATTTGTCCTCATCCGGCTTATCGTGCACTCGGTACACAAACGTTTTCTTCTGCTTTCCGATAAACTCGGCCACCTTTCTATTGGCCAAGAGCATAAATTCCTCAATCAATTTGTTGGCATCCTTTGCTTCTTTAAAGTAAACGCCAACAGGTTCGTTATCTTCAGATAGATGGAACTTCACCTCTATTTTATCAAAAGAAATGGCGCCGGCATCCATGCGGGCCTGTCTCATGATCTTTGCCAATCTATCAAAAGTGAGAACGGCATCCACAATATCATTAGATACGGAATAAGCGTTTTCACGAATGGATATCTCTTTAGGAATGTTGTTTTGCTCTGTTTCTATGATGTGCTGGGCCTCTTCGTAGGCAAAACGTTCGTTGGAATTAATGGCGGTTCTACCAAACCATTGGTTTATCAATTTAGCATTGTCGTCCATTTCGAAAACCGCAGAGAAGGTATATTTTTCCTCGTTGGGCCGAAGGGAACAGGCCATATTGGACAACACCTCGGGCAACATGGGAACTACCCTGTCCACCAAATAAACCGATGTGGCCCTGTCGTAAGCCTCATCTTCCAAAATAGTGTCCGGCTGGACATAATGCGAAACATCGGCGATATGGATACCAATTTCGTAATTGCCATTTTCCAATTTTTGAAAAGAAAGTGCATCATCAAAATCCTTGGCATCCTTTGGGTCGATGGTAAAGGTTAGCACATCGCGCATATCCCTTCGCTTGGCAATTTCGGATTCTTTTATACTCGTATCCAATGTTTTGGCAAACTGTTCCACTTCATACGGAAACTTATGCGGCAAACCGTATTCGGCCAAAATAGAGTGTATCTCGGTATTGTGTTCCCCCGGTCTTCCTAAGACTTCCACGATTTCTCCATAAGGCGAATCGGTATCATCCGGCCAATCACCAAGATTCACCAAAACCTTATCACCATCATTGGCCTTCTTCATTTTTTCCGCAGGGATAAAAATATCCGTATACATCCTAGAATCGGTAGGGCGTACAAAAGCAAAGCTTTTTTGCTTATCAACAATACCTACATACGATGATTTTTTACGTTCGAGCACTTTGGAAATCTCACCTTCCATCTTCTTGCTCTTTCGTCTTGGCTTTATAAAAACTTCGACCGTATCACCATGGAAAGCCCGGTTCAGATTATTGTTATGTATAAAGATGTCATCCTCTAGTTCATCAACAATAATATAAGCATTGCCACTTGTGGTTAAATCTACCCTACCGGTGTAATACGTGTGAAGTGATTGCTTCTTTTGATACTTGCCCCGTTCGGGCTCCAGAATACGGTCACTGGCCCTCAACTGTCCCAAACGTTTGATTAAAAGATTCCTATCTTGGGTATCGTCTATTCCGAGTTTTGATGCTATTTGCTTATAATTGAAGCTTTTAGATGGTTCCTTTTCCAGTATGGTGAAAATGCCCTTAGTAATTTCATTCTTTCGCTGACTCCCAGCTCTCTTCTTTTTCTTTGACATTAACGTCCTTATTTTTTTGAAAAATACGAATTATAATCCTTGACCAACAAGGAAAGGAAGAGTAATCTCAAACAAAGTCAACTTTATCAACAATAATCAATATTATATTTTTTCTTCTTTTTTAAATTTAATTAAAATGATGATTATGATTGATCGTTGAAATGTGGAATAAAATTTTTTCAAAAAAGTTGCTTTGAACGATCAAAACTTTTTGTTCACAATTTGTAAGAACACAAGAATTTTAAAAATCAATCGATTAGATTTTTTGTACACAGTTTTTAATAACCGTTATCAACATCAATTTATTGAAAAGTTAATGTGTTTTTAATGTTAATTACCGCAATAAAGTTCTTCATATTGGTTGATTAATTTTTAATCGAATATCAGACCAACATTAAATAATTATTTCTACTGATCGATTTTCTGGAATTGCAAAATTTCATTGCAATTAGTTTTCTTCAAATAGTTAACAAAAGAGTGTTATTGTTAATGGGTTGTTTTTTAAACCAATGCAAAATTTCCATCATTTTTATAAACAACGCAACATGAAAAGATGTTGTACCTTTGCTATGTACCCATTTTAATACTATACCCATGAAAATTGCCATAGGAAACGACCACGCCGGAACCGATTACAAACTTGCTATTATCGGTCTATTGAAATCTAAAGGAATAGAAGTTATCAATTACGGAACCGATGGAACCGATAGTGTGGACTATCCGGACTTTACCCACCCTGTGGCAACAGATGTGGAGGAAGGAAAAGTGGATTTTGGAATAGTTATCTGCGGTAGTGGCAATGGAGCTACCATGACCATTAATAAGCACCAAGGTGTTAGGGGCGCCCTATGTTGGAACAATGAAATCACCCAATTGGCCAGAGAGCACAACGATGCCAATATTTTGAGCCTGCCCGCTCGTTTTATAGCACTACCGCAAGCTTTGGATATGGTGGAAACCTTTTTAAAGACAGAGTTTCAAGGCGGTCGGCACGAACGTAGAATAGAAAAAATTCCTTGTAGATAAACCTTATGGGGCACCATCATCATCACGGACATTCACATTCGCATGCACATCCCGATCTAAAAGGAAGAAATCTTCTTATCTCTATTTTTCTGAACATTGGCATTACACTGGCACAGATTGTTGGTGGGTTGCTTTCTGGGAGCTTGGCACTATTGTCCGATGCGCTTCATAATTTCAGCGATGTACTCAGCTTGGTCATAAGTTATGTTGCAAGGCGGTTGGGCAAGAAGAAGGCATCCAATCTTAAAACTTTTGGGTATAAACGTGCGGAAATTTTGGCGGCCTTCATTAACGCGGCTACGTTGGTGGTCGTGGCTATAATTTTAATGAAGGAAGCTATTGAACGGTTATTGGAACCGCAAGTAATAGAATCCAACTTGGTAATTTGGCTTGCCTTGATTGCCATTGCGGGCAACGGTTTTAGTGTATTGTTGTTGAAAAAGGACTCAGAGGAGAATATGAACATGAAGTCCGCCTATTTGCATTTACTCACCGATATGATGGCATCCGTAGCGGTATTAATAGGTGGTATTTTAATGAAATATTTCCAGATTTATTGGGTAGATGCCATTCTTACCATGATCATAGGGGTGTATTTGATCTATATGGGATATGACCTATTGAAGGAATCCACCAAGGTATTGATGCTTTTTACACCAAAATCCGTGGTCATTCAGGATATAGTGGAATCTATCTGTACCATAGAACCCGTGAAAAATGTACATCATGTACATATTTGGCAACTTAATGAAGATGAAGTACATATGGAAGCCCATATCGATTTTAAAAATGATATCCGACTTTCAGAATTTGATGAAATCCTAGAGAAAATAGAGGAACATGTGTACCATAAACATGGTATAAACCATGTAAACATTCAGCCCGAGTTTGATAAATGTGACTCCAAAAGCATAATAGTCCAAGATTAATGCAAGTATCCGTTAAAAGTTTTAATGAGCTCTCGACTGAAGAATTATATCAAATTCTACGACTCCGAAGCGAGGTTTTTGTAGTTGAACAAGATTGTGTGTACCAAGATGTGGACAACAAGGATCAAAAAGCACTTCATGTAATAGGAGTTAAAGAAGGCGAAGTAGTAGCGTATACCAGAGTTTTTAAACCTGGTGATTATTTTGATAATGTAAGTATTGGCAGGGTAGTGGTAAGCCAAGACCAACGCAAATATGGATTGGGCAAACAGATTATGCAGGCATCCTTATCGGCAATTGATGAAAAATTTCCGAACAAGCCCATCGAGATTTCTGCACAATCCTATTTATTAAAATTCTATTCGGATTTGGGCTTTTCCGCTTTCGGCGAGGAATACTTGGAGGATGGAATTCCGCATACAAGAATGTTGAAGGCTTAGACCAATCTTCTCGACACACCAAGTCGTTCCAAAAAATCCAATTTTAAAATAAGATTCACGGGTTTTTCCGCTTTATTTTGATGGGAAAAGAACAGATAGCCCTGATTTCTAGGGTCAAGTTGCTCCAGTATAAGTTTTCCATGCCTTTCTGTATGATGGAGGCAAACCCGTTTCAAACTATTTTGGTTCAGGCCCAATTCGTGTAAGCGAAGAATCAATTTTTCACGGTTAACCCAAGTAATATTGCAACTGGTGAACACGTTTTCTTCATCCGAATAAATACTGGTCACCAAGGCATAAAAATGTGTCTTTTTGGCAACATCGAACAACCAACCTTGCTTTTGTATTTCATTTTTGTGATAAAAAAGTTCAAACGCAAAAGTGGGCAAACTTTCGTTTATGTAATCCAACTGTGCTTTTTCATCAACAAAGAATTCATTTTCCGAGGACTTATCCTTTAGGATAAGATCTATGCCCTGCAATTGTTTTTTACGATGTTGAACACGTTTAAAACTGTAGTGTTTCAAGTGTTTTTGATAGTAGGAATCCAGTAAAGGCGCCAGTTGTTTTTCTTTGGATAGGTCAGCTTTGAAGTTGCTTTTCAAGTTCGGCTATTTTCTGGAACAGGGAATCACCTATTTTTTCCACAATGCCCACAACCAATGCGTTGCCCATAAAAAAGGCACGTTTGGCATCCGAAATGCCCTCCAATTGGGTATGATTATCTGGAAACATGTTCAACCGTTCCAATTCAACAGGTAAGAGTCTTCGCAGTCCCTTGGAGGTTTGGACCACGTGTTTAAACCGGGATGGGGACTTGCCGCCCTCACCAGTTATAATAGTTCTAGAAGGTTGATTAAGGGCATCGGGAAAAACCATGCTGCCCTCACTGTAATTGTATTCAAAACCAGTGCTGGTCTTGCGTATTTCTTTTTTTGCCCCTTTTAAATATTCCCATTTGGGCAAATCGTTACCATCAATGTAATATTCAGAAGGAACAGGACCTTTTTTCAAAACATTGGAGAGAACGGTTCTTTTGCCACTGTAAGCAGGGACGGTTTTTAGGGTAGATACTTTTCCATCAATACACATTCCCGTATTCAAAAATGGGGAAAGATTTTGTTCTTTGTTGAAGTTTTTGGATAGTTTGACCAAATCCTCTTCCAAATCAAATTCTACCAAATTTTGTGTGGATTCATCAACAGGAAACGCATTGCAAAAAGTGCTTTTCTTTAAAATCCAGTCGAGAGGAAGGGTCTCTGTAAGTTTTTGGTAAACAGGAGTATCCTTTGAATAGGCCAGAAAAAAAATGCGCCTTCGGCGCTGGGGCATTCCATACTCGGCGGCATTGATTACCCGCCATTCTATGGCATAACCCAAATCTGATAGACTGCGGAGCATTACGGCAAAATCCCTACCTCGTTGGCTGGAGGGCGATTTTAAAAGACGGTCCACATTTTCCAGGAACAAGTATTTGGGCTTAATTTTTTTTTCCGAAAGAATGCGGTGAATGGACCACCAAAGCACGCCTTTTTTTCCGATGAGTCCCTTGGAATTTTTTAACGAAGTCGCAACAGAGTAGTCTTGGCAAGGAAAACCTCCCACAAGAATATCATGGTCGGGAATTTCCTCGGTTTTTACGTTTTCAATGTTGGCGTTGGAATGATTTTCGGCACCAAAACGTGCTTCATAAACTAAGGAAGCATGCTGCATTTTTGTAGAAGGCTCCCATTGGTTGCTCCACACCACTTGGTAATACCCCGTGCTCTCCAATCCCAGGCGAAAGCCGCCAACACCCGCAAAAAGTTCACAGACCTTAAGTTGTTGCATGCCCAAAAATAGAATTAATTCCTTTTTTACAAAGTATCGTCATACAAATTTGTGATGATGGGCTTTAACTCCAAATGTGAATAAAAGTTAACCGAATTTTGGGTATTACGAACAGACGAATAGGTCCTGAAGGGCCATTCGTAAATTCAAATATAGTATCCGTCAATTGGTTGGGCTATCTATGGAGAGGATTAGCTATTTTGGATTTATAATTTCTAAAAACAGCTTCACTTATGAAAGCGACAATTATCTCTGGCATTTTAATTTTTGCCGTTATGGCATGCAAGGATTCAAAAAAAGAGCAAACCAAGAATCAAGACATAGCCACAATAGACTCCATAGAACAAATAGATGTTGATAAGAAGGAATCCAAAATAACACAGAGCAAGGCAAAAAGGTATGTGGTGGATTCGGAAGTTGACATCTATGATCCATATGACTTTGCGTTACAAATTGACACGCTAAAAGCGATATTGGGCAAAGAGATGACAATAGAAATTGATTATTCTGAAGGAGAATCAAAGGAAGACAGAGAAGCTTTCGTAAAAATAACATGTAAGGATACTGAAATCAAATTTTATGAAAACAGAGAAGGCCTTCATTTTTCCAATATTACAACCCCTAAATTATCAGTTTTGGATGGAATTAAAATCGGGACACCAAAACAAACGTTTTTAGAGGCCATGAAAATTGAAGACCCTCAGGCACTGTTAGCTTCAATAATTGTTTTTACCGATGATTACGGGGCTATGGAGTTCTTTTTTGAGAATGATATTTTGTCTTTGATGAAGATATATTACGAAGAAGGGGACTGACTATTTTAAATCATGCCTCAAAAAACAGTTTTGTAAAAGGAAAACACAAAAACAACAGAAAAGATAAAGACCGCGATCATAAACAAGCGGTTGAGAAAATGGACAAAATCCTGGGATTCTAAATTTTCTTTGATACGCGATACTTCCGGATTATTGGGAAGATACATAATATCCAACAGGTCGGATTCCAACAGAGAATCAACATCTGCATCATCAATAATTTTTTTGTCAAACCCTTCGAACCTCTTTCCCAAAGGGGTTTTAAATGCATACGAAAACTGAATGGTCTTATCATTTTTTATAAATGGTTCTGTGTTTTTGTAATCTATAATATTGGCCGTCGTACCCACGCCGTAATATAGAAGGTTCCAATTTTGCTCGTTGGTTTTTCCATTTACCAAAACACCAATTCTTTGCAAGAGTAAGTATAACAGAACGCTTACACCTATTAAAATAAGCCCAATTTGCCAAGTTTGCGATGTTCTGAGTACAAACTCATATTCCTCAGGGGAAGAAAATATTTTTTCCAAAGCTACACTTATCAGAATGTAGCTTCCGATAACATACAGTAAAATTTTCAGTATACAGATGAGAACAAATACAAAGGAGAACCTACAGACTTCTTGCGACAAAAAGATGGGGTCTTTGGGCTTACGAGCAATATTGAGTCCAACAGGAATACTTTTATCCTGTTCAAAACGGTGCAAATGGGGCTTGCTGTCCCACACCCTAATTTTTCTATGAATATGGCTCCCGGAAAAGTTTTCGAACAATACCAAGAGCTCCAAAAGCGGTTTTTTTCCCTTTTTGATGGTTTTTACGGAGATAATCGAGGCCTCCTTAGTCTCTATAGATTTACTTTTTCGGTTTTTAAGTATACAGAAGGAACGAGAAAAACAATTCTTGATCAGATTGTTTAGCCAAAACAAAAGCACAATACCAATTATGGTGAGCGTTAGGATGGTGTAGGTCATAAACAAGTTTTAAGTTAAAATACCATCTTATAAGATGATTTAACTACCCAACTTGACGGTTACACGTTTTGAATTGATAGATGCCCTGTTTGAATTGGTACAGGTGGTTTTATTATTTTAAAATAGAGGAATATTTGTTGTTGTCCGCGAGTAATCCGGTGGCTGTTAGAATGGCATCATCATGTTTAAGATAATACTTGTAAAGACCTTCTCTGTAAAAGTATCTGGTAATGATCTCGTCTTCCAAATTTTTCTGGATTTCATCTTTATAAGTATCCAAGGCATTGATTTTTCCACGATTTACTGCCAAAAGCAAATCCTTGTATTTTTCTTGCACCTCGGCGCCCAATAAAGTGTCGTCTCCATTGATGGTTTCTTCCAAGACTTTTTCTGTTTTGGTCTGATAAGAGAAGTTTTGTTGTGAGGCATAGGCCTTGAAGGCGCTATAATCAGAGTCGGAAAAGCTAAAGTTGTCGACAGAATCAAAACTATGGTCGTAGAAATATTGTGTGGCAAAATCAAAAACGATATTGTTGGATTCCAAAGCATCAATCAACGAATTTGTTTTTAAGGATTCGATGGTGATATCGGGCATTACGCCTCCTCCATCCCATACCTTTCTTCCGTTTCTAGTGGTGAACTCATTGAACTTTGTATTCCGAACAGCATTTCCTTGCTTATCCCGGTTCCAATAATCCAAGGATTGTATGCATCTACCAGAGGGCGTGTAATATCGGGAGATAGTTACTTTTAACTGGGTGCCATACGTAAGTTTGAGCGGTCGTTGCACCAAACCCTTTCCAAAACTCCTGGCACCGATAATTACAGCACGGTCCAAATCTTGTAGTCCGCCCGAAACAATTTCACTGGCCGAAGCACTTTTTCCATTTACAAGCACCACCAACGGAATTTCTTCATCTTCCGGCTGATTTCGGGTCCTATATTCCTGATTGAATTTTTTGACCTTGGATTTGGTGGTAACAATGAGTTCGCCCTTTGGAACAAACAGATTGGTTACGTTTATCGCCTCGGACAACAGCCCGCCAGGATTTCCCCTAAGGTCAAGAATCAACCTTTCAGCTCCGCGGCCTTTAAGGTCCTGCAAAGCAGATTGTGTTTGTTTTGAAGCTTTTTGATTAAAACGGGACAAAACAATATATCCGGTTTTATCATCGATCATATCATAAAAAGGGACCGCATCAACCTCCACGCCACCTCGGGTAATGGTGGTGGTTTTGGTTTCCCCCTGTCGTAAAAAAGTAACCTCGACGGTGGAGTTATTTGTCCCTTTGAGCAATTCTCCTGCGTTATCGTCAAAATCAGCGACCAAGGTCTCACCGATTTTGATAATCTCATCACCGGCCTTTAACCCCGCCTTATCTGCCGCATAGTCTTGATACGGCTCTACGATTAACAATTTGTTTTCATAAGAACGGACCAAGGCGCCAATACCGGAGTATTCCCCAGCATTGTTTATTTTGAAGGATTCAACATCTTGCTCGTTCAAAAATTGGGTATAGGGATCTAGCTCCCCCAACATGTTTTTTATGGCCGAATCCATCAATTCTGCGGGATTGGTCTCGTCCACATAGTTCATGTTAAGCTCTTTGAAGAGTGTGGTAAAGATTTCTATCTGTTTGGCAATTTCAAAAAAGTCGCTTTTAAAGCTACTGGCACCGACTAATACCACTACCGCTAAAACGGGAATCAAAACCTGTTTTCTAATCAATCTTTTCATGGGCTTCTTTATTTACAAAGGCATCTAACAGCTTTTTCATAGCCGTTTCTACTTCATCAAAAATTGGGGCCTTCTTGCCAAGGTATAAAAATATGAACGCAAAATTCCCTTCAATGTTGTTAAAAATGAGGGGCTTGTTGAGCCGGTACGTTTCTCTCATAAGTCTTTTGATATGGTTGCGGTCTACCGCCGTTTTAAATTTTCTTTTTGGGGCGACAACAGCGACCTTTACTCTGGCACCATCGTTAAAATTTGAAGGGAGGTAGATCAGCTTAACCGGAAACTCATGAAGGGACTTGCCTTCTGTAAAAAGCGCTTCGAACAATTTTTTGTTGGTCAGCTTCTCTTTTTTGGGGAAGGAAATGTCCCCTTGAGGGGACTTTAGGGGTGTAATTTCTATTTCAAAACCAGGCTTTTTACTTTGCATTTCATTTATGACTTCTTTTAAGGTCATCAAAACACTGAACATATTTTTTTTGACCTCACTATCTTGTAGCCGAATCAAATGTACGCCCACTTTTTCTAGTTGACGTTCTCTTTCTGCATCCTTATCATATTTGAACTCATGAGATATCCCATCAATTTCAATAGCGAGCTGTAATTCATGACAATAAAAGTCAACAATGTACTCAAGGAGAGGCACTTGTCGATGAAATTGAACCCCCAAAGCACGCTGTTTTATTTTTTCCCACAGAAGGACTTCAGAGAGCGTGCTGTTTTTACGCAGTTGCCTAGCGAACTCTTTTAACCTTGGATTGTATGGAATAATCTTGTTTTTCAATGGTCACAAAAGCTAAATATATTAAGAATAATTGGTCAACGAACACCCCTAAGGTCCCCTCAAGGGGACAAGGATGAGCCCTTCCTTAATAAAAAAGGGCGGCACAAACGGCCACCCTTGTTGTTCTGTTAAAGGAAAGCTGCTTATTCCTCTGCTTGGTATACGTTGTTCTCACCATCCACATCGGCCATCAATTGAGACGGGTCGATCATAATGGCCTGCACATTTTCCAAGGGCATGTCCAAGGTAAACTCGTAGGTTGGGAAGGCCCATGGCCAGTCTTCCAAAATGGTACGGTCCAAATTTGGATATGGGTTTTCTTTTTCGCCGTACATCATACGCAATGGCACGTAGTATGTTTTTTGTGTTCCATCCTTGCCCACAACCAAAATATCCAAGGGCATTGGCATTTCACCAATGCGCTCCATGGTAACCTTGGTATTCTCCCCATCGGCATCAACACTTTTAATACCGTAATCAATGGTATTGGTGGTCTGTGTCCAATCTGTTAAGTACCAGTTGAGTTCCATACCCGAAACTTTTTCTGCCGTTCTTTTGATGTCGTTCGGAACAGGATGCTTGAACTTGAAGTCTTCGAAATATTTTTGAATGGTCTCCATCAACTTGTCCTGTCCAATCACATAGCCCAATTGGGAAAGGAAAATAGAACCTTTACTGTAGGCAGAAACTCCATAGGCAAAATTCGTCGTATATCTGTCCGCATGGGTGGACTGGGGCATTTCAAGACCTGAGTTTACCAGAGCGTAATATCCCCGATACGACCCCTCAAAAGGGTTTTGTTTGTTCTGTTCCATAATCTGGTTCATGCACAAGCTGCTGATGAACGAAGTGAAGCCCTCATCCATCCACTCATGTTCTGATTCGTTGGTCGCAAGCACGTGCTGGAACCAAGAATGGGCCATTTCGTGAACCATTACGCCGACCAAGCTCCCGAATTCACGTTCGCCAGTGATCAAGGTACTCATGGCATATTCCATTCCACCATCACCTCCCTGCACAACGGAGTATTGTTCATAGGGATATTTACCAACATTGTTGCTGAAGAATTTCATTGCTTCCGCCGTTTTTGGCTGAAGGTTTTTCCAGTTTTCATTGAACTCTAGGTTGTCCTTGTAGAAGAAATGAAGGGTAGGACCATCTTCCATTTCATACACATCATGAATGTACTCTGGGTCGGCCGCCCACATAAAATCGTGTACATTGGGTGCTTTAAAATGCCATGTCAAGGTTTTGCCCTTGGTCTTTACTTTGGTTCCCGGTGTTTGATATCCATGACCTATTTCGTCCGGATTTTGAAGATATCCAGAACCTCCAACGGTATAATCTTTGTCCAAGGTAATTTTTACATCAAAATCGCCCCAAACCCCATGAAATTCACGGGCGATGTATGGATTTGGATGCCATCCCTCAAAATCATACTCTGAAAGTTTTGGATACCACTGGCTCATGGAAAGTGCAACGCCTTCACTACTATTTCTACCAGAACGTCTAATTTGAAGAGGAACTTGTCCTTTGAAGGTCATTTCTAAAGTTGTTTTTCCTCCTGAAGGAATTGGCTTGGCCAAATCAACCACAAGAATGGTCCCTTCCTCTGTAAAGGAAACAGGTTGACCGTCTTGGGTAAGCGATTCAGCATGGAGGTAACCCATCTCACTTTCCGAAAGGGATGCAATCCTACTTTTTCCATCGACCATCATTCTTTTATCCGGGTCTTTGATGTTTTGTAGCCTGATGTCCATTTCACTACCGGGCTGAAAAGCATTGTAGTATAAATGGTAAAAAACACGGCTCAATTCATCCGGGGAATTGTTGGTATAGATCAATTTTTGGGTACCGGTGTACTGATAGGTCTTTACATCCATTTGTACATCCATGGTATAATCCACGCGCTGTTGCCAGTCACTTGATTGTGCACTTAAAAAAAGGGTAGCTCCAAAAAAGGCCGAGAAAAAGAGGGATCGTAAATGCTTCATATATTATTTTGAATTGCTCTCTAAGGTCATTTTACCGTTTGAGATGTTGTCCGCTAAAATTAAGGCATTATAGGCATTAACCATCTTGCCGGACTTGGAAATTTTGTCGAAAGTGGTTGCTTTGGTCTCATCTCCGGCAACTATAACGGATGTCTTGGTCCTAAGCCCAGACTGCATCATAATGTTTTTAACCTGAGAGGCAGAAAGGTCTGGATAGTAAGAAAGAATCAGGGCAGCAACACCGGCAACTGCGGGAGCGGCCATGGATGTTCCCCCTTGAAATTCGTAATCGCTATTGGGCATGGTGGAGTATATGGCGTCTCCGGGAGCAAACACATCCACACGTTGTTTCCCATAGTTGGAGAAAGACGCGACCATTTCGGAGCCATAACTACTGGAAAGGGCCCCAACGGTAATCACGTTGTCCACAAACTCCGTTTCACTGTCCATATCGTCGTTGGGATAGTTTCTGTTTTCTGGAAGCTCTAGGTCTTCACCATCATTACCTGCGGCATGTACGATCAACACATTCTTGGATGCGGCATACTTTATGGCGTCGTAGACCCATTCTGCTTTCGGTGAAAAGGACTTTCCGAAACTACAGTTGATTATGGATGCGCCATTGTCAACAGCATAGCGGATACCCAGCGCGATGTCCTTGTCGTATTCATCTCCGTTGGGAACGGCTCTAATGCTCATAATCTCAACATTGTTGGCAACACCTTTCATGCCAATACCGTTGTTTCTTTGGGCAGCGATGATTCCGGCTACGTGAGTTCCATGACTTTCGGTATCTACCATGTTCTTTGGGTTTCCGTTACCATATGGAACGTCGGTAATATCGTAAGGGTCGTCGCCCACAGGCTCCCTACCGTTAAAATCTTTGTTGAGGTTATAATTGGCTTGATCGGTAAAATAGGTAATGCCCTCTTTAAGCTCCTCCAATACTTCTGGAATAGTGTCGCCATAAGTGAACATTTGTGTCAATACCGCAACGCTTTGCTCCATTTGTGCCGTTGTTGCCTTTATGGAGAGCAAATCTTTTTTAGTGTAGGTTTCTTTGCCAAGCTCACTTTTTACAAGTTCATCGGCACCTTTTACCACCTGAAATATTTGTTCGTACTGTTGTTTGTTCTGAACGGCTTCCGGATATTCCTTGTCGAGCAAAAGTCTTGCTTCTGCCCTTTCGGATGCATCTCCAATGTTCAAACGAAGCATTCGAACATATTCCAATTGCTCATTATAAGATGTGCCTAAAAAGTTATATCCGTGGATATCGTCCACATAACCATTACCATCATCATCCTTGCCATTGTTGGGTATTTCGTCGGAGTTGGTCCAAAGTACGCCTTTCAAATCTTCATGCTCTAAATCCATGCCGGAATCCAATACGGCCACTACAACTGTCTTTCCTTTTTTGTTTTTGATGATTTCGTCGTAAGCCTTGTCAACGCTCATCCCGGGAATAGTGTCCTTGATCAGGTCCAAATGGCCCCAGTTTTTCTTTTCCGTATCGGTAAGTTCGGCAACTTTCAGGGGTACGGAATCAATATTCTCAACAGGAGTCGAGACCAATGCGGTAGACCCACAGCCCATCAAAAAAATAGAGGCGGAAAGCGACAGGAACGATAGTTTGTTATATGTGCGATTCATAGAATGTATTTGTAAAAGAGTGAAGTTGATTTATTGTACTTAAAATAGTTCGTCGTAAGAAAACAGTTGCTTCAAACGGGCTCCTTTTTCGGTCTGCTTCAGTGAGCAGATTTGATTATGTGCATCGTGCTCGAACAAGAGTAGCCAATCGTTTTCTGCAGCTTTATGTAAAAATGATTCTTTTTCTTTTAAGGTCAACAAAGGTCGGGTGTCGTATCCCATAACATAAGGTAACGGAATATGTCCAACCGTTGGTAGGAGGTCTGCCACAAAAATCAAGGTTTTACCTTTATATTTTAAATGTGGCAGCATTTGCTTATTGGTATGCCCGTCCACAAAGTGAATGCCGAATCCCAGTTCCGAACTTTCGACAAACGGGGATTCTTTTCTGTCCACAAAATGCAACTGACCGCTTTCTTTCATAGGCAAAAGGTTTTCCTTTAAAAACGAAGCTTTTTCCCTTGCATTGGGTTGGGTAGCCCATTCCCAGTGTGCCTCGTTCGTCCAGAACTTGGCATTTTTGAAGGCGGGCTCATATCCGGTCCGGTCTTTGTTCCATTGGATACTGCCACCGCAATGGTCAAAATGTAAGTGGGTCAAAAAAACGTCAGTTACATCATCCCGATGGAAGCCGACATTTTTTAATGACCTGTCTAATGAATGATCGCCCCAGAGATAATAATAACTAAAGAATTTATCGGATTGTTTGTTGCCAAGTCCGTTATCGATCAAAATGAGCCTGTCGCCATCTTCTATCAAAAGGCAGCGGGCGGCAAGGTCGATCATATTGTTGGAATCCGCAGGGTTGGTCCTGTTCCAAATAGATTTGGGAACCACACCGAACATGGCTCCACCATCCAACTTAAAATTACCTGTCTCTATGGGATAAATTGTCATTCCGAAAGTAAAATGGGGTGCAAAATAAGAAAAGCACGACCCAAATGGCGAAAAAATAAAGATATATTGGCCGTATTTTAACAAAAAGGAGACGAGTTTCGTTAAATCCCAGGAATGTTTGGGCAAATATGAACTTTCGTATTGCGTTGCCCATACATTGAAGAATGATTATCTAAAAGAAAAACAGTAAATTTCCACAAAACTTAGACGATGCTCGAACTTGCTGGAATCATAATTCTTGGCATTATTGCACAATGGGTGGCTTGGCGCTTTAAGCTTCCTGCAATCTTACCCCTTATTTTGATAGGATTGCTGGTGGGTCCCATAGCTACTTTATATACGGAAGATGGATCAAAACTGATAGAGCCGATCTGGAATGGTGAAAAAGGACTGTTCCCTGGAGAAGGGCTTTATTATTTTGTGTCCTTGGCCATTAGCGTTATCCTTTTTGAAGGGGGATTGACCCTAAAAAGGGCCGAGATATCCAATGTGGGGCCGGTAATCACCAAGTTGATCACCATTGGCACCATAGTCACTTTTTTTGGTGCAGGGGTTGCCGCACACTATATTTTTGGCCTTTCTTGGCAAATTTCATTTTTGTTCTCCGGTCTTATCATTGTAACCGGACCCACCGTAATTACGCCTATCCTTAGAAACATTCCTTTGAAAAAGGACGTTTCGGCTGTACTGAAATGGGAGGGAATCCTTATCGACCCCATCGGGGCCTTGGTCGCGGTACTGGTGTTCGAGTTCATTAGTGTTGGAGAAGGACAGGCCTTTACCCAAACGGCACTTATCGAGTTCGGTAAAATCATCCTGTTCGGGACGACTTTTGGTTTCACCTTTGCACATGCACTGGCATTTGCCATCAAAAGAAATTTTATCCCCCATTATCTGCTCAATGTAGTTTCCCTGTCTACCGTGCTACTGGTGTATGTGGAATCGGACTTGTTTGCACATGAATCTGGGCTATTGGCCGTAGTGGTCATGGGCATGGTGATGGGAAATATGAATCTGCCCAACCTTAAGGAACTTCTATACTTTAAGGAGTCCTTGAGCGTACTGTTGATTTCCATTCTTTTCATCCTGTTGGCGGCCAATATCAACATCAGCGATCTGGAGCTTATTTATAATTGGAACACCGTGGCACTTTTCGCAGTAATTGTGTTTATCATACGGCCCATTGGGGTCTTTCTGAGCTCACAGGGGTCCAATTTAAAGTTCAACGAAAAACTTTTTATAGGATGGGTGGGCCCGCGCGGTATCGTTGCAGCAGGCATAGCTTCGCTTTTTGGTTCCAAACTGGTGTTAAGGGGAGAGGCAGGTGCCGAATATATTACACCCTTGGTATTTATGATCGTACTGGGAACGGTACTGTTGAACGCGACCACGGCCCGTTTTTTCGCAAAATTGGTCGGCGTTTTCCTGAAGAAGTCCGAGGGTATTTTGATTATTGGCGCGTCCAAACTTTCCAGACTCATTGGAAACTATCTTAGAAAGAACAATAGGCACGTGGTCTTGATAGACAACAACCAAAACAATGTGGAAAAGGCGAAAAAACTGGGACTTGAAGCCATTACCGCCAATATTTTCTCAGATACGCTTACTGACAATATCGAGCTGAACGATATGGGTTATTTAATGGCCTTGACCGGAAACTCGGATATCAACAAGTTCGCAATCAACAAGTTTCAAAGACAATTTGGGGAGAACGGGGCCTTCAGGCTTGTAAACACCGAAGAGGTGAACGACCCGGACAATAATCCAAAAGAGGGTCTTTTTTCGCACACCGATGACTTTATCCAATTAATGGACACTGTCCGTAAGCACCCTACCATCCATGAAATTGATCTGGATGACAAGGAGCACTATGATGAGCTGATTGACATTACCTATGAAGAGAGGGACATTGTTCCTTTGTTCACCAAATCCCCGGATGGCAGTATTGAGATAATTCCCGCCAATAGTAAAGATTTTAATCCAAAAGGCGAGGGCTATAAGTTGGTTTATTTGGGGAAAGAAATCGAAGTGACAAAAGAGGAAAAGAATCCTGAGAATGAGTAAAATTGTTTTCTGAAGAAGAATCGAAAATGGTTTAGAGACTATTCTATTCACTTACCATTAATAGAGCCGGCACAGAAAAGATAGGTGGCCAAAAAAGAATGGAACTCTAAATTACGCGCAATATGGGCAGCGATTTGATTATTACCATTGTGATTATTTGTATAGGGATCGTCCTGTTCATAAAGGACTATTTCTCCATAGATACTACCTCCATCATCATTATGGCACTGTTTATAGTGGCAGGCGTTCTTAGTCCCAAAGAAGGTTTTTCGGGATTCAATCACCCGGCCACCATAACCCTTGGGTGTATGTTTGTGGTAAGTGCCGCGGTATTTAACTCTGGTATTTTAGGAGGTCTTAGCGACCGGATCATAAAACTGGCCAAAATACATTATAGCATTGCTCTCATCACCTTTTGTCTTATTGCGGGCATGTTTTCCGCATTTGTTAACGATTCTGCCGTAGTGGCACTACTTTTGCCCATTGCATTGACCGTGTGCAGGGAAACCAAAATAGCCCCGGGCATGTTGTTGATTCCCATCTCTTTTTCGGCGTTATTTGGAGGCACCTGCACCTTGATAGGCACTTCCACCAACATTTTGGTGAGCAGCTATGCCCAGGAATATGGATTGGAAGGTTTTGGGATGTTCGAATTCAGTTTGGCAGCACTTTGTTTGGCAACCATTGGCTTTGCCTATATCTTTTTTGTGGCACCGCTTCTACTGCCAAAACAAAAAAAGGAGCAAGACGTACTTACCAAAGAAGCCCAAAAGTATATTACCGAGTTATTAGTTGAAAAAGATTGCCTTGATAGTAATAAACCGTTGCACATGTCCAAATTGGTCAACGACTATAACGTGCAGATATTGGATATTTCCAGAGATAGATTTAACAAGAAAAGTATCGGCCCGGAAACATTCATTTTGGAAGGAGATGTAATGAAAGTCCTTGTGCCACCAAAAACACTGAATGCTATTCGGGACATAAAAGGATATAGGGTGACAGGGGACAAACGTTTTGACAAATCAGAACTGGAGAAAAACATTTATGAAGTTATTGTTCCCTTTGGTTCTAGGCTTACCGAGGGCTCTCTCCGCTCACTTAATTTTAGGAGGCAGTACAATGGGTCGGTTTTGGCCATTCGGCAACGAGGGGAGATTTTGTATGAAAAATTGGCCGACGTAAACTTGATGGAGGGGGATATGCTACTGATTTTGGGCACTGAAGCCGATGTTGACACACTGGTCGAGCAGGGCTTGGTGGTGGCCCTTTCCGAATACAAGCATGCAAAAGTAAATTATAAAAAGGCCATTCCTGCTATTATTATTGCGATAGGGGTGGTGCTTGCGGCCTCGCTGAACCTTACCTCTATTTTGATAAGCAGTATGGTAGGAGCATTGTTGTTGGTGGCCACATCCACTTTGAAGCCAAAAGAGGCATACGAGGCCGTGGAATGGAAGGTCATTTTTATGATGGCTGGAGTGCTTTCTATGGGAACGGCCCTTGAAAAGACTGGCGGGGCCGAAAAAATCGCCCAATTTATAGAACAGACGCTGGGAAATTACCACGCCCAAGTGACCCTGAGCATATTGTATTTAGTTACTTTTTTGAGCACCAATGTGCTCTCAAGCAAGGCCACGGCTGCATTGATGACGCCGATAGTCATCAGTTTGGCTTCTGCAATGGAGATAAGCGAAAGACCATTTTTGGTTGCGGTGATGTTCGCTTGCTCCCTAACGTTTATGACCCCGGTAAGCTATCCGACCAATACAATGGTCTATGCTCCGGGAAACTATAAATTCAATGATTTTTTAAGGGTCGGGACCCCGCTCAATATTGTTATTTGGATAGCGGCCACTTTTGTGATACCGTATTTTTTCCCTTTTCAATAAATCAAGAATCCTCTTTTTTGGCGATTCGTCAATTGATATGGGCCATCCGTCAATTGACAGGTGCCTCTTTTCAAAATCATATATATCTTTTCCGTGAGTTGCGGCTAAATCGAAACCAAACCATAGTATAAATTAATATGGTTTCTATTGGTCATGCAAGCTTGAGATAAAATTTAAACCATATGACAATAGCAGAAGCTTTAAAAGAAAAGAACAGACTTATCAGAAATATTCTGGAACTGCAAAAAAGGATTTCGACCTATAATTGTGTTATTGAAGGAAACCCAAGGGCATACGACCCCAAGAAAGTTTTGGAAGAACTCAATGATACAATAGATAGGCTGGTCAGTATAAAAACGAGGATTACGAAAACCAATCAAGCTGTACAAGAGAAAATATATCGATTGTCCGAACTCAAGACACTGGCTAAATTTTTAAAGACCATTCCTACTACGGAGGGAAAAGCCCCCGCAGGAAAAACTTATTATTCCCAACCGGAGACATATGTTTGGGAATCATCCATCAAAACAAAAGAAAGAGATGCCCATATTATTGACTTGGAGGAGGAGATTGATAAAATCCAACAAGAATTGGACACTCATAACTATAATACAACTATATAGTAAAAAAGTGTGGTGCAGAAATGCAATTACTGTTTGTTGATACCGAAGTTCAACTTGAAAAAGTTATTGGGGGTACAGCTTTATTTGATTTAGCCATTACAATTCAAACGTCAAGAAAGTTGTAATCAAGCTTCAAAACATAGGACTCAATATTCATGATACCTTAACAGCTTCAGTCTGACAACATTGATTCAGAGTATGCACTGCACCCTTTTATGCATTAATCGTTCAATTTTAGAACGGCCATAAACGCCTGCTGTGGAATTTCCACGTTACCCACTTGTCGCATACGCTTTTTCCCTTTTTTCTGCTTTTCCAACAATTTACGCTTACGGGAAATATCGCCACCATAACATTTGGCCGTAACATCTTTTCGCAATGCTTTTATGGTTTCCCTGGAAATAATCTTGGATCCGATAGCGGCTTGAATCGGAATATCGAACTGTTGCCTTGGTATAAGCTCCTTTAATTTCTCGCACATCTTTTTACCGATGGTATGTGCATTATCAAAATGGACCAATGCGGATAGCGCATCCACCGGTTGGGCGTTCAAAAGTATATCTACGCGAACCAGCTTCGATACACGCATCCCTATCGGTGAATAATCAAAGGAAGCGTAGCCTTTTGAAACGGTCTTTAACCGGTCGTAAAAATCAAAAACGATTTCCGCCAATGGCATATCAAAAATGAGCTCTACCCTTTCTGTGGTCAAATACGTCTGGTTGACGATCTGTCCCCGTTTCTCAATACAAAGTGACATTACGTTCCCAACAAAATCCGACTTGGTGATAATAGTGGCCTTTATGTAAGGCTCCTCAACACGGTCTACGGTCGATGGGTCGGGAAGGTCGGACGGGTTGTTTACGATAACGGCCGTTTCTTTGTCTTTTGTGGTGTACGCGTGGTAGCTAACGTTAGGTACCGTAGTGATTACGGTCATATCAAATTCCCGCTCCAAACGCTCTTGGATGATCTCCATGTGCAGCATGCCCAAAAACCCGCAACGGAAACCAAAGCCCAATGCCGCACTACTTTCAGGAGTAAACACTAAGGAAGCATCGTTAAGCTGGAGCTTCTCCATGGAAGAGCGGAGGTCTTCAAAATCTTCGGTGTCCACAGGGTAGATTCCAGCGAAAACCATGGGTTTTACATCCTCAAAACCACCGATTGGGTTTTTCGTCGGATTGGCCGAATCGGTGATTGTATCACCCACTTTTACCTCTCGGGCATCTTTGATACCGGTAATCAAATAGCCCACATCCCCGGTTGAAATCTTCTGTTTGGGGTGTTGTGTAAGTTTCAAGGTTCCAATCTCATCGGCCTCATACGACCTACCAGTAGCTACAAATTTTATTTTCTGTCCTTTAGTGATTTCACCGTTAACCACCCTAAAATAGGTCTCAACGCCTCTAAATGGGTTGTATACGGAATCAAAGACCAAGGCCTGTAACGGTTCGTCGCGATTTCCCTTTGGTGCAGGTATGCGGTCGATGATCGCGGTCAAAATTTCTTCTATTCCAATTCCAGTTTTTGCGCTGGCAGGAATTACTTCTTCCGGTTTGCACCCCAAAAGGTCAACGATGTCGTCGGTAACTTCTTCTGGATTGGCACTGGGAAGGTCAACTTTGTTGAGGACAGGAATAATCTCCAAATCGTTTTCCAACGCCAGGTACAGGTTGGATATGGTCTGTGCCTGGATACTTTGTGCAGCATCGACTACTAAAAGTGCACCTTCACACGCAGCAATGGAACGGGAAACTTCATAGGAAAAATCCACGTGACCGGGAGTATCAATCAAATTAAGCACATATTTTTCACCATTGTGCATGTAATCCATTTGAATGGCGTGGCTCTTGATGGTGATTCCCCTTTCGCGTTCCAAGTCCATGTTGTCCAACAATTGGTCTTGTTTTTCGCGTTCGGTCACCGAGCCTGTAAAATCCAACAAACGGTCTGCCAAGGTACTTTTACCGTGGTCTATGTGCGCAATGATGCAAAAATTCCTGATCTTCTCCATATCAACAATAACATACCCTAAAAAGGGATATAATCAACTGCAAATATAATTGTTTTAAATACCTGTAAACGGTTTTTTCTCAATAAGAAAATTCCTTCGTATTTCGCTCAGAAATAATTTCTTAGATTTGAAGCTCAACCCTAACCTCTAATGAAGAACCTCACCTCTATTGTTTTATTGGTGTCCTTTACAATTTGTGGCGCGTACGGCCAAACCTTTACCATAACCGGAAAGGTTGTCGACGAACAAAATCAAGTGGTTCCTTATGCGAATATTCTTTTGCTCGAAGCGGCCGATTCGACTTTTGTTCAAGGGAGTTCTGCCAATGAAGAAGGGTTTTTTAAACTGACAGGGGTAGAGGCCAATCTATATTTGTTGCAGGCGAGCTATGTGGGAAGCGGCTCTGAGCCAAGGGCACTGGACATTACAAAAGACGTTTCGTTAGGGGCTTTGATCATTCCAATGGAAAGCAACGAGTTGGACGAAGTGGTCGTCACCGCGCAACGTCCAAAGCTTCAAAGATTACCGGACAGACTGGTCTTTACAGTCGAAAACACCGTGGTTTCACAAGGCACGTCGTGGGATATCCTTAAAAATACGCCAGGGGTCATTGTCAATCAAGATAATTTAATGATCCGTGGCCAAAATGCTACCGTCTATCTCAACGATAGAAAAGTACAGCTCTCAGGTCAAGAGGTTCAGGATTTGCTGCAAGGACTCTCGGGAACGAACATCAAATCGGTAGAGGTAATCGCAAACCCACCTGCCAGGTACGATGCTGAAGGCGGACCCATATTGAACATTGTCACTAGCAAGAATATAGTACCGGGTTATAAAGGAAGCGTCAATGGAACCTTCACACAGGCCGTTTTTCCAAAATACAGTATCGGTACAAGCCATTACTACAAAACGGACAAGCTCAACCTGTTTGCGAACTACACCATCAACCCAAAAAAGGAAATCAACAAGACCAAAAAGGGCATCAATTTTATGGACGATGCCAATAATGTGTTCTCTACATGGGACACCGATTACAATCAAACGGATAGGTCGCAATCGCAAAATGCCAGCTTTATCCTAGATTATGATTTTGATGATAGAAACAGCTTGAACCTTACATCCAATCTTTTATTCAATTTGGACCAAGAGCAGGAAACCTTGCTCAACAACGAAATGAGGAACGGCCAGGCACAATTGGATTCCACATTTACAACGCGGAACAATGCCAACATGGACAACACCAACTTGGCATTCGACCTAACCTATGTGCACAAGCTGAAAAAAGAAGGAGCGCAAATCAGGGCCAATGGACACTATACCTATTTTAATGGTGAAATGTTCCAGCGCTTATCTTCTGATTATTTTGATGCAGATGGCACTTTTTTGAGGGATTTTGGGTTTGATACCGATTCCGACCAAGAAATAAAAATTTTCACCGGACAACTGGACTATTTTACCCCCGTGGGAAATGCATCCATCGAATCGGGAGCAAAGATATCAACGATCACCTCAGAAAACACGATGAGCTTTTTCAACTTTAATGGTAGTAGCAACACTGTCGATGCATCTCAATCAGACAGATATTTTTACGATGAGGATGTGTATGCCGCTTATATGAGCTTTATAAAAAACTGGGAAAAATGGTCCATGAAGTTGGGTGTTCGAGGTGAGCTCACTAAAGCGGAAGGAAACTCGATTACGTTGGGAGAGACCAATACGCAAGACTTTTTTGAACCGTTTCCATCCGTATACGTACTCTACTCACCATCGGACAAGCATAGCTTTTCTTTTGATTATGGAAGGAACATCGACAGGCCCAAGTACAATGATTTGAATCCTTTCCGTTTTTTTTATAATGAAAATGATTTTGAAGAGGGAAATCCAGGGTTGCGGCCAAGCTTTAGCAACAATTTCAATTTCAACTATACGCTCAACAGCGAATACTTCTTTGATGTGTACTACCGGGATAACGGTAGGAATATCGCCTATTTGGTATTTCAGGATAATGACAACCAAACTTTGGTGGAACTTAAGCAGAATGTTCTGGAAAGTAAATCCTATGGTTTGGATTTTACCGTGAGCAAATCCATTTTGCCCGCTTGGTTTTTGTATGCCTATACCTCTCTGTTCCATGAAGAAGAGACCTTTTTGGCCGAGGAGAGTGGAAATGTGCCCTTCACTAACGAAGTAAATGGTGTTTACGCCTATTTTGGCAATTATCTGACGCTCTCCAAGGATGGGACCTTTACGGGCGAAGTGGCCGCGACGTATATTTCCAAGTTTTTGTTTGGTTCCTATGTTTCGGACGAGCAGTTCAATTTGACTATAGGCTTGAGGAAGACATTGTTTGATAATAAAATCACCTTATCGCTTGCTACTGAGGACATTTTGGAGCAATACGTGCCCACGTATCGTTCGCAGTATCTCAACCAAGATAATTTTTACAGAAGACGGCCCGAAACACAGTTTATCCGGTTTGGCTTTACTTATAATTTCGGCAATTTCCGATTGGAAGACAACCAGCGCGGAATCGATAAAAATGAGCGCGATCGACTACAATCCCAGAACTAGCTTTTAGGTTATTGTCTATTTTGTACTTTTGCAGTCCAAAAACCTGAAGGATTTGCCAAAAATTGGAAACATAGAACTCCCTGATTTTCCGCTTCTTCTAGCTCCGATGGAAGATGTTAGCGACCCTCCGTTCCGTAAATTGTGCAAGGAGCAGGGCGCCGATGTGGTGTATACCGAATTTATTTCTTCCGAAGGATTGATTCGTGATGCGGCTAAAAGTGTCATCAAATTGGACATTTATGAAAAGGAGCGTCCCGTAGGGATCCAAATTTTTGGTGCCGAACTGGATTCTATGCTACAGGCGGTGGATATTGTGGAAAAATCCAACCCCGATATTATCGATATCAATTTTGGCTGTCCCGTAAAAAAGGTGGTCTGCAAAAATGCCGGAGCCGGTATTCTGCGGGATATTCCCTTGATGGTCAAGTTGACGGAAGAAATCGTTAAGCGTACCAAATTACCAGTAACCGTGAAAACCCGTTTGGGATGGGACAACAATTCCATTAAGATTGTCGAGGTGGCCGAACGATTGCAGGATGTCGGTATCGAGGCCATCTCCATACATGGCCGTACGCGCGTGCAGATGTACAAAGGAGAGGCCGATTGGAAGCCCATTGCCGAGGTAAAGAACAACCAACGGATGCATATTCCCGTTTTTGGGAACGGAGACGTGGATACACCGGAAGCCGCGGTTAAAATGCGCGATCAATACGGATTGGACGGCGCCATGATCGGTAGGGCAAGCATTGGTTACCCATGGTTTTTTAAGGAGGTGAAACACTACTTTGAAACCGGTGAGCATTTGGCACCCCCGACCATGTTGGAACGCGTGGATGCTGCTCGAAGACATTTACAGATGGCCATCGATTGGAAGGGTGAAAAACTAGGTGTTTTTGAAACCAGAAGGCACTACACCAACTATTTTAAGGGCATTCCCCACTTTAAGGAATACCGCATGAAAATGGTGACCAGCGATGATGCAGCAGATGTTTTTGCCGCCTTTGATGAGGTTCAGGAAAAGTTCGGTGATTTTCAGTTCGCTTAAGCGGAAATCAGCTTTTCGTTGATTCGACTGCTCGCAATTTTTGAGGAAATAATGCCCAAGACGACAATCGTTCCAAGTACGATTAATATGTTAATAGCGTTGAATTCCACGGGATAGGCCAAAGAAGGGGTAATCTTCAACCAACCGAAGGCCAGTTGGGAGCCAATCAATATGGTTCCTAAAAGCACTCCTATCAACCCACCAAAAGAGGTAACCAATAAACCTTGGATAAAATAGATACGGCGCAGTTCCTTAATAGTTGTACCCAAACTGAACAACGTTTTGGAATTCTGTTGTTTGTCCAAAATCATCATGATGATGGCTCCGACCACATTAAAAAGGGCAATGATGAGCACTAAGGTAAAAATTAAATAGGTCGCTAAATTTTCGGTGTTCAGCATCCGGTAGAGCGAGGTGTTTTGTTCCCTGCGCGTCAAAACCGATACTTTATCTCCCAAAACAGCAATAATGGAGTTCCTGACATCATCAGGGGAAGCATTGTCCGTCAATTTAAAATTGATACCGGAAACTTCTGTGCTATCTTTCTGCAAAAGCTCTTGTACTAAAGGGAGTCGTGCTAACACATATTTTTTATCCAAAGACTCCTCAACGGCATAAATCCCGCTCACCACCAAGGAAAGATCATTATACGGTTTGGAGTTAAAACCTTGTGATAAAGAGCCTTCTCCAGGTTTGGGCACCAAAACCTCCAGTGCGGCCCTGTTGCTAACCGGGACACCAAGTAAGTTGTAAATTCCAAAACCGATTACGGTGTTGTAAACATCGAAACCCCAGTTTCCAAAGGTTATTGTGCTGTCGACTCCTGTAACGGCACGGTAGTTTTCGTCTACGCCTTTTATATAGGCAATGGTACTTTTTTCCTTAAAGGTAAGGTAGGCGCGTTCTTCAAGTTCCTTGGAAAAGTCGGCCAGCCCTTCGATTTGAGCAAGTTGCGCTTCTTCGTCGGCCGAAACGGAAAAATGCTTGCCAATGGTCGGTGAAGCTTTTAAATCTGGGTCAAAGGTATTGGAAAAGGAAAGACTGAACGTTTTGAGGCCGGCAAAAGCGGAGAGCACAATAAAAAGTGCTGCAGAACCTATCACAATCACCAAAAAAGTAATGAAATTGATGATATTTACCGCATTTTGGCTGCTTTTGGACCGTAAGTAACGTTTTGCGATATAAAGCGGAAAGTTCAAAATCAGGATTTCTTGCGTTTGTCGAGCAAGTCCCTGTTCTCGATAGGGTTCTCCTCTCTTTTCAATGATTTTTCAATACCTTCGATGTATTCCAAGGAATCGTCCAGATAAAAATTGAGCTCTGGCACGCGCCTTAGTTGATGTTTTGTGCGTTGGGCGAGTTCGTAACGAATGGCCACTTGGTTCTCTTTAATACCTGCCAAAAGCTCTTTGGCCCCTTTGTTCGGAAAAATACTAACATATACCTTGGCCAAGGATAAATCTACCGTTACCGATACCTTGGATACGGAAATCAAAGTTCCCTTGAGGCCACCATCCGTAGCGGCCCGTTGTAGAATATCGGCTAGGTCTTGCTGAATGATTCCAGCGATTTTTTTCTGTCTTTGTGTTTCCTCCATACTGCAAAAATAAGCGAATAAATGACTATCCTCACGCTATTAACCATTTACACTCCGTAATTTTGGAAAAAGGCGAAGATTTTAACGCTCATATCATCTCATATGGAAAAAATTGAACACATCGGGATTGCGGTAAAGAACCTGGAAGCATCTAATATTTTATTTGAAAAATTGTTGGGTGTGCCCCATTATAAAATCGAGGAAGTGGCCTCTGAAGGGGTAAGGACCTCCTTTTTTAAATCGGGCCCCAATAAGATTGAATTGCTGGAGGCGACCAAGCCCGATAGCCCCATTGCCAAGTATTTGGAAAAAAAGGGAGAGGGCATACACCACATTGCCTTTGCCGTGGAAGATATTGTCTTGGAAATAGAACGGTTGAAGGGAGAAGGCTTTGTGGTTTTGAACGAAATACCCAAAAAGGGAGCGGATAATAAACGGGTTGCTTTTTTGCATCCCAAGGGCACCAACGGCGTATTGGTGGAGCTCTGTCAGGAAATAAAAGAAAGCTAGGGGCATTAAAACCTTGCGATGATGAAAAATAAACACTAATATTGCATCCGCAAATTGCGGGTCCTATAGCTCAGTTGGTTAGAGCACCTGACTCATAATCAGGTGGTCCCTGGTTCGAGCCCAGGTGGGACCACTTAAAATCCGTAACTGGTCTGTTACGGATTTTTTGCTTTTTAATAATGTCAATTGTCTAATAATTTTCTCGACCAGTTTTCCAAAATCGTAGAAAGAGAAAAAGAACCAATTACTTTTCTGTAAACCATCATTTTTTAATCACCATTTTTATAACTGATCCCAGACTGGACTCCAGAAATTTCTTATGTCTCAATCTTTATTGTAACAATTTGTTACAATGAAGAAAAATATCATATCTTAGTGATATTATGTTCAGTGATAATTTGATTTTTCCAAGGATGGCTAAAATGTATTTAAGGTTTGCTCTTTTAAAAACCAATCCACTGAAAGCGACACATAAACAACAACTAAACAAAATTAGAATGAAAAAAACAGTAAACAAAGTAAGTAAGTTCCGCATGCAATTAATGCTTGTGGCCTTAATCCTGCCCTTGGCCGTAATTGGCCAAGAAGTAGGTTCCATGGAGCGGCTTGTCTCTCCGGAAATTGCTGACGACAACACGGTAACCTTTAGAATTAAGGCACCAAAAGCAGATAAGGTAATCTTATCCGGTAATTGGATGCCAATGGTTCCCAATGATGGTATGGGCATGACACGCGAAACAGTGGAACTGACCAAAGGTGAAAATGATGTTTGGTCCACTACGGTGGGGCCTTTGGAACCAGAGCTTTACGGCTACACTTTTGTAGTGGATGGCGTCAACACCTTGGACACTGCAAATTTGATGATCGCACGTGATGGGACTTTTAGAACGGAAAATGTATTGTACATTCCTGGCGAAGCATCCGAACTCTATTGGGCCAAAACAGGGCCCAAAGGCACAGTTCACCAAATTTGGTACGAGTCCCCAACCTTGGATCAAACCCGTAGAATGTATGTGTACACCCCACCAGGGTATGCCGACAGTAACGAAAACTATCCTGTTCTATACCTACTGCACGGCGGAGGTGGAGATGAAGAGGCTTGGCCAACACTTGGGGTTGCCAACCATATATTGGACAATTTGATCAATTCAGGAAAAGCCGAACCTATGATCGTAGTGATGACCAATGGCAACCCGACCCAGGCCTCGGCTTTGACGGTAAGTCCTAAGCTTGAGCCTTCAACACAACCTGCAGGAGGCATGGCCAATATGATGTTCGAAAAAAGTTTGGTCAACGATGTGATTCCTTATATAGAATCACATTTTCAGGTGGAAGCCAACAAAGAAAACCGTGCTTTGACCGGTTTGAGTATGGGCGGCCTACAGACAATGAACACATCTTTTGAAAACCCTGAACTTTTTGATTACATAGGTGTTATGAGCATGGGCTTTGCCGATTTGAGCCGTTTTGGAATCGAGGTAGACCATTCCAAAAGAGGAAAGCAAATAGAAGCCTTAAAAGCCGCTGACCCTGAATTGTATTGGATTGCATGTGGTACGGATGACTTCTTGTACCAAAGTGTGGTCGATATGCGAAATGAACTGGACAAACATGATTTTGACTACACCTATCGCGAAAGTACCGGCGGACATACATGGTCCAACTGGAGAATCTACCTATCGGAATTCGCACCGATGTTGTTTAAATAAACCTATTCATATTGAAAATGAATCCTTTCAAATCATCTCGATTTGGAAGGATTTTTTTGTTGGAAGAATCAATATTGTCGTCCTTTTGACCGAGGGGATTGAGTCCAAAGAATTCACTAATTTGCTAAAAAGGAGAAGAACATGCTCACTGCTGAACAAAAACTCAAGGAACGTATCAAGGAACTCACCTGTTTGTACGAGGTAACTTCCCTCATTGTAAACTGTGATTACGATGATATGGAAACCGCATTGCTCGGTATTGTGCAGTGTTTGCAGCGGGCCTGGCAGTTTAATGAGGAAACGTACGTGCTCCTATCCAACTCTGATTATTTTATAAAGACAGAGGAAAAAGGAGAAGACTACGTGTTTTTGGAGTCGTTCATCACCGTGTTCAATAAACCAAGGGGAGAAATCAAAGTAGGGTATCCGTCCCCCAAGTACCAACTCAAGGATTTTTTGGAGGAAGAACAGCAACTGTTGGACAATGTATGCCTAAAAGTGGGCAATCTGTTGGAGCGAAAAGAAATCAAGGAAAAGGAAGAACACATTCGCCGACAGGTGGAACAATCCGATAGGCTACGGATTCTGGGAGAGATTACGGCCGGAATCGCCCATGAGCTCAATACGCCACTTGCCAATATTCTTGGATTCACCGAACTGTTGAAGGAGCGCGTCAGCAATGACCCACAAGCGTCCAAAGATTTGGACAAGATCATTACCAACACCATATTTTCTCGCGAAGTGGTCAAAAAACTGATGTTCTTTGCCTGCGAAATGCCCGAGACACGGGAAATCATCAATGTGGTAGAGGTAATTGAGGAAGCCATCAACATGTTACGGACCACGTTGCGCCAAAATGAGGTAGCCTGCGAATTTCAACATTCCCAGGACACCATCGAACTTCGTATCGATAAAATTCAGCTGACCCAAGTGGTCTTCAATCTTATTGTGAACGCCATCTATTTTGCGCCGCCTAAAAGCGTTATTTCCGTTTCTTTGATGATGGAAAAAGACAATGTCATTTTAAAAATTGCCGACGAAGGACCTGGCATACCGGAAGAATCCAAAGCACATATTTTTGACCCTTTTTTTACTACCAAACCCGTTGGAGAGGGATCCGGATTGGGACTTAGTGTAGTGCACGGCATTGTACAGAGTCACCAAGGAAGTATTGCGGTTAGGCCAAATACCCCAACAGGAACTATCTTTACATTAAAATTCCCAAAAAAGTAAGCGCCTTGTTGAAAAAGGAGAACATATTGCTGGTTGATGACGACATTGATATTCTTGAGCTGTTGCAACGGCACTTAAAATCGATGGACTATCACACGTACAAGGCCATTTCGGTA
This sequence comes from Flagellimonas chongwuensis, assembly GCF_013376415.1. Taxonomy (GTDB): domain Bacteria; phylum Bacteroidota; class Bacteroidia; order Flavobacteriales; family Flavobacteriaceae; genus Flagellimonas; species Flagellimonas chongwuensis. Next base: position 493,108 of record NZ_WYET01000001.1, read on the forward strand.
AAGGAGGCGCTGTACATTTTAAAGGATACTGAAATAGACCTGTTGGTGACTGACATTAATATGCCTGATATCGATGGGCTGCAATTGGTAAAATATGTGGCCGAACATTATCCAAATATGCCGAAGTTGGTAGTGACCGGTTTTCCTTCCGTTGAAGATGCCTCAAGCGTAATCGAACATGGGGCAACCGATTATCTGACCAAACCCTTTACAAAGGTCGAACTCGAAATGGCCGTAAAAAAAGCCTTAGCGCATAAGGAAGCAAAAGAAACCTTTAAAACACCAGCAGTAAAACCCATCCCCAGCAATGGCTATGCTGATATGATCGGGAATTCCGAAGCATTCCAAAAAGTTACCGAGATTATAGATAGGGTAAGGGACAACCGGGCAACGGTTTTGGTGCGTGGGGAAAGCGGCACGGGAAAAGAACTAGTGGCACGGGCCATCCATTATTCGGGCAAATTCGCACGGGCGCCTTTTATAGCTGTGAACTGTGGGGCCATACCTGAGAATTTGTTGGAAGCTGAACTTTTCGGTTACACCAAAGGTGCTTTTACAGGTGCTAACGAAAACCGTAACGGATTTTTCCAAGCGGCCCATAAGGGTACCATCTTTTTGGATGAGATCGGAAATGCGCCATTGGCTGTTCAAAATAGGTTGTTGAGGGTGCTTCAGGAAAAAGAAGTGACCAAAATCGGTTCTCAAAAACCTGAAAAATTGGATGTTCGGGTGATAGCGGCCACCAATAGTGATCTGGACGAACTGATTCAAAAGAAAACCTTTCGCGAAGACCTGTTCTACCGTCTTTCCGTTGTCACTGTGGAGGTGCCACCACTGCGGGAACGTACTTCGGACATTACCTTGTTGGTCGATAAATTTATGCAGAAATATGGCATTGAGTACAAGGACCGATTTGTGCGTATGGACGATGATGCCCTAGAAGTCTTAAAGCGATATTCTTGGCCCGGCAATATCCGCGAACTGGAAAATGTAGTGCAGCGCGCCGTAATCATGTGCGACGGCAAAATTACTTTGGAGCATCTTCCGGATGAATTAAAATACAAAATCGACTTTCCGAAAAAAGGTTTTAAGACACTGGAGGAGAAAGAAAAGGAATATATTCAAGAAGTGCTGCTATCCACTCAAGGCAATAAGACAAAGGCTGCTGAAATTTTGGGCATTAACCGCAAAACACTTCGCGAGAAGCTCAAATAATCGCTGGGGCAGAATACCCCGACTGGGTAAAAATTACCCGCTACCGACCTCCTCTGTTTAACATCAATAAACATGTAATTGACTAATAATCAATTTATTATTATTAAAATTCACTTGTAGTACATCCAAATGGCATAGGCTTTGCCTTTTAATGTCCAAAATGCAGGGATGCCGTTTTTAGTATCCCGTCCGTTAAGAAATGAAAATGAAATACGGAAGCCTGATCATGGAGAAAAAGGATTATCTAACGCTGAAAAGAATACTGAACTTTCATAGGTATTATGAGGATTATGCCCATAAGGATGCCTTGGAACAGTTGGGCGAGAGGATAGACGGGGCTTTGGTAGAGGATGAGTCGGACATGCCGGACGATGTGGTCCGTTTAAATTCAAAGGTCACTGTGGAATTTGCACAGGGGGCCCAGCAAACGTTCCAGCTGGTTCCTTCCACACGGGGAAATCTCAAGAAAAGCATGATTTCCGTGGTGAGCACTTTTGGTGCCAGTTTGGTCGGCCTTGCAGTAGGAGATCAAATTCAGTTTGGTTTTCCATCTGATATACAATCCTTTAAAATAATCGGTGTAGAACAGTCACACCAATTATTGTCCAGTTTTGACTTTTAAGAAAACAATAAAAACAATTATAAACCCTAAATATTAAATAGTTATGAGAATTATAGTTTTAGCAATTCTGTTCGTGGTGGCTACCACAAATATCAATGCACAAAGTGCAAACCCACAAGAAATCAAGGTTGGCGATGTCCTGGAAATCGGCCGTCCAGATGCACCTCAATTTCAACATATCGACTTTCCGAGGGCAAACTTCATCATTAAAAAAGGAGGCATTGCCAACTATAAAACAGTGGTTGGGAACAAAGTGGTAGTAACCGACATCAAAGAGAAAAAGGATGGTACCGTTGTTGTAAAGATCAAGAAAACGGACGGAAAAAGATTTTTTAATAGTCACCCGGTGGTTAAAGCAGATTTAAAGGATGCTCTCGAGTCCGGTGAGCTCAATGTACTGTAGTAGTTGATTGATGATATCCGCCCGCCTCAAGCATTAGGTTTGCTCAATTAGAATGGTTAGCTAATGGCTGGGCGGATTTGCATCCCCGTAAAAATTTTAATATCATTCATTTATATTTTATTTAATACAATTCATGTAAAAAACAGAAAGGATGCCAAAAAGAACGATAAGACAACGAATTCATGCAGGTTTTGTACTCGCAGCAGCATTTTTATTGGTTCTTGCATCCAATCGGTTGAACAATCGAAACTTTTCTACAGTGGAGCATGGAGTGGATTCTGTGTTTGAGGACCGCTTGGTTGTTCAGGAATATATTTATAGGCTGAACAATCTGTTTCACGAAAAGGAAATGTTCTTGGCATATAATTCCTTGGATGAAAAATCGCTTCCACAATATCCTGAGATAAAGACTATTTTGGCCGATTTCGAAAAGACGGATTTGACCCGTGAGGAATCGTTACAATTAACAAGCTTAAAAGAGAATTACGCAGAACTCAAAACCTTGGAAGAGAAGCATTTGAAGGACCAGGCTTCTGAAGAGGATATCACTGCTGTTTTGAACAGCATCAGTACAAATCTGGACGAACTTGTAGAGGTTCAACTTTCTGAGGGCAGACAGCTGACACAGCAATCCAAAAGGTCTTTAGGAATGAACCAATTACTGTCCCGAATCGAAATTGTATTTTTGGTGATCATTGGGATACTCTTTCTCATCATCGTTTTTTATCGTGATAAACCCAATATGGAATTGGTGGAAGACGAGGCTTAATCTACCTCCAATATCTCATGTTGTTTACCATTAAAGGTAAATCGCTTCCCTTTTTCTTTTCCCAACAACAATTTGGCAATAGGGGCATTTGTGGAAATACAGTACACAACCGTATTATTTTGGGTGAAAGCCCCAGCGGAAATAGCTAAAAAATAATGTGCCATACTGGTTTGTACCAAGGAGCCCAGCCGTATTTTCTCCGAACTACCGTCAATATTGATTTTACGGAGAATACCGCGCGTAGTATCGATTTCCTGTAATTGTTGCCCGAGCTTTTCCTGTTCCAACTGTACCATGGCCCTACCCGTCTCATGTTTGTCCCCTGCTGAACTTTTGGTTTCGGAGCCCAAGGATTCCTGTAGCTCCCCACTCTGTTTTTTAAGGCGTTCCGAACGTTCGTTCACATAGTTCCAACAAAATTCCAATAGTGCTTTTTTCATAATTTGGTTATGCAAAGGTAAGTCGGAAAACAGTTTCCGAATCGGGAACCGAACGTACTTGGATGCTCCCCCCGTGAAGTTGCATCACTCTTTTGGAAAGGCTTAGCCCAATTCCCGTACCTTCACTCTTTGTGGTAAAAAACGGGACAAATATCTCGTCCATCACCTCAGGAGGAATACCGGGGCCGTTATCACGAATATCTATGAATTTGGAGCCGTTTTCATCAATTCCGGCAATCATTTGTACTTTTCCTGCGTTTGTTGACTCTACCGCTTGCAAAGCATTTTTTCCCAAATTGATTAGTACTTGGGAAATTTGTTTCTCATCAATGTAAAATTCCAAATCCTCTGGATGGCAAACGGTGGCGAACTCACTTTCCCCATCCACCAACCTGGCCGACATCAGTACGTCGATTTTTTCCAGAAGGTCCTTTCCCTTGACCAATGACTTGTTGGGTTCCGGTACGTGCAGTAGGCTTCTGTACGATTGTACAAAGTCCATCAGGTCGCCTCCTTGCTCTTTGATCACTTCCAGGCCCTTTAAGGTGTTTTTGATCTGAACCTCCTCCAGCTCCTCCATTGGGGTGATCTTGTCACCCTTTCGGTAATACTTTATGATGGAATCCGAAATGGAAGCGATAGGGGTAATGGTGTTCATGATCTCGTGGGTCAGCACACGGATGAGCCGTACCCAAGACTCGGTTTCTTTTTCGTCCAACTCTTTATGGATATCTTGTACCACGACCAATTGTAAGGACTGTCCGTTCAACATCAACGGTGTGGACTTGAGTGCCAATTGAATTTGTTCCCGCTCATTGGACAATTGAAAGAGCTTTCGTTCAAAGGGATTGAAATTTTTAAATATCTGGTAGAGGTTTTCATCAACCTGCTTTAATTGTTTAATATGGTTCAAAGGAGTGTAATCCAATAATTTTTCCAAAGTTGGGTTGGCAAACAGGATGTGGCCTTTCTCATTATAGGTCATGATACCGATGCTCGCCTGTTTTAGGATTTCTTGATAGTACTGTTCCCGTATCTGGAGTTGCATGTGTACCTGTTGGATAAGGCCATTTACACGGTTTAAACTTTTGTTCAGCTCTTTGAAAGACTCAATGGTAACACCTTCTGGAAACCGAAGGGTGAAATCCTCGTTTTTAATGGCATCGAAAAAATAGGCGATTTTGCGGTTGGTCCGGTTGATGAAGGTAATCAATGTAAATACCTGTACCACCAAAATAAGGACAAAGAGTGCCATGGCAAAATACCATTTATAGGACATGGAGAAAGCCATTCCTATGGCGGACAGCGTCAAAAAAATGACCCGAAGAATAAGTTGTATATAAAAATTTCTACTGGCCATAGATCACTTTTTTTTCAACTTATTGTAGAGCGTTTGGCGAGAAATACCCAATTGTTCCGCAGCTGCACTATAGTTTCCCTCGTTCTGCTCCAAGGCCCTGTTGATCATCTGTTGCTCCATTTCATTTAGGGTCATGGGTTCGCTATCCATGGATTGCATGGGCTTGGCATGCAGCAAAAAATCCGATGGTTTAAGTACGTTGCCGTCAGATAATATTACGGCACGTTCCATGGTATGTTGCAGCTCCCGTACATTTCCGGGCCAGGGGTATTCCATCAGTTTCTCCTGGGACGCCTGGTTCATTCGTAGGCCCGATTTATCGTATTTGTGAGCAAATTTTTTCAGGAAAAAATCGGCAAGCACCAAAATGTCCCCATCGCGTTCGCGAAGTGGTGGCACCTCAATATGAATGGTGTTGATACGGTACACTAGATCTTCCCGGAAGAGTCCATCGGCAACCATTTGTTCCAAATTGCAGTTGGTCGCACATATCAATCTTATATCCACTTGTATAGGTTTGTTGGAACCTACGCGTACCACTGATTTGTTCTGAATGGAAGACAATAATTTGGCCTGCATCTGCAATGAAAGATTTCCGATTTCATCCAAGAACAAACTACCTTGATGGGCGGCCTCAAACTTGCCCGCTCGATCTTCCTTGGCATCGGTAAACGAACCTTTGGTATGGCCAAAAAGCTCGCTTTCGAATAAATTCTCAGCAATGGAGCCCATATCCACACTTATAAAAACTTCATTTTTTCTGTTGGAAAGACGGTGCAGCTCACGGGCTATCAATTCTTTTCCAGTGCCGTTCTCACCCGTGATCAGCACATTAACGTCGGTTTTCGCAACCTTGGCCACGAGGTTGAGCACAGAGGTCAGTGCTTTGGACTGGCCGATGATAAAATTACGATCCTGATTAATGACCTGTTTTAAATTGTTCTCCTTTTTCTTGAGGTTGTGTATTTCCTGCTTCGATTTTCGAAGTTCGTAAGCAGATTTCACCGTGGTCATCAACCGCTCGTTGTTCCAAGGTTTCAGTACAAAGTCAGAAGCCCCCTGTTTTAATGCCCTTACCGCCAAATCAACGGCCCCGTAGGCGGTCATCATAATTACCGATGTGTTAGGGGACCTTTTTTTAATTTCGTTGAGCCAATACAATCCTTCGTTTCCGGTGTTGACACCAGCGGAGAAGTTCATGTCCAACAATACAATGTCCATATCCTCAAGATTTGGAAAGGAAGAAATCTGGTTGGGGTTGAAGATGGTTTGAACACTTTTATACTCAAACTGTAAAAGAATTTCCAGAGCACTCAGCACACTCTTATTATCATCGACCACTAAGATTTTGGCATCAATCATTGGATAACAGTATTCAAATGGACAGCTAAAACTAGTAATTGCTTCAATATGGTCTGCCTTACTGTAAAATATTTGGACATTTTTTGTACAAAATTTTTACACCTGTTTTATCTTGAGAACACTTTATCAAGTGTAACTGTCTGATAATCAATTTTAAAATATTTTGGCATAAGAATAGAATACAGTTTGGCACAGTAATACACTATGAATCTAAAAATAAACATAACAACCTTTTTATTATTGGCTTCGTTCCTTGGGTTTTCCCAAGAAGTATGGACGTTGGAAGAATGTGTGGATTATGCCATCGAACACAACCTTCAGGTAAAGAATACCTCATACAACAATGAATCCAGCAAGGAATCTTATCGGCAGTCCATACGTGACCTGTTGCCATCGGTAAGCGGCTCTACCGACTATACTATACGATATGGTAGGTCTGCCGACCCCCAGACCAACGATTACGTGAACACGGAATTCTTCAGCAACAACTATTCGCTTAATGCCAGTTTGGACCTGTTCCGCGGTTTTCAAAAAATGAATTCGATAAGAGCGTCAAAATTTATTTATAAGGCAACCCAAGAGGACATTCTACAGGAAAAGTTCTTGTTGGCCTTTAGGGTGATGAGTGCGTTTTACGATATCAAGTTCTTTCAAGGCCTAGTGAACAATACTTTGGAGCAGCTCGAAATTTCGCAGGCCAATTACGATTTGGTCGAAAAACAAGTAGAATTGGGATTGATGGCAGGGGCCGATCTTTACGAAGCTGAATCCAATCTTTTGGGGGATAAGTTTCTATTGACCCAGAACCGCAACCAATTGACAAATGCCAAACTGGTGCTTTTACAAGAAATGAACCTGATCGGCGCTACGGACATTGAGATCCAAGAAACCCTTGAAGAGACCTCACCCAACCAAGAAGTGACCTTGGATTCGCTGTATCGGTCGGCCCGCGGATTTGTTCCCTTGGTAAAAGCACAGGAGTATCGTGTTTCCGCGGCCAAAAAGCAGATGCAGGCCACAAGGGGAGACCTATTCCCCTCTTTATCCCTTTTTGCAGGTTACGGAACCAGTTATTTTGAGACCAATGTGGATGAGGATGGCAATGTAATTCCATTTAAGACCCAGTTCAACGACAACCAATCCAAGTTTGTCGGTGCCCAGTTGAACATTCCGATTACCAATGGTTGGGCCAATCACTCCAGGGTAAAACAGCAAAAGATAGCTTACATGCAGGCAAAGAACAACCTTGAGATACAAGAGCAGGAACTGTTCAAACTGTTGCAACAATTAGTTCAGGACAACCGTGCACTCATTGCGGAATATGAGCAGAGCTTACAAAAGGTCGATGCACAGGAATTGGCCTTCACCATAGCTCAAAAAAGATATGAAAAGGGATTGATCAATGCATTGGAACTGTTTCAGGCCAAGAACCTTTTCGGTGTGGCACAGAACGAGAACTTACAGGTGGGATTAAGGTTAAAAGTCAATCAAAGTACCATTGATTTTTACAGCGGTCTGCCCATATTTAACATCAACTAAAATAAACCATGGATATACAATTAGAGAAAAAGAAAGGACTTAAACTCAAGCATTACGGCTACATCGCTTTGGGCATATTGCTCTTGTTCGTTGGCTATAAGTTGATTTTTGCCAGCTCCATGTCCACCTTTAGGACAGAGAAGGATCGCTTGTCCATCTCCTCGGTGACCGCCGGCAAATTTGACGACTACATAACCATAAATGGGAACGTGGCACCTATCGCCACCATTTATATGGATGCCTATGAAGGAGGCCGGGTATCCGAAAAATTGATCGAGGAAGGTTCCATGGTCAAGCAAGGGGACATTATTCTTAAATTGGAGAACATGGCCCTGTACGAGCAAATTTTGGCAAGCGAAAGCAACTTGGCCCTTAAACAGAACGATCTACGTTCCACCAAACTTACTTTTGATTCCAGACAAGTGGAGGGCAGAAAATCCTTGGCCACTGCACAATACGATGTGCAACGCTTAAAACGAGCTTACGAGCAGAACAAAGAACTATATGAAGAAGAATTGGTTTCCAAAGAAACATACCTAAAATCCAAGGAAGATTACGAATTGGCACAAAAACAATACGAAATAGTAAAGTTACAGACCGAGCAGGATGATGAATTGAGAGAAACCTCATTAAGGGGACTGGATACGGACCTAGATCGTATGCAGAAAACATTGTCCATGGTCTACGAGCGGTTGGACCACTTGAACGTTCGAGCCCCGGCCGATGGCCAATTGGGCTTTTTGGATGCCGAGATAGGCCAGAACATTTCTCAGGGACAGCGTATCGGCCAGATCAATGTACTGACCGATTTTAAAATCGAAGCGGATATCGATGAGCATTATATTGACCGTGTAAAGAGAGATCTTTCCGCTTCTTTGGAGCGAAATGGAAACGAGTACAAACTGCGCTTGCGCAAGGTGTACCCCGAAGTACGGAACGGCAGGTTTAGGGTCGATTTGGTTTTTGTGGACGAAAAACCCGAAACCATAAGAGCAGGTCAGAGCTACAACATACGATTGCAACTGGGCGAATCCAACGATGCCATGTTGCTTCCCAAAGGAGGTTTTTTCCAAAGCACGGGAGGACAATGGGTGTTCGTGGTAAGTCCCGATGGCAATGAGGCCATTAAGCGCAATGTGCGATTGGGCAAACAAAACTCAAGATATTATGAGGTCCTTGAGGGTCTTCAGCCTGGAGAACAGGTCATTACCAGTAACTACGATAGTTTTGGCGATGCAGAACGGATTGTATTAAAATAATCCGCAGAAATGTAACAATGATCAAGAATGAACAGTCTTTAAAAAGCAATCAAACAACCATTACAATGATAAAAATTACAGATCTTAAAAAAAGTTTCCGAACAGAAGAGGTGGAAACCTTGGCCCTAAATGGCGTAAACCTTAAGGTTGAAGAAGGGGAATTTGTGGCAATCATGGGCCCCTCCGGATGTGGAAAATCAACACTGCTGAACATTATAGGTATGCTGGACAACCCTACTCAGGGCAGCTATAATTTTGCAGGTCACGAAGTCGGCGGATTAAAGGAAAGTCAACGCACCCAACTCCGAAAAGGCAATCTGGGCTTTGTGTTCCAGAGCTTTAACCTGATTGATGAGCTCACCGTTTTTGAAAACGTGGAACTTCCTTTGATCTATCTTAAAATGAACAAGGCCGAAAGAAGAGAAAAAGTGCAGAAAGTGCTAGAGCGTATGAAAATCGCCCATAGAGAAAAGCATTTTCCACAGCAATTATCGGGGGGGCAGCAGCAAAGAGTAGCCATAGCTAGAGCCGTGGTTACCAATCCAAAACTGATCTTGGCGGATGAGCCGACCGGTAACCTGGATTCCAAAAACGGCATCGAGGTAATGAACCTGTTGACGGAACTCAACCAAGAAGGGACCACTATTGTAATGGTAACCCACTCCGACCGGGATTCGCATTACGCACACAGGGTGATCAACCTGTTCGACGGTCAAATTGTGACCGAAAGCCAAAACAAGCCCATGAAAAGTATGGTATAGGAGTTTTTCATCAATCAAAAAATCAATCACATGTTCAAGAACCACCTAAAAGTAGCCTGGAGGAACTTAAAGACCAACAAGTTGTTTTCAACAATAAACATTGTTGGACTTTCTATGGGGTTGACCATCGTCATGCTTCTTTTTCTGTTTATCTCCCACGAAAGGAGCTTCGATTCCATGTTCCCAAAAAAAGACAGGATCCAAAGGGTATTGTTGAAGACCAATGGTGATTTCGGCTTTGAGACCTGGGCTACCGTCCCACCGGTAACCGCCTTGGCCATGAAAGAAGAGGTAACCAATGTGAAAAGTGCTGCAAGGTTATTAAAACATAATTTTGGAAGACCTGCCTCCTTGCGCATAAACGATCAAAATTTTACCGAAGAATTTTTCTATTGGGCGGACAAGGAGCTATTGACCATTTTTGACATCGAATTGGTCGAGGGAGATGCGGGCAGTGCTCTGGACAGGCCGGGTACGGTCATTCTTTCGGAAACTGCGGCCAAAACGTATTTCAACAATGAAAATCCGATCGGCAAAACGATTCTGGTCGATAACGACCGTGAGTTAGAGGTAACGGGGATATACCGGGATTTTCCCGAAAACAGCACTTTGGATGCCGAGATCATGGCATCCAGCAATGGGTACTGGTTCTATAATACTAAGTCGTGGAGCAATGCCAGTTTTGAAACCTATTGTCTGTTAAAGAAGAACGTTTCGGTGGATGCCACCCAAACACAGATAGGCCAAATGTTGGATGCAAACCTCCCAAAGAAGGAACAATGGTACTCTTTCGGTTTACAGCCATTGAGCAAGGTACACTTGTATTCAGCCTCCTATGGAAACGCATATTCTTCTAGGATCGGCGATATCCACGAAGTACGCAACCTTACCTATCTGGCCATTTTAATCCTATTGATAGCCTGTGTCAATTATATGAACCTTACCACGGCACGTTCCCAAAAACGTTCCAAGGAAGTGGGGATCAGCAAAACCTTGGGGGCATCCTCAGAATCGTTGGTAGGTCGGTTTTATGTGGAAACCGGATTCATTACGGGCATTTCCATGGTTTTGGGCATCGCTTTGACCATGTTATTGTTGCCAAGCTTTAACAGCCTGACGAATCAACACTTGAACATGAACTTGTTGCTCACCCCAACTTTTTTACTGGCAGCGTTGGGAGTTTGGACCATAACGACATTGTTTTCAGGGCTATATCCTTCCATGTACCTGTCCCGGTTTTTGCCGAAAGAAATCCTGTCCCCGTCATTAAAGCGCGGAAAGGGCAACGTAATGATAAGAAAAGGCTTGGTGGTGATGCAGTTCGCGGCCTCCACTGCGTTGATTGTAGGAGTAATGGTCATCTATCAACAAACGAAATACATCCAGAACAAAAACCTTGGCTTTACCGCTGACAACGTTATGGCAATTTCTGTGGGTGGATTGCGCGACAACGACAATCGTGATGCCTTGGAACAAGAGTTCAAAAACCTTTCAGAAGTTACAGCAGTATCCATGGCCCAAGGATATCCGGGCAGAGATGTCAGTGGACGAACCCTTAAAAGAAAAGGCTCGGACGAACAGGGCTTGAACATTCAGACCAATGTCACCGATGCAGGTATTGTGGACGCTCTTAAACTGCATCTTTTGGCGGGCAGTAGCTTGCCGATGTACAAAAGCGAAAAAGATACATTGGTGGAAGTCGTGTTGAACAAAAAAGCCATCGATTATTTGGGATTTTCCCCTGAAGAGGCCATTGGAAAAGAAGTTTATATCGGAAAGCCCAATACCATTGTCGGGGTGGTCGATGATTTCAACTACGAATCGCTGCACCAACCCATCGGGGCCTATGCATTCCACAACAATCCAAGTGAAGGCAAATCGTTCATGCTGGTACGTTTTAAATCCGGGAATTTGGCCAATACGGTTGCTGATCTAAAAAGCACTTTCACCAGGGTTGTTCCCAATTTAGATTTCAATTACTCCTTTATGGACCAAAATATCGCTAGGATGTATGCACGCGAAAAACGGGCGGGACAGATCAGTGTCATATTCTGTATACTGGCCATTTTTGTAGCAGCACTGGGCCTCTTTGGACTTGCGGCCTACACGGCGGAACAGCGAAGAAAGGAAATCGGTATTCGAAAAGTATTGGGGGCTTCTGTAAGCAAGATAAGCCAAATGCTGTCCATGGATTTTGCCAAGCTGGTGCTCATTGCCTTGCTCATAGGTTTTCCGGTGGCCTATTTTTCCATGGAAAACTGGTTGCAGGGGTTTGCCTATAGAATCGATATGCAATGGTGGTTGTTCGCTCTTGCAGGAACCATTGCACTGGGCATTGCCCTGTTGACCGTAAGTTTTCAATCCATCAGGGCGGCTTTGACCAACCCGACCAAGAGTCTGAGAGCCGAATAAAATCAATCGAAAATCATCAATCACATGTTCAAAAACCACCTAAATATTGCATGGAGAAGCATTAAAAAGGATAAGCTCTTTACGTTTATAAAGATAGGAGGGTTTGCCGTGGGCATAGCGGCATGCCTTTTAATCACTCTTTTCATCGGTAATGAATCCAGTTATGATACCCATTACCAAAACAAAGACCACATATACCGAGTGGTGTTCCAAGGAGAGATTCAAGGAGAGGTAATGAAGAGCACTCATTTTCAACTGCCTTTTGCCGATGCACTCCAATCTGATTTTGCAGAAATAACCAAGGCTGGAAAAGTGAACACCATTGAAATTTTTGGTGCGGGCAAGCGAGGTTTTAGGATAAACGGTACTCAAGAGAATACTTTTGAGGAGAACTTTATTGTTGCGGATCAAGAGGCTTTTGAAATATTGGAAATCGAGCTGGAACAGGGAGACCCGACAACAGCATTGACCAACCCTAAAAGTATCGTGATTTCCAAATCCAAAGCGGATAAATATTTTCCCAGCGGCAATGCTTTGGAACAGCTTGTGTTCTTGGACAACGATACCTCAAATCCCTATACCGTTACAGGTATCATGAAAGATATACCGGAGAATTCACATCTTGATTTTGATTTTATGCTTCCCGTGGAGGACACCAATGGAAGCTGGACGAATCAGAACTATTTTACCTATGTATTGGTGAATCCGAACACCAATATTGATGAATTGGAACAAAAAATGTCCTCAATTGTTGAAAAATACATTATTCCGGCGCAAATGGAAAGGGGCCGCTCGGCCAGTTTTATAGATGTGTTGCGGACCGCTGAGTACAAACTGCAACCGGTGACGGACATTTATCTGAAATCGGATCTTAAAATGCAGGATGGATTGAAGCATGGCGATGTCAAGTTTGTATGGCTCTTTGCGGCCATAGCTATTTTTGTATTGCTTTTGGCCATTATCAATTTTATCAATCTTTCCACTGCAAAATCTGCCAATAGGGCCAAAGAGGTGGGTTTAAGAAAGACCATTGGTGCATTTAGGAACAGTTTGGTCAACCAATTTTTGACCGAATCTGTGATGTTCAGTATTATTTCGTTTGTACTGGGAGTGCTCTTGGCTTGGGGACTGTTGCCGTTCTTTAATGAAATTGCTTCAAAAAATATTGAATTGCCATGGACCGATTGGTGGTTCGCACCCACATTGCTCGTTGCAGCCTTATTTGTGGGTGTGCTGGCAGGAATTTATCCGGCATTTTATCTTTCGGCATTTAAACCTGCAAATGTTCTCAAGGGGACTTTGAGTGTGGGCAGCAAAAGCGGAAGGTTACGTAGTGGATTGGTCATCTTTCAATTCACCACTTCGGTAATTTTGATCATTGGCACGTTGATTATTTACCGGCAAATGGATTATATCGTGAGCAAGGAATTGGGGTACGACAAGGAACGTGTGGTAGTACTCGAGGGCACCCATATTCTTGACAACAAAATAGAATCCTTTAAAGAGCAATTATCATCATTATCCCAGGTGAAAAGCGTGACATCCACCAACTATTTGCCCATTGATGGAGGGAGCCGAAATGGTAACACCTTTATGGTCGATGGCCAGGATGATGGAGGAAGAGGTGTAGCTGCACAGATTTGGAAGGTTGACTATGGCTATACCGAAACCTTGGGAATCCAATTGGATAAGGGCAGGACTTTTTCAAAGGACTTTGCCTACGATTCCATCAATTCGATAGTCATCAATAACAAAATGGCCACAGAGCTTGGTCTAAAGGATCCAATCGGTAAAAAATTGGACAACAACAGCCAAGTTTTTGAGATTATAGGGGTGATAGAGGATTTTCATTTTAAATCCTTGAAAGAGGATATCTCCGCATTGTCATTAGTCATCGGAAAGGACAATGGAGCTGTTTCGGTAAAACTTGAAAAAGGAAACCCGACCGATGCGCTCGCTGCCATTGAACAGGTTTGGAACAGAAATGTCCCAAATCAAGCACTCAACTATTTTTTTCTGGAGCAGGAATTTGCCCAAATGCATGAAGATGTACAGCGAATGGGCAAAATATTCAACAGTTTTGCCCTATTTGCCATTTTTGTGGCTTGTCTGGGTCTATTTGCGCTATCAGCATTTATGGTAGAACAACGAAGAAAGGAAATAAGTATTCGAAGAGTACTTGGCGCGCCTTTCCAAAATATTTACAAACTGCTCACTTTTGACTTTCTGAAACTTATCATCATTTCAATTGCGATTGCCACACCTATTGGCTGGTATTTTATGAACAGGTGGTTGGAAGGTTTCGCTTACCGAATCAGTATTGGATGGGAAGTTTTTTTAATGGCAGGGGTCATCGCCCTGTGCATTGCCGTACTAACCATCAGCTATCAGTCCATAGGGGCCGCCTTTTTACAACCGACCAAAGGTCTGCGCAATGAATAAATCAATCAAAAAACACCATCAATCATGCTAAAAAATTATATCAAAATCGCCTGGAGAAACCTTGCCAAGAACAAGGGTTACACCATAATCAACGTTGGAGGCCTTGCGTTGGGCATGGCGGTAACGCTCATTATTGGCCTGTGGGTGCAAGATGAGCTGAGCTATAACAATTACAACACCAAAAAGGACAAAGTTGCCCAAATATTCCAGTCACAAACGTTCAATGGTGAAACCGGAACCGGGCCCGCTATCCCAAGGCCATTGGAGAAAGCTTTCAGGGATGGTTATATGGATAATTTTGAGTATTTGGTGATGTCTTCTTGGACCACCTCTCAATATTTAAAATATAAGGAAACAAGCATCTCACGTGAAGGCAATTTTATGCAGCGGGAAGCTCCCGAAATCCTTGATATAAAAATTTTGAAGGGAGAAAGGGACGGTGTTCGGGAAATCAACTCCATAATGTTGAACGAGTCCACCGCCAAAGCACTTTTTGGTGATGAGGAACCAATCGGGAAGGTAATCGAGGTCAACAGCCAATACGATATGATGGTTACGGCAGTTTACGAGGATCTTCCTTTCAATGCCTCTTTTAACGACACCGAGTTCATTATGCCATGGGACAAATATGTCTCGGTGAACGAATGGATCAAAAATGCCGAAGATCAGTGGGGGAACAATTCGTTTCAAATGTTTGTCCAAATTGCGGATAATACAACCATGGAATCCGTTACCTCAAAAATTCTGGAAGTAAAACAGAAGCTAAACGAAAACTCAAGGGAATTCAACACTCAATTATTTCTATTTCCAATGAAGGATTGGCACCTCCGTAGCAATTTCGAAAACGGGAAGCAAGCAGGTGGCAGAATTAAATATGTTTGGTTGTTCGGAATTATCGGAGGATTTGTGCTGCTTTTGGCCTGCATCAATTTTATGAACCTGAGCACCGCCCGTTCGGAAAAAAGGGCAAAAGAGGTGGGAATCAGAAAATCCATTGGATCTCAACGTTCCCAATTGATCAACCAGTTTTTGGGCGAATCATTTTTGGTGGTATCGTTTGCCTTTTTAATTGCTGTATTGATTGTTGTGGCCTCGCTGAACGGGTTCAATAATTTGGCAAGAAAGGAGATATCCTTCCCTTGGAGCTCCCTCGCATTTTGGGGAGTTTCTTTGCTCTTCATAACGGTCACCGCCCTTTTGGCAGGTAGCTACCCCGCTCTTTATTTATCCTCGTTTAGACCAGTGGATGTTTTAAAAGGAACCTTTAAGGCAGGCAAGCATTCCGGTTTACCAAGAAAGATATTGGTCGTGGTCCAGTTCACGGTTTCCGTAGCGTTCATCATCGGAACCGTGATTGTAATGCAACAGATCAATTTTGCAAAAAACAGGCCCATTGGGTACGATAAGGAGGGTCTGGTACAGATTCCAACGATGAGTCAGGATTTTACCGGCAAGTTTGAATTGATGAGGGAAGAATTCATCAATTCGGGCGCAATTGTGGAAATGTCCACTTCCAGTGCCCCGACAACTAACATTTGGTCCAACCGGAGTGGATTTGTTTGGGAGGGCAAACCGGAAGGTTTCCAAGAAGACCTGGCATGGACCGAAGTGTCTCCTGAATATGCCAAAAGTCTCAACTTAAAGATTGTGGAGGGAAGAGATTTTTCACGGGAATTCCCCTCGGACTCCAATGCCGTGCTGATAAATGAATCGGCCGTGAAATATATGGGGCTCAAGAACCCAATTGGAAAATTTATTAAAGACGATGATGAGGAAGACCCTTCGCCACCATTAAAGATAATAGGTGTGGTGCAGGACATGATCGCACAATCGCCGTACGAACCAGTAAAGCAAGGTATGTATGTTTTTGATAAATACGGTAATTCTTCCTATTACAATATGAGATTGAATCCGTCACAGAGTGCCAGCCAGAACATTGCAGTAATCGAAAGAGTATTTAAAGAGCATTTTCCGAACATTCCCTTTCAATACGATTTTGTTGACGAGGAATACGCTGAGAAATTTGCATCTGAAGAACGAATAGGAACCCTATCCGGTATTTTCACTGCACTTGCCATTTTAATAAGCTGTTTGGGCCTCTTTGGTCTTACCTCATTTGTGGCCGAACAACGCACCAAGGAGATAGGTGTCCGAAAAGTGCTGGGTGCCTCGGTATTTAATGTCTGGAACATGTTGTCCAAGGACTTTTTAAAATTGGTCATAATCTCATGTTTTATTGCAGTGCCCATAGCTTATTATGTGATGAACGGATGGCTACAAGAATATCCGTACAGAGTGATTTTGAAATGGTGGATTTTTGGCTTGGCCATGCTCGGAGCTCTAGCGGTAACGGTACTCACAGTTAGTTTTCAGGCCATACGTGCGGCAAAATCCAACCCGGTCAAAAGTTTAAGAACGGAATAAGAACAGAATCATGATTAAGAACTATCTAAAAATAGCCTGGCGAGGACTCATTAGGAACAAGGGTTATTCAAGTATAAACATTGTCGGCCTATCCATGGGGCTTGCCGCATGTATGCTGATAGTTCTATATGTTGGACATGAGTTGAGCTATGATAAGTTTCATGGTAATGCAGACAACATTTACCAGGCCGAAACGGAGATGACCTTTGGCAAAGACCCCATCTACATTCCATATTTGGATTATTCTGAAGGTCCGAAAAGTAAAATAAGTGTAGCAGGAATTGAAGAATACCTAAGGTACCAAAAGATTTCTGAAAATGTTTTGGTCACCAATACCGAGACCCCTTCATTAAAGTTTTCCGAGGATAATATTTTGTTCGCCGACCCTAACTTTTTTGAGTTTTTCAGCTTTAATCTTACAAATGGCAATAAGAGGGAGGTTTTGATTAACCCGAACAGTATGGTTATTTCCGAAAGGATAGCCACAAAGTATTTTGCAGATGCCGACCCAATTGGGAAGTCGTTACAGCTTTTTGGCAATATGCTTTTTACCATTACGGGCGTTGCCGAAAACCCACCTTCTAACTCAAGTATACATTTTGATTTTATCATGCCCATTTCCAGTATGTTGAGAATTGAAAAGTATAAGGAGGATATTGAACAAGGGTACTCGAACTTCACCACACTTTTTCTGTTGGATGAATTGGCCGACCCTAAAATGGTGGAAGCAAGCCTGTTAAATTCCATTGGAAAGAACTCAGGTGATGACCTTCAAAAAAAGTATTTATTGAAGCCATTACGTAGCTTGCACCTAGGTGAGGACTGGGCCAAAAACAAATACATCAGAATATTTCCATTGGTGGCCCTTTTGATTTTGATATTGGCACTGGTAAACTACGCAAGCTTATCCACTGCCCGTTCTACGACACGATCAAAGGAAGTTGGCGTAAGAAAAGTAATGGGAGCGCCCAGAAAGGCCATTGCGCAACAATTCTATTTTGAATCCGCGCTTTATACGGTCATATCGTTCGTTTTCGGTTATTTTTTATGCCTTACCACGCAATCCAAATTCTTTGAGCTTCTAGGTGTAGAAGTGGACAAAGCTTTCATCTACAGTCCCGAAATGTTGCTGTCACTTTTACTGCTTCTGTTACTGACCATATTTTTGGCAGCGGCATACCCCGCTATTCTACTTTCATCGTTTAAACCCATTGTGGTATTACAAGGAAAAATGAGTAAACAGCAAGGGGGAGTAGCCCTAAGAAAGTTCTTTACTGTTTTCCAGTTCAGTATATCCGTAGTACTCATAATCTGTGCATTGGTGATGGATAGGCAACTTGATTTTTTCAGGCATGCCGATACGGGCGTGGACAGGGAAAATATTGTAATGCTGCCTTTTTCCGGAAACCTGGGCAAACACTTCGGAGCTTTTCAAGAAGAGGTGAGTTCCCTTTCGGAAATTGTGGAAACTACCTCTGGTATTTTACCGCTTTACAAGGGCCATAATATGATGAGTGCCCAAAGCGATACTGGTGATGAGATGATTTTCTTGCCAACCCTTACCATTAACAAAGACTTTATTTCGATGATGGGGCTTGATTGGGCCATACCGCCTAAGGATTCTATTGCCCAAATGGGGAACAAGTCTGCAGTAATCATTAATCAAGCTGCTGTTGCCAGATTAAGCTTAAAAGATAATCCTATTCATCAAAAAATTAATGACAGGTATGAAATCCAAGGGGTTTTAAAAGATTTTAATTACTCCTCGTTACACCACAAGATAGGAGCTCTATCCCTGTTTGTAAAAAACGATCCTTCATACGCTTGGCTTGAACAGGGAGGGGTGCTTTATGCCAAAGTAGGTCCTAAAACCAATATTCCAACAATACTAGATGAATTGAAGATCATCTATCAGAAGTATGAAAACGAGCAGCCGTTCGAGTATTACTTTCTCGACGATGTGTTTGACTCACAGTATAAAGCAGAAGACCGGTTGGCAAAGATTTTTGGGGCATTTACGGGCTTTGCCATTTTGATTGCAGTAATGGGACTTTTCGGCTTGGCCACGTTTACGGCCTTGCAGCGAAGAAAAGAAATAGGAATTAGGAAGGTTTTGGGCGCATCGGTGGAAAACGTAGCCACATTATTGTCCAAGGATTTCCTAAAACTGGTGCTTTTGGCCATTTGCATAGCGTCACCCTTCGCCTATTGGTTTATGGACAAATGGATGGAAAATTTTGCATACAAGGCCCCTATATCTTGGTGGATATTTGTTTTGGCAGGAGTAGGAACCTTGGCAGTGGCCTTGGCTACCATTGGTTTTCAATCCATCAAAACGGCAACCACAAACCCGATAAAGAGCCTAAGAACGGAATAACATCATCAAAAAACGAGAACCATGTTCAAAAACAACATAAAAATCGCTTGGAGAAGCCTAAAAAAGCAGCCATTCTTCACCTTCCTCAACATATTTGGATTAGCTATTGGAATGGCTGGTGGGCTTTTGCTCTGCCTTTATATATATGATGACCTGAGCCACGATAAAATGTTCACGGATGCGGAACACATTTACCGAATAAATGCAGATATGAAATTCGGCGGCACTGTAGAAAACACATCTGAGGTATCGGCACCAATGGCGGAAGCATTGGTGAACGACATTCCCCAAGTGGAAATGGCTACAAGGTTCAGGAGTATTGGGAGTGTTTTTATCCGTGAACAAGAGGCCACGGACAACGTACGGGAATCTTTTGTGTCTTATGCGGATTCAACTTTTTTTAAAATGTTCGGAATCCAACTTCTTTATGGAGATGAACGCACCGCTTTGGCAGAGCCGAACACGCTGGTCATTACGCGTACGGCAGCAGAAAAGCATTTTCCAATTGATCAAGCAGTAGGGCAAACCTTGGTTATTAATGATGATGAAGTTTTTACCGTGACCGGAGTATTGGAGGATCTGCCCAAAAACTCCATTTTTAGGGACAAGCCCATTTTCTTATCCATGGCAGGATATGAAGATGCACAACTTGCAGAATGGGGAAACCATAATTATTACACTTTTGTGAAATTGGTGCCCGGAGCCAAGGGCACAGATATACAAAGTGAGATGCAGGCCATGGTCGGCAAGTATCTGATTCCATATGCGCAACGGTTTTTCCCCGGGATAACGGAACAACAGTTCTTGGATTCCGGTAATTATGTGAACTACTCCACCATTCCGTTAATGGACATTCACTTATACTCCAAAAGAAACCCGGAATTCAGCACGGTTAGCGATATCAAAAATGTATATATTTTGGGAGCAATCGCTTTGATCCTTTTGGTGCTGGCAAGCGTCAATTTTATGAACCTTTCCACGGCACATTCCCTTAAACGGTCCAAAGAAGTAGGCATCCGTAAAACATTGGGATCCCAGCGCAGTGGTTTAATAGGTCAATTTTTGACAGAATCTGGACTAATTGCCTTGGGCTCATTAATTTTTGCTTTGATCATCGCATCCTTGGCTATGCCACTGTACAACGACCTAGCGGGCAAAGAGTTGTCCATCCCCTATGCCAGCCCTATATTTTGGTTGATTTTGATCATGGCAGCCTTGGTCCTTGGTCTTTTCTCTGGAAGTTACCCCGCATTCTTTATGTCCCGTTTTGTTGCCGCAAAAGTATTGAAAGGCCAAGGGGACAACTCCATAGGTGGAGGAAGGATAAGAAATGCCCTGGTCATACTCCAATTTAGCATTTCCGTATTCTTGATCATGGGAACGCTTACGGTTTTTCAACAATTACGATTTATACAGGGCAAGGATCTTGGTTATGGAAAAAACCAAGTATTGATAATTGGCGGCGTCAACGGTCTGGAAGGAAAAAGGCAGGCATTTAAAGATGCGGTGGTTCGCCTCAGCCAGGTAAATACCGCCACATTGAGCAGTTATCTGCCCACCCCATCTTCACGAAGCAGCGGAACCTACATGTTGGCAGAAGATCGTAGTCAGGAGAAATCCATCAATATGCAACAATGGACGGTGGATGATGATTATCTATCCACCATCGGACTGTCATTGGTTTCCGGTAGAGCTTTTGATCTGGACAGATTCGCTACGGATTCCTCGGCCGTAATTCTTAATGAAAAAGCAGTGGCCGTCTTGGGAAAAACCCCTGAAAGTGTCATCGGAACCCAATTTGTCAATGATTTTCAGAATGGATCGTTAAGCACCGTAATAGGCGTTGTAAAGAATTTCCATTACGAAACACTTAGGGATGAGGTGGGCTCATTGGCCCTTTTCCATGGGGGTGAATTTGCCAGTAACCTGGCCATTAAATTAAATGGCGGAGATGTTTCCCAGACCGTTGCGCAAATTGAAAACATTTGGCGGGATATGGCACCGACTCAGCCATTTGACCATTATTTTATGGATGATTCTTTTAATTCCAGTTACGATGCGGAACAGCGCTTAGGGCGGATTTTTATGATTTTCACAGTGCTTTCCATCATTATAGCATGTTTGGGACTTTTGGGCTTGGCCACTTTCAATGCTCAAAAACGGGTAAAGGAAATCGGGGTGAGAAAAGTATTGGGTGCAGGTGTTGGCCAAATTGTTTACCGATTATCGGTGGACTTTTTAAAGCTCGTTGGCCTTGCCGTGTTTATAGCGTTACCGCTTGGTTGGTATGCCATGAACCGATGGTTGGAGGACTTCTCATACCGAATAGACATCCCTTGGTGGATTTTTGCACTATCGGCCCTGTTGGCCGTGGGAGTAGCCCTATTGACCGTGAGTTATCAAAGTATAAAGGCTGCTATCGTGAACCCGGTAAAGAGCCTTAGGACCGAATAAACACTAACCATAACCAAATGCCATGTTTTTCAACAACTTAAAAGTAGCTTGGAGAAGTATTTTAAAGAACAAATTGTTCTCTTTTATAAATGTAATTGGGCTTTCCATTGGTCTGTGTTCATCTATCGTTATCGGTGCCATAGTTTATTTTGATTTTTCTTTTGATACATTCCATAAAGATGGAGATCGGATATACCGGGTCACTACTCTTTTTGAATCCGGAGAGAATGAGTTTTCAAACAGAGGTGTCTCCGTTCCCTTAATGAAAGAGTTCAAGAACGGAATTTCGGGCGTAGAGGTATCGGCTCCATTTATGAGCACCTATTTCTCCACCATCGAAAATAAGGCACAAGACCTGGTGTTCAGAAATGAGAACAATGGCATATTGGCCGATGGGGCCTATTTTGAGATTTTTGATTACAATTGGTTGGCCGGAGATAACCAAACAGCACTCTCCGAACCCGCACAAGTAGTATTGACCAAGATTAAGGCGGAAAAATATTTTCCACATAAGAATGTCAACGAGGTAATTGGGCAAACCTTGGTCTATAACGATTCTGTTAATGTGAAGGTAATGGGCGTAGTGGATGACCTTAAGCAAAATAGCGACCTCAGGTTTACCGAATTTATGTCCTTGTCCTCCGCCAAAATGTTCGGAGAAAGTGATTTTACGACCAGTGATGCCTGGAACGGGACAAGTTCGGGAGACCAACTTTTTTTCAAGATAAGTGAAGGGGCCAGTGTTCCGAACATTCAATCTCGGTTGGATGAATTGGCCAAAGAGCATAAAAATAGGGAGCCTTGGGCCGTCAATGACGAAAGGTGGTTCCGAATCCAGCCATTTTCAGAAATACATTTTGGGGGAAAGCATGGCGATTACCCATTCAATAATTCTAATCATGTGGC
Organism: Flagellimonas chongwuensis; assembly: GCF_013376415.1. GTDB lineage: Bacteria > Bacteroidota > Bacteroidia > Flavobacteriales > Flavobacteriaceae > Flagellimonas > Flagellimonas chongwuensis. The sequence goes on from NZ_WYET01000001.1 coordinate 515,853, forward strand.
CAACATGAAGGTATTGAAAAGTCTTGCTTTTATAGCACTTTTCCTATTGTTGTTGGGCTGTGCAAATTTCATCAATCTAAACTCTGCGCAGGCACTTACGCGAGCTAAGGAAATAGGCATCAGGAAAACACTGGGAAGCTCCAAAAAACAAGTGGTGCGACAATTCTTCGGTGAAACTTTTATATTGACTTTATTGGCGACGGTACTGTCACTTGTGATGGCTCCATTTCTTTTGCGCCAGTTCAAGGATTTTCTTCCAAGCGGGATAGACCTATCGGTATTGTACAGTGCCGAGGGCATATTTGGCATATTACTTTTGATGCTCTTAGTGTGTCTGCTTTCTGGATTTTATCCAGCTTTTGTACTGTCCAAATTTAAGCCTGTTTCGGTGCTTAAAGGGCAGTTCTCAAAAGGGGACAAAGGAGTTCGGTTGCGCAAGACCCTTACTGTTTTCCAGTTTGTGGTGGCCCAGGTATTTGTAATCGCGACCTTCTTGGTCGCAAAACAATTACATTTTTTAATGCAGAAGGACATGGGAATGAAAACAGAGGCGGTCGCATATGTAAACTTGCCTTGGAATGATAGGTCCCAGATTAAGAAGGAAAGGGTATTCAATCAGATAAAGAATATAAAGGGACTTTCCCAAGTAAGCTGGGGCGATAATCCGCCTGCCTCCAACAATATGTCATCAACCATACTTTCCTACTATAAAGATGGCAATGAAACGCATCAAGAAGCGCAAATTTTGACAGGTGACATATCCTATTTAAAAACCTACGGAATCCCGCTGATTGCCGGCAGGGAAAGGTTGAACGATAGTATAGACGAGTACGTGGTGAACGAAACATTTGCACGGGCCATTGGTTTCCAAAACCCGGAAGAAGTGGTTGGAACCTCGGTAAAGTTGGATACCGTAAAAATTGCCATAGTTGGGGTGATGAAAGATTTTAACCAAAGATCATTACGGTCCGAAATAAGGCCTTTGGCCGTTAGAGGGCACTATAGCAGAGGGTTTGACGGTATCCATTTTGATTTGGGCAACAATCCCGAACGGTGGACCCAAATTGTTGATGAAGTGGAGGAAGTTTTAGTTTCCGTTTATCCGGATGAGGAGTTGGAAGTTAGGTTCATGGATGAAACGGTAAAAGGATTTTACAGACAGGAGAAAAGCGCTGTCCAACTTTTAAAATGGGCCACGGGACTGGCCATATTGATCAGTTGTTTGGGACTAATGGGCCTCGTAGTCTATACCACGGAACGCAGAGTAAAGGAAATAGGGGTGCGTAAAGTGTTGGGTGCCAATCTAGCCCAACTGAACATTTTGTTGTGCAAGGAGTTTTTGATTTTGGTAGGTGTTGCCTTCGCCATTGCAGTACCTATATCGTGGTACTTGGTCCAAGAATGGATAGAAAGTTTCGCTTACAAGACAGAGCTAAGTTGGTGGGTTTTCTTGACCAGTGGAATCGGGATGGCCGTGGTGGCCCTTTTGGTTACGGGAGCAAGAACCTATAAAACGGCCAATATAAACCCTATTGAGAGTTTAAGGAACGAGTAGTTAAAAAGAAATCAAAACATAACAGGAACCAACAAACAACGAAAACCATGTTCAAGAACTATCTTAAAATCGCTTGGAGAAATCTGATAAAAAACAAAATATTCAGTATTGCCAACATTGTAGGACTTACCTGCGCTTTTGCCGTGGCCATTCTGTTGAGCATGACAGCTTTGTTTGAACTGTCTTTTGATCAGTTCCACGAGAATAAGGATAGTGCATACCAAATCTACCTGACCAGCCAAACCCCAAGAGGAGCAGAAACGAGCACATCCAACCCAGTCCCTCTGGCGAGCGCCCTTAAGGAAGAAGTTTCGGGAATAAAGCAAATTACCCGAAGCTTGAGCGAGGATGCCTTGGTAAGCTACCAGGACAAAGATTTGGATTTGGATGCCGAATTCGTTGATGCCGAATTCTTTTCTATTTTCAGCTTTCCCGTGATTGCGGGTAATACTAACAATCCTTTGCCTTCAAAAAATTCTGTTGCCATAACCGAAGAAACAGCCACAAAAATGTTCGGGAACACGAATGTGGTCGGCGATGTGCTTCAGGTTAAAGTGGGAAGCGATGTTTATCCCTTTACCATTTCGGCCGTTTTGGAAAACACACCGACCAATAGCAGTATAGATTTTGATATTGTGATTCCGTTCGAGAACCATCCCGAATTTGAGGCTAACAAGGATGTTTGGAACTCTCAGTTTTTTCCGATTTATCTGCAATTGGAAGAGGGTATGACGACAGAACAGTTCGAGGTCAATTCAAGGGAATTTGCCAATCTTCATTATAGGGGAAGTATCGAAAGCGATAAAAGGGATGGAGCATCCCCTGATGAAAATGGACAGTTTAAGCAGTTCCATTTGTTGCCTATTACCGACATGCACTTCGTATCCTTTAAGGAAGGAAAGGCCGAAACAGCCCGCACTTTTCCCTATTTGATTCTTGGGGTGGCAATTGTGATTATATTCATTGTTTGCGCAAATTTCATTAACATGAACATTGCCCTGAGTGAAAAAAGATTGAAAGAAATCGGTATGCGCAAAACACTGGGGGCGGTAAAAAAGCAACTGTTCTTCCAGTTTTGGATGGAAAGTGTAGTTGTTTTCTTGGTTTCCATCGGACTTGGGCTTCTGCTAAGCAATTTACTCATAGATCCCTTTAAAACCCTATTCGTAACAAAGGCCACTTTTGCCGAGGTGACCAAGCCCGCTATTATTCTTCTGTTTGCTGCATCCATTTTTATAATCACCCTGATTGCTGGGGGCTATCCGGCATTGATCATGAGCAAACTGGGCACCCTTAGAGCACTGAAAGGTAAGTTGGACTTTGGTAAAAACCGGTTAAGAAACGGTTTGATCGTGCTTCAGTTTGCAATCGCCATTATTTTGATCAGTGGGACATTGGTTTTGCACGGACAAATAGAGTTTTTGCGGAACAAGGACTTGGGCTATAACAAGGAACAGGTGGTATCCATCCCCTTGAACGGCAGAAAGGATAGTTATGCCGTTATAGAACTTTTGCGGGATGAACTTACCCAAAACCCTGATATTTTGAGCGTATCCGGCTCTGATAGCAATTTGGGCCTAGGGAAGGACGGCAGTATTACCAGCAGTGCCATGGGATTCGATTATAAAGGCAGGGGATTGATTACAAATGCACTTACCGTAGACTACGACTACGCCAAAACCTTGGATATTGAGCTTTTGGAAGGACGTATGTTCGATAAAAAATACAGTACCGACAGTCTTAGTTTGGTAATCAACGAAAGCATGGCCAAGCAATTTGGAGAGGACGACCCACTGTCCATCCGAATCAATATGGATGATGCCGTTACCTATTCGGTGGTCGGGGTCATAAAAGATTATTATTTCCAAGATGTAAAAAAGGAAGTACAACCGCTTACCTTATTCCTCAACCGTAATTGGGACCTATATTATGCATACGTGAAAATTTCGCCCAAAAATGCCGCACAATCTTTTGATGCCATAAAAACGGCCTGGGAAAAAATTGAGCCTCAAGCAGAGTTCTTGGGCTCGTTTTTAGATGAAAATGTGGACCGCACCTTTAAAAGGGAGAAAACCTTGGCCACAATCATTACAAGTGGCAGTATTTTGGGAATTATATTAAGTTGCTTGGGGCTATTCGCTATTTCCATTTTAGTGGTGGCGCAAAGAACAAAAGAGATAGGAGTGAGAAAAGTGGTAGGAGCAAGCGTGTCTTCCGTTGCGCTGTTACTGACCAAGGATTTTTTAAAGTTGGTCGGCCTGGCCTTTTTGGTAGCCACCCCAATTTCTTGGTATTTTTTAAATGAATGGTTGCAGAATTATGCCTCGCACGTAAGTTTAAGTCCGTTGTTCTTTGTTGTTGCAGGACTTACGGCTACATTGATAGCTTTTATTACGGTGGGTTCACGTACGGTAAAAGCTGCATCTGCAAATCCGGTGAAAAGTTTAAGGGACGAATAAATAAACATACTATGCTATTACAACTCAACAATATTTTCAAATGGGTCACCACGGGCGGCCAACGTATATTTTTATTAAAGGATATCAACCTAGAGGTTGAAGAAGGCGAGTTCATTTCTATCATGGGGCCATCAGGTTCCGGAAAATCCACATTGCTCAACGTCATCGGGATGCTCGACACTTTTGATGAGGGCGAGTATAATTTCATGGATGAATCCGTACACTCCCTAAAGGAGAAACACCGTTCCAACTTGTACAAACAGTATATTGGCTTTGTCTTCCAATCCTATCATTTGTTGGACGAGCTTACGGTAAAGGAAAACTTGGAAATGCCCCTGATCTATAAAAAAATAAAAGGCTCTGAGCGAAAGGCGATGGTAGCCGATATGTTGGACCGTTTCAATATTGTTGGGAAAAAGGACCTTTTCCCTGCACAATTAAGCGGTGGTCAACAGCAATTGGTAGGGGTGGCGAGAGCATTGATATCCAATCCTAAATTAATATTGGCCGATGAGCCTACAGGAAACCTTAACTCGAAACAAGGGGAAGAAATCATGGAACTTTTCAAGCAATTAAACCGGGAAGGGGTGACCATTATCCAAGTGACGCATTCGGAGAAAAATGCGGAATACGGCTCCCGTATCATCAATTTATTGGACGGGCGGATGGTTTAATCGGCCAGTTCGGCCAATTCTTTGCCAATAAGGCTGCCGAGTGCGACACCCATTCCGCCCAGGCGAACGCCGCAGTAAATAGCATTTGAAACCTGTTTTACGATAGGTGATTTTTGTGCGCCCACTCCCATAATACCGCTCCATCTCCGCTCTATTTTAACGGATTGCCGGGGTAAAATCATTGTGTGTAGCAGTTCTTCCAGTTTGTTCTGGATAATCGGGGTCTGTCCGAAAGTTATAGTCTCTTCGGTTTCAAAATCAAGGTTTCTTCCACCACCGAACAGGATTCTATCATCAATGTTGCGGAAGTAATAATAGCCTTCGTCAAAATGGAATGTCCCCTTGATATGCAAGTTTTGGATGGGTTCCGTAATCAAGACCTGTGCCCTTGCAGGTTTTACAGTTTCCAACTTCAATAACCTTGAGGCAAACCCGTTGGTGGCCACGAATACTTTCTTGGACTGAAACTCAAAGTCGGTTGTTTTGATGATTCCAACGCCATTGCATTCTGTCACATCTTGCACCATTACGCCGTTTAAAATGGGTATTTCCATGTACACACATTTTTGAATCAAGGAGCACATCATTTTGCCTATGTCCAATTGCCCTTCCAGCTGGTGCGTGATGTACTTTTCCTGAATATTGGAGAACCCGAAGAAATTGGAATTGGTTACAAAAGGGTTTTTGGCAAAAATCGGCTCCATCAAACGGTTGAGATAAGGAATGGATTCCAAGCATTTTTCATAAAACGCAGGTTTTTCCAAAGGAAACAGTTCGTGACCTCCGTGGAGCTCGAATCCTATGGCTTTATCTCCCAAAAGATGACGTAGTCTCTGAATGCCGTTCCAGCGTTTTTCGACGAGCTTCACCACTTCTTCTTCAGAATGGTGCTCCAAGTCTGATAGAATTTCCGAGGCGCTCCCAAAACAAGCAAAACCTGCGTTTTTAGTACTTGCCCCCTGTGGTAAACTGCCTTTTTCCAATATCAGGATATTGCTCTTGGGATATTTTTCCTTAAGGCTTATGGCACAATTAATACCAACGATACCGCTGCCGATTACGGTAAAATCAACATTGGAAAACCAACTTTTATGTTCCCAGTAACTTAATTGCATAAAAGAAAAGCCCCGATAAATTCGGGGCTTTGATTAATGTTCTTCTTTATATTTTGGATCCATTTTAAAATCCTCCATGAATTTGGTGGTATAGTTGCCGGCCAAATAATCTGGGTGATCCATCAATTGACGGTGAAATGGAATGGTCGTCTTTACACCTTCGATAACAAACTCGTCCAAGGCCCTTCTCATTTTGTTGATGGCTTCTTCCCTTGTTTGTGCGGTGGTAATCAACTTCGCGATCATGGAATCATAATTCGGAGGAATCATGTAACCACTGTACACATGCGTATCCAAACGGACGCCGTGTCCACCGGGCGTATGAAGCGTTGTTATCTTTCCCGGAGAAGGTCTAAAGTCGTTATAAGGGTCTTCCGCGTTGATCCTACATTCGATGGAATGTAATTTTGGATAGTAGTTTTTACCGGAAATCGGCACACCACCCGCTACCAAAATTTGCTCACGGATCAAATCGTAATCCACCACCTGTTCTGTGATCGGGTGCTCTACCTGAATACGGGTGTTCATCTCCATAAAGTAGAAATTCCGGTGTTTGTCCACCAAAAATTCAATGGTTCCCGCTCCTTCATATTTGATGTACTCGGCCGCCTTAACTGCTGCCTTGCCCATATCTTCACGGAGTTTGTCCGTCATAAATGGAGACGGGGTTTCTTCGGTAAGTTTTTGGTGCCTACGTTGAACGGAACAATCCCTTTCGGATAAGTGGCAAGCTTTTCCATATTGATCACCAACAATCTGGATTTCGATATGGCGAGGCTCCTCAATCAACTTTTCCATGTACATTCCACCATTTCCAAAGGCTGCGGTCGCTTCGGTAACGGCACTGTTGAAGTTTTTCTCCATTTGGTCTTCGGACCAGATGGCTCTCATTCCCTTTCCTCCACCACCAGCGGTAGCTTTGATCATTACAGGATACCCCATTTTTTTGGCTTCCTTTTTTGCATGATCAACATCTTTAAGTAGACCTTGGGAACCAGGTACGGTTGGTACTCCGGCTTTTCTCATGGTTTCCTTTGCTGTGGCCTTATCCCCCATTTTATCAATCTGGTCACCGGATGCACCAATGAATTTGATATCGTGCTCGGCACATATTTTGGAGAACTTGGAGTTTTCAGAAAGAAATCCGTACCCCGGATGAATGGCATCGGCGTTGGTAATTTCCGCTGCCGCTATAATATTTGGAATCTTCAGATAAGACTCACTGCTGGGTGCCGGACCAATACAAACGGCTTCGTCGGCAAAACGAACGTGAAGGCTTTCCTCATCCGCCTTAGAGTAAACGGCCACCGTTTTAATGCCCATTTCCTTGCAGGTTCTTATGATCCGCAAGGCAATTTCGCCCCTATTTGCAATCAATACTTTTTTAAACATAGAACACAATCTTAAATTAGGAATTCTAAATCTTAAATGGTTCCGGGCGATGATATTGATGGCCCAGAATCTATCATTTAAAATTCACTACGACGGGTCTACCAAGAATAAGGGTTGGTCAAACTCAACAGGAGAGGAATCGTCAACCAAAATCTTTACAATTTTACCTGAAACTTCGGATTCGATATCGTTGAAAAGTTTCATTGCCTCTATCACACAAAGAACATCTCCTTTGTTGATGGAAGTTCCAACCTCGACAAATGCTGGTTTGTCAGGCGAAGGTTTTCTATAAAAAGTTCCTATAATAGGAGATTTTATGGTAATGTATTTGGAGTCATCATCTGATTTTTTGGCTTCAGATGGTGCAGGTGCAGCGGTTTCTTGGGCTACTGGTGCTTGTGCTGCTGGAGCCGCTGCTGTTTGGGGAACAGGAATCTGTTGAACAATTGTGGTTTCTGGTGAACCTGAACCGGCGCTTCCCGTTCGAATGGTGATTTTGATATCCTCCATTTCCAGCTTCACCTCGCTGGCGCCCGATTTGGCGACAAACTTGATTAAACTTTGAATTTCCTTAATGTCCATGGAATATAATTTGTTAGTTGCGTGATTAAGAATTATAGGCCCATTTTAAATAAATGGAACCCCATGTAAAACCACCTCCAAAGGCGGCAAAAATTATGTTATCTCCTTTTTTTAACTGCTTCTCGAAGTCGTACAACAACAAGGGCAATGTTGCGGAGGTCGTATTTCCGTAACGGTCGATGTTGATTAGAACTTTTTCTGGTTCTACTCCCATTCGATTTGCTGTGGCATCGATGATACGTTTATTGGCTTGGTGGGGCGCTAACCATTGCACATCATCTTTTGTCAAATTGTTCCGCTCCATGATCAGTGCCGATACATCTGCCATATTGGATACCGCGAATTTAAAAACGGACTTACCGTCTTGGTACACAAAATGTTGTTTGTTTTTTACGGTTGCCTCAGAAGCAGGCAGAATAGAGCCGCCTGCATCAATCTTTAAAAATTGACGACCAATACCATCAGAGCGAAGATATTCGTCTTGAAGTCCCAATCCTTCTTCATTAGGTTCAAAAAGAACCGCTCCGGCTCCATCACCAAAAATAATACAAGTAGTTCTATCCGTATAATCTATTATGGAGGACATTTTATCGGCCCCAATGACCAATACTTTTTTATATCTACCGGATTCAATATAGCTGGCTGCCGTGGACATCCCGTATAAAAAGCTGGAACACGCTGCCTGCAAGTCGTAGGCGAAAGCGTTTACAGCACCAATTTCTGAAGCCACATATGCAGCGGTTGATGCTACGGGCAAGTCGGGGGTTGCGGTTGCTACAAGCACAAAATCTATTTCGGAAGCTTCAATGCCTCTTTTTTGAAGCAGGTCTTCTGCGGCTTTGATGGCCATAAAAGATGTTCCTGCATTCTCTTCTTTTAAGATTCTACGTTCCTTGATTCCGGTTCTGGTAGTTATCCATTCATCGTTGGTATCTACCATAGTTTCCAGTACTTTATTGGAAAGTACAAAATCGGGAACATATCCTCCTACAGCTGTTATTGCTGCTGTTGTTTTCTTCATTTTAGCCTCTCTTTATTGTCAAAAAGAATCAAATTTGACCCAAAAGCGGTGAAAATTAGTCATTTTATATGACTTTATGGGCAAAATTAATCGTTTTTGGGTGTTAACGTGGGCCCATAAAAAAACTCCCGTTAAAAATTGAACGGGAGTTGCTTTATTTTAAGGTGTTTGCGATTAGGCCGCTGTTTCCTCTTCAGTTTTGTCGATCAAAATCTGACCTCTGTAGTACAATTTGCCTTCGTGCCAATGTGCTCTGTGCATCAAGTGCATTTCACCTGTTGTTGAGTCTTTGGCAATTGTAGGCGCAACTGCTTTGTAGTGGGTTCTTCTTTTGTCCCTTCTGGTTTTTGATATTTTTCTCTTAGGATGTGCCATTATAAACCTATTTATCCGTTAGTAACTTTTTTAAATCGTCCCACCTGGGGTCTGTGTCTTCTGATGGTTTTGTATTCTCTTTTGGCTGAAGCTCTTCTAGCTTGTCCAAGATTTCGGATTGCAATGTGCCATCTTCCACTCCGGGATGAACCCTTTTTTGTGGAACGGCCAGCACCAACATTTCGTATATGTACTGTGCAATATTAAATTGGTGTTCTCCATGTGGAATGATAAGGATCTCATCGTCTTCATCATTGTACTCTTCGCCAAACTTGACGACTAGTTTCAATTTGGAATCAATAGGCTGGTCAAAAGGTTCGCCCGTTAAGTCACAATCCACATTTATGGTTCCCTCCGCTTCAATCTGAAGTTCCATCATCGTGCTCATTTTATCCAAAATGGCATCAATTTTTACGGAAGCTCCGTTAAATTCTTGGTAGTCAAAAGATTCAAAGAACGCATCATCAATTTCGTACACAAAGTTATGTTTTCCCAACTTCAGACCTGAAAAAGGGATATTAAACTCTTTCAGCTTCATCATTTCTACACTTAAGGTTTGTGTACCAGCCTTTAAAGGCGGGTGCAAAGATACTACTAATTTACAAAACTGCAATTCTTGCCACAACAAATATCCAAAATGAATACAACTTTTTACCCTCCGCGCTTAATTTTCTGCTTTTTTAGAGGGTTTTCGGTGAGTTCTTGGTATTCGGTCCGGTTCCTAAACACTTGAATGGCAGTAAAAACTGCTTCTTTAAACGAACTGTCGTCCGCCTTGCCCTTGCCTGCAATTTCGTAGGCGGTGCCATGATCGGGTGATGTTCTTACCTTATTTAGACCTGCAGTATAATTGACTCCCTTTCCAAAAGAGAGTGTTTTAAATGGGATTAGCCCTTGATCGTGGTATGCCGCCAGTATGGCATCAAAATTTTTATGATTGTCAGAACCAAAGAAACTATCGGCCGAATAGGGGCCGTACACCAAAGTGCCCTTGTCGAACAATTCTTTTATGGTAGGTTTTAGGATTTTATCGTCCTCTTCCCCAATGGTTCCGTTGTCCCCACTGTGCGGATTGATCCCCAAAAGCGCAATTTTGGGTTTACGAATGCCAAAATCCATTTTTAGCGATTCCTCCATGGTAACAACTTTGTTGCGGATAAGCTTTGGGGTTATGGCCTTGGCCACATCCTTTACGGCGATGTGATCGGTAAGCAGACCTACCCGAAGTTCGTTGGTTACCATAAACATCAGACTTTCACCTTTCAGTTCTTGGGCCAAAAAATCGGTATGTCCGGGAAACTTGAAATCTTCGGATTGTATATTGTTTTTGTTGATGGGTGCCGTCACCAAAACATCGGTCTTATTTTCTTTTAGGGCATTCACGGCGGCCTTCAATGATGTAATGGCAAATTCACCGGCCTCCTTTGTGGCCTGTCCGTACTGAATACTGGGAACATCCTTGCTCACATTTACGATATTGACTTTTCCTTCCAAGGCCTGGTCGGCATCGCGGACACCGTTGAATTTGATATCCAGCCCAAAATCTTTGATCTGTTGTGAAACAATCTTGTTGGATGCAAATAGTACTGGTGTGCAAAAGTCCAACATTCTTGCATCCTCAAAAGTTTTGAGCGCTACCTCGCACCCAATTCCGTTAATGTCTCCAATGGAGATCCCCAATCGTATTTTTTGATTTTCCTTCATAAAATGAATGCCGTTATGGCTACTTTTGCATTACAAAACTAGTCAATTAATAAGACACAATGTTCACAGGGATCATAGAGACTTTAGGGAAAGTTGAAAAGCTGGAAAAAGAGGGCGGAAATCTTCATATAACAGTTTCTTCCACAATTACTTCTGAATTAAAGATAGACCAAAGTGTTTCGCACAACGGGGTATGCCTAACCGTTGTTTCCATTCATGCCGATCAGTATACCGTGACCGCTATTGAAGAAACCCTGAGCAAAACCAATTTAGGCGACCTGAAGGTTGGGGAAGTGGTCAATTTGGAGCGGGCGATGTTGCTCGGCGCGCGTTTGGACGGACATATTGTTCAAGGGCACGTGGATCAAACCGCAACTTGTAAATCCATTGAGGAGAAGGATGGCAGTTGGGTCTATACCTTTGCATACGATTCCAGACTCAATAATGTGACCATCGAAAAAGGCTCCATTACGGTGGACGGAGTTAGTTTGACCGTTGTGGATTCCAAAAAAGACAGTTTTAGCGTTGCGATAATTCCTTACACCTACGAGCATACCCGTTTCCACACCTACAAAGTAGGTGGCACCATTAACCTAGAGTTCGATGTGGTTGGAAAATATGTTTCCAGATTATTGGAGTTGCGAGGGTAACCCGCTAAAACACGTTTTTCATTCCTTGCCATACCTTTAATAATACAAAAGCGGAAAGGGCTACTACAACAGTTAGAATGATGGCCAATTGGTATTCTCCATAAATCCAATATCCTGTGGCGAACATAATGGAGTAAATCAATACAACTCCTGATAGCATTGCCTTAATTCCTGATGGTACACTCCACTTTTCGTTTGTCTTGACTATTTCCACATTTTCGACCTCCGCTTCATCAACAACTTTTGCCCAACCTGGACCTCCTGGCTGAATTTTTAGATAGAAGCTTCGAAGCACCTCTTTACTTTCCGGTTGGGTAACAAATGTGGCTGTTAACCAGATAATGGAAGTTACTATCATTATAAAAGGTAAATCGGCCCATTCAGGAAAAATACCTGTGTCCGGAGCAAACAAATAACCTCGCAAAGGAGTGGTTTCGAGTAAAACCGCTAGTATTCCTGATGAGAACATGGCGGTAATTTCACTCCAAGCGTTGATTCGCCACCAGAACCACCTTAATATGAAAATAAGCCCTGTTCCCGCTCCAAATGATAAAAGCAGGTTGAACACTCCCATGGCATCCTGTAGGGCCAATGCCAAAAACGCACTCAACACCATTAACAGTACGGTAGAAATCCTACCCACATTTACCATTTGTTTTTCTGATGCCTCTGGATTTATTTGTTGCTTATAAAAATCATACACTATGTAGGAGGAACCCCAGTTCAATTGCGTAGAAATGGTGGACATATAGGCCGCAACCAGAGAGGCTAGAACCACACCTAAAAGACCTGTTGGGAGTTTTGTCATCATGGCGGAATAGGCCAAGTCATGTCCCAGCTTATCCTCTGTTACATTGGGGAAGGCTTCGTGGATACTCGCAACATCCGGATATACTACCAAGGAGGCCAAAGCCACTAGAATCCAAGGCCAAGGTCTTAAAGCATAATGCATAATATTAAAGAAGAAGGTAGCTCCAATAGCGTGATTCTCATTTTTCGCCGCCAACATTCGTTGTGCAATATAACCTCCACCGCCTGGTTCGCCTCCAGGATACCAAGAACTCCACCATTGCACCGCCAAGGGTATGATCAGCGCAGTGATCAAGGCTTTTTTATCACTGAAATCGGGGAGTATGCTCAATTTATCTTTTACATTCTCATTTTCCAGAACCGCTTGCAATCCGCCCACTTCGGGCAAATTAACCAGATAATAAGCAGCTCCTATTGCTCCGGCCATTGCCATAAAAAACAGGAAAAAATCACTGTACACAACACCCTTAAATCCACCTAGGGCACTAAAAATAACAGTGATAAGGCCTGCGCTTACCACAGTTACCCAAGGGTCCAACCCTAGCATTACGCCACCTATCTTTATGGCGGCCAAGGTAACGGAGGCCATGGTGATCACATTGAACAAAACCCCAAGATATATGGCCCTGAACTTTCTTAAAAAGCTTGCTGCCTTTCCCCCGTATCTTAATTCATAAAATTCCAGATCCGTTTTTACGTTAGATTTTCTCCAAAGCTTGGCATAAACAAAAACGGTCAACATCCCTGTCAACAAAAAGCACCACCACCCCCAGTTTCCTGAAACACCATTGGAGCGAACCAAATCGGTCACCAAATTGGGCGTATCCGTGGAAAAAGTCGTAGCGACCATGGACAATCCCAAAAGCCACCAGGGCATACTTCGGCCGGATAAAAAATATTCTGTTGAATTTTGTCCGGATTTTTTTGAAACATAAATCCCTATGAAGAGGACCAAAGCAAAAAATCCAAAAATGATGGTGTAATCTAAAAGCTCTAATTTCATTTGTTCAGTTTGGCTGGAGCTAAAGATAGTTTTTTTGGGTTACTTTTGTGAACCCGCAAAAAAAATCCTCATGTTTCTTTCTGCTTTCTCCGACATTTCTGTTGCCGCTTGGACCATGGCCGCTACCGCTGCTTTTTTGATGGGGGTCTCCAAAGCGGGACTTAAGGGCATGTCCATTTTTAATGTGACCCTTATGGCTTTGGCCTTTGGTTCGAGAGCTTCTACGGGGCTTTTTATTCCGCTGCTGATTGTTGGGGATATTTTTGCGGTGGTCTATTACAACCGACACGCCCAATGGAAATACATTTTTAAGTTTATTCCATGGATGATCCTTGGGATACTCGTCGGAGTATTGGTCGGCAAAGATCTTCCTGAATGGGAATTTAAATGGGGGATGGTAATTGTGATATTTATAAGTTTGGCGATGCTCATTTGGTGGGATAGAAGAAAGTCCCAAACCGTGCCCACCCATTGGTTGTTTTCGGGTTCTATGGGAATTTTGGCCGGAATCTGTACCATGATCGGCAATTTGGCCGGTGCCTTCACCAATATTTTCTTTTTGGCCATGCGATTGCCCAAGAACGAGTTTGTGGGTACGGCAGCTTGGCTGTTCTTTATCACTAATTTGTTCAAACTTCCTTTTCATGTATTTGTTTGGAAAACGGTTACGGTTGAAAGCCTTCTGATTAACTTAAGGCTTTTGCCCGCCATTCTTCTCGGTTTGATTTTGGGCGTTTTCTTGGTGAAGAAAATCAACGAAAAAAACTACAAGCGTTTTATCTTGATTGTAACGGCCATTGGTGCTGTGGCAATTTTGTTTAAATAACTTTTTCTTTTTTTGAAAAGGTATTTCTACCAATATGATTCGTTTATGAAGATTCCGCAGGAGCTGGGCATGAGCCAGAGCAAAGGATTGTCTAGTCGGATGAGAATTTCAAGAACATGGCCGAACCAATTCGTAGACTAGTAGACAAGGCGTATGCCGATAGATATTTATGTAAGAATGAATTTTTCAGACCAAGATAAAACACCAAAGGCTCGAGGGTTAATTTCGAAAGTTGTAAATTTCAAGTAAAATAAAACTCACAATAGAACCTAACCAATTATGGCAAAATTTTACGATACAAAATATTTTAAAGGCGATTTTACTGGCGGACTCGTGGCGGGCATCGTAGCGCTACCGCTGGCATTGGCTTTTGGTGTGCAATCCGGTCTCGGTGCAATCTCAGGGCTGTACGGTGCAATCGCAATTGGTATACTTGCCGCCTTGTTTGGGGGAACAAAAACACAGGCTAGCGGCCCAACCGGACCAATGACCGTGGTTTCGGCAGCTTTGGTGGCCAGTGCCATTGACTTGACAGGAAGTTTGGAAAGTGCAATGGGCATCATTATTCTGAGTTTCTTTGTCGGCGGGGTATTACAGATAATTTTCGGGCTAGTAAACATTGCCGGATATATCAAATACTTTCCCTACCCCGTAATTTCGGGTTTCATGAGCGGTGTGGGACTCATTATCATCATCCTGCAAATATTCCCGTTCGTTGGTTTGGATTCGGCAAAATCTACTATAAAGGTAATGTCTGATTTACCCAGACTTTTTACCGAGTTTAATTGGCAAGCTTTGGTTTTGGGAGCAATGACGGTGATAATTTATTATCTCTTTCCAAAAATCAACAAGACCGTACCCAGCGCTCTAGTTGCTTTGATTGCGGTATCTATCTTTTCCTATTTTATAAATTGGGATGTTCCTATTATTGGAGAAATACCTTCGGGATTACCCTCACTGCAAATAGACGGCCTTTTCAGCATTGATAGTGAAGCCTATTTTATGGTTTTGGAATATGGACTGGTCTTGGCCGTTTTGGGTTCCATTGACTCGTTGTTGACCTCGGTAATTGCGGATAACATGACCAAAACCAAGCATAATAGCAATCGCGAGCTAATCGGCCAAGGTATTGGCAATATGGTGGCAGCATTGATTGGGGGCATACCTGGCGCAGGAGCAACCAAGGGTACTGTGGTAAACATAAACAATGGTGGTAAAACGAGGCTTTCCGGAGCCTTGCACGGCACATTTCTCTTGGCCGTTTTATTGGGGTTGAGTTCACTCGCAGCATACATCCCCTTGGCTGTGCTTGCAGGAATATTGATTCCGATTGGGTTTAAAATTATCGATACACGTGGTCTCAAACATATAAAGATAATGCCTAAGGCTGATTCCGTGGTACTGATCATTGTTTTATTATGGACCACATTTGGCAGTCTGATCCAAGCAGTTGGTATTGGGGTAACGCTGGCGGCATTGTTGTTTATGAAACGCGCCAGTGATATTGGGGAAAAGGGCATGGAGGTTGGTACCCTTGCGGGTTTTGATGGGGAAAGGCCTTGGGTAGATGAGGAGAGTTTCTACGAGAAATATAAGGACCAAGTATTTATCAAACATTTAAATGGTCCGTTGTTTTTTGGTTTTACGTCATACTTTCAGGATCAGGTAAAAAATATTGATGAACATATAAAAGTACTTGTCATCCGTATGGACCGTGTACCACATATCGATCAGTCGGGTGTCTATGCTCTGGAAACCATCATTTTTGATTTATCCAATAAAAACGTAAAAACCGTTTTAACTGGCTTGCAGGAACAGCCCAAACGGCTTATTGAAAGTATTGATATTATTCCCGACTTGGTTCCCGAAGAACAGGTCTTTTCAGAAGTTCAGGACAGTTTTTCTTGGATTGCCAAGGAGTTGGAAACTCAAAACCATTCATAAATTTGTTCAAGAATTATAATAGGAATAGAAAAAGCCACATCAATTTGATGTGGCTTTTCTTTATACACTAATATGTTCCGCTATTCCGAAGCGCCTTCGTAAATCGCATTAAAGATCAACTTATAGGTTCCGCGAGGCTGTGCCCTAAATTGTGGTCGGAATGCAAACAATATTGCCGAACCCTTACCATATTTGGCTTTTACCAATGCAGGTTTTTTTGCAATGTACCTGTCTTCGCCCATGGCCCAACCGCTCATCAATAAATCTTTGGCGGCATAGGTGGCGATTACTTCAACTTCGGGTGCTGGAGCATCTTTGATGTCCTCTGTTCCTCCTTCACCAGATTTTCGTTGTTTGTCAATGGTGAAGGCCCTACTTCTGTTAAAAGAAACTGCAACGGTGTCCTTCATTCCAAATGCCAATGGGTGCGAGGTATCCACACCTGCTTTGATCAATGAACCTGGGATAAAAAAGTCTTTACTGTCAGCTCCTTCCACAGCATCACGCAACGGCAATCCGAATTGTTCTATCACGTAGTCACTCGCTTCATCAAAGGCAATCAAGGTTCCTCCGGCTTCAACATAGTCGCTCAAAGCTAAAGAACCCTTTAGGCCTATCCCGCCCGTGAATTTTTCCGGCATGCTCAAATTGTCATGTCCGTGTAAAATGGAACTCGGTCTTTGAGATGGGATGATGATGGCATCATACTTGGATAAATCCTTTGTTTTGATATCTGCATCGTGCAAGGTATCCATATCAAATTCGTATTTGTCCATAACAAAACGGGTCCATCCTTCATCCATATTGGCCACCCAGGACTTGTACAGCCCCACTTTGGGCAAATGGATTTTTTTCAATTGAACCTCTGGTTTGACCGAAAGGCCTGTAAATTCGAGGCCGTATTCATCTGCCAAGGATTCTATCATTTCTTTTTCTCCGGTAAGAATAAACGATCCAGCAGGGAGCGTTACTTTTCCTGCTTTGAATTCTGACATGCTCTTGTACGCCGTTCCGCCAGCTTTCAGAATTTTGTTTGTGGCCACTACGGAAGCATTACTATTAACGCTTAGCGCATATCCGAAGGAGCCATTTCTGTTGACTTCACCTTCGTAGTATTTTACCAGACCAGTGACTTTTTCCGTTGGAGCATTGAATGATTCAGAAATCTTATCTACATCGATGCCCATTTGCATAGGTAATGTCCATCCCGCCAAATCATAGGGAGTGTCGGGAGGCCCCCCTGGATATTGGAAACGTGTTGGATAGTTCTGTTTCTCCATCAAGTCCAAAAGGTATGGTCTAAATGCCTGAGCGGTGTAGATAACGTAAGAGCCTTCTTCATATTCTTTGCCATTTACCGTAAAATCTTTGGTCGCTTTTTCAATTTCGATACCACCTTGTAGCAATACATTTACCAAGTTTACAGCCTCAAAGGAATCCCACTGTTCCTTGCTGATAATGTAGGCGAACAAGTCTTCGGTCTTACCTTTTTCAACCGCAGACTTACCCATCTTGTAAATATTGTGCAGGTAATTACTCTTGCGGTCTGCTGCAAGGTCCAAAGTGGCCCAGGTTGCCGTTAACATATAATCCACGGCATCCCTAAAATGGGACTCGCCACCTTTCCATGGATCTGGGTACATAATGTCTGTACCATCGGTTGGGGTGCCACCCGCCACAGTTTTAGGGAGTTTTTCGGGGTCATAGAAGCGGGGGGTGGGGGTGGTATGGCCCGTTTCGGTCAAAATACCGATCATGTTATGATAATAAGGCACGGTACGTCCACCTCCATTCCAGAACATGGTATAAAAGTTATCGGCAATGGCACCGGGCATATTTTCAAGGGAAAAACGCTTGGTCATGGCCGATCCTACCTCACTTACCCCTGCCGTTATTGCCGGGTGTATTCTTGGATTTACAGGGTCGGCGTAGGGAGGTAATGAAATTTTGGTCCATGAAGGGGACGATTGGTGATGATTGTAAACAATCTGAGGGTACCATTCGTTGTACAGGATTTTGGTGACATTATAGGTTTCGGGCATAATGTTCATAAACCAGTCCCTGTTATTATCGTGCCCCATATAGTAGTGGTACAAAATTGGGGGACGGGAAGTTTCATAGGCCGTTCCCATATTCTTGCGATACCAATCGACAACGATGTCCAGTCCATCTGGATTCATTACGGGCATTAAAAGGGTAATTACGTTTTCCCTGATTTTTTGCATTTCGGCGGTTTCCGATGTGGCCAATGTATAAGCTAACTCGGAGGTCATTTGTCCGTGGGCCAATTCTGTGGAGTGCATCCCGCCATCTACCCATACAATTGCCTTGCCTTCCTGCGATAATTTTAGGGCCTCGGCATCATCTACTTGAACTCTTGCCAGTTTAGTGCTGATATCTTTCCACTTATCCAGTTGGGCAAGGTTTTCTTCCGTAGAGATAAACATAAGATACATTTTACGGCCGAGTACCGTTTCACCTATCTCGATTTTTTTGATTCTGTTGGATGCAGCATCCAGCTTGTTTAGATAATCTTCAATTTGTGAATAGTCCGCCAATTTGTAATCGGCCCCTACCCTAAATCCGTACACGTCCTCAGGTGAGGGTACCGTTTGCGCCACGGCAAACGCAGCACAGGACAAAGCCATTACTGTTGAGAGCAGTAATGTTTTGAGGTTTGTAATTTTAGAAGTCATTTTTTTGAATTAGTTATAATTTGACTGAAAATTAAGCAATTGAAGCGAGGATATTAAATCCGATAGATCAGAATTGTTGCAGACTTAATTTTTTTTGATGGGTTTATAATCTGAAGGACAGAAAATCATCAAATTCTTATTTTCCCAAATCCGGCTTTTTTCGGGCAGCCTTTTTATCTGCTGTAATCTTCTTGGATTTTAACCTTTTTTCTTTTGAGGACTTAGTTGGTTTGGTCGGTTTTCTCTTTTTGGGTACCACAAGCGCATTTTTCAGGATTTCGAAAAACCGCTTCACTACGAGGTCTTTATTTCGATGTTGGCTACGTGCTTCATCACATTGAAGAATCAAGGCGCCATCATTCGTCAATCTGGATTTCAATTTGAGTTGAATACGCTCCTTTTCCTTATCAGAAAGACCTTCTGATGTGTCAATAATGAAAGTGAGTTCTACTTTGGAAGAAACCTTGTTCACATTTTGACCGCCAGCACCACTGCTTCGCATGGCCTTAAAAACCAGTTCCCTATGTATTTGCTTTTTGTCCAACCTGAAGCCTTCTGTTGATGGTATTCAAAGATACATTAAGAAAAATAGTTGTCCCTGCGTCTTGCTTTTTCTCTGAATTAAAAAAGATTGTGGTGCCATCTTCCGCTGCACTTTCATTTAAGTAATGATTGCCTTGAAAAAACGAATTGATTACTTTAACTTGAAGCCCAGAGGAATCCGAAAATTTGAACTCGTGCGGATATACTAATACTGACCTATCTATTTCCGAATAGGACTTTAATAATTTCATGGGTACTTCGTTTACTTGCCCAAATAGTGAGGCGGTGTAGTAATTTGGCGGGTTTTTGTAGAGTTCTTGGGTGTTCTCGTTGGCAATGATTTTGCCCTGTTCCAATATCAATGTTCTTTTTGCAAAGGGCAATACATCACTGGGGTCGTGACTGGCCGTCAATACGGTAATACCTTGCTTTTTTAGATACTGGAAAAGGTTTCTACGGAGTACATTTCGCTTAAAATTATCGATGTGCCCAAAGGGCTCGTCCAATAGTAGGATTTCAGGTTCTTGTGCCAAAACACGGGCCAGCGCTACGCGTTGTTGTTGCCCGCCGCTAAGATACTTCACTTTGGTTTTGGCGTAGGGCTTCATCTCTATCAAGTCTAGAAGCTCATTGATGCGTTCTTCATGTGTTTCTCTTTCGAAAACGGAAAGAAATTGTCCTATGTTCTCTTCCACGGAAATGAAGGGCATCAAATCAAAATCCTGTGCCAGATATTTCATATAGGGTTCTCCGGGGACCAAGTTAAAATTGGGTCCCAATGCTTCGACATCGCCCCAAAAAATAGAGCCATCCTCCACATGGAGCAACCCATAGATGATTTTGAGCAGCGTGCTTTTTCCAGAGCCGCTTTCGCCCATCAATGCCACGTGTTCTCCTGGGGGCACTTCAAATAAAATACCCTTTAATATGGTGTTGTTTCGGTAACCAAAAGAATCTACTTGAACTTTTAGCATAGAAAATAAGGCCGCCTAAATGGGCGGCCTTTATAAAATTTAATCTTTAAACTCCTTTAGAACGCCTTGGTTGGGGAGTTCATCGTACCCCATATTGTAAAACGTGAAGCCGAAGATATCGGCATACTGTTCAATGGTCTTGCTAACCGGAGTGCCCGCTCCGTGACCTGCATTGGTCTCAATACGTATCAATGTGGGTTGCTCCCCCGCTTGCTTTTCTTGTAGTTCTGCGGCAAACTTAAAACTGTGTGCGGGTACTACACGGTCATCGTGGTCACCTGTTGTCACCAAGGTGGCCGGATAGTCCGTTCCTTCCTTTACATTATGAACAGGTGAATAGCCCTTAATGTAGTTGAACATTTCCTCATTGTCTTCGGAAGTTCCATAATCATAGGCCCACCCTGCCCCGGCGGTAAAGGTATGGTAACGGAGCATATCCATTACGCCTACTGCGGGTAAAGCAACTTGCATCAAATCTGGTCTTTGGGTCATAGTGGCACCGACCAATAATCCTCCATTGGAACCCCCACGAATAGCGAGATATTCTTTTGAAGTGTATTTGTTTTCGATC
Organism: Flagellimonas chongwuensis; assembly: GCF_013376415.1. Taxonomy (GTDB): domain Bacteria; phylum Bacteroidota; class Bacteroidia; order Flavobacteriales; family Flavobacteriaceae; genus Flagellimonas; species Flagellimonas chongwuensis. Next base: position 536,747 of record NZ_WYET01000001.1, read on the forward strand.
AAGTATTCGGCAGCCGCGATAAAGTCATCAAATACATTCTGTTTATTGAGCTTTGTTCCGGCAATATGCCATTCTTTACCATATTCGCCACCACCACGAAGGTTGGGAACGGCGTACACACCGCCTTGCTCCATCCAAACGGCGTTCACTATGCTGAAAGAGGGCGTTAAACTCACATTGAAGCCACCATAGCCGTAGAGCATGGTCGGGTTTTTGCCATTCAGTTCCGTTCCTTTTTTATAAGTGATGATCATGGGTACTTTTGTACCATCTTTTGAGTTGTAGAATACTTGCTTTGATTCGTAATCATCGGGATCAAAATCAATTTGAGGCTTCCAATATTGTTCGTACTCACCAGTTTCTACGTCGTATTTGTACAGGGAAGCTGGCGTATTGTAATTGGTAAAGGAGAAATAGAATTCGCTGTCCTCTTTTTTGCCGCCAAAACCTCCTGCGCTTCCTACGCCTGGCAGTTTTACTTCTCGTACCAGATTGCCATCATAATCGTATTGGAGCACTTTGGAAATAGCATCTACCATATATTCGGCAAAAAAGTAACCTCCTCCCGTTCCGGCCGTCAATACATTTTCTGTTTCGGGGATGAGATCTTTCCAATTGTTGGGCGTTGGGTCGGAAGCATCCACGACCACGATTTTTTTATTAGGGGCTTCCCTATCTGTCACCAAATAAAGTTTGGAACCTTCATTTTCGATCGGGTAGGTATCGGAATCGGTATCGTCCAAAATTGTTACCAGTTCAGGATTTTCTTTGGATAGGTCCATTAGGAACAATTTATTGCCGGATGTTGAAACAGATGCGGTTATAAAAAGGTACTTCTGGTCTTCTGATACGGAACCGCCTACATAACGGTGTTTTTCTTCTGGTGTTCCGCCAAAGATGATTTTATCCTCCGATTGTGACGTTCCCAACTTGTGATAGTAGAGTTTGTGTTGGTCCGTTTTTGCCGACAACTCGCTTCCCTCGGGCTTATCATAGCTGGAGTAGTAGAAACCTTCGTTGCCCTTCCAGGAAATACCACTGAATTTAATATCTACCAAGGTGTCCTCCACAATTTCTTTGGATTCGGCATCGATCACGATACCCTTGCGCCAATCGCTTCCGCCTTCGGAAATAAGGTATGCGGCCTTGGAACCGTCTTTAGTGAAATTCAATCCCATCAAGGATGTGGTGCCATCTTCTGAGAATGTGTTGGGATCCAAAAAGACTTCTTCTTCGCCACCGTCCTTTTTGCGATAAACCACATACTGATTTTGCAGGCCATTGTTTTTGTAGTAATAGGTGTAGTTTCCCTCTTTAAAGGGAGAGCCCACTTTTTCGTAGTTCCAAAGTTTTTCCAATCGGTTTTTAAGGTCTTCGCGAAATGGAATCTTTTCCAGATACCCGAATGTAGTCGCATTTTGTTTCTTGACCCAGGCCTCGGTCTCCTCGCTTCGGTCATCTTCCAACCACCGATAGGGGTCTGGGACCTCGTTTCCAAAATAATTATCTACGGTGTCAACTTTTTTGGTTGTAGGGTAGTTCACAGTAATAGGTTCTCTAGTTTTAGATTCTTCTTTGCAGGCCGCGAATAAAACCAAAGCAGCCAATAGACTTATGTTTTTCATGTTTTCTCGGATTGATTCCGATAAAAGTACACAAAACACACAAACCTATTGGCTACAGTTGATGCTTTAACGAATTTTATGAAATTGCTTCAGAAGTATTTGAAACCAAATTGTTCTCAACCAAATACTCCGCAATCTGTACTGCATTGGTAGCGGCCCCTTTTCTTAGGTTGTCCGCCACGATCCACATGTTCAAGGTGTTTGGCTGGGTTTCATCGCGACGGATTCTACCTACAAAAACCTCATCCTTGCCATTGGCAAAAGCGGGCATGGGGTAGGTGTTGGTTGCCGGATTGTCCTGTACCACGATTCCAGGAGTTTCACTCAGCAGCTGTCGCACTTTAGCCAAATCAAAATCGTTATGGAATTCTACATTTACCGATTCCGAGTGTCCGCCAGCGGTTGGAATACGTACCGCTGTTGCAGTGACCGAAAAGGAACGGTCGTCCAATATTTTTTGTGGCTCACGGGCCAATTTCATTTCTTCTTTGGTATATCCGTTTTCCAAGAATACATCGCAATGTGGCAATGCATTTCGGTTAATGGGATAAGGATAGGCCATTTCACCTTCTATTCCTGCTGCTTCGTTTTCCATTTGCTCAACCGCTTTAACACCGGTTCCTGAAACGGACTGGTAGGTGGAAACGACCACGCGTTTCATTTGATATTTTTTATGCAATGGGTCCAAAGCCAATACCATTTGAATGGTGGAGCAGTTGGGGTTTGCAATGATTTTATCTTCTGTAGTAAGTTCGCTGGCATTGATTTCGGGCACCACCAACTTTTTGGTCGGGTCCATACGCCAAGCGGAAGAATTATCGATTACGGTAGTGCCAACTTCAGCGAATTTCGGCGCCCACTCCAAAGAGGTGTCCCCACCTGCGGAGAAAATGGCAATGTCTGGTTGAGCGGCTACAGCGTCCGCCAGACCGATTACGGTATATTCCTCATTTTTATAGGTGAGCTTTTTGCCCACGGAGCGCTCGGAAGCAACCAATAATAATTCTGAAATAGGGAAGTTACGCTCTTCCAACACTTTCAACATGACTTCGCCTACCATTCCGGTGGCACCAACAACTGCTACTTTCATTGTAAAATTATTTCTTGTTGCAAAGGTACTTCAGTCAGCGAGTTAAACAAGCTTTTTCGCTATCAATTAATAAAAAATAACAAAATGTTACAAATAAAACAACCATCAACATGTTAGCGAAACACATTGATGGTTTTTAAAGGTTATTGTGATGTAGCGGTCGCACCGAAAATTACCGGTACGCTTATTGTTTTTTCAACAGGTCGCGAATCTCGGCCAACAATTCCTCTTGTGTTGGGCCTTTTGGAGCTTCTGGAGCAGGCTCTTCTTTTTTCTTCATTCGGTTTACAGCCTTTACAATAAGGAACATAACAAATGCTACGATGATGAAGTCGATGACATTGGTTAAAAATGCCCCGTAAAGTACTGCTATTTCACCTACAATTTCTCCCGTTTCATTTGGTGTTCCTTCGGTGATCACGTATTTCAAATCGTTGAAATCCGCCTTGAAGAGCAATCCGATCAACGGAGAAACTATGCCTCCCGTGAACGATGATACCACTTCTTTAAAAGCGGCACCCATAACGAAACCTACGGCGATATCCACCAGGTTTCCTTTCATGGCAAACTCTTTAAATTCTTTTAAAAATCCCATTTTACAGTTGAGTATTGGTTAATCAAAGACAAGTTAAGTAAAAAAAGGAATATCAAGCGCCGGTGACCACTCTTTTTACACGTTGTGATATGGCCGTGAGAATCTCGTATGAAATGGTGCCAGCACCTAATGCGAATTTTTCTGCGGATTTCTCCGTCCCAAATACGGTTGCTTCGTCACCTTCTTTACAATCAATTCCGGTAACATCAACCATGATCATATCCATACAAACATTTCCCAAAATAGGCGCTTTGTGGTTGTTGATGGTTACAAAGCCTTTTCCTTTTCCGTACTGTCTGCCAATACCATCGGCATGCCCGATAGGTAGCGTTGCACTTTTAATAGGTCGACTGGATTTAAATGCTCTATTGTACCCCACGGATTCATTGGCATCAATATGATGGATTTGTGAAATAATGGTCTTTAGTGTGGCTACAGGTTTTAATTGTGCATCCACTTCGGTCTGGTTACCATAGCCGTATAAGCCAATCCCACTGCGCACCATCTCAAACTGTGCTTCTGGATAATTGATAATACCGGAAGTGTTCAACATGTGCCTCATAGGAGCATACCCTAAGCTATCCTTAAGTGCATTGCTCAACTTTTTGAAGGATTCGATTTGCTTCAGGCTGAAGTCCCGTTCATTTTTATCTTCGGATGCGGCCAAATGTGAAAACGCGGAAACTATTTTGATACATCCATTTTGCAACGTTTCCTTGGCAATAAATTCCACATCATTTTCGGAAAAGCCCAAACGGTTCAATCCTGTGTTAAATTTAATGTGGATGGGATAGTTTTTTTGTTTCTGGACTTTGGCAGCCTCAAGAAATTGGTTCAGGATATTTCTGGAATAAATGCTGGGTTCCAAACGGTAGGCCATCAAATCATCAAAATTGGAAGCCAAGGGGTGTAGAACCAAAATAGGGGTTTTAATGCCTGCTTTTCGCAACAGAACTCCTTCACTAACATAAGCGACCGCCAAATAATCGGCGCCCAATTGTTCCAGTTTTTGGGCAATGGTCACCATATCGCTGCCATAGGCAAAAGCTTTTACTACCCCTAAAAACTTGGTTTCCGGTTTAATTTTGGCCCGCAAGTAATTGTAATTGTGTTCCAAGGAATCTAGGTCCAGGATCAACGTGGTTTCCCCGACCTTACCCATTGGTTTTGTCTTTTTTAGAGGTGACTTCTTCCGAGTTCACATCAATTCCCTTAATTTTTTCACGTAACATGGCCTTGTAAAATGCGGCACGGCTCAAAGGCTCGTACTCTTCAGTTTCACCGAGCAGCACCAAATTATCGTTGAGGGATTTTCTGAAACTGTAGTTAGCTAAGTTTCCGGTGCGTGTACACACGGCGTGTACTTTGGTCACGTATTCCGCTGTGGCCATCAAGGCTGGCATGGGGCCAAAAGGATTGCCCTTAAAATCCATGTCGAGTCCCGCAACTACCACGCGAATGCCCCTATTGGCCAAATCGTTGCAAACGGTTACGATCTCATCATCAAAAAACTGGGCCTCGTCAATGCCGATTACATCACAATCGTCTGCCAAGAGCCTAATATTGGCCGCTGCCGGAACCGGAGTGGACCTAATTTCATTGAAATCGTGGGAGACCACCATTTCTTCATGGTACCGGGTATCCACAATGGGTTTAAAAATCTCCACTTTTTGTTTGGCGAACTGGGCGCGCTTTAGACGTCGGATCAGTTCTTCGGTCTTTCCGGAAAACATGGAACCGCAAATCACCTCGATCCATCCAAACTGTTCCTTAGGGTTGACTGTGTTTTCGAGAAACATACCGTATTTTTGAAAGAAATTGTTTGTTTTCCCGTTATATTGGGACGACCACAAAGCTACTAAAAAAATGCACCCCTGTTTTCAATAAGATTTTAACCTTTTGTTGATAGGGTATTTGCAAAATCGTTATATTTTTATAGTAAAGAAGAAAAGCTATGATACGGAAATTGAGGGAAGAGTTGATCAAGTTGTCCACAGAGATAATCACTGCACGTGAGGACACAGATCTTGCGGCATTGTACGAAAAATCCAGAAAGATTTACGAAAAGTTGGCCGTATTAAAATTCATAGATGAAAAACTGAACGATGTTGAGGTAGATGTGTCCCAAAACGTGATAGCCTCAAGGTTCGAGAAAATGGCCAATGCCGTTTTAAGTGGAAACACATCCGTTCCGGAGAGCAATCCGCACCAAGAGGATATTATTACGACACCTTCCATGGATACGATCAAGGATATTGTTTCCGAAATGCCTTCCAATATGGATTTGGAGAAGGTGTTTGCCGAGTTCGTGGCAAAACCCAATTTGATGAAGAACGATAAAGATGAGGTCACGCCCGATGAGAATGTGAGTGCACCTTCAAAATCGATCAAGCCAAAATCGTTGAACGACCGTTTGGCCAAAGACTTCCAGGTCGGCCTTAACGACAAACTTGCGTTTGTCAAGCATTTGTTCAACAATAACATGGAAGACTATACAAGGGTTCTCTCTCAACTTAATACCATAGATACCGAGGAACGCTCCATCGCCTTTGTAAAGAATATGGTAAAGCCGGAGTATAATAACTGGGAAGGCAAAGAAGAGTACGAAACACGGTTTATAGCCCTAATTGAACGTAGGTTCGCATAATTCCATTTTTTCAATTTTATTTTGATTTTAAGACCTTAACTTTGGTACATGGGAAAGTTATATCTGGTTCCAACGCCAATAGGAAACCTTGAGGACATGACACTTCGTGCCATACGGGTATTAAGAGAGGTGGATGTTATTTTGGCCGAAGATACCCGAACCAGCGGTAAATTGCTGAAACATTTTGATATCAACACCCATCTGCAGAGCCACCACATGCACAACGAACACAAACAGGTTGATGGTTTGGTGCAAAAAATGAGAGAAGGGACTACTTGTGCGCTCATTTCGGACGCAGGTACACCGGCAATTTCCGACCCTGGGTTTTTACTGACTCGTGCTTGCGTTGAAAACGACATTGAAGTAGAGTGTTTGCCCGGAGCAACTGCATTTGTACCTGCTCTAGTAAACAGTGGACTGCCCAATGAGCGATTTGTTTTTGAAGGGTTTTTGCCCGTAAAAAAAGGCCGCCAGACCCGACTTTTGGAACTTGCAGAAGAAACTAGGACCATGGTTTTTTATGAATCGCCCCATAAGCTGCTTAAAACCTTGACTCATTTTGCTGAGTATTTTGGGGAAGACAGACCTGTTTCCGTATCTAGAGAATTGACCAAATTATACGAGGAAACCGTTCGCGGAACCGTTGCTGAAGTATTGGAACATTTCAATAATAAGTCGCCCAAAGGCGAATTTGTGATTGTGGTTGGTGGCAAAAAATAGTTGTTAACTTCAACACAACTTTACGACCCAGTACATTAGATGGACGAACTACTATCCAAAATACGCAACTGCACACATTGCGAGGAGCATTTGCTCCTAGGCCCCAGGCCCATTGTTGCAGCCCATCCAGCATCAAAAATTGCGATTATTGGGCAGGCACCCGGGACCAAAGTCCACCAAACGGGGGTTCCGTGGGACGATCCTAGCGGAAGGCAGCTTAGAAAATGGTTGGGTGTAACGGATGAACAATTTTATGATGAACAACTTTTTGCCTTGATTCCAATGGGATTTTGTTATCCAGGCAAAGGAAAATCAGGGGATTTGCCACCACGATCCGAGTGTGCTCCTTTATGGCACGAGTCGCTGGTAAAACAAATGCCAAGCCTAAAACTGATAATCTTGATCGGTCAATATGCACAAAACTACTATTTGGGCAATACGATGAAGCGGAATTTAACAGAAACGGTGAAGCACTATCAGGAATATTTGCCCGATTATTTTGTGTTGCCGCATCCATCGCCAAGAAATCGGTTTTGGTTGAGCAAAAACCCATGGTTTGAGGAAGAAGTTTTATCTGATTTGAGAGAAAAGGTTTCCGGTACGCTGGATTATTGAATCTATTTAATATTTGGACCCATCATGCTTTCCCTTTTGCCACCCAACTTCACCCAAATATTTTTCCGCACTTTCTATAGCACCATCTTCAATGGTTGTTCCCATGGAATCGTTCCAGCGGTTGAGGTAGCCAAAAAGTGAGATGACTCCCATCATTTCCACGATTTCGCCATCGTTCCAGTGCTGGTGGAGTCTGTTTTCAATATCAGCATTAACCGTATTTGGTACTTGTGAGGCGGCCAAGGCAAAATCGAGCGCCGCTTTTTCTGCCGTAGAAAAGGCACTATGTGTACGGTATTCCCAAATGTTGTCCAATTGTTCTTGTTTGGCACCATATCGCTCCGCTGCCCGTATAGCATGTGCTTGGCAATAACGGCAGCCCGTAGCATTGCTGCTTACCCAGGCAATCATCCGTTTTAAGGCTGAAGACACTCGCCCCTCATTGGCCATTACCGCCTTATTAAGGTTAATGAAAGCCTTGGATATGGCCGGTCTGTGCTGCATGGTAAGCACGGAATTCGGACAAAACCCCAAGGTTTCGTTGAAGAACTCGGCCAGTTCTTTGGTTTCTGCATCGTGTTCGGGCGACAAGGGTTGTACTAAGGCCATTTTTGAGATTATATATCGTATTTTTGAACCCTGCAAGAAACAAAAATTATATTGTCATGACAAATCACATAACTACCAAATGGTTGGGCGAAATGGCCTTTGAGAGCAATAACCCTTCCGGACACACTATTCGAATTGATGCCGGAGAAGACGATGGAGGCTCTGGAGCCGGTTTGCGCCCTAAGGCGTTGATGTTGTCCGGCTTGGCTGGATGTTCCGGTTTGGACGTGGCATCGCTCATCAAAAAAATGAAACTGGAAGTTGATGACTTCAAGATAGAAACCATTGCGAACCTTACCGAAGAGCATCCAAAATACTACGATTCCGTAGTGATTGAATATCATTTTACCGGGGCCAACTTAAACGAGGACAAACTTAAAAAAGCGGTAGACCTTTCCGTTGAAAAATATTGCGGCGTTATGGAAATGTTCAGAAAATTTGCTGAGTTGGAGATAAAGATTATCTATCACAACAAATAGATTTTTCACAAAAAGTTCAAGTACAGGGCACCAGTTCAGAATTCAGTTAAATAAATTATATTTATGAACTAGGTCAACCTCAAGATCAAGTTTGAAAATATGAGCGAAAGAAGTCTCCTTTGAACTTGAATTTTATTGATGAACTTGAAATTGACCATTCATGCGCTGGACCGTAAAGCCAAAACCCGAACAAGAATCCATTGACCGACTTGCTGAAGCTCTGGGGGTCGATGATTTGATTGCCCAATTGTTGATTCAGCGAAGGATAACCAATTACGATGAAGCAAAGGCATTCTTCCGTCCGGAATTGAACCATCTGCACGACCCTTTTTTGATGAAGGACATGCACAAAGCCGTGGACCGGATTGAGCAGGCCATCACTCAAGGTGAAAATATATTGGTGTATGGGGATTACGATGTGGACGGCACCACTTCGGTAGCCTTGATGAGCTCATACCTTTTGGAGACTTATCCTAATGTAGCAACCTACATTCCCGACCGCTATTTGGAGGGCTACGGTATTTCATTTCAAGGAATTGATTTTGCTGCAGATAATGATGTCAGCCTCATGATTGCTCTGGATTGTGGAATCAAAGCCATTGAACAGATACAATATGCCAAGGAAAAAGGGATAGAGGTAATTATATGTGATCACCACCGGCCAGGAACTGAAGTGCCCGAGGCCGTTGCTGTGCTAGACCCCAAACAAGAGGACTGTTCATATCCGTACAAGGAACTTTGCGGTTGTGGCGTTGGCTTTAAATTGATTCAAGCGTTGAGTAACAAGCGGGGAAAGACCATAGATGATATTTTGCTTTATCTGGATTTAGTGGCAACTGCCATTGCTGCCGATATTGTTCCGATTACAGGAGAAAATCGGGTGCTTGCCTATTATGGGTTAATGGTCATCAACGAAAACCCAAGAACAGGAATCAAGGCATTAATTGATCAGACCAAAAAACGGGAGCTTACCATCACAGATGTGGTTTTTATCATTGCCCCGCGAATCAATGCGGCCGGACGCATGAAGCATGGACAACATGCCGTAAACCTACTTACTGAGACTAACTTTGTCCAAGCACAACAGTTTGCTTCTGAAATTGAACTGTTCAATACCGAACGGAGAAGTTTGGACCAAGAAATCACACAGGAAGCCTTGGTACAAATCCAAGAAAATAAAGAGGAGGAGAAGTTTACCTCTGTGGTCTACAACGAAAATTGGCACAAAGGTGTGATAGGCATTGTGGCATCGCGATTAACCGAGACATACTACCGTCCTACCTTGGTCTTCACCAAAAGCGGGAATAAATTGGCAGCTTCAGCCCGATCGGTTAAAGGATTTGATATCTACAATGCACTCGAAGGCTGTTCGGATTGTCTGGAGCAGTTCGGGGGACACATGTACGCGGCAGGACTTACCTTGCTGGAAGAGCAGTACGAAGCCTTTAAAAAACAGTTTGAAAAAGTAGTTTCAGAAACCATAGACCCCAAATTATTGCAGCCAGAAATTGCCGTGGATGCCAAAATCTCCATGCACCAAGTTACACCTAAATTGATGCGTATCTTGAAGCAATTTGCACCTTTTGGCCCGGGAAACATGACCCCGATTTTTATGGCCGAAGGTTTAAAGGACACAGGGTATGCCCGTGGAGTGGGGGAAGGCGAGAAGCATTTAAAATGTAGTTTGTATCAGCCCGGTTCAAATCCCATTGGAGGCATTGGCTTTAATTTGGGCGATAAATTAGATGTAGTTAAGGGCATAAAACCGTTCGATGCCGTATTTTCGTTGGATGAAAATGAATGGAACGGAACGGTGAGCCTTCAACTAAAACTAAGAGATATTCGCTAGCAATTTATGGACCCCTACGCAGCACTTCGCTATAAGGAATTCAACATATTTTTGATTGTACGCTTTGCCATGGTATTTGCATGGTCCATGCAGTTTATTGTGATTGAATGGCAGGTATACTCCTTGACCAAAGACCCGCTTTCGCTTGGTATTATCGGTTTGATGGAAGTGATTCCTGCGGTGAGCATGGCCTTATTTGCCGGACATATCGTAGATCAAAAAGAAAAGCGAAACCTATTGATTACCTGTATTGGCGGGTTCTCTGTAATAAGTCTTGGACTGTTCTTGTTGAGCTGGCCCGGGCTTGAAGAGTCATGGGAATCCAAAACAATTCTTTATTCCATTTACGCCTTGGTGTTCTTGGGAGGATTTGTGCGCTCGTTTTTAGGTCCGACCATATTCTCATTGATTGCTTTGATCGTTCCCAAAAAAATATATCCGAATGCCGCTACGTGGAGCAGTTCCACATGGCAATTGGCCTCTGTTTTGGGTCCGGCGCTGGCGGGTTTTTCCATTAGCTGGATTGGGGTGCATTGGAGCATGTGCGTTATTTTCGGTTTCTCTTTGTTCGCCTTGATTTTTCTTTTCCAGATTCCCAGAAAACCTATTATGAACCCAAAAATCGGCGAGCCTGTTTTTCAAAGTTTGAAGGATGGACTCAAGTTTGTTTTTGGTAACAAGGCCATTTTTGGGGCATTGACCTTGGATATGATTGCCGTACTTTTTGGTGGGGCCGTAGCACTATTGCCGGTTTATGCCCAGGACATTTTGCATGTGGGCTCCGAAGGTTTCGGGATTTTACGGGCGGCTCCAGCGGTAGGAGCATCCATTACCATGTTGGGGTCTACAAGATTTCCCTTGCATAAAAATGCGGGTAAAAAATTGTTGATGGCAGTATTTTCCTTCGGTGTCTGCATCATTGTTTTTGGGCTATCGGAATTGTTTTGGCTATCGGTGATTGCCTTGTTCCTCAGTGGTGCTGTGGATGGTGTTTCCATGATCATACGGCAGACTATTTTACAATTAAAGACGCCAGATAATATGCGTGGCAGGGTAGCATCAGTGAACTCCATGTTTGTGGGTTCCTCCAACGAGTTGGGAGCCTTTGAAAGTGGATTGGCGGCCAAATTATTGGGAACGGTTAGCGCAGTAGTTTTCGGTGGATGTATGACATTATTGACAGCGGGAACAACGGCTATTGTTTCGCCGAGCTTCAGGCGATTGGACCTTCAAAAAGACATTGAAGAGCACGAAAAGGAAGATTAATTTTCTAGTTTTTCCAAAATCAATTTTTCACCATCAAAAACGGCATAAGTAAAATAGGAAATCCAATCCCCTAAATTGGTATAGGTCGATTTTTCATTGAGTTTGATTTCCATAGGAAGGTGTCGATGACCAAAAATGAAATGGTCATAGTGTTGTTGCTCCAGCTTTCGTTTGGCATATAAAATCAGCCATTCCTTGTCCTCTCCCAAAAAAGTAGCATCCGCATCCCCGGAAATCACCTTGTTGTTCACGGATAGATGTTGTCCCAATCGAACCCCCAAATCAGGGTGCAACCATTTAAAAAACCATTTGGCCACGGGATTGGTAAATACTTTTTTCATGCGTTTGAAGCCCTTGTCGTGCGGACCCAATCCATCGCCATGGCCGATAAAAAAGGAAGTATCGTTGATAAGATACTGCTGAGGTTTGTGGTAGACAGGTATGTTGAGCTCTTCTTCAAAATAACCATTCATCCAAAGATCGTGATTGCCCACAAAATAGGTAATGGGAATACCCATGTCCGATAGTTCGGCCAGCTTTCCCAAGGTGCGGGTAAAGCCTTTTGGCACTACGGTTTTGTATTCAAACCAAAAGTCAAAAAGGTCACCCATTAAAAAAATGGCAGCAGCATCTTCCTTTATGGAATCGAGCCAAGCCACAAATTTTTTCTCGCGGGGCAAACTATCCTTTCGGGTAGGTGCCCCGAGGTGATTATCGCTAGCGAAATAGACTTTCTTGCCTTTAGGCAGGGCAATGTTCTTCATTTACTTTTTGTAACGTCTGTTGCTTCGTATTCTGTTGACCACATATACCACAATCACAAAAAGGGCAAGTATGGGGAAAATCAAATCATTCATAACTACTTTTATTTTTTAAATTTTTCCAATGCTTTTTTAGTGTTGGGCGACAGAGCCAATCGTCCTGATGCTTCGGCACGTTCCAATAATAGGTCGTCCCAATGCTCGGTTCCTTCCCACAAGGCTTTTTTCATTTCAGCCAAGGCTTCGGGATTATAGGTTGCCAGTTTTTGCAGGTGAATATCCAGTTCCTTGTCCATTTCGGAAATGGAGTCGTATACCTTGGCGTAAAGGCCTTGTTCTTTGGCCCAATAGGCATTTTTCCACTCCGTGGGATATAAAGTGAGCTCGGCGAGAGCTGCTTTTCCCATTTTGCGTTCCACAGCGGGAGCGATGACGAACGGACCAATTCCTATAGAAATTTCGGATAGTTTGATGGCTGCCTGCTCGGTCGCATGTACATAATCGCAAGCCGAAGCCAAACCTACACCGCCACCAACGCTCTTTCCTTGAACCCGACCGATAATGGGTTTGGGACATTTGCGCATGGCATTGATGACATTGGCAAAGCCACTAAAGAACTGTTTGCCTTCTTCCAAATTGGAAACGGCCACAAGTTCATCAAAAGAAGCTCCTGCACAAAAGGCTCTTTCTCCCTCTGATTTAAGAACAATGACGGAAACTTCATCATTTTTCCCAAGTTGGTCAAACTCCTTGGCTAGTCTGGCCAAAAGTTCGGACACAAAGGAGTTGCTTGCCGGATGGCCGAATTCGACCGAGGCAATCCTGTTTTCTATTTTGGTATATAAACTTCCGTTGGTTCTATCCGTTGTCATTAAATTCAGTTATCAGTTATCAGTTATCAGTTATCAGTTATCAGTTATCAGTTATCAGTTATCAGATGTCAGATGTCAGATGTCAGATGTCAGATGTCAGATGTCAGATTTCTGCGGATACTAAATTAAGGGTTTTGCACCAAGGGTCTGAACTTTCTTCTAAATTTCCAGACCAGAGAGAATCCGCGAATCATCATCCAGACGACAAAAGCTATCCAAATGGCATGTATGCCGAGACCGGCGTATAATCCTAAATAGAGGCAAGGTATAAACCCTAAAAAGGTAGCTGCCAAGAGTACGTTTCTTAGGTATTTCATTTCGCCCATACCTTTAAAAATCCCATCAAAAATGAATGCCAATGTATTCATGGGCAACCCAAGAATCACAATGTAAAAAATGCTGTAGAAGGTATTGAGCACAATTTCCTCATTAGAAAATATGTGTCCAATGGGGCGGTAAAATATAAAACCAAAACACATGAGGATGAGACTTACAATCATCCCGTATTTGAATATGGTCTTTGCGAGTTTCCACAAACCATTATAATCTGCGGCGCCCAAAAGTTTACCGCCCATGCTATTGCCGGCTGCAGCATAACCATCAATAAAAAATGCGGCGAACAACCAAAGGTTGACAGCGATAGTGTGAGCTCCGATGAAGCGGTCCCCCAATGTGGTGGCTTCGCGAACTGCCAGCATCAAAGCGGCATTCAAGGCCAAGGTCCTTACAAAAAGGTTAAGGCTCATAAATATCAATCTTTTGATTTCCTTGTTCAGCGGGAAGGTCAATTTTAAGCTGATATCGGTTTTTTTCACAAGTAGGATAAAGGCCAATATTGCCATAATGGCCTGTGCAATCAAACTCGCCCATGCTGCACCTTCCAAGTACAATGCGGGAATGAATCCCTCAATGCCATATACCAAAACAAAGTCCAACATGATGTTGAGCCCGCCCCCCAACATGGCGATGACCATGGGATAAAAGGTGTTCTGGAGTCCACGGAAAATCCCAAAAATGGCAAAAGTGAACAGGGTAAGCGGAAATCCCCAAACCCGAATGGAGTAATAGGAAACACAGTAGTCCAATATTTTGCCCGATGCATTAAATAGCGCAAAAATCTCTTCGATTACAAAAATGGTGGTGAGCAGGACTACCAGGCTCAAACAGATGTTCAGAAAAATGGCCTGAGCAGGCAGATTTTTAACTTCGGATAACCTGCCGGCACCCAAATATTGGGATATTATGGCAGAAATGGCACTACGGGTCTGTCCGAGAACCCAAATGAGCATGGACAAAAAGGAACCTACGATTCCTGCCGCTGCCAATGATTCCAATCCGTCCACTGGAATATTGCCAACAATGGCCGTATCCGTAATGGACAGTAAGGGTTCTGCAATACCCGAAATGGTCGCGGGGATTGCCAATTGGTTGATGCTCTTAAAATTTACCTGTGTGCTCAAATCGGCGACAAGTTACAGCACTAATTCATAACAATGAAAGGGATGCTTGCTTTGTTTGGGAAAGTAGATGTCCCCAAGTTTTTGATACCCTCTTTGTTCGTAAAAACATTGGTTTCTTTTGTTCTGGGAAAAGGTGTCCAAGCGTACTGAGATAAAGTTGTTATCTCTTGAATAGTTTTCGGCAAAATCCATCATTTGTTGGGCCAATCCCTTGCCTTGAAGTTTAGGGTCTACTGACAGGCGGTGGATGTAGGTGCTGTTTCCGTTTGGAGTCAGCCATTGTATGGGTTTGTATTCCTCGTCCATCAATGTGGATATGACGATGGTGCCCTGGATGGCATGGTTTTCCTCAATCACAAAAAGTTCATTGCGTTCAATGTCCTTTATGAATGCTTCTTTGGATGGATAGTGCTCGTTCCATTGAAAAATGCCGTTATCCTGCATTTTTTTGGAACAGGCTTGGGTTATGGTCAAGATATCGGGGATTTCGGATATCTTTGCGCGTCTTATCATTGATTCGTTTCAATTTAATTGTAAATTTAAGGTTTAATCGTAATCACCAAACCATGAACAATATACTTGTACCTATTGGAACTTCTCCAGATTCTCATCAAACACTGCAATACGCCGTTGATTTTGCCTCTAATTTTGGAGCTAAAATCTATGTAATGGACGTATTTAACGTAACCACGGCTGTTGGTAGCTTGGCGAACGTTGAAGAAAAGGTGGCAAAAAGCAGTAAGGAACATTTAAAGGAGGTTATTGATCAAGTAGATACCAAAGGGGTAGAAATTAAAATGGCTACTTACAATGGTGATATCATCGATGGATTAAAAAGCATCAATAAGGAACTTGGCATTGACTTGATCATTATTGCACCAAAAAGTAACGACATCCAAGAAGAACTTTATTTAGGGAATACCTCTGGAAGAATTATCAAACAGACGGAAATCCCCACCCTTATAGTTCCCAAAGGAACCGTTTTTAAACCTGCCAAAAAGATATTGACAGCTTTTGGTTCCGGTATATTGAAGCGAAGTAGCATTCTGAACCCATTAATCATTATCAAGAACAAGTTCAGGTCTGAAGTAAGCCTATTATTGGTAAAAAGACCGGGCTATACCGAGGATGATCTTAAGGTGAACACTGCTTTAATGGATTTGAGCTCACAATTGACCATTACAGAGAACGGCACTACCTATTTAGGGGTAACGGAGTATTTTCAGAAAGAGCACCCGGATATGTTGTGCGTATTTCGCAGAAAACGTGGATTCTTTAAAAAACTATGGGAAAAGAACACGATTCAGAAGTCGGAGTTCTTCGTGAAGATACCGGTATTGGTACTCAGCGTTAAAAAAGATTAAGGAAGCGACGCAATTTTTGATACTTTCGGAAAAAAGTATTTATTTTGCGCTCTCTTTGGGGGATTAGCTCAGTTGGCTAGAGCGCTTGCCTGGCAGGCAAGAGGTCACCGGTTCGAATCCGGTATTCTCCACGATCAAGCGCAAGGGATTGCGTTTAAAACTAAG
Source organism: Flagellimonas chongwuensis (assembly GCF_013376415.1). Lineage (GTDB taxonomy): Bacteria > Bacteroidota > Bacteroidia > Flavobacteriales > Flavobacteriaceae > Flagellimonas > Flagellimonas chongwuensis. The sequence continues at coordinate 552,864 of NZ_WYET01000001.1, forward strand.
AAAAGCCGCCAAATTTATTTGAGCGGCTTTTGTGTTTTAAATGCCCAGGACCTAAAGTCATGGCCCTTGCATTTGCAAAACTGGATTTTACGGAACAACCTGTTAATCCGGTATTCTCCACGAAAATTGAAAAGCACCTTATAAATGGGGTGCTTTTTTTCTGAATATTCGATGAAATTTTTCCGGAAGCTCATCGGTAATACAGATTTTCTTTTTAGTAAATGGATGCTCAAAATTCAGGGCGTGGGCGTGAAGGTACAACCCTTTGCCTTTTAAAATTAGGCCCTCTAAAGCATATTCTTTGTCTCCGAGTATGGGATTGCCCAAACTGAAGAGATGTTTGCGCAATTGGTGCCTTCTACCTGTTTTGGGATGTAATTTTACTAGGTTGAGGGTGCCGAAACGCTTCGATGGAACCGACCCGACAACCTTGTAATCGGAATGTGACAGTTTTCCATCTATATCAGAGTTTATGGTTCCCCGTGGCTTCATTTTGCCAATAGCCATGGCATAGTAGGTTTTAGAGATGAGTTTGTCCTCGAACATGTTGTTTAAAGCTCGGATGCTGCTGTGAGTTTTGCCCACCAAAACAATGCCCGTTGTGGCATAATCCAATCGGTGGACAGGTTGAGGGGTAGTGGAGTCGGGAAGCGAACTGGGTGTAAGATTTTGCGGTAAAGCGTTGGTCATGGTCTTGAACTTGTTGCCGCTCACTTCGATTCCCGCGGGTTTGTGGATGGCTGCCAAATGTTCATCTTCAAATAACACTTGGAGGGGGAATATGAGTTGTTTATTAGGTGTAGGATCTTCTGGAATGGTCAAAACAATACGTTCGCCACCATTGATTATGGTAGCGGTCGAGGCAATGAAACCGTTTACGGTAATGTAGCCTTTTTTTAAAGTTTTTTTAAGTGCAGATTTGGTAGGGACCATTTTAAAAATACCTACTCCGTACTCCTGTAGCCGCTGGGGTTCGGGAATATCGGGAGCGATATGTTCTTCTATATGGCTATTGATACTTCTATTTTTTATTCAAGTCCGTTAATTTCAAAATGAGTCTTATAAATTTTGCTTAAGCCATTATTGCTTTGGTTGATGTATTCTTGGAAGTCGGATACCGAATCAAATGGCTTTGGGGACAAATTGTTTCGGCGGCTGGTGAAATAGAGCGTCTGGTTAGTCTCATCATAGAACGGGCAATATTCCATGTATTTTGTATTGATGGGAGCTCCGATGTTCTTTGCCTTGTCCCATTTTCCGTTTTCATCTTTCATGGAAATATAGAGGTCACCACTACCTAGACCGTCATCTTCGTTATACCTTGAAAAAAGAATAAAATCTTCATTCTTGGAGATAAAGGCATTGAATTCATATCCGGAAGTATTGATGTTTTCATCCAATAATTGTGGGGTTGAATATGAGCCATTTTCCCAGCGGGAAATGTAAATGTCGTCCTTTCCAAGTCCGTCGGGCGATTCCAAGGTAAAGTATAGGTTGTTGATGTTGCTTATAGAGGGATAAAACTCATTAAGGCCGGAATTTACGGGTGTGCCGATATTCTTAGGGTTTGACCAATCTTTCTCAGGGCCGCTTCGTTCCACATACCAGATGTCAAAATCCTTTTTTTCCTTACTCGAATCATTCAATGGTCTATCGGAAACAAAGAACAATCGCTTTGCATCGGGTGAGAGAAATGGTTCCAAGTCCATGTATGAAGTTGAAAAGGACATCAGTTCTGGCTCCGTCCACCCGTTATCCTCCTTTTTGATATATGCAATCTGAGAAATATCCTGTAACGGACTCTGGATGGTGAAAAAGGCCTCGTTCCCATCTTCGGAAATACAAAAATCACGAACGTTCAGGAATTGGTTAAGGACACTGCTAAACTGTGTGACCTCGTTTTGATTCTGTGCGATTACACGGTTCAAGCACAGCACCAGAAAAATAATCAATCCAGTTTTTCCCATGTATTATTTATGAATTATTTCAGGAATCGTAAATGTACCATATTTTACATCATAATTTTGTAACTCCCCCTTTCTCGCACCAAACTTTACCATCCTTTTAATACCTATTTTTTGTATTTGCCGCATGCTTTTTTGAACTTTACTTCAAAACAAAATCAACATGAAACTAGAAGGAAAAGTAGCATACATCACAGGAGGAACCAAAGGTATCGGATATGGAATTGCCGAAAGCTTATTGGAGCATGGCATGAAGGTTGCCATTAGCGGACGGAGTCGAGAAAGCGCAGATGCCGCTGTAAAAGGCTTAAACAACCCGAATAATGTATTGGGATTGGTATCCGATGTGTCCAAATTGGATGATGAGAAAAAAGCCGTGGCCGCCATTCTGGATACATGGGGGCAATTGGATGTGGTAATGGCCAATGCAGGCGTTGGACATTTTGCTCCAATCGATGAATTGGAGGACGAGAAATGGCATCAAATGATCGATACAAATTTGAACGGAGTGTATCACACACTTAAAGCCTCGGTGGACGCTTTGAAAAAATCTGAAGGTTATTATATGACCTTGGCCAGTTTGGCTGGAACCAATTTCTTTGCTACGGCAGCAGGTTACAACGCCACTAAGTTTGGTGTAGTAGGTTTTACTCAGGCAGCTATGCTGGATTTAAGGCAGTATAATATAAAGGTGACCACCATTATGCCGGGTTCCGTTGCCAGTCACTTTAACGACCACGAACCATCGGAAAAAGATGCATGGAAAATACAGCCAGAGGACATCGGCAAATTGGTCGTTGATTTGCTGACCATGCACCCACGTACCTTGCCAAGTAAAATAGAAGTACGCCCTACGCGCCCCGATTTAAAATAATCAATCTAGTTTTTCGGTAAGGGGCACTGCGGCATTGCAGATTTCACGTATCAATTGGAATAGATAATTTTCAAAGGTTGCAAGGGTATCCGAATGTATTCGGTTATCCTTGTCCTCTGAAAACGGGAACAATCCTTTGCTTAAATTTTTAAAAGAAATAATTCCAGCCTGTACATCGCTTATGCCGTGTTTTTTTTTGGAATACAGGTAGGCGTAGCAGAGCAATTGGAACGCCTTGCTCTTGTCGTAATCCGTGATGAGCGTTTCCCAATCCGTTATTTTCACGTTTTTGGCTTCCACTTTTCCCGTTTTGTAATCTATGATGCGCACTGTGCCGTCAAATTCATCGACACGGTCCAAGGTTCCCTTTAGTTTGATGGTAAAATCAATCCCTGGCACCGAAATAAATTCTTCATAGCGCTCTTCGAGCGCCAATATTTTTATTTCGTGACGTTTGAGATGTCGGAGTTCATCGTCCAAGAAATTGTGGAGGTATTTTAGGATGACATTGTAGACCAGCAGAAACTTACCTTTTGAAACATCCACCCCGGATAGGTTCTTGGTAAAGTGATGTTGCACAACCTCGGGTACTTGCTTTTTTAGGGACCGGATGTTTGTTTCCGTCAATATTTGATTGACGAGCGGTGTATAAAGCTGCTCCAAACTATCATGAATAATGGTCCCGAAGGTATTGGCGGCAATATTTTCCTCTACCTCCTCCAAATCATTGATTTTAAGTAGGTTTCTGGTGTAAAAATCAATCGGGTTTCTGATGTAATTGGTCAAAGATGTGGGAGAAAATCCGCTTAGAGCAAAAGCCTTCAAGTCCTCCATAAATTTTCTATCCTTTTCAATCTGTATGAGAGATTTGGGTTCTATGGAAATTTTGGGCGTTGCAATGGTGTGGGATATATGCTGTTTTAGATTTTTATCTGTCAGCAATTGTGTGATCAATCGGCTTTTTTCTCCACCTTCCAAAACATCTGGTTCGGTGTTGTATGTAATATAAACGTTCTTGGCCCGCTGTATGAGTCTGTAAAAGTGATAGACGTATATGGCGTCTTTTTCCTTGTAGGTGGGCAGGCCATAATCTCGCTTTACATCAAAAGGAATAAAGGAGTTGTTGGATTTACCAGAAGGAAGAATGCCCTCGTTAACCGAAGTAATGATCACAGTTTCAAAATCGAGGTTCCGGCTCTCCAACATCCCCATAATTTGAAAGCCCGTCAACGGTTGGCCAATAAAATCTAAGCTCTCCATGTTGGCCAATTGTTTAAATAGATTTTTGATGGATTTGAGTTCCCCCATAAATTCCACCTTGTCCAAATATTGTCCCAATTGGTTGAAGAGGGCATAAAACCGATATAGATATTCAAGTTCCAGCGCATTTTTTTCTTCTTGATAGATAATCTTCAGACGTTCTATCAATTCCAAACAATTGCTTATCCAATCCATTGGGGTCATGGTTTTTTCCGGAAAAATGATGGATAATAATTCTTTTGCCTTTGGATATTTCTCGATTGTTAAGGCATTAATGTACAGTATATTGCGTTCTTTGATGCCTTTGGATAAGTGTTGCGCAAAGCTTCCTTGCTCTTCGGTCGAGAGTGTCAGTGTATAGGGATTAGAGGTAAATTCCATTACCCGTTTATAGAACCATCCGCGGTCAGAAACATTTAGATGTAACTCCAAAAAGGTGGTGAAAAATGAATAGAGCACAGTTTTGTTCAATGGCATTCCCATGGTGATGTTAACTTCGGGAATGGTGCTGGGAACAGCATTGAGCATCGGGTTCAGTAAAGTTTCATCCGCGAGGACGAGAGCTGTTTTACCCAAATCAATTGTGCTGTCTGCTTCGATGGTTTGTAACAACTGCCCCACATATTTAGTTTGTGAGATGTTTTTTGGAACACCAACTATTTGGATGTTCTTCTGTTTAAGAAAGTTGTTCTGGGGCTCTATTTTATGTCCGTGCTTGTAGTATGGCCAGTTGTATTGATAATCCCTGACGAACAAGCCGGCATCGTGTATGGGATCTTCCAGAAAATAGCAATCGATATCCCAGTAGATGTGTGAGTTGCCTTGTTCCAGATAATGTTGAATAATGGTCGATTCTGCGGCATTTAGTGCATTGAAACCAATAAATATAATGGGGTTACCATCGACTTTTGGATTAGTTCCGCTTTGAACTGCCTTAACAGCTTCTCTTTGTATTAGTCCCTGATAGCCCCGTTTTTGTTCGATAAGGGCCGTATGAAAATCATGATATATGGTTTCTAGGTTCTTCCAAAGTTGAAGATAGTTCTCGACCAGTTCCGTTTTTTCTTTGCTGGCCGACCAATGGTTGATTTCTTTAATGGCGGACAAGTAATTTAGAATGTCGGCAGCCGGAATTAGATAACCGTCTATTTCGTTGAAATCCTGCAAAAGTGTTTGACCCCAGTTTATAAATGATGCAAAGTCATCCGGTTGGTCTATTTGAGATTGTTTGTAAACCCTAAAAAGAAGGAGCAACAAATCAATGTTCGCTGCTTGCTCCATATCGGAAAGGTTTCCGATGAATTCTTGAATGGATAGAACCTGAGGACTAAATACGTTTTTCTCCAATTTGGCGGAGATGTGTTTTTTTAAAAAAGTGCCCGACCTTTTACTGGGAAGTACATAGGTGCATTTGGTTATATCCAACTGTTTTTGGGCAAGGTCATCCAGCACATGTTCAAGGAAGGTGTTATGCATGGATTAAAAATAAAAAAGGCCCCGCATTTGCGGAGCCTTTTTCTAGAAAACTTTGTTTCTAATTATTTTACCAAGTTGATTTCAACTCGTCTGTTTTGTGCTCTACCAGCTCTTGTATTGTTAGTAGCGATTGGTTTTTCTTCACCGTAACCAATTGCACTCAATCTAGAAGAATCGATTCCTTTGTCGATCAAGAAATCTCTAACAGAGTTAGCTCTTTCTTCAGAAAGTTTCTGGTTCAATTTGTCGCTACCTACACTATCAGTGTGACCTTCAACTGTAAATTTAGCAGTTGGGTACTCGTTCAAGATTTGGATAATGTCAACCATTACAGAAGTAGATTCTGCTTTGATAGAAGATTTACCAGTATCGAACAAGATAGTTCTAGCGTAATCGTTCAATTGCTTCTGAACTTCTTCAGTTACTTCAGGACATCCTTTGTTAGCTACTGTACCAGCAACTTCTGGACATTGGTCGTCTTTATCAAGAACACCATCACCATCAGTATCAGGCCAAGGGCATCCGTTGTTTGCAGCAGGACCAGCTTCGTTAGGACACTCGTCATCTTTATCAGCAACACCGTCACCATCAGCATCAGGACAACCAGCTAGAGCAGGAAGACCAGCTTCGTTAGGACAAGCATCATCTTTGTCGGCAACACCGTCACCATCAGAATCAGGACATCCGTTCATTTCTTTGGAACCAGCTTCGTTAGGACAAGCATCTTTAGAATCTTCGATACCGTCACCGTCAGAATCAGGACATCCGTTGAAAGCAGCTAGACCAGCAACTTCTGGACAAGCATCATCTTTGTCGTAGATACCATCACCGTCTGTATCAGTTCCACCAAATTTGATGCTGATACCAGCCATGTGTTGGAAATGCTTAACCAAGTAATCTTCGAAAGCGTGCTTGTATTGTGTTTGAAGTGTCAAACCAAGGTTATCAGAGAACCAAAAGTTAAGACCAACACCACCATTTACTGTACCGGCACCGATTTCGTCAACCCAAGTATAACCACCACCAATTTCTACGAAAGGATCGATAGTAGTGTTTTTTAGAAAGTTGTACTTAATTGTACCATCAATAGCATAGTGAGATAGATCATCAACTTCAAAATCTCCTAACTTTTCAATTCTGTTCAAGGAACCTCTTGCTCCAACAGAGAAACCATCACCAACATACTTGGAAACGGCTACATAAGAAACGGAAGGCAAAATGTTCCAGTGATCGGATACATTAAAGTACTCATCGAACAATGTTGTACTGGAAAAAGGATTGTTCTCGTCGTTAGTAGGATAAGTGTCTATCGCATTCACCCCAATGCTAACTTGCCAGGGATTATTTTCGTCCTGCGCTTGTATACTGTTGATCCCTACAAATACAAGAGCAACAACCAATAATTTGCTAAGATGTTTCATGCTCAAAATTTTAAGTTTAAGTGTTTATCAGCAGCAAATGTAAGTTGTTAAGACTTATTAACAAAATCTAAATTTCTTTTTTTTTGACTCATTTGCTGTCAGAATTGTTGCATTTCGTCGAATTTAGATGACCTTTAACGACTTTCCTACCTTTATAAAGGCATTAATAGCATGGTCCAAATGCTCTTTTTCATGGGCTGCGGAGAGCTGTACCCTTATCCTGGCCTTGTCTTTAGGTACTACCGGATAAAAGAAGCCGATTACATAGATACCCTCTTTTAATAGCATATCGGCCATATTTTGCGATAGCTTGGCATCGTACAACATTACTGGAACGATCGCCGAATCGCCATCAATGACATCAAAGCCAGCTTCTTTCATGCCTTTTTTGAAATATTCTGTATTGCTCTGCAACTTGTCGCGCAAAGAGGTATCGGTATCCAACATTTCGAAAACTTTAATCGATGCACCAACAATGGCAGGTGCCAAGGAGTTGGAGAACAAATAAGGTCTGGAGCGTTGACGTAGGAGTTCTATGATTTCCTTTTTACCTGTAGTATAACCGCCCATGGCACCGCCCAAAGCTTTGCCTAAAGTTCCTGTTATGATATCGATACGGTCCATCACCCCTTTTTCTTCCAACGTACCACGGCCTGTTTCACCAATAAAACCTGCGGCATGGCATTCATCTATCATAACCATAGCATCGTACTTATCCGCTAGGTCACATATTTTATCCAGAGGAGCCACGAGACCATCCATCGAGAATACACCGTCTGTAACGATAATTTTAAAGCGTGCACCATCGGCAACACTTTGCTTAAGGCTTTTCTCCAAGTCGGCCATATCGTTGTTGGCATAACGGTAACGCTTAGCCTTGCACAAACGCACACCATCAATAATGGAGGCGTGGTTCAGGGAATCTGAGATGATAGCGTCCTCAGCTGTTAGCAATGGCTCAAAAACACCACCATTGGCATCAAAAGCAGCTGCATATAATATGGTATCCTCCGTTCCGTAGAAATCTGCAATCTTCTGTTCCAGTTCTTTATGGATGTCCTGCGTCCCGCAAATAAACCGTACCGAAGACATTCCAAATCCGTGAGTGTCCATGGCATCCTTTGCGGCCTGAATCACATCTGGGTGCGAGGAGAGACCCAAGTAGTTGTTTGCACAAAAATTGATGACTTCCTCACCTGTAGATATTTTTATCACCGCCCCTTGTGGAGATGTAATGATTCGCTCTTTTTTAAATAGGCCAGCTTCTTCAATATCTTTCAATTCGTTGGCCAAATGCTCTTTTATTTTTCCGTACATATCTTTAATTAGCTTTATACAAAAATAGGGTCTATTTCTTGGTCAATATAAACAATAACAGATTGTTTGATTTTAAAATCCATATCTCGTAGTATATCCGCATAGTTGGCAATCTGCTCTTTGTGCTTGGGCGACGGTTTCCCGGTCTTATAATCTATGATGGTGGCCTCCTTGCCAGAAATGACAATTCTATCGGGCCTCAGCAAAAGCCCGTCCTTTGTTAAAATCTCTCTTTCGTTCAAAATATCAAGACCATCGAGGAACAGGTCCTTCAATTTTGGATGGCTCACCACCGACATGATCTTTTGTTTGATGTCATCTGCTGCTTCCTGTGGAAAATGCCCTTCAATCTCCAAACGCTCCAAAACGATATCAACATCGGAAACTGTTTCAATCTGGCTCAATGCAAAGTGAATCACATTCCCCATTTCGATGGCCTCCATCCGTTCATCGTCCCACAAGCGGCCGGATTTTGTCGAAATCGTAAATCCAACATCATCTTTGGGTCGGGTCACATAACGGATGTGGTTTTCTACAGACTCCGAAGAAGTTTCCACCATCTCTTTTGATGGAAAGGTTCCCAAGATGTAAGTACCACTTTCATTTTCAGGAATGTTTTTTTGCTGAACATATAATTGGAATAGGTCAGAGTAGGACGTGGCAGCATCAATTGAAGCTATATCTTTCTTTGGGCTCTCGGTGATGATGAATAGTCCTTTTGCGGGGCGGGTGAGGGCCACATAGAGCACGTTCATGGAATCCAGCAACGTTTTTTGTTCTTCGTCCACATATTTTTGATGGGCCACTTCGTTGTACTCCAACATATCTTTATTGTTGTTGATCAAGAATTCATCCAGCCCCAAAGCTTTGTCGTCGGTTGTGGCAGGAACCCATGCTTTCTTTTTCTTCCGCTTGTCATCCAAAATGGCGTTGGCAAAAGGGAAAATCACAAAAGGAAACTCGAGTCCCTTGGCTTTGTGAATGGTCATAATTTTTACCGCATCCACACCGTCGGGCGCTGCAATGGACAGGGATTCTTTTTTTACCGCCCAATAATTAAGGAAAGCATACACGCTGGGACCTTCTCTTTTTTCCAGATCCAGCACTTCGTCCATTAAAAAGGACAGGTGGGCCACGGAACCTTGATACAGTTCAAATTGTACTATGGCCGTTTCCAGAATGGTCAAAACCGGCTCTCCTTTCAAGTCCGTAATGTTGAAGTTATAGTGTTGGGCCAAGAAGGTTTCAATATCCTCCAAGTGTTTGCTAATAAAGCTGTGCTTGCCTTTTTCATCGGGGGACACATACTTTAATATATGGTATGCTGCCTCTCTATCTTCAGCATTTTCAAAAATTCGGAGGATGGATATCAAAAAAATGACTTTCTCATTCTTTGCCAACAAAAGTGCATCCGAAGAAATGATGGGAATGTTCTGCTGGGCCAAAAAGTCCGCTAACAACATTCCTTTTTTATTGTCGCGTACCAGCACGCAGATATCCGAATAAGCATGATTTTCAGAAATGATACGGTGGATGGACCTTAAGGTTTCTTCGCAATAGGCACTATCCTTGTCTTCCATATTTGCATCCAAAAACATCATTTGAATATAACCTCCCGGCTTATTGTTTGTTTTTTGATGTGAATCGTTCAAAAAGAGGTTGCGATAATCTTTATTGCGGAGTACAGGGGCCATTTCCGTAAAAAAGCTGTTGTTGAAATTTACGATTTCATCCGAACTGCGCCAGTTGGTGTCCAAGGAATGGATGGAGGGCGCTAACACAAACGGGTGCGATTTTCCATTTATAAGATCAAGGAACTGCTCGGCCCGCCCGCCACGCCAACGATAAATGGCCTGCTTTACATCGCCTACCAAAAAAAGGGAACCGCGTTCGTGCTTTTCGTCCTCGCTTTCCAGGGCGTTGCCAATAAGGGGCACCAAGTTTTCCCATTGCATTTTGGAGGTGTCCTGGAACTCATCAATAAAATAATGACGGTATTTTTCGCCCATCCGCTCGTAAATGAAAGGTACAGGTTGGTTCTTGATTTCCTTGGACAGAATTGCGTTCAGGGAGGAAATGGGAATGATGTCCCTATCCAGCTCAATGTTCTTTATCTCCTTGGCGATTTCGTTCAGGACCGTCATGGGTACGATGTTGCCATATATGTTTTGGAGATAACTGTGCCGATACACAAGTCGCTTTATGATGAGATAGTTTTCCAAAATGGTCACGGCCAATTGGGTCACGTCTCTTTTGTCGCTTGCCTTGAGCAATTTTCCTTCAATCAGATTGGGTTCCAAAGTTTTGGCGGCGTACAATTTTTTTGGGTCAAGTTCCCCATCCACCATTTTTTTAAAATGATTGGGCAAGGTTTGTCTAGGGAAATCGGCAAAATCAAAACCTTGATTCTCTATTTCCTGAAGGACAGTTTGAGCCAATTGTTTTACCTTCTCTACGATAGCTTTGCTTTCCGATGCTATCCGCTTTTGAATGTCTTGAAAATCCCCGATGGATTTATCCCGCAATGGGTCAATGTGGTTTACATGATTTTCTTGAAACAGCAGTTTGCCAATTTCTATAAGATCGTAAGTGATGTTCCAGCTTTTGTCGTCATCAATTTTTTCGAGGGAAAAGGCGATGAGGACTTCGGTGAGCTTTTCATCATTACCGGCTCGCTCCAATATTCTGCCCACGGCTTCTTCCAGCAATAAATCCAGGTTAAGTTCCACCTCAAAATTTTGCGAAAGGTGAAGGTCTCTGGCAAACGTTTTTATGATTTTGTGGTTGAACTTGTCAATGGTCGAAATCTCAAAAAAAGAATAGTTGTGAAGAATGCGTTTGAGAATGATTCGCGATCGTTGACTCAACTGTTCTTCAGAGAGCAAGAGTTCATCACAAAGTGATTGGAATAAACCTTTCTGTTTTTCAGGAACTGCATCTTGACCAAAGGCGAACAGGTTGTCCAAAATTCTGGTCTTCATCTCGTCCACCGCCTTGTTGGTGAAGGTAATGGCCAAAATCTGACGGAATTTTGTAGCAGAATTGTTGGAAAGCAATAAAGTAAGATAGGTTTTGGCAAGGGCATATGTTTTGCCCGAGCCTGCAGATGCGCTGTATATTTTAAAATTGGAGCCTTCCAAAAGCCTTTTTCCTGCAAATTAAGGATTCCTTACCTGATGTTAACATGGTTTTAGCGGAATATAAATGTTAAAATCCGTATTTTTACATAAATTGATTAATAACCTAAAAAAACAAAAAATATGGCTTTTGAATTACCTAAATTACCGTATGCATACGATGCATTGGAACCTCATATAGATGCTAGGACCATGGAAATCCACCATACCAAGCACCATAATGGTTACACTACCAAATTGAACGGTGCGATTGAAGGTGCCGACTTGGAAGGCAAGGGAATCGAAGATATCCTTTCAGGTTTGGATATGTCCAACGCTGCAGTTAGAAACAATGGGGGTGGATTTTTTAACCACAGTCTTTTTTGGGAAGTAATGTCCCCGAACGGTGGTGGAAAACCATCTGGTGAATTGGCGTCTGCAATAGACGATGCTTTTGGTTCGTTTGATGCCTTTAAAGAGAAGTTTTCTTCTGCTGCCGCTACCCAGTTCGGTTCAGGGTGGGCATGGTTGTGCGTGCACAAAGGAGGAAAAGTTGAAGTATGTTCAACTCCAAACCAAGATAACCCTATTATGCCCGGTGTAGGTTGTGGTGGTTACCCAATTTTGGGATTGGATGTTTGGGAGCATGCATACTATTTAAACTATCAAAACTTGAGACCGGATTACATTTCTGCATTTTTTAATGTAATCAACTGGGACAAAGTTTCTGAAAATTATGCGGCTAGTAAATAATAACTAGTTCATTCATAAATAAAAAAGCCGTGCACAAAGTGCACGGTTTTTTTTGTTCAATTTTTTTAAAATAGAAAAGGGCGAGGAAGTCCTCACCCTTTTCGTCCCAAATCTTACCATAAACTTAACCTACTTATGCTATGGCGAGACTAAAATACTGGTATTGTGTAAAATAACAAAGGGTTTTAAAAAATATTTTGCGTTTAAAAGAAAAAAGAAAACGTGCAGTTCATCGATAAAATGGATAAAACCTTGGTAGTCAAACATAAAGAAGCCGGAGCACGCTCCGGCTTCTTTCCCCAAATCTTACCATGAACTTAACCTACTTATGCTATGGTCCTCCAAATGTAAGCCAAGAGCTGATTTTTATTGTAAGCTTTTAGATGAAACTCCCTTAAATGGGTTGAAGTGTTAAAAGAGGCCCGATTATTGATAAATGTCAAGAAAACAAAGGATAAGGAGACCTGTTTGGAAAAGTATAGAAAATAAAAAAGGTGGAATAGCTTCCACCTTTTTTGCCCCAAATCTTACCATGAACTTAACCTACTTATGCTATGGCAGATACTAAAGTAGGATTGCACACTGCTGATTGTATAAAAACCCGCTATTCTGTTAGTTTCATCGATAAAATGCACAGTTTTGTGCGCTTTTACCTTGAATTATCTTAATATGCTCGTTCTTTTTTACCCTCGAAAAAGTTGACGAAAGCCTTGTTTACCACTCTATTACCTCCAGGAGTTGGGTAGTTTCCTGTGAAATACCAATCACCAAGGTTTTTAGGGCAGGCACTGTGCAGACCTTCTACTGTTTGATAGATGATCTCCACTTCTGCATTGATGCCTTCGGGGCTTAGAATTTCGCCAATTTTATTTGAAATTTGTTTTGCTGAGAACGGTGCGTAAAACTCTTGTACATAGTTCACTGCATTTTTATTCGTTGGATCTGTCTGTGTTAGGCACTTTTCATAAATCTCCTTGATTCTGTGTGTGGTGCCATGATCTTCATGAAGTGCCAAAGCGGCCCTAAATGCAACAAAGTCTTCCAATCGAGCCATATCAATTCCGTAACAGTCAGGGTAACGAATCTGCGGTGCAGACGATACCACGACTATCTTCTTGGGAGACAATCTGTCCAGAATTTTAAGGATGCTTCGTTTTAAGGTAGTTCCTCGAACAATACTATCATCAATGATTACCAAGTTGTCCGAAGGCTTCACGGAACCATAGGAAATATCATAAACGTGAGTCACCAAATCGTCCCTACTGCTATCTTGGGTGATAAAGGTCCTAAGCTTGGCATCTTTGATGGCCACTTTTTCAATGCGTGGACGAATATTTAATATGTTATGAAGCTCTTCCGCGGTCATTTTGGAACCCAGAGCCAAAATCTGTTCCTCTTTTTTCTTGTTGAGGTAGTTTTGTGCTTCTTTCACCATTCCAAAGAACGAGGTCTCCGCGGTGTTGGGAATATAGGAGAAAACTGTATTCTCTAAATCGTTGTCTATCGATTTCAATATTTCTGGGAAAACAAGTTTGCCCAATAGCTTTCTTTCTTGATAGATTTCTTTGTCACTACCACGGGAGAAATAGATGCGCTCAAAGGAACACGCTTTGCGTTCGGTAGGTTCCAATATCTTTTTCAAGGCCATTGAGCCACTTTTCTTAACGATTACGGCATGACCTGGGTCAAGTTCTTTTACATCGTCAAAATTAACATTGAACACGGTTTGGATTACGGGGCGTTCCGACGCTACCACCACTACTTCATCATCCTGATAGTAATAAGCGGGTCGGATTCCAGCAGGATCTCGCATCACAAATGCATCACCGTGACCGATCAGTCCGCTCATGGCATATCCGCCATCCCAGTTTTTGGAAGCCTTTCTTAAAATTTTAGCTACGTTCAACCGTTCGGCGATCAAGGCGGACGCTTCTCTTTTCGTATATCCTTCTTTTTTGATTTGTTTGTAAAGTTTGGCCACGGCATCATCCAAAAAGTGACCGATCTTTTCCATTACGGTAACGGTGTCGGCTTTTTCTTTTGGGTGCTGCCCCAGTTCTATCAAGTTGCCGAACAGCTCATCAACATTGGTCATGTTAAAGTTACCGGCAACTATCAGGTTACGGTGCATCCAGTTGTTCTGTCTAAGGAAAGGGTGTACGCTCTCAATACTGTTCTTTCCAAATGTGCCGTAGCGAACGTGCCCCATCAAAAGCTCGCCGATGTAGGGAATGTTCTTTTTTTGCCAGTCAACATCATTTTCGCGTTCCGGGTTTTCGGTCAACGCCGTATTGATACGGTTGTTGATCTGGGCAAAAATATCCTGAATGGGCTGCTGTTGTGCAGATCTAACCCTGCTCATATAGCGCTCACCGGGCTGCATGTCCATTTTTATGCTTGCAAAACCGGCACCGTCCTGCCCACGGTTGTGCTGCTTCTCCATCATTAGGTACATCTTGTTTACGCCGTAAAAAGCTGTACCGTACTTTTCTTTATAGTACTCCAGGGGTTTAAGCAAACGGATCAATGATATTCCGCATTCGTGCTTAATGGGATCACTCATAACAATTACAAATAAAAAAGCCCCGAAATTTTCAGGGCAAACATTTATGTTAATTCAATATTGAACTGCGTCAATTCTTTAAACTGTGTCAAGCGGGCCTCGACCTCGCTCTTTTTTAAATCGACCATCCGGTCCGTGCCAAATTTTTCCACACAGAACGATGCCAAATTGGATCCATGGATAATGGCGTTTTTCATGCTCTCAAAGGAAATGTTTCCTGCCTCGGTCAAATATCCTGCGAAACCACCTGCAAACGTGTCTCCTGCACCGGTGGGGTCAAAAACTTCTTCCAACGGAAGGGCGGGCGCAAAGAAGATATTGTCCTTATGGAACAAAAGTGCTCCGTGCTCCCCTTTTTTGATAACGACATATTTAGGGCCCATTTCCTGAATCTTCGCGGCGGCCTTGACCAAGGAATATTCGTTGGTCATCTGACGAGCCTCTTCATCATTTATGGTAATGACATCAATTTTTGAAATCACTGTCATCAATTCATCCCAAGTATTATCCATCCAAAAATTCATGGTATCCAAAACTATGAGCTTTGGTCGTTTTTTCATCTGATTAATTACACTCAGTTGGATATTAGGGTGAAGATTGCCGAGCATTACAATGTCGGCATCGGTATAATCATTGGGAACAACGGGGTTAAAGTCCGCCAAGGTATTCAATTCGGTGGCTAAAGTATCCCTGGAGTTGAGGTCGTTATGGTATTTGCCTTCCCAAAAGAAGGTTTTGCCCCCTTTTACAACTTCAACACCTGAAAGGTCTATGTTCTTGTTTTTTAAAATATCCATGTAAGATTGTGGAAAATCATCTCCCACTACGGATACTATTGCAGCGTTTATTTTAAACTGTGATGCGGCCAGACCGATAAAGGTTCCTGCTCCTCCCAATATTCTTCCAGTTTTCCCGAACGGTGTTTCAATGGCATCAAAAGCCATGGTTCCCACGATCAGTAATTTGCCCATTCCCTAATTTTTTGTGCAAATATACGGTATGGATGTTCCAATTATCAAAAAATGGCTTCTTTGTTCGTGCAAACGGTTACTTTCTTCCAAAATCGGCGGGGATTTCGCCCCATGCCTTGGTCTCCCATTTAACGATAGGGGTATTGAACCGATTTTTTTTCAGCCAATTCTCCGCTCGTTCGATCAATTCGAACAGTTGGGCATTTTTGGCGGTTTTGACCAATTTTGTACCACACTTTTTCTTTCGAACCCACCCGATGGCGATGCGGGAATCGGAATAGAGGATACGGTCGCTTTTCTTCTGTTGTAAAAACGCCAGACCGTGTACCAGGGCAAGAAACTCGCCTACATTGCTGGTTCCCTGTTCAAACGGACCTTGGTGAAAAAGCACTTTTTTGGTTTTGGTGTCCACACCACGGTACTCCATTCTGCCGGGGTTGCCACTTGAGGCGGCATCTACGGCAATGGAATTATAATTGGGGTCTCCGATTTTTAAAAGTTCCTCCGGGGTGAGTTCACTTTTTCCCTTGGATTTGCCCTTGTAGTCCATGTAGTTGCTATTATAGGCTTTCTTGGCTTCCTCAAACGTGGCGAACGATTTGTATTGGGCGCCTTTATATCCTTCAATCTGGGCCTTACAATCTTTCCAAGACTCAAAAATTCCAGGGTGTTTGCCTTGCCACACTACATAAAACTTTTTCTTTTTGGCCATTAGGACAATAGTTTTTCTATCACTTTAGGGAAATGTTCATATTCGAGTTGATGAACTTTTTGGGCGATTGAATTTGCATCGTCAGAAGGAGTCACATCGGTTTTAGCTTGAAAGATGATAGCGCCTTCATCATAATTTTCGTTTACATAATGAACGGTAATGCCGGTTTCCGACTCCTTATTTTCTTTTACGGCCTGATGGACCCTATCCCCATACATGCCTTTTCCGCCATATTTGGGCAACAGGGCGGGGTGAATATTGATGATTTTGTTGGGAAATGCTTCGATGAGGTTGGAAGGAATCTTCCAAAGAAAGCCAGCGAGTACAATTAAATCTGTTTGTAAACCTTTTAGCAACCGAACCACGGTATCCGAATCCCTGAAGGCAGTTTTATTAAAATAAAATGCGGGCACATTCAACCTTTCGCATCGGTCAAGAACTGTTGCCGTTTGTTTGTTGGTGAGTACTGCAGCAACCGTTACCTCTGGTTTTTCACGAAAAAATGATATAATATTTTCTGCATTGGACCCACTGCCCGATGCGAAGATTACAATTCGTTTCATTCGTTAGGAATTGATAGGTTTTTGGACTAAATTACGTCGGCTAAAGTAAGGTACAGTATTTTAAGATGTTTATTTTGCATCACATTTTATCGACAAATAGTGTATTTAATCCAAAGTTTTATATTTTTGCCAACGATTTAAATTTTTAAAACCACAATAATTATGTCAGACATTGCATCAAGAGTAAAGGCTATCATCGTTGATAAACTAGGTGTAGATGAGAATGAAGTTGTAGCTGAAGCTAGCTTTACCAACGACTTAGGAGCGGATTCCTTGGACACTGTTGAACTTATCATGGAGTTTGAGAAAGAATTTGATATCCAAATACCAGATGACCAAGCAGAGAACATCGCCACTGTTGGTCAGGCCATTAGCTACATCGAAGAAGCTAAGTAATTATATGATATATCGCTAAAGATTTAAAATTATCCATGTGGTGGTTATCGCATGGATAATTTTTTTTATAATTTAGGTCTAAAGGGTAAAAAAAATAGTTCAATGCAGTTAAAGCGAGTTGTAGTTACCGGAATGGGAGCATTGACCCCCATAGGTAACAATTTAGAAGCTTATTGGGAAGGACTACGGACTGGTACGAGCGGTTCTGCACCCATTACGTATTTCGACACCGAAAAATTTAAGACAAAGTTTGCTTGCGAGCTTAAAGGATACGATCCAAACGACTTCTTTGATAGAAAAGAGGCCAGAAAGTTGGATAGGTTCGCCCAGTATGCCTTGGTCTCTTCCGACGAAGCCATAGCAGACTCTGGAATAGACTTGAACGTTGTGGACAAGTTTAGGGTAGGTGTTGTATGGGGAGCCGGAATCGGTGGACTGGAAACTTTTCAGAATGAAGTGATGGGGTATGCCGAGGGAGATGGCACACCTCGCTTCAATCCTTTCTTTATTCCTAAAATGATTGCCGATATAGCACCGGGTAACATATCCATAAAACATGGATTTATGGGGCCAAATTATACTACGGTATCCGCATGTGCATCATCGGCAAATGCCATGATCGATGCGCTTAACTATATTAGATTGGGCCATTGCGATGTAATCGTAACCGGGGGTAGTGAAGCCGCCGTTACCATTGCAGGTATGGGAGGATTCAATGCCATGCACGCACTTTCCACTAGAAACGACAGTCCAGAGACCGCATCCAGACCGTTCGACGCAACGCGCGACGGGTTTGTACTGGGAGAAGGAGGAGGAGCACTGATACTTGAAGAGTATGAGCACGCCAAAGCTCGTGGTGCTAAAATATATGCAGAAGTTCTGGGTGGAGGATTGTCAAGTGACGCCCACCACATGACCGCACCACATCCTGAAGGAATTGGGGTAGTAAAGGTGATGGAAAATTGTTTGATGAACGCAGGATTAAAACCTGAGGACGTTGATGCCATCAATACGCATGGAACCTCTACACCACTTGGGGACGTGGCCGAGCTTAAAGCTATTTCCAAAGTGTTCGGGGATCATGCCAAGGACATCAACATCAATTCTACCAAGTCCATGACAGGACACTTGTTGGGAGCGGCCGGAGCAATCGAGGCCATCGCATCAATACTGGCCATGGAACATAGTTTGGTGCCCCCAACTATTAATCATAGTGTGGTAGACGAGCAAATAGACCCTTCACTTAACTTGACCTTGAACAAGGCACAAGAACGTGAAGTGAAAGTTGCCATGAGCAATACATTTGGCTTTGGTGGACACAACGCTTGCGTACTATTCAAAAAAATAGGGTAGTTTTGTAACATGAAACTTACTTCCAAAATATTCAATTCCCATCCAAGCTCGGATGGGGATTTTTTTTTGGGAATGAAAAGAATACTTGGATTTAAGCCCAAGAGTCTTGAAATCTACAAAACAGCCTTTCTTCATCGTTCCATGAACAAAAAGGACGATGAGGGCAATCCGGTGAACTACGAGCGATTGGAATTTCTAGGAGACTCCATGCTGGGTACCATAATTTCAAAACACCTGTACAACGAAGTGCCGGAAGGGGACGAAGGATATCTTACCAAAATGCGCTCCAAGGTGGTCAGCCGAAAACATCTAAACGAATTGGGAAAGGACCTCGGTCTACTCAAATATGTGGAGAGCAGGATTCCCAAGGCACATTTTGGTGATAATATACATGGAAATGTTTTCGAGGCACTCGTGGGAGCTATTTATTTGGATAGAGGGTACAATTACTGCGAAAAATTCATCAACGAGAGGGTAATTGAGCCCTATGTCGATATAGAACAGTTGGAGGGCAAGGTAATAAGTTATAAGAGTTTGGTGATAGAGTGGTGCCAAAAAGAAAAGAAACCCTTTAATTACAATGTTTACGAGGACACCGGAAACGATGAGCTCAAACACTTTGCGGTAAAGCTGACCATAGGGGATAGAATGCTCGCCAAAGCAAGGGCCACATCCAAGAAAAAAGCTGAAGAAAAAGCATCCAAGAGAGCCTATTTTGCACTGCAAAGTAGGATAGACAACAAGTAACTTTAAATAATGGTAAACTCAAACGTTTTCGCTTGATTTATAAGTGTATTGTTTTGTATAGACTAGGCATTCAATTGGATTAAGCCTATATTTACGGTTCGTGTTATGGGCATATTAACGACGCATAAGATATCGGCGGACTTGTACGATGAAAGCTTTTCGCTCATCGCCATTCACAGTAATTTGGAAGATTATGCCATCACCTATGCCATAAATTCCAGTTGTGGACTGTATCTAAAACGAATGAAAAAGGACCTCCAATTAAATGGAAAAATGTCTTTTTCCGTGTTTGATTGGGACGATGAGATGAGTGAGATGTATTGGACGCTGATTTCCAACAAGTGCGAAGTTGAGGAGGAAATGCCTTCTGTGGGATTATTTGAAAACAATGTTTCCCGAAGAACAGATTATTTGGTGAAAGAACGCAAAGAAGTAGATTATTTTTTAAAGGTAGATACGATAGATGAAGCGTTGTTTCTCAAAAAAATCAAATCAATCAACACAATAGCCAAAGTGATAACAGCATATCCTTTGGATGCACAGAATTTAAAATCAAAAAGAAATTTAATCTTTTAAAAATGCCAACTAGAAAGAAGACTAAAATTGTAGCAACCCTTGGACCTGCCACCAGTACAAAAGAGACCCTAAGGGAAATGATCCTTGCAGGAGTGGATGTTTTTAGAATAAACTTTTCCCATGCCGCCTACGAAGATGTTGCCGAGCGAATTAAAATGATTAGGGAGCTTAATGAGGAATTGGAAGTTAATATAGCCATCCTTGCCGACCTACAAGGCCCCAAACTAAGAGTTGGGGTAATGGGCGGTGAAGCCGTAGTTGCTCCAGGTGATGAGGTTACCTTTGTAACGGGCGAACCGTTTGAGGGCACCGCCGAAAGGGTGTACATGAACTACAAGAGCTTTCCCAAAGATGTTAAGGCGGGGGAGCGTATTCTTTTGGACGATGGCAAGCTTATTTTTGAAGTAAAATCTACCAATGGAGAAAACGAGGTAGTTGCCAAGGTTATCCAAGGAGGGCCTCTTAAATCTAAAAAGGGGGTAAACCTTCCCAACACGAACATTTCTTTGCCGGCACTTACAAAAAAAGATATCAAAGATGCCATTTTTGCAATAGAGCAAGATGTGGACTGGATAGCACTATCATTCGTACGTCATGCACAAGACCTGTATGATCTCCACGACCTGATAAAGCAGCACACAGAGCATAAAATCCCAGTGATTTCAAAGATTGAGAAACCAGAAGCACTGGACAATATCGATGAGATAGTAAAAGCTTCCGACGGACTTATGGTGGCTCGAGGTGACCTAGGGGTAGAAATCCCGGCACAAGAGGTCCCATTGGTTCAGAAACAATTGGTGTTGAGTGCCAAAAAAGGAAGAATTCCTGTAATCATCGCTACCCAGATGATGGAGACCATGATTACCAGTTTAACCCCTACCCGCGCCGAGGTGAACGACGTTGCCAACTCCGTAATGGACGGGGCCGATGCCGTAATGCTCTCGGGAGAAACATCTGTGGGGAATTATCCGGTACAGGTTATCGAGAAAATGGCAAGTATTGTTTCAAGTGTTGAAGGTTCCAATTTAATAAAGGTACCGCAGACCCCACCGCACATCCGTACCAAAAGATATATAACCAAGTCGGTTTGTTACCATGCCGCGTTAATGGCAAACGAAATCTCCGCAAAGGCTATCTCAACGTTGACCAACAGTGGGTACACGGCCTTCCAGATTTCCGCTTGGAGACCAGCCGCACATATCCTTGTGTTTACATCGAACAAGAGAATATTGACCCAATTGAACCTTTTATGGGGGGTTAAGGCGTTCTACTACGACAAGTTTGTCTCCACTGACCAGACCATCGAGGATGTAAACCAGATAGCATGTAAAAAAGGTTTCTTGGAAGTAGGCGATATGCTCGTAAGTTTGGCGGCCATGCCCATTAAAGAAAAAGGTATGGTAAACACCTTGAGGGTAACAGAGATAGAAAGCTGCAATTTCTAAAATAGAAAAACAGATTTATAAAAAGCGCGCATCCAAAGATGTGCGCTTTTTTGTTTGACTTTAATTCTTTTGGGCTGTAAGTATGAGCGAAATAGAAAGACTAATCGTTCTGAAACGGAACAATCTTCCCAATGAGATACGAATACAAGGATTCCAAGTTAGGAGCCATTTTAGGATTTTCGGATGATATCAAAAGTGATGAGGAACGATTCTCCACAACCTCAAAAACTATTAAATTTTTATGGAACCGGAACAAATGCCCCTTGACGGTTCAAATAGATGGAATGGATTTGGAACTGTTGCCCAATCAGATTATTACCGTTACATATTTACAACACGTTTCCTATTCCAAAGTGCAATTGCCACTTACAGCCATACTTTTTAACAGGGAGTTTTACTGTATATTCGATCATGACAGCGAAGTTTCCTGTAATGGGATTCTGTTTTTTGGAACACAGGATATCCCTATCATCACTATTCCAAAAGAACAGTTGAACAAGTTCAATTTGCTGCACGATATTTTCATTGAGGAGTTCTCCACATCCGACAATATTCAGGGCGATATGCTTCAAATGCTACTAAAAAGAATGATTATAATGAGCACGCGATTGGCAAAAGAACAGCTCATGGTCAAAGCATTGGGGAACGATCAGATTGAAACCATCCGAAAATTCAATGTGTTAGTGGACCTAAACTTCAAAACCAAGAGGAAGGTGAGCGATTATGCTGAATTGTTGCACAAATCCCCCAAAACACTATCCAATCTTTTTGCCATTTACAATCAAAAGTCGCCACAACAAATTATTCTGGAACGAATCGCATTGGAGGCCAAACGACTCATCAATTTTACCGATAAACAAAATCAGGAAATTGCGTTTGAGCTTGGGTTCACCGACCCCGCACATTTTAGCCGTTTTTTTAAGAAGATGACACAAATGAGCCCATCAGAATACCGTGAAAACCTCTTTTTGATGGCCTAAAGGAAATTTGGTCAAGCCATCGGGAAATCCTTCCTAACACCCACCCTCTTTTTCGGAGCATCTTTGCCCTGTAATAAAAAAAACAGATAAAAGATGAAATCCACAGAAAGATCAATTTTTAATCTCATTGAGATTTTTAGAACGTCACAGAAAACCGAAGTAAAAACAGCTACTGTTGCGGAACACTGTGAGCAAAAGTATCATCACGATTTCTATTGTGATGCGGAACAACCCTTTGTACAGACGTATTAATCATTTAAAAATAATTCATATTAAAAATTCAATTATGAGCACAATCAATGTACCTAAAAGAGAAGAAGTAAGCACGGCCAATCAGGCCATTTTTGACAATCTGGAAAAAACGCTGGGATTTGTTCCCAACCTTTTCGCCACCTATGCACACTCCGAAAATGCGCTGGGCAATTATTTAGCCCTTTCCAATGCGAAAACCTCATTGAAGGCCAAGGAAAAAGAAGTGGTGAATTTGGCCGTAAGCCAAGTAAACAACTGTATTTACTGTTTGTCCGCACACACGGCTATTGGCAAGATGAACGGTTTTACAGATGAGCAGATCCTAGAGTTAAGAGCTGGAAAAGCTTCTTTTGATAGCAAACTGGATGCGCTGGCACGTTTGGCCAAGAACATTACCGAAAATAGGGGAGCAACAGACCAGCAAGTTCTGGCTGATTTTTTTGCCGCTGGGTGGACCAAGGAAAATTTGATCGACACCATAGTTTTAGTAGGGGATAAAACAATCACAAACTATATCCATAGAACAACAAAAGTTCCTGTGGATTTCCCAGAGGCACAACCATTGGAAGGAGTTAAAGCTTAATCTAAGTGAATCCCTTGTTAAAAAAGCCCCTCATTTTGGAGGGGCTTTTTTATACCAGCTCTGCGTCCATAAAAAGAGATGGCGCGATACTTTTGGACATAAAAATAGGCCAGTCGTTTTTGAACAGATGGCTCTCGGTAACTGCACTTT
Source organism: Flagellimonas chongwuensis (assembly GCF_013376415.1). Lineage (GTDB taxonomy): Bacteria > Bacteroidota > Bacteroidia > Flavobacteriales > Flavobacteriaceae > Flagellimonas > Flagellimonas chongwuensis. The sequence continues at coordinate 576,336 of NZ_WYET01000001.1, forward strand.
CATACAAAAGGTAGAGTCCGCCCGAAATTTTTTCCGTTTCTGCTTTGGACAAATTGGAAATGTTATCGCCAACCACCTCGCCCAAATACAGGAGCAATTCTTTCTTCTGCTGTTGAATTACACTAAGAATGGTAGTTTGGTCAGGAGAAAGCTCGCCAAGCGTCTTGAGTCCCCAACAGCCCTGAAAATTTTCCTCGAGGTACATATCCCGCAGTAGGTCAAATATGGCCAATAGCTGATTTTTTCCTTTTGGTCTATCGTTCACATAACCTTTGAGATTCTTAATAAACGCACTGTGTCGCTGATTAAGATAGGCAATGCAAATATCTTCTTTGGATTTAAAATGACTATATAGCGTAGCTTTTGCTATGTCACATTTGGTAATGATTTCGTTGACCCCCGTTGAATTATATCCCTGCGAATAGAAAAGGTCTCCCGCTGAAGATATAATGTGCTCGTGCAATTCGTTTCGTTGCATAAATGAGTAAAATGTAGTTAATGGTGGTCGATGGTACTACAAATTAAAAGAAAATATGTAACTCGAGCCCCAACTATCAACTATTATTCCGGTTTGAATAAACAAATATTACATTCTTTAGTTTTTAAGAAGAATGCTAACAGTCTAGCATAGTGCTCATTGTAAACATTTTCCTATATTGTGTATCATAATTTATCAATCAAATAACTAAAAACAACAGAAATGAAAAAATTACTTCTGGCCTCATTTGTAGGCCTTCTTTCCTGTTTAATGAGTTTTGGGCAAGGATTTCAGTTCAAAGCCGATGACATCGACATCGATTACAAAACCTACACTTTAAAAAATGGACTCACGCTTTTGGTCCATGAAGATCACAAAGCACCAATCGCTGCGGTGAATGTTTGGTACCACGTAGGGTCTAAAAACGAAAAACCGGGCAAAAGTGGCTTTGCACACTTATTTGAGCATTTAATGTTCAACGGAAGTGAGAACTACAACACCGATTATTTTCAAGCATTGGAGAGCATCGGGGGTACCGATTTGAACGGAACCACTAACACGGACCGAACCAACTACTTCCAAAATGTGCCCGTTTCTGCTTTAGATCAAGTGTTGTTCTTGGAATCTGACAGAATGGGACATTTATTGGGAGCGATTGACCAAGAAAAACTGGATGAGCAACGTGGGGTTGTTCAAAATGAAAAAAGGCAAGGCGAAAACCAACCTTATGGGATGCAATGGGATTATCTGACCAAGGCCATGTATCCAAAAGGGCACTCCTATTCCTGGACCGTAATCGGAGAAATGGAAGATTTGAACGCCGCCTCTTTAGAAGATGTACAGGAATGGTTTAAGTCCTATTATGGTGCTGCTAATGCGGTGGTCGCCGTAGCAGGGGACATTGATGCCGAAGAAGTGCATCAAAAAGTGATTAAATATTTTGGGGATATACCCTCAGGCCCTACGGTAGAGCGACAAGAGGTGAACATACCCAATAAGATTTACGACTCCCGTCAAGAATATCAAGACCGTGTTCCGGAGACCAGAGTATTGTTCGCTTGGAACACACCTCCATTTGGATCAAGGGAAGACCTTCACTTTGATTTGATTTCTGCCATTTTAACGAGTGGAAAAAATTCAAGGTTGTACCAAAAATTCATCTATCAAGACCAATCCGCCAGTGCCGCGGTCTCTTTTCAATCATCCAGCGAAATTGCAAGCCAGTTCATCACTTGGTTAAATGTGAAGCAAGGAGAGGATGCCGCAAAATTGGAAAAGGAACTTGAGGCCGAAATCGAAAGATTTATCAAAGAAGGACCTACCGAAGAAGAACTGAAAAGGGTAAAGGCCAATTACTTTGCTAATTTCATTAAAGGCTTGGAACGAATCGGTGGATTTGGAGGGGTATCCGATATTTTGGCTTCCAATCAAACCTACCATGGCGATGCATCATACTACAAAACACAATTAAAATATGTTGAAGATGCAACGGCCGAAGACCTTAGGAAAACAGCGGAAAAATGGCTAACAAAAGGGAAACATATTTTAATCTGCCGACCATTTCCTGAATATGATATCGTAGAATCTTCGGTGGACAGAAGCAAATTGCCAGAGCTCGGAGCGCCAAAAAGTTCAAAATTCCCAGAGCTGCAGCGTATGCAATTATCCAACGGACTTAACGTGGTGTTGGCGCAGCGTAAGGGGGTGCCCACGGTAATCATCAATTTGGTGGCCGATGCCGGTTACAAAACCGATTATTTGTCCAGCCCCGGTACGGCAAATTTGGCCATGAACTTAATGGATGAGGGAACAAAGGACAAGACCTCTTTGGAAATAAACGAGCAATTACAGCTCTTGGGAGCCTCTTTGAGTACTTTCTCCAGCCAAGATGAGTCCAATGTATATATGAGTACCCTAAAGCCAAGTTTGGATGCCAGTCTGGATTTGTTTATGGACGTTTTACTCAACCCGGTATTTCCTCAAAAGGAGTTTGAAAGATTACAAAAGGAGCAAATCAATAATATAAAACAGGAGAAATCACAGCCCATCACCATGGCCTTGCGGGTGATGAACAAATATCTTTATGGAGAGGACCATCCCTACAGTAGTCCTTATACAGGTACAGGATATGAAGACTCGGTCTCGAACTTGACAAGGGACGATGTAGTTAATTTTTATAACACCTGGTTCAAGCCGAACAATTCCACATTGATAGTAACAGGGGATGTGGAAATGAGTGAATTGAAATCCAAATTGGAAAAGACGTTGGGCAAATGGAAAAAAGGCGATGTTCCTACCATCGCTTTCAATCAGCCCAAGACCGGCTCCAGTAATACGCTGTATTTAATGAACCGACCAGAATCCCAACAATCCGTGATTTTGGCCGGACACCTGACCGAAAAGTACGGAGGGGTCAATGAAATTGCTTTGGAACAAATGGTGAATATCCTCGGAGGAGATTTTACCTCTAGAATCAATATGAATTTGAGGGAAGACAAACACTGGTCCTACGGAGCTGGCGGTTTTGTGCTGGGATCCAAAGAAGAACGCCCTTTTATTGTTTATGCACCGGTACAGACGGATAAAACAGCAGAATCCGTGACCGAAATAAGAAAGGAAATATCCGAATTTACCTCTACAAGGCCTGCCACCGGCGAAGAGTTGGAAAAGGTGAAGACCAATCAGGTATTGAAGCTTCCCGGGCAATGGGAAACCAATAGTTCGGTAAACAGCTCGGTGAGGAGTTTGATTCGGTATGATCTACCCGATGATTACTATCAAAAGTATGATCAGAATGTTAGAAGCCTTTCTGTGGATGATATAAAGAAAGTGAGTAATGAGGTGGTTCAGCCTGGAAAAGTGAACTGGTTTATGGTGGGAGATCGTGCCGAGATCATCGACAAACTGGATGCGCTTGGTTTTGATAATATTGTTGAGATCGATGCGGATGGGAATCCTAAAAAACCAGCAGTAAAACCTACGGAAACGGATATCAAGAATTAAATAGGATAGCCTCCCGAAAGGGGGGCTTTTCTTTTAAAAATCAAATTTGAGCTGAACGAGCACCGATTCTTTTTCTTCGGTCTTTTTCTCTTTTTCCGTGTTAAGGTTGGCCAAGGAAATACCCAGCAATCGAACCGAATTTTCCAAAGTGGATTGGTACAAAAGCTCCTTGGCGGTTTCCAATATCAAATCCTTATTGGCAATAAAATAGGGAAGCGTCTTGCTGCGGGTCTGTAGGGTAAAATCGCTGTACTTGATTTTCAAAGTGACCGTTTTCCCGGCAATTTTTGATTTTTGGAGCCTTCTTTCCAGTTCACTGGCAATGTTCTCCAACTTTTCCAGCATGAAGATTTCACTGCTCAGATTTTCAAAAAAGGTCCGTTCCGCCCCAACGGATTTCGGAATACGGTGCGGCTTTACGGCACTGAGATGAATTCCCCTTACTACATTAAAATAATGGCCTCCACTTTTCCCAAAATGCTGTTCCAGGAACTCCGCTGGTTTTTCTTTAAGGTCCTTGCCCGTGAATATTCCCAAGCGGTACATTTTTTCTGCGGTCACCTTGCCCACGCCATAAAACTTCCGAATGTCCAGATTTTCCAAAAACTCTATTACCTCTTCGGGGTTTACGGTTTTCTGTCCGTTGGGTTTGTTGTAATCGCTGGCCACTTTGGCGATAAACTTGTTAATGGAAATTCCTGCCGAGGCCGTCAACCCGGTTTTTTCAAAGATTTTTTGACGGATTTCCTTAGCAATCAAGGTAGCAGAGGGATTCCCTTTTTTATTTTCGGTGACATCAAGATAGGCTTCGTCCAAAGAAAGGGGTTCTACCAAATCGGTCCATTCAAAAAAGATGCTCCTAATCTGGTTCGAAACCTCTTTATAACGGTCAAAGCGGGGTTTTACGAATATGAGCTCGGGACAATTTCTTGCAGCAATACTGCCTGCCATGGCACTTCGCACACCAAATTTCCGTGCTTCGTAACTTGCTGCGGATACTACCCCACGCTTGGAACCGCCACCAACGGCAATGGGCTTCCCTTTTAATTCCGGATTATCATGCTGTTCCACGGACGCGTAAAAGGCATCCATATCCACATGAATTATTTTTCTTAAGGGAAAATCAAAGTCCATTTTCAAATTTAGGGTATATTTAGTTTGATGGAACATTTGGAAATAGAACGAAAATTTTTGGTCAAATCGGAGACCTTCAAACAGCAGGCCACATCACAGACCCGAATTGTACAGGGATTCCTGAATACGGACCCGGAAAGGACCGTTAGGGTCAGGATCAGGGGAGAAAAGGGCTTTTTAACAGTAAAAGGCGCCAGTAACGAATCGGGGACCACGCGCTTTGAATGGGAGACCGAAATTTCGGTTGCAGAGGCAGCTAATCTTATCGACCTGTGTGAAGCCGGTATACTCGAAAAAGTCCGTTTTGAAGTGCCGTTGGGCAAGCATACGTTTGAGGTGGATGAGTTTTTGGGAGAGAACAAGGGACTTGTCTTGGCAGAGGTGGAGCTCTCACATGAAGATGAACGTTTTGAAAGACCGGACTGGCTGGGCCAAGAAGTCACCGGCCAAGTGCAATATTACAATTCGCAATTGAGTATAAAACCGTATAAAGAATGGTAGCCAAATCTAACAGAACAAGGCAGCTCATCAATATCTTTATATTGGTTTCCGCATGTTTGGCCATTTATTTTGGATTTTACAATGACAGAGCACTTTTTATGTTCTTCAAGCCATTGACTACGATTTTGGTAATTGCCTTACCATTTTTTGCGCCAAAGAATGGCCATGTTACATTTGGAAGATTGGTTATCGTTGGTTTAGTGTTCTGTTTGTTGGGGGATGTTCTGTTGCTATTTGACGCATATTTTTTATTTGGACTTGTGGCATTTTTAGTGGCCCATATTTTATTCTCCGTATCATTTATCCAATACATGGGATTTTACAAAAACTGGATTGCTTTTCTGGTTCTTTTCGGTATTGCCGGAGTTCTGTTCTATTGGTTAAGACCTGGTTTGGGAGATTTGTTGCTACCTGTTTCCATGTATGTATTAATAATAACTTTTATGGCATGGCAAGGAGTTGGCCTGTACATGAGGGAAAGGAACAACGCACATGCTCTTATGGCTATGGCCGTATTATTTTTTATGCTTTCTGATGCACTATTGGCGATTTCCAAATTCAAGAGCCCGTTTTACCTCTCAGGGCCATTGATTTTGAGTACTTATTGGTTGAGTATCGGATTGATTGCGAATGCAGGGTATCAAATTATTTCCGAGAAGAAGCGATGATTAAATGAAATTGAAGTTCAAATAAACCAAAGGCTTAATCTAATTTTTTATCCAAAGCCAAAATAGTTTGCAAGAGCACATTGGCTCCATTGGCCATATCTTCGGCTGATGTAAACTCTTTGGGTGAATGACTAATACCTCCCTTGCTGGGAACAAAAATCATCCCAACAGGAGCAAATCTGGATATGTCCTGCGCATCATGTCCGGCACCACTGGGCATATATTTGTAGCTAAGTCCCAAGGCCTTCGCGGAGGATTCTATTTCGTTTTGGATAGCGGTATCCGTCAGGGCCGGTTCTGCTGTGGTGTCCAACGGTAAAAACTCAACGGTAACATTGGATTCCTTGGCAATCTGTTCGGTTTTTTTCTTGATGGCCTGATATACTTTTTGAATCACTTCCAAAGAGAGGTCACGGATTTCAAGACTGGCGGTCACCTTTCCCGGTATTACATTGGGTGCTCCAGGTTCCGCTTTGATTCGTCCTACTGTACCTACCTGAGTTCCCTCGAAGCTATTGGTAATCTCGTTTACCGCAACAATATATTTGGCAGCTGTCAAGAGTGCGTCCTGTCTAGCGTTCATTGGAGTGGTGCCCGCGTGATTGGCAGAACCTGTAAAGACCACATCCCACCAATTGAGACCTACAATACCTTCTACTACCCCAATGTTCAAACCTTCTTTTTCGAGTTTGCCCCCTTGTTCAATATGAAGTTCCAGAAAAGCGGCCAAGCTACCTTTATCGCGTTTCGCTTCTTTCAGTTTTGTGGTATCTCCACCCATGCGCATAATGCCTTCGCCCATGGAATAACCGGTGGAGTTGACCACCCCAAGTGCGGATTTTCCCAAATTGCCGGCCATGGCCCTGCTTCCCATAACACCGCCCTCTTCATTCGGAAAAATGATGACCTCAAGAGGGTGGTTGGTGGTAATATTGTTCTCGTTCAAAGTTTCGATGACCTCCAACGCGGCCATTGAGCCCACGCAGCCATCATAATTTCCTCCGTTCGGTACTCTATCGATATGGGAACCAAAGGCAATAGGTTTTAAAGAAGGGTCGTTCCCGTTTCTTTTCCCTATAATATTTCCAGCGGGGTCTACCGTCACCGTCATTCCATAATCCTTTAGCGTCTTGATCACCCAATTTCTACCCTCTATATCCGCATCGCTAAAAGCAACACGCTCCGTTTCGCCATTTGGTTGAATCCCAAATTCTGCAAGGTCGAAAATTCTCTTTTCAAGACGGTCTTGGTCGACTTTTATGTTGGATTGCTGAGCTGATAGGGTCCCAATTAAAAGAATGGAAAGAACAGTGATGAACAGTTGTCTCATAATTTCCTGGTTTCCTTAAAAATAGGGAATTAGAAAGAAAAATATGCTAAAATGACTAAGCAGCTTTTTCTGTGGCGGTCGATCTTATTTCGTGGTCAATCAATTTTTGCTCCGACCACTTTTTTTTACTGATACCACTGCACAGGGGAATTATAAAACCAATCCCTAAAAGAGCAACGGCGACCATAAAAATATTGACGGGATTCACAAAGAACGAACCACTGTTCAAGGTTGCCAATATGAGCATTGTTGAAAGTGGGAACGACAATGCTAGAATTGCCACTCCAAAATCGCCACTAAATGTTCTTCTTTTCGACTTTTTGTCCATTTCCATGCTATCCACGGCGGCTATGTGGGCATAGGGCCAAAAACTGCAGGCGCTAAGTCCAAAGGCCATGGTCAACAAAATTTCATTCCGGGCTTCTATTCCGGCTACCGTTACGAATATCGCTGAAATCAACAGTACCAAGCCTGCACGTGTACAGAGCAAGGAAAAAATCTGGAAGAACTGTTTTCTTTTGATTTTTACCGCAAGACCTATAAAGAGTAATACCAACGGCGTCATGATCAAGCTTAATTTTTCAAGGGTTTCGCTCAAAAAGAAGGGAAGGGAATCCATATGTAGTCCAAAAGCAAGTAAAACAAGTGCTGCCGCGATGAATACATTTACAGGTTCCGAGACCATTGCTTTGATCAATGGTTTCAATTTGGTTCCTCCATTCTTCTTTTTATCTAATTGAAGGCCGTAATGCCAGTTCATGGCCACTAAGTAGAGAAAAAAGAGTACAAAAACCTTATTTCCAAGGTCGGACATCGCTGCCTTGGCCAAATATTCTTCGCCGAGAAACTCCAAAATAAAAGGGAAGGACGACAATCCAGGCGCCAAAGAGGGCACCAATAGTTTGGCTGTCCTATACTCCGAGGTTCCTTTTCCAATTCCCATAAGGGGCAAAATAACGGGCATGGAAAAAAACAACAATAGGTTAAGCCCAAGAGCCAATAAAGGCAATATTAATAGATGTAACTCTACCTTAACCCCCAACAACGCAATAAAAATGGTTGCTGGAAGGGCAAGGTTTAGAATTATTTTTTTTATTCCAGAAATCTCCTCTTTGGATTTAAACTTTACTTTAAGCAGTACTCCAATGAAGATGAAAAAAAGAAATACAATAGTTTTTTGAATGCCTATATCCACTATACCAACACTTTATTGAGTGCGGCGGTAAATGTTTTCATTTCGTCCATGGTTCCCATACTTACACGGCACCAATTTTGGTCCATAAACTGGAAAGCACGAACACCCACCTTCAACTCTGTCATTTGTTCCAAGAATGCTTGTCCTTCCATTTCAATCGGGAAAATGATAAAACTGGTCGAGGAAGGAACATAAGAGGTAATGCCCAACTGATCTAAACTCTTGTAGACATATTCCCTACATTCGGCATTAAGGCTACGGGACTTCTCTATAAATGCGTCATCGTCCATTGCAGCTATGGCGGCATATACGGAAGGAAGGGAAATACCCATTCCTCCACGGGTAATTTTTTGTATTCTGCCGAGGGTTTCTTCCAATGCAACGGCATACCCCACACGTAAACCGGCCATACCGTGTATTTTTGAGAAAGTTCTGGCGATGATCACATCTTTACCTTCGTTTACCAAGGATACCATACTCTTTTTGGCACCATCTTCCAAGAACCACAGGTAAGCTTCATCAACAAAAACGGGCACCTTTTCAGATACTCTTGAACAAAAATCGACCAATTTATCATGGTCTGTCATAGAGCCCGTTGGGTTGTTCGGGTTACAGATGTAAACTAACTTGGTGTCATCATCAATGGCGTCCTCCATTGCATCAAGGTCGTGCGACCAATCGTCTTTCAACGGAACTGGTTTCCAAGTGGCTCCAACAGATTCCGCAACGCGGATAAGAGACATATAGGCAGGGTCAGCGGATACCACGTTTCCTCCGTTCATAAAGAAAACCATGGCCGTTTTTTCCAAAAGGTCGGAGGAGCCTGGCCCCATCATAACGTTTTTGCTCTCTACTCCTTCAAAATCGGCAATCTTGTCAACAAGCTGATATAATTCTTTCCAAGCATATCGGTTACCTCCCGAGGCCGAATTTTTAAAAGCTTCCAGGGCCATTGGAGAAGGCCCATAAGGATTTTCGTTGGCATTCAATTTGGCCGCAAGTTCTGGAAGGGCCGCTTCGGGTTTTGGTAAATACTCTTTAAAGAAAGGACTGTAGATTGCGTTGCCCTCTGCATCGAGGGTCAAAGGTGCTTTTGGTGTCTCTGCCAATCCAATATAGGGCAGTGCCATTGCCCCGCCGGCAGTGAGCATACTTTTTCTTATCCAATCACGTCTGTTGATGTTAGTTGTAGTTCCCATTGGTTTTTAGTTTTTAGAAGAATTTAAAATTAGACGATGATGTTGTTAAAATCAATGCTAAAAACATAAAAATCAGCTATTTGAGAACGAATATGTTAAAATTCTGAAGTGTTATTTAAGGATTTGACAGTCTGAAGACTACTGAAGGGGGCTTTTTTGCAGATATTCCAACGTAAGTATGCCCCTTAGATTGTTGATAATAATGTGCTCCAACAATTCATGAATGCTGTATTCATCAAATAAATTTGGTTTTGAATAGACGGTCTCTTCCATCCGGGACAAAAAAAGTGTACAGACCAATTGGACGTTTACATTTTTTCTTACTTGTCCCAATCGTTGTGCTTTTTGTAATAGCGGGCAAACAATATCCCAAACAATATCTTTTTTTAACTGGGAATATATTTCATAGGCCTCCGGATAGTATTTATGGAGCCCGTATAAAAAAGCAGGGTTGATCTCCTGAAATGTGATCAACCCTTGCTTGTATATAAAGATTATTGTGGTAAGTGGCTTTTCTTCATTAGGGTTTTCAAGTATATAATTATCTACATTGGCCCTAATATTATCCAAGTAATATTGAAGACTCTCCTTGACCAGTTTTTCTTTGCTGTTAAAATGCTTGTAAAGGGTCTTTTTTGAAATACCAAGGCTTTTGGCCAGTTCATCCATGGAGAAGCGCTTGCTTCCAAATTTGGTGAAGTTCTTGATGGCATAGACCAATATGTTCTTTTTATCCCCCACAGAGCAAAAAATTTTATTTCCAGCCCCCTCCTAGAGCCCTGTACAGTTCCACAATGGCACTCAATCGTAAATATTGTGAGTCTACCAAGTTAAGCTCGGAGTTCAATGCATTTTGACGTGCGGTCAATACTTCCAAATAATTGGCCAGACCATTGTTCAGCAGTTCTTCGGAATATTCCTCCGCTGTGGCGTATGCATCGAGTTCCTTGGAGCGTGCCTCCAATTTTTCGGTTTCTGCTTCATAGGTGTAGAGGGCATCGCTAACCTCTCTGCCAGCGGTGAGCAAAGCTTGTTTGTAATTTAACAGTGCCTGTTCCTGCTGTGCCTTGGCTACTTCCATTTGCGTTCTTAATCGTCTGCCATTGAAAATAGGTTGGGTCAGCGAGCCGACCAAAGTCGAAAAGAGTGAGCTGGCATCTAACCAGTTGTCAAATTCGAGGCTCTGAAAGCCACCTGTTGCGGAAAGGCTCAAGGAAGGATAGAGACTACTTTTGGCAACGTTGGTCAATTCAAAAGCATTGATTAGGCCATATTCTGCCTGCATTACATCTGGCCGGTTTGCAAGAAGTAAATAAGGAACGCCTGTACTCAACTCAGTTTCAATGCTTTGGTCGTCCAATTTGCCACGTTGGATTTTTTGCGGCGCCTCGCCCAGCAGGATACTAAAGGCGTTTTCGAGCAGTTTGATGTTGTTCTCAAGGTCTATTACAATAATTTCGGTGGTATGTACCTGTGCCTCGGTCTGCTTTACGGCCACCTCGGTCACCTGCCCTGCATCTTTTAACGCTACTGTGGTCTCCAAACTATTTTTTCTGGCCTCCAAGGTTTGCTTGGCAACCTCCAGTTGTTTGTCTAGGGCCAATAATTGATAGTAGGTCGCGGCAATACTGGCAATCAAGTTGGTTTTAACTGCTTGGTGCGCTGATACACTCTGCAGATAGGAGGCGCTAAAGGCTCTTTTATTGCTCCTGATCTTGCCCCAAATATCGGCTTCCCAAGAAAGGTTACCGGATAACTCATATTGTTCCAACGGACGTGTAAAAAAACTACCAAACTGACTGTTTTCCGAGTTTTTGGTCCTTGTAAAGCTGGCCGTTCCGGAAAGGGTAGGGTAATATCCAGCCTTACCCTGTTTTACGTAGGCTTCTGCAGCTACTACGTTCTGTAGGGCTATTCTAATATCGATGTTGTTTTCGAGACCTTGTTCTATATATGATTTTAATTGTTCATCATTAAAAAGGTCCCGCCAAGATACATCTGCCATGGAAATGCTGTCCTGTGGCAAATTATCTGTTCGATAGAGATTCTCGGTTTCTATTTCCGGTCTTGAATAATTCTTGGCCACAAAGCATGATTGCAATAAAAGGGGCGCCGAAATTACCAAGAGCAGTTTATATGTGGATTTTATTTTCATGGTTGATATACTTTGTTCGATCAAAGGATAATTAGGCATTGTTTACATTTTGAAGTTCTTCCGGCTTACCTGATATTTTTTCCTGAAGTGCCTGGAACACTACAAAGAGCACTGGTATGATGAACACACCCAAAATGGTACCCACTAGCATTCCTCCAACGGCGCTCACACCAATAGATTGGTTTCCGATAGCACCAATACCAGATGATAGGGCCAATGGCAACAGACCGAAAATGAATGCGAAGGATGTCATTAAAATGGGACGGAGTCTTGCTCGTGCCCCATCCGCAGCGGCATCGAACAATGATAGACCTGCTTTTCTACGTTGAAGTGCAAATTCCACGATCAGAATTGCGTTTTTGGCCAAGAGACCTATCAACATGATCAATGCAATCTGGAAGTAGATGTTGTTTTGCAACCCGGCCAGATTTATGAACAGGATAGCTCCCGCAATACCAAATGGCAACGATAATAATATGGAAAGTGGTAAAATGTAACTTTCATATTGAGCACTCAACAGGAAATAGACGAATATCAAACTCAAGATAAAGATGATGATGGTCTGCGAACCCGCATTGCTCTCTTCCCTTGTCAATCCAGAATAATCGTAGGTATATGAATTCGGAAGTACCTGGGCGGCAACCTCCTCGATGGCCGCAATGGCATCACCGGTACTGTAACCTGGATTTGGAACACCTGTAATGCTCACAGAACTCAACAAGTTGAATCGCTGTACCACTTCTGGACCATATATTTTTTTAAGATCCACAAATTGACTTACTGCAACCGATTCACCATTGCCGTTTCTCACAAAAATGTGGTTCAACGAATTTTCATTGGCCCTATCTTCCGGTTTGGCCTGTATCATTACACGGTATTGTTTACCAAACCTGTTAAAGTCCGTAGCGTAGATTCCACCAAAATAGCCTTGTAGCGCGTTGAAAATATCGGTTGCCGTAAGCCCTGCCATTTTCACTTTCTCCATATCGATGTCCAAATCGAACTGTGGGAATCCTGGGTCGAACTGTGAAATTGCATATTGGACTTCGGGCCTGGCATTAAGGGCTCCCAAAAACTGATTTTTTACATCGTTGATGGAGTTCCAATCTTCGCCGGTCTTACTCTGCAACTGTACCTCGAATCCGGAACTTGTACCGAAACCTTGTATACTCGGAGGTGTAAAATAAATAATCTCGGCATCATTGAAGCCTGCCGTGGTAGCGTACAAACGTTGCATGGTGGCGTTCACCGATAGTGAATCCGCATCCCTCTCGCTCCAATCTTTCAATTTCATAATGGAGAATGCATACGAACCTGCACTCACGCGGTTCAACAAACTGAAACCGGCCACACTCATCCGTGCATCGATCACGTCCATGGACTCGTAAATGGAGTCCAATTTCATGATAGTTTCTTCTGTCTTTTCTATTGTTGTTCCAGGAGGCATGCTCACATTGGCAAAGATCATTCCACGGTCTTCATCGGGAACGAAACCGGATGGTGTTGATCGAAACAAGAAGATGGCCAAAATACTAAAGCCCACTAAAAGAGCAAGAGTTACCCATTTACGTTTCACCAATGTCCCTATGGAATTGGTATATTTATTGGTCATTGCCGTGAACCCAACGTTGAAGGCGTTAAAAAACCTGTTCAAGAAATTGGATTTTTTACCCTTTTCATGGTCATGCGGCTTTAAGAACAAGGCTGCCAATGCCGGACTCAAGGTTAAGGCGTTGATGGCCGATATTAAGATTGCCACGGCCAAGGTGATACCGAACTGTTGGTAGAATACACCCGAAGACCCTTGAATAAAGGACACGGGGATAAATACCGCGGACATTACCAAGGTGATGGATATAATGGCTCCCGAAATTTCGCTCATCGCACTTTTGGTCGCCGTTTTGGCCGAATCAGCCCCTTCTTCAAGTTTGGCGTGCACCGCTTCAACTACAACAATAGCATCATCCACCACAATACCGATTGCCAAGATCATGGCGAAAAGGGTCAACATATTGATGGAATATCCGAATAATTGCAGGAAGAAGAACGTACCCACAATGGCCACGGGAACTGCAATGGCCGGAATCAATGTGGACCTAAAGTCTTGGAGAAACAGGAATACCACAATAAATACAAGAATAAAGGCCTCTATTAAGGTTTGGACCACGTGATCTATCGATGCATCCAAGAAATCCTTGGAGTTAAACGGGATTACATAATCCATCCCCTTTGGAAAATCCGCTTTGGAAGTTTCCAGGATGTTCTCGATCTCGTCGATGATCTCCTTTGCATTGGAACCAGAGGTTTGGTACACCCCCACGGCAACACCGGGGTTTCCCATACCAGAGTTTTTTCTAACATAGCTCAATGCGCCCAGCTCAATTTCGGCTACATCTTTTAAACGAAGGAATCCGCCATCATCCGTGGTTCTAAGAATGATGTTTTCATACTCGGCGACATCGGACAATCGCCCTTTGTACTTCATCACATATTCAAAAATACCATCGGCATTTTCTCCGATTTTCCCCGTAGCAGCTTCGGTGTTTTGTTCCCTTAAAGCAGCTTGGATATCAGCCGGCACCAAGTTATAAGCGGCCATTTTATCAGGGGAAATCCAGATACGCATGGAATAATCCTTGGAACCGAATACGTTTACGTTACCTACACCTTTGATCCTTTGCAATTGGGGGACCAAGTTGATCTTGGCGTAGTTTTCCACAAAAGTGGCGTCGTAGTCCTCATTTTCAGAAAAAATAGAGAAGAACAACAAGGCACTGTTCTGTGCTTTCTGGGTGGTAACACCGGTATTGATTACCTCTTGCGGCAATAAGCTATTTGCCCTTGCCACACGGTTCTGTACGTTTACCGCGGCAATATCCGGGTCAACACCAAGTTCAAAGAACACACTGATGTTGGCAGCACCGTCGTTACTCGCGGATGAAGTCATGTAGGTCATTCCCTCCACACCATTTATTTGCTCTTCCAGCGGAATAACGACACTCTTAAGTACCGTTTCGGCGTTCGCACCAGTATAGTTGGCGGTAACCTGAACGGTCGGTGGAGCAATCTCTGGATATTGTTCTACGGGCAAAGTCGTAAGACCAAGGATACCCAATATCACTATGATAACGGATATTACCGTAGAGAGTACGGGTCTATCTATAAATTTTTGGAACATAAATATCTTGTTCTATATGATTGATGGTAATTATTGTTTTACGGGATTGATGGTCTGACCATCTTTAAGTTTGGATACGCCCTCGGTAACGATGGTACTTCCATTTTCCAATCCATTTTTCACGATGAACTCTTTATTGGTCTGCGCCGTAATGGTCAATGGAACCGTTTTTACCGTATTATCATCGTTCACTATGTACACCATTTTGGTACCCTGAAGATCAACAGTGGCAAATTGAGGGATAACAAATACATCCTCATAAGTGGAAGGAACTTTTATGGTACCTGTACTACCCGAACTCAACAAGAGGTTCGGATTGTCAAAATCGGCCCTTAACGTCACGCTTCCGGTAGTTGGGTTGATGATATTGTTCACCATCGCAATTTTCCCTTTCTGAGGGTATGTCTCGCCATTGATCATCTCCAATTCAACTTCTGGTGCGTTTTCCGAAGAAGCTGTAGACCCATTGCCTGTCATTTGGCTCTTCATTTTTAGGAGCTGTTTTTCATTCATGGAGAAATAGGCGCGTATGCCACTGATATCGGACACCACAGTCAATGGATTTCCCATGGTACTACTTACCAAGGCACCAACTTTATAGGGTATTTCGCCAATGTAACCGTTTACAGGGCTAACAATATTGGAATAGCCAATGTTTGCGGCAATACTGCTATAATTGCTTTTTGCTTGTTGCAATTGGGCTTTTGCCGTTTCCAGTTGTACCTCGCTGATAATGTTCTTCTCTACCAATGGAACCAATTTGTCCACTTCAACCTGAGCGACATTTACGGCAGCTTTTGCCGCTTCTGCGTCTTGTGACAAAGTTTGTGTCTCCAATTTGAACAATAACTGGCCCTTGGTTACTTTTTGGCCTTCTTCTACATAAATATGCTGAACAAAACCAGAGACTTTCGGCCAGATCTCAACGTTTTGGACACCTTGGATATTTGTGGAATAGGAATCGAAAAGCGTTATATCCTGCTTTTCCAAAGTGCTTACTTTTAGCGACGGTGCTTGCTGTGCAGGGGCCTGTTGTTGCTGATTTTTACCCCCACAGGCTATGAATAAAAGTACACTTGATGATGCTAAGATTGATTTGATTGTTTTCATGTACGAAATTACTTTGCTACTTTTTTGGTTGTTGGAGTGACTACTCATTTAAAATTGATTCGAGTTTCTTGATTGATTTTTTCAAGGTTTTTTCGGATTCGTTTACGTAGTCCAGATATACTCTGGTACGAATCTGTCCTTCTTCAAATTTTTTAGGACAGTATTTTTCGTGATAACCCATTACCAAAGTGATAATGTGCTTCTCACGTTCAATACGTTTTAAATTTTCCTGAAGTTTGGATAAAAAGAAAGTTTTCTTCTTCGCAGTTTTAAAATACCGCTTTCGATCACCGGGCTTTGTGAAATAGGATAAGAGCCCCATATTCACTAAAAGATTGAGAGATGTCGATATAGAGCTTTTACTGGCATTGAGCCTGTCCAAACAACTATCAAATGTAAGCCCGTCCTTATCGGTTAAAATTAAGACGGCATAAATTCGAGCGGCTAAAGGAGGTAGATTATGTTCCTCTTCTAAGTGGAGACCAATAGTCTCTACAATTTCTTCCTTCGATTTTTCCATAAAATGGATTTTGAAGGCGCAAATTTACAATTGGTTCGGAACCAACCGAACTAAATGAACCTAAATGTTTGTTAAAAGTTAAATCTTGATTTTATTTGATAAATCAACCTTCAGGAAGAATCCCATCTTTTTCTATCATGGGAATGGCGGTAAGACTGTTTTCCGTTATGGAGTTTTTGGGAAACAGGAATCTTTTTTCAAAGAGTTTGTTCTCGGCAAAAAAGGTAACAAAGAACTCATTATTGAGGGCTAGCAACTCTTCTTGTAGAAACTCAATTTTTTTGAAGGACTTTGCTTCCACGATCCCAATACCGTGACGCATGGTGGATGTTTTCTTGTCTCCGTCAAAACCTTTGGAAACTACAATGGTCATTTCAATGGCATCCGACCGGTTATTGATCAGGTACACGTTCCATTCTTTGGATAGAAATTCATCGTTCCACTCCCTGATGACCAAAACGTGGACATCCTTGGCTACAGGAATTTCAATATCCTTTTTCATGACTTGGGTTTACAGTGCGCTTTTGAACTGTTCCAAAAAGCGGACATCATTTTCGCTGAGCAATCGAATATCGGAAATTTGGTGAAGCAGTAAAGCAATACGGTCTATTCCCATACCAAAAGCAAACCCCGAATATACTTCAGGGTCTATTCCACAATTCTTTAGAACGTTAGGATCCACCATGCCACAGCCCATAATTTCCAACCATCCGGTGCCTTTGGTCATACGGTAATCGGTTTCAGTTTCAAGTCCCCAGTACACATCAACTTCGGCACTTGGCTCTGTGAAGGGAAAGTAGGATGGACGCAGTCTTATTTTAGACTTACCGAACATTTCCGAAGTAAAATATTGCAAAGTCTGCTTCAAATCCGCAAAGGACACGTTTTTATCTACGTACAATCCCTCTACCTGATGAAAAAAGCAATGCGAGCGGGCGGAAATGGCCTCGTTCCTATACACACGTCCGGGAGAAATGGTCCTAATGGGCGGTTTATTGGCCTCCATATATCGTACCTGAACCGATGAGGTGTGCGTACGCAACAAAATATCTGGGTCTGTTTGAATAAAAAAGGTATCCTGCATATCCCTTGCCGGGTGATACTCGGGAAGATTCAAAGCTGTAAAATTGTGCCAGTCATCTTCAACCTCTGGTCCTTCAGAAACATTAAAACCAATTCTAGAAAAAATATCGATGATTTGGTTCTTAACAATACTGATAGGGTGTCGAGCCCCTATTTCGACCGGCTCACCGGGACGGGTCAAATCACCATATTTTCCGGCGGATTCTGCTTGGCTCTCTAATGCATCCTTTAACGCATTGACTTTTTCAGTAGCCGTGGTTTTTAATTGATTGATTACTTGTCCAAACTCCTTTTTCTGCTCGTTGGGAACATTTTTGAATTCGGCAAAGAAACCGTTCAATAGACCTTTTTTCCCCAAATATTTGATTCGGAAAGCCTCTATTTCTTCTTTGGATGTCGAAGTGAACTTTTCAACTTCGGCAATATGTTCCTTTATGGTATCAATCATGACTACTTTGGCTATTGGCGGACAAATTTAGCAAATTGTCCTTGAATATGTAGGTAATTAAAAAATGAACTGCAATACCACCCAAAAGATGCCAAAGCCAATGGGTCCCCATAGGAAAGAAGTTTTGATGTAGATCTATGCTCCGAAAGAAAATCGCAACCCCAAAAATGATGAAGGCGGTTACCACCAAGCCCAAATTTTTCCCTTTGGTCTTGATCAAATACCAGATGATGGGTACCAATATGGTTGTAGCTGTAATGATGTATCCCAAAGAAATTCTCAACCCAGATGGCAGGCGAAGAATCCGTAATAAAAAAGAAGCGCCAAGCAGTATTATGATCCATAGAAGCCTTTGCCACCAAGGTTTAACGAGCTTGAAAATAAAATAGACCACCAATGCGGCACAAAGAAACATTATCGGCATCCAATCCAAACGAAGCCAAAATTCGTGGCTTCGGGTAGCATGATAGATGGTTCCTCCTATATAACTGATTCCAATAACAGGAAGTACCCAAGCTAAAAATCGGTGTCGCGACGGGTTTTTATATACTTTGAAGCCCCAATACATGATCAAGACCAAAAAGATTAGGTTGCTAAAGGTATTGAAAGGTTCCACGGGAAGCCTTCCTTCCAGAGTTTCCAAATAGATGGGTCCAGAATCATTAGGAAATTTTATTGGAATCATGTTATAATTAAATAGAAAAGTGGTAAAATACAGCAATGCTACGAGCATCTCCAAATATCCTCCATAAAAAAAGCCGATGGAACCATCGGCTTGTATATTTGAAGTGTTATTGGATTAAAGAAAAGTAACCTTTCCATCGGAGATGTCGTACATGGCACCCACTATGGCAATTTCACCTTTTTCTTCCATTTCTTTTAAGATGACACTTTGGTTTCTGATATTTTCCAAGGCCATCTCCACATTTTTCATGGCAACGGCATCCACAAAATCCAGATTTTTCGAATTTCTGAGTTCCTCATCTTTTGGCTCTTTTACCGCATAAACCGCAGGCTCAATTTTATTGATCAAACTGGTTAAATTGCCCATTCTGGCATGGTCACAGGCACCTTTTACCGCACCGCAACTGGTATGGCCCAATACCACAATGGCCTTTGTTCCTGCCAGTTTGCATCCAAACTCCATACTCCCCAAAATGTCTTGGTTGATGAAGTTTCCCGCAATCCTAACGCTGAAAATATCACCAAGTCCTTGGTCAAAAACCAATTCCGCAGACACCCTAGAGTCTATACAGCTTAATATAGTGGCAAAGGGAAACTGGCCGTCCTTGGTATCGTTTACCTGTTCCAAAAGGTTTCTGTTCGCCTTTAAATTTCGTTGGAAACGCTCATTGCCCTCCTTCAAAAACTGAATAGCTTTTTTGGGCGACATGGTCGCTTGTGTTTCTTTTGTATGTGCTTTCATTTCTATTTTTTTATGCTGTTTTTTTAGGTCTTAGATTAAAAAACTCGATATAGCTTTCAGGGTTTTCGATTTCACCTCTTTCCGAAATAATTTTAATATCAATGTTTCTGTTCTTCGCCTTGCTTGAAAAATCTTCTAGAATTTCTACGATATCATTATCAAGATAACGTGTTTTTCTAACATCCAAAGTTAGGTAAGAATTTTCTGGAATACTGTCCAGTTCTTTCAAAATGGCACCTTTGTTAAAAAAGGTAACTTCTTCCGCCAAGGTCATCTTTATTTTATGGGACCCGTTACCACTGTCCTCAATATGCAAAAAGTGGGAGTTTTGATAACTTTTTATCAAGACTACGACGATACCAACACCTAGGCCCAAACTAATTCCGACCAAAAGATCGGTAAAAACGATTCCTACAACTGTTACCACAAAAGGGATAAACTGTTTCCATCCTGCTTGGTACATTGTCTTGAAAAGGCTTGGTTTGGCAAGTTTATAGCCCACCACAAATAGGATTGCCGCCAAAACGGACAAAGGTATCATATTGAGTAGCTTGGGTATCAAAATTACCGATCCCAATAGGAAAAACCCGTGAATGATTGCGGACGCTTTTGTTTTTCCACCAGATTGAATGTTTGCGGAGCTACGAACAATTACTTGTGTAACGGGGAGACCGCCGATAAGTCCGGAAAGGGTGTTACCAACTCCTTGAGCCATAAGCTCGCGATTTGTTGGCGTGGTCCGTTTTTCGGGATCTAACTTGTCCGTAGCTTCTACACAAAGCAAGGTCTCCAAACTGGCAACAAGGGCTATGGTAAAGGCCGTTACCCAAACATCCGTGTTGGAAATAGCGGAAAAGTTGGGGAAACTAAAAAACCCCATAAAAGACTCGAAGCTATCTGGCACGGGAACCTTTACCAAATGCTCGGCAGAAATTCCCCAAGTGGAGTCTCCTTGGGTAATAGTAAAATAAACGATACCGGCCACAACTGCTACAACGGGCCCTTGAATCAATTCAAATATCTTTGATTTTTTTGTCAATACCGTACTCCATAATAAGAGGATGGCCAATCCAATTACAGCGATTAAGGTCGCCCCTGGACTTATATAGTTGATGGAGTTGATGATCTCACTAAAGGTGTTTTCACCGTCCACCTGAAAAAATGCCCAGTCGCCTTCTGGATCGGCATCATAGCCGAAAAAGTGGGGGATTTGTTTTAAGATTATTATGATACCTATACCTGTAAGCATTCCTTTAATTACAGATGATGGAAAATAATAGGCAATGATACCTGCTTTCAAAAGTCCGAAAACAAGTTGGATGATACCGCCCAATACCACGGCCACTAAAAAATTTTGATATCCGCCAAGTGTTCCAATAGCGGTAAGTACTATAGCTGCAAGTCCTGCAGCAGGACCACTTACCCCAATTTGTGAGCCACTAAGTGCCCCTACGACGATTCCGCCTACAATACCTGCAATAAGTCCCGAGAACAACGGGGCGCCACTGGCCAAAGCAATACCCAAACAAAGGGGGAGTGCCACAAAAAAGACCACTATACTGGCAGGCAAGTCATTTTTAATATACTTGAACATGATGATGTGTATGATTACTCTTCTATTTTTTGGTTAGGTTTTTTATAGAAGAAGGTTAAAAATTTGATTTAGAACTTAAGGTTTAAAGTTTACACCAAATTTCTGGGGGGAGGGTCCAAGATTTCTACGGTATAATCCGAAAAAGGGAAAATATACCCAAGATACCCCATAGAGCTATCCTGTGAGAAGTGTTGATTATGTGATTCAAAAAAGTATTTATAGAACGTATCGGCCTCATCAAATTTTTTGATGGTGATAGTTTTACTGCTCTTTTCCTCTTCTGCCGCACCAATAATCATTGTTTTGCCCAATTCTTTATCCAACAAGGGAACAATCGGGGATACTGATAAGGCAAATATCAGTAACAATGATATAATAGGGAACAGGAGTGTCTTCACAAAAACATCAATTTTATCTAAAATAAGGAATTCTGGGCAAGCAAAGGGGGTTTTTTGTCTAAAACTCCTTTATTTTCTTGATACTGTCAACCTGTAACCAACCTGTTTGTCCATCTGCAATACGAATCCTCCTCCATTCGTCGAGTTCGTCCAAAACGTTCACTTTGGTTCCTTCGTGAAGAGTAAAAGTTGTACTACTGTTTACGTTCGGTTCTGCATTTACGTTGACTTCTTTTGCAAATATAATAGCAGGGTCGTCGTTCTTGTTCTGTTGGTGGTTAAGGTAAGCCAATAAAACACAGACCAAACAGAGAACAAGCGATAGCATACTGAAAATAAAGGCTGCTCTCTTTTGGTTAGCAGGCCTTAAGAAGTAGTAGGCCATGTACGCAAGCACAAATAAAAAGACAAGTGCAATGGCCAGGTAAGACCATTGGTCCGATGTGAACGTTCCAACAACGGAATTGTATATTCTTGACATCTCCGTTTTTGGCATTTCCTCTATAGCATCAAGCCTCATATTTTGCGCAAATGCTAAATTATTTCGGATTTCTTTGTTATTGGGGCTCAAAAGCAGCGCTTTTTCGTAGTAGTAAATACTCGGCCCAATGGCATTGAGTTTGTAATAACAATTCCCCAAATTGAAATATAACGAAGCGGAATGTTGGCCATTATCAAGAATTTCCTTGTAATTATCTATAGCTGCAGCATATTCGGCATCATTATACAGTTCCGTTGCTCTATTAAATAACGCTTCGTTTTGGGCAAAACCAAAAGAGAAGGAAAGCAGAAATATCAAAAATGCAATCTTCTTCATGATCATAGTTGTTTGTCCAAATTAGAGATTATCTCACTCGCCTTTTCATAATCCTGTTGCATCTGTACATTGGAGAAAGGACTGTAACGTGCCATTTCACAACTGGTCAATAAACTTATAAAGCCTTGGATGTCCGAATTGTTTACATTTTTTTCAGAAAGGATGCTCGTAATTTTATCCTTGCTGAACTCAGAGGTCTCAATATGCAATTTGGCTTTCAAATAATTATGAAGCCCCTTTTCCAAGGCCACATAAAAGGCTTCTTTGTTACCGAGTTCTTTTTTGGCCGTTGAAAGATATTTTCTGGCCAATCTGTTTGCTCTTTTGATTTTATTGCCCACAACATCGCTAGCTATTGCTTCTCGTTTTTTAAACGTAAAAATGGCAATGGGAATCAATACTAATGGTGCAAACAATAAAATGAAGAACAGGTTGGAGCCAAAGAATCGTTCCGACGTTATGGCACTTAGATTTGGATTTATATTGATAAAGTGGAATTGATCTCCCGTAGGAACAACCACTTGTTTGTTGGATGATGGACCGGCCAAAGTTCCTGAACTGGCTGTTGGTCCCTCTACCACCTCGATATTTATTTCTTCCGAACTTATAGTCTCGTATTTGCCGGTACCCGGATTAAAAAAGCTGAAAGATATGCTGGGTATGGGGTATTTTCCCCTAAATGATGGTACAATAGTATAATTGTTGGACACTTTGCCCTCCATACCAGAGCTGTACGTATTTATGGATTCCTCATA
Organism: Flagellimonas chongwuensis; assembly: GCF_013376415.1. Classification (GTDB taxonomy): domain Bacteria; phylum Bacteroidota; class Bacteroidia; order Flavobacteriales; family Flavobacteriaceae; genus Flagellimonas; species Flagellimonas chongwuensis. The sequence continues at coordinate 599,328 of NZ_WYET01000001.1, forward strand.
CTCTGGATCGTAGACCTCCAATGAACTGGGAAGTTCGGGTTCCGGGAGTTGGAATAATTTTAGGTTGCCCTTTCCAGAAACCTCCACCTTTGCCTGTAGCGATTCCGAGGCGTTCAACTGTGTTTTGCTAGTGGTTACCGAAAAGTCGAAATCACCAACAGCACCACTAAAACCTGCTGGTTTTCCTGCTTCAGGCAATGGTTTGACATTGATGGTTCTGCTTCCTGCGGATACCGTCTTGCTGGTTGAGGTGTAAATCCTTCCGCCGAAAAAGTCACGACGGTTCGTTGGAACGTCCACAAATATTTCCAAGGAAAGCGGTTCAATGTTCAATTGACCGGATTTTTGAGGATATAGCACAACACGCTTTAAGACCACGTAGCGGTATGGTTTGCCTTGATAGGTGCCATTTTGTGCAGTATGCTTGGTCACAGGAATGTCCTGGCTCCAAAAATTGTTATACGTAGGGTTGTCCAATGGTCGATAGTTGGTGACACTAACGTTAGGACTCACATACAGTTTATATATGACCGTAACGGCTTCATTCATGTACGGGTTGCCTTTGGATACTTCTGCCACCAGATGAAGGTTTTCGTCGGCAACATCGTCTACGGTTTTCTGAGAATTGGGTTTGTCCACCGCTGCGGTCACCTCAACTTTTTGTGGTGTGGTCTTGTAGGTTTGCCCTTCGATTTCTATGGTCGCTTGATTGATCGTAAAGCTGCCTCTTGCAGTGGGGACCAAAATATAGGTATAGGTCTTGGAAAAGCTTCTTTTGCCATTTATCCAAGATGAGCTGATAGATTGTGATGGCCCCATAACCACATTGAATCCTTCAAATTGTGGTGGCTTAAAGTTGTCTCCATCCTTGTTCATGGTAAAATCTACCCTCAGACGCTCATTGACTCCCAATTCCTCTTTGCTCAAGTTCATTGTGAACTCTACCCCTTCGGTTTCATCTTGGGCATGCGAATGAACCCCCACAAGGAGGAACATTCCCAAAAAAAGCAATATGTTGCTCTTCAACAGTTTCATTACCAGTCCTTCTCGTTTTTGACCTTTTTTCCGCGTACTTTACGGGCCTCCATTTTTTCCTGAACTTTTTTCTCTTCGTTTTGCATGGCCTCTAGTAAATTCTGGATTTGCTGTTCAGAAAGTTGGTTGGGCCTTGGCTGTTGTTGTTTGTCATTGGGTTGGTCACCTTCATTAGGTTTCTTCTCTTGCTCTTTTTTCTTATCGCCTTCGCCCTCTTTATTTTCTTCGGGCTTGTTTTCACCATTATCACCTTGGTCACCTTTATCCTTGTTTTCGTCTTCTTTTTGTTCGCCCTCGTCCTTTTTCTCGTTATCTCCCCCTTCGTTGTTCTGATCCTTGTTTTTGTCCTTGTCCTCGTTTTCTTCGTCTTTTTTGTCTTCGTTGTCCTGATTTTGGTCGTTCTTTTGCTCGTCCTGTTGTTTTTCCAGCATTTTTTTGGCCAAAGCAAGATTATAACGAGTCTCGTCGTCGTTGGGATTTTTTCGCAATGCCTGTTTGTATGCCTCAACAGCTTGTTTATAGTCTTTTTGTTTCATGAACACATTGCCCATGTTGTGGAATGCCTTGTGCTTTTCTCCTTTTTCTTCGGCAGTATCACTGGCTTCCTTGTAACGTCCAAAGGCTTCGCCAAAACTTTCCCTGTTATAATAAGCATTACCTAGGTTAAATCTTGCCACGGCATTTTTATTGCTTTTGGATATGGCTTTCCTGTAGTCGGCCTCTGCCGTTACAAAATCATTTGAGGTAAGCTCTTCATTGGCCTCAAAGGTGAGGTTTTTAGAAGCTTGCAATGCTTTTTCTGCTTCTCTGTTGGCTTTTTCGGTAATGTCATCTTGGGCTTGGACCGCGCCAAAACATAGCAATAGTCCAAACATCAACTTAATCTTGTTCATCATCATGCTCATTAAAAAGATTCAGTTTTTTCAACCATTGTGTTTTTCTATCCAAAACGAAGATGTCCAAAAATAGAAATAAAAAACCTGCGGCAAGAAACCATTGAAACTGGTCTTTGTACTCGGCAAACTGTTTGGCTTCAAATTCCGTTTTGTCCATTCGGTTTAGTTCTTCTTTGATGTATTCCACGGCATTTTCCGTATTGGAACCATCAATATATTCGCCATTGCCCTGACTGGCAATCTCTGTCAATACGTTTTCGTTCAGTTTGGTGATGACCACTTCTCCATTGTTGTCCTTTTTCAAGCTTTCCACGATTCCGTTTCGCTTGATGGGAATCGGAGCTCCCTTGGTGCTACCTACCCCAATGGTATAGACGCGGATTCCATTTTGTGTAGCTTTTTCAACAGCATTTATGGTAGAACTTTCGGAATGGTCCTCTCCGTCAGAAACAATAAAAAGTACTCTGTTCGTTTGCTGGGAATCGTCATAGTAGGTGCTGGCCAAATCTATAGCTGCGTTGATGGCGGTTCCTTGTGACGACAACATATCGGTGTTCATGCTCTGTAAGAACATTTTTGCCGCTCCGTAGTCCGTAGTGATGGGGAGTTGAGGATAAGCCTGGCCAGCATAGGCAATGATACCGATTCGGTCGCTGGCCAATTGGTTGATGATTTCCGACACAATGCGTTTGGATTTTTCCAATCGGTTAGGCGCAATGTCCTCTGCCAGCATACTTTTGGAAACGTCTAGTGCGAATACAATATCTACTCCTTCACGTTTTACGGTTTCCAATTTTGTGCCGATTTTTGGATTCACCAGTCCCAAAACCAAAAACGAAATACCCGCTAATAAGAGCACCAATTTAAGTGTGGATTTAAAGTTTGACTTATTTGGAGCCAAACGTCTCAATAGCTTTAAATCAGCAAAACGCTTCTGTGTTTTTTTCTTCCAAATTTGAAGAAAAAAGAACGCCAGGGCCATAACCGGTATTATGGCCAAGAGGTAGAAATATATTTTTTCGTCAAACTGAATCATCTTCTAAATAAAACTTTTAAAGATTGAGTTTCGCAATCCCCATTCCAACAACAATAAAATTCCGGCCAAGAAAATCAATGGCCTGAATTTTTCCTCGTATTTGTAATACTTGAACTCTTCTATTTCTGTTTTTTCCAATTTGTTGATCTCGTCGTAAATAGCTTCCAAAGACTCATTGTCGGTAGCACGGAAATATTTTCCACCGGTTACATCGGCAATCTCCTCAAGCAATTCCTCATCGATTTCTACTTGTCGCATTCCGTACCGGTACGACCCATCTCTGTTATATGCGATCGGGGATAAAGCATTTCCGTTGGTTCCTATACCAATGGTGTATGTTTTAATCCCGAATTCGATTGCAAGATCGGCGGCGGTTCTAGGCTCAATAAAGCCAGAATTATTGACACCGTCCGTTAAAAGAATGATAACTTTACTGATGGCTTTGCTTTCTTTTAGGCGGTTAACCGATGTGGCCAGTCCCATTCCTATGGCCGTACCGTCTTCCAATACCCCATAAGTGATTTCTTCCAAAGAATTCAGTACAATAGCTTTGTCACTGGTGATTGGCGTCTTGGTATAACTTTCAGCGGCATAGCTTACCAAACCGATTCGGTCGTTTGGGCGGCCTTCGATAAAATCGGCCGCTACTTCTTTTAAGGCGGTCAATCGGTCCGGTTTAAGGTCACGTGCCAACATACTGGACGAGACATCAATGGCCATCACAATATCGATACCCTTCGTGGTTTTTGTCCTCGTTGAAATATCCTCCGTTTGAGGTCTTGCCAATGCCGTTATTATGGCAGCCAAGGCCAAAAGGCGGATTACTAACAGGATGGGTTTCAATTTTGAGGCCCAGCTTGTTACCGTAAATCCTTTGATACTGGAAATACGTAGGGATGCCATTTCATTTTTCCGTTTGAAAAAATACCATAGCAAAGCCAATGGCAGCAGTAATAGCAGCCAGAAAAATTCAGGGTTTGCAAATTCTATATTCTCAAACATTTATACTTGTGTTTTTACGTCAAGACTTCCTAAAATCCGGTCAACGATCTGTTCTGCATATTCATCTTTCTCTTCCCAAGTGATTACCACCTGTTGGATAAAACCTTTACCGCCAAAGGTGAGAATGTTGTATTTGGCCCTTTTGGAGTCTCCATTGGGTCGTTCCAGAGTTCCGGTGCCATAAGTTTTCAATCCTTTTACACCGGATTGCGTAACAAATTCCTCTTGTTTGGTAATAATGTTTTTAAGCCCTAGTTGTTCAAAATTGGCTAAGGTGGAACCGATAACCGCATCAAATTGAGGTTCTTCTTTTTCTTCTTTAAAGGTGATGGAACTTGTGCTTACAGAAAAAATGCCGACATAACTTCCATAGGAAAAGGCCTGAAGTTCTTTGATGAGTTCCTCGGTTTCTTTAGGTAGTTGTGGCTCTTGGCGCACCAAAACCTCCGGAGTTTCTATTTGAATGGGAGGAAAACCATACGAGCTGGCCACCCACTCACTCTCCAATAAATCTTTGGTGGGGTAACCAAAGACGGTGTCACGCACTTTTTTGGTTCCAAAATAAATGGTAGACCCAATACCGCCCAGAACAATGATCCCTGCAAAAATGGCCGCGGCCCAATAGATTCTTTTTCGTTGTTTTTTTCTTGCAAGTTCTTCCAGATATTCCTCGTCCAACAACAAGTCTTCTTCGGTTGGCTCGGGTAGTCCCGCATGCGTTTTGGTCACGATTTCCTCGACCAATTTTCTATCCTGTTCTGCAACGGATGATGCAGGTTTGTTCTTGGCAAACTTTACCAAATCCGCTGTTTGCAATATTTTTTGAAATTGTTGGATGGTATCATCCTCTAACTTAAGTTCACCGGCATCGCGCAACATTTCCAATTTGGTGATGAGCTCCGAGGTGGTACTTTCCATGGCCGTTACGTGTACATCTTCTTCCAAATAGGAACGAACAATATCGGTAAGCTCCGAATAGTACTGTTTGTACTCATCCTGAATGAGATACCTCGAATTCTCCAGCTTTTTTAATTCAATCAAAGCCCGGTCGTAGGGAGGGAGCAAGGCGACTTTCTCTTCCTCGGTCAATGGCTTTTTGCGCAAAAAGAACCAATAGACCAATCCACCTACCACAATCAGTCCTAAAAGAATCCAAAGTGCGGTAAGCCATATATCGGCCGTGCTTCGCTCTACCTCAATCAAGGGTTTTATGTCGTACATCTTTTGTTTGGTAGTGTCCACGACCACATCAGCGACCTTCACTTGGAAGGAATCCGTGAAAAAAGGTTGCTCGTTGATGGCGATTCGCTGTGGTGGAATAGTGTACGCACCGCTATCAAACTGTGTGAGCGAATATATTTTTTGAAGAATGACCTTCTCATTATTTTTAATGGTATCGGCCATTATAGCCTCTACGGTTTCAAGAGGAGAAAAGGTTTGTCCTTCGGGGAAAAAGACAACATCGGTGGAGTCTGCTTCAACCGTGATTTTGTATTCGATTTGTTCCCCTATTTTGATGGCCAAGGTGTCTACTTCGGCATTTACCTTGGGTACTGTTTGCGAAAAACCGAGCATGGGCCAAAGCAATAGTAACAAAAAAGCACCCAAAATGTGTTGGGTTCCTTTTATGTTTCCAATTTTATGTAGGTTGTCCATTCGCATTATCCTCTTCGTTTAAAATAGCCCAACAGCTTTTTTACATAACTTTCATCGGCCCGACAATTGATTACACCACATCCAGATTTATTAAAGGAATTGGAAAAATAGGCCACTTTGTCCTTGTAATGTTGTCCGTAAGCTGAACGTACTTGTTTGGATTGGGTGTTCACCAATTGAATCTCTCCTGTTTCGGCATCTTGCATTTGCACCATGCCCAAGTTTGGGATGGTTTCTTCGCGCTCATCATACACCCGTATTCCTGTAACATCATGCTTGTTGCCCACAATGCGAAGCGTATTGTCATAGTCGTCCGCGATAAAATCTGAAAGCACAAAAACAATGGCTTTTTTCTTCATCACATTGGTGAGGAACTTTAATGCCTCCGCTAGATTGGTTTCACTGCTTTTTGGCTGGAATTCCAGCAATTCTCTAATGATTCTGAGTACGTGGCTTTTTCCCTTTTTAGGAGGGATAAAAAGCTCTACTTCATCGGAAAACAAAATCACACCTACTTTATCATTGTTTTGAAGTGCGGAAAAGGCAAGCGTAGCGGAAATTTCTGTGACAATTTCTTTTTTGAACTGGTTGGAAGTGCCAAAAAGTTCCGAGCCACTAACATCTACCATCAACATCATGGTAAGTTCGCGCTCCTCTTCAAAGACCTTTACGTAAGGTTCATTGTAGCGTGCCGTCACGTTCCAGTCAATGCTTCGAACATCGTCCCCGAACTGATACTGGCGTACCTCGCTGAACGTCATCCCCCGACCTTTGAACGTAGAGTGGTATTCCCCACCAAAAATATGGTCGGAAAGACGTCGGGTCTTAATTTCAATTTTGCGTACTTTCTTTAGTAGTTCCTTTGTATCCATTTGGTTCAAGAAAAATAGGTTTTCGGGTTGGTTAAAGTATTGCTACTTAGTCCGATAAACATTGAACCGCTAAGGCACTTCTACCTCGTTTACAATCTTGTTGATGATTTCTTCTGAAGTAATATTTTCTGCCTCGGCCTCATAAGTGATTCCGATTCTGTGACGAAGTACATCGTGCACTACGGCCCTTACATCTTCGGGAACCACGTAACCTCTTCTTTTGATGAACGCATAGCACTTGGACGCGTTGGCCAAGTTGATACTACCCCTTGGGGAGGCACCAAAACTGATGAGAGGTTTCAAGCTCTCCAAGTTGTATTTTTCCGGGTATCGCGTAGCGAAAATGAGGTCGAGTATGTATTTTTCGATTTTTTCGTCCATGTAAACCTCACGAACGGTTTCTTGGGCCCTAAGGATTTGCTCCAAGGAAACTACAGGCTTAATGGGTTCGGTTGCACCTTTTAGGTTTTGACGAATGATAAGCTGCTCCTCGTTGAGTTTCGGATAATCGATTACCGTTTTCAGCATAAATCGGTCCACCTGAGCTTCAGGAAGTGGATAAGTTCCTTCTTGTTCCACAGGGTTTTGTGTGGCCATTACCAAAAACGGCTTGTCCAAAACAAAGGTTTCGTCGCCGATGGTCACCTGCTTTTCCTGCATGGCTTCCAACAGCGCGGATTGCACTTTGGCAGGGGCCCTGTTGATTTCATCCGCTAGGACAAAGTTGGCAAAAATGGGTCCTTTTTTAATGGAGAAATCGTTCTCTTTGATATTGTAGATCAGCGTACCGACAACGTCTGCCGGTAACAAATCGGGCGTAAACTGTATTCTACTGAAACTTCCCTTTACGGCTTTTGCCAATGTGTTGATGGCTAAAGTCTTTGCCAATCCGGGAACACCTTCAAGGAGAATGTGGCCTTTTCCTAAAAGACCTATCAATAGGCGTTCTACCATATGGTTTTGCCCTACTATCGCTTTGTTCATTTCAACCCTTAAGAGGTCAATAAAAGCGCTTTCCTGGGCAATTTTCTCATTAACAGCACTAATATCAATAGTAGTGTTTTCTTCCATTATATACTTTTATTGTTTGGTGTTAAGGTCGGGGTTTTTACTAAGGTGTGCAAAATGAAAATTTATTTAAAACCTGCCTGTTAATTAATGGTTAAAAAAAACGCTAAACCCCTAGTTTTATGAAGGATTTAAGGGTTTAATTTTATACTTTCAGCGCATATGGAACAGACAACGAAATTTTCTCGCATTATATCGGGAGCAATGACCTGGGGAAGTTGGGGGAAAAAACTTTCCAAAAAAGAAATGATCGATTTGATGCACCACAGCATCGAATGTGGACTCACCACTTTTGACCATGCAGACATATATGGGAGCTACTCCACGGAGGCGGATTTTGGTGCAGCATATGCCAATAGTGGTGTCAACAGGAAAGATATCCAGTTGATTACCAAATGCGGCATCCAAATGACCCGAGGTAGAGACAACAAGGTCAATCATTACCAATACAATAAAGAGTATATTATTTGGTCGGCCGAAGAATCCATGAAAAAGTTACATACGGATTATCTGGACCTCTTTTTAATGCACCGACCAAGTCCATTAATGCATCCTGGCGATATAGCAGAAGCTGCACAGCATTTGCTGGATAGTGGAAAAATCAAACAATTTGGGGTATCCAATTTTACGACCTCACAAGTGGCCATGTTGGACAATGTGATTCCTGTTGAAGGGAACCAAGTAGAGTTCTCCTTAACGCACCACGACCCCATGTACGATGGTACTTTTGATGATTGCATCGCCAACAAAAGAATGGCAATGGCATGGAGTCCATTGGGGAGCTTTTTTCGGGAAACCGACGAAAAAGTTGAACGGATAAAGGAAGCCATGGGCCCACTTTTGGATAAGTACGACGCCAATGAAAGCCAATTGCTTTTGGCTTGGATATTAAAACATCCCGCCCATGTTCACCCTGTGATTGGAACAACGAATAAGAAAAGAATTGAACAATCGGCCGCGGCCGCAAAGATAGACTTGGAACTTCAGGATTGGTTCACACTTTTGGTGGCCGCCCAAGGACATGATGTTCCTTAGAAAATATATACCATGTCAAAAACAGCACTAATAACCGGAGCAACCAGTGGAATAGGAAAAGCAACTGCCGAACTTTTTGCAAAGCAGGGCTTTAATTTGATACTCTGTGGGCGACGGGAGGAAAGACTAAACGAGCTAAAAAATGAGCTGGGAAGAGACACTGCAATTTTTACGCTCAATTTTGATGTAAGAAATCGCGAAGATGTATTCTCGGCCATAGAAAGTTTGCCGCAAGAATTTTCGGAGATAGATGTCTTAATCAACAATGCGGGGAATGCCCATGGTCTGGACCCGATTGATAAAGGCAGCCCGGATGATTGGGATGCCATGTTGGACATCAACGTAAAAGGATTGCTTTACATCTCAAAGGCCATCATCCCAAAAATGACGGAACGGAAATCGGGCCATATCATCAATATTGGTTCCACAGCGGGCAAGGAAGTTTACCCCAATGGAAACGTATATTGCGCCAGCAAGCATGCTGTGGATGCAATCAACCAAGGCATGCGGATAGATTTAAATGCCTATGGCATTCGAGTTGGTGCCGTAAACCCAGGCTTGGTAGAAACAGAATTCAGCGACGTAAGGTTCAAGGGGGATTCGGAAAGAGCATCTAACGTGTACAAAGGATTTCATCCCTTAAAACCAGAGGATATTGCGGACATTATTCTGTTTGTGGTTACCCGGCCCTATCATGTGAACATTGCCGACCTTGTAGTAATGCCCACCGCTCAGGCCAGTAGCATAATTGTGAACAAACAACTATGATCAATAAACGCCTACTCGTAAAAAACTTATTGGCCCACAACGACGAGAATAGTTTTTACGACAAAAAGCGTTTTATATCCATTGGAGAAAAGGAAGGTAAGGCCAAATTTTTAAAGCATGTCTGTGCCTTGGCCAACAGCAACCCCAAAAACAATTCCTTTATCGTGATCGGTGTCGAGGACGAGGACAACAAAATTGTTGGTGTCGATTTTTTTGATGACAGCAAAATTCAGAATCTTGTCAACGCCTATCTGGACAATCCACCTCTGATTTCATACGAAAACATTCCCTTTCCCCATTTGCCCGAAGGCAAGGTGGTCGGGTTGGTTACCATTAGGTCGAACGGAAAGGTCTGTGCCCTGAGAAAGAACATTTGGAAATATTACGGAGGCGCTGTTTTTTTTAGGGAAGGGAGCATTAGCCTTCCCAAGGCTTTTGGGATAGAATTAAAGGACATCAATTCAGAAAAAGTCGCCACCATTGAGCAGCATGCCCGTAACAATATTGAATATACGCTGGATGCCGTCTTGAACTTTTTCAATACAAGACATCCAGATTTAACGAGCGATTATAAAGTATTCAAGGAACAGTTTGTCGTCTGCTGGGCGGGCAACAAGAAAAAGGTAAAGGGGAAAATCTATTATTCCCGGGTAGATATAGAACTCATCAACGAACAAGTGAAACTGTTCTATTCTGCGTTGGATGAAATCACTATTGATTACGATGACGATTCCTTCAAAACATTGGAGTACGTGCAATTGGGTTTGGGTTCTCACCAAAAATATTACCCTTTGGAAGAAATGACGATCACATTTTCGGACAATGGTAAGTACACCATCAGCAGCAAACTCGTATTTGAACCTCCACAGTTTGATAAAAAAACGCTCTATCACGTCTACAATACCAATAATGCCTTGCTCAAAAAACTGGAAAACCATATTCCATTGACCGATTCGGAGCACACGGACATTACTCACTTGCCCGCTACCTATTTGATTTGCTACCTAAACGGTTTTGAAGAAGCGAAGGACAAAATGGAAGGTTCCAGGACATTGCTGAAGGCGTACGACACCCATGTGTACCAAAGCTTAAAGGAGTCGCAAAGAATATTGAGAAAAGTAAGGTACTCTTAAAATTTCATGAGCCAGAGCATCTGGTAGGGCATGATTTCCAAAAGTGCGCTATTAAGACTTACTTTTTCTTCCGATACCAAATCCAATGGTTCCCCCTTACTGAAATAACCGAGCTTTTTAATCCAACTGCTGTCGATGACCCGAGTGTTTTCATCAAAATTACAGATTACCAACAACCCTTTTTGGTTCTCTGTTCTTTCAAACGAAAAGATATGGTCGTTCCCTGTATGATAGAGTTCAAGGTTGTTTTTGTCGGCAAAAATGCTGTTCTCCTTCCTTATTTTGATAAGCTTCTGAAGGGCATGGAATATCTTGGACTGAGCTGAATCCTTCTCTTTGAGCCTTGAAATGACCTTCCAATCCTGCATAGGGCGGTTCACCCATCGGCTGTCACCTCTTTTGGATGCATCATTTTGGAAGGAATAATCGTTGAGGGTGCCGATTTCGTCGCCCGCGTAGATCAATGGGATACCTCCAAATGCCAGTGTGATGCCGTGCATCATCACAATTTTACGTACCGATGCCTCCATCAGGTCGTCATTGTTGGTTTTGATGGCCTTTTCCAATCCCAATAAAGAGGCCGCACTACCTGTTATCCTTCCATCACCTGTTTTAGGATTGTACATAAAAAGCATTCCGGTGGCCGGGGACCAATCCAACCGCTGGCAATAGTAGTCCAACAAGAATTTTCGGTGCATTTCAGGATTCCATCCCAATTCTTCGATGAGGTGGTTCTCGTACCCCAATCCAATATCATCATGACAACGGATGTAATTGATCCACGTACAATCTTGTGGTTTGGGTGGAACGTGCATCAAACTTTTATAAAGCAATTGTGTTTTTTTTGTGGCAATGGAGTTCCATAAGAGGGCCATCAAAGAAGCATTATAGGCAATCTCACATTCGTTGCCCCTTTTCTCTTCTTCTCCAAAATATTTTACAATATCGGTTGGCGCCACAATGGCCTCTGCCAACAAGATGGAACCTGGAGCCACTACCTGTAGGCACATCCGGAATAGAGAGATAAGGTTGTGTGCCTCTGGCAAGTTTTGGGAAATGGTCCCGATTTTTTTCCAGAGAAAGGCAAGGGCATCAAAACGGACTACATCCACACCCATATCCGTTAGCTTTACCAAGTTGGTGAGCATCTCCAGAAATACTTCGGGATTGGTGTAATTGAGGTCCCATTGATAACCGTTGAAGACCGTCATTACCCACTTCTCCATTTCAGGGATATAGGTAAAATTGCCGGGTGATGTTTCCGGGAATACCTCTGGCAGAGTCTTTTCAAATTCGGCCGGAATGGTAAAATCCTCGTAGATGTAATAATAACCCTGATATTTCTTATCCCCTTTCTTGGCTTTTTTTGCCCATGAAAATTCGTTGGAGGTGTGGTTGACCACAAAATCGAGCATCAAATACATACCGTTTTCACGAAATGCCTTGGTGAGCTCCAACAAATCTTCTTTGGAGCCGTATTTTTTATCCACTTCCAAATAGCTGTTCACGGCATAGCCGCCATCGCTTTCTCCCTCGGGTCTTGTTGTTATGGGCATCAGGTGTAAAAAGTTGACTCCAAGTTTTTTAAAATAGGGTATCTTCTTTCGTAGCCCATTCAAATCTTTGTTGAAATGCTCCACGTAAAGTTGCATGCCCATCAACTTTTCGGATTGATGCCAGTTGCCCGATTGCAACCGTTCCAAATCCTGCTTTCGTAATGCTTCGGGTCGCTCCGCAAATAACTTGGGAAGCAACTTCAATAGTTTTTGAAAATGTTTTTCATGCTGCTCTTCGGGGTAGAGGGAGAAGAACTGTTTTTGAATCAAGGTAAGGTTAGTAGCCAATCGTTGATTAAAGAGTTCTTGGGAGTCTTTCCCTTTTTGGGATAGGAGCCTATGTAATTTCGCTTGGTTCATCTACTTTTCGAGCTGTTCTTTCGTGGGCAAGGCAACAATAGCGCCGTAATTGGTCGTGGTAATGGCCCCTGCTTTATTGGCTTTGGCAACCATCCCCTCAACCAAGGAAAAATCTTCGAAAACTGGCTCAAAATTGCCCAAATCCGAAATTTGATACAACAAACAACCTATAAAAGCATCTCCTGCGCCTGTGGTATCAACAGGTTTTACTTTCACGCTCGGAATGATTTTTTTGGTACCGTTCATGCTCAATAAGGTACCTTCCTTGCCCATGGTCACGGTAATTATTTTGGTCCCGATTTTGTGCAATGCATCGCAAGCATCATGTAAATCTTCCTTTCCTGAAATAAGTTGGGCCTCTTCGGAACTAAACTTGCACAGATGAGATTTTTCCACAAATGGCATGCACTTTTTAATAAAGGTCTCCTCATCATTTTTCCAAAGGTCGATTCTAAAATTGGGGTCAAAACAAATAAACATTTCCTTTGTGAGTCCATCAAAAAGATATCTGCCATATGTTTTTTCCAAAGGCCCACCCAAAAGTGCGGTCGCTGCTCCAAGGTGAAGAATGTTTCCGGGGAGATTTTTCCGCAGATCTGGATTGTATTTTAGTTCTTTATCGGCTCCCCTGCTAAAAACAAAATCACGTTCGCCATCCTCCGCGAGGGAAACAAAGGCAAGAGTCGTAAATGTATCGGATAATTGGGTGAGCGAAACATCAACCCCTTCATTTTTTAGCGTTTCCAAAAGAAATTTACCAAAAGGATCATCCCCAACACTACCAATAAAAATTCCATTCCCTCCCAATTTTGAAATGGCGCAAGCAACGTTGGCCGGTGCTCCCCCAGCTTTTTTGGTAAAATGGTTTGCTTTGGAAAGGTCGCTTCCTTGTTGTTCGGCAACAAAATCTATCAACACTTCGCCGATGCAGTAAACTTTCTTCATATTGATTTCGGAATATTCTAAGGTACATAGAAAATAATACCATGTCCAAAAAACAGTTAGGTTTATTTGAATTCTAGGTTAAATGCGTGATAAAGCCCCAATGATTTTTCATAGGCCAAGGTTTTGTGTGTAATATTGTCAAAAACTTTTCTATGCGAACACTGGTAGTGGGCGATATACATTCTGGAGTAAGAGCTTTGGAGCAATTGTTGGACAAGGCAAAGGTTACCCCAGAGGATCATATTATTTTCTTGGGCGATTATGTAGATGGATGGAGTACGGCGGTGGAGACCATCGATTTTTTGATTCAGCTGCAAAGCCAATACACATGTACCTTTATCCGAGGTAACCATGATGAGCTCTGCAAGGCTTGGTTAATAGATCAAAAGGAAAACCCGCAATGGTTGGCGCATGGCGGCACGGCAACTAGAGATTCCTATTTGAATGCTGATAAGGAAAAGTGGAGAATGCACCTTGATTTTTATGAAAATTTGCAAAACTACTACCTAGCAGAGGATAACCGATTGTACCTGCATGCAGGCTATACCAACCTGAAAGGGATAGATTACGAGTATTTTCAGCAATCATTTTATTGGGATCGCACCTTGTGGGAGCTGGCTACTGCGCTAGACCCCAGTTTAAAGCCCACCGATTCCAAGTTTCCGAAGAGATTGACGCATTACAAAGAAGTATTTATTGGACATACCCCAATATCCAAAAGGGAGTTCGTAGAGCCCCAGAACAGGGCCAATGTTTGGAATGTGGATACCGGAGCGGCTTTTATGGGAGGTTTGACCATATTGGACGTGGAAACCAAGGAATTTTGGCAAAGTGATCCGGTAATAGAATTTTATCCTGGAGAAAGAGGGAGAAATTTGAGTTAATTTCAGTAAATTATAAAGACCTTTGTAAAAACCCCGTATTTATGTCGATAAAGAATGTAAGGTTGGAAGTGATGCAGGCCATTGAGCCCAAGGTTGACGGTTTTATGAACGAGTTTCTGATTCCGACCGAAAAAATATGGCAGCCCACAGATTTTTTGCCAGATTCCCAAAGTGATAAATTTTTTGATGAGGTAGAAAAGCTTCGTGGCGAAGCCAAGGAACTTGGATATGATTTTTGGGTGACGCTTGTCGCCGATACTATTACCGAAGAGGCGCTGCCTACTTACGAATCATGGTTGATGGATGTGGAAGGCATTGATCAGCATAGCGGCAAAGAAAACGGGTGGAGCAAATGGGTACGTGCCTGGACGGCAGAAGAAAATCGACACGGCGATGTTTTGAACAAATATTTGTACCTATCAGGTCGCGTGAACATGCGTGAAATCGAGATAACCACCCAGCATTTGATTTCTGATGGATTTGATATAGGAACGGATAGAGATCCATATAAAAACTTCGTGTACACTACGTTCCAGGAGTTGGCCACCAATATTTCGCACAAGCGGGTCGGTAAAATGGCCAAACAAAAAGGCAATGGTCTCTTGGCGAAAATGTGCACTATTATTGCGGGTGATGAAATGAGGCACCATTTGGCATATCGCGAATTTGTGAAGACCATTATGGGGCAAGATCCCGATGGGATGGTTTTGGCTTTTGCAGATATGATGAAGAAAAAAATCGTGATGCCAGCCCATTTTTTACGTGAATCTGGAGGTAGCATAGGTGAAGCCTTTGAGCAGTTTTCCAATTGTGCACAACGTTTGGGAGTGTATACGGCGCAGGATTATATTGATATCCTGAAAAAGTTGAACGATTATTGGGATATTGGAAATCTTCGTGGTCTCTCCGACCAGGCGGAAAAGGCAAGGGTATATTTGATGAAATTGCCAGAGCGCTTGCAAAGGATTTCGGAGCGCATGCAATTTTCGCAGGACCAATACACTTTTAAATGGGTAGAGGCCAATGGGATGATGTAGAAAGACTGGTCGGTCTTTTTGTTAATATTTTCCAGCCTTATGCTTTTCCTGCCAAATGTATAGTTGTTCCCAATGGCCTTCGTAGGCCATTTTTGCCTGCATGGGCCAAGACGCCGGGTCGTGGATGCGATAGCGTCTTCCGCCGGAGTTGAGCACCTCATGGCATTTGTCCACTGAGGTTTCAGACAGGTCTTTCCATGTTTTGATGTTAACATTATGGAACAGCTCTTCTATTTTAGGCCCAATGCCCTCGATAAGTTTTAGATCATTTTCATTCATGGTCTTTCCGAAAATAGCTTTGGCTTCGTTTACTTGAAAAATGAAATCTTCACTTTTTGAAAACTTTACTTCGGAATCAAGATTAAGGACTTTGGTTTTGATATGATCGGAATCCAAATGTTTTTTGCAAGTTTCAAGGTCTGATTTCAATTTTGCATTTTCTATTTCAAGTGAGTTCAATTCAAAGAAATTATCCGAAGAGGAAGGAGCATCGGATTTACCAAAAAAATATCCCAAAACCCCGGAGATTATTCCAGTAATGGCCAAACAGAGCCAATACCACATAGAAGAGCTTAACCAATCCATAGTCTTTATATAAACAATGAAAACTGTTTATATAAAGTAATAAAAAAACCTTAAAAATCTAAATAAAATAGAAAGAAACTGAGTAATTTTTATAAATCACAGGGATTTGTAAGAAAATTCGAAAACAGAAAATAAAATAAAATATACCAACTATACACTTTTCGGAACCAACTGTAACATACCCTTTAATTTCTTCATTAAATATATTGAAATTTGGAATTCAACATTAAGTGAAGAACCCTGTTTCTCCCGACAATGATCCGGCACTGAAATAGGGTTTTAAAGTTAAGTTTGAGTTAGTTAAGTTGGTTTTAAAGACTGCCCATTCAGCACTGTGTCTAAATGGGCGGCTTTTCTTTTTTATAGGTCAAACTTAATGCCTTGTGCGAGCGGCAGCTCAGTAGTGTAGTTGATGGTGTTTGTTTGTCTTCGCATATACACTTTCCAAGCGTCGGAACCACTTTCTCTTCCACCTCCGGTTTCCTTTTCGCCACCAAAGGCTCCTCCAATTTCAGCCCCGGAAGTACCGATATTCACATTGGCAATTCCACAATCCGAACCTTCAACGGATAGGAATCGTTCGGCCTCCCTTAAGTTGTTCGTCATTATGGCCGATGACAGACCTTGTCTTACCCCATTTTGCATATCCAATGCATTTTCCAAATCACCACTGTATTTCAAAATATATAGAACGGGCCCAAAGGTTTCATGTTGGACAATCTCGTAATGATTTTCAGCTTCAGCGATGGCTGGTTTCACATAACAACCACTTTCATATCCTTCACCTTCGAGAACGCCTCCTTCAACCAAAATGTTACCACCTTCACTTTTTACTTTTTCGATAGCTTTCAAATAGTTCTGTACCGCATCTTTATCGATAAGCGGACCAACATGGTTGTTTTCATCCAATGGATTGCCAATACGGATTTGTTTGTACGCGTCCACAATGGCGTTCTTGACCTTGTCGTATACATCTTCGTGAACAATCAGTCTGCGTGTGGATGTACAACGTTGTCCGCAAGTACCCACAGCTCCGAAAACGGCGCCGATCACTGTATTTTTTATGTTGGCATCGGGAGTTACTATGATAGCATTGTTACCTCCAAGCTCCAATAAAGATTTACCTAGTCGTTCACCAACGGTTTTGGCCACTATTTTTCCCATTCTGGTAGAACCTGTAGCCGAGATCAAGGGGATTCTTTCATCTTTGGTCATGAACTCCCCTACGATATAGTCTCCTGTTATTAAACAGGATATTCCTTCGGGCACATCATTTTCAGCGAATACCCTTGCGGCTATATTTTGACAGGCAACCGAGGTCATTGGTGTTTTTTCGGAACCTTTCCAGATGCAGGCATCACCACAGACCCAGGCCAAAGCCGTGTTCCAAGACCAAACGGCCACCGGGAAGTTAAACGCGGAAATAATACCGACCACTCCCAGCGGATGGTACTGTTCGTACATGCGGTGACCGGGGCGTTCACTGTGCATCGTCAATCCATGTAATTGGCGGGATAAACCAACGGCGAAGTCGCAGATATCAATCATTTCTTGTACTTCGCCCAAGCCTTCTTGATAGCTTTTGCCCATTTCATAGGAAACCAACTTGCCTAGTGGCTCCTTTAACCGACGCAGTTCATCATTAAACTTTCGAACAATTTCCCCTCGTTGAGGTGCAGGCATAGTTCGCCATTTCTTAAATCCTCCTTGAGCAGAATTAATGACTTTTTCGTAATCTTCCCGTGTTGTCGACTTCACCTTTCCAATTAGGGCTCCATCAACAGGGGAATATGATTCGATGATATCCCCATTGGAAAACCAATCTTTTCCTGTGGAAGTACCATTATTTGTTTCGTTCAGTCCCAATTCTTTTAGGGCCTCTTCTATTCCAAAAGCAGTTGCTGTTTTTGACATTTATAACTTTTTAAGAGTGTATTGTTATATTTTTACAATTATACAAATAATCTCTTAGAGAATGAACGGTTTACAGGAATAGATGAGCCAACAAAAGAACTATGCCGACAAGTGCCGGAAGTGCCTGTACCGTGAAAATTTTCTTTGATGCGGTAATTGCTCCATACATACCCGCAACGGCAACACAGCCCAAAAAGAACAACCCCACATAAATTTGCCAATGGATATCTTGAATCAGTAAGGACCAAATGAGTCCGGCCGCGAGAAACCCGTTGTAAAGTCCTTGGTTGGCCGCCAAGGTTTTAGTGGGTTCGAACAAGTGCTCCGGCAAAGAGCGGAACACTTTTTTTGCTCTTGTGGTCCAAGCGAACATCTCTAGCCACAAAAAGTAAATATGCAGCAATGCCACAATTCCTATGATGATCTTTGCGAAAACGAGTATCATTCTTCCTTGGCAATAAATCGTTCATCAACAGGCATTACCGTCCCGCAATTATCACAGGTTCGCAGTTCTTCCGAACTGTAAAAGTGCTTAAAATGACCCAAGAAGTCTTTTTCTATATCATTCAGTGTAAAGTAGACCTCGTACAATTTATGGTTGCAATTATCGCAGAACCATAACAGGCCATCTTCAGCATCCAGATTAGCTCTTTTTCGTTCGATCACCAATCCTATAGAACCTTCTTGTCGAGCAGGAGAATGTGGCACCTTGGCTGGATGAAGGTACATATCACCCGGACCCAGTTTCATGGTCTTTTTTTGGCCATCTTCTTGTATATGGACTTCAATATTGCCTTCCAATTGATAAAAAAGTTCCTCTGTTTCATTGTAGTGATAATCCTTTCTGGCATTGGGGCCAGCTACAATCATTACAATGTAATCACCAGATTCTTTATAAAGATTTTTATTGCCTACCGGTGGTTTTAAGATATCTCGGTTTTCCTCAATCCACTTAGTTAGGTTAAAAGGTGACTTTATAGACATGTTCAAAGATTTTACGAAAGGTAAAAAAATCCTTGCTGCCAACATAGCAATTAATAAAAAAGGCCAGCTATCAAGCCGGCCCATTTTCCAAAATATAATGGTTTGATTATTCCACTTTAATAAATATCTGAGTGTAGTAAGGTCTACCTTGCTTATCTAATTGAACGCTCAAGGTGGTATGAGAAAAATTACCTTCCATGGCTTCTTTATGTGAAGAGCTATTAAGCCAGCCTTCCAAAGTTTTTTCTGCTGAAACGTAGTATCTGGCAACGTTTTCAGATACACTGATTGCATTGGTCTCCTCGGCAATCTTTTCAGCCCGGGATTGAAAATTATCGTGGCTCAGCATGTTTTTGGAAATCATGTAGTCGTTGTGTTCTTCGGCATATTTATAGGCGGGGTCGCTTTTGTCCAAAATGGTCAGCCCAATAGATTCACGGTGAAGATTGACCAGGTTTAATAGGTCTTCCTCCATTTTAACGGGGTCTACCGTAATTTTTTCGTTGCCAAGAGTTGCTTCGGTGTAATTTTGCTCTTCTTGCTGTACAGATGATGTACTACAGTAACTTAGGACAATAGCGAGTACTATGACCAGTAAGATGCCATATAATCTTTTCATTTTCGGGGTGTTTTTCGGGAGTGTTCAATTCCCTAATGTTCTCTATTGCTAAACTAAGGGAGAGACTATCCTTTTCCATGAAATTTCCATGTTAGGATAGATTATCACGTTGAAATACAACAAGCTGTGTATAATAGACTTATTTGGGAGTATAGGGTGTCCCTTTATCGAGAAAAACAAGCCGTTTATATGATTTCATGTGTGGTCTCAACCTCTGGAGAGGGAGTAGTTTCCACATCATCCAATACGTAGGAAAAGACCAAATCACCCAATTCTTTGATGGGCTCGTAAAAAATAGATTGTTCTTTGGTTCCCTCGTTGATGAATCCCAATGGAGAGGCCAACTTTTCGAAGAAAATTAAAAAAGCACCCAAGATAACGGCCACCTTAAGAACCCCAAAAATACCTCCGGCAATTTTGTTCAATAGTCCGAGCATGGCAAAGTCGGCAATCTTGGTCAGGAATTTCCCGGCTAAGTTCACTACAATAATAATGGCAAAGAAAGTAATCAAAAAGGCAGCTATTTTAAGGTACTGCTCGCTCCAATCAAAACGTTCGGCAAGGTAATCTCCAGTGATGTACGAAAAATGGATAGCACCGTATATTCCGGTAATCAGCGCAATCAAAGAGGCAAGTTCAACAAACAGACCGTTCCTTAAGCCTTTGTAAAGGCCCCAGACCAGAAGAATTCCAATGATTATATCCAAAAAGCTCATACACGGGTTTTAACAAATATAGAATATTGATTTGTACCTTTGGTACTCATATCAAAACACATGTCAAGAGACGAACAGTTAAAAGAGCGGTGGGAGTTTTTGGTGAAGAAACTATCCGCGCAATTTTCGGATGGCGACCCTTTGGAACTGGACGGGATTGTTTATTTGGTGGGCGTTCAGGAATTGGGCGATTTTCATCGTAAATTTAAAAAGGACGAAAAAGTCAACCTGATGCATATTGCCATCTGCCGATTATTGGAGCCGTACGGTTATTACGATTTTGATTTTTTTGATGATGACGGATGGCCGCACTATACCATGAAGGAACAATTACCGCCATTGAAAGCAGGAGAGCAAACGGTATTGATGAAGGAGGCTTTAGTGAATTATTTCATGGAAAAGGAATATATCACGTAAATGGAACTACAAAAACCATACTATGCCGTAATTTTTACCAGTCTCCGAACAGATGGAGATCAAGGGTATGCAAAGATGGCAGAAGAAATGGAAATCTTGGCCAGAAAACAACCTGGGTTTTTAGAAATGGAAAATGCTCGGGACGGATTGGGCATTACCGTTAGTTATTGGGAAAGTCTGGAGGCCATTGCCGACTGGAAAGCCAATATGGATCACCGACAGGCACAGAAAAATGGCATAAAAACATGGTATTCCTGGTACAAGGTCCGGATTTGCAAGGTGGAACGCGAATACGAATTCAACAAATAGAAACATGGGCGAGAACATTGCTTTTTCCAACATAGACCGAAAGAACAAACTGCAAAAGGCGGCCAATACCACCTACGACCTTGTTGTAATCGGTGGAGGAATCACCGGAGCTGGTATTGCTTTGGATGCATCTTCTCGCGGCATGAAGGTATTGTTACTCGAGAAAGGCGATTTTGCCTCGGGTACCAGTAGCAAATCCACCAAATTGATACACGGAGGGCTACGTTACCTAAAACAATTCGATTTTTGGCTGGTGAAAGAAGTAGGTTCTGAGCGGGCGATTGTACATAAATTGGCTCCACATTTGGTGCTACCCGAGAAAATGTTGCTCCCGCTTATCGAGGGTGGTTCCTATGGAAAATGGTTGACGTCCATCGGACTGAAGGTATACGATATCCTGGCCCAAGTTTCCGGGGATGATAAACGCCAGATGCTGGAGAAAAAGGAGGCCATGAAATTGGAGCCCCTTTTGCCCAAAAAGATATTGAACGGAGCAGGCTATTATGCCGAATACCGAACCGATGATGCCCGATTGACGCTTGAAAACTTAAAAACAAGTCTTCAGTTTGGTGCAGAGATATTCAATTATTCCAAGGTGACTGATTTTATTTATGAGGATGAAAATGTAGCCGGTGTCAAGTTTACGGATGAGGTGTTTGGTGATGAGTACCATGTTTCATCAAAATATGTGATCAATGCTGCAGGACCGTGGGTAGATGAGCTCAGAAGTGTGAACCAATCCAAAAAAGGCAAGCGATTGCATTTGACCAAGGGCGTACACTTGGTGTTTCCAAAGGAAAAACTCCCGGTAAAACAATCCGTTTATTTTGATATTCCCGACGGGCGGATGATGTTCGCCATACCACGTGGCAAGGTCACTTACATTGGCACGACTGATACCAATTACAATTCCGACAAGGACCATGTGACCACGGAACTTGCCGATGCCATCTACCTGATTTCAGCCGTCAATAATATGTTTCCCGATATAGAATTGGAACTGGATGATATTGTTTCATCATGGGCCGGACTGCGCCCACTGATTCACGAAGAAGGGAAATCGGCATCTGAACTATCACGAAAAGATGAAATCTTTACCTCCGATACGGGATTGGTCAGCATTGCGGGAGGAAAGCTCACAGGATACCGTAAAATGGCAGAACGTACAGTGAACCGTATCGCCAAGAAAATGGAGGAGGACCATGATATAGAGTTGAAGCATTGTACCACGGACAAGATTCCACTTTGTGGGAACGATTTTAAAAAGTTCAAACACGTTAAAAAATACATCGCCACCGTTCAAGACCAACTTCAATCGGATGGTTTTGCCAAATATGATGCGTGGTATTTGGTGACCACTTATGGGAAGCAGACCGAATCCATTTTGGAACTTTATACCAACATAAAAGGCGACAAACCCAAAGAACGATTGGTAAGGGCCGAAGCGCAATTTACCATAGCCCACGAAATGGCACTGAATCCCTTGGACTTTTTTATACGAAGAACGGGCCGATTGTATTTTGATATAGAGAGTGTGCGAAAATACAAAGCCTCGGTTTTCGAAGAATTTCAGAAAGCCTACAATTACTCCACGGAAGAAATGGAGGTCTTTTCTGCCGAACTGGATGCGCAGTTAAAGGAGCATTCCGATTTTTCTTTGGAGCGGGGTTAATCCAACCTGTTATATATTCTTCTCTTTTCAAATCCCATCAAATTGATGGAAATACATAGGATTTTGTCGAGTTCCAGTTCTTGACACGATTTTTCGTTAAAAAAACTCAGGATTGCCAATCCGTCAATTCAAAACCACCTTACGTCAACCCAAAAGGGGCATCTATTGATTTAGAGGGTTTTGAAAGATAAATTTTACATAGCTTGACACCAATCTTGATTCTATTAACTTAAAAATACCTACTTAATGCATTTCTATAGGATAAAACCCTTGGTCAATCAAAATGCCTTTTTTACAACCGTAATTTTTGTTTTGGCAATACTATTAGGTTCGTGTGAAAATGAAGAGGAACAAAACATTTTTTTTGAGGAAAGCCAATTTACTTCTTTGCTCTTTGATAAAGAGGGTATTGAAAAGGCGGAGTTAAAGGAAAAATTAGCCTATAAAAATTATCATCTTACTTTTTTAATGGAAGAAGTACTTCAATCTAAGCCAGATTTTGACGAACACGGAATTTCCAAGTCAAGCAAAAGGGGGCATATGGGAGCTTCATATTTTAAGGATTTACTGAGTGAAACATTAGAGGGCAAAGGGAAAAGAGAGATAAATGACAGTATTCAATTTTCCTTAAACGCTTTTATCGATTTGGATGGAGGTTCATGGCATCCATATGTGTATAAAATTAAAGAAGGAAGGGAAAGCGAACCTTTCTTTCTGATTAATAGTTACGACCCAGATACTGAGAAAGAAATTGTGCAGGGATACAAACTGGATGCTGCTGGACAGTTGGAATTAAAATATCGGGATTTGTTAGAAGAGGATGTTTTTGGCCCTAACCCTAAACCAGAAGCTTTAGAAAATGATGTTTATGTGCTTGGAGTATCTCCAGAAGATCAAGAATATATGTTGCCAGACCCTATCGCTGAAGAAGGGTTTGAAGGAGGGGAAGGGAGTTCTTCAGGCGGTGGATCTTCTGGTGGTGGAAGTAATATACCCAAAGATTTGCAAATTGAAAAAATAAAGATTAAGGATAAAAAGGAATCATGGTTGGAAAAAGCAGATGTGCATATTTATGGGTATGCCATGTCTGATAATGTGTATTTTTATTATCCCCTGGGATATTACTGGGGGGATAGGGTGACAATAGACGGGGCTCAAATTCGAAATAACCCTGAATATAAATTAGGTAAATTTTCTAATAGTGACGTAAATAATGGGGTTTTTAAGACCATTAATAAACATATTATGAATAAAAGTGAATCCTCAGGTACATTCATATCATATATAATTTATGAATATGACGGGTTTCCAGCACCGTTGAAATCAGTTTATTTTAATCGTCCGGATGGAACTAGTGCTTTGATTAGTTATAGATCCTACAATCAAAAATACATTTCAGCACAGGTACAGGCCAGTAATATTTTTGAATATGACAATTTTTTCGTTTTAAATGGTTTTGGGAATGTCATTAAAAATTCTGTTATAGAATATCATTTTAGTCCTTCGTATTAGATAAATCATTTTTAAAATGAAAATGCGCATACTTCTATTCCTATTTTTACTGCCACTATATCTTGCAGCTCAAGATAACTCAAGAGAGAAAAATTTCTTTTTAAACCTTGGTGCTGAATATAGAATTACCCCCATTTACAAATCAGGAGATCAGGCCCTGGCAACAAATTTTATTAATCCTGATTTACAAAATTCTGGCCCTGCACTTAATTTTGGGGTTGATTATTATGTTACTCAAAATTTTAGTGCAGGATTCAAAACCTCCTTTCGTTATGACCTTATAACAACTCGTATTGAAAATACAGCTTCAGAAACAGAGCGCGGGTTGATGTTCGGCTATCATTTTAACTTGAACTATCACTTTCAAGTATTCCAAAAAGGCGAATTATTCGTCGGTGCCGGCCTTAGCTTGCTCAACCGAAATAGTGAGTATGTAAGAACAGAATCTATTTTAAATGAAGAAGGAGAGGTTGTAGGTTCAAATTCCTCTTTGGACAATTATAATTTCAGCGCAAACAAAATTTTCGTTGGTTATGGAAAAGGCAGGTCTAAGATAATGTTGGGTATATACATATCTCGAAACACAAAGTATTTTGATAAGAAGACAACTTTTATCCTGCCATTTATAAGCTACAGTTTCAATCTTGTCAAACTCTCAACGGGCAATTAATCCAACTTCTCCGTCAACTTCTCAAATACCTTTTTCGGGCTCTTGTTTTTATAAAGTACTTGGTATACTGCGTTGATAATGGGCGTTTTGGACTTCTTTTGTAGTTTTTCCATAAGATCATGGGCACTTTGGGTCGCATAATAGCCTTCGGCCACCATGTTCATTTCCATCATCGCGCTTTTTACGGTGTAGCCCTTACCGATCATGTTCCCGAACATTCGGTTTCTACTAAAAACCGAATAGCCCGTTACCAATAAATCACCCAAATATGCCGAGGCGTTTATGTTGCGCTTCATTTTGTACACACGGTCAATAAAACGCTTCATCTCCCGTATGGCGTTGCTCATCAAAACACTCTGGAAATTGTCCCCGTAGCCCAATCCATGCGCAATGCCCGCGGCAATGGCATAAATATTCTTCAGCATGGCCGCGTATTCCGTACCTATGATATCATCAGAAATTTTGGTACGGATATAGTCGCTCTTTAAATGCCTGGCCACCATTTTGGCCTTATCGGCATCGGCGCAGGCAATGGTAAGATAGGATAAGCGTTCCAAGGCGACCTCTTCGGCATGGCATGGCCCTGTGATCACACCAATATTCTCAAAAGGGATCTCATATTTTTCATTGAAGTGTTCCCCAACTATGCGTCCACTTTCGGGAACAATCCCCTTAATGGCCGAAAAAATGATTTTATCTTTCAAGGGAACCGTCAAATTCTGCAGTTCCCTCTCCAAAAAAGCAGAAGGAATGGCAAAAATGAGCACGTCGGATGCTTCGGCAACCTCATTGATGTCAAAGCTCATCTTGAGTTGGTCCACATCAAACTCTACGGAACTTAAATAGTTGGGATTGTGCCATTCTTTTTTAATATGACGAATTGCCGAATCGCTCCGCATATACCAATTGACCTGTTCCAAATTTTCGGTCAACATCTTCACAATGGCGGTTCCCCAGCTACCACCTCCAAAAACTCCAAACGTAAGTTGGTCTTTCATGAAATCAAATTAGGATGTAAAGCTAAAAAATAAATTCATCAGCTTGTTATTTATTGATTATCAATACTTTAAAAAATTTGGCATAGTGCTTGGTTTACGTAAAGGGAACTTTAAAACCTCGATTATGAAAAATAGAAAACTACTCTTTGGAATTTTGTTCATTGGTCTTTTGGCCAGTTCTTGCTACACCGAGGTTATTGTCGAAGATGATTTGATTTCGGAACCACCAATACATACCGCCTTGGTTTTGGAATCTCACGACCTTTGGTATGTGGATATTAACGAAACCCGTGGAAACGGAGAGGTTCCATTTTTGCAACGAGCCTTTACCATATCTTTTGACAGGGGGATTATTTATGCAAACAACAATCTTTCAGGTTTGGGTAAAACAGGTAACGGACTAGGAATTGATGTAGGTGCTTATGCCACGTATAGCGGTCAGGTGGAAATAGACCACGATGTAGACGGTCTATGGTTATTGGAAGTGTTCGCTTTGGATTATAATACTTTGGAACTCTATGATTCCCGCTCGGATACATCCTATATATTGGAGGGATATCAACGGAACACCTTTGATTATGATATGGTGTTTTATGACAACATCCATCTGTTTTTACAAGAATATCAAGTTTGGGAAAAAACATATACCAGCGAAGTTGGGGCATTGAACGAGTTTGATGAAGAAAATTATTTACAGTTCTTTAATGATGGAGGTGGATATTTCAGGTCGTCGGTAGATGCTCAGGGCATACCATTGTCCAACTTACAATGGGATTATGAAGGCGATTATCAAGTATATGATGTCGCCAATGATGCATCTCTTAAAACTTTAACACTGGATTATGACTTCTTGGGCAATGATTATTTTGAGTTGTACGTTATCAATGATAGTACCATAGAGTTGTACCATGTATCCAGCGGAACGGTGTACGAATTTAAGGGAAGAGGATACATTCAATATTTGAAATCAGGAGACGGAACAAGTAAAAAACGTTCAAAGACCAACAACCCTGTAATGGATGTTACCCGTCAACGAGATATGTAAGAAAGAACAAAATTGTTCGACTATACAAACAGTTTTTTTGGTTGGTTATTTAGTTAAGAATCGCCTTGGGCTAATATGCACAGGGCGATTTTTTAATGCAAGAAGGTCAAAAAGAGACAAATCTGATACAATTCCGCCAAATTAAGTCTGTTCGGAGAAAAGTTATTGGGGCTTACTAACTGGTAGATTATCAAATTCTTAAAAATTTCCGTGTGATTAGGGTCTTGCATTTAATAATGCTATTTTTGCGCGCTTCAAGAAAGAAGCCATGAAAAAGTATCTCAACCTTTTCGATTTTTCACAAAAAGTAAACTACCGAACAGAAATTTTATCGGGTCTTACCGTAGCACTTGCCTTGGTGCCCGAGGCCATTGCCTTTGCCTTTATTGCAGGTTTGTCCCCCTTAACAGGTTTGTACGCAGCTTTTGTAATGGGATTGGTCACTTCCATTTTGGGAGGTCGTCCTGGAATGATTTCTGGAGCTACGGGAGCCGTAGCGGTTGTAATCGTAACTTTGGCACAGCAATATGGTGTTGAATATGTGTTCGCTACCGTAATTCTTGCTGGAATTTTGCAGATGATAGCAGGCTTGTTGCGATTGGGTAAATTGATGCGATTGGTGCCTCACCCAGTTATTTTTGGATTTGTGAATGGTTTGGCGGTTATCATCTTTATGTCGCAGATGAGCCAGTTCCAAACAGCGGATGGTGAATGGTTGAGCGGAAGCACACTTTATATTTTCTTGGGATTGGTGCTGTTGACCATGGTGGTGATTTGGGGACTTCCTAAGTTGACCAAAGTAATTCCGGCATCATTGGCCGCAATTCTTCTGGTATTCGGAATTGTATTTTTCTTTGGATTGGATACACGCACCATTGGGGATATCGCTTCCATTGAAGGAACATTTCCCCCATTTCATATTCCTGATCTACCATTTACATTGGAAACTTTGCAAATTATTTTTCCATACGCAGCAATCGTGGCAGGTGTTGGCTTGATCGAGAGTTTGTTGACCCTGAACATTGTGGATGAAATTACCGAAACCCGAGGTCGTGGTAATAAAGAAGCTGTTGCACAGGGCACGGCCAACATTCTTTCCGGTCTCTTTTCAGGGATGGGAGGATGTGCTATGATCGGTCAAAGTTTGATCAATACCTCCAACGGCGCGCGTGCACGTCTTTCAGGAATTTTTGCAGCTTTAATGTTGCTGGTATTCATCATGTTCGGTTCCAGCTTGATTGAAAAAGTGCCGATGGCCGCATTAACAGGATTAATGATCATGGTGGCATTGGGAACTTTCGAATGGGCAAGTTTAAAGACGTTCCGCAGAATGCCAAAATCAGATGTGTTGGTGATGGTACTGGTGACTTTGGTGACCGTATTCCTCCATAACCTGGCCTTGGCAGTGTTGGTGGGAGTTATTATTTCCGCCTTGGTATTTGCTTGGGACAACGCCAAACGCATCCGTGCCAGAAAAAGCATTAATGATGACGGAGTAAAACATTATGAGATCTACGGTCCTTTATTCTTTGGGAGTACCACATTGTTTGCCGAAAAGTTTGATGTACTGAACGACCCCGAAGAAGTGGTGATTGACTTTGCAGAAAGTAGATTGGTAGATATGTCCGCCATTGAGGCCGTGAACAAAATCACAGAGCGCTACCGAAAAGTAGGCAAAAAAGTACACTTGAAACATTTGAGCCGTGACTGTAGACGCTTGCTGGCCAATGCCGATGACATTATCGAAGTGAACGTATTGGAAGACCCTACCTATAAGGTTGTGGTTGACAATTAATGGCTATTCACGAGTTTTCCCAAGGAAGACGTTTACATTTGGATTTTGTGGATTACCACTGACACGCCGCATCAAAACTACTTGACCGGTATGATGGATGCAATCCGTAATCATACCATTGATCATGTTCCAATACGGAAATTCGGATGTTTTGTCACCTTGCTTAAAAATCACCTTGTAGTTTTCTATATCCTTTTCCGTTGCGCCCAAAACTTTTTTGCTAGCTGCTTTGAGGTTTTTGAGTGTCAATGTGCGCAATTCTTCAAAAGATAATTGGGGTGGGTTTTTGGGTTTTTCAAAAGGTTTTGCATCCGGGGCCAATAGAATATTATTGGACATTACATTGATGTGTTCCACCGTTTCAAAAATGGATCGTCCATTTTCTGATGCCCTGTAGGTAAGGTCGTCATCCGTCAAACCTTCGGTTGCCCAGTAAAATCGATAGCCCAATCCATCTATCATTCTTGAGATTAGGTTTCCTGGGCTAAAATCAGATGGGTATTCAGGTATTTCTCTATATGGCAGCATGGATTCTTGCGCTTCAATATTATGATTGATCATGAAAATAAATAGGATTAAAAAATAGAGCAGTTTCTTCATTTTGGACCATTAATCGGTAATTGATTTCTTTTGTAAGGTCATTCCAATTTTTGCCACCTCCATCAGTGCTGCAGACCCGTACCATTCTTTGAGTTCCATCACCAGACTTCCCGCTTTAATGGCTGGGTCGGTCTCGGTAAGGGATTTTGCCTCTTCCAACGTTTCCACATCAAAAATATAGATGCCACGTAAGTCATCATTTCCGAAAAAGGGACCGGCAAGGATTAATTTTCCTTGTTCTGCCAGCCGCATAATGTTTTGCAAATGGGCATTTTGTAATTGGGTAGCTTCTTCTTTTGGAAGGCTACGGTTGGGT
Organism: Flagellimonas chongwuensis; assembly: GCF_013376415.1. Taxonomy (GTDB): domain Bacteria; phylum Bacteroidota; class Bacteroidia; order Flavobacteriales; family Flavobacteriaceae; genus Flagellimonas; species Flagellimonas chongwuensis. The sequence continues at coordinate 628,763 of NZ_WYET01000001.1, forward strand.
CCTCGTTTTAAAAAAGCGAAAATGTATTTTTTCATGCCATAATCATCCGCTCCATATTTAGATGCTTTGTCGGCATCGTAAACATAGCCTTCTCCACTTTTCGGGAAGGTGTTTACGGAGTTCACGATACGAAATACTTGGCCTCCAGGTGCATGAAAATAGTAGTACTTGGAATGGTCTTGATATTTTTCGACATTGGGCAACAGAGGTGCGGCTCCGTAATCTTTGATGGTTCCTACAATGCTCTGGTATTCAAAAGCAGGCACCAAGAGAGCCAATTGCATGGATTTATGGAATTGGGTGGAATCAAGCACTTCTGCTTTGGGGTGGTATGCAAACTTCACAAAACCACCATCATCAAAATGTACAAGATCCGCATTTTCCTCGGATTCGATTTTTCGTCCAAGGGTATTCCCGAAAAATGATTTTATAGCGTTTCTATCGCTTTTAAGCGCATTTACCTTGGCCTGTCCTTTAAACACAATGGTTAAATCGGATGCGGTTTGGGCCTTGCTGCCAAGGAAGAATAGAAAAACCAGTGCAAATGCTGCTCTTGCTTTCATAGCTTAAATGTTAGTATCCAAAATATGATGTTTTTCCGATTTACTTCTGATCGCATTCAGTTTTGGTCAAAGGCATTGAAGAACTAAAGCTTATGTTGTCCTTGTCTTTGAAGCCTGTGCCCGTTTCATCCAGTTCGCCGAATCCTTCGATAAGTTGATTTTCTTTGACTAAAAAAGCGACTTCACGGGAACTTTCCAGTCCCTCTGACATAAAGTAGTAGCTTCCGATAAGCACGCTGTCCTTTAAGACACCCGAAAAAGTCCCTGTGTTTGCATCCTTTTCTTTGAAAGCATAATTGAGATTGCCCATGATCGAGTCATTGATTTCGGTGATTTCCAAAACAACTTTACTGCCGTTTTCATTGTAAGCATAGCAACCAACTTGCAAGCTGGGTGCGGGGGATTTTTCAACCGTTTCTTCTTTGGTTTCCAAAATGGTTTCCTCTTCTTCTTTTTTTTCGTTGTTCTTACAGCTTACAAAAACTGTGGTCAATAGTAAAGCAACAATTATTTTTCTCATGATCAATCTATTTTTTTAAATACCAATAAATTCTCCTTGGAGCCATTGGACAAATACAATCTGTTATTTTCAATTTTATAGGAAGTGGCCGATTGCAAGGCCATAAGGAATTCGGATTCTTTTTCCATGCCGGGACATGCCATTCGGGTTGATGCCACCTGCGTAAAGCGTAGCACGTCATTTTCATAAAACAGGCTGCCCGTCATTCTATTACAGCCTGAAAAACCAGAGAACCTATTGTCATTGATGTTGACTTCCATATTGGGAACATCACGGCCACTAAAGTCATCTTTGGAGACCGAAGTCCCTTTCATTTCTTCCAATACCCAAATATCGTGTAGCCTGTAGTCGGTAATATATGAACCGCAGCCTTCCAAAACACGGATTTCTCCACCACCAGTACTTTTGTATGAAACGGTTACGGTATAGGGCGATACTGCTCCCGACATGGCATTGGTGCATTCCTTATGTGAGATGATTACATCCATTTCGGTGGCTTCGGTCTTGATTCGGAACATCTTAATATTGGCATCTTGGGCTTTGATGGCTTCCGAAGGAGGGGTGGTTATGGTATCCTCCATGGTCTGCAGTTGAACCTTATCGCCGTAGATTTTTAGGCCCCAGAATGGCTCGGTACCAGTGGCCTTAAAGTAACTGCCGTCCGGTTGCACGGCCAAGGGTTCCATGGTTCGTTTTTCTTCGATTTGAACGGTATCCGCCGAAATTTCTTCGGATGCTTCGGTCGGATCTTGTTTCTTTTTCTCGGCACAATTCAAAAAAATGAGGAAAATACCAGCTAGGAATAGAGCTCTTTTCATTACTCAACTTTTTTAAATCGCATCATCGGAACTTCACCAACCAACAGATTAAGTTTGCCGTCCTCAAAGGAATAACCATCTATTTTTTTCATCATTTCAAGAAATTGTCGTTCGCTACCTCCGCAGAACATCATAGTGGTCGGGCCAGGGTCGCCGAAAACTATGGTATTTTCTGCAAGTTCGTAATCAGCAGAGTAACCGTTGCAACTATCGGTGCCCGATACTTTGCCTGATTCTTTATCAAAAGTAATCTGTGGTTTTTTCTCCGGAAAAAGTCCTTCAAAAGCGATACGTGGCCCAGAAATATATTCAAGTTCCCAAGTAGTTCCATACAGCGCTTCCGCACTAGACTTCGCTTCACCGCAAGATTCTGCCAGCAAAATGGCAGAAAAAAATAGGATAATGGTAGTTTTCATTTTGACAGAAATTAATGGTTAATGTTTCAGAAAAATACTAAAAAATCCCCATTGTTTGATTTTACGTGGTTATGGTTGGATTAAATCTCCATTATAACTTTCGTTTGCTCCACACTTCATAAATGGGGTCTCCTTTGCTGCTTAGACCAGAATGATGCCAATCTCCCTCTTTTAACTCATAATTGAATTCCAAACTGGCCCCGACCCTAGAATCGTCCCTAGAAAAGAAACCGATGTTTTCAATGTATTTTCCGTCAATGGTGGTATATGTACCTCCTCCGGTTCCCATAAACTCTTTGGTTTCGGTATTGTATGCTATCCATTGAAACCGGGTACCTGATAGAATCTTCATGGTTTTACGTGGTCCTGAGGTGTCGCGTTTTACGATTTCGCCATCACGCTTTCGGCCCGATATCAACCATGCACCAAAAAGGTCTCCAGGGGTTCCATCATCAACATGGGTCCAAGTAGTTCCATCCAATTGAAGGTTGAGATCCCCCAATTTATAGACTTTAGACTCCATTTCTCCCACCGTTTCGGGGTGTTGCGTGGAAAACTCATAAGTGAATTCAATGTTTTCATCTGTTGCAGCATAGCTGCCGCCTTTGGTTCCCAAGAATTTTCCATCGGCTTTCTCAAAAAAGGCCTCTGAAAAAAAATCACCGGTTAAAATAAGAATGTGTTCCACTTTTTGTCCATCATCGGACGATTCTGTATAAGTCCACGCACCAAGCAAATCTTGGGCTGCCAGGATAGATCCAGTTAAGGAACATAACACTAATAACATTACTTTTTTCATTACCTAAAGTTTGTATTAAGGTAATAAAAAAAAGCTGCTGTTTTTCTAAAACAGCAGCCCTTACATATAATAGAGTTGGTTTGTTACAGTGTTCTCAAGTACTCGGCAACGTCCCTTGCTTCGTCTTCTGTAAGATTTTGATTGAGCATAATGGCGTTGTTGTATTCTTTTAACAAGGCTTTTGCAATAGGGTCTTCTTTCAGCATTCCATCAGGGTTAAGAATCATGTTCATCACCCATTCTGGACTTCTTCTATCATAAACGCCCTTTAAAGCTGGGCCGATCATGCGTTGGTCTATCATGTGACAAGCGACACAAATGGCATCAAATTTTGCTTTGCCGCGAGCGGCCATCTCATCATTGATTTCTTCAGGGAACTCAAGGTCGGTTATAGGGCCCACACCTTTGTTGTCCAAATCAACGGGCACACCTTCTTTAGATTGTGCTTTGGTATCTTCAGTTTTGGTGCGGCTTACTTCAAAACCATCTTTTTTCTCTTCTTTTTTACCTCCGCAACTCACTATCATGGCTCCTAAGGCCAAGAACATTACAATTTTTTTCATTCTGATTCTATTGAAGTTTGTTTGTGTAATCTAAGGCACTAAGATAGGTAATTAGCCATTAATAATCCGGGTGTTTTTGTGTAGATCATCACAATACCGCTTATGAAAACGTTTGAATTATAGGGAATCGAAAAAATCCAACGCTCTTTTTTCTGTGTAGGTGACGTTATTTTTGCCCCAAAAACCTACATGACCACCAAATGTTGGGGTTTCTAAATAAAGTGAAGGATTTTCCTCTGTTTCTTTAAATGGAAAACATTCCTTGCCCAAAAACGAATCGTTTTTCGCGTTGATGATCAAGCTTGGAACTTGAATGGTAGGTAAAAATTGGAGTGAACTGGATTTTTGATAATAGTCAATAGCATCTCTAAAACCATGGGCTCGACTGGTGTAGATATCGTCAAAATCTTTTAAGGTCTTAATTTTTTTGATGTCGGAATCGGTGATTTTTTCAGGAAACAGCTGCTGTTTTTGGCGAAGTTTGGTCAATAGGTTTCCTTTGAACCTGATGGCGTACAATATATTTTTTGGACTTAGTAATTGCTTGCAGGAATCATAAAGATTGCAAGGAACCGAGACAGCCACGGCACCCTTCAATTGCTTTGGAACATCGTTGCCCTCGCCTAAATATTTGAGCAATAGGTTACCTCCTAAACTGAAGCCCTTCAAATAAATTTCCGAGTAATTTTTAGTGTTCAGGATGTGATCGATTACTTCCCTTAAGTCTTCCGTTGCCCCGGAATGATACGAACGATAGGTTGTATTGGTTTCTCCGCTACAGCTGCGATAATTCACGGCACAGGTATCATACCCATTTTGATTCAGTATTTTGGCGCTCCCTGTAATGTAGGGACGCTGGGCATCTCCTTCCAGTCCATGGAGCAAGATCACTAATTTTTGGGTGGGAGCGGATGAATCGCTCCAATCGAGATCTAAAAAATCGACATCTGAAAGAATGATACGCTCCCTTTTTTGAACAACACCATTCACCGAACGTATAATGCCGGAATAAATGGTAGCAAAATGTCCACTTCTAAAAAGAAATGGGGGCAAATAATTGGAAGTAAGTTGGGGCATTCGATTATTCCTTTGGATATATGTTTAAGAGCTCTGCCTGAGCTTGAATCGCCATTTTGAAATCTTCTTTCAAATTATCGACAAGTTCGGATACCGGTAATATATTGTCAATGGTAGTTACACCTTGTCCGGCCGACCAAATGGTTTTCCATGCTTTGGCCTCGGTATCGAGTTCTTTCCCGAAATCTATTTTTGTGTCTTTTTTCAGGTCTTCCTCCGTTACTCCTGCTGCCTTTAGGCTTGCGGCCAAGAAATTGGCATGCACACCGGAAATAGCTGCAGTGTAGACTACATCGCTGGCACCTGCTTCAATGATCATTTTTCGGTACTCTTCCGTGGCCTTGCTTTCTACCGTGTTGATAAAACGGGTGCCCATATAGGCAAGGTCGGCTCCCATTTGTAAAGCAGAAGCAATGTCCCTTCCCGTACTGATACATCCCGAAAGGATGATGGTCTTGTCAAAGAATTTCTTGACTTCGGCAATCAAACTCATTGGGTTTATCGTACCCCCATGTCCGCCCGCACCGGCAGAGACTAAAATGAGACCGTCCACACCGGCTTCGGCAGCTTTTTCCGCATGTCGCTTTTTTATGATGTCATGAAAGACCAAACCACCATAACTGTGAATGGCATCTACCACCTGACTTACGGCGCCGAGGGAGGTAATAACCAATGGAACCTGATGTTTGATGCATAGTTTCACATCGGCCTCCAGCCTTGGGTTGGTGGGGTGTACCACTAAATTGACACCAAACGGGGCCGCTTTTTTACCGGTTTCCTCTTCAAAGGCCTTCAACTCCGATTTTATTTGGACGAGCCATTCCTCAAAACCTTCGCTTGTCCGTTGATTTAGGGCGGGGAAAGTACCCACAATCCCATTTTTGCAACATTCCACCACCAATTTTGGTCCCGAAATCAGGAACATTGGGGCAGCAATAACAGGAAGCGATAGATTTTTGATGAATTCAGCTTTTTGGCTCATGGTTCTTGTGTTTTAGCTATGATTAAAAATAGGAACAATTCTTCTTTCAATTTGGAATCAGTTTCCAAAACTATGGTATTTTTACAATTATTATGCATGCATAACAAAACAACCCACTATGTTTTTTAAAGAATTTGAGATCAGATGGAGCGATACGGACGCTAATCGACATTTGGCGAATTCGGCCTATATCAATTTTATGAGCCACACCCGAATGGCCTATTTGGGATTGCTTGGCTTCAATCAAAAAAGTATGGGCGCCCATAATATTGGACCGGTGGTCTTTTATGAACACGTGTACTATTTTAAAGAAGCTTTTCCAGGGATGCCAGTAAAGGTTTCTTTAGAGTTTGTTGGTATGAGCAAGGATGGGAGGTTCTTTGAGTTTAGGCACAACTTTTATGATCATAACGGCAAAAACTTTGCCCGTTGTGAGATGATGGGTGCCTGGATCGATTTAAAGAGCAGAAAACTTACAGGTTTGCCCGATGAATTCTTGAATTCTTTTGAATCGATGGAAAAGGCGGAGGATTTTAAAATTTTGACCAAAGAAGATACCCGAAAGCATGTTCAAGTGCCAAAGGATATCGAAATTTTATAAGGGAGTGTTTCAATTTTTGGGGTAGCCGAACCAGCTCGGAGTGATTGTGATCAATTTTCCTGAGATAATTTCATCGAGCCAGCCTTCATACCAATCCAAAAAGTTAGTGTATTCAGAAAATCGCGGAGGTATCTGTTCCCCTCTATCCATGTTTACTACTCTGCCTTTGTAAGGTCCGTTCAAAACTAGCGCGTGTATGTAAGAGCAACCTTGCGAACCAATAGGCAATAGGCCGCCATAAAGATTACCGTTTAATTCTTCGTAATCTTCATCTGTAATATCATCATCATAAAGTGAATCGGTCATTTTATCCCATTGTATTGTTGACATGTTTGGGTATATGGAACAACTTTTTTTTAAATGCTGCTCAACCTTACCGTGTATCAGGTCATCCAAATTCTCTCCGACAGGGTAAATACCAAAAAAAGGACCTGCACCAGAACATAGATAGGACCTTCCGCCGTTACCAATATTAAGCACGAACGATTTATAGCACTCTGGCAATTGTATTTCGTAATGTTGTTCAATGGCATCAATAATGGAACAGGATGCAGGGGCATTTAATTCGTACCGATGACTGCCAGCCCCGAATACCTTGTAAAGATGATCTCTTTCTTTTGCGCGTTGTAATTTTTTTTTGAGACGAGCAATTTGTCCGTGGCACATGGTGTAATCGATTGTTTTCAAGGGGTACAATTTTAGTAGGGAAAGTTGTTTCGCGTTTGATTTGATTTCTCTTGAAGCTTCTTTTTTTTGATGTATTGCTTTATTCCTACGTTATATATAAAAAAGAGGAAAAAACAGGTAATCAAAACTGTCATGGCGATATCATAAACGGACATTTTGGGCTGGTTCAAACGAAAAATAAATCCGATGTGGCCATCAAGTTGAAAAGGGGCCTCAATTTGTTTGGTTTTATAGCTTTCGGGGATGGCTTTAAGAATTGCTTTATCAAGAACCTCAACCATTATATAAAAGCCACCAAGGTGCAATAATGGATTAATTTTATATGCCTTATTAAGGATAGCGTAAAGGGCCATGTACAATGCAAAAATGAACATGCCAATAAGAATACCGATTAAAATCATAACGTACTTCAGAGTAAATAATCGGATAAAGATAATCGGTGAGTGCCCTACTAAAACCCCTTAATTGACGAATGCGCCGGTTGAGTTGACGAATGCCCTATTACAATTGGCAGCCTATTTCCTTTTCGGTTTTTTGCTGGCCAGATATACGCCAACCAGAACAAAGCACATGGCTGTAACCTTGACCAAGGTAAGGTGGTCTTTTCCCGAAAAAAGAGCAAAAAGTATCCCCACCAAGGGCTGCATATAAATAAATGCACCTACCGATGAGGCCTTGAGTTGGGTAAGCGCAAAAATATTGAAGAGATAGGTCAAAAACGTAGTGCCGATTACGACAAAAGCTATGGAACCATATGCCCAAAGAGGCATAGAAGACCATTGCACTTCTAAAACTTGGGGAAGGGTTATGGGAAGATTGATGACAAAGGCTACTGTAAAGAGCCATTTCATGATGGAGAAGGGGTGGTATTTCTCAATCAATTTTTTTACCAATATTAAGTAAGAGCCGTAAGCGGTTGCATTTATAATGAACAAAAAATTGCCCAAAGGTATGTTTGGGGCATCTTGGCGAGCTTCCGCTCCAAAAAGAACCAAGCCGACTGCGCCAACAAAGCCCATGAAAATACCAAGTCCTTTGTTCAGGGTGATTTTTTCGCTTAAAAAAAGCGCAGAAAGAGCCACTACTATAATGGGCGATACGGTAACTAGTACAGCACTGTTTATTGGCGTTGAAAGCTCCAGTCCCTTAAAAAACGACAACATGTTTATGGACATGCCCAACAATGCACATGCGAGCATACGTCCCCAATCACGTTTTTCAATTTTTTCCTTGGGGCCAAAAATGGAAATCAACCAGAAAAGAATGGCAGCTCCGCCGACCCTTAAAAAAATGAACCCAAAGGGTCGTACATGAGTGGGCATGACCCCTTTGGCCACAGTATGGTTTATACCGTAAATAACGGTTGCTCCAATAGCGGCAAAAATGGCCAGCGTTCTTTTGTTCATCAATGTATAGCTTCCTTGCCGGCTTCGACCGTTTTTTTCGAGTTTCCAACAAAAATCTGGTCGCCCACTATAATCACAGGTCTTTTCAGAAAAGTGTAGTGCTCCAGAATTAAATTTTTATAGTCTTTTTCCGAAAGCTCTTTTTCGTGAAGTCCCCTTTGTCTGAACAACATGGCCCTTCTGCTAAAAAGGGACTCATAACTTCCGCTCAACGCCTCCATTTGTTCCAATTGTTCAGGTGTAATGGGTTCGGATTTGATTTCTTGGAGCTCCACTCCATCCAAAGGTTCCAATTCTTTCAAAATACGTTTACAGGTAGAGCAACTGCCCAGATGGTATATCTTTTTCATTGTTGTAGTGTTGGATTTACAAAGGACGTTAAAAATCGATCAAAAGCCATTACGAAGATGTAAATTCAACAGCTTTTGAAGGTGTTGTTTGTTTTTAGGCATGGGACAAGGAAATTCATTCAAGATTTTAGGGCTAATTTTGCAATGCGATAGGATAGCCAATTAAATTGAATAGGATTATGGAAAAAACATTTGATATTATATTGAAGAACAGAAAAATATTGCATGATTTTCTACAGAACACCCCCAAAGAAGATTTGTTCAAGGTCCCGGAGGGATTCAACAATAATATTTGGTGGAACATCGCCCACGTGGTGGTTACTCCCCAATTGCTGATGTATAAATTGAGCGGTCTGGACTTTACCATTGAGGAAGAATTGGTCAATAAGTACAGAAAAGGGACTTTCCCAGAAGGTGAACCCTCCGATGAAGAGAAAGAGAAAATAAGCGCTTATTTATTTAGTACCATAAAGCATATCCAATTGGATTATGAGCATGGTAAGTTTAAGAATTTTCAGGAATACATGACCACTCCCAAAATCGGTTTGAGTAGTCCAGAAGATGCGCTTTCCTTTAATGTTTTTCATGAGGGGCTTCATCTCGGGGCCATCCTTGCCTTAAAAAAGGCATTGGCCAGGAACTAGTTTTTCTTTTAGTGTTTTTCTAAAAATTGACTGGGTAAATCTAACACAAAGGAAATCAGTTATATTTGGTGGCAAATTATATTAAGAACCCAAATCTTAATCACAATGAAACACTACCATTTATGCTTTTGGCTGCTACTGGCTGCCACGATTTTTCCTGTACAACAAAGTTTTTCCCAAAGGAGTTATTTGTCCATCGGGGCGGTACCAACATATAAAACGGATGGGTACGGGATTCAACTCAATGCAAATCATTACCATAGTGCCATCGATTATTTACAGGTGTCCTTGGTGGCCACATTTTCGAAGGAAAAACCAAACGCTGGCGTGGAATTTCCGTATGATGATTACTGGCTGAACTTCGGTTATTTTACCACTATCCTAACTTCAAAAAAGCGAGGCATCTCCTTTTATTTTGGAGGTGGCCCTTCGGTGGGTTATAAACACATCAATAATGGAGAAACCAATTTTGCATTTGATGCCATAGAAGCCGAGAGCAGTTTTATATATGGCGCCTATGCATCTTTTGAAATGGATTTTTTTGTTTCCGATGCCTTTTCTTTGATAGTTCCCATTAACGGATACTATCATTTTAATAGCGACCTAAATGATTCCACGCTGCTCTTGGGAGCTGGACTGCGCTATTATTTTAAGTAGAAAGATTTTTAAAGTTTTACCTTTCGTTCTAAGAACGGATTGACTTCGTTGTACGGCAATACCAGAACAATTGGGCCATCTGCATAAGAAGCGACTTCGTATTGATTATAAATGAGTTGAAGTCCTTCCGTTGTGTACCCCACATTGTTGGATAGATGAAATGAGTCTCCCTCGAACATAAATCCCGTGGCATTGATATTTTTGCTTACTGGGATCTCCTCCTGCTTACGGAACTTCTCTTCCGCAAAATCTTCAAAGCCCTCGTAGTCGGTAAAAAGTTCTGCATTTTCAAGCTCTTTGCCCGTCTGTTTGTCAAAATTTAAATAAGATGTTGAGGCGTAGCCATGAGCACCGCCCGTAAATGAGTACGAGGTTAATATCAACGTGACCACATTTTCGTCTTCATAGATTACCTCGCCATCAATAGTGGCTTCCCACTGGATTTCATCGGGGAATTTGGTCTTAAGCTCCTTGTAGCTATCCGTAAAAGATTGTAGAGCCTTGTCCATCGTGTCAATCGTCCTGTCTTCGGAAAAAGACATAATGCTTATGATTTCCTCCCTCAACGAACGATTTATGGCTTCGGAAACAGGGGAGTCGTCCAATGCATTGGGAATGTTGATGGCTATTTTTGGACAATCCGCACAGGTTTCGCCCAGCAATTGCGTAGGTTCAAAAGTAAGCTTGCTCTCCGTTTGGCAACTCATCAAGGCACCTAGGAAAAGTATAGTGGCTATATATTTTTTCATGATTTGAGGTTTTGGGTCATCAAAAATAATACTTCGGAAAGATAACGATACATTTGTATGAAGATAGTTTCAACATGGGCAAAAAAGAGTTAAAATTCAATAGCAAAGCAATTCACGGAGGACAGCAGCCCGATGCTGCCTATGGAGCGGTAATGCCGCCCATTTATCAAACTTCCACGTATGCACAGCCCACTCCGGGCGGACATAAAGGGTATGAATATTCCAGAGGTGCTAATCCTACGCGGACCGCCTTGGAAAATGCAGTGGCAAGTTTGGAGAACGGCAAATTTGGTATGGCCTTCGGCAGTGGAATGGCGGCAATAGATGCGGTTTTGAAGTTATTGACTCCCGGTGATGAGGTTATCTGTACCAGCGACCTGTATGGGGGCAGTTACCGACTTTTTAAGGGCGTATATGAGAAATTTAGAATCAAGTTCCGTTTTTCTGATATGGTGGATATGGATGAACTTGCTTCCCAAATCACCGAAAGCACCAAACTGATTTGGGTGGAGACGCCTACTAACCCCATGATGAATATTATTGATATTGAAGCCGTTTCCAAGGTTTCCAAACAGTACGGTTTATTGTTGACGGTGGATAATACCTTTGCTACCCCTTACCTGCAACGTCCTTTGGATTTAGGTGCCGATATTGTTATGCATTCCGCGACCAAATATTTGGCGGGACATAGCGATGTAGTTGTTGGAGCCTTAACTGTAAAGGATGAGAAACTGGCCGACCAATTATATTTTATTCAAAAATCGAGCGGAGGCATCTGTGGGCCCATGGATAGTTTTTTGACCCTACGTGGTATAAAAACGCTCCACGTGCGTATGCAGCGCCATTGTGAAAATGCGGAGCAAGTGGCCAAATATTTGGAGGGCCACCCTAATATGGATAAGGTATACTGGCCCGGCTTCGAGCACCATCCAAATCATAAAGTTGCCAAAAAGCAAATGGAAGGTTTTGGCGGAATGATTTCCTTTGTGCCCAAAGGCGGAGGTTATGAGAATGCCATTAAAATTGTAGAGAACCTTCAACTATTTACCCTTGCGGAATCGTTAGGAGGTGTCGAGAGTTTGGTGGGACATCCAGCAAGTATGTCGCATGGAAGTATCCCTAAAGAAGAACGAGAGAAAAATGGGGTGGTAGATGCATTGATCAGGTTGAGCATAGGGATAGAAGATGTGGAAGATTTAATAAATGATTTGGAACAGGCCCTTAACTAAAATATTTTGAAAAATTTATAAAAAATAAATATTCAAATTATTGAAATAATATAATTTTGCCCTCAGAATAACAATTCAATAAAAAATCGCTTTTTGTAAGCGGAAAGACAAATAATTTTATCCGTATATGGAAGAAAGAATAGAAGATAAGATAAAAGGGTTTATGGATGAGGTGATTTCCAGGAATGGTCACGAGCCCGAATTCATCCAAGCAGTACAAGAGGTTGCCGAGACCGTAATACCTTATATTGTTCAGCACGACATCTATCATGGGAAGAACATTCTATTAAGAATGGTAGAGCCAGAGCGATTGATATCGTTCCGTGTGGCATGGGTAGATGATGATGGCGAAATTCACGTTAACCGTGGATACCGAATCCAAATGAACTCGGCCATTGGCCCTTACAAAGGTGGACTTCGTTTTCACCCAACAGTAAATGCCAGCGTTCTTAAATTCTTGGCATTCGAGCAAGTATTCAAGAACAGCTTAACTACCCTGCCCATGGGTGGCGGAAAAGGTGGTTCAGATTTTAACCCAAAAGGGAAATCCGACGATGAGATCATGCGTTTTTGCCACGCTTTTATGACAGAGCTGTGCAGGCACATTGGTCCAAATACCGATATTCCCGCAGGGGACATCGGTGTAGGTGCCCGTGAAATCGGTTTCTTGTTCGGTATGTATAAGAAAATCCGTAACGAGTTTACCGGGGTATTGACAGGAAAAGGGCTTTCTTGGGGAGGATCTTTGATTCGTCCCGAAGCTACCGGTTATGGTACGGTTTACTTTGCCGACAGTATGCTAAAGACCAAAAACGAAACTTTTGAAGGTAAAAAAGTCGTGATTTCAGGTTCTGGTAACGTGGCGCAATACGCAGCTGAAAAGGTGCTTCATCTAGGAGGTAAGGTATTGACACTTTCCGATTCTGCAGGATACATCTACGATAAAGATGGTATTGATGAGGAAAAACTAGCGTTTGTAATGGACTTGAAGAACAACAAGCGCGGAAGAATTTCTGAATATGCAGATAAATATGCCTCTGCCGAATACCACTCGGGAGAGACCCCATGGAAAGTTGAGTGTGATATAGCGTTGCCTTGTGCCACTCAGAACGAATTGAACGGGGATGATGCAAAAACGTTGATTAAAAATGGTTGTATCGCGGTAGCTGAAGGCGCTAACATGCCATCAACACCAGAAGCGATACATGCATTCCACGACGCCAAGATTCTGTTTGCTCCAGGTAAAGCATCAAACGCAGGAGGTGTTGCCACTTCAGGATTGGAAATGTCGCAGAACTCATTGCGTATCAGCTGGACCAGGGAAGAAGTTGATAAACGACTCAAAGGAATCATGTCCGATATACATGATGCTTGTATGCAGTACGGGGACGAGGACGGATATTGCAATTATGTAAAAGGAGCCAATATTGCTGGCTTTGTAAAGGTTGCAGATGCCATGTTGGCCCAAGGAGTGATATAACATAAAGCCATCTAGAATGGTTTTTGGTTGGCAGTTACCAGAAGGAGTGGTTACATTTACACTTCTGGTAACTGCTTTTTTATTCGCACATGCAAGTCACAACAAAGGCCATAGTTCTTTCCTCCCTAAAATATGGGGATACCAGTCTTATAGTTAGAGCTTTCACACAATCAGATGGCGTAAAATCCTATTTGCTCAAAGGCGTACTTGCTTCCAAAAAGGCGAAAATCCGCCCGGCCTATTTTCTTCCTTTGATGCAACTGGAAATAGTGGCGACCCATAAGAACAAAGGAACTCTGGAAAGTATGCGAGATGTTAAGGTAGCAGTGCCTTATCAAACAATGCATACCGATGTGGTCAAAAATAGTGTAGTCCTTTTTTTGGCCGAAATGTTGGGCAACAGTATACAGGAACAAGAGCAGGACGAGAGTCTTTTTAACTATTTGGAATATGCGTTTCAATGGATGGATTTGCATCCGCTATCATCCAATTTTCATATTCTGTTTTTATTGAATTTGACCAAGTATTTGGGGTTCTATCCTGATACTTCATATCAAAACTCGCCTTTTTTTGATTTGTTGGAAGGGAGCTTTAGCAAAACACCATCGCTTAATCCATTGATTCAGAGTGAGAACCTGCAAAGTTTTAAGAAATTTTTAGGCACGGATTTTGTGGCATTACAAACGATCCAACTAACTAAGTCTAACAGGCGAGAACTCTTAAAAATAATGATCCAGTATTATGGTCTTCATGTGCACGGATTTCGTGAACCAAAGTCACTCGCCGTTTTAAATGCAGTTTTTACGTAAAATGCAAAACCTAAAACCAACCTTAACCCTAATTCTTTTCTTATTAACCTTACACTTGTATGCTCAAGAAGTAACCGTACTGGATGCCGATTCGGGAATACCGGTGGACAATATCGCCATTTTTAACAAAGACCAGACCAAAACCACTGTCACCGATGCCAATGGTAAGGGGGATTTGGATATTTTCGGCCCCAATGAAAAAATAACGTTCAAGCACATCAGCTACGAACCTTATTCCACTACAAAAAGCCAAATTGATAGAAGGGGCAACCGGGTCTATCTTTTTTTAAAGACCGAGGAACTTCAGGAAGTGGTCATGTCCGTTTCTAAATGGGAACAGCAAAAAAAGCACATTCCTCAAAAGATAGAGACCTTTGATGCCCGTAATATTGCCTTCACTGCACCACAAACATCGGCAGACCTATTGCAGAATAGTGGAAAGATTTTTGTGCAAAAAAGCCAATTGGGTGGAGGTAGCCCCATGATCAGGGGATTTGCCACCAATAGAATTTTATTGTCCGTGGATGGAGTACGTATGAACAACGCCATTTTCAGGGGCGGAAACCTTCAGAATGTAATATCCGTTGACCCGTTTACCATTAAAAAAACCGAGGTAACCTTCGGTCCGGGTTCCGTAATCTATGGTAGCGATGCTATAGGTGGTGTCATGAACTTTTATACCCAGCAACCGCGTTTTTCCTACGCGGATAGTTTGGCATTTTCAGGAAATGTCAATTACCGATATTCCTCGGCCAACAATGAGAACACTGCCCATGTGGATTTTAATTTTGGCAAGCAAAAATGGGCATCGTACACCAGTTTTACCTATAACAATTTTGATGATTTGAAAATGGGGGAGCATGGTCCGGATTCCTATTTGCGACCCAATTATGTAATCAGTGAGAATGGTATCGATGTACTGGTAGATAACAACGACCCTAAAAAACAGGTCACTTCAGGATATGACCAGGTCAATTTTCTTCAAAAGTTCACCTACCGCCCCAATAGCACATGGAACTACGATTTGGGGCTGTATTATTCGGAAACTTCTGATTATTCAAGATATGATAGATTGATTCGGCCGAACAGGGATGGGGACGGACTTCGTTCCGCAGAATGGTATTATGGCCCACAGAAATGGTTTATGGGGAACTTTCAAATCACCCAAAAAGGAAAGAATAAATTTTATGATGGGGTAAAATTGACCACCGCCTATCAATTTTTTGAGGAAAGTAGGCATGATCGTGGGTTTCAGGATGCCGAGCTATATTCCACCCGCGAAAAAGTTGATGCCTTATCCGTAAACTTGGATTTTGAAAACAAGAAAATCGGGGCGCTCAACCTATATTATGGAGCCGAGTACGTTTTTAACAAAGTCCATTCCATGGGCAGTATGCGCAATATAGAAACCGATGAAGTTGAGGAGACCGCATCAAGGTATCCTGATGGGTCCACATGGCAAACCTTGGCAGGATACATCAATGGGGAGTACCAATTAAAGCCTAATCTTTCACTCTTATCAGGAATTCGTTACAGTCAAGTTTGGGTGGATGCGACCTTTGATAACACCTATTACCCATTTCCTTTTGATGAAGCGGATATTGTAACGGGAGCGCTTACCGGGAGTTTGGGGCTAAGTTGGTTTCCTAGGTCTGACCTTCAGGTGACTTTGAACGGTTCCACCGGATTCAGGGCACCGAACATTGATGATATCGGTAAAATATTCGATTCCGAACCCGGTTCGGTCGTGGTTCCAAATCCAGATTTAGAACCGGAATATGCGTACAACGGCGAACTGGGTCTAAGAAAAAACTTTAATGATGTTTTAGTTCTCAAAGGAGCGGCCTACTATACGTATCTTGTAGATGCACTGGTCCGAAGGGATTTTTCTTTTGGAGGCCAGACCGAAATTGAATACAATGGCGAACCAAGTAATGTTCAGGCCATCCAAAACGCGGCCAGGGCTTATGTTTATGGATTTGAATTTGGTATGGAGGCCTATTTTAATGAGCATCTGTCGCTAAATTCAAATCTAACGTTGACGGAAGGTGTGGAAGAAGATGACGATGGAACCGATAGCCCATCAAGACACGCTGCACCTACCTTTGGTGATGTTCATCTTATATGGCAAGACCAAAAGTTGAAAGCAGATATTTTTGTCAATTATAATGGGGAGGTGAGCAATGATGATTTGGCCCTTTCAGAACAAAGTAAGACCTACATGTATGCAAGCGATGCCAATGGCGACCCTTTTTCACCATCTTGGTATACGCTCAACTTTAGATCGCAATATCAAATAACCACAGCATTAAAGGCTTCCGTTAGTCTGGAGAACATGACCAATCAAAGGTATCGAATGTATTCCTCGGGAATCGCCGCCCCGGGCACGAATCTTATTTTGGCATTGGGTTATGTTTTTTAAAAAAATAAAGGCTCGGATTTTCCGAGCCTTTATCTTTTTTTTGCGCGCTTGTCTACATACTATCGATGGCTTTTTTTGCAGCATCCTTCATTTCCTCTCCTGCCTTTTTAATGCTATCCAATGCCTTTTGGCCCTCTTCTTTTACATCTTTGCTCGCCTTTTCTATCGCATCGGCAGCATCTTCCGTGGCTTCTTTGAGGCCCTCTCCAGCTTCTTCGAGCGCTTTGGCTGCATCTTCAGAAGCCTGTTTTGCTTTGTCTTCCGAGTCCTTGCAAGAGGTGAGTACGGATAAGGATAAAGTCAATGCCATTGCGGCAAACAGTACTTTTTTCATAATCTTGATGGTTACGTGTTAATCAAAAGGGAATATAAACAAATTAATGTAAATAAGTGATGAGGTGCTTATCATATTTAGGTTAAGGGATTTATGTGAATTCTAATCCCAAAAGGGAGGGTTTAATTCCATCTAAATTTATAATTTTGCAAACTTGAATTCTAGTAGAAGAAGCAGTATATGAAGTTTGCGGAATATAAGGGATTGGATTTGCCAAAGGTATCGGAGGACGTTCTTGACTTTTGGAAGGATAAAA
This sequence comes from Flagellimonas chongwuensis, assembly GCF_013376415.1. GTDB lineage: Bacteria > Bacteroidota > Bacteroidia > Flavobacteriales > Flavobacteriaceae > Flagellimonas > Flagellimonas chongwuensis. Next base: position 646,125 of record NZ_WYET01000001.1, read on the forward strand.
AGATTTTTGAAAAGAGCATTTCCACTAGGGAAGGCAAGGAGAGCTATGTGTTTTTTGAAGGCCCTCCATCTGCAAACGGAATGCCCGGGATTCACCACGTAATGGCGCGTACCATTAAGGATATCTTTCCACGGTACAAGACCATGAAAGGTTTCCAAGTAAAGCGAAAGGCCGGTTGGGACACCCATGGCCTTCCCGTTGAGATCGGTGTGGAGAAAGAATTGGGCATCACCAAAGAAGATATCGGCAAAAAAATATCGGTAGAGGATTACAATGCCGCCTGTAAAAAAGCGGTAATGCGCTATACGGATGTTTGGAACGAAATGACCGAGAAAATCGGTTATTGGGTGGATATGGAAGATCCGTACATCACCTACAAGTCCAAGTATATGGAATCTGTCTGGTGGTTGTTAAAGCAAATCTATGACAAAGGACTGATCTATAAAGGCTATACCATTCAGCCCTATTCGCCAAAGGCAGGTACAGGTTTAAGTTCGCACGAGCTTAATCAGCCGGGAACATATCAAGATGTAACGGACACTACGGTAACGGCACAGTTCAAGGCCAAAACTGATTCACTACCAGGTTTCTTGAAAAATATTGACGGTGATATTCACTTTTTGGCATGGACGACCACACCTTGGACGCTTCCATCAAACACGGCATTGACCGTAGGCCCGAAGATTGAATATGTGCTTGTAAAAACATTTAACCAATATACGTTTGAACCTATCAATGTAGTGTTGGCCAAGAACTTGGTGAACTATAATTTCTCAGGAAAATTTACCAAGGTAGAAACAGAAGAGGAGTTGAATGCATTCCAGCAAGGAGACAAAAAAATTCCTTATTTGGTGGGAGAATCTTTTGTAGGGAAAGATTTGGTCGGCATTCAGTACGAACAGTTGATTGATTATGTACAGCCATATCAAAACCCAGAAAATGCCTTCCGTATCATTTCCGGAGATTTTGTGACCACCGAAGATGGTACCGGAATCGTGCATACCGCCCCTACTTTTGGTGCGGACGATGCTTTGGTGGCAAAACAGGCCACTCCCGAGATTCCGCCCATGTTGGTTTTGGACGAGAACGACAACCCTGTTCCATTGGTGGACCTTCAAGGGAAGTTCAGACCGGAGCTCAAGGAATTTGGTGGCAAGTATGTAAAGAACGAGTATTACGATGATGGCGAAGCCCCGGAAAAGTCCATCGACGTGGAGATTGCCATCAAACTAAAAGAAGAGAACAAGGCCTTCAAGGTCGAGAAATATGTGCACAGCTATCCAAATTGCTGGCGTACGGATAAACCCATTTTGTACTACCCATTGAATTCTTGGTTCATTAAGGTGACCGATGTAAAGGATAGGATGTTCGAGCTCAACCAATCCATTAACTGGAAGCCTAAATCCACCGGTGAGGGCAGGTTCGGTAACTGGTTGGCAAACGCCAACGATTGGAACCTATCACGTTCCAGATATTGGGGTATTCCATTGCCAATTTGGCGAACCGATGATGGGAAGGAAGAGTTGATCATTGGTTCTGTTGAAGAATTGAAATCTGAAATGGCCAAAGCCGTTGAAGCCGGGGTTATGGACAAGGATGTTTTTGAGGATTTTGTTGTGGGCGATATGAGCGAGGGGAACTACGATAAGGTAGACCTGCATAAAAATATTGTGGACGGTATCGTTTTGGTGTCCCCATCGGGACAGCCCATGAGGCGTGAGGCCGACCTAATCGATGTTTGGTTCGATAGCGGTTCCATGCCCTATGCACAATGGCACTATCCGTTTGAAAATAAAGATTTGATTGATGAGGGCACGGCATTTCCTGCCAATTTCATCGCCGAAGGGGTAGACCAGACCAGAGGATGGTTCTATACCCTGCATGCCATCGGAACCATGGTTTTTGATAGCATAGCCTATAAAAATGTGGTGTCCAACGGACTTGTTCTGGACAAGGAAGGCAAAAAAATGTCCAAAAGATTGGGTAACGCAGTGGATCCTTTTGAGGTATTGCCAGAGCACGGCCCCGATGCCACCCGTTGGTATATGATATCCAATGCCAATCCTTGGGACAACTTAAAGTTTGATATAGAAGGGGTCGTTGAGGTAAAACGTAAGTTTTTTGGAACACTGTACAACACCTATTCATTTATGGCGCTTTATGCCAATATTGATGGGTTCGATTATTCCGAAGCAGATATTCCTTTGGAAGAAAGACCGGAAATAGACCAATGGATATTGTCCGAGTTGCACACATTGATCAAGAATGTGGATGAAGCTTACGGGGATTATGAGGCAACTCGTGCGGCCCGAATGATATCGGAGTATGTTCAGGAAAACTTGAGCAACTGGTATGTGAGGTTGTGTAGGCGACGTTTTTGGAAAGGTGACTATGAAAAGGACAAAATCTCCGCTTACCAAACATTGTACACCTGTTTGATGACCGTTGCCAAATTATCGGCTCCGATCGCTCCGTTCTTTATGGATCAATTGTACAGGGACTTGGATGCTTCCTCCAAAAAAGAAGGGTTCGAAAGTGTTCACTTGGCGGAATTCCCAGTTTTTGATGCCAAGATGGTAAACAAGGATTTGGAGCGCAAAATGCAATTGGCACAAAAGATTTCTTCTTTGGTGTTGTCCATCCGTCAAAAGGAAAAGATAAAAGTGCGTCAGCCGCTACAAAAAATCATGATTCCGGTGATGGACGACCAACAAAAGGCGGACATCGAATCCGTTTCCAATTTGGTGAAATCCGAGGTGAACGTGAAGGAGATTGAAATGTTGGACGACGCTTCGGGAGTGCTTGTAAAGCAAATAAAACCCAATTTTAAGGTGTTGGGCCCGAAATTTGGTAAGGATATGAAGGCCATTGCCGGCAAAGTATCCGGCTTGGGTCAAGAGGATATCCAAAAAATTGAACGAGAGGGAGAATTATTGCTACAATTGGAAAATAAAACCGTTAATTTACAGTTAACCGATGTAGAAATAAGTTCCCAGGATATAGAGGGTTGGTTGGTAGCCAGTTCAGGTCCGTTGACCGTGGCACTGGATGTTACCATAGATGAAAACTTGAAAAGGGAAGGTATTGCCCGGGAATTGGTAAATCGAATCCAGAATCTAAGGAAAGAATCAGGTTTTGAGGTAACTGATAAAATCGACATAAAAATATTGAAGGATGGCCTAGTGGAAAATGCGGTTTCCAGTAATGAGGACTATATCAAAACGGAAACGTTGACCGCTGAGCTCAACTTTGAGGAAGAGCTTGAAGAGGGAACGGAAATAGCCTTTGATGAGGTGAACACAAAATTGTTTATTCAAAAACATTAAGAAAATGGCAGAAGATTCAAAAGTAAGATACTCCGACAAGGACCTTGCGGAATTCAGAACATTGATCGAGGAGAAAATGGAAAAGGCCAAAAACCATTTAGAGCTTTTAAAGAGCTCTTATATGAATGATGGCAACAATGGTACGGACGATACTTCTCCAACGTTTAAGGCGTTCGAGGAAGGTTCCGAGACCATGAGCAAAGAGGCGAATACCCAGTTGGCCATTCGCCAGGAGAAATTCATTCGCGATCTTAAAAATGCTTTGTTGCGAATTGAAAACAAGACCTACGGTATCTGCAGGGTTACAGGAAAGCTTATCAATAAGGAGCGTTTAAAGCTCGTGCCCCACGCTACGTTGAGCATAGAGGCGAAGAATATGCAGAAATAATTAAAAACGCCCAAGGGCGTTTTTTTCTTTATGAGGGCACAGATCTTTTTGATATTCGTTTTTGCACTGGTCCATGTCCATGGGCAGAAATTGGTAAAAAAAGCATTTATTGGACCTCATACGGAAACTATTCAAGTAGATGCACAATACTGCTATCGAATCGACTTGAAGACAGAGCCTACTGATGAGGTGCATGTTTCGGCAACCATGGAAGGGGAATATGCCAGGGATTTATTGGTCTCTATCGAGCAAAGTGGTACAACTGCCGTAATCAGTACAGATTTTCAGCCCAATTTTGTTAACCCGAATGACAAGCTCAGTGCACATAAGGTAATTTCCATAGCTTTGGAAATACGTGTACCCGAGTACAAAAATGTGGGTGTTTTTGGAACAAAAACAAATCTATACGCCACAGGAAAATACAAAGATTTGGAAATTACCCTATCAGATGGACGTTGCACGCTGCTGAATGTTTCAGAATCCGTAACCGTGACTACGCAGAAAGGCGATATTCACCTCTCGGCTCCTAGTGGTGATATTGTTTCGGAAAGCACTTATGGAAGCGTGCAAAAGGAAACTATTCCTTTCGGGGACGATCGATTTTTTCTGAAGACTGTGGAAGGAGACATCCTAGTGACGAAAACAAAATAATATGCATATTTTTGCAATCCTTTTAATAACAGCATGAGTTTAAAGAAGTCCCTTATTATCATCGTACTCATCCTAGTGGTGGACCAGATCAGCAAGATCTATATCAAGACCAGTTTTATATTGGGTGAGGCCCACGAGGTGTTCAGTTGGTTCAAAATTCTGTTTATAGAAAACGAAGGGGCTGCTTGGGGAACCAAATTGAGTGACCTTTTACCCATATCTGAACCTGTGGGTAAACTAATATTGACCATTTTCAGGATTTTTGCTGTTTTTGGGATAGGCTACTGGTTGTGGGACATCATCAGAAAACAGTCGCCACGCACATTGATTTTGGCGGTTTCTCTGATTTTTGCAGGGGCGGTCGGAAACATTATCGATTCGGTTTTTTACGGAATTATTTTTGATCATAGCAATGGGCAGGTGGCCACCCTTTTTGCCGATCAGCCATATGGAAGTTTGTTCCATGGCAAAGTGGTAGATATGCTGTACTTTCCATTGGTGGATACTACTTGGCCCGATTGGGTACCATCCTTGGGAGGAAAACGCTTCCGATTTTTTGAGCCTGTTTTTAATATTGCGGATACGGCGATAAGTACGGGCGTTGGTATTTTGATCGTATTCAATAAAAAGGCTTTTCCAAAGCAGGCGGATAAAAAAGAAGAGGTCGCCGATCAGAATGTATAAACCTTTACTGGGGTGATGCAATAGTCCAGCTTTACGTCGTTTTCATTTACATCGGATATAAGCTCAGGTTCCGCTGCAAAGAACGATAGGCCTATTTTAAGGGTTTCTTTTCGGCATTTGTTCAGAAAACCATCATAAAATCCTTTTCCGTATCCTACACGGTTTCCCTTTTCATCAAAAGCCAACAAGGGTACAAACACCACGTCGATTTTATTTTCCGGTATCTCAATGCCGTCAACAGGTTCAGGAACCCCCCACGCACTTTCTTTAAAAGCAGTATTATCCGTGAGCAAATAGTTTTCCAAGCTGTTGGGGCCAACTACTTTGGGAACCACTATATTCTTATCCCTGCCTTGCAACAACGATATTAAGGGCAGCGTATCGACCTCGTTCTTGTCTTCGATACTCAAAAAGATATGGTAATAAAAAAAATCCCAAATAGGGATTTGAAGCGAACTATTGGCCAAGGCCAAACTTAAATCCGAGGCTTTTGTTGGAGAAATTTCCGCTCTCAGATTTTTGTATTTTTTTCTCAGTTCATGTTTCAACATTGACTGTTGAAGATTTTGGGGTTGTTTGGGGACAATGGACTACTACTCTCCTTTTGTTGCAACGGAGAAAAAGATTTTGAAGAAAAGCATCAAAATCAAGTACATTCCCAAAACGATAATATAGTTTTCCATAGGATTGTAATTATATCGTTAAATGTAAGTAAAACATTTGAGAAGAATACCATGAAATGCACTTTTTATCGATGAAATGCATGATTTTTAGCAACAGTTTAACAAAACTTATTGATTGCCAAGCGCTTGATTGTAGGTTTCCCATGGTTTTTTTGTGGTAAATCCCCAGTTTTGATGAATATGGGATTTTTCAGGAAATTTTTCACATTTTCTACTCACTTAAAAAAGTATCAATTAAGAAGGGTTATATGTCAATCCAAAATAGGAATTCATCAAGTTTAACAATAATCAAGACAATTAAAATATAACTTTGTTATAAAGTCAAGAACAGGTCACTTTTAGAGCAATCCATGTCCAAATCTACATCCTTAAAAGTACAATTGAGTGCGCTTCCCAATAACCCGGGAGTGTACCAGTTTTATGATGCGGACGGTAAAATTCTGTACGTAGGGAAGGCCAAGGACCTGAAAAAGCGGGTTTCTTCCTATTTCAACAAAAAGCAGGAGTACGGAAAAACCAGGGTACTGGTAAAGAAGATTGATTCCATAAAACATATTGTGGTGCCTACCGAGTCAGATGCCCTTTTACTTGAGAACAATCTCATAAAAAAATTGCTGCCGAGGTACAATGTGCTTCTCAAGGACGATAAATCCTATCCTTGGATATGTATCAAGAACGAACGGTTTCCTAGGGTGTTCTCCACAAGAAAGTTGATCAAGGACGGCTCGGAGTATTTTGGACCCTATACCAGCATGAAAACGGTCCGGACGCTCTTGGACCTGATTAAAAGCCTCTATCCTTTGCGTACGTGCAACTATGATTTGTCAGAAGAAAAAATAGACGCAGGAAAGTACAAGGTATGCCTAGATTACCATTTGGGCAATTGCTTGGGGCCTTGTGAAGGTTTTCAAACGGAGAAAGAGTATCACGATCAAATTGAAGATATTAGGCAGATCATTAAGGGCAATTTAAAAGACTCCATACAGACTTTTAAACAGCAAATGAAAGACTATGCCGAGGAGATGGAGTTTGAAAAAGCGCAACGGGTGAAGGATAAAATTGATGTCCTTGAGAATTACCAGGCAAAATCCACGGTGGTCAACCCAAAGATCAACAATGTGGATGTGTTCACCATTATTTCTGATGAAACCCACGGATATGTGAACTTTTTACAGATTTCCCATGGCGCCATAATTCGGTCGCATACTTTGGAAATTAAAAAGAAGCTGGACGAAACCGATGAAGAGTTGTTGCAATTGGGGATAACGGAACTCAGGCAGCGCTTCAATTCAACATCTAAAGAAGTATACCTCCCCTTCCCCGTTACCGTAGAGGAAGATGTAAGGGTAACCCTTCCCAAATTGGGTGACAAACGCCGAATTTTGGATCTCTCCGAACGCAACGCGAGGTTTTATCGCCAAGATAGATTGAAACAGATAAAGATAACCGACCCCGACCGTCACGCTAAACGGATCATGGCCCAGATGAAATCGGATCTACGATTGTCGGAGGAGCCACGGCATATCGAATGTTTTGACAACTCGAACATACAGGGCAGCAATCCAGTTGCCGCGTGTGTCGTGTTCAAGGATGGCAAACCTTCCAAAAAGGATTATCGCCACTTCAACATAAAAACAGTGGAAGGCCCCGATGATTTTGCCAGTATGGAAGAAGTGGTCTTTAGGAGGTACAAAAGGTTGCTGAACGAAGAGGAATCACTTCCACAGTTAATCGTGATCGATGGGGGAAAGGGACAATTGTCTTCAGCTTTAAAAAGCTTGGAAGTGTTGGGACTGCGTGGAAAAATAGCCATCATCGGTATAGCTAAGCGCTTGGAAGAAATCTATTTTCCGGATGATCCAGTACCATTGTATTTGGATAAACGTTCGGAAAGCCTGAAAATAATCCAGCAGCTAAGGAACGAGGCCCACCGGTTTGGTATAACCCATCACAGAAACAAACGAAGCAAGGGCGCGATTAGTTCAGAATTGGTTAATATTGATGGTGTAGGAGAAAAAACCGCCCAACAATTATTGAAAAGCTTTAAATCGGTAAAGCGAATTAAAGAAGCATCGTTGGAAACATTAACGGCCTCAGTGGGGGAATCAAAGGCCAAAAAAATTTACAAAACATTTCATAAATAGACCATGGGAAACAAGGCAATACTATTTACGGTTCTAATTGCTTTGCTCTGTTCAAAGGGGATTGCCCAGGATTCCCCGGAAAGCAGACCGCCAAAAGTAGGTCTTGTGCTCAGTGGAGGTGGAGCCAAAGGATTGGCTCACATAGGAGCATTGAAGAAAATCGAGGAAGCTGGTGTTAAGATAGACTATATTGGCGGAACCAGTATGGGTGCCATTGTAGGCGCATTATACGCATCCGGTTATTCTTCCCAAGAATTGGATTCCATATTCAGGAGCACCGATTTTACCGATTTAATACAGGATAATGTACCAAGGAGCGCCAAAACATTTTATGAAAAGGAAGATTCGGAACGCTACGCGCTTTCGCTGCCCTTCGAAAACTTTAAAGTATCCTTCCCACAGGCCATTTCTGGCGGGCAGAACATATACAACCTTTTGGTTCAACTATTGTTCCACGTAAAGGATGTGCAGGATTTTGGCAAATTGCCCATACCCTTTCTCTGTATGGCCACCAATGTGGAGACCGGAGAAGAGATTTTGTTGGATCACGGCTATCTACCGGAGGCCATTGTGGCGAGTGGTACCTTTCCCTCCCTTTTTGAACCTGCCGAGATAAACGAGCAAATTTTAATAGATGGTGGCGTGGTGAACAACTACCCGATCGCCCAAGTAAAGGCAATGGGAGCCGATATTATAATAGGGGTGGATGTACAACATGATCTGGCCACAAGGGAATCCCTTTCTTCAGCTACGGAAATTTTGTTGCAGATCAACAATTACCGCACTGTCAACGATATGAGGAAGAAGTCCAAGGAAACCGACGTTTATATAAGACCGGATATTGATGAGTTCTCCGTAATTGCCTTTGACAGGGGTAAACAGATCATAAAAAGCGGAGAAAAGGCGGCCGAGGAAAAATTGGATGAACTAAAAGAAATTGCCCTAAGACAAAGTCATGCCCCAAAACCTAGAAAGAGAATCAAGGTGGCGGACAGCCTTGTCATTAACCGGATGATCATTGAGGGGAATGATCAATATACCCGGGGATACATAAAAGGAAAACTGCGGTTTGATCTGGCGGAAAAAATCTCTTTTGATGATTTACGACAGGGAATGAGCAACCTATCAGCAACGGGAAATTTCAAAGCTATTCGTTATGATTTGATTTCCAATGGTCTGGGAACGGACTTAATTTTAAAACTTAAGGAGAATCCGACCAAAATGTTCATTAAAATGTCCGCTCACTACGATGATTTGTACAAGAGTGCGGCGCTCATCAATCTTACCAAAAAGAATTTTTTGATGAAGGACGATGTGGCCTCGTTCGATTTTATTCTTGGGGACCACATCAGATACAATATGCAGTATTATCTGGACAAAGGATATTATTGGAGTTTCGGGATAAATTCCAAACTGACCGATTTTGATTCGGAAATTGATTTTTCCCTCATTCAAGGTAATTTTGATGTTCCCCTTAACCCAAATATCCAAAGGATAAACGTAGATGTAACAGACCTTACCAACCAAATATATCTTCAAACCGTATTAAAGGAAGAATTTGCGTTTACCATAGGGGCGGAGCATAAATTTTTAAACTATAGCACAAGAACACTGGGACAGTTGGATGTGGATCCAAATGTAGAAAATGATGCCTCGAACGGAAATCAAAGGACCAACTTCGAAAACTCGAACTATTTTAGTGCGTTCTCGCAAATAAAACTGGACACTTATGATGATAAGTACTTTCCCACCAGAGGGTTGATTTTTGATGGCGATTTTCATTTTTATGCCTTCTCGTCCGATTACAACGAAAACTTTTCAGAATTTGCCGTGGCCAAAGGAAAATTTGGAGGTGTCTTTTCCCCGGTCCACAATTTGAGCTTCAAATTGGAAGCGGATGCCGGGTTTAAACTAGGAACTACTCCAGTAAGTTCTTTTGACTTTATTTTGGGAGGCTTTGGAAACGATTTTGTAAACAATTTTGTGCCCTTTTTTGGATATGACTTCCTCAGTTTGCCGGGTAACAGTTACGTAAAGGGTTTCGGCCGTATGGATTATCGTTTTGCCCCCAAGCACCATGTGCTTTTTTCTGCCAACTACGCCACCGTTGCGGATGATTTGTTCAGAACAGGGGATTGGTTCGAGGAACCAAGTTTTTCAGGGTATGGACTTGGGTACGGCTTTGAATCTTTTTTGGGCCCTATCCAAATATATTATTCTTGGTCGCCAGAAATCAGTGAGGGTAATTTTTTCTTTAGTGTCGGGTATTGGTTTTAGTAAAAATCACTCGATCAAAAGACTCGATTCTCTTAATAATTTGTCAAAAAAACCAGTAAAACTGATCAATAATACAGAGGTTTAGTTAAAGTCCGTTAAAAACAATTTTTCCTACAAAACCTTGCCGTATCTTTACACCACATAAGGGGTGGTTCCCTTATAACTTTAAGTATTGGTTTTTCATAATTTAAAGTTTGGTTGGTTATTTAGGAAAAGCCCAGTCTCGAGACTGGGCTTTTTTTGTTTATACTATTTTGGAATAAGTTTTGTTTAAGTATATGTGAACAGTATAGCCCCTAAACTGATTTTACTAATTTTATACCAATAAATTGCACATGAAAAAGATAATCACATATACATTATGCCTTCTTTTTGCAATCTCGGCGTCGGCACAAAATCCGCGCCCGGCCTTTAAACCAGGGGAGTGGCTTAAGTTTAGGATTCACTATGGGTTTCTAAATGCCAGCTATGCCACGTTGCATCTTACATCGGAAACATTAAATAACGTTCCTGTGTACCACGTGGTCGGAGAGGGTAAAACCACGGGGTTTGCCAGTATATTTTTTAAGGTTGATGACACCTACGAAAGTTATTTTAATAGAGAAAATGGCAGACCGTACAAGTTCATTAGAAAAATAGATGAGGGTGGATATACCAAGGATATTGAGATTGATTTTGACTACAAACAGGACAAAGCTGTTCTCATGGACCACAAAAATGGGACACAACAGAATTTTACGATCAACAATCAAATACAGGACCTTATCTCAGCTTCATACTTTTTAAGGAGCAATTATAATCTGGAAGAATTTAAAGAAGGCGAATCCATTAATTTGGATATGCTCTTTGATGATGATGGCGTTTTTAAGTTCCAGTTGAAATATTTGGGAAAAGAAATCCTAAGGACCAAGTTTGGAAAGGTAGAATGTCTTAAATTTAGACCTTTGGTTCAGTCCGGTCGGGTTTTTAAGGAAAAAGAAAGTCTAACGCTATGGGTTTCCAACGATTGGAACAAGATACCTATCAGAATCAAGGCAGATTTGGCCGTAGGCTCCCTTAAGGCCGATCTTGATGGTTACAACGGACTGAAAAACCAGTTTAAAATAATAATGGATTAGTATATAGGTGTTAATGGATAAGGATGCAAAAATCGCTTCCCAAATCAATAAGCTGGAGGAAAAATACAAAAACTCGGGCCAGGACCTAAGCTCCTATTTGGACGGTCTTCTTTACGAAAGATATCTTACTTACTGGGATTATATCCACTTGGATACGTTGTTGAGCCTTCAAATACCAAGGACTCATTTCCCGGATGAGGAAATCTTCATCATGTACCATCAGATAACCGAGCTCTATTTTAAGCTTATTCTCCACGAACAAAAACAAATTGTTGAGGATAAATCCCAGGATGTAGCTTTTTTTATTGAAAAGGTCAGAAGAATCAATAGCTATTTTAAAGCCCTTATATCATCGTTCAGTATTATGATCAAGGGTATGGAACGAGAACAGTTCCTGCGTTACCGTATGGCACTTCTTCCGGCCAGTGGATTCCAATCCGTACAGTACAGGATGATTGAATTTTATGCAACACCATTGGAGAATATGGTGCATTCATCCGAGCGAGACTCATTTTCTTCTGAAAACAGTATAGAAGAACTGTTCGAGCATGTGTATTGGAAAAAGGGAGCCACCGATTTGGAAACAGGAGAAAAAACATTGACCTTAAAACAGTTCGAGGTAAGATATACGCCTCGACTCTTGCGAATAGCCAACCAAGTAAAGGACAGTACGGTATATCAAAAATATTTACAACTTCCAGAGGCAACCCAATGCAATGAAGAACTGATTTCGGCGTTAAAAGAGTTGGATTTGAACGCCAACGTAAATTGGCCATTGATGCACATGGGTTCGGCCCATAGATATTTGGCCCGGGAGGGCAAGGATGTAGAGGCGACTGGCGGAACTAATTGGAAGGACTATTTGCCGCCCAGTTTTCAGAAAATAATTTTTTTCCCAACTTTGCATACCAAAGAAGAGTTGGATACTTGGGGAAAACAATGGGTGGACCACGTTTTTAACCCTGCTAAAGAAGAATACAAGGAATAGAAGAAAAAATGCAGAAAATTTTTGGGGCAATTTTGATGCTCGCTGTGCTGGCGGCATCTTGCAAACAGAGAAAGGAACAACCGGTAGAAGAAGTTGCAAAAGTTGAAGTAATAGAAAAACTTCCCGTATTGCATTATGGTTTTAATCTTGAAGAATTCAATGTAGTCCACGATACGGTCCGTAACGGCGACAGTTTTGGGGAACTTATGTTGAAGAACAAAGTGGATTACCCCAAAATAGCCCAGATTTCAGAGAATTACCGAGATACCTTTGATGTCCGCAAAATCAGGGTGGGCAAACCCTATATCATCCTAAAATCCAAGGACACTTCTGAGGTGGCCAAAGTCTTTATCTATCAAAACGACAAAATAAATTATACCGTGGTGGATTTGCGCGATACCGCGGCCGTTGCCTATAAGAACAAGAAGAAAGTTACGCTTAGGGAGCGCGAGGTAGGTGGAGTGATCAATAGCAGTCTATCCGAGGCAATGGATAATTTGGGGGTCGATTACACCGTAACCCTAAGCTTGTCCGAAATTTATGCTTGGACCATTGACTTCTTCCGACTGGAAAAAGGAGACAAGTTCAAAGTCGTTTTTGATGAGCGATACATTAATGATACGATATATGCTGGAAGAGGGCCCATTAAGGCCGCACTTTTTGAGCACAAAGGGAAAACGGTTTATGCCTTTCCGTATGTGGCAGATTCCGTGAACAACATATTGGATTATTTTGATCAAGATGCCAATAACTTGAGAAGTACATTCCTAAGAGCGCCCATAAAATTTGGATACCGACTATCGTCTAGATACAATCTGAAACGCAGGATTGCCTACTACGGTTACAAAGTGCGCCCACATAAAGGAACCGATTACGCAGCACCTGTTGGAACCCCAATTGTTGCCACTGCAGATGGAACCGTGACCGAGTCGACTCGAAGGGGCGGAAATGGAAAATATGTGAAGATTAAACACAACGGCACCTACAGTACCCAATACCTCCACATGAAAGCCCAAAAGGTAAAAAGAGGAGAGTTCGTCCGGCAAGGCGATGTAATAGGATGGGTAGGAATGACAGGTAATACAGGAGGCCCGCACGTTTGTTATCGTTTCTGGAAGAACGGAAGACAGGTGGACCCTTTAAAGGAAAAATTACCCGAAGCCGACCCCATCGCCGATTCATTAAGAATGGATTACATGGCTCATATATCGCCGTTAAAAGAGCAATTGGATTGCATAGAATTTATTGACATAGCACCTACAGAACCCGAAGAAACCTTAATATCATACACCCAGTAATGGCACTACCCACAATCGACCCCACAACTACGGAAGCCTGGAAAAAACTTAAACAACATTATCAAGAAACCAAAGACGTTCATTTAAGGGAACTATTTTCTAACGAAAAAGGCCGGGGCAAAAACCTATCCATCCATTGGGAGGATTTTTTGGTGGACTATTCAAAGAATAGAATAACGGATACAACCATTAAGTTGCTATTGGAACTTGCCAGGGAAGTGGGCCTTACGGAGGCCATAAAAGGTTACTTTGATGGCGAACTCATTAATCAAACCGAAGGCAGGGCCGTATTGCACACAGCCTTACGCGCCAGCAAGGGCGAGAAAGTTTTTGTTGATGGCGAAAACATTGTAGATGAAGTTTTTGAGGTAAAGGAGAAAATCAAATCTTTTTCCGAAGCCATAATATCCGGAGAGCGAAAAGGTCATACGGGAAAAGCATTTACAGATATTGTAAATATTGGTATCGGTGGTTCTGATCTAGGGCCGGTAATGGTGACCGAAGCCTTGAAATTTTATCAAAACGATTTAAAGACTCATTTTGTAAGCAATGTGGATGGTGATCTGGTGCACGAAGTGTTAAAAGAACTTGATCCCGAGACCACTTCGTTCGTTATAGTTTCCAAGACCTTTACCACACAGGAAACCCTGAGTAACGCCATGACCATTAAAAAATGGTTTTTGAAGAGCGCGTCGGAAAAGGACGTGGCAAAGCATTTCGCTGCCGTATCTACCAACCTTGAAAAGATCAAGGAATTTGGAATTGCAGATGAAAATGTGTTCCCGATGTGGGATTGGGTCGGAGGTAGATTCTCCCTTTGGAGTGCAGTTGGATTATCCATAGCACTTTCTGTGGGTTACGAAAATTTTGAGGCCCTTTTGAATGGCGCCCATCAGATGGACGTTCACTTTAAAGAAACCCCGTTTGATGAAAACATTCCTGTCATTCTTGCCTTGATCAGTGTTTGGTACAATAATTTCTATCAAGCGGAGACCGAGGCCATAATTCCATACACACAATATTTGCACCGTTTTTCTGCTTACCTACAACAAGGTATCATGGAAAGCAACGGAAAGAGCATGGATAGGGCCGGGAACAGGGTCGGTCATGAAACGGGTACTATCATCTGGGGCGAACCTGGCACCAACTCACAGCACGCTTTTTTCCAATTGATTCACCAAGGGACCAAATTGATTCCGACCGATTTTATCGGCTACAAGAAATCTTTGCACGGCGATGTGGACCATCATAATAAATTGATGGCAAACTATTTTGCACAGACCGAGGCTCTAATGAACGGAAAAACCGCGGAAGAGGTAAGGAAAGAATTGAAATCCCAAGGATTATCTGGCGAAGAGCTGGAAAAACTGCTTCCTTTTAAGGTTTTCGAGGGCAACAAGCCTACCAATACCATTTTAATAGAGCAGCTTACCCCTAGAAGCTTGGGCTCGCTCATCGCAATGTACGAGCACAAGATATTTGTACAAGGCGTGGTCTGGAACATCTTCAGCTACGATCAATGGGGTGTGGAACTCGGTAAGCAGTTGGCCAAAAATATTCTGAACGATATTGAAAATTCAGATATTGGCAAGCACGACAGTTCAACATTGAACCTTTTGCATTTTTTTAAGGAGTAAATTGCCATCTGCTCAAATCCCTGCATAAAGCCTAAACAATTGTCTGTCAGATAATTTGTTTTGTTAATTTAGTGTTAACTATATTTGCGTGATTTTAACTTTGACTTAATCGTAGAATGTCAAAAATGGATCACATTTGCAGCGCTAATTAAACACTTAAACACTGAATTAAATGAAAAGAATCTACTTGGCTATTGCGGCGATTTTGGTTTCCGCGATGGCATTTGCACAAGGAACTCTTACTGGTACGGTTACGGATGGTGACCTAGGAGGACCACTACCAGGAGCTACCGTTATGGTGAAGGGAACATCTAACGGAACAACTACCGATTTTGATGGCAATTTTACCATAGAGGTTAAACAATCCTCTGGAACATTGGTTGTATCTTACATGGGATTTATTTCCCAATCTATTGCCTTTACTTCTGCAGGAAACGTTGGAACTATTGATCTTGTTCCGGACGCACAAGAGCTTGGAGAGGTTGTTGTTGTAGGTACAGGGATTATTGACCTTGCTACGGATAGACAAACGCCAATCGCAGTTTCATCTGTGCCGATCAAAACGATTCAAGAGAAAATTGGTACGCAGGACGTTACTATGACTTTGGTGAACACGCCTTCTGTTTATGTTTCTGGACAAGCAGGTGGTTTTGGTGATACCAACATGCGAGTTAGAGGATTTGAGCAGGACAACACTGCATTCCTTTTGAACGGTCAACCAATCAACGGAATGGAAGATGGTTTGATGTACTGGTCCAACTGGTCCGGTATCAACGATATTGCTTCCGGTATCCAGATTCAGAGAGGTCTTGGTTCTTCCAAATTGGCCATTTCTTCCGTTGGTGGTACGGTTAACTTTGTGACCAAGGCTACCGAGATGAACGAAGGTGGATTCGGATATGCAACTGTTGCCAACAACAACTATATCAAAACATCTGCTGGGTACAACACGGGTATCTCCGATAAAGGTTGGGGTATGAGCGTTATGCTTTCCCACTGGCAAGGTGATGGTTACAACGAAGGTAACTTTGGTGAAGGTCAAACGTATTTCATCTCTGTTGGATACAGACCAAATGATTCACACAACTTCAACTTTTTGATTACTGGAGCTCCTCAGTTCCACGATCAAAACTTTACCAAATCCATTTCTTCTTATTTGGAGTATGGAAGAAGATACAACAATAACTGGGGTACTTTCCAAGGTCAATATATGACTGAAAGAAGAAACTTCTACCACAAACCAGTTGCGAACTTAAACTGGGACTGGAACATCAACTCTACTACCAACCTTTCCACTGTACTTTATGCCTCTTGGGGTAACGGTGGTGGAACCGGTAACTTGGGTAACAGGATCAGAACGGACGAAGGTAGAATCGATTATGATGCGATTTATGCACAAAACGCCGCTGTACCTAATGGTGATGCGGTGAATTTTGGTGACGATCCAGCATATATTACACGTGCATCTATGAACTTGCACAACTGGTACGGATTGATTTCCAACTTGGAAAAACAATTGAGTGATAACCTGACTTGGAACATCGGTTTCGATTTAAGAACTTACTATGGTAAGCACTTTAGGGTAGTTTCTGACTTCCACGGTTTGAATTCTTGGACTGAGAACATTCGTTTGAGAGATCAGAACAACAATCACGAAACTTACGGTACTTTCGGTACCTATAAGTTTGCCACTGCAACTGAAACATTTGAACCTTCTGGGTGGAAAGCTGCTTTCGAATCTTACCCAGAAGAGCAAAAAATCGCATACAGCAACGACGAGCGCATCTCTTACGGAGGTTTGTTTACCCAAATGGAATATGCTACGGATACCTTCTCTGCCTTCTTTCAAGGGTCTGTGTCTAATCAATACCACCAAAGATTTGACCCATACCAGTATGCGGATGCATCTTTAATCAATGGAACATCTCCTCAGTGGACCGGTGAGCCATTGCCAGCTGGAATCGAACCTGGTGTGGATTCAGAAAAAGTAAATAACTTTGGCTACAACGCAAAAGGTGGCTTTAGCTATAACCCAACTTCTCAACACAGCTTCTACGCTAACGTTGGGTACTACAACCGTCAGCCTTACCACGATAACATTTACTTGAACTTTACAAACCAAGTGAACCCGTTGACAGAGAACGAAAAAATCTTTGGTTTGGAAGCAGGTTATAACTATTCCAGTTCTATGTTCTCAGGTAGCGTTAACTTGTACAGAACGTCTTGGAAGGATAGGGTAGCTTCTAGCTCTGATATTGTTGACGATGTGGTTACCTATACATCTAACTTTGGTACAGAGCAATTGCACCAAGGTGTTGAGGTAGACTTCAAATTCCGTCCAGTTGCAGGACTTAGTATCAACGGTTTTGCTTCTATCGGAGATTGGGTGTACAAAGGCGATGCCGTAACTCAGGTAACTGATGAAAACAGAAACGTAATTTCCTTTGAATCTGAAGATTTTGATGGAGGAAAGGTTGGTGGTGCCGCACAAACCTCTGGTGGTTTAGGTGTTGCCTATAGAATCAACAAAAACTTTTCTGTAGATTCTGATTGGAGATATTACACTGATCTTTATTCTGATGTTGGTGCTATCAAAGAAAACTTGAAATTGCCTACGTTCAGCTTGTTGGATGCCGGTGCTACTTTTTCTGTGCCATTGGGTATGAACAAAACCAAGCAGTTGAAAATAAGAGCAAACGTGAACAACGTATTGAATCACATTTATATCTCTGAGCTTACAACAGCTAATTTTGTAGAGCCAGGAGACGAAACTTACAAAGGAATCAATGTTTCCAACCAAGGATACTTTGGTTTAGGTAGAACTTGGAACGTTACATTGCGTTACGATTTCTAATCCACCTTTTTAATAAATTTAAAGCTCCTTGTGTTTGCAAGGGGCTTTTTTTATGCCCAAAAATCCGTATTTTTAGACACACAAACTATACCTAATGGAAATCATCAAAAACCTACACTCTTATTTGGCCTATGTGGTTTTGGCCGTTTTAGTTATCGCAGTAATCAATGCCATAGCGGGTTGGTTGGGCAAAAAAGACTTCACGCTACAAAAGGACCTTCGCATAAGCTTGTTTGCGCTTATTTTAAGCCATATTCAATTGTTGGTAGGGCTGTTGTTGTATTTTACTTCTGGTAATGGCTTTAAAGCAATTAAGACCTTGGGAATGGGCGGACTCAATGCTCCTGCGCGCCTATTGGCGGTAGAGCATCCATTCATCAATATTATTGCCTTGGTTTTGATAACCATAGGTTGGTCCCGTCACAAAAAATTGATGGAAAGTGAGCGTAAGTTCAAGACCATCTCTATTTTTTACGGACTTGGGTTGTTATTGATTTTGAGCCGTATTCCTTGGGGACAGTGGTTTGCATAAAGTAATTCTCGCGAAGGCGGGAATCTTACACAGTTTACTTAGTAACCTTTTTCCTTAAATGGTCACGTAGTTTATCTCCGTGATTATAATATGGTCCAGTAGTTCTATTTCTAATATAGCGGCAGCTTTTTCCATACGTTCTGTGAATGCTATATCAGCCTCGCTGGGCTGCAAGTTACCCGAAGGATGATTGTGGCAGAGGACAATTTTATGACATTGCTTGGCTGCCGCCAAACTTAAAACTTGTACTGGCGTAACAATATTTCGGTTGCTTGTACCAATGGTCACCAGCTCAATATATTCAATGTCATTCGCAGCGTTGAGTCCAATGGTCCAGAAATATTCCTTTTGCCTGTGGATTTTGTTCTGTCTCCAAAGCACCTTTTGCATAATGCGGGCAATATCCTCGGTGCCGGATATATGTTTGTCCTCGTCCTTGGGAAGTCGTACTGTCATGAGCTAAAGATATTAAATGTTTTGTCACCTTGAGCACAGTCGAAAGGCAGACAAAACATCTCGCCTGCACTCGATGTGATTATTTGTTGGAAATCCATCATTCCATCTCCTTCAATAAAAACAAATACGCAGGAAAGTGGTCGCTATACCCAGCCGTATAGCTACCACCCGAGTAGGTGCGCAACGGATAACCTTTAAACCGGCCTGCATCGGTTCGGATAAATTTTGGCGCAAAAATACCGGCTTTCCAGAAGGATAATGTAGTGTGGTCTTCGGTCACCAAATTGGATGTCATAAAAATCTGGTCAAACAAGTTCCACTTGTCTCGGTAGGCCAACGAACCGATTCCTTTTTTGAACATCGCTTCCATGGGATTGAATAGGCTAGTACTATCCAATTGGCGCTTTTTGCCCTTCGTTTTCAGGATTTTTTTCAAACTGTCATCAATGGGATCATCGTTCAGGTCGCCCATGGAAATAATTTTTGCATCCATATCTAATTCTTGGATGGAATCGATAATCCGCTTGTTCAACAAAGCCGCCCGAACACGTAAAGGGGAACTTTTAGCAGCCCCGCCCCTGCGTGAAGGCCAATGGTTCACAATAAAATGAATTTCTTCACCATCCATGGTGCCGCCCACCACCAATTGGTCGCGCGTGTATTTCCTTTCGCTCATTTCATCAAACAATAATAGCCGATGACTTTTAAACGAAGAAGGAATAAACGCTGACTTTTTATAAAGCAGTGCCACATCAATACCGCGCGCATCTGGGGAATCAAAGTGGATGATGCCGTAATCCTTCTCCCTTAAATTGGGATGTTGCACTACATCTTCCAGCACATCTAAATTTTCGACTTCGCATAGCCCCACAATATCCGGGGAGGTTTTGGAAGTTTCGGCACCAATTTGCGAAATGACTTTGGATAGGTTCTCTACCTTTTGTAGATAGCGCTCCTGCGTCCAATGATAACTACCCTCGGGAGTTCGGTCATCATCAAAAGTGAGTGAATCATTTACCGTATCGAACAAGTTTTCACAGTTGTAAAAAGCAATGGTTCTTAAGGTATATGTCTTGGACTTTTGTCCATAAAGTGAGGTCGATATTAATACAAGTAGGCATATTAATAATCGCATTTTATTTTGATTTTGTAGCTAAAATAAGTAGAATTGTTTGCTTTTTCGCAGTTTGTACAGCAATTACAACCCCTATTTACTTACTTAACCTACAATAAGATATGAGGCTAGCCACAGCATTGGCCTTGCTTTGTTGTTCCAATTTGCTGTACGCACAACAAAGTACTCGCATTACAGGGCAATTGATGGAGAAAGGGTTGGATGCATCTATTTCCAATGCCATAATTGCCATAGAAAACACTTCTCAAGAATTCGTAACCGACAACGAAGGCAAGTTTGAAATAACCTTGACCGAAACTGGGGGACAAATGCTTCGAATATCAGCTTTGGATTTTATTTCTAAGCGATTTTCGGTCTATTTGGAAGGAAACCCGATTGATTTGGGAATAATTTATCTAGAGAGGGACATTGCCCACGAACAAACCGATAACTTGATTTCCCTTACCGATGGAGACCTCTCTGACGATTTCGAATCTGTTTCCAGCTCGATGGGATTATTGCAATCGACCCGCGATATATTTCTGAACCGAGCTGCTTTTGATTTTGGACAGGCTTTTTTTAAGATCCGTGGCTACGATTCACGAAATGGCCAAGTGTTGATGAACGGAATCCCAATGAACAAATTTTTTGATGGTAGACCGCAATGGAACAATTGGGGCGGACTTAATGATGTGGTCCGAAATCAAGAATTTACCAATAGCCTAACGTTGAATCCGTACACGTTCGGTGGAATTTTGGGCAACACAAACATCAATACCCGACCCTCTGGTTTCCGCCCAGGCCTAAGGTTATCCTCATCATTTTCCAACAGAACCTATCGCGGTAGGTTAATGGCGACGTATAATTCGGGAGAAAAGCCAAGCGGGATGGCGTATTCCGTGTCCGCTTCGCGTAGATGGGCCAAGGAAGGCTATGTGGAGGGCACATTGTACGATGCCTATTCCTTTTTTGGAGCAGTGGAATACCAATTCAATCCACAAAATAGTATCACTTTTACCTTGATTTTGGCACGAAACCGTCGTGGACGCTCATCTGCCTTGACGGAAGAAGTTTTTGATTTAATGGGAGGTCAATACAATCCGTATTGGGGAGAGCAAGACGGTAAAATCCGGAATTCACGGGAGCGAGAGATTTTTGAACCCTTGTTCCTTTTCAACTATGCTCTGAACAAGAAAAAATTCAATTGGAATGTTGGTGTTGCCTATCAAACAGGAATCAATTCCAGAAGCAGGCTAGGCTATTACAATGCGCCGAATCCCGACCCAACGTACTATCGTTATTTGCCCAGTTACCACATCAACAGTTCTATTGGAGCAGATTTTATCAATGCAAACTTGGCCAAAGAAGCGTTTTTGGAAAACCCACAATTAGATTGGAAACAATTGTATGAAGCCAATACCAACAATAATGATAAGGCAGCTTATTTGCTTTATGATGATGTTGCCCAAAATACCACCATTTCGGGAGCCACAAATTTCAATTACACGTTGAATGATTTCATCAAACTGGGATTTGGAGGGAATTATAAGACCACCGCCTCTGAGAATTATGCCATGATTTTGGATTTATTGGCAGCTTCGTATCACGAGGATATGGACTGGACACCTTTTCCAATACTTTAAACAATGTCGATGGAGAACTACAGAAAACCGAAGGAGAAAAGTTCAATTATCACTACAGTTTGGATGCATCTCAAATGGAAGGATTTGCCCAAGTACAACTTACCTCGAAGAAGTGGAATGGTTTTGTGTCGGCTTCGTACTCCAATTTTAATGTACAGCGTGATGGACTCTTCAAAAATGAGCGCTATTTGGAAAATTCCTTTGGGTCGGGTGAGAAAATCACCTTTTCCAACTTGGCATACAAAGGTGGATTCAGTTATTTTTTAACGGGACGACATTGGTTTACGGCCAATGCGGCAATGGTGGAAAGACCTCCCATCATTCAGAATATATTTATCAATCCACGGGAAAACAATGAAATAGTTCCCGAGCTTCAGAAAGAGGTGGTGAGCAGTGTCGATTTAAGCTATTTTGTCCGTTTGCCCAGTTTAACGGGACGAGTCAGTGCATTTTACACAAGGTTCCAGCATACCACCGATATCAATTTCTTTTTTGTGGATTCAGGATTGGGTTCCGATTTTGTTCAGGAAGTAATCACGGGCTTGGACAGGCTTCACAAGGGCATCGAGTTCGGATTTGAATACGAAGCATCATCCAGCGTAAAGTTGACCGCAGCAGGAAATGTGGGGCATTATGTGTATGCCAGTGACCCCTCCGTTCAAATCAATTTTGATACTGCAGGTGCCGAAGAGGACCTGATTGCTCCCGAAGGAAATATAGATTTGGGCATTGCCGACCTAAAGGATTTAAAATTGGCCCAAGGGCCGCAAACTGCATTGGCGCTCAGCGTATCCTACCGAGCTCCAAAATATTGGTGGGTAAGCAGCACGACCAATTATCTCACGAATAATTATAGCAATCTTTCCACCATTACCAGAACGTCCAGTTTCTTGATGGATCCTGAAACAGGCAAACCATTTCCCGATGCTTCGGAAGAAAATGTGTCAAAATTGCTAAAGCAAAATAAACTGGACGATATCTACTTACTCAATCTGGTCGGGGGTAAATCTTGGTTGATTGATGGAAAGTACATTAGCTTTTTTGCAAGCATCAACAACGTTTTTGATACAGTTTTCCGCACCGGTGGCTATGAACAGAGCAGGAACGGAAATTTTGGACAGCTGAAACAAGACAACCAGAGTGGTTCGCCCTCCTTCGCCCCAAAATATTGGTACAGTTACGGAAGAACCTATTTCTTGAACTTGGCTATCAGCTTTTAAAACCTACTTATGAAAAAATTGATTTTTAAAATTATGGGAGCCATCAGTTTGATGTCTGTTGTATGTTGCGTGGATGGAAGAGAATTTGATGAACTAGACTCAAGTTGCACAACCGATTTGGCAGCGAACATCACTTTTGAAGAATTGGACTCCCTGGTGCAAGATGATGTAATTCAGATTCAAGACGATTTGATTTTGGAAGGGTATGTGATTTCATCCGATCGGGCGGGTAACTTTTTCGGGGCGCTGTATCTTCAAAATGCATTGAGCAATCCATCAAAAGGGATTCAACTGGAAATGGATTTGAGGGAATCACATTTACTGTTTCCGGTCGGGAGCAAAGTCTTGGTGAAGCTAAAAGACCTATATCTGGGCAAAAGAGGAAGCAATATTCGAATCGGGAGTGCTTTTTCTTCTTTTGGGAACCTTTCCATAGGAAGATTGCCCAAGGGAAAAGTTCTTGAGCATCTTTTGGTTTCCTGTGATGCAGCAGGCCTTCCAGAACCATTGATTGCCACCATTCCCGAAATGGACAGTTTGCCATCGAACATATTGGTGCAATTGGAAAGTGTTGAATTTGCTGAAGAAATTTTGGGCGAAACCTATGCTGTTGCCCAGGAAGAAACTGAAAGAACACTAGTGGATTGCGAAGAAAACGGGATTAAGCTTGTGAACAGTGGTTATGCCGATTTCCAATCGGAAACATTACCTGAGGAAAATGGAATGCTTACCGCGATTTTGACCAAAGACGGTAAATTGCCACAACTTGTAATTCGAACTTTGGAAGATGTGAATTTTACCGAAGAACGTTGCCCAGAAATTATAACAGAGTTTACTTCCAATAAAATTTTTATTTCGGAATTGGCCGACCCCGATAACAATGCCGGAGCCCGTTTTGTAGAATTGTACAACTCCGCATCCGAACCATTGGATTTAAACTTATGGACCCTTCGCAGGTATACGAATGAAAACACAGAAATAAGTTCCACAATCGATTTGTCAGGTTTGATGATTGGCTCTGGAAGTATCTTGGTCATTTCTCCCAACGCGGCAGAATTTGAACTGGTCTACGGATTCGCTCCCGATTTGGGTGTGTCCACCAACAGTCCGGCAGATTCCAATGGCGATGATAATTTGGAGTTGGTTGACCCTTTTGGAACAGTAATAGATATGTTTGGGGTAATTGGTGAACAGGGGACTGGCACAAATCATCAATTTACTGATGGCCGCGCCATCCGAAATCCTGATATTTTGGAAGGAAATCCTGTTTACACTTTTAGTGAATGGACTATTTTTAACGATTCGGGAGATGCGGGCACTACGAATCTGCCCCAAAATGCCCCCGAGGATTTTTCCCCAGGGGTTCGGGATTAGTTTTTAAAATGCCTTGTAACTAAATTTTTGTCCACCAACCGAAGCATCGGCCATAAGACCAGCTTTTGGAAGTGCAAAAACAGCTACGCCATCTTTATATTTGGCATTAAAGGCGATGCCTGATTTTAAGGCAACTGCGGAGGTTTCTGCTGCAAACTGGAACTTCTCGGTCTTAAAGCGTTGCAAATCCACGTCGGTTTCAAAGAAAATTACTTCGATGATGGCCTGTCCACCAGCCTGAAGGCCAATGTTCAATTTTTTAAGGTCGGCCATACCTACAGCGGTGCCATTTTCGTAAACCACACCGTTACCGGATGCGCCACCGATAATAAAACCGCCTTTACCAACATTGGGGAATATGACATAACCGGCAGAATTCTCAAAAAAACCGTCCAAGCTAGGACTGGTTTCCAATAAAGTGGATTTTGCCTTTTCAGCATCGGCCATTATTTTTTCATCCTTTCTACTTTGGGCCGATATGGAAATGGCAAATAGAAAAATGGTAAGCATCACAACTGAATGTATCCTTTTCATAATATCTTATTTTAGGTTATCCAAAATTAAATAAAGAACCCCTTCCTGTCTGGAAAGGGTTTGCTAATTATTGTTAAGGAAAGCCTATAATTTATCCATTACATTTGCGGAAAATCCTCATCTTCTATCACCTCCTCCATTTGTAGCACGTGCCTTTCCATATGTCCTGCGATAAAAACAATGAGCTGTGCGGCGTCTACAGTGCCAAAAGGTAGTTGGGCGTAACGGTTTCTTAAATCATCTTCGGTAGTTTCAACATACTCCATAAGTTCTTGGCGAATGGCAAGCAACGCCGCCAAGGCTTCTTCCGTGGACCCGTACTGTCCACTTGGCTCAAAGGGTTCGGATGTTTTTACTTTTTGGCTTCTGTCCGCGACCATGGGCATGATTTGGTCATCCTGAAATACTAGTGAGTCTTTTAGGGAAGGGTTAGGGCCGTCAGCCACACTTTTATGTACCGATTCAATGAACATTTTTTCGGTCAGAGCAAGGTGTTCCACGTTTTCGGCAATGGACCAAGAGGTTGGGTCGGGCTTGTAGTCGAGCTGTTCATCGGAAAGTCCATCCAATACTTGTTTCATGTGTTCTCGACTTTCTGTTAAATGTTTCATGATCCATTCTTTGTCCTTTGGGTCAAGTTGTGTTCCTGGATTTTTGGTAAAACCGAAAAATAGAACAATGGCTAAAGGGAAGAGTAATTTTTTCATTTGTAATGGCGTTTTTATTTTTTTATACAGTTTCTTAATAGTTAGTACTTTAAAGATAATTCAAATAGTAATATCAAATAATAAATTAACGAATGAGTAAAGAAATCCTTAAATTTAGGAAAGCATGCAGATGCGTCCAGCACACACATTATTCAGATGGATTAAAATAGATGATGACTATTATTTAATAGTATTTTAATATCGATTATCTATTGTTTGGAAAGTGAATCATGTAATTTTACAGAAGCTATTAATTAACACAGAACTATAATATCATGAGTAAAGAATTGGCTAATGGTGCAGATGAGGGCATGTGCCCTTTTCTGAACGGCGAACTGAAACAAGTGGCCGGAAGCGGTACCCAAAATCAAGATTGGTGGCCCAATAGGCTTAAATTGGAACTTTTGAGCCAGCATTCAAATAAAATAGATCCATTTGGAGAGGAATTCAATTATGCGGAGGAATTCAAAAAACTGGACTACGCAGCTTTGAAGAAAGATATTTTGGACATAATGACCGATTCAAAGGATTGGTGGCCGGCTGATTTTGGAAGTTATGCCGGATTGTTCATACGTATGGCTTGGCATAGTGCAGGAACGTATCGCGCCGGTGATGGTCGCGGAGGAGGAGGACGTGGTCAGCAACGTTTTGCACCGTTAAATTCCTGGCCGGACAACGTGAGCTTGGACAAAGCACGTCGACTGTTATGGCCCGTTAAACAAAAATATGGCAAGAAAATTTCTTGGGCAGACCTAATGATATTGGCCGGAAACGTGGCCTTGGAGTCCACAGGGTTCCGAACTTTTGGTTTTGCAGGAGGTCGTGAGGACGTTTGGGAACCAGACCAAGATGTGTATTGGGGAAGCGAAACTGAATGGTTGGCCTTGAGCGATACACCAAATAGCCGTTACTCCCACAATAAAGAGGAGCGTGATTTGGAAAACCCATTGGCCGCAGTTCAAATGGGATTGATTTACGTAAACCCAGAAGGCCCTGACGCAAATCCCGACCCGATAGCTGCAGCACACGATATAAGGGAGACCTTTAAGCGTATGGCGATGAATGATGAGGAAACCGTGGCGCTAATAGCTGGCGGGCATACCATAGGCAAGACACATGGTAATGGAGATGCAGAGCAGGTAGGTGGAGACCCCGAAGGAGAGGATTTGGCATTACAAGGTTTTGGATGGGTCAATAAAAATGGTACAGGAAAGGGCTCCGATGCCTTTACTTCCGGATTGGAAGTGACGTGGACGTCTACTCCGGTACAATGGAGCAACGATTTCTTTAAGTTCTTGTTCAAATACGAATGGGAATTGACAAAAAGCCCTGCAGGAGCACACCAATGGGTGGCAAAGGATGCTGATGCCATAATTCCCGATGCTTTTGGAGGACCTAACAAGAAACCGACCATGTTGACTACCGACCTGTCGCTTCGTTTTGATCCCGAATATGAAAAAATTTCTCGCAGATTCATGGAGGACCCACAAGCCTTTGCCGATGCGTATGCGCGTGCATGGTTTAAGTTGACCCACCGTGATATGGGACCACGTTCCCGTTATTTGGGTCCAGAAGTGCCAAAAGAGGAGCTAGACTGGCAAGACCCTATTCCAGCAATCGATTATACTTTGGTAGACGATGCGGATGTAAAAGAGTTAAAGGAAAAAGTATTGTCATCTGGTCTACCCATTTCTGATTTGGTGTATACCGCTTGGGCGTCGGCTTCCACTTTCCGTGGCGGCGATAAGCGTGGCGGCGCCAACGGAGCTCGTATCAATTTAGAACCCATGAATGGTTGGGAGGTTAACAAGGACACTGGTAAAGTAATCTCTGCACTTGAAGGTATCAAAAATGAATTCAACAAAAATGCCGGTGGAGGGAAGAAAATTTCCTTGGCTGATATGATTGTGTTGGCCGGTAGTGCAGCTGTTGAAAAAGCAGCCAGTGATGCAGGCTTTTCGATTAAGGTGCCATTTAACCCTGGCCGTAATGATGCAAAACAAGAGCAGACCGAAATAGAGTCCACCAACTATCTTGAGCCAAAGTACGATGGTTTTAGGAACTACGTTAAGGAAGGGGTAAAAGTACAGGCAGAACACCTTTTGGTGGACAAAGCTCAATTGCTTACTCTTACTACACCCGAAATGACGGCTCTAGTTGGAGGATTACGTGTATTGGGCGCTAATTTTGATGGTTCAAAGAAAGGAGTATTCACCGATAGAGTTGGTGTGTTGAGCAACGATTTCTTTGTAAATCTATTGGACATGGGTACGCAATGGGAAGCTATAAATGAGGAAAAATCGTTATACGAAGGAACCGACCGTGAGTCTGGCGAAGTAAAATGGACCGGAACACGTGTGGACTTGGTATTTGGTTCCAACTCTATATTGCGTGCCGTAGCCGAAGTTTATGCAGCTGAAGATGGAAAACAAAAATTTGTTGAAGACTTTGTAGCAGCATGGACCAAAGTGATGAACCTAGATCGCTTTGATTTGGATTAATCCATTCGAAGCAAAAAATAGAAAAAGAAAATTAATTGCAAATGCTGCCATGGCCCACTCGGTTATGGCAGTTTTTTTATAACTTTCAATCACCTATGAACAATAAAGAAGAACTCTTTAACCAGATACGAAACGGGAACTCACAAGCTGTAGAGAACCTGTTGAACAACAACCCAAAATTTTTGGAAAGCAAAGATCAAAGAGGCTCTACCCCATTGTTGTTGGCCGCTTATTATGGGCATGAGGACATTGTACAATTCTTGCTCGACAAAGGTGCCACAGTAGATGCCTTAGATAGTTCCGGAAATACCGCGCTAATGGGCGTTTGCTTCAAAGGATACACGGATATCGCAAAAAAGTTGATTGATGCCGGAGCCAATGTGAGTCAAAAAAATGCAATGGGCGCCACCTGTCTTATTTATGCCGTAACCTTCAATAGGAAAGAGATTACCGAACTATTGTTGGAACATGGGGCAGATGCCACGGTTAAAGACGCCAGGGGAAAAACTGCTATGGACCTGGTAGTGGAACAGGGAAATACAGAACTGGAAGAACTTTTAAAAAAATACTAAGATGTCCACAACTTTGAACCTTGCTTTGATTCAGACCGATTTGTACTGGGAAGACCCGATAAGCAACCGAAAAATGTTTGAAGAAAAGATTGAGGGCATTCCGGACGATGTGGATTTGATTGTACTTCCCGAAATGTTCACCACAGGTTTTACCATGAAGCCTGAAAAAATTTTACTGCCCGAAAGCAAGGGAACACTCGATTGGATGAAAAAAATCGCCCAAGAAAGCAACACGGCGCTTATCGGAAGCATTGTTTTTCAAGAAAGCGGAAAGTTTTTCAACCGATTGTTCTTTGCATCCCCCAATGGAACAGTAGCAGCCTACGACAAAAAGCACACCTTTACGCTGGCAGGTGAAGATGAGGTATACGAGGCAGGCCGTGAAAAGCTCATATTTGAATATAAAGGCTTCAAAATTTGTCCAATGATCTGTTATGATCTTAGATTCCCGGTTTGGTCCAGAAATCTGGAGGATTACGATGTACTGATCTATGTGGCCAATTGGCCAAGTAAGAGAATCAATGCCTGGGACACACTACTAAAGGCAAGGGCCATCGAGAATATGGCATATTGTGTTGGGGTAAACCGAACTGGTACGGACGGTTTGGATTACGAATATCCAGGGCATTCAGGAGTTTATGATGTACTTGGGGAACCACTGGCCTTCTCCGAAAATGAAGAAATTTTGTATGCTACCTTGAACAAAGAGCATGTTACATCTACCAGAAAGCAACTACGATTTTTAGAGGACCGCGATAACTTTAGTTTGATAGGATAAAGGTTTCCTCCTTTTCCCAGTTCGCCCTAATTTCAATAGTTCCGGGATAGTAGCTAATTTCTTCAGGCTGCCTTTTTTCAAGATAATTTCCCGTATCCAATTTCCCGTTACCGTTTTCATCAAAAATAACACGGGCAACATAATTCCCCGGATTCAAATTGTTGAACTCAAAAGCTTGGGGTTCGGTGGCAAAAATCTCCCGTTGTACCTCACCCTTTTCATTGGTTAGCTGAACAATTACAGGGAAAGTAACGTTTCCGCTCAAAATCATTGTTAAATTACCGTAATCTGCAAAGCTACTGGTGGATAGGTTATAGGCCAAAGAATCGTTTTGGATGCCAAAGAAGTCAGTTATCGCGCCCGGTAACAACGAAAAGGAATATTTTTGGTTGGGCTCCGTTTCAAAATCAAAATCTATCTTATTGCGAAGGGTATCCAGTTCGTAAGTATATGCAGCAGGGATGGAATCGCTCACCATTAGGGATATGTTGCTGGTGTCCATAGCAGCAATCGGCGTATTGGCCAAAATGCTGAACGTGTCCTCAAAATTGAACTTTCCGTTCACCGAGGCTGATAGTTTTAAGGAATCCATGGGCAAGTTTCGCATCTTTACCGTGAATGTATCCAGCACCTGAACCTTATCATTCCTTACCGTAAAAATAATGGAATCCAAATCCGTTGGCGTAAACCAGTAATTTAAGGTGTCCTTGGCCCTTTCTTTTAATATGGTACTGCTTACCGAATCGGGCAAGGTCGTCAAGGTTTCAATCACCATATCCCTATAATCACCTTGATAACCAAAAATGATTTTGTTGTTCGCCGCCAAACTGGGCACAGAAGGTTTGTAATTCAATTGCTCACGAAACAGGTTTAGTCCATAAATAGAATCGGTGGGTAGCGTTATGGTGTCCTCGATAAAGCCAATCTTATCCTGTCCTTGGTCGAACATATTGTTTTTGTTCACATCCTTCAATCCGAATAGGGCATACTTTCCTGCCTTTAAGTTCCTGAGCTCAAAAAATGGAAGACTATCACCCGTGTTGGTGATGTATAAGGGTGGTTGTTTGTAAATAGTGGAATCTGTGTAAGCACTGTCTATTTCATACAGCATTACACTGATAAAATCATCTGCTTTTCTGTTTATCGCATCTTTTACCGCACCGGTCAGGGTAAGAGAATCCAAATAGTCGCCAGTCGAGAAAACGTAGCTTAAGAAGCTATTGGGGTTGCCTTCGTTGTTGTCCACAATACTTTGTCCAAAATTAATGGTGTAGGTCGTGTTTTCGCGGAGCGTATCCTTAATTATCACTTCAATATACTTGCTTGGACCTCCCATGGGAGATATTGTGGCCGGGTTTTTAAATGGAGGTGATACCACCAATTGGTTTTGCACATCTTCCAGTTTGATGAGCTCATCAAAATAGAGACGAATTTTTGTTGCCTTAAAATTAGTACTGAAGTTTTTAGGTTCCGCCCGAACCAATTTAGGAGGTGTAATATCTTTGGGTCCACCGCTCGGGGAACCTCGTTTGGCACATTGCCAAAGGGCAAGCACCATAAAGGTAACAAAAAGAAGTCCCAACAGTTTTTTTAAGTACACCATGCCTAAAAATAATGTGGAACAAAGAAACAACTAATTTGAAAACTTGGGCCTCGCATTAATAAATTTTAACCCTCTGGCACAACGGCCATGGTCAATACCGAAACCGATACGCCCTTTTGTTGTAGAAGTGTTTTGGTACAAGATTCAATGGTGGCTCCCGTGGTAATCACATCGTCCACCAAGAGCACATGTTTAAATTTCCGGTGGTTTGATGCATTTAAAGTAAAAGCATCCTTTGAGCTTTCCCAACGGCTTTGCCTATTCTTTTTGGTAAGGGTCTTTATGTTTTTTGTTTTGATCAGCCAATCATCGCAATAAGTCGCGCCAATTTGTTCTGCAATGGTTTTGGCAAACAGTGCCACTTGGTTGTAACCGCGTTTGTTTAGTTTTTTTGGATGAAGAGGTACAGGTACTACAGCATCAATATTGTTTAGTTGCCCATTTTCCATTAAAAGGGCACCACACCATTCCCCAAAAAAGCCTCCGATTTCTTCCTGATTCTTGTATTTTAACCAGTGCAATAAATTTTTAACAAGGCCATTTTTTGTAAAAAAAACAAAAGAAGCAGCCTTTTTTATCGGGATTCTACCATAAAATCTACGGTCCACTGCATTTTCTTCCAGATAGTTATGATCGGTGAGTGGCACATCATGTCGACAAACGGCACACAAAATACGTTCTCCACTAAATAATTGGGTATTACATCCAAAACATACCCTTGGCAATAGGATGTTGTTAATCTCGTTTATTATCTTAGCCAACCTTTTTGGTGTCAAATCTTATACAATTTAGAGTAGTCTGTCAACCCCATGAACTCCCAAGATAATAATTTCAACTACAAAATTATCTTTGCCGCAATGGCAGCGGTCATTGTGGGTATACTTATTGCCTTTTATTACAGCTATGCACAGTCCAAAAACCAAATGATCTACCTAGAAGAGGAAAAAGGGCTTTTGGTAAAAGATTTGACATTGATGAGGGCTGAGGTCGACCGGTTATCGGGATTGAACGAGGTGAACGAAATTGAGCTACAGACATCACGTTTTCGGGTACAGCAACTTCTAGACTCGGTAGGAAGGTTAAACTTTAGTATTACCAAACTGAAGGACACTAGAAAAGAACTACGAAAATTGGAATTGCGTTTTGACAGTCTTAAGCTCAAGAACAACTTTTTGCGCTATAACAATAGTTTATTGGCCAGCAAGTACGATGAAACCATCAAACAACTGGAAGAACTTCGGGGCAGGGCCAACAATATGCAGCGAACGGAATCCTTGCTTCGCGAAACCAATAAGGAGCTCACTAAGGAACTCCGTATCAAAAGTTATCTCAAATTACAGGATGCTGAAGGAAGCGGATTTAGATTAAGGGCGGGCAGGCCCATCAAAACGAACAAGGCTTCAGTAATCGAGAAGTTGAGAGGATGTGTCACCATTTTAAGCGACGCCAGTTCTCGAGGGGACATAAAGGTGCTATATCTACAATTTTTGGACCCCAATATGGCCATTATCGAGGACAATGCCAATACCATTTCGGTTAGCGGGAATACCTATAGCAAAAAGGTAGAGATTGTTTATACTGGAAAAGAGATCAGTATTTGCGATGCCATCACCGTTCCAGAGGGCTCGTTGGCCGAAGGAATTTATACCCTGAATGTGTTCGAGGACGAAAGATTGTTGGCTTCGACTGAATTTCAGCTGAAATAGCATACTACTTTTTAGGTAAAATTCTATTTTTGCCCAATGGCAAATCAGGAAGACATTTTTAAGAAGGTTATCTCCCACGCGAAGGAGTACGGTTATGTATTTCAATCTAGTGAGATCTATGATGGACTTAGCGCTGTTTATGACTACGGACAGAACGGTGCCGAGCTAAAGAAGAACATTCGTGAATATTGGTGGAAGGCCATGGTGCAGCTCAATGAGAACATCGTGGGTATTGATGCTGCCATATTTATGCACCCCACCACATGGAAGGCCTCTGGCCACGTGGATGCCTTCAACGACCCTTTGATAGACAACAAAGACTCCAAAAAAAGATACCGTGCCGATGTCCTTATCGAGGACTATGTTGCCAAAATTGAAGCTAAAATCGATAAGGAAGTTACCAAAGCAGAAAAACGTTTTGGTGATAGCTTTGATAAAGAACAGTTCCTGACCACCAACCGGAGGGTGATGGACTACCAAGAAAAGGCCGATACCATCTTAAAACGTATGGGTAAATCCCTTGCCAATGAGGATTTGGCCGATGTTAAGGCTTTGATAGAGGAATTGGAGATTGCCTGTCCACTTTCTGGATCTAAAAACTGGACCGACGTAAAACAGTTCAATTTGATGTTCGGCACCAAGTTGGGAGCTTCTGCAGATAGTGCGATGGACCTTTACCTTCGCCCGGAAACCGCGCAAGGTATATTTGTCAACTTTTTGAACGTACAAAAAACCGGAAGGATGAAGATTCCGTTTGGGATTGCCCAGACCGGTAAAGCCTTCCGTAACGAGATTGTAGCCCGTCAGTTTATTTTCCGAATGAGGGAGTTTGAACAGATGGAAATGCAATTCTTTATAAAACCGGGCACCCAAATGGAGTGGTACGAAGCTTGGAAAGAAAAACGAATGAAATGGCACCTTTCACTGGGAATGGGCGAGGACAACTATCGCTTCCATGATCATGAAAAATTGGCCCACTATGCCGATGCTGCAGCTGATATCGAATTTAAGTTTCCGTTTGGATTCAAGGAATTGGAAGGAATCCACTCCCGTACCGATTTCGATTTGGGCAAGCATGAGGAATACTCAGGTAAAAAACTACAATATTTCGACCACGAAGAAAACAAGAGCTACACCCCTTATGTTTTGGAAACTTCCATTGGTTTGGACCGTATGTTCTTGGCCGTATTCTCCAACTCGTTGCAAGAAGAGGAATTGGAAAATGGCTCCACTCGTACTGTGTTGAAGATTCCAGCAGTTTTGGCACCAAACAAAGTTGCCGTTCTGCCCTTGTTAAAACGTGACGGATTACCAGAAGTAGCACAAAAATTGGTCGATGAGTTAAAATGGGATTTCAATGTGGATTATGATGAAAAAGATGCCGTAGGTCGTCGTTACCGTCGTCAAGATGCGGCTGGAACGCCTTTCTGTGTTACCGTGGACCATCAAACATTGGAAGACGATACCGTGACCATTCGCCACAGGGATACCATGGACCAAAAACGCGTGAAACTTTCAGAGGTGAAAGATATCATCTCCAAAGAAGTGGACATGCGTTACTGGTTACAAAAAATCTAATTTGTTAAATTTCGTAAAGGTTGTCAGGTCGAGCGAAGTCGAGACCTGTTTTCAGTATTTTAACTCAATAATCGTTCGAATCCGAACGAGATGGTAGGGTGTTAGAACAAACCTGTAATTTCCCCGTCATCGTTTATATCGATACCTTCGGATGAGGGGCGCGTTGGTAATCCTGGCATACGCATGATGTCTCCTGTGATAGGGATTAGGAAGCCAGCTCCGACCGCTATTTCAATTTCCCGAACGGTAATGATAAAATCCTTTGGCCTGCCCAAAAGTTTTGGATTATCGGATAACGATTTTTGCGTTTTGGCGATACAAACTGGTAGATGATCTAGTCCTAAATCCGTTATTTTACGCAAATTAGCTTTCGCCTTCGCGGTATAGTCCACATATTCCGCGCCATAAATTTCGGTCGCAATAGTAGCAATTTTATCGGTTACGCTGCTATTCCAATCGTAAAGAGGTTTAAATGATGATTCTTTGGATGATACGATATCGACGACCGCTTTGGCGAGTTCCTCGGCACCTTCACCTCCCTTGGCCCAAACATTGGCCAAGGCCACCCGTATTCCTTTGGACGCTGCCAATGCCTTGACAACGGCAATCTCTTCCTCCGTGTCAGATATAAATTTGTTGATGGCGATTACAGGCACCATTTTAAACTTACCGATATTTTCCAAATGCTTTTCCAGATTAGGAAGTCCTTTTTTCAAGGCTTCGACATTGGGTTCCGTTAACGATTTTAAATCGGCTCCTCCGTGATATTTTAGAGCTCGAATTGTAGTGGTGAGTACAACAGCTTTTGGAGTTAGGCCAGCACTTTGACATTTGATATCAAAGAATTTTTCGGCTCCGAGGTCAAAACCAAAACCAGCCTCGGTTACTGTGTAATCAGAATAGGACATTCCCATCAAGGTGGCAATTACGGAATTGGTCCCCTGTGCAATGTTGGCAAATGGTCCACCGTGAATAATGGCCGGGTTTCCTTCAATGGTCTGCACCAAATTGGGTTTTATGGCATCTTTCAACAAAGCGGTCATGGCACCCTCAGCTTTCAAATCTTTTGCGTAGATAGGTTGTTTATCGTAGGTATAGCCGACAAAAATATTTCCTAATCGCTTTTTTAAATCGCTCAAACTTTCCGCCAAACATAAAATCGCCATAATTTCAGATGCTGCGGTTATGTCGAAACCGGTCTCTCTGGGCACACCCGAAGTAGTACCGCCCAGACCTACGATTATTTGACGCAAGGAACGGTCGTTCATATCCATAACGCGTTTCCAGCCTATAGTTCTAGGGTCCAGTAACAACGAATTGGTCTTACTTTGGATATTATTATCGATAATCGCCGATAATAGGTTATGTGCTTTTTCTATGGCGGAAAAATCGCCAGTAAAGTGCAGATTGATGTCCTCCATGGGCAACACTTGGGAATACCCGCCTCCCGTGGCCCCTCCTTTGATTCCGAACACAGGGCCCAACGAAGGCTCGCGCAATACTACGGTAGATTTTTTCCCCAATCGGTTCAAACCTTCGGAAAGACCGATGGACATAGTGGTTTTGCCCTCACCGGCAGGGGTCGGGGAAATGGCCGATACCAAAATAAGGTTGCTGTTCTGTGCTTTTTCCCGATTTATGGCATTCAGGGGAAGTTTGGCCTTGTATTTTCCATACAATTCAATATTGTAAGGGTCGACACCAAATTTTTCAGCAATGGAGGAAATATGTTGCAGCGAAACGCCTTTGGCGATTTGTAAATCTGTCATAGTAAATTCTTATGTGTACATGGAAAGGAATTTCCAAAATGTATCTACAATATACTATAATCGGTTGAGTAAAACTATGACATTTGTGCATATAGAGAAGCTATTCCACACGTTTGCCCTCTGTGGTAAAAGAGAGTCCTTGTTGGCCAGAGGTGGAAATCATAACACCTTCAAAATAGGGTTCGTGAGAGGAGGGCTTAATGGACCATTGGAATAAAAAGTTGGCTCCTGTTCCTCCGGAACGGTCCTTTTCATCGATAACGATTTCTACAGTTTCCATTGGTTTAATATAGATGGTTTCGTCAAAATATGTCCTGATAGGGTTACCCTTGGTATCAAAATACTCTGCCTTATTGATGTAAATCGTGTCCCTTAGATTGGTGTTTCGCATGCTTATGGTGCTCGTAAGATTGTGGGTGCGGTGTTCCGTTTCACTGTAAATTTCGGAGTATACGGATAGGTACGATGTTCCGCTCATTAATGAGTCTTGAACTGAAATGGTGGCAGTTCTGTTGCTCCAGTTCACGGGGTCAATGGAACTTACCTCTTTCTGTGCTTTTTCGGTACAGGAAAAAATCAATAGTAAAACTATAAGAGAGACAAAATTTCTAATCATATACTTGGCAAAAGGATAACTAAGATACGGATTACGGACCAATGCCTTGTAACGTATGATCATTGTTTTTGAAAACGACTTCTCCTAGCACTTTGAAATGGGCTAAACGATTTTTTATTTTTTCTTGATAGGAACCCAAAACTCCTCCTCAGAATCTGGATGTTCCCCTTTGTATTTGTCACCCATTAGTGCAAAATAGGGACGGCTGTCCATTTCGTATTCCGAATTTGGAAGCCATTCTCCATACATATATTTGAAAGTTTCCATGCCCTCGCTGGGTTTTCCTTTGTATGGAAACACGGCATACAATCCTTCGGGAATTATAAGGGTGTCCATGCCATTGGGAACCTTGTCTATTTTGGTAACGGCAATGGCTGCCCACTTTTCAAATTCTTGGGTTGGGTCAAAATTTTGAAAAAATGTTGTAGTTGGGTATATTTCAACCGCATAGCTTTTATTATGGATAGTGTGCTCTATTTCTTTTTTACGGGGTGAAAAGCTTTTCCATAGTTCAAAGGTATTGTTGTGAGCAAAGGAGGTGATTGACTTTTTCCCAACCAAAATAGTTTTGGGCAGTATTTCTATTCGTGGATGCATGAAATTTTATTTGGCCTTAGCATTTTCCTCAACCCTAAACTTAACGATTTGTTCAATGAGCTCGAAAGGAATGGGTTGGTCCAGAGGAAACTGCACCGACCCTTTTCCTTGCTTGTATTTAGAAAGCTCATTTTGAAATGCTTCGTGCCCAGAAGGTGTTGCATAAAAACCGATATGATTTTTGTACCCTGCAAAGTATACGAGCGGCTTTCCATTGGTTTTATAACCCGGCATACCATAAGCCATTTTTTCAATGGCTTGGGGCGCTATGTTTTTAATGATAGCCCGTACTTGTTGAAGTTGCTGTTGAACTTCTTCGGGGAATTTGGAAATGTATTCATCTATTTCATTCACGGTCAGCTCGTTTTGGGTCTTAAAGATAGGTCAAAAGCGTCAACGTGAAACTAGAAGACATAGTTCAATTGTAGGCCTCCAAAATAATTTCGTCCATTTCCAGGATAGTAATATCTAGGTTGTGCCCCTCCAAATCCAACAGCGTTGATCAATACGGACTGGGCATAATTGATATCAAAAATATTATTGATGCCCGCGTTCATCCCCAGACTTATATTGGATGAAAGCGATGTTCGAAACCCCAATTTGGCGTGGAACACATTAAAGGCATCACTGGTGATAGAATTGGAATCCGTCATGGGAATCTCATCCACAAACTGATGGGTCAGGTTCAATCTCAGACCATTGGAATGCCTAAAATCTATTCCTGAGCTCAATCGGTTCTTCGGTACCCCGGTGAGGGGATTGCCCGAGTAATCGTTGTCACCGTCCACAAAATCCACAAAGCTATGGTCGTTCAGGGTATAGCTGAGATAGGGTGAAAAAGTGATTGCTGGAGATAGCTTTCCTCTATACAGTAAATCAACCTCCACACCTTGATGGCGTGTTTTCCCCGCATTCCTTCCTATGTATTGGTCTTCACCGACCCGCTGGGCCACCAAAAGGTTTTTCACGTCCATTCGATATGCCGCAAGGTTGACCGATAGTTTTTTCTGCAGTAGCATCCAATCGGTACCAAGTTCATAGTTAGTTCCTGTTTCTTGGGCAATATCCGGGTTGATGACACCTCCAGGGGTCAATGTCTCCTCTAAACTTGGGTTGGAAAATCCCCTACTGACATTGGCATAGATGCTTCCATTTTTGATTTGATAGGAGAGCCCTGCGTTCGGAAGCAATATGGCATCAAAATCACGCTTGGCCGAGGCATTGTCCGATCCATCGCCGAAGAGGTCCCTAAAATCATAATGGGTTTTGTTCCAATTAAGGCCCACTTGGCCGGAGAGTCTTTCAGTAATAGGATATGTGAAGGTTCCAAACAGGTTGAACTGTCTCCTAAATTCAGAATTGTCGCTAAGTTGTGAGCCTTGCAGGCTTCCATTACCGTTATTTTCCTGGTAAAGGTTCTCAAACGTTCCCCAATGGTACTCGTCCCTATAAAACTCGCCACCGAAACTGATATCCGCCTTTCCCCAATTGCCCGTAAAATGGCTTCGGAAACCATAACCATTGGTGAATTCGTCCAGAATGTCAAACGGTCTGGGTTCGTAATGATCCAAATAGGTGTAGAAGACACTGGTAGTGTTCTGTAACTGCTCTGAAAATTGATAAGAATGCGATAGGCCTGTCAAAATATACTTGTTGGCTTCGTAGCCCTGAGATTCAAACCAGTTCGAAGGTGCCCGCGTAGGGTCTTCCTCAAAATCGGTAAGATTGATGGAACTCGGTATATGCGCCGTGTAGTCGATATAGTTAATTAAAAGGGCAAGACTGCTTTTTTGTCCCGTTCGCAACTTGGTGTTCAAGAGCAGCCCATCACGTTGGAACTGGCTGTTCTGTCGGTAGCCATCGGTTTCCAAATGGTTATAGCTAAGGGACATGTCAAGGCCATCCTCCGAATGGGAGAAGGTCAGGTTGTCCTTGAGCATATTGTAGGACCCGATTGTGAACGAATTGATAAGCTGGGTCCTATTTTGAACGGACGCTTTGGTGTCCAGTAAAATAGCGCCACCCAGATTGGCCCCGAATGCTGAAGCTTT
Source organism: Flagellimonas chongwuensis (assembly GCF_013376415.1). Taxonomy (GTDB): domain Bacteria; phylum Bacteroidota; class Bacteroidia; order Flavobacteriales; family Flavobacteriaceae; genus Flagellimonas; species Flagellimonas chongwuensis. The sequence goes on from NZ_WYET01000001.1 coordinate 685,524, forward strand.
TGGACCTTTGATAACCTCTACCGCGCCTAGATTCTCAAAATCGAAGGCTTCGATAGTAGAGGAGCCTGTTCCGTTCGTCACAGGAATTCCATTAAAGTACATTCGCAACTTGTTGGTGCCATACGGTGTTCTGGCGCCCATGCCCCGTACGGTAATACGGTTGGTGTTGATGGCTCCGGAAAGAATGTAGACCCCGGAAATTTGGTTGATAGCCGATGGAATATCAACAGGGTTGAACCGTTCAAAAGTTTGTCCTGCTATTTTGGAAGAGATCGTTATGCCCGTGGCTTTTTTGGGGATGGCATCTTGGGTCAGCACCACCTCGTCCAAACGGGTTATGGAATCTTTCTGGGTATCTTGCGCTATCATATCTGCCATGATAAGGAGAAATAATGCACAGGGTAAATATTTCATAGAATTTAAGGGAATCGTTAGCAAAATAAATTATTTTTCGAGGAAGATAGTAACTCCTTTTTCAGCACTTTCACGAGCGGCATCTAAAATTTCAATGACCAGCATATTGTTTTCTAAAGAAGAAAGATCAAATGGCGCCATATTGATAGAACCGTTCACTACGCCTGCCAAAAATGAGAATCCATCAGTATAAGGAGCAGGTCTTTTGGGCAGGGTCATTTTCTCTTCTTGAAAACCATCATACCCTTCTGCCATACGAATTCTTAGGTCCTTGCCGTTATCCGCATAGATGGCTCCCGTTAGTCCGTACAGTTCCATGTCTTTTCTTCCTATGGGCCAGTTCCAAGAAGGCTCCAAAATGGCCTGTGAATCATCGTAGGTAAGGATAATGGTGGCATCATCATCAACTTTTGGATTATTTTCCGATTGTATTTGTTGTGTGACGGCGGTAACGGTATTGGGTCTTTTCCCTTTTTTAAGCCATGTCACCAAATTGGCTCCGTAACAACCAAAGTCCGTTATGGCACCTCCCCCATTCAAAATAGGGTCTTGGAGCCACTCCAAAAACTCTTCGTTTACACCAATTTTTACAGGTCCTCGATGACCATCACGAACAATCACTTTTCGTAGTGCTCCAATTTTTCCATTGTCCAAAAGGTCTTTGGCCCGGTGGTTGGTAGGATACCATGTTGTTTCGTAATTGGTGAGTAAATGTATGTTGTGTGCCTCGGCTAGGTCTTTCATCTTTTTGGCATGTTCCATACTAACGGCCAAAGGCTTTTCCACCATTACGTGTATTCCTTTTGGTGCGCAGATTTGAACTACTTCCAGGTGATCATATATGTTGCCAAAAGCGGTCACCGCCTCTGGCTGGGTGGCAGAGATCATTTCTTCCAGACTGTTGTAGACCAAATCCATGGAAAGCTCATATTGATCAACATATTTTTGGGCAAGTTCGTGATTGGGCTCGGCAATGCCGACAATTTTTATATCTCCAATATTTTCACGGCCTAAAATAGAATGTACATGGGTGTGCGTGAGTCCAGCAATACCAATTTTAAGAGGGTCTGATTGGCCAAATAGGGGTGTGTTTGTAAAAAACAAACAAGACAAAAAGAAAAAGACTGATCGTGCCATATGGATTACTGGATTTTTAATGCTATAAAAATAGTGACTAAATGTTAAGTTCAAGTTTGCCCAACAAGGTATCGGTATCCATGATGGTTGCGAATTCATCTTTTAAGTTGGCGAGTTCCGAATGAAAAATTACCTCGGCACTATAGGCATTGCCATCATATCCTATTTTATCAAAAGCAGCGGTTGCATCCGAGACCAAAATTACATTAAAACCCAAGTTGGAGGCCATTCGAACCGAAGTTGAAATACAATGCTCAATAGTCAGTCCTGCAATTACCACATCTGTTATGTGCTTTGCTTTTAGATTTGCTTCCAAATTTGTTCCAATGAATGCACTGTTCACATTTTTTTCAAAAACCGGCTCACTGATCAATGGACGTACCTCCGGATGGAAATCATTGCCCATTTTGTTGGGATATAGCGGTGAATCGATATTGGAGGAATTATGCTTTACATGAAAAACGGGCAAACTTTTTGTTCTGAAAAACCGCAATAACTTCCCGCAATTTTTTTCAGCATCCAAATTGTTTCGCTCCGTGCCATAAAATGAGGTTTCTTGAAGCCCTTTTTGGACATCGATCAAAACAAGTGCGGTCATGAGGATGAAATTTGCCTAAAATTAAGGGAAATCTTTAAGAAAGGAGCCTGAGATTCTTTAGATTGATGATACCATTGCAAAAGTCAATTTTTGGGAGCCGTCTACAATAGCTATTTTTGAACAAATTTGAATACATGAAAATTGCATCATACAATGTAAATGGAATCCGTGCAGCAATGAACAAAGGTTTTCTGGACTGGTTACAGGCTGTTTCACCGGATATTATTTGTCTACAGGAAACCAAGGCCATGGAAGAACAAGTGGATACCCATCTTTTTGAAGAAGCCGGCTATCCATACCACTATTGGTTCAGTGCCCAAAAAAAAGGGTATAGTGGAGTGGCATTGCTGTGCAAAGAGCAACCTGACCATGTGGAGTTTGGAACGGGCATCGATTATATGGATTTTGAGGGGAGGAATATCCGTGCAGATTATGGAGACCTTTCTATAATGAGCATGTATTTGCCTTCTGGAACCAATTTGGCTCGTTTGGACCACAAACTGATGTATATGGCCGATTTTCAGAAATATGCGGATCAACTTAGAAAGGAGCGCCCAAATTTGATCGTTTTGGGAGATTACAATATCTGTCATGAGGCAATAGATATCCATGATCCTGTCCGAAACAAAAACGTTTCCGGGTTTTTACCCGTGGAACGTGAATGGATAGGAAGTTTTATGAAAAGTGGTTTTATTGACAGTTTCAGGCACTTCAACAAAGAACCTGATAATTATACTTGGTGGAGTTACCGGGCCAACGCAAGAGCCAATAATAAAGGATGGCGTTTAGATTATGGCATGGTAGCGGAACCTTTGGCGGATAGGTTGAAACGATCGGTGATTTTGTCCGAAGCTAAACATAGTGACCATTGTCCTATTTTGTTGGAGGTGGATTAATAACAGTTCCGTAATGTCCGATACTTCTGTTTGACTATCTTTAAGCGTCCTAAATTGTAACAGATGAAATATACCAGAATACCACATACCGATATCCGAATATCCAAAATTTGCTTGGGCACCATGACCTGGGGACGCCAGAACAATGAAGATGAAGCCCACGAACAAATGGATTATGCGCTGGATGAAGGAGTGAATTTCTTCGACACGGCCGAATTGTATCCGGTACCGTCAAAAAAGGAGCTGTATGCCGTAACCGAGGAACTTATTGGAAACTGGTTCAAAAAATCAGGAAACAGGGACAAAGTGGTGTTGGCATCCAAAATTGCTGGACCCGGACATGCTGCAAAGCATATACGCAGCACAGGCTTTAGCAAGGAATCCATTATCAGTGCTGTAGAAGGCAGTTTGAAGCGTTTACAAACGGATTATATTGACCTATACCAGCTCCATTGGCCGGAGCGTAACACCAATTATTTTGGGCAGCGGGGATACAATGCCCATGCGGTCGATGTTTGGGATGATAATATCCACCAAGTGTTGGAAACATTACGGGATTTGATCTCTGAAGGCAAAATTCGACATGTGGGTTTATCAAACGAAACCCCTTGGGGCACCATGCGCTATTTGGAAGAAAGCAAAGTACACCAATCCTTGCCCCGAATGATGACCATTCAAAATCCATATAACCTCTTGAACCGTTTGTTCGAGGTGGGACTTTCCGAAATTTCCATGCGGGAACAGATTGGGCTTTTGGCATATTCCCCTCTTGGATTCGGAACATTGAGCGGAAAATACCTTACCGATATTCCGCCGAGAAAGGCGAGGGTGACCTTGTTCCCAAATTACAGTAGATATAGCGGTGATACAGCTGTTGCCGCAACTGAACAATATGCAGAATTGGCAAAAACCCATGGTTTGAGCATGGCACAGATGGCCTTGGCCTTTGTGAATACACGACCCTTCTTGACCAGTAACATTATCGGCGCTACCAGCATGGAACAGCTCAAGGAAAACATTGAAAGTATTCATGTGGAGCTCTCCGATGAGGTATTGGAAGGCATTGAGGAAATCCACAACGCTATTCCGAATCCAGCGCCTTAGTTATTCCAACGAGTAAGCACGGTATTCATCACCGGAGACGGTGCCCATTTTGCCGCCACCACAGGAAATCACTACGTATTGTTTGCCATCAACTTGGTAAGTGATAGGTGTGGCATACCCACCTGCAGGTAGTTGGTCTTCCCAAAGTTTTTTGCCCGTTTTCATGTGGAACGCCCGTATTTTTTCATCCTTGGTAGCCGCAATAAAAAGCACGCCACCTTTGGTGACAACAGGTCCCCCATAATTTTCCAGCCCTGAAACGGGAATGTTGGGGTCGTTCAAACTTTCTTCGTGCCCTAAAGGTACGGTCCATAAGTATTCACCTGAGTTGAGGTCGATGGCATTCAAAGTTCCCCATGGCGGTTTTACCACGGGATAGCCCCTGTCATCTTTAAATCTTGCAAAGCTGGAAATGGAATAGGGCACGTCTATTTTTGTATCTTCAACCCTATGGTCTTTGGGTTTCTCCATACCCATTAAAAACTCTACAATGGCAGCGGATTCTTCTTCAGAAAGATTGGGCATGCCCGGCATGGCACCGCGGCCTTTTTTGATAATGGTTTTTATTGAGTCGGTTTCTAACCTTAGCTTCACATTTTGAAGTTCAGGGATTCCGTTCAAACCTTGCAAATCGCCACCATGGCATCTAGCGCAGTGAATTTGTGCCAAACTTTGACCAACGCTTGAGCCTTCCGACCCGCCACCAACTTCTTTCATCTTAATGATCCAAGCCATTTCGTTGGCGTTTACATACATTACACCATCACGGGGGTCAAGTGCGGCCCCGCCCCATTCGGCACCACCATCGGCCCCTGGAAATAGAATCACTCCGGTGGTATCCATGGGGGTAAATTGCCCTTGTGATGTAATGGAGTTGAATTTTTCTAGCACAGTGGGTGCTTTATCGGTTTCGTTGCCTGGCACCAAATCATCCACAAAGGCAGTCCGGTCTGGGGCATATAAATCCTCTTCTGTTAAAATTTGTCGTGCAAATGGTGCTGGTTTTAATGGTAATGGCTGTGTTTCAAATGCTTTTTCTCCAACCAACTTGGAGCTTGGATAGGCTTTTTCCTCGATAGGGAATAAGGGTTCCCCAGTGATTCGATTAAACACGAATACATGGCCACTTTTGGTAACCTGAGCAACGGCAGGGATGGTTTCTCCGTCCCTAACAATATCAACTAAATTGGGTGGTGCGGGCAAATCCCTATCCCAAATATCGTGGTGCACCATTTGAAAATGCCAGATGCGTTCCCCGGTGTTTGCGTTGAGAGCCAAAAGCGAATTTGCAAAAAGGTTGGACCCTTCGCGGTCGCCCCCATACCAATCAAACGCTGCTGAACCGGTGGGAATGTAGACAATGCCTTGGTCGTTGTCCAATGCCATGCCGGGCCAGCTATTGGCACCGCCGACCTTTTTATATGCCTCGTCAGGCCAAGTGTCGTAACCAAACTCTCTAGGTTGTGGAATGGTGTGGAACGTCCATAAAATTTCGCCGGTGAGCACATCGTAGGCGCGAATGTGTCCCGGAGAAGAGCCGGGTCCTTCGCCCACTCGGGTGCCCTGAATCAATATGTTTTGGAAAACCGCCCCCGGCGAGTTGGAGACCACGGACAATTTGCTTGGGTCTCTGTCCAAACCTTCCCTAAGGTCTACACTTCCATTGTTGCCAAAACTTGAAATGGGTTGGCCCGTTTCAACATTTATGGCATAGAGTTTTGGTCCTGATGAGAAAAAGATTCGACTGGGATGCTTGCCATCAGATTTCCAATAATTTAAGCCACGATTTAGGCCTAAACCGGATTCATCCTTACTTTTTGGTGAAAATTTCCAGATTTCCTCTCCTGTTTTGGCATCGATGACGAAGAGCTCAATAGCTGCATTTACCCCGTAAAGGACATTTTCGACCATTAAGGGGCTCGTCTGTATCTGTGTGGTTCTACCTTCTTGCAGCCCTCCACTTTTATAGCTCCAGGCCAGTTTTAATTGGGAGATATTTGTGGTGTCAATTTGGTCAAGGTTGGAAAAATGTGTCCGTTCGGGGTCTCCCAAATAATGCTCCCATGTGGTGAAATAGGCCTTGTCCGTATCAGTTGGATTTGAATCGTTACAGGAAATGAGAAGGGATAGGGGAATCAGCAGTAAATATTTTTTCATTCGCAGTTTGAATGTTTTTTAAATATAAATGAATTATCCGAAACTGGCGTTGGCAGGTTTACTCATTCAAACAAGGCATTCACTCATTCTGAATTGAAACAGAAAGGAGTAACTCTTAAACTTAGGAAACTAAACCTGGTAATTATGAAAAAGTTCGGTCTTATTATTTGTTTCGGTATTTGTTTAAACTTAAGTGCACAAGAATTTCCAACTTACGAAAATGGGTTAATCTATTCTCCAAGAGCGATGGAGAAATTAAAAGGGATGGTAGGGGATAAGAATGAAGAATTTAGAGTTTGCGACTATGAGAAAAAATTCTACTCTACAGAACAGACAAAAGGAAGGATATTCCATATGAGAGAGGTTAATTGGGGTGTATTAGCCAAAGATTTGAAAGCCAATATTTCTCTCAAGGACTTTGAGAAGAAATATTCATATGATTTTGACAAAGATGATTTAGTGCTTTTGTCAAAGTATGACTATGTGGATTGCAATGAAAAACAAATGGTGGGCATCAGAGAGAGACCCGATGGTTCAAGTTTGGAAATGGCATTGGCTGAATGGCCTACATCCCACTCAAAGAATTGGGTATGGTCAAATAGAGGAAAAGGAACATGGTTGGTCTATTTGGAAAGACCTTTCGAAACTTTCGAAATACCCGAGAGATATTCCAGAATGATACAATATTCGGAATGCCTTATCGATACGACAAGCCAAATTTTCACTGCCGATGCATCACGAATGAGATGGTATTCAGAAAATGATTCTACACGGATTCAACAAGAAAAATTCATGAACTTTATTACTGATGAATATGTAGTAAAGCCACCCGAATTGGAATATGATGAAAATATGTCTCAGGAAGAAACCATGGCCAGGTATGATAGTTTACAGCGTTGGGAAAATGCAAAAAAGGGTTTTGTGAAATTAGAGCTATCCAAAAAGCCTGAATTTAAAAGATTGTTGAACAGGGCTTATGATGAGGCATTGAAAAACCAAAGTTCCACGGATGAATTTGAATATTATGTGGCGCATTATCTATCACCATCAAAATCACTGACCCTTAAAAGAAACCGAATTGTTGTGGGGCAATGCAGTATGGACGATAGCCCACGAATCCACGCAATGAACATAGCCCAGTTGGCGGGGGAATCTGTCAATTGGAATATATTTCTCAGGTCTCACCTAAATGTGCTCAACGATAATGTAAACAGGGTTTCCGATGGTAGCTGGGCGTGGGAAGCAAGAAAAACTTATATCAGAGAATTGGAGGAGTTGGATATTGAAGTGAAGGAACTGTTGTTAGGGACTGCACTTAGGGCCAGTAATACGGCTGAAGGACATTACTTTGGCAATATAGGAAGGTTGGGCAGAGCTATTTCCGAAAGCAAGGATGTGAATGAGTTTGAGGATGAACTATACCATATGATTGACGACCAAACCTTGGATGATTTTAATAGGTTACTCATGTTCTACCTACATGACAACCTTGTTTACCACATGGATACTTCAAAAGAAAAACACAGTTATAAGAACAAACGAAATATGGCCAAGTCATTGCTTCCAAATTATATATCGGATAAACTAGATTGAGGTTAACCAAAGAGGTGGGCGACTACATCTTCAATCTTGGAGACTTTTTGAATCTGGATACCAGACTGTTTTAGTCCAATCTTGTTGTTTTTTGAGACAAATATTCTGGAAAAGCCCAGTTTTTCCGCTTCCAGAATGCGTTGGTCCACACGTTGCACGGGTCTTATTTCTCCTGCCAGTCCAACCTCTGCGGCAAAACAGATGCCTTTTTCGATGGCGATATCGGAGTTGCTGGATAAAATGGCGGCCATAACGGCCAAATCGATAGCAGGGTCGTCCACGGAGATTCCACCTGTAATATTCAAGAACACATCTTTGGCTCCCAATTTGAAACCTGCGCGTTTTTCCAGAACAGCCAGCAGCATGTTTAAACGTTTGGCATTGAACCCAGTGGCAGAGCGCTGGGGCGTGCCATAAACGGCGGTGCTTACCAAAGCCTGAATCTCGATAAGCAAGGGTCGCATACCTTCCACGGTGGCAGCAATAGCGGTCCCGCTGAGGTCTTCGTCGTTTTTGGAGATCAGTACCTCCGACGGGTTGTTCACTTCGCGTAGTCCACTTCCCTGCATTTCGTAAATACCAAGCTCGGCAGTGGAACCAAATCGGTTTTTAAGGGATCGAAGAATACGGTACACATAGTTTCGGTCGCCTTCAAACTGAAGGACGGTATCGACCATATGCTCCAAAATTTTAGGTCCGGCAATGGTGCCATCCTTGGTAATGTGTCCCACCAAAATCACCGGGGTGTGACTTTCTTTTGCAAACTTAATGAGCTCGGCGGTGCACTCGCGAATTTGGGAAATGCTTCCCGCAGCGGATTCGATATAATCGGTGTGCAGGGTCTGAATGGAATCGATGACCACCAAATCGGGCTCGATGGTCGAAACCTGTTGGAAAATATTCTGTGTTTTGGTCTCGGTAAGGATGTAGCAGTTTTCGCTGTTAGGTTGAATACGGTCCGCACGCATTTTTATTTGCCTTTGACTTTCCTCGCCTGAAACATAGAGAATTTTATAAGGCAGCTTCAAAGCAATCTGGAGCAGCAAGGTACTTTTTCCGATGCCTGGTTCACCTCCTAACAAAGTTAGAGATCCTGGTACAAGCCCACCACCCAGAACACGATTGAATTCTTGGTCCAACGTGTCCAAACGGAGTTCTTTTTCTTGGGTAATCTCAGAAACCCGAAGCGGCTTGTTTGCCTGTTTGGCTACGGTATCGGCCTTCCAACTTTTTTTATCCTCTTCTTGGACGACTTCTTCCACAATGGTGTTCCATTCCTTGCAGGAGGAACATTGCCCTACCCACTTGGGGAATTGGGTTCCACAGTTTTGACAAAAAAATGCTGTTTTGGTCTTGGCCATTCAAATTAAATGAGGGGCCTAAAGATATGGATTTAGATGATGGATTGGATGGTTTTTTAGATTCTTGGATTTTTGGACCGATAGATTTTTAGTCAAGTCGATCCAAATATCGGATCAATCCAATAATCCAAGGTTCTAGTATCCAAAGTCCGCTTTGAGCGCATCAATTTTTTCCAGGGCCATATCCTTGGTCAAAAAGTCGATTTCTTCCAATTGGAATGCTTTTTCGAATGTTTTGAACGCTTTTTTGGGCTCCCCGATAAATTCATAGTGTTCGGCTTCAAAATAGAAGCCCATCATGGTCTCTGGGAATTGTTTTTTGCAGAGTTCTGCCAATGGTTTTAGGGATTCATAGTCTTGTTTTTTCAGACAGGCGGCATAAATGGCCATGATATCGTTAAGTTCCACCGGCTTTTCAAAACCGAACAGATTTTCAATGGTTTCGTAACGATTCTCCAAATAATTGTAAACTGGTTCTTCCGATGTCAATATATCGGATTTGTATTCGGCAGGGGTAATCGGTCTGTAAATGCTGAACACATTATCAAAAGCTTTGCTTATACCATATGCTGCAATGGAGGTGTGGTCTGCTTTTTCGTATTCATCAAAAAAGTAATGTAGTGATTCTCGGGTAATGGAGTTGATACTGGCATTCATTTGAAGAATTCGTTGCCTATCGTCCGTAGGTTGTTTTTCTACAATCAGATTGTAAAAAATGGTCTGGTCCAATTCGGATAGTCGTGCAGGGACCCTGCTTTCCATTTCGGTGGCGAGAACAGGCGAAATGCTGATATAGGAGTTAAAGAAGGATTGGTCCTTGAACAAAAAGTAGTTGCCGAAATTGGCCGTAATATCGTATCCGACAAACATTTTAAAAGGCGCAATGTTGTAAGTGGTGGCCAAGTAGGGAATCAGTTCGGTTCCTAAAAATTCGTAGAACATTTTACCTTTTTCAGTGGGGAGCCCGGAAACTTCTTCGTAATCACAATCTTCCCAGCGCAAATCGTTTTTTAGTTGGTCAACGCCCACTACAATAGCTTCCGGCATTCGGTCGAACTTGCTTTGGAACTTTACATTGGCCACAACAAGGTCGAACAAATATTCCGCGTCCAACACAACTATCAATGGATATGTTTTTTCATCGGAATAGTCTTCGGGGAAATAGTAGGAAACATCCCTTCGTTCTTGAAGTTTGAAGGACTCAAATATTTCTTTTTTTACTTGAGCGCTCAGGTTCAAGCAAGTAAGGCCTATCAGTAGAAATAGACATTTTTTCATTGGTTAAGATTTAGGCGGCTGGGGCTTACCGATTTCTATTCAATAACGGTAATACTAGGAAGGATATTGTACCGAAAACTACGACCATCAACGTCTGTGCTATCCACATGATCCACCCGAATGCATCACCGGAAACGGAACTGATGCCATAAATGCCCAAGGCTGCGCTCACAGCTATGGGGTAAAGGCCAATTCCTCCGTTGGTAGTGGACATGGCAAAGGCACCGGCCACAAAGGCAACCAACAATTCGCCAAGGGATAGTGGAATGGTTTCTTCTACGGTATATTTTATGACCCAGAACATGCCAAAATAGGCTATCCAGATAAACAAAGTATGAAGTATAAACGGCCACTTGTTCTTCATTTTAAAAAGACTGAGCACACCTTCTTTTAATCCGTTGAGGAATTCCTTGAGTTTGATGGCCAAAGGTGATTTGGATTTACGGATGATATAAGACCCTAAAAAGAGTCCTACGATACCCACCAGCAATATTCCTATAGCACCGATAATGTTCACGCCCCTTTCTTCCAAAAAGCCAAGGATGAAGTCGGTTTGAAGCACCAAAGTGATCGTAATGATGATCAAGAGCATCAACAAATCGATGACCCTTTCGGTTACTATGGTCCCAAATCCTTTTTCAAAAGGAACTTTCTCGTAAGTAGTGAGTGCGGTGGCCCTCAATATTTCACCGGAACGGGGTATTCCCAAATTGGCGAAATAGGATATCAATACAATAAATATGGTGTTGACGGTCTTGGGGCGATAGCCCAAGGGTTCCAAAAGGTATTTCCAGCGAATGGCTCGTGAAATGTGGCTTAATATGCCAATGATTACGGAAATCGACACCCATAATGGACTGGCATTGGAAATATAGTGGATGATTTGTTTTCGTTCCTCTGGAGTGGTGGAGTTGTATGAATACCAAACCAAAAACAGCCCAAATGCAATGGGCACGAATATTTTAAGGAATTTTTTGAGGGATTTGCCCAAAATTTATTGGAGTAGATTGGTTTCTTCGTTGGGGAAAACCAATGCTGGATTAAATGTTTTTGCCTCTTCGATATCCATCCATGCATAAGTGATCAGGATCAATACGTCTCCCACGGCCACTTTTCTGGCTGCGGCACCGTTTAATGTAAGTTCCCCGGAATTTCTGGGGCCGGGAATGGCGTAAGTTTCCAATCGTTCGCCGTTATTGTTGTTCACGATCTGCACTTTTTCGCCCCTAATTATATTGGCGGCATCCATAAGATCTTCGTCTATGGTAATGCTTCCTATATAGTTAAGGTCTGCCCCGGTAACTTTTACTCGGTGTATTTTAGATTTTACGACTTCTACTCGCATGGTGCAAAATTATCAATTCAATCTTAGATTATCAATTAAGCGAACACCGTCTGCGTAAACGGCGATAAATGCTCTATATTTTTGGTTGTCCTGAATTTTTAAGGCCGGCGTTAATGTGTTCTCGTCGGCGATTTCAAAATATTCGAGGTCAAACAAGGGGTGTTGTTCAAATTCAGATGTTGCCCAATCCGTAATATCTATTGCACTTTCCGTGCCAAATTTTGTTTTGGCAGATTGTAGCATACTATAAATAAAACCAGCCTCTTCGCGGGTTTTTTTTGACAGTCTTTCGTTGCGGGAGCTCATGGCCAAGCCATTCGGTTCCCGTTCAATGGGGCATCCAACAATTGTGTAGGGTAAATTCTTGATCTCGGACATTTTTCGGATAATCTGTAGTTGCTGAAAATCCTTTTCGCCAAAATAGGCTTTGTCCGGGGCTACGGTTCTGAGCAAAAGCTCCACGATAGTGCCGACACCATCAAAATGGCCTGTTCTAAATTCCCCTTCCATTACCTTGTCCAAACCATCGAACTCATAGGATTCAGAAGTGATATCACCTCCGTAAATTTCATCCACAGTAGGTGCAAACACTACAATTTGGTACGAAACCTGCTTTAAGAGCTCAATATCTTTCTCGAATGTTCTTGGATATTTGTCCAAGTCATCTTTTTTGTCGAACTGAGTAGGGTTTACAAAAATACTGACAATGACCAAATCATTTTCCGAAAGTGCTTTTTTTACCAAGGAGATATGACCCGTGTGAAGCGCGCCCATGGTGGGTACAAGACCAATGCTGCGGTCTTTTTTTCGCTGCTCATTGGTAAAGGCGTTTAGTTCTTTTTTAAGGTCGAATATCTTCATATACAGGTACAAAAGGGTGCAAAAATACTATAAATACAGCTAATCAGCATAATTTTTGTACTTTTGCAGCTATGTTTTTCGGATAAACAAAAGAAAGCGTTTATGAATGGTAAAAAGGTATTGTTTGTATCTTCTGAATTAGTTCCCTACCTCCCAGAGAATCCTGTTTCCTTAATGTCGTATGAAGCACCAAGAATGGTGAACAGCAATGGTGGCCAAATCCGCATTTTTATGCCAAGGTACGGAAACATCAACGAAAGGAGGCATCAATTACATGAGGTAATACGTTTATCGGGGATGAACCTGGTGATCAACGACATGGATATGCCCTTGATCATAAAGGTGGCTTCCATACCAAAGGAACGAATACAGGTCTACTTTATAGATAACGACGAATATTTTAAAAGAAAGGCCACATTTGCCGATTCCGACGGGAATTTGTTCCCTGATAATGACGAACGTGCCATTTTCTTTGCAAAAGGAGTTGTGGAGACGGTGAAAAAATTGAACTGGTCCCCGGATATTATCCATGTGCACGGCTGGATGGCCTCCATGGTCCCGTTATACCTGAGAAAATACTATGCAGATGAGCCATTGTTCTCAGAGAGTAGGATAGTTACTTCCGTTTATGGAAAGGATTTTGAAGGAGAGCTCGATGCTGCGATGATAGATAAAATTGCTTTTGACGGGATCGCCAAAGAAGAGGTTTCCGCGCTGTCCAAGCCCGAGTATAATAATTTGTTAAAGGTTGCCGTAGATCATTCCGATGCCGTTATTTTAGCCGCGGATGATTTGTCCGATGACCTAAAAAGCCATATAGACAATCTTTCCGTACCAGTTTTGCCCTACGTTTCCCTTCAAGAAGCGGAAGAGGCATACACGAATTTCTACAATACAGAGGTTTTAAAATAGATTGAATGAGATTTTCCAATATTTTCAAGGTTTCGGCACTGTTTGGAACTTTGTTTTTACTAATTGTCTCTTGTGAAGAGGAGTTGGATACCATAGGAGAAGGCGTTATTGATGGTGAGCCATTTACAACAGGTAAAGTTGAGTATGACGTATTTGCCTACAACAAGGGCATAACCGCTGTTCAGACCAATAGGCTGCCCGTGTATCAACTAGGTACCTTCAACGACCCCATATATGGTCAGAGAAAGGCGAGTATTATTTCGCAGCTTCAATTGAGTGCGGGTTCACCAACATTTGGGGATTTGTCACAAGCAAGTGAGGATGACCCCGATAACGACCAAGAGAATGAGACCGTAACCGAGGTATATTTAAACATTCCTTTTTTAACCGCTCCCTCACCCGATAGGGATGGTGACGGAGTTCCTGACGACCTTGAAAATGGAGATGATGCCGATGACCCAAACTCTGATTGGGATGGTGACGGTGTATCTGATAATCAAGAAAGAATAATCGGTTCTAATCCGTATAATCCCGATGAAGATGGAACCGGAGACAATTTTACTCCCAATGTATATCCCAATAGGTTCGATTTGGATAGTATATACGGAGATAGAAACCAAACTTTTGATATCGTAGTCTCACGGTCTAACTACTTTCTTAGGGATTTGGACCCAAATTCAAACTTTCAGGAAGCACAAGAATATTACTCCAACCAGGATTTCTCCAGCTTTATTGGTGAAGAGCTTACCATTACAGGTCAAAACACTGTTATAATTGATGATATTGAGACAGTTGTAATGGCTGAGGATGATCCCGATACCGATGTGGACGAATCGAAAACTGTTGTAGATGATAGAATACCTCCGGGGATTCATATTCCTTTGAACCCTGATTTTTTCCAACAGAATATTTTGGATAAAGAAGGTCAGTCTGAGCTGTTGAACAATTCAAATTTTAAAAATTTCCTTCGGGGAGTGCATTTGACGGGAACAGATATGGAAGAATTAATGTTTTTGTTGGATCTCACCCGCGCAAACATTACCATAACCTATACTTACGATGACTATGATGCCGAGGCCGAAGAGACCGTTACGGAGGAAAAAGACTTCGTCTTGAATTTTTTGATTAGTTCACAACAGACAGGGGTTACTGGTAATGCAGTAAATGTTTTTGAGAATGAAATGTTGCCCCCAGAGGCGGTAAGCGCAATGGACAATGGAGAAAACGCTTCTAGAATTTATGTAAAGGGAGGTGCTGCCGTTACAGAGGTACGTTTGTTTGACGAGGTAATCAATGGTGGGGAAGATGTAATCAATCAGATTAAACAGAACAGTTGGATAATCAACGAGGCCAATCTTGTATTCTATGTGGATCAAGAGGCTGTGGATGCTTCGGTAGTTGAACCACCAAGGCTTTACATCTACAATGCAGAAACAAACAGACCAATTTTCGATGCTTCGAACGAAGATCCTAATATAAATGGAGGAACAAACCCGTTACAATATTATCTGAATCATGGTGGTATATTGGAGCAAGAAAATAATAGGGGAGTAAAATATAAAATACGTATTACAGAGCATATCAACAATATTATAGTTCGTGACTCCACGAATGCAAGATTAGGGTTGACATTAACGCCTAATATGGCCTTGCTTGGACTTCGGGAAGCGATTGGTACTGACATGCAAGGAGTCGATTATCCCATTGCCGGAACAGTTAGTCCTTTGGGCACTGTTCTTTATGGAAGCAATGTGTCCAACGAGTTTGAGGATAAAAAACTAAAACTGGAAATTTTTTACACTCAGGCCAACTAATTGGGATTGATTTATCGTGGTTTTTTGAACGTTCATCGTTTTAAAACATCTTAATCTGACATTTTAAGCCAAACCTTTTAATTTTGATGACTAACCCCCAAATGGTTATTAACTTAAAAAAAATCTTATGTGTGGAATAGTTGGTTATATCGGACATAGAGACGCCTATCCGGTAATCATTAAAGGCTTGCAAAGACTCGAATATCGAGGGTACGATAGTGCCGGGGTGACCTTGTTCGATGGAAAAAACATTCATTTGGCCAAAACAAAAGGAAAGGTCGAGGATTTAAAAACCAAGGCCGAAGCCACTATCCCTACCAATGGTAAATTGGGGCTTGGCCATACAAGATGGGCAACCCATGGTGTGCCAAACGATGTAAACTCCCACCCGCATTACTCAAATTCAGGTGACTTGGTGATTATTCACAATGGAATCATCGAAAATTATGAATCCATAAAGCAGGCATTGATTAAAAGGGGATACACTTTTGAGTCCGATACGGATACCGAGGTGCTTGTAAATTTGATAGAGGAAGTTAAGAACAAAGAAGGGGTAAAACTTGGAAAAGCCGTACAAATTGCATTGAACCAAGTGGTCGGGGCATACGCCATTGCAGTGTTTGATAAAAATAAACCGGATGAAATCGTAGTTGCCAAATTGGGTAGCCCACTCGCAATCGGAATCGGGGAAAATGAATATTTTATTGCCTCTGATGCCTCTCCATTTATAGAGTTTACCAACAATGCCGTTTATCTCGAAGATGAGGAGATGGCCATTATAAGAATAGGCAAGGAAATCAAAATGCGTAAGATCAAGGACGATGCCATCGCCTATCCGAACATTTTGGAGCTCCAGCTTAATCTGGAAGAGATAGAAAAAGGTGGTTACGACCACTTTATGCTCAAGGAAATCTACGAGCAGCCCAAGGCTATACAGGATACATACCGTGGACGTCTATTGGCGGACAAGGGCATAGTTAAAATGGCAGGGATAGACCAAAACTTGGAAAAATTCCTAAATGCCAATAGGATTATAATAGTTGCTTGTGGTACCTCTTGGCATGCAGGTTTGGTTGCGGAGTATATTTTTGAGGACATGGCGCGGATACCGGTAGAGGTAGAATATGCTTCGGAATTCAGGTACCGTAACCCAGTAATAACCGAAAAGGATGTTTTGATAGCCATTTCCCAATCCGGTGAAACCGCAGATACTTTGGCAGCGATTAAATTGGCAAAGGAAAAAGGAGCGTTTGTTTTTGGAGTTTGTAATGTGGTGGGTTCATCTATAGCAAGGGAGACCCATGCAGGGGCCTACACGCATGCTGGACCGGAAATAGGTGTGGCTTCCACCAAGGCGTTTACTACCCAGATTACAGTATTGACTTTGATTGCTTTGAAATTGGCGCAAGAAAAGGGAACATTGTCCCAATCCAAATACCACGAATATTTGGCAGAATTGGAGGCAGTACCCACTAAGGTAGAAAAAGCACTGTTGTCCAATCCATTGGTTGAAGAAATTTCAGAAACATATAAGGATTCAGCGAACTGCTTGTATTTGGGTAGGGGCTACAATTTCCCTGTAGCACTGGAAGGAGCTTTAAAGTTGAAGGAAATTAGCTATATCCATGCCGAAGGGTATCCTGCGGCTGAAATGAAGCATGGTCCAATTGCCCTTATCGATGAGCAAATGCCGGTTGTGGTGATTGCTACAAAGAAAGGCCACTACGAAAAAGTGGTCAGTAACATTCAAGAAATCAAATCTAGAAAAGGTAAGATTATTGCTATTGTTACAGAAGGCGATCAAACTGTAAAAGAATTGGCAGACCACGTAATTGAAGTCCCGGAAACATCGGAAAGTCTGTCTCCGCTTCTGACCACCATACCATTGCAATTACTATCATACCATATAGCTGTAATGAGAGGGTGCAATGTGGACCAACCAAGAAACTTGGCAAAATCGGTGACTGTCGAGTAAGACTTACAAAACATATATATTGGATTGAAAAGGCGCTGGAAACAGTGCCTTTTTTGCTGAATACGTATATTTGAATAGGATTTTTTGCCAAAAAAGTATTATGCATGCATAATTTTTTTCAAATTTGTATCATCGGAATAAAAAAAAATGTATCTTCCCGATTGATACTTAACACGCACAAAAACTAAATTAACTCTAATCCATAGCAAATGAAAAAACTTATGTTTGTTTCCCTAATGCTGCTGGGTTTGGCGTCCTATGGTCAAACCACCGTACAGGGAAAGGTAGTTGATGAAAATAATGAGCCCATACCGGGAGCTAATGTATTGCTGGTAGGGAAAGCGGAAGGAACCACTACGGACTTTGATGGAAATTTTACTTTTAATACGGACGAAGTCCCTCCGTTTAGACTTCAATTCTCAAGTATTGGCTTCTCGGATTTTATAACAAATGTTACATCAAACAACCAAACGCTCACTATTACTCTCTCGGAGGCCAACACCATGTTGGACGAGATTGTAATTTCTGCATCCCGGACGCCCGAGCGTATTTTTGAATCCCCTGTATCGGTGGAGCGTTTTGGACTAAAGGAAATCAAGAATACCACTGCAGAATCCTTTTATGGTGGGCTTCAAAATTTAAAGGGAGTGGATATAAACACGAACAGTTTAACGTTCCAGTCCATCAACACAAGGGGTTTTGCCACATTTGCCAACAACAGGTTCCTGCAATTGGTAGATGGGATGGACAACACCGCCCCCGGTCTTAACTTTGTCTTGGGTAACTTGGTGGGGATGTCCGAACTGGATGTGCAGAGCGTTGAGATATTACCTGGTGCATCTTCTGCATTGTACGGTGCGGGTGCATTTAACGGTATCTTGTTCATGACAAGCAAAAACCCATTCGATTTTCAAGGTATTAGCGCCTATGCCAAAGGTGGGGTAACTACTCAAGATGCTGCCGGGAGCAATTTCTATAAAGATTTTGGTGTAAGAGCGGCACACGCATTTAGCGATAAGGTTGCTGTTAAAGCCAACCTTTCCGTTTTGACAGGTGAAGATTGGCATGCCAATAGCCGAGTGGATTTGAACAATCCCGGAGCTGACCGCTCCAATCCCGCTTATGATGGATTGAACGTATATGGTGATGAGGTTTCTACAACGTTGGATTTTGATGCAGCTGCGGGATTCCCATCTGGAACAGTCGGTTCAGCCACTATTTCCAGAACAGGTTATGATGAAGCCGATTTGGCAAATTATAATGCAGAGAGTGTAAAAGCAGATTTCGCTGTCCACATCAGGCCCTTCGCCGATGATTTAGAAGTGATTCTGAACAGTAGAATAGGTAGAGGTACCACCATTTATCAAGGTGCCAACCGTTATGCCGTAGCAGGTTTTACCATGCAGCAGCACCGTTTGGAAATTAAAAACGACAATTTCTTTGTTAGGGGTTACATTGTTTCTGAAAACTCGGGTGATGCATACGATACTCGCTTTGCGGCCATCAACGTAAACAGGGCATGGAAATCGGATACCCAATGGTTTACGGATTATGCTGGCGCTTACATTCCCACTTATTTAGGAGGTATTCAAGGAGCAGGATTGTCCCCGGAAGAGGCTTCTGCACAAGCCCACATTGCAGGTAGACAGGCGGCCGACCAAGGCAGATTGATTCCGGGAACCCCAGCGTTTGAAAGTGCTTTCAACACTGTAATTAACAATGGAGATTTGACTACGGGAGCCAAATTTATTGATAAGACCAAGTTCCGTCACGTAAACGGTAATTATAACATCGCCCATTTGATTGATGATTGGGCCGATATTCAAATCGGTGGATCGTTCAGGGAATATGAATTGAATTCCCAAGGAACCATCTTTACGGATATTGATGGACCTATCAAATACAACGAATACGGTGCTTACCTTCAAGTTCAGAAAAAGTTTTTGGACGACCGTTTAAAGTTTACCGGTTCTGCCCGTTATGATAAAAACGAATTTTTTGATGGTTTCCTTTCACCAAGAGTTTCGTTCGCATATACCTTGGGAGAAGAAAGAAATCATAACTTAAGGGTTTCCGTGCAGCAAGGTTTCAGAAACCCGACCACTCAGGATTTGTTCATCGGCTTGAATGCAGGCCGTGCTATCTTGGTAGGGTCCGCACCGGCCAACTTGGATAGGGATGTACGTACTTTTGAAGTTAGTGAAAGTGGCCAAGCCCTTATTGGTCAATCCACGGTAGAGCTTGTGGGAAGGGATGCATATGAGAATGCATACTCAACAGCTTCCTTGCAGGCAGGAGCGCCTGAGGCCGTGAACACACCATTGGTGCAGCCAGAAGAAATTACCGCTTTTGAGGCCGGATATAGAGGTCAAGTGGGTAAATTTACTATCGATTTAAGTGGATATTACAACAGTTATTCCAACTTTTTAGCGAATACAACCACTGCAGTTCCATTCTACGGTGAAGCAGGAGACGGGGGTCTTTCCTTGTTGGCTTTACAGAATGGTGATTTTCAAGTCTATCAAACCTATACCAACTCAGAAGCAGACATTAACTCTTATGGCGCTACCGTCGGCGTAGACACCAAACTTGGAAACTTTGATTTGGGAGTAAACTATACCTTTGCTGAGCTGGATATCGACGAAGGAAGATACCCAGACCTTAGGACCAATTTTAACACCCCAAAGCACAAGGTGAAAGCATCTTTTGGTAATGCGGCATTGTTTAAAAACTTCGGTTTCAATGTAAACTACAGGTGGAGCGATAGCTATTTCTGGGAGGCCTCCTTCGCAGATGGAGATATTCCTGCCTATACCGTTTTGGATGCTCAGGTCAATTACTCCGTACCATCCATAAAGTCTATTTTCAAACTGGGAGGATCTAACCTGTTGGGCGATGAGTACTACACTGCCATCGGTACAGGGTTCATAGGTTCGATTTACTATTTATCTTGGACCATAAATCCTTAATTGACAGTAAAAAAGCAAAACTAAAGGCGTTGGAATTTCTAACGCCTTTTTTCTTTAAAAAAAAGCTGAAATCGGTTTCTGAATAAAAATGTAAAAGCATATCTTTGCAGCCGAAAAAATAGCGGTCATTTTCCGCGTATTCAATTATAAATAAACATACTAATGTCTAAAGTAACAGGTAAGGTTGCCCAAATTATAGGCCCGGTCATTGATGTTGAGTTTGATTCAGGGGTAGAGATCCCAAGAATTTACGACTCCCTTGAAATTGCAAAAGCTGATGGCTCAAGATTGGTTTTGGAAGTACAATCACATATTGGTGAGAATACCGTAAGAACCATTTCTATGGACTCTACCGATGGATTGAGTAGAGGAGTTGAGGTAGTAGCTACCGGTAATCCAATTCAAATGCCAATCGGTGAAGATGTTTACGGACGTCTTTTCAACGTGATCGGTGATGCCATCGATGGTTTGGAGGAATTGCCTAAAACTGGAGACAATGGACTTCCAATTCACAGGGAAGCGCCAAAATTCGAAGACCTTTCTACTTCCACTGAGGTACTTTTTACAGGTATCAAAGTAATCGACCTTATCGAGCCTTACGCAAAGGGTGGTAAGATTGGATTGTTCGGTGGTGCCGGGGTAGGTAAAACGGTATTGATTCAGGAGTTGATCAACAACATTGCAAAAGGCCACGGTGGTTTGTCCGTGTTCGCAGGTGTTGGAGAACGTACTCGTGAAGGAAACGATTTGCTTCGTGAGATGTTGGAGTCTGGTATTATAAAATATGGTGACGATTTCTTGCACTCCATGGAAGAAGGAGGATGGGATTTGTCCAAAGTGGATAAAAAAGCAATGAAGGAGTCCAAAGCTACCTTCGTGTTCGGTCAGATGAACGAACCACCAGGAGCACGTGCTCGTGTGGCATTGTCCGGTTTGACCATTGCTGAATATTTCCGTGATGGATCAGGAGAAGGTCAAGGAAAAGACGTTCTTTTCTTCGTAGATAACATTTTCCGTTTTACCCAAGCAGGTTCAGAGGTATCCGCACTTTTAGGTCGTATGCCATCTGCGGTAGGTTACCAGCCAACATTGGCAACAGAGATGGGTGCCATGCAGGAAAGGATTACATCAACAAAAAGAGGTTCCATTACATCTGTACAGGCGGTTTACGTTCCTGCGGATGACTTGACGGATCCAGCACCAGCGACAACATTTGCTCACTTGGATGCTACAACAGTACTTTCACGTAAAATCGCCGAGTTGGGTATTTATCCTGCTGTGGATCCTTTGGATTCAACTTCTAGGATTTTGACTCCGGACATTTTGGGCAAAGAGCACTACGATTGTGCGCAACGTGTAAAAGAGTTGTTGCAGCGTTACAAAGAGCTTCAGGATATTATCGCCATCTTAGGTATGGAAGAACTTTCTGAAGAGGATAAATTGGCCGTAGGTAGAGCTAGACGTGTACAACGTTTCTTGTCTCAGCCTTTCCACGTAGCTGAGCAGTTTACAGGTATTCCAGGGGTGTTGGTGGATATTAAAGAGACCATCAAAGGATTTAACATGATTATGAACGGTGAATTAGATCACCTACCAGAATCTGCCTTTAACCTTAAAGGAACCATCGAGGAAGCTATCGAGGCTGGAGAAAAAATGTTGGCGGAAGCATAAAAAAGATTTGAGATGCTAGTATTGAGTAGTTAGAAATCTCAACTACGCACATCTCACTACTCATATCTAATATCTCAATACTAATAAATATGTATTTAGAAATAGTATCACCCGAAGCCACTTTATTCTCAGGCGAGGTAACCTCGGTTACCGTACCTGGAGTGGATGGAGAATTTCAGATGCTGGAGAACCACGCAGCAATCGTGTCTCTTTTGCAAGCTGGAAAAGTAAAAGTGAAAGGTAATATCACCATTGATGAAGCCTTTGCGGATAAATTTTCCAAAGGAAGCAATGGCGAAACTATCTTGAACATTTCAAGCGGCACGGTCGAAATGAAAGACAATAAAGTGATTGTTTTGGCCGACTAGGGTAAATGAATAGATTCACAATAAAAAAGCCGCTCCAAAAGGAGCGGCTTTTTTATTTATAACATGATAACACATGCCATTCTTTTCCATTTGAATTGTATATGGTCAAGGTGTTAAAACCTATAGCCGTATGCGCCACCAAAGACCGTTTGTTTTTGCCATCCACTTCGGTGATTATGGTATCAAAACCCTTGGGCAGTTTCTCCTTCATGGTTTGATACAGCTTTCGAAAAATACCTTGTCCTCGATGGGTTTTCGCTATACAAATCTGCCCCATGGCCATATAGTTGACCTTTCTCTCAAGTACTTTATCGATTTCTTGAAACATGGGGCGAAGTACTTCAATATCGTTACCGAATCTTGGGTGCATGCACAAGGCGTAACCTACCACCTTATTATCATCCACGGCAATAATGTGTCCGCACACCTCATTCATGGCTTGCAGTACATCCAAGGTGTGTTCCACGGTCACGAAACCCTCTTTTGTGCTTTCGTCTTCGCTTATGTTTTTAGGTAAATTTCGCTGCTGAAGTTCTAGAATCTGTTCCAGTTCCTTCAAAGAGTCCGCTTGTTTGTAAATGACCATTTATTCCACCTTAAGCCATTCTTTTCGTTGCTTTAGCATCTTTTTGGATGGTTTTGCTTCCTTATCCTCCATCAAACTAAACGTGTAATCTGGGCTAGGTGTCAGGACCATTTCCGTTGTTTTCTCAATTCCGTATCTAGAAAATTTAACCTCTACAGGTTCGCCTAAATTTAATTGAGCCAGATAATCTTCAAAAGATTGACCTGTCGTAACAGGTTTGTCGTTAATGCTCAGAATAATATCACCATTGTCAAGACCAGCTTCGTATGCCGGACTTCCAATGGAAGTGTTTCTACGTACCGCATACCCCGAATCGTCAGCTCCCATGGAGACGTAGGCCCCAAAATATGGTGATGCTTCCAGTTGTTCCAAGATAACCCCTACCGAATCCATTAGCGCTTTGTAATCGGGCATATTACTTTTGTAGATGTAACTATTGAAGAAATTGTCTCCAAAAGATTTGCCAGCGTATTCGTTTAAGGCATCATGAAGGTTTTGGATGGTATATGGAATTTCCGTTTTACCATATTTTTCCCAAACGAGCTTCATATAATCGTCAAGGTTTAAAGCTTTCTCTCTTAGCGACAAATCCAACGCAAGACCCAATACACTTCCGTAGGAATAGTAAGAGATGAACATGTTTTCCCGGTTTACTGGGTCAACAGAAGTAGCGGCATCCACAAAAGGCGCTTGAAAACTCATTTCAATCGGATTAAAAAATTGGCGGGCTGGAGAGTTCCAAACGTAATTGAAGGTTCCTGCCAACCCTTCTACGTATTCTTTAGGAGATTCAAGTCCGGCCCTGCACAAAATCAATCCGGTGTAGTAACTGGTAAACCCTTCGGCAAACCAAAGAGCCCCGCTCATATTGGCTTCTTCAAAGTCAAAAGGTTCCAAAGTTTTAGGGCGGATACGCTCCACGTTCCACGCATGAAAAAATTCATGGGATACCGTCCCGATATTACGTTCCATACCTCCATCGGCCAAACTACGGGTACTGGTTAAAATGGTGGAATTACGGTGCTCCATACCATCACCGGAGGCATTGGGAATATAGCAGGCCAAGAAAGTGTAATTGCCATAATCAAACTCGGGAAGCTCTCCGTAAACCTCTTTTTCGGCGAGAACCACTTTTTTTACTTTTTCGAAATATGTATCAGCTTCTGCTTCCGTACCATTGTGGTGCAAAGCAAGGTTGATTGTTTTTCCATCCACTTTAAAAGAGCGAAGCATGTAATTACTGATTTCCGTTGGGCTGTCCATAAAATAATAAAGGTTCGGGGCCGAATAGGTATTCTCTGAAACCTTTGGAAGCTGTGTAGCTACTTTCCAATCCAAATCTTCGCGTACATTGAATGTCACTTCAAGTTTGCGTTCACTGAGTTCGGGCGAAAACATAAAAGTTGCGGGAATATTCAAATGGGCATGTGTTTCATCCACTTGAGAGTAGGTGCCGCCACCGCGATTGGCAAACAAAATATATTTGATGTTGATGGTTCCATCATGTCCGCTGACATGCCAAGCATAAGGGTTGGGCCTGGTAACCGTCAATGTGTTTCCTTTACTGTCCGTAGCTTCGAAACCATATACATTTTTGGCAAATTCGTGAAGCGCGTAACGTCCTGGGGACGTTCTGCTCATCCTAAACTCAACGGTGTCCGAAGTTAAGTCGGGAAAAGTAGCTTCAACAACTGCTTCGTGATGCACGGCATTGTCAAAAGAAATTTCATACGTATTGGTCTGGGCGGTCAAAAATAGCCCGGTGAACATTGCTAAAATGGAAAGGATAAATTTCATTTTTGGAATAGGTTTAAGAACGACTAAGATACTGTTTAATCACCGTAAGTGCTACATTTGTATTATGAGGAAATATGACGAATTTTGCAATTGCTGATGAATTATTTAACCACATGAAAAAGGAGTTTCACACTTTGGGTACATTTGAGTTTCCTGCGGATGCCGTGGTCATTAAAGGTAAGCTCGAAGCAGAAGGAATCCCAGTATTCTTAAAGGATGAGAATACGATAAACTCCTATTCAATGGTGAGCAATGCCATGGGAGGTGTTAGGCTTCAGGTCTATTCTTCGGATATGGAAAGGGCTAAGCAGATTTTTGATGAGGTCAGAAGTTACGCCACGGACGATTTTGGAAATCCCATCATATGTCCGAATTGCAAGGCAAGTCGTTCCGAAATCTACTATTCGAGAAAGAATTTGTTTTTTAAGCTATTTCCATTTTTTGAATCCACCAAGTACAGGTGCATGCAGTGCAATTTTATTACCAGACCCGCTAAATGATTTTAGTTATAACTGGGATTATTTTAACCGTTGGTAGATAAGGCCTCTGCCCACGGTGGCCTCTAATTGGTAATGATTTTCCAGATACTCATCAATATAGTTGTTGTAACCTAGTAATTTTTTGTCAAAGATTTTTTTGCCCTTTCTGGCCACCAAAGTTTTTGGCCGAATCACTTCCATAATATATTTGAGTTCTTCGACCCCAGATTTTCGCGGATTGTTCATATAGGGAAATAGCTCTTCGCGAGTAATGTTGCTAGGATGCGTAGCTGGTTTGGTGGGAGGGGTTTCATCCAAGATCCAATAACCGATGTGGTACTCGGTAAAAAAGATATGTTCGGTTTTAAGATTATGGTCTATAATGTATCTGGGTACATCAATGCCCTCACCATTGTAAAAAGAACCCTTTTTTATTTTGTTGGAGATGACATTGCCATATTCCAAATAGGATTCCATGGGAACCAATATGAGAAGGACAGCGATTACAGCACGGTATTTTTTTTGAATGGGCGGGAGTTTGGCAACTGCCATGCCCAAAGGAATCAATATAAATGGATAGAGTTGGATGAGGTAGTGGCCATTCACTTTGCCCGATTGTACGTAGGAGATTAAAATCCCTATGACGACAATGGTCAACAATTGTATGTTTTTTGATTTCCAATCGATAAGTTTTAAATAGAATCCTGAGCCCAACAGCAGTATAATGGTGCCCACGTAGGGCAATGTTCTCCAAGGTGAGTGGAACCTCCCTTCGGAATAGGCCAAGGGTGCCTCAAAAACGGACTTCCACCAAACTTGAGTGTCTCCTTGAAGGTAATACGGAATTGCTGTGCATGCAATGGTCACAAAAAAACCTGTGCCCATAAACACTAAGTTTTTAATGTTTTTCCATGCATGATTTCCATAAAATCCTTCCCACAAAAAGTAGAGTCCCAAACAGAAAACAGGATAGGCCATGTTCAACTTCGTCATCACGGACAAGCCCAACAACAGTCCAGAGGTAAAGAACCACTTCGCATCGTTTTGATAAACCAAAAGATATAGGGCCGCTACAAAAAAGAAGGTGCAAATATGTTCGGACATTACACCCTGTAAACTGCCAAATAGGCTCTGGAAAAATACACAGAAGATAGCGGTCCAGAATGCCACTTTTTTTGTAGTGATTTTTATTGCGACACCATACGTAAATAAACTGGTGAGGGCCACCATTACCGCTCCAAACAACCGAATGGCAAAAAAGCTTTTCCCAAAAATTTTGATGATGATGGCAAAATACAGAAACGTAATAGGAGGTTTTAAATCCCACAATTGAGTGTAAGGCAAATGTCCGTTCACCCAAGATTGTCCCATGAGGATGAAAGTGCTCTCATCGCGATCCACATAATCCCTAAAAAAGAACGGAAATCTTACAAAGACAGAAACAATGACCAAAATAAGCAAGACCGTTTTCCAGTCCAAATCTTGATACCTCAGAAAACGTAATTTTTTAAACACGGCGGCATTCAGCTTTTTGGTCGTTAGTTATCATATTTGCAATATAGATAAATTTGAATGGTTAAACAGCTACCAACTTTAGGTACGCTTGCTTTAGCTTTTCAATTACGATTTTTAGTTCATCTTGGTTTAAATGTCCATAACCGAAACGTATGGCGCAGATATTTTTATCTTGATAAAGAATGGTTTTTGGCATGAACAAATCCAATTTTTCAGCTTCTTCGGCTAGTTGTACCAAGGATATCGGATTTTTAAACCGTAACCACATGGCAAGTCCACCAGAGGGTATTTGCCAATCAATTACATTGTCAAAATGTTCCTTTAATAAAGTGCCTAAAGTATCTCTACGTTGTTTGTAGGTTACTATATTTTTTTTCTTGAGACGGTATATTTCGCCTTCGGATATCAGTTCAGAAAGAATTTGTTCCTGTATCAGGTCACCTTGGGTATCCAATAATTGCAAGTAATTATGGGATTCGGCGATTACCTGTTCTGGTGCCACGACAAACCCTGTATGAAAACTTGGAAATAATGATTGTCCCAGTTTGCCCAAGTAAATCATATTCCCATTGGCATCTGCGCTTGCCATGGGCAACATGGAAGACCCTTCAAACTGAAAATCATGGTCAAAATCATCCTCAATAATGGCTATACCATGGGTTTTGGCCAATTCCAATAATTGCAATCTTCTTTTGGTGCTTAACGTTGTGGTTGTTGGATAGTCTCTGTTGGAGCAAACATAGATACAACGAATGGGCTCATGTATAAAATGCTTTTTTATATACCCAATATCCAATCCCTCCTCATCTACAGGAACTGTTTTGATTTTTGCCCCAGCTTGTTGAAATATCATGTTGGCCACATAATTACTTAGTTGTCCAACCAGCACCAAATCGCCTGGATTTATCAATACCTGCGAAACAATATACAGGCTCATTTCCGTACTACGGGTATTCAATAAATTGGTTGGTTTTATATGGAAGCCCCTAGTGACATTTAAGTAGTTGCAAAGTTGCGTACTAAAAATCGAAGGAATCAAGGCACTGGTTTTATTCCATTTGTTGATTAATGACTTTCGTTTCATTGCAGCGCTATACCACCTAGAAAATTGGTGCACGGGATGTAATCTTAAATCGGGCTTACCATCATTTATGGAATATTTGGCGGTAATCTCCACTTTGGTCGATGCTAGATTAAAGGATTGTTGGAACGGGAATCCTGGAATTTTTGGATACTCGTAAACCTGATTGATATGCTGTGTGGTCGCTTTGATTTTTGATTTGGAATCTTCTGGAACTATCACAAAAGTTCCCTTGTTGGGTATGATGTCTACCCAACCTTGCGAGGCCAATTCATCATAGATAGCCACAGCTGTATTGCGATGAACGTTCAACAACTTGCTTAAGGCACGTGTTCCGGGCAACTTACTGCCTTTTTCCAGATAACCACGTTGAATGGCGTTCATGATTTGTTGTGCCACCTGCACATATGCAGGCTGAACAATGGACTTGTCTATAGATGTAAGTTGGACCAATAAATCAAAAGCCGGACTATTCATTGTTTTAAAACTGGACTAGTTTAATCGTCCGGAAAGTTAGGACTTTTGCGGCATATAATTAATTGACTTAAAAACTTACCTTACAAGCTTACATAATGAAGAAATCAATCTTATTATTTGCGATTTTACTGGTCGGTGCTTTTCAAGTAAAAGCGCAAGAGAACGATGCTGCCGTAAAGGTGGATTCGCTAAGCGAAGTTGTGGTGACCGCAAACCGAATTAATCTTCCTTTCAAGGAAAATTCAAGAACCATTAATATCATCACTTCCAATGATATTAAAAACAGTGCTGCCGTAAATGTGGCAGATTTGTTACAACAAGTTGCGGGTGTGGATATAAGAAGACGCGGAACTGGTGGTAGCCAAGCGGATTTGTATATAAGGGGGGGTGGTTTTGACCAAACCTTATTATTGATAGATGGCGTTAAAATGGACGACGCGCAAACGGGGCACCATACCATGAACGCAGCTTTGCCCATAGAGGTAATAGAAAGAATTGAAATTATAAAAGGTCCGGCAGCGCGGGTTTTTGGGCAAAATGCCTTTGCTGGGGCCATTAATATCATAACCAAGAAGAATTTGGATAATTCTGTTTCCTTAAATGTGGAAGCGGGTTCCTTTGGGCAATTGAATGGTAGTGCAACTGCTGGCGTGGATACCGAAAACTCGACTCATATAATACATGTGGGAAGGATGACATCTGAGGGGTATAGAAATAACTCAGATTACGATAATGGCAATTACTATTTAAAGAGTGTTTTTAATAAAAACGCCCAGCCTATAGAAATGACAGCAACTTTCTTGGAACGTAATTTTGGCGCCGAGAATTTTTATACCACTAACCCCACGTTTCATGAGTACGAAGAAACCCAAAATAGTCTTTTGGCGGTTTCTACCACTTTTAAGAACAACAAACTGAAAATTCAACCAAGAATTTATTGGAAACGTAATCAAGACTTGTTCCTCTTGAGAAGAAACGAACCAAGTTTTTACAGGAATATGCATATTTCTAATAAGGTTGGGGTAGAGACCAATGCGTCTTATGCTTCTAAATTGGGAATTACAGGATTTGGAGTAGAGTTTTCCAAAATCTACCTAAGAAGTAATAACCTAGGTAGCCGAAACCGTTTTATGTCGAATGTGTTTTTGGAACATCGTTTTAGCATTGCGGACAACAAGTTGGATATTACCCCAGGTGTGGCACTAACTTATTTTTCCGACTTTAAGTTTAGAGCATTTCCTGGATTGGATATAGGTTATAGCCTTACCAATACGTTTAAAGTATATGGTAATATTGGCTATACCTACCGCATACCAACGTATACGGATTTGTTCTATAACGACCCTGTAACCAGTGGTAACGAAAATTTGGAGCCAGAGGAAGCTTTTGCACAAGAATTGGGTTTAAAGTACACCACGCCTAAGTTTAATGCCAGCGTAGCCGTTTTTAATAGAGACGCGGATAATCTAATCGATTTTATTAGAAAAGATGTTTCTGAAGATGTATTTGTAGCAACAAACATTACGGAAGTAAATACCAAAGGTTTGGAGTTGGATGCTATGTATAATTTTAAGTTCAAAGACTTTACGCAAACTTTAAGTGTTGGCTATGCGTTTTTAGATGACAATATTTTAGACCAAAACGAAGAATTGTCCCGTTACTCTTTAAACACGCTAAAACACCAATACACCACGCGCTTAAGCACGCAATTGTTTAAAAATATACGTCAGAATATAATTTATAAGTATGCAGAGCGTACTACAGGACAAACCTATAATGTTTGGGATGCATCATTGGCTGTTAAAGTAAAACAGGCGGAATTTACCCTTACTGCAAGTAATATTTTCGATGCAGATTACATAGAGTCTGGTTTTATACCTATGCCGCCAAGCAATGTTCTATTTGGTTTGCGATACAGTTTTAAATAGGAGCAAAAGGGGATTCCTGCATAAGGTCAAATCTAACCAAGCGGCCAAAGATAAAGGCAAATTGGTTTCCATGGAATAGACCTAGTAAACATTTAAAAACGTTTTAGTAATTTAGCGATTTCAAATTCCTTGAAATTTTGAAGCTGAACCTTGAACAGATACCTCGGGAAAAGACCCTTTCCAAAAAGGAGTTTATCCAAAAATATTTCAAGCCCCAAAAGCCCGTTGTAATTGAGCGCTTTATTGAGGATTGGCCAGCATATTCTAAATGGAACTTAGATTACATGAAGGAAATTGCAGGAGACAAGGAAGTGCCTTTGTATGATGACCGCCCCGTAAAGCACGATGAAGGTTTCAACGAGCCACATGCCAAAATGAAGATGGCCGATTATGTGGACTTACTCAAAAGCGGGCCAACAAAATACCGTATTTTTCTTTGGAATATCTTAAAAGAAGTTCCCGAGCTTCAAAAGGACTATTCTTTTCCAGATTTTGGTCTTCGGCTTATGAAAGGTTTGCCCATGCTATTTTTTGGTGGTGAGGACTCGTATACTTTTATGCATTATGACATTGATTTGGCCAATATTTTCCATTTTCATTTTGAAGGGAAAAAGCAATGTATTCTTTTTTCTCAGGACGAAACCAAATTCTTATATAAGATTCCACATTCTTTGATTACGCGTGAGGATATCGATTTTGCAGACCCTGATTTGGAGAAGTGGCCTGCACTCCAACATGCCAAGGGGCACATCACGCATTTGGAACACGGGAATGTGCTATATATTCCCGAAGGGTATTGGCACCATATGAAGTATATTACACCAGGTTTTTCTATGAGTTTGAGGGCAATTGCTCGTAAACCAAAAAATCTCAGCAAGGCCATTTACAACATTTTTATAATGCGACATTTTGACAACTTCATGCGCAAACTCAAAGGACAACAATGGATTGACTGGAAGAATGAAAAAGCCATTGAACGGACTCAGAAACTATTGTTGCAGGATTGATTTATTTGATGAGTTCGCTCACTTTTTCGTAAACCAAATGACTTTCCCAGCCTCGGTAAAGTAAATAGTCGGCAAGTTTCTTTTTTTTCTTGAAAGGGTTCTTTTCCGTTATTTGGCCCAATCGTTTTTTGGCGAGTTCATCAAAGGTTTTTAAATAATCTTCATTCTGTATTTCTGCCAATGCACTTTTGATGTTGTATAAAGAGATTTCCCTAAACTTCAATTCCCTGACGATTCTGTTGGCTCCCCATTTTTTGATGCTGAACTTACCTCTGGCAAAGGCTTTGGCAAAACGCTCTTCGTTGAGATAATTTTCCTGTATTAGATGGCCCATTATTTGGTCTATGGCCACCGGAATCATGTTCATGCCCTTTAGTTTTTCCATAACCTCTTTATGGCAGCGCTCTTGGTAAGCGCAGTAGCTTTCCATCTTTTTGGTGGCCTCGTCCAAGGTGTAGCTTTTGGTATGATTCATATCTCAAAAGTACATAAAACAAAAAAAGCGACCCCATTTCTGGAGTCGCTTCTGATTATATTTGGATTTTCTTGCCGTCTTTGTCCTTGAAACTATATTCAAGGTACTTATAAGCATCCCTGGGTTGAATTTTAACCCACTTTTTATGGGTTTTGAACCACTTGGAACGAATTGAAGGGAATCCTTTGGTAAGGTAAGCCGCAATAAATGGATGTATGTTCAATACAAGTCCGTTTATTTTTTGGTTTCGCTTAAGGATACGCTCCAAATCTACTTGAATCTTATCGATCAAAACAATCGGCGCTTCTACTTCGGCACCCGAAAGGTTCGGGTTTTCCTCGCTAGTTTTAATGTTCATTTCCGGACGGACCCTTTGTCTTGTAATTTGTACAAGTCCAAATTTACTTGGGGGCAAAATCTTATGTTTGGCCCGGTCGTCCTTCATTTCGTCGCGCAGGTGGTCAAACAACTTACGTCTGTGGTCACCTTTGGTCATATCGATAAAATCCACTACAATAATACCTCCCATATCGCGCAAACGTAATTGTCTTGCAATTTCTGTTGCGGCCAAGAGGTTTACTTCTAGAGCGGTATCTTCTTGGTTTTTTGCCTTGTTGGAACGGTTGCCACTGTTTACATCAATAACGTGCAAAGCTTCGGTATGCTCGATTACAAGATAAGCCCCTCGGCTCATGGATGCTGTTCGGCCAAACGAGGTCTTAATTTGACGCTCTATCCCGAATTTTTCAAAAATCGGTGCGGGACCGGAGTACAATTTAACAATGGATTCTTTTTGTGGTGCAATCTCGTGCAAATAATCCTTGATCTGGTTGTACAGTGTTTCTTCATCAATATGGATTCCTGTAAAAGAATCGTTGAATACATCCCTAAGGATGGATGATGCCCTGTTCAACTCCACCAATACTTTGGATGGGTGGGGCGCTTTGTGCAATTTTTTGCACATGTTTGTCCATTTGGAAAACAAGTTCTGAAGATCTTTATCCAGTTCAGCAACTTTTTTGCCTTCTGCTACGGTACGTATGATTACTCCAAATCCTTTGGGCTTAATACTTTTTACAAGTCTGATAAGTCTGTCCTTTTCCTCTTTGCTCGCTATTTTTTGGGATACCGAAACTCTATCGGAAAAAGGAACCATAACCAAATAACGCCCTGCTATGGATAGCTCTGAGCTGATTCTTGGTCCCTTAGTTGATATGGGTTCTTTTACTATTTGTACCAGTAATGACTGATTGGCTTTCAACACATCGTTGATGCTGCCATTCTTGTCAATGTCTTTTTCAAATGGAAAATTTCTAAGGGAATAATCTTTGAGTTTCCCTGTTCTAGCTTTTTTTATGAATTTCAACATGGAAGACAGTTGCGGGCCCAGGTCGTGATAGTGCAGGAACGCATCTTTTTCATAACCTACATTGACAAATGCTGCATTTAGGCCTGTAACGGGTTTTCTTATCTTGGCTAGGAAGATGTCCCCTACGGAAAAGTTATTGTTGTCTTCTTCTTTGTGTAATTCTACTAATTTTCCATCCTTTAGTAAGGCAAAATCGACTGCTTCTGGTGTAGATCTTACGATTAATTCTCTATTCACCTGAATCGATTTTTATTTATCCCACATGAATTTTGGGATAAATGATTAAACAATATATGGAATCGGTCATTTTTCGGACCGATTGAAATTCGTTTCTTGAATCTCTATGTCAAAGAACGTAATAGGGTAAAACGAAAAAGTAGTTGAAACAACTACTTTTTCTTGTGTCGGTTAGCTCTTCTGCGCTTCTTACGCTTGTGCGTCGCTACCTTATGTCTTTTTCTTTTCTTTCCACTCGGCATATGCTCTTGCTTTAGTGTTGTTAATTATATTATTTTACTTGTACATTGGTCTTTACGCCTTCCACAAAAACTTTGGCTGGCTTGAATGCAGGAATATTGTGTGCTGGAATTTTGATGGTAGTGTTCTTAGAGATGTTTCTACCTGTTTTTTCCGCTCTGGTCTTGATGATAAAACTACCAAAACCTCTTAAATAAACATTATCACCATTCTCCAAGGATGATTTTACTTCTTCCATAAAGGATTCCACTGTCGCTTGCACATCTCCTTTTTCAATACCTAGTTTCTCCGAGATCCTAGTTACAATATCTGCTTTCGTCATTTTGTATTATTAATTTTCTAATTTTTTTCGGCTTGCAAATATAAACATTATAATTAATCTTTCCCTTTAACCCTTTAATTTTAAGTATATAAACTGATACATTTGAGCTTTATTACTTTCTTACATGACTTTTGCCCCAAAAATACTGAATTGGTACCGTGAACATCAGCGTAATCTTCCATGGAGAGAAACACGTGACCCTTACAAAGTTTGGCTGTCGGAAATTATTCTCCAACAGACCCGTGTTGCTCAGGGAATGCCGTACTATTTAAAGTTTGTGGAAGCTTTTCCCACCGTACATGAACTCGCCATTGCGCCTGAGGAACAGGTGCTTAAGCTGTGGCAAGGGTTAGGGTACTATTCACGCGCCCGTAATTTGCACGCCACGGCAAAGATAGTGGCGGAGGATTTTGATGGGAAGTTTCCCGAGACGTACAAAGGGCTAAAATCGTTAAAAGGTGTCGGTGATTATACGGCAAGTGCGATAGCATCCTTCTGTTTTGATGTCCCAGAACCCGTAGTGGACGGTAATGTGTACCGTGTTTTGTCCCGATATTTTGGAATTGATATACCTATTAATAGTACTGAAGGCATCAAATTTTTTAAAGAGCTTGCCCGCGAAGTAATGGATCCTGAAAACATTCGGGATTACAACCAAGGGATTATGGAGTTTGGTGCAATCCAATGTGCGCCAAAAAAACCTTATTGTTTATTGTGTCCGATCCAAGAAAGTTGTGTGGCGCTTAAAGAAAATAAAGTTGACCAACTTCCTGTAAAGTTGACCAAAACAAAGGTTCGGAACCGTTACTTTAATTATCTGGTCTTATTGGATGATGACGGCAACACCATTTTGGAGCAACGTAAGGGAAAAGGTATTTGGCAGAACCTATATCAGTTTCCATTGATCGAATCGGAGAAAATGCTTCAGGCCGAAGAATTGAGGCCCTTGATCCACAAAAAAGATACGGTCCCACAGACAGAATCCATATCATTATATAATAATGAACCCGTCGTGCACAAACTGTCACACCAACATTTGTACACTCAATTTTGGATCTTAAAAACTTCTGATATATTAAAGGAAGGAACACCTTGGGAGGAAATTGGAGGTTTTCCCGTACCAGTTTTGATAGCAGATTTTATCAAGACATTGAAAATTTAGTACTTTTGATTAATTAAGAGAGATATGAGCGGAACATTGAACAAAGTAATGCTGATCGGGCATTTGGGAGACGAAGTAAAAATGCACTATTTTGAGGGCGGAAACTGTATTGGCAGGTTCCCTTTGGCCACCAACGAAACCTATACCAATAGGCAAACCGGAGAAAGGGTCACGAATACGGATTGGCACAACATTGTAGTGCGAAACAAAGGAGCGGAAATTTGTGAAAAATACCTGAGCAAAGGTGATAAGGTTTATGTAGAGGGCCGCTTAAAAAACAGGCAATGGCAAGGTGAGGATGGCAATACAAGATATACTACCGAGGTACATGTGCAGGACTTTACTTTTTTAACCACCAAAAAGGAAAGTATGGCCAATGCGCAATCATCCGATTCAGGTTCGTCCTCTTCCAATTACCAAGAGCCCAGTAATAATCAAGGTTCAGCCGCACCAATCGATAATACGGAAGAAGAGGATGACCTGCCATTCTAAAATAAAAAGACTAAAGCAATACTAAATTGGATCCCGAGCCCCATAGTTTGGCATTTTACTTGTCCACTAACAGTGGAATATTCACTTTAAAGATAGTTGTACTTATACTTCTTTTGGTCTGCTCTGCTTTGATTTCGGCTGCTGAAGTAGCCCTTTTTGGTCTATCGCAGACCGACTTGAACGAAATGCAAGAAAGCAACTCATCCCGTGGAAAAATGATCGTGGAGTTATTGGAGAAGCCAAAAAAGCTGCTGGCCACTATTCTAGTTACCAACAACGCCATTAATATCGGAATTGTGCTGTTGTTCAGTTCCATTGGTAATACCATTTTTGCCGAGATTGACGGAACCCTGCGTTTTTTGTTGGAAGTGGTAACTGCTACCTTCCTAATATTGATGTTTGGGGAAATTCTTCCCAAAATATACGCCAATCGTAACCGAGTACAGTTTTCGCAATTTATAGCCGTGCCCTTAAAGGTACTCAGCTATATTTTTACGCCATTGAGTGCGCCAATGCGCTCTGTTACCTTGTTTATGGAGGATAAATTAGGAAAGAAAAAATCCAACTTGAGCATTAACCATCTTTCCCAAGCTTTGGAACTGGCATCTGAAGGTGATACAACCAAAGAGGAACAAAAGATTCTGGAAGGAATCGTAACCTTTGGTAATACCGATACCAAACAAGTTATGCGACCACGGATAGACATCTTCGCGGTAAATGAAAAGATGAAATTTCCAGAGGTTCTTCTAGAAATAAAGAAAAATGGTTATTCCAGAATACCGGTTTTTTCGGAGAATATGGATAATGTTCTGGGCGTTCTGTATGTAAAGGATTTGTTGCCTTATATTGATAGAAAAACCTTTAACTGGATGTCGCTTATACGCGAACCGTATTTTGTTCCCGAAAACAAAAAGCTGGATGATTTATTGTTGGAGTTTCAGGACAAGAAGAACCACTTGGCCGTTGTGGTGGATGAATACGGAGGAACATCCGGAATTGTAACATTGGAAGACATTATTGAAGAAATCGTTGGGGATATCAGCGATGAATTTGATGATGAGGACCTCGTGTTTTCCAAATTGGACGACTACAACTATGTGTTTGATGGCAAAACAGCTTTAAAGGATTTTTACCGTGTGGTAAAAATTGAACAGGAAGACGAGTTCGAGAGCAAAAAGGGAGAATCCGAGACCATAGCCGGATTTGTATTGGAAATTTCAGGAAGCTTTCCAAAATTAGCAGAGAAGGTTTTGTTCAACAATTACACTTTTGTGGTGGAAAGCATGGACAAAAAAAGATTGAAACGCATAAAAGTAACCTTGCCACATGAAGCATAAGATTTTATTTTTCGTAGTTGTAACCATGCTTTTTATGGGCTGTAAAGAAGAAGTCTTGCCAAAACCCAAGGCTATGCTGCGCTTGGAATATCCAAAGGCTGAATATGCCCAGGCTGGACCGGATTGTGTATATACTTTTGATAAGAATACCCTTTCGGAAATAAAAGAAAGCAAAGATTGCTCTATGGTGCTTGACTACCCCATGATGAACGGGTCCATTTATCTGACTTATAAACCTGTCAAAGGAAATTTGGACACGTTGCTTGTAGATGCGCAAAAACTATCCTATGAGCACGTGGTGAAGGCGGACAACATAGTTGAGCAACCTTTTTTAAACGAAGAGGATGGAGTTTATGGCATGTTCTACGAAGTAAGCGGAAACGCAGCATCGCAATCCCAGTTTTATGTAACGGACAGCATTAATCACTTTGTGACAGGTTCCTTGTATTTCTACGCCAAACCTAATTACGATTCCATCCTTCCCGCGGCGATGTACCTTCAGAACGATATTCGAAGGATCATGGAAAGTCTTCGTTGGAAAAATTAATTATAGAAAATATTTTTTGGTTTAGGTACCTGAATATATTTCAATTATTTGCTCATTTAGGTCCCGTGAAACGTCCAAAGCACTACTTTTTGTAAAAAAGTTTATGTTTCCTTCCCCGTATTCCATACTGAAAATATGGGGGTCAGAAAATCTATAGGAATAAGACTCCTCTTCATCTTCACCTTCCTCAAACACCTGAAATTCTTCAT
This sequence comes from Flagellimonas chongwuensis, assembly GCF_013376415.1. Lineage (GTDB taxonomy): Bacteria > Bacteroidota > Bacteroidia > Flavobacteriales > Flavobacteriaceae > Flagellimonas > Flagellimonas chongwuensis. Next base: position 723,237 of record NZ_WYET01000001.1, read on the forward strand.
CTTCACCTTGCCAAAAAATAGGCCTCCCAAAAATAAAATCAGTGGGTAAAAGACCATAGTCTCCATATTCGTAAAATATTACCGGGCAATTCAGATTCTCTTTCAATAGGGAGTTCAACTCGTTGAATGAATCTCCTAAACTCCATTCCAACCCGTCTTTCACTATTGTTATAAGTTCTGTGTTCACGAAATCAATAGTGCATGAACGTTTCATAAGCTCCTTTTTCCCATATAAGCTGTCATCTTGTTCAGGGTATTGGCACACCTTAAGTTGGCTGGTTTGGCCGTCATAGTATGCATATCTGGGATAATCGCCCTCTTCTATAAAAAAATAAATAATACCGCTATCTGGTAATAGATTAAAGATGTCATAATCTTTAAGTTCTGAACAATTGAGTTGGGCGAGAAACAATTCGTTAGGTAAAAACTTAATTGAATCAGGTAGGTGGGGCAACCCTCCGACTTTAGATGTGCCTAAAACGGTACAGACCATTCATCCTCAATTTTTGTTTCGTTGTGGTCTAGGAAATAATGGACATTATCCTTTAGTTCTTCGAAATCGTTTTCAAGATTGCGTTCTTTTAGAAAATCATGAATAATCTCCAAGGCTTTTTTGTAGTTGTTCATAGTTTATGTGTTTACTTTATAAAATAAAAGTAACCCTTAAACTTTGTAGAAGGCCGGTAGAATTGACGGATGAAGTATTTCAGTTGATCAATGCCCAATTTGAATTGACCAATGCCCCTTTTTAATTATTAGAAGAGTTGTGGTCGTTAAGTAATTTTTGAGCCCTTTCAATACTACCGTTGATTTTTTCTTTCACAACTTTTACCTTTTCTTCTTCCTCATCGAGCCATTGTTGCTTTTCTTCGGATAGTTCCTTGCCGTTCAAGATTTCCTCATGGTTAAAGCGATCGCCAAAATCCTTCATCCAATCCATCATTGCAGTGTTGGCATCTTGAAGGTCCTTCATGGCCACTTCATATTTTTGGCCCATTTCGGTGGAATCTACTTTTGGCTTAAGTTCTCCGACCAATTTGCCTATCGTACTCATTTTCGGCATCACCTCGTCGTGGATGGCCATAACCTCTTTCATTTGGGTTTGTTCTTCAGTGGCTTTTTTCTCTTGCTTGCAGGAAAAACTCAAAAGCAAAATGGTGCATATCAGCAACGGTAATACTTTTCTCATGGTGTATTGTTTAGTTACAAAAATAACGATATGTCGAATATCGTCATATAATAAATGTTTAATAAGTGTTAACCGATAATTATTGGGAGTGGGCACAAATAAAAAAGGCGCCCAAAATGAGCGCCCTTAAATTATTGATTTAGGCTTTTTACTTAAAATCCGAGGCATCTACACCCTCATTGACTTTGATTTCCTTAACTATGAACTCCATGTTCTGAGGTCCCATGCTCTGCATCAACTTAAATGGGAACTTGATCCCAGAAACTTCTTGGTAGTCCCCGTAACCGATGGTACTTGTCATTTGTTGTCCTTGCACTTCTTGGGTAACGATTTCCTGTACTTTTAGACCTGTTTCCATGTCATAAAAAGCGGTTTTTCCATCGCTAATTTTGAGTTTGTAGGCTTTTTTGTCATCAACTTGCTCTACCCCTTCAAGGGTAACATCGCCTGCGGCCAAATAATTTAGCTCAGGGAATGCAGCTGATTCTTCTTTGATTTTTGCCACTTCTTCAGCGGAAAGGTCTTTGCGTTGACCCTGCATTACCATATATCCGGAGTCGCCATCCAAAACTTGCTTTTGCATGGAATTGCCCTGCACTTTTATGTTTTGCATGAATTGGTCTTGTGTTGTTTTCTTCATTTCAAGCTCCAATTTCATGCCTTGCATTTCGGCTTCTGCCATCATAGAATACGATTCCACGGCATCCAATTTGGCTTTTCCTCCAATGGCATCGATGTAACTTTCCAATACTGCGTTGGCGTCGATCCCTTCGGGAATTGCAGTGCCATACTCCGGTTTGTCTGTTTTGTTGGCGTACTTATCGTAATAAAGAACAGGAACGGCTTTACCATTAAAATTCACTTTCTCCAAATTTTCCAGTACATCTGTTCCTTTTCCGGTGACCACTACACGGGCATTGGAGGTCGAAAAGTATTTTTTGGAAGCATTAAGCACATCTTCTTTGGAGATGGCATCCAAACGCTCCAAATACGTTTCGTAAAAATCTTTGGGAAGGTCTTCTGTTTCAATGTTCAATGCGTATTCAGCAACTGTTTCAGGTTTTTCCAAAGCCATTACAAAACTACCGGCATATTTGGCCTTGGCATTGGCCAATTCCTCATCGGATACCGGTTCGGAGGTCATTTTATCGATTTCTTTCAAAATCTCGACCACAGAACTATCCGTAACTGCGTTTCTAACCTGGGCATAGGCATTGAATCGCATTGGGCTGAATTTGTTGGCCCTTATCCCAGAGTATGATCCATAGGTATACCCCTTGTCCTCTCTTAAATTTTTAAACAAACGGGCTTGTGATCCACCGCCCAATATTCTGTTGGCCAAAAGAGCATCCAAATAGTCCTCGTCCTTCATTTTTAAATTTGTGATGTTTTCCACGGCAACTTCGGATTGAACAGCGTTCGGAACATCAACAAAGTTGATTTGTGTGTACTGGACGTCTTGTGGGTCCGAATAGCTGAGGGATGGCGGTACGGCTTTGGTCCATGGGGTAAATGCTTCTGTGACAAGTTCTTTTACGGTATCAAACTCTACATCGCCAATAACCACTAGGTAGGCGTTGGCAGGAACAAAATAGGAGCGGTAAAACTGCTCCACATCCATTAGTGAAACATTGTTTACCGTTTCCTCGGTCATAAATTCGCCATAGGGATGATTTTTTCCATAAGCCAACGCTGCTTGAACTCTATCGGCTATCGCAGAAACATCCTTTTCTTCCGATTTGATTCCGGTAATCACTTTCTCCTTTTCCTTTTCAAACTCTTCTTGGAGAAAGTCTGGGTTGATTGCGGCATCAGCCATTAACTCAAGAACCCTTGGAAAATATTTGGATAAGGAACTTGCAAAGGCGCTTTGCTCACCGATGTAAATATTGGCTCCTAAAAAATCCACTTCTTCATAAAACTCGTCTTTCGGTATGTTTTTGGACCCTTTGCCCAACATGCTTCCCGTTAGGGCTGAAACCCCAGCTTTGTCCCCTTCCAAAATAGGTGGGTTGTCTATGGATAATTGAATTCGGACCCGTGGCAACTTGTGATTTTCCACTACGAGTACCTTTAGGCCATTCTTTAGCTCAAAACGGGCAGGTTCCTTTAAGTTTATTTTTGGTGCAGGCCCTGGTTCAGGGGGCGTGCTTCTATCTATTTGTGCGTATGTGGCTGTCATGAACAATGACAGCGCAGCTAAAACTAAATACTTTTTCATCTTAATTAGCGTCTTTTTGTTCTGGAAGGTATTCCAGCTCAATACGCTGGTTCACCTTCAAATATTTTTTGGCCACTTCCATGATTTCCTCACGGGTAATGGAGCGGTAGATATCTATTTCGGTATTGATGAGGTTCGTGTCATCCTTTAGCATATAGTTTTCTGCCAAGGAATTTGCAATGCCTTCAACGCTGCTGTTGGCATTCACAAATTGATTTTCGAACTTGTTTTGAAGTTTTTGATAATCTTTTTCGGAAATCAATTCCATTTGAAGCTTCAAAATCTCTTCATCGATTTCTTTTTTGATATCTTGAATGGAATTGTCTCCAACAGGAAGACCACCAACAATGTACGAGCTGTAATCTTCGGCATCAATGGGAACAGAAAGTATTTGAAGTGCCATTTTTTTCTCGTCAACCAATTTCTTATAAAGTTTGGAACTTTCGCCATCACTTAAATAGGCAGAAATCATGTTGATCACATAGGCATCCCGTTGTCCTTGTCCGGGCGTTCTGTAAGCCAATAGAATGGCCGGGATTTGAATGTTCGGGTCGTAATATTTGGCAAACTTTGTCTCGGTGATAGGGTCTTCCTTGATATTGGGTCTCTTTATTTCGGCTCCCCTTGGAATGGGGCCAAAATAATCTTTGATCATTTTTTTGGTTTTTGCGGTTTCAAAATCACCCGCTACTACCAAAACCCCATTGTTAGGGACATAATAGGTTTGGTTGAATTTTTTAAAGTCTTCCAAAGTGGCGCTGGCCAAATGATCTAGAGAACCGATTACTCCCCATCTATAAGGGTGCTTTGTGTAGAGGTTTTTCAAGATTTGCTCAAAAAATGCACCGTAGGGGGCATTGTCCGTCCTGAGTCTTCTTTCTTCTTGCACCACTTCTTTTTGGGTGTCTACGCCAACTTGCCCGATAATCGGGTGCATCAAACGTTCAGACTCCAACCAAAGTCCAACTTCCAAACTATTGGAAGGGAAAACCTCATAATAATACGTGCGATCCAAAAAGGTGTTGGCATTGTTCCTTCCTCCGTTGGCGGCCGTTATTTGGTCCCACTCACCTCGTTCAATGTTTTTGGTGCCCTCGAAGAGCAGGTGTTCAAAAAAGTGTGCAAAACCCGTTTTGTCCGGGTCTTCGTCTTTAGATCCCACATGGTACATAACCGATGTGGTCACCACTGGAGCACCGTTGTCTTGATGCAAAATCACATGGAGCCCGTTGTCCAGGTCATACTCTTCAAAAACCACCTCTTGTGCAAAAAGGCTAGTTGCTGCAAAGAGCATGGCAGATGCAGTAAACAAATGTTTTTTCATTTTAATAGTCAGTATTTAAAAATTGATGTTGCTAAGAGGTTGGTATCGATTTATCAATCGATGTTACGCTAAATATAAAATATTTTCGGGCAGCAGATAAATTTTAACCTCGTCTTTGGTTTCAAAGAGTGGGATAATTCACAAACATTCAGTAAATTATACAATGAATTCAAAAAAATACAATATGAAAAATTTAACTCTCCCGATTCGTTTTGGCATAGTCACGAGTGCTGTGCTGATTGCGTATTTTTTGATTTTGGCCTTAATGGGCAAGCATACAAATGTGTTTTATAGCCTGTTCAATGGTGTAATCACGGGTTTTGGAATTTATGAGACCATTAAATATACCAAGATAAAACAGGGTAAGTCTTTCAGCTATGGAAATGGGTTTACGGCCGGTATAACCACTGGCTTTATCGCAACATTGTTGTTTACTATTTTCTTTGCACTCTATGCGACGGAATTGGATAGTGCTTTTCTGGACAAACTTTCGGTTGCCTGGTCCAATGATTATAGGAATTTCCAGGGAATCGTGTTTTTCACCGTGGCCATAATGGGGTTCGCCACTACCTTGGTTTTAACCCTTTCGTTTATGCAACTTTTTAAGACAAGCAACAATTCAAAAAAAATAATGGGCTAAATCCGTGAGGAATACTTGTGGATTAAGGATTTAGCAGTATATTTGCACCCGCTAATTTTGATAAAGCGCAATAAATTTAATCTAATTAACGCATTATGTACGCAATTGTAGAGATGGCAGGGCAGCAATTTAAAGTTGCTAAAGACCAAAAAGTGTACGTTCACCGTTTGCAAGGAGAAGAAGGTGACAAAGTTACCTTTGATAAAGTTCTTCTTTTGGAAGATGGTGATAACGTAACCATTGGCGCCCCGGTCATAGATGGTGCGGCTGTTCAGGCCAAAGTTGTAAAGCACCTAAAAGGAGACAAGGTAATCGTCTTTAAAAAGAAAAGACGTAAAGGTTACCAGAAAAAGAACGGTCACAGACAATATTTGACAGAGATCGTTGTTGAAGGAATTTTGACAAAAGGTGCCAAGAAAGCAGCTCCTGCAAAGGCAAAGGAAGAATCCAAGCCAGCAGCAGAACCTAAAAAAGCTGAGAAAAAAGCAGAAGCACCTAAGAAAGAGGCTCCAAAAGCAACCGAGGACTTGAGCTCCAAAACTGTTGCTGAATTGAGAGATATGGCAAAAGCCAAGGAAATTACCGGTTACTCTTCCATGAAGAAAGCCGAGTTGATTGAAGCGTTAAGCAAATAAGAAAAGAACTAAAATTTATATATCATGGCTCACAAGAAAGGTGTAGGTAGTTCAAAAAACGGTAGAGAATCAGAATCGAAACGCTTAGGTGTTAAGATTTTTGGTGGTCAGGCAGCAGTTGCTGGTAACATTATTGTAAGACAACGTGGTACCAAGCACAATCCTGGCGAAAACGTATACGCTGGAAAAGACCATACTTTGCATGCCAAGGTAGATGGTGTGGTTAAGTTTGAAAAGAAAGTTGGTGGTAAATCTTATGTTTCCATCGAACCTTTTGAAGCATAACAGCGATTTATAAAAGTTAATACGGAAAGGCCCTGCATTTGCAGGGCCTTTTTTTTTGTCTTTATTTTTAATGGTTTGTTAACCCAATGGTGATGTTGGAGTGAGAATCAAAAGCGTACTTGAACTTTTGCTTTTTGCTCAATAACCCACCATGAAAAATGTTTTTGTTTTTGTTTTTTTGTTCAGTTTATTGATTCCGATGGGCGGTTCGGGACAACAGGCCAATGTACCTATAACGAATAGAAAAACTACGGATACTTACAATGCACTTCAAAATCAATTGGAGATTGCAAAAAAGAATCCTGAGAACCTGGCCAAAATTGCACAAGCCTATCTTCAATTGGGTGAGTACTATCATACACTTGGTCTGTATACCGAAGCCATAGCGCAATACAATTCTGCATTGGAACAGTTAGGGTCCAATTTGGAGGATTCTCTGTACATCACACTCAACAATAATATTGGTAAAGTATATCTTTCGTTGAACAATTTTGAATTGGCCGAAAAGTACTTTGAGGAAACCAAACAAGCATCAGAACAACTCAAAGATGATAAGGGTTTGGCCGTTTCACTAGGGCTGTTGGGAGCAAGCCACGAAAAACAATCCGAATACGACGAAGCCCTCCAAGACCAAACCCAAAGTTTAGAGCTTTTTCAAAAATTGGATGATTATAATGGAGTTGCTATTACCAACGAAAATATGGGCAGCATATATGAGGATTTGGGACAGTTCGACCGCGCTTACCAATTCTTTAATAAGGCCTATCGTTATTTTGAAGGCAAAAACACAACCGAGGAAATCAATGTGCTCAATAATCTTGGTGATTCATTCCGAAAACGGGGCGATTATCAAATAGGCTTAGCCTATACCACAATGGCTTTGGACTTGGCCAAGGGGTTGAACGATCTCCATGAATTGGAGAGCGCGCATAAAGACCTTTCCAAAAACTACGCCCTCATGGGCAATTTTGAAAAGGCGCACGAGCATCTGCTTCTTGCTGAAGAATATAATAGTGAAATGCTAAGGTCACAAAACTATGACCAATTGAACGTGCTCCAAACCATTTATGAGACCAATAAAAAAGAAGCAGAGATTCAACTATTGAAGGAGCAGAACAAGGTAAGTGTTGCCAATCAGAATTTGCTTTGGGTTGCACTATTCGCCATAGCCGTTATTTTTATAATTCTCTTTTACTATATGGGCAGAAAGCGGAAGGCTACGTTGAAGATTCAGGAGTATAAACACCGTATGCTCAAGGCAGAGTTGGACAAAAAAGCCATTGAGGAACAAAACTTACAGCGCGAAGTGCAGTTAAAAGCAGCCTCATTATCGCGATATAGCCTGCACCTCTCCCAAAAGAACAAGATTTTGCTCGATATGTCGAACACACTTCGGAATATGGTCTCACGAAAACATATGAATACTTCGGACAAAATTAAGGAACTGGTCAACGAGATAGATTTTAATCTAAAACAGGAACAGGAATGGGATGAGTTTATGACTTTTTTTAAGGAGATCCACCCAGAGTTTATCAAGAAACTTTCGATGCTTTCGGAGGATTCATTATCTCCGGCAGAATTACGATTGGGAATGTTATTACGTCTAAATCTTTCTTCAAAAGAAATTGCATCCATTTTACGTGTTACTCCGGATAGCGTTAGAGTGGCCCGTTACCGATTGAGAAAAAAGTTACCCATTGACCAAAAAGAAGAGTTGGTCAACTTTATGATTGAACTTTAACCTCTTAATACCTCTCTTTTTTAGAAAAGGTTATCCCAATGTAAAAAAACTGTAATTGTTGCCCTCTTGTTTCTATCGATTTTCACTTTTGTTTCCTTTTTGTTTCCCTTTAATTTAAATCATAAAGAGTTGATATACATAGTTTTGGATAACATTCTAACGTAAACCAAAATGAAATTGATGAACCTTAAAAAACTACTTTTTGTAACGCTATTTCTGGTGCTCGGAACGGCAATGGGCCAAGCACAATCAGGAAATATTCAGGGTACGATTACCGATGAGAACGGTATCTATGTTCCCGGTGCCAATGTGTATATCGAATCCTTGGTAAAAGGAGCCATTTCCAATTTTGATGGAAAATTTACTTTGGTGGGCATCCCCGAAGGGAGCTATACCTTAAGGATAACCTATATGGGCTACTCCGATGTTGAGCAGGAAGTAACTGTGAGTGCGGGACAAACCACCCCTGTGAGTATTACGCTTCAATCCTCGAATATGGAATTGGATGAAGTTCAGGTGAGTGCTTACGGACTTAGTGGACAATCCAAAGCATTGAATACGCAGAGAAACAATATGAACATCACCAACGTGGTCTCTACCGACCAGATTGGAAAATTCCCCGATGCTAACATTGGTGATGCCGTTAAGCGTATTCCGGGCATCACCATGCAAGTAGATCAAGGTGAGGCACGTAATATAATTGTTCGTGGTCTTTCTCCACAGTTAAACTCCGTTACCTTGAACGGAAGCAGGATTCCTTCTGCAGAATCCGATAACAGAAATATTCAGATGGACCTTATCCCTTCGGATATGATCCAGACCATTGAAGTGAACAAGGCGGTTACCCCCGATATGGACGGTGATGCACTGGGTGGTTCTGTAAACTTGGTGACCAGAACGGCGCCACAAGGTTTCAGGCTTTCTGCCACAGCAGGTTCCGGTGTAAACTTTATTACCGACAAGCGTATTTGGAACGGCTCCATTTTGGTGGGTGACCGCACCAACGATGGAAAATTCGGGTACATGTTTTCAGCTACCATCAACGATAACGACTTTGGTTCCGATAATATCGAAGCGGAGTGGGACAACGAGTTTGAATACAATACGGGAGTCGAAGATGAAGAGGGCGAGCCTATTCTTGAAGAAATGGATGTAAATCCGTATACCAATGTTACCGAGCAACGCACCTATTTGGTGCAAAGGGTAAGAAGAAGTTTTTCTGCCAATTTTGATTATCAGATCAATGCCGCCAACAACATTTACCTAAAAACGATGTACAACTGGAGGGATGACCGCGAAAACCGATTTGCATTTGCCCAAGAGATATTGGACGGTGAGGATATAGAAATGGGGGATTTTACCATAACCAATGGAGTTCCTACACGTTTTCCGATTGAGGCCGTGCGCGAATCCAAAGGTGGAATAGCGGGTGGTAGAAACAAAAACCGTAGGTTGGAGGACCAACGTATGCAGAATTATACCTTGGGAGGTGATCATCTTTTTGGGAATCTAAAATTTGATTGGATGGGAGCTTATGCCAAAGCATCAGAAGAACGTTTGAACGAGCGTTACGCCGCTTATGCTGCCGAATATATCGTCAACAACGATAACAGTAACTCCAAGTATCCGATTATGACGGCTGCGGATCCAAGCGACTTTAATAACTTGGATAACTTTGAGTTTGATGAGATTACCAATGAAAATCAATACACCGAAGAAGAGGATGTCAACTTCTTTGCAAATTTTGAACTGCCAGCCAATATTTTTGGCCAAGGTGATGGATTCATCAAATTTGGAGCACGAGGACGTTTTAAGACCAAATTGAGAAACAATGATTTCTTTGAATATGATTTGGAGGATTTGTACCCAACGTTGGGCGCAGTTCCTGTAAAAAATTACACTGACCCGGATTACTTGGCAGGAGAGAAGTTCCAAGCGGGAACTTTTGCAAGCGAAGAATGGTTGGGATCACTCGACTTGAACAGTACCAACGGTGAAGCATTGCCCGATGAATTCCTTCCTGGGAATTTCGAGGTAAAGGAGAACGTTTTGGCGGCCTATTTGATGTTCAACCAAAAACTTTCCGACAAATTGAGTGTATTGGCAGGTGTTAGGGTGGAGAATACTAAACTTGACTCCGAAGGAAACAGAGTGGTTTATATAGAGGAAGACGAAGATGCAGGAATTGAAGAAAGTATAGAGGTCGAAGGCGTTTCGGACGAGAATTCGTATACCAACTTATTGCCGGGCATTCACTTTAAATATGACTTGGACAACAGCACTGTTTTAAGGTTTGCATGGACAAATACTTTGGCGCGCCCAAATTACGTGGACCTTATTCCAAGATCGGAAATCGTAAACGAGGACGAGGAGGTTATCGTAGGTAATCCAGAATTGGACCCAACAACCTCCATGAACTTTGACTTGAATGCTGAGCACTATTTTGAAAGCGTTGGTATCCTATCCGGGGGATTGTTCTACAAAAGGATAAATGATTTTATCTACACCTATATCACCGAAGCAGAAGATGATGCATTTGGTTCCGGAACTACGGGTTATGATGTGTTTCAGCCTTTGAACGGCGATTCTGCTTCCATTTTTGGTGCTGAGGTATCTTTTCAAAGGCAATTGGACTTCTTGCCCGGTTTTGCCAGGAACTTTAGCATTTATCTGAACTACACTTACCTATCATCAAACGCTGATGGTATCCGTAACGAGGATGGTGACGAGCGTACCGATTTGGATTTGCCAAACACCTCCCCGAATATGTTCAATGGTTCCTTGGGTTATGCCGATAAAAGGTTCAGCGCCAGGCTATCCGCTAACTTCTCGGATTCTTATATTGATGAAATAGGAGGCAATGCTTTTGAGGATAGGTATTATGATACCCAGTTTTTCTTGGATTTTAATGCCAGTTACGCCATCACCAACAATTTGAGAATCTATACCGATGTGAACAATATTACAAACCAGCCGCTGCGCTATTTCCAAAGCGTAAAGGAAAGAACACAACAAGCAGAATTTTACAGCGTAAGATTCACCTTTGGTTTGAAGTACGACTTGTTTAGAAAATAATTTCAGGTAGTATATTTATATACGGTGTCACAACAAGTGCCTACCAAGTAAGGGTAGGCGCTTGGGACTGGCATTTCCTATCTTAATTATCAATATGAGAAAAATATTTATACCAATTATAGCTGCTGTTGCATTGACCTCTTGCAATCAAGGAAGCAAACTGCCAGCTATTGCCCCAGATATAATCACAGAAAAAACGCCGAACGATACCGATGACCCCGCTATTTGGATCAATCCGGACGATGCATCCAAAAGTATTGTGTTCGGAACCGATAAAGAGACCAACGGCGGTGTTTATGCCTTTGACCTTGATGGTAAGATCATTGAGGAGAAATCCATCAAAAACATCCAAAGACCCAATAATGTGGATTTGGAATATGGCTTTCAGCTAAACGATTCCGTTACCGTTGATGTAATCGCTTTTACCGAAAGGGAAAAGCAACAGATCAGATTGTTCTCCGTGCCAGACATGAAACCGCTCGATGGCGGTGGTTTTCCAGTATTCGAGGATGAAACGGATGTGGAGCAACGTTTGGCCATGGGAATTAGTCTGTACAAATCCCCAAAGGATTCATCCCTATATGCAATCGTCGGCAGAAAGATAGGACCAAGCGGTTCGTATTTGTATCAATATAAACTGGAATCGGACAGCACAGGGGTTTCGTCCAATTTGGTGCGTAAATTCGGGAGTTTTACAGGAGGAAAGGAAATCGAGGCCATAGCTGTGGATAACGAAATGGGTTACGTTTACTATTCCGATGAAGGAGAATGCGTAAAAAAATATTATGCTGAACCAAGCATGGGCGACGAGGAGTTGGCATGTTTCGGTGGTGAACTATTCTTGGAGGATATAGAAGGTATTGCCATTGCCAGATATGCGAACGGAGAAGGGTACATCATAGTTTCCGATCAACAGCGCGGACAGTTCAACATATTCTCCCGAAAGGACAATAGTTTTGTAAAAGCCGTAAATCTATCTACCTTGGAAACCGATGGTTGCGATGTGGTCACTGTGCCATTGAACGATACGTTCCCAAATGGTCTTTTCGCCGCCATGAACGATGAAAAAAACTTTTATTTCTACGACCTGAAAAAGGCGCTGGACTTAAAACCTTAGTTTTCGTTTTCGGGCGGTAATTTCCCAGGTATCCACTTTTTTACCGTTCTCGATAACAGAAACTTCATCATGAAGGTTGATACTGGGACAAATATGATACGGAATCCCGTACAGGACATCACCAACTTTGTATTTGTCCCAATCCTTTACCTTGATCACCCCGTGTTCCTCACTCTGTGAAAGCAGTTCGTAACCATCAAGATTCAGGAATTTTACGCGTTTGTCAATCGGGTTTTCCGCCGCAACGGATTTATGGCCCAGATCTACGGTTATAATCCCTTCGGTTGGTTTGGAAATTACCCGTGTGACCAAGATTGCGGCATGCTTGAAATTTTGTTCCGTCAATTTTTCACCATATCCCCAATCCCAAAGCACACAAGTGCCGGGGCTGGTAATTCTATTTTCTTGCAGCAAATGAGATGTGAACGATGGGGTTCCGCCACATATCAATTGAGCATGGGGGTAATCTACCCTTAGCGCATCAAAATAAACCACCACATCCATAACCCCTTGCTCTATCTTTTGGTTTCGCACCTCAAAATCGGAATCCCTTAGGTGCCCATCGTAAGCGTGCAGCCCTTTAAAATTGAGTGATTTGCATATTTTCAAATAGTTGATGAGCTCGTCCAGCCCTGGGCCAATTTGGATTCCGGACCGGTCCATTCCATTGTTGATATCAATATAAATATTGGCCGTGAGCTCTTTTTCTTTGGCTTTTTGGTTTAAAAGTTCCGCACTGTCCAAATTGTCCACTAAAGTTGAAAACTCTGTATTTGGATAGTGTTCCATCAAACGTAAAAAACGATCCAACTTTGGTCCCACCAATTGATGGGCAATACAAACGGCTTTGGCTCCAGCCTCTGCGGCAATCTCTGCTTCGGAAATAGTGGAAGACTTGAATTTTGAGATTCCCGAGCCCAACAAAAGCTCCATTACCCGGGGCATTTTGTTGGTCTTTATGTGCGGCATCAATCTATCTGTTTGTCCATGGACCATCGAAACCATCTCTTCTATATTGAACTTGAGATGTTCCAAGTACAATGAGATGGATGGGGAATCAACAGTTTCAATATTTTCAATTTCGTACCAATGGTCATTCATAACATTCCTCTTTTGAACCAATAAAGGTAAGAATCAAGATTTGATGCCTAGGAATTTTTTTGCCGGCGGACCAATTAAATGTGTCGAAATGAGATTCTAGAAAACCTAAAATCAAAATCTTTTGTACCTTCAATAGCATTAACTATAAATCTTATATCATGAAAAAAGTTATTATTTCTTCACTTTTAGCCTGCTCTATTTTGTTTACCAGCTGCTTAGGTTCTTTTAGCGCTTTCAATAATTTGAAAGATTGGAACCAGGGATTAACGGATAGTAGGTTTTTGGACAACCTCATTTTTTGGGGATTGAACATTGTGCCGGTATATCCACTTTTTTTCTTGGGAGATACCCTTATCTTCAACGTAATCGAATTTTGGTCCGGATCCAACCCGATAGCCATGAAAGATGGAGAGTCGGAAACCCAAATGGTGGAGCACGATGGCAACACTTTTGAAATGATCGCAACCAAGAACAGAATTCAGGTAACCGTGGTGGAAGGCCCAAAAAAAGGAAAGAAAATCGATTTGGTGTACAAACCGGATGAAAAATCTTGGAATGCCGTTCGTCCTAACGGTGAGATTATTAAACTTTCCTCTTTTGAAGAAGGATTCTACATTGTTTACATGCCCAATGGTGAAGAAATAAAGATTGACCCAAATAGCACGAGGGAAGAAGGTCTGGCCTTGTTGGAAGAAAACAAGACCTGCTACTATGGAGAGACCCTATTGGCTGATTAATAAAATTTTCCCCAATAAAAAACCCATGGTGCTTGCCATGGGTTTTTTGCTTTTTAATCCTTTGGTGTTTAGTAACGGTAGTATTCAGGTTTAAAAGGACCTTCTACGGTTACACCAATATATTCAGCTTGTTCTTCGTTAAGCTCTGTTAACTCGGCACCCAAACGAGACAAGTGCAGTTTGGCCACTTTTTCGTCCAAATGCTTCGGAAGCATGTACACCTCGTTGGCATATTTGTCATTATGGTTCCAAAGCTCGATTTGCGCCAAGGTCTGGTTGGTGAACGAGTTGCTCATTACAAAACTTGGGTGTCCGGTGGCACAACCAAGGTTTACCAATCTACCTTCCGCCAAGATGATCACATCTTTACCATCTATGGTATATTTGTCCACTTGAGGTTTTATTTCATTCTTGGTATTTCCATAGGTACCGTTCAACCATGCCATATCTATTTCATTGTCAAAATGGCCAATGTTACATACAATGGCTTTGTCCTTAAGGGCACGGAAATGCTCCTCTCGGATGATATCTTTGTTACCTGTTGTGGTAATCACAATGTCTGCATTGGATACCACGGTTTCCAGTTTTTTCACTTCAAAACCATCCATACAGGCTTGTAGGGCACAAATCGGGTCGATTTCGGTAACGGTAACAATGGAACCGGCTCCACGGAATGAAGCTGCGGTACCTTTTCCAACATCGCCATAACCTGCAACCACTACGCGTTTACCGGCCAACATAGTGTCGGTAGCTCTACGAATGGCATCCACGGCACTTTCACGACAACCATATTTATTATCAAATTTTGATTTGGTAACAGAATCGTTCACGTTGATGGCGGGCATCGGAAGTGTTCCCTTTTTCATTCTTTCGTACAAGCGGTGCACTCCTGTGGTAGTTTCTTCTGACAACCCCTTAATACCTCCTGCAAGTTCTGGATATTGGTCCAACACCATATTGGTAAGGTCGCCACCATCGTCCAAGATCATGTTCAACGGCTTTCTGTCCTCACCAAAAAACAAGGTTTGTTCTATACACCAGTCAAACTCCTTTTCGTTCATACCTTTCCAGGCATACACAGGAATTCCAGCAGCGGCAATTGCAGCGGCGGCATGATCCTGAGTAGAGAAAATGTTGCAAGAACTCCAGGTAACGTCAGCACCCAGTGCGACCAATGTTTCAATCAAAACAGCAGTCTGGATGGTCATATGCAAACAACCGGCTATTCTAGCACCTTTTAAAGGTTGTTGTTTCCCATACTCTTCACGTAGGGCCATAAGACCTGGCATTTCTGCTTCGGCAAGCTCAATTTCTTTCCTTCCCCAATCGGCAAGAGAGATATCTTTCACTTTATAAGGAACATACGGAATTGTCTTTGTGCTCATACTTTATATAAATTTACTTTTGTAGCTTCGCTTTTGTAGTGCGACAAAGATACAAATTCACTTAACTTAAGTTAATGCCTCTTTACAAAACAATAACAGTTTCTCCGACCACTAAGGTCTACATCTGGAAAGTGACCGAACCAGAAGGTGAACTTTCTAAGAATGTGGAGCTTACAGAGCATTGTCAAACTAGGATGGACGGCATGAAATCCATGGCGCACCGACGGGCTTTTTTGAGTATTCGTCACCTTATGGCCGAGGCAGGTTATGTGGACCATGATTTGTATTATGACGATTTTGGGAAGCCCCATCTAAAAGATGGTAAGTTTATATCCATTACCCATTCGCACAACTTTACAGGAATAATCATCAGTGAAACGGATGAAGTGGGTATAGATATTGAGATGCAACGCGATAAAATATTGAAGATAGCTCACAAATTCACACCTATCCAAGAGTATAAAACGTTGGCCAATTCCGAAGCACTCATACGAAAATTGACCATAGTTTGGGGCGCAAAAGAATCACTCTATAAAATTTATGCACAACAGGGGCTCAGTTTTTTACGTCATATCAATGTCATCGATTTTTCTTTTGAGGATACTCGAACCGTTGCCGAAATACTGTACCATGGCAAAAGGACCCATTACGAAATCGAGTTTTTGGAGTTTGAAGGGTTTACGTGCGTTTATGCCCTTAAAATGATGGGGGGATAACAATTCCTTTTTGTAGTTTTACCCTGAAATTATTTGCTCCATGAGAATATCCGTTGAACTTACGCTATCTCCGCTTCAGGATGATTTTGAAGCCCCGGTAATCGCTTTTATCAAAAAGTTGCGCGACTCTGGACTTACTGTTTTGGAGAACCCACTGAGCACACAGGTTTTTGGGGGTTATGATGAAGTAATGGAATTGCTCAATTCAGAAATAAAGAAAAGTTTTGAGAATTTGGACCATGTGGTGCTGACCATGAAAATGGTAAAATCCGACCGAAGCGAGTATGAACCCCATTTTTGATTTTTTTCTTGGTCCTTACGAAGGTCGTGAGCTGTCCCTCATCATTTTGGAGGCCACCGCATTTTTCTTTGGTATTGCCAGTGTTGTCTATGCCAAAAAGGAAGATATTCTGGTATATCCTACCGGCTTGGTCGCTACAGTTATTACGACCTATATCTTTTTTGTCGATAATCTTTTCGGGGACATGATGATGAACTTCTACTATTCCATAATGAGTATTTATGGATGGTGGAACTGGGCAAGACGAAGGGATGACAGAAACCCTGTGGTACATATTACACGAACCAATTCTAAGGAGAAATTTATCGGGATTGGTTTTTTTCTGTTGACCATGTTGGTCACATACGGGGTTTACAAAGCTTTTGGAGCGGATATAGGGCCCACAAACTACGTGGATATCTTTACCTCGGGTGTTTTCTTTACGGCAATGTGGTACATGGCCAACAAAAAGCTGGAAAACTGGACCCTTTGGATATTGGGTGATTTAATTACCGTACCTTTGTACGCCTACAGGGGATGGGGTATGTTCTCTTTACAGTACCTCATTTTTACTGTTCTAGCTGTACAGGGATATCTAGCATGGAAGAAAAACTTGGCCAAGAGCCCACAAACCTCATAAAAGTGGTCCTTTTTGGACCTGAATCCACAGGCAAGACCACGTTGTCCAAACAACTGGCGGAATACTACAATACCGAATGGGTGCCCGAATATGCTCGCGAATACCTACAAGATAAATGGGACAGAGAACAAAAAACATGCGAACCACACGATTTGTTGCCCATTGCTTACGGACAAATGCGCCTAGAGAACCAATTGGCGAAAAAAGCAAATAAAGTACTTATATGTGATACCGACCTTTTGGAGACAAAGGTGTATTCCGAAGCATACTACAACAGAACATGTGACCCTCTTTTGGAAGAATACGCCCTAAAAAACAGTTACGACCTCTACTTTCTGACCTATATAGACACACCTTGGGTAGCAGATGACCTCAGGGATAAGCCGGATGAGAGAGAACGAATGTTTATGCATTTTAAAGAAGCTTTGGAGGATAATAACAGGAAATTCATTAATTTGAGGGGAGATAAAGCGTCAAGGCTTTCCACAGCAGTAGAACACATAGATAAACTTCTCCAAAAACATGATAAAATTAAGTCCTAAAGACTTGGAACAACTGGACTCCAAAGGAATTTCCAAAGAAAAAGTAAATAATCAAATACAAACATTCAAAGAAGGCATCCCATTTGTGCAACTATCGCAAGCCGCGGTAGTGGGCAATGGAATACTTCGGTTCTCGGAAAAGGAGCAGCTGGACCTGCTTCAATATTTTGAGGATAATAGAAAGGAACTTGAACTATTAAAGTTTGTTCCAGCCTCTGGCGCGGCATCCCGTATGTTCAAGGCCATGTTCAATTTCTTGGACAGCTATGACCCATCAAAAGAAGAGCTGTCCGAATACATAGAACGCACAGGAGACCAAGATGCTAAAAAATTTACCAAGAATCTTTCCGACTTTCCCTTTTATGATTTGATCATGTCCAGAATCAAGGGCAAAGCCTCCAACAAAGATGAGGAAGCCTATCTTTTTGTAAAGGAAATGTTGATGGACAGTGGTCTTAACTATGGCTTTTATCCCAAAGGTCTTTTGCCTTTCCATAAATATAAAACGGGTACGGCAACCCCCTTCGAGGAGCATTTGAAAGAAGCCGCCCTCTATGCAAAAACAAAGGGTACCGCCAATCTTCATTTTACCGTATCGGAACAGCATGATGAGATGTTTGCGAAAGAGGAAGCGACTGTGGGGCCAAAAATCTCCAAGAAAACAGATACTTCTTTCAATATTACCTATTCCAATCAAAAACCATCTACTGATACCATTGCGGTAGATATGGAGAACAACCCTTTTAAAAATAACGATGGTTCCATCTTATTCCGTCCGGGAGGACATGGTGCCCTCATAGAGAACCTGAACGATCAGGATGCAGATATTATCTTCATCAAGAATATAGATAATGTGGTCATCGATAAAAACTTGGAGACCGTATCCAACAGTAAAAAAATGTTGGCAGGTGTCCTTAAAAAAGTTCAGGACAAAGCGTTCGCCTATGCCAGACTTTTGGACAAGGATGAAGTTTCCATTGAAAAAACAGACGAGATCAAAGCGTTTTTGGAAAAAGACCTTAATGTTCGTATGCCCAAGAACTATGATGATTTTGGAGTAGAGGAGCAAAAAACGATGTTGAAGGACAGAATCAACCGTCCCATACGTATATGTGGTATGGTCAAAAATGAAGGTGAGCCCGGTGGCGGTCCGTTTTGGATAAAAGATACACAAGGAAATATATCCCTTCAGATAATAGAGTCCGCCCAAATAGATATGGAGGATAATGCCCAAGCGGCGATACTACAAAACTCTACACACTTTAACCCGGTGGATCTCGTATGTGGGGTACGGGACTATAAAGGACAAAAGTTTGACCTTTTGGACTTTGTGGATACCAAACAAGGTTTTATTACCGGTAAAACCAAAGAGGGAAAAGAATTGAAGGCACTGGAGCTCCCTGGATTATGGAATGGGGCAATGGCTTTCTGGAACAACATTTTTGTAGAGGTGCCACTGGTGACCTTTAATCCGGTTAAAACGGTTAATGATCTTTTAAAACCCACCCACCAGGCATAACTATTAAAAAAACAATTGACTAAGCCCGTTGCTGAAAAAGTAGCGGGTTTTTTGTGTTCAAATGTGACTTGGTTTTAAAAAATGTGTCTAAAAATATAATCGGAATCGTTTCCGGTGACATGATTAAATTTTTTGATAATCCTTGCGGGGTTGTCTTAACTAGGTTGGTTGATTTGGTAAGATAGCCGTGCTTTATGTACGGCTTTCTTTTCATTAATGTTCAAAAAGATAGACAACGGCATATATGTTTTACAAAATAATATTGTTTTTAAACGTGGTATCGTTGGGCTTGGCTCTATATATATTGATATCCTACTTAAGGAACAGAAACAAGCATAAACATATCAAAAAACAGGATGATGCTATATAAACACTAGCCATGTATTATCCATTTCTGCCAATCTGTACCATGGTCTTTTTTCCTTGTAACCATTTATTGGCAAATACGAAAGGCTGCCCAGGCAGCCTTTCTTGTATAATTTTTACACACTTTGTTTACGGTATTACACAGTTTTACACAACTATTAAAATTGGCACAAAAACGTAAAGTATTAAAAATCAAAAAATTAACTTGATTTTTAAAAATTTTCTGGTGTTGGCACTATGTTTTCAGTTAGATAAGCAAGTTTAACAATAAAATTAAATACCATGAAAAATTTAGCTTTAGCAACAGTACTATCATTTGTAGGAATCACAGCATTTGCAAATGTTGAAACTCCAGAACTAGAAAATAACAGTGCAATCGAGATTGTAGTAGGAGATTTTGAAGAAATCAGCGTGTCTGACCTTCCTTCTGCTGTATCTAGCGCAGTAGAGTCTAACTACCCTACCGCTAAAATCGATAAAGCATACAAAAACGATAAGGACCAATATAAATTGGAACTTACCCTTGAAGACGGTACATCAGGAACTGTATATGCCGATGCTGAAGGGAACTGGATTGACATGTAATTAGATATATCACCCCACAATAGTTAGTTTGGTTGATGAAGGGCTGCAGTATGCAGCCCTTTTTTTTTGTGATAATTTTATAAGAAAGCAATCATCTTTAAAAAGATATGGGCCGTATATTAGGTAACTGAATTATGCCCAAAATCCTAATCATTGAAGACGATACCGCTTTCTGTCAAATGCTTCAAAAGTTTTTGACCAAGAACGGTTTTGAGGTATCCATAGGTTTCTCCATCAAAGAAGCAGAGGAACATCTTGCATCATCAACTTTCGATTTAATATTGTCCGATGTAAGATTGCCCAAAGGAAACGGAGTTACTCTGCTTGCACAGGTCAAACGCGATTCTCCAAAAACGCAGGTTATTCTGATGACGGGTTATGCAGAAGTGAAAACCGCGGTAAACGCCATCAAAGAAGGTGCTTTCGACTATATTTCAAAACCTTTTACACCAGAGGCGATACTTGGAGTGATCAAAGAAGCATTGAAAACACAGGTCGTCGAAACACAAAAGGCTGTTGAACCTTCTAAAAAGGTACCAATAGAGGAGAAGAAGCCCGTTGGCTTTTTAAAAGGACAGGGAGAAAAATCCAAAAAACTTCAACAGTATGTAGAGTTGGTCGCCCCCACAAATATGTCTGTTTTGCTTACTGGCGAAAGCGGTACGGGAAAAGAGGTGACAGCCAACTCCATTCACTTGGCAAGTAAGAGGAGCAATAAACCTTTTGTGGCCGTGGATTGTGGGGCCATACCAAAAGAAATAGCCACAAGCGAGTTTTTTGGTCACCTTAAAGGTAGTTTTACAGGAGCTATAGATGATAAAAAAGGTCATTTTGAAGCTGCCAATGGCGGAACACTCTTTTTGGACGAGGTAGGGAATCTTTCATATGAACACCAGGTACAATTGCTCAGGGCCATTCAAGAACGTAAGATAAAACGTGTGGGTAGCACCCAAGAAATCCAAGTGGATATTCGAATTATAGCCGCCACAAACGAAAATCTTCTTGAAGCTGTCGAAGAAGGCGATTTTAGGGAAGATTTGTACCACCGACTCAATGAATTTTCCATAGAAGTACCATCTTTAAGGGATAGGCGGGAAGATATTCTCCTGTTTGCAGATTATTTTTTGGCCAGGGCCAATACCGAATTGGACAAAAATGTGCTTGAATTTTCCGAGGAAACCAAAAATATTCTGCAGAAGTACGATTGGCCCGGGAATTTAAGGGAAATGAAAAATGTGATCAAAAGGGCAGTTCTTTTCTCTCCAACGGAAACCATGTTCCCCAATGCATTGGCAGATGAGGTGGTCGATGGCGCCAATAAAGAGCATGAAGTCAATTTCTCTAAATCCGATTTTGAACGAGAAAGGATTTTGAGCGCATTAAAGCAAACCAACTTTAACAAGAGCAAGGCAGCAAAACTGTTGCAGGTTACCCGAAAGACACTTTACAACAAAATCAATCAATATCAATTGGATGTTTAGCCAGATACGCTTGGATTTCAACGTCAAGATTGTTCAGGACTGTTTGAAGTTCTGTTAAAATTTCAAATACCTTTTCTCCTGTTGCATCATCGGAAAGATGTTCCAAAACCTCTAATAATTGGATGGCATCATGTACTTCCAATTGTCTGAACATAGGCAACATTTTGTGGGATATGGCCTTAATGTCGGTATAATCCTGATTGCCAATAGCGGAAAACATGAGCTCCATGTTTTTGAGGGAATTGTCCAAAAAGACCTGCAAAACTTCTTTGACCGACTCAAAACTATCCAGAAATGCGGAAATATTTCGAATGGTAAACAAGGGAGAAGCTGTGTCCGGGATTTCGCTTTTGGAACTCATATTATTGACGAACGATAAAGCTTTTAATAGGTCTGTTGCTGAGAAAGGTTTTTGCAGAACATCGGCAAAACCTGCATCCAAATATTCGGATTTATTTCCAATCTGTTGACCGGTCATGGCTATCACAGGTCTTGAATAACCTGTATTATTCACCTTTTCCAATACGGAAAAGCCATCGATAGAAGGCATTTGAATATCCGTAATAACCGCATCGAACCGATGGATTTCGGAAATGTGAAAATCATCAAAGTTTGTATAAGTTGCGGTTTTTACCTGGTTGAGTTTGCAGACTTCTGATATAAGACTCAACATATTTTCGTCATCATCGATTACCAAAATGGATAAATCATCAGGTTTTACAATTGGAGTTTCGAAATTGTCCTCTTTGATTTCGATATTGGTAAACTCAACAGGAATCTCAACTGTAAAGGTACTCCCCTTGTTCACTTCGCTGCTCAAGCTTAAAGTGCCATCCAATAATTCGGTAAGTTTTTTGGAAATGGTCAGGCCAAGGCCATACCCAATTTGTTTTTTCTCTGTGGATTCCCCTGCTTGGATAAACTCTTGGAAAATGGCTTCTTGCTTTTCTACAGGTATTCCAATTCCTGTATCCTCAACCTCGATTTTTGCCCATTTGGATTTACTTTTTTCAACCACAGTTGCGGTAACCTTTACATATCCTTCATCGGTAAATTTAAAGGCATTGCCAATCAGGTTGGATAATATTTGTCGTATTCTAAATGGATCGTTTATGATGGGTGTTTTTAAATCCTCGGAGACTTTCAATTGTAACGACACTCCTTTTTTGGATTGCATCTCCTCAAAATCTGTTGCCGTGTCCGCTATTAACTGTGACAGCAAAAAAGGAACTTTGTCCAATTGAATTTTGCCAGCCTCTAATTTTGAAAAATCCAAAAGGTCGTTCACCAGTTTTTCTACATAATCGGAAGAAGATTGAATCTTTTTTAAGTAATTCGATTGTTCGGAATTTAGTCCGCTTTGCCCTATCAAATCGGAATAACCGCTAATGGTATTCAAAGGGGTGCGCAGATCGTGGCTTACGGTCGATATAAGCTGCTCCCTACTTTTTAAAAGCGATTCCGAATATTTTTTGGCCCTTTCGAGACGTTCCCGATATTCTTGGACTTTCCAATAATCTTTGGAAATCATAAAAGTGAATACAACTACGATAATCAACCCTAAGATCACCGCTCCACCGGCCAAACGTGTGCTTTTTTTCAGTGCTTCTTCTTGCTGAAGAGCATCTAGATATGTGTTCTGGGCCATTTCTCGTTCAAAATCCGATAAAATCCCCCTCATTTTTTGGGAAAGCTCAAGGTCAGTGCGATATATTTCGAGTTCCTTTTGAAGTACAGTCCTCTCGGCAGTGGCAGTTTCTGTAATGGCTTTGTTTATGATGGATTTGGAAACCTCTAAAATGGAATCGATATTGTTGGCGTCCGCACCCCCATCTGAGTTCGGTATATTTTTATTAAGAATAGCCACAGATTTTCGTATGGACTCTTTTGCTTCTGGGGATAATTTGTCAAAGTTCGGAGCAAAGGTTTCGGGGGTAATTCTTCCCATACCCACTTCCATATCATGGAAAGCCTTTAAAACCGAATCCAACGAAGTATTGTTTTCGTTCCGTACCTTAAGTTTTCGCAATTCAGCATTGTTGAACACTTTTTGGCTCAATAATTCTTGAACACTGTCCAATTCAGAACTTAGGGAACTGTAATCTGATTTTACCAACGGCTTTAGAGAATCGATGAAGGCCGTAATAGAGTCCACTTTTTGCGCATAGGATCTTAAATCCTCTGTTTTTTTGGTCTGGAGGGCCAATTTGGAGAGGTTTTCGGCATCGTAGAGTTGTGTGAGCAATATATTGGTCTTCAAGAGCTTTTCATTGCTGTCGTCCTGGTTTTTGGATGAGGCGTAGCTTTTGAATTCATTATAGATGAAAAATGCAGCCAGAGATGCAAGAAGACCCAGCGTAACATAGCTCATTACAATTTTTAGGGTAAACCTTTTTTTTGATTTTGGATGCATACTCTTATATACGCTTGCACTTGGGGTGCATGGTTGTTAGCAAAAGTTAAATTTTTAAGATGTTTTTTATGAAAATCAATACGGGCAGCTTACATTTGCGGCATCTCAAAGGGGTGCTTTGGTTTAGTTGTAAGTGCTAAATGAAAAGTGATGAGTTGCAATCCGGCAACGTAAAACTTTTAACTCAAAACTTAGAACTATTGTAAGGCTGAGATTATACCCAATGAACCTGGGCGGGTAATGCTGCCAAGGGAATGCGCTAGCCGCATCTTGGAATTTCTATGTTTCTTTAGAAACAAAATCAATTTTTAACAAAGAATAATGACCCCTTTTATTCGTAACATTTTTACGAATGAAACTCTATTCAATTATTCAAAAAGAAGCCCTTTCAGGCGGCTTATTGCGACCGTCAGAAAAAAGCAAAGGACATCGCACCAAAACGCTATTTGCAGGTATGGCCTTATTTGGCCTGGCACTTTCCTTAAGTGCGCAAGAGGAACCTATTGACAGCCTTGAGGGCACAAAGGTTGTCCTCGATGAAGTCCTTGTTCAGTCCATAAGGATTACCAAGGATTTCCCCATTACTTTTTCTGATTTGGACAAGGTGGAACTGGCTCCTCGAAATCTCGGTCAGGACATCCCGATTCTCATGAATTTTATGCCAGCCGTTGTGACCACATCGGATGCTGGGGCGGGTATCGGTTACACCAGTATGCGGGTTCGTGGTAGCGATGCAACAAGAGTCAACGTTACAATTAACGGTATTCCGTATAACGATGCAGAATCGCATGGTACTTTTTGGGTGAACATGCCCGATTTTGCTTCCTCTACCCAAAGTTTGCAATTGCAGCGTGGCGTGGGAACATCTACGAATGGTGCAGGTGCCTTTGGGGCTAGCTTAAACATGCTTACCGATGCTTTTTCGGAGGAAGCATATGCCAAAATCTCATCATCAGTAGGAAGTTTTAATACACTGCGCAGCAACGTAAAGTTTAGCACGGGTTTAATGAACGACCATTTTGAATTTTCTGGACGTTTATCACGGGTAACTTCAGATGGTTACGTAGATCGGGCATCCTCTGAATTGGAAAGTTATTTTCTGCAAGGAACTTATAAAGATGATAATACCTTGATCAAGGCGTTGCTTTTTGGTGGACACGAAATTACCTATCAGGCGTGGAACGGTATAACCGCAGACCAGTTGGAAGATAACCGTACCTACAACTCGGCCGGGGAATATACCGATGATAACGGAAATACTCAATACTATGAAAATGAGGTCGACAATTATAAGCAAGACCATTTTCAATTGCACTGGTACGAGACTTGGAACTCCGCATGGAACACGCATTTGGCCGTTCACTATACAAGAGGCCGGGGCTTTTTTGAGCAATACAGGGAAGAAGACGATTTTGCTACTTATGGTCTGGAACCTTTCACAGTAAATGGAGAATTGGTAGAAACTACCGATTTGATTCGCCGCCGTTGGTTGGACAATGATTTTTATGGAACCGTATTTTCCGCTACCTACAAAAGTGAAAGCCTAGAACTAATTATGGGCGGGGGGTACAATGAATACAAAGGAGACCACTTTGGCGAAATCATATGGGCAGAATATGCACGCAATAGTGAAATTCGTGATAGGTATTATGACGATAATTCCACCAAAACAGATATAAACTTTTACACAAAGGTTAATTATCAGCTTACGGACCAGTGGTCCTTGTTCGGAGATGTGCAATATCGTGGTGTTGGTTATCAGGCCAATGGCGAGGATACTGGTCTAGTGGACGATACATTCAATTTTTTTAACCCGAAAGCTGGAGTCACTTTCGATTTGAACCGAAACAATAACTTTTACTTTTCGTATGCGCGAGCCAATAGGGAGCCCAACCGTAACGATTACGAAAGCGGAAGCCCAAAACCTGAAAAACTCAACGATTTTGAGCTGGGCTGGAGATACGTTTCACCAAGTTTTCAGTTGAACACCAATGTGTACTATATGCGTTACAAAGATCAGTTGGTTTTGACTGGAGGTTTGAATGATGTAGGGGCCCCGTTGAGGTCCAACGTTGGTGATAGTTATCGTTTAGGATTGGAAATCGATGCCAACGTAACGCTCTCCAATTCCTTTAAATGGAGACCGAACATTGCTTTGAGCGATAACAGGAACCTAGATTATTTCTTTGAGCGGGATGGAGAGCTTCAAGATTTGGGAAATACAAATATTGCCTTCTCCCCAAAATTGATTGCGGGCAACATTATCACCTATCAGCCCAACACCAACTTTCAGGTTTCATTGCTTTCAAAGTTTGTAGGCAAACAATACATGGGCAATATAGATTCCGAAGGCTCGGCTTTGGATAGCTATACCCAAACGGATTTCAATATTCAGTACACGATCAACATGAACTCTTTTATAAAGAGTATTGAACTTTCCGGTTTGGTGAACAATATTTTTGATGCCGATATTGTCTCCAACGGATATTTCTACACGTTTGATGATGACTATTCCAATCCTGGAACCATTACCACAATTGAAGGTGCCGGTTACTATCCACAAGCAGGAATCAATTTTCTTGTGGGAGCGACCATCAACTTTTAAGGTGTAAAAAGAACGGGATTCTGTAAATTTATCCATAATGACAGAATCCCGTTTTAATTTTTCAGAAGAAAAGCCCCTGCGCTGGGGCGTTATCGGTTGTGGTGCCGTAGCCGAAATAAAAAGCGTGCCAGCCTATAAGATTACACCCGGTTTTGAGGTTGCCATGGTAATGCGGCGCGATTCGGAAAAAGCCGAAGATTATGCCAAAAGGCACCGGATTCCTCATTGGACGACCGATGCTGATGAAGTAATCGGCAATCCAAATATTGATGCAGTTTATATTGCTACACCTCCCGATACCCATAAATTTTACGCTTTAAAAGTAGTTGCAGCGGGGAAACCTTGTTGTATAGAAAAACCCATGGCCCCTACGTATGATGATAGTTTGGCCATTTATGAAGCTTTTCGGAAAGGGGATGTTCCTCTTTTTATAGCTTATTATCGCCGTTCTTTGCCCAGATTTTTGAAAGTCAAGCAATGGTTGGATGATGGTCTGATCGGTGAAGTCCGCCATATCCATTGGCAAAAGACTAAACCGCCCAGTGAACTGGATTTGAGTAAAAAATACAACTGGCGTACCGATTTGGCTATCGCCAGAGGAGGGTATTTTGATGATTTGGCCAGCCATGGCCTGGATTTGTTCATCTTTCTGTTGGGTGATATTGTAGAGGTTAATGGAACAGCAACCAATCAACTAGGGCTATATACTGCTTTTGATGCAGTAGCGGCCCATTGGATGCATGATGGAGGGATAACGGGTACAGGTAATTGGAACTTTGGCACCCATGATCGGACGGACAAGGTTGAAATATTAGGTTCCGAAGGCAGTATTCGTTTTGCCGTTCTGGATGAGGCTCCCATTGAACTGAACAATGCATCAGGACATCAAGCATTGGAAATTGTACACCCCCAACACATTCAAGAATTTCACGCAGAGAATATCAAACTTCACCTTCTTGAAAAGGCGACACACCCATCAACGGGAAAAACGGGGCTACATACCAGTTGGGTTATGGAAAAAATTCTGGGAACACTTTAAGGTGCTACCAAAGTTGATGCACGTGTTTTTTGATGTACTTTTCGTAGATGTCGTTGACGGCAACTTTCTCTTTTTTTGTTAACGGAGGTAGTTTAGCAGCATTGATATTGCTGTTCAGGTGTTCAACTTTGGATGCTCCGGGAATAATGCAACCGACCTCGGGAAAATCCAATATCCAACGAAGTGCAATGGGAGCCAGGCTTTCTCTATCAGGAAATACCTTTTTAAGTTCATTTACGGCTTCCAGCCCAGTGTTTTTTAAGCTGTCCTCCACATATTTTCTAAGCACCTCCGGGGTATATCCTTCATTAATGTGCGGATTGATTTGTCTTCCACATTTTGTGGCCACAAAAACTTCTTCGGACCTTGATTTTACCACTCGGCCAACGGCTGCCTCACTTGCACCGGCTTCATAGACATCAGCGGTGTCTATAAAGTTTACACCGTCATCTATTGCTTCATTAATAATTTGTTCAGCTAAAGCATCATTGAATCCAGAGCCCCATTTTCCACCTACCTGCCAAGTACCCAAGGAGATTTCAGAGACTTCTATTCCTGTTTTTCCTAGTTTTCTATACTTCATTCTTCAGGACTAATTAGATATGATGACCACGTTTCCACTTTGGGTAGCCCTATAAAATAAGAGGTCATGGTATCGGTTTCCATCATCGGGCCTATCCAATAATTGTCCGGTAAACAAACTATAGGTATAACCTTCGCAGCTACATACAGCGTTCTGCCCGTCGATTGTCATGGTGGAACATTCATTGGGTACATGATTGGGACAACTGGCTTCCCAAGCCATAAAACTGGACCCTGTATTGATAACAAAAGCGCCTCGAGTTCCCACTCCATTGTTACCCACGTAAACAGGATTTCCAATGTTTTGTAAATTATTGTATAAGGGCAGGTTAAGGTTCAACTCAAAACGAAATCGTACTTCTTGCAAATATGGATTTCTATTGGAAGTGTCGGAGCTACAGGATAATACCAGTGCCAATAATACTATGGCCCAGAGGTGCTTCATGTTCGATAGTTTCAGTACGTTACGGCAGCAAAGTTGAACAAAAATTCTCTATATTTGCGTTAAATCCTCGCAAAAACCATGCAGGTCATGGGCATCGTTGAGGATTTTTTGTATTTGTAGAGGAAGAGTACATTGGGGAAATTTTTTGATTTTCTTCAATGCCTCTTTGCATTAAAAATTAACGATATGAGCAAAGTATCATACTATACACCCGAAGGATTAAAGAAATTGAGGGACGAATTGAACCAACTTAAGGATGTAGAGCGTCCAAAAGCGTCACAGGCCATTGCTGAAGCAAGAGACAAGGGAGATCTTTCAGAAAATGCGGAATATGATGCGGCCAAAGAGGCCCAAGGGCTTTTGGAAATGAAGATTTCCAAAATGGAAGAAACCTTGGCCAATGCCCGTTTGATAGACGAATCACAACTGGATACCTCCAAGATATTAGTACTTTCTACCGTTAAGCTAAAGAACCAGGCCAATGGGATGGAAATGAAGTATACCTTGGTGGCAGAGAGCGAAGCGAATCTAAAGGCAGGTAAGATTTCCGTGACATCTCCGATTGGTAAAGGGTTATTGGGCAAAAAAGTAGGTGATGTTGCCGAGATCAAGGTTCCCAATGGAACACTCAAATTTGAGATTTTAGAGATCACTCGAGAGTAACAGCAACTAAATTGGTATATTTAATCCCGTCATAGCACGGGATTTTTTTATTTTAAACTGAATTAAAATGGCCAGCATTTTTACCAAGATTATCAATGGAGATATGCCTTCTTATAAAATAGCGGAGGATGAAGATCATTTTGCTTTTTTGGATATTAACCCCAATTCCAAAGGACACACGCTATGTGTCCCAAAAAAGGAAGTGGACAAGATTTTGGATCTTGATGAGGAATCTTACATGAAACTCATGGCCTTCTCAAGAAAAGTTGGTCTTGCCATACAAAAAGCAGTGCCCTGTAAAAGAGTGGGGATGACGGTTATTGGTTTAGAGGTGCCTCATGTGCACGTACATTTAATTCCGTTGCAAAGTATGGCCAATGCTACGTTTCAAAATAAGGAGAGTCTTACCTCAGATGAGTTTGAAGCGGTAGCGGAACAAATCAAGTCACATCTTTAGCCCTCTATCATAAAATAGACGCCGGCCGCTACAAGACATAGCATTAGGACCAAAACCACAAAAAATAGCATGGTAAAACGCACCGCGGGCCTGTCTGGTTTTACCAATTTGTTGTAGTAATCAAAAACCCTTTCAATATCGGGTGTCCAATCCACAGGATATATGGTGGAGTTGCATTTTTTGCACTTGATCTCATTGGTCACCACACCGGTAGTTCTGTGGTACAGTGCATTAAACGTGTGTTTTTGATAAAACGTAATCTTAAGTTCCTGATTAAAACATTTGGGGCAATTGTTGGTGATATCAGCTTCTTGTATTACGAGTTGCTTTTCTTTTGCCATAATTCAAATTTATAGTGCTCGTAGGGTAATTTGCATGATAGTTCCTTCTTTACTAGACGAAAATACTTTAATTTTTCCTTTATGGTACTCTTCAACAATTCTTTTTACCAACGAAAGCCCTAATCCCCAGCCTCTTTGCTTGGAAGTTACACCGGGATTGAAGATGTTCTGAAAATCACTTTTGGGGATTCCATGGCCGGTATCCGATACCAGAATATTGATGTTTTGTCCCTTTTTCTCTATTTGGATGGCAATATTTCCCTTGCCCTTCATGGCATCAATGCCATTCTTTACCAGATTTTCTATACTCCAGTTGTACAATGGGGGGTTCATAAGCACGTGGGCTTCATCTATATTGGAGCTAAAGGAAAAATGTACCAGTTTGGAACTACGTTGCTTCAGGTACTCGAATGCCTTTTTGGTTTCATTTACAATATCATGGTCCTTCAATTCTGGAATAGAACCAATTTTGGAAAATCGTTCTGTAATGGTTTCCAACCTATCAATGTCCTTTGCTATTTCTTGGGTCACCTCAGGATTGATATCTTCAGATTTCAGTAGTTCGTTCCAACCCAAAAGAGATGTGAGCGGCGTTCCGATTTGATGCGCCGTTTCCTTGGCCATGCCGGCCCAGAGCTTGTTCTGTTCCGATGCTTTGTTGGTCCGGAAGAAAAAGAATATTACTGCCCCGAATAAAAAAATAATCAACAAAAGGGCAAGTGGATAATATTTTAGTTTGTTGAGTACCTCCGAATTGCCATAATACAGAGTTTCGAGCAGTTCGTCTTCCTGAATGATTTGAATGGGTTGGTTCTCATTTTTGAACTGTGCTATCTTTTGCTGGATGTATGCGCTGTCGGCAATTTTGTCCTCGGGAATATTATGGGTTTTATAGGAACCTTCCTCGTTAACCAGAATCATTGGGGTAGACGTGTTGTTGCCCAGAACTTTGAGGGTAAGGTTACCCAGTTCCTGATCTACCGATGATTGAACAAGTTCCAACTGCGCTGTTGCCCAAATTTCCATTTTTAGGCGTTCCTCCTCCTTAAACTTTCGGAAAAAGCTATTGGTGTTCCATAGAATAAGACTTACAATGATGAATGCCGATACCAGCAGTATAATATTGGAGGTTTTCCGTTTGGTACTAAAATCCATTGGTGGTCAAATTCTTTTTAAAGATAGGTAATTGGAAAACATGTTGATAGTTAGTTTAAATAACGGATGTCATTAGGATTCATTTTATGTACTTTTGAATTTTCAACAAAAATTAACATTGCATGGAAGTTCAGGGAAGAATCAAAATGATAGATGAGACCAAAACCTATGGCAACAACGGTTTCAGAAAAAGAGAGGTGGTCGTGACCACTGAAGAACAATATCCGCAGCATATATTGGTAGAGTTTGTTCAGGACAAATGTGATTTGCTCAACAACTATTCCGTGGGGCAAATGGTGAAGATCAGTATCAACCTGAGAGGAAGGGAATGGGTAAACCCTCAAGGAGAAACCAAATATTTCAACTCCATCCAAGGATGGCGAATAGAGAACCTTCAGTCCGAGGCTGCAGGCGATAACATGCCTCCGGTTCCACCAATGGAAGCCTTTGAACCGGCCGATGATTACAATGATGAGGACCACGATGATCTTCCATTCTAATAGATAGATTTACCATCGATAGAATTCGAAAATCCGGACGTTATGTTCGGATTTTTTAGTTTTTGGGCTGATTTGTATTTTTAGAAAAAATTGCCCTTGGAAAATACTCCCCTATATTTTTTGAACAAGAGATTGGAGTTTCCTCCTGTTGATAATGCCAGTGATGATGGTTTGCTCGCGGTAGGTGGAGACCTTTCACCGGAGCGATTGCTGCTGGCCTATAAAAATGGGGTTTTTCCATGGTTCAATGATGACTCACTGATTTTATGGTGGACGCCCGACCCAAGGATGGTGCTGTTTCCACATAAAGTAAAAGTGTCCAAGAGCATGCGAAAAGTAATTCGGGATGGGTCTTTCGTGCTAACCCAAAACACCTGCTTTGAACAGGTAATCGACTACTGCGCCCAAATTCGTCGTAAAGGCCAAGATGGTACATGGATTACGCCCGAAATGAAAACCGCTTACATGAAGTTGTTCGAAAAGGGGCATGCAAAATCCTATGAGGTCTGGGAAAATGAAGATTTGGTTGGAGGACTCTACGGAATTGACCTAGGGCATGTGTTTTGCGGAGAGAGCATGTTCAGCTTACGGGCCAATGCCTCAAAGTTTGCATTTATACAAATGGCAAGGGAATTGGGTGAGAAAGGGTATCAGGTTATAGATTGTCAAGTGCACACCGATCATTTGGAAAGTTTGGGTGCCGAACTTATTCCTAGAAAAGAATTCGTTAAACTGCTACAAGGAAATTTGCGCACTGGTCAGTAGAAAAAGGATGTGTTCCGGAACATTGGAAGTGTAATCCTCCATACGATATTCTACCCCTATTTGCAATTTCATGCCACCGTGCAATTCCCAGCCCACTTGCCCGACCAAGCGTATGTCGTATTCGGGTGAGTTCTGTTTTGCCACGCTCAAGAGATTTTCAAAGCTTCCTACAAAATAAGGTTCCCCCAAATCCAATTTTTCTCCCATTAATGGAAAATCCATGGCAAAGCGGTATCTAAACCTATGTGTGGTCAAGGAATTGGTGATACGCTGCTGGGCACGGAACCGATGTCCAAAACGTATGGCGAACGGCTTGTGGGTTACGTTGTATTGTTGGGTGAATCTAAGTTCGTTCTCCCTGCTATTGTAAAACCTGTACATTACACCAAGAGCAATACTTTGGTTATCCTTGATCTCAAGTTTTGAAAAGTGGGTAAAATCCAATTGTTTCACCCTAAATGTAAAATCTTCGTTCTCATAGAGAAAGTTTCTGTTAGCGATGGAAAAATTATGTGAGTACGCACTCGCTACCTTATAGTTTACAGCAAATTGTGGCTGCCAGTAACCCGTTAGGTTTTCTTGACCTTTTACGGATACGGAAGTCATCAACAGTACTAATGAAACAAGTAAAATCCGTTTAATAAAGTACATGATCATAACTTGGGGGAAGGGATTTTCGCAATCGTATCAACTGCCCTTCAGAATCGAAAAGCGCCTCATATTCTTGAAAACCGCCACTTTCTTTGGCAGAAAAGACCAATTCGTAGTTTACATCGGGCAGAATCAAGTTCTGAAATGCATTGTGTAAAGTCTTTTCAACCGACTTTTCTTCACGTAAGGGATATTGCTGTTGAATTTTTTTTACTCTGTGTTTGTAGTGGTTTTCATCCAAATAGGATTGGATAGTATTCCATGTATCGTTCGGAATGTCCCTTTCCTTTATCTTAAACTCTACATCTTCGAGTGTTCCTTCTTCATCGAACTCAACGCTGTAATGCAATCGCCCTTTTTTAAATTTGGTTTCAAAGCTTTTTTTGGTACTATCCGTTTCTTGGTAAAAACGTACTCGTTTGGCATCTTTCAGGTAATCTTCAATTAACAGATAGGCGCTGTTCGGGAAGTCGGCCTTGTCTATTCTGGATTCCTGTTCGTACTTGTTTTGCGCAGATGTGATTTGCACAGTACCAACGATTACAAATAGGAGGTATTTAAACTTCATGGTATCTAAAACAGTTTACTTCGTGGTCGTTGACCATGCCTGTGGCCTGCATGTGGGCGTAAATTACTGTGCTTCCCACAAACTTGAAGCCACGCTTTTTTAAATCTTTACTGATTGTATCGGATAAGTCGGTGGTTGCCGGAGCATTTTTGTAGTTTTTCAACTCGTTTTTAATGGGCTTATGTCCTACAAATCCCCAAATGTATTTACTAAAACTACCAAATTCTTTTTGGACTTCCATAAAAGCAATGGCGTTGGTGACTGTAGCATTGACTTTTAGTTTATTTCTAACGATTCCCGTGTCTTGTAGAAGGGCATCAATCTTAGCTTGATCATACTTTGCAATCTTTTTGTAGTCAAAATGGTCAAAGGCCTGCCTAAAATTTTCACGTTTTCTTAATATAGTTATCCAACTCAGGCCCGCTTGAAAGGTCTCCAAGATCAAAAATTCGAAAAGAGTTTCATCATCTTTGACAGGAACGCCCCATTCCTCGTCATGATAGGCTTCATAAAGGGTGTCGCCGATGCACCAGCCACATCTATGTTTATCCATAGCAATCAATTTTAAGTAAAAGTAAGGCAAAATAAGAAATCGTTAAGTGCAAGTTAAAGTGATGCATGTTAATAGTAATGCTATTATTTTTGCGAGACTTTGTTTTAAAAATGGAATAGCATGGACATTTTACTACAATCTGTGAAACTGGAAATCGATGAAAAACTCTATGTTAAAGACCCTGAATCGTCAGATTTGGGGAAGAAAATCGTGGAGCAGAGTATATTGTTGATAGATGAAATTGGTTTCGAATCCTTTACGTTTAAGAAATTGGGTGTTAGAATACACTCAAACGAGAGTTCGATTTACCGATATTTTGAGAACAAGCACAAGCTATTGCTTTATCTGGCCTCTTGGTATTGGGGTTGGGTGGAGTACAAGATGGTTTTTTCTACCAATGCAATTTCCGACCCCGTGGAAAAATTGGCAGCTTCCATTGAAGTATTGACACAGACAGTAGAGGAAGATTCCTCCTTTTCGCATATTAACGAAGTGGTACTTAACAAGATAATCATTAACGAGTATTCAAAGTCCTATCTTGTGAAAGAAATGAACAATGATGGGGCGGAAGGGAGCTTTATCATATGCAAAAGGTTAGTGGGTCGTCTCAGCAAAATGATTTCTGATGTGGACGGTGATTATGAATTTCCGACTAGTCTGGCCAGTAATGTGCTTGAAGGTTCGTTACACCAGAATTTTTTAAAATCGCACTTTCCATCTCTCACAAACTGTAGTGAAGAGGTAACCCCTACCGCATTTTTCACGGATTTGATATTCCGCACACTAAATCAAAAAGTACATGGCCAATAAAAAAATACTCTCTGCCTGGCAGCGGCTAACCGGTTTGCTCTCCTTGGACAAAAAGGATATTCTTCAAATTTTTTACTACGCCATTTTTGCGGGGCTGGTCAATCTTTCCTTGCCTTTGGGAATACAGGCCATTATTAACCTGATTCAAGGGGCCCGTGTGAGTACTTCTTGGATTGTATTGGTGGTTCTTGTAACCATGGGTGTGGCCTTTGTTGGGGTTTTGCAGTTAATGCAGATAAGGATTATAGAGAACTTGCAGCAAAAGATATTCACGAGGTCTTCCTTTGAGTTTGCCTACCGCTTTCCAAAAATCAAGATGAGTGAGCTTAGGTATTATTATCCTCCGGAACTTGCCAATCGCTTTTTTGATACTCTTACCGTACAAAAATCCTTATCCAAAATATTGATAGATTTCCCGGCGGCTCTGCTACAGATTGTTTTCGGACTATTGTTGCTGTCGTTTTATCACCCTTTCTTTATTATCTATGGATTGTTGTTACTGGTACTCATTTATATAGTGTTCAAGTTTACTGCACAAAGGGGCTTGGATACCAGTTTGGAAGAATCCAAGATCAAATACAAAGTAGCTCATTGGGTTCAAGAAATCGCCCGTTCCATTATCAGTTTTAAACTTTCTGGTAAGACCTCCCATGCCCTTGAAAAGAACGACACGTTGGTAGATGACTATTTGGATGCGAGGGAAAGTCACTTTAGAGTGTTGGTATTGCAATTTATCCAGATGATAGGTTTCAAGGTTTTGGTTACCGCAGGGTTGCTTTTGATCGGGGGGCTCTTGGTACTGGAGCAGCAGATGAACATTGGTCAGTTTGTGGCGGCGGAAATCATTATTCTATTGGTTATCAGTTCTGTGGAAAAATTGATTTTGGGTCTCGAGACATTTTATGATTTATTGACTTCATTGGAAAAAATGGGGCAGGTCGTGGATAAGGAATTGGAACCACAAGAAGGGGAAACCCCGTTCAAGGAAAATGAAGGATTAATGGTGGAGCTGGAAGATATCGTGTACAAGGTGCCCGGATTGGATAAGAAAATAATAGACCACTTATCGCTCACTATAAAACCAGAAACAAAGTTGCTGATTCAAGGAAAAAGTGGGTCGGGAAGGTCAACGTTGCTAAGAATGATTGCCGGTATTCTAGAACCGGATGAAGGCAAGATATATGTGAACAATGTAGCGCTTAAAGGAATCAAATTGAGCCAGTATAGATCATATCTTGGTCATTCGTTAACGGAGGAATATCCCTTTGAAGGAACCTTATTGGACAATATTACCTTCGGTAACAAGGACATCTCTATGGAAGATGTGTATTGGGCCTTGGAAAAAGTAAGTCTTTCAGAATTTGTGAAGGAGCAGCCGCAGGGGTTAAAAACCGTCCTGTATCCTGAAGGAAAAAAATTCCCCGACTTTATCTCCAGAAAAATTGTTTTGGCCCGAAGCATAGTAACCCGTCCCAAATTGATGGTGCTCAAGGACCCATTGGAGCAATATGATGAGGAAGAAACAGAAAGAATGATGGATTTCTTAACTGACCCCGCCAACGGATGGGCTTTGGTCGTTGTTAGCGAAAATCCCAAGTGGGCAAAACGCTGTAATCAAGTAATCCGTATGGAAAAAGGTAGATTGATCAACGTAAATTAAAGTTCATGCTGAATATTTCTTCAAATAATAAACTGAACGAAAAGGTGGACCTTACCGGTTACGAAGCTGGTAAAAAAGTGTTCCATAAGAGGCACTACAAGCAGTTCAATCGCTTCTTGGCATCCTTTTCCATAATTGTTGTTTTTATGATGTTTCTGCCGTGGACCCAGAACATATCTGGTCGAGGGTACCTTACCACTTTGACACCGGATCAAAGACCTCAAACAATCCAGTCGCCAATACCCGGCCGGATTGAAAAATGGTTTGTGAGAGAAGGTCAATATGTGGAAAAGGGAGATACTATTTTGCATATCTCCGAGGTAAAGAGCGAATATTTTGACCCAAATTTGGTAGAGCGAACCGGGCAGCAGATTAAGGCCAAGTCCATGTCCGTGACGTCCTATCAGGAAAAAGTAAAAGCCTTGAACCAGCAGATCAAAGCGTTGAACCAAGAACTCGGTTTAAAACTGGAACAAGCTAGGAACAAGTTGATGCAGTCAAAACTAAAGGTAAAAAGCGATAGTATAGATCTAGAAGCGGCCAAGACCAATATTTCGATTGCCCAGAGACAGTACGACCGAGTTGAAAAATTGCAAGATGAGGGGTTAAAGGCCGTTACCGATCTAGAAGAAAAACGATTAAAATTGCAAGAGACACAGGCAAAGCTCATTAGCCAAGAAAATAAATTGTTGGCCAGTAAAAATGATGTAATCAATGCCCAGGTAGAGATCAATCGAGTGCAGGCAGAGTACACCGATAAAATTTCAAAAGCACAAAGTGATCTTTATACGGCCCAATCCAATCAGTTCGACTCAGAAGCGCAGGTAACAAAACTGGAGAACCAGTATACCAATTATGAGATGAGGAGTGATATGCTGTTTATACGGGCCCCTCAAAATGGGTATATCACCAAGGCCATACAGTCTGGAATTGGGGAAACTTTTAAGGAAGGAGCCCAATTGGTCGGCATCATGCCTTCAGATTATGATATAGCTGTAGAAACGTATGTAGATCCCATCGACTTGCCCTTGATTCACTTGGATGAGAAGGTACGTATCCAATTTGATGGTTGGCCTGCCATAGTATTCAGCGGCTGGCCCAATGTTTCCTACGGTACCTTTGGGGGAAAAGTGGTCGCTATCGAGAATTTTATCAGTCCCAATGGAAAATATCGTATACTGCTGGCCCCGGACGAGGAAGAAGCTCCCTGGCCCAAGGATATTCGGGTAGGCTCAGGAGCAAGTACCATGGCCCTGTTGGAAGATGTTCCCATTTGGTACGAACTATGGAGGCAACTGAAT
Organism: Flagellimonas chongwuensis; assembly: GCF_013376415.1. Classification (GTDB taxonomy): domain Bacteria; phylum Bacteroidota; class Bacteroidia; order Flavobacteriales; family Flavobacteriaceae; genus Flagellimonas; species Flagellimonas chongwuensis. Next base: position 761,324 of record NZ_WYET01000001.1, read on the forward strand.
GGCTTCCCGCCAAACTATTATCAACCTCAAAACACAAGTGCAGATGCCGCAAAGAAATAGAAGATCATTTTTATTTTGTACCCTCTTTTTCTTTACTGTAGGTTCTTTTTACGCTCAGCAAGATTCTTTGGTTCTGGGGTTTAAAGAGTATTTGGGCTATGTAAAAAAATATCATCCCGTAGCCAAGCAGGCCCAATTGAACATTGCCATAGGGCAGGCCAATCTTATGAAGGCCAGAGGAGGGTTTGATCCCAAGGTCGAAGTGGATTACAATACCAAGGAGTTCAAAGAAACCGAATACTGGGACCGCTTGAATGCCACCTTTAAGATACCTACCTGGTTTGGGATAGAGCTCAAAGGAAATTTTCAGCAAAATGAAGGGTACTACCTCAATCCTGATGAAACCTTGCCCGATGATGGGCTGTACAGTGCCGGGGTATCCATGTCCGTTTTACAGGGGTTTTGGATCAACGAGCGTATGGCCACCCTCAGAAAAGCAAAGCTTTTTAGGGAGCAGACCAAAGCCGACCAAGACCTGCAGGTTAACCAAGTGTTGTACAATGCATCCTTGGCCTATTTTGATTGGTTAAAGGCCTATAGGGATGCTGAGGTATACAAAGATTTTTTGGAGAATGCCGAGATACGTTTTCAAGGGATAAAAGAAAGTGCCCTGGCAGGCGATATTGCCATGATTGATACAGTTGAGGCTAAAATTGCCGTTCGAAACCGAGATTTGGGCTATCAGCAGGCAAAGGTCAACCTCATGAAAAAATCATTGGAGCTCAGTAATTTTTTATGGATAGAGGACGTTCCCGTTGAACTTCAGCCCGGTATAGCTCCTAATTTGCAACCCGAAATAGATATCAATTCAACCTTGGAGATAGATGGTATACCGTTGGACAGCTTTAATCTGGAGACACATCCAAAGCTGTTGTCCTTGGATTATAAAATAGAAGGGCTAGCAGTTGATAAAAGATTGAAGGCGAATAAATTGCTTCCAAAATTACAAGCTGAATACAATTTTATCACTGAGACCCCTGAGTTTATCGATTCTTTTGTGACCGAAAATTATAAGGCTGGCTTAAGTTTTCAGATGCCCATCTTCCTACGGAAGGAACGCGGAGATTTAAAACTGGCCAAGTTTAAGTTGAGGGACGCAGAGTACGAAAGGGACAACGCACAAGTCGAAATTCAGAACAAGGTGATTGCTATTTATAACGAACTGGATTCCTTTACGCAACAAAACCAGTTGATATCCGACATTGTTAAAGACTATACAACTATGTTGCAAGCCGAGGAGCGAAAGTTCAGTTTTGGAGAGAGTTCCCTGTTTTTGATCAATTCGCGGGAAAGCAAGCTTATTGATGCCTACTTGAAACAGAATGAGATGCAGAACAAGTTTTTCTACACTAAGGCCATGTTGTTCAAGAGTTTGGCCATAAACCCAAAAACATTGTAAGGTTTCAATCTAACAAACAACCAATGACAAAAGTCACCTAACCGCTAAATGCATGGTGCTACTTTTGAAAAAATGTTTTTATGGAAATACTGGAGAAGAACAGGTTGGAAATGGTTCAGGAATACATCTCAAAGGCAATGGATTATCCAAGGTATCGTGCATTGGTCTCTCAATTGGCCTTGACAGGTGGTTCCACCGGTCCCAATCAATCCGAAATATATGTGAATTACACCAAACTGGGCGACAAGCGGATGTCGCGTTGGGAAAAAACATTCAAGATTTCCGAGGAGGTCCGGGAAAAATTGAAATCCTACGATAAGGAATTGGTCCTGCTCGTACTTACCGAAAGCTGGTGCGGTGATGCAGCGGCCAGTTTGCCTATTATGAATAAAATAGCTGAAGCAAGCCCAAGTATTTCATTAAAGATTGTGTTAAGGGATGAAAATCTCGATTTAATGGATCTGTTCCTTACCAACGGTGCCCGCTCAATTCCCAAAGTTATCGTGTTTGATAAAGCCAATAATGAAATCATTGGGGAGTGGGGTCCAAGACCAAGCATGGCTACCCAAATGGTGGAGGACTACAAAAGAGAACATGGTAAATTGACCGATGAGTTCAAACAAGAGCTACAACTTTGGTACAATAAAAATAAGGGTCAAAATATCTTGGAAGATATTCTGGAATTACTTGCTCTGGAATAGATAGGTTATCGTCCCGATTTGGGATGCTTTGGAATCCGGGCTAAAACGTGCCTTTAGTGCATAAGCGATAGCATTGTCCACTAAGCAACCATTACTGGTTCCCGAACTTTTATCGTTGAAGGTCGCCTCGTTTACATAACCATTTTCGTCCACAGTAATATTGATGACGACCTTACCACCTTCAATACAAGTGTAGATGGGTGGAGGAAGATAGTAGGCATTTCTTTCCAACAAAGAATAGGAGATGGAGGTACGTCTATCTTTTAAATAATTGGTGAACTCCTCTTTTTGAGCATCGCGTTCGCCAAGTTTTTCTTTTTTCTCGTCCCGTTGTGCTTTCAATTGTTTTAATTGGTCCTCAAAACCTGAGTTATCGGCATATTCCCCGGTCTCGCTGCTCAATGCTCTTTCTTCAATAAGTTCTTCAAGGGTCTTTAAAGGTTCGGGATTTCCAACACTGGGTTTTGCGGTTTCATTGACCGCCATGTGGCTTTTAATGGGGTCGTTGGCGGCTTGCATTTCTTCCAATCGCTCCTCTTCCTCTTCCAGAAGTTTCTCGATATCCTCATCGGCCAAGCTCATTTCAATAACGTACTCATCCTCTTGTATGCCCCCTAAGTGAATATTGAACAGCAATAATATCACTATGGACATAGCGAAGAAAGTGATCAAAAGTGATAACTGGCTCTTGTTTAAGTTCATGGTTTAACTATAACCGCTTTTTTGCAAAATTATTTTATCCCAACATTTAAGGAGAAACGTTTGCTTCAAGATTATCCTTGAAAACATTGGGACTTGTAGCATTATTTACGTTGAAATCACCTATTTTGGTTCTTCTTAGTTTGGATAAATAGGCTCCAGAGTCCAAGGCTTTACCAAAATCGTGGGCCAAAGAACGGATATAGGTCCCTTTGCTGCACACCACCCGAAAATCAACTTCGGGCAGTTCAATTCGGGTAATTTCAAACTCAGAAATTTCAATTTTTCGTGATTTTATATCGACTTGTTTTCCTTCACGTGCCAATTCGTACAATCGTTTCCCATCCTTTTTTAAGGCAGAAAAGATGGGGGGTACTTGGTCAATTACGCCCAAAAATTGTGCCGTAGCTTCTTTGATTGATGTATTTGTAATGTGGCCGATGGGAAAGGTCTCGTTCACTTCGGTCTCCAAGTCATAGGATGGCGTGGTGGCCCCTAAAGTGAAAGTTCCCGTATATTCTTTTACCTGTCCTTGAAGCTCTGGAATTTTTTTGGTGAATTTCCCCGTACAGATAATCAACAGCCCGGTAGCCAAAGGGTCCAATGTTCCTGCATGACCTATTTTTATCTTTTTGAGGCTGAATTTTTTACGAATGGCCCATTTAAGCGCGTTCACCGCTTGGAAGGAACTCCATTCCAATGGTTTATCGATCAATAAGATCTGACCGTTTAAAAAATCTTCTTTGGTGTTCAACAACTTGGGGTTTTGGGCAAATATACTGATCTATCCCCACATGCTCCACGCAAGAGCTATAAGGCCTACCACTAAGCAGTAAATAGCGAAATAGGTCAACTTGCTTTGGCGTACCAATTTGATCATCCAAGTACAGGCGGCAAGTCCAGCGATGAATGCTGCGACAAAACCTGCTCCCATGGCTACAGCTTGGTCGCCATGAAAGGTAATATCTCCGCCCATCACATCTTTGGCTACTTTGCCTAAAATTAGAGGCACTACCATCAAAAAGGAAAAACGTGCCGATTTTGTCTTGTCAACCCCCAAAAGTACGGCTGCCGAAATAGTCGCACCACTTCGGGAGATACCTGGTAATATGGCAACTGCCTGTGCCATTCCTATGGCAAAAGCACTGCGGAAGGATACATTTTTATCGGTAGTCTTGGCCAAATCTGCCAAATACAGCAAAAATGCCGTAATCACGAGCATGATACCGACGATAACGATGGCACCATCAAAAAACACCTCGATAAAATCATTCAAAAAAAGACCGACCAAAGCGGCAGGAATCATGGAGATGATAATTTTTAAAGAAAACTGGGTTTCCTCGTTCCATTTAAACTGAAATAGGCCCTTCAATATCTCAAAAACATCTTTTCGGAATACCACCAAAGTACTTAAAGCGGTCGCAAAGTGAAGCACTACGGTAAACAACAAACTTTCTTCGGGAACGGCCTGCGCTCCCAAAATAGCTTTTCCTAATTCTAAATGACCGCTGGAGGAAACAGGCAAAAATTCGGTCAATCCCTGAATGATTCCAAGGATAATGGCGTCAATTAATTCCAATTATTCCTTCTTTTTCTTGTGAGGATTCAACAAAATGGCATACACCTGAATGCCAAGACCGATAAGAATCAAGGTCGGTGCAAGGCGGATTCTCCTAAAATTGTATATCTCGGGATTGAATACTTCGGGGTCGTCGCTTCCACCACCGCTCATCAAAATAAATCCGAGGGCAATAAGGGCAATACCTATAAATAGAAAGAGATAGTTTTTCCTTTGGAAAACAAACTCCTTGGTAGGTTTTTGACCGTTGTTGTTTTTCTTGCTCATGCTGCAAATTTAGTAATAAAGATCGTCCGTCCTTAGATTTAAAAAACGTTGGGTCGCAAAATGGGTGCTGGCCCAAGATATGATAACGCCCAAACTAAATACACTAACGAACAAAATGATGAGTACCATATAATCTTGCAAAAGATTCAGTTCGGGGAAATTTTTGTCGATATAATACACTAAAACGCCAAGTCCGATCAAGGCAACCACTGCTCCGACCATACCTAGTTTAATGTTCGTCCAAATAAAAGGTCTTCGGATAAAGGTTTTGGTGGCACCCACCATTTGCATGGTCTTGATGATGAACCTTTTGGAATAAATGGACAGTCGAATGGAACTATTGATCAATAAGAATGCGATTACGGTAAAAATGGCACTGGCCACCAATATCCACAAACTGATTTTCCGTGCATTGTTGTTGAGTAGCGAAATCAAAGGTTTGTCGTAGCTTACCTCGTCCACGTAGGCCTTGGCTGCGAGCTCCTCAGCAATCTCATCAATTTGTTGCGGAGAGACGAAATCGGCCTTTAAATTCACATCGATAGAATTTTTTAGGGGATTGTAACCCAAAAACTCTTCAAAATTCTCACCAATATCCTCGCTGTATTGCTCCGCAGCATCTTCTTTGGAAATATATTCGGCCGACTTGGTGTATTCCGCAAGCGCCAAACTTTTCTGCAATTGATCTATTTCCACAGGTTTTGCGCTGTCTTTCAAAAACACCGAAATGGTAATCTGCTCCTTAAAGTGATCCGCTAATTTTTTGGTATTGAGCACCAAAAGGCCCAAAACACCTAAAAGGAACAGGACCAAGGCAATGCTCAAAGCCACGGAAAAGTAGGAGGAAATCAGTTTTCGACGCTGATATCGTTCAATATATTGGCTCATATAGTAGAATCAGTACGTAAAAATAGAAAAGTAAATTGTATTTAGGGGATTAAACCTATTTTTGCACACGAAATTGAACAAGATTAACAATGAATTACGATTTCCGCGAGATTGAGGCCAAATGGCAGAAGTATTGGGCAGAAAATGAAACTTTTAAGGCATCCAACGATTCCGATAAACCTAAATTCTATGCATTGTCGATGTTTCCTTACCCATCTGGGGCAGGTTTGCACGTAGGGCACCCGCTGGGTTACATTGCCACGGACATCTATTCACGTTACAAAAGACATAAAGGATTCAATGTGTTGCACCCCATGGGCTACGATTCTTTCGGGTTGCCTGCGGAGCAATATGCGATTCAAACGGGGCAACATCCAGCGATTACCACGGAAAACAACATCAACAGGTACCGCGAGCAGTTGGACCAACTTGGTTTTTCTTTTGATTGGAGCCGCGAAGTGCGTACCTCCAATCCACAATATTATAAATGGACACAATGGATTTTTATCCAATTGTTCAATGCGTGGTACAATAAGAAATCCGACAAGGCGGAAAACATTTCAAGTTTGACCTCCATTTTTGAGAAAGAAGGAAATGCTAATGTTGAAGCCGCTTGTGATGATGATGTGCCAAGTTTTGATGCTGCAACTTGGAATGGGTATTCCGACAAGGAAAAGCAAGAAATTCTCTTAAAATACAGATTGACCTATTTGGCGGATACCGAGGTGAACTGGTGTCCCGCTTTGGGAACCGTTTTGGCCAATGATGAAATCGTGAACGGTGTTTCCGAGCGTGGAGGCCATCCTGTGGTTCGTAAAAAAATGACGCAGTGGAGTATGCGTATTACCGCATATGCCCAGCGATTGTTAGACGGCTTGGACAAAATTGATTGGCCACAGCCGTTAAAAGATTCTCAGACCAACTGGATTGGACGTTCAGTAGGAGCCACGGTTAAGTTTAGAGTTATGAGTGAAAAGTTAAGAGTGAGCGAGAGTGAAAACTCTGAACTCAAAACTCAAAACTCATCATTTGATATTGAGGTCTTCACCACCCGCCCCGATACCATTTTCGGAGTAAGCTTTATGACCTTGGCTCCAGAACACGAGTTGGTAGCCAAAATCACTACCCCAGAACAAAAGGCTGAGGTTGATGCTTATGTGGAAGCTACGGCAAAACGTTCCGAACGTGACCGTATGGCCGATGTAAAGACCATTTCAGGTGTGTTTACGGGAGCTTATGCAGAGCATCCATTCACCAAAGAGCCTGTTCCCATTTGGATTGGCGACTACGTGTTGGCCAGTTATGGAACAGGAGCGGTAATGGCCGTGCCCTGTGGCGACCAACGTGATTATGATTTCGCAAAACATTACAACATAGACATCCCCAATATTTTTGAAGGGGTGGATATTTCTGAAGAGGCATTTGCCGATAAGGAAACTACGATTATTGCCAATTCTGATTTTCTAAATGGGCTTTCGTATAAGGATGCGATGAAGAAAGCCATTGCGGAGTTGGAGAAGATTGGACATGGAGAAGGAAAAGTGAATTACCGTTTGCGTGATGCCGTATTTAGCCGTCAGCGTTACTGGGGAGAGCCGTTCCCTGTATATTATGTGGATGGTATGCCGCAAATGATTGATTTGGAGCATTTGCCCTTGCAGTTGCCCGAAGTGGAAAAATACCTCCCTACCGAAACAGGCGAGCCACCATTGGGCAACGCTACCAATTGGGCTTGGAACACCGATAAAAATGAAGTGGTTTCCAACGATTTGATTGACCACAAGACCGTTTTTCCTTTGGAGTTGAACACCATGCCGGGTTGGGCGGGAAGTTCCCAATACTTTAATAGGTATATGGACCCGCGGAACGATGACGCTATTTTCTCTCCCGAAGCCATCAACTATTGGCAAGATGTGGATTTATACATCGGAGGTAGCGAACACGCTACGGGACACCTGTTGTATTCCCGTTTTTGGCAGAAGTTTATGTTTGATATGGACTATGTACCTAAAGACGAGTTTGCTCAAAAGTTGATCAACCAAGGAATGATTACGGGGACGAGTGCATTTGTTTATCGTTTTGTTTTGGATACAAGAATTACGATTGAATCAAAGGATAAAAGTGTATCAAGAATTCTTTATAAAAAATCATTTTGTATCAGTGAGTCGTATATCACTAAATCAAAAATGGATGGAGTTTTAATTACACAAGGAGATTTGTTTCTGAAATTATGCAAACTTATTGAGGATGAAATAAGGAGAGATGCTGATGTAAAACATACAACCATAGTGCATGAAAAGGAAGAAATTGTCCCAGTACATGCTGACGTGTCTTTGATTAATGCATCTGACGAATTGGACGTGGAAGGGTTTAAAAAATGGCGTCCAGAATACGCTGATTTTGAATTTATAAAAGGAGATGATGGAACATTTAAGGTTTCTCGAGAAATCGAAAAAATGTCCAAATCCAAATACAATGTCGTTAACCCAGATGCCATTTGTGAGGAGTATGGAGCAGATTCGTTGCGTTTGTACGAAATGTTCTTGGGCCCCTTGGAGCAATCCAAACCTTGGAACACTGCAGGTATTACCGGAGTACATTCTTTCTTAAAGAAACTTTGGAAGTTGTATGCGGCCATTGAGGATAAGGAGCCTTCCGCCGACAACCTCAAAACGCTGCATAAGACCATCAAAAAAGTAGAAGAAGACATTGAGAACTTCTCGTTCAACACTTCGGTGTCCACCTTTATGATCTGTGTCAACGAGTTGACATCTCAAAAATGTAGCAGCAAAGCTATTTTGGAACCTTTGGCTATTTTGGTATCACCTTATGCACCTCACATTGCTGAAGAGCTTTGGAGTCGTTTAGGTAATTCAGGATCTATAGCGGAAGCGCCATTCCCAAAGTTCGAGGAGAAGTACTTGGTGGAGAGCAGCAAAGAGTACCCGATATCTTTTAATGGAAAAATGCGATTCAAATTGGAGTTGCCCATGGATATGAGCAAGGAAGATATTGAAGCTGCAGTTTTGGCTCACGAAAAAACAAAGGAGCAATTACAAGGACGTGACCCTAAAAAGGTAATCGTAGTGCCTGGAAAGATTGTGAATATTGTAGGTTGATTGTAAAACTGGATTATTAGCCGAAAATTTTAATAAAAACATATCGTACCCCCAAAAAAGCATGCCAATCGGCATGCTTTTTTATTTTCCATAAAAATAACCCCAAAAAAGTAAGGGGTGTGTGTATAAAAATCACTATAAAAACATTATACCCCACATAAAAAAGGGGTATAAATGTTAAAAAACACTTATTTTAACGAATCACCCCTGTTTTTTATCGAGTATTTGTGTTTTAATCTAAATTTTTTATTCAACTTTGGCCCCAGAAACAATTAATAGCAACAAAATGACTGTTGGAATACCTAAAGAAATCAAAAACAATGAAAGCCGAGTTGGCATGACGCCGGCTGGTGTATTTGAATTGGTAAAGAACAACCACACTGTTTATGTACAATCTGGTGCAGGTGAGGGAAGTGGTTTTTTTAATCAGGACTACCAGCAGGCTGGGGCTACTATTTTGGATACCATTGGTCAGGTGTATGCCATGAGCGATATGATCGTAAAGGTTAAAGAACCAATTGCCGAAGAGTACAGTCTTATTCAAGAAGGTCAGATTGTTTTCACCTATTTTCACTTTGCATCCAGTGAGGCGTTGACACGGGCCATGATCAAAAGCAAATCTATCTGTATCGCCTATGAAACTGTAGAGGATGAAGATGGAACTTTGCCTTTGTTAACACCGATGTCAGAGGTTGCCGGTAGAATGGCCATTCAGCAAGGTGCAAAGTATTTGGAAAAGCCCGTGAAAGGAAGAGGCGTTCTTTTGGGCGGAGTGCCAGGAGTGTCGCCTGGGAGGGTTTTGGTCCTTGGAGCTGGTACGGTGGGTATTCAGGCTGCTAAAATGGCAGCAGGATTGGGTGCCCAAGTAACCATTTTGGATGTAAACATGAAACGTCTCAGGTATGTGAACGACATTATGCCAAGCCATGTAGTGACCGGATTTTCGAATGAGTTCAATATCAGAAAACATATAAAAACAAACGATTTAATTATCGGTGGTGTCCTATTAAAAGGAGCAAAAGCCCCTAATTTGATTACGAGGGATATGCTCAAGGATATGCATCCAGGGACCGTTATTGTAGATGTAGCGGTAGATCAAGGCGGATGCGTGGAAACCACCAAACCAACGACCCATGAGGACCCCATTTACATTATTGATGATGTGGTCCATTACTGTGTAGCCAATATGCCAGGGGCAGTGCCTTATACTTCTACTGTTGCCTTGACGAATGTAACACTGCCCTATGTGCTAAAATTGGCTAATCTGGGATGGCGAAGTGCCTGTAAGTTGGACAGATCCTTGGAAAAGGGATTAAATATTGTTGAAGGTGAAATAGTCTACAAAGAAATTGCGGAAACCTTTCACTTGGAGCCAGTATTGGCTTGATGGACTAACATTTTGACAGAAAATAGACCCTGCCATTTATTTGGCGGGGTTTTTGCTTTTATATGGTATATTTATATCTACGTAAAACGATAAAGTTATGATGACATATTATATATTGATCGGTGCAATTGCACTGGTCAGTTGGTTGGTAAGCAATCAATTGAAGAGCAAGTTCAAAAAATATTCCAAAGTCCATCTAAGAAATGGCATGAGCGGGGCAGAGATTGCCCAGAAAATGCTCGATGACCATGGAATTAGAGATGTAAAAGTAATTTCCACTCCTGGAATGCTAACGGACCATTACAATCCTAAGAACAAAACCGTAAACCTGAGTGAAGGCGTATACAACCAACGAAATGCCTCAGCCGCCGCGGTGGCCGCGCACGAATGTGGACACGCGGTACAGCACGCACAGGCCTACGAATGGTTGACCATGCGTTCTAAATTGGTCCCGATTGTAAGTGTTACCTCCGGTATGTCTACTTGGGTGGTTTTTGGTGGTATTATGTTGATGGCCGCCACTGGTGTAGCCGGTGGAATTGGGTTTTATATCGCCGTAGCCGGTTTGATTATGATGGGGTTTGCCACCTTGTTCAGTTTTATTACCCTACCTGTAGAATATGATGCTAGTAAAAGAGCATTGGTATGGTTAAAGCAAAAGAACATGGTGACTCAGGAAGAATATGCCGGTGCGGAAGATGCACTTAAATGGGCGGCTAGAACCTATTTGGTTGCAGCACTTGGTGCATTGGCTTCCCTGTTGTACTGGGCGCTTCAGGTATTTGGTGGCAGGGACTAAGAAATATTTGATAATATTAAGAAACAAAAAAGGGAGCCATTTGGCTCCCTTTTTTATTATTTGTGGTTGAACTTTTAATCAATCCAATCCAAAACCTTGTTATCTATCATTTGCAATCCTACACCTTCGGTGCCGGTAACCTCGATCATATCCAAGATGTCCCTAACTGTGTTTTCTTCCTCAATTTGTTCCATAACAAACCAATCCAAAAATCTTTCAGTTGCAAAATCTCCAAGCTCTCTGGCTTTCTTTACAATGTTGTGAATGGATTTTGTCACTTTTACCTCATGCTCCAAAGTTGATTCAAAAACATCAACGATGGATGAATAGTCATGGTTGATTCCAGTTACCTCTGGAGAAATGGGATTTCCGCCCGTGTCCACCAAGAAATTGAAAATCTTCATCATGTGCTCACGTTCTTCTTCTGCTTGCTTAAAGAAAAATTTGGCACTGGTGAAAAAGCCATTCTGTTCGCACCACGAGGCCATGGCCAAATAGGTAGCGGAAGCATGTGCCTCCATTTTTATCTGTCCGTTGAGCAAATCCATGGATTCCACTTTAATGCTCATACTTTGTCTTGCTATATCTTTCATAGTCGCTATGATTTTAATCTTGGGTTCTTAACAAATTTACGGAATTTGCGGACGTTTAAAAAGTAACGGTCTAGTTTTAAGACAGTTTAAGATTTAATAAAAATAAGGAAAAAAGCTGTTGCTAGGAAGTTACCGTTTCCATGGCTCCTACGGCAAGTCCCAAGGATACAAAACTGTTGTAGACCAATCTTTGTAAATCCAATATTTCCAAAGTGTTTAGAACAAAAAGATGCTCCTTGTTGCAAAGCATAAGGACTTCGAAGCCGTGGGCGTTCAAATCACTGTCAAAATGGTCCTCGATGTTAATGCTCATCAGCTTATGGCGGAGTGCAAGTAACTGGCACAATGACATACGAACCGTTTTTTGACCGAAATCAATATAAAAACAGCGCTCGTTGGCGGCTTGGTATAAGGTGTAATATGTGGATTGAAATATTACATTCATGGGGCAAATGTAATGTTTATTTAGATTCAATACAAATATCAAATCTGTATTTGTCGGTCAATTTGTTGATCTAATGAGATAAAGGTTTCGGTCCGTGAAACACCTTCTATTTGCTGAATTTTTTTGTTGAGTACCTGCATCAAATGCTCATTGTCCTGGCACAATACTTTAATAAGGATGGACCAGTTTCCAGTGGTGTAATGGCACTCCAATACTTCTGGAATATCTTTCAGTTGTTTTACAGCTTTTGGATTGGTCATGGCCTTATCCAAGTAAATACCAATGTAAGCCATGGTGGAATAACCTAGAACTTTTGGATTGATTACGAACTTGGAACCGGAAATGAGTCCTGAGCTTTCCAGTTTACGCAGCCTTTGGTGAATTGCCGCCCCTGAAATCCCAATATTCCGTGCTATTTCGAGAATAGGTTTGCGAGCATCCTCCATAAGATATCTTAGGATTTTTTTGTCAATCCCATCAATCTTAACCGAATTGTTATTGTTTTTCACAATACTTGTTTTGATTTGAAGTCAAATATATTCAAAATATAAAGGAGATTAACCTGCAACAGAATCTGGATTGTAACCAAGATAAGGGACTTCATATTCCTTAAATTGTATTCCATTGGCTTTTAGTTCCTCTAAAATCGGCTTATACACCTCTTTTTTTATAGGGATTTGAACCCCCGGGGTGTTGATTTTACCATTCAAAATTTGCAGCGTCGCCATGGCAACGGGTAATCCTACAGTTTTAGACATTGCGGTATAGGCGCGGTTTTCGCCGATTACCACCATATTTGCATCAATCTGCTTTTTTTCACCATTGAGCTCATATCCGAACTTATGGTACATTACTATCATATCCTTCTCGTGTTCCTTAAGGGTCCAGCTGTCCTCCAATATGTATTGAAGCATTTGAGCCGGCGTTGCATTCTTCAAGGGTATTTTTTTTGTGGAATCAAAAAGGTTAAGCTCCAAAAGTTTTCCCCACATAATGTCGTCTTGGTCGATTTTTAAGTAGTGCCTCAATTTTAATTCGACCGAATCCGTAGGAGAATAGGGGAGAAAAAGATTTACAAATTCCCGGTACGACATTCCTTCAGAGTTTTCTATGGTATAGCTATCATCTGTCATGCCAAGGATTACAAACATTTGCCACGCCTTTGAGAACCCTACTCTGCGCATGGTGCCCCTATAAAGGGTAAGTGCATTTTGCAATCCGTAAGCTTCGCGGTATTTTAAGGAATCTCTATTGGCATAGACTTCAAAAGAACCATAGTCTTCTACTTCTAAAAATTCGGTTCTTCTAAACAATTTTTGATAGGGAATGTATTTGTATGTTCCTTCCTGAATGAATTTTGCCGTACCCCCCTGTCCCGCTAGGACCACATTTCTTGGGTTCCACGTAAACTTATAGTTCCAAAGGTTGGTGTCGCTCTCTGGTGCTACCAGCCCACCTGTGAAAGATTCGAACAACAGCATTTTACCGCCTGCATCCCGTATCCGGTCTATCACCTCCATGGCACTCATGTGGTCGATTCCGGGATCTAGACCGATTTCGTTCATGAAAACAAGGTTTTTTTCTTTTACTTCGGCGTCCAGTGCTCTGAGCTCATCGCTAACATATGAAGCAGTGATAAAATGTTTTTCAAACTCGACACAATCACGGGCAACATTAATGTGTAAACTTGCCGGTAACATGGAAACTACAATGGAGGCATCGGCAACAGCTTTTTTTCTCTCAGCCTCGTTGAAAATATCCAATCCGAATACAGTGCAGTTTGGATGCTTTGCAACCGAGTCGGGAATATTTTCGGGTCGAAGATCCCCAATTTTTATATGTAGGTTTTCTTCGTTTGATTTTTTTAGGAAATAATCTAAAAGGTATGAGGTCGACTTACCTGCTCCTATAACTAAAATAGTACGGACCATGTGTTTTGTTTACTTTTGAATTGTATGGTCACTAAGGTATTAAAATGTTATATTTTTAAAAAAATAGTAAGTTAAAGTTATGAACAGAACAATTTTGTTGACAGGAACTATAATGGGCATGGTGGCCATTATTTTGGGTGCATTTGGCGCCCACGGGTTGGAAAAATTGGTGGACGCCGATGCTGTAAATACTTTTGAAACTGGTGTAAGGTACCAAATGTACCACGCCCTATTTTTATTATTTCTTGGGCTTTATGCAGGAATGGTTGAAAAGAATAAAAAAATCGTGTTTGTCTTTGTTCTACTTGGTGTAATTCTTTTTTCTTTTTCGATTTACCTGCTCACGTTGAATAGTTTGACCTCTTTTGATTTTTCCGTAATCGGTTTTTTAACACCGATTGGAGGTCTGTTCATGATTTTGGGCTGGCTGGCCTTGGCCTACCGCATTATTAGGTCCCAATAGGATGTATTGGAACATTACTCCCTTCTCTTGGTGGTGTAATATCCAAATACCCAACCTTGTTGGCCATTAAAGTTAACTTTGTACCAACGGTCGGTAACACCATTTACTTCTTGCAAAGATTCCCCTTGTGCAATTATATGGCAGATGTCACCTTTTTCAAGTTGGAATAGAACATCACTTTTGGTCTTAGGTTCGCTTCTTGCATTGGCCAAATCTGTCTGTATTCCCAATTTGTTGGACGAAAGGTTTTCAAACGAATCAAGCTCTTCAATATAGAAGGCCTCACCTTGGTTGGTATCGTAAAGCGCCTTGTTTACGTTTTCTATCAATTTTGATTTTTTAAAATTGGGATTGGCCAGAATATTTTCCAATAGTTCAAACTTTTTTTCGGCCGATTCTTCCATGGCCCGCCAATACAGAATCCCCAATTTTACATCAATTTCATTCTGGATTGCATCAATATCCCCTTGAATCCAGCCTTTTTTCTCCCGTTTCATACTGGTCACCTCATGCCACCCCTTATTTTCTTCATTTTTAAAAAGAACGACCATGTCCATAGGCTCCAATTTTTTTCCTTCAAAGGTCATAATATCAGGTCTTTTGTAAAGCTCTGTGCCTTTATCTATGATTGCCAGTTCCCCGCCAACGGCAAAAAGATGCTCATAGACCCATCCCTCGGTTCCATCGGAAAGTCTGACTTTTAGATATTCCTTATCATCTTCTGCTTTTTTCTTTTCGTCAAGAAGCGCCACGGTTTCACCAAAATAGATGGTGGTAAGATATTTTGTGCCCTTTCGTCCAGGTTTATCCCGCAGTCCTACTTTGGGCCATAAACATATCGCAATGGAAACTTCGTCTATAAAATCACTTTTATCGGATGCTCCGATTTCAAAAGAATCGGATTTTTCAGAATTGCCAGCTTTTTTGTCTGATTTTGAATTACAGCTAAAGCATAGAAAAAATACGGTACAGATTAGGGTAATACTTTTTACATTTTGCATATCGGTATAGTTTTGAGTCGGAAATGTATAGGAAACAGCTATAAAATGGTTGCCCCAATTGACGGATGGGCGGTTTGAATTGACGAATCAAGTGTTTTTATTAAAAAAATGTTGACTTTTATGATTTTAGCTTCAATTGTTCATGCGATTTTTGTTTTTTTAAGAAAGACCAAGGATGTTTTGCAATATTTTGATAGAATTATTTGTGATATCACATTTTAACCCCAAAATCATCCAATTAAGCAAGTTTTAAAAGGTCTAAAACTGAATATTTTCTAGCTTTGTACCAACGCAAAACATAAAACATGAAGGATTCTGCTTCAACCACGAAAACGATTTCGTTGCATGCTTACGGAATACATCACAACAACATCCATTACCAATTGACCCCGGAGGAGCTCCAGGACATCACTATCGACAAGGGCATGGGCCGTGAGGCCTCCTCCGGTGCCTTGGCGGTCAATACCGGGGAGTTCACGGGCCGTTCGCCGAAGGACCGCTTCATCGTGAAGGACGATATCACCAAGGACAAGGTCTGGTGGGGCGACATCAACATTCCCTTCGACAGCGAAAAGTTCGATGCGCTCTACGATAAGGTCATCGCCTACCTGAACACCAAAGAGCTGTATGTTCGGGATGCGTACGCCTGTGCCGATCAGGACTACCGCTTGAACATCCGTGTGATCAACGAGTACCCATGGTCCAACATGTTCGCCTATAATATGTTCCTCAGGCCCACTGAGGAGGAATTGGAGGATTTTGACCCGGAGTGGACCGTGGTCAACGCACCCGGCTTTATGGCCGACCCAAACCAGGACGGTACCAGACAGCACAACTTTGCGATACTGAACTTTGACAGGAAGATCGCCCTTATCGGTGGTACGGGCTATACGGGTGAGATCAAGAAAGGGATATTCTCCGCGCTGAACTTCATCCTTCCCGTATACAAGAACACATTGCCCATGCACTGTTCCGCCAATGTGGGGGAATCGGGGGACACGGCGATATTCTTTGGACTATCCGGAACGGGGAAGACGACCCTCTCCACGGACCCGGACAGAAAACTGATAGGGGACGACGAGCATGGTTGGACCCCGGACAACACGGTGTTCAATTTCGAGGGAGGCTGCTATGCCAAGGTGATCGATCTATCAAAAGAGAAGGAACCGGAGATCTACGGTGCCATCAAAAAGGGCGCTATATTGGAGAACGTGGTGATGGACGACAACGGCGAGGTCGATTTTACAGATACGTCGGTTACCCAGAACACCAGGGTGAGCTATCCAATACACCATATCGATAACATCCAGTGGCCATCGATAGGGAGGAACGTAAGGAACATCTTTTTCCTTACGGCCGATGCCTTTGGGGTATTGCCCCCCATTTCGAAATTGACCCCTGCACAGGCTGCCTATCACTTTATATCGGGCTATACGGCCAAGGTAGCGGGAACGGAAGCCGGTGTTGTGGAGCCACAGCCATCGTTCTCGGCCTGTTTCGGGGCCCCGTTCATGCCATTGCACCCGGCCAAGTATGCCGAGATGCTGAGCAAGAAGATGAAGGAGTCCGGTGTGGATGTATGGTTGGTGAACACGGGCTGGACGGGCGGTCCCTACGGAGTGGGCACGCGCATGGAGCTGAAGTACACCAGGGCAATGATCAGCGCCGCATTGAACGGCGAGCTGGGACTCTACAATTACGAGAAGTACCATATCCACTCGGTCTTTGGGGTGGCCCAGCCGAGGGAGTGCCCGGGAGTGCCTACTAAGGTACTGAGCCCAAGGGCCACATGGGACAATGACGATGCCTACTACAAAACGGCCTTTAAGCTCACCAATGCCTTTAGGGAAAACTTTAAAAAGTTCGAGGAGCACGCCAGCGAGGAAATCCGAAGGGGAGGACCACAACGGTATGCCTTCTAGAAAAAAAAGACGCCCTCGGATTCCGAGGGCGTTGTTGTTTTAAGACCAGTGTCAAGATTACTTGTTAACGCTGGTAATGTACTTTTGTAATGCCATGGTCATTGAAGGAGTTTCTGGCGTTGGAGCCTGAATATCTATCCTAAGACCTGCACTTGTTGCTGCTTTTACCGTACTGTTGCCAAAAACGGCAATTCTTGTATCGTTTTGTTCAAAATCGGGAAAGTTCTTCATTAAAGATTCAATTCCTGATGGACTAAAGAATACCAAAATGTCGTAATACACATTTCTAAGATCGGAAAGGTCGCTGATTACCGTTTTGTAGAAGATTCCTCTTGTCCAGTTTACACCCAGCTCGTCCAGCAATTCTGGAACAACAGGCTTTAAGGAGTCGGAAGAAGGCAATAGAAACTTTTCATCTTTGTACTTCTTGATCAAGGGAATCAACTCGTTAAAAGTTCTTTTCCCAACGTAAATCTTCCTTTTTCTGTACACCACATATTTTTGCAAGTAGTAGGCCACAGCCTCGGACTGACAAAAATATTTCATGGAATCCGGAACTTTGAAGCGCATTTCATCGGCAATCCTAAAAAAATGATCCACGGAGTTTCTACTCGTTAGGATGATTGCCGTAAAGTTGTTCAAGTCGATTTTTTGCTGTCTCACATTTTTGGCCTCTACGCCTTCAACGTGTATGAAAGGTCTAAAATCTACTTTAACTTTCTCTTTTTCAATTAGTCTTGAATAGGGGGAGTTTTCGACTTTGGGTTCTGGTTGGGAAACCAAAATTGTTTTTACTTTCATAAGTTATCAACCTTTTAAATAGCTTCCAATTAACACCAAGGGCGCAATTTCGAGTGCGCAAAGGTACAAAATAAAATACAGAAAATACGGGGGGAGTGTTTTTTGATGGTTCTTTAATAGCTTGGTCAAGCCGATGCCATTAATAAGAAAAATCAGGGCCAATGCCGTGTATATTATTGTTTTTGAGTCGTTTGAGATGTAAATCAATAAAATATTGGCAACGCAGATTATAATGCTACTATAATTGAGGTAAGAAATTTTACTGAAAACAAAACTAGAGATCAAACTTAAGTTGTTGAAAACGAATGCTGTAAACATTTGTATCAAGAACTTGACAAGTTCAAATAGGGCCAAAAACCCTAGAATGATCAAATAGTTGGTCAAGGTGCTATCTTGGGAGACCAAGTCGAAACTATGAAGGATGAGAAAAATAAAAAAGGATAGGTTGACAAGCTGAAAAACGGTCAATAGCAGATGGAACCAATGAGAAAACTGTCCTTTTTTGTTATGGAGCAGGATGTATTTATCATTAAAAGGTAAAATGATGAAGTTTAAAAACTTCTTATGGAACAGGTATTTGCCCAATGCCAAAACAACCAAGCTCGTAAACAACATGATGGTCATCCAATCCAATGAAACTATTGTTTTTTCAATGGGTTCCATTATTCGATTTTAACAGGTTTTCCATTAAGTCCGGGAAGAAGTCCGTTTTCTGCAATGCCAATTCTAAAATATGATGGTCTTTCCATGTTGGATAAAGGTAACTCAAAGGAGTAGTTGATGGTGTCTTTGGATTTCAACAAAAATTCCTGGGGTAAGGAGTTCTGAACCTTTAAGGGAAGCATCTGCTTAACTTGCTTGTGCTCGTTGGAGTATGAAATAGTGTATTCCAATTGTTTCAAAGGCACATCAAAAGGATATGGGTTGTAAACCTTGAGTGAATATTTGATGCCGGTCTCTGGCTTTTCCACAATGCATTGCAATTTTCGGTATGACTGAAAATCATCAATATATATACCGTGAAAAACTGTACTGTCCAGATGCATATAACTAATGTCGCCACTTTTTCTGTACTGGGAAACATATAAAATCTTTTTTCCGCGCACTCGCTCCTCAGAGTTATCAATGGAATACTGGTTCTTACGATACATAAAGTTGTTCAGTGATATGGCAGGGACTTCTGAATAAAACTCATACATGGAGGAACGGCGGTAAGAGTTTTCAAAAACAACGGGAACCCCATCGGATTTTGTCTTGAGCTCGTTCACCCACTCCTTGTTACCGTGTGTCTCAAAATGCATCGGGAATAATTCATAATGTACCATCCATGCCCTGGCATACATCAAAAGCACAAAACTCACTATACCGATTCGGTACATCCATTTTCTGCTTTTGGCGTTGTTTAAAAGATGGTCAAAAGCAATTACGGCCAAAGGGATTGAAATGGCGATGGTCCATTGGGCTTGTACCCTTCTATTAAAGCTGGATACGAAAAAGAAAATCAGTATTCCGTAAATCAAATAAATCAGAGATTTAGAGAACTTATCTGTTGATTTATATTTGAAAAATGCACCGTACACCCAGTAAAATAGAAGTCCAATGATCACAATGTTGTTCAAGAAAAAGCCTAGGGTAAACTCATCAAACTTATACGCTTGGTTGGGACGTTCGTATAGATGAAAGGTGATGGAAACAAAATCGTTCTGGTAGAGCCATATAAAATGAGGGGCGTAGCAAATTAGGGCCAAAATTACGGCGAACCACGCTTTTTTGTTGAAAATGAGCTTGTAGTTGGATAAGAACACAAAAAGAATTACCAATACTGCATGGTACTTGCTGTACATTAATGCGGCCATTACCAACCCCAATCCGATTGTGGTCAGGATGTCCTCTTTGTTCAAAAAGCGCTTGTACAACCAAAGGAAAAGTGCGGTAAAAAATAAAAGGGATGTATCGGGAAGGGTTAAAAAGCCGTAGGCATTCATCAACGTAAAGGAGAATACCAAAAGGAAAAAATGTATTACGTAATCCTTTTTCTTTGGATTTTCCACCATCGACCACAATAGCACATAGGTTCCAGCAGAAAGTAGGCAGCTCATAAATCGCACCCCTAGTTCGTCGTCAAACAGAAAACTGCTGAGCTTTATCAAAAACGCGACCATGGGCGGATGGTCAAAATATCCCCAGGCCATATTTTGCGCATAGTACCAGTAGTAGGCTTCATCATAAATAAGTTCCGTAACCGATGATTGCAGCAGGTTGAGTGCAAATAGAGCGGCCAAGAGAACAAAAAAAAGTCTGGGAAACTTTTGAGACATCAAAATGTGATTTTAAAGGGGCAAAGTTACAAATATTGGGGAAGTCCTGTTTAAGCATCCAATTATCTATTGCGTGTACAATTTAGAAAACCGTATTTTTGAACAATCTAATCCAGTGCGAATGGCAGACGGCTTGGTGATCATACCTACATTCAACGAAATCGAGAACATCGAGGCCATAACAAAGACGGTCTTCGACCTAAAAAAGGATTTTCATGTTCTTGTTGTCGATGATAACTCACCCGATGGTACGGCAGATTGTGTACGAACCTTGCAGACGGATTACCCTGATCGTCTTTTTTTAGAGGTTCGTAAAGAGAAATCGGGTCTGGGTACTGCATACATCCATGGCTTTAAATGGGCCCTGAAAAAGGGGTACGAGTATATTTTTGAGATGGATGCCGATTTTTCGCATCGGCCAGCAGATTTGTCCCGTTTGCACAGGGCTTGCCTTAATGGTGCCGATGTTGCCGTAGGCTCCCGATACAAAAAGGGAGTAAATGTAGTGAACTGGCCTTTGGCAAGAATCCTGCTATCTTACGGAGCGTCTTTTTATGTAAAGTTGATTACAGGGATGAAGGTACACGATCCTACCGCTGGATTTGTCTGCTACAGAAGAAAAGTGTTGGAAACCATCAATTTGGATAACGTTCGCTTTATTGGCTATGCGTTCCAGATAGAAATGAAGTACCGGGCCTATCTCAGAAAATTCAAGATAGAGGAAGTCTCAATTATTTTTACCGATCGGGTAAACGGAAAGTCAAAAATGAACTCTGCCATTATTCGGGAGGCCATTTTTGGGGTGATAGCCATGAAGTTTAGGAGTATATTTTTTAAAAAGAGCTTTTAGTTATGTCAAAAATACTGTTGAAGAATGCCAAAATCGTAAACGAGAACAGCATTTTTGAGTCGGATGTGCTACTGGACAGGGATTTTATATCAAAAATTGATTCAAACATTTCTGATGGTAATGCCAAGGTGATAGATCTGGAAGGTGATCTGTTATTGCCAGGGGTCATAGACGACCAAGTACATTTTAGGGAGCCCGGGCTTACCCATAAAGGAACCATTGCAACGGAAAGTAGGGCGGCGATTGCCGGGGGCATCACCACGTTTATGGAACAGCCCAATACCATTCCGCAGACCACCACCATTGAAAAACTAGAGGAAAAATTTGCCATTGCCGCTAAGGGTTCTTCAGCCAATTATTCATTTCTTTTTGGAGGAACAAACGATAACCTGGAAGAGCTAAAACGACTGGACAAAAATGCATGTTCGGGTGTAAAACTGTTCTTGGGCTCTTCTACGGGAAATATGTTGGTGGACAATGAGGAAGTACTTGAGAAAATATTCAGTAATACCGAAATGGTGATTTCAGCCCATTGTGAGGACGAAGGCACCATTAGGGCCAATTTGGCCAAGTACAAGGATATGTACGGGGATGATATTCCAATTGAAATGCACCCGATCATTCGAAGTGCGGAGGCCTGTTACCTTTCCTCTTCAAATGCGATTGCACTCGCCAAAAAAACAGGGGCAAGGTTACACGTGTTCCATGTGTCCACGGGAATTGAAACCGATTTGTTCACGAACAAGATTCCTTTGCAGGAGAAGAAAATCACTGCTGAGGTTTGTATTCATCACCTTTGGTTCTCTGATGAGGATTATGCTGAAAAAGGGACCCATATTAAATGGAACCCGGCCGTAAAGACGACATCCGATAGGGATAAACTTTGGGAAGCGCTCTTGGACGACCGTTTTGATGTGATTGCCACCGATCATGCCCCACATACGCTAGAAGAAAAGGATAATCCATATACCAGCGCACCATCGGGAGGGCCATTGGTACAGCACGCCTTGCTGGCTATGCTCCAAAAGGAAAAGGAAGGAATCATCAGTTTGGAGAAAATTGTCGAGAAAATGTGTCATAATCCTTCAAAATTATTTGATATTGACCGACGTGGGTTTATTCGCGAAGGCTATTACGCAGATTTGGTTCAGGTTAACCAGAGTTCCAAAAATGAGGTTAAAAAAGCCAATCTTTTCTATAAATGTGGTTGGTCTCCCTTTGAAGGTGTTACTTTTGATTCGGAAGTAAAGCGCACCTTTGTAAATGGTCTTTTGGCCTACGAGAATGGCAATTTTAGTGCAGAAAAGAAAGCAAGGAGGCTTACGTTTAATCGTTAGGGATGAAATATATCGTTACATACATTTTGGGTTTCATCATTTTGGTGTCCTGTGCCGAAAAGGTAGTGGATGAGCCGGAAAACCTTATTCCCAAGGAGAAAATGACCGAGATTCTTCATGATCTTGCGATTTTAAATGCTTCAAAATCTGGCGCCTCGAGAAAGTTTAAGGATTCAGGTATCGATATCATGGAATTCCTATATACCAAATATGATATAGATAGCACCCAATTTGCGGAGAGCGACCTTTATTATGCGTCTATTCCTTTGGAATACCAAACCATATACAAAGATGTAGAAGCTAGACTGAAGCAGCAAAAGGATACCTTGGAGGCTATCGGCAAGCGGTTGAACGACAGTATCCGTGAGGCAAGTATTCAACGAAATGATTCCTTAAAAGCCATTAGGGAGCAAAAGGAAGGTGTAAAAAAGCCAGATACTACTATTTCTCGGTAAACCTGTCACAGCAAAATTCGATTGCCTTATCCAAGTCTTCGAATTCAAAGTCTAATACGGATTTTATTTTTTCGCTGCTGTAATCTTCTTTATTGAACAATCCTTTGGCGACAGCTTTGGACAATTTTCTTCTTTTGCCAAAAATATTGCTCCTTACCCAATCCCATCTCCAAAAGCACTCAATCATAAATTTTGAAACTTTTTTGGTGGGAGGGGAGACTCCAAGGTTAGGTGCAATTTTATCGAAAAGCTCTTTGTAGGTCATATTTTGATTGACCAAGATGTAACCCTCTGTCCGGATGTTTGAATCTATCAATAAGGTCATGGCGTTGACCACATCGGTCACGGTTACAAAACCGGTTCCTCCGGGTATAAAGTAGTTTTTTCCTTTAGAAGCATAGGTGAAAAATGATCCACTGCCAGATTTCCAAAATCCCGGCCCGATTACAACACCGGGGTTTACAACAACAATGTCAAGTCCTTCCTGTGAGCCGCGCCAAACTTCGAGCTCTGCTTCATATTTGGTAATCCCGTAAACTGTGGCCCTTGCTTCGTTCCATTCATTTTCTTCGGTGGTCTCTTTTTGCTTTACGCTAGCGCCTATTGCCGCGATTGAACTGACATAGCACAATTTTTTTACACCATTTTTTATGGAAAGGTTTACCATGTTGGCCGTACCCTCAACATTGGTGCGCTCCAAAAGTTTGAAATCCTTGGGGTCGAACGAGATCAATGCCGCACAGTGGTATACCTGCTCAATACCGTCAAATAATTTGTCCAATCCACCAAGTTCGGTGATATCGGCCTGTACCCAATCAATTTTCTCCACCAAAGCGGAGGGATTGTCTGTATAATAACCAAAAACCTTACGCACTTTTTCTATAGATGCTTGAGTCCTATAATTACTCCTTACGTTGTTTCCATTGCTGATTAAACGGAAAAGTAAATGGGAACCAATCAGTCCAGTGCCTCCTGTAACCAAAATCATAAGGTAAAAGTACCTATTTGTGCCGTAAAAATTGATTCAAATCCCAACTTCATTTTATATTTGCAGCTATTCCAAAAAACTGATCATGACGAAGAATTTTGTTCAAGAACTGCAATGGAGGGGAATGGTGCACGATGTGATGCCAGGAGCCGAGGAACACTTAATGGAGGAAATGCGAGGGGCATATGTGGGTATAGATCCAACAGCAGACTCTTTGCACATCGGACACTTGGTAAGTGTAATGATGTTGCGGCACTTCCAATTGGCAGGTCATAAACCTTATGCTTTAGTAGGGGGTGCAACGGGAATGATCGGGGATCCATCGGGTAAATCGGCAGAGCGAAACTTGTTGGACGAGGAAACTTTGCGTCATAATCAAGAGGCTATTAAAGGACAATTAGCACGCTTTTTGGATTTTGAGAGTGGTGAGGATAATGCAGCCGTATTGGTGAACAACTACGACTGGATGAAAAATTTCTCCTTTTTGGAGTTCATCCGCGATGTCGGTAAGCACATCACTGTAAACTATATGATGGCTAAGGATTCCGTAAAAAAACGTCTTTCTTCAGATGCGAAAGAAGGCATG
Source organism: Flagellimonas chongwuensis (assembly GCF_013376415.1). Taxonomy (GTDB): domain Bacteria; phylum Bacteroidota; class Bacteroidia; order Flavobacteriales; family Flavobacteriaceae; genus Flagellimonas; species Flagellimonas chongwuensis. The sequence goes on from NZ_WYET01000001.1 coordinate 785,912, forward strand.
TCCTTTACCGAATTCACCTATCAGTTGGTTCAAGGGTACGATTTTCTATATCTGTACCAAAATCACAATTGTAGCCTTCAGATGGGAGGTAGCGATCAATGGGGAAATATTACCACTGGTACGGAATTAATTCGAAGAATCGGTGGCGGTAAAGGTTTTGCCCTTACCTGTCCGTTGATCACCAAGGCAGATGGAACCAAATTCGGAAAAACCGAAGGTGGGAATGTTTGGTTGGATGCTGAAAGGACGTCACCCTATAAATTTTACCAGTATTGGCTGAACACTTCGGATGACGATGCCGAGAAGTACATTAAAATATTCACTTTTCTAAGTCAACAGGAAATAGAAGCTTTAGTGGCCGAACATAAGGAAGCTCCCCACCAGAGAGCATTACAACGAAAACTGGCGGAGGAGGTGACCATAATGGTGCATTCAGAAGAAGACCTTAACAATGCGATAAAGGCAAGCGACATTCTTTTTGGCAAATCAACTTCGGAGGATTTAAAACAGCTTAACGAGAAAACATTTTTAGATGTTTTTGAAGGTGTTCCGCAAGCTACGGTGAGCAAGGACGAACTTGATCCCGGTTTGGATATGATAGGCGCACTGGCCGCCCAAACGGGGTTTTTGGGTTCCAATGGTGAAGCCAGGAGGGAATTGAAGCAAAACTCCATATCCGTGAACAAGGAAAAGGTGAAAGAGGACTACCTGATTACAATATCGGATTTGATCAATGATAAATTTGTGCTGTTACAGCGAGGCAAGAAGAATTATTTTGTGCTCGTAGTAGCGTAAAAATGTAAAAGCCATCTTTAAAAGATGGCTTTTTTGTTACGTTAAAAAAGTGATTCCCTATCTGCTACAAATCTCACTTATTTTGGCAAAATCTGGCGGACCAGGGGGTAATCCTCCTAGTTCTTCGAACATCGATTCCAGTCCCGCAGGGAATACGCTCAATATAGTTTTGCAATCTTGGTCTCCAACGACTTTCCAAGTATGGGGCACGTTTTTTGGGGCAAAGGCCAAATCACCTGCCTTTAAGATTGTAGTTTCATCACCAACGGTAACCTCGAGTTCGCCCTCTAATACCTTAAAGATTTCGTCTTCGTTCGTATGAACGTGTGGAGGGATCATGGTTCCGGGTGGATTTACCTCTTCAATTAACGTAAATTGGCCGTTGGTATCGGCTCCTGTAAGTTTGAAGGTTTGTTGGTCGCCGATGACATTCACTTGTTTGCCTTCCCCATTCTTAACGATTTTAGGGTTTAAGGTTTTTTCATCTTTTGAAGAAAAGTGTGCAAATGCCGGTAATGAAGCAAGTGCAGCAGCCGAGAGGGCACTACGTTTTAAAAAATCATTTCTATTCATCATATAGTTTGTTTGGTTACGTAATTAAATTACGTAAAAACTTGATAATATGATAATTAATTGATTGTGGCAGGTATTCTTTTCTGTATAATCGGAGGATTATGGTCTTATAAAACCATCAAATTACATCCTCTAATATCCGAATCATCAAAACGACCCAAAACTTCAAAGGTTCCATTTGGGTGTATTTTCCCAAGATCTTGGGTAGCGATAAAGGAGCAGGAATATAGGTTCGCCAAATCGATCACATTGATCCCTCCTGTTTTTCCGTGGGGTTGAATGCTTAGCGGGTCTTCGGTATCACGTGTTAGGATTTTCATCCAAGGAGGTGTTTCAAAAATTCCGCTGCCTTTGGAATATCCCTGTGACAACAATTCCGTCATTCCGTATTCTGAGTGGATATGTTCAACACCAAGCCCTTTTTTTAGAGTTCGATGGAGTTCCTCCCGAATCAGTTCTTTCCGACGCCCTTTCATACCTCCTGTTTCCATTACTATGGTGTTTTTTAAGGAAAGTGGAGATGCTTCAGCGAGGTCCAAAAGTGCAAAGGAAACTCCAACAAGCAACGTTTTGGTGCCTTTTTGCTCCAGGTGCTTTAACTTATCACGAAGCTCATCAAGGTTATGAAGATAAAATCCACTACTGGGGTGTCCGGATTGCTCGATTAAGCTATTTACCATATAAATTAATGAAGAACCTTCTCTTTCCAAATAGGAGGGTAAAAGAGCTAGAATACAGAAATCTTTGGGTTTTCCGTAAAAAAGTTCAAACGCTCGTAAAAAACTTTCTTCATAAAGACCGATATGAGGAACGAAATGTTTGCTAGTAGTGCTTTGCGTGGTTCCGCTGCTGGTAAAGATGGTCTGTGACTCTTTTTGAGTTGAAATAACCCTATGTGTCTTAAAGAAGGAAATGGGCAGGAATGGTATTTCCAAAGTGGTTGAAACACTTTGAGGAGACTTTCTTAAATGGATACAAAAGTCCCTGTACACCCCATTGTTTTCGTATTGAAACTTGAAAATATCCAATGCGACTTCTTCAAATTCGTCCGCATTGTTGATATTGAAAATCCGATGGGTATCAAACTGCTTCATTGTGAATCAAAAGTACCCAAAAATAAAAAAGCCCTTCGGGAAAAGGGCTTAAAATGTAATATGCTGTTTGATTTTATTTGACGACCAGTTTTCGGGTCATTGTTTTTTTCTGTTCCGTAACCTGGAGTACGTAAACGCCAGGTACCAGTCGGGAAATGTCCAAAGTATTGGTACTGATTCTTTCCGTTAGCACTACTTCACCAAAAACATCATAAATTTTAATCTCTTTAGTACCGTTGGTTTCTGTAGAGATGTATACCTCATTGCCATAAGCTGGATTCGGGTACATTTTAAAACCCTTGAGCTCCTGTACGGGCTCATTGTTAACTGTAACTAGGTCTTGACCGAATGAGAGTAGTGGTAAAGCCATAAGTAAAACAAAGTAGATTTTCTTCATGCAAGCTGATTTGGGGTCTATGTGCATGATAAAAGTAGGTAAACAGGATATTGTTGACTATTTTATGTTGTGAAAGTACTAAAATGGGTGGTAAAGCGTTGAAAGCTGTGGTATATGGTTGGCGAAAAGCCGTGAAAATCGGGGAACTACTTCACAATGAGCTTTCTAGTAGCTACCTTGTTGTGTTCAAAAACCCTTAAAATATAAACTCCTTTGCTTAGGTTTGATAGGTTGAGCTCTCTACCTAAGATGGTGGTCTCAAGGACTTGTGTGCCCAATACATCAAAAACCAGAATTTTCTTTGGAGCGTTTTCTTTGGTTTCTATATAAACCTTGCCTTGGGTAACAGGGTTGGGATACATCTTAAATCCGTCAATATCTGCACTTGAACTGGCGCTTTGCTGAGAAAACCCAAGTGAACAGATAAAAAAGAAAATGACGAAGTAAAAGTGCTTCATACGTTAATGGTTGCAAACGGTATGCCACAAATATATAAAAATAGTGATGCGATTGTTGAACCATTTGACGATTAGGGCATTACTTTTCGATGAAATGCAAAAAAGAAGCCCCCGACATAGCGGGGGCTCTTAAAATATAAGTGTCTGACCAATCTTGATTAGTTGGCCCAGTCAAAGATTGTTAGGTCTACTGTAGCAGCAGCATCATATGCTTCGGCTGGATCAGCATCTGCACCTTCAATTTGAACGTTGGCCAATGGACCAGCATCGCTCATCAATACAGAAGTGTCATATCCAACCAAAGAAAGTCCTGTAATGGTTGCACCAGATTCTTTTTTGAACTGAAGGGCTGTACCACCAACCGTGGAAACAGCGGTCAAGTTGACCAAATTTGGGTTTTCGTTAGCACCATCGGCTTCAACAACGGTAGAGAAGCCAGAAGTATGGTATACATAAGCATTGGTCAATGTACCGTTCCATCCTTCTGTCCAGTCAATAGCGTCATCTTCGTTGTTTTCCAAGTAGAAGTTGGAAGCGGAAACGGTTCCACCAAAGAACTCAACACCGTCGTCTGTTCCATTTTTGATGGCAACATTATCGATTGTTGTTCCAGAACCTACTGCATAAAGTGTAAGGCCATTATACTGAGATTCGGTGCTAATCTGCGCACCGGCATAGTTAATGATCAAGTATTCGATGCTACCTGAATTGTCATCATCTTCAGTACCACCATAAAGAATACCTCCAACCTCAGCTTCGGCATCCACACCTTCGGTAGTAGTAGCTTTACCGGCAATTACCAAACCACCCCAGTCACCAGGAGTTGTGTTGGATGAGGTCATAACAACAGGATTAGCAGCAGTACCCTGTACATTGATTGTACCTCCTTTTTGAACCACAATGTATGTTTTGGTTTCGTCACCATTTTCAACATCGGCAATGATGGTTGTTCCAGCAGGGATGTTCAAAGTAGCTCCATCTTCAACACTGAAAGATTGGTTCAAGTAGTAAGTTACATCAGCATCCAATGTAAGTGTAGAGTTAAGGGAACCTGTCAACGTAGCAGATTGTGCTTCAGCATTTCCTGTAGCCCAAGTAAATGTATTGATGTCAACAGAGGCAACAGCAGCATAAGTTTCTGCTGGGTTGGCATCGGCGCCTTCAATTTGAACATTGGCCAATGGACCAGCGTCGCTCATCAATACTGATGTATCATATCCGTCTAGAGAAAGTCCTGTAATGGTTGCTCCGGATTCTTTTTTGAACTGAAGAGCTGTACCACCAACTGTGGAAACAGCGGTCAAGTTAACCAAGCTTGGGTTTCCATTGGCACCATCGGCTTCAACAACAGTGGAGAAACCAGCTGTGTGCAATACGTAAGCATTGGTCAATGTACCGTTCCATCCTTCTGTCCAGTCAATAGCGTCATCTTCGTTGTTTTCCAAATAGAAGTTGGAAGCGGAAACGGTTCCACCGAAGAACTCAACACCATCATCGGTACCGTTCAAGATAGCCACGTTATCAATTGTGGTTCCAGAACCTACAGCGTAAAGGGTAAGACCATTATACTGAGATTCAGTGCTGATCTGCGCACCAGCGTAGTTAATGATCAAGTATTCAATGCTACCAGAGTTGTCCGCATCGTTTGTTCCACCGTAGATGATACCACCTACTTCGGCTTCGGCATCTACACCTTCGGTAGTAGTTGCATCACCAGCGATTACCAATCCGCCCCAATCACCTGGTTCTTCGTTGGAAGAAGTCATAACAACAGGGTCGGTAGCAGTACCTTGAATATCGATCATACCACCTTTTTGTACTACGATGTATGTTTTGGTTTCAGTGCCTTCCTCAACATCGGCAACGATTCTTGTTCCAGCAGGAATAGTCAATGTAGCACCGGATTCTACGCTAAAGCTTCCTTCCAAAAAGTAGTCTACAGCGGGATCCAAAGTTAAATCGGAAGTTAGGGAACCTGTCAATTTGCTTTCTTCGATCACAAGTGCAGAGTTTACCCATCCAAACATTTCTACATCAACTGTGGCATCACCAACGTAAGATAGGTTGGGATTGGCATCTGCTCCTTCAATTTGAACGTTGGCCAATGGACCAGCGTCGCTCATCAATACAGATGTATCGTATCCGTTCAAAGAAAGTCCTGTAATGGTTGCTCCAGATTCTTTTTTAAACTGAAGGGCTGTACCTCCAACTGAAGAAACAGCGGTCAAATTAACCAAACTTGGGTTTTTGTTCTCTCCATCTGCTTCAACAACAGTAGAGAATCCAGAAGTGTGAACTACATAAGCGTTTGTCAATGTACCGTTCCATCCTTCAGTCCAGTCGATAGCATCATCTTCGTTGTTTTCTAAATAGAAGTTGGATGCGGAAACAGTTCCACCGAAGAACTCAACACCATCATCGGTACCGTTAAGTACGGCAACGTTACTTATTGTTGTACCTGAACCAACAGCGTAAAGGGTTAGACCGTTGTACTGAGATTCTGTACTGATTTGAGCACCAGCGTAGTTAATGATCAAGTAATCAATGCTACCAGAGTTGTCGGCATCGTCAGTACCTCCATAGATGATACCGCCTACTTCAGCTTCGGCATCCACACCTTCGGTAGTGGTTGCGTTACCGGCAAGAATTAAACCACCCCAGTCACCTGGCTCTTCGTTTGCAGAAGTAAGGATAACAGGGTTGGCCTCGGTACCTTGAACATCGATCATACCTCCTTTTTGTACAACGATGTAAGTTTTGGTTTCGGTACCATCTTCAACCTCGGCTGTAATTGTTGTTCCAGCAGGGATGGTCAAAGTAGCTCCAGACTCCACACTAAAAGAACCTTGTAGAACATAAGTCTCAGCTGGGTCTAGGGTCATATCCTCGGATATTGAACCTGTAAGCGTTGTAGCTGGATTTTCACATGGCTCGCAAGAACCACCACAGTCTACACCTGTTTCATCCCCGTTTTGGATATTGTCATCACAGGTAGGCGTGGTTGGATTGTCCCCGCCATTATCGTCACCACTACAGCTGGTAAAAACCAGTGCCATTGTGGCCAGTGATAACATTGAAATTTTCAAAATTTTCGTTTTCATAAATGAAATGGATTTAGATTAATTATTAGACTACTGTATTGATTAGCGTTAAAAGGTATATTTAAGTCCAAGGCTAAATGTTCTGCCCAAAGTATAAGAGCGAACTACATCGGTAATAGTCTCCCTTTGTGGGGCTCCTGGGCCCAAACGTACTTCCCTGTCATCTGAAAATGCTTCCAATTCTGCTCTGCTTTCAGAAGTCAAGTAGTTTATGGACTGTTCTATTTTTGGATTTAACAAGTTTTGTCCGGATAACGATACTTGAAAGTTTTGTCCAAACTGCTTACTGATTTTCGAGTTCAACACAACGAATCCTTTTTCCAAAATGGCATCATTATAACGGGTATCCCAATCTTCTTGAGCTCTTGCAAATCCCATGGCAAAAATCTTGTCCGAAGCATAGCTTGCTGATACGTTGGCCACCCAATTGTTAGAGGTTTCCAAGTTTAAACTACTGTTCATGATCCAATCGGAAGCACCTTGTAGGGGGGCATTTTTATTGGTTCCGTATCTAAAGGTTTCTATAATTGCACCTTCTTCCGTGGTTCTTTCGATAAGGTCTTGCTCGTGCCACATTCTACTGGCGTTTAGTACCAAACTTAGTGTTGGTCCTAATGGGTTGCCGTTCTCATCGTTCATTTCAGGAGTGATGATATCTATTTTGGATTCTATCTCGATACCATAGATAGTGGCTTCTTCCCCTGTGTTTCTGAAGGTGAACAAGGCACCATCGGAACCACGTGCGCGTACTTTGTTGATGGGGTCTTCTATGCTTTTATAAAACAAGGAAGCAGAAATCAGCTGGCCCCTGGTTGGGAAGAACTCCCATTTAAGGTCAAAGTTGTTGGAGAACGAAGCTTCCAATGCATTATCTCCAACAGTACCAAAAACTTGTTGCCCTGTGGGGGAAATGTATCTAAAAGGAGCAATTTCCTTAAACTCTGGAAGTGTAATACTACGGCTGGCAGCAAAACGAAGGGCATGCTCTTCATTAAGTGCATATTTTATGTTCAAACTAGGATAAACGTTGGTATAATCCCTTGAAACGGAACCAACTTCACCACCAGGTGCATTGGCCACATCATAGTTTACTACGATTTCATCTTGTTGCGCCCTAAGGCCGGCGTTAAAGTTCCAGTTTCCAAATCCAACATTAAAAAGAGCAAACCCTGCAATGGATTCATACTCGCCGGTATATTCATCCTTTACTTCTCCAGCTTCGTTGGATTGGAAAGCGATAATTTCCAAAATATTGTTATTGAAGTTGGCATCTGTAAAAATCTGATCAAGATCATCCAATGAAGTGGAGCTTGGTCTATTGTCATCTACGTTGGAAACTCCATAAAAAGTAGATTCAAAATCTCTTGTCTTTTTTCTATAGTTCGCCCCAAGGTCAATGTAAAATTTTTTATTTTCTTCATCAATGATTTTCAGCCTATCTTTTAAGAGACCGTTGTACTCTTCATCATCAATTGTCTGGGAAAGTTTTCTTGATTCAAAGGCACTGTTTTCGTAGAGAAAAGCATTTACGGGGTCTGAGGTAAAGTTGATGATGTTACGAATCCTGTTCGGCTCATCGGCGTTAAGTTTGTTATAACTAACGGCCCAGTCCAATACATTTTTTTCTCCAAACTTGTGGTTACCGATCAATTGGGTAACAAACAAACGGGTCTGCTTGGTGTTCTGATCTCTTAAAAAATCAGAAAAATCTCCAATGGTCTCTTCCTGAATGTTACCAAAACCGTTTCTACCTCCTTCTGATACTACATCATTTAAGGTATTTACAAAAAGTGTAACAGATTTTATTATGTTTTTATCATCTTGGTAGGTAAGGTCCAACATGGCATTGTTTACATGCTCTGTTTCCCATTGTTGAAAATCTGTAATGGAGTCTGTAACGGTGACCTGATCATAAATCAAAAATTCGCCAGGGCTGTAATATTTATGATTTTTGGAGTTGGACAATGTACCGAACACCTTGAACTTGTTGTCAAAAAAGGATTTTCCACCACTAATGTTGACGCCCATATTGGCTGGCGTTTCAACGGTACTGGCGTCCCATGATTGGTTGGTGATTTGATCTCTGATATCGATATCGGTATCGTAAAATCCGAGAGAGGTATCTTCGTAGTTTGCTGTTACCTTAAAACCTTGCCCGTCCGAACCATCGCCAATAGCATTGGTGTTGGCTCCAATGGAAACACCCACTTCCAATTCACTGGTTCCGGACAATTCCCTTGAGGCAATATTTATATTACCGGAAGCTTGGTCGGCAGAAGTGGCAGCAGAATAGGTTTTGCTAATACTCACGTTTTGGATTACCCTAGTTGGGAACAAGCCAAGGTCTATGTTCTTTTTCTCGATGTCATCGGATGGAATAGGAAGACCATTAAAGGTAGTGGTCAAATATCTATCTCCAAGACCACGAACAAATACATCTCCAGAAGCTTCACTTTCAGTAACGCCGGAGATTTTAGTAGCGGCAGATTTTACATCGGAGATTCCTAAATTTCCCAATTCTACGGCACCAATACTTTCTTTTATCTCAATTGCACGTTTTTGGTCCAATAGCAAGGCGGTTTCAGAATCTTTCCTGGCTACAGTGGTAACTACTACTTCATCTAGTGCCATTCCCTGTCCAGCACTCATTGGAACGTCTACGCTAGTAACTTTTCCAGCTTCTACTGTTACATTTGGGATTTCTACGGTTTCATAACCTAAATAACTATATACTAAAATGTAAGTGCCCGGGGCAATCCCGGAAATTTCATAAAGGCCATCAAAATCGGAAGTAGTTCCAATAGTGGTCCCCTTAATTACCACATTGGCAAAAGCAAGTGGCTCATTGTTGTACTCTTGGTCGGTTAATTTACCGACAATGCTACCCGTGGATTGCTGGGCGCTGCTCAGTGATGTTGCCAACAAGGCAAAAATCAGTAAAAAATATTTCATTATCAGGTATATATTTGGCGCAAAGAACGCCACGGGTTGTAAAAGCCGTGTTAGTTGTATGTTAAGTGTTTATTTCAGTTTTGTTACAATAAGGTTACTAGATTAAATCAACGTTAAGCGTTTATCCCGTAAGTGTATTATCTTTACATTTGGGCGTTTAACACAGAAATACCATCCCATGAAAAACAAGGACATTAAGATTCTATTGGTAGACGATGAACCTGATATTCTGGAAATTATAAGTTATAACCTCTCTGCGGAAGGGTACGAAGTATTCACTGCCAAAAATGGAGTGGAAGGAGTTGCCAAGGCCAAGAAGAAAAGCCCCCATCTGATTATTATGGATGTTATGATGCCGGAAATGGATGGTATTGAGGCATGCGAAGTGATCCGGAACACACCGGGGTTGGATCATACTATAATCACTTTCTTAACGGCTCGTGGTGAAGATTATTCACAAGTGGCCGGTTTTGATGCAGGGGCAGACGATTATATCACTAAGCCCATAAAACCAAAAGTATTGGTGAGCAAGGTCAAGGCTTTGCTGCGACGATTAAAAGATGATAAAAAGGAAGTGGAAGATATTGTCAAAGTCGGAGAGATTATCATCAATAGGGAAGAGTACAAAATTGTAAACGATGGTGAAGAAATGGTCCTTCCAAGAAAAGAATTTGAACTCCTTTCACTTTTAACATCCAAGCCAAACAAAGTCTTTAAGCGAGAAGTGATCTTGGATAAAGTCTGGGGCAACGAAGTGGTTGTTGGCGGCCGAACCATAGATGTCCATATTAGAAAATTACGTGAGAAAATCGGCGACCACCACTTTAAAACCGTTAAGGGTGTGGGGTATAAGTTTGTACTCTAATGGCCATAAAACTAAAGAAATCATACAAATTTGCACTTCGATCTTCTTTGGTTATCACCATTTTGATCACTCTGGTATTTATAGGATTTCATATGGATGTTGACCATATAGATTGGTCGCACACCTTACTTTTTGCCTTGATATGTTTTGGTATCTGTTTTGCAATAATTCAAATCCGTGTAGAACGCTTCATTTATAGGCGAATCAAAAGAATTTATGATGATGTCTCCCTTCTGGAATCATCTTCCTTTTCCTCAAAACCTGTAACCACCGATATGCGCACTTTGGTACAGGAAATTGAAAAATTTGCCGAGGGAAAGAAAATAGAGATAGACACGCTTAAAATCCGAGAAGAATACCGAAAAGATTTTCTGGGCAACGTTTCCCATGAATTAAAAACACCATTATTTACGGTCCAAGGTTATATTTTGACCTTACTCGATGGGGCCATGAAGGATAAAAAGCTCCGTAAAAAATATCTGCAACGCGCCAATAAGGGTGTAGAAAGGTTGATTTATATCGTCAAGGATCTTGATCTTATCACCAAATTGGAAGCAGGTGAACTGAAATTGGAGAGAGAGGATTTTGATATCATCGAGCTTATACAGAACACCTTTGACCTATTGGAAATGAAAGCGGCCAGAAAGGAAATCTCACTCACCTTTGATATGGAATACCCGAACCCTGTCTACGTGAACGGGGACAAGGAAAAAATACAACAGGTAATAAGTAACCTTTTGGTAAACTCTATTAAATATGGGCTGCCCAAAGGAACCACGGAGGTAAGTGTAGAAAACTTAATTAAAAATAAGGTGATCGTTCGGGTAACGGATAATGGAGGGGGTATCCCCAAACAGCATATTCCAAGATTGTTCGAGCGATTTTATCGTGTGGACCAAAGTGGCAGCCGAGCCGAGGGAGGGTCCGGTCTTGGACTTTCCATTGTGAAGCACATTGTGGAAGGCCACGGCGAAAAAATTTATGTGGAGAGCGAGGTCGATGTAGGTTCCGAATTCTCTTTTACATTGGAAAAAGCTAAGGCTCCGGTATCTGTAGCAGAGAAAACCTCAAACAAGGAGGAATAGTCAGTGGTCGATTCAAACTGAGCCAAACCTGAGAATTCTTCGATTCTCGATAAATCTTTCACAGTAAAATCCTCCTGACTGGAAAAAGGGACAAGTCCCTGCTTTTGCATCCGTTTCGCCAAATATTCTTGCTCATATTGCCCTGGTGTAGGGATAAAAAATGCTTTCTTTTCCAATTTAGCCAGATCCATAACCGTGGTGTATCCCGATCGGCATAGAACTTTATCACTCTGGTTTATAGCATTTTCCAGTTCTTCTGATTTCATAAAATTGTAGTGCCGTATTTTTCCTCTTGGCGTTTGGATCTCTTCCACAACCTGTTCATCCTCAATTTTACCTTTTACGAAGAGAATATTACCTTCAAACTGCTGCAATTCACTCAGTAATTTTTCTTCCAGCATTGTTCGTTGCGGTTCCGGACCGGACAGTAAAACCATCAAGTCGTTGGTAATGGCAAATTGTCTTTTTTCAAATCGGCTCAATGGACCCAAATACACAATGTTCAATTTGGATTTTTTTAGATGTCCCAGCTTACCTGTCAAATTGGGTTTCGCTTCAACATCGGGGACCCAGCAGGCATCAAACTTTTTTATTATTTTTTGATGTGCTTTGGAGCTCATCCAAGTCGTGTTGCCGGAAAGGACGTTGAGCTGGTGGGTAATAAATATGCAGGGCACCTTTTTATAGTAGGCACCCAATCGGTTATCGGAGATAATTCCGTCCAGGCCATGTTCCTTCACCAATCGCTTCACAGCTTTTTTCTCCTTGGCCATGGCCTTGAGCACTTTTGGTGAGTCCCAAATCATTTTTATTTTGAAGTTCTTGGCCTTCTCTGCATACGAAATCTTGTAAGATGGGAGTTCAAATGCTGGGATATTGGGGAATTCCTTCTTCAACAGTGATAGTGCCACGCCGTCCGATGCGATATAGGGTTGATGACCGTGTCGCAATAATTCATGAATAATAGGGATACACCTAGTAGCATGTCCCAGTCCCCAATTCAATGGAGCTACCAGAATACGTTTGGAAGAATTCATACCCACAAAAAAACAAAATGCGAATTGCTTTTAGATTTCCTTAGTTTTGCCAAATCATTAATTTTTTGCTCAATAAAACACCAAAGTGGGAAGTAAGAATAAATTGAAGCGGTTCAAAGAGAACGAAACATTTACCAATGTGGTCCAACCTACGAGGGAAGATGTTATGGCTGGATTCGAATACAAAGGCAAGTGGGCTTCCTTTTTTGGAAACAACAACCCGATCGTATTGGAGCTGGGCTGTGGTAAGGGTGAGTATACTGTTGGGCTTGCCCAAATAAACCCAGAAAAGAACCATATCGGAATCGATATAAAGGGTGCAAGATTTTGGAGAGGAGCAAAAACCGCTTTGGAAGAAAACTTGGACAATGTTGCCTTTTTGCGCTCACAAATAGAATTGGTGGATTACTTGTTCGCAGAGGGAGAGGTCAGCGAAATTTGGATTACTTTCCCCGATCCACAGATAAAGTACAAGCGGACCAAGCATAGAATGACCAATCCGGTTTTTTTAGAACGTTACAAAAAGATTCTTGTGCCTGGGGGACTTGTTAACCTAAAGACCGATAGCGAGTATATGCACGGCTACACCTTAGGACTTTTACAAGGCTTGGGACACGAAATTGTGTATGCGAATCATGATGTTTACAAGAACGAAGGAGCACCATCTGAAGTTCTTAAAATTCAGACTTTCTACGAAAATCAGTATCTTGAAAAAGGAAAATCAATTACCTATATCCAATTTAGGATCAACTAACCAATGACCCACGTACTCATACTCTTTTTTGCCACATTTTCGGCAGCCTTTATGGCCACCGTACCTCCCGGTTTGCTCAATATGAACGCAGCCAAGGTAAGTGTTGAAAAGGGAAAATTGAATGGGATCATTTTTAGTTTGGGTGTTTCCGGCACCATTATGGTACAGGCCTATATTGCGGTTTATATCTCTAAATTTTTGTACCGTAATCCAGAGGTGATTGATGTTCTATTTAAGATTGCGGTCGCTGTTTTTGCCTTTTTTGCCGTCTATTTTTTTATTATGGCCAAGCGCAACAAAACTCAGTCGCAGGCCATCAAAGACGTCAATCTGAGCAAAAAGAACAGTTTTTTTAAAGGGGTTTTGTTGGCAGCTCTCAATTTATTGACCATTCCATACTATAGTGGATTAAATGCCATGTGGAACGAGGCTGGGTGGATTAAATTCGAGGCCAAGGACATCACCACCTTTGTTGTGGCTGCCGGAGTAGGGACATTTTCTGTTTTATACCTCTACACTTTTTATTTTGATAAAATGGAGACAAAGACCAATCGCTTTTCCAAAAATTCAAATTATATACTGAGTGCTTTGATGCTTTTACTCTTGATCATTACCCTGATTCGAATAATGTACCGCTAACATGGAAGAGAAAAACTTTTTTGATAAAGTCTACGAAGTGGCCAAAGAGATTCCTTATGGCAGGGTTACCTCATATGGTGCCATTGCCAAATATTTAGGGGCTGCCCGCAGCGCTAGAATGGTAGGATGGGCCATGAACAATTCCTTGGCCAAAGATGTTCCGGCACATCGCGTAGTAAACCGGGTGGGTGTGTTAACCGGTAAGCACCATTTTGATGGGTCGAATATTATGCAACAACTCCTAGAGAACGAAGGAATTCCAGTAAAGGAGAATCAAATTGTTGACTTTCAAAAATATTTTTGGGATCCTGCCCAAGAACTTTGAATCAATATCCTGGAGGATGCAATTCATCAAAAGAGGTATTGTCCTGAAACGCCTTGGCCAACAGTAGAATACTTTCCTCATCGTACAAATTGCCAACAAACGTCATACTGGTCGGATGGTTTTTGTCATCTAGACCCGTAGGAACTGCAATCACTGGGTGACCGGTGAGGTTGGTGGCAGTAAGTTGATCATTCCCAAAAGAAGGTGAGATCAACACATCATAATTCTTCATCAAATCCTGCATTTTTTGAATGAGTACCTGACGTTGTCTATTGGCCTGAATATACTCAACTGCAGGAATGAACCTACTTTGCCTTAACGAGTTGGCCCTGGACCGCTGATCTTGCTCTACCATGATGTCGACTCCGCCCGAACGCACCAATTCATCGAAAAATGCTCCTGCTTCGGCCCTCAAAATAATATCAAACCCACGATAGGGAACTGCTTCGGGCATCTCTACTGCTGTGGGCTCAACCCCCATTTCTTTTAGGGACTTAAGGGCATTTCTAAGATTGTCCCCAGATTCCGTAGTGTCTTTTTCAATATCTTTTTTCAAATAGGCAACCCGTAAGTTTTTGTAGTCTTTTTTCCAATCCACGCCAAAAGGAAGGTCAACCGTGGTAAGGTCGTTTTCATCTTTTCCCTGAATGGCTTCAAAAATAATGGCACAGTCCTCCGCGTTTCGTCCCAATGGGCCGACTTTGTCCATGGACCAGCTCAAGCTCATCACTCCATGTCTGCTTACTCTCCCGTAAGTGGGCCTAAGGCCGGTTACGCCATTTCGTGTGCTTGGCGAAGTAATCGACCCCAATGTTTCCGTTCCCAAAGCAAAAGGCACAAGTCCTGCCGACGTTGCCGAACCTGACCCCGCAGAGGAACCACTGGCGCCTTGGGTTGTATCCCATGGGTTTTTGGTCTTTCCATCGAACCATACATCACCTCGGGCCAATGCCCCGGAGACCAATTTGGCCACTAAAATCGCACCCGCTTCCTCCAGTTTTTTAACAACGGTAGCCGTTTCGTTGATGAATTGGTCTTTGTACGGCGCAGCCCCCCAAGTGGTGGGATAACCTGGAACCGCCATCAAATCTTTGGTGCCATAGGGTATACCGTGCAGGATTCCCCGATATTTCCCATTTTTGATTTCTTCGTCGGCTCGCTTGGCCTGCTCCAATGCCAAGCTATCAGTGATGGAGATGCTGCATTGCAACGTAGGCTGATATTTTTTGAGTCGTGCCAAGAAAAATTTCGTGAGTTCCGTGGGCGTAATTTTCTGGTTTTTGATAAGCGATGCAAGCTGGGGTATCGTGTAAAAAGCCAACAAATCGTATGGCTCTGGAATTTCAACGTTATCCGGAATCTCCCATTCGGTCCCGTTTTGTTGGACAGGCATAGTGAAGCCAAATGGTGTTGGGTCAAAACGTACTGCAGGGAAAACGTCATTTCCCAATGGGTATTTGCGTAAGGAATCAAAACCGCTTCGGTTCCTTTTGAGGTAAGGGTAAAGCGTATCAATGTCTTTATTGGCAAAATGAAGACCGATTAATTTTTCAGACTTTTTTACGTCCCTTTTGTTGAATGTGTCCTTATTTGTGGAGCATGATAGCCACATAAGGGAAATCAGTAAGAGGAACAGATAGGGAACTTTGGTTTTAATTGGCATGTTGGTGGGTTATTTGAAATAGCAGCTTCTAAGCTACATTTTTTCAAAAAAACCTGCACAATAATCACATGAATTTAAGTTCGTTGGATTGATTTATTCTATTCCCGGTAATTCATCTTGTGATTTTTTTGAAATTCCTCAACACAACTTCTTAATCTAAAGCCAACACCGTATCTTTGTAGTTTAGAACCAGTTCAAACAGTTGGTTTAAAAAATTGATCCATGAAGTTGAAAAAAACAGATATTCTTAAGGCACTGGAAAAAATCTCCGCACCCGGTGAAGGCCAAAACTTGGTCGAGAGCGGTGCAGTGACCAATGTTCAGGTTTTCGGTGATGAGGTTGAAGTGGATGTGACCATCAAAAATCCAAGTCTTCAGGCAAAGAAGAAGACCGAAGTGGAAATTTTGAAATGCATCCACAGAGAGGTATACGAGAAAGCAAAAATAAAGGTCAATCTTAAGGTTGATGCTTCGGCACAGCCCAAGGTCAATCAAATCAAGGGAAATCCTATTCCCGGAATTCAAAATATCATTGCAGTCGCGTCCGGTAAGGGAGGTGTAGGAAAATCTACAGTGACGGCAAATATTGCAGTGACCTTGGCCAAAATGGGCTTTAAGGTGGGTCTTTTGGATACGGACATCTATGGTCCATCCATGCCAATTATGTTTGATGTGGCTTCGGAAAAACCACTGTCCATCAACGTAGAGGGCAAGGCCAAAATGAAGCCCATCGAAAACTATGGTGTAAAATTACTTTCCATCGGATTTTTTACCGAGCCCAACCAAGCGGTTATTTGGCGAGGACCGATGGCAGCAAAGGCATTGAACCAAATGATTTTTGATGCGCACTGGGGCGAACTGGATTTTTTGTTGCTGGATTTGCCACCGGGAACAGGTGACATCCATTTGAGCATAATGCAATCCTTACCGGTAACTGGTGCCGTAGTAGTAAGTACACCGCAAGAAATTGCATTGGCGGACGCCAGAAAGGGAGTAGCGATGTTTCAACAAGAGGCGATAAGTGTTCCCGTATTGGGAATCGTGGAGAATATGGCGTATTTTACACCTGCGGAGCTACCTGATAATAAGTACCATATTTTTGGAGAGAACGGCGCAAAAAATCTTGCAGAAGATTTGGGAGTTCCCTTTTTGGGGGAGATTCCCTTGGTACAGAGCATTCGAGAAGCGGGAGATGTAGGAAGACCTGCTGCCTTGCAAACGGCAACCCCGACCGAAGAAGCTTTTGAGGACCTTACTAAAAATGTGGTGCAGGAGTTGGTGAGAAGAAATACCGACCTTCCCCCGACCGAAGCAATAAAAATTACAACAATGGCCGGTTGTTCCGCTGTTAAAAAGAAATGAGCATGACAACAATGACATCAGAAGAAACAAGAAGCAATGTAGAAAAAGCGTTGGAAGAGATACGACCTTTTTTGCAGAGCGACGGAGGAGATATTACATTGATATCCATCGAGGATAATACAGTAAAAGTCCGTTTGGAAGGAAACTGTATCGGATGTAGCGTAAACCAGATGACCTTAAAAAGCGGTGTGGAGATGACCATAAAAAAGTACGCTCCGCAGATTGAAGAGGTTATTAATATCTCCTAACTGATTAAAATCATGAATCTTTTTTTGTGCATGCAGTAAGTTGCAGGCCAAAACCTCTAGTATATGATCAAAACAGATATTCTGATTATTGGAGCGGGACCTACGGGTCTCTTTGCTGTTTTTGAAGCAGGCCTGTTACAGCTCAAATGTCATTTAATCGATGCATTGCCGCAAGCAGGTGGTCAGTGCTCCGAAATATATCCAAAAAAACCCATTTATGATATCCCCGGATACCCAGAAGTGCTCGCTGGTGATTTAGTGGATAACCTTATGGAACAGATTAAACCGTTCCAGCCTGGTTTTACCTTGGGCGAACGTGCAGATACCATTGAAAAACTGGATGATGGGACCTTTATCGTTACCACGAACAAAGGCACCAAACACCATGCGCCCGTTGTGGCCATTGCAGGTGGTCTGGGGAGCTTTGAGCCAAGAAAGCCACTGTTGGAAAACTTGGAAAAGTTTGAGGATAATGGTGTTGCCTATATGATCAAAGAACCTGAAGTGTATCGAGACAAAAAAGTGCTGATCGCAGGAGGTGGGGATTCCGCTTTGGACTGGTCCATCTTTTTGGCCGATGTTGCCAAAGAAGTAACCTTGGTACACAGAAGAAATGAGTTCAGGGGGGCATTGGATTCGGTTGAGAAGGTACAGCAACTCAAAAATGAGGACAAAATCAATTTGATAACTCCTGCAGAAGTGGTTGCTCTGAAAGGTGAATCCCACTTGGAAAAAGTGACCGTTAAGGATACAAGTACATCCGAAGAAAGGAATATCGATGTCGATAATTTTATTCCATTGTTCGGCTTGTCGCCCAAATTGGGACCTATTGGAGATTGGGGTCTAGAGATTGAAAAAAATGCAATCAAGGTGGACAATACGTACGATTATCAGACCAATATTCCGGGAATTTATGCCATTGGGGATGTCAACACCTATCCGGGAAAACTAAAATTGATACTTTGTGGGTTCCATGAAGCCACTTTGATGTGCCAGAGCGCCTATCAAAGAATCAATCCAGATAAAAAATATGTGATGAAGTATACCACAGTAGGTGGTGTAACAGGATTTGACGGAAGTAAAAAAGAAGCGCCGAAAGCTGTTGTTAAGGCAATCGACTAAGAATAAAACAACCAATTAATCGTTAGGAAGCTTGATCAAGCTTCAAATAGGTATGAGCGATATTAAAATAAAAATTATAGACCGAGAAGGTGTTTCACATGAGGTGGATGCCCCGACCGATATGAACATGAACTTGATGGAAGTAGTACGTTCCTACGAACTTGCTCCAGAGGGAACTATTGGAATTTGCGGGGGAATGGCCATGTGTGCGTCTTGTCAATGCTATGTGCAATCCGACCATAAACTTCCTGAAATGTCCGATGACGAAGAAGCAATGCTGTCGGAGGCGTTTAATGTGAAGGACAATAGCCGTTTGGGCTGTCAGCTCCATATCACTGAGGATTTGGACGGTCTAGAGGTGGAATTGGCTCCGGAAGAAGCTTAAATCCTGGCTTGATAGGTAAACAGATTGAAATATCTTCCTTCGGAAGCGATTAATTCTTCATGGGTTCCCTGTTCCAAGATGTTGCCGTTTTCAATCACTAGAATTTGGTCCGCTTTGCGAATGGTGCTCAGTCGGTGGGCAATAACAAATGTTGTTCTGCCTTTGGTAAGTTCACCCAAGCTTTTCTGAATCAATGCTTCCGATTCCGTGTCCAAACTGGACGTGGCCTCGTCCAGCACCAAGATTTTTGGGTCGGCCAAAATGGCCCGGGCAATGGCAATACGCTGTCGTTGACCGCCCGAAAGTTTAACCCCTCGTTCTCCGATTAGGGTGTCCAACCCTTTATCAAACCGGTTGGTAAATTCGTCTACATAGGCCGCTTTTACCGCATCCAATAGTTTGTCCTCACCGGCATCGGGTCTTGGGAAAAGGATGTTTTCCCGTATAGTGCCCTCGAACAAAAAGTCATCTTGGAGAACCACGCCCAAATGTTGCCTAAAACTGTTCAAATTCACCTTGGAAAGGTCGTGTCCATCAATGGTAATGGTGCCAGAGTCCGGATTCAAAAAGCTTGCAGCCAGACCGGCAATCGTGGATTTTCCAGAGCCCGAACTTCCTACCAAAGCTATTACCTGACCGGGTTCCACATTGAAACTGATACCGTGCAGCACTTCTTTGTCTTTTTCATAGGAAAAGTGAACATCGGAAAAGGACATACGGCCCACAACATTATCTAGGACTGTGGTTCGGTTTTCGTTATCCGACTCCTCCTCCAAGTTCATTAATTCCTCTGTTCTGTCCAGTCCGGCCAGTGCCTCGGTCAACTGACTACCTACGCTGCTCATTTGTACGATAGGGGCAATCATGAGCCCCAATAACACTGTAAACTCAACAAATTGACCTACTGTTAAGGTGTCCTGAATTATTTTATATCCGCCAAATCCCATGACACTGGTGGTCGCTACACCCAGTAAAAAAGTTGAGGAACTGGTCATAAATGCAGTGGTCGTTAAGCTCTTTTTTACGTTTTGATACAATCGTTCTACACCTACTTCAAAAACTTCTTCCTCTTGTTTTTCTGCATTAAATCCTTTAATGACCCTTATACCGCCCAAAGTTTCCGTAAGACGGCCCTTTACTTCGGCATTGATTTTACCACGGTTTCTAAATATGGGACGGATAATTTTAAAAGCTTTTAGGGCGATTACGGCAAAAATAGTCAAAGGTATAAACGTGAAGAGCGTCATAAAAACACTGATTCTCATCAATAAAATCAAAGAAACAACTGCTGTAATAATGCCGCCGACCAATTGAACCAAACCGGTACCAATAAGGTTTCTAACACCTTCAACATCCGACATTATTCGGGATACCAATGCGCCGGACTTGGCATTGTCAAAGAATCTAACAGGGAGGGCCAGTACCTTTTTCTGTACCTGTGCCCTAAGTTCAGAGATAAGGTATTGCGCTTGAACGCTTAATATTTTGGTCAATAAAAAAGAGGTGACCGACTGCACCAAAATTGCCAACATGACACCGGCAACAAGATATTTAAGCATGTCGACATCCTTTTTTACGATGACGTCATCAATCAAATATCTCGAAGCAATCGGAGCAACAAAACTTGCCGCTTTGCTGATTGCAATCAAAAATAGACCAAGAAATACGAGTTTACGCTTTGGCCAAATAATGGTCTTGAACGCTGTGAGGATGCTAACTTTTTTATCAGGCATATCAATTTTGTAGAAAGAGTCTGCAAGTTACGGCAAATTAAAAAGGATGCCGAATCGTTTAGTTTTAAGTCCAGAAAGATTACAAACACTATATTTAATAGCTACAATACTAAAATAGTCATGTTAAAAGCGAACTGGTTCGGTATTTTGTTTTTGATGTTCTCATTGTGTGCTGCACAGGAAGAGTATGCTAAGTTGTCCGAAATTGTTGTTGATGACGCGCAGATTTTTACCCAGTCACAGCTTGATGGGCTACGCACCAAGTTATATCAATTTGAATCGGAAACCACCAACCAGTTAGTAGTTTTGACCATTGATGACTTGCAGGGCGAAACCATTGAAACGTATGCGTTAGAAGTTTTCAATAAAAATAAATTAGGACAGCAAGGGAAGGACAATGGCATTTTGATTCTGTTCTCCAAGTTCGATAGAGAGGTCCGGATAGAGGTGGGCTATGGATTGGAATCCTATATCACCGATGCCGTTGCTTCGCGAATTATCCGAAATACCATGATTCCAAGGTTCAAGGATGAAGATTACTTTGAAGGGATAGATCTTGCTACCGACCAGATCATAGAATTTTTGAACGACCCTGAAGCCTTGGAAGAATTCAAAGCAGAAATCGAGGCCGAAGCCGAAACACCTTGGTGGTTGTTTTTGATCATTGGTTTGTTCCTGTTAATGTTCGTTGCAGCTGGAGGGTTCGTTTTTTATAAGGGCTATTCCACGCTTATTGAAATAATACGAGGTATTTTCATTGGAAAATTAGCGGTCTTTAGGGGAATTTTCATGGCAGTTTTTATGATGTTTCCCTTGATTTTTGGATTGGTTTTTATGGGTATGCCCTTGTTTTTTATGGCCATGCTGCTCGGTTTAGATGATGTATTGAATGGATTTGTAAAAGACTTTACTTGGGTATTATTGGTGATTCTTGTATTTATAGCGGTTACGATACTCCTGGCCATCCTAAAAATCAGGAGAAAAGGAGACAAGAATCTTAAGCTTTCATTTTTTAAATCCGATAAGACTTATATGAAAAAAACCTTCTCTTCTTCGGGTACCCATTCTTTTGGTTCCAGTTCTGGGAGCAGTTCGTCCAGCAGCTTTTCTGGTGGAGGTGGTAGTTCTGGAGGTGGAGGAGCAAGTGGAAGTTGGTAATTGTTGACGATTTCACGTATTTTCACACAAACTAACTAAACCAATCCCGAGATGAGAATTATTGTCCTTGCAGCACTTTTTTTAGTTGTTTCATGTTCTGAAAAGCCCAAAACGGAGGTGGAACAATGGGAAGCACAAGCTGAAAACATTACAATCATACGAGACAATTTTGGGGTTCCCCATATTTATGGGAAAACAGATGCCGATGCCGTTTTTGGTTTGCTATATGCCCAGTGTGAGGATGATTTTAACAGAGTGGAACAAAACTACATTTGGGCTACGGGCCGCATGGCTGAAGTAGAAGGGGTGGATGCCCTGTACAGTGACCTTCGTGCCAAGCTTTTTATGACAGAGGAAGAAGCAAAGGCCCATTATGAAGATAGTCCTGCGTGGCTGAAAGAACTTTGTGATGCCTTTGCTGACGGAATCAATTATTATCTACATACCCATCCCGAGGTGAAACCTAAATTACTGACCCGTTTTGAACCTTGGATGCCCATGTATTTTAGTGAGGGTTCCATCGGCGGCGATATTGAGCGCATATCCACTAGAAAAATCAAAAGTTTTTATGAAAGTGGAATGGAATTGCCAACAATGGAAGCGCTTCAAATCAAAAAAAAGGAGGAAATGGCAGAGCCACAAGGTTCCAATGGAATTGCCATTTCTGGAGACTTGACCGAATCTGGAAATGCGATGTTATTGATCAACCCCCATACTTCATTCTACTTTAGAGGTGAAGTACACGTGGTGAGCGAAGAAGGTCTGAATGCCTATGGCGCCGTGACTTGGGGTCAGTTTTTTGTGTACCAAGGCTTCAATGAGAAAACAGGATGGATGCATACCTCCACCTATACCGATGTGATGGACGAGTTTAAGGAAACCATCGTAAAAAATGATGGAAAATTGTTTTATCAGTATGGGGAGGAACTGCGACCTGTGGATTCCAGTTCGGTTACCTTAAAATATAAAAATGGGGGAAGTATGAAGGAGAGGACATTCCCAATGTACCATACCCATCACGGACCGATTACCCATCAGGTTGATGACCAATGGACGGCTTCCGCCATGATGTGGGAACCAGTAAAGGCTTTGGAACAATCCTATACTCGAACCAAGCAAGATGGTTATGACGGTTTTCGAAAAATGATGGATATTCGTACCAACTCATCGAACAATACAGTGTATGCCGATGCAGAAGGGAATATTGCCTATTTTCACGGAAATTTTGTGCCAAAGCGGGATACTATATTCGATTATAACCAACCTGTGGATGGCAGCAACCCCAAAACAGATTGGCAAGGATTACATACCGTAGATGAAAATATTTTGGTGCTGAACCCTGAAAACGGTTGGATACAAAACTGTAATTCTACACCGTATACTTCAGCGTTGGAGTTCAGTCCAAAGCGTGAAGATTACCCCAATTATATGTCGAGAGATCAGGAGAACTTTAGGGGCATCCATGCTATAAAACTTTTGACCGGCAGAAGCGGATATACCTTGGATGGACTTATCGAACTGGCGCATGACCCTTACTTGCCAGCTTTTGAAGCATTGATTCCAGGTTTGGTGAAAGCCTATAATGAAAATGCAAAAGCATACCCAGAGCTTCAAGAACCTATTGAAATTCTGAGAGAATGGGATTTTAACACCTCAAAACAATCCGTTGCTATGACCTTGGCGCATTACTATGGTACACTTTGCTATTCCAAAGCAGAACGTCCTGAAGGAATGTATTCCATGCAGTGGGTCGAATATTGGGGCAGTGATTGGCCGGATGCTCAAAAACTGGAATTTTTTCAAGAAACATTGTCCAAATTGGAAAATGATTTTGGCACTTGGAAAATGCCTTGGGGCGAGGTGAACCGTTATCAAAGATTAAATGGCGACATTCGTCAACCTTTTGATGATGACAAACCCAGTATTCCCATTGGTTTTGCCAGCGGAACATGGGGAGCTTTGGCCGCATACGGTGCTAGATATAACAACAATACTAAAAAGATTTACGGAACACGGGGCAACAGTTTTGTGGCTGCTGTGGAATTTGGAGATAAAGTAAAAGCAAAGACAATGTTGGCAGGTGGGCAGAGTGGAAATCCAAAATCACCATATTTTAATGATCAGGCACAAAGATATGCCGACATGGAATTCAAGGATGCGGCATATTACAAGGAGGATGTGCTAAAACGGGCTGAAGCAACGTACTCCCCGGGCGAGAAATATTGAGCAAAAATTTAATTGTTCTTTGTAATTCCGCTATCCTCTTCCTTTACAATAATTAGGCTGGCCTTGGAGCCTGTGGAAAGATTCCAGCGGTTATTGTGTATAACTACACCTTTATCGTCCGTAACTACGACTTGGGCGGTATTTGGTCCTGAAGAACCTTGGTTGAGGGCTTCGAATTCAATTCGGTTGAAACCTTCTACAAGATCTAGGTTGATTCCTCTGTAAGAACCTGAAAGCAGTAAATTATATTCTACTACTTCACCATTCACATAAATTTTGATACGGTCCCCGTCCACATATTCATGGTCCCTAGCAACAATGCCAACAAATTTTGCCGTGGTTTTGAAATCACCCAGATATTGGTCACCAAAATGTTCATTGGCTCCCTTTTCCCTTTTTTCAATAACCTTGGGGTCTATGACCATATCGTGACCTGCCTGAAGAAGTTCCCTGTCGGGCAACATTTTTACACCGGGCTTTTCGTTTTTGGAGGTAAGGCTTTCATCGAGTACCGAAGGCATTCGAAGTAAAGTACCTTGATTGCTTGCTTTTATATCAAGATTATTTTTCTCGCCAATCTTTAAAGGTCGCGTAGTGGGCAAGTCGCCCTGAGCGAACATGGGCAAGCTGAAAAGGACGGCTCCCAAAACGATATATATCTTCTTTTTCATGGCAAGACAGCTAATTATCTGGAGAATAAAGTTAGCAAATACCTTGCCATCAACATTATAAATTGGCGTTAAATCGTTAAGCTACATACTTTTCTTATTCTTAGATTTTAATCCAAATAACGGATGCATTACGGGAATGCGTAGAATAATCAAATCGTAGATCAACCAACTTATCCCAAAAGTTCCCACGACCAGAACAAATGCTTTTGGTAGAAATCCCCATCTCAAATCCATCAAATAATAGCCAATGACAACGGTGACGGTCTGGTGCAAAATATAAAAGGGGTAAACTGCTCGGTTGGAGTACGCCAACCCCTTGCTGGGCTTGTTGAGGTATTGTGCAGCGTAGGCGAACAATACCAATATCCAAGACCAAATATTCATCACTTTTAAAAATGCTTCGGTAAAATGTACCACATAGCCATCTTCCAAAAACAGCCATATAAAAGCTTGGGATGCAAATCCTACTATTCCCAGGATTATGGCCTTTGATTTTACTTTTGTCAGTGCTTGCCAAAACACATCCTCTGTCGCAATCAATGTAAAACCATAGAAAAATAGGATTATACTAAATATAAAATTGAACCAATCATCCACCAAGGCGTGGGTGACGGGAAAGAAAGGTTCGACCAGCGATTCTACAAAGTAGAGCGGAATAACAAATGCATAAATGCCCCACGTTTTTTGAATCAATCTTTTTACCCAGTCGATAAAAAGGGTCTGGTGCCTTCTTAGGAACACAAATAGCGGAGCCAAAATCCAGGAGAACACCAGAAGATAGGGTAAGAACCAAAGGTGGTGCCAACTTAGATTGCCTTCGGGGTAAACACCATCAAAAGCAACCGAGGTAAAATATTGCCAATATGAACCCGTAAACTGTCCCTCTGCTAAACGCTCAAAATATACTTGTGGTGGCACAATCAAAATCATACCGGCGACCAAAGGAATCCCTAGTCGCAGAAATCGTTCCCACATGAATTTCCCCATACTTCGTTTTCCCAAAGCGTAATAGGTGCCCATACCGGAGATAACAAATAGAATGGGAAGACGCCATTGATTAAGGAACAACATGGGCCAGCGTAGCCAATCGTAAATAATGTTGTTCTTAACGTGCCAGCCCCAAGGAACAAAAAACATTCCTACATGATAAAATATGAGCAATGCAAATACGATAACCCGAAGCCAGTCCAAATCGTAACGCCTGATTGATGTTTCCATGTTTTAAATTTTCCCAAAGATGGAAAGTGCCTTTCAGAAAGAACTACTTTTTGTGTCGGGAAACGTCCTGAATTGTAATTCTGGAGAAATTAACCACGGTTTTGCTTCATAAACAATGAGGGTGATTGACCAGTATGTTTTTTGAAAGCGTTGTAAAAGGCAGACTTGGATTTGAACCCGACAGATGCCCCAATAGCTTCCACTGTAAGATGTTTAAATTCTTTATCCAACAATCTTTCTTGCGCCAAAGCAATTCTTTTTTGGTTGATGTATTCATTGAAATTGGTGCCGGTTTCCGAGTTGATGAGCCTGGAAATGGCGTTAGCATTGGTGTCCAACTGCTCTGCTATTTTTTTTAGCGTGATGTCTTGCTTGGTATAATACTGGGCCTCGGAAATAAAACTTTCAACGGCTTCAAATTGAATGGGATTACCTGCTATGGTCTCATATTTATCGGCAATCCATGATTTTTCAAAAAAACGTGATTCGGAAAGGATGAAAAATGATGTAATGAA
Organism: Flagellimonas chongwuensis; assembly: GCF_013376415.1. Lineage (GTDB taxonomy): Bacteria > Bacteroidota > Bacteroidia > Flavobacteriales > Flavobacteriaceae > Flagellimonas > Flagellimonas chongwuensis. The sequence continues at coordinate 812,288 of NZ_WYET01000001.1, forward strand.
AATAGTAATGGTCTGCATGATTCCTATGATGTGATCACCTCCATCATCATCATGGTTCAGATAAATTAAAAGTAAGGTAAACATCAGTACCAAAAAGATGATAACCGTATTTCTTGAGAAAATATACTTGTCCATCTTTATGTTTTTGGATGAGGTCCATCCCTTTTTCCATGATTTTATAACCAATATTATGGACAGGATGAGATAAAATGTAAAGCTCAGGAGTACCAGCCATCTAAATTCATCCTTGATAAGATGGTAGGAGTAATCCACGGCTTTTGGCACATCCAAAAAGCCCAAATTCCTATAATAGGCACCTAAATACGCGTTTATTTTTACTTCGATTGGACTTGTGTAATAGTTAAATTGGGAGATTAAATAGAGCAGTGGGAGCACAAAATGCGGCCAATGTTTTTTAAGGGTAAATGGTTTTCTGTTTAAAAGGGTATACAAAAAAAAGTACATGGTGGGCATGATCATCAATACCAAGAATTCCGTGGAATCATTTAAGTGGAAAGCATATTTGATGAGTCCGGTGTAACATAAATACACATCAAAAAAAACAAGGCATTGTACCAAAAGTGACCATCCAAAGAGCGTGATGGCCGATTTCCGTTTGGCCCTTAAAAAAATAACCAGGGCCAAAAACAATCCTTGGATAATGCCCAATAGCATAATATGCGACGCTAGGTCGTGACGTATGGGAATTTGCTCAAGGATGTGTTGTACCTCTTGCATATTTATTTCACTAGGTAATCAGCTAATTTTTGAGGACCTTCCAATAATGCCCGCACAATTTGAAGAGTACCATCAGGTTTGGTGTCAATATACCATTTAATCAGTGATATCTCTCCATTTACAATCTCGATACCCGTGATGCTCCTTGGGTGAACGCAACTCCCATCATTAAAAAAAGGAATTTGGCCCGGTTCGGGAAATCTGGGCCTGTGCGTATGACCTGCTAACGTGATCAGCAAATCTTTTTTCAATATCCACCGTTTGATTCGCCTTTCTATGCGGATAAGCTCTTTGTAGTTTTTAGCAGGACTCGTCGGGTCAGCAATACCCACTACCTGTAGCGGTTTCCATAATATTCTAACCAAAAACCGACCAATCCGCCAACAAACATAATTCCACCAATCCGCTTGGTGGCCATGGACACAAAAAATCTCCTGACCCGTTTTGGTGTGCTTCAAAATAAGGGCCTCATGGTAAGTAATTCCCTCAAAAAGTTCTTTGTCGGAGCCATCGATCGGTTCAAAATAATGTGAAAGATGCTCATCCACATATTCGGGGTCCCGATATACCATGTCGTGGTTGCCCCAAAGCATATGGAGGCGTTTTTCCAAATGGAACCGTTTTAATAATTGGTAAACATTCTTATGCGCTTCAAAAATGGCTTCGAAAGTAATGTTTTCCCATAGTTCATCACCGTCCCCCAATTCGATATAGGTAAACCCTTCGCGGTAATATTGGTTAAGGGCATGGAAATAAATATTTCTATTGTTGGCAAAATCGTCAGCAAAACTATTGTCCCCTCGATGGCAGTCGCTGAAGAAGATAAACTTTGAACCTTCGTCGAATGGAATCGTCACAGCATTTTTGTAAGCTCTGTCTAATCGTTTTGATGAGGACATCTAAAAGTTTTTGCTAAATATCCTTAAAAATGGCGATTTGTCCATAAAGAAACCGAATAATGAAACTCCATTTGTAGTTTTTGTAACTTTGTGCCCTAAACCACGACTAATTTGGGTATGCACCATAACCTCAATTCCGAGAGCCCTCTGGTTCAATTGGTAAGCTTCAATAAATTGTTGGAGCATTACGACGAACTGCTGAATAGCGACAACGCTTATGAAGTGGAAAGGGCAAGGTATGTACTGGATGCACAGGCACCATATCCAGAGTTGCGCGATGGCTTTACCGACTTATCCTTGTTGGAGAAACATAGGGATGTAATTCGAGTGATCTTAGAGGATTCTTTCTCACCTATTCTGACCAAGAACGAGATTAAAACCGCATCCACACCCTTTGAGAATTTGGTCTTCAATTCTTCCGAACGCTTCCGTCAGATTTTGAAGGATGCCGGCGAGGATTTTGACCTTGCGATCACCAACATACCCATGGAGTTCGGTTACATTATGAGATGTACCGTAATTTTAAAATTCCACTACGGATATAATCTGGATTTTAAGCGCCCCTTTTTTTACGATATTCCAGATACCAATGGGGTGATGCGCAGGTACCGCATTTTGTACAATGCGGATTTTATGGAAATCATCCCTACCGAAAATGCCAAGGAGCTTACCCAGGACGATGTGGACGAGTTGCTTGACAATTTTTACAATTTGGACATATGGAGGGAGAAAATTCCACCCAATAGTTTTATTGCCAAAGGTTTTGTTATCTCCAATATGTTCGATGTAACTGCTGAACATTCCGTGTCGGAAATCAAATCGACTTTGATAGGTCGTGCTCAAAAGGGCAAGGATACCTTCATGGAGAGTTTCGAGGATACCTTTAGGTCCTTCTTTAATCTGAACGATATAAAAGTTGGATTTTCCGGATATGATGCCGATGCCAATAATTTTTTCCGGATCTATGGTAAGGGGATGGAAAGTTACATCCTTAATGGAAAGGATATGGAAGAATGTGATTCCATGTTCTGTAACCATACCCATGGAAAACTTTTCAAAGAGAACAAGTATTTTGCCATCTCCAATGTAGAGAAATATTTTGAAGGATCCCATGGAGAGACCCAACCTTATAAGAGTTTGATGGAGCAAGGCATTAAAAGTGCCATACTGGCCCCAATTGCTGTTAATGGAAATCTTTTGGGGGTTTTGGAATTGGTGTCGGGCAAGGTCAATGAACTCAATAGCGTAAACGCCAACAAGTTGGACGATGTTATGCCATACATTATTGCGGCGGTTATGCGGACCATTGAGGAAGAGGAGAATTTGATAGATGCCGTTATACAGCACGAGTGTACCTCGGTGCACCCTTCCGTTTATTGGAAGTTCCAAGAAGAGGCCAAACGTTTTATGAAGGACGAGTTGGCTGGCAACGAACCTGTCTTCAAAGAAGTAGTGTTTAAGGATGTATATCCACTTTATGGCCAAATTGATATTAAAGACTCTGCGAAAGAGAGAAATTTGGCTATCCAAAGGGATTTAATGATTCAACTTTCGGAAATCAACGATGTGCTGGATATCGCTATTGAAAAATACAAACTCCCTATTTACGAAGAACTGCAATTTAGGGTAAACAATTACCTGAGCGAGGTAAGGGAGGCCCTGTTTACACACACGGAACAAGCTGTTTTTGATTTTGTGAAAGAAGAAGTGGATCCCGTCTTTAATCACCTTCAAAAGGAAGATGAAGCCATTGCAGGGTTGCTTGAACAGTACAATAAAAAAATCGACAAGGCCACTGAGAGCTACTACGACCATCGTAGAAATTACGATAACAGCGTGATGGAGGCCAATATGAAGCTCGCCGCCCTTCTTGATAAAAGACAGGAAGAAGCACAGGAAATGTTTCCACATTATTTTGAGCGCTATAAGACCGATGGCGTAGAGCACAACATGTATATTGGAAGTTCCATCACAAGGGACAGGGAGTATAGTGAACTGTTCCTGAGCAACCTTAGGTTGTGGCAACTTCAGGTCATGTGCGAAATGGAAAATAAATATTATGGCCTAAAGCCAAAGTTGCCTGTAAAGCTTGATGTAGCTTCCTTGGTTTTGGTGTATAGTACATCGTTGGCCATTAGGTTTAGAATGGACGAGAAACGTTTTGATGTGGACGGTACGTACAATGCTCGTTACGAGGTTATCAAAAAACGTATCGATAAGTCATACATCAAGGGAACCAATGAGCGTTTGACACAAAAGGGCATATTGGCCATTGTGTACTCCCAACGTAAAGATGAAAAGGAGTATATGCGATATATCAGCTTCCTAAAGGCGAAAGGCTATTTTACCAATAATATTGAAATCGTGGAGCTCGAAGGAGTTCAAGGTGTATCTGGATTAAAAGCGATACGGGCAGAGATTCTTTACCAAAAGGACAAAAAATCGGAGCGCACCTATACTTACGACGATTTAATGGAAGAACTAAACTCCTAGGTCAGAAAATCAGCCTTTCCGGGCCAAAATACCTAAAGGCGATTATAAAAGAGATTACGGAGATAATCATGCCCAACATAAAAATATTGTAGGTAATCCGTAGTATTTTATATTTTTTGTTAAGGACAACGCCCAAGTAATAGAGGTCTTTGGTCAAGGAAGAGTATACATAATCCTTATCCTTTACTAGCTCTTTCAGTGCCCATTCGTATTCGGAAAGCTCCATTTGGTGAAAGTTTCCGAAAAACAGGAGGTTTACCTTTCTTTTTTCCACATCTTCCTTGGTGAATTTACCACTCGTGACATTGGGTCTGGTGGCCAATACCGAAAGTACCATGGAGACAACACTGAACATAATCAAAATCAAGGTAGGATAAATCATGTAGGTATTGGACGGATTGTCCAACTTGGTCAATAGATTGGCCAACACCAAAGAAATGACTATAGCGTTGACCGAAAGCAATATGTTCGCTTTGGTATCGGCAATATCGCTCAATTTTAAATGATTTTTTAGTGTGACCCGGTACAGGGTTTGAACGCTTCTATCGGGGCTCTCATTTTTGTACTTGGCCTTCAAGGCTTCTTTTTTGGCAATCTTTTTTTCTTCTTTCTTTTCTTTCAACAATTTTTTAAGGTTTTGTTGTTTGCCTTCTTCCCAATTTTCCTTGGCATAGTCGGTGAAGAAATTATGTTTGGTGCGGAACATTTTAATGTTTTTGTCCCGCCATTCCTTGTTGGAATAATCGGCGATTCCCAAAGCTTTCAGTTCTTCTTTCAAGAAATCGGTGGTCTCCCAATAGCTTTTTTTGGCAAAATGGGATATGTCGGCATCTCGGATAATCCCTTCCAAAAGGTTGGATGGCTCGTTGCACATTTTGGTGACTATGATCAACGAACAAACCTGTTCAATCCCTTCAGCGTCATACCCATTCTTTTGGAGAAAATCCCTGGCAATCTCACAACTGTTTTCCTCATGGTTTTCCCAACCTTTGGTATGCCCCGTATCGTGTAGCCATGCAGCTAACATTAACCTTTCGTTTTCAACTTCGCTCAGGTTATAATAGTTGAGCAATTCTTTAGTACTTTTGACTACTCTTTGGGTATGTCGCAAGTTGTGGTACAAGAACCTTGCATCTAGTTCTTTTGTTAGTAGTTCAGAAACAAAGTGTTCAGTTTTTTCAACGATTTCCGACATAGTTCCAGATTAGAGCATCCAAATTACAAAATTTTGGAATCAACCTCGTGTATATGAAGAAACATTACTTTTTACTGTTTTTAATGGTCTTGGTCTCTGCTTGTGCAACATATGAAGCCAAATATGCAGAGCCTTTTTCCGCACACAATGTTCTGATCGAAAAGGAGGTCGAACACACGTTTTATTTGATTGGTGATGCAGGTAAATCCCCGATGGGTGATGTAAACCCTACTCTAAAAGCGTTTAAAAAAGTTTTAGATCAGGCCGACGCCAATAGTACCGCCATCTTTTTGGGAGATAATATTTATCCTGCTGGCCTACCCGATAAAAAGGATTCCACCATTGCATATCTGGAAGCCAAAAACCATTTGGATGCCCAATTGAGCACTTTGGAGAACTACAAGGGGAAGAAACTCTTTATCCCTGGAAATCATGATTGGTACACGGAGGGGCTCAAAGGCCTAAAACGAGAAGAAGAATATGTGGAGGAAGCACTGGATGATAATGATGCTTTTCAGCCAGAGAACGGATGCCCCATTGAAGAGATAGAGGTCAATGACAAGGTCTTGCTCGTCGCCATTGATACAGAGTGGTACATTGTAAATTGGGACAAGCATCCTACTATAAATGATGATTGCGAAATAAAGAGCAGAAACCGTTTTTTTGAGGAATTGGAAAGCATCATCAAAAAGAACCGGGACAAAACCGTTATTTTGGCCATGCACCATCCTATGTTTACCTACGGTTCGCACGGAGGCCAATTTTCATTTAAACAAGGAATCCATCCCAGTGGGGGTAAAGTGCCGCTTCCCATTTTGGGGTCCGCTATTAATCTGCTGCGAAAGACATCAGGGGCTACATCGGAAGACATTTCCAATAAAAAGTACAACGAGCTTAAGCAAAGAGTTGTGACCCTTGCGCAATACTCCGAGAAGGTAATATTCGCATCGGGCCATGAGCATACGCTTCAGTATATCGAGGAATATGGTAAACCTCAAATTGTAAGTGGTTCGGGGGCCAAAACAGGTACCACCCGACTTTTGAACGGCAGTAAATTTTCAACAGGTAAAACTGGCTATGCAATTTTAAGGGTGTATACGGATGGTTCATCACAAGTTGAGTTTTATGGTGCCGATGCCAATGCAACAGCACTGCTATATCAAACTGAAGTCCTTCCACCCGATAGATCTACGGAACGGCTGGGACTGGCCGAAGATTTTCCTCCATATAAAATGGCGTCCGTATACGAACCGGAAGAGATCAAGAAGAGTGGGTTTCACAAGTTGCTTTGGGGCGAACGGTACAGGAAGTATTATGGAACCAAAGTAAAGGCGCCCACCGTTCGGTTAGATACCCTCTTTGGTGGATTGACCGTTGTTCGAAAAGGTGGAGGAAACCAATCGAATTCTTTACGATTGGCCGATAAAGATGGTAGGGAGTATGTGATGAGGGGCTTGCGAAAAAGTGCAGAGCGATACCTTCAGGCCATAGCTTTTCAGGACCAATACGTCATTGGAAAGTTCGAGGACACGTACCCCGAAAAATTGCTGTTGGATCTATATACAGGTGCACATCCGTATGCACCATTTACCATTGATAGAATGTCGGACGCACTTGGAATGTACCACACCAACCCTAAATTGTACTATGTGCCAAAGCAATCCGTTTTGGGCGATTACAACAAGGAGTTCGGTGATGGCCTATATATGATCGAGGAGCATGTCTCGGACGACCATGATAATCTAGAAAGCTTTGGATTCACCAAAAAAATAGAAAGCACCTACGATCTTATGGACAAGCTCCGCGAAGATGAGGAATATAGCATAGACCAAAGGGAATACGTAAAGGCCCGCTTGTTCGATATCTTGATCGGGGATTGGGACAGGCATGTGGACCAATGGCGTTGGGCAGAATTTAAAACTGAAGACGGAAACAAGGTATACAAACCTATTGCCCGTGATAGAGATCAGGTGTTTTCCCGTTGGGGAGATGGCCTCATCATGAACTTTGGATCCAGGGCAGTTCCGGCGCTTCGTATTTTTGAAGGATTTCATGAAGAGGTTAGAAGCGTGAAAGGGTTGACCTCTTCACCCCGAACCTTTGCCTTGGATATGGCCTTGCTTACAGAAACCGATATGGAGATGTGGATATACCAGGCCAAATTTATCCAACAAAATCTGACAGGTGAAATAATCGATGAGGCATTTTTGGCTTTTCCAGAAGAGGTGAGGGACGAAACCTTGACAGAAATCAAAAGAATTCTTTTGGCCCGAAAACAAAACTTGGTCGAAACGGCACGCGAGTACTATGCCGTTTTGAACAAATACAGTGTAATTACGGGCACGGATAAGGATGATTATTTCAATATTGTCTCGCGTCCCAATGGAGATGTTGAGGTGAGGGCCTATCGAATCAAAGGAGGGGAGTACACGGATTTGTTCTTCAATAAGGTGTATAGTCCCGATTATACCAAAGAAATCTGGATCTATGGATTGGATGATGATGATATTTTTGAGGCCAATACGGAAACATCAAAAATAAAGGTGCGTATTGCTGGAGGTCAAAACAATGACGTTTATAAGGTCTCGGAAGATTCCAAACGGCTTTTGATCTATGATTTTAAATCAAAGAAAAACACTTTGGAAGAAGCCTACGGTGGTAAGGTAAAATTGGTTAATGATTACGATACCAATACGTATGACTTTCTGAACATAAAAGGCAGTAACAATCAAACGTTGCCCACTGTAGGATTTAATCCAGACGATGGTGTTAGGATAGGCTTGGCCAACACCTATACCTTTAATGGATTCAGAAAAAATCCATTTACGCAGCAGCATACGGTAAGTGCAGCCTACTATTTTGCGACGGATGGTTTTGACTTAGGTTATCGTGGAGAATTTGCACATATTTTCAACAAAGTGAATTTGGAACTTCACGCAAGGTTCACCAGTCCTAATTTTACCCAAAACTTTTTTGGTTTTGGGAACGAGACGGTCAATAATGATGATGAAGAACCCTTGGAGTTGGATTATAACCGTGTCCGTATCCGAAACCTGAGATTTGCACCATCATTGGTGTGGCGCGGATTTTTCGGTTCCAAGGCACGATTGGGAGTATCCTATGAGAACATTGAAATTGAGGAAACCGAAAACAGGTTCATTAATGAATTTTATTTGGAAAATGGAGAGGAAAACCATCTGAGCTTTTTTGGGGTCGATGGCGAATACAGCTATTCCAATACCGATAACGAGGCCTTTCCAACTTTGGGAATGGCATTTGCCCTCGAAGGTGGTTTCAAGACCAATTTGGATGATTCCTCCAAGTCGTTCGGATATGTTATTCCATCATTTTCTTTAGATCATAAGCTTACTGCCGATGGCATGTTAGTGCTCGCTACCAAGTTCAAGGGACATTTTATTATCGGGAACGGCTACGAATTTTATCAAGCCGCCAGTATTGGTGGAAACAATGGGTTGCGAGGGTTCCGTTTCCAAAGATTTTCCGGCAAAACAGCCTATTTTCAAAATACCGACCTTAGGTATAGCTTTAGGAGTATGAAGACCGGCCTGATGCCCATAACACCTGGAATTTATGGCGGGTTTGACTATGGCCGCGTTTGGTACCCTGGTGAGGAATCGGACAAATGGCACAATTCCTACGGAGGAGGATTCTTCTTAAATGGAGTCGACGTGCTTACGGCCAATTTTGGGCTTTTCAACAGTGTGGATGGGCTACGTTTTGCTTTTGGGCTTGGGTTCGGGTTTTAATTCAATGTCAACTCATAAAGCTTTCTACCCCCATACTTGTTTTCCTCATCTGCGACCAAGAGGGTTTTATCATCATAAAAGCACACTGATTCAATCTGGGTGTCGGTTTGTAGGTCAATTATCTTGATGGATGATTTTGTAAAATCCGGAGCGGTGAAATCCGTCAGTAGAAAAACAAACCCATAGCTTAAGAGGGCAATGGTTTTGCCATCGGGAGAAATATCCGCACTGGTCACCGAACAATGATTCTGATCTCCGCATAGGAACAAGTCACCTAAAAATTCAGCTTTGTATTGCCCTTCCCTTTCCGGTACACGATAGATCAGGGTTTTTCCCGTATATGGTCGCGTACGGTTTTTGGTAAAAATGTAGAGGTAATCGTTTAGGTGGAAAAAACCTTCTGTATCAAAATAAAGGCTGTCCTTCTCTGGTGGGAAATTGGTTTGCTGAGGGTAAGAGAACTCAATCTTATCCGCATTGGGTTCTTTTTTCTCCATTTCATCTTTGGTAACCTTATAAATGACCAAATCTTCCCGAGCGTTTTTGTTGTTGCCAAAATCCCCAATATACAGGTTGCCTTCGGTATCCATGGTCAAATCTTCCCAGTCAACGTTCTTGGCATGGTCAATTTTTAGAGATTCCTTAATTTCAGCCGCTTTATTGACTCTATAAATTTTGTCCTTGTTTCCACTATCCTCAATAACCCATACCTTGCCATCTTGGGTCACTTCTAAACCAGAAACTTCTTTGAGCTTGGAAGAAAATTTTCCAAGTTTGTCCAATTCCCCCAAATAAGTTTGCTGAGCACAGGCACTTACTGCCATTACTAAAAAAATAAGGACAAGTTTATTCATTGGATTCCTTTATGGGCATAAACACCTCGGTTGTCCATTCAAGTTCATTCCCGCCAATGTGGGGGTTGTTGTGAAAAACCTCAATTGGTTTTTTCTCTATGGAGATGTTGTTCTCTTTGGCGTAATCAAGCAAAGCATACCAAGCACGGTCCGAGGTGATATAGTTGCCATGGTAAACCGCTTTAAGCGCATTTTTACTGAACATTCGCTTATACTCGATATCTGGGTGATCCGGAAGTTTTTCCGATCTTACAATGGGATTACAGAAGTTATAGGAAAGCAGATTATTATCTAAATCCCAATCCAAGACTTCCACAAATGGAGGACCGTTCAGCTGTACTTCGTTCTCTGCAAGGATGCCGTCCAAGAAATTATAGTTTGCCATCATGCCCTTTGCTTTGTCTTCGGGAGAAGTATTAAGTTTGACACAGGCACAAAATGATGAAAATGTTTCTTCTTCATTTTCAATGGATACTTTAAAGCCCTTTATGTGCTCATTCAATAAAGAATTGAAATCCAACAATAGCTTTCTGGAGCCTTTTTCAAAATCTGTATCCGAAAAGGGGACTGATAAACGATTGCCAAGGGAATGGGATAAATCTTTGATGTTCACCTCGACTTCACTAAGGGAATCGTGCACCCGGGTTATCTTCCAATCATATATGTGTACCGAGTCATTAACAAGAATGGTCTGCTCAAAATGGCTTGGAGTTTTGTAATCTATAGGGATTACGGAATCAAAGCCCTTGTTCCATGCTTTTACGGTTTCGTATATGGTCCCAGGAATTGCCTTCGCCTTAAAATTGACCTGATAATCTTGGGGCTTTAAGAACAGATACCACAAAATTACTCCAACCACTAGGGCAAGGATTATAGAAATAATCTTCCTCATAACTAAGGAGCAAAAATACGGATTAGCCTTTTGTCATATCCAGTTTGTCCACGATAAATTTTCCTAGGTCCCGCCCTTGCTTAATTCCCACTTCAATTGCAGCACGATAATGAATACCTCCGTACATGCGGCTCAATGCGGCCTCGTCCGACGCTTGGTTAAAGGACGTAAAGGAACGTACTGGTAGGCCATATGCTACTTCAGTGTCATCATCAAAGGCAAAGTCATCACCAAATATATCGGTCAATGCTATGGCTGCTGCCCCTGATACCACACTATGTCCGCTGGTATACTCTGGAAACGGCGGTGTTTGCAATACAGGTTCCCAGCTGTCATCAATGTATTCGTTGATCACGGTCTCTGGGCGAATTAGGTTACTTCTATATTTTTCGTCCCAACAGCTAATGAATCCATCTGCGATGGCAATAGAGGTTTTAGTATAGGCATATACGGTTTTTGCAAAATCCGCATTGGTTTTTCTTGCAGCAATTTTAGTGATGCCGATCCAATGGGCCCCGGGAGTAATCTTTTTAGTGGCGAACATTAAGTGTCCTCGGGTCACGGAAACATAAGGATTACAATCCCAAAACTGTGCAATTGCAATCTCGTCGGATTTATCACCTTTGCCCACCATACTTTTTCTAACCTCGTACACTTCCATTACTTCCTGATAAAACTTTGAGTCTTTTTCCATGGAAAACTCTGGTGGTGGAATGGGCTTGAACTGCTGGGCGGAATCAATAGCGAAGGGGCGTATTTTCATCCAATGTGGTTCAATCCCATTCATATAGGCCGGGGGAGTAGGTTGCCAGCGAGAAGGGTCGTTTGAATCTACGGAGAACTTGGGCATGGTGCGCGTTTCCTTATAGTTGTCCTTGTTCATCCAGTCTCCCACAAAATTGGCTACTTCCAGTCCGTATTCCTTACTGGCATTAAAAACGGTTTCGTTCTTTTCCTTCCAAGTAGAATATAGGCTGTCCCTAAAGCTTTCCATTCTTTCTTCGGAAAAGATAAGCCTCTTGCTAATATTCATATGAGCGATGAGGGCGGCCATCTCGTAGTTGATATTCTCACTATTGGTGGGGTCTGGAATATTTTCCAAATCCGTTACTTGCCCCGCCAAGGATTTATAATTATCGTCTTTCTTGGCAATAATCTCATATGCCGCAATGTTGGAGTAGGCAAAAATCCTACTGGCCACAGGAGGCGAGAATATATCATGGATCATTATTTCGATTACTTTGTCCACAGAGGCATGGAATTCTTCCGGAGAAACTTCAACGGGTTCCTCTTTTTTTTGGCATGATGCCAAAACCAATAGTACTGCTACGATTAAACTTATTCTTTTCTTCATGGCCTTGAGAGATTAATCATTGATTTTATAAACTTGTGCTTTATCGTTATTGAATATAGCTAACAAATATTTTTTATTATTGAGGGTAATTGTTTTTAAGTGCCTGATGGATTTTTTGGTGAAATCCAATCCCAATTGGTTGCCCAATATAATGCTGCCATCGCTTTTGATGAGGGCTCCCGGAAACGAATCCAGTCTCCCATGATAAGGTTTCATGCCAAAATAATTACCTGCTAGCAGCACTTCGGTATTTCCATCTCCGGTAAAATCAGCTAGAGCAAAAGAAAGAATAGGGGACACCTGCAGCTCATTTTTAAATGGTACAAAAACAAAGCTACCACCGTCATTCCGTAAATAACCGGATTTCAATGTGTTTACCTGTAGTTGGGTGGACGATTTCAGGACATCTTCCCCAAAAATTTCTTCCATCGTGTCGCCAGCAAAGGATTTGTAGGTGGTATATTTCTTTTTTAGGTACACCAACTGTGATGCCAATCCGTCCAGAGTCTCCAATGGATAGTATTTTCCGTTTTTTTCCATGGCCGTTACCGTTTCCGTTTGACCATTATCGTCAAAATCGTTAAAGTATAACTTCATGGGATGCTCTTCGGAGGCTTTGAACCTTGAATTGGTTCCCCAGTTTCCTAAAAGATAATCGGTGTCCCCATCTCCGTCAATGTCAAAAGCTTCAATGGCCTGCCATAGTCCGGGAATGTTTACATGCTTCACTTCGGTAAAAGTACCATTTTGATATTGTAGGAACTTTGGAGACATCCATTCGCCGACCAGAATAAGGTCGGTGGTACCGTCACCATCAAAATCGCTCCAAATGGCATCGGTTACCATGCCTTTGGAAAACTTCTGAAAAGCTTTATTTATTTTAAATGAGCCATTTTCATTTTCCAATAGATAAGAATTGGCAAGAGCACCGAACTCTGCTGTAATGGTATGCCCGCCGATAAAAACATCCATGTCGCCATCATCATCAAAATCAAAAGGGGCAACAACTGACGAATTTTGATAGGATTCAGGTAGTTCGAGACTTTGGAAAATCGAGTCTTTTTGAACGTAATAGGCATCCAATAAGGGTTCTGCTTTTCCAAAAAAGTCACCTCCCCCAGAGCTTATGATCAGGTCGTTTTTTCCGTCATTGTTAAAGTCAGCTATGCCTGCCGAGATATTTTCTCGAATAGAATCTTTTTGAAGGCTTTCAATGTTTTGGTTTACAAAAATGGAATCCTGTTGTACAAATATTTGGGATGATATATATTTCGAACCTCCGATGAAAATATCTTCCCTGCCATCATTGTTTAAGTCTCCCATAGCTAATGCAGGCCCTCTGTCCGAGATTTGATACGGAATCAATTTTTCACGGTTAAAGTCCGTGTAGTTGTCCTCAACATGTGTAAAATCCAAACCTAGATTATTATCTACTGGACTGAACAGGGGTTTTTTGCTTTCGCGAAGCGAATTGTAGTCAAAAGGCTTAGTGTTTTTGGGCTCAACGGTCAGCGTTTGATTTACTGGTATATTTTGTAAAACCTGATAGGTCTTGTCCGGCCAAACTATTTTGATGGAATCTACCTTTTCGACATTTTTATATCCAAAATGAACCATGGGTTCCGAGGATGCTTGAAACCCTCTTGTAGTAAATAATTCCTTGAATTGAAGCCCTCCATTGGCATAGGAATATACTTTGGTTCCAATTCCGAACTTATTGTTTTGGGAATAGTTAAACCTAATCTTGAGATGCTTTCCTTTCTTGTTTGTTTTATTGACGTACAAAGTCACGGGCTGGTCAATGTTGTTCGTAACCAAATCCAAATCACCATCGCCATCGAGGTCGCCCATGGTGGTCGCTCCGGAAACCAAGGTGTCTTTTGTAATCCATTTATTGGACATGTCTTGGAAATGAAGGTCTTCACCACCTTTAAAGACATAATTGTGCACACTTCCCGATGGCATTAGATTCAAAGCTTGTTGGTCTACAAGTTTGGTGTTGTCTATTTTGCTCTTGATCTGGTCGTTGGAGACGAATTTGATAAAATCAAGGTCGTTGGGTCTTTTGGGTATTCCGTTGGAAATAAACACGTCCTGGCGACCGTCTAGGTCAAGGTCGCCAAAAAGGGCACTCCAACTCCAATCGGTTGCAGCAATACCGCTCATCAATGCGGTTTCCATAAAGTTGCCATCGGGCTGGTTTACAAAAAGCATGTTACGTGTAAACTGATAATGGTACCCAAAACGGTCTATCCGCATCTTTTGGGTCTGGATATTGTCATCGCCTTCCGAAGATTTTAGGGCCACTTCGTCTTCCGGTAGCATATCCAACGAAAGTAAATCGGGTCTGCCATCATTGTTGATATCAGCAACATCGTTACCCATGGAAAAGCGGGAAGTGTGTCCAAAATATTTTTTTAGACTTTCTGTAAAAGTGCCATCCCCGTTATTCAGGTAGTAATAGTCATCTTCATGAAAATCGTTGCCTACATAAATATCCGGGTATCCATCTTGATTAAAATCCGAGATAGCCAGGCCTAGACCATAACCGTTCACACCTCCGTAAATACCGGCCTCTTCGCTGACATCGGTAAATTTTCCATTATCGTTTCGGAGCAATTTGTCACCGGTTTCATATAATCTGTCGTACCGAAGGTCAAAACGCCCGAAGGAATTTTGTGTGTGTACGGCATGGTTGAGCAGGTACATGTCAAGGTCGCCGTCCAAATCATAATCAAAAAAGGCAGCGTTGGAGCTATAGGAGTCAAAATCCAGTCCATATTCGGCGGCTCTTTCCGCAAAAGTGTTGTCACCATTATTGATGTACAGTTCATTAAAACCATTGAACCCGTTGATACCGACCACGGCACACACATAAATGTCCAAGAATCCATCACCATTTACATCGGCCATGGTAACCCCGGTATTCCAATCACTGCTCCCTTCGATTCCCGCAGAACTTGATATGTCTTCAAACTTGAGGTTTCCTTTGTTGAGGTAGAGTTTGTTTTTTACCTGGTTCCCGGTAAAGAATATGTCCGGTAGCCCGTCGTTGTTGATATCGCCAATGGATACACCACCTCCATTATAAAAATACAGGTAGTCCAAAATACTCAGGTCTTTGGTGGACGTAAGGGTATTGGTGAAATCCAGCCCCGTTTTTTTTGTGTCGGGATTTTCAAAAAGGCTACCTCCTTTATTGCAGGAAATGGCCAGCACCGCCATGAACCATATGATAGGGAACCTATTCATTTAGGGCAAAAATCTTTGGTTTGTTGTTGTTTACGGCAGCAATGACGTAAATTTTACCGTTTTTATCCTTGAATTGTTTCAAATATTTTACTTCGTCCCTGATTTTAAATCCGCTGGTTTCGTAATCTTGCCAAGTGAATCCCATTTTTCCGTCTCCCAGCAATAGGTTTCCTTGGCTTGCATCCAATCGGGAAAACTGTGGTTTAAACTCGTAATTGTTCCCGGCCATGATCAAATCCAGATTTCCATCTTGGTTAACATCGGTACAGGTAATATCACAAACACATGACAGTTGGACTCGCGGCGGCAAATTCTTGATAGAGAATTTTCCGTTTCCTTCGTTTATGGCAATCACGGATGCTGAGGTTTCCGCTTTTTTTACAATGGATTTGTCCATAACTTCCTTAGGAAAAAGTTGATGTATGGTGCGGTGCGCATAGTCCGATGCTTTTAGATTCTGTTTTTTGAGCAAGGGAAGTTGTTCGGTAAGTTCCCTTTTTTGATGGATTGGGTAGTCGCCCCCATTTTCTTGCACGGTTACAATCTGCTCAATGGTCCCGTTGTTGTCATAATCGTTGATGTACATTCGCATTGGGGCATATTCCGTGGGTTTGTAATGTAGGTTGAGACCTTGGTTGCCCAAAATCAGGTCTTGGTCGCCATCTCCATCAAGGTCTGCGGTTTCTACAGTGTTCCACCAACCATAAAGACTGTCGAGCGAACTAGTCATTTTAGTCAGTCTTCTTCCTGTATTTTTATAAACCTTAGGGGTATCCCAGTCTGCTGTTACTACAAGGTCTTTTTTGCCATCCCCATCAATATCTACCCATTTGGAGTCGGTAACCATTCCTGCGTCTTTGAGGTCATACCCCAAACGCTCGGTGACATTGTTGAAGGTGCCATCTCCATTGTTTTCCAAAAGCAGGTGGTCGGGGGAAACTCCGTAAACGCCTACCACACTTCGAGAGCCTATGAAGAGGTCAACATCTCCATCCTCATCAAAATCAAAAGCCGAAATGGTGGAAATATTTTTAAATGTTGATGGAAGTTCGTTTTCTGATTTGGAGAAGTTTCCTTTGCCATCGTTCAGATATAATCTGGCCCGATAGTTTCGCTGCATGGCGACGTCATTTCCGCCAGAGCCAACGACCAGGTCCATGTCTCCATCTCCATCTGCATCAAAAAAGGCAGCAGCAACGTCTTCGTATTCTTTGTCCTCTTCAAAAACCATACTTTTTTTGAGAGCAACCTTTCCTTTTCCTTGATGTACATAGATGGACCCTGATTGACCTTTCGCGCCGCCAAGGTAGAAATCTTCATTGCCGTCACCGTTAACATCTGCCACAGCTAAAGATGGTCCTTCTTGTGATAGTTTATGGGAGATAAGACCTTCGTAGTCAAAATCATTGTAATTGTCTTCCTTATGGATTCCTGTCGAGCTATTATCCAACTCTGTCAAAAAGGATTTTTTGGTTTGTTTCTTCGGTAATTTATAGGTTTCGATTGCATTGGCATAGTCTAAGGCCAACATTTGGTTTGCTTCTACTTTTTCCAATTTTTGAGTGAGCATATCAGGCCAAACTATTCTAATAGAGTCCAATTGTGTAGTTTTCCCTAAACCAATCGTCATCTCGTATTGCATTGAAGATTGAAAGCCCCTTGAAGGAATCAACTCTTGGTTCACGATGTTTCCATCAAAATATAGTTTAGCGAGTGCTCCTACAGCAAAAGGGTTGTTTTTTGGGCCTTTGAACTTGAGTTGGATGTAGTTATTGTCCAACATCGATTCGGTATTGTTTCTATATATAAAAGCAGGGGTGTTCACATTGTTGATGACCAAGTCAAGGTCCCCGTCATTATCCAAATCTGCATAGGCGGCACCATTGGAGCGAGATGGCAATTCGAAGCCCCATTCCTTGTTGGCATTTTTGAAGGAGATATCGCCATTATTTTTGTAAGCGTAGTTGGGCTGGGGTTTGATGGGCATTTTGCTGATAATGGAGTCTATTGACTCCTTTTTACCCGTTAAGGCCATTTTTTGGACAATCTCGTTGGCAAAGAAGTCGACAAAATCCAAATCGGTCAAATCGTGGTTGATGCCGTTTGTTATAAATATGTCCTTTAGGCCGTCGTTGTCCATGTCGAACATAAGTCCTGCCCAGCTCCAATCCGTGGCATCAATGCCGCTATAATAGGCCACTTCGGAAAAAGTGCCATTTCCATTGTTGAGCTGCAAGGTGTTTTGAATGTATTGCTGGCTAAAGTCTTTGCTCTGTTTTAGGTTAAAAACGTTGTAGCCTTCAAATTCCATTACGGATTTTACCCGGGATTCTTCTTCTGGAAGCATGTCCGTTATGAAAATATCGTTGTGACCATCGTTATTGATGTCGGCAATATCGATTCCCATCGCGGAAAGGCTCATGTGCGATGTCCATTCCTTGATTTCTTCTTTAAAAGTGCCGTCCTTTTGATTGATGTACAGGTAATCTCGTTCATAAAAATCGTTGGACACGTAGATGTCTGGGTACAGGTCCCCATTGAAATCAGTGACCAAAACTCCTAAGCCAAACCCTATTAAACTCCCATAAATTCCAGCTTCTTCGCTTACATCCACAAATTTGCCGTCATCATTCCTTAACAACATGTCTCCAACCCCTTTAAAAATGTCAGGAACGCCTTCCCAGTCCTGCGCACGAACTTCACGCTGTTCTGCATATCCAAGACTACTTACAGGAATATTGCTATTGTTAAGAATGTACGCATCCAAATCTCCATCTTTATCATAATCGAAGAATGAGGCATGGGTGGTAAATCCTGTTTTGGCAAGATTGTATTCCTCAGCTTTTTCTGTAAAGGTTAGGTCACCGTTGTTAATATATAGGTCATTGTCATGATTATTGCCTTCCATGTTTCCTGCATTGCATACATAAATATCCAAGAGGCCATCATTGTTGATGTCAACCATTACTACACCAGTGGACCAAGGTTTGTTTCCTAATACTCCAGCCATTTCGGATATGTCCTCAAACTGCATGTTCCCTTTATTTAGGTAAAGCTTATTGGGCTCCATGTTACCGGTTAGGTAAATATCCTGTAGTCCATCGTTGTTAATATCACCAATGGCAACACCCCCGCCATTATAAAAGTTACGGTACTTAAAGATGTTGAAGTTCTTCTGGTTTTCTACCTTGTTTATAAAGTTGACACCTGTTTCCTCTGGTTTCAACAGTGTGAACAGGGTTTCTTTTTTTTCCTCTTCAGAATTGGGTGTTTCTTTATTGTTACAGGAAATAATAAGGCCTAATAGAAGAAGGCTAACTGTGCTATATCTCAGTTTCATTTATTGTTCTTTTTTAACCAAAAAATGGGGGTGTCACCATCCATAACCTTACAAGTTCCTCTTCCCCTTTGATGTTTACTTTTCAATTTTTCTGGCAATCACACAGATTTTTTTAGTTTTTGATATCAGCTCGTTTCTTCATGTTCATCAATATGTGCTAAATAATCTGTACGAAGCAACCAATCTACCAAGTTGGGTGTTTATCTCAAAATTATTGATGGCCATTAATATTTCATTAATCCTTTATTTGCTATTTTTTACTGTTTCAGTCAAAAAGCAATGCCGCCCTTTGAGATAAGGACGGCATTTATATTAAAACAGCTTAAACTTTATGTTAGTAACCTGGGTTCTGAACTAGATTAGGGTTGGATAAGAGTGCCGTTGCCGGTATTGGGAATAGATTTACATTATCATCCCCACTAACTTCCTTAAGGCCCCATGGTGCAGAAAACTGGCCAAATCTTACCAAGTCGTTTCTTCTCCAGAATTCAATGAACAATTCACGAGCTCTTTCGTCAAGAAGGGTTTGTTCATCGACACTAGCTAGATCAGGTGTATCTTCTCTTAAACTTCTAAGCTCATTTACCATTGTGGTTGGATTTCCACCCATACGCATCATTGCTTCTGCTTTCATCAAATGAGCGTCGGCATATCTAAAAATGATTTGGTGCTGTCTGTATGAGTTTACTCCATCCTCTTCATCTGTTGGGTCGTAAGGGTGATACTTGATAACACGAACTCCTTCTGCTTCACCATTACCAACTAGGGAAGGGAATTCTTTTTGGAAAACCAATGGTTGGTTCTGTCTGTTGGTCAACGGGGTCCCATCTTCATTGTATTGAAGGTCAATTAAAAAACCATAACCAATTCCCAAATTTTGCTCATTGGCTGTAGCGGCATCAGGAACAAATCCTCTTCTTTCTTCTTGGCCATCGCCCACGTAGTTGGTGTTTGGATCACCTTCGAACAAGTCGTAGAATTCGGCTAAAGTTGAGAAACCGTTCCAACCTCCACCAGTATTGTCCGGTGAGTTTTGATTATAGTGCAGACTGTTCCAAATTCTGGCACCAAGGTCACTTCTCAAAAATAGGATAGTTTCAGTATCGTCGGTCGGCTCAAAAATCTGGAAATAACCTTCCTGAATATCGAAGCCGCTAGCATTGATCTCGTCAACTAAGTCAATTACGTTTTGCATATCGGCATTGTCTGGTGTTCCTGTTCCTTTGTAGACATGCCCATTCAAGTAGAGTTTAGCCAATAGGAACTTAGCCGCTTCTTGAGAGGCTGTTCCAACATTGGCTACTCCTGGACCAACAGATGGCAAAGCAGCTATAGCCTCGGTCAAATCTGTTTCGATAAAGCTATAGGCCTCAGGTCTAGTTAGTACCGTAGGGTTTATTTCTGGACCTTCATCTACTCCTCTGAAAGGAACAGATCCGAAAAGGTCCATTACAAAGAACATGTTAAATGCCCTTAAGAACTTTGCTTGGGCCACAGTACTGGTTTCAGCACTTGTTGTCTCGATGATTTCAGAAGCTCTAAAGATATTCTGGTTCAGGTTGTTCCATGCTCCTTTAACAAAGGCATGGTCAGGAGTCCAGGTATGGGTGTGCAACTGCCTCCAAACACCATTGTCTCCCCAGTCTGTTCCTCTTGTTGGAACCAACAGCTCATCAGAGGTTACTTCAGACAACGAGTACATGTTCTCTTGAGTAGCAAAATCGCCACCAACCTTGTTGTACAGATCATTTAACGCACTGGAAGGGTTGGTTACCCCTGTAAACCCAGTGTCGCCTGTTCCTTCACTTATCAACGAGTCTGTTTCCTCTATTTCCAAATCGGTACAAGAGTAGGTAAGACCTAGTATTAAGAGTGAAGCAAAAACAAATTTTTTATATGTTTCTAGTTTCATGCTTATTTTTTTTAAAAAGTTACACTAAAGCCAAAGGTGTATGTTCTTGGCCTTGGGAATGATGAGTAATCGATACCGGCAATTGGAAGTCCGTTCAAAAGGTCTCCGGACGCTGGGGTAACACTTACTTCAGGATCCAAACCACTGTAATCGGTGATTACAAATAGGTTCTGGCCTGTGATGCTCAACCTCATTGTTTTGAATAGTCCATCACCTGAAAGAGGAACGTTGTATCCTATGGAAGCTGTTTGCAATCTAACAAAGTCACCCTTCTCCAAGAATCTAGTTGATACTGATGCTTCTGCAAAACGGCTCTCCTCTCCTGCCAAGGCCACTACATCTTTTATAACGTTGTTACCACTTCCAATTGCACCTGCTGTGAAGAAGGCGTTAGCTGTGTTGTTATAAATGTAATTCCCAAATTGTCCAGTGAAATATAGGGAAGCATCCCAGTTTTTATAGTTTGCTGAGGTTGAGAAACCTCCTGTGAAATCGGGCAGCGCACTTTTACCAACAAATTTTTGGTTATCCGTACCGCCTTCGTGAACAGGGTTTCCGTTCTCATCAAATCCAGTAAACTCTCTCAAATAGAACGAGTAAAGTGGCTGTCCAGATTGTAAACGTTGTGCGAAAGCATTGGTAAGACCCGCACCTCTAATTGTTCCCGCTGGAATTGCTCCTTCAAAATCTTGAATTTCGTTTTTGTTGTATGCCATGTTGAAACCAGCTGTCCAAAAGAAGTCCTCACCTTGTAAAATATCATAGTTAAGGGAGAATTCTACACCCTGGTTCAAGACCATTGCGTCCAAGTTCTGGAAAAAGAATGGTTGAGGGGATGGTTGTGCAGCTTCAACGCTAAGCAATAAATCCCTAGTTTCTTTACGATACACATCCACACTACCATTTAGGCGGTCATTGCCAAAACCAAAGTCAATACCAACACCGTATTGGGTTGTTTCCTCCCACTTAAGGTCGGGATTGGCAAAATCCACTGTACTGGTACCAGGTACGTTTACAGCGCCACCGTCACCTACACTTCCTCCTGAATATCTTTCTCTTCTTACGAATCTACCGTAGCCAATACCATCTTGGTTACCTGTGATACCATAGCTCAATCTTAATTTAAGGGTAGATACTGCATCTCCTATGAAATCTTCTTCATTGATTTTCCAAGCAAAGGCTGCAGATGGAAAAATACCATATTTATTGTTTTCACCAAAACGCGAAGAACCATCAGCTCTCACGGTGGCGGTAAACAAATATTTGTTGGCCAAGGTGTAGTTTACCCTTCCGAAGAAAGATTGAAGTTCGTCCGTATTGTCGAATGTGTCAGCAAACAGTGCTCTAACTGCCACACCACTGGTTTCTCCTAAAAACTCTGTTTCTGGATTGGGAAACAAACGGTTAACAAAAAGACCATTGGGATTGTTGGGTACATCGAAAGAGTAACCATACTGCTGATAATTTCCTGAAATCATTGATTCAAGTGTAGAAGCAGAACTGGAAAGGTCTCTTGGCATTTGATTAAGGTCAGGAGTGCTGTACCCCCACCCTTCTATATTTCTTCCTCTTCTATTGAAATCTTGATAAGAGAAACCGACCAAAGCGTCCAAGTTTGAATTGTCAAATTCCTTGGTGTAGTTCAATGTGGCTTCCAATAATCGGTTTTCATTGATCAAGTCGTTCAAAGCACCTCTACCGTTATTGCCGGCACCACGCGCAACGTTGAACGATTCTGATGTTAATGAAGCTTCTCTTTTTGAATCTGATTTATCGTAACCTACAGTAACCTTTCCTGTCAATTCATCGGTTATGTCATATTCAGCAGAAAGGTTTACCAATACACGGTCAGTGTATGTCATACTCTGCCAGTTGTTCAATAGGTTCAATGGGTTGATCCTATCCCCAGGGTTGAATCGTGGACTTGCGGGCCAAGTTGGGTTTGCTGCATATGCGGCACCCAACAAGTCACCGGTAGAACCAGCACTACCACTCAATGGTGGGGCCTCATCGTTTACCCTTGACAGTGTACCTTGTAAATTGATGCGTAACTTGTCATCCAAAAATCTTTGGGAAGCGTTCAACCTTCCAGTAATTCTTTCTTGCGATGATTTTTCAATGACACCAAATTGTTTTCCGTAATTGAAAGTAGCTCTAACATTCCCAGAACCGTAGTTCCTTGAATAAGCTAAGTTGTTATTTGTTGAAGCAGTAGACCTTGTTACCAAATTCTGCCAATCTGTATCTGCTCCGGCATTGATTGCTGAGCCTCCAAAAGTATCAACGGCATCAAGGAATTCGGAAGCGTTAAGAAGGTCGTAACTTTCTGCTGGTGTAGAATAGCTCAAATCGGAAGAATACTCCCAAGTTCCGCCTCTGGCTCCGGTTTTTCCACTTTTAGTCGTAATTATTACCACTCCATTTGCACCTCTAGAACCATAAATCGCTGTTGCAGAAGCATCTTTAAGGATGCTCATGCTTTCAATATCGTTAGGGTTAAGGAAGCTAAGTGGGTTTCTTGCAGAGCTTGAACCAACACCAATGTTTGTTCCTTCGGAGGAAGTATCCCCAGAAGGCAACGGAACTCCGTCAACTACAAATAAAGGATTGTTGTTGGATCTTACAGAAGAAGTACCCCTAATTCTAATAGCAACACCAGAACCAGGTTCACCACTACCTTGTGCAATCTGCACACCAGCTGTTTTACCTTGGATTAATTGTTCTGGGGAAGAAATAACACCTTTGTTGAAATCTTCCGAAGTAACTGCCGAAACGGCACCTGTTGCATCTTTTACGGTTGTTTGACCGTAACCAATAATAACAACTTCGTCCAATGCTTGAGCATCTTCCGCCAAGGTAACATCAATGGTAGATTGCCCATTGACTGCAATTTCTTGGGTTTTGTAACCAATGTAGCTAAATACCAAAGTTGCGGCATCCTCTACATTGTTTAGGGTATAATTACCGTCAAAATCGGTCTGCGTACCGTTGGTAGTGCCTTTTACCAATACGCTTGCCCCTGGCAAAGGTCCGTTCGCATCCGAAACGGTACCTGATACTGTTTGGGCTTTTACCAACCCAAAGCACAGGAATGCTCCGAGCATTAAAAAGCTCCTTAGTAGCGTAATCTTCATAAATAATTAATTTTAAGTTTAGTTAATTTTAATTCAAGTGTTAAACATATATAAAAAAAAGGTTAATCGAAATTTAAGTATATTGCAATATTCAACGAAACCGTTTTCGTGTTGACAACTTTATGAGGTGTGGATTTCACAATTTTAAATCTGCAAGTTTGTTTAATTCCCAATTAAGTATACGGGAATTGCGAAATCAGCAATAATCCCTCTAATATAGCAATTTTATTTTTTGAACAATATTTTTATTGATGACAACTAAGACAATGGACGTTCATGTTTTGTTAAAAAAGTAAAACACGTAGACTACATTGTTTGATTATTGAGTAATTTTCAAGACCGAATTAGATTACCACAAAATAAATTTAATTGAAAGCCAAGATTACATTAAAGGATATAGCAAGAGAACTTGAGGTGTCCATTTCTACCGTCTCCAAAGCACTAAAGAACAGCGAGGAAATCAGTAGGGATACCAAAGAGAAGGTTCAGGCCTTTGCTAAGCTTTATAATTACAAGCCAAATAATATAGCAATTAGCTTAAAAAACAAGAGGACCAAGAATATCGGGGTTGTAATTCCGGATATCGTCCATCATTTTTTTACCACCGTTATCCGTGGTATTGAGAAGTATGCAAATGCGCGCGGTTATAATGTTATCGTTTGTCTTTCTGAGGAGTCTTTTGACAAGGAGGTCATCAATATGGAAATGCTGGCCAATGGTAGTATCGACGGTTTTATCATGTCGCTTTCTTCCCAAACACAGGAGAAAGGGGACTACAACCATTTAAAGGAAGTTACCGACCAAGGTATTCCCGTTGTACTTTTCGATAGGATCACACACGAGATAGATTGCGATAAAGTGATTATTGATGATGAGCTTGGTGCTTACCAAGCAACAAAAAAATTTATAGACCAAGGTAAGAGAAAAATAGCACTGATTACCACGGACGATTACCTAAGTGTAAGCAAGGCTCGGACCAAGGGATATTGGAAAGCATTACAGGAAAGTGAAATGGGGGCCGATGAATCCATGATTCTAAAGATGCCATCAATGGAGATGGACGAAGAAGCCATCAAAACCTTTCTGGATAAGAAGGAGCCCGATGCCGTTTTATGTGTAAATGAAATCTTTGCCGTCTGCGGCATGCGATTTGTCCAGAAAAAAGGTCTAAGAATACCAGAGGATATTGCATTTATCGGATTTACTGATGGAGTTTTATCCAAATATGCCAATCCAAGCCTAACCGTTGTGGCACAGCATGGTGAAAAAATGGGTGAGGAGTCGGCAAGGATGTTGATAGATAAGGTTGAGAGTGAGGCAGAAGAAGAGACCTATCAAACAAAAATTCTGGAGCCTACCTTGGTCATTAGGGACTCTATAGCCCATTGACGTAACAAACTGGCCTAATTTCTTTTGAATGAGAATACTATTTGGCCCTATTTTATTCCTAGTATTAGTCATATTATCTTCGTGTAAAGATAAACCAGACCAAAAGACGAGCCCGTTGCCCATGAAAAAGAAAGCAGTAGTCTATCAGGTATTTACCCGACTTTTTGGAAATACCCAAACGACCAACAAGCCATGGGGCACTATCGAAGAAAATGGAGTGGGCAAGTTTGCCGACTTTACCCCAAAAGCCTTGTCAGAGATCAAGGAGTTAGGAGTGACCCACATTTGGTATACAGGGGTGCCTCATCATGCCGTTATCCAAGACTATTCGGATTATGGAATCTCAAACGACGATCCCGATGTAGTAAAAGGAAGAGCAGGCTCTCCCTACGCGGTAAAGGATTACTATAATGTAAACCCCGATTTGGCCGTGGATCCTGCCAACCGTTTGGAGGAGTTCAAGGAGTTGATTCAAAGAAGCCACACCGCAGATTTAAAAGTCATAATCGATATTGTTCCCAATCACGTGGCCCGAGGTTATCAGGGGCTTACAAATCCAGAGGGTGTACAAGATTTTGGGGCCGCTGACGATACTTCCAAGGAATACTACATCAACAACAATTTTTACTATATCCCAGGCCAAGCCTTTAAAGTGCCCGAGTGGCAAGATGGATATTTACCATTGGGAGGTAACGAGAATACGTTGGCAGATTCCAAGTTTGAGGAAAATCCGGCAAAATGGACAGGAAACGGCTCCCGATTGGCGCAGCCTCATTTTAATGATTGGTACGAAACCGTAAAGATCAATTATGGTGTACGCCCCGATGGGACCAAGGATTTTGAAGAATTACCCGAAGAATATCGTCAAAAGGATTACAGGGAGCACTACAAATTCTGGAAGGATAAAAAATTGCCCGATTCGTGGCACAAATTCAAGGATATTACCCAATATTGGTTAAATTTTGGTGTGGACGGCTTCCGTTTTGATATGGCCGAAATGGTACCCGTAGAGTTTTGGAGCTATCTTAACTCCAACATCAAAATGACAAAACCAGATGCATTCCTGTTGGCCGAAGTATATAATCCAGGATTGTACCGCGATTACATTCAGAAGGGGAAAATGGACTACCTATATGATAAGGTAGAACTCTATGATAGTATAAAACATATTATGAAGGGGTATGGTTGGACCGACCATATCCCCGTAGTGCAAAGAGGAATGGCCGATATAGAGCACCATATGCTCCACTTTCTGGAAAACCACGATGAACAGCGTATTGCCAGTCCCGATTTTGTTGGCAATGCAGAATTGGGAAAACCCGCAATGGTGGTTTCCGCAACCATCAGCACGTCCCCGACGATGATATACTTTGGTCAGGAAGTTGGTGAGCCGGCCGCAGAAGATGCTGGGTTCGGAAAGCCTACAAGAACATCCATTTTTGATTACATCGGGGTGCCGCACCACCAAAGGTGGCTCAACAACAAAAAATATGATGGAGGCCAATTATCAGATGAAGAGAAACTTCTCAGGGATTTTTACAAGCGCCTCCTAAATTTCACTATCAACAGTGAAGCGTTGATGGGCCAATACCAAGAAATTCATTTTTATAATAAAGACAATACAGAGGGATACGACCATAGGGTTTTGTCTTATGTGAGATGGACAAACAACGAGAAAATCATTGTGCTTACCAATTTTGATGAATACAAAAGCTATTCCCTCGAACTCAAAATACCGGAAGATGTAGTGGCCGAATGGCAATTAAAAGATGGAAAATATCTGCTAAAAGAGGAGCTCTACGGAACGCTCAATACGGATATGACCATTGCTGATGGCCAGGGAAAAATACAACTGGAGTTGGCACCGCTTCAATCTTATATTTTTAAGGTTGATGAATGATTCATTTTTTTCATTTTCAAATTGTATTTTTAATTTCTAAAACCAAACCAACATGAATAAGACCTTGCTAGTAGCTCTAGGAGCTTTTCTATTTTTAACCAGTTGTGAAATGAAAACATCGAAACCATTGGTAATTGGCCATAGAGGTGCTATGGGGCACGAAACCGAGAATACCTTGGCATCCGTTCAAAAAGCACTTGATTTAGGTGTGGATATGATAGAAATAGATGTGTTTAAAATTCAAAGTGGTGAAATTGTCGTTTTTCATGATGAAAAAGTGGATAGGCTGACAAATGGTGGCGGCAATATTGAAGAATATAATATTGTTCAACTTCGACAACTTATCTTGGATGGCGGGCATAAAATCCCCATGCTTCAAGATATTCTAAAACAGATAGACAACAAAGTTGTTTTGAACATAGAGCTAAAAGGTCCCGGGACCGCGGATAGGGTAAATTACATTGTAGATTACTACATCAAATCCAAAGGATGGAGTCCGGAGAATTTTGTGATTTCAAGTTTTAATTGGGATGAACTAAGAGATATGAGGTCCCGTAATGCAGATATAAAAATTGCTATACTGACTTCGGAAGACCCAATCAAAGCGATTGTTGTGGCCAAAGAACTGAAGGCCGTTGCTATAAACCCTCATTTTGAAACACTTACGAAAGAGAATACGGCAAAAATCCAAGAAGAAGGATTAAAAGTGTACACATGGACGGTTAACGAACCCGAGGACATCCAAAAAATGACCGAGTTCGGGGTAGATGGAATCATTACCAATTATCCGGAACGTGTGAAGTAATGTACGATATTGTTATAGCAGGGGGAGGAGCAGCAGGATTTTATGCGGCAATTCAAATTGCGGAATTGTCGCCGGAGTTAAATATAGCCATTTTTGAAAGAGGTAAAACCGTACTTTCCAAAGTAAAGGTTTCAGGCGGGGGACGTTGCAATGTAACCCATGGCGAATTTCTTCCCAAAGAATTGGCCACCAACTATCCTCGTGGAGAAAAAGAGCTTTTAGGGCCCTTTCATAAATATGCCCCAATGGATGTTATGGCATTTTTTGAAGAAAGGGGAGTGCCACTCAAAATAGAGGAGGACGGACGGGTTTTTCCTAAAAGTGATTCATCCCAAAGTATAATAGATTGCTTGGTCACTGAGGCAGAGCGCTTAGGTGTGCAAGTTTTAAAAAACAGTTCGGTAAAGGTCATCGATAAATTGAATGATGGTTGGCAGGTAACAACCATGAACAAGCATTACCAGACCAAAAAGTTACTGCTGACTACAGGGAGCAACCCTAAAATTTGGGCACAGCTACAAAAATTGGGACATCAGATAATATCTCCCGTACCTTCCTTGTTCACATTCAATATAAAGGATAAAAGGATTCAGGGAATTCAAGGGATAAGTGCGTATGCTACCGTAGAGGTACTTCCAAAAAAGACTTTTCATACCGATAAAAAAAACTTGAACCTTAAGAGTAACGTAAAAGATGAACCGGTTCTTTATTCAGATGGACCACTTTTGATTACACACTGGGGTTTGAGCGGGCCTGCCATTCTGAAGCTTTCTGCGTGGGGCGCGAATATTTTGCACGATTATAATTATTCTTTCAGAATAAGAGTGAACTGGTTGCCCGAATACAGTACCGAATCCATGGAGGCTTACCTTAAAGAACTCAAAGAGGTGGAGGCCAAAAAAACTGTTATGCGCACCAATGTTACGGAATTGCCCAAACGTTTATGGAAGCGCTTGGTGGAAGCAGCCAATATAATGCCAGATGAACGCTGGGGCGATATAAATAAAGAGCAGCTACTTGCGTTGGCCGAACAACTGACAGCTTCATCCTTTAAGGTTGAGGGGAAAAGTACCTTCAAGGAAGAATTTGTAACTGCAGGTGGAGTGGATTTAAAAGAAATCAACTTTAAGACCTTTGAGAGTAAATTACATCCCAATCTCTATTTCGCAGGAGAAATCATTAATGTGGATGCTATCACAGGTGGGTTCAATTTTCAAAATGCATGGACAGGTGCTTACATTGCTGCGCAAGCCATTGTTTCATGAAAACATTATAAGGCCAAAGCAATCCATGCAGCTATCGAGGCTCCCAAAATAGGTCCAACAACAGGTATCCAAGCATAGCCCCATCCACTATTTCCTTTGTTTTTTAAAGGCAAAAGTGCATGAACAATGCGCGGACCCAAATCCCGTGCAGGATTAATGGCATAGCCTGTGGCTCCCCCTAGTGATAAACCAATGCCCCAAACAATGAGAGCAACTGGCAAAGCGCCCAGAGAACCCAGACCTATAATCACATTCTCCGTAGATAGTACTGCGTCTGTAAAATAGAGTACGGAAAAGACCAATACAAATGTTCCCAATACCTCGGAGAACAGATTTATAAATGTATTTGGGATAGCTGGCGCTGTACAAAAAACTCCTCGCTTGGTGTCTCCATCCTCTGTGGCGTTAAAATGATCTTTATGGACCAACCATACACAGAGAGCCGCAAACATTGCACCGATAAACTGGGCCAATATATATGAGGGAACCTCTGTCCAAGGAAATTCACCAGCAACGGCCAATCCAATACTTACTGCAGGGTTTATGTGCGCACCACTGTATGGGCCAGCGACAACAACACCGGTATAAACAGCAAAAGCCCAGCCTGTAGTGATTACAATCCAGCCAGAGCCGTTACCATAGGTTTTTTGTAGGGATACGTTGGCGTTTACACCACATCCGAGTACCATCAGCAAAAAAGTACCTACAATTTCAGATACAAATGGAGTCATATAAAGAAAGTGTTAGTGTTTATGTTACTTGACAAATTAAGTGTTCTCGGTCCAGAACTCCAACGCTTTTATTGCTTTATACCAACCTTTGATACCTCCATCAATGGCTTCACGCTCTTTAGTTGGATTAAAATGCACGTCGGTTTGCCAAATATTTTGGATTTCTTCTGCGCTTTCCCAATACCCAACGGCCAAGCCTGCCAAATAGGCGGCTCCCATTACGGTAGTTTCCACAATCTTTGGTCGTACCGTGACAGTGTTCAAAACATCGGCCTGAAATTGCATCAGCATATCATTTATAGTGGCACCGCCATCAACACGTAGTTCTTTTATGGAAATACCGGAATCCGCTTCCATAGCTTTTAGGATATCCATGGTCTGGTAGGCAATGGACTCCAAAGCGGCACGTGCAATATGGGCATCGGTACTACCCCGTGTAAGCCCAAAAATAGTTCCCTGCGCCTTTTGGTTCCAATGTGGAGCTCCCAGCCCAGCAAAGGCAGGAACAAAAAACACTCCTTCTGTACTGGCTACGGAACTGGCAAGTTTTTCCACTTCAGCTGAGGTTTTTATAATGTTTAGACTGTCACGTAGCCATTGCACCACAGCTCCGGCAATAAAAATGCTTCCCTCGAGGGCATATTGTGTTTTTCCATCGATTTTCCATGCGACGGTGGTAAGCAGGTTGTTGTCGGAAACAATGGGTTTTTCCCCAATATTCATCAGCATAAAACAACCTGTACCGTAGGTGTTCTTGACCATCCCTTTTTTGGTGCACATTTGCCCGAACAAAGCGGCTTGTTGGTCACCTGCAATTCCAGCTATCGGAATGGGAGTAGCAAATAGATTAGGAGTTGTTTCACCATAGATTTCACTGGATTGCTTCACTTCGGGAAGCATGCTCTTGGGAATGGTCAACAAATCCAAGAGTTCATCGTCCCAATCCATGGTGTTGATATTAAACAGCATGGAGCGGCACGCATTGGTCACATCGGTAATATGAAGCCCACCATCCGTCATTTTCCATATCAACCACGAATCTATGGTTCCCATGATCAAATCGCCCGCTTCTGCCTTTTCTCGAGCGCCCTCCACATTGTCCAAAATCCATTTTACTTTGGTACCGGAAAAATAGGAATCGATGACCAGACCGGTTTTTTTTCGAATCAAATCGGATTTACCTTCTTTTTTCAACTCATCGCAATAATCTGCTGTACGTTTGTCTTGCCAAACAATGGCATTATATATTGGTTCACTCGTGTTCCTGTCCCACACCACAACTGTTTCCCTCTGATTGGTAATACCAATGGCAGCCATTTGTGATGCTTTTAATCCTTTCTTGCTAACGGCTTCTGCGGCCATACCTGCTTGGGTCGACCAGATTTCATCGGGATCATGTTCTACCCATCCCGGTTTTGGAAATATCTGTGTGAATTCTTTTTGTGCTACGGAAATAATGGTTCCCTTTTGATCAAAGACCACGGCACGGGAACTTGTAGTGCCTTGGTCCAAGGCAAGGATATATTGATTCATTTTGCTAATTTAAGTGCGTTTGAATTTACTAAAATTAATTCGGGTTTGGAATCCATCATTATGGGGAATACACATATAGCTTTGTTGCGCGGAATCAATGTAAGTGGTCAAAAAAAGATAAAAATGGCCGATTTAAGGCAAATTTTGGAGGAAAATGGACTAAAAAATGTCAAAACCTATATCCAAAGCGGCAATATTATTTTTGATAGTGAACCGGTGGATAGGAGTGCACTTCAGGAAAAAATAGCGATAATTATACGTCAACAATTTGGATTTGATGTACCTACCTTGGTGCTTAGAAAGAATGATGTGGAACACATATTGAAAGCAAATCCTTTTCACGAAGAGGCGGAGGAAAACAAACTGTATTATGTTTTGCTGAAAAGTACCCCTAAAGAAGTGCTGGTTGAGCAGTTCAATCAGCTTCAATTTGAACATGAAGGTTTTAAAATCACCGATACCTGCGTATATCTTTTCTGTAAAGGTGGCTATGGTAAGGCAAAACTCAACAACAATCTCATTGAAAACAAACTCAAGGTAGAGGCGACCACCCGTAACCACAAAACCATGTTGAAATTATTGGAATTGGTTTCGGATTAGGCGTTGAGCTCCCAAATTTTGTAGTTCAGTGCCGAAGCAAAGGCTACCCACAGGACATAGGGTATCATTAGGATGGCAGCGGTCTTACTGATGACCTTGAACCATTTTATGGTAAGTATGATCATTGTCAAGAGGGCCAAAATCACAATCATACCGCCCAATGGATTCTTTAGACCAAAAAAAACGATGCTCCATAAGGCGTTGAGCAATAACTGAAATACGAAGTGGTACAATGCCGTTTTTACCCAAATATGGTGATAGCCCTTGGACCAAACCAGACCGGCGGCCACACCCATCATAATATATAATGCTGTCCATACTGGGGCAAAAAGGTAGTTTGGGGGCGTAAAAGAAGGCTTGTTCAGGGTAACGTACCAATCGTTGACGGAGCTTTGGGTGGCGATGCTCGCCAAAAAACCAATGGCAAGGCAGACCAAAACGCTCAGGGTTATGTAGATAATTCTTTTTTTCATGGTTGGTACAACTTCGACTAAAATAAGAATTTATTTGCATCCGATTTCCAGTAAGTTTGTCGCTGCTTATATTTGTTGAAATAATCCATCCTCCATGACGGAAAATGATTTTTTGCCCGGTAATTATCAAAATTTGCCAGTAAAAGGCAAGGTTGCCTGGAAAGCACCAAGCAATATTGCCCTTGTAAAATATTGGGGAAAACGTCCCGTTCAAATGCCCGCCAATCCATCCATAAGCTTTACATTGGATACTTGCGCAACGACCACATCCGTAGCTTTTGAAAAAAACAACAGCAACACAGGTTTTTCTTTTGACTTATTTTTTGAGGGAAAACCGAAGGACGATTTTAAACCGAAGATCCAAACCTTTTTGGAGCGCATAGAAAAGTACCTTCCCTTTTTAAAGGAATACTATTTTACCATCGAGACCTCAAACTCCTTTCCGCATAGCAGTGGTATTGCCTCCTCTGCCAGTGGCATGGCAGCACTGTCATTATGTTTGATGGATATAGAAAAGCAACTAGACCATGCCTTGGATGAAGCATCCTTTTATGCCAAAGCTTCGCATTTGGCCCGTTTGGGTTCTGGAAGTGCTTGCCGAAGTATTAAGGGCAGTCTGGTTCAGTGGGGAGGGCACAACAATATTCCAAATAGTTCTGATGTGTACGGAATTGAATACCCGTTCGAGGTGAACCCAGTTTTTAGAACTTATTGCGATACCATCTTGTTGGTGCACAAGGGACAAAAACAGGTCAGTAGCACGGTGGGCCACCAATTGATGCACGGTCACCCGTATGCGGAAAATCGATTTCAACAGGCATTTGATAACTTGGACAAGTTAAAACCGATCTTGGCAAGTGGCGATTTGGAAGAATTCATCAAACTAGTGGAAAGTGAAGCATTGACCTTACATGCCATGATGATGACCAGTATGCCTTATTTTATTTTGATGAAACCGGATACTTTGGAAATCATCAATAAAATTTGGGAATACCGAGAAACCACCAAAATCCCCGTCTGCTTTACCTTGGACGCCGGCGCCAACGTGCATTTGCTCTATCCCGAAGCGGAAAAGGAAAAAGTGCGCGATTTCATCAAAAATACATTGGCCAAGCATTGCGAAAACGGCCAGTATATTCACGACCAAGTAGGGCAGGGAGCTATCAAAATAAACACTTAAAAATGAACAGCTAAGCTGTTTTTTTACGTTATTTGCCAAGATTTTAGGCGGACGGGAGCAGTTTTTTATGGATAAAATCGATTTGTTTATCGATGTTTGTCAAATATTAAACAAAATTTGTTTGTATCTTAGTAGTATCATATGAAAGGTCCATTATTTTATTCCAAGATATTATTGTTCGGGGAGTACGGCATCATCAAGGACTCCAAGGGACTATCCATACCTTATAATTTTTTCAAAGGAGCGCTCAAGTGGGATAACGACAATTCCGAAATGGCGCAAAAATCGAACAAAAGCCTAAAGGCCTATGCCGAGTATTTAAAAGTACTCGAGATAAAGGAGGAAGGTTTGGTCTCTTTTGACATTGAAGCTTTGGAAAAGGACGTGGCAGATGGAATGTACTTTGACAGTTCCATTCCCCAAGGCTACGGAATTGGCAGTAGCGGTGCATTGGTCGCTGCGATTTATGACCGTTATGCCACCGATAAAATCACGGTACTGGAAAACCTTACCCGCGAAAAATTGCTTCAATTGAAGAAGATTTTTGGTAAAATGGAATCTTTTTTCCATGGTAAATCTTCCGGATTGGACCCGTTGAACAGTTATTTGAGCTTGCCCATACTTATCAATTCCAAGGACAATATCGAATCTACTAGCATTCCTTCACAGAATACGGAGGGAAAGGGTGCAGTTTTTTTATTGGATAGTGGAATGACGGGGGAGACTGCACCCATGGTGCAACTGTTCATGGAAAACATGAAGCAGGAAGGTTTCCGTAATATGATCAAGAACCAGTTCATCAAACATACAGATGCCTGTGTGGAAGACTTCTTGAACGGTAATGTAAAATCGTTGTTCGGGAACTTAAAACAACTTTCACATGTTGTTTTTGACAACTTTAAGCCTATGATTCCTTCCAAGTTTCACCAACTTTGGCAAAAAGGTATCGAAACCAACGATTATTACCTCAAACTTTGCGGTTCCGGTGGCGGTGGATATATTTTGGGCTTTACCCAGGACTTGGAAAAAGCCAAAAAAGCACTCAAAGGCCATAATCTGGAAGTAGTGTACAACTTCTAAAAGCAAACGCATGCTTAGTAGAAAAAACAAACTCTTGCTGTTTAAGCTATTGAGTCTGTTTTCTGTGGTTCGGGGCTACAATATCCTCGTGATAACCTTTGCACAGTACTTGGCCTCTATCTACATATTGTCACCCAACATACCTTTGCGTAAAGTGGTTTTGGATGTAAATTTGTTCCTTATCGTAACTGCTTCTGCACTTACCATAGCGAGCGGGTATATCATAAATAATTTTTATGACGCGGAAAAGGACTTGATCAACAAGCCTACCAAAAGTATGTTGGATCGTTTGGTTAGCCAGCGTTTTAAACTGACCACCTATTTTATTCTTAACTTTTTGACTGTTTTTGCAGCGAGCTATATTTCATTTAGGGCGGTATTGTTCTTTTCGGCCTATATTTTTGGTATCTGGATTTATTCGCACAAGCTGAAACGTATACCTTTTGTCGGCAATTTGGTATCGTCAACTTTGGCCATTGCCCCGTTTTTTGTGGTTTTTGTCTACTACCAGAACTTTCAGACTGTGATTTTTGTACATGCACTTTTCTTGTTCCTATTGATTTTGGCCCGGGAAATGATCAAGGATCTGGAGAGTATGGCAGGCGATTTGGCACAGAACTATAAAACTATTCCTATATTATATGGGGCTGGTGTCTCAAAATCCATTATCACATTTTTGATTGTACTCACTTTGGTTCCCGCACTTTTGTTGATCAAAACCTTTGATGTCGGGTATATGCATTATTATTTTATGGCGTGTGTGATACTTTTGATTTTTTTCTTGGCGCTCTTATGGAAAGCCGAGGGCAAAATGCACTACGTTTGGCTGCACAACATCATCAAATTTATTATTGTGGTGGGCGTTTTCAGTATTTTGTTGATAGATGTGGATGTGGTACTGAACCGAATTTTGTAATTCTTTGTTCTTTAGGATTTTTGGAACTTAAAAAGACTACATTTGCAAAAAATTC
The DNA here is from genome assembly GCF_013376415.1 of Flagellimonas chongwuensis. Lineage (GTDB taxonomy): Bacteria > Bacteroidota > Bacteroidia > Flavobacteriales > Flavobacteriaceae > Flagellimonas > Flagellimonas chongwuensis. The sequence goes on from NZ_WYET01000001.1 coordinate 848,045, forward strand.
GACTGATGGCGAAATCAGACAACCATAGGGGCAAAAGGCCCTCAAAAAACTTCAAGGGCGGTGAAAGAAAAAAACCGTTCAACAAAAATTTTTCTTCAAGACCCAAGCAGAATGCTCCCCAGAAAAAATCCAATCCAGATGAGATTCGATTGAACCGCTATATTGCCAATGCCGGGATTTGTTCCCGTAGGGAAGCTGACACCTATATTGCTGCTGGAAACGTGACCGTAAACGGAAAACCGGTGACAGAAATGGGTTACAAGGTAAAGCGTTCCGATGATGTGCGTTTTGATGGAAAGCGCCTTAATTTGGAAAAAAAGGAATACGTGCTGTTGAACAAGCCCAAAAATTTTATTACTACCACAAGTGATGAAAAAGGGCGCCGTACCGTAATGGAACTGATTTCGAGTGCATCCAACAACCGTTTGTTGCCGGTAGGCCGATTGGACCGAAATACGACCGGTTTATTGCTTTTTACCAACGACGGTGACCTCACCAAAAAATTGACGCATCCCAAGCACAATATCCGTAAGATTTACCACGTGCATTTGGACAATAACCTAAGTTTGGGCGACCTCCATAAAATTGAAGCCGGTCTAGAACTGGAAGATGGCCCCATTACCGTTGATAGCGTGAGTTACATTCAAGGAGCCCCAAAACGCGAGGTCGGAGTAGAAATCCACAGCGGGCGAAACCGTATTGTGCGCCGTATTTTTGAACATTTGGGTTACAATGTTACCAAGTTGGATAGGGTAATCTTTGCTGGATTGACCAAAAAAGACTTGCCACGAGGCCATTGGAGACATTTAACGGAGCAGGAGGTAATCAATTTGAAGAATCTGAAGTAATTATATGATTGACAAATGTTCTTTACAATTGTTCAATTATACAATTAGCACCTTTGATAATGGCCTTAATTTTTTTCTTTGTTCTGCCTTTAGCTTTTAGGTCAACATATTCACCCTCGTCAGTATCAGGAATTCGTACAAGCTCAATTTTAGAGTCTGCAAATTTTTTCAATTCTGATTCTGTCAGTAGAAAAACAAAAGAGTAAGCAGTAAAATTTTTAGAGCTTGAAGTAGTCATTATTCCTCCAAAGCCTTGATAAAACCCATTTGAAGATGTAACATTTTCAATTTTTGGTTCGGACTTTTTTATTGTTGTCAAGACTATCGTAGAGCCATTTTCCAGTTTAAATGAAACCTCAGTTTTTTTCTCGAATTCATAATCTCTTTCTCCCCAATAATTGAATGTGATATCGAACGTTATGGTGTCATTTTTAATTTCTAAATAGACAGTCTTGTCATTAAAATCAAATGATGTGATTTTCTCGTTCGTAAAGGGGTCTTGTTCAGTTTTACATTTCTGCGAATAGATTTTAATCGATAAAAAAAATATGAATATAATGCTGATTTTTCTTGTCATCTTTTGTTTTTAATGAATTATAATGGCCGATAAGTGAAGTTGTTACTTTTACTGCATTGGTTTTTTACAAAGGTAAATCAGCTCGGTGCTGTCAAAACCGTACTTAAACTGCTCTTCTTTTGTAAAGGAAGAAATATAATCATCCTCTGTTACCTCAAAGCCAGTATTTGTCAACCGTTCTTTGTAGTCTTTGCCATACCACCGCACATGGTCACGCCTTCCAAAGGCCTTTAGCCTTGCTTTGGGGGATGTTATGGAAAAATCCTCATAAGTTTTGTCGCGATCATAATCAATGGGAACTTGGAATATGCCCAAACCATTTGGTTTCATCACCCTATAAAGTTCCGACATTGCCAATGCATCATTGGGAATATGTTCTAGAACGTGGTTGCATAAAATAAAATCAAAAGAGTCGGTCTCATAAGGGATTTGGGTAATATCGACCTTATTGATTATGGTCTTTCCTTTGTAATCGTATACTTTTGGATGTAAATCACACGGAAAATATGCAATATCGTCCGACTCTGAGAAAATGTCATAAAAAACTTTCTCTGGGGCAAAATGGAGTAACCGTATAGATTTAGCTATCAATTTTTTGTCCTGTATATATTTCCAAATCAATCTATGCCTTTCCAATGAACCACATTTATGGCATTTGGAGTTCTTCCTTTTTGTATTCCCAAATGGTCCAAATTCCCGGTACTCTGAATTACAGATGGAACATTGGACACTATTTCCCTTGAATATTTTTTCCTTTCTCTTTTTACGGTATTCCCTATGCTTTTGTTTGATGGAAAATTTAAGTAGGCTGCTCATTATTTTTCAGATTTGAAAAATAAAGATGGATAAAACTGTCCAATGCGGTAGCCACCAATTGATGAATGCCCCTTATGAATTGACGGATGCTTGTTTTTTTAACTATATCTGATTTTTATGCTGCTAAATCCGCCCAGACTATCGTAGCCGCACCAGATGTGCCCCCAATCAAAATCCCGTGTTTCCCCGACCTCTTTTTTGAGCCAGGCTTTACAATATTCCAGATATTTCATTTCGTCTTCATAGCTCCAACTGTTCCAATCTTGATTGGATTCAAAAGGGGTTGGGCTAATAAAAATCTCGCAAAGCTTTAATTTGTTATAGCTGAAATTTAAGCGAAAAATGAAATAGTCATCATTGACGATTACATTCCGAAAGACTATTTTTTGCTCCAGAGCATCCGAGGTCCCAATGACTTCAAGATTCTCACCAAGTTGCCAACTTTTTACCCTATTGAAATCAGCATGGGGACCAAATCCTACGCCCTCTGCAATGGACAAGGTGCCCGTATGTTTGTCCAATATCATCTGTTTATGGGTATTCGAATCCAAACTTAAACGCTCTCAAATGACCATTGGAAAACTCATAATCAGCATAATACACAGGCATATTATATCTCTTAAGGAACTTTGAGGTCTTAAAATCATCTACCCTGTAATGTAGAACGGTGGCATTATCCATGTTCGTTATCCTGTGCGGTTCGCCTTTTATCGCTTTAAGCTGTCCCGCTGTCATGCCAAGTCTTATACCGCTTTCAGTTTTGAATTCATTCTCTTTCATTGCCAATTCCTTTTCCTCTGTACCGACGGCATGGGCAACATGGAACTCAGAAAATTCCTTGGCCTCATTTCCTGGGTGAAAATAAATGGTAAGCAGTTGTTCGGAATCTCTTGAAACCACGCTTGTATTTGGCAATCCCTTGTGCACAAGCCTTTCCATCACGTTGTTTCCCAGTATACTATCCACTTTTTTGGAATTGAGCAGACAAATGCCCGCAATTGTAGTATCAGGTTTGAACTTCTTTTTGAGAGAATCGGTTTTTGAAAGGCGGTGTTCAAGCTTTTTTGGAACTGTGATAGGTTCTTCCCTTTCTTTTAATTCATATTTACAACTTGTGGCAATACATAGAATCCCAATTAGGGTCATAAATAATTGTTTCATTTCATCCGTTATTTTTGATTGTTTCTGCGCATTGGGCAGTACGTGGCGGAAGTTAAATGAAATATAAGGTTAAATTACCCATGAATTGACGAATGCCCCATTTGGGTTGACGGATTTAGAAATAGCATCAAAAATTTAAAACAATCACCGGTTAAACCAATAGGTAAACTTGAGCGTCAACGACCATAAATTTCCTTCAAGCGGCGATAGTTGCTCGTTGTTGTTGAATACCAAAAATAAATCGGAAGCTGGGGCATACCGCCATTGCAACCTCGAGTTGATGCCAAAATTATTGATCTGCTCATTGTATTGGAAAAGGGTGTTCCAAAACAATTTATTGGTGAAGGTGATGTCCGCTTCCGTGCCCACCAGCCAAAAATCCGTGGTATACCATGGTTCGGGCAGATCAAGATTATTGTAGCTGAGGACAGCGCCCAAACTCACGTAGGGTTGAAAACGATACCCCAGTTCCGCATTTAGGTTGGTTCGGTATCCCCCAGAAAAATAGCGGCCCAATCGGGTAGTCAGATTATAGGTGAACAAACTTTTAGGACGCGAATTGTACGAAAGGTATACGCCGTTCCAATGGTGGCGGGTACCGGTTGCCAGTTCCTCCTTGCCCGTGTTAGTGGGGTCGAAAGGTGCCAAAAGCTGTACATATTCATTAAAAACATCGACTCCCAAGGAACTACGATCTATAAAGTTTACCGCATACCCCAAAATGGAGACATAATCTGTGGAATTCATATTAGGGTCAAAATAATAGAAACCGGTGTATTGTGGCCCATGACTCACTACGGTTTCGCTGGCTGGTAAAAACAAATGACCTACGGAACCTTCCAGTTTAACGTAGTTGGTACGGGGCACAAAACCCACTTCCGAAGTAAAATCATCGGAAATATATTCCTGCTGTACCCGCCAGTTCCATCTACGGCTGCTATATTGTAAATGGGCCCCCTGTGCAATTCCATTGTAGGAAGAGTCGGGACCGAAGGATTTCAACATAAAAACTTTTCCATTGTACTTATTGTCCGCAGAGGCCAAGTTGTATTCAAGTCCAAGGTTTCTATTGAACTTCGTGTATTGGGTCTGAAGACTATCGGCCAAGGAATTGTAATCCAGCGATTCCTTGTTAACGAACATCAAACCAATATTGGAACGCGAGAATACCTTTTGTTGTAAAGAGAGTACGGCAAAGTTCTGGCTTGGTAGACCTGTTTCGTCCAATTTGTCGGTCTGCATGTCCATCATGCCTAGACGGAGGTTGCGGTTAAGGTTTCCACTAACCCTTGCCCCGGCAATTATGGGCACGCCCAATCCGATTCTGCGGGAAAAGAAAGGACGTATCTCATCATATCCAAAACTGGCAAAGAGGTCAGCGTTTTCCAGAAAAAACTGACGCCTTTCGGGGAAGAAGAGCTCAAACCGGGTCAAATTGGCTACTTGACGATCGGCTTCAACCTGTGAAAAATCTGGGTTTATGGTCAAATCCAAATTTAAAGAAGAGGTGAGCCCTAATTTAACATCGCCACCCACTTTAAATTCATTCTCATAATCGAGATTTTCGATACTCGAATTGCCAACAGTGCCCAATACGTAGGGGATAATGGAATAATTTAGCCCTTGTTTTGGGGGTGGATTGTCCCAGACCATAGTGCCGGTATAGGCCAAAGATGCCGTCGGGAACTGTCTTGGAATCGGTGTCCAGCTCGATTTTTCGTTGGTGCTCAAATCCAACCGGGAAAAGTTGACGCCCCATTCGGTCACATCTTTTTCATACCGGATGGATTTAAAGGGAATGGCCATTTCTACCACCCATTTGTCTTCATAATTTTGAACTTCCGAAACCCATTTACTGTCCCAATTCAGGTCGATACTGCCGCCGTTGGACATGGTGCCATCCCATTGGGCACCATAGGCGTTAGCCCCAAAACTAAACCCAGTGGTCTGGTTGTTGAACGGGTCCATGAACAACAAAAAATTATCGTTGCCCCCAAAGGAAAAGTCCCTGCGGAGCGATTCCACTACATAGGTGTTACCTGGAGTCTTAAAAAAAGTAGCCAACAGATAGAGTTGTTTGTCATCGTAAGCTATTTTTACTTCGGAAGGTTGTGTGGCCTTGCGGTCGTCCATGGGCAAAACCATAAAAAAGTCGTTTGCTGGTTCTGCCTTTTGCCATGTTTCCTCGTTGTCAAGACCATCAATAGTGAAGGTTTCGGTAGTCTTGAAAAGATGAATTTTGTAATCTGCATTTTTCTTTTGGGCATGTAAAAACACACAAAAGAACATGGCTAATGCCATGAGGACGGGGGTGAGGTTGGTTCGGTTGATCATTGTTTGTTTAGTGGAGTAAATGTAATAATTTACTTTGTTTTTTAACAATGAATTAAAACTAGCGTGGTTATATTGTCAAATAATTATGTGCAATCTAAAATGATGGATTGAGGATGGAGTGGTTGGGAGTGTTTTAGGTGTTGCACTTATCGTTTGACAATATAAAATCGGTTGGGTTTTCGGAGTGCGTTCCTGTTCACCGTTGCAGAAAGTTGAAGAGAACGAGTGCTGGCAAATCACTGAACCCCAACTGTTTTATATTGTGTGTTGGCGGCTGGCATTTATTTATTAGTCCGTTTTGAAATATACTTTTCATATCCTAATTCACTATCAAAGCAGTTTTTTCCACGTTTATTGACAAATTTCAATTTCATCCAATCTACTAATCTCTTTGTAGTACCTTCAAATGATTTTGATTTATCAATCGCATTACCTTTATCGAGATATTGATTGCAAAAATGTATGTAATAAAGTGTGCCATAACCAACAATTACAAATGGTGATGAAAGATGAATAATTTCAAATCTACGCCATTTGTCAGAATCTATGTAAATTCCTTTGTCATCTGAGCCTTTTATTATTTTGTCATTATCCAATTCATACGAACTAAAGAAGAAGTCTAAATATTTATGATTAATGGTAATAATCTTTATTATCTTATCAAATGAGACTTTTTCAAAACGCCTAATATTTTCGGGAAACTCAAAGAACCAGCAATAAACATAAAGTTTAAGGTCGTTATATATAAAACTTAAAAAATCCTTTAAATCATCTCCAGTCCAATAACTATTGAATTCAGTGAATTTATATTTTATGTTTGGCTTTTCACAGAATGATATTGGATTAGAAAACAAATTATCTGTCGGTGAGTAATCTATATCAATAGAAAGAGCTTTTGTCACTTTATTACAGGACGTACAAGTTGTAAAAACAACAATTTCCCTATAATCATTTGTTCCAAATCTGGGAGTGTAATTAAATTGAACATTAAACCACTCATTTCTACAGGAACATTTTTTCTTCTTGGGATATTCATTCTGAATCAAGTCATACCAAAAGTCTATACTTTCGAGGATTAAATAATTGTCATCCTTTTTTGTTGTGAGTAATCCAACTCCATCTTCCTTCAGAAAACGAACTTGAAATTCACTTTCACCTGACTCAGTCAATATTTTCAGTTGTTTTTCTGTTTGCATCGTGTCTTTTTATGCTTACCGCCAACGTTAAAGATATGATTCGTTTTAATACTTCGGCTACGCTCAGTACGCAGTGAATTATTTTGACCGATAAGTGAAGTTAGCAGATTTCCGGTTGAATCTCCAGAAGAAATTGACCAATGCCCTACTTCAATTGACGGATGCTCTAATTTGCCATATTTTTAGACAAAAGATTAATTGGTTGATGTGTTTAAGAAGATTTTTAGCAATAAGCATCTATATCAATCTTGCGGAGTACGCAATTTATTTGATTGCCTTTTCCAAATATGTTTTGGCCTTTTTGATCATTGCTTTGGCAGGCTCACCTTTTACCACAATAGATGATTCGTTCCTAAAATACTTGCTGTTTTCATCACGAAGTGCAGAAAACCAGTTGAACGAACCATCAATAATTATGTCATTGTCGATTATAATTGTTTTGCTATGGATGCCATTTACCAATTTCAATTTCGCTCCACTTTGCATAATTATCTCACGGCCTTTCTGGGCTACAGGTTTTAGCTGATTATTTTGTAGGTCAAGTGTTGAGTCCGTAATTATGGTAACCTTTATCCCTTTATTGACGGTATTGCTTAGTTGTTCCTTTACAGAATCGATTTTAATTGAGGTCAATTTTCTTTTGTCATTGTTATCAAAGCACTTGATTGTATCACATTCTATCGCATTCGAAGAAATGAACGGGGAAACAATAATCAGTTCAGATTTTGCAATTTCGAATGCACGGTTAAGTGTGCCAACATGCGTTTTTAAGTCAGCGACGCGAATTACATCGTGATTTGTTTCTGTAGTATCAAAAACAATCTTGTTGGACAACTCACAATTTTCATCTTCTTGTAGCCATTGTTTTAAACGGCCCAACGGATTGTTCTTTGTTGCATCAATGGCGTTTAGATTGCCAAAAACAAGAAAACTTGATTTTGCTCTCGAAACGGCTACATTGAGCATATTTAGATTGTCGGCAAAGAATGTACTGTCGCCTGGTGTAAGTACAGTTGAAAAAATAACAATATCGATTTCAGCACCTTGCAATGCGTGAACCGTACCAGATATCAACTTTTGATATGCTTTTTTATCAACCTTTAAGAGCTCACTTTTAATAAGGGACGCTTGGGATTTATAGGGAGTAACTATGGCAAGTATTTCTGCAATAGGTTTATTGCCAAAAGAATTTTCAAGTTCCGCTCTCTTGCTTTCAATCCATTTGGAAATGGTAATGGCATCTTGATGGTTCTGTCTACTATTTCCCACCTTATCACTTGTGCTTTCAATGTGCATAAATCCTTTTAAAGGAAGGTCTATGTCCACCTTTCTTTTATTCCCTTTGGTCAGGATCAGTTTGTTGTGATATACATTTTTGTTTGAATAGGAAATAATCTTGTCCGGGCATCTCCTATGTTCTTTTAAAAGTGTACCTCCGAGTTCACCATCTTTCACAAAACAGGAACGTTGGGCCATTTTCATTAAGCTACCGGACGAACATAGTAACCCTGAATCCTTATAGTTATTGATTGCATCATCGGAAGCATCCTTGGCCAGGATATTGTTCATTTTAAGATTGACAATATCGAGTTTTTCCTCCACGGACCAAACAGGTTCTATCTGAAATACATCACCTACAACAATTGCTTTTTTTGCCAAGGAAAATGAAGGTATTGAAATATCTGGAGCAACTTGTCCAGCTTCATCAACAATGATCAGGTCGAACAAATCGTAATAGGCTTGTTCACCTTCGGCATTATCGTAAAAGGTACTAAACCTAGGAATTGAATGAAAGGTGGAGATATAAATGGGTGTTGCCCCCGCAAACCGCTGTAGTTTTTCTTTATAACCAATCTTGCCCCGCTCCTTATCCTTGCTGTTTTTTTGGAGCTTGGCCTCAAGGTTCAGTAAATATTCAGCTTCTCTAAAATGTATGGCATACCAAAAAGCTTCATAACGGAACGAAATATCCATTCTAACCTGCATATCCTCCAACGGTTGTAAATTTTGATATTCTTTGCCGGTCATGGACTGAAGTTTGGTGAATTGGTCACCATAATTGTTGTTCCAGTCATTAATGCAGGATTGATAATTGGAAGTAAACTCCTCAACCTTGTTTTTAGAGTCAATGGCATGGGTCAACTCTATGTCCAGTTGTTTGGCCGAGTTGGTCTTTGAAATAATTTTCTCGTTGAGCAAATGAATCAAAGCACTGTAGCTGCTGTAGTCCGAAACTTCCTTCAAGTCAATATGTAACAGTGTTCTTTGAAATAGTGAAGCCCTTCGCTCCTTAAATTTTGGAAGAAAGGAAAATGCTTTTTGGATAAATGGTTGTTGTTTTTCTACTTGTATCAGATTCTTTTCTGCATCCGAAATTTGTTGAATTTCAGCGTTGCAATTCTCAACCTTGGTTTGAATAGAGGAAACAAGTTCTTTTAAATCATCAAGATTGGAACATCCACTTTTTTCTAAAAGCAGACCTATGTTTTCATAGTTTTCAGCAATTTCAAGATGCTCCCTAATGTGATTGACTTTTGATTGAACTATATTGAATAATTGATGTTTGCATTCTTCAATATCCTTGCTTTTTTCAATATATGCTTCGAACTCATTTAGAAAGAACTCTTTTTTATCATCAACCGGGTCACTTTCAAAATCATTTATAAAACCGTTTCCAAATTCAGAAGTACAGGTCTGATACTTTTTGTTTTCATTGGTGGATAGGTATAGCCCTAAAGAGGATAAACCAGGTAACCAACGTTGGGTCAATTTATCCTTTGAGTCCAGTACAAAACTGTCAAGTATATTTGTTATGGCTTGATTGTTTGCGGAACATGCGACCAGTAATTCTGGTTTTTGCTGATTTACAACAGTGGAGACCACACTATTTGCAACAACGGACTGTAAAAAGGTGGTTTTCCCAGTTCCTGGTGGGCCATTTACAGCCAAGATATTTGAATCCGTAAGAAGATTAAAACAAGCAATACTTTCTCTTTGCGATACGGATAGGGGAAACTCGCCACTCATTTGCCCAATGTGATTTTTGTTCCGAATGATCGTGGATTTATCAGGAATCGACATGCAGTCTACTTTCCCGGCATCAATTAGGCTATTGAGCAAACTGTTTTTAGGAGGTGCCTCTTCGAGTCTTTTATATAGTTTTCGGATATTTCCTGTTAGGCCGCGTAGTTCACCTTTTTGTATGAATATATGTTTTTCGTGCTTTGTGTTGAACTCATCAAAGTTCTTCGCTGTTACAATCGAAAAAAAAGATTCGCACTTTTTCCAGTATGCTTCCCATGAATCGTCTTTGAACTCAACTTTCTGTAAGGCAATATCAACATCTTTTATGGATGCGATATTACAGGAACCTTTGTAGGTAGGGGAAAGGTATTCCCTAACAAAAAACGGTCTGGATACACCCTTATTGGATTTTTGTGGCTCAAGTGTCCCATCTTTGTACATTATTGCTGGGATCCAAAAAGGATAGGCTATTTCTTCCTCCAGCTCCTTTGATCGTGCATGCTCAAATTCTGGTTGGATTGAACAAGGGCAAATATCTACGTTTATATATGGTGTATCTCTGTTGGCCCCAGAAATTTTCCACAAGAATTTTGCGTGTTTTTGAGGTACTTGCTGTATAAAGTAGGAATCTACGGGAATCGGGTGTGTGGAAACATCAATTCTTTTTCTGTCAACATCTAACAGCGTTTTTTTCCAATAACCCAACCAAGCTTTTATATCTGAAACCTCTACCACAATCCTAATTTTTAATGAATCAACCCATGGAAATGTTGAATGTTAATAGTCTATCTAGTGGGGGATTGGAAAAAATCAAATAATGAAGTTAGTGAATATGGGCCAGAAATTCCTACATCAATTGACGAATGGCTGTTTTGAATTGATGGATTTTTGAATCCTGCTTCATTATCCAAGCCAGGGATAGCAATTTTGTCTCCTTTGAAAATCGTAAGGTCTTTCAGGGTAAAAATGAAACTAAAAAGAAAGCAGAGAGAAATTGATGCTGGTTGTATTTTCTAAAAAGGATTGAAGAGAGGAATAAGGAGGTCAACACAACCAACTTTGTTGTACACCACTTTTTATTTATTGTCCAATTTAAAAACCCAAATACCAATAACTATAGTTAAGGAATATATTAAAGCTAAAATTGTCTGTTCAGATCCTACTATAAGAAATCCTTTATCTACAATGTAAAATGTAATCCACACGGATAAAAAGGCATAAGTGGATAATATAATTTTCTTCGATAAGTTCGAATATCTATTTTTCAGTTTCTTTTTTATCAGCCAAAAAATAACCATTGTGGGTATAGAATAAACAAAACCAACAATAATCATGGTAAGTATTATATCAAAAGAACCGTAAAAACTCAGAGTGTCACTAAAGTTTGAATCAGTTACTATAGCTCCTAAAATTAATGCTATCAATAGTGGTGAGATGACTATTGTGAATAACCAAATTGTGATTATATATTTCATTGGCTTGTTATTCAAGTTGAAAAATATAGAATTCAGAACTTCTTTTACTGGTTCGTTGTCCCATTTTTGTTTCTCAGTTCCCATTTCCAAATAAGCCCATCATCCGGGTCGTTGATTTCTTCAACTTTTTCAAAACCACATTTCAGCAGCACTTTGGTTGAAGGGTTCTCAAATCCGAGGGTGTGTGCAATTATTGTTTTTACGCTACTGTTCTTAAACGCATTTTCAATAAGCCCTTTTGTCATTTCAGTTGCTAGCCCTTTATTACGGTAGGCCGGAGCGATTTCATATCCAAGCTCAACGGTTCCATCTGACGTTGGTTTTCCTTTGTAACCACCGCTTCCTATCAATCTGTTATCCTTTTTGTGAATGGGGAAATAGGTCCACCAATCTTTTTCATCTTCATTTTCCGTAAGCTTGTCAAGTGAGTATTGTAAAGCGCCAACTCCAAACTCTGTCCAATTGTCTTGTATGGTAACACCTAACTTTTGGGCAATGCTATCATTTCCTTTAATAGCTGCTTTTAAAATTTCACTGTTACACGGAATTAGTCTCAAGTGTTCTGTCTCAACTGTAGCCATTAACTGAATTTTAGGTCTTCGCTGAGTTAAGTTAGAGGTTTTCCGGTCGAAACTAAGGAAGAAATTGACCAATGCCTTGTTTGAATTGACGGATGCTATAATTTTCCCATATCCTCAAACAATGTCCACTCATTTGGATCTAAAACAACGGAATCGGGTCGGTCTTTGCTTTCCAATTGGATGTTTTGGTTGCGCTGGTCCAACTCAATGGTTTTTATGGTCAGTTTCCCATCTTTTACCACACCTATTTCCAAAGGAAACTCAAATACATGGTGGTCCTGTAATTGCTGCAGGGTGAGATTGATTTTTCCATCGGCGTAATTCCACTTCCATTTAATCTGCGGGTGGCCTTTTATAAACAGCCATTGCTCAAAAAAGGACGCCAAATCTTCTCCAGATGTCTCTTCCATCACCTCTCTAAAATCATCCGTAAGCACATTGCTGTTTTGATACTCGGTATAATAAGTTCTGATACCTTTCCAGAATACACCATCACCCAATTTGTGACGTAGCATGTTCAATACCCAACCTCCTTTTTGATAAGTGTTGGTGCTCAACACCTTCATTGGGTCCTTAATGGTAAGGTCAACAATGGGGACGGGGTTTTTTCGGTAATACTCAAAGATTTGCCGTTTATCGATGGCCAACTCCTCTTTTCTGCGGTCATCACCATATTCGTTTTCTAAATAGAGAATGCAGAAATAGGTTGCAAAACCCTCACTCAACCACACATGGTTCCAGCTTTTTTCGGTTGCTGAATTTCCAAACCATTGATGTGCAATTTCGTGCGCAATCAAAGGTTCAACTGTTTTGTTTCCTGTCACCGAATTTTCAAAATAAGCGATGGTGCCTGCATTTTCCAGTCCACCCCACTGTGTTTTCGCCTGCATATTGGCCAGTTTGGCATACGAATAAGGTCCAATATGATCTATAAAATATTCCAGCACATGTCCTGCTACTGTATAATCGCTAAAACCCTCCAACCGGTTCTGTGGATATACCCATGCCGTAACCTCAATTCCATCAATGTTGTCCACGACTCGTGAAGCAAATTCTGTAACACCAATCGTCATTACTTTTGTGGCTACTGGGGCAGGCTCGCTATAAATCGTGAGTTTAAAGCCATTTTCAAGATTACTTTCCTCCACTTTTTTGCCCGTTGCCACCACATCGTATTGTTCTGGGGCAGTGATCCGGAATTCCACACTGGCCTTGTCGTATGGATGGTCTACAGACGGCAACCAATGCCTAGCCAAGTTGGGCCAATTGTCTCCAAAAAAAGAGCGCTTACCATACTTAGTGGTATCAATGACCAAGCCTTTTTCGGGCACCCCCTGATATTTGATGGTGAACGTTTGTACGGAATCCTTTGAATTTTTAGGAACGATGTTGATTTTGTTATTGGTGTAAGTATAGTTCGCCTTGATGTTTTGTTCTAATACTTCGGTGACTTCCATGCCAAATTCTCCCGATTTTTGGATGAGGTCCAAAGCAAATGGAACCATACCCTCCTTAAAACGAACTGTTACTTCGGTCTCCCCTTTGATTTTGTTGGAAGCATCATTCAATTGAAGGGCAAAAACATAGTTTTGAATATCTACCGATTCATTTTTGGCATAGAGGTCTTGGGCATTTCCAGTGAGGCAAGCAAAAATAAAAGTGAATACAAAGGTTACACTATGTTTCATTGAGTATTGTTTGGGGCAATTTTTATTTTCTTTTTTCCACAGTAACCCATGTTTTATCAAATCCGATTGCTTCAAGTATTTTGTCCTTATTCAAAGCTTTCGGGGGCTTCAGTTTTAAAATTAAACTGCTTGTCGGCACTTCTTCGATAATTGTGAATTGCGAACCGTGAGGTTGCCAAACGAATCTTTTGTTATCCGTTCCTTTGTGGAAGCCTTCGAGGTTTCCGTTCTTATTCCAAGAGAATTCAAATAGTTCTGGGTCGTATCGAACGGTGTCATATTCGAAAACGGCGACCTGAGTTAAATCATTTGACTTTACGAGAACCACGGTTCTTAAGTGTTTAAACTTTTCGCGAATTGAAGAAACTCTTTCGTTCCAAATTTCAAGAACTTGTTCGCCAACTTCATCTGGGTCAGCAGAGGTGTCGATTGTACCACCATAAGAGTAGACTATCGAATTCCGACCTGAAATAAGTCGTACCTTATTCAGGTTTCTGAAGTCTTTTACTCCCGATTTTACTGTCTTAGCACCCCAAGCCGTGTTGCCTAAAACCACATCATCAAGTCCAACGTTTGAAGGTTTCCAATCTGCGCCAATGCAATGCGCGAATATTTCTTCCCATTCTGAACCTTCAAGAACTCCTTTACCTTTAGAGGCAAGCAGATAAACAATTTCTCGTCCAAGTATGTACGGAAACTCCGAACCAAATTCATTAAGAGGATAAGGTGGCAGAGATTTATTAACGGTCCGAAGTTTTGGTGATTTTTTACTCATTAATTCGGATTATATTTTAAATCGTATTCTCTTAAAACTGCCGCTTGGTCTAATGAAGTTGCGACATAGGGTAGAAGCTTCTGAACAACAGCTTTTATCATGTTGACTGGTACTGCATTTCCTGCTTGTCTTTTAGCTTGTCCATCGCTGACCACAATTTTAAACCAATCAGGAAAACCTTGAAGTCTTAGCATTTCTCGGGGTGTTAAACGTCTTTCTCCATTAACCAAAAGGTAGTTGTATGAGGCACCTGCTCTTAACGCACAGGAAAATGGATATGACGAAATATTACCTGACTTGTTCTCGTGCCAAATCGAAGGATAGAATGAAGATTTATGGCTTTCTTTTCTTTTGTTCTTTATGTAGTCCGAAGCGAAATGCTTTTTGTCAACTTTCTTTTCTAAGATTTCAGTTAGTGGCTTAAAGGGTTTGATTGGGTCTGGATATGTGAACATTATCGGTTGTTTGTGTCCGACAATTACAATTCTTTCTCTCTTTTGAGGAAGCCCGTAATCAAGAGCGTTTAATACGCTGTATTGAACATGATAACCGAGGTCTTTTAGGGATTTTAAAATTACTTTGAGCGTATTCCCTTTATCATGCCCGACAAGTTGTTTAACGTTTTCAAGGATAAATGCTTTTGGCTCTTTTTCCTTAATTATTCGGGCAATGTCAAAGAACAGAGTTCCCCGAGTGTCGTTTAACCCTTTCATCTGACCTATAATGCTGAATGGTTGGCAAGGAAAACCTGCAAAAAGAATATCATGGTCAGGAATTTCTTTTTCGTCAACTTGAGTAATGTCGCCATGTGGTCGTTCACCAAAATTAGCTTCATAACTGTCCTGAGCAAACTTATCAATGTCTGAAGAAAAGACACATTCTGCGTTAATTTCCTGCTCTTCGCAAGCTTCTTCAAAAGCTATTCTGAAACCACCGATTCCGCAGAAAAGGTCAATAAATCGTATTTGTTCTCTACTTTCATACATAAGTCAAATTTACTTTCGTTTGTGGCAACTTAAAAGTCTGTCTGCTACTTTTTGTTAACATGGTTACTGTCGTTTTTAATTATCCCAACGGTTAGCTAAATATCGTTTCAATGGTTTTTAGCGTACGATAAGTGAAGTTAGTATTTTTCGGGTTCAAATTCTAGCTACAATTCATCAATGCCCCCATTAGGATTGATAAACCAGAAATCAACACTTGATAAGTAGTGGTATCTTTAGGAATCTAAGGATTTCTCCATTTTTTCTTTTATCTGTTTCAAGCACAGATTGCCCAAGCTGCCTTCGTGGGTATGTTCTATATCCCGTTTGGGCTTAAAGTTGCCATTTTCGATCGCTTTGCCCATGGTTTTGTAGGCATCACGGAACGGCATGCCACTTTTTACAAGCTCGTTTAAAGTGTCCACACTAAAGAGGTAATCGTATTTGGGGTCTTCCAAAATGGCCTTGTTCACTTTGATTTCCTTTAAACTGAACGTCATCATTTCCAAACAGGCATGCATGTCCTGCAAAGCAGGAACAATTACTTCTTTCACCAATTGGAGATCCCTGTGATAACCACTGGGTAAATTATTCATGATCATAATCAATTGGTTGGGTACCGCTTGAATCTTATTACATTTTGCCCTAATGAGCTCAAACACATCCGGATTCTTCTTGTGCGGCATAATGCTGCTTCCAGTGGTCAGCTCGTTAGGGAACGAGATAAAATTGAAGTTCTGGCTCATGTACAGGCAAATGTCCATCGCCATTTTGGATAGGGTAGCGGCAACGCTGGAAATTCCGAAGGCCGTTGCTTTTTCCACTTTGCCACGACCCATTTGGGCGGCCACTACATTGTATTTCAATGTAGAAAATTCCATTTCGGCAGTGGTGAAACTTCTATCGATAGGGAAGGAGCTTCCATAGCCTGCGGCACTTCCCAAAGGATTCTGGTCGGCAGCTTTATAGGCGGCCTGTACAAAGTATAGGTCGTCTATCAAACTTTCGGCATAGGCAGAAAACCAAAGTCCAAAGGAGGATGGCATGGCAATTTGAAGGTGGGTATAGCCAGGAAGCAATACATTTTTATGTTTGTCCGCCAATTTCATCAGCAAATCGAAGAGTTCCTTTACTTGATCTTTGATTTCCGTCAATTCATCTCTGAGGAACAATTGCATAGCCACCAAGACTTGGTCGTTCCGTGAACGTGCCGAATGGATTTTTTTACCGGTATCGCCCAATTTTTCCGTCAGCATAAATTCGATTTTGGAGTGCATGTCCTCAAAATCGTCTTCTATGGCAAACTTTCCTTTTTCGATGTCCTTGGCAATTTCATCCAAAGCTTTTACTAGTTCTTTGGCCTCATCCTCGGATAACAGTCCAACTTTACCCAACATTTTGGCATGTGCCTTGGAGGCGATTACATCATATTTGGCTAAGACCAAATCCAGTTCGCGGTCGTTGCCCACGGTAAAATGGTCTATCTTTTTATCGGTACTGAATCCTTTATCCCAGAGTTTCATACTATTCAATTATCAGTTGTCAATGAGCAATAAACGATAGATGAATGTAAATTGCTGATTGGTCATTGTTTATTGTAAAAATCCCGTTAGGGTTTTGATGTAAATATCTATGCCCTCCTCAATTTCCCTCACGAAAATAAATTCGTTGGCGGAGTGTGATCTTGTACTGTCACCTGGCCCCAATTTTACGGATTGACAGGTCAAAGCAGCCTGATCGGATAAGGTGGGCGAACCATAGGTTTTTCTGCCCAGTGCCAATCCACTTTTTACCAATGCATGATCGGGATCAATGCAGGATGAGTTTAGCCGCAGGGAACGGGGTGTCATTTTGCATGGGGCTTCTTTTTGAAGGATGTCCGAAATCTCTTGGTTGGAGTAGCAATCGTTTACCCTTACATCCACAACTAAATCAACTTGTGCAGGAACTACATTGTGCTGTTTACCTGCATTTATTTGGGTAACGGTCAATTTTACTTCGCCCAAGGCATCGGATACTTTATCAAACGAGTAATCCTTGAACCATTGTAATGTTTCAATAGCATTGTAGATGCAGTTGTCATCATTCGGGTGTGCCGCGTGCGATGGTGTGCCAGAGACAACCGCATCAAAAACCACCAATCCCTTTTCTGCAATCGCCAGGTCCATCAATGTGGGTTCGCCTACAATGGCCACATCAATTTGTGGTAAAATTGGAAGCAGGGCCCTAATGCTTTTCTCTCCCGCGTCCTCCTCTTCACCAGTGGCAGCCATAATAATATTGTGACTTAGCCCTTCTTTTTCATAAAAATGAACAAAGGTGGCCAATAGCGACACCAGACATCCGCCTGCATCATTACTGCCAAGACCGTAAAGTTTGCCGTCTTCGATATGGGCATCAAATGGGTCTTTGGTATAGGCGCTGTTCGGTTTTACGGTATCGTGATGGGAGTTGAGCAACAGGGTCGGTTTGCTCTCATCAAAATATTTGTTGAAAGCATAAATATTGTTGTGCTGTCTCTTGGTCTCGATACCAAAGCTTCTCAAAAATGCCTCTATCGCATCCCCTGTTTTGTCTTCTTCCCCGGAAAAAGATTGGGTGCGAATGAGTGTTTTAAGAAGTTCAATGGCTTTTTCCGTTAATATGTTTTGGGTTATGTTCATAAAGTCAATGTCGTATATTCAGAATTGTTGGCTTCGAGCATGTTCGTGTTTCCAACACATACTTTGGAAACGTTGTTCCGTAATGCGTAAAAACAATTGTGCATTTTGGGCAACATACCATCAGCAATGATGCCGTATGCCAATAACTCGTCGTACCCTTTTGAATCGATGTGCTTTATGACTGAGTTTTCGTCCTCGATATCTTGAAGCACCCCTTTTTTCTCGAAGCAATAATAAAGGGTAGTCTCAAATTGGTCGGACATGGCGATGGCGATTTCCGCGGCAATGGTATCGGCATTGGTGTTCAACATTTGTCCGTTACCATCGTGGGTCAAGGCACAAAATATGGGTGTGAAACCTGCCTGCAACAATTTAAAGATTCCGTAGGTGTTCACGGTGTCCACATCGCCCACAAAACCGAAATCTACATTTTTCTTGGGTCTTTTATGGGCACGTATCGCATTGGCGTCGGCACCGCTCATTCCAATGGCATCGGTACCCAACGATTGCAATTTGGCCACTATTTTTTTACTGTACAATCCTCCGTAGACCATTAGGGCAATATCGAGGGTTTCAGCATTGGTAATGCGTCTGCCGTTGACCATTTTGGATTCCACCCCCATCTGATTGGCCAATTCGGTAGCTTTTTTGCCTCCGCCATGGACCAAAATTTTGTTGCCGTCCATTTTGGAGAACAGGTCCAATACCTTTTTGCATCCTGCAGCATCTTCAATAAGATTGCCACCAATTTTTACTACGGATAATTTCTGTTTCATTTTATGTATTTATAATTCCTCCATCTATGGTCACTGTGGTTCCTGTAATCCAAGAACTATCCTCGGAAACCAAGAAAAGTACAAGTTTAGCAATATCCTTGGGCGTCCCCAACCTTTTTAACAATGTAGTCCTTTTCGCATTTTCGACAGCAGTATCTGGATTCTCAAAAGCTTGGGCGGATTCCCACAACAAAGGGGTGTCCACAGGGCCTGGACAAATGGCATTCACTCTGACTTTTGGCGCATAATCAACTGCCATTTGCTTCATCAGGGCTACGGATGCAGCTTTGGAAGCACAATAAGCGGGATGGTTCGGGAAACTCTTGAAGGCTGCAATTGATGCATTGATTAAAATATTGCCTTGCGGTTGTTTTTGCAACTGTGGAAGTGCGTATTTACAAAGGTAAAAGATGGAACTCAAATTCGTATCGATGGTGTGCCGCCACGAATCAATGGACAGCTCTTGGACATTTCCCAATCCAAGAATGCCCGCATTCAATGATAGGATGTCCAGCTTGCCATGGGTTTCCATAGCGGTTTGCACCAATTTTTTGTTGTAGGATGGGTCGGTAACATCACCTGGAACAAAAAGCACATTGTTAAGGCCGTTTTCCAATGCTTTGCCACTTTCTTGGTTGCGACCAGAAAGTACTAGCTTGGCCCCTTCAGAAGAAAAGGATTCGGCAATGGCTTTTCCTATTCCACTGGTTGCGCCTGTAACTATGCAGACCTTGTCCTTGAGTTTCATTTTTCCTCCAATATTTTTTTCAATACAATCTGTGCGGAATAAATCCTGTTGTTGGCCTGTTCCACCACCAATGATTGTTCTCCGTCCAAAACGGAGTCCTCCACAATCATGTTTCTTCGAACGGGAAGGCAGTGCATAAACTTGGCATGTCCCAATTTTTCTTTGGTAATGGTCCAGCTTTTATCCTTGTTCAATACTTTTCCGTAATCGGAATAGCTGCTCCAGTTTTTCACGTATACAAAATCCGCATCTTCCAGTGCCTTGTCCTGATCGTATTCAATTGTGCAACCTTGAGTCAGTTCTGGATTAAGTTCATATCCTTCGGGATGAGTGATGACAAAATCGGCATCCTGCAGTTTCATCATCTGAATAAAGGAATTGGCCACCGCATGTGGCAATGCTTTGGGGTGGGGTGCCCAGGACAAAACTACTTTCGGTCTCTTTTTTACTTCATTCTCCTTCAAAGTAATGGCATCGGCCAAAGCCTGAAGCGGATGCCCTACGGAACTTTCCATGTTCACCACTGGAATTGTGGCATATTTGGCAAATCCATTGATTACCTCCTCGGCTTCGTCTTTTTCTTTGTCCACCAAACCTGCAAAAGCGCGAATGGCTACAATGTCGGAATATTGGGAAACCACTTGTGCGGCCTCTTTGATATGTTCCGAAGTGCCTTGGTCCATTACAGTGCCATCACCATATTCCAGCGCCCAGCCTTCGTTGCCGAAATTCATGATCATTACTTCCATACCAAGGTGCATGGCCGCCTTTTGCGTGCTTAAACGGGTCCTAAGGCTATTGTTGAAAAACAACAGACATATGGTTTTACGTTTGCCCAAATCTTCAAACCGATATGGGTCTTTTTTTAGGGTTATTGCTTCATCTACCCAATCGGGTAGGGATTCTATATCGTTTACGGATAAATAATGCTTCATTATAATGCTTTTTTCAGCGCTTCAAAAAATAGGTCAATGTCGTTTTTAGTGATGTTCAGTGCTGGTAAAAATCGCAACAATTTTTTGTTTTTGGCACTTCCGGTGAATATGTGCTGCTCCATGATCATTTTTTTACGGAGCTCGGCCACTTCAAAATCAAATTCCAAGCCTATCATCAATCCTCGGCCCTTTACTTTTTTAATTTTGGGTATTTCGGCTGCTTTTTCCTTAAAATACGAACCAAGTGTTGAGGCGTTCTCGATTAAATGCTCATCTTCCAAAACTTCCAATACCGCCAAACTGGCTGCGCACGCCAAATGGTTACCACCAAAAGTGGTTCCCAAAAGACCATATGATGGCTTAAATTTTTCATGTATCAAAATACCGCCTACGGGAAAACCGTTCCCCATGCCTTTGGCAATGGATATGATGTCGGGTTGTACACTTCGACTCCGCTCAGTGTCCAAATGGTGCTGAAATGCAAAGAACTTACCACTACGTCCGTATCCTGACTGTACTTCGTCCGCAATTAGGACAACATTGTGCTTGTTACATTTTTTGGCTATAAACTGAAAGAACTCTGTGGTAGGCTCGTCCAATCCACCAACACCTTGAATTGCCTCTAAAATAACGGCGCAATAGGTGCCAGTTTCAATGGCTTTTTCAAAGGCATTAAAATCGTTCAATGCCAAGAAAGTGACCTCTTGTTGCCTGTTAATGGGCGCATTGATGCTCGGGTTGTCCGTGGCGGCAACAGCAGCAGAAGTTCTTCCATGAAAACTATTGGTAAAGGCGATTACTTTTGATTTTCCTGTGTGGAACGAGGCCATCTTTAGTGCGTTTTCGTTGGCTTCGGCGCCCGAATTACACATAAAAAGGTCATAGTTTTCACAACCAGACAAATCACCTAGCTTTTGTGCCAATGCTTCCTGCAATGGGTTTTGTACCGAATTGCTGTAGAAGGCCATTTGGTCCAATTGTTCCTTGATTCGTTTTACGTAGTGCGGATGTGTATGGCCAATGGAGATTACGGCATGACCACCATAAAAATCCAAATATTTTTCCCCTTTGTCGTCCCAAACCTCAATGCCCTTGGCCTTTACTGGAGTGACATCATATAATGGGTATACATCAAATAGTTTCATAATTTCTTATTTGTCATCTCGAGCGTAGTCGAGAGGTAAACTTACTTTTTTAGGTCTCGCATCTCGACTCCGCTCGATGTGACAGCTCGACCTGATATCTTTATCCTTTTCTGATTTGACTGATTTTTTCGAACGAGGATACAATTCCCCTGATCAATGATGAGCTCAATCCTTGATGTTCCATTTCGTTCAAACCTTCAATGGTGCATCCTTTTGGGGTGGTCACGCGATCAATTTCTTCTTCTGGGTGACTGCCCGATTCTATCAATAGGCTTGCGGCTCCGTTACAGGTATGCATAGCAAGTTCTTGTGCCTCCTTGGCATCAAACCCCAATTGAATGGCTCCTTGTGTGGTAGCACGTATCAAACGCATCCAAAATGCGATTCCGCTCGCGCAGATTACGGTGGCCGCCTGCATTTGGTCCTCTGGGATTTCCATGGTATGTCCCATTCGGTTGAAAATGGCCTTGGCCAAATCGATTCGTTTTTTGCCCAATTCGTTGCTGCAAATACAGGTCATGGATTTGCCAACGGAAATTGCAGTGTTGGGCATACTTCGGATGATAAATTTATCCGACCCGATGATTTCTTCAATCCTAGGGATTTTAAAACCTGTGATGGTACTGATGATCACATGTTTTTCGGTAAGTAGGTCTTTGGTTTCGTTCAATATTTTGTCAAAATGACCTGGCTGCACCGCAAAAATCAAAATATCCGAATTCCTTACCGCTTCCTTATTGTCCGACGTCACGGTAACTATTCCATATTTTTCAAACTCCTGAATAGATCTGGTGTTTCGTTTAGTGAGGTACATGGTAGTGGCCCCGTTGCTGTGCAAAATGCCCTTTGCAATGGCCAAGCCCAAGTTTCCTGCTCCTATAATGGCTATTTTCATGATGGTTTATTTTAAAAGACGCCTGCCTTCAACAACAGACCTTCGGTTTCAGGGAAACCGAACATTAAATTCATATTCTGTACAGCTTGTCCGGATGCACCTTTCAATAAATTATCAATGACCGATGTAACCAAAAGAATATCATCGTGCTTGTGCAAATGGATGTGGCACTGGTTGGTGTTCACTACTTGTTTTAGATGCAGTTCTTTATCCGACATGTGGGTGAATGCAGCGTCTTTGTAAAAATCGTTGTACAGCTTCTTCGCATCCTCTAAATTGCCGTTGTATTTGGTGTACGCCGTGGCCAAAATTCCACGGCTGAAGTTGCCGCGATTCGGTAAAAACATCAATTTGCCCACGGAATTTCCGAAAGAGTTCAAACTTTCTCCAATTTCTCCCAAATGCTGATGGGTAAAAGGTTTGTACCAAGAAACATTATTGTTCCTCCAGCTAAAATGGGATGTTTCCGATAATCCTACGCCCGCTCCGGTACTGCCGGTGACGGCGTTGATATGTACATCTTCCCCAAGTAAACCTGCTTTAGCCAGAGGCAAAAGCCCCAATTGGATGGCTGTCGCAAAACAACCAGGGTTAGCAATGGCCTCCGCTGATTGAATGGAAGATCTGTTTAGTTCTGGAAGCCCGTAAATAAAACGTTGCCCATTAAAAACCGAATCTGCTTGCAGTCTAAAATCATTGCTGAGGTCAATGACCTTTGTTGAGGCCGAAAAATGGTTCTCTTTCAAAAATGAAGTTGAATTGCCATGGCCCAGGCATAGAAAAACTACGTCGACCTCTGGGTTGATCTCACCGGAAAATTGGAGATCGGTAAGTCCTAATAAATCTTGATGTGCTGAGCTAATCGGTTTTCCCGCTCTTGTGGTGCTATATACAAAATCGATTTGGGCCTGAGGGTGGTTGAGCAGAATCCTGATCAATTCCCCGCCAGTGTACCCCGACCCTCCTATGATTCCTGTTTTAATCATGAATCTTGGTTTACGTGGTTGGCTATTTTCCCTGAGTTCGACAAAATTTTGATAAAGCCCTTGGCATCATCGGCCGTCCATCCTTTGTTCATTTCGCCATAGCTTCCAAAGGAAGCATTCATCAAATCGTGTTCGGAAGTGATCCCGTTCAGCTCAAATCGGTAGGGGTGTAGGGTAATGAACACATCTCCGGAAACATGCTTCTGGGTATCTGTCAAAAAGGCTTCGATGTTTCGCATTACTTCATCCAGATAGTTACCTTCATGCAACAACATACCATAAAAATTGCCCATTTGTTCCTTTTGGAACTGCTGCCATTTGCTCAAGGTATGTTTTTCCAACAGGTGGTGCGCCTTAATGATGATCAATGGGGCGGCAGCTTCAAAACCAACCCTTCCCTTAATACCTATGATGGTGTCTCCTACATGGATATCCCTGCCTATGGCATATTTTGAAGCAATGGCGGACAACTTCTCGATATTGGCCACTGGGGTGTACTGTTCGCCGTCCAGAGCGACCAATTCCCCTTTTTTAAATGTGAGCTTCAGAACTTTTGATAGTTCTTTTTCCAATTGGCTCGGATAGGCGCTTTCCGGCAATGAGAGGTGAGAGGTCAACGTTTCGTCGCCTCCAACGGATGTTCCCCATAAACCACGGTTAACGGAATATTTGGCTTTTTCCCAAGAGTAATCTATACCGTTTTGTTGTAGGTAGTTGATTTCCTCTTCCCGGGCCAATTTTTTGTCCCTGATGGGGGTGATTATGGTAATCTCCGGTGCCAATATTTGAAAGATCATATCAAATCTTACCTGATCGTTACCCGCTCCGGTGCTTCCATGCGCTATATGCTTTGCACCAATTTTTTTGGCATGGTTTACGATCTCGATTGCTTGTACGATTCGTTCCGCACTCACCGAAAGGGGATAGGTGTTGTTCCGCAATACATTTCCGAAGATCAAAAATTTTACTACTTTTTCATAAAACGTGGCTACGGCATCTATGGAAGTATAGCTGGAAGCACCAAGAGCAAGGGCTTTTTCTTCGATTTCCTTTATTTCGTCCTTGCTAAAACCTCCTGTGTTCACACTTACTGCATGTACCTCATATCCTTCTTCTTGAGATAGATATTTGGCACAGTATGAAGTATCCAATCCGCCGCTATATGCTAAAACTAATTTTTCCATTTCTTGATTCTTTATGTTGTAACATCGAGCGTAGTGGAGATGTATTTGTTTGCACTAGAGCTCGAATTAATATTTTATTTGTCTTTCTTCTTTAGAAACAGTTGTTCCTTTATGCTTTTAAGGCGTTGAAATGCCTTGTTGTTCAATTTTTTGGTTTCCTGCTTTTTTGATGCTGGATCGTACAACATTCCCGTGCAAAGGCACATTTTTTTCTCCGTACGTGTTAGGATATCAAAGTTTTTGCAGGTCTGGCAGCCTTTCCAGAATTCGGGGTCATCCGTAAGTTCGGAAAATGTAACAGGTTTATAACCCAGCTCGTAGTTCATTTTCATAACGGCCAGTCCAGTGGTAATGCCAAATATTTTGGCCTCGGGGAATTTTTTTCGAGAAAGGTCAAAAACAGCTTTTTTAATCTGTTTGGCCAATCCTTGGTTTCTGTAATCGGGATGTACGATCAAACCGGAGTTGGCCACAAAGTCTTTGTTGCCCCATACTTCGATATAGCAGAAGCCGGCAAATTTATCGCCATCCAAGGCAATTATGGCATTGCCGTTCTGTAGCCTTTTTATAATATATTCTGGTGTGCGTCTGGCGATACCTGTGCCGCGGACTTTTGCCGATTCGGTGATGGTATCACTTATGATCTGTGCGTATTTAAAATGAGATTCGTTAGCAACAATAATTTCCATTGCAAGCGATTATTCTGAAAAAATTAAAAAAAAATAGATTTGGTCGTTCTGCGGAAATGGACTCACCTATTTCCAATTGATATAATGCACCCTTACGGGCGACGACGACGGGGGGTAAATGGACTGATGGGAGCAGCAATGCTCAAAGAAGAAAATATGTACTCGTGTCCTTTCATTATGAAGGCTAAAGTACAAATTAATTCGAATTGTTCTGAAGTTGTGGTTACTTTTTGAAGAAATATAACTTTTTCGGCCTGCTTCCTATCATTTCATAAATAAAAAAGCCGATGACCAGAATATATTCAATCGCCAATAACCATAAACTCTCCTTATTGTCTGGATTGGTGTAGGCATAATAACTCAAAATGATAGCACAGGACCAGACCAAGGGAAACCGATAGTCGGTGAAGATGGCAAAGCCCAACAAGAAGACTACGTACCAAGGATGAACCGTGGTAGATAGAAAATAATAGCAGGCCAGTGCAAATACCATGGAGGTAATAAGGCTTTCCAAAGTCCTGTTTTTGCGAATAAAAGCGAACAATAGGATTAAGACAAGTACAATTTTTTGAATTAACGAACCGTAGGAGTCAATCAATTCCCAAGGTTTGGCTTCGAAATAGTTTACGGCAATCTTTTTTACCACGTTGTAGATGCTGGCATTGAACTCGAAATTGGAAAACCATAATCCGACGGTGTCCGTATAGTTATCAATAAAAACGGAAGAGTAAAATGGAAGAAGTAAAGCGGCACAAGCCAGTAGGACGAGGGAGTAAAAAACGGCACTTTTTTTAAACCCGAGATATTTTATAAAAAGTGGCAGGAACATCAATGGCATTAGTTTGACCATTATGGATAGGGCATAAACCGGTGTAGCCCATAACCATTTGCTCTTGGCCATAAGATATAAGGCCCACACGAAGAAAAATAACATGACACCTTCAAAATGAAGGTTGCCCGTGATTTCGATGATGACCAATGGGTTCAAAAAATACCAAAATGCCAAATGGTTGGCCTTGTTCATGTTTTGCAGCAGCTTTCTTCCAAAGTAGAGCACGCCAAAATCGGCAATGACTACGATTAGACGCATGGCAATTGTGGCGCCCAAGACACTTCCGCCTCCCAAGAAAACGGCAAGGGCAAAAAGTATTTGGTTAACGGGCGGATAGTTGCTATAATGTCTTGCATTAAGGTCGGTCATTCCCGCGTACAGTTCGTTCATGCTTGGGAACGATACAGTTCCTTGTTCCATGATTTGGTCGGGTGTGTACAGATAGGGATTGATACCGTTTTTGATGAGTTCGCCATCCCAAATAAACCGATAGAAATCCTGCGAAAGATTGGGTTCTGCCATCAGGAATACCAAACGGAACACTATTCCAGCCACTAATAGGAACTTGAAATTCCATTTTTCGAACTGAATAATTTTGGAGGTGAGGTAAAAAAGTGCACCAAATAGCATGAACAGCTTAACAAAATCGGTGCGGACCAAATTGTAAGCAAAGCTCCAGTAGAATAAAATACAAGCGACCGCAAATAATATCGGGTATCTATGCAGTCGCCAATAAGATTGCATTGTGGTGTTTTATGCCTTGGAAGTTAAGGAATTAAAGAATACAAAACCAAAACCTAGGAACAACATTAAGTGGAAAGGAAACAATCCATAGTCGTTCAATGGGATGGCACTGTACATTCCAAAAAGGAAATAAATCATCAAGGCAAACTCCAAGATCATATTGGGCGATAATTTTTTGGTCAAATATTTATTGCCTTTCCAAGTATCCTTTATACTGTTGATGTTGAATTTTGGTGTACGTACAAACTCGCTTCGTTTACCCAAGTGTCCTTCCAAAACAGCTACGGTATTGTGCAATGAGAAGCCCAATGCAACGGAAAAGAAGGTAAAGAACAGTTTAATATAGTCTACAAAATTATCAAAGCTGCTGCCCTGTATGCTCTTATAGGTAAACCAATAGCATACGAACAGGATAATGGTACTCAAAATAAAGAAGCTTGTTACCTCGAACACCCACCCTAAATGACCATAGGTGTTTTTAATATAGAGCATAGGAATGCTCAACAAGGCCACGATGAACACGCAAAGGAACATGGAACTGTTCAAAAGGTGCATTACTCCGTGGAATTTGGTTTTAAAGGATATGTTTTTGGCCGTAATAACGCTCAATACGGTTTTTCTGAAGTTTTCGGCCCCGCCTTTGTTCCAACGGAACTGTTGTGAACGTGCGGCGCTGATAACTACGGGTAGCTCGGCTGGCGTTTCCACGTCCTCCAAATACTTGAACTTCCAGTTTTTTAATTGGGCGCGATAGCTTAAATCCAAATCTTCGGTTAGGGTGTCGCCTTCCCAGTTACCAGCATCAAGGATACACTGTTTTCTCCAGATACCTGCTGTACCATTAAAGTTGATGAAGTGTCCTTTGGAATTTCTTCCGACTTGTTCCAAGGTGAAATGTGCATCCAAGGCAAAGGCCTGGATACGGGTCAAGGTAGAGTAATCTCTGTTGATGTGTCCCCAGCGGGTCTGTACCACACCGATTTCTTGATCTTTAAAATAGGGAACGGTTTTCTTGAGCCAATCTGCTTCAGGCAAAAAGTCAGCATCAAAAATAGCGATAAAGTCACCTTTGGCGATTTCCAATCCTTCTTTTAGTGCACCGGCCTTGAAACCTTGTCGGTTTTCTCTTCGGATGTGCTTAATATCCAATCCAGTTTCTTGAAGTTCAGTAACTCTACGGGCCGTTTCGATGACAGAATCGTCGGTGGAATCGTCCAATACTTGTATCTCCAATTTACTTTTTGGATATTCTATTTTGGCAATGTTGTCCAGCAAACGCTCCATTACATATTCCTCGTTATAGATGGGAAGTTGAATGGTAACGTATGGGATTTCCTTGGGATCGAGAAGGTTGAATTTTGGGGCTTCCTCGTTTCGTTTTTTATAGCCTAGATAATTGATCAAAAGATTCAATTGAGCAAGGCTGTAAAAGAATATTAAAACTAAGGCGGTACTATAAATAGCAATGATGATGTAAACGATAGCGAGTCCCATTATTTTAAACTGTATTTAAAGATCCAACCCAATATTTTTATGCCAGCAAATATAGTACCTTTTACCGTACCAGAAACTTTTGAGACACCAATTCTTCGTTTGTAACGCACTGGTACTTCGATGTATGACATTTTTTTTCTTAAAATTTTTAACTGCATTTCCACTGTCCAACCGTACGTAGTGTCCTGCATTTTTAATTCTTTGAGCTTTTCATATTTTATCGCCCTAAAAGGTCCTAAATCCGTAAATTTTGACCTAAAAAACAATCTCATTAAGAATGTGGCCAATTGGTTCCCAAAAACCTGTTGTGGGGTCATTGATCCCGGTTCACGAAGTGATTTTTTTCGCGCTCCCACCACAAAATCGATGTCATTTTCCAAAATAGGGGCAACAATCTTATCCAATTCCTCTGGATAATCTGAATAATCTCCGTCGATAAATACGATGATGTCGGGTGTTTTGGATCGTTCGGATAGGTAATTTAATCCCTTTAAGCAGGCAAACCCATAGCCCTTGCGGTTTTCTGTGATTACGGTGGCGCCAGCTTTTTTTGCATTGGCTACGGTATCGTCTTCGGAACCGTTGTCAACCACTACAATTTCTGATACATGATCAGGGATTTCGGAAACTACCAAACCAATGGAATCTCCTTCGTTGATTGCGGGAATAATTACTTTGATATCAGCCATTGGCCGGGAATCGATTTAGTTAGTGTTTGCAGGATCAAAACTAAACCAATAAACCGAAAAAATGTTAAGGATATCTAAAAATAAAAGAGGTGGGATATAGTTTTATTGGATGTTTAGTTTTTGTTCACTAACGTCATCAAATCCACATCATTACCCAATAAAACTTGATTACTATCTATTCTTTTGTCCAATGGACCGTTCTCTAATTTAAGTACACCACGTGGACATACTGCGGAGCATATTCCACAGCCCACACAACTGGCACGTACAATGTTTTCACCTTTTTGAGCATAAGCGCGTACATCGATGCCCATTTCGCAATAGGTGGAACAGTTTCCGCAAGAAATGCATTGTCCGCCATTGGTGGTAATCCTGAATCGGGAAAATAGTTTTTGCTGAAAACCGAGGATGGCGGCCATTGGGCAGCCGAATCTGCACCATACCCTGCTACCAAAGATGGGATAGAAGCCTGTTCCGATAACCCCCGAAAATATGCTCCCAATCAAAAAGGAATACGATTTACGTAGCGTTCCTGATTTGAAAAGAAAAACCTCTCCGTCACCACTAAAAAAGTGAAAACTAATCAAGGCAATGATGATTATAAAGTAACCGATGGCCCCGTACTGTGCATCTTTTTGAAGCTGGTCTCTTTTAAAGATCATGGCCCAACCAAAAACTAAAGTAAGTAATACGGCAACGCCAATTAAGAAAGAGCTTTTGGTCAACCAGTATTTGCTGGTATCGGTGCCCAAATAGGAGTAGATTACGGCAGTGGTCATCAAAGTTACGAATACCACAACGCTGTGCACCACCCAGCGTTCCACTTTCCATGCAAAGGTGGATTTATCGCTTAGCTGTCTGAAGGAATCTCCCGCAGTTTCTGCCAACCCCCCGCAACCGCAGACCCAGGAGCAGTACCATCTTTTACCATATTTATAGGTTAGGATGGGGGTTATCACAAAAATGGACAGGATACCGAAAATCAAAAGGGCGAAACCAATTTCCCCCGAAGTTAAGAACGCTTTAATCCGATAGCTTTCAAAATTGTAATAATTGAGGGGCCAAATATTTTTAAGGTCGTAATAAGGGAGGCTGCCACCATCCAAAATTTTATGTCCGTTCAAGCGGGCCATCAATTCAGGGATGATGAAGGCGAAGGCCAATTGAAAAAACATCACGCTCCACGTTCTTAATCTTTCGTAACGGTTATGGCGGTATTTCCACAGGAACTTGATGCCGAAAACTAAAATAGCCACGGTGTACAGCGTGCCGTAAACAAACCATTGACTTGCCGGATTACCGTTCAATACTTTGCTAAGCGGGTCAAAAAGGCCGATTACACCTTTGTTGTCTCCTTCGCTGACAAGACCAAGATATTCTGGATAAAAATAAAGTACAATATAAAAACCTGTCAGGGCCAACCCTGCTAGCCACGCCCATAGTCCTCTGCTGGAAATGGACTTGAACCAAACGCCATCATTTTTAATGCCAGGGATTTTTTGGGAATACGCATCCCATGAAAACCAAATAGTTCCAATACTGATAGCCAATAAGGACATGGTCAGCCACAAAGTTTTATTAGGAAAATTGACGTTAAAAATGGCCAATAGCAAAATACCCATTCCCGAAAATCCCAATAGGACGGCAAGTTTTTGAGCAATGCTCAAACTTTTTGGTGGTTCGCCGGTTAGGGCCATGCTTTTATGATATGTTTGACTGTTCATTGTTTGTTGTTTCTTTATTCAGATATTTTCCAATTGGAGATGACTTTTCCAATGTTGCTTATCCTAGCTTTAATTGTTTTTTGACTAATAGTTCCGACCAACTTCCCAAAATCAAAATTTATCTTTTTATGGGTTTAAACTTTTAAAAAACCATTAACCCTGAACCATAAACCAATCAATTCAGTTGGAAGATGCGTTTTAGGTTTTTCTTTTTCAGGTTGATGGATTTTGTAAAATCGGAATTGTATTTTGAAACAATGTCCGATTCAAAACCCTTGTAAAATTCAGGATCAAAATTGGCGTCCCTCAGATGCTCCATCACATAATCGATACTTTTACTTTCGCTTAGCCATCGGTCAAAAATTTCATGGCGCAAACGAATCCCAAAGGTGTTGATGCCCAACAACGTTTCGGAAACCTTATCAAAAGCTATGGTAATGCACAGTTTTTCTTTGGGATGTTTCCAATGGAAATGCACTTCGTTCTCTTTTTTTCTTTTTTCCGAAAATACCCAACCATAGGTTTGATATTCAATATCCAAGAACTTGGCGGAGTTGAACCAATGCCCGGGCTTGTATTCCATTCTATTACCGCAGATGGTCTGGGCCAGTGTTTCGCCCATCATCCGACCTGTGTACCAAACCGCTTCAATTGGGCGTCGATGGCCAATGGCTTCGTGCTGTTCCGCACAATCACCAATGGCGTATATATCATCAACATTCGTCTCCAAAAACCGGTTCACTTTTACACCACGCCCCAATTCGATGCCCGAATCCATCAGAAAATCAATATTTGGGGTAACGCCAGTGGTTAAACCAACGAGATTACATTCAATTTCTTCACCTGTTTCTATCAAGGTCACGGATTTCACTCTTCCGTTTTCGTCCGGATTGATTTGCTTTAGCGAGGCACCCAGGCGCAAATCAATATGGTGTTCCCGAATGTGTTCGTTGATCATTTCCGATTCGCCCGTAGGTAGCACGCTGTTCCAAAAACTCTTCTCACGCACCAAAAAGGTAACGGGAATATTCCTAGTACGGAGCATTTCGGCCAATTCGATTCCGATAAGCCCACCACCGATAATTACTGCTCGCTTACAGATATTGTTGTTGGGAGCGTTCTCTTCCAGGAGTTCCAGGTCTTGCTTGGAATACAGTCCTTGAACGCCGTCCAAATCTTGACCGGGCCATCCAAATTTGTTGGGTTTAGATCCTGTGGCAATAATAAGTTTATCGTAAGGGAGGTCTGCAGCACAATCAAGCTGTATGAATTTTTCTTTGGTGTTGACGTTGGTAACGTACCCTTTTATTAAATCGATTCGGTTCTTTTTCCAAAAGTGGTTCTCGTAGGGTTGGGTATGTTCAAACTTCATGTGGCCCATGTAGACATACATCAAAGCCGTTCTGGAAAAAAAATATTCAGATTCTGCGGAAACAATGGTGATTTTTTTGTCAGAAAGCTTTCGAATGTGCCTTGCGGCTGTAACGCCAGCAATTCCATTTCCAATAATGACGATGTGTTCCATGGGTTGGGTTTGATTGTTTTGTATGTCGAGTTTTGCGGAAAGAACTTAACAGTAAAATGAAAATTAATAAGAATTTGGCAGCTAATAGCTGTTTTAAAATTATTATTTTTAGAGGGGGTTCACAGTTAGTATGAAGAAGCTATATTTTTTATGGGTTATTGTTTTTGCTTCTTGCGCCAGTAGTAAGATTGACAAAGTCAATGGTGTCAGTTTTGTCTCGTCTAGAGAGGAAGTGGCGCAGCATCACATTGACCCAGTTCTTGATGTGCAGGCTAACTATGCGGCCATAATGCCTTTTGGATTTATTCGTGATCTGGATTCTCCAGAACTGATTTTCAATACGGATAGACAATGGTTTGGGGAGCGAAGAGAAGGTGCGAAGCAGTATATAGAAAAGCTGCATCAAAATGGGGTAAAGGTGATGGTAAAGCCCCAAATCTGGATTTGGGATGGAAAATTTACCGGTAACATGAAGATGGCATCCGAAGAAGAATGGCAAAAACTGGAGGCTTCCTACGAGGATTTTATTCTGCTTTATGCTGAAATGGCGGAGGAAACCAGGAGTGATATTTTTTGTATAGGTACGGAGCTGAAGACCTTTGTGATGGAGCGACCTGATTTTTGGAACCAGCTCATTGTAAAGGTCCGTGATGTTTATAGCGGTAAAATCACATATGCCTCCAATTGGGACGAATATGATGATACTCCTTTTTGGGCTGAATTGGATTATATTGGCGTGAATGCTTATTTCCCGTTATGCGAAAAACAAAATCCTACAATTGAAACACTAACGCTGGGCTGGCAGCCTTGGAAGACTAAAATGCGCGAACTTGCAAGAAAAGAGGGCAGGCCAATCTTATTCACTGAGTTCGGATACCGAAGTATGGATTTTACGGGCAAGAAACCTTGGTTGGTGGACCGCAACCAAGAACGGGTGAACCTAAAGGCGCAAGCCGATGCAACGCAAGTAATATTTGATCAATTTTGGAACGAAGACTGGTTTGCAGGAGGGTTTGTTTGGAAGTGGTTTATGCAGCATGATGAAGTTGGCGGTATAGAGGATAACCGCTTTACACCGCAGAACAAACCGGCTGAATCCGTTATACGGAGACAGTATGCCCACGGAAAGAAATCAAGTCTTTAGGAACAAGGAAAGGTTTGTCGGAAATTTTGGACTAATTCGTGACCATGCTATGTGTTTTTTCCCCATATTTGCAATACATCCCACCCAAAAACATACAGCAATGAGACTAAAATTATCCCTTCTTTTTTGGGTATGGGCCTGTACATTTATTTTGGGACAGGAAAGTACCTATTACAATGTGGTTGCCGAACAGGGTGACGGTATTTTTTCGCTGCTGCGCAAACAAGGTCTTGACCCTGCCAAACACTACGGGGAATTTTTGGAATTGAATTCTGATAAAATAGCAGAAGGAACCGCCCTCAAACTGGGTGAAGAGTACAGGGTTCCTTATGCGGATGATTCCTTAAAGAAAACTGGCGTAATGGTCGAGACGGTAAAAGACTCAGAAACTCCCATTTTTGATAAGGAACTGGCTCAGATGTCCCTTAAAAGTGATAAGCTGAAAGATGCTGTATACTATCTTATTGTTGAGAATAGCTCTGAAACGGATAACGGCTTTGTGAATGATGTTACGCAACGTATTGCAAGAGAATTAATATTGAATGGAGCCCATGTGTATGTTATGGGTGATCACTTGATAAGTGACTCAGAGGATAAAGAAGTTTCTATTGACAATACTTTTGGAGACTATGTACAGGTCATCAACAAAAGATACATAAAGAACACTGGAAAATACCAACGGGTGTTGTTGATCCGCACAGAGAATGTAATCGAGAAAGGTAACATGGCAGTGGCTGTATACCACTATGACAAAAGCATCCAAGGCCAACGTTTTGCAGAGAATATACAGAATGTATTCAGGGAGAACAACGTTTCCAGCACCACTATTGATGAATCCAGTTTGGTTTTTGAGGACAAAAACAGCTTGTATCTGGCTACAAATATTCTCCCCGCCATTAGTATAATGACGATAGAGAATACGAGTCAGACATCTAAAAGCAAGATATCACTCAAACCAAATAAAAAAGAATTTGCCGATTTGATCAGCAATGGCATTATTAATGATTATGTTGATTTAGAATTCGAGAACTAAATGAGATTTTTACAGCTTACCACATTTTTAAGTGTTTTGTTTTTGGCACAGTCCACCCTATGGGGCCAAGAGGAATTTCCCAAGGTCATGGCGGAAGAAGGTGATGGTATTTATTCGTTACTGCGAAGACACGGGGTGAGCCCAACAAAACATTACAACAACTTTGTGAAACTAAATGCAGAGGATTTGGGCGAGGATGAATCCTTGATTCTGGGCAGGCAGTATATGCTGCCCGATACTTTGGAAACAAAAACGGTTGAAACGGTAGAAGAGGGAATCACCTATTCCATTTTTGGGGAGGATTTTAAAAAGGTGGACAAGGCAAGTTCAAGATTAAAAAATACAGTGTATTATTTGATTTCCGGCCATGGTGGCCCCGACCCGGGAGCCATAGAAAAGCATAATGGTAAATTGATTGCAGAGGATGAGTATGCCTATGATGTGACTCTAAGATTGGCTCGAGAGCTGATATCCCACGGAGCAGATGTGCATATTATAGTGCAAGATGAGAATGATGGCATTCGGGACAAAAGAGTCCTTGAATTGGATACGGACGAAACCGTTCAGTCACAGCCTATTCCTTTAGATCAATTGGAACGATTGAAGCAGCGAACCAAAGCGGTCAATGACCTGTACGCAAAGAATACAGGGAAATACCAACGCCTTTTGGTCACACATGTAGATAGTAGGGGCGAGGGCACTAATATCGATGTGTTTTTCTACCATCACGAAAAGAGTACCAACGGAAAAAGGCTGGCAGAGAGCATTCACCAGACATTTTTAAGAAAGTATAAAAAATTCCAGCCCAACCGACTGTACAACGGAACTTTTATGGAGAGAAGCAGTTTGTACGTAGTTAAAAACACGCTCCCCGCCATGGCCTATATCGAAATAGGCAATATCAGAAGCAAAAAAGACCAACGTAGAATCCTAGACCCAGATAACCGCCAGGCACTGGCCAAATGGATTTCCGAGGGAATTTTGTTGGATTATGAGTCTTCTAAAGAAGCTGTTTCCAAATAAACTAGCAACATCCGCCACCGTTGTAGTGGTATGTGCTTTCACTTATAAATATTTCATCCGAAGCACTGGCCAAGGCAGCGGCTGTTTTGTCACATACCGCCAAAGGTTGGTTTTGTAGTAGCATATGCCCTTTCTGGTCGTCAAAATAGGCTTCATCCCCAAAATAGATGGCTGTTTTACCCGTAAAAACACAGGGGCCATCCGCTGGCATAGGGTCTTTTATAGCCGCTATTTCAATGGACTCGATATGGATAATCTCTTTTGTCGGATAATGGTTGGGAGATAATACCCTGTACGATCGTTTACCTCTAATTTCTATAGTACCAAAACCAGCGTCCGTCAACACTTTTACATAATCTTTCAAGGGAATACTACCGCTCAGGCATTGAGCCCTAAGTCTATCATCATTACGAAGCTCCTCACTCATCGGTTGTTCGCAAATAGGGTCGCTCATCACCAATCTTCCATGGGGCTTCAGTACCCGGTACATTTCGGAAACGGCTTTTTTAAGATCATCTATCTTAAAAATATTGAAAAGACAATTCTGTGCCGCCACGTCAATACTTTCATCCTCCACAGGAAGATTCAATGCATCACCTTTCACCAAATTCACGTATTCGCTCTTGAACCAATTATTTTCTTCTTCGGCTATTTTGAAATTTTTTCGGGAAGCCTCCAACATCTCATCAACTGAGTCCACACCGGTGACACCCCATTTTTGTCTAGAAAAATAAGAGAACTGCAATAACTCCATTCCGCCACCGACACCCACGTACAATACCTTGGGATTGTTTACCAGGTCTTGCGCGGAAACCGTGCTTCCACAACCATAGTTCATCTCTTGCATGATCTTGGGAATGGAAAGCCCGGGGAACTGCCAAATGGGGTTAGTGGTGCAGCAAAGCCCCACATCGGGTGTTAGTGCTGCTTGTTTGTATAGGTCTTGGGTGGCGTCTAAATAGCTCATAGTTCTTTGATTAATTCTTTGAATAGTTTGATCATTTTGGGTTCCGTTTGCCCAGCAATCCTTAAAATCTCCTCAACTTTAACGGGTTCAAGGTTCTCCGGGTCGCATTCGTCTGTCAGTACGGAAACCGCTACGATAGGTAGTCGTAAATGATTGGCAACAATTACTTCCGGTACGGTACTCATGCCTACAGCATCGGCGCCCATTATTTTAAGCATCCGATACTCCGCCTTGGTTTCCAATTGTGGACCTACTACAGAGGCATATACACCTTTTTTTAATGAGATGCTCTCACGTTCTGCAATAGCAATGACTTTTTTGCGCATTTCTGGGTCATAAGGTTCGCTCATATCCACAAATCGGTCGCCGAATTCGGATACATTTTTAAATGCTAAAGGTGAACCTCCCTGAAGGTTGATGTGATCTTCGATCAGCATAATATCCCCTTTTTTAAAGTCAAGATTGATGGCGCCAGCAGCATTGGAGACAAACAGTTTTTTGATACCAAGTTGGTGCATGACACGAATAGGATAGGTGATATCCAAAAAATCATAACCTTCATACAAATGAAAGCGTCCTTGCATTACGATTACTTTCTTGCCCTCAATGCTTCCGTAAATCAATTTGCCCGTGTGGAATTCCACTGTGGCCAACGGAAAATAAGGAATATGGTTATAGTGTGCCTCAATGGAATCTTCAATGCTGTCCACCAATTGTCCTAGCCCTGTGCCCAGTACAATACCAATTTCAGGGGTTTCAAATCCTCGTTTTTTTAAGTATTCAACGGATTCTGCTATCTGTTTTTTTGTCATTTTTTCATGTGTTTTAAAAATGGCGCAAAGGCCTCAATATCTTTAATGTCTTCATAGTAGTCGACATCGTTTTTTTCATTCAAAAGAACGAAACTGTCCTCTTTTATATCGGATAAAGTATCGGCAAGCACGGTGTTTGTTCCCCATTTTTTATTTTGGAACAATGCTGTTTTTAAAGATTTCATTCCCAAAAGATAGTATCCTCCATCTTCTGCAGGACCTATCACATACTCGTGATGTTCAAGTTTTGAAAATGCTTCTTCCAAATCGGATTGATTCAGATGGTACATGTCGCTTCCAATAATAATGATGTTTTTAAAACCTGCTTGGAAGCCCTCTTTAAAAGCGTTCATCATCCGTTCGCCCAAATCCGTTCCGGTTTGGAGTTTTTTGGAATATAAGTTGTTGTTCCAAATATCATTCTCCCAAACCTCTTCCGAATAGTAGACCCATTTTTCAACCTTCAAATCTTTGGTGAACGACACGGTCTTGTCCAACAAAAACTTATAAATTTCCAATGCGGCCTTATCCCCTACTTTAGAAGCCAATCGGGTCTTACATTTACCAAGTTCGGGGTTGCGGGTAAGAATTAAAAGTAGGTTTTTGCTCAACTTATTTGGATTTAGCTGGGGTTAAAAACGCTGCTTAAAGATAGAGAGTAATTCTGAGGACAGGATGTTTTCCGGTACGATTTTTAAAAAAAGAGATATGGTTGTTTGAAGGGATGGGATAGCAATGAAAAAGGGCACCTGTAACGGGGCCCTTTTTGAGACACATTTTTTAACTATGGGTAATTTGGATTGGGCCAGTGTTTAGTATAGTTAACTAATGTATAAGTATATGCTGCTAAAAAGAGAGTAAACGGATAGTGCAATTACAGCGTACCAAAATAGGTATCCAAGCTTTGCTTCTACAGTGTTCATTTTTTGGTGTTTGTTTTTAGTTGGGTTAAAACTTCAGCCCTAAATTATTCAAAACACACCCGTGTGCAATCTATATTTTTATTGGTTGCACTTTTTTGGGCATAATTGGTCGTAAAAGTTATGTAAATGGAAAAAACGAACTTATTGGAATATAGCGACTCCTGTCCAATAAACGGTTTATTTGTTGAAAAACAGTGTGTTAGGAAGGTTTTAAGGGAGGTAGTATGAGGATGTTGTTGGGGAAAGATGCATTTTTAATATAATCAACACCCTTCCCCAAAAATGAATTAAGCCAAAGGAGAACCTTTGAGCCGTTTTTCTATTTTACGCTTTTTAGCGGTAATGTTCTTCATGGTTTCCATTAATTTGGAATCCTTGGTCTTTTTATAAATTTCGTTGATCGAAAGAATCAAGCTCTTTGCTTCTCTTGAGGCCTTAACCCTATCGCTGGTGGACATGTGGCTCATGGGCCTTTTTTCAAACTCTTCCGCCTTTTGTAGTAACTCGTGGGTCATTTTTTGTTTTTAAAATTATTCGCAATCGGCTAAATATAAGAGTTAGTTTGATATTTTTTGCCTATGGAACGATTTGATTTTCATATTTATGAAAACATTAAGAAGTCTCTTGGTGAAGTGTTGAAAAAATCTAAATAGGATAGTCAAAAAAGTGTTAAGTAATTGATTCTGTGTTGCTTTTTTATTGGACAATTTGTTGAAAACGACAAGTCCAAATCAATTTCAATGTTAAATTAATGTAACTTAATTGTAAGTTTATCATTATTTGAAGTACTTTTGGTCCAAAATTTTTTGACTTGGAAATCATCTGGAAGAGCTTAACGGGAAAGACTGCTTTAGACCACAAACAAAAGGTGGATTTAGAGTATGCCGTGCGGCTTCAGGTAGTAAAGATAGTAATAAAAGAGGCGGAACATCTGATGCCTTATCTTTCTTTGGTGGCAATAGAAATAGATGCGGTCAAAGGCAACGTCTCGGTGCATGGAGATACACCTGAACCTCTTTATTCCAAAATTGCCAACAAATTGAAACAGCCCGTTTCCAAGAAAATTTCCAAGATCTCTTCACCTGTTTTTGCTACACTTAATTTTTAAGATCATTTACGTTGATCAAAAAATGGATTGAGTAAATCCCAATCTATGGATATGGGTAATTTTACTTTATTAAAAGTATTCGATATGGCAATTATTGGAAACATTATCAAAGGGGTTATCGAGGCAAAAGAGGCCTTGAGCAGCGAACCCAATCCTATAGACGAACAGAAGGAGGTACTTAATGAATTATTGGACAGGGCCAAGGATACCCAATTTGGCAAGCGATATGATTTTGCCGCCATTTTGGAGTCGGATAATATTCAAAAAGCATTTGCGGAGGCCATACCTTATCACGATTATAAAAAAATCACCGAAGAGTGGTGGAGCCGGACCATTGATGGTGAACCTGATATTGCTTGGCCTGGAAGTCCTGACTTTTTTGCTCTAAGTTCAGGTACAACAGGTAAAAAATCCAAAAGGATTCCGGTAACCGAAGATATGATCGATTCCATAACCCGAGCAGGGAGGCATCAAGTTTATGCGATGAGCAATTTTGATATGTCTGCGGACTTTTTTGAGAAAGAGATCATGATGTTGGGAAGTTCTACCAACCTGCAAGAGCGAGACGGTAAAAAAGAGGGGGAAATTAGTGGGATAAGTGCAAGCAATATTCCTTTTTGGTTTAAAAAATACTATAAGCCCGGCGACCAAATTGCCAAAATCGATGATTGGGACGAGCGAGTGCTGTCCATTGCCAAAAATGCCAAGAACTGGGATATAGGAGCTTTGAGCGGTATCCCATCCTGGATGGAACTTATGCTTAAAAAAGTTATTGAGTACCATAATGTGGACAATATCCATCAAATATGGCCCAATCTACGTGCATACACTTCGGGAGGGGTTGCTTTTGAACCTTACGAAAAAAGTTTCAATGCGTTGTTGGACCATCCGATTCAAATTATTGATACTTATTTGGCTTCGGAAGGATTTTTTGCCTGCCAGAACAGACCGGAAACCTCTTCCATGAAATTAATTACGGACAATGGAATCTATTTTGAGTTTGTTCCCTTTGAACCCAAATATGTTAACCAAGATGGTTCATTGACAGATGATGCTCCCTCGATTACTTTGGATGAGGTTGAGGAAGATGTAGACTATGTTCTCATTATTTCAACGGTTTCTGGCGCTTGGCGATACATCATTGGAGACACCATTGCGTTTACCGATGTGGAACGGGCCGAAATCAAGATTACAGGTCGCACCAAATTCTTTTTGAACACCGTAGGTTCACAGCTTTCCGTAAACAAACTTAACGATGCCGTGAAGCATTTGGAAGATGAACTAGACATTAAAGTGCCGGAATACACGCTATGTGCCAAACGTTTCGATGATGGATTTTACCACACATGGTATTTGGGTTCCGATAGCAAATTGGACGAAGAGAAAACTGCCAACGTTTTGGACGATTATTTAAAAAGCGCCAATAAAAACTATAAAGTGGCACGTAGCAAAGCTTTGGAAGGTGTGAAAGTGCACTTTGTGCCCCAAGAGATGTTTGCCGAATGGAGCGGTGCCAACAAGAAAAAAGGAGGACAAGTGAAAATGGAGCGTGTAATGGGAGAGGAACGTTTTAAGGAATGGGAGGATTTTGTATCCCAAAAAGCTTAACCATTTCCTTCTATGGAGTCCAGTTCTTTTACCATTTCCATAATCTCATCAGGAGAAAGGTAATATTGTTTAATACGTGTCTTGTAGGTCTCGTCTATTTCAGAGTTGTCGAGGATAAACCGCTTTGTTTTCAGAATGTATTCAGACATTCCCCTGGACACGGCGAAGGAATCTGCCGCACGCTCGGCTTTTTTCACAAATTCTTTTAGCAAAACGTATCTAATGCCAAATCCTATGAGGTTTAGGTTGTCCCTTTGCTGGTAGTCCATTACGTGGCCCAGTTCGTGACCTATCCACCCGACCAAAACATCTTTGGGTACATCCACGGTCTTGAACTCTTCACCGGATATCTTGAACTTTTCACTGATCAAGATCACATAGCTGCGCTTGTTCTTTGGTTTTAGCAGACCGCTCCAAGTAGGTTGGGCCTGCATTACCGATTTTTTGATGTTCTTTTTGAACTTGAACTCAATAGGGATGCCCTCTAGTTCCGGAAAGTAGCCCAGTGCAATTCTAGCCTCTTGCTCGATGCTCTCGGGTATGCTGTTTTTGGGTTTCTTCAAAATACTGATAACTAAAAATACCGATAGGGACAGTAGTAAAAGTAGTTTTAGCTTTCTTTTCAAAATTTATGGGTTAAAAAAAGGGCAAATTACAATTTGCCCTTTTTAGTGTGATTATTTGTTTTTCTAAAACTGGTATCTAAGCCCTAGGGCGATATCCAGGTCAAGGTCGTCCGAGTAGTCATCGTTGAAACCAATTTCCGGTCTCATATCCAACGAAATCAACAATGGAATATCAAAATCGTATTCAATACCTATATCACCAGCGATCAGGGCAAATGCACCATCGTTTTCACCAGCATCAAAAGACCCAACACCACCACCGGCACCTACGTACCAATGGAATCCTCCATCTATGGGCATTACCCACTGATAAAGACCTACCAGTTTAAAGGCTTCTACATTATCGGAATCTCTCCAACCAAGGTCAAACTCCAATCTGTTGTTCTCGTGCAAATAACGCTGATAGGAGATTTCCCCTCCAAAACCGTCATTGTCGCCAACTCTTATACCCAATGCGTTCTTGGATATACTTTGGGCACTAAGTGCTGTTGCTCCGATTAAAAATAGAAATAAAATTGCGTTTTTCATGATAGTTTTATTTTGACACAAAGGTAATTCTGTCCCAGAATCTGCTTATCTCAAATAAATTAATCATTGATTCAAATAAGCAGGAAGATTAGATGACGGGTTTGAAGAATTTGAAAAGACCTTCAAGAAATCTTAGCCAGATCGTTCTGTTTTGATAGCGTTCCAATGTGACCAAATCCGCTTTTTCACATAGTTTTTCGAACTCGCCGATCATTTCTGTTGTTATTTCCTTGTTGTAGATAAGAATATTGGTCTCGTAGTTGAGCTCAAAACTCCGAATATCAAAATTCCCGGAACCGATGGAGACCAGGTCATCATCCACGATCATGATCTTGCTATGGGAAAAATCGGGCCGAAAATAAATTTTGACCCCTACTTCCAATAATTCCTCAAAGTGGGAGAACATAGCAAATTTAGCTGCTTGCGAATCGGATTTTTTGGGAACCAACAAACGTATTTCCACACCTTCCATGGCAACTATTTTCATGTTCTCCAGAAAGGCCTCTCCCGGTACAAAGTAGGGGTTTGCTATACAAATGGACTTTTGAGCCTGGTTCATCATTCCAATGTATTGTTGCATTATAGTGGGATGTTTCGAATCTGGTCCCCCTGCAACGAGTTGTGCATCCACATCGCCGGCCTTTTGCTGTTCGGTAAGGTAATCAGGGATATGAAAATCTTCCTTGTTGCTCGCAAAGAAGTAATCTTTCAGAAAAATAAGGTGTAGATCGTTTACAATGGGGCCTTCGAGCTTTAGATGGATATCTTTCCATTTGCCCAGCTCATTTTTTCGACTTATATATTTGTCCGATACATTCACACCACCGGTAAAGGCAATTTTGTTATCGATGATGACGATTTTTCGATGGTTCCTAAAATTAAGGGAGAACAACAAATTGGTCAGCCGTATCGGCATTATGGGATATATTTTTACGCCGATGTCCTCAAACTCTTTCCTGGGCCGCCCACGTAGCTTGTAGCTTCCAAGGGAGTCGTAGATGATTCGAACTTCTACGCCTTCTCGTATTTTTCTTTTAAAAAGCTCCAGCATTTTGTCCAGTAGGGTGCCTCTTTCCAAAATATAGTATTGAACGTGGATGAACTTTTCGGCTTTCTCCATCGCCTTAAAAAGAACATTGAAGGTTTCGCCCCCATCTTGGAGCGCTGTTATGGAGTTGCCTTTTTTTGCTGTACTGTCGGAATTGGTCTCGATCAATCTATTGAGCCGTTCTTTTCGGATATCGTCATCAAAATGGGTCAAGAATTTTTCTTGGGTGGAAATCTTGGGGTGGGTGTACTTATTTCTTTTGTCGAACTCCTTGGTATTGAAAAATTTGAACTTTCGGCGGTTCATACCAAATAGATAATAGAGTGCCGCGCCCAAATAGGGGAGAAAAATAATGGCAAGCGCCCAACTTATGGATCTTGATGGCCTCCTGCCATGGTAGATAACCGCACCAATGGCCCAAATGGAAGTAAGAATGTAGATTGCGGTTAGAGCGGTATTCACATTTAATGGCGGTGTTTGTTTCTCCTAAGGTATAACGAAATGAATTTACTGCTCCTGTATTTTGTGGTAAAATTGGTGCGAATCAAAAAAAACTCTGGCGATGGTGCC
This sequence comes from Flagellimonas chongwuensis, assembly GCF_013376415.1. Classification (GTDB taxonomy): domain Bacteria; phylum Bacteroidota; class Bacteroidia; order Flavobacteriales; family Flavobacteriaceae; genus Flagellimonas; species Flagellimonas chongwuensis. Next base: position 891,922 of record NZ_WYET01000001.1, read on the forward strand.
AGAGTTTTTCCAGTGTGTGCTAATGGTTATTTTATTGAGGGCTGTCGTCTGTAGCGTCCTCTACTTCGTCTTCAACGTCTTCGGCGGCGTCTTCGATACCATCACCTACATCTTCAGCTGCATCTTCTACTTCTTCGACGGCTTCTTCGGCCTTATCTTCATTTGTTTCTCTGCAACTCGTCATACTCAAGGTAAGCGCCATTGCAATAAAAAGTGCGAATAAACTTATTGATTTTCTCATGGGTTCTATATTTAAGGGTTAATGATTTTATTGTATTTCTTGGTTTTATAATCTTTTTCTTCCTGAAATCAACGATATGATAAACAGTACAATAAATATGAAGAATAGAATCTTGGCTATACTTGCTGCACCTGCAGCGATTCCACCAAAACCGAATACACCGGCAATAATGGCCAAGATGATAAAGATGATTGTCCAACGTAACATAATAGTAGTGTTTTTTAAGTTAGTGCCCGATTATCCTTTAATCGGTACATTACAAATGTCGTTCACTTTTTTCCCGAAGCTTGCCGTTTTCCGATTATATGTTGACTCAAAAAAATAGAATTTTAATAGATTGATGCATAATGGTTTGTCTTCATTTTTTAGGAAAACAGGGAATCTATCTGATAATTTGAGGTCAAGTTTTTAAGAAAGAATTCGTTGGAAATACGTTTGGCTTTCAACTTGGTGTTATGTGGCCTTTCAATAATTTCTTTGAGGCTTTCCATGTCATGGCCATCGTTCAGCCAAACCGATACTTTTTCCTTTGGAACAATAATAGGGGCAAGGTTGCTGATGTTGTGGTAGTTAGAAACAAAGTTGTCGGTTTTGCCTACCATCAGTGCGGTACATAAAAATCCGTCGTTCAACATATTGTAAGTGCCTGCCAAATAGAACGGCTTTTCAGATTCTTGATGGATATAATAGCTACAGGTATTGCCGTTGTCCAACAAATGGGTGTAAAATCCGGTGACAATGATCACGCAACGCCTTTCTTTAAAAGAATCCTTCATCCAAGAAACGTTTTCCAATTCATCCAGTTGCACGTTCAAAGTATTGGCATTGTCTTGGAAAATGTGCCAATCTTCTTTAAAGTCCTGCGGCATAAGGCCCCATATGGCAAATGTTATTTCATTTTTGTTTTCCATTGTCACCACGCTTATGTTGGTCTCATTAAAGCCGTTAATCAATGGGTTGGGAGTGTATAAATTTGGATATCTGAAGGGAATTCCAAACTCCTTTTCTATCTCGCTTGTGCTAGCTTCATTTGAAAGTTTGTAAATCATAATCTTCTGTAATATGACCCCAAGTAAGCAAAAGAAGCTCGGAAAGGTTAACGCAAATAATTTTAATCGTGTTGCTTTCGATATATGTAATTAGGGGACTGACCTTGTACAAAGGCCAACAAAGAGTATATTTATAGGATTTAGACCCAATAATCAAATAAAAGTCAGTTGTAGACCCAATGATCAAAATTAAAGTAAAGGCCCAAGATACTGCGGAATCTGTGGAGCAGATAAAAAATGTTTTAGGAGGAGCTATTGAAGAGCAGTGGGGGCAGCACCAGTTGAAAGTTTCCAACGACAAGGCAAAGGGCACTATACGTTTTATAACGTTTGACTGGGGCGTGAGCCTGTTGGAGTTGGACATTACCTTTTTTGATGAGGTTTTGATAGAAGTGGATACATCCGACTTTAACCCGATCAGTTTTTATTATTGTTTGGAGGGCTATTGTGGCCATAAGTTCGGGTACCAGCCAGAAGATAAGATAAAGATCATGGAGCAGTTCCAGTCCGTTATCCTTACCAATCGCGATGGCGGGATCACTGACAGGTATTTTCCCAAGGATATAAAAATTTCCCAAACCGTGATACAGGTGCGCAGAAAACCATTTTTGCGCAAAAGGTTGAACCAAGGCGAAGAACTCAATAAAAAGCTGTACCAAGTATTTTTGGATACCGATCACGAAAAGGTTTTTGCCTACTACGGATCCTACAACCTAAAAATGGCCGAGGTGGTAACGGCCATAAAAAAGGTGAAGACCAAAGGTATGATCCGCATAATGATGATCGAGGGGCTGGTGTACCAGATTCTATCCATGCACATGATTCAGCACAACAAAGAGGTGTTGGATAAAAGACCGCAGACCAGTTTGCTGAAAAGGGAGTTAAAGGTGGTTCGCAACTATGCCAAAAAGATAGAAAAGAACATTGCCAAGGATTTTTCGTTGGAGGACATTTCGGCCGAGACCGGGCTCACCCAGGCCAAACTACAGGAAGGCTTTAAACTGCTCTACAACAAAACGGTGACCGAGTATATTAGGCACGCCCGTTTGGAACTGGCCAGAAACTACATTGCCACCACCGAAATGAACATCTCCGAAGTGGTCTACTCCATCGGGTTTACGAGCCGGAGCTATTTTTCCAAGATCTTTAAGGAGAAATTTGGGCTGAGCCCCAGTGAATTCAAGAACAACAAAAAAAGCGCCCAAGTGGAGGGCTAACCGTTGTCTTGTTGCCCTACGGGTTTGCGAGAAAGTAGCGGGGAGAGCTCCTTTAAGTCGCAAATGCCTTGGTAGGTATGCGTTACCTCCACCCTAAGGGAAGGGTCGGGGGCATCTATCCTAAAGGATAGCATTATTTTTTCTTCATCTACCAGCAGCTTGCCGTGGTCCAAAGGGCGGGGTAGGGACAGCATTTCTATAGTATGGAACTCTTTGGTTTGCGGCATACGGAATTGAAAGGAAAAGCGGAACACCAGATTATCCAGTACCGTAAGTTCTGCTAGATCGCTACAAGGTATTTTTTTAAGGATAAGGCGGCTCTGCGGCCGACACACATGGTTTAGGAATTGCCCGTTTTGGGAGTTGTGGATTTCTAGGGTTGCAAAAGTAATTTGTAACGGGGCAGGGGAAGTTTGGTGGAGGAAGTTGGTAAATGTGGATGAAATAGGATGTGATGGCATGGTAGGTAATTTTAATGATTGGGAATTTTCAAATTTAGATAAAATGACGTTTACGTCATTAATTTCGACACCTAAAATTTTGACATTGCTGTCGTATGATGGACAACGACGACCAAAATGTTGATTTTTTGAAGGACTTAGCTAGCCGGATTAAGGGCTTGAGAGAAGCTAAAAATCTTACCCAAGAAGACGCCTACAATGATACTGGAATCCATTTTGGACGAATTGAAACTGGCAAATGGGACCCAAAGTTCAGTACTATCAAAAGAATATCTGCCTATTTTGATTTAAGTATCACCGATTTTTTTGCTGAGGGTTTTGATGAATAGGCAATTTCCTTCCATGTTGAATGATTTGACAAAAGAAGAAGAACAATTCCTGATTAAATTCGGTGAGCACATACGTCGCTTACGTAAAGAAAAAGGGATGACCCAGGCTGATTTAGTATTTGAGGCCAAGGTTCATGGTAATATGATAGGCAGAATAGAGCGGGGTGAGCGGGCAGCCAATATTCTTCAACTTCAAAAAATAGCCTTAGCTCTAGATGTAAGTATTCCGCAGCTTTTTGAGTTTGAGGATTGATTTGAATAGATTGTACTGATTATCAGTTTTATTCCTAATTTGTGAGGTATAGAAGTGTGATTTGTGTTTCTGTAAACATACTCTACTCATTTAAAACTAATTTCAAATAAATGTTAGAAATTCAATTACCAATTCCATGGGAGAATAAGAAAATAGAATTTGAAAAAATTCCAAACCTTATGTTTTTAGTCGGTCCTAATGGCTCAGGTAAAACAAGATTTGCTGAAGAATTGAGTCAACACCTTCCAAATTGTAGAACATTAAGTGCAGACAGATTATCAGGAATGTCAGCAAATCACAAAGGTTATGATACTATTTTTGGTGATGACAGATTTGAAAAGGGTTTTAATAAGGAACAATTTGGGCAATATATTACAAGCAGTACAAAACTTGGGTACGGTATTGATGCTTTTGTTTTGCTTGAAGAAAAATATGATTTAAGAATACAAATAGAAGCAACTCTTTCACAGCTTTTAAACCGAGAGATCCGAATGGAATGGGATAGTGGAAGATTACAACCAATAGCTTATAACAGAGATACTGAAAAATCATATAAACTACATAAAGAAGAATGTCACGGAATTAAAGAATTACTGATTTTACTAACTCATTTGTACGATGACAAATATGAATCATTGATAATTGATGAACCTGAACTGAACTTACATCCACAGTTTCAATCATATCTTATTCAAGAAATTAGACGAGTAGTTAAAAATGAAAAATATCGAAAGAAAAATGTTGTTTTAATTACACATTCTCCATTTATTCTTGATATAAAGAGTTTAGAAGATTTAAAAGCGATAGTTTCTTTTAACACCAAATTTGATGTGCCATCTCATCTAATGAATCTTGAGTATGAAAAATTGGTTCAATTTGAAAATCTAATTTCTCAACTAAATGTTCATCATAAACAATTGTTCTTTGCCGATAGTCCGATTTTTGTAGAAGGTATTTTTGATGCTATATTTTTTCAATCCATACAAAACAAAAGAGGTGTATCTTTTGAGGGTGCTGGAAGTTGTATTATTGATGTTGGAGGAAACAACCAAATTGTAAATTATTTTTATTTATCAGAATATTTAGGGAAACACTCTTATTATATCTTTGATTTAGACAGTTTATTTACTTATAAACTTAGGAAAGGTGCTGACACTTCGGATTTGATAAAAGATTATTTAAGTTCTATCGGAGCAGGTGAGAACTTCCAAAGTGCCGTGAGTGACCTTGAAAGAAGCCTAAAACAACATATTGAAAAAATTAGAGATAATGAAGTTCCTGAAAGCTTATCTGAATTAAAAAGATTTATTGAAAGATCTTTAGCTGAAAATAATTCTGATTCTTGGAGAAAAGCTAGAATAGCCTTTTTAATTCAATTAAACACTAATAAAGATTCATTTCAAGACTTCATAGAAAATAGGTCCCTCATTTTTATAAAGTCCAAGATAGACAGTCTAATTAGTTCCTTGAAAAAGAATCAAGTATATCTATTAGAAAATGGGGCACTTGAAAATTATTTCCCTTCTTATCAAGGAAATAAATATAAAATTCAAGAAGACTTAAAAAGGAAAACTTTAGAGGATGAACTTCAGATAATCACTCAGTTAAATGATTCCGAATTGAAATCTAGATATAATGGTTTATATGAGATATTGCTTGACTTCCCTTCGTCAAGTAAAATTGATTATAAAGTGCAAATAAAAAACCTATTATCTGACCTAATTTTTAATATTCAAAAGGGGGCTAACAATAAATCTTTTAATTCTAAAGAATCTATAATCAACTATCTGGGAAATGAATGGAAAGCAATTTCTAGAGTCCTTGAAATAGAAAGCTTTGAAATAAAAGCGGTTGGTTATTCTTGTAAACTAAAAATATTTGACAATTGGGAATTGGGTGAGATAATTTACGAATTTAATCAAGATACTAATCCATCTAAAATTGAGATGTAATAGCAACTATAATAATTTTAGAAGATAATAAATAGTAACTAAGGGCACTGAATTTCAAACAAAAACCATGTTTATCGCCCAACCAGACCTCTTTGAAATAAACTTTGTCGAGTAGTATAATCAATTAAAAAGATTTAGGTATTCTTTAAAAACATACACTCTACCTCTTTTACCTCCAGTTACTTCGGTCAGTATTCCAAGTTCTTCAAGATCGTCTATTAAATTATAACCTGTTTTTTGGGAGACGTCCGTTATTTCTACCACTCTGTTTACATCAACGATTGGCCTTTTTAGTAAGTGGGCCAATACTTTTTGCGCATTGTTGGCCCTAGAGCCCAGGGTTTGGATGTTCAATTCCGCTTGTTGTTTCAATTTAAGTATATCGTTAAAGGTTTGCACCCCGTTTTTGGCAGTTTCAATGATTCCCACTAAAAAAAACTTGAGCCATTGTTTAATATTGTTATGGGTCCTTGCACGCATTAAATTATCATAATATAAGGTCTTGTTGCGTTCAAAGAAATCGGATAGATAGAGTATGGGCTTTTTTAAAATTTCTTTGTTTACCAGATAGAGTGTAATCAATAACCTGCCTACCCTTCCGTTTCCGTCCAAAAAGGGATGTATGGTCTCAAACTGATAGTGTATGATTCCAATTTTGAGCAGATCAGGGAAGAACAGTTCTTCGTTGTGTGTAAATTTTTCCAAGTCGCCCATTAGTTCTCCAATAGTGTTGTGTACGGGCGGTATAAATATGGCATCATTTAAGGAGGCTCCCCCTATCCAATTTTGGCTTGTTCTAAATTGACCGGGCATTTTGTGCTCCCCTCGCACCCCTTGCAACAAAATCTTGTGGGTTTCTTTTATAAGGCGGCTGGAAAACGGGATTTCTCCCAGCATTTCAATGGCTTTTTGCATGGCAAGAATATAGTTTTGAACCTCTTCCCAGTCATCTCTCTTTTCTTGACTTACATCTTCCTTGTCAAGTAATGCCTCTTCCATATTGGTCTGCGTACCTTCGATTTTACTACTTTGGGTAGCTTCTTTAAGAACGTGCATACTAATGAATAGATCAATATCGGGTATGTGTTCGCTGTACATGTCCAATCTTCCCAGTTGTCTATCGGCTTGCGATAATAGCTGCAAAAGTTCCATGTCTTCCAAGAGCCATTGTCTATTGATGGGTTCGGGCTGAAAACTTTTGTAATATCCCTGATTAATATATTGGCCCGCTTTAAAATTTTTCATGTATTTTTCAAATTACAACTCCATATCTTTTCATTGTAAAATAATAAAAATATCTACACTGTCATTTCTTTTATTGTAAAAAAATAAAAAAAACTACAATAACAAGGAGTGAAGTTGTAAAAACGGCTTCATTCCAGTATAGTTGTGGTTTGTAGGGGCAGAAAAAAGAAAGTGTTCAAAAATACGTGGAAGTAAAAGCTGTTGAGTGAATTCAGCTAAAAACAAAAAACCCACAAACCAAGTTTGCGGGTTTTTTTTGTGGTACCTCCAGTACCATATTGTTTTTTAACTTAAATTAACTTCGATTCATTGTAATTCTCTTTAATTGTCAATAAATACAATGCTTTCACAATTAAGTGAGATTAATTTTCATTAATCAGAATTTTGATTAAATAATCGAAAATAGCACCCTGTGTAGCACCCTTCTGGAATTTTATAAGTATTTTTAAAATAAAAAATGCAAGCAGTTCAGCGTTCTAAGGGAACAATTCGATTTACTTTCAAAGAAAGTATGGCCAACCTTAAAAAAGAGCCTAAAAAGGAATCTTTGATAATGCTTCACTTTAATTATGGAAGAGGCCAAAGGTTCAAATATAGTACGGGGTATTATTCTTGCTTTTTAGATTGGGATTTGAAAAAACAGCGTATTCGCAACAAAGCCCATATTTTGAATGGGGGCTATGTAAATGATTATCTAAATATGCTTGAAACCGAGTTGTATAAGGAAATAAGCACTTTGGATGCAAACGGCATTCCCGTTACCAATAAGCATTTGAAACAAAAGCTAGACCAAGTTACGGGTAAAAGTCAACCCAAAGATATTGATGAGCCAATAGGATTGTACAAATACATGGATAAATTCTTAGACCATAAAAAGGGCAAAATAGCAGATGTTACTCTACGTTCCTACAAACAGACAAAGAAACTACTGGAAAGATTCAATCCAAATCTGGATTTTGACGGAATAGACCTCAAATTTTATGATGATTTTGTTCTTTTCTTGGAAGAAGATGATAAGTCATTGAATACAATCGGTAAGCATATTAAAAACCTTAAAGTTTTTCTGCGAGGTGCTACCCAAGATGGTGTCAACAAAAATATGGTCTTTACAAGAAGCGATTTTAAGGCTCCAAAAGAACAGACCACGGCTATTTATCTTAGTTTAGAAGAATTGGGCAAGATTGAAAATTTGGATTTAAAGGACTCGTCAAAAAAAGAATTAGCAAGGGATATTTTTATTATTGGATGTCATACAGGGCAAAGAGTCAGTGATTATAATGGTTTAACCAAAAATAATATTGTTGAACTTGAAAGGAATAGTAAAAAGGTCAAGTTTTTTAAGATTAAACAAAAGAAAACGGGGAAGGAGGTATATTGTCCCATCACTAAAAGTATTAAGAATATTTTGAAGAAACCCCGGTACGGTGGCGCCCCACCTCCTAAGATGAACGAACAGGAGATAAATGAAGAAATAAAGAAAATAGGACATAAAGCAGGTATCAAAGAAAAGATAGTTCTGGAATATACCCGAGGTGGAAAAAAGGAAATAGAAACTGAATTTAAGTATAATCTTATCGGGACTCATACGGCAAGACGGTCTTTTTGTACCAATATGTATCTAAAGGGTATGCCAGTTTTTGATATTATGCATTTTTCAGGACATACTACCGAGAAGGAATTTTATAAATATATTAGGGTTGAAAAAGAGGAAAGAACTCTTAATATAGTTTCTAACGGTTTTTTTGAAATATAATGGACTACGAAAAGGAAAAACGTTTTAATGATTCAATAAAACATATAAACGGAGGATTCCATGGTATTGTCAAGACATTAGTTGGTTACAATCTACTTAGTAATGTCAAAAAGGTAGAAGAACAATTGCTCAAAGGTGATGAATTTACCTTTAATATTGATGATTTAAGATTTCCAGGTGGGCTTCAGCAATTTATTGAGAGTTTGGTTATCAATATTTTGGAACCGCATTATTCCAACTTTGACCCTTTCAATGGTAGCATATCTATTTTTGGCGGTGGTACTCCTTTGGAAAAGAGCTTGGAATTTGTTGAGAATTTGCAATTGGAAGATGATGAGAAGGAGAAAATTAAAAAGGTTTTATTAAAAAACAAATATAAGGATTCGGCCTTTTACCAACTTGTTGATATTTATGATGACTATATAGGTCATGTTATGTTCAATGTGAACAACTATTTGACGGATTTCTCTATTGAAATAGATTATCGTAAAAAGAAGTTTAGGCAATTGCTTGAACGACTAGAGACTGCCATCGAAAATAACAAGGACTTGGATAAAAATGCTCCTAAACATTTGACTAGTTATGTTGCTCTTGTGAATCCAAAATTCATAGAGTTGAAACGAGTGTTGCTCAAAGAATTTAAGGAGTATATACCGAAAGAGGAACCAATCAATCTTGGTCAATCCAAACAAATTCTATTGGCAGATTTAATTGATGGAGATCAAAACTTAGATCTTTATTACCGTTTTGAAAAGAAATTAGTTGTTCGATTTTTCATCAACAAGGAAACAGATCAATGGTTGGAAACACCGAAGCTGTTTGTAAGATTTTACTGTTTTTGTGAGTCCAAAGGTATGTTTAAACAAAGGCACAAGGAAAAACGCTCTGGCATTAATATTCTTAGAAAAATCTATTCTTTTGATGGCGGTAGGTCCTTAGACTATCCCAATAAACGAAAACTGGAAAAAAATCTCGCCGCCGACTATTTTTTTTTGGATGTCTAGTCCACTTTTAGTCCACTTTTTATTTTTCTTCAAATAAAATAACCTTTATCAGTTATTTGATTGGTCGCTTTTGAGGGCCAATTTCAGTCTTACCACTAAGTCCATTTTTTCTTTTTTGATGCTGTCATTTACCAGTTTTGCTACGTTGAATCATTCGAAAGGTTCAAATGAAAATTTTTGAAAAACGTAAATCTATTAACAATGCAAAACTTTTTAAGCCGCCATCAAGTCGCGGAAATGCTAGGAATTAGCTTGGTAACCCTTCACAACCATAAGAAGAAGGGTATTTTAAAACCGTCCCATAAAGTTGGGCGCAAACCATTATATCTTTTGGAGGATGTTCTGGAGCAGATCAAATTGTCTAATACCAAAAACTTAAGATATGATAGATAATTTGAGATTTTACCTAATGGATAAAGATTTATTCGATTATCAAATCGAGAAAAGTGGAGTAATAGACCTGACTTCACAGTATAATAGGCATACGGGGGAAATAGAGGAGTACCCAAAAAAGGGAAAGTATTATAATTTGAGTGTGGATATTTATCAGTATAGATCTTATGTTACTGGTAGCTTCCATAAGCTTTTTAACAACATTGTCCATGGTGAGAATCACAATTACAATGATTTCAGATATTGTGAATTTTTGCAAATCTTGGAATGGGCCCAGGACGAAATTTACGTTCTACCAGATAAGACCAGTATAACCAACCTTGAGTTCGGGTTGAATATTGAAATCCCTATGGATGCTGATATTTTTTTGGATTACATGCTCCTGATGTATGATTTCAAAATTGCCACTAGGAATGAGGTCACTAGTAGCAAGAATTTCAGGGAGTTCAAAAAAACTGACTATTCCCTCAAGGTGTACAACAAATCAAAGCAGAACATGAAGAAAACCAATGTTGTGAGGTTTGAAGTGAAGATCACCAAATCCCGACTGCTGCATAAAATGGGTATTTATTCGCTTGAGGATTTAAAGTCCCGGAATGTGATGATAAAGCTATTTGAGCTTCTTCTGGTACAGTTTGACAAGTTGTTGATAATAGACATGAAAGGGATGGTAAAAGTCCCAGACAAAGCTTGTGCTGGACTTATAAAGGATTTTACAAACCCAAATTATTGGAGTAATTTGAAGAATTCCGTGAGTAGTAAGGTGTTTAGGCGTGTGGTGCGGGATTGCCGCAGATATGTTGAGGAAAATGAGCTGGATTCCGCCCAATTTGCAATAAGGAAACTGTTACAGGATAAATTTGAACAGATGATGAATTGTTATGGTGAAGCAATCCAAAAGGCGGCATAAGGGACTAATTGTCAATTATAAGATTTGTTGCATTTTACCCAATCGAGTTTTTTGGCTTGGTTGGGTAATTTCTTTTAAAGAGGAAGGGAATTCGAGAATAGTTATAGTATTTGTCAATATTCTATATTACGTTCAATAATTGTCTTTGAACAATAAAGTTTTGCAAATTCAACTCTTTCTTTGGCCTCCATATAATATTTATTGAAGACAAGTTGTGGCCCTTTGAAACCTAACCGCAATAATTTCGATTCTATTTCATTCATGTTTCGTGAAGCTTGGTCAAACACTTCTCGACTTCTTGAAAAAGACATTATAGTCCAATCTCCCTGATTGTTGTATTCATACTGGAAATTAAGGTCTAATGACTTATCGCTTACATAGTCGGTATCAATGTTTATTCCAATAATGTTGTTTTTATTGTCCAATGAATATTTAACGATACTTTTTTCATTATCATTTCGGAGCATCGATTTGATCTGATCTCCTTGATATGCAAAACCTTTATAAGAATCCAAATTGTTGTTACTTTCTTTGAAGGCTTCTTGTAGTTTCCCTTTGGAATACTTTATTGTTTCATTTTTGGTCTTTGACACAATTTTTGATAAAGAAGGAATTATTTCATTTGGGTCTGTTTTTAAGTAAACATCGATTTGTTCATTCCCTTTTGATATTTGGATATGATTTTTTTGAATTAATTTGTGATTGAAGGTAATACTGTCATTTCTGACATCTGATGCAATTGTAATCTTTTTTAGAAAATTGCCTTTATGATGAAATCGAATTTTTTCAAATGAGTTTTTGTGAAGTTCTATTAGTTTGTTTTCATCATTGTAAATGCACTTAAGTGTATTGGTATTGCCATCAACTTTGCATGAATATGAGGTTATTTTTCCTTCCTTGAATTGGATTGAGACATCGTAACTTTCCATATCCATTAGAATTAGTTCGTTTAAAAAATATTGGTTGGCGGTTATAGGTAAGTTGTTAATCATATTGATGTTTAGATTTCCCATATATCTAAAATCACTTGAAGAATATGGGTAATCAATAAACTTGGAGTAATGTTCTTTATTTCTTACGCTTGGAAAATACCCGCCCTCTGTAGGGGATAAAATTTTTCTTTCATAGATTACTTTTTTTACACTGCTGTTTAAATCCAATAAAATTGCGTGGTTGAGATATGGTTCTTGAAATTGATAACTTTTATTTTCATTGCAGGAAAATAAAATGCTAATGGCAAGAAGGGTAAAAAAGAGGATTAAAAGTCTATTTTGCATTGAAATCTTTTATTGCTTTATAAACTCAGGCTTTGATGCTTGGTTTTCCCAAACAATAACCGAGTCAGACTTTCTTGAGAATTCATAGATTACAGATTGGCCAGCAGGAAAATTCATGGTCAATCGATAAGAACCATCTGTTTTTGTCTCTTCGGTTGAAGCCTCTTCACCAGCGTCGCTATAAAACTTTAGCTGGTCTTTATAGCTGACCGCACTTACACCGTTGATTATTGTAATAACATCGTCCGCTTCAAATCGAAATCCAGTAGAATCGGAAAGCCAAGTCCCCAAAATCCAGTTAGGTGGACTTATTGAGCTTTTTGAACCTGAGCCATCATCTGAAGATGAACATGAGGAAATAAGAAAAATTAAAAGGACACTAAAAAATGGTTTGATAAGTTTCAGTTTGCTCATGGCGGTTAGTCAATTCTAGGGAATATATGATATTTCCTTGTTATTTTTTTGTTTTCAAATAATCATAAATTAAGTATCCAAATAAAGCTGCACCCATAATTGCGGTAATTGGATTGTCCCAAATTGAGTCTCCCTCGCTTTCGGTCCTTAAATCACCAAGCACACTTGATTGGAGAATAAATATTATAAAATGATGCATTAGAATTTAATTTTATTGTCTTTTATATACTTCGGTGTATTCCTCATTTGAATCGCTATTGCCATTTGAATGCAACAAGTGAAGTTCGTCTTCCATAATAGAATATTTGCTTACTTCTGTTTCGCTTGCTGACCAATGGATATAAAGACTGTCCTGAACCGTTTCGTATGGGATTTCCTCTATTTCTGTAATTTCTGAGTTGCTATAATCTGTCTGTATTGCAATCCCATCTTCCTTAAACTCAAAAGTGCTGTATTCTGTGTCATCAAAGAATTCCTTGTCGTCATAAATTACTTCTCCTTCGTCGTTATAGTCGACTAGGTGCGAATAATACAACTTCCAGATTCCAATGAGAGACTCTTGTGTTTCTTCTGGCACGTTGGTTTCTTCAGAATTGGAACATGAAAATGTTACTAGTAGGAACGCTAATAGATAGGATTTGATGGATAGACTATAATTCTTTTTGTTTCTCATGGTTTGTAGTTATAATGCTCAATTACAAAGTGCTTTGTGTTTTAATCAATGATATAGTAATTCCCGATTTTGCCTAATTTCAAAGAGTTTCTATGAACTCGTCCCATTTTACCATCAACAATTACCTTGAAATACTTTCCATCTATTGTGTCCATGACCTGTACTGTAGAATTTTTTGGGCAACTGTATATTATTGAATATCCTCCATAAAGGTCATATAGAGGAACTTTGTATTTTGGATTGTCAAATTTGGTCGTATATAAAATTCTGTTAGAGGTTGGATTTCTTTTATAAGTGGGCGATTTTTTTGAATCACTGAGAATATTGTTGTATTCGCTGATAAAATAATTCATTACTTGGTTTGCCGTCTGGTTATTAGAGTAATCATATTTTAAGTTCCTTCCGTTGAAGTCGGAGACTACCTTACTAAATCTGTTGACTGCCCTTTTTCTGGTCTGTAAGTCGTTTATTCCCATTAAAAGGTTGTGTAGGTATTTTATTTTGTCCCTTATCTTTTCAACATTCTGGTCATACCTTGATTGCTTACTGGACAAAACACGGTCGATAAGGTCTGTATCTTGTGTGTTTTGATATGTGTATGTACTGTTGGTGGATTTTGCTATATCCGTATATTCCCATTGTTGTAGATATGGGTTGTATGTCTGATAGCCGACCAAAGTACCTTGGCTATTGTAGAACTCATACCTCTCCAAGTAACGGTTATATTTTTTAGTGTAATTCTGGGAGTAACAGTGCACAGCGATTGATAGGAACAAAACGAATATTATTGATTTCATATTTTTTTGGATAATTTAAATGGAAATCAGAATTCTTTATTACGGTTTTCTGTAATGACAATGGATTTGTCCAATAATATTAGTTAAAAGTGATTAAAAACACAAATGTGTGTCCGAAATCTCTTTTTGAAGGCTTCATTTTTATCATGTGCTTGGTAAAGATGATGAAATAAGAATTTTACAATCAATTGGAGAATTGATAAGACATCTCAGGGAGTCGAAAGAGATGTCTCAACATGATTTGTCTATTGAGGCTGACATTCCAAAAAATCAAATAGGTAGAATAGAGCGGGCAGAAATCAACACAACAGTAATAACTCTTCACAAAATAGCATCCGCATTAAATGTAGATGTCGCTTCCTTGGTGAATCCACATTCAAACCAAACTTAAGCAAGGTAAGTCTTTAATTGTCAAAAAGAATAACGGCGATTACTAAAAATATATATCAAAAGAGCTTCATTCTTAACAAATGCTAAATTTGAATTGTGTAAATCCCTGAAGAAGGTCAATTACCTTAAGTACGGTGTTGATTAAGCGTTTTCTCCTCATACCCTCCTATTTGAAAATCGAATTTTTTTAGACTTTGTAAAAGGAAAAGGAAAAGGAAAAGCATGGCTGGATTACGATAATATTTAAACTTTTCTAGGCTATATAACACCCTGTGCAGCACCCTATAAAACCAATAAAACCGCAACACTTTGGTTATTAAGTGAATGCGGTTTTTCTAAGTGGTACCTCCAGGAATCGAACCAGGGACACACGGATTTTCAGTCCGTTGCTCTACCAACTGAGCTAAGGTACCAAGCTTTATTAAGCGGGTGCAAATATAATTTCAAAATTAGGATATACAAACAAAATCCCGAAAAAAAGGTTTTGATTTTTTCCAATTCCCGACCTTTGCAGCATGAATCTGGTAATCGACATCGGCAATACCTTGGTCAAATACGCTGTTTTTGAGAACGGAAGCATCATCTACGACCATAGTTTTGAATCGGGACTGTTCCTCTCCAAAATAAAGGAACTGTTCGAGAAATATCCCCGGATAAACAAGGCCATACTATCATCCGTAGGTAAATTGGACCGAAAGGAACGGGATATAGTGGCTCTTTTTTGTAAAGTGCATGTGCTTACCAGCTATTCCAAAATGCCCTTTAAGAACAGTTATGCCACACCGCAGACCTTGGGTGTGGACCGCTTGGCACTTGCCGCCGCCGCTTATTATCAAAACCCCCGAGGTAATACCTTGGTGATAGATGCCGGTACCTGTATCACCTACGATATGGTGAACAATGCAGGCGAATATGTGGGCGGCGCCATTTCTCCCGGTGTGCGGATGCGGTACCGCGCCATGCACGAGCAAACGGCCGGTCTGCCCTTATTGGCTCCCGACGAACTTTTGGATTTTATCGGCAACAGTACCAAAACATCCATGCATAGTGGAGTAATAAACGGCGTGTCGCAAGAAGTTGATGGGGTAATCGACCAATATCGCTCTCGTTTTCAAGATTTAACAGTTATTTTAACAGGGGGAGACTCCCATTTTTTTGCCAAAAGGCTAAAAAACACCATATTTGCGAACTCCAAATTTCTCTTGGAAGGACTTAATTGCCTACTGGAATACAATACAAATTGAATGATTAAAAAGATTCTGATTGCTTTTCTCTGCGTGGTTGCACATGGAGCGTTTGCACAAAATGGAACCATTTCGCCATATTCTTACTTTGGTATAGGCGACGATAGGGACAAAGGAGCAGTGGATACCCAGATGATGGGTGGTGTGAGTATGTATGGGGACAGTATCCATATCAACCTTTCAAATCCGGCGGCGTATTCCAAACTTAGGTTAACGGCCTACACTGCGGGAATCTCCCACAAAGAGTATCAGCTTAAGAGTTGGAACGAGCAACAAAGAACCGGGGTGACCAATTTGGATTATCTGGCCATTGGCTTTCCATTGGCGAAGAACGTAGGATTTGGTTTCGGGATAATGCCCTATTCATCGGTGGGCTACAGTTTGAATTCAACTTCGAACTCGGCCGATGGGGAGGTCTCCAACTTTTTTGAAGGTGAAGGAGGGCTCAATCGGTTATATGCTTCCATTGGGTTTGAGCCTATTAAAAATTTGAGTTTTGGGGTTACGGCCAACTTTAATTTTGGAACTTTGGAATATCAAAGGATTCAAAGTGTGGAGGGCGTACAATTCGGTACTTTGGACGATCGTGAATCCAATATAAATGGATACGATTTTAAATATGCCCTCAATTATAACCCGACCATTAAGGACAAGTATACCCTTTACACATCGGTACTTATAAATACGCAAGGAAACCTTACTTCGGAAAATACCCAGACATTGGGATCGTTTTCACTGGTAACCGGAAACAATGTTGAGGTGGTGGATGTGGACTTGGATGCATCCAATCTTAGAAATACAGAACTGAAAATACCCACTAGGACCACTTTTGGACTCGGTCTTGGAGAAAACAAGAAATGGTTTTTAGGAGCAGAATACAGTTTTCAACAGATGGGCGATTTTGAAAATACCTTCCTAGGACTGGATAATATCGACTATGGCGATGCCAACACCTATGCTTTGGGAGGGTATTGGATTCCCGACTATCGTTCGTTGACCGGGTATTTTAATCGTATCACATATAGGGCCGGTCTTAGGTATGATGTAACCGGAATGACCATCAACAATAAAGAGATAAACAACTTTGGCATAACTTTTGGATTAGGTTTACCGTTGGGCGCAGATTTCTCTAACCTAAATGTAGGTTTTGAACTAGGAAGACGCGGAACAACAGATGCAAACCTTATAGAGGAAAGTTATTTTAAAGTCAATATAGGCTTATCGTTAAATGATAGATGGTTTCAACAAAGAAAAATTAATTAATAAGCCTTTTTTTAAAAAATTCATAAATAACCACCCATATAAGGCCCTGAAAAGGGATTTTTTAATGAAAATTTGTACTTTAACAGCTTTAAAATTAGAAAGATGAAAAAGAGACACTACTTAACAATGATAATGGTCACCATGTTGACGGGATTAAGTATGGCCCAAGCACAGAACCCCGAGTGTATGACCAATCTGTCTATTTACGCAGAACACGTAAAGGTGAAAAACTATGATGCAGCTTATGAACCATGGAAAATGGTTTACGAAAGTTGCCCGGACATCAACAAGGCGAATTTCTCCTATGGAGAAAGAATCTTGAAAGCAAAGGTTGAGAATTCTACCGGAGCTGAAAAAGATGCTTACGTTCAGGATTTGTTGTCCTTGTACGATAATAGTCTTAAGTATTTCCCGACCAATTACACCAAAGCAGGTGTAGCCATCGACAAAGCATTGTTGATGTATGAGAACAAAATGGCTTCGGACGAGGAATTGTTCACTATGTTGGACAAAGCCTTCCAAGAAGATCAGGAAAACTTTACAAATCCAAGGGCCCTGTACCTTTATTTCTCCAGCTTGGTGGATTTGCACGATGCTGGTAAAAGAGACCTTCAAGATGTTTTCAATACATACGATGATGTAACCGGTAAACTTGAAGAAGAAAACAAGAAATTGACCGATGTAGTTACAAAATTGTTGCCTAAGGATTCTTTGGGTACACTTACTTCCAAAGAGAAAAGAACTCTTAAGGTGGCCACGGTGAATTCAGAATCTTTCGGTAAAGTAGCTAGTAGTGTAGATTCCAAATTGGGTGCGCTTGCCGATTGTGACAATCTTATCCCATTATACGAAAAGAGCTTTGATGAAAAGAAAGATGATGTAAAATGGGTAAAGAGAGCCGTAGGTAGAATGTTCTCCAAAGAATGTACCGACGACCCTATGTTTAGAAAACTGTTCGAGGCTCAGTTGGCTTTGGACCCATCTGCCGATGCATACATGTACGGTGGTGTACTTAAGCAAAAGTCAGGAGATATGAACGGTGCACTTGCTGATTTCAACAAAGCAGTGGAATTGGAAACAGATTCTTACAAAAAATCTGATATCCTTTATAAAATTGCGACCACGGTTAGAAACAGTAGCAAGTCTCAAGCAAGAAGCTATGCGCTAAAAGCTATAGATGCTAATCCAGCAAACGGTAAGGCTTACTTATTGATTGCCAATCTGTATGCCTCTAGTGCCAATGCCTGTGGCGATACTCCTTTTGAAAAAAGAGCCATATATTGGAAGGCGGCCAGCATGGCAAGAAAAGCAGGTACTGTAGATCCAGCTTTGAGTAGCCGAGCCAGTCAAACAGCAGCGAGTTATGATGCCAAAGCGCCATCTAAAGAAATGATCTTTAGTTCAGGAAAAGCAGGTCAGACCATTACTTTCAGCTGTTGGGTAGGAGGTAGTGTTGCCGTACCTAGTCTATAAGGTGAAACAGAAATCAAAACATATTTTAAAGAGCTTTGCCACGGTATTCACCGTGGCAATCCTTTTTATGTCCTGTGGTGATGGTTATGAAAGAGTGGGCGAGGAAGCCGTTAAACCTCTTTTTCCGCAAGGTGTGGCCCAAAATTTTACTTTGACGTACACCGAGACCGTCGAGGCAATGAGTACCCAAGACTCCGCCAATTCCAGGGTAGTGGCTGTGTTGTCAAGTCCATTGTCCGAGGATTTTGATAACCAAGCTTTCAAGTTTCGTACCTTTCCAGAAGGATTACAGGTTGATTTTTACGATGAAAAAAGTCAAAAAAGTGTAATCGTTGCCGATTATGGTATTGTATATTCACAGACTAATTTGATAGATTTGAGGGGGAATGTCATAATCAAAAGTCATGACGGTAAAAAATTGGAAACCGACCAGTTGTATTACGATAGAAAAAACAATTGGATATTTACCGAAGCCGCCTTTACATATACAAACCCCGAGGACGGAACGGTAATGGATGGTGAGGGCATGGACTTTAATAAAGATTTTACCTTTTTTAAAGCTCATAAAACTTATGGCTTAATGACAATAAAAGAAGAAGAATAGGATGATCAAAGTTTTAAGATATACAGAATACCTTTATTTGGCAGTAGCGGCCATTTCCATTTACAAGATTGCAACACTTTGGAACGTTGATCCAAAGGAAACCTACATATTTATCTTCTTTGCCGTGGTGTCCATAGGCATGTTCATCTTTAGGAGAAGATATCGGAAACGTTTTGAACAGCGAAACAAGGATAATCAACAATAGCATTGGATTCTTCCGTAATCATCATCGTTCTTTCTTTGCTGTTTTCGGCATTTTTCTCGGGAATGGAGATAGCTTTCGTTTCCGCCAATAAAATCCATATTGAAATTGAAAAAAAGCAAGAAGGCTTCTTGGCCAAGGTACTCACCTTGCTTACCGATAAACCTTCAAAATTCATTGCCACCATGCTTATTGGAAACAATATTGCATTGGTAATTTATGGGCTTTTTATGGGGGATATGCTCATGGAGTGGTTTCAGAGCCTGCTTCCCTCCAATATTCAACTTGTTGATCTACTGCTGACGGACTTTAGCTTATTGTCGCAAACCATTATTTCCACACTCGTTATTTTATTGACGGCCGAATTTTTGCCAAAAGTATTTTTCCAGATATACGCCAACGTGCTGATCAAGGTGTTTGCCGTCCCGGCTTATGTTTTTTATCTACTGTTCTCGGTAATTTCTTGGTTCGTAATCAAAGTGTCCGACTTTATATTAAGGATATTTTTCAAAACAGAAGGGGATGAAGTTCAGCTGTCCTTTACCAAATTGGAATTGGGGGACTACATTACCGAACAAATGGAGACCGTAGAGGAGGAGGATGACGTAGATTCCGAAATACAGATTTTTCAGAACGCACTTCAATTTTCCACGGTAAAGGCAAGGGAAGTAATGGTTCCCCGAACCGAAATTACAGCGGTAGAACTTAACGAAACACCTAAAAACCTTACCAAACTTTTCACCGAAACCGGCTATTCTAAAATTTTGATATTCAAGGATAGTATTGATGAGATTATTGGTTATGTACACTCCTATGAACTGTTCAAAAAACCAAAGACCATTAAAAGTATATTGCTCCCGGTCGAGTTTGTTCCGGAAACCATGCTTATCCAGGATATATTGAACGTACTGACCAAAAAGCGCAAGAGTATGGCGGTTGTTCTGGACGAATATGGGGGTACCTCGGGTATTTTGACCGTGGAGGATATTATCGAGGAGCTTTTTGGGGAAATCGAGGACGAGCACGATTCCACCGACCTGCATGAAGAGCAGATAGGCGAGAATGAATACAAGTTCTCAGCCCGTTTGGAAGTGGACTACATCAATGAAAATTATAAATTGGAGCTTCCGGAAGGAGAAGAATATGAAACATTGGGAGGATTGATCGTAAATCAGACCGGGGAGATTCCAGAACAGGATTCAGAAGTTACTGTGGACAACTTCACCTTCAAAATTTTGGAGGTGTCCAACACCAAAATAGACTTGGTAAGTGTACGCGTTCATACTGAAGATTAATAATTTCCACCCCTTTTTTAGCTTTCCTATTTGAAAAGAAAGTGGTATTTTCGCCCACTGAATTTAAAGAAAACAAGCAGTAAAATGGCAATATTAGAGAATATTAGAAAACGGACAACAGTTCTTATTCTAATTATTGGTTTGGCTTTGTTCGCATTCGTAATATCAGGAGTATTCAGCAGTAATAATTTTGCTGGTGGAAAAGTGGGCTCCTCGGTTGCAGAAGTAAATGGGGAAAATATTCCAATTGATGAGTTTAGAACCCAGGTTGAAACAGCATCCAGAAGGTACGGACCATCCGTTACATCCACCCAATTGGTGAACATGGTATATGATCAAGAAATCAGAAAGGCTATCTTGAACCAACAATTCGAAGATTTGGGCATTGATGTGGAGAGCGATCAGATCGTTGAGTTTGTGAGAACCTCTGGTTATGCACAGATTCCAGATTTTCAGGATGAGAACGGATTGTTCAACGAACAAGTGTTTAAAAGTGCCATTGCTGATTGGAAGGCCAACGATCCTTTACGATACGATGCTTGGTTGCAGGATGAAGAGTCTATCATTCAGGCAGCTAAGGAACGTATGTATTTCAATTTGGTAAAAGGCGGTGTTACTGCTACCCTAACCGAAGGCCAATTGAACTACGATATGGCAAACAACAAGGTGGACATGCAATACGTTCGTATTCCATACACTTCGATTCCAGATAGCACTATCGAAGTTTCCAAAAGTGATATCCAATCCTATATCGACGACCACAAAGCTTTGTTCAAACAAGATAAGGCACGTGATATTCGTTTTATTTATTTTGAAGAAAAGCCATCAGCTGAAGATGAAAACAGCGTTAAGACGGCAATAACTGCTCTCTTGGATAACTCTGTGGAGTATTCGGAAGCAAAAGATGCCAACGATACCATCCTTGGATTTAGAAACACTACGGACATGGCCGCTTTCTTGGACAGGCATTCCGATGCCAAGTTCGATACCATTTATAAGGCCAAAAAAGACCTTCCTTCTGTTGTTGCCGATACATTGATGACAATGGGTGTTGGGGAAATCTACGGTCCATATAAAGATGGAAATGCTTATAAAGTATCCAAAGTAATGGACAGAAAAGAAAATGGAACTGCAAAAGCAAGCCACATTTTGATTACTTGGGAAGGAGCAGAGCGTGCCAACCCATCCGTTACCAGAACCAAGGAAGAAGCCGAAGCCGAAGCAAAGAGATTGTTGGCAGAGGCTAAAAAAGAAGATGTGCTCTTCACCACTTTGGCCAGGGAAAATTCAGACGGACCATCCGCTCCACGTGGCGGAGACCTTGGGTATTTCCAAGAAGGAGTAATGGCCGACGAGTTTAATGATTTTTGTTTTGGTAATCCGGTAGGAACCATTGGTTTGGTGGAAACCCAATTTGGTTACCATGTAATCAAAGTTGACGATAAGCAAGATGTGATTCAGGTAGCTACATTGTCGAGAGAAATAGAGCCATCAGAAGAAACCATCAATACCTTGTTCACCGATGCCACTAAGTATGAAATGGCGGTTATGGATGCAGAACCAGAGAACTTTGGGGATATTGCAAGGGAAAGTAGCTACACCGTTCGTCCAGTAAACAAAATCAAGGAAATGGAAGAGAACCTTCCGGGTCTTGGTTCACAGCGCAGCATTGTGCAATGGGCGTTTAACGACGATACCAGTGTTGGTGATATCAAACGCTTTAATGTAAACAATGGTTATGCCGTGGTGCAATTGACAAAAAAATATAAGAAAGGACTTATGGCACCAGAGGATGCTTCAGCTACTGCGTTGCCAGCCATCAGAAAGGAGCGTAAAGCAGAACAGATAATTGCTGCCAACAAAGGTAAAGCAATGGATGCCATAGCCTCTGCTAATAATGTAAGCTTAAGTACAGCTTCTGCCTTAACATTGTCTTCCCCAACACTGCCAGGTGCAGGAAGGGAGCCATTTGTTGTTGGAAAGGCCTTTGCGATGGAGAAAGACCAGACTTCTGATTTGCTTGAGGGAAGTACTGGTGTTTACATGATCAAAGTGACCAATAAAACGGAAGCAGCCGATGTGGAGAATTACAGCACCTATGCGCAAAATCTACAAACAAGTGCTGCTGCCCGAGTAAATGGGGCCGTGTACAATGCTCTAAAAGATAAGGCAGAGATAGAAGATAAAAGAGCGACATTCTACTAGGATTTAGCTAAAGATGATATAAAAAAGCCTCCCGATCGGGAGGCTTTTTTATTTAGTTTCATGTTCATCCCACCTCATTTTATAACAGATATGCGTGATTTTGCCGTTTGGACTCACAGTGATTTCAAAACCTTGTTTGGTACGGAAATACGCATCCCGAAGGAAATACCACTTGCCATTTTTAAAAAAGAATTCACGTTTATCCGGTTTCCAATCGGCAATGGGATATATATAATCTAAAAGTGCTTGAAAATCGGGTGCAGATTCCTCGTTGAGTACAAAATCTTCACGTATATAGCTCCTAAGTTCTGGTAGTGGAGTATCGGTTTTTATCCTCTCAAACCGTTTTACCTCCAAACCGGTATCCACCACAATAAATTCATGAACCTCTTTTTCTTTTTCGCCATATATGTTCTTAGTCTCTTGGGTGATATAGTACACATCGTGCTTTAGAATGTTATGGACCAATTCCGAGGTGATTAGATTGTAATTGGTAGTGCAACTGCTGTTGATAAAGTTATCTAGCCTTAATAGTGTTTCTGTGTCATTTTGACCAAACACAATCGTAGTCGACTGGAAAAGAAGCCCAGCCACTAGATTTCCAATTGTTTTTTTGCTGATTTGGGCCATTATTCTCATTAGTTTGATGAATAAGTATCAAACATACGGGCAATGGACGGAATTTTAGGGTGCCAATTGACGGATGGCCTGTTTGGGTTGATGGATGAGGTAATTGATAAAGAGAAAAATGCCACATTCAAATTTGAATGTGGCATTTTTTAAAAGAAATCATATTTCTTAATTATTCTAATCTACATCCCAGAATATCTTGGAGAACATAGTATCCCCATTATTTAGTTTACTTCTGGCTGAATCCCAATTGGAACGGTTTAGTAACTGTTCGTTCTGGGGATATATCACCCTTGTTGGAATAATATCTAGCCCAGGAATATTAGTCACAAAAGTAGTTCCATCGTATGTATCTCCCGGGACACTCAATGTGTTGGGATAACCGGTTCTTCGGTACTCTGTCCAAGCTTCGAGTCCATCCATGTAGAGTGCAATGTATTTTTGGGTAAGAACTGTTTCTTCTGAAGCCACAGCAATGCTTTCTACGTAATTATCAATAACATCTGAAGGTGCTCTCCAGTATTCCATGGATGCTTTTATGCCATTTTCGTAATGCATTTGATTCCAATCCGTGAATTCAGACCTTATGAATTCCACTTCACTATAGGTCAACAATGGCTGAGAAAAATCAGGAGCTAGTATGTGTTCTGCAGGAATACCTTCATCAACCACTGCTCGGGCAATATCTTGGCCAAAACCATAAGGTATTCCAACCACTTCCTCAGACTCCAATCTTTTGTCAAAATAAAGTTCTACCCGTGGGTCAGCATCAGAGTTCATGAATGGGCCTGTACGATTATATAATAAGTCTACAAAGGATAAAGTCGGGGCAAAATCCCTTCTTGCATTAACTGTAAAAGCGTTGTGCCATGGCCCTCCTGTAATATCGTCAGTGCCAAAGGTAAACAAGGCATTGTCGGTATTGCTGCCAAAAGCAGGCTCGTTGGACTCCATAAATACATTATTGGCTAAAGTTGGATTGACGTCCAGAAGGTGAACGGCTAGTCTCAGCCTTAAGGAATGAGCAAATTTAATCCAATCACTGTTAGCAGAATATATAGTGCCAAAAGTAGAACCTGATGGATTGATTTTTTTTGAAGCATCTAGCAATTCTGCCAATAAATCTTGATAGATGATGGATGCATTGGTGTAAGCTGGGTTTGGAACAGGGTTTTCATCCAATAAACTCAATGCTTGAAAGTCTGGATTGTCTCTTTGACCATAGCTCCAATAAGGAACGTCCCCAAAAGTGTCCACCAATTTATAAAAAGTATATGCCATCATCATACGACATACTTGAATCTGGTCATTGTTACTGCCATAAGGTTCCATGAGTGCTTTGGTTTCAGGATCTTCGTTTAGTTCAATGACTTTCTGATAATCTGTTAGGATACGATAGGGCCATTCCCACATATCGTCTATCATAGAAGGGCGTAGAGCATATAAGTTTTCTTCTACATAAAAGGCACCTGCCCAATACTGAGCTATACCCAAAGTACCTCTGCCGGCTACCCATTCATCATTTAATTCCCATGCCAAATCATATGTTGCATTATTGAATAATTGGATGGAGGGCACAGAAACAGGATTATCTGGATCTTCAATATAATCTGTATCACAACTAGCCACTATGGCCATAAGACCAAGAGTCATTAAAAATTTCTTTATATTATTTCTCATTGCTTTTTGTTTAAAAGGATAATTGAACGTTCATTCCGTATGTTCTAATGGATGGTTGTAGTCCACCTTCCAAACCTTGTATGTTACCAGAACCTGTTGAAACAGTTTCAGGGTCTATTCCATCATAATCCAACCCCCAGGTAAACATGTTTCTACCAAAGAAGCTTATTCTTGCAGATTCAAAAATATCGGCAAGGTTTTTAAAGGTGTAGCCTAAGGTTATCTCTCTTAGTTTAATAAAATCAGCATTAAACACATTTTGTGCATCGGGAGTGCCAAAACCGCCATAATGGTTTGTCCCATATTCTTGTGCTGAAATTGTAGTGGTGTTTTCAGCCGTATCGGTGACGGTATAATCTCCATTTTCATCATAGGTAATTGTTCCTGTGACACCATCTAGCACTATACCTTCTTCACGGATATTGTTGTCAACAGTTTCTTGTAGCATTCCTGAATACATACCCCATTGATGTGTGGTTGAAAAGTATTTGCCTCCCTTGCTCATTTCCAGTAAAAAACTAAGGTCAACATTTTTATAACGGAATGTGTTTCGCAATCCGCCTGTATAATCAGGTAGAACAGAGCCTAATGGCACTAGATCTGGAGTTGCGGCGTAGGCTCCACCTGAGGTAATCACTTTGTTGCCGGCATCATCGTAAATAAAATCCGTACCCATGATGACACCATAAGGTTGTCCTTCGGTTGCGACCAATTGCGCTCTAAATGGTGCGCTGGTAAGATTGATGGTTTCCAAACCTTCTGTTAATTTTACCAGTTCATTTTCATTTTTTGCATAGTTGACATTGAATTCCCATGAAAAATCTTCTGACATAATAGGTTTTACTCCCACCTGTACTTCAATCCCTTTGTTGGTCATTTCCCCAGCATTGATCCATTGGGCAGCGTATCCTGTACTCAACGAGAGATTTACAGGAATAATCTGGTCAGTGGTAGAGTTATTGTAATAGGTTACATCAAGATTGAACCTGTTCCTCAGAAAGCTAAGTTCGGCACCAACTTCCCAAGTTTCTGTTATCTCATTTTTAAGATTCACATTTTGTAAAGTATTTGGTGCAGTGGCTCTACCTTCGCCATTGAATGGGTTTAGTACCGATAAAGTACTTGAGGCGTCATAAGGATTTGCATCGTTACCAACCTGAGCCCACCCAGCTCTTAATTTACCATAGCTGAACCAGTTAGAATCTTTTGCAAATGTTTCTGAAAAAACCCAAGCCAAAGCAGCTGATGGATAGAAGTATGAATTCTTGTCATTTGGCAATGTTGAAGACCAGTCATTTCTAGCAGTCATATCTATAAAGATTTGATTTGCCATGGAAAAGTTCAAGCTTCCAAATAGACTGTTTACTTTTTTTAATTCTGTGTCGGTGGCTTTATTTAGTGGCCCATTACCATTGTTGATGTTAAAGATTCCTGGAAGTGCCAAACCACCTGTTGTGGAAATTGCCCTATAATCTAGTTGGTAGTCTCTCTGATTGGCACCTGCCAAGGCATTAATACCAAAATTATCGGTGATGTCCTTATTATAGTTAAGAGTAAACTCGTAATTGTATTCTTGGAAATCATATATTCTTTCCAAATATGAAGATTGCGCCTGAGAACCAATTGCTTTTTGTTCGGTATTCCTAAAATTGTATGTATCTCCGTAGACAGACAGTTTAGCTCCTAAATCATCACTTATCATATAATTGAGACTTGCCGCACCATAAATCCTAGAACGTGTGTCTGTCGGATAATTTTCAAAGGCAGTCCAGTATGGATTATCTGAATAATTGGGGGTTGGGTCGTTCCAAGCTATTCGGTTCCATGTTCTTTGAGAGCCATCATTGTTTTTGTAATTTCTTAACCTATCATAATCCAGTTGTCTTTGCCCCCATTGAAAAAACTTCTGGGTAACACTATTGTCATCATAACCTATTGTCGGTCTTATTCCTTGAGACTTAACATAGTTTAAGTTACTGGTGAACAACCATTTTTCAGAAAGTTGTTGTTTGAGGTTCATTCTTATGAAGTGCTTTTTTATTTCTGAGCCAGGCAGAATCCCTGTGGTATTTTGGTTTCCAATAGACATTAATGTACTGCCTTTATCACCTCCTGTTGTAACTGTTACATTATTATTGATGGATACTCCAGTATTGAAAAAACTATCAACATCATTAGCTGGTGCAACCCAAGGTCTGGGTTTAAGGTAATCTTCAGGAAAACTACTTTGATCAAATGCATCCCAGTGTAGAACCATCACATTAGGGTCGTATTTAGGGCCCCAACTTTCATCGACAGCATATTGGGGAATCAAATATTGGGTGTTATTAATGTTCACAGTTTCAAATCCATTGATGCCACCATCTTCATCAGATATAATTGAGCCTCCACCGTACTCCCGTTGTAAATTGGGAAGAATGGCAACTTGCGACATAGCTACGGAGGTATTAATGGTAACTCCTAATTTTTTTGAAGACTTTCCGCTTTTTGTTGTTATCAGTACTACACCGTTAGATGCACGAGACCCATAAAGTGCGGCTGCTGCACCCTTTAATACAGTAACGCTCTCAATACTGTTGGGGTCGATATCGTTTATAGTACTACCAAAGTCAACACCACCAGCACCCCGCTGTGCATTGGTTGTGTTAAAGTTGGAATTGTCCATTGGAATTCCATCAATTACAAAAAGCGGTTGGTTTTCACCAGTAATGGAATTTGTCCCCCTTATTAAAATACGCTGAGAACCGTCCAAGTTTCCTGATGGTGAATTGATTTTTAAACCGGCAACTTTACCTGAAAGTGCTGAGATTGCATTGTTGTTTTGTGCCGAATTCAATTCTTCAGAATTGACTTTTGGAGCTGAATATGCCAAGGATTTTGGATCTCTTTGAACACCCAATGCTGTTACAACCACCTCTTCCAAGGCTTCCGCACCCTCCTCCATCTGCACATTTATCGTGGATGAAGAACCAACAGTCCGCTCTACAGTTGCCTGACCAATGTAGCTAAACCGAAGGGTTTGTCCTGTACTGGCCATGATAGAGTAGTTTCCATCAAAATTGGTTTGTGCTCCGTTTGTAGTTCCTACTACCATAATAGAAACTCCAGGGAGCGGCAGTCCATTTTGGTCGGTAACTGTACCAGTTACATTTTTTTCCTGTGCTAGTGTTGTGGCGCATAAGCACATTAAAAATACCAGCAACATGCCATAGTTTTTTGCTTTCATAAATTAAAGAGTTATTAGTTAGTTAGTGCAATCAAACAAAGCAGGGGGTAAAACTTATTTGTAGGCTAATTCAAATAATCATCCTCCTTGACAATGAAAAACAATGATTCGGGGAAGAATAATTTTAGAGCCCCTACCTTGTGGATTGCGCCATAAAAAAAGGGAAAGAAATAACGGGTGCTGTAAGCGCTTATTAACCTTTACATATTTGCCGAATGAAATTTACATTTACAAGTTTGCAGTTTGTATCGCTTATGCTGCGGCATGTACAAACTCCTTGGGAGTTACCTGAGTAACTTTCTTGAATGCTTTATAAAAGGAGACTCTATTGTTGAACCCACATTGATAAGCAATATCTGAAATGGATTCCGATGTGTTTTCAAAGTCCGAACATAGCCTGTTTTTGGCCTCCTCGATTCGGTATGAGTTTACAAAATCGTAAAAGCTGAGGTTAAAATTCTCGTTGATAACCTGTGATGCATGATGGCGGGATATATCCAATAATTCGGCAATATCATCAAGTCTAAGCTCATGATTTAGATAAAGCTTTTCCTCATTCATCAATAGCTCCAGTTTATTTTTGAGTTCGAGCGAAAAGGATTCGGATAATCCGGTTTTTTCATATTTGTACTTTTTATCGCAAGTGGATAGATTACTATCCTTTAGAGCTATATTCTTTTGATTTTTAAATAAAAGGTAGATGACCACCAAATACACAATCAATTGTAGGATTTGGGCATATAGCATAATTGAACTAAAACCATAGCCTACATTGGACCAACTATAAATGGTTATGAGTAGGGAGAAAAAAAATAGAAATGAAAAGAGTAAAAACAGTCTTTTGGTAAAAAGACCGATTTTGCTTTTTGTGAACAATGGTGTGTTTTCCCAGAACGACATAGCTATCAATTTTATCTTCTGGTCTCAAAATGCAAAAAAGAATAGTTTTAGTAGGGTGTCAATTGACGGATGCCCTGTTTGGATTGATGGATGAGCAAAAATTGGGAAAAACGGGACTCCTAGGTGAAAGAAATTATAGCAACATTTTAGAATATGGAATCACCGTTTCAAAACCTTTGGATTTGAAATAGGAGCGGGTTTTATCGTCTCCTGTGGCCAAAACAAAATCCCCGCCCCAAGCGCCAAGACTTTTTATGGCCCCAAAATAATCGGGAAAAAGGCGCTGTTTTACGGGCTGTATTTTCAGAACTTTGGAAAGTAATGTCTCATGTTCCTCCATCAAGGTTTCGAACTCGGACAAGGTGATAGCATGAATCATTTTTTTGGTAATATCTGAAACTTCTTTAACCAGTTGTGGTTTGTCAAACTGTTGTTCCCTATAATTGGCAATGGCTTCCTTGCTACTTTGTTTTTGATTTAGATGAATAAAATAAAGCGAGTCCTTGAACATAGGATCAAAGTGAATTTCTTCTACTTGTGGACTGCCATTTTTTAATTGATAGGTCAACGGTGAATTGGATTGCGCACAGGCAATATCATACCCACTTCCGCCAAACGCTTTCCATAATAGTTGAAACGCATCGACCCTTGCCCATTGGGCCAAATTATTAATGAGTGTTGAGGAAGTGCCCAACCCCCAAGATCTTGGAAATGTGAGCTGTGTTTCGACCAAGAAACCTTCACTATCCGTTAATAGCAATGGATTTTGCGCATTGGCCTCCAAGAGCAAATCCTTCAAAGTCTTTGCCATTGCCGAATCAGAAGAGGAAACTACGTTCAAATTAGCTAGGTTGAACGTTGCGGAGAACCACGTATCATTACTTTCGTCGAGACTGTTCCACTCCAACAAGCCCGTGGTGGTCGGAGTAACATTCAGCGATTGCCCGTAACTAACGGGAATGGCCAATCCTAAAGCACCATCCAAAATGGCATACTCGCCAGACACCAACAATTTCCCGTTACTGTAAAACTCCTTCTTCATTATTTTGATTTTAGACTTTCCAAAGCCTCCTTCACCGAGGCATTTGTTACGGTTTGATCTTTAAAATAAGTGACCAGTTTTTGTTTTTCTGCTTCGGTGGCTCCCAATTGATTCAACATGTTCAACAAGTGCATTTTCATATGTCCTTTTTGTATGCCCGTGGTGATCAGACTCCGCACTGCGGCAAAATTTTGTGCCAGTCCGGCAACGGCAACAATCTGCATCAATTCTTTGGCGGATGGATTTTGAAGGATTTCCAATGCAAGTTTTACCATGGGGTGCAATCTCGTCAATCCACCGACGGTACCTAAGGCCAATGGCACTTCTATCCAAAATTTAAAAATACCGTTTTCAATGGTTGCATGGGTAAGGCTGGAGTATTGTCCTTCCTTGGTGGCATAAGCGTGCACTCCTGCTTCAATCGCTCTAAAATCATTTCCTGTTGCAAGGACAACGGCGTCTATCCCGTTCATAATGCCCTTATTGTGCGTAACTGCCCGGTAAGGTTCTACTTTGGCTATATTGACCGCTCTTACAAACTTTTCGGCAAAATCTTTGGAAGACATATCGGCATTGCCCAAGTCCGAAATAGGACAGCTTACCTCTGCCCGTACTAAACAATCGGGCACGTAGTTGGACAAAATACTCATTACCACCTCTATGTTCTTTTCTTCTTCTGAAAAAGCATCAAATAGAAGGGCTTGTTCTTTAAATGTTCTTGCAAATTGCTCTAAACAAGAGTTGATGAAGTTGGCCCCCATGGCATCCAAGGTCTCAAAAGTGCAATGCAGTTGATGGTAACCGTCAATCTTATTTGATAGGTCCCTTAACTCAATGTTGTTAATGCCTCCGCCACGCTTTTCCATGCTCTGTGTAATGCTGGAAACACTTTTGATGAGTTCAGGTTTGGCGGAATCAAAGAACCTGAAAAGTTTTTGATTATCACCTTTATATATAAGGTGTACCTGCCCAACCTTTTCGGTACCTATGATTTCAGCTTTAAAACCGCCGCGTTCCAACCAAAACTTGGCTGCCTTGCTGGCCGCTGCGACAACGGAACTTTCTTCAATCGCCATGGGAATGGCATAAAGCTTGTCGTTTATCTTAAAATTTGGTGCTATTGCAAAAGGCAAATAGTAATTGGAAACAGTATTTTCAATAAACTCATCGTGCAGTTGCTGTACCCTTGGGTCCGTATTCCAATACTGTTTCAACAGTTGTTTGGTGGCTTCGGGGTCTTTGGTGCAATTGATGGCAATCCAGTCAATTTTCTGGGTTTTGGTAAGTTTGGAAAATCCTTCAACGGGCGTATTCATAAAGCTGGCTTAAAGCTTTCAAATATACGGATAATGGATATTTACCGAATGAAGTTCGATTTCTGAAAAAATATCGCTGGAACCAAAGGTTAAAATATGTTGCAAATGCAACATCAAAATTTATTTTTCCGATAAATATTAGTAAACTTGGGAGTTTTTAATCAATTTTTTCACTTCATGAACAAACAGTCTTTTCTATTCCTATTCTTATTGGGAGTTGTTACTTTTTCTACAGCACAAAAGAAAAAAATCACCCTCGAAGAGATTTTTGGAGGAGAGTTCAGGACAGAATACATGGATGTCCTACGATCCATGAACAATGGTACACAATACACCATATTAAATACATCGCGTTCCCCGCGTTCCAGTAGTCTGGATAAGTACGATTACGAAACTTTGCAAAAAGTGGAGACCATAGTAGCATCATCGGATGCCGTACCATATTTTTCATCCTATAGTTTTAGTGATGATGAATCCCAAGTGCTTTTGGCGACGGAAGTTGAACCTATATTTAGACGTTCCCGTTTAGGGATTTATTATGTGTACGATATAGCATCGAAAGAATTGGTGAAAATATCGGAAACAAAAATCCAAGAGCCTACACTTTCTCCCGATGGAAGCAAGGTGGCCTATGTTTTGGACAATAACTTATATGTAATGGACTTGTCCGGGCGCACTACCAAACAGGTCACTACAAATGGTAATAAAGGTACTATTATAAATGGTGTTACAGATTGGGTGTATGAAGAAGAGTTTGGTTTTGTCCGCGCTTTTGAATGGAACAGCGATGGTTCCAAAATTGCCTTTCTCCGATTTGACGAAACAGAGGTTCCCCATTTCTCCATGGATGTTTATGGCACGGAACTATATCCTTCCCAGCATGAGTTT
The DNA here is from genome assembly GCF_013376415.1 of Flagellimonas chongwuensis. Classification (GTDB taxonomy): domain Bacteria; phylum Bacteroidota; class Bacteroidia; order Flavobacteriales; family Flavobacteriaceae; genus Flagellimonas; species Flagellimonas chongwuensis. Next base: position 924,248 of record NZ_WYET01000001.1, read on the forward strand.
AAATACCCCAAAGCCGGAGAGAAGAATTCCATTGTAACATTACATATGTTTGATGTAGCGTCTGGAACTATTTCAGATGTGGATTTGGATGACCCATACTATATTCCAAGAATTAAATGGATGAACAATCCGAACCATTTGAGCGTTCAGACCATGAACCGGCATCAAAACGGCTTGACACTTTACAAAGTAAATGCCAGTGACAATTCAGCGAACGTTTTATTGGAAGAGACCGATAATGCTTATGTGGATATTGATGACGATCTAACCTTTTTGGCCGATGACAGCTTTATCTGGACCAGTGAAACCGACGGCTACAACCATTTATATTTATATGGCAGTAGTGGAAAGTTGAAAAATCAGATTACCGAAGGACCTTGGGAAGTAACGAGTTATTACGGTTATGATGAGAAAAACGACCGTATTTTTTATCAGTCCGTAGAAAATGGTTCCATTAATAGGGGAGTCTATAGTATTTCCAGTAAAGGGAAGAAAAAGAAAGCATTATCTACGGATGAAGGCACTAACTCGGCTTCCTTCAGTAGTGATTTTACGTACTATATCAATACATATTCAAGTGCAGACACGCCATATCGGTTTACTTTGCACGATGCATCAAACGGTAAATTGGTAAAGGAAATCAAGGACAACTCGGAGCTGCTCAATAAATTGGAGGGGTATGAGATTGCGCCGAAAGAGTTTTCTACCATCAATATAAATGGGTACGACCTTAATATGTATATGATGAAACCCGCCGATTTTGACCCAAACAAAAAATACCCATTGTTCATGTTCCAGTATAGCGGACCCGGTTCGCAACAGGTGGCCAACAGATGGATGGGAACCAGGGACTACTGGCATCAATTATTGGTTTCGGAAGACTATATCGTTGCTTGTGTAGACGGCAGGGGCACTGGTTTAAAAGGGCGTGACTTTAAAAAATTGACCCAAAAGGAATTGGGCAAATATGAGGTTGAAGACCAAATTGACGCGGCCAAAAAATTGAGCGAACTACCCTATATCGATGAGGATAGAACGGGAATCTGGGGTTGGAGTTACGGAGGTTTTATGTCCACTAACTGTATATTAAAAGGGAACGACACTTTTGAGATGGCCATCGCCGTAGCACCCGTGACCTCATGGCGTTTTTACGACACTATTTATACCGAACGCTATATGCAGACCCCACAAGAGAACCCAACCGGGTACGATGATAATTCACCGTTCAACTATCCAGAATTATTGAAAGGGAAATATCTTTTGGTACATGGCTCCGGTGATGATAATGTACATGTGCAGAACACCATGAGAATGATAGAAGCTCTCGTGCAGGCCAACAAACAATTTGATTGGGCCATTTACCCGGACAAGAACCATGGTATTTATGGAGGAAACACCAGCCTTCACCTGTATACCAAATTGACCAACTTTGTTAAAGAGAATTTATAGTATTTTAAAAAATAAATAGCCGTTATGTCAGAAATAACCAAACCACAAGAAGAAAAACAGTTGTTCGGTCATCCAAGAGGGTTGTTCTATCTCTTTTTTGCCGAGCTATGGGAGCGCTTCAGCTTTTATGGAATGCGTGCCCTACTTACCCTTTATATGGTAGATGTCATCTTTGCTGCTTTAATGGAACGGGATTATGCCACTGCTGCGGTTTATTCTTCATATGGTTCCTTGGTTTACGCCTCCACAGTTATTGGGGGTAGAATTTCGGACAGTATTTTGGGTATGCGACGCTCTATTTTTTTAGGAGGAATTTTAATGTCGTTGGGGCATTTTGTCCTTGCCATCGAAAACAATATCACGTTTTTTCTTGCATTGTCCCTAATTATAGCAGGAAATGGATTTTTTAAACCGAACATTTCAACATTTGTTGGCTCTTTATATAAGGATGGTGACCCACGAAAGGATTCAGGGTTCACCATTTTTTATATGGGAATCAATATCGGTGGATGGGTGGCTCCTTTGTTATGCGGATTTTTGGCCGCCAAATATGGATGGCACTACGGGTTTGGACTGGCTGGGATAGGAATGCTTACTGGCTTGATTGTTTTTTGGAGCGGTATAAAAAAAGGAGTGTTTGGTGATAAAGGCTTACCTCCAGAAAATGGAAACATAGAAAAAAAGGTCTTTGGACTTAAACAAGGTATCTTGGTTCCGGTACTGGCATTCGCTTCGGTTCCGGTGATAGCATATTTATTATCCTCATACAAGGCATTGGGTGCTGAAGGTACTTTTTTTGATGACCAGAATATTGTAAATGTCATCTTCAAGTTGATTGGTATTTCAATCTTGTTGTATCTGGGCTACATTATGTTCAAGGCGTCGGTAGAAGAGCGGAAAAAACTTTTTGTAGCTGTCCTTATTACGTTCTTTATGACGATTTTCTGGGGATTCCATGAGCTTTCCGGAAGTGTTATAACACTCTTTGCAGCTCGTAATGTGGATTTGGTAGGAATTATGTCGGCTTCACAAACCAACTCTTTGAACTCCATGTGGATTATTATTCTGGCTATTCCTATTTCATTAATGTGGCAATGGCTGTCCAAAAAGAACTTGAATCCAAGAACGCCGTATAAATTTGGAATGGGGCTCTTGTTTGCAGGTATCAGTTTTTATGCATTGGCCGTTAGTGGTGCAAGTGCCAACGAAAATGGATTTGTACCGTTTACTTATCTTTTGTTGATGTACTTCTTGTTGTCTGTGGGTGAATTGTTCATGTCACCGGTAGGACTATCCAAAATCACCGACCTCTCACCAAAACGAATCGTTGCTTTTATGATGGGGGTTTGGTTCCTTTCTTCTGCGTTCGCATTTCAAGTAGTGGGCTTTATCGGTAAACAATTGGCCATTGAAAGCACAGATGCCGATATTAGTGGTTTTAGTACCCTTACGGTATATACGGATGGGTTTATGCTCATTGCCCAATATGCACTGGGCGCCGGAGTTTTGGTAATTTTAGCCTCGCCTTTAATAAAAAAGTTGATGGGCAACGTACACTAGAAACCAACTCAGAATTTAAAAACATAACATCCCTTTTCACCGGTATAGTGGAAAGGGATTTCTTTTTCCATACAGGTCGTCTTCCATTTGGATATTACACTCGGATAGCTACTGCCATCGGCAAATATTTTTTTCGGTCCAATGGAATCAATCAATCGTTCCAAATTAATTTTGGTCGATTGGGTCAGGAGCAAGTAATCTGGATTTTTTTGCAAAGGGATGATGGCCGAACTGTCCACGACAATCAATCTTTTATCATCCAATTCATAACTGTTCTTTAGCTGAATCGTATCCAAGTTTTTTATTCTTTCGGCAACTTCATAATCGTTTACAATGTTTCCAATGTTGGAAGCGTCCGAAGTGATTATGGTAACTGAACTTCCCAACTGGTGTAGTACAATGGTATTTCTGGTTTTGTGTGCTAGGATAATGGTTTCCGTTTGATATACTTGCACCTGATTCCAGATGGTCCAACTCTGAAAAATAATCAGGCCACCAAAGAAAAACAAGGCCGATTTCCATCGGGGACGGGATAGGAATACAACCAAAGCAATAATTACAGCATATCCGACTATCATTTGAACCGAATCAAAAGGAATATTTCTGATGATAAATCCTTCTTGGCGAGCGACCCAACCAACAATCGAATTCATCAGGTGAATCACCCAATTAAAACCCTCGGCCAAAAATTTGGGTAAAAAGTCAGTCATGGCCAAGGCAATCACCAAGATTCCGAAGCCCAGAATCAACCCTAAAAATGGAAGTACAATTAGGTTGGAAACAAAAAACAGCGCTGGAAACTGATGAAAATAGAACAAACTAATCGGCAATACGCCTAATTGGGCCGCAACGCTTACTGAGAGCAGCTGCCATGCTTTTCGAACAACGATGTTATCTGGAAACCAAAATTTCTGCAGTTGGGGATAGACCCAAACAATGGCAAAAACTGCCGCGTAGCTCATCTGAAACCCCACCTGAAACAAAAACAAGGGCTTTACCAATAAAATGAACAGCATGGAGAGTGCTATAATGTTAAATGAGTTGGTAGGTCGGTTGAGGTAGAGCGAATAGGCAACAAACGAGAACATGGTAACAGCCCTAACAATGGAAGGCGATAGACCTGCCACAAAAGCGTAGCTCCAAAGTAGCAAAACCACAAAGATGAGTTTTATGGTTTTACCTTTAGGTAAACGTTCCAATGGAGATAAAAGAAACTCCAACAAAAATAAAATGATGCCTACATGCAGCCCGGAAACCGCTAAAATATGAACTGCCCCCGCATTTTTGTAGTTGTTGTAGGTGCCTTCCGAAATATCATCACGTTTTCCCAAGATCAGGGCTTGAATTACGCCGAGCTCTTCGTCGCCAAAGTTCTTTTGCTTTAATTTTAAAATGATGTGTTCCCTAAAATTGGAGGCCATGCCGAACAGAGTTTTGGAACCTTGCTTTACAATAATGGACCGATGGTTTGTCCTGATTTGATGTTGGATACCTTGTTTTTGAAGATAGTCTTGGTAATCAAACTGGTGTGGATTCAGTGGTGGCCGAATTGCTTCAGGATTGGTAAGGGAAAGGAGTTCATCATCTACCTTTAAGGGTTTCGCAACGGAATCTAAAGTCAGGTTTAAGAGTAATTTTCCGGAGGCTCGTGTATCGCCCACAGCAACCACTCGAGTTATATAACTTTGGGAAAAGTCGTTGGGTTTTAGGACTTCTTCGACCTTCAACCGCCAAATTCCTTGTGCTTCAAGGTTTTTGGTGCTGTAATGGGATGACATTCCACGACCCAAGGAAAGTCCGACCACCAAAATGCCCAAACTAATGGTTGTGAGGACAATCAACACTTCAAAAAACGGGAACCCTTCACGCTGCTGTCTTTTGCCGAGCAAATAAGCTACTGGCAAAAAAACCAGCATAATTGTGAGGGGGAGAAGTGGAGCTATCTCAAAATGAAAACCAATAACGATGCCCATCATCAACCAAATGGTCAGTTTTATGGACACAAAATTAAGTTGGCGCACGTTACAGGATGCGCATAGCCTTTACAAAAGCGCTGTTCCAGTATCCTTCCCGTAATGAGGATACCAATACGCCTCGTGAGGTTGTGGCGTGAATAAATTTAATGTCGTCACCGTTGACGTCTACTACCAATCCAACATGATTGATGCGTCGTCCCGTTTTACTGGTCTGAAAAAAGAGCAAATCCCCTTTTTCAACATCACTGACCCTAATTTTGTTGCCTTCCAAAGCCATTTGGTAGGACGTTCTTGGGAACATAATGTCGTTCTCTTTTAAGGAAACATAGACCAAGCCAGAGCAGTCCATTCCTTTTTTTGTAGTGCCCCCATACTTGTACCGGGTTCCGGAATAGCTTAATGCAGTGGAGATAATTTCATCTGCCTTAACATTTTTACGCCCCTCTCGTTTGTTTTCCTTTTTAGGTTCACTTTTAGGGGAAGTGTCTTCGGTGGACCCCTCTACCGAAACGGTTCGGGTCTTGTTGTAGGTGCGTCGTTTTTTGCCTGGTCCGCAAGCAGTAATGGCAAAAAACAACAGTAAGATTATGGTTTTTCGTAACATCCAAGAATAGATTTACTTTCTTGGATGATAAAACTACACATTTTTCACAATTAATCGGGCGGCCATTTCACTGGCTCCTTTTCCACCCAATTTTTCTTTTAATGATTTGTAATCCGACAACATGCGTTCCCGTTCCGTTCCTTCAACTATTTTAGAAAGCTCGGATTTAAGGTTTTTAGTGGTCAGATCATTTTGGATAAGTTCTTTTACGACTTCTCTTTTCATGATTAAATTAACAAGAGAAATGTAGTCCAAGGTAATGATTCGCTTTGCAATTTGATAAGAAATCCAATTGCCCTTATAGCAAACTACTTGGGGCACCTCAAAAAGCGCTGTTTCCAATGTGGCCGTTCCACTGGTTACCAATGCGGCATGGGAATGTTTTAAGAGCGTATACGTTTTGTTGGAAACATACTCTACCTTGTCGCCTTTCAGAAACGGTGCATAAAACTCGTCAGGAAGACTAGGGGCACCGGCGATAACAAATTGATAATTGGGAAAATCCTTTTTTACTGAAAGCATCACCTCCAACATTTTTTGTACCTCTTGTTTTCGGCTTCCGGGCAATAAGGCAATAATAGGTTTTTCAGAATCAAGATTGTTTTCTTGTCGGAACGATACATTGTCCTGCAGAGGGGTGTTCTCAATGGCATCAATAAGGGGATGCCCTACAAATTGGACGGGATATCCATGTTTTTTTTCGTAAAATTCTTTTTCAAAAGGAAGTATGACATACATATGGTCTATATCTCTTTTGATTTTTGAGATACGCCCTTCCCTTGAGGCCCAAATTTGGGGAGAAATATAATAATTGGTTTTGAACCCATTTTGTTTGGCCCACTTGGCAATTCTGAGATTAAAGCCGGAGAAATCAATAAAAATTACTACATCGGGATTAAAACGTTGGATATCCTCCTTGCAATAGGAAATGTTCTTGAAAATGGTGGGAATGTTCATCAGAACCTCCAAAAAGCCCATAAAGGCCATATCCTTGTAATGTTTTGCCAGCTCACCGCCAGCTTGCTGCATCAAATCACCGCCCCAGCAACGAATTTCTGCGGAGGTATCTTCCTTTTTCAGGGCCTTGATCAAGTTGGACCCGTGCAGGTCTCCCGATGCTTCACCAGCAATTATATAATATTTCATGGGTGTATAATCTAGGACATCACTTTGTATATCATAATAACAAGTGCCGTAACCAAGGTTGCCAACATTACCCCTTTGGCCCTTTGGTCTCTCTTTATCCGTAGAAAACCAAAAAAGGCCACCAAGTTCAATATAGCACCTAAGGCAAGCAAACTGCCAATATGGCCTTGCTCTATGGCTGCATTGAATGTTTCCACGATTCCCAAATCGGAAAATAGCAGAATGTAAAGCAGGGTGCCAAACGTATTTGCAATGATTCCTACGATAAAACCTATGATGATTTCTTTGTTACTTTTCATTTAAGTTCCAGTTATTTACTTGTTGTATGGCATGGTGCGCGGTAAGGTCGAACTGAGTGGGCACCACAGAGACAAAACCTTGGCCCAATGCCCATTCGTCCGTATCCTCTCCTTTGTCCAATAGCTCAAATTCTCCAGTGAGCCAATAATAATCCTTGCCCGATGGACTGGTGCGCTTATCAAATTTTTCCTTCCAGTTACCGCGTGCCTGTCGGCATATTTTGATGCCTTTTGGTCCATTTTCGGTCTTCGGAATATTTACATTTAGAACCGTGCCTTTTGGGATTCCGTTGGTCAATGCCTCCGCAACTATTTTTTTGACCGATTTTAGAGCAGGCTCAAAATTTGCATCCCATGAATAATCACATAACGAAAACCCGATTGCCGGTATTCCTTCGATCCCTGCCTCGATGGCCGCACTCATGGTACCGGAATAAATTACGTTGATGGATGAGTTAGATCCGTGGTTGATACCGCTTACGCAAATATCCGGAGTTCTGTCAAGTAATACCCGAAGTGCCAATTTTACACAGTCTGCGGGTGTTCCGCTACAACTGTATTCACTTGGTGCCCCTTCTTTGTGGTCCACTACTACCTGCTTGGAAAACAACGTGCTGTCCACGGTAATGGCATGCCCCATGCCGCTTTGCGGACTGTCCGGAGCCACGACCACAACGTCGCCCAGTTCTTTCATAGTGCGTATCAATGCCCTTAGGCCAGGTGCCGTGATGCCATCGTCGTTGGTGACAAGAATCAAGGGTTTTTCCATGTTGGATAATTTAAAGCATAAAAATACGTTTTTCATAAGGATATGGAGCTTTGTCCGTTTAACAAAAAATTAAATCCAGCCATCGGGACTGGCACGGTTTTTTCTGTATCTTAGAGAATTCATACAATTAGAAAAGATGGATGGCGCAATAAAGATTTGACGGTTGAGGTCAGATAGTTTCGCTCCAGAAAAATGAGATTATGAAAAAGAACTTTATTTTGGCACTATTGGTTATTCTTGTAGCAGTAGCTTCCTGCAGTTTTACCAATAAGTCTTTTGATAACGACGACAAGGATAAATTTTTGTTGGAATTGATTTCCTACGTACTCGAAAAAGGGCATTATGAACCCAAAGAAGTTAACGATAGCTTCAGTTCCAATGTTTTTGATGACTTTATAGAGGTTATCGACCCTACCAAAAGATATTTTTTGCAAAGTGATATCGACGAGTTTGAAAAATATAGGTTCATGATCGATGATGAGATCAGGAATACCGATATCACCTTCTTCAATGTTGTGTACCAACGCTTGATGGTGCGTATGCAAGAGGCAAAGGAAATTTACGGTGATGTCCTTGCCCAGCCTTTTGATTATACTATAGATGAAACCATTGAAATAGACTACGACAAGCAAGAGTTTGCTACCAGTAAAAAAGAGCTTAAGGAGCGTTGGAGAAAACAATTGAAATACAATACACTTAACGTTTTTGATAATAAGATTGAAAATCAGATAGCTGATTCAGAAGCAGATTTGGAGGTTGATGCTGCCTATGCCTTCAACGAAATTCCAGGTTCCATAGATAAGGTCACAACAGAAGAAGAAGCCAGGGAGGTGACTAAAAACACCTTGGATGAATTTTTCGATTTTGTGGACGATTTGGAACGTAAGGATTGGTTTGTTCAGTATTTGAACACCATCGTAGAAGAATTTGACCCTCATACTTTCTATTTTGCCCCAGAAGAAAAAGAGAAGTTCGATATTGGTATGTCCGGTAAGTTTGAAGGAATCGGTGCCAGATTACAGAAGAAACCAGAAGGAGCAAAGATTGTGGAAATCATTTCCGGGGGACCCGTTTGGAGGGACCAAAGTCTTGAAGTTGGCGATCAAATCCTTAAAGTTGGTCAAGAAGGAGAGGAACCCATCAATATTGTGGGAATGCGATTGGAAGACGCCATCAAATTAATCAAAGGTCCAGAAGGTACCGTAGTGGACCTTACCGTAAGAAAAGTAGATGGAACTATTGAAACAGTATCCATCACAAGGGATGTAGTTGAGCTTGAAGAATCCTATGCAAAATCCGCGACAATCGATGCCGGGGAGAATAAATATGGATTGATCAACCTTCCCAAGTTTTATATTGATTTTGAAGATTATGCCGAAAGGAATGCCGCGACCGATGTTGCCAAGGAATTGGAGCGACTCAAAGAGGCAGGTGCAGAAGGAATCATCCTGGATTTGAGGGACAATGGAGGAGGGTCCTTGAAAACGGTGGTTGATATGGCAGGACTTTTCATCAAGGACGGACCTATAGTACAGGTGCGTTCCTCTGGTCAGCGCAAGGAAGTCCATGAGGATAAAGATGAAAGAATCCAGTGGGATGGTCCATTGGTGATTTTGGTGAACGAATTATCCGCATCGGCCTCCGAGATATTGGCGGCTGCAATGCAAGACTACAAAAGGGCCGTTATTATCGGAAGCAAACAAACTTTCGGAAAGGGAACCGTCCAAAATATATTTCCTTTGGATGATATAGTGCGAGGGAACGAACATGGAGATTTAGGAGCGATAAAGCTGACTACTCAAAAATTTTACCGTATCAACGGAGGCTCTACCCAATTGGAAGGTGTAAAAAGCGATATAGTGGTGCCGGACAGATATAGCTATATCGATTTGGGCGAACGAGATCAACAGAATCCTTTGGGTTGGGATAAGATTACCGCTGCTGACTACAAAGTATGGGATGGCTACATCGATTTTGAAGATGCCGTTAAAAAGAGCAAGGAACGTATGGCCAAGAATGAGCAGATCAAGCTTATCGAGGAAAATGCCAAATGGCTCAAGGAGCAACAGGATGAAAATGTGATTTCCCTGAACTATGATAAATACGTGAGCAAAGAAGAAGAAGCAAAGAAGCGTTCGGAAAAATTCAAAAGCTTAAGGGATTACGATTCCAAATTGTCCTTTAGTTCACTAAACTATGAGAAAGAATTGTTTACCCAAGATTCTCTATTAAGGGAAAAAAGAGATAGATGGCACAAGGATCTAGCCCGTGATATTTATGTGGAAGAGGCCGTAAACGTGCTCAAGGATCTTCATAAGAACAATATCAAGAAAAAAGATGGCGAATTGGCCAGTGTCAACAAAGGCTAAGGATATTCAATAAATGATAAAATATAAAAGCCAACTTTTCGGAGTTGGCTTTTTTGTTCTGTTCAGTTGCTATATAAAAATATGACCAAAGGAGTTTTATTTTTTTAAAATGAATTTATTTGCAAAATTGGACCATCAAATCAAATTCAAATCCATTTGATGAAGAATAGAACCCTATATGCAATATTGATGTTTGTTTGTATCGTTGGCTTTTGGCTGTTCGAAAACTTTTATACGCCAGCAACCTATTCCAAACCCAACGGGTCGGAAACCAATATTGTCGAAGCCAATTTGTTGCCGCGCTCCACTACAGGAGAGATTGTGGAACATAGTTTCTATACTTTATCATATAGCGAACCACATGAGCAGGCGGAGTGGGTGGCATATGTGCTCAAGCAAGAGCACTTGACCTACGATGATAGGAAGCGTCCCTATTTTATCGAGGACCCAATGGTGTCCACAAAGTCGGCCGATTGGCGCAATTACAGACGTTCGGGATATGATAGGGGACATTTGCTCCCAGCAGGTGATCGCCGGTTCTCGGAGCAGGCCTACAATGAAACTTTTTATACCAGTAATATTAGTCCTCAGAACAAAGATTTCAATGCCGGAATCTGGAATCATTTAGAACAGCAAGTTCGTTATTGGTGCAAAAAGTATGGGGAACTCTTTGTGGTTACCGGAGGTGTTTTGGAAGATGGTTTGCCACAAATAGGGGATGAGGATGTGGATGTGCCCCGAGTATATTATAAAATTGTGATGAAAGGTTCAGGGGACAATACAAAGGTTCTTGCCTTTTTGATTCCTGCGGAAGAAAGTCAAAAACCATTACAGGATTTTTTGGTTTCCGTGGACGAGGTCGAGAAAAGGACAGGAATCGATTTTTTTGAAATACAGCCTGATGCGTGGCAGTCGCGAATCGAATCAAAAGTAGATGCCGAAGGCTGGAAATTCTAGATACCGTCCTTCAAGCGGTTGGAGTCCAGTTTCAGGAAAATGAATAACAGCATCGTGAAGAAAATCAAACCGGAACCACCATAACTAAAAAAGGGCAATGGTACCCCAATAGTAGGCAACAGTCCGATTACCATTCCTATATTGATAAAGTAATGGAATACCAAAATCGAGATTACACCATATCCGTACATTCGGCTAAAATCGCTCTTCTGACGCTCGGCTATATATATCAACCGCAAAAAGAATAGGGAGAACAATAAAATTACAGTGGCTGTTCCCAAAAATCCCCATTCTTCGCCAACGGAACTAAATATGTAATCAGTGTGCTGTTCAGGTACAAAATCACCCTTGGTCCGGGTCCCCTCCAAGAATCCTTTACCTGTAAACCCACCGGATTCGATTGCTTTTTCGGATTGATATGTATTGTAACCTATGGTCTTGCGGATTTCGTCCAATTTATCCTCATCCTTTTCCAAGCTCAACCACAGTGCAAATCGGTCTCTGTGACGCTGTTCAAAAACGTTCTCGAAAACAAAATTCACGGACAGGGAAAACAGTATGGAAACCACAATTACACCCAATACTGGGAGCAAGGGGATTTTAACCGAAGCCTTTTTGAAGGTATATATCAATAAGGTGAGAATAATCAATCCAATGGAGACCCAGACAGTTCCGAACATCAAGGTAGTGGCGAACAAGACCACGGCGAAGACCAATATTCCCAAATAATAAATAGGGAAGCCTTCCCTAAAAAGTACGAAGAACAACGAAAAATATATCAACGAACTTCCAGGGTCGGGCTGTGGTAAAATCAAAATAGCGGGCAACAGAATAATTATCAAGGCATAAATTTGATGCTTTCCTGTTCGTATATCAGTTTGTATATCGCTTAAAAACTTAGCTAATGCCAACGAAGTGGTAACCTTTGCCAGTTCCGAGGGTTGCAGGTTAAAAAAACCAAGATCGTACCATGATGTGGCTCCAGCTATGGTTTTTCCGAAAACAAACAATCCTAACAAGAGAATTATGGAGACCACATAGAAAATTGAAGAAAATCGTTCAAAAAAGGTAGATTCAACAAAAAGCACGAAGATGATTCCCAAAAAAGCCACACCCATAAAAAAGAGTTGCTTTCCATAAAGGGTAGAGAAATCAAAAATTGATGTGTCCGCATCTCCTACCGAAGTTGAGTAAATGTTGAGCCATCCTATAAAAACCAAAAGCGCATAAAGGATTACACTGATCCAATCCAATCTGCCAAACGGCCCTCTACCAGACATACTCGTTTATCTTGAAAGGTTCACCGCTGTAGGGTTTGGCATACTCGTGTTCCAAAGTTTTTTCCAACATGCGTTTTTCCAGGTCCGTCCTTGTAATTTCCCCTTTAATATATTTTTCAATCAATAGTGAGGCAATATGACCTGCATAACGAGCCCCATAGTACCCATTTTCAATATAAACTGCCAAGGCTATCTGAGGATTTTCAATAGGAGCAAAGGCTACAAAAACGGAGTGGTCCGTCAATTGCATTCGTTCACCATCAATTCGGATATAATTTTCTACGGTTCCTGTTTTCCCTGCAATATCGATATCAGGAATTTTTACCCATCGAGCAGTTCCGTAATTATATACATTTGCCATTCCCTCGATTACGGGATCAAAGTGCTTTCTGTCGATGGTGGTGTAATTGGGTTCGGTATACTTAGGGTCTATCTTTCCATTGTTACCGATGCTCTTTATGACGTGGGGCGTATAAAAATAGCCTCTATTGGCAATCGCTGCGGTCATATTGGCCAATTGCAATGGAGTAGCTGCGATTTCCCCTTGACCGATAGAGTTGGATATGATGGTGGACGCAGCCCATCTGCCATCCCCGTACCATTTGTCGTAATAAGCAACATCTGGAATTCTTCCAGGTGCTCCCGTTGGAAGGTCTGTACCCAAATAACCGCCCAAGCCGAAACTTTTCATGTGCTTTTCCCAAACATTCATGCCTTGGTCAGTGGTGTTGTACTTATCAAAGATTTTTCGGAACACACCCGCAAAATAGGCGTTACAGGATTGATATATCCCAGAGTTTAAATCCCTGATACCACCTCCGCAGTGGCAGCCACGAAGTGTATTACCTACATAAAAACCATGGTAACATCTAAAATTGGTATCCTCATTTATTACCCCTTCCTGGAGACCTATAAGTGCATTTAATGTTTTAAAAGGTGATCCAGGAGATGGTTGAGCCAAAATAGAACGATCCCATGTGGGTTTGGATATGGTATCGTAATGCAGTTTGCTGTAATTCTTGGAACGCTCCCTGCCAACCAATAATGCAGGGTCGTAAGTTGGACCGGATATCATTGCCAAAATTTCTCCCGACTTTGGTTCAATGGCAACGATACCGCCACGTTTACCGTGCATCAACTTTTCGCCATACTCTTGCAGGGTTTTGTCCAGTGTAATATGGATTTCTTTGCCTTGTTGTGGCAGGGTATCCAGTTTTCCATCCTTATAAGGGCCTATATCCCTGTTGAAACGATCTTTTTGAATGTGTTTTACCCCTTTTTGACCTCTTAAAATTTCCTCATACTGTTGCTCAATACCCGTTCTACCTTTTAGTTCGCCCGCAACATAATAGGGGTTGTTCTTGAGGTCCCACTCGTTCACTTCGCTGATGTATCCGAGCACATTTGCGGCACTTTTGGTGTTGTAGTAACGCAGGGAACGTTTTTGAATATAAAAGCCATTGTAGTGGCGCATTTTTTCTTGAAGTTTTGCATAATCCTCCTTGGAAAGCTGGGGCACCAAAACAGATGGAAGCCTGGGGGAGTAGACCCTTGCTTTTTCCATTTTGGAAAGGAACTCCTCCTTCTCAATCCCCAATAGACCACAAAACTCCAATGTATCCAATGGTTTTACTTCCCTAGGGATTACCATGACGTCGTATGCGGGTTGGTTGCCTACAAGAAGTTTTCCGTCCCTATCATATACATAGCCCCTTTCCGGGTAGTCGTACACTTTTTTTATTGCGGGATCATCCAATATTTGGTCTGGCGAAAACCGGAACAATTGCAAATAGGAAAGCCTTCCTATAAAGGTGAAGCCTATAAGTACGATGACGGATGAAAGCAATAATTTTTTCATGATAGACCTAAATTCTTGAGTTGCACATATAACCCAACGATAAAAACTACGTTTTTATTCGCTCTTTGGACTAAAAAGTGAACTGAATAATACACAAAGTATCAAAGTTATCGCTCCTGTGGCAAAAACTTTTTTCAAAATTAACAGGATATGGGCGATACTTAAAATTTCAAACGAAAAGAATATCAGGTGATGAATAAAAATAAGAAGCGCCATAAAAGTAATTCGCTGCAACTTGGTCGTGTTTTTAAAACTAAAATTTTGGAAATCGTAATTCACGCCAAAACAAAAACGCATTATGGACGGTCGAGCATAAGCAATGGTTACCGATGCTAAAGCATTTAGAGCAAGTGTATCCGAGAAAATATCAATGACAAGCCCCAATAAAAAAGCTGTAAGCATAAAAATGGCGCGATTCCCTTTGATGGGGTACCAATAAAAGAAAATCACGTACACAAATGGGTTGATAAAACCCAAAAAATTCAGGTTATTGAATATGAGAACCTGTGTGATGACCAACAGCACAAAACGTAGAATATTTATGATGAGTGAATTGTTCATTCTATGGTTCTGGATTCTAGTTCCTCGATTTCCTCTTTATCTTTATTTTCTATCAAGTACACATTTTTGATGTTTGCCATGTCCGAAAACAGTTGAACATCTATATTGTAGAAACTCTTGGAATCATTCAAATCATATTTTTTTATGGTTCCAATAGGTACATTTTCAGGGAAAATACTGGACATGCCACCGGTTACGATGGTGTCTCCAACAACGAGCGGCACCAATCGTGGAATGTCTATTAACTGAACTACATTGTAATCTTTGGTATCCCAAATCAAGGAACCGAAATATTCTGTTCCCTTGATTTTAGCATTGATGTTGGATTTGGTGTTAAGCACACTTTGCACCGTAGCAAAGCTATTCGACACGTTTTCCACAATTCCCAAGATACCGTCTGTGGTAATTACCCCCATGTCTTGGTGTACACCGTCTTTCTCTCCCTTATCGATCAACACATAGTTTCTGGGAGAGGTGAAACTGTTCTTTATAAGTTTCGCATTCAATACTTGATATACGGCCAAAGTTGAATCCAAAGGTTGAATGCTGTCATTAAAGGTGTTGAACAGTATTTTTCGTAACTGTTGATTTTCTTCTACCAACCTTTTATTCTCCTCCTGTAAATTGAAGTATGACGAAACATTGGATCCTGCCCCATAAATGCTTCCGGTTAGCCATCGGGACGAATTAAAAAATCTGGATTGATGATAGGAATGCGATCGAATGGTCATCACTAAGGATATAAACGCAAGGAAAGCATATAGAAATGCATTTCGATAGCGTAAGACAAAATTGATGATCCGTTGCATGCAATCGTATCGTTAAAAAGGGTTTATCACCACCTTGAAGGTAATAGGCTAAAAATAATCCTATTTGATTAAAATACTCTTATAGCGCTCCAAGTTTTTAAGCGCGATACCCGTCCCTCGTACAACCGCTCGTAAAGGGTCTTCTGCAATGTAGACCGGTAAATCCGTTTTTTGGGAAAGTCTTCTGTCCAGACCACGTAGCATGGAGCCACCACCGGCCAAATAAATCCCAGTATTATAAATGTCGGCCGCCAGTTCAGGTGGGGTTTGTGAGAGTGTTTCCATTACGGCATCTTCGACACGTAAAATACTTTTGTCCAAAGCTTTGGCGATTTCTCGGTAAGAAACCTGAACTTGTTTTGGTTTACCTGTCAAAAGATCACGACCTTGGATGGATTTATCATCCGGAGGGGATTTCAAATCCTCGGTTGCGGAACCAATTTCAATCTTGATGGCTTCCGCAGTACTTTCACCTACATACAAGTTGTGCTGTGTACGCATGTAATAAATAATGTCGTTCGTGAAAACATCACCTGCAATTTTCACAGATTTATCACAAACGATACCTCCAAGTGCTATGACCGCAATCTCTGTTGTACCTCCACCTATGTCCACGATCATGTTTCCTTTGGGCTGCATAATATCCAGACCGATACCGATTGCTGCTGCCATAGGCTCATGGATCAAGTAGACTTCTTTACCGTTTACGCGTTCCGCAGATTCACGGACCGCACGCATTTCCACTTCGGTAATACCAGATGGAATACAGATGACCATGCGAAGGGCAGGCGGAAACCACTTTTTCTTAAGCGCAGGAATATTTTTGATGAACATACTGATCATCTTTTCCGATGCATCAAAGTCAGCGATAACCCCGTCTTTTAACGGTCGAATGGTTTTGATGTTTTCATGGGTTTTCCCCTGCATCATATTGGCTTCGCGGCCCACCGCGATAATTTTTCCTGATACGCGGTCCCTCGCTACAATGGAAGGACTGTCTACAACCACTTTGTCCAAGTGGATGATCAGGGTGTTTGCAGTACCAAGGTCAATAGCTATTTCCTCGGTCATGAAATCAAAAAATCCCATAAAAAAAGCGTCTATTTCGGATTAACGGTAAAATTTATCGGCTAAAGTACTAAAATTAATGTTTAAAATGTCGAGTACCTGTCATCACCATCGCCATTCCGTTTTCATTGCAATAATCAATGCTCAATTGGTCTTTGATGGACCCTCCAGGTTGAATGACACTTTTAATGCCTGCTTTGTCTGCAATCTCCACACAATCAGGGAATGGGAAGAAGGCATCACTGGCCATTACCGCGCCATCTAGGTCAAATTCGAACGATTTTGCTTTGTGGATGGCTTGGTTCAAGGCATCAACTCGCGAAGTCTGTCCTGTTCCGCTGGCGCACAATTGTTTGTTTTTGGCCAAAACGATAGTGTTACTTTTAGTATGCTTGCACAATTTGGAGGCGAAAATCAAATCTTCGATTTCCTCAGCAGTCGGTTTTTTGTCGGTAACTGGGTTCAGGTCTTCTTTAGCATCGGTTTTGGAATCTTTATCCTGAACCAGAACACCGTTCAGACAAGTTCTGACCAAGGTTTCGGGCAATTCAATCTCATTTTGAATCAAGATGATCCTGTTTTTCTTGCCTTTTAATATTTCCAAAGCCTCATCAGAATAACTTGGAGCGATGACCACTTCGCAGAAAAGATTGTGGATTTCCTCTGCAGTAGGTTTGTCAATTTCAACATTGGAAATCAAAATACCTCCAAAAGCGGAAACCGGGTCACCTGCCAATGCATCCACATACGCTTGTTTAATAGTGCTTCGTGTGGCCAATCCACATGCATTGTTATGTTTTAGGATGGCAAAGGTTGGGTCGTCATTTTTAAATTCCCCCATCAAGTTAACCGCAGCATCAACGTCCAAAAGGTTGTTGTACGATAGCTCCTTGCCGTGCAATTTGGAGAACATCGCATCAAAATCACCAAAGAAATATCCTTTTTGATGCGGGTTTTCTCCATAACGCAATACTTGACCTTTGGTCTCGCTGATCTTTAATACAGTTTCTTCCTTTTCTTGGTTAAAGTAGTTGAAGATGGCCGCATCATAGTGTGAAGAAATATTGAAGGCCTTGGTGGCAAAGCGCTTGCGGTCTTCCAAGTTTGTAGTTCCTTCTCCTTCGGTGATTACGTTTAAAAAGTCTTCATAGTCCTCCATGGATGAAACACAAAGTACATCCTTGAAGTTTTTGGCAGCGGCCCTGATCAAAGAGATTCCACCAATATCAATTTTTTCGATAATATCTTGTTCCGAAGCGCCACTAGCTACCGTTTTTTCAAATGGGTATAAATCCACGATCACGATGTCCAACTGAGGAATTTCAAATTCCGACATTTGGGCCACATCACTTTCATTGTCCTGACGGTTTAAAATGCCTCCAAAAACCTTGGGGTGCAATGTTTTTACGCGGCCGCCCAAAATAGAGGGGTAGCTGGTCACATCTTCAACAGGTACCACGTTGATACCAAGGTCACGGATAAATTTTTCGGTTCCTCCTGTGGAATAAAGAGTTACACCGAGTTCATCCAATTTTTTAACGATGGGTTCCAAACCATCTTTATGAAATACTGAAATTAATGCAGCGGAGGCTTTTTTAGCAGTCATCTTCTGTGTCTTAGAATCAATTTATTAAGCGCACAAAAGTACTTTTTTTGAAGCTAAAAAGCAGAACGGTTTATCAACAAAATTCGTTAAGTTTTACAGAATTTGGGCCACTTCGGCATTGATGAATTCCAAAAAGCGCTCATCTTCTTCTGTAAATGGGTCGGGAGTATTGGAATCAATATCGATTTGCCCCACATTTTCGCCATTTACAAACAAGGGAACCACAATCTCCGCTTTTACGGTAATACTGCATGCGATATAATTGTCTTGGGCGGCCACATCGGGTACCACAAAGTTTTGATTGCTCACGGCAACCTGTCCACAAATACCTTTTCCAAATGGGATAATGGTGTGGTCGGTAGGGGCACCAGCGTAGGGTCCAAGCTTTAACTCTTGCTTGTCGCCATTTTTAAAATAAAACCCTACCCAATCGTAATGGTCCACATTATTGTGCAGAAGCTCGCAGATTTCGCCCAAACGGGTATCCGCGGATTTGTTTCCATCCTTCACTATTTCGAGCACCTTGGGTTCCAATGATTTTAGCATGAGATATTTTTTTACAAATGTATTGAATAGTGGATTTGTACGACAAACAAAAGGAAGGCTTACAGGTCAAAAACAGATAAAGTTCTGTTAAGCAAAACAATAAATGTTAATATTTTGTAGTTTTGTAGTCGAATGAAACAGATTTTTCATCAAATACTATCCTCATTGATGGCCCTTTTGGTCTTGGCCTCCACGGTTTCGTGGACGGTGGACAAGCATATTTGTATGGGCCGAGTGATGGATATTTCCCTGTTCTCGCATGCCGAGGGATGTGGAATGGATATGGAGATGGAAAAATCTTGTTGTGATGATGAATCTTTCACCGTTCAAGGTCAAGATGACCTAAAAATTTCTTTCGAGAAATTTGATTTGGACCAACAAGTCTTCTTGGTAAGTTTCGTCCAAACCTATTTTCAACTTTTCGATTTTGATGCTGAGGAACCCAGCATTTTTAGTGAGTACAACCCACCGCCATTGATACGGGATGTGCAGGTTCTTGACCAGACTTTCCTTATTTGATTTAAATGGATTGAATTTACCCGACCAAACTGGTTGGGCGAATGCGTTTACGCGTGTTTTTAATGTCAATCTAATGTTTAAATCAAACCCTTATGCTGAACAAAAGCATTAAATTTTTAATAGAAAATAAATTAGTTGCTGTACTGATGCTCGTGGTTTTTATGGCCTGGGGAATTATTAGTACACCTTTTAATTGGGATACTGGTGGTATTTTACCAAGCAATCCTGTAGCTGTGGATGCCATTCCCGATATTGGGGAGAACCAACAGATTGTTTTCACCAAGTGGCCAGGGCGTTCCCCACAGGATATCGAGGATCAGATTACCTATCCCTTAACTACTTCTTTATTGGGGATTCCAGGGGTAAAAACCATTCGAAGTTCATCCATGTTTGGGTTTTCCAGCATCTACATCATTTTTGAGGAAGATGTGGAATTTTATTGGAGCCGTAGCCGAATTTTGGAAAAGCTAAATTCACTCCCCAACAACTTATTGCCCGATGGGGTAAACCCTGCCTTGGGACCGGATGCTACCGCTTTGGGTCAGATCTTCTGGTACACCTTGGAAGGCCGAGATAAAAATGGCAATGTCACTGGAGGATGGGATTTGCAAGAGCTTCGTAGTGTGCAGGATTACTATGTAAAATATGCACTTTCTTCCGCTTCGGGTGTTTCCGAAGTGGCATCTATTGGAGGATTTGTACAGGAATACCAAATAGATGTAGATCCCGAACTGATGAAGCAGTATAATGTCGGGTTGGATCAAGTCGTAAAAGCAGTAAAGCAAAGTAATCGGGATATTGGTGCGCAAACATTGGAAATCAACAAGGCCGAATACTTGGTTCGTGGACTCGGTTACATCAAATCTTTGGACGACATTAAAAACGCCGTAGTTACAGCAACCGATTATACCTCCATTCGAGTTCAGGATGTTGCCCGTGTTTCTTTAGGTCCAGCCGTGCGTCGTGGAATTTTGGATAAAGAAGGTGCTGAAGTTGCTGGTGGGGTGGTTGTCGCTCGATATGGTGCCAACCCTTTGGAGGTCATTAATAATGTTAAGGAAAAAATCAATGAATTGAGCGCTGGGCTTCCATCTAAAGTTTTGAAAGATGGCAGCACATCACAACTTACTATTGTTCCTTTTTACGATAGAACGGAACTCATCCAAGAAACCCTTGGCACGCTCAACGAAGCATTGACGCTGGAAATCCTTATTACCATTTTGGTGATTGTGGTCATGGTGTTCAACCTTAGGGCTTCTGTCTTAATTTCTGGTTTGTTGCCCGTAGCTGTATTGATGGTATTCATTGCGATGAAAATGTTCGGGGTAGATGCCAATATTGTAGCACTTTCGGGAATTGCCATTGCCATTGGAACCATGGTCGATGTGGGTGTAATTCTCTCCGAAAATATCATACGTCACATGGATGAGGACAACGAAAACTTATCCATAAATGAGGTGGTTTACAATGCGACTTCCGAAGTTTCAGGGGCCATTTTAACTGCCGTGTTAACGACCATTATCAGTTTTATTCCTGTGTTTACCATGGTAGGGGCAGAAGGAAAACTTTTCCGTCCGTTGGCCTTTACCAAAACAATGGCTTTGACGGCATCTATAATTGTTGCCCTGTTTTTGATTCCACCTTTTGCGGCTATCATTTTTAGAAAGAAAGGGTCAAATCAAGTCTTCAAATACATTTGGAATTGCGTATTGATTGCGTTAGGATTGACTGCAATCGTATTTGGATATTGGTTAGGCTTGGCCTTGATTGCCTTTGGAATTGCTGGGTTTCTCAAATTGAAAGTGGTTATTGATGGCAAACAGACAGGAATGCTCAATGTGGGAATTTGCATTGCCACCATTGTTTTCTTGTTGGCCACCTATTGGAGGCCTTTAGGTTTTGATCGTAGCATCGGCATCAACCTCATTTTTGTTGGATTGATTTGTGGTGCTTTGCTCGGAGTGTTTTATCTCTTCAGACAGTACTACAGCCGCATTTTGACATGGGCCTTGGAAAACAAATTGTTGTTCTTGTCCATTCCAACTGTTATCGTTGTTTTTGGATTCTTGATCATGCGAAATACAGGACAGGAGTTTATGCCCTCCTTAAATGAAGGGTCATTTTTGTTGATGCCAACATCTTTACCGCATTCTGGAGTGGAAGAAAATAAAAGGGTAGTGCAACAATTGGATATGGCCGTGGCTACTATTCCGGAAATTCAAACTGTGGTTGGAAAAGCTGGAAGAACAGAATCAGCATTGGATCCTGCACCGCTTTCCATGTACGAGAACATCATTCAGTATCGTTCGGAATATCAAAAAAATGATGCTGGAAGTCCACAGCGATTCAAAGTGAATGATGATGGTTATTTTGAATTGCGCAATGGAAAAGTGCTTGCCAATCCAAATTTGGAAGTGAGCAATGAGCATAAGTATTCCGATAACCATGTGAGCGAACCCTTGCGAATTGACAGAGACCTTTTGATTCCAGATAATGATGGGGAATATTTTAGAAACTGGCGTCCTGAGATACAGAGCCCAGATGACATTTGGAACGAAATCGTGAAAGTGACCAAACTACCAGGCGTTACTTCTGCTCCCAAGTTACAACCCATTGAGACCCGATTGGTGATGCTTCAAACAGGGATGCGAGCGCCCATGGGTATTAAAGTGAAAGGTCAGGATTTAAAAGAAATTGAAAACTTTGGACTTCAGCTGGAACCTATTTTAAAAGAAGCGGCAGGTGTTAAGGACGAAGCTGTTTTTGCAGACCGAATCGTGGGTAAACCTTATCTGCTTATTGATATTGACCGTGAGAAATTGGTTCGTTACGGTTTGGTGATTGAAGATGTGCAACAAATTTTGGAGGTTGCCCTTGGTGGTATGACTTTGACTCAAACCGTTGAAGGCAGAGAACGTTACGGTGTTCGGGTACGTTACCCAAGGGAGCTTCGTGAAAACCCAACTGATATCGGAAATATTTATGTTCCTCTGCAAAAAGGAAGTCCAGTTCCCTTGAGCGAACTAGTGACCATTCGATACGAGCAAGGACCTCAGGCCATTAAAAGCGAAGATACTTTTTTGGTGGGCTACGTGCTTTTTGATAAACTGGATGGGTTTGCCGAAGTAGATGTGGTTGAAAACGCCCAGACCAAGATTTTGGAAAAAATTGAAAGTGGTGAATTGGTAGTGCCGAAAGGCATCAGCTATCAGTTTACGGGTACCTACGAAAACCAATTAAGAGCTAAAAAGACCTTGTCTGTAGTCGTGCCATTGGCATTGTTGATCATCTTTTTGATTTTGTATTTCCAGTTTAGGTCAGTTGCCACATCTTTGATGGTGTTTTCTGGAATTATGGTGGCCTTTGCTGGTGGATTCTTAATGATTTGGTTCTATGGTCAGGATTGGTTCCTCAACTTTAGTTTTATGGGGGAAAATCTGCGTGAACTTTTCCAAATGCATACTATCAATTTGAGTGTTGCCGTATGGGTAGGATTTATCGCCTTGTTCGGTATCGCTACAGATGATGGGGTGGTGATGGCCACCTACCTAACCCAAACTTTTGATAAGAACAAACCAGAAAGCCTGAAAGGAATTCGAGCATCAGTTTTGGAAGCAGGTGAAAAACGAATCAGACCCTGTTTAATGACCACAGCCACAACCATTTTAGCACTGTTGCCTGTTTTGACCAGTACAGGAAGAGGAAGTGATATCATGATTCCCATGGCCATTCCAAGTTTTGGGGGAATGCTGATCGCATTGATCACCTTGTTTGTGGTACCAGTTTTGTTTAGCTGGAAAAGTGAATTGCAACTTAAAATGCAAAACCGATGAGAAAAACAGTCATTTATATAGTTTTTGCTTTAGTAACCATTGGACTAAAAGCTCAGTCGTTGGAGGGGTATCTTCAAGAGGCAGAGTTGAACAGCCCCATGATTCAGGCTTTGGAATTGCGCTATAACATTGCCAAGGAAAAGGTAAATGAAGTAAACACCTTACCGAATACCACTTTTGGTGCTGGATATTTTGTAAGCGAACCAGAAACCAGAACAGGTGCACAACGCGCTAAGTTTTCAGTTTCACAAATGTTGCCTTGGTTTGGAAGCATCACCACTAGAGAAAATTATGCCAGTGCCATGGCGGAGACCGAGTATGCTGAAATTGCGATTGCAAAACGAAAGTTGGCCTTGTCCGTAGCTCAATCCTATTATAACTTATATGGAATTCAAGCCAAGCAAAAGGTGCTACAAGAGAATATTGCATTGCTCAAGACTTACGAAACCTTGGCTTTGACTTCTGTGGAAGTGGGAAATGCTTCGGCTGTGGATGTGTTGAAACTTCAAATTCGACAAAACGAATTACAACAGCAGAAGGAAGTATTGGAACAATCCTATATCGCAGAACAGGCAGTTTTCAATAATTTGTTGAACCGTGATGAAAGTATTGCCGTTGAGGTGGTGGAAGTGATGGACGTTCCAGAAAATGACCCGATGCTGAACAAGGAGGATTTGAGCCTGAATCCCGAATTGTTGAAATATGATCAGTTGTATGAATCGGTTACCCAATCGGAATTGCTCAATCAAAAAGAAAATGCGCCAAGCTTTGGAATTGGTTTGGATTATATTCCTGTATCAGAAAGAGATGATATGGTCTTTAGTGATAATGGAAAGGATATTGTAATGCCCATGGTCACTTTATCTGTACCAATTTTCAACAACAAGTTTAGATCTGTTTCCAAGCAAAACGAGCTTCGTCAAAAGGAGATTGAATTGCAAAAAGTGGAGCGCTTGAACGTGTTGGAAAATGCCTATGCCAATGCTATTTCGCAACGAAACCAAGCTCGGATAGCACATCAAACCCAAGAAAAGAACCTAAAACAGGCCAAGGATGCCGAAGAAATCCTGATCAAGAATTATGAAACAGGAACTATTGACTTTAATGATGTCTTGGATATTCAGGAACTACAGTTAAAATTTCAAACCAATCAAATACAATCTGTGCAGTTGTATTACCTGCAATCTGCCATCATCAATTATTTAATTAACAAGTAAATTTAATTTATCAAAAATGAGAACAAACATTAGAACAATTATCGGAATCGCATTCGCTTCAGTATTGGTGCTTACCGTATCCTGTAAGGGAAAAACAGAGGAAGCAAAGGAAACTTCCACTGAGGCCACCATGGAACATGAAGGACATGATATGGGCAACATGGAAACTGCCGACAAGCAAGGTAAGGAGTACACTTCTAAATATGTTTGCCCAATGCATTGTGAGGGTAGTGGTAGCGACGAAGAGGGTAAATGCCCAGTTTGTGGTATGACCTACGTATTGAACGAGGACTTCCAAATGGAAGGGCACGACCAACACTAATTAAAAATTCATTTGTACCGAAGATGCGCATTAAAGTAAAAAATATGGTTTGTGATAGATGCAAAGCAGTCCTAAAACACGAGTTTGGGAATGCCGGTATCGAAGTGGTGCAAATGGACCTGGGTGAAATTCAGTTTGCTGACAACGCCCAAAAACAAATGGAAGGGATTCGGGAGATTCTGACACGTAATGGTTTTGAATTGATAGATGATTTGGACAACAGTTACATTGCTGAAATCAAAAAACATCTGATCAATGCATTGCAAAACGACACCCATCAGAATCTCTCGAAATACCTTTCCGAAAAAATGAACAAGGAGTATTCGGTACTGAGCAAAATGTTTAGCATTAAAGAAGGGCTTACCATTGAAAAATACTTCATCCTTTTAAAAATTGAGAGGGTTAAAGAAGACATTCAAATGGGAGCCAAAACATTTTCAGAAATCGCATACGACCTAAATTATAAGAGCAGTAGTCATTTGGCGAAGCAGTTTAAAACCGTAACGGGCATGTCTATGAGCGATTATAAAAAATTAAAAGATTGGAATAGGAAGTCTTTAGATCAAATTGTATAAAAAACACCCATAATTGTAAAAAGCTTCCAACTGGTGTTCAGCTAGTTTTGAATAAAAACAAACAAGATGAAACATACCTATCACATACACGGAATGAGCTGTAATGGTTGTAGAAACCATGTGGAACAAACCCTATTTAAAGTGGATGGGGTTACCTCGGTTGAGGTGAATTTGGAAAAAGCCGAAGCTGTGATCGAGATGAAGGAACACATTCCAATCGAAACGTTCCAAAAAGCAATGAAAGAGGATGGTGGTAGTTATAGCATTCATATGCCTGGACATCATCATGAACCAAAACAAGAAAAAAAGCAAACCCCAACAAATGGAACGGGAACCTTTTATTGTCCCATGCATTGTGAGGGTGATAAAACTTACGACAAACCTGGAGATTGCCCTGTTTGTGGAATGGATTTGGTGGAGGAGCAGAATAATTCCTATAATTCCAAACAGCAATGGACCTGTCCCATGCACCCAGAAGTGGTGGAGGATGATCCAGGCTCCTGCCCAAAATGCGGAATGGACCTAGTGCCCAAAGAGCCCGAAGCCAGTGCAGAGGAAAAGACTTATAAAAAACTGCTCAAAAAGTTTTGGATCGCTGTTGGCTTTACATTGCCCATCTTTTTGATTGCGATGAGTGAAATGATTCCAAACAATCCGCTCTATAAAATATTGGAGCCGAAATACTGGAACTGGGTGCAATTTGCCCTATCACTTCCTGTGGTTTTTTATGCCACTTGGATGTTCTTTCAACGTGCTTACCGAAGCATAAAAACATGGAACTTGAACATGTTCACCTTAATCGGAATTGGTGCTGGGGTGGCTTTTGTTTTCAGTGTTCTTGGATTGTTGTTTCCAGAGTTTTTCCCAGATCAGTTTAAAAGTGAAACAGGAGTTGTACATGTATATTTTGAGGCGGCAACTGTTATACTCACTTTAGTGCTCTTAGGACAATTGTTGGAAGCAAGGGCACACAGTAAAACCAATAATGCAGTTAAGGAATTATTGAAACTGGCCCCCAACAAAGCTATAAAAATAGTGGATGGGGAGGAAGTTGAAGTCAGTATCGACGACATTGAACTTGGCGATGTTCTACGGGTAAAACCAGGTGAAAAAATTCCTGTAGATGGTGTTATAACCGAGGGGGAAACTTCCGTGGATGAATCCATGATCACAGGTGAGCCCATCCCTGTTGAAAAAGGAGTAGAGGATAAAGTGAGCAGCGGAACCATCAATGGGAATCAATCCTTTTTGATGAAAGCTGAAAAAGTGGGAAGTGATACCCTGCTCTCACAAATCATTAAAATGGTGAACGATGCCAGCCGAAGCCGAGCTCCGATTCAAAATTTGGCAGATAGAGTATCTGCTTATTTTGTGCCCACGGTGGTGATTATTTCCATCATCACATTTGGTGTTTGGGCCATTTGGGGGCCACAACCGGCTTACGTGTATGCCTTAATCAATGCCATTGCGGTTTTGATCATTGCATGTCCGTGTGCACTGGGACTTGCTACGCCGATGTCTGTAATGGTTGGAGTGGGGAAAGGTGCCCAAAACGGAGTGCTCATTAAAAATGCAGAGGCCTTGGAGAAAATGGCCGATGTGGACACTTTGATCATTGATAAAACAGGGACCATCACTGAAGGTAAACCCACTTTTGACCGTTTGGAAGTGTTTTCAGACACCTATTCCAAAGAGGATTTATTGCAATATTTGGTATCTGTAAATGCCAATAGCGAACATCCTTTGGCTCAAGCTACCGTGAAATATGGTAAGGAGGAGAACATCAAAATCCTGAAAACGGAATCCTTTAATGCCGTTACGGGTATGGGTGTTGAAGGAAAAATCAAGGGCGCAAAAATTCTTTTGGGGAACATCAAATTGATGGAAAAGGCGAATGTAGAAATCTCGGATTCCATAAAAGAAAAAGTAAAAAAAGCTCAGGCAGAAGGTAAAACAGTTTCCTATTTGGCTATCGATGGCAAATGTCATGCTTTTGTATCCATTGGTGATAAAATCAAGGAGACAAGTGGCAAAGCTATCAAAGCGATTCAAGATAAGGGCATAGCCGTCATCATGTTGACAGGCGATAATGCTACCACGGCAAAAGCAGTGGCACAGGAACTGGGTCTGGATGATTTTAAGGCAGAGACTTTGCCAGAAGATAAAATGAAAGAAGTGGAGCGCTTGCAGGGCGAAGGTAGGGTAGTGGCCATGGCTGGTGATGGCATCAACGATGCGCCTGCATTGGCCATAAGTGATTTGGGTATTGCCATGGGCACTGGCACCGATGTGGCTATAGAAAGTGCCATGATGACCTTGGTAAAAGGAGACTTGCATGGCATAGTAAAAGCACGGAACCTCAGTGAGGCCGTGATGAAGAATATAAAACAAAACCTATTTTTTGCATTGGTCTACAATACCGTAGGTGTGCCCGTAGCGGCCGGAGTGCTTTATCCCTTTTTCGGGATATTGTTGTCACCTATGATCGCTGCGCTTGCCATGAGTTTTAGCTCGGTATCGGTAATTGCCAATGCATTAAGATTACGAACTAAATCTATCGACTAACAACAAAATGGTAAAACGGACAACAGCGATTAAAATTAGAAAGGCCCACAGATATTTAGGAATTTTCTTGGGAATCCAATTCATTTTGTGGACAGCAAGTGGACTATATTTCAGTTGGACGGATATTGATGAAATCCATGGAGATCATTTCAGGAATATGGATTATGAACCCACTGCATTTGATGGACTTATTGGGTTTTCAGAGGTTGACTTCCCCGTTAAAATCAGTTCGTTGAGCTTAAAGGAAATCGCAGGAAAACCCCACTATTGGATCAATAACGAATATTTGGTGGATGCCAAAACCGGAAATCTAAAAGCAGGGGTTTCAGAGGAAGAAGCCTTGGCCGTCGCAAAACGTCAAATGTCATCTGAATTAAAAGTAAAAGGAGTTGAAATTATTGATGAGACCGATAAGCATCACGAGTATCGCGAAAAGAAATTACCTGCTTATGTGATTAGCTACGACTCTCCTGAAAATATTAAAGCCTATGTTTCGGTAGCCGATGGTTCTTTTCAAACCGTAAGGCATCGCGACTGGAGGTGGTTCGACTTTCTTTGGATGACCCACACCATGGACTATGAAGGACGTGATGACTTCAACACCACTGTGCTTCGAGCTTTCTCCCTTTTAGGGTTGATTACCGTGTTGAGCGGATTTTTACTTTGGTTTACCTCGTCGCCTACGATGAGAAAAGTGGTTAAACGAAAAAAATAGCATTATGAAAAAGGAAAACATCATATACATTGGAATTGCTGTCGTAGTAGGTCTACTGGTCGGATACCTCATATTTGGTGGTGGGACTGAAACTTCCACCACGGACGAGCATGATCATAGCACAGAAATTACTTCTGGCGAAATGTGGACCTGTTCCATGCACCCACAGATTATGCAGCAAGAACCCGGCTCGTGTCCTATCTGTGGAATGGATTTGATTCCTGCGGATAATGGAGGTGAGGGATTGGCTGTAAATCAAATTAAAATGACGGAGAATGCCATGGTGTTGGCCGGTGTGGAAACCATAATGGTAGGTTTCGGCGTTGATGGTGAAGACCATATCAAGATTTCTGGAAAGGTGGCCGTCAACCAAGAATCCGATGCGGTGCAATCTGCTTATTTTGATGGAAGGATTGAAAGCATAAATGTCAATTTTGAGGGAGAACAAGTACGTAAAGGGCAAAGATTGGCCACGATTTATGCCCCAGCCTTGGTTTCGGCCCAACAAGAACTATTGACGGCAGCCAAATTGAAGGAATCGCAACCCCAGTTATACAAAGCCGTAAGGAACAAATTGAAGCTTTGGAAGTTGTCGGATGCACAAATAAATCAAATAGAAGGTTCGGGGCAGGTGCTGGAAAACTTTCCCGTGTATGCCAATGTGAGTGGAGTGGTTTCAGAAATTATGGTGGAAGAAGGTGATTATATTAAAACAGGTTCACCTTTGGTCAAAGTAGCCAATTTAAATTCGGTCTGGGCCATTTTCGATGCTTATGAAAACCAATTGAGTTTGTTTAAGGAAGGTCAAACACTGAATGTATCCACAACATCATATCCCAATGAAACTTTCATGGCAAAAGTTTCCTTTGTAGCTCCAGTATTGAACAAACAAACAAGAACTTTGGAAGTTCGTGCAGAGCTCGATAACAAAAAAGGAATGCTAAAACCTGGCATGTTTGTACAGGCAGAAGTTGGGGTGGCGAACAATCGAGATGGGGAAGTATTGACCATTCCAGAAAGTGCTGTGTTGTGGACAGGAAAGCGTTCCTTGGTGTATGTACAACCTAATCAAAATAGTTCAACTTTTGAAGTGCGTGAAGTCGAGCTCGGAAATTTGATGAATGGCAGTTATGTGGTCAATTCAGGATTGCAATCAGGAGAAATGATTGTAGTCAAAGGAACATTTACGGTAGATGCCGCAGCACAATTGCAGGGCAAAAAATCTATGATGAACCAAGGGGGGGGCATCCAAATGGGACACGATGGGCATTCTGATATAGGCAGTACCATGAAAATGGAATTTTCAAAAGAAGCTGAAACTAAGTTCGGCGGGCTTTTAAAAGTGTATCTGGATTTAAAAGATGCCTTGGTAGCTTCAAATCAGGAACAAACTCAAAAATTAGCTCAAAAAGGAGTTGGAATAGCTTCTGAAATTAAGGGTTTGCAAATGGATGACATGGGAAAAAGTCATATCAGACAACTAGCGAGTCAATTAAAAGAGATGGGTTCAAAAAGTGACTTGGAAGGTCAACGTGAAACATTTGTTTTACTTTCCGAGAACATGATTCAAATTGGTCAACAAATGCAAGGTTTGGATTCAAAACTTTATGTGCAACATTGTCCTATGGCCAATAATGATAAGGGTGCCAATTGGTTGAGTTTGGAGGAGGAAATACGGAATCCGTACTATGGAGATGCTATGCTTACCTGCGGTAGCGTAGTGGGTACAATTGACTGATTTTTATTTTAGTTAATTTTTAGCCAAATAAAATCTACGGATTCAAATCTGAAATACATTTACTTCAGTTTTTAATTTATTGACTGATGAAACAAGCAAAGTCAAACGGAAAGTCATCTCCTGCAAAAGCGGTAAAACCTGCTGCAAAGAAGACTGCCCAAGCTACTGGTAAGAAGAAGTAACTTGTGGTTTTGGTTCTCTCGGAGAGCCGTACAACTTAAGAGAAAAGAAAACGCCCCGATTTGCATCGGGGCGTTCCTATTTATATCCGAATAAGATGTTATTACATCATGCCTGGCATTCCGCCACCTCCCATTGGAGGCATAGCTGGTGCATCTTCCTTGATATCGGTCAAGGCACACTCGGTGGTCAAGATCATTCCTGAAACAGATGCAGCGTTCTCCAAAGCAATACGGGTTACTTTCTTGGGATCAATGATTCCTGCTTTTAGCATATCCACATATTGGTCTGACTTGGCATCGTAACCAAAGTCTTTTTTGCCTTCCAATACTTTGGAAATAACTACGGAACCTTCACCACCGGCGTTCTCCACGATAGTACGCAAAGGAGCTTCGATGGCCTTGGCCACAATCTGTACACCTGTGGTTTCATCCAAAGAGTCCGTAGCCAATTTCTCAAGAACCTTTTTGGCCCTTACCAAGGCAACACCACCACCGGCAACGATACCTTCTTCAACAGCGGCACGGGTTGCGTGCAAGGCATCATCCACACGGTCTTTCTTCTCTTTCATTTCAACTTCAGAAGCGGCACCTACATAAAGTACGGCAACACCACCGGCCAATTTGGCCAAACGCTCTTGAAGTTTTTCTTTGTCGTAATCAGATGTTGTAGTCTCGATTTGAGCTTTGATCTGGCTTACTCTCGCTTTAATGTCAGAAGCGTTACCGCTACCGTTTACGATAGTTGTATTATCCTTATCGATGGTCACGGTCTCAGCAGTACCCAACATGTCCAAAGAGGCATTTTCCAAAGAGAACCCTCTTTCTTCAGAGATTACCGTACCACCTGTCAAGATAGCGATGTCTTCCAACATAGCTTTTCTTCTGTCACCAAAACCTGGAGCTTTAACAGCGGCAATCTTAAGTCCACCTCTCAATTTGTTCACTACCAAAGTGGCAAGGGCTTGGCCCTCTACGTCTTCAGCAATGATCAAAAGTGGTCTTCCTGATTGTGCTACTGGCTCAAGGATAGGAAGGATTTCCTGAAGGTTGGAGATTTTCTTGTCGAAAAGAAGAATGTATGGATTCTCCAAATCGGCGATCATTTTGTCTGTGTCGGTAACAAAGTAAGGAGAAAGATATCCCCTGTCGAACTGCATACCTTCCACTACGTCAACGTATGTGTCGGTACCTTTTGCTTCCTCAACAGTGATAACACCCTCTTTTCCTACTTTGGTGAAAGCAGTGGCGATAAGGTCACCGATAGCTTCATCGTTGTTTGCAGAGATAGAAGCTACTTGCTTGATCTTGTCAGAATCGTTACCTACTTTTTTGGCTTGTTTTTCCAAATCGGCCACCAAAGCTTCAACGGCTTTGTCGATACCGCGTTTCAAATCCATTGGATTTGCTCCGGCAGCAACGTTTTTAAGACCTTCTTTTACAATAGCCTGAGCCAAAACGGTAGCAGTAGTGGTACCATCACCGGCCTGATCGTTGGTTTTGGAAGCAACTTCCTTCACCATTTGGGCACCCATATCTTCAAGGGCGTCTTCCAATTCGATTTCTTTTGCTACAGATACACCATCTTTGGTTACTTGTGGTGCTCCAAATGATTTGCTGATGATAACGTTTCTACCTTTTGGTCCCAAGGTTACCTTAACGGCCTCAGCCAATTTGTCAACGCCTCTTTTCAGTCCATCACGTGCATCTATGTCAAACTTAATATCTTTTGCCATTTCTATTTAGTTGATTTTAATTATACAATTGCCAAAATATCGCTTTCGCGCATCATCAAATAGTCGGTGCCATCGAACTTTAGTTCGGTGCCGGCATATTTTCCATAAAGAACGGTGTCGCCTACTTTAACGGTCACTTTTTCGTCCTTGGTTCCAGGTCCAACGGCCACAACAGTTCCTTTTTGTGGTTTCTCTTTCGCGTTGTCCGGGATGATGATACCGGAGGCAGTTTTTGTTTCAGCCTGTAGCGGCTCGATCAAAACCCTGTCTGCCAATGGTTTGATATTAATTTTAGCCATATTTTTAATTTTTAGGTGTTTGTTTTAAAAATTCTTGAACATTAGAGACAGAAATTGTGCCAATGCACAAAAACTGACAATCTGGAAAACAAAAATGCCAGCTTGTCATTTCAAGCTGGCATTTTTCTATGCTTTGTCACTTTATGTTATCCAATAGTGTCTACTGGACTTGTAGTGCTGGCCGGTGGAAGTTGTTCAGGTACTTCCTCTGGAACCGTTTCTGGTATTTCGGTATCATCGCCTTGTAACAATTTGGAATCTGCTTGGCTATAGTTCCCTTTTAAGGAAACATTGGAAAGCAAAATCAAAACAATCAACAAGGTAGCAAGTGTCCAAGTACTCTTGTCCAAAAAGTCCCCAGTCTTCTTAACACCACCAACAACTTGGTTGCCACTTCCTCCAAAGGATGAGGATAATCCACCACCTTTAGGATTCTGGACCATAATGACCAAGATTAACAAGAGGCACACGATAATTATCAGTACCAAAAAAATTGAAAACGTGCTCATTTCTTATTCTTTTTCTTTCTGCAGTTTTTTCACTGCCTGAATTTGGTCTGCAAAGAAACCACTTTTTTCTGGATATTTCAAACTCAATATTTTAAAAGCTTGAATGGCCTTTTTATACTTTTTTTGCTCCAAATAAACCTTGGCTAAAGTCTCCGTCATCAACTCATTTTTGTCAATTTTGGTGGACTCTTTTATGTTAATTTTTGGAAGGGTTTCTTTTGGAACTATTTTGGGATTGTTCTCTATGAACTTGTCCAATAGTTCAAACTTCTTTTTACGTTCCAATTCATCCTGCGCATCTTCATCCTGATGGTTCTCATTGACAACTGGCTTCTCAACAGCTTCCTCTTTCGAGGATGTAAGCTGAAGCCATTCGGTAAAAGAATGTTTCTCTTTTTTGGTAAACGGTATGGGCTTGCCCAAATTTAAATCGGAGCCGGTTTCTTTTTTGGGCTCCTCAACTTTTTCAACCTTGGGCTCAGGTTTTTTGGATTCGAATAGTTTGGGGTTCAGAATTTGCTCCGCTTCGTTCAAATTTTGAGGCAGGGCAGGTTCACTGGATTCCGAAAGCATGCTTGCCGTATTTGGATTGGGCTGAATTTCTTCGGACACCGCTTCTTGGTCCTCAAGTTTGGCACCTCGTCCGGCAATGGCATCTGCAATATTGTTTTGAACGAATTCTTTGGAGGTTATGTAATCAAAAAGTACGTCCCTATCAGCCGTATGTGCGGCCGTTATCTTTAAGGCATTATTATATTTATAACTGTCCAGATTTTTGAGTCCCTTTAAATGCAAGGCCCGGGCAGCCTGAAAATAGGGATACTCTTCAATAATATATTCCAGTTCCCGAGTCTGTTTGGGAGATAGGATGGTATTTGAATTTTGAAGAATATGTATAAAATCTGAAATGTTCATATAGTGTTACCAATTTCCCAAGGAAGCATTAAAGATATCCTGGGTAAGTCGTTCAAAAATTTCCTCGTGCGCAGCGGCCTGTACGGATGGCAGGGGAGCCGCGGCATCAAAATCGTAAAAGAAGGAAAACCTTCTCTCGAAATCTGCGTCTTCTTTGGTGGTATTGTAGAACCGTACGTTAACGCTCATGGTCAATCGGTTTTGAGCGGTCCGTTGGTCGGCAGTGGCCGTCATGGGTATTACTTTGTATTCCACAATTTCACCTTCATACACCAAATCGCCATTGCTTCCCGTCAAGGACAGGCTAGTAAGGTTGTTGATCATATCCTGAAGGGCCAAGGTAAAATCTCTTCCCAAACCGGGGACGATTACCGAACCTGGTGTTTGGTCTGCATAGTTCTGGAAAAAGTTAACCTGAAAACTCTGTGCGGTACCGATATCGGCGCCGGAAAAGTTATAAGCACCACAACTTTGCAAGAAAAATACCAATCCTAACAACGCGATTTTAATTCCATTTTTTTTCATTTCTGACTACTAACTGTTTAGGGCAAATTAAAGATCGTACTGCTTTATTTTTCTGTAGAGCGTTCTTTCGGAAATTCCAAGCTCTGCTGCCGCGGCCTTTCTTTTTCCTTTGTTGCGCTCCAATGATTTTTTGATCAACTCGATTTCCTTTTCCTGTAAAGATAGGGTTTCTTCTTCTTCGATTTCCTCTGCAAAATGATATCTGTCTTCCGTTGGTAATTGTGACGGGGCAGGAGTTGATGGTTCCAAAACTGGCTCGGGCAAATGGAGCAATTCGGCAGGTGTTTCCTCGTGCTCTATTTCTTCTTCAGCCTCTTCATTGCCATAAATTTTACGAATCAAGCCCTCATTTTCTCGTTGAACTTTATTGGAATCGTTGTCCTTCAACAGTTCTAAAGTGAGTTTTTTGAGGTCGTTCAGGTCACCCTTCATATCAAAGAGCACTTTGTACAGGATTTCCCGCTCGTTGCTAAAATCACCTTCCTTTTTAGCCTGACCCACAACAGCCGGTAAATTGGAACCAGAGGAATTCGGAAGGTAGCTGTTTAAAGTTGAAGCGGAGATATTCCTGTTTTCTTCCAGTACGGAAACCTGTTCTGCAATATTCCGTAATTGACGGATATTTCCGGGCCAACGGTATTTTAAGAGCAGGTTTACCGCATCGTCTTCCAAACGAATAGTGGGCATTTTGTATTTCTGACCAAAGTCGGAAGCAAATTTTCTAAAAAGCAGATGGATATCGTCCCTTCTATCGCGAAGCGGCGGCAAATTGATTTCGACCGTGCTCAATCTATAGTAAAGATCTTCCCGGAACTTTTCTTTTTCGATGGCCTCGAACATGTTCACGTTGGTGGCGGCCACAATCCGAACATTGGTTTTTTGGACTTGTGATGAACCCACTTTTAGGAATTCTCCATTCTCGAGTACCCTTAGCAAACGTACTTGTGTGGTCAGTGGAAGTTCGCCGACCTCGTCCAAGAAGATGGTGCCGCCATCGGCCACTTCAAAATAACCGCTACGGGTTTGGGTGGCTCCGGTAAAGGCACCTTTTTCGTGCCCGAACAATTCACTGTCGATGGTTCCCTCGGGGATCGCACCGCAGTTTACCGCAATATATTTGGCATGCTTTCGGTGAGATAACGAGTGGATAATTTTGGGAATAGATTCTTTTCCTACACCACTTTCACCTGTTACCAACACGGAAATGTCCGTAGGGGCCACTTGTATTGCTTTTTCTATTGCCCGGTTGAGTTTTACATCGTTTCCGATAAGCTCGAACCGTTGTTTTATGGATTGTACGCTCTCCATATATTGTCTTTCCTGCGAAGGCAGGAATCTTAATTTTTTTGGATTCCGCATGGTGCTTCGACTACGTTCAGCATCCGTGTGGAATAACAAATGGTTACTAATTATTTTCTGAATACCCTACTGCTTCTCCGATAAGTGTAGCCGAAGTGCATTCATTAATTTTAACGTTGACAAAATCACCTACTTTGTAGTGTTCTTTTGGGAAAACGGCTACCGTA
Source organism: Flagellimonas chongwuensis (assembly GCF_013376415.1). GTDB lineage: Bacteria > Bacteroidota > Bacteroidia > Flavobacteriales > Flavobacteriaceae > Flagellimonas > Flagellimonas chongwuensis. The sequence goes on from NZ_WYET01000001.1 coordinate 960,278, forward strand.
TTCTGTGAATTTCTTCCCATCCAATGAGCGTCCGATTTTTTGGAAGTCCCTTCAATCAAGATTTCTTCGGTTTTTCCCACGTGTTGTTGTGTGCGATAAAAGCTATGCTTTTGCTGAAGGTAGATGATTTCCGTTAGTCTCCTTTTTTTGGTTTCTTCAGGAATGTCGTCTTTCATTTTACGCTCTGCAAGTGTTCCGGGACGTTCGGAATAAGCAAACATGAAACCGAAATCGTATTTTACGTATTCCATTAAACTTAGGGTATCCCGATGGTCCTCTTCGGTTTCTGTGGGAAACCCGGTTATCATGTCCTGACTTATGGCACAATCTGGAATTAGTTTTTTGATGTTGTCGATTAACTCAAAATATTCCTCACGAGTGTGCAAACGGTTCATTGCCTTTAAAATGCGGTTGCTTCCGCTTTGAACGGGCAAGTGAATGTACTTGCAAATGTTTCTGTATTTGGCCATGGCCTCGATTACGTCCAAGGTCATATCCTGTGGGTTGGATGTAGAGAAACGGATGCGCATTTTCGGCTGTGCCTGTGCAACAAGTTCCAGAAGTCCGGCAAAGTTTACGGAAGTGGCCTTTTGCATGTCCGTTGCCTTGTCGAAATCCTTTTTCAATCCGCCGCCATACCAGAGGTAGCTGTCCACATTCTGGCCCAACAAGGTGATTTCTTTGAAACCTCTGTCCCATAGGTCGTTTACTTCTTCCAAAATGGATTGCGGGTCGCGGCTACGTTCCCTTCCTCGGGTAAACGGTACCACGCAGAATGTGCACATATTGTCGCAACCACGGGTAATGGAAACAAAAGCAGAGACTCCGTTGGTATTTAATCGAACCGGCGCCACATCGCCATAGGTCTCATCTTTGGAGAGGATAACGTTCACGGCATTCCTGCCCTCGTCTATTTCTTGTATCAGATTGGGAAGGTCCTTGTATGCGTCTGGTCCTACCACCATGTCCACTATTTTTTCTTCTTCCAGGAACTTGCTCTTCAAACGTTCGGCCATACATCCCAAAACACCCACTTTCATGTTGGGTCTTGTTCTTTTTACGGCGTTGAATTTTTCTAAACGCTTGCGAACGGTCTGTTCAGCCTTTTCACGAATGGAGCATGTATTTACCAAAACCAAATCTGCATCGTTCAGGTCTTGGGTGGTATTGAAGCCTTCCTTCGCCAAAATGGATGCAACAATTTCACTGTCGGAAAAGTTCATCTGGCAACCGTAGCTCTCAATGTAGAGCTTTCGACCGTTCTTTTCGTTGTTTTCCAGTGACAGGCTACTTCCCTGTTGGCTTTCATCTATTATCTTTTCCACGCTTTTTTCCTCTATCATAAATGTTTCAATGGGGTGCAAAGATAGTGCTTATTACATTTTAGTGACAATATGGCAGTATTTTTTAATAATATATTGCGATATCCCTTGTTAATATTACCTTTCACTTTAAAAAACAACTTAAACAGTACAATGAATTTCAGCAGTCTTTCCAATAGAATACAACAAAGTGTCCCGGTAGAATTCGGGTCCGTGTTCAACAACTCCATTGAACTTTTCAAAAAAGTATGGCTGCAAGGCTTTATTACGCTTGTATTGACATTTGCCGGAATACTTCCTTTTTATCTTCTGATTTATTTGCCGATGATAGCGATGGGCATAAGTGACCCTGACATATTTGAACAGCAAGAAATGCCGCCGGTATTTGCAGGATTGATGACTTTAATGATGCCTTTGTTTATGATTGGAGTGATGACCATTGGCATTTGTTTGAATGCCGCTTTTTTAAGAATCTGTAGGAAATATGATTTGAACGAATCCGGAAAGGATGATTACTTCTTTTACTTTAAAAGGGAATACTTGGGAAAGGCTTTGGTTATTTCGTTGATTATGGTCGGTCTATCTTTTTTGGGTGTTTTAACTTGTGGTTTGGGAATTGTCTATTTAATGGTGCCGATGTCACTGTTCCCTGCATTTTTTGCATTTGACAGGGAGCTTAGCGCTTTGGAAGTGGTGAAGGCAAGTTTTGCCCTTGGCAACAAAAACTGGTTGATGATATTCCTTTTGATACTTGTTTCTGGATTGGTTGGTCAACTGGGAGTAATCCTATGTTTGGTCGGAGTATTGTTTACTGCAATGTTCAGTAAAATACCGATTTATTTTATACACAAAGATGCTGTGGTCATCTCGATGGATGTATAATTTTTTGTACCCAACGGCGCAACGTAATGCTTTGGTTTGCATCTAGGTAAGTAAAACACAAACCGCTATGAAAACCAAGCTGCTCTTACTTTTATGTATCAATTTTTTGTTGTTCACTTCTTGTTCCGATGATGATGCAAACGGCAAATATGAGGAATATTTGGTGGCTCGTCCATTGACTATGAATCGGACCGAGTTTGCCAACAGTGTGGATGTTATCGCTCCTCGACCCGTAGAGGAATCGGGAAAAGTTTATACCTATCAAGATTATATCTTTATTAATGATAAGTACAGGGGGGTGCATGTTATAGACAACAGTAATCCGAACCAGCCCGTTAAAGTGGCCTTTATTCAAATTCCTGGGAATGTTGATATTTCGGTAAAGAGCGATTTTCTTTATGCCGATAGTTTAATGGATTTGGTGATTTTGGATATTTCTGATCTTGATAACATCACAATCGTAAATAGGTTAGAAAATGTGTTGCAAGATTATGTAGTAGCTCCATTTGAGGCAGATTTGGTAGACTATGGTGATTACAGTTACAATTCAGAGGATATTGTGATCGGATGGGAAATGGTTTCCGAACGTATGTCGGAAGAGCAGTATCAATCCCGTTTCGGGGATTTTGGGATGGCTTTTGCCGAAGTGGCGAACGATGCCAGTGGAGGAACTGGTCAAGGCGGGTCGTTGGCAAGGTTCAAAATAGTAGAGGAGTATCTGTACGCTGTCGATAGTCACAATATCAATATCTTCAATATCTCAGATTTGGACAATCCGCAGGTTTTGGACGATGTGCATGCCGGTTTTGATATTGAAACCATTTTTAATAGGGACAATTACCTCTTCTTGGGAAGTATGAGGGGAATGTACATTTATGATATTTCATCTCCTGCAACACCGACCTTTGTATCGGAGTTTCAACATGGCACGGCCTGCGATCCTGTTGTGGTGGATGGGGATTATGCTTACGTGACTTTAAGGGGCGGAAATATGTGCGGCGCTACCGAGAGCGGATTATATATCGTGGATATTTCCAATATAGAAAATCCTGAACTGGCCATAACCTATCCCATGAAAGGGCCATATGGTCTTGGCATCAAGGATGAAAAAATCTTTATCTGCGATGGTGATTCAGGTCTTAAAGTTTATGATAAGACCGATATCAATGATTTGATAGAGCTGAACCATTTTGAAGATATAGTTACTTATGACGTAATCCCAATGGAAAATTACTTGATCATGGTAGGTGACGGTATACTATATCAATATGAATATCTAGACGGAGGTATCAAGTTAATAAGTCAAATAGGTCTTAACTAGGTGAAAAATCAACTTTTCTTATCCCACTTTTAGTGGGATATTTTTTTATTGGTAAAGGGCAAAACCACAAAATCGAAAAATTGATATACTTTTGTTAGGACAAAACCAAGTGCATGCCAAAGAATTTAGTTATTGTAGAGTCCCCCGCCAAAGCAAAGACCATTGAACGATTTCTAGGAAAAGAATTTCAAGTAGAGTCCAGTTTTGGGCATATTGCCGACCTCCCCTCGAAAGAGCTTGGCGTAGATGTGGAAAATGATTTTAAGCCGAAATATACTGTTGACAAGGAGAAGAAAGCCTTGGTGAAAAAACTCAAGGACTTGGCTAAAAAAGCAGAAATTATTTGGTTGGCGAGTGATGAGGACCGAGAGGGAGAGGCCATATCTTGGCATTTGGCAGAAGAGTTGGGGTTGGACAAAAGCAAGACAAAGCGTATTGTTTTCAATTCCATTACCAAATCGGCTATCCAAAAGGCAATAGAAAATCCAAGGGACATTAATTACAACTTGGTAAATGCACAACAGGCACGTAGGGTGCTGGACCGATTGGTGGGTTACGAGCTGTCGCCCGTTCTTTGGAAAAAAATAAAACCTGGACTTTCGGCAGGACGGGTACAATCCGTTGCGGTAAGATTGATCGTGGAGCGTGAAAGGGAAATCGAAGGGTTTACCCCCGAGGCATCTTTTCGTATAAAAGCTGAATTCAAAACCGACGAAGGAAATACATTTGCCGCAAAGCTGAACACTACGTTTCCGACGAAGCAAGCAGCAGAATCATTTTTAAAGGAGAATATTGGTGCAGACTTTTCAGTTTCCGATTTGGCCCAAAAGCCGGCAAAAAAATCCCCTGCAGCGCCGTTTACCACTTCCACTCTACAACAGGAAGCTTCTAGAAAACTGTACTTTTCGGTTAGCCGCACCATGCAGGTGGCACAGCGTTTATATGAAGCAGGTCTTATTACTTATATGAGAACGGATAGTGTCAACCTTTCCAACGAAGCATTGGCTGCGGCAAAAGATGCTATTCTGGATAACTACGGTGAAAAATATAGTCAAACCAGAAACTTTACAGGCAAATCCAAAGGGGCACAAGAGGCTCACGAGGCCATCCGCCCTACCGATATGAAACTGCAATCGCCCCAATTGGAGCGAGATCAGGCCAAATTATATGAATTGATATGGAAACGTACCCTGGCATCCCAAATGAGCGATGCACAGTTGGAGCGCACCAATGTAAAGATAAAAGCCAGTACCCACAGTGAAGAATTCTCTGCGAACGGTGAAGTAGTAAAGTTTGATGGTTTCCTTAAAGTATATCTGGAAGGTACCGATGATGAAGATGGGGAGGAGCAAGATGGAATGCTTCCGGCCATGAAAGTAGGGGAACCGCTTCAAAATGTATTTATTTCGGCAACCGAAAGATTTTCAAGGCCCCCTTACCGTTATTCGGAAGCTTCTTTGGTAAAGAAATTGGAGGAGTTGGGCATCGGGAGACCATCTACCTACGCACCTACCATATCTACCATTCAGAACAGGGGCTATGTGGAAAAAGGTACCGTAGAAGGCTCAGAACGTAAATATGTACAGTTGGTATTGGAAGATGGAAAAGTCTCCGATAGCCAGTTGAGCGAAATGGTCGGCTCCGAAAAAGGAAAGATCGTACCTACCGATATAGGGATGATCGTAAACGACTTTTTGGTGACACACTTTACCCAAATTTTGGACTACAACTTCACGGCGCAAGTGGAAGAAGATTTTGATGAGATAGCATCTGGTGACGAGGATTGGCAGGAAATGATGAAAAATTTCTATAAAGATTTTCATCCCAATGTACTTGAGGTAGAGGAAAACGCTGAACGCGCCAGCGGAGAACGTGTTTTGGGAACTGACCCAAAATCTGGCAGACAGGTGTCCGTTCGATTGGGCCGCTTTGGACCAATGGTGCAAATTGGGACCGTAGATGATGAGGACAAGCCGGAGTTTGCCAGCTTGTTGCCAGATCAGTCCATAGGTACCATTACTTTTGAAGAAGCAATGACCCTTTTTGAGCTTCCACGAAAGTTAGGTGTTTACGAAGGGGAAGAGGTAGAAGCTAATGTAGGTAGATACGGTCCTTATGTTCGATTTGGCAAAAAGTTTATATCACTGGATAAGGGCGAAAGTGCTTTTGATGTTGATATGGACCGTGCCATTGAGCTTATCAAGGCAAAGCAAAAGGCGGATGCACCCATTGGCACATATGAAGGAAAGGATGTTACCAAAGGAGTAGGTAGGTTTGGACCATTTATCAAGTGGGACGGTATGTTCATCAACGTGAACAAGAAATATGATTTTGATAATCTATCCGACGGAGATATTGCTGAATTGATTGAGGCTAAAAAGAAAAAAGAGGCCGAGAAACTTATTCAAGAGTGGCCAGAGGAAAAGATACGAATAGAAAAAGCCCGTTGGGGAAGACACAATATCATAAAAGGTAGGGTAAAGGTGGAGCTCTCCAAGGATGTGGATGCCACAAAAATCACATTGGAAGAAGCGCAGGCCCTATTGGAAAAAAAATCACCAAAGAAAAAAGCCAAGACAAAAGCTAAGAAATAACTATGGCGTTCGACTTTCTGGTTCCGGTCAAGGACAAGGTATTGGCACATTCCGAATTGTTGCCAGAACAAGCATTGGGCAAGAACGTTCACATGCATACCGAAAAGGATGGGCTACCTGTATTCGCTCAAGCTGATGTCGCCATTTTTGGCGTCTTGGAATCCAGAAACGCTTTCGAGAAAAAGCCCGAAAAATTGGATCTTGACGAGGTCCGTATCCAGCTTTACCGTCTTATGATGGGTAATTGGAACTCTACTATTATCGATATTGGCGATGTGGAGGAAGGCAATACCGTAGAGGACACCTATTTTGTGGTAAAAGAAATTGTTGCAGGTCTGCTCGAGGAAAACATAATCCCGATTGTGTTGGGGCTTACCCAGGATATTACCTTTCCTACCTACCGTGCTTTTGATAAAATAAAGAATATGGTGAATCTCGTCTCCATCGATAGCCGGTTCGACTTTGGTGAGGACGACGAGTTGATTTCATCACATTCCTACATGAGTAAAATCATAACTGATAAGCCCAACAACCTTTTCAATTTTTCCAACATTGGCTACCAGAGTTACTTCAATGCCCAAGAGGAAAAGGATTTGATGGAGCGTCTATTTTTCGATGCTTACCGATTGGGAGAGATAGCGGCCAACATAGAATTGGCGGAACCGGTATTGCGGAGCAGCGATATCGTAAGCCTGGATTTAAGGGCGATTCGGGCAAGTGAAATGGGCGGCTCCAGAAATTTTTCCCCCAACGGATTTACCGGAAGGGAGATATGTGCCATTGCCCGTTACGCCGGGATAAGCGATAAAGTAACCTTGTTCGGTATTTACGAGGGAGAGAATTCATACCAAGCCTTTCAGATGATCGCACAGATCATTTGGTACTTTATAGAAGGGTTGAGTTTTAGAATAAAAGAATACCCAAGCTCTAAGAGCGAAGACTTCACAAAGTTTACCGTGCCTACGGACACCGAGGAATTGGTCTTCTTCAAAAGCCATGTTACAGAAAGATGGTGGGTAGAAGTGCCAACAATTTTAGCTGAACATACTAAAACAAATTCGGTGGCGTTATTACCATGCACCGAAGAGGACTATCTGGATGCATGCAACCAGAACATTCCCGAAAGGTGGTTCAAAGCCTACAGAAAAGGGCTGAACTAAATAAATTAAATTTTGACCATTAATTGTTTGCTGCACAATAATTCATTCAAAAATCAGTTTTGAAAATAATGAACCTGTGTAGAACAGTTAAAAATCTTGAATCGAATAATTTAACCTAAAGTATGAGAAAGCTATTCTTTTCATCTATAGCACTTGTTTTTTTGCTTACCAGTTGTGGCTCTAAATCAAGATCAAAAGGTGAACTAGTTGGGGTCAGTGGTAAAAAGTGGCATCCAGAAAAACCCTATGGAATGGAACTGATTCCCCGCGGCGCCTTTGTTATGGGTAAAGCCGAAGAGGATCAGGCAAAAGTATTGAACGCTCCCACAAGAACGGTTACCGTACGTTCCTTTTATATGGACGACACGGAAATCACTAATAGTGAGTACCGACAGTTTGTGGAGTGGGTCAAGGATTCCATAGTAAGAACAAGATTGGCCATTTTGGCCGACGAGCTGGGGATCAGCCCAGAGGACGAAGGTATCGGAGAGTATGCTTTTAAGGATACGGATACTACCGAACTTTCCGTTTACGATAAGTACATGCTCGATAACTATGCAGGTCTAGGTGCTACCGGATACGAGGGAAGAGCATTGAACAAAGATGCAGATTTGGTATGGGACACATCCGAATACCCGGATGAGTATTACGCTGAGGTAATGGATTCCCTTTACCTACCTGAAGAAGAGAGCTACAACGGGTTGAGAAGTGTGGATGTAACCAAATTAAAGTATAAGTACAGTTGGATGGACATCGAAGCTGCTGCCAGGGCCAGAACCGGTAACAGAAAGGATTTTATCAAACATGAAGAATTGGAGATCTATCCAGATACTACCGTTTGGATCCGCGATTTCGAATACAGCTACAACGAGCCAATGCACAACGATTACTTCTGGCACGATGCCTATAGCGATTATCCCGTAGTAGGTGTAAACTGGATGCAGGCCAAGGCTTTCTGTAACTGGAGAACCAAGTTCAAGAACGATGACCAAAAAAGCCGTGGCAAACAGTTTGTAAACCAATTTAGATTACCTACGGAAGCAGAGTGGGAATACGCTGCAAGAGGAGGAATCGAAGGAGGAACCTATCCTTGGGGCGGTCCTTATGTGATCAGTGATACAGGATGTTTCATGGCCAACTTTAAACCACAGCGTGGAGATTATGCGGCCGATGCAGCTTTATATACGGTAGAAGCGAAATCATTCGAACCAAACGATTATAACCTCTACAATATGGCCGGTAACGTTGCCGAATGGACCAACTCAAGCTTTGATCCAGGTGCATACGAATACCTGTCCACCATGAACCCGAACATTGGTTCGCAGGACAACCAACGTAAAGTGATCCGTGGAGGATCTTGGAAAGATGTTGCTTACTTCCTTCAAGTAAGTACCAGGGATTACGAATACCAAGATTCAGCAAGAAGTTACATTGGATTCAGAACCGTTCAAGATTACATGGGAGAAGAAGATTCCACCAACGGAAGCAGAAGCGGACTATAAACAAAACAACGAGAGAACATTATATAAACAAGTAAGAGTAGTAACCAAATACTTATTTTTTATATAACTTAATTAAAACTAAAATTATGGCGCAGTCAAAATCAACAAAAAAGCTGTTTAACATGGCCTACGGGCTTGGAGCATCGGTAGTAATTATTGGTGCATTGTTCAAAATCCTTCACTGGGAGTTTGGACCACTTACTGGTGGACTTCTTCTTGCTGTAGGTCTTATTACCGAAGCATTGATCTTTGCTATCTCTGCATTTGAACCAGTAGACGATGAGTACGATTGGTCTTTGGTTTATCCAGAATTAGCTGGTGGTCAGCAATCTGCTTCCAGAAAACAAGAGGCTCAAGACGCTCAAGAAGCTGAAGGTCTTCTTTCTAAGAAATTGGACAACCTACTTAAAGAAGCCAAAATCGATTCCGATCTTTTTGCCAACTTGGGCGAAAGCATCAAGAGTTTTGAAGGTGCCGCTAAGAATATCACTCCTACAACAGATGCTATCCAGCACACTAAAAAGTATTCTGAGGAACTATCTCACGCAGCAGCTCAAATGGAATCTTTGAACAGCTTGTACAAAGTACAATTGGAAAGTGCTAGCAGACAAGCTTCCATCAACGAGGAAGTTGTACAGAACGCAGGTGCTTTGAAAGACCAAATGCAATCATTGGCCACTAACCTTTCTTCTTTGAACGGAGTTTACGGTGGTATGCTTACAGCCATGGGCGGAAGAAACTAATTAGAGTTTGATCAACAGAAAACAAACCAAATCAAATTAATTATTAAATCTAATTAGAAAAACATGGCAGGAGGAAAACAAACACCACGTCAGAAGATGATCAACCTTATGTACTTGATCTTCATCGCGATGTTGGCCCTTAATATGAGCAAGGAAGTACTTGCGGCATTCGGACTTATGAACGAAAAGTTGGAAACTTCCAACACGAGTATGGATTCCAACAACGCTAGCTTTTTTGCTAGTTTGGAAACCAAAGCTTCCGAAAATGCTGAAGAGTACGGAGAGCTTTACGAAGATGCCCAAAAGGTAAAAGAACTTTCCGATAGCTACTACAGCTATTTGGAAGGATTGAAAAAAGAAATGACCGCAGATTTGGAGGACCCAACGGACTATGTGGTTATGGATAAATCCGATTACTTGGACCAAAAATTCTTTCAAGGTGACAATTTAGGCCCAGAAGGAAAAAAGTTCATGGAATACATCAACAACTACCGTGACGGCGTAATCAATGCATTGCCAGAAGGTAAGTTCGAATCTTTGAAATCTGCAGTGAAAGCTCGTTTTGCTACAGGTGGTGAAGATGGCAAGGTTGAGAAAAGAGACGGAACCCGTCAAGATTGGATCAACTATCACTACGAAGGATTCCCATTGGTAGCTTCTTTGACCAAGATGACCCAATTGCAGGCTGACATCAAAACTACCGAGCAAGAGGTGTTGAAAACCCTTTTGGAAGGTGAGTTGACAGAAGCTGTATCCTTGACCAACTTTGCAAGTTCATTGGCTGCTCCAAAAACAGCTTACTACGCAGGTGAGAAGTATGATGGAAAAATCATTGTTAGCAAAACTGACAAGACTTCGACTCCTGTTAAAGCTGAGTTGACCTTGGACGGTAGACCAATGACAGAAGGTAAAGATTACGAATTGGAAGCTGGCGGTATCAAAATGTTGATCAGTGCCGGTACTCCAGGTGATCACACCATCAAAGGAACAATGACCTTTATGCAGGACGGTGAAGAAGTTCCAGTGGAAGTAAACAACACTTTTGCTACGATCTCTATGCCTAATGCAGCGGTTATCTCTGCTGATAAAATGAACGTAGTGTACCGTGGTGTTGCCAACCCAATGACAATCTCTATCCCTGGAATTCCAGATAACAAGGTGTCTGCAAATGCTCCTGGTTTGAGTAGAAGAAGCGGAAGCCAATATGTTATGAACCCAGGTACAGGTAGATCTGTAACCATTACCGCTTCTGGTACATTACCAGATGGTAAAGGAATCAGCACCAAGTCTGAGTTCCGTATCAAGGATATCCCAAGACCGAGCGGTACCGTTCGTGGTGAGTCTGGTAGCGTTAAGATGCCAAGAAACAACCTGGAAATTTCCACTGTTAGTGCTATGTTGGAAGACTTTGATTTTGATTTGAACCTTGCTGTAAGCCAGTTTAAGTTCAAAGTTCCCGGTCAGCCTACTGTAGTTGTAAATGGAAACAAATTGGATGCCAGAGCCAAATCTGCACTTAAGAGAGCAGATAGAGGTGAATCTGTCCAGATATTCGATATCCAAGCTTACATCACCAACAACAAGAGCTACAAGTTGAAAAAAGTATCTCCTGTAGTGGTTGAGCTTACAAACTAAGAAGTATAAAAAGTATACAAGTGATTATGAATTGGAAAAACGCATTATTAATAGGATTGTTGGGCATATTGCCAGTATCAATCATGGCGCAGGCAAACATTTTGAATGCCAAGCTGCCCGAAGATATCGGTAAAAAAACCCAAGCTCAAATAGAGCAAGATGCCGATGAGCCTTTAGCATACGGTTATGTGGACGATAGGGATATCCTTTGGTCCAAGACCGTCTGGGAAATCATCGATCTTGACGAGCGAGTTAACTTTCCATTGTATTATCCGACCGATACCATAGGTATTGGTGCCGATAGAAGGTCTTTATACCACGTTTTGATGAAAAACATCAGAAACGGTAACCTTACCGAGGTATATGCAGACTCTTACTTTACAGAGAAGAGAAAGTTGGAAGACCTTTCGGCAACCTTGCGTAAAGTGGATACCACTGATCTTGGATATGAACAATTGAATGCCGGTGAGCAAATATCCCCTGAGTTTATCAACAGAAGGGATTTGACAGCCGCTGATATTGAGGAGTTCAGAATCAAAGGAATGTGGTATTTCGATAAGCGCCAAGGTGAGCTTAAGTATCGTTTATTGGGAATTGCCCCAGTTGCTCCTGACGTAAACTTCATAGACGATGAATCTATGGGAACGGGGGAGAACAAAGTAGAGTTATTCTGGGTTTGGTATCCAGCGGCACGTAAAATTTTGCACGATGCCAAGGTGTACAACCAGCAAAACTCGGCAAGGCCCATTTCTTTTGATATGCTGTTGAACGCACGTCGATTCAACGGTGTCATCTATAAAGAAGAAAACGTTCACGAAGATCGTGAGATAAGCGATTACATTTTTGATAATGCACTGTTCCAGCTCTTGGAAGCCCAAAGAATCAAAGAGGGTATACGAGATAGGGAACAAGATATGTGGGCGTATTAATCGTTCATAGAATATTTCCAATTCAATAAAGCAAAACGCCGCACTCAGTGCGGCGTTTTTTTTGGTTTAAAGTCAAATGAAAATGTCAAGGATTCGCTCAGTTCGCTAATTTTGTGGTATGGTTGATTATATTGTAGTAGGTCTAGGTTTGGCGGGAATCTCTTTTTGTGAAGTTCTGGAAGAAAACGAAAAAACCTTTAAGGTGATTACCGATGAATCCCAACAGGCGTCCCAAGTGGCGGGTGGATTGTACAACCCAGTTATTTTGAAGCGGTTTACCATGGCGTGGAAAGCCAAAATGCAATTGGAAGTAGCAAAACCGTTTTATCAAAATTTAGAAAAAAAATTAGGGATCACTATCGATAATGATCTTCCTGTGCTCCGGAAATTTGCCTCTATTGAAGAGCAAAACCTATGGTTCGAAGCTTCCGACCGCTCAGATATGGGCTATTTTCTGTCCACTAAATTGCTCCCCAATAACAATCCCGCCATTGACGCTCCGTATGGTTTCGGAGAAGTAAAATATACAGGTAGAATTGATACTGCCGCTTTGGTGAGGTCGTACAGAAGTTATCTCAAGAATAGAGATTTGCTTTTAGAGGAATCGCTGGATTTTAATGCGATATCAACTACCGATGAAACCGTATCGTACAAGAATGAAACGGCAAAAAATCTCGTGTTCGCTTGTGGTTTTGGCCTCAAGCAAGACCCCTATTTTGGATATCTGCCTTTAAATGGGACCAAAGGGGAATTATTGATGATCCATGCTCCGGAATATAGAGAGAACAACGTTATAAAATCATCCGTTTTCACCATTCCGATGGGTCAAGACAGGTATTTGGTCGGCGCTACCTACAAGTGGAAGGACAAGACCAATATGCCCACGGAGGAGTCCAAAAATGAGCTTTTGGAAAAGTTGAAGACCTTTTTAAAGTGTGATTTTGAGGTTGTGGATCATGTAGCGGGTATTAGACCAACGGTTGTAGATCGTAGACCATTGGTGGGAAGACATCCAGAACACAAAAACCTTTATGTGTTAAACGGATTTGGTTCAAGGGGAGTAATGATCGGGCCGTGCGCCTCCAAACAATTGTTCGATTATATAGAAGAACAATCCCATCTCGACCCCGAAATGGATATTCAACGATTCACTAAAAAATACTACTCAAATTAGCTTTATGCGGTTTCGTGCTTTTTAGCAGAGGTAGCATCATACTTTACAAAAAGATTGATCCAGATGTTTCTGGAGAGTCTGATGATAACCGGCATAAAAACCACCAAAGTGCCCACTATGGCAATAAAAGTGGTTGGCAATGAAGCGTCCAGGAACAAGAATGAGATTACAAAGGCGGCTACGGCAAAGGCAATGCCCACACCATAGCTGACATACATGGCTCCATAAAAAAAAGAAGGCTCTATCTTATATCTTAAGCCACAATGCGAACACCTTTCTTTCATGCTAAAAATTTTGGAAAGTACATAGGGATTGGACTTTTCATACATGCTCTCCTCTTGGCATCTTGGACAGTTTCCTGTTAAAATGCTGTACATTTTGGTTCCTTTTTTTAACATTTGCACGGCTTTTGTACAAAAGTACACATTCGCCAATTAATGTTTTGTAATCAAGGTCACATAAAATGCTAAATGTTCATAATCTATCCGTAGCCTTTGGAGGGGAATACCTGTTCGAGGAAATATCTTTTCGTCTCAATGGGGGCGACAGGGTAGGGCTTATCGGAAAGAACGGTGCCGGAAAATCAACAATGCTCAAACTCTTGGCCAAGGAAATGTCTTTGGACGAAGGTGCCATAGCAACCGAGAAAAACGTCAAGATTGGGTTTCTAAAACAGGACATCGATTTTGAGGAAGGTAGAACCGTGTTGGAAGAATCCTACCAGGCATTTTCCGAGATCAAGGAGATGGAGTTGAAGCTGGACGAGATCAATACGGCTTTGGCAGAACGTACAGATTATGAAAGCGATGGTTATCACCAATTAATGGTGGATCTGAACGATGTTACCCATCGATATGAAATTTTGGGAGGGTACAATTACCAAGGCGATACCGAAAAGGTTCTTCTTGGACTAGGTTTTAAGCGAGAAGATTTCAACAAGCTCACCGATACATTTTCCGGTGGGTGGCGGATGCGAATCGAGCTTGCCAAACTGTTGCTGCAAAGCAATGATGTGCTCTTGCTGGACGAACCTACCAACCACTTGGACATCGAGTCCATCATCTGGTTGGAACAATTTTTAAGGAACTTTACCGGAGCAGTGGTAATCGTTTCCCACGATAAAATGTTTCTGGATAATGTCACCAACCGTACCATCGAGATTTCTTTGGGAAGGATATATGATTACAGTAAGCCCTATTCACAATTTTTGGTGCACCGAAAAGAGATCAAGGAACAACAATTGAGTGCCCAAAAAAATCAGGAAAAACAAATTCAGCAGACCGAAAGGTTGATAGAAAAGTTCAGAGCCAAGTCCAGCAAGGCTTCCATGGCCCAATCCTTGATCAAGAAGTTGGATAAAATGGAGCGAATCGAGGTAGATGAAGAGGATAACAGTGTAATGAACCTGCGTTTCCCTGTGTCCATAAATCCTGGGAAGGTGATTGCCGAATTGGATCGTGTTTCAAAAAGCTACGGTTCTAAAAGAGTATTAGAGGATATCGACCTTTTGGTGGAAAGGGGGAGCAAAACAGCTTTCGTTGGCCAAAACGGACAGGGTAAGACTACTTTAGCCAAGATTATGGTTGGGGAGCTCGATTATCAGGGAAATCTAAAAATCGGACACAACGTGCAGCTAGGGTATTTTGCCCAGAACCAAGCTGAGTATCTGGATGGCAGCAAAACCATTCTGGATACTATGATCGATGCGGCCAACGAGAGCAATCGGAGTAAAGTAAGGGACATCCTTGGCTCATTTTTGTTCAGGGGCGATGATGTGGACAAGTATGTAAAAGTATTGTCGGGAGGTGAAAGAAACCGCTTGGCATTGGCAAAGATGCTATTGCAGCCCTTTAACGTGCTAGTGATGGACGAACCTACCAACCACTTGGACATTAAATCCAAGAATGTGCTGAAACAGGCTTTGCAAAATTTTGAAGGTACACTGATCTTGGTGTCCCACGACCGTGATTTTCTTCAGGGATTGACGGATAGAGTTTACGAATTCAAGGAAGGGGGAATCAAGGAATATTTAGGCGATATCGATTTTTACTTGGAACAGCGTAAAATGGATGATTTTCGAAGTGTTGAAAAAGGAGATCAAAAGAAAGAGGAAAAGCCCCAAGAAAAAATAAAGGAAAGTGATTACCACATCCAGAAAAAACAAAAATCACTGAAGAATCGACTCAGTGGTGTGGAAAAGAAAATATCGCAATTGGAAAAAGAAATTGCAGATATTGACCACAACCTTCTTATGGACTATGATACTACCATTGCCAAACCAAACTTTTTTGACAAGTATGAAGGAAAAAAGAAAGAATTGGAAGGTCTTATGGAAGACTGGGAAACCCTATCCCATGAACTAGAAGCATTGGATTAAGAGAAGTTACCGTTTTCTTACAACATTTTTTTGTGAATTCACAACATATAGCTGTGAGTTTATCGATAAAACTTGTAAGATGTTTCTCATTTTTATTATTTTGTATGTAAATTTCCTACAACTAAATAAGAAATAATGCTTCGTATTACGATTTTTCTCTTTTGTTTGATGTCCTCAGCTGGTATATCGTTGGCCAATGGACAGGTTTCCCCCAAAGAAAAATCTGCATTGGTAGACCTTTACAACAGTACCAATGGCAAGGAATGGAACTCTTCTTGGGATTTGGATGCCCCTGTCAACACCTGGAAAGGTGTGGAAATCAGTCAGGGACATGTGGTTGGGCTTACCTTATTTATGAACAATTTAAATGGTACGTTGCCCGAAAGTTTGGGCGACCTTAAGCATATTTCCACGTTAAACTTGGCTTTTAACCAGATTACGGGTGTACTTCCCAAAGATTTGGTCAAGTTGGAGAAGCTCAAAACGTTGCGTTTGGAGATGAATAGAATTAAAGGTGGAATTCCTGAAGGGATAGGCCATCTTAAGCAATTGGAAATTTTTTCCATGTTCAATAATTTTTTAACAGGAACTATACCTGAAAGCTTTGGAGAGCTTAAAAATTTGAAAGAGCTTAATTTATCCAGCAACAATCTAAAAGGAGATATACCTAAATCTATAGGTAACCTTTCAAACTTGGAGGCTTTGGGTCTTTTTGAGAACAAATTGGAAGGACAGATACCTGCGGAAATCGGGAATTTGGTTCAGCTGAAAGAACTGGTTTTGTCCAACAACCAACTAGGTGGGGAGATTCCAGCCGAATTCGGACAATTGGCGAGTTTAAAGATATTGCAACTTCAAAACAACAGGTTCAATTCCTTTAATGTGTTGCACAACATGGATTCCAAGCAGTTTCTGGTTTTTGATTCTGACGATAAGACTTTGGCTCCAAAGTTCAATGAAATTAAAATAGACCGTACTCGAATGGCAGATACCAAATTCGAGGACGAAAACGAAAACGAGTAGTTAGTATTACTTTAGTTTGTTTGGTTTGGGGATACAGGCGTGTATCCCCATTTTTTTTGTGACAAAATTTTCGATAGATTTTATGAAATATTTAACCATTGTAAAAAATGTAGGGGATAGATTTGCACCGACTAAACCAACTAGCGCATGCGAAAGCTAATAATATCGGCTGTTCTTGGAGGTGTAATTATTTTTGCCTCCCTATATTTTGCTGGCTTAATCGCCGATAGCAAAGACAATAGAAGACCGCCATCACAAAAAATAGTAAAGACAGTTTTTGTGGATACGGTTCAGAATACCACCGTACCGATAAAGGTTCCCGCAAATGGAAATCTTCAAGCTAAAAAGAGAGTCGAACTCTATTCCGAGGTACAAGGTGTTTTTAGGCCGGGAAGTAAATTGTTCCGAACAGGACAGGAATATGCCGCTGGCCAAACACTTATCAGAATAGATGCCAGCGAGTATTATGCCACTGTACAATCCGCCAAAAGTAATCTGTACAATTTGCTTACTTCCATAATGCCAGACCTTAGACTTGATTATCCAGAAATCTATCCCAAATGGCAGCAATATCTTAACGGATTCGATTTGGAGAAGACCACACCGGAACTTCCAAAATTGGATTCCGAAAAAGAAAAGTTTTTTATAACTGGAAGGGAAATCATCACAACATACTACAATGTCAAGAATTTGGAACAGCGTTTGTCCAAGTATACCATAACAGCTCCATTCACCGGCGTATTGACCGAGGCTTTGGTCACTGAGGGGACTTTGGTTAGGTCAGGACAAAAATTAGGTGAGTTTATTGATACTGGATTATATGAATTGGGAGTATCCGTAAGCAAAACCTACGGGGATTTCTTAAGGGTGGGCCGTAAGGTAGAGCTCAGTAATTTAGAAAAGACCCAGACCTACATGGGCGAGGTCACACGGGTAAATAGTAGGGTAGACCAAAATTCCCAGACCATAATGGTGTACATAGAGGTCAAAGGTGATAATTTGAAAGAAGGCCAATATCTCGAGGCCAATCTCGAGGCCAAGGAAGAGCCCAATGCCATTGAGATCAATAGGTCACTTTTATTGGAAAACAACCAAATTTTTGTGGTACGGGACTCCATTTTGGATTTAATGGATGTTGACCCCGTATTTTTTACGGACAAGACCGTTGTGCTCAAAAATGTTCCTGACGGCCAAGTGATCGTTGCCAAACCGATGACGGGTGCCTATGCCGGTATGTTGGTGCGCACTTTTGACGAAAGCAAATCTTAAAAAACCCCGCCATGAGAAATCTCATCTCGTATTTTATTAAATACCACATGGCAGTAAATGTCTTTATTTTGGCATTTTTTGTCTTTGGGGTTGTAGGGATTCTTTCCTTGAAATCATCATTTTTTCCACTCAACGAAGCTCGGAACATTACCATAACTATTGCTTATCCAGGCGCCTCGCCACAAGAAATAGAGGAAGGGATTGTCCTCAAAATAGAAGACAACCTTAAAGGACTCGAAGGAGTGGAAAGGGTAACATCCACTTCAAGGGAGAACAGTGGTACCATCAATGTAGAGATCGAAAAGGAACGGAATGTTGATTTTATGCTGTTGGAGGTTAAAAATGCGGTGGATCGTGTACCGACCTTCCCAACAGGAATGGAACCTTTGATCGTGGCCAAGCAAGAACCTGTAAGGCCGACCATCAGTTTTGCGGTAAGCGGAAAGGATATTCCTTTGGCAACATTAAAGCAAATTGCCCGTCAGATTGAGAACGATCTTAGAGCGATTGACGGTATTTCACAGATACAAATAGACGGCTATCCTGACGAGGAAATAGAGATTGCAGTAGACGAGAACAGTCTTTTGGCGTACAATCTGTCCTTTGCCGATGTCGCCCAAGCCGTTTCCAACGCCAATATCCTTGTAACGGGAGGAAATATCAAAACAGTAACCGAAGAATATCTGATAAGAGCCAATAACCGCTCGTATTATGGGGATGAGCTATCCAATATCGTAGTTCGGGGTGATGTGGAAGGAAGGGCAGTGCGTTTAAAGGATGTTGCCATTATCCGCGACCGGTTCTCCGAAACCCCCAATGCCTCCTATTTTAATGGGGAGCTTGCCGTAAACGTTACGATTACAAGTACAAATACAGAAGATTTGATGGGTTCTGCTGAAAACGTTCGGCAATATATCGGCGATTTCAACGAAAAATATACCAATGTTCGGTTGGATGTAATCGATGACCGTTCAACAACATTGACCCAACGGACCGAACTCTTGACCGAGAACGCCATTGTGGGAATGATTTTGGTATTGGTATTCCTGTCCCTCTTTTTGAATACAAGATTGGCATTCTGGGTGGCCTTTGGTCTTCCCATTGCATTTTTGGGGATGTTTGTTTTTGCACCCATGTTCAATGTCACCATCAATGTACTATCCCTTTTCGGGATGATTATTGTAATCGGTATTCTGGTGGATGATGGAATTGTAATAGCAGAGAATATCTATCAACATTACGAGGATGGAAAATCACCCGTGCAGGCCGCTTTGGATGGGACCATGGAGGTGATACCGCCAATTATTTCGGCCATCATCACTACCATATTGGCATTTTCTATTTTCTTGTTCCTTGATAGTAGAATTGGCGAATTCTTTAGTGAGGTCTCTGTTATAGTGATTCTCACTTTAGTGGTTTCCTTGGTAGAAGCATTGATTATATTGCCCGCTCACTTGGCACATTCAAAAGCCTTGCACCCACAAAGTGATAAACCCAAAACAGGCATTGCCAAGGTATTTGCCGAGCTACGCGTCATCAACAAAATAGGAGATAGGATAATGAACTATATGCGGGATAAGTGGTATAGCCCGGCACTCCATTTTATGCTGAACTACAAGTTTTTGACCTTTGCCCTGTTCTTTATGGCTTTGGCTTTAACGCTGGGTTCCATTGGAGGAGGGATTATCCGAACTGCATTTTTTCCAAGAATTGCCAGTGACCAAGTATCTATAAATCTTACTATGCCCAACGGCACCAACGAGAAAGTGACTGATTCCATTATCAGTCTAATACAGGATAAAGCACATATCGTAAACCAA
The DNA here is from genome assembly GCF_013376415.1 of Flagellimonas chongwuensis. GTDB lineage: Bacteria > Bacteroidota > Bacteroidia > Flavobacteriales > Flavobacteriaceae > Flagellimonas > Flagellimonas chongwuensis. Next base: position 980,029 of record NZ_WYET01000001.1, read on the forward strand.
GAATTGACTGATGAATATTTACAGGGCATGGATAAAATGCTTTTTGTGAACATGATTAAAAACCTTGGACCCGGTTCATCCACGGCAACATTGGAAATCAACCTGTTGCCTGGAGAGGAAAGACCGGATGGTATACGTGCCGACATGGTAACCACGAGACTTCGTGAACTCGTAGGCCCGGTAATTGGAGTGGAAAGCTTGATTTATGGCTCAGGAGGTAACTTTGGAGGGAACCCTGTATCAGTTTCGCTATTGGGTAACAATATTGAAGAGCTTAAGGCGGCCAAAATGGAGCTTAAGCAAGCTATGGAGGCCAATTCCAACCTAAAGGACGTAACGGACAATGATCCGGCCGGAATCAAAGAGATACGTTTGGAACTCAAGGAAAATGCCTATTTGCTTGGATTGGACCTTCGTACGGTAATGAATCAGGTTCGTGGTGGATTCTTCGGGGCGCAAGCACAGCGTTTCCAGAGAGGGCAGGATGAAATTAGGGTATGGGTGCGTTACGATAGGGAGAACAGGTCGTCAATTTCTGATTTGGACGAGATGCGAATCCTGGCCCCAAGCGGTGACCGGATTCCATTAAAAGAAATAGCTACGTATACCATTGAAAGAGGAGATGTGGCCATCAACCATTTGGAAGGTAGAAGGGAAATTCAGGTGTCTTCCGATTTAACGGACCCCGAGACCACTAGTGGTACAGATGCCATGTTGTGGATACGTAACGAGGTATTGCCCGATATTCTGGCAAAATATCCAACCATAAGCCCATCTTATGAAGGCCAGAACAGGGAGGCCAATAAACTTATCGGTTCACTTGGATTTGTAGGTCCAATTGTATTGTTCCTGATTTTTATAACCATAGCCTTCACCTTTAGAAGTATTAGTCAACCTTTATTGTTGATTTTTATGGTACCCTTCAGTTTAACAGCGGTGGCATGGGGACATTGGTTGCACGGTTTCCCAATCAACATTCTTTCCATGTTGGGAATTATCGCACTCATTGGTATCATGGTAAACGATGGATTGGTGCTGATTGGCAAGTTCAACATCAATCTAAGAAATGGAATGAAGTTCGATGATGCCATTTATGAAGCTGGTCGTTCACGTTTTAGGGCCATTTTCTTGACATCGGTTACTACTATTGCCGGTTTGGCACCCTTACTTTTGGAAAAGAGCCGCCAAGCACAGTTCTTAAAGCCAATGGCCATTTCCATTGCCTACGGAATAGGTTTTGCCACCATTTTGACATTGCTCATGCTTCCTTTGTTGCTTTCCTTTGGAAACAATATGAAAGTTTTGGCTAAACGCCTGTGGACCGGAGAAGAAGTTACACCGGAAGAGGTGGAACGAGCCATTCGTGAACAGCATGAAGAAGAAGAGATGCAGTCGAAAAGTGTAAGCCTGAACGGAACCGACAGTAGCGATATGTCACAAAACGGAGAAAAAACCTCAAACGTTGCAGAAGAGACCAGATAATGAAAAGCTTTTTGTATAAACTACCCCTGATATTAATATTTCTTGGCTTATCCGTAAATGCTCAGGATGAAGTGCTTACCAAGCAGGAGGCGATCAACCTTATTTTGGAAAACAATTTGGATATTAAGGTCGCTAGAAATACCAAGTTAATTGATGAGAACAACGCAGATATTCTAAATTCGGGTTACTTGCCTTCGGTTACTGGGAATGCCAGCGGCAGTATAGATAAGCAAAACTCGGAAGGTGTTTTGGCCAACGGAGATACAAGAAGAGCGGAAGGAGCAGAGACGAGAAGATACAGTGCTGCAGTGAACGTAAACTATACCTTGTTTGACGGTCTTGGCAGATATTACAATTACAAAAGTTTTCAGGAAAGGTCGGAACAATCCGAATTGGAGGTCAGACAGACCATCGAAAATACCATTTTACAATTGTTCACCGTGTATTACGAAGCGGCCCGCCTTACCGAGAATACGGCTACCTTGGAACAGGCTCTGGAGATTTCCAAGGATAGGCTCAAAAGGGCACAGTACCAGTTTGAGTTTGGGCAAAATACAGGGTTGGATGTGTTGAACGCCGAGGTGGACATTAATACGGATAGCATCAATTTGTTGAATTCCAGACAGCAATTGCGAAATACAATGAGGGATCTGAACCTTATTCTTAACCGTGATCTATCGGCTACGTTTTCTGCCGATACTACCGTGACTTTTGTTCCTGGTCTTCAAATGGAAAATATGTACAATGAGGCCCAAATGAACAACGTTAGGCTTCAAATAGTGGAAAAGGACATAAACATGGGTCTCAATGACATCAGAATAGCCAAAAGTGGCTACTTGCCCACCATTGGACTTACCGGAACGTATGGTTGGAACGAGTCCAACAACAACAGTCCATTGGCCTTTGCTTTGCAAAACACGTCTACAGGGGTAACAGGTACCGTGAACCTTACTTGGAACTTGTTTGATGGAGGAACTACCATAACTGGGATAAAAAATGCCAAAATTGCCTACCAGAATCAAGAGATTGCGAAGAAACAGATTCAGTTGGAGGTAGAAAGGGATATCCGTAACGCATGGGACAGTTATACCAATGCGCTTTATGTTTTACAGGTCCAGGAGAAAAACTTGCAGACCAACCAGAACAACTTTAACCGTACCGATGAAAGATATAAACTTGGTCAGGTGACTTCCATAGAATTTCGCCAAGCCCAGCTGAATTTGTTAAATGCTGAGTTGGCCAAGAGCCAAGCCAAATACAATGCAAAATTGGCGGAACTTCAAATGCTTCAAGTTAGTGGTCAACTGCTCAATGTAGAATTTTAAGCCATGTACGAGCATTTTTTTCAATGTCCGTACTGTTGGGAAGAAATTTCCTTTTTGTTGGATAGCTCTGTGCCGCAACAAACCTATGTCGAGGATTGCGAAGTATGTTGTAATCCCATCGAGGCTACGGCAAAGTTTAACAATCAGGAATTGACTTATTTTGAACCGAAGGAAATTGGACAATAAAAAAGCCGAAGTATAAACTCCGGCTTTGGGTTGGTTGGAATAAGTTAATAGCTTTTACTTTTCCAAAATCTTGAAATCGCAATGCTCAGCAATCTAACTCCTTTGCACTGGAATTTGTGTTTACTGATATATTCTTACATAATCAATTTCAAAGATATCTTCGGTAAAATTTGCAGGTACATCCCCACCCAAATTTCCACCTATCGCAATATTTAGGAGCAAATAGTGCTCGTGATTAAATGGTTTGTTACTACCATTCTGAAATTCATATACCAAGTTATCATCCACATAGGTTTTAATACTTTCGCTGTCCCACTCCATGGAGTATAAATGAAACTCTGAATCTGCATTTTCAACGGCTATTTCACCTCCTTCATCGCTGTACACCTCTGTGTTCAAATCTCCCCAATGATAATGTGAAATGGTACTGTTTTTATCCCATCCGGTTTGTTCCATAATGTCGATTTCCCCGCAAAGAGGCCACCCTACATTGCCGTATTGATCTCCAAAATAGTTTCCGGTTTCATTCGAGTTTGCACCTAATGTCCAAATGGCCGGCCATGTACCCGCTGTTTTAGGAAGTTTGGCCCGGACCTCTATGCGTCCGTAAGTAAAGGCGAACTTGGCGTTCAATCTGGCCGAGGTATATTCTTTTGTACTTCCGTTATAGGAGTATTGCTCTTTGATGCCCTTTATTTTTAAGGTTCCATCGTTCACATATGAATTCTCTTCCCTATCGGTATAGTGCTGTAATTCGTCATTATGCCAGCTGCCATTGTTTGGTGGAATAACTTGATAATGCCATTTTTGGTCATCCGGTCTACCTTCGTTTTCAAATTCATCAGAAAAAACCAAAGTAGCATAGGCTTCGTCGGACCTGTAAACATCTACGCTGTAACTTTCGTTAACGAACGCCCCGGACCCGGAGTAGGCCCATACGGTAATATTGTGATTATTTGTTCCATCTTGAAGGAAGGTATGTTCGATATTTCCAGATTCGCTGTCGATTTGGTCCCCTGTTCCAAAACGGAACGCATACCTGACCGCATTATTGGCCGAAGCGGTTATCTGCACCGTTCCTGAACCATCGCCATTAGGATTGTTGTCGTTTGACCCAACAACAAAAATGTCCACGCTGAGGTTAGTAGGAATATCGTTGGAGTCTGAATCCCCCGAACTACAAGAAATTGTCAGTAGGAGGGACAGTATGGAAATATTGAAAATGCTCATTTTAACTATTTGGTGAATGTACAATTTGTTTTTCATAGAAAACCTTAGTTGGATTTTGCTCCTTTCTATTGTATGAAAGGAGCTAATCCGTTTGCTTAATTAACTAACTCAAATCAATTTATGATCTGTTTTTCATTATATGATTAGTGGAAATAGATATTGTCTAAGAAAATGGTTCCATTTCCATCAAATTTTAACTGAATTACATCGGTTAAATCAACTACACCGGAGAACTCTGTCAAAGGAATGTCTACACTTACCCATTCTCCTGCAGTTACTTCGAATGCATATGGAGTTTCTAACGGTCCTGTACTTATCAAAGATAAATTAAGGGCCGATGAATCCGGCGTCCAATAATCTACATGGATCATCGTCATACCAGAAACATCCAGTGAAGATGAGAATTGTGTTCCCTGATAGTTGAGACCTGCATACTTTAAGGTATTGTTCCCATCTATGTCTTCTTGTGTAACCACGGTTGCCTGCCCCCAATTCGGATTAAATTCGGTATCGGCAACATCGGTATAGGTATCACTGAATATAGATAATACATCTGCCTGTGCCAAGGTTGGGGTCGGTGCCCCAGTTACAGGTTCTGTGGGAGGTGGTGAAAAGAAATAAATGTTATCTAAAAAGATGGTTCCATTTCCATCAAATTTCAATTGGATTACGTCTGATAAATCCACTACTCCGGAGAACTCGGTTAAAGGAATGTCTACACTTACCCATTCACCAGTGGTGATTTCAATGGAATATGGTGTTTCAACAGGTCCAGAGCTAACTAATGATAGGTTGAGGTCAGAAGAATCAGGTGTCCAATAATCCAGATGAATCATCGTCATTCCAGAAACATCCAATGCATTTTCGAATTGAGTTCCTTGGTAGTTTAGGCCATCATATTTTAAGGTATTGTTGCCAGCTATATCTTCCTGTGTAACTACAGTAGCTTGCCCCCAATTTGGATTGAAATCGGTACCGGAAATATCGGTATACTCATCACTGAATACCGAAATCACAAAGTTTTCTGGAACCGAAGGTGCCGGAGCACCTGAGAAAGGGGTGTCGGAAACTCCTGCTTCGTTATAAAATAAAACGTTGTCCACATAAACAGTGTTTGCTCCACTAGGGGCACCCACGAATATCAACTGGGCAATATGTTCTGTTGTTGTTAGTCCGGTAAAATCAGATAGTGGAATATCCAAGGTCACCCATTCTTCTTGTGCGGGCGCTTCAAATGTCAATTCGTGCTCGACATCATCACCTCCCTCGAAAGCACCATCGGCTCCAAAGTCCACTAATTTGATTTTGAATTCCGTTGCATCACCAGTCCAGATATCCGTTCTAAAATGGGTCATTCCGGAAGCATCGATTGGACTTGATGTGGTTTCTACTCCTACAAAGTTAAGCTCGCTATACTTTTTAACTGCATTCCCATCAATTTCGATGTCCTCCAATGTTGCGTTGGACCAATCGGTTCTCCATGTGTCCACGGTAACGTTGGTGTACACGTCGCTGAACAATGAAATTACCTCTGTTGGGTCTATGGTCGGGTCTGGGGCTGGAGCAGTAGGTTCACCGGTTTCAACCGGCTCTTCCACTTCGCCACCTTCGCTCATCGCAATATCGTCGAAATAGTGGGTGGTTTCCGCACTTTTCTCGCCATTAAAATCAAAAAATAGAATCAGTCTATCAAATTTATCGGAATCACTTGGTGAGAAAACGAATGATAATTCTTCCCATTCACCTGCGACGGTTGTAGTCGCCTGGACTTCTTTTGCAATGGAGTTATCGGTCTTGTCCTCAAACTTCATTAATACGATTTGGTCTGCAGCGGGCGAGTACACTTTAATTTTTACGGTCTGCATTTCGTTGAAATCCACTTTGCTGGCCAAATCAAAAAAGAAGCCTGCCCATGGTTCAATATAGGCTGTTTGTGTGTATTCTACCACGGTTTCCGAGGTGTTGATGCCGGATGGGTCTGGATTTTCCACGTATTCAAGGGTAAAGGAACCGTCTTTCTCTCCAAAGAAAGTGACCTCAGGTCCTCCGCACTCAAAATCCATACCTTCGGACAATTCGGGAACAATGGTAGAAAAGGTACAGTCTTCACCTGGTTCGGGCTCTGGTTCCGGCGTTGGTGGAACATAGGCGGAAGGAGGCGGAATGTCATCCTCCGTTTCGCAAGAAATGATTGTGCCCAAAACTCCAATCACCATTAGGACAACCAATAAGGGTAGTCTGGAACTAGATTTGTTCATGTTATTATTATGCTTTTTCATCTTTCAATGTTATAAGTTAATGCTAGTTTGTGCCGGTTTAGTTATACCCATCATTCTGTGGGTAGTTGGGTCCCAAAAGGTCCATTTGTTGCTGTGGAATGGGCCAATTTTGCATGTACTCCCTAAGAATGTCTTTTGGATTCCCCTCTGGGTAAGACTCGTTCATATTGTCGTTGTTCATATGGTCCAAAAGATAATCGTACAACAATCCGGTACGCTTTAGGGTGAACCAACGTTGACCTTCAAAAGCAAGTTCGCGGGCCCTTTCTTCCAATATAGTTTCCAGGTCAATACTGTTCACTGGGGCGGTATTCGCTCTGGTTCGTACGGCATTAAGGTATTCCATTGCCTTGGCGGAATTGTTCAGCATCATATGTGCTTCGGCACCGATTAAATAAGTCTCTGCCAAACGGTAGATCATAATGTTCTTAAAATGATTTCTGTCTGTAGGCTCCACAGTCTCATCAAGGAACTTGATGATTCCGGGGTTTTGCCTTCTGTAGTAGAGCATAAACTCGTTTTGGTCGTCCTCGCTGTTCTCGTACAGGTCTAATGGGTCGCCCAACTCACTTCCGGCAGGTACTGCGGTCTCATCGTTGTAGAGATATTCGAAAATATAGTAGGTGCCATTTTTTCTGGTATCGTTCGGGTCTTCATTGAGAAGGTCGATGGTGTACTGGTTCAAGGAAATAAACCCAGCACCTGCACCGCCATTTTCAACAGATTGAATCAGACCGGGTGCATCCGCATAGCTGGCAACCATGTTCCAGTTCATGATATGGGGGTCTCCACCTCCAATGGTCTGCCTTTCAAAATTGATGGCAAAAAGGGTTTCGGAATGATTAAGCTCTCCTGCAAATACTTCTGCCGTGGTCTCCGTCAAACTATGGCTGCCACTTGTTATGATGGCATCGGTTTGGGCGGCTGCTTCGGTCCAGTCGTTCTCCCACATGGCCACTTTGGCTCTCAAATGTCTAGCGGCACCTTGGGCCCAACGTCCAAATTGAGGCGTAGTATAGTCCAAATTTGCTATGGCGAAGTCCAAATCGGAACGTAGCAGAGAAAAGATTTCTTCCTCTGAAGATTTGTCCTGGGGTACATCAAACGCATTCTGGGGCGTAGTGGGCTCCGTGGTGATAAAAATGTTGTTGAAAAGTCGGTACAAAGTGAAGTAGGCGTGGGCACGCATACATTTGGCCTCTGCAAGAATTTGGTTTCGTCTACTTTCTTCAATATCCTCCAAATTTTCCGCGCCTTGGATGACGGCATTGGCTCTCTCAACTATTTTATAGTAGTTGACCCAGTAGGCATTAATGCCCGATGTGGTACCGTAATCGCCCAAACTGGCTCCCCAAAGCAAACGACTGTAGAGGGAGACCTCTCCGGTGATACCCACGCCCAAATCGCTTTTTGCCTGTGGAATTAGAGGATATGTTCCATTCAAGCTTAAATCTTGGTAAAGGTTTCTGTTGAGGGTGTATAGGCCTACAACGGCATTTTCCAAGCCCTCTGGCGTGGAGTACAGGAAGTCGACCGAGGTATCGGACAACAGCTCATCCTCCAATTCTTTTTCGCATGATGCGAATGTGGCAACGACAAGGAATATTGCCATTGCTTTTTTAGATATTAAATGTTGAAATATATTTTTCATGACAATTTTTTTAGAATCCTAATTTTACACCTAGGGTTATGTTTCTGGTCTCAGGGAAAGCAGAACCATTTTGATCATTGTTTAAAGGCGTCTGTTCCGGGCTGTACGATTTAAAATCGGTAAAGGTGAACAGGTTGGTTCCGGTTAAGTATACCTTGGCACTTTGTAATCCAATCTTGGAGAAAGTATCCCTGGGAATGTTGTAGCCCAATGTAAGCGTACGTAATCTCACGTAGGATGCATCTCTAACAGCAAAAGGGAACAGGTGCAAGTGCGTGTCTGGTTTTGGTCTTGGATATTCTGTCGATGGATATTCCGGAGTGTAATATTTAGTCCTGATACCGTTAATGGCACCCTTCCAAAGCTCACCATTGGCGAGAACAGGATTTAACCTTGTTGCATTTTGTACTATGTAGATATCGGCAAACAGATCAAAGTTCTTGTAGGTAATGGTGTTGGTGATGGAACCGTACCAATCAGGATCTGTATTTGTGAACACGTTGTCGCGATTGTCTATTTGTCCGTTGCCGTCCTGATCCACCACGCGAACATCACCTGGCTGTGCCAATGGGTTTCCAGAACCGGCAATGTCATCGCCTTCTTGGTAAATGCCATCATATTTTGGCAGCCAGATATTGTTGATGGAATGACCAACGGATAAACGTCTTCCTGAATTGGCATCGGTTATATCGATGGGATTACCTTGATCATCAAGCTCTCCTGTGAGGGAGATTACCTCGTTTCTGTTTCTGGAGAAAACAAGCCCCAAAGACCAACTAAAATCTTCTTTTCGGATAATATTAGAGGTCAAAGAAGCTTCAATACCTTGGTTTTGTATTTCACCTGCATTGAATCGAGTCACATTAAAACCTGTGGTTCCAGCAATGGATCTATCCAATAAAAGATCGTTGGTGTTGGCTTTGTAGTATTCAAAAGTTCCTTGGAAAAAGTTGTTGAACAATCTAAAATCCACACCAGCGTTCAAAGTTGCTGTTTTCTCCCATTTTAGGTCAGGGTTGGGCAGTCGGGATGATGCGGTGGCACCTGCCACGGTTTCATCGCCAAACACGTAGGGGAGGTCGTCGGCAACCCCTAAAGATTCTAAAGGATCTATTCCTTGGTTACCTGTGGCACCATAACTCACCCTAAACTTCATTTCGTTAATGGCATCGATATCTTGCATAAAGGGTTCCATGTGCATTTTCCATGCTACGGATACAGCTGGGAAGAAGCCCCATTTTTGGTTTGCGGCAAAAACCGAAGCGCCATCCGCACGTGCAGTCGCTTCCAAAAGGTATCTATCCAAGTAACCATACCTAATCCTTCCCAAGAAGGAATATAGCCTACGCTGGGAAACATCTCTTACATTGTTCAGTAATTCGGTAGCGTTACCATTAAATCCGAGGGCATCATTGGTGAATCCGGATTTATCCAATTGCGTATACTCGGTACGGCGTTCATCGAATGCTTGTACAGCGGTAAAGTCCACATTATGACTATCATTGATTTGAGGTGTGTACATCAAGATGTTTTCCACAAGCACCTGCTTGAACAAGGTGTTGGACAATACCCCAAGTCCGTCGATACCTTCATCACCGGCAGAGTGCAATGAGGAACGATATACTCCTTGGTTGGTGTTACGGTTTCTTAAGAAAGTTTTCAATGTATAGCTTAGGTTGGGCGCTATGTCATAGATAAGGCTCAAGTTGACATCTGTAAGGTTGATTTTGGTCTCATCCACAGATTCTCTTTGGTCCCATAACGGGTTTACCGATGTGTTCGATGGGCCCAAATAAAACTTCTGGAGCTCACCGTCCGCAGTGTAAGGCTGGGCAAGTGGCGTTATGGTGGTAAAGTTTATTCCTCCTGTTTCGCGGTCTTGTTTTGCGTTCTGATAATTGATGATTCCACGGAATGTCAATTTATCAGATATTTTTTGTTCTAAGTTTAGTTTGAATGTGCCTCTGTCAAAACCTGAATTTGGAATAATACCTTCTTGTGAAAAATAGTTGAAACTGGAAAAAACCTTGGTCTTTTCGCTACCAGCGGAGAAGCTTAGTGCATGGCTCTGGATTACTGCATCCCTAAGTACCAAATCTTCCCAATCTACAAAATCTTGGTTCTCAATGGCATCTAGTTCAAAAGGTGTGAAAATGTTCACATCGTTCAAGTAGTCGCCCGTGAACCTGTTCCTGTTGGCTTCTCTTCTTAGGTCTATAAATTGTGAGCCAGTGTATTGATTGAAGTTTTTGGTCAACGTTTGTACGGTAGTGTAACCGTGGTAGTCTATGGTAGCTTTACCTGTTTTACCCGTTTTCGTTGTTACCAAGATAACACCGTTGGATGCCCTTGAACCATAGATGGCGGTTGAGGAGGCATCTTTTAAGATTTCAATGTTGGCAATATCGTCCGGGGCTACATCATTAAGGTCATCAAAAGGAAGACCGTCCACGATAATCAATGGAGAGTTTCCTCCGTCAACGGATACGTTACCCCTAATTATAATATTGGAAGCACCACCAGGTCGTGCATCACCGAGATTTACCTGTACACCAGCGGCTCTACCCCGAAGCATTTCGGAAACGTTGGTGGTGGGCACATTGGTTGCTTCCTCCACCTCTACGCTTGTCACGGAACCGATAACGTTACTTTTCTTTTGGGTACCATATCCTACAACAACCACTTCGTCGAGGGCTTGTGTGTCTTCGCTCAATGTAATGTTGATTTCAGTTTGCGTACCAACGGACACTTCTTGTGATACAAAGCCAATGTAGCTGAACACTAAAGTGTCGTCATTGGAAACATCGTCAATGGTGAATTCACCATCAAAATCGGTAACAACCCCATTGGTCGTTCCTTTTACAAGTACGTTTACACCCGGCATGGGTCCCATATTGTCGGATACCGTACCTGTTACGGTTTTAGTTTGTGAATATCCATAGGCGGTACATAAAAGCACTATCCATGTTAAAAATCCATATCTCATTTTTGAGTAAATTTAGTTTGGACATAAAAGTAAGTGGCTTAACGTCTTCTTAACAAAGGAGCTACCTCTATAAAAAACCTACATCGGCAATTTTATGGGGTTAAAATTGATGTTTTGCTATTTAAACCCCTTGAAATATGATGATTTGAAAAAAATATACCCCTGATTATACTGTCTGGCAAATCGCTGAATTTGAGGTGATTTGTGAAAATGTAGAGTTATTGTAGGGGTAATTTTAAGAAATGTAGGACTGTGATGTGGGAAAGTAGAGTTGCCTAAAAGTTTAAAATGTAATCTATAAGGTTATCGTGGTGTGGCAGGTCGAATTTTTTACGGAGCCGGTAGCGCTTCATTTCTACACTTTTTACCGATATATTTAGCAATGGTGCAATCTCTTTGGAGGAAAGATTCAGCCTTAAATAGGCACACAATCTTAAGTCGTTATTGGTTAGACTATCGTGTTTACTCTTGATTCGCTTTAAAAAGTCTTTGTCAGCATTGTTGAATGCATCTTCAAAGAACTTCCAATCATCTTCGCTGTTGATGTTCTGGTCTATTTCCCTGATTACGGTTCTAATGTTCCTATCCTTGTTTGGTACTTCCTTCAATTGCGACTTTAAGGATGACAGAAACTTATTTTTTTTGACCAAACTCATTGTGGAAATGGCAAGTTCACGATTCTTGTTGTCAATTTCATTTTGAAGCTTTTCGGTCTGTATTTGAGCAATACGCTCTTTTTCCTCCAGTTCCCTGCGTTCCAGTTCTTTGTGGTTTTGCTTAATAAGGGATTCTTGTTTCCTTCGATAATAGTTCTTGTAAAGCCTATGTACCACTATAAATATGAGTAAAACCGCCATTGTATATGCCAAAAGGGCGAGGTCGGATAGGTACCAAGGGCGAGATATGGTAAAACTGTACGAAGCAGTATTCGAACTCAAGTTATTGCCCACCATGGCCCTTATGGTAAATATGTAATCCCCAAAAGAAAGGTTCTTGAAGGTAACATCGGTGTTTTCTGACCATTCGCTCCACCCTTCGTACAAGTTTTCCATTTTGTACTGATAACGTACCTCGGTGTATTTATCAAACTCTGGTACACTGTATTCGAACCTTATATTATTGTTCGCATGCACGAATGTCCTGTTTGAATCGGTAGGTGCTTTGTTGGACAACTCTTGGTAGCTCCCAAAATAAATGGAATTTATCTGTACTTCTTGTTTGGAAGGTTCAACCTTGGTAAGGTCCAAAGAAACAAATCCATTTGAACTTCCTATCAAATATTTGAAGTCAGATATTTTTGAGATGTTCTCAAATCCAGAGACCCCTAAATTGGCACGGATGTCCTTAGGTATGGAAATATGGGAAGTACTAAGTTTATTGCTAAGGGTACTTTGGGTAACATATTGTATGCCGTAATCTGTGAAAAACCAGAGCCGTTGTTCGGAATCTTCGGGAATTATGATGCTGATTTGCCCATTACTTTCATTAAAGATCATTTGGGTCAAAGTGCTGTCCAGTGCAATATCATTTTCTCCATCAATATTGTAGATGGCTGCATTGGTTTTATAGTAAAGTTCATCCTGAAAACTAAAGATGTTCGAACTGTGACCGATACGTTCCACATTGGTTACCTGTTTAACTTCTCTGAAACTCGGGTCGAGCTCGATAAAATACAGTCCTTTTTTTTCATGGTCCACGACTACCTGAAGGGAATCCATTTCAAAAAAACGACTGGAAATGGTAAAGCCATCGATGGCATTCCGGAATTTCCAAAAACCATCTACCTTTTCAAGAATGCTCAATCCGTTGTAATTTCCTTGTAATAAAAGGTTGTTGTGACCCTTAATAGGTTTTACGCCCCATGTCCCGGGATAATCCGAAATAAGTTCGGCCCTGTTTTCCTCGATAATGAAAGTGCCATTATTGTGTCCGCAGAAGATAGTGGAATCCAAAAGCTGAAGATTCCATACTTGTCCTTGCGTGCCATCAATCAACCTAAAAGGATCTTGAGAGGCGGTCCTTCGGTAAAACAAGCCCTGATTGGTACCCAAATATAAGTGTCCTTCGTGGTTCAATGCGGCGTATACCAGCCCAAGGTTGCCCAATTTGTCAACATATTCATTAAAGGGGGAGTATAGGTTTACGGTCGCAATACCGTTATCCAGACCAAGCCATAAGTTGTTTTCAGCATCTTCAAAAAGGGATAGAACCGTATTGTTGTTCAATCCTTTTTCCTGATCGATGTTCCGTATGATGGTCTCACCATCTGGAGAGAGGTGATAAAAACCGTTAGATATACTACCGAGTACAAAAGAACTATCGTTTAGTCGAATGCTGCTATATAGTTTGATGTTCAAATCATCCATGGCGGTTTCCCACGGCGTAACAGTCTCCGAATCGTATCTGTAGAACCGGGAACTTTCGGTAAGGATCAATAGGTCATTCCCAACACCGTACAGCCCAACTATGGGCTCTTTGGTAAATACAGGGTCATTGCTTACCAATTGTGCCTCTCCATTTTGGATGGTGAACAAACCTTCTTTGGCAATTTGAAAATAAACATTGTTGTTTACGACGCCCATGTTTGCCTTGTCCGATTTTGCTTCGATCACCTTAAAGCTGCTTTCAAGGTTGTCATAGATATAGATTCTGTCCAGTGATTGGAAGAGGACCCACTGGTCCAGGACAACAATATCCCAAAATTCCTCGTCCTCCGAAATGGGGGTTTCCATTTTTTGGGATAATGAGGTATATGCAAGTTCGCCATTTGCTTTTTTGGTCCAAAAACCAAATTCACGGTAGGATCCCGTGTAAATTTTGTCTCCAACGGCCATTACCGAGCGAATTACAGGAGATGTAGGTAATTTATATTGGTGCCATTTACTGCCATCAAACTCCAAAAGACTGGTGTGGTTAGCCACATATATGTTCTTTGAAGGGGATTGTGTGATTCCCCAATTCTGAAATTCCCCATTATATTCCTTTGGGGTATAATTTTTAATGGGGGGAAGCTCCTGACCAACGAGTGTTGAAGAAAATATGAATAATAAAAAAACGATTAGGAGTCTCAAACGGAACTGATTTAATTAAGCATCAAAACATTTAAAGATAAAGGTAAGTACTATAATTAAAACTCGCTTTTTTATCTGTTTGGATAAAATCAAGGGGCTTATCATAAAAGCCCCTTGATTTCTGTATGCATTGTGAACTACTTATGTTTTGGTTCCCAAATAAGTCGCAAAAATGAACTGAAACGCTCATTCTCCCTGCTAATGGGAACTCCCGCAATAATGCCTATCATTAAATTATCAGCGATTCCGAGTCGCATTTGGGGGCGCATGGTCATATCAAAATCACTGCCCTCCCAGGTTTTGTTGAACTCTACACCAATAAAATTCCGTGTACCGGGAATCATATAGTGAAAACTGGTGTTAACATCATAGGATGTATGTACTTCCCCACTTTCGTATTCGTGACCTATCATAGGACCGGTATACACCAAGGAGTGGAAATTGTTGCCCCAACGTTTGGCAACCACCAAAAAGGGGTTGTATACATTCCCAGAAATCAAGGGCTTGCCAAAATTTCTGAAGTCCGATAATTCGAACTCATTGATATATCCGATTGCCATCGAAGTGGCCATTCGTTCATTTACAAAGAACGACCATTGAGTCGCTATTTTGATACTGTTCAATCTATTGGAAGGTGTTTCGACCCCACCATTATCCGCCAGTGGAGAATAAAAGGTAAAGGGCAGTTCTACTTCAAGGCCCAACCTATCCATTGGGGCCCATTCGTACTCAATAAGCGCTTCGTAGGAATCAAAAGTGAGCTCGTCTGTCAGTCCCAATCCAAGGTTCCACTCCCGTTCCCCTTTTCGTGCACCGAGGTCACGTATCAGGTCAATATATAAGGGTTCTGCGTGCAGCACCTTGGCAGGTTGTTTTTTTTCATCGATTTGATTTATGTAAAGACTGTCTTTCTCGGAATTAGTAATTTGGGAATAAGCTATACTGGATGATACCAACAGAACTATTGGCATCATTTTTTTTATGATGTTTTTCATGTATTCTGATTTGTTTTATATGAATGTTGAATTGCCCGAACCTTATGGTGAAAAGGGACGGGTTTGGCTAGGAAAACAAATCATACTTCGGGAGGAGGAGTGTCCTTCTGGATGTAAAGATGGGTCAAGAGGGAGTTCTTGTCTGGAAACTTTTTCTTTTTACCCATCAAAATATGGTATCGGGAATAATCAGGGTTGGGTTGATGTACGGTAAGCTTAATTTTAAAACTGGAGCCACTATTATGGTCTTCTTTATCAGGGTCGTCGTATTCTTTAAACACATCCCCGTAGCCCAGGACCTTTTCAACCAAAATCTCGATAATACTCTCTTGGTCGTTAACGGATAGGTCTTCGGGAACATGGTCGGGATACCGGTCCGGTGAGTCCACACTGATGTTCAATAGGTAAAGACCCATCAAACTCCAGAATATCTTTAGAAAAGTACTGTTTCGTAAAAGACCTACCATGCTGTAAAACTAAGCTTCTTTTTTTCTTTTGGATAATTTATCCATGTAAAGAATCACAATTCCTATCACACCGCCGATACAGGCCAAAATACCTCCAACCACACTGGCGTAGTTGAACCCAAGTCCAAAAACCATGGGCAGACCACCAAAATAAGCCCCTGAGGCATTTCCCATATTAAAAGCACTTTGGTTCATGGACGACCCTAGTTTCTCTGCGCCCTTGGCAGCTCTTATGATGGCTATTTGGATGGGTGCCGAAATGGAAAAGGTAATAACGCCGACAATAAAGCTAAGTACATATATGGCAATGTTGTTGCTTGCGAAAATGGAGTTTAATAGTAGAATCATCGTCATGCTAAACATGCTTATGACCACGGATTTTACGGGATTGAAAGTTTCCACCATTCTCGCCCCCAAAAAATTTCCAAAAAACATCCCGAATCCTGCTACGATCATAACGTATCCAACGTTTGCTTCGGGAAGCTTGGTTACGTTGATAACCAAAGGGGCAATGTAGCTGTACCAGGCAAAAAAGCCGCCGGTACCCACAGTGGTAAGGGCAATCAAGGCCCATAATTTTTTGTTTTTTAGGCCGGGTGAAGGGTTTTTAGAGTCGGAATTATCAGCTTCATCCAATCCTTTTTTTGGCATCCAAAAATAAAGGCTGCAAAAAGTGGCAATACCAGCAATCCCTACCAACATAAAAGAATAACTCCAATGCAGTTCCTGTCCAATATATGTGCCTAGCGGTACTCCAATAATATTGGCGACGGTCAAACCTGAAAACATTACGGCCATGGCCTGAGCAGCTTTGCCCGGTTTGGCCAAATAACCCGATACCACAGCACCAATACCAAAAAATGCTCCGTGAGGCATACCGGAAAGAAAACGGAACAACATCATTGTCCAATAATTGTCCGAAAAGGCCGACAATGTGTTGAAAATGGTAAACCAAACCATTAAGAATAACAAGGTTTTCTTTGGATTGAGGTTGTTGGTGATCCTTGCCATTACGGGCGCACCTATAACTACCCCAAGGGCATAGATGGCTATGAAATGTCCCGCTTTAGGAATGGAAATATCAAGAGAACCGGCAATATTGGGAAGGATACCCATGATTACAAATTCTGTAAGGCCTATGCCGAAACCACCGATGGCGAGAGATAAAAGGGCTTTTTTATTGGTTGATCGCGAAGTCTTGTCCAAGCTTATTTTATTAAGAGGACAAAGGTAATTGGAATCACTTAATTCCTAAGCAAGGATATTGGCTTAATTCTATATTCAATTACCTTACGGAAATAAACAGCCTTGAAGTTTGGACTAATTCAAATACATTCAAAAAACGAAACAAATACTTTTGAAAGGATATTTTGGGTTCAAGGCTGTTATTTGCTGTTGATTAATCTGTTCCCAAATTAGCGTAACAACTGTTTTTTCTCGGAAACCCTCAACCACAAGTACTCTTTCCCGATTTATAAGAACCTTTTTTTGCCAAAAAGCAAAAGACCCGCTCTTATTTAAAGCGAGTCTTTCTTTGAATGAATATGTAAAAATCAATTGATACAGGGAGCTGGATTCGGTCCAAAAGGGCCCAAAACCTCTCCGTCTGGTGTTTCAATAGTGTAAACATGTTCTTCCTCGAAGGCACCACTGGTATACGAAATCACCAAACTGCTGGTTCCTGCTGGGACATCCACGTTAAACGTCGCTGCATCACCAGCTGTAAATGTGTAATCTGTGGTTGCCCCATCAATCTCGAATGTTACAAAGGCACCGTCCCAACCGTCACCGTAAAGATCCTGCATTTCTATTACCCAAGTTCCTGGTACCGTAGTCCCTGAGATAGGGGAGCACTTTACAAGTACAATAAAGTTGAATGCTTGTAATTGTTCTGGCTGCCCAGTCAGGGTTGCACTATAGTTGGCCACTGTGGTTACTGTTCCATCTGTTCCTGTGGATTCTCCCAAAAACCTGATGAAGTCGCCTCCGGAGATATTGTCCACTGTTATACCCAGTGCACTGGCAATGTCGGTATAAGGAATGGAAAGGTTGCTCGGGAACTCTGTTATTGTTGCCAACGGTACAGTATCGGAAGATACCCCGCCAGATTCCAAAGTCACACTCAAATCCCATGATGCTACATTGTCACTGGGGTCGTCAACGGTACCGGAGAAAGTGGAATTGGCCAAGTCACCTTTGGCAACAATGGTTTCGTCCAGTTTTATCCTCACATAAGGTGCGGCCGAATCTTCCAGCTCAAACACGTTGAGTGGATTTTTGTCCTCGTCTTCACAGGCCGCTATTCCCAAAATCAGTAGTGATAGGCCAAGTATATATTTAAAGTTACTTTTCATAAGTATTGTTTTTAGAATTAAATCAATCAACGAATCCATCGGGGTTGGTGTCCCAGAACACGGGAGTACTTGGTGCACTTTTCTGTGTAATGTTCGTATTGCTGTCCGCAGCGGTCTGTGAATACCACATAGATCTTAGGAAAGGCCCTGGGTCGTTGGTGGTAAAGGCAGGCGTCAAGTTATCGGGTTGACCTGTTCTTCTATACGTGTTGTATGCCTCTATTCCATTGCACCACAACGCAATAAAGTATTGCTCCACAATAATTCGAAGCTTGTCCGTATTGTTGCCGGCATCATAGGTTGCCAATATTTCTGCAACATGGCTGTCGATAGCTGTTGAGGTCGGAACAAATCCCGAACCCTCTGCCAATGATGCCCCAAAGTCCATAACAGTGCCGATGGATTGCCGTATGCCTGTTTCCAGATAATCCCGGGCGCTTCCTGTAGTATTCAGTGTCAATGATGCTTCTGCTAACATGAAATAGGTATAGGAAGACATCAAAATTGGGGATATTCCCGCACCTACGAGCCCTTCGTTCACTGCTCCGGAACCGGATACATTTCTAAAAGAGTTGTCATCGAACGGTCCACCAACTGGATAAGTTCCGTGCAGCGTTCTAAAGGCATCATCTGGAGGAATACCGTCATCGTCCAAATGGTTTCTGCCCCAATATCCGCTCAAACCATTGGTAGCGGGAACCAAACAGTAGGGTTCGGAAGGGTCCCACCATGAAGGAAGTGATATTTCGGTAACACATTCCTTGGTAACTACATCTGCACCAGAAAAGTCTTCTTGTTGTCGGTAAAAATAGTAGCGAATCCGTGGATCAGGTTCTCCATATTGGTTGGCCATCAAATTCATATAATAATTACAGGTGTAAAAGTCCGAACTTGGCCCCGCACCGTCGTAGTTGGCATCAAAATAGGGATGTCTGCTATCCGGAGAGGCATTATTGGTTCCCCATTGAAAGAAAAAATCATCGGTTGGGTCCAAAATCAGTTGGTTGCCCGCAATCAATTCATTGATGCGCGAAGTGGAAACGGATGCTCCAAAGCCTTCGGCAGAGGCCAAACGGGTCTGAAGATATAGCTTCAAACGCATGGTGTTTGCCACTTTCTTCCATTGGTCTTCATTGGCATTGTAAAATAGGTCATCAGATGGGAGGGAGGTTTCATCCTTGTTGAGGTTGGCAATAGCATCTACCAAAAGTTGATCCGCCGCTTGGTAAATGGTAGCTCCCGAGTCAACTGTTGGATTTAAGATTCCCTCGCCGCCCATGGCTGCTTCCGAGTAAGGTACATCTCCGAAGAAATCTACCATGGACATCATAATGTATGCTTCCAATATCTGGCCAATGGCGATATGTGTGAACTGACCGGCTTCTTCTGCCAAAGGATTCATGGTCCTAATATCTATCAAGGCACGGGCATACACATTGTCCCAAACCCTATCAAAATCAGATGGGTCGTAATTCTCCCGATAGGTGGGACCAAAACCATGTTGAATTCTCACTGGTTCCATTCCAAATTGACTTAGGCCATTTTCGGCACGGCCTTCCTCACCGGAATGAATCTGGGCGGTCATTAGTTGTATTTGATTCAAAAAGAAATCAACGCTCGCCTGCGACGGGTTTAATGCATTGGGGCTCTCCACTACATCCAATGTAGTGCTCTCGCAGCCCAGCATAACTGTCAGTGCAGCGATTATGAGACTTAGTATATTTGATATTTTTTTCATAATATTTCTGATTCTTGTTAGCTGCGATTAAAATGATGCCCTTACGGTAAGGCCATATCTTCTGGTGGACGGACCGGTGAAGAAATCAATTCCTTGTCCGTTACCAACTCCTGTACTCGATGAGTTGGTATCGTATCTGACGTCATCGGGGAAGTTCACGGCCTTGTACCATAAGTTGGATCCTGAAAGCGTTAATGATAGGCTTCCGAAAGGGGTTTTCTCCAACATTTTCTTTGGAATGGAATACCCCAATGAAGCTTCCTGTAACCTGATGGTGGTGCCATCAAATACGTTTACTTCGTTGATATCTCCCCCAAAAAAGGTATTGAAACCAAACTCGGTTGCTGTAATGGCTACGTTATTTGGGCTTCCATCGGCAAAAACCCCTGGGAGTATATAATTTGATTCTCTATCAATTGGATTATCAGGATCAACAACTCCACGCCCTATCAGTCCTGCCGTTGTTACCGAATACACATCTCCACCATGGCGATATTGCAAGTTGGCCGAAAGGGTGAAGTTCTTAAAGCTGATGGTCGGAATCATGGCAGTGGTCCAGTCTGGGTTTGGGTCGCCAATTTCGGTGATGTTGTTGTCCACCAGGTATCTACCATTTGGCCCTACCACTTTGTTGCCGTTATCATCTCTTTGGATGGTGCTGCCGAGCAATACCCCAAATGGTCTGCCTTCCACGGCATAGTTGGCAGCTTCACCGGCTACCGCGAAGGTCAACAAAATGTTGTTGGTTCCCTCAGCCAAGTCGGTCACCGTGGTTTCACTGGCGGTAAAGTTTCCTGCAAGGTTAAAACCGATGCCTGCTTCGCTTTCCCTGAGTATGGTAAGGTCGTAATCGGCTTCTATACCTTTGGTTTCAACCTCCCCAATATTTACAAAAGTGGAGCGGAAACCTGTTGAGCTGTCCAATGTACGGTTGGTAATCAGGTCTGTAGTCGACTTTTGATACAAACTGACATTAAAGTTCAACCTATTAAAAAGGCGTGTATCTAGACCTATTTCCAGCTCCTGCACTCTTTCTGGCGAGAGATCGCGGTTACCCAGTACATCAGAAACGGTATTTCCGGAAACCACGTTGCCATTGAGGTCTACAAATGTTCTGGAATTCAAGGTGAGTACATCCCTAGTGTTAAATGGAGTTGGGAAACCTGCGGATGAACCGTAACCTACCCTAAGTTTTGCATAGTTGAGTACATTCCCCTGCAATGCAGGAAAGGCTGTGGTAGGAATAAAGGATAAACTGGCTCCCGGGTAAAACAGGGAATTGTTTTCTCTTTCCAATGTGGACGACCAGTCGTTTCTCCCCACTACGTTTAAATACAATAAATCTTTATAGGACAGGGTTGCATCCAAATAAATACCAACAAGATTTTCCTCGAAGTTTTGATTCAGATCGGTACCAGAAAAGGAGTTTATGGAGGATGGAGTCGTAAAATTATAATGTTCAAGCACTCCAAAAACCAATTGTCCTTGACTCTCTATACCGTCCTGTGCATAGGTGTCTCTACGACTATTGGCGCCCAAGGTGGCGGTAAGGTTCAAATCTTCGGAAAGATTTTTCTCTGCACTTAGAATCAAATCGTGGTTCCAAATCGAGTTTCGAACGGAGGTAGTCCTTAAAATTCCCAACGTAGGTCCATCAACGCCGCCTCTGTTCTGTCCGTATGAGTTTAATTCGGTATATGTATCCAGACCCACTCGGTAAGTCAGGTTCATCCAATCGTTCAAGGCATAGCTCATGGAAACGTTTCCAGTAAATCGGTCGGTTTCTTGACTGGTTTTTGAGTTGGCAACGGTCCAGTATGGATTTTGGATATCGTTACCTGACCTATAGTACAAGCTTCGGCCATCCGCTGCTTGGAATGGAAGATTGGTCAAATCGATGTTTCTTGGCGTGTAAAGTACGTCACCAAATATGGCTGAGCCATTAAAAGCGGCACCACTACCTGTACTCACGGCATTTGGAGGTGACTTGTAGCCTGTTCTGGCAAAATTGAAGACCCCGGACACGGTAAAGTTGTTGGATAGTACCGCATTTCCACCTAAACTGAAGTTGTTACGTAGCAACTTGTTGCCAGGGGTGACCCCGATATCTTCCGTACGGCCGTAATTCGCATTGAAATTTACTTTTTCGGAACCACCACGAACATTTACGGAGGTGCTGTATACATATCCCGTCCTGAAGAATTCTTCAACTCCATTATAAGGTTGGTACGGATATTCAACACTCAGTAAATCTTCATAACCGGCAATTAAGGTTGGGTCGGCGATATAGTTGAACGGGTGTTGTGTCAATGCCACTCCGTTTGGACCAGTTCTTATGTATTGGGCTGCCGTGGCAATACCATCATCGTCAGTACGGTCAAAACGAGGGCCCCAGTTACTGAAGAAGAATCCAAATCCTTGATGGAATCCACTACCATAGTCGTTTTGGAACTTTGGGAGTACGGCATTGGACATAAATATGGACTGTGTAACGGAAACTTCTGTTTTGGAAGGGGCATCTCCAGAAGCGGAACCTTTTGTTGTGATCAGTATCACACCATTTCTACCTCGGTTGCCATAGAGTACCGTTGCGCTCAACCCTTTCAATACGCTTACACTTTCAATATTGTTCGGGTCAAGGTCAAGAAATCGGCTGGATTCCGTATTTCCGTCCAAAAAGTTGGTCTGTGTATTGGTTCCTGAATCAAAGGGAATCCCATCGACAATAAATAAGGGTTGATTGGACTGTGTTGCCGAAGAATACCCTCTAATGATTATGTTGGTTCCCGAACCGGACATACCGTTATTGGAAGTAATGTTCACCCCGGCAACTTTACCGTTCAGTACCCTGGCAACATCCGCTTCCGGTCTTGATTCTACCTTGTCGGATTCCACCGTGGTTACCGAATAGCCCAAGGAACGCTTTTCCCGGACTATACCCTGTGCGGTGACCACTACTTCTTCCAGTTGCGATGCGTCTTCCTCCATTTGAACGTTCAAAACGCTTGCTGCACCTACGTTTCTCTCAAGTGTTCTTTGCCCTAAATAGGAGAATACAAGGACATCTCCTTCGTTGGCCTCGATGGCATAGTTGCCATCAAAATCGGACTGAGTTCCCTTAACGGTGCCTTTCACAACAATGTTGACACCGGGCAAGGGTACCCCGTCTTGGTCGGTGACCGTACCGGTAACCGTTTTTTCTTGAGCGTGGACAAATGCAATGGATAGACACATGGCCAATAGCGCTCCAAACAGTTTCTTTACTTTCATACGAATAAAGTTTTGTTAGTAATTTGAAATGAGTTAGTGCAACTGAGAAAGGTGGACGGCGCTAGGAAATTGATAGCTAATTCAAATAATACTTCTGGGAAGTGAACAAAACTCAATGGATTTTGTCTTTTTAAGAAGTAGAGCCTCTCACCGCCCTACCTTTACAATTGCATAACAAATCAACTTATAAGTGTGTAGGAGAGGGTACTTTTTAAACGGCTAGAACCTCAAAAAGATGGAAGCCCTTGGGGAAGTACCGTTTTTAACACTTGTCGCAATGTTTTATAACAATTTGATAATGAATCATTAAAAAACCTCTTGGTGTTCCAAGAGGTTTGTGTGGGAATAGCTCTTAACGATTTAGATTCCGCCGTTACACCATTTGCATTTCGTGTTGCCTATCGATATTAGTGCTTACCGCAGCTCGGTAATCGTTGGGGCTATACCCGGTAATTTTCTTAAAGGCGCTGTAAAAGCTGTTTTTACTGTTAAAACCAACTTCGTACATAATCGCCTTTACACTGAGGGAGGGGTCTTCTACCAGAAGATCTTTGGCCTCTTCAATTCTGTATTCGTTCAAGAACGAATAAAAATTCTTGGAGAAGAAGGTATTGATTACCTGTGAAACCTTATACCTGTTTTCCTTAATATGATCAGCAAGGTCATCAAGGCAAAGGGTATTGTCCCGGTAGATCTTGTTCTGATCAAAGGCATTCTTGATTTTTCTTCGAATCAAAACAGCTTCCTCCCCAGTTAATCCGGACTTTTTGTACTTTTCATTACTGTCCGTTTGGGCCAAAGTCCGTTCAGGGCCCACAACGTACTTTACAACGAATTGTTTTAGTAGTTGTCTCATTGATTGATGATTTTTGATTGATGACTACTAGTTAGCTAGAAAACCAATTTTTTTAGGTGTTCCCGATAAGAGTTTACCCTTGCTTTAGGGCATTGAGGTATTCGCTGGGAGTAAGTTGGGTGTCTTTCTTAAAAGCTTTATTGAAAGAGACTTTGTTGTTGTAGCCGACCTCGTAGGCAACATCAATAATGTTCAGTTCATTTTCTTGAGCCAGCAGTTCCTTTGCTTCTTGGATACGATGGGAGTTTACAAACTCACGAAAGCTCATATTAAAGTGCTCATTGATAAGTTGCGAGGCATTGTGGCGTGTCGTGTCCAATTTTTCGGCGACCATGTCCAGATTGATATCGCTTTTCCTGTACAATTTTTCATTGTGGAAGAGGTCGCTCAACTGATGTTTCAGTTCTTGTGACAAACTATCTGTTAGCCCGGACTTTACATATTTCGGAAAAAGAGGATTGGTATAGGCATATCGTCCACTGAATACATCGGGCTGAACATTGGCGGCATATCCCACGTATAATACCATAGTGCTTAAAAGAATAATGGGCGCATGGTAAAGGATCCCACTATTGTTACCGGTTATAATGTACGCACCATATATAAGGTAGATTACAACATAGCTAACATGTATTAGATAAATGTTCTTTTGCCAAGTCCTCGTCTTCTTGCTCAGTTCGGATGTATTCTTGCTCAAGATCAAGTGAACAAAAAAAGCATATATCCCGAGGGATAAGGATTTGAGTGCAACCATTAGCACTAGCTTGGTTGAATCCCCAGGATTTAAACCTTCTTCCAGTCTTTGCAGCATTTGGTTGATTTTTTCTGTCCCGGAAAACCCATAAACTGTAAATATGAGATAGATTGTCAGGATTACTGTTGGCAGAAAGTGCCACAAATCCGTTTTATTTAAATCCGATGATTTTGATACCCTTTTGAAATATAGAAAAAGCAGGGGCCCATATAGAAAGGAACACCAGGTCGACATCAAATAGGTGTGGGGAAATACGAACACATAATTGGTCTGGTTGACGCATATGTTCAGAATAAATAGGGAATGAATAAACACAAAAGTGGCAATAAGGTTTCTAGCCTGTTTATCAATTTTTTTGTTGATGACCAGCATGAACGTTACGTAGAACCCAATAAGGGACACAAAAAAGTAAAATACGGACCACGTATTTATTTTTGGCAAAACAGTGCCCGATAATTTTTGAAATTCTTGGTTCCCTCGAATTCCATCAAAATCCTCATGCAATAAAAAAGTGGGCTGAAAATCGATTTTGAAATAATCGTATATATGTCCTATTGACTCTTCTGGTTTCTTCAATGCAGCCTGACTAAGCGCCAACTTTTTTAAAATGTGTATTTTATCTTCCTCATTGCTAACGTTAAGATTCTTTTGATATAAGGGGACAGCCTCTTCAAATCGGTGAATATTGAAATAATAGTCTGCCCAATCCAATGAATCTTTAAAGGTTTCTGCTGTGGGTGCAGGAAAACCACCATAACCGCTGCTTACGGTAAGGCCATAGGTAAACGTAAGGTTTAGCCATAGAAGTAGTAAGACAATATAGTTGGTAGATTGTCTCATTTTGATTGATGATGAATTAGTATTAACAATTTATGAAAATACCATGTTAAAAACGTTAACAAACTATTAAAGTAGGTAAGCCCCGATAAAAGTTTACCCTTGAAATACCCCTGTAAGGGCGTAGGCTTTGGAAGAATTGCATAAAAAAAGCCGAGAAAATCTTTCTCGGCTTTTTTGTTTCTAGTAGCGGGGACTGGACTCGAACCAGCGACCTTCGGGTTATGAGTTTTTGATACTAATATAATAACCTAGCACAATACCTTTGTATATCAATGATTTATAGGATGAATAATTAAATTTCATATCATTTAATATCAAACAAAATCAATAAATGTTGTACCTATGTTGTACCTGAAATTAGTATATTTATAATCAAAATATTTTGGGATGGCAACAGTTCGAGTAGTATTAAGAAAGAAGAAAAACAAATCTGGATTACTTCCAATTGCAATTAGGATTACAAAAGACCGCAAAAGCTCTTATCTAAACACAGGCCAATACATCGAAGAAAAATATTGGGATGAAAAAAATCGTAATATTAGGAAATCACATCCTAATTCCAGTGTACTGAACAATTTTATTGCGACTAAAGTTGCAGAAGCAAACGATAAGGTCATAAAGTCTGAAATGAACCCTGAATATCAGACGGTTTCAGAAATAAAAAATAAAATTATAGTTACTAAAGGTCTTGATTTTTTTGCTGTAGCAGAAATGCATCTTCAAAATCTTAAGAATAGAAACAAACACCATCAATATGACACTGAATTAGGCAGACTTAAAAAATTCAAGGAATTTCTCGGTAAGGATTCACTTCCGTTCAATAAACTTAATGTTACTGTTCTTAAAAAATTTGAAACCTATCTCTTACATCAAAAAAGCCTTTCGCCCAGAACGGTAGTTAATTATCTTATACTTATTAGAACGGTCTTTAATTTAGCTATTTCAGAATCCATTACCGACAGAGGTTTATACCCTTTTGGGAAAGGCAAAATGACCATCAGAATACCTGAATCTCAAAAAATAGGTTTTTCCGAAGCAGAAATTCAAAAACTGGAAAATGCTAGAGGAATAACCGAAGCTCAGCAAAAAGCAATTCATATTTGGCTTGTGAGTTTTTACTTTGCAGGAATAAGAGTAGGTGATGTTCTTAAACTAAAATGGTCAGATTTTAATGACGGGCGATTACTCTATCGAATGAACAAAAACAGCAAGTTAGTTTCTCTAAAAGTTCCAGATAAGGCTATAGATATTTTTAATCTATATAGAGAAAGCTCATCTTATGATGATCTTATATTTCCGCAATTAAAAAGTATAGATTTTAGGGATTCTGAAGAAGTAACAAGGCGTACACAATCGATAACGAGAAATCTGAACAGAAGATTAAAGATTGCTGCCAAGCAATTAGGTATAAAAAAGAATATAAGTATGCACATTGCTAGACATAGCTTTGGAAATATCTCTGGGGATAAAATACCGATTCAAATGTTGCAAAAATTATATCGCCATTCTTCGGTGACAACAACTATTCGGTACCAAGCCAATTTTATACATAAAGATGCTGATGACGCATTGGATAGCGTGGTCAATTTCTAAACCATCCTAATTTTGCAACACAGTTGCATCTAAATCTTTTTACCTTTGTTTCGTGAAAATATTTACAATCATACTATCCTTATACTTTTTGGCGCTCAATTTTGCGCCTTGTAGCGATACCGTTCCTGATAGCGAAGATACACAACTTGAATTTTCACAAACAACAGATGCAGACCATTACGATAGCGATCTATGTTCACCGTTCTGTCAATGTCATTGCTGTCACGTACATACTATCGACTTTGAGCTAATGACCTTTGAGCCATTTCAAGATCCAATCTCAAATATGATCCTTACTTCTTTTCAACACCACGGCAAGGATTTCCACACTTCGCTTTTTCAGCCACCTCGGGCATAATTCAGTTTTCATAGGATAACTATATCCTTTTTTGAAGTTTTCCTAATGGGAATGCTCAACTATGTTTTTGCTACGCGAAAACGCAAACTCGTTTTTTAACTGAATTAATACATTAATCTATGATTAACAGAATCATTGATTTTTCAATCAATAACAAATTCATCATTGGTCTGTTCACGTTGACTCTTATAGGAGTTGGCATTTGGTCAATGGCAACAGTAAACCTTGGGTCTGTCCCAGATATTACCAATAATCAGGTGCAGGTCATCACGCAATCGCCCAATCTGGGAACGGAAGATATTGAACAGTTCGTAACCTATCCCGTAGAACTATCTATGGGTAATTTACCAGGCGTTACAGAAATAAGATCTATCTCACGCTTTGGCCTTTCCGTAGTTACTATCGTTTTTGAAGACGATATGGGAACCTATCTTCCTCGACAGCTGGTACAGGAAAAACTAAACGAACTGGGCGAATCTATCCCTGAAAAATTTGGAAGTCCATCTATGGGTCCCATCTCTACTGGTTTAGGTCAAATCTATGAATACACTATAAAGCCAGAGGAGGGTTTTGAAAACAAGTATTCGCCTATGGAACTGCGCACCGTGCAAGATTGGGTTATCAAACGACAACTCACATTACTGGAAGGCGTGGTAGAGGTCAACTCTTATGGAGGCAGTATTAAACAGTACGAGGTCACTGTCAACCCAGATAAGTTGAATAGTTTGGGTATTAGTATTTCACAAGTGTATGAGGCTCTCGCTCGGAACAATGTGAATACAGGCGGTGCTTACATAGAAAAAAATAAAATGTCAAATTTCATAAGAGGTGAAGGTCTTATTCGCTCTTTGGAAGACATTAAAGATATTTCGATTATTAACGAGGGCAACATTCCCGTAACTATTGGAGATGTTGCAACACGCGTCCATTTTGGGAATCAGGTACGTTATGGTGCTTTTACGCAAGACGGTAAGGAAGCCGTGGGAGGAATAATAATGATGCTAAAAGGTTCAAACCCTAATGCGGTTATTCAAAATGTTAAGAATCGTATGGCAGAAATTGAAAAATCCCTGCCAGAAGGTCTCACTATCGCCCCTATCACTGATCGTAGTGAGCTAATTGCCAGAACGACCGATACCGTTAAAACCAATTTACTGGAAGGCGCCCTAATCGTGATATTTGCCCTTGTTTTATTGTTGGGTAGTTTAAGAGGTGGCATCATAACGGCCACGACCATACCGTTGTCCTTGCTTTTTGCCTTTATATTAATGAAGCAATTTAATGTATGGGCAAACTTAATGAGCTTGGGAGCTATAGACTTTGGGATTATTATAGATGGTGCCGTGATTATTATAGAAGGAACGGTGTATGAGATCCAAAAACGGATTAGGTCTGGAAAGCTAAAATTCAATCAAGGCGTAATGGATAAAGTAGCCTATGATGCCGGAACCACGATGATGGGTTCTGCTTTTTTCGGGCAGATCATTATCCTTATAGTTTTTACACCTATACTTTTCCTTACAGGTGTAGAAGGTAAAATGTTCAAACCGATGGCATACACCTTTGGTTTTGCTATGATAGGTGCAATTATTCTGTGTCTTACCTATGTCCCAATGATGTCTGCGCTTTTTATGAAACCAGTTCAAAACACCAAAAGCTGGTTTGGCAAATTTGAGCGTTGGCTTGAAAAGATAAGTGATAAAATTATTGGTGCTATACATAGTGCTTATAAGCCATTATTAAAAGGTGCACTGCGGCTTAAACTTATCGTGTTATCATCTTCTGCTGTTCTACTTATTATTGCTGGTTTTATATTTTCTAATATGGGTGGAGAATTTGTGCCGCAGCTCGATGAAGGAGATATAGCAATGCAGGCGTTTATAAGACCAGGAAGCTCGCTCACAGAATCCATTGAAGTTTCAAAGAAAATAGAAACTATCCTATTAGAAAATTTTCCTGAAATTAAAACGGTAACAGCACGTATAGGTGTGGCAGATATACCTACAGATCCTATGCCTATGGATATTGCAGATATGTACATCATTCTCAATAAGGATATGGACGAGTGGACAACTGCTTCTACTAAAGAAGGTTTGATTGAAGCCATAAGGGATAAACTGGATGATGAACTCGTCGGGGTTAATTTATCATTTACCCAACCGGTCGAATTAAGATTTAATGAGCTTTTAGAAGGCGTAAGAGAGGATATTGCAGTAAAGCTATATGGCGAAGATTTAGAGGTGTTATCAGACAAGGTTCAGGAAATGGCAGCTATTATAAAGACCGTTCCTGGCGCGGGCGATGTGAGTGCAGAACGTACAGCTGGACTACCACAAATGACCGTAAAGTTCAGACGAGATAAAATGGCGCAATATGGACTGGATATTCAAAAAGTAAATGATTACATAAGTACTGCTTTTGCAGGTGGTACCGCTGGCGTCATTTTTGAAGGCGAGAAACGATTTGATCTGGTGGTACGATTTGATGAAAGCCATAGAAAAAGTATTGATGACCTGCGCACGATGTACATCGATCTTAAGGATGGAAGCCAGGTACCCATTATTGAAATAGCAGAGATTGAATACGTGCCTGGACCTATGCAAATCTCACGTGACAATACGTATAGAAGAACCTATGTAGGTGTAAATGCACGAGGCAGAGATGTGGAGTCTGTTGTAAAAGATATACAACAAAAGTTAGATGAAGAACTGGACTTGCCATCAGGATATTATATTACCTATGGTGGAGAGTTTGAAAACCTACAAAGCGCTAAGGATCGTTTAACAATTGTTGTGCCCATCGCCCTGTTCTTGATATTTGTACTGTTATACTTTGCCTTAAAATCCTTTTCACAATCGCTAATGATTTACATCGCGATACCCTTGGCGGCCATTGGTGGTGTGTTTGCTTTATGGCTTCGAGATATGCCATTTAGTATTTCGGCAGGTGTAGGATTTATTGTGCTATTTGGTGTCGCAGTTCTTAACGGGCTGGTACTTATTAACCGATTTAATTCTTTAAAGGAAGAAGGTGTTACAAGCATAAAGGATAGAATATTTCAAGGGACTAAAGAACGTATTCGCCCCATTATGCTCACGGCTACCACAGATATTTTTGGGTTTTTACCTATGGCATTTTCCACATCAGCCGGTGCAGAGGTGCAACAACCGCTCGCTACGGTAGTTATTGGTGGGATGCTTACGGCCACCCTACTCACGTTGATAGTACTTCCTGTACTCTATATCTTTATAGAAAAGCGACGTGAGCGCAAAGACCAGAACAAGATTAGTTCGTTTAATCCGCAAGCATTGACCACGATTTTAATACTTGGTTTTATGTTAGGTGGTACCGCTTTGGCGAAAGCGCAACAAACACAAGCACCTGTGCCAGACCTCATTGTTCAGGATAGCATTACACCCATTACCTTATCTCGGGCTGTAGAAATTGCCAAAGAGAATTATCCAGCACTCAAGACGAGCCAACTCGAAATAGAAAGACAGAGCGCACTCACGGGCAATGCCTATGACTTCGGTAATACTAAAGTATTTACAGGTGGCGAAGAAGTGGCAGATGGTCAGGGCATTTATACCTTGATAGGTATCGGTCAACAAAATATTGATCTATTGGGAATAGGTGCCAAAAAACGCTTGCAACAACAACGCATCCAGTTAGCCGAAACAGCTTTTGACCTATCTGAAATCCAGATAGAACTGGAAGTCAAAAAAGCCTGGTCAGAAGCTTTTCAGGCAAAGAAGAAATTTGTTCTTTATCGAGAACTGGACAGCATTTATGGTCAATTTGCACAATCTGTAGAACTCAATTTTGAAGTCGAAGCCATTTCGAGACTGGAATATGCTGCTGCGCGCAATCAAGCGTTACAGATAACCAACAGGTTTCAGCAGGCAGAAACAGATTATTTAATCGCATTACAAAAACTCAATCTTTGGTTGACACCAGATACGATGTACACCGTAGCTGATGAATTTGAAGCTACCGAAATTTCGGTGTTAGAGACTGATGATACATTGGATGAACATCCCGAGTTATCGCTTTCGCGAAAGCGTATAGACGAAGCACAAGCAAGCTATGATGCAGCAAGGGCAAGCTTACTGCCCCAGTTTAATCTGCAAGGTGGCCTGCAACGTGTAAATGGCGATAGTGGTTTCTACACCTATCAGGCAGGGATTTCCATACCGCTGTTTTCTGGCCCAGACCGCAGCCGCGCAAAAGCTGCTAAACTGGATGCACAGATTGCAGAAACCAATGCCGCATTCAAACAACGCGAGCTGCAATCCCAATATACACAAGCACAGCAAAATTATACACGATGGCGAGATACTTGGTTTTTCTATAAAACCGAAGCTCTGCCACTTGCCATAGACCAGCGCAAAGGCGCATTGCTCGCCTACAAAGAAGGTGCGCTTGATTATGCAGCATTCACGCAAATTATACGTGATGCCATACAGACCGAAATGGATGCACTGGACGCACTCGATAATTATTTAGAAGCCTTGTTTAAACTACAATATTTCCAAAACTAAAAAAAGATGAAAAAATTAAAATATATACCGATTACCACAATGCTTATGGCATTGACATTATTCAGCTGTGGCGAGTCAAAAACTGAAGATGGCCACGATGAAGCCACCCATTCTGAAACAGAAGAAAATCACTCTGAAGGGGAAGATGAAGAAGATAATATGGAAGGCGAAGCTAAGGAAGTAATGCTCACGGCACAGCAGTTTGAAGCCTTACAGATGGAAATTGACACGCTCTCACAACGTTATATGAGCGGTTATGTAGAAGCAAATGGCACGCTGGAAGTACCACCCCAAAACGAAGCATCCATTACTGCCATAACAGGAGCAAATGTGGCATCCATAGAAGTAATAGAAGGTGATGAAGTGAAGAAAAATCAAGCGGTTGCCTATCTCTCACATCCCAGCATCATACAGATACAGAGTGATTACCTAAATGCATACAGCAACAGTAGATTTCTGAAACAGGAATATGAACGTCAAAAAAGGCTTTATGAAGCTGGCGTGGCATCTGGGATGAACTTCCAAAAAGCAACGGCAGACTATCAGGCATCCACCGCGATGGTAAATGGGCTGGAAGCACAATTGCGACAGTACAACATCAATGTGAATGGCGTGCGCAATGGCACTATATACCAGCGTGTTGCATTGCGCAGTCCCATTGCAGGGGTTGTAGAAAAAGTTTTTATAAAAACTGGACAATATGTGGAGCCACAGGCCAACCTAATGGAAATAGTAGATACAGACCACGTACACGCAGATTTAATGGTTTTCGAAAAAGATGTTGATAGGGTAAAGAAAGGCCAACAAGTACGATTTAGCGTTCAATCAAGACCAGGAACGGAACTCATTGCCGAAATTTATTCAGTAGGAAAAACCTTCGAGCAAGATCCCAAAGCGGTGCACGTACACGCAGAAATTGAGAACAAAGGTGGTGGTCTTATCCCAGGAATGTACATTAAAGGTAGGATTGAAGTTGATAACGATGAAACCGCTGCAACCGCATTACCAGAAAGTGCCATTATTACAGAAGGTGGTAGGGATTATGTGTTTAAAGCGCAAAGGGAAGGCAACACTTGGAGTTTTATACCAGTAGAAGTCACTACGGGCGAGAAGGATGGTGACTGGATAGCCATACGTTTTTTTGAAACCCCAGACCCAAATACTCATTTTGCCTTTAATAATGCCTATTACCTTATGGGAGAGATGAAAAAAGGGGAACTTGGTGACGATGATTAAAATGGAATGAAAGAAAAAAGAAAGAAAAACTTAAAAGTAGCAAGAACCTTACAGATTTGGAACGTCATCTACGATGTTATTGAAGTTGCGGTCTCGCTTATTGCTGGATTTACGGCAAATAGTTCGGCTCTGATAGGTTGGGGATTGGACAGCACGATTGAAGTGGTTAGTGCGGGAACATTAGGCTGGCGACTACACGGCGAGATTAAAGGTATCGATGAAGAAAAAGTAAAACGAAGACAAAAAATCACGTTAAACGTAATTGCAGTTTCCTTTACGCTCATCTGTATTTTCATTTCCTACGATTCCATTACAAAGCTTATAAATAAAGAAACCGCAAACTGGAGCACGATGGGACTGATTATATTATTGGTTTCCCTGGTTGTAAATCCTATCCTGATCTATTTCAAAAGAAAGTATGGAAAGAAATTAGACAGTCCAGCCTTGCTGGCTGATGCTAAAGACACCTTTATTTGCTTATACCAAACCGTGGTCGTACTTATAGGATTGCTATTGGTCAACTGGTTAGGCTGGTGGTGGGCAGATCCTGTGGCGGCATTACTTATCGTTCCGTACGCTGCAAAAGAAGGCTATGAAGCCTACAATAAAGCTAAAAATATCAATTATAACACCGCACAAAATGACTGAAATTGAAAAAACATTAAATGACCATAACGTGCGTCCCACCGCAATGCGCATCTTGATTTATAAGTATATGGCCGATAGGGATGCCGCCATCGCCCTGACTGATATTGAGAATGCTTTCGCAAAAGCGGATAGAACCACATTGTACCGAACCCTAAAAACGTTTGAAGAAAAAAACGTGGTGCATCACATAGATGACGGAACTGGAATCTCTAAATACGCACTTTGTGAAGAAGGCTGTAATTGTGAAATAGAACAGGATTTGCATTTACATTTTCATTGCACTAACTGTGACGAAACAGTTTGTTTAACGGAACAAAAAATCCCGCATATCAATTTGCCAGATGGATATTTGGCAGAGGATGTTAATCTCGTGGTTACGGGAATATGCGAAAAATGCAGCAGTAATTTACTTTAATAAACAAACGAACAAATTAGATTGATTTTGAAAAAAAGCACTTTTATAATAACTAAAATGGACTGCCCTTCAGAAGAGCAGATGATTCGGATGAAGTTAGAGTCTTATGCTCAAGTAAAACACTTGGATTTTGATATTCCAAACAGAAAATTGGAAGTATATCACGTGGACGACGTCAAGGCGATAAAAACGTCTATAGCCAGCTTAAAACTTGGGGATTCCTTAGAAGGAACCACAGAAGCCGAACCACCCGTAATGGAAGACCAATCCAAACAAAAAAGAATCCTATGGTGGGTCTTGGGCATCAACTTTGGCTTTTTCGTTATCGAAATGACCACCGGTTGGATTTCTTCTTCGATGGGTCTTGTGGCAGACTCATTAGATATGCTGGCAGATTCCATCGTATATGCATTAAGCCTATTTGCGGTAGGCGGTGCCATTTCAAGAAAAAAGAAGGTTGCGAAATACAGCGGATACTTTCAGATGGCATTGGCAACACTTGGGTTTGCAGAGGTCTTGAGAAGGTTTTTTAGCAATACCGAAACACCCTTGTTTCAATGGATGATTATCGTTTCAATTTTCGCATTGGCAGGTAATTTGATATCGCTCTGGCTCATCAACAAGGCAAAGAGTCAAGAGGCTCATATGCAGGCAAGTGCCATTTTTACATCCAATG
Organism: Flagellimonas chongwuensis; assembly: GCF_013376415.1. Classification (GTDB taxonomy): domain Bacteria; phylum Bacteroidota; class Bacteroidia; order Flavobacteriales; family Flavobacteriaceae; genus Flagellimonas; species Flagellimonas chongwuensis. The sequence continues at coordinate 1,014,980 of NZ_WYET01000001.1, forward strand.
ATATTATTGTTAATGGTGGTGTTATAGTAGCTGGGGTGCTGGTTTATTTTCTGAATAGTAAATGGCCCGATTTAGTGATTGGCGGCATCGTTTTCACTTTTGTAATGCGCGGTGCATTGAGAATATTGAAATTATCGAAGTAGTTTTTAAAATGATATCAAACTTGATTAGAACATATGAAAAAGAAAAAAATAAACTTACGTGACTTAGAACCAAAAAAACAACAAGGCGAGCACAGTCACGACGATGGCCATAACCATAGCAGCCCTGAAGAAATTTCAAATTTTAGAACCTATCTACCGGCTATTTTCAGCTTTGTGATGTTGATAGCCGGAATCGCTATTGATTACTTTGATGCGTTTCCTTTCTTCAAAGGATGGATTCGCGTAGTATGGTACACGGTAGCCTATATCCCTGTAGGTTTTCCGGTGATAAGAGAAGGCTGGAAAAGTATTAAAAATGGTGATTTTTTTACGGAATTCTTCTTAATGTCCATAGCCACTTTAGGTGCATTTGCCATTGGCGAATATCCCGAAGGTGTTGCCGTAATGCTGTTTTATGCTGTGGGCGAACTCTTCCAAAATGCGGCCGTTAACCGTGCGAAAGGAAATATAAAAGCCTTACTCGATGTAAGACCCAATGAAGCTTTGGTTTATCGTGATGGCGACTTTGTTTCAGTAAATCCCGAGACTGTTGAAATTGGCGAAAAGATACAGGTACGTGTAGGCGAAAAAGTTCCGCTTGATGGTATTCTGCTTTCTGAAAAGGGTTCTTTTAATACTGCTGCCTTGACAGGCGAAAGCAAACCTGATACGATTGCTAAAGGCAATACTGTTTTTGCCGGAAGCATTAATCTTGATGGCGTAATCGAAATCGAGACGACCAAGGAATTCAAGGATAGTTCCATTGCACGAATTCTGGATATGGTGCAGAATGCAACCGCCAAAAAATCAAAGACCGAACTGTTCATTAGAAAATTTGCAAGGATTTATACGCCTATCGTTGTATTCCTTGCCATCGGACTGACGTTTCTACCTTACTTTTTTGTAGATGATTATGTGTTTAGGGATTGGCTCTATCGAGCATTGATATTCCTCGTGATTTCGTGTCCTTGTGCGTTGGTCATCTCTATTCCTCTCGGCTATTTTGGCGGTTTGGGTGCGGCATCGCGCAATGGTATTCTTTTTAAAGGTGCATCCTTTTTAGATGCAATGACCCAAGTAAACACGGTCGTAATGGACAAAACAGGAACCGTTACCAAAGGGGTTTTTAAAATCAAAGAAATCAATTCCATCACATTTGAGGAAGCCGAATTTATGAAATACCTGATGGCAATGGAAGAGCAATCTACCCATCCTATTGCAAAAGCGATTCTCGAATACAAAGCAGACGGTTCGGATTACGAGGCGACCGATGTTTCAGAAGTTGCAGGAAAAGGTTTAAAAGGAACGGTCAATGGTAAAACGGTATTGGTAGGTAATAAAGCTTTGATGACCTCAAATGGCATAGAAGTCCCCTCGGAAACAGATGGTATTGTAGAATCCATCGTAATGGTATCCATTGATGGAAATTTTGCAGGTTATGTAACCATTGCAGATGAACTAAAGGATGATGCGCACCAGGCCATTAAACAAATTCGAGATTCCGGAATTTCAAAAATTATAATGCTATCAGGCGACAAGGACTCTATTACACAGCAAGTTGCAAAAGAGTTAAATATTGATTGGGCGAAAGGTGGATTGTTGCCTGAAGATAAACTCAATGAAGTTGAAGAGCTCAAAAAACAACCCGAAACCAAAGTAGCATTTATTGGCGATGGTATTAACGATGCACCCGTTTTGGCAGCAAGTGGTGTAGGTATTGCGATGGGTGGTTTAGGAAGCGATGTCGCCATCGAAACAGCCGATGTTATCATCCAGACAGACCAACCGAGCAAGATTGCAAGAGCGATTAAAATTGGTCGTTCAACGCGACGTATTGTATGGCAGAATATTGGGCTTGCCTTTGGTGTAAAGGTTATAGTCCTCATTCTCGGGGCAGGTGGTCTTGCAACTATGTGGGAAGCTGTTTTTGCCGATGTAGGTGTTGCTTTGCTTGCTATTCTTAATGCCGTTAGATTGCAGAAAATGAAGTGGCAGGATTCTTAGACCCCCAATTTTGACTGAGCAAATTAAAGTAGTTTCAAATAAATTAACGCTATCTTTATAAGTAGAGAAAGTCCTTAATTTATGATTCAAATATTCACAACTGGCGGTACAATCGAAGGATTGGATTATACGGATGATGGTGGTATTACTTCCTCTGATGTAGGGATTATGGATTTTTTGGACAAAGCAAATATCGATTTTGAATACACTATCGAAGGTGTTTTCAAGAAAGACAGCCGTGCCATTACAGAGAATGACAGAAAGCTCTTGGTGGAAAAGATAAAAGCTACTAATACAAATAAAATTTTAGTAACTCACGGTACTTATACTATGGAAGACACCGCAAAATATATTGGAAACCGTAGTCTTAATAAAACTATAATTCTGGTGGGAGCATTCATTTTGGGTACATCAAAAGATACAGACGCACCTTTTAATTTAGGTTATGCAATTTGTGCTTTACAATTTCTGAAGCCTGATGTTTATATCGCCATGAACGGAAAACTGTTCCATTGGAGTGATGTTACTAAAAATTTAGATACAAATAAATTCGAGTCTAATGAATAAGCAGGATGTTTGGCACCTCAATACACTGGACAACATTTTTCTATCTATTAATCGATACGATAATAGTGATTCTTGCATTAATTCAAAATCCGAAAATAAAGCAACTTAGTCTTAGAAGATATATAATTCTTGGATGTTTATTTGTTCTTTATAATCTAACCGGCGGTTTTCTACCAGACCATAGTTTTCTCAAACCCTTGATACTTCAATACATAATAACTTATGGGGTAGCAATCGCGTTATGTGTTTACCTCATATATTATCTCTACAAAGATTATGACATTATATTTTTAAAGCGGTATTTCAGCATTAAAAATATTGGAATCACGTTAATTGTGGGGTTTATCATATTATTTTTAATTCCCTATTTGATAACGGGTTCTTTAGATTCAGCCAGAATACTTTTTACCCTTCCTACTTCAGTTCTAGGTTTTATATTTTTGGGATTGTTTTATAGAAGGATCTCTGAAATAAAAATTCAAAACTCTTTCTTTTCCAAAAGAAAAAAATTATCTACTACCAGTATTGGTTGTATAGTACTCTTACCCATTCTAACGGTAATTGGAGATTATCAATGGTTAACTTTTACCGTAATGAATCTTGCCTTTTACACAATAACAGCCTTAGAAATATACAGATACATCTATTTAATCAAAAATCAAGGCAAACTTTATAAAGTATTGAATTTTAATGAGGAATCTGATCAAAATTTGGTTAAGAATAAGATAATATTTCAGAATTTAACCAGAAGAGAATTCGAAATTGCACTTTTTATTTTATCAAAAAGTTCATACAAAAAAATCGCAAAACAACTTTTTATTGCAGAAAACACCGTCTCCAAACATGCTTCTAACATTTTTAGAAAAACAGGTACAAATAATAGAAAAGAATTTCTAGATCGATTTCTAAAAAATTAAATGAGAAAATTTCTTATAAGTAACTGTCTATAGTAAAAATACCCTTTATCATTCGATCCGTACAAAAATACGGAATTCATATATTGAAATACGGTATGTAATTTAGCAGTTTTTATAGAACACACTTATATTTATTACTAACCATTGAAAGATTGTTTTCAAGGTTAACGGTTCAAAGATTTTGTTTTTAAAAAGTAAATTGATGGGTGATGGACTTACAATTAGAATCAGAATTATTCTCAAAAGACTTGAAAAATATACAGCTTCAAAATGAAGAAATTTTGAAGCAAGCCTATCACTCTATTCAATTATGTCGTACAACCCTTTACAAGTTTAAAAAGAAAATTATTTCTAAAGGTTTTGATTCAATGGAATCTGAAATCAATTTTTTTAAGATTATTAAGCAAATACCTTTAGTTCAATTGATATATTATTCAGAAATACATTCCTTTGAGATTCAACTTCCAAAGGGCGATAAGGATGCCCAACTAAAATCGATTAAAAAGAAAATCAGCAAAATAAATCGCTTTTTCCTGTACAATATCGATTTTGGACGTTATGTAAATTCCGGTGCTACCCATTTTGACAAGGAATACTACACCAGAGATTATCTCGAAACATTCCATATAACAACTTCCAAATTTTACTTTCAAGACCCAGAGTTTTGCACACCAAGGGATATGCTACTTGGCAAATACAAGGCGTATGATTTGTTAGTGATATATTTGGATGAAAAAAAGCATCGAATTCGGAAAGGATTGAACGGCAAATTAAATGGTGCTAAACCAATTGAAAAGATACATTGGCCATTTTCAAATACAGATTATGTTGAACTCGTTTATGCACTCTGCTCAAAGGGATTGGGCAAACAGGATAATCAAGCCATAATGCAGGTTTCCAAAAAAATGCAACAGCTGTTCGATATAGAACCAAAAGACATCTACAAAACCTTTCAGGACATAAAAAACCGCAAGAATAGCAGGACACTTTTTCTTGATGATCTTTCTGCCTCGCTACTCATAGAAATGGATAAGCGCGAGGAATAAGAGGCACCTTATTTCTCTTTAAAAAGACAGTAGTACGGTTGACCTACGGTTCTATGTTTTTGGAAGAATTCTTTATATAATCTAATGTAGTTTAATACAATATTTCCAATCTAGAACCATTAAAACACCACAACATCCATCAAATTTCAAAATGTTAAATTTTGACCGTAGTACGGTCGTACTGGGGAATAAAATCCAATAAACCTATTCAAATTTGTAGAACGAAAGTCAAATCAGGTCAGGGACTATCATTTAAAATCATAAACCCAGATAGTCCCTTTCTTTTAAAACCGTTCTATTATGCCAACAAGTATTATTACCACAGACGACCTTCGGGAATTCAAAATGGAATTGCTCGATGACATTAAACAATTACTTACCAGACAAGCCAGCGGGAAACTCAAAAAATACCTCAAATCTTCTGAGGTTATGGACTTGCTACAAGTAAGTCCAGGCACTTTACAAAATCTTCGTATCAATGGCACATTACCATACACCAAGGTGGGTGGCATTATCTATTACGATACCGAGGAAATTCAAAAAGTTATGGATGCCAACCGTGTGCACCACGGTCTAAATTCTTAAGCGATGAACTATATAAAGCTACTTAATGCGGCTTTTGAAAAGTTCTATTTTGATGACCGCCTTAACCCATCCCATATCAGTTTGTATATGGCGCTATTCCAAGAATGGAACAGTTGCCGCTTTATGGATGAATTTTATGTAAACCGTCGCGATTTGATGCGGGTGGCCAAGATCGGTTCAAAATCGACGTACCATCGGTGCGTGACCGACCTCGATTTGTGGGATTATCTTTCCTATTTTCCGTCCAACAATCCCTACAAAGGCAGCAAAATAAAGATGGCCATTATTGGGACAAGTGATGAACCGGTTGTGGGACAGTACAATCCCATATTAGAACAACTTGCGGAACAGTACCATCCCAGAGGTGTACCGCTTGAGGGACACCACCATCCCAAAAATGGACAGGTTGTGAACCAACACCGTCCCATAGATGGACAAGCATTGGTATCTAATACAAACAATATCAAACAAGAAAACTATATAAAACAACCAAAGGGCTGGCAGGCCGTTTTTATTTTTTTTGAAGAAAAAGGTTTTGATGCTGATGAAGCTAAAAAATTCTATGAGTATTACCAGACCAGAAATTGGCAAACTGGCGATGGCAAGGAAATCAGAGATTGGCGAGCCGTAGCCATCAACTGGATGGACAGAACCGAAATATTCGACGAGGAAAACAAACCAAACAAAAAACAAGCGTCCCAAATCAAGGACAACTTGCGAACCACTAAAAACAAAGATTATGGACAACCCCTCTAAAATAACCGAAGGTGGCGTGGAATATTCGCTCGGAAAATTTGATGGTAAAAGTGTGATCTATGATTTTCCAAAAATCTTGATTTACCTAAATGCCAAAGGCAAACTTTTGTTTGGCGAAAAGTTTAGGATATATGATGAAGACAAGGATATTTTGCTGAAGCTCTGTTCCTACTTCATCAAGGATAAAGACAACTGTGAGACTTATGGTATTGACATTGACAAAGGCATTCTACTTTCCGGACCCGTTGGCTGCGGCAAAACCAGTTTGATGAAATTGTTGCGCCATTTGGTTCCACTACAAAGACCTTACGAAATGATTCCCTGCCGGAATGTAACCTTCAGTTTCAACCATCTTGGGTTTAAAACGGTTGAAGAGTATGGTAATACCAAATTTTACTGTTTTGATGATTTAGGTGTGGAACCATCTGGTAGATTCTACGGAAAGGATTTGAACGTAATGGGCGAAGTGCTCTTATCCCGATACGAGCTTTACTTACAAACCAAACACAAAATCAAGACGCACGCCACAACCAATCTCAATGCTGAAGAACTGGAAGAACGCTATGGTAATCGTGTGCGTAGCCGAATGCGAGAACTTTTTAATTTGATTGCTTTTGATACTAAAGCTGGGGATAAACGGAAGTGAATTTAAGGTATGGCTTTTTAACAACAATTTTTATTTTCTTGAATCGGCGGACAAGCCACAGTACCATAAGAACAGAATACACAACAATCCCCTTCTTTTGGTTTCAGAACAGTTTTGCAATTCTCACATTCATAAAAGAATTGACAGGCGGTGGTTGGCATTTCTTCAGCCTTTTTGTGGCCGCATTCTGGACAGGTAATCGTAGATTTTAATTGAATCTTCATTATTCTATTATTTTGTACCCCGTGCTTTCTATAGCTTTTCGGATTGTGGGCAAATCGGTTTTGGTCTTGTCAAATTCCACTATGGTATTAGCATTTTCGTAGCTGGCTTTGATAGAAATAATTCCGTCCAATTTATTGACTTCGCTTTCTACGTGTGCCTCACAACCTGCACAGGTCATTCCAGCGACTTCAAAAGTCTGTTTTTTGATATTGGATTGAGAGACATAGACGATATCCTTGGCGGGCTGTGCATAAAATAGATTGGAATAGTACGGGAAGGCCAGCATCAATGCGGCGAATAGTGTTACTATCAATAAGAACCGTTTGGATTGCCAAAACGATGGTTTCGCATCATCTTCACAGGCGCAATCTATTTCTTCCTGTGTTTTCGGTCGTAGTTTCTGGTACCAGGCAAAGACCAAAACAATAATGGTCAAGCCGATAAGATAGGGTCTAAATGGCTCGACCCAAGAGAATGTAGATGCAATTCCGCTTGTTCCAGCAATTAATGCCAAGACAGGGGTTATACAACATATTGATGCTGCAACTGCGGTAAAAATGCCGGTATAGGCCGCGGTATTTGAAGTTTTATTCGGTGCCATAATGTAAACTTTCTAAGCTGTTTTCTTTCTTGCTGAAATTGAATTGAAAATTCCATTCAAAACATTGTCCTCACTCTTTACCAGCGAATAATACAATGTTTGCCCTTCACGTCTCGATGTAATAATTCCCGCATCCTTCATTTTACGGATATGTTGGGATACGGCAGGAACACTCATTTCAAGAATGTCAGCAATATCGCAAGGACACAGTTCATTCTCTATGTTCAATAGAAATAGAATTTTCAGTCGTACCTCGCTTCCCGCAAGAGACAAAATTTTGCTTATTGCTTCTAAGCTACCTGAAGAATTCTCTATGGTTTCCTTACATCTCGATATTTGCTTCTTGTCTGCTTCGTTCCGTGTACAGGTTATTTCCAAGCTCATCTTTTTTGATTTAAAGTGGCCACAAATATATCATTATTATATTATTTAAGCAAATACTTAAATGCACTATTGAATAAATTGTTTTTTATAATGTGTAGATAATAAACTTAGGTAATCTAACTTCTAAAGGATTTGTACAGTAAAATAACTTCTGAAACACATTGTAAAACAATGTCCTTCAAGCTCTTCGTTAACTCTAAAAAAATATCTTTCATAATTCTATTGATTTTTGAATGGATAATAATATCGATAGTGCGATACGCTCAATATTGTGGTTGTCTGAGATATAGCTTTCTTCATCCCAATTGGATAAAAAGCCCAATTCTATTAATATGGCAGTACAATAATCTGCTGTTTCCCTTAGCACCTGAAAGTTCGCAAACTTCACACCTCTGCTATCATAGCCTATTGCTTCATAAAGTGCACTTTCAATTTGATAGCCCATAAAAACCGATGCTTTTGAGAATTTTTCTTGTTTTCTTGAAGCGTAAACTTCAATACCTCTTGCATCCGGATTATCGGAATGATTGCAATGCAAAGACACAAACAAATCAGCATTTAAGGCTTTGGTCAGTTTAGTCCTGTCCGATAATGATATTAAAGTGTCTTTATACCTGGTCAAATAAATATCGAGTGGTTTTTCCAAGTCGTCATTTAACTTTAAAATCTCATTTGCAATCGATAAAACCACATCTTTTTCTTGAATGTCATTTATACCAATTGCACCAGCATCTTTTCCGCCGTGTCCAACGTCAATTATTATTCGTTTTTGAGCAGTCGATTCTTGTCCAAAAATGAAGCACATTTTTAGAACCAAAATCACAAAACTGACGTTTTTGAGCAGATTTTTCATTTTCAATTTTCGGGTTATCAACAACTTCCCTTCAAAAATCCATAGGATTTGATGCCAAATAATAACAATGAAATTCAAACAATATCAAAGAATATTTTATTCACAATTATTTGATTTTCAGTTATTTACAATCAAATATATGTAAATTCTAATAATGAAAAATGAACTTAAAATCTAAATTTTTCCGTTATGAAAAAATCACACTATTTAGCGTCCATTCTTTCGCTCTTATCCACTTCCCTATTTGCTCAAATTGGTGGCATAGAAAATTCCGTTAACGATGTTGGCGATACCATCAGGACTATCTTTCCGATTTTATTGGGTGTTATCTTCTTGGTTGGCTTCCTATTTAATGCTGGACATTTCTTCGGCGAAAATGCCGACCTCAAAAAAGGGATAACAAGAATACTGGTCTTTGTACTAATTGCAGGTGCAGTAGTCGGCATCTTCACATACTTAATAGGAATCGTAGTTTAAAGATGAAGCGGTTCGAAGTCTATAAAAACATTCGGAAACGGGCTGTCATTTTTGGACTGTCCATTTCCCTGTTTGCCTTGATGATGGTTTCCATTTTGGCTTCGTTGCTCATCATCATTTTCTCTTTCAGCTTTGCGATCATAATAGGAGTATTGGTACTCAATGCTTCCTTATTTGTGGTGCTGACATGGATTACACACAATCCACAAATTTTTCAAATGACAAATGCTTTCCCAAAAATATTGAGTAACAAAAAAACCTCAGGCTTTGATTATGAACAAGATTAACATTTCAGCATATCAACCCATCGCAGATATTCAAGACAATATCATATTTGCCAACAATGGTAACGTTGTCCTATGCTATAAAGGGAATCTACCGGAAATATACTCTCTTTCTGAAAAGGATTTTGAGGATATGCACGGTGCTTGGTTTCAGGCTTTGAAATCATTGCCAGTTGGTACTGTGGTTCACAAGCAGGATATCTACCTCAAGAAATCATATACTTCAGAACAACTTCCGAATTCAACCTTTCTGGAAAAGGCTACTCACGAGCATTTTAAAGGTCGTGGGCATATTGAGCACAACTGTTATTTGTTCTTCATCTTGACCAAAAACAAGGCACTCAACAATCCGAAATATGTAAATCCCTTCAGGAAAGTTTCAAAAGGAATAGTACAGGAACTGGATGATAATATCAAGAGCTTTACGAACTCGGTAAGTGATTCAGTTTCTTTTATCAATAATAGCCGAAAGATGGATTTTGTTTTGCTTAAAGCGGAAGATATTCGGCAACTAACAAGTGCATACTTTAATGGCTTCCATGAAGGCTACGACACCGATATTTTACTTGATAAGAAAAGCGTCAATATTGGCGAAAACCATTTTGATGCCCTGGCCATCAACAGCGAACTGTGCTTTGGCGAAAGTGTACAGAGTAGCAAAACCAATGAGAAATTCACATCTGACGATTTTGTATTTCATCAAGGGTTTATTGATGGCTTAGGGCTTACGCTTAACGAGAATCACATTGTCAATCAAATTCTTTATTTGGATGACAAACAAAAATGGCGCAAGCAGCTCGATAAGAAGGTTGAGGAACTAAATAAAAGTTCAAACTTTGGTTCACAAAATAAAGTAGTGCTTGGTAAAATCCAACACATTCTTGATCAAATCAATGCTGATGATAATGCCCGAATTATTCGTGGTCATCTCAATATTGTCTATTGGGCAAAAGAAGCCAAAGAGCTCGACAAGATAACTTCAAAAATCAAGACTGAATTTAAGGAACTGGATATCATCCCGTATTACCCAAGAGGCGAAGAACGTAAAAACTATATTCTAAATAGTTACTGTTGTTTTTCGTCGAATTTTTCAAATAACGATTTATATGTAACTGACTTAAAACACGCGCTTTGTCTTTTTATCAATAACACTAATTACAAAAGTGATAACACCGGAATCATTTTCAATGACCGTGAGTATAACATTCCTGTTTTAAAGGATGTTTGGGACGAAAAGAAGAAAAGAATAAAGGCACGAAACTTTGCCATTTTTGCACCAACTGGTGAGGGCAAATCTTTTCTGGCAAATAACATTCTACGCCAATATTTTGAAAGTGGCGTTCGCCTGGTCATTATCGACTTGGGTGGCTCTTATACCAAGTTTGCAAAGCTCTATCCTGATAAATATACGGTGCTTCGCTACGAAAGTGGAAAGAACCTTGGTATCAATCCATTTTACATTAGCCACACTAATGACCTTACACCAGAACGTTTGGAAGATTTGTCCGTCTTCCTCTTTGAACTGTTTGCTTCAGACTTAAAGGTTACAAAGGCACAATCAGTATCGGTCAAAAAAATACTGCGTTATTATTACGATAGTACTTCAGAAAATCATTCACTGGATGGTTTTTACAGCTTTATAGAAAGAAATCAGGAAGATCTTCTGAGCACCCTAAAAATCCATCCCGATTATTTTAATGTGACGAGCTTCTTGCACGTAATGTCAGAATATGTCGGCGATGGTCTATATAGCTTCCTTTTTGAAGTGAGCGAAGACCAGACCTATAAAATTGAGGACAAGCGTTTGATTGTTTTTGAACTGGATGAAGTCAAGGACAATAAGGAAATACTGTCCGTAATGTTGAAACTGATTAAGTCAGCTATCCAAAGAACCATCTGGAAGAATAGAGCGGAAAAAGGCATTATCCTCTTTGATGAGTTTGCGAAACAATTAAAGTTTGAGAATGTACTGGAAAGTGTCGAATTCTACTACCAAGCAATACGAAAACAGAACGGAGCTATCGGTATCATTCTTCAATCCATTAATCAGCTTCCGAAAAATTCAACTTCAGCGAGTATTCTTGAAAACACGCAGGTCATTTATAGCCTGAACAATGAAAAAGGCTATGACGAATTGGTCAAACGGCTCAATCTATCCAGCCACGATTTGAACCAATTAAAATCAATTAAGAACAATCTTTCCGGTCCACGGAAGTACACCGAAATGTTTATCAAAATTGGCAGGGAAAGTAACATCTTCCGTCTGGAAGTTCCGAAGGAAGTATATGCAGCTTACTTGACCGATGGACAAGAAAATGAGGAAATAATGAAGCTCTACAAAGAGCATCAGGATATGCAAAAGGCAATAATTCAATTCGCATCTAAAACATAATATTATGAAGACAAAAATCTTAATTATCGCAACGGTATTCATCTTTTTATTACCCGCACGCGCTGCGTGTCAGGGAATGCCCACTTATGACAATACCAATTTTATCAGCTTGGTAAAACAACTTGTAGAATCAGGTAAACAGACAGCTCAAATGATTAAGTCTGTAAAGTTCTTAAAAGATGCAAAGGAGAGCATTGAGAAAGTATCAAGTGTGGTACAACAGCTTAGAGCAGTTGAGGAAATTGGACAGAACAATCAGCGCCTTATCACCGTAATGCAGAACGATGTACTGGACATACTCAACTCGCCCTACATCAAACCAGAGGAAGTTTCAAGGGTTGTAAAATCTTTTGATGCTATTGTTCAAAACTCATTGGAGACGGTAGATTTTATTGATGAAGTCCTGTCCAGCGATTATCTCAAAATGAGCGATGCAGAACGTGCTGAAATTTTAAAAGCAAAGGAGCTGGAATCAAAGCAGATGGTTTCCAACATAACTACAAAAACAAAACGCTATCGAGACATTATTTCTTTCAGAAAGATGCAAGATAAAGTCAATAACCGAGAAACATTCTATTAAAATGAACGCGACCATTCTCTTAGGAATTGGTTTGGAATATATCGATACCATTTTCCAGACCATACAAGCCAGCAATTTTTCGCAATACACAATTGCGGGAATGAAAACGCTCGCTGTCTTGTTCTTTTTGGTCAACATCCTTAAAAAATATAACGAAGGAATTGCAGAGAAGGACGGTTACACTTGGGGATTGAGTCCTGGTGAATTGGTCAAGAATTTTACCATTGTCATCTTGGTCATATTCTCAACTCAGGTATTGGGATTTTTTGATGGCATTTTAGTCGCCATTGAAGAACAATATCGAGGAACAGCACCAGCATTATTGCCTTTGCAAATGCAGGATATTCCATTAGAGGAAGACGTAAGTTTGTTTGATGCCGCAAGTTCAGCGATGACACTTTTATATGAAGCCCTGGTTACACCTTTATACGGTTTTAAAATATTGGCATTTATCTTAACTACCCTACTTTGGATATTGGATTTGTTCATCTACCCGCTATTCTTAGCAGAGCGCTTCTTCCTTTTAGGAATAATGCAAGCATTTTTTCCTTTGGTCATTAGTCTTGCAGTTTTTGAAAAGTTTCGTTCGCTCGCCTATACGTTCTTCAAACTATATGCAGCGGTGTTTATGCTGGTGCCAGCTTTCTTTCTGGTCAATATATTTATCAATGCCATATATACGGAAATCAACACCAATTTTTGGGTCAACCTTTTTGGAACAGAGGTTGGCCAGGGCTTTTTTGCACCTGTGGTTCAGTTGGGATCAGTAGGTTTTATTGTTTTCTTGAAATTCACCCTATATAAACGTGCCACGTCATTTACGCTAAGACTATTTACCAACTAAATATTTTCAGAATGAAAACACCTTACAAGAACATTTACAGCGTCCTAAAATTGAATCGGTTTATCGTTTTGGCAGTAGTTGTCTGCGCCTTACTATCCAGCACATTTTCGGTTTGGATGGTATTCAACACCAATCAAAAAGCCCTTAATAGTGCCTTTGCTATCAATACCGATGGCAGTATAATTCCGCTGAAGCTCGTAACCCAAAAGGAAAATTTTCGGGTTGAAGCTTTAGCACATTTGGATCTGTTCCATAACTACTTCTATAACATAGATGCGAGTAATTATGAACGCAATTTGGAAAAGGCATTGTGGTTGGGCAATAGTTCCGTGGACAATCTCTACCGCCAGAAAAAAGCGGATGGTGTTTACAACAGGTTGCTTCAGTATTCCTTGGTTCAAAAAGTACTGAGCATCGATTCACGACTATCTGAAAATAATGGCTCGTATAGTTTTATAACAACCACCATTTTTGAAATCAATAGAGGTTCAATCATCGACACCTATGAGTTGATTTCCACCGGAAACTTGATTACGGTTGACAGAAACTTCCCCAACAATCCGCACGGATTATTAATTACCAACTATTTCGAGAACACCTTAAAAAAACTAAACGATGAAAGTAGAAAAGAATAAAATAGTATTTGCAGCAGTATTGGCCGTGATTGTCATATTCATCATTTCTTATTCCGTAATGGTAATGGGCGATGATGAAAGTGAAACTGAAAACCTTAAGCAAACATTAGTTCCAGATTTAGAAGAAGATCAAAAAGAGTATGATTCCAAACTGGATGCGATTAACGACTTGAAGAAAGTACGTGAAAATAATGCGCCCAGCATTTATGATGAAAAACTGATTGATTCCTTGGGATTTTACGACCCAGATCTTCCAGATCGCGAAAAAGAGCGTATCGTAGATAGCATATATGAAGCTGGTAAGATCCAATATTCAGAAAAGCGATACCAAAACTTGGGACACAAAAGAACTGTTCGCAAAGCGGTTTCAAAGATAGATTCTGTAGAAGTAAAACGAGAACAAAAAATCCAAGCGAAAGAACTGGGATTGGAACATCAATTGTTCTTTGCTGCTGCGCCCAAACTCAATGAAGTTTCAATCATCGGCAATACAGATGAAACTATTTATGTGGTTGTAGATGGCGATCAAGTAGTAAAAGCGAATACCAGATTACGAATGCGCCTTACCAAAGTTGCTACCATAAGTGGTAAAGAAATGCCTAAGAACACACCTGTTTTTGGATTTATCAGCTTTCAACCCAACCGAGCGCTCATTGAAATTGAAAACATACAGCACCACCCTACTAAACTCAAGGCTTTTGATTTATCAGATGGTAGCGAGGGCATCTACGTACAGAACAATTTCAGGGCAGAAGCCACCACCGAAGTTTTGGACGATATTATTGGTGACATTAACATACCTACCATTCCGCAAGTAGGCGGTGTCTCAAAAGTCCTAAGACGAAACAATCGCAATGTTAAAGTAACCGTATTAAATAACTATAGATTAATTCTAAAGCCTAAACTATGAAAACTTTTATCTTAATATTAATTGGATTTGTTTACACTTTCGCACCTCGACTTTGCTTGGCACAGGCTACAGCACAACAGCAACCCATACCTCTTGACACTATTTATGCCAACGACACCAAGAATGTTGCGCTATTCTTCCCAGAACCTATCCGCCAAGGCATAACCGGTTCTGACAATTTTGTATTTACTTACAATCGTGAAGAAGAACAGTATTTTGGCCTTCTTCAAGCGAAGCCGGGGAAGGAAAGTAATCTACTGGTAGTCAATAGAAATGGTTCGATTTTTTCGTATATTGTAAGGTATAAAAAACAGCTTTCTAAGCTCAATTATTTCATTCCGTTATCCAAAAGTATCGGTAATGAAAGGCCGATTTTAAAGGATTCGATTCTTGTAAAATCATCTGAAGAATTTGTAGATAACAGCACCTATTATTACCAAAAATTCTGCTCATATCTTCTCAATAGAAAACAGCGTATAGGACGTATCAAGAAACGAAATGAAGGTATTATCTTGACCGTAGAGAACATTGTTTTTGATAAGGATGAACTCTATTTCGTTATCGAGATTGAAAATACTTCTACAATGGATTACGATTTGAATTTCTTGAACCTATCAGTTGAAACTCGACAAAAAGGAAAAAGAAAATCATTGCAACGGCTCTATCAAGAACCGATATATAAACATAATCTGCCGTCCAAGATTATGGAAAATGAAACGGCTCGCTTTGTTTATGTATTATCCAAATTTTCATTATCTGATGACCGGAGGGCAATTTTGGAATTGAATGAAAAGAATGGCGAACGAAATATAAAAATGAAACTATCGCATAGGTATATTAATAACCCAAATTAATACTGATATGAAAAAATTTGTTGTTTTCTCGCTCATAGCGCTGTTACTTTCTTGTGCTGATTCTGAAACTAAAATCTCGGGGCCAAGTGCCACAGCCCAAATTGTTATTGAAAGCTTTTATGAAAAAGATGAAGAAACTTTAAAGGCTAACTCAACACCACAGGCATATTCTAACTATATGAATACTATAAATATGTTTAATGCTACGGTAAAGGATGATTCCAACTTTACTGTTTTGCAGGATACGATTATGGGGAACGTGGCTTGGGTAAAATATACCACAGCTTATGATAAAACGCCTGGTGTTTTTAAACTGGTTAAACAGGAAGGCAAATGGCTGGCTACCGCAAGAGGTTCAAAGGATAAAGCGCCTTTTTAATAGAGTTTTCTATTTTTCATCGAGGTTGATTTCCCAAGAGCCTCTTGTATCACCGTGACGGACTAAAAAACCTTTATTTTTGATAGCTGTAATGTGCTTACCAACGGCAAATTCATTAATAGCCAAAGCTGAAGGACAAATATTGTTCTTCAACCTGTCTTTAATTTTTAACTGGTCACCGTCGCATCAGCCAAACCGAAAGTGTTCTCTTACTTATCAATACCGATCTAGATAATGCCACCTTCACGATAATTCAGAAATGCAATTACCTCTTTTCAAGTCCATCGGATAGTTCTCGTTTGTATTCTATGCGGTTTGTTTCGGTCATTGTTTTAATAAAATCGGACAGTAAAGATAATGATATTAAATTGTGAGGATAGATGCATACGGTTGCAAAAAGACTACAGTTATTCCGAATATAAGAACATGATTGTAAAAACTAAACTGGATTGAAATGTTAAAATACTCAAAATGTTAATTAACTTTGGCGGTTGTAAAAATCAAACACTTTATGGACAAAGGCGCAAAATTTTATAGATGTGATTTTCAAGTACACAGCCCAAGAGACATTAATTGGACAGGTGCTCGTTTTGGTGTAAACGCTGAGCAAATAGCAAATTTATCACAAATCGAAAAACAGGAAATCGAAGACAATCGAGAACAATTTTGTAAAGAATACTTGGATAAAATAAGTAACTCTGGAATCAATGCCATCGCAATGACTGACCATCACGACGTGGTCTTTGTCCAGCATTTAAGAAAAGTTGCCAAAGAGCAGAACGAAATACACGAATTGATGGGCGAACCAGAAAAAATGGTTACAGTCTTTCCAGGTATTGAACTCAGCCTTTCCAATCCAGCCAGTCAAGTTATAATTATTTTTGACGCTGATTTCGAAGATACACATCTTAATTCTGTTCTTAATTTTATCGGTATACAACCTACAGATAAATTCGATAGGCAGACAGTTCAAACCCAAAGAATTTCCCAAGAGGTAATCAATAACCTATCTCAGCTTCACAAAGTTTTAGATGAAGTAAACTATTGCAAGGGTAGATATATTGTTCTACCTAATGTTGGTAAAGGTGGTCAACATTCAATAATACGCCAAGGCTTCCAAGAGCATTACATTAAAATGCCCTGTGTTGGTGGTTATGTTGATAAAGAAATTTCGCAAGAATCGGGATATCAGAATAAAATTAATGGTGGCGATGTTAATTACGGTAATAAAAGTATAGGCCTTGTCTCTACATCCGATAATAGGTATGAAGACGGACGTGAATTTGGAAAATATTCTACTTGGGTAAAATGGGCTGAACCTACCGCAGAGGCGATTAGGCAAGCGTGTTTGGCCAAAGAATCCAGAATATCCCAGGCCGAACCAGAAATGCCACAAATATTTATTGAAGCAATCGATGTTACAAACTCAAAATTTTTAGGAAGTTTTAATATCAAATTTAACCAGCAGTATAACGCATTAATCGGTGGAAGAGGAACGGGTAAATCAACCATATTAGAATACATCAGATGGGGACTGTGCGACCAAACAGTAAAAATTGGTAATTACGAAGAGCTGGATATTATTCAGAATCGAAGAGACACCCTGATCAGGAAAACATTGACCGCTGTTAGTGGTGAGGTGCGAATAACGATGGTCAAAAACGATGTACGCCATATCGTTAAAAGAAATTCTGCAAGCAGAGAAATACTTTTGAAAATCGGGGATAACGAATTTCAAAAAGTTAGTGAAGAGGATATCCGTAAGGTGCTGCCTATCCAATCATACAGTCAGAAACAGCTAAGCGATGTAGGTGTAAAAACAGAAGAGCTTAAGCGATTCATTGAGCAACCTATAAAAAGTAGCTTAGAGCGGATCTCATACAATTTAGATGAAACGAATCTAAAACTAAAAAATTCCTATAACCAATTGGTTCGCAAGAAAAAAGTACAGAACGAGATAGCCAATTTTAATATTGAAGGAAGTTCTATAAAAGGACAGGTAAAGGGTATTCGGGAATCGTTGAAAGGTATTTCAGAAGTTGATCAAAAAACGATTGATAAGAAATCAAGATTTGAGTTAGAAAAAACAATAATAGAGAATACTGAATCTGAACTGACTCTTTTTGATTCCAAAACAGACGAACTTATTAAACTTTTGAAGTTGTACCCAGAGCCTATAGAACCTTTCCTTGATGATGTTGAAAATAAGGATTTAATAAGTAAGCTCGATACCGAAATCAAAACAAAATTTAAGAACATCAACGATGCTGTTCAAATATTGAAGGATGTTTTTAGCGAAAGTGGACTGAAGGCTTACAATGAAATTGTAGAAGAATGGGAAAATAAGGAAACCTTGTTTAATTCTGAATATGAAACAGCCAAGGGTAAGTCCCAATCTAGTCAAGAGCAATTATCGAACATAAAAAAACTTGAAAACCGTCTGGCCGAGATAAATAGTTTAGTTGCTGAAAGAAAATCTGTGATTAAAGAGCTTGGAAATCCTGAGAATGATTATAACACCTATAAGGAAGAATGGAAAAACCTGCATATAGAAAAAGTTGGTGTCTTGAATGATCAAGCAACAAATTTTACGGATTTGTCAAACAACCTTATAAAAGCAGTAGTTACGAAGAACATTAATCTTGCGAATTTCAAGGAAAAATTGCGTTCAATACTTGAAGGGACTAGGATTAGAGAAGAACGAATAGATGCACTATTGGAAAATGTTCGCAGTAAAGCAGACCCCATTTCTGAATTCATATCCGTTTCCGAAGAACTAAGACTATTAGCTGAATTTAAGCTGGACGAAGATAATCCAGAAGATTTACCTTTAACGCCAATTTTAGATTCAACAGGTTTTACCGAAGACCATAAACTAAAAATTCATTCTAAAATTTCAACCGATGATTGGTTGCAATTAACAGCAACCGAATTGGAATTCAATCCGGAATTTTTTTATACAACCAATAATGAGCTCGGCGATGAAATTCCTTTTCGAGATGCTTCTGCTGGACAACAAGCTACTGCACTTCTTACAGTTCTACTTAATCAACCGGGAATGCCCTTGTTACTTGACCAGCCAGAAGACGACATTGATAATCGAGCTATCGATTCGATAATCCGAAATATTTGGAACGCAAAAAAGAAAAGACAATTAGTCTTCACAAGCCATAATGCCAATTTAGTAGTTAATGGTGATGCTGAATTAGTTATCTGCTGTGATTATAAGGATGCCAGCTCACAAACAAGGGGTGTTATTAAAGCAGAAGGTGCTATTGATGCGAAAGAAATAAAGAACGAAATTACGTCAGTTATGGAAGGTGGTGAAAAGGCATTTAGGCTAAGAAAGGATAAGTATGGCTTTTGATTTATCCAAATATTGACCTCGCCTCATCATAAATCCGTTCAAAATTAGCCGCTAAATCCGCCTGAGAAAATTGCTTGGTTTCTTTAGGAAGCTGCCGTTGAATTCGGGCTAATTTAAACTGCACTTTCTTATCCTTACCATCGGCATAGGTAATAAACTCGCCTTGTTTCAATCTAAAGAACACATCTGCTCTAATCTTTGGGATTTCTTTTTCGCCAGTCGTAATACGAGTATCAAAATCGAGATTATGGCCACGACTGATACTTTTCGTCGGGTCTTTAATGATTTCAAAAAAACGCTCGTAATATTTAGCCGTATCTGGGTCATTGACCTTTCCGAAGAACTGGTAGGATAGGTTGCTCAAAATCGCTTTGCTTGCCTTATCGCCATACATCATATCATTCTGAATTTTGTCCTGCATTACATAAACAGTAGCAATATCATAACTTCTAAGTGTTGCCGGAATGCGGTGCATATTCAGTAATCGGATGGTAGGTGCTTCTTCCATCAATAAAAAAGACGGTCTCTGAGCGCGTACGCTCATTTGCTTGGTAATGGTGTGAATAATGGTTGCAACAACAGGCGAATAGGATGTTTCATATTTTGGATTATTTACTACTGAAATGATTGCTGGATTATCCTCGCTATTAATATTTAGTGGCACTTCGTCTGCGGATAATGCCATAAATATGCGCTGTGTACTAATTCGTTTCAGCGCATTGGCCAAGGTGCTTTTTACACCAGCGGTCTGCCTATCAGAATCCTTACCACTAATAAATGCATCTGCCATTGCCCTCGATATGGTGTTGGTCTCCAAAAACTGAATAAGGCTATCCGTGTCCAATAATTGATAAATCGCTATCAAATGTGGTAGCGTACAGTAGTTGGAATAGTCGGTTTTCAGCTTCCAAATCAAACCACCAATCAAACCTTCGGCAGCATCGTTAAAGAATTTTGTTGTTCCGGTAGTTCCGCTTTCCCTTTGTTCCAGAAGATTTTCAATTAATACCCTTGACACCTCATTTACGCTTTCCTCGTTCTCTAAATAGCATGGCGCAATAGGATTTACCCGGTGGATGATTTTATCGAAGGAAATGATCTTGAACGGGATATCGTTATCTTTAAAAAGTGGGTACGCCATTTCAGTCAGTTCAAAATCCTTGTAATCATGAATGATTCCGCAAAAGCCCTCATTCCGGAAATGTTTTAAAAATCCGTATACCACGCTTTCTGTCTTTCCACTTCCGGCAGAACCTATTATGGACGCGCCCCTCTTGATATTATCCAGTTTGAAATTTCCTTTGGTCGTAGCAAAATTGACTTGATATTTTCTATCGCTATTCTGCACGGTTTCAGTTTTGTGTAGAAAGACATAGAACCCTATATTAATTAGCATTAGAGGACACGCTAGATACAGCAATATTGATACTAATTCATTCACTTCAGAAATAAAGAAAATGAGAAATAAAAGTATTGCGATATTCAAAAGAAACGCATACTTGCTAACCCGAAACATCGCATAGAAAACCATACTGGATAAACCAATAATTGAAAGTACCGATATAAGATTGTCTATCTCCATATCAATTAGATCCCTATTGAACTTGATTTAATGGCCACTTCTACACCACGTCTTAATTGCTTAAAAACCCGAAGTGCAATTTGTGCTTGACTAATTGGAATACTTGGCACTATGGGCAATCCCGTTTTTGTGATCATTTTGAAAGCCAATGCTTTTTCATTGGCTGGCAACTTCATCAAGGCGGCGAAGTATAGATTAGGATTCTTTACAAAATCCTTTCGGGCTTTATAGGTTTCTGCAAAGTTGCGTTTATAGTCAAAAGTCTTGTCAAACGTTTTTTCCGCTTTAGCGAAAAAGGTATCTCTATCAAAACCGCGCTTTACCTTTTTACCGTGCATTTCCACTTCCGAAGCTTTGTGTTTGCTTCCTGGAGAAAGACTAACCGAATTTGAAGCATCCTTTCTGCTAACGATGATATGGATATGACTTTGGTATCCATCTTTTCGCATTCCCTGGACAATACGTTTTCCGTTTTGTTGATGCGGTGCTTGGCGTTCCAATTTTGCTACTTCCCTTTTCATACTTTTAATATTCCCTTCAGCTCTTCCTTCTTGAACATTTCGGATTTCAGTTTTTAGCTGAAGAATTTTTGAAGCGTAAGGTTGATTCTCTTTAATCTGAAAATCTGTTCCTTTAAAGGTTCGTTGATGTTCAATTTTAGCGAAGTATTTTATATCATCTATGGTTATGGGTCGTCCGTGAATTTCTCGATTGAAACTGGCAACATAATCCTTCATAAGCTCACGCGTGTAGGTTTTTAAATCTTGGCTATTGTTCTGAAGTTTTCGTAATTCGTACTTTGACGGACTGACCGTAATCGAATAAAACTTGGGTTCTTTCTTTTTCAATTTTGCGGTGTTTCCATCGATTTCTTTTACCACTTCTTCAGCGGAAATTTCATCGCCATATTGATTGAAAAAGTGTTCCATTTCTTGCTGTTCCAGACCCTCGTTTTCTTTCTCTAAATAGCCCACAAAATCAGCTGAACTTTGTGAATAATTAGTACCCAGCTTTTGAGGTGTTATTGTGATGTACATAGTTCAAAAAATTAAAGTTGGTTACTTGCGTTTTGCTTTTCGCGAAAGCGTACTTCCTTTTTTTCTTCGGCATATTTCTTTTCTACAATCAGCGATTTTTTTGTAGGTTCTTCTGTTTCAAAAAGGGATTGAATCATCGCTACCGTGGGTTTTGTTTGTGTCTTTTCCACGTCTCGCATTATGGCGATAACTGCATTAATTCTTTTTGAAAGTTTTGCTTCAATTGTTCGTCCCGTTGGACCTAATTTTTCTTTTGGCGATATTTCGTTATAGAAGAAAAAATCGAGAATAGTTGACATTGCTTCAGTATGTGACTTGAAGTGTGTTTTCGAAAATTCTTGAAAACGTTTGGCAGTTTTCCGTTTAAACCTAATTGTAATGAATGAATCCATTTTCTTTCGCTTTTTTAAAGATTTGACGTAAATCCACCCCTGTTTACAGGCTATTTCAAGCTGTTTGACGCAAATTGTAGAAACTTTAAAATATCGACTGATTATAAAATACTAATAATCAGATGATTAAAGCGTAAATGGAATCCGTAACATCGCTCAGCGTGTTACCCTCTTGCTATTCCATTTTCGTCCGCACAGCGGACAAAATTTCATACAATTTGCTTATACACAAATTGCTTTTTTCGGAATTCGAATAATTCCAAATTGTAAATTATAGATGGATACAGCTATCAGCGAAAGTCAAAATTAGGATAGCTATAAAAATTATATCTGCTGAATTTCAGCTTTTTAAAGATACAATTTTTTGGAATTTCAGTGAAAAATAGATTCCATAAAAAAGACCTGAAAAATCAGATCTTTTTAGAATTTATAAGGAAGTTCTATTATAACAGTCCCTCATCTGCAAAAGAGAAGTAATTACCGTCTGGAGTAATAATTAAATGATCTAGGACTTTGATATCAAATAACACAGCAGCATTTTTAATTTTCTCCGTAAGCCTTTTATCTGCTTCACTGGGTTTTAAAGTTCCGCTGGGATGATTATGCGCTAAAATAACAGAGGTAGTCAAACTCTTTAGAACTACCGCAAATAGGATTCTCAAATCTACTAATGTGCCGGTAATTCCACCCGTAGAAACTTCATAGATTCCTTTAACCTTATTGGCATTATTAAGAAGCATAACTTTAAAGCATTCTTGCAGTCCTATCTGGTCTTTATTCCACTCACTAAATAATAGTTCGGATGCACTCAACGAAGAAGTAATTTTAGGAGCCTGAGAGATTTTAAAATTTCCCTGATATTTTATCGATATTTCATTAACTTTAGTTTTCATTATTGACTTTTTAAAGGGTTGATAACTGAAAGAGGGCGTTACCGTGAACAAGTACCCGCCCTCTTACTTTTTATTACTGGCTACCGCCATTTTTTACACCTAGTAAAAGAATTTCGTTGGCTTCTACTTCGGTTACATACCGTTTAACTCCATCTTTATCCTCATAGCTACGGGATTTAAGTTTTCCAGCTACTCCAATCTCTTTACCCTTTCCGGCATATTTTTCAATAATTTCTGCATTTTTTCCCCAGGCCACGATAGTGTGCCATTCGGTATTCTGTATTTTTTCGCCTTTTTCATTTTTATAAAACTCATTATTGGCGAGTGAAAAACGGGCAACTTTTTTACCGCTTTCGAGGTTCGTGATTTGTGGATCCTGTCCAACATTTCCAATTAACTGTACGTGATTTTTTAAAGTACTCATAATTCAAAGATTTAAAGATTACTAATTATGCCACCTGAACCTTTCAGATAGATTGCTTTTTTATTTTTCTTAAATGATTTACTTATTATATCTGGAGCGTTTTCCTTTTTTTTGGTTTTTTTTGGTGCGACTTCCTTTTGAATGTTTTTATAAGATTTCAGATTCATTTTAGATTTACTTCCTATAGCGCCCTCGCTGTTACCTTTTTTTGTTGCTGATACATTTTCAATATTTGGAATTGATAAGGACTTATAAAAAGGAGGTACGACTGGCTTATGCAGTGCGTTCAACTTCCGAATGTTGGTATTTTGCTATTAAAAAAAGGGAATGACAGTGAGGGTGCGGGAGTAATTCTAAAGGCGTTTGTGAAATATTAAAACATAGGAAGTAGCATCAAATGAATAAATGGAATTCCTATTTAGCGGACTTAATTCACGATTTAGGCTCGGGAATGTAGTGTCCCTTCCCAGCATGGCGGGAAGGGTTAACGGAATGGAAAGCTGAAATTGGGGATTGTGTCCAAGACCTTTCTAGTGAAGCTCTTTGCCCGTTATGAAGCTTTTCGCGAATTGCAGGGGAATGTGCTGAGTGGGTTTGGGTGTAACCGTCTGTTATATACTTAGCCATCCAGTTTGAGGTACTGGATAAACCTTTATTTATTTTATGCGATAGCATAGACTTCATCAACAGCTTTTTATCCAACCGTTCTTGTTGGCCAAAGCTTTTCTTTAGGACGTTGTGTAGTACTGAATTGAATGCATTGTAGCCCAACCAAAGATTTGGTTCTTCATTGAGCAACAATGCTTCGTAGTTTAAGATTTCGATGACTTCACGAGACTTTTTTGATGGGGCGCTATTCTTGTCGCTACATTCGTATCTAAACAATTTTGTTCTGTGGAGAATCGCCTTCACAAATTCCTGTATGTCGATGATTTTAAATTCCTTCATCTTGTCGAAATTCTTGGTAATGGTATAGAATTCATTAGTCAGAAATTTATCGAACAGATTTTTTAGCCTCGGCATAATTAGGTGAGTATTGTTCTTACTGTGCTTGATGGAAAACTCAATTTCCACTTGTGAAACGTGCAGACCATTTGAACAAACCTTTCTATAAAACCCGAGGTGGCCAGAGGTCTTCTCACTTCCATCATAAGAATTTTTAAACCGAAGCATCGGTAGTATCAAGTCCTTAG
The DNA here is from genome assembly GCF_013376415.1 of Flagellimonas chongwuensis. Classification (GTDB taxonomy): domain Bacteria; phylum Bacteroidota; class Bacteroidia; order Flavobacteriales; family Flavobacteriaceae; genus Flagellimonas; species Flagellimonas chongwuensis. The sequence continues at coordinate 1,039,950 of NZ_WYET01000001.1, forward strand.
CATTCTTGACTGTAAACTGGCTTTTGTCATCGATAATAAAGTCAGTAATAAACGACCTGTCGTTTTTATTGATTGTGCGTTTGTGGAAATTCAGTTGTGCATCGGTCAGCATTTCTTCAGCTTTCTTGAAGAATAGTTGATTCGGAATGTGTCCGTAGCTATTCGATACCACATTGACGATTTTGCCGTTTGATATAATGGCATTTTCAAGCCCTCGTCGGGATTCCATCTGGGTCAGACTTTTTAAGGATTTCATTTCTGATGGAACAAAGATTTCATCCTGTTGCAAATTTTGTAAATACATAGCTTTTGAATTTAGATTAAACAATATTTGAGCATAACCCAAACGGAAGCTAAAATCTCAGCTCAAAAGGAAACGGAATAAATAAGCATAGGATGGCGCGATGGCTTTATGCCGTAGTCTTTTGATGGGTGTATTTTACGAGTTTACCTTGCGTGGATATTGTATTATAATAAAACCCTCTAACGAAGAATAAGTTTGCTGCTTATTGAAATATATTATTTCACCTAAGAATTCATAGGATTTAAACACAAATAGAGGTAATTAACTTCAATAGGAATGTGACTATCAAAACACTAAATTGTTGTACCTATGTTGTACCCACACCATAAAAAAAGGCTTCACATTTCTGTGAAGCCTTGTCTTTTCTAGTAGCGGGAACTGGACTCGAACCAGTGACCTTCGGGTTATGAGCCCGACGAGCTACCTACTGCTCTACCCCGCGATGTGGACGGCAAATATACAACCCTTTTTTCATCATTTCCAAACTTAAACCTAATATTCCTTTTTACTTAACGTCTATCCCGCTCAAAATCCATAAATTGGCCGTTTTTACCTTATGAAAGCAATCAACGATTTTATATCCTCACTTTTGCCCTACACAGAGTGGCCCATGTTCATTCTTCTTATTGGTGGCGGGCTCTTTCTGGCTTTTTACTCCAAATTTGCACCCTTCCGCCATTTTGGTCACGCCATTGCCGTGGTCTCGGGAAAGTACGATGACAAGAATGCAAAAGGAGATGTAAGTTCGTTTCAAGCATTATCGGCGGCAGTAGCAGCAACTGTTGGATTGGGAAACATATCAGGAGTAGCGATTGCTATTCACGATGGAGGGCCTGGCGTTGTATTCTGGATTTGGATGACCGCACTCTTGGGTATGGGCATTAAATTTTATTCAGGGAGCTTGGCCATAATGTATAGGGGTGTGGATTCCGAAGGTCATATGCAAGGAGGTCCCATGTTCTATATCACCAAGGGAATGGGCAAATGGGCAAAACCCATGGCCATATTTTTTAGTATTTGTGGGTTGTTTGGGTTTTTGGGGGTATTTACCGCCAATCAATTTACCGAAGCATTTATGGGCGTTGTGCAACCACATGAAACTCTTTTTGCTACAAGCGAATACAATTGGAAGTTGGGAATAGGCTTTTTTCTGGCCATCATCACATCCATCGTAATTTTTGGGGGATTGACCAAAATCGCCAAAGTAGCATCGGCCATTGTACCATTTATGGTAGGAATTTATCTGTTGGCTGTCATTTTTGTGATGGCTAGTCATGCAGGTGAAGTTTGGCCTGCCCTAAAGATGATTTTGGTCGAAGCTTGGAACTTCGATACCGCCGTAACCGGAGGTTTTTGGGGCCTCGTAATCGTAGGGGTCCGTAGGGCCATGTTCTCCAACGAAGCCGGTCTGGGTAGTGCACCTATGTATCATGGCCAGTCACGTAACGATGAACCGGCAAAAGAAGGGCTTGTTGCCATGTTGGGCCCATTTATAGATACCATTTTAGTGTGTACCTTTACAGCGGTGGTGATTATTTTGAGTGGTGCCTATCTTGAGGATGGGAGTGGAATTACCATGACAATGTCCGCCTTTGAAACCACCTTGTACGGAATAGGAGATGTGCTCTTGATGGTAATCGTGGCAGCTTTTGCATTATCGACCCTGTTCACATATTCGTATTATGGTGTGAAAAGCTTGTCGTTTTTAACGAATGCCAAAATCGGAAAGTGGTACAATGTATTTTTTATAGTGATGATTGTTTTCGCCGCAGTGGCATCCTTGAAATTGATAAAAAACCTGATTGACCTATCATATGCATTGATGGTCATCCCAAATATGATCGCTGTGTTGTACCTTTCACCAAAGGTGAACGCAGCATCCAAACAATATTTTGAAAAAAGAAAGAACGGTGGCGCATAAAGCAGGATTTGTAAATATTATCGGAAACCCCAATGTGGGCAAGTCCACGTTGATGAATGCCTTTGTGGGCGAAAAATTGTCCATTATCACCTCCAAGGCGCAGACCACCCGTCATCGTATTTTGGGCATTGTCAATGGGGATGATTTCCAAGTGATTTTGTCCGATACCCCTGGTATTATCAAACCGGCCTATGAGCTGCAAACCTCCATGATGGATTTTGTGAAATCCGCTTTCGAGGATGCGGATGTGTTGCTCTACATGGTGGAAATAGGGGAGAAAGCGCTCAAAGACGAAAATTTCTTCAAGAAACTACAGAATAGCAAGATTCCAGTATTGCTCCTTCTCAATAAAATTGATAAATCCGATCAGCAAATATTGGAAGAACAAATGCAGTATTGGCAGGAGCAATTGCCCAGCGCAGAAATTCATCCCATATCCGCTTTGGAAAACTTTAATGTAACCGAAGTGTTCAACCGTATTTTGGAATTGTTGCCCGAGGCTCCGCCGTATTACCCAAAGGACCAAATGACTGACAAACCGGAGCGGTTTTTTGTGAACGAGACCATCCGCGAAAAAATCTTGCTTCACTATAAAAAGGAAATCCCTTATTCAGTTGAGGTAGAGACCGAGGAATTTTTAGAAGATGAGGACATCATCCGCATCCGTTCGGTAATTATGGTGGAACGCGATACCCAGAAAGGAATCATTATCGGGCACAAGGGCAGTGCCATTAAAAAAGTAGGGGTGGAAGCCAGAAAGGATCTTGAAAAGTTCTTTGCCAAGCAGGTGCACATCGAACTCTATGTAAAAGTGAACAAAAATTGGAGAAGCAACTCCCAGCAACTTAGGAGATTTGGGTACAATGGCTAGGCATCGCTATTTATTCTTTCAAAAGGCGCAATAGTGTCCCGAACGAATTGTTTCAACTGTTCCATTTGGTCTTTTCCTTTCGATTTTCCCAACCGGCCAAAAGCATAAAGTGCAAACCAAATCACGACTAAAAAGAACATGCCCACTAGCCAGAAGGTAACATCCTTGCCCAAAGAATAATTGGAATAGGCAAAAATTCCCAGGATGATAAAAATGGTTCCCACACCAAAATGCAGGAACATAAAAAAGGTCCATAGCGTGGGATTGGGGCCAAAGACGCCACGAATATTGCTGACACCTTCCTCGAATGAAGATAGTTCCAAATGAAGTTGTGGTGTCCAAAAGTTGGTTTCCGCTTTTTTGAACTTGACAAAAATATGTTCATCCAGTCTTTTGATCAAAAATGGATATGCGGTGGCACTGTCAAAAATGGATTCCAATTGTTCTAAATTTGCCCTCAAGGAGAGCCGAAAACGGGGCCGTAAAACTATCTCGTTGGTCAAGTCGCTCATAATCATTTGAAAATGATGAAAAAAGGTATCATTTTTTCTTCATAATAAATGGTATTTTTGCCAAAAATTAAACCTAATGGGAGCTATTGTAGCCATTGTAGGAAGACCCAATGTTGGGAAGTCCACTTTTTTCAACCGACTTATTCAACGCCGTGAGGCGATTGTGGATGCCGTAAGTGGTGTAACTCGCGACCGTCATTACGGTAAAAGTGATTGGAACGGCAAGGAGTTTTCTTTGATCGATACCGGTGGTTACGTTTTGGGCAGCGACGATGTTTTTGAGAAAGAAATCGATAAACAAGTTGAGTTGGCCATTGATGAGGCCGATGCCATCATTTTTATGGTGGATGTGGAGTCCGGCGTAACCGGAATGGATGAAGATGTGGCCAAGCTCCTTCGCAGGGTGGACAAACCCACGTTTTTGGCCGTAAACAAGGTGGACAATACCCAACGTATGGCCGATGCTGTCGAGTTTTATTCCTTGGGATTGGGCGAATATTATACGCTTTCAAGTATCAATGGTAGTGGAACGGGAGAATTATTGGATGCCCTTGTTGAGGTGTTGCCCGACGAAAAAGAGGAAGAAAGCGAACTCCCCCGTTTTGCGGTAGTGGGAAGGCCCAATGCAGGTAAATCATCCTTCATCAATGCCTTGATAGGTGAGGATAGATACATTGTGACCGATATTGCCGGTACTACCCGCGATAGTATCGATACCAAATACAATCGTTTTGGATTTGAATTCAATCTGGTGGATACCGCCGGTATCCGAAGAAAATCCAAAGTGAAGGAAGACTTGGAATTTTACTCCGTTATGCGTTCGGTGAGGGCCATTGAATACTGTGATGTATGTATTGTGATGATGGATGCCACCAGGGGTTTTGATGGACAGGTTCAGAATATTTTTTGGCTCGCACAGCGCAACAATAAGGGAATCGTAATCTTGGTGAACAAATGGGACCTAGTGGAAAAGGAGACCAATAGCGTAAAGGAATACACAAAGGCCATTCACGAAATAATTTCACCATTTGAAGATGTTCCGATTCTTTTTATTTCGGTATTGAACAAGCAGCGTATCTATAAGGCCATCGAAACCGCGGTGGATGTTTATAAGAACCGCTCCAAGAAAATACCAACACGCAAATTGAACGATATCATGCTTCCCATCATTGAGAAAACACCGCCGCCGGCGACTAAGGGGAAGTACGTTAAAATAAAGTTCTGTACACAATTGCCTACACCATATCCGCAATTCGCCTTTTTCTGCAATTTGCCGCAATATGTGAAGGACCCATACAAACGATTTTTGGAGAACAAGATCAGGGAGAATTTTGATTTTACCGGAGTTCCGATGACCATTTTTATGCGGAAGAAATAATTATTCTCCCGAAGCGGAGCGTACTTTCACCACTTGTTGAATTCGATTGCCCTGATTGTCCACGGCTGTGAGCATATACTCACCGGCTTCGATAGGTAAAATTAGGTCGTGGAAATTCTCTGTCTTGCCAATGAACAATTCATCCAAATACCAATAAATGATAGCGTTGGATTGTTGATGGGCCAGTTTTAGAATGATTTCCATACTTTTTTCGCCCAAATCCTTTGGGAGTAGTACGGTTTCATTTCTTTTTGGGTAAATGAACTCCATCAAATTGTTTTCCAAAGCAGAACAACCTTCCAAATAAGGGGGCAAAGGTTTATAGTTGGGATTCGAAGAAGCGTAATAATATTCCAAAATAGGAGGGAGTACCAACCAATTCTTGGCGACCATATCCTCCAGAGGGTAACATTCGGAGTTTACTCTATACTGTTCCGAAGCATCTAAAAAAAACTGCTGATGATAGGGGCACGGACCACTTCGTGTTCCATGTGTGGGCACCCATTCTTTTTTAACATCATCACAATAAACGGACGCACGATATCCACTTTGAACACAAATCTCCAACTCCACAAGGTCATCAAATGGTTCTTGGAACCAACCGCTTTGGGGAAGTGCATCCAAGACATCAAAAAGAAGTGGAGCTGCAGCGGTGATTCCCGTAAGTCCGGGTCTACCTTCGCCATCGGCATTGCCTGCCCAGACCCCAATGGCATATTTTGGCGTAACCCCAACGGCCCAAGCATCCTTAAAACCAAAACTGGTTCCGGTTTTCCATGCAATAGGTTGGGAGGAATCAAAAAAGTGCCAATTTTCGTCACCTTCAGGTCGGTTGACCTCATACATCGACTGAAATGTACTATAAATCGAACCTGCGCCAAAAACCAAAGGGTCAAATTGTTCCTTCCCAAAATTTGTGGTCTCGTTTTGTAAATAGGTAGCCTCGGTAAATTCTTGGTTTCGGTAGGTACTGGAATGTGTCAAAAAGAAATTCAGGCTGGAGGCCATGGAGGCATAGATGGAGGTCACTTCCCATAGGGAACTTTCCGCACCACCTAGAATCAAGGATAGCCCATAATATGAGGATGGTCTGTCCAAAGATATCATCTTCATTTTGTGGAGCTTGTTGTAAAACTTTTGAAGTCCATATTCACGCAACAATCGCACAGCGGGTACATTAAGTGAACGTGATAAGGCTTTGCTTGCTGGTATGGCGCCGACATGTTTCAAGTCAAAATTTTGGGGATGGTATGCGTTGATCACTGTTGGAACATCTTCCACTAGACTATGGGGTAGCAGTTGACCTTCATCTAAGAGCGAAGCAAACAAAAAGGGCTTTAACGTACTCCCCGTACTTCTTTTTTTAGTGATGATATCCACATAATTGGCGTGTGACTCATCCGAAGGGGAATTACCCACATACCCAAGTACTTTTCGGGTTTCCACATCGAGCACCAGAATGGCCAGATTATGGATTTCATTGCTTTGTAATTGCTGATAGTGCCGTTCTGCCAAGAGATTTAATCGTTGTTGCAAGGGTCGTTTTAGCGAAGTGGTCACACGCTGGCCCGGATGCTCATTTCGGATTCGTTCGGTAAGATGCGGTGCCAGATCTAGCAACGGGAAGGGTTTTTGTGGCAGTGGCTCGGCTATCGCCAATTCATAAGTGGTCTTGTCAATGATTTTTTTCTCCCATAATTTTTTCAATAATCGGTTTCGTTTATCCAGAAAGGCCTGTTCGTTCCGTCCAGGAAAAATCAGGGCAGGGGCATTGGGCAAAACCGCCAATGCCGCGGATTGTCCCCAACTCAGTTCCTGGGCAGGAATTCCAAAATAGCGCCAAGCCGCGGTTTCCAAACCCACTACATTGCCCCCATAGGGGGTGTGGGAGGCATAAAGTTTTAAAATTTCTTCTTTGGAGTAACGTAGTTCCAATCGAGTGGCCATAAATACTTCGATAAGTTTCTCCCAGTAGGTCCGGCTTTGATTTTTTCTGCTCAACCGTATCACTTGCTGTGTGATGGTACTGCCTCCCCTTCGGTTATCTTTGGTAAGATTGTGCCCAATGGCTTTAATGATGGAAATTGGGTTAAACCCGGGATGCTGGTAAAAATACTCGTCCTCAAAAAGTAGAACACTCTGCTTGAAGCGTTGGGGCACGGAATCAATTTGGGGAAATCGCCATTGACCATCATCGGCAATCCGTGCTCCAATGAGTGAACCTTCGGAACTGTCCACAACCGTTGATGTTGGATCTTCGAACAGATTTTTGGGCAGGCAAAACAACCATAAAATCAAAACGATGAAAAATACACCGAATTTGATTTTATGGTTGACCAAGATTCGTTTTACTGGCGATAAAAATTCACTCATTCAACATTACTGAACTATTTTGACCCATTGTCCTTTGTTTCGGGCTTGGTAGTTGTTGTCGTACATCGCTTCAGCTTGGGCACCGGGCAAATAGTAATCACCCAAGAACGATGCATTTAATTTAATGGTAAAGACTTTTGATTTTTTGGCATCCAAATCAAAATACAGATGTGTCCGGTCGTCCCGTGTATCCACATAATCCGCTTTGGATGCATTTTCATTGTCTCCGCTTACAAAAGAGGTGTCCACAATTTCCCATCCGCTGGGTACGATATGCGTCAGGGCAACATTGTCGATATAGTCATCGGAACTGTTGAAAATGGTCACTCTTGCCTCGAACTCTGTTCCTTGTCGCAACTCGCCCAAATTGACCGAGTTGCCGAGCGGGTCCACGTAGTTGACCGATAATCTCAGGTTTTGCTGTTGTGCCAATTCCTCGCCCACCGGTAATTTGCCCGTTTGGGTAAGGGTAGCGTAAATGATGTTTCCTTGATTGTTTTTCACTTCTATTTCTTCTTTAAACGAAGTGACGGAAAGTTCCCGTTGTGCTATGGCTCTATCAGTTTTGACATTAATACCTTTTCCATTATTGGTAAAGTTGAGATCGATGGACCTACCTCCGTTCTTCATCACCATTTTGGACATGGCCAAGAGTGCAAATGCAGTTTCTTGGGTACTGTACCACTGCTGTGACGATAAGTTTTTTGCCAAGGAAACGGCCAGTTCCCTTTGTTGCGGGTCGCCTAATATGACCATAGTTTCCAATGCCATGGCTCGGTTTCGGAATACGGAACCATAGGTTCTGTAGTTGTAATTGTTAGGAGTAAAGTTGATGTTCGCCTTCTTCGCTATGGCTTCCGCAACCTCTTTTTTACCGACCAAGGCATAGGCGGCTGCCAATCTCCATTTAGCTTCGTTGCTGAGGTTTGTAGTTTCCCGTAAACGGTTCATTGCGGCCAGTTCGGGCTGTTGTGCCAAAGCCAAAGTGTACAAACGGTAGGCTTGTGATACATCATCGTTATAATAGGTGCTCTGGTTGCTCCATTGGCGCGCGGCATTCTTTTGGTATCTCAACCAATTGCTCAAGAATGTCAAAGGAAGTTGGTATCCTTCCTTTTTGGCCTCCAGCATAAAATGCCCTGCGTAGGAGGTTCCCCAATCGTCGGCATTGCCGTGACCCGGCCAATAGCTCAATCCGCCATTGGGAACTTGGAAATCTCCAAGCCTATCGATTGCAGCCTTTATATTTTTCCCAATCTCTTTCTTTTTATCAAAAGTAATGTCCAGTACATCTGCCAAGAATAATTGAGGGAATGCTGCAGAAGTTGTTTGCTCCACGCATCCATGTGGGTAACGTAACAGGTAATCCATTCGTTTGGAAAAATCCATTGGTGGAAGCGTCGAGAATTCTATGAATGCTTCATTAGTGCCCGATGTGCCAAAAGTTTCCATTGAAATGGTCTGGGAACCATTGGGGTCGAGCGTGTACAATTCACTTTTGGTAGTGACAGGATTTGGATTTTCCACATCGATTTCGGTCTCGTTGGATGCGCTTTCTCCAGCTCCCGTAGCCGTAACTTTTATGGTCTGGAAGGATGATGTTGGATTGACTTTAAAATCAAAATTGACAATTTGTTCCCCAACAGCATTGAAAGTAATGTTTTTGGAAGTTCCATTAATGGGCTCCAAGGCCTTTCCTACATCAATATTGACCTTGACATTTTTCACTTTGGCCTCCATGGCAAATACCGTAACTGGTATGGTCACGGTCTCGCCGGGGGATAATTTTCGTGGAATGGAGGTCAATACCATCAAAGGTTTGCGCACCGGGGTTGTTTTGTCAGCGTTACCGTAAGCACTGTTTGGGTTGCCTGCAACCACCATGGTGCGAACGGAACCCACGTAGTTCGGCATATCGATGGTGTGTGATGCTTTTTCACCTGCCTTCAAGGTAAACGGACCCAAATAGGTAACGACGGGTTTAAAGCGTTGTGCCTTTCGGTTTTTGGCGCCAGCTCCAATGCCACCACCACCAATGGCATAGATGTTGTCCACGCTCACGGAGTAGGCTCCCATCACATCGTCGAAAATGTCGAAGGTCTTAACGCCCAAGGCTTGTCTGGCATAGAAAGCACTATGGATGTCGGGAGTGGTAAAGCGTGTCAAGTCTAAAAGGCCATCATCTACCACGGCCAACGAATAGGTCATTGGTTTTTTGTTTACTTCGGACACAGTAACCTTATATGATGTTTCTGGTTGCAGCACATCGGGCATATTGATCTGCGGCTCCAAGAATGTGGCTGGATTTTCCACCAATAGAGGTACAACACCATACAATCGGATGGGCAGGTCGTTCTTAACCTGACTGTGCGGTTGCAACAAGGAAATGTTCACGTAGGCATTCGGTGCCATTTCTGCCGTAATTGGAATGGTCGCCCGAGTTTCCTTGGCAGAGGTTTCTATCCATTGTTGGGAGAGCACCTCGGTACCGTTTTCGATACTGACCAAAGCACGACCGCCTTTGTCTGATGGGAAGGTTACCGTTGCTTCTTCCCCAAGAGTATATTTTTCTTTGTCCGTAGAGAAAATCAAAATTTTAGAGCTTTCAGCATCCGCAGATGAGGGTCTTCGCCACCAATTGCGGTAAAAATAGGCGGTACGACCCGTAGCATGACCCGAAACTTCGTCCATCACACGGATGAGGTAACGTCCACCTTGCTCATCGGGAACATTGATATTGAAATTAGCCTTACCGTCACTCCCTGTGGTTATATTCATTTCTTTGAAAGGGCGGTGAACGGTGGCATTTTCGTACCGGGATAGATTGTCATATCCACGGTTCCACCACCAGCGCCATTCAATTTTGAACACTTGTACTTTTAATTTTCGATTGCCCGATGGATTTCCTTGCGCATCGACGGTAACCACATCAAATGTATTGTTGTCATCCGTTAAGAAAGAACCATATTGTTTTGCTTCTGGTGAGCGGAGTCCCACAAAGTTGGAAAAAGGTGCCAAATTTTTGGAGAACACATCTATGGAAAAGTCCCCGCCTCCTTCAAAGACTTTTGTTGTAAAAGTTGCCTGTAACATACCCGGTGCGTTGCCGTTCACATCTATTTTTTTGTTGATGTTGAGTACACCATTGGCATCCAAATTTGATGAAATCCATTGCAATTCAGTCTGATTGAAAGTCCGAACAGGGTCTTGGAAAACATAGCCTTTATATTTTGGAAAGGCCGTGGACGTCTCGCTCAAGGTGGCATTGATGTCTATTTTAAGATTGCGTGCAGGAGCACCGTGCAGCCATTTTACTTCGGCTTTTACCCTGTTGATGGAATTGGCCTCCAGTACTTCATCATCAAAAGCAAAATCCACTTTTAATCGATTGGGTTTTACGGTTGCCACTTTCAGGGTTTTACTGAACTGTGCCCCTCCCACAATCACTTTGGCAGACCAGTTTCCGGTAGGGGCGGTAGCTTCTGTTGGAATGGGGAAGTAGTAAAAATTCTTTTCTTTTTTGGCGTATAAGCCATCAGCAACAGGAATACTTCCTTCTTTTAAAACATGGCGTTGCACCAGTTTACCGCGTGCATCACTGACTTCCAAAGCTACGGGATGCCCTTTGGACAGGGGATTTGCATTATCATCCAATACAAATGTCAAATGGATGATGTCGCCCGGTCTGTGCACGCCTCTTTCGGTATATAAATAGCCTTGCAGCCCTTTTTGTAGCTCTTCTCCGGACACATCAAACTTACTGAGGGACAATGCATTTCCATCGGCAAGTTTGGCATAGGCAAAATTATTGTTGTGTTCGGCCACGGCAAAGGCAATGCCCTTATCGCTGTCGTAAACTGAAAGTCCTTGAGCATCGGTCGTAACCTCGCCGATGTATTGTTGTTGGTAATTGTAGAGCTTTATTTTTGCGCCAGCTACGGGTTGGGTGGTGAGCAGATTGGTCACTGCAAAATGATGGGAGCGATTGCTTCCTTTTTTAACGATAAGCCCTAAATCGCTGCCCAACAAGTTGGTAGCTGCTATTCTTTCGTAGTTGTAGTATGCAGAGTGGCAAGGATTGTCCCGCTCTTCCCAATTGTAATCATAATTTCTATAGTTGTAGATTTCGTTGTTCCAATAGCGCTCTTCTTCTGATGCTTCATCGGAGCTTTGCTCCAAAGCATATTCGGTGGTGGATTCCTCGGTTTCGGCACTATTCCCACAATCATAAGTGGTGTGTTCTTTTTTGAAACTGAACTCGACCCGATATAGCGAACCTGGATTTATTTTTATCAACTCCGACAAATCGAGACCGTGGGCCTGCCAGTAGCTGGAATTTTGGTTGCCGTCTTTTGTGAGCGGAATCACTTTGTAGGCTACCCTGCGCCCAACGGGTCTAAAATCGGGACTATAGCTTTCGGTAAGGTCATAATTTTGAAGATACTGAAGCATATTGTCTTGATATACTTGAATTACGCGAACTTCGACGGCAGCGAGGTTGACAGTTTCAAAATAAATTGGGGTTGAGGTTGCGTTGGGCAAAATGGTTCCTTTGGAAATCAATCGCACAGCAGGTTTTAGCTGCTCAAAAGATACCAGTTCGGAAAGGTCGTTTTTCAAGGTAAACCCATATTCACTTTTGATGCCTTGAAATACATTGACGCTTACTTCGCCCAAAATGCGATTGGATGGGTAGACGTTCAAAACGTTTCCGTTGATCTCGTACCGGAGACTTTCAGCATTTTCAATGGTCACTAAACCATTCAGGTTTTGGTCTTGTTTTAAGGGTTCAGAGAAATTCAGTGTAAGCACCGCATTGGGCGATGATGTGGTTTTGGCATCAATGATCACAAATTTGTTCTTGCCGGGTATCATATAGTTTTCCGAACCTTCATTTTCAATGTTGTAAGCGTTGCCGGTCCAATTGATGGTAAGTTGGCTATCATCGGTTTTTCGGGAAATGCTATCAATCTTAAAACTGAAGTATTGTGCGTTTTCGGCTGCATTGTCCCATTTTACAGGAATAGTTTTTTCTCCCTGTTTTACGGAAAGTACCGTTTTTATTTTTGACACATCCAGAATATCCGAAGCATCCAAAGTGCCCGTGAGGTATTGCCAATCTTTGCTGTAGGATTGTAGATTGCCGAGATTGATTCTAAAATTGGGCGCAATGGTCTTAAAACTGAAGGTGTAGGTCTTGAACTCACTTTTGATGTCATCGAAGAGTTTGTTTAGCTTCAGGCTAACGGTATATTCTGTATTGGGCTTTAAATGTTCAGTCGGTTGGAAGGTTAGTTCCCTTCCATTATCAATGATCAATTCGCCATCCACCTTTGGTGAGATGTCCAAATATTCCTTGGGAAGTTCTTGGGTCAGTTCAAACTGGTCCAATTGTTGGGCCAATGCAATAGTGATTGGAGAGGAAATACTTTGGTTGCCGTTGGTATGATAGCTAATGTAATCCTTGAACTTGAAAAGATTATCGGTTTCGGAGCTATTCTTTTTTTTACAGGATGCAGCTAGGATAAGTAGGGCGATAAGAATCGTTTTGTGGGATCGAGACATGAGAAGACCGGTGTTTTTGTTCAAAAGTTAATCTGAAAGCAAGATACTTAAAATTGAAAAGCAGCAGGGTATAAGTTTACGGATGGTGCTTTTGAGTTTACGTATGAAGGTTTAGGGTGTTGGTTTATGGGAATTTTCTCAAAGTTTAGTTAAAAGTGCCCTCACTTAATTTACCAAACCGATATTTAGGAGTCTAAACACAGAAGTAACCAAACAAGACAGTTTCAAATTGAGAAAAAATTACATTCACTACGCTCTAATCCTATTGTTTTTTTCATTCTCCTCCCTTCACGGCCAAGATTTTTTGGTAAAAGGTAAAATTGTGGATGCCCTTACGGGCTCTCCAATCGAGGCGGCCACTATTTATGCGGAAACATTGAGGGATAGTACTTTGATTACCTATACCATAACCAATTCGGACGGAGTTTTTGCATTGGAGGGAAGAACGGCATACAAAAAAGCGAGATTGGCTTTTTCCAGCAATGGCTTTACACCCCAAATACGTGAAGTGACCCTGGAACCTGTGATGGAGATCGGGACGATCAAAATGGAGGAGCGGGTACAGGAATTGGACGGTATTGATTTGGTGGGTGAGCGCGTACCGATTACAGTGAAGAAGGATACACTTGAATTTAATGCAGATTCGTTTAAAACCAGACCGGATGCCACCGTAGAGGATGTGCTGAAAAAGCTACCGGGTTTGGAAGTGGCCAGCGATGGAACCATTACGGTGAATGGAAAAGAGGTGAACCAAGTGCTTGTAAACGGTCAGGTGTTTTTTAGTACCGACCCCAAAGTGGCTACAAAATCTTTATCCAAGGATGTAATCAGTAAAATACAGATTACGGATACCAAGACCAAGGAACAGGAATTTATCGGAGAATCAGGAAACGGCGAGACCAAAACTATCAATCTTACTTTAAAAGAGGATAAGAACAAAGGATACATGGGCAGGTTGTCCGGTGGTTATGGCACGGATGATAGGTATCAGGCAAACGGCCTTCTCAATTATTTTAACGATACGGAACGCATAAGTGTTCTGGGCAGTAGCAATAACATAAACAATCCCGGTTTTTCGTTTGATGAAATTTATGAAATGGTGGGTAATTCAAGGGGAGGGGGTGTCAATTTTAATAGAAATGGTTCCTTTTCCATAGGAAACATGTCCTTCGGTTTTGGCGAAGGCATTGTTACTTCTTCTACCATAGGGGGGAGTTATGCCAATCAGGATAAAGGGAAATATAAGGTAGACGGAAACTATTTTTATGCCTATAGCGATTCATACAATGATGAGCGGACATCTAGGGAGAATATATTACCCGATGGAAGTTTTTTTACCGATACAGAGAGCAGTTTTGTGGGCGGGACCATATCTAACCAAGCTGCGGCCAATTTGGAGTTTGATGTGGACAAGACCACAAGGATAACCATACAACCTAATTTTAGTGTAAACAACACCAATTCGTCGAATCTAGAGAATACCGTTTCTACTGATGAAGATGGTAATTTGATCAACGATAATTCATCTTTACAGGTTACCGATGGTTTCCAGAGAAATTTTGGCAATAGGTTGGAGATTATGAAACGTTTGGATTCCTTGGGCAAATATGTCCGTGTCTATTTTAATAACGATAATCGGGTAAGCGATTCTGAAACCTCTTTGAACTCTGAAAGAAATATTTATGGGGACGACCCGAGCCAAGTACTTTTGGACCAAAGAACTTTGGTAGATAACTCCAATGATAATTATGAGTTGGGAGGCTCCTACCGACAGCCGCTTAACAAGGAGCTGTATTTGGATTTTAGATATAGTTATGAGAAAAACGAGCAGCAGAACCAAAGAACGGTCTCAGATTTTGATGAGCTCACAGGTCAATATGTTTACAACATGGAACTAAGTTCCGATTTTGATTTTAAAGTGAACAAACACGTTCCCGAAGTAGGAGTTGGTTCCAATGGTAAAAAGTTGAGGTTTAACCTTAGGGCACGTTTGGAGAGGAATAGGTTGCAAAACGAGGACTTTATACAGGGAACATCGTTCTCCAAGGACTATAGCAACTTGCTTTTAAGTTCTTACGCCAATTACGATTTGGGAAATAACAAACGGATGAGTTTTAACTATCGTTCCCAATTGCAGGTACCATCCATAAACCAAATGCAGCCTGTGCCCAATGTGAGCAATCCATTAAATATTATTCAGGGAAACCCCAACTTGGACCCCCAGATAAACCATAATTTTTATTTGAATTTCAATAACTACAATTGGAGGGAGAGAACTGGGATTTTCTTTTGGGCCAATTTGGGAATAGATGAGGACAGGATAGTATCGAGCACCACAACGGATGAGGACTTCATCAGGACGACGACTTACCAAAATGTAAAAGGCAATTATAATGGTGCAATGGGAATCAATTACTCAAAACAGATTAAAAAGGATAGCCTCTATACTTTAAAATTTACCCTGAGGCCCAATGCAAGCATTAACAAGCAAGTAGGTTTCACTAATGGGGCACAGTTGGAATCGAATTCTTTTGCGATAAGGCCCAGTGCGGGACTATTGTTCAACTATAAGGAAATGTTGGAAATTGAGCCCGAGTACACTTTGGCGGTAAATGCGACGCGATATAATTTGGACAATGTGGAAGATGTTGATTTTACGACCCACAATCTATCTTTTAAACTCACTTCTTATTGGCCGGAAAACATGGTCTGGGGTAATGACATTACCTATAGTTACAATGGTAACCTTGGAGCTGGGTTTGATAAGGATGCGATTTTCTGGAACATGAGCCTGGGCGTACAAATGTTCAAAAAGAAGGCGACTTTAAAGGTGCTGGCCTATGATTTGCTCAATCAAAATATAAATACCAGAAGAACAACGGGACAGGATTTTATACAGGATTTTCAGGGCACGGCACTTAGAAGATATTTCATGGGCAGTTTGACCATAAAATTCGACTCATTTGGTGGCAGTGGGGCACCACAACAAAGAGGTGGAAGGTTTAGGAGGTTGTAAAAATGGAAGTTGGGCTACCATCCTCCAGAGGCACCACCTCCGCCAAATCCGCCTCCTCCGAAGCCTCCACCAAAACCACCGCCGCTAAAACCTCCTCCGCTGCCAAATCCGCCGGAAGAGCCGGAACTACGGCCCATGTTGCTCAAGATGATCATATCCCAGATACTGGGGCCTCTACCTCCCCGGCCACCATTACCACCTCCGCCTTTATTCTTTCGGCTCCAAAGAATAATAACGATCACAAAAAATATGATTACAGGGAAAAGTGCATCAATTGGAAATTTTTTGCCCCTGCCAAAATTACGGTCCTCAGTAAACTCGCCTGTCAAAACCTTGAAAATAGCTTCTGAACCTTTGTCCAGGCCGCTGTAATAATCACCTTTTTTAAATTCTGGGATAATTACGGTCTCTATGATGCGCCTCGACATTAAATCGGTGAGGCGACCCTCTACTCCGTACCCAGTATTGATTCCGATTCTACGGTCGTCCCGAGCCAAAAGTATGAGTACTCCGTTGTCCTTGTCAGCCTGTCCAATGCCCCATTTTTGCCCCCACTGCGCACCCAAAAAATTAATGTCCTCACCTTTGGTGGAACTAATAATGGCCACTACAATTTGAGTGGAGGTACTATCGGAATATCGAACCAATTTTTGTTCCAAGGCATTGCTTTGCGAGGGAGATAATAAGTTTACATAATCGTATACACTCGTTTCTTTCTGTGGTTTTTCAGGTATGGTAAATTGCCCCCAAGCCAGGGAGGCCCATAAAAACAACAGTAAAAAACTAGCCTTTGGATATTGCATCGTTCAATTCGTTGGTGTCGTCGTGGTTCCATGGAAAATGTGACTGCAGTTCTTTCCCGGCCATAAGAATACCTTCGACGATTCCTTGTTTAAAATCTCTTTTTTTAAAATGGGAAGCGATTACATCCTTAGTGCTGTCCCAAAATCCTTTGGGAACGGCCCTGTCAATTCCCTCACCACCATAAATGACAAACTTTCTATCGTCAACGGCTACGTATAGCAAAACTCCGTTACCCTCTTTTGTGTTGTCCATCTTAAGGAAGTGGAACAGCTGTTGGGCCCTGCTAAAGTGGTCTATTTTTGAAGTGGATTCAATATGCACCCGAATTTCACCCGAAGTATTTTTTTCGGCTTCAACAATGGCGTTGACAATGTCGCTTTCTTCCTCAGCAGTTAAAAACTCTTCTACGTGCGACATGGTTTAATCAAATTCGAAGTTTACATCGGGAGCGTTTTCAGAACCGGCATCAGATTTAAACAATGGCATGGAATCGAAATTTCCGATACTGGCAACAATATTGGTAGGAATCTGTTGGATCTTGATATTGTATTCACCGGCAAGGTCATTAAAACGGTTTCGTTCCACATTGATTCTGTTTTCCGTGCCTTCCAATTGTGATTGCAGTTCCAAAAAGTTTTGACTGGCCTTCAAATCGGGATAACGTTCCACAGTAACCAACAATCTGGATAAAGCCGAGGATAAACCTGTTTGTGCCTGTTGGAACTCCGCCAACTGTTCCGGTGTAAGGTTATTTGCATCAATACTGGTCGATGTCGCCTTTGCTCTGGCTTCAATAACATCGGACAAGGTTTCGCGTTCAAAATCGGCAGCGCCCTGGACCGTTTTGACCAAGTTGCCTATCAAATCGCTTCTACGTTGATAGGAACTTTCCACGTTGGCCCATTGTTTGGTGGCCTGTCCTTTCATGTTGATAAGGTTGTTGTTGGTCCTTACATACCAACCCACAATAATCACCCCTAAAATCCCGAGGACAATAATGGCTATGATACCTTTTTTCATTTTTTATTGGTTAAAGTGTTTACAGTTGATCTTTGATCTTGAGAAGCTCTGCCTTTACTTTTTGAAGCTTCTGAATTACTTCAAAATTGGAAAGGGTCTTTTGTTTTTCTTCCTTTAAATGCGTTTTGGCACCTTCCAAAGTAAATCCGCGTTCCTTGACCAAATGGTAGATCAATTGAAGGTTTTGGATATCCTGTGGCGTAAATTTACGATTGCCCTTGGCATTTTTCTTGGGTTGGAGCACATCAAATTCTTTCTCCCAAAAACGAATCAGGGAGGTGTTTACCCCAAAGGCTTTGGCCACCTCGCCAATACCGTAATACCGTTTTTCTGGAAGGTCTACGTGCATTAATCCAGTGATTGGTTCTCTTGGTTGGCCAATCGGAGCATGTTGTCAAACTCTTCGGCAGATAAACTTCCGTAATAGAAGTTAATTGGATTGATGCGTTCCCCGTCCTTGAACACTTCGTAGTGTACATGGGGAGCTTGCGAACGTCCCGTGCTGCCCACAAAGCCTATAAGGTCGCCCCTTTTTACTTTTTGGCCCACGGTAACATTGTACTTGCTCATATGGCCGTACAATGAAATGTACCCATACCCGTGATCAATACGTACATGCTTTCCATAACCGGAAGATCTATTGTCCGCACGGACTACCTTTCCGTCACCGGTAGCATATATGGGTGAACCTCTGGGAGCTGTAAAATCCATTCCCCAGTGCATTTTACGTGCCTTGGTAAATGGGTCGGAACGCCAACCGTAACCAGATGCCATCCGTGTTAAGTCTTCGTTGCTTACAGGTTGTATGGCCGGAATGGATGCCAAAAGTTTTTCCTTTTCTTCGGCCAATTTGGCAATCTCGTCCAAGGATTTGGACTGTATCACCATCTCTTTTTGGATGATGTCCAAACGTTTGGTAGCATCAATAATAATTTCGGAGTTGTTGAAACCTTCAAGGTCTTTATATCGGTTGATACCGCCAAAACCAGCTCTTCGCTGTTCTTCCGGTATTGGATTCGCCTCAAAATATAAACGGTAGATATTGTTGTCCCTTTCTTCGATATTGGAAAGCACCTGTTCCATTTGGTCCATTTTCCTGCTCAGTATGTCGTATTGTAGCTCATAATTGCGAACCTCACGTTCAAGAGAAAGTTCTTTGGGTGTATTTACCCATCGTGTATTCAAAAGAATAATGAGTCCAAGGAAACCGAACAACGCGGAACCCAGCAAGAACAAGAAAATATTCCTGTATCTTTTGGACTTCTTCGGCTCGATCTTTCTGTACGAAAGGGTATCCGGATCGTAATAGTACTTTACTTTAGACATGAATGGATTTTATCCTATTTTTGCTCACTCATTTTAATCAGAACAAACAAATATAAAAATTGTTTTGCTTAAACTGTTAAATTTAAGAAAACCCTAGGAATTCAATGACATCCCAAGAAGTTAGAAACCAGTTTTTAAACTTTTTCAAAGAAAAGAACCACAAGATAGTACCATCTGCGCCCATGGTGATGAAGGACGACCCAACCTTGATGTTCACCAATGCAGGTATGAACCAGTTCAAGGAGTACTTTTTGGGGAATTCCGTTCCTAAAAGCAAGCGTCTTACCGACACTCAAAAGTGTTTACGGGTCAGCGGAAAGCACAACGATCTCGAAGAAGTGGGGAAGGATACCTACCACCACACCATGTTCGAGATGTTGGGGAACTGGAGCATTGGGGATTATTTTAAAAAAGAAGCCATTGCGTGGGCTTGGGAACTGCTCACCGAGGTCTATAAAATTGATAAGGACAGTCTTTACGTTTCTGTTTTTGAAGGGAGCGAAGATGATAACCTTCCGCTCGATCAAGAAGCTTATGATTTCTGGAAAGCGATTGTGCCGGAGAACCGAATTATCAAAGGGAACAAAAAAGACAACTTTTGGGAGATGGGCGACCAAGGTCCCTGTGGGCCCTGTTCCGAAATCCATGTGGATATCCGGTCCAAAGAAGAAAAATCAAAAGTTGATGGAGCTTCCTTGGTCAATCAAGACCATCCACAAGTGGTGGAGATATGGAATTTGGTTTTTATGCAGTTCAACCGAAAGGCCAACGGCAGTTTGGAGCCACTTCCAGAAAAGCATATTGATACGGGTATGGGCTTTGAGCGCCTTTGCATGGTGCTCCAGGGCAAGCAATCCAATTACGATACCGACGTTTTTACCCCTCTGATACGTGAAGTGGAAATTATCACGGGCAAAAAATATGGCACCAACGAAGAAACCGATATCGCCATCCGTGTCATTTCCGATCACGTGCGTGCGGTGGCCTTTTCCATTGCCGATGGACAATTGCCTAGCAATACAGGAGCGGGTTACGTCATCCGAAGGATTTTACGCCGTGCCATTCGCTACGGATTTACATTTTTGGATACCAACAAACCGTTTATCTACAGATTGGTGAAGGTGTTGAGCGAACAGATGGGTAAGGCATTTCCAGAATTGAAAGAGCAACACCAACTGATTGAAAACGTCATCAAAGAGGAGGAGAGCTCTTTCTTGAGCACTTTGGAACAAGGTTTGGTGTTGTTGGATTCCGTGATCAAATCATCAAAAGATAAGACCATTGCGGGCGAAAAGGCTTTTGAACTTTACGATACCTTCGGATTTCCGATAGATTTGACCGCGCTGATCTTGGAAGAGAAAGGATATCAATTGGACACAGAAGGCTTTGAAAAGGCATTGAAAGCACAAAAGGACCGTTCACGAGCAGCATCAGAAGTGTCTAAGGACGATTGGAATATAGTGATGACCGACTCCGAGCAGGAATTTATCGGTTATGATAGTTTGGAAGCCAACGTAAAATTGGTCAAGTATCGTAAAGTCACCAGTAAAAAAGATGGTGATCAGTATCAATTGGTGTTCAATTTGACCCCTTTCTACGCCGAAGGAGGTGGACAGGTAGGGGATAAGGGCTATCTGGAAGCTCCCAATGGCGATGTAACCTATATTGTAGACACCAAGAGAGAGAACAACGAGATCGTTCATTTTGCTAAATCGTTACCGAAAGAAGTTTCAGGAACCTTTAAGGCGGTAGTGGACGAAAAACAACGCAGAAGAACGGAGAGCAACCATACCGCTACGCATTTGTTGCATCAGGCATTGCGGGAAATTTTGGGTACCCACGTAGAACAGAAAGGTTCCGCGGTACATTCCAAATATTTACGATTTGACTTCTCCCACTTTTCCAAATTGACCACAGAAGAACTCAGGGAGGTTGAAAACTTTGTCAATGCTCGTATCGACGGGCACCTTCCTTTGGAAGAAAGCCGGAATGTTCCTATGCAAGAGGCTATAGAGCAAGGTGCCATGGCGCTTTTCGGGGAAAAATATGGTGATACGGTACGGACCATCCGCTTTGGGCAATCCATTGAGCTTTGTGGAGGAACCCATGTAAAGAACACGGCCGATATCTGGCATTTCAAAATTGTTTCCGAAGGCGCTGTTGCCGCTGGAATCCGAAGAATCGAAGCCATTACGTCTGATGCTGTTAAAGAATTTTATTTCAATAATAACCGTATGCTCTTTGAGATCAAGGATTTGTTGAAGAATTCCCAAGACCCGGTAAAATCCGTTGCTAGTCTACAGGAAGAGAATGCTGCCCTTAAAAAGCAGGTGGAGCAATTATTGAAGGACAAAGCCAAAGGACTCAAAAACGAGTTGATTTCTGAATTGGAAGATTTGGGAGGTGCTAAATTCTTGGCCAAAAAGGTGGATTTAGATGCAGGTGGTATCAAGGATCTTGCTTTTGAAATGGGTGGTCAGGTAGATAACCTGTTCCTGTTGATGGCTTCCGAAAATGATGGTAAGGCAGTATTATCTTGTTATATCTCCAAGGAGGTGGTGGCTGAAAAGAATTTGAACGCCGGTACCATTGTACGTGAACTGGGCAAGTACATTCAAGGTGGCGGTGGAGGACAACCGTTCTTTGCCACAGCGGGGGGCAAAAACCCTGCGGGAATCCCCGAAGCGTTGGATAAGGTGAGGGAATATTTAAAGTAATTCTCTGAGAATTCCTTTGTCACATCGAGCGCAGTCGAGATGTGGTGTCATGTTGTTCTCGACTACGCTCGAACAGACATTTTTAGCAAACCCAATGGAACTACAAACCAAAATACCTTTAGAGTCCAGCGATAATCCCATCGATTATCAAAGTAAGTTGGTGCTGTTGGGGTCTTGTTTTGTGGAAAATATTGGCGCAAAGCTGGACTACTTTCAGTTTCAACAATTGCAAAATCCTTTTGGGATATTGTTCCATCCCTTGGCCATAGAGAATTTGGCGCAAAGGGCCATTGAAGGGAAAACGTATCAGCAAGCGGAAATTTTTGAGCAGGATGGGATTTGGCGCTGTTTTGATGCCCATTCCGATTTGCGTTCAGATAATTCAGAAGCCTTGTTAAACTTGCTCAACCAAAAGTTGAAGGAAACCAAGACCAATCTAGAAGCATCTTCACATATTATCATCACCTTGGGAACGACATGGGTTTACAAGCATAATTCATCAGGGAAAACGGTAGCGAATTGCCATAAGGTTCCGCAGAAGCAATTCACTAAAAAGTTATTGAGCGTAGCCGAAATTGAGTTGAGTCTTCAAAACATAATAAGCTTGATTCAAAGAGTGAATTCCAGTGCCCAAATCATATTTACGATTTCACCTGTTCGTCATATAAAAGATGGTTTTATGGAGAACCAAAGGAGCAAGGCTCATTTAATAACTGCTGTTCACTCCGTTTTGTCATCTAGCGCGCAGACGGGAGAACTGTCCTACTTTCCATCCTATGAAATTATGATGGACGAGCTACGCGATTACCGTTTTTATGGAACCGATATGGTGCACCCCAATCAGTTAGCAGTAGATTACATTTGGGAAAAATTTAAATCGGTCTGGATTTCTTCAAAATCATATGCCGTGATGGATGAGGTAGATGCCGTTCAAAAAGGATTGTCGCACCGTCCGTTCAACCCAGATTCCGAAGGCCATCAAAAGTTCGAAACATCGCTCCGTGCAAAAATTACGTATCTTCAAGAAAGGTTTCCTTTTATGAAATTTGAATAAATGAAGAGAATATTAGTAGGAGCGGTTATAGCGTTGGCTTCGGTTTTGATCTATAGATCCTGTGCCGATGACCGCGAACAAAAATCCATATTAGAAGAGAGTTCCATGCTCATTCAGCAGGAATTGAAGAATGTATCCAAATTGGTGGTTACCGAAGGGCATTTTGCCGAGGTGTACAATTACAAGGATTCCAAAGATCTGTTCGGTCCGTTGATCACTGCCCATAAAAAAGCACTAGTGGTAGTTAATGCCGATGTGACCATTGCTTATGACCTGTCGCAAATCAATTATGATGTGGACGAAGAGAACAAGATGCTGACCATTACCCAAATTCCAGAGCCCGAAATCAAGATCAGTCCCGATTTTGAATATTACGATGTTACGGCGGATTATTTGAATCAGTTCAACGCAAATGATTATAATGCCATTAAGCGGAATGTGAATGCATCATTGATGAAGAAAATAGAGGCCTCCTCACTTAGATCCAATGCAGAAAATCGTTTGGTGAGCGAACTCTCGCGAATCTTGGTGCTGACCAACACCATGGGTTGGACCCTGGTGTACAACAATACTCCGGTTGAAAATTCGGAACAGTTGAAAACTTTTTTGGATTAATCTGTCACATTTCTAGATTTGATGCGTCTATAAGATACATCAATCAATCAATACCATGTTTAAAAGAGTACTGCTAACCGCCCTTTTATCCACTTTTCTATTTTCCTGTCAACAAAGGCCCGAATCGGATATCAGTTATGAAATTTCTTCCGTAACGGTGGACAGCATTCCGCAACTTAAAATAAAAATGACATTGGCCGCCGATAAGGACGGGACCACAACCTTATCTTTTCCCGATGAAGCTTGGGGTGAGCAAGGCCTCTACAATTCGTTGGGCAAAATGCAATTGTTGAATGTGGAGGGAGCCGTGGAAAAGGACGCAGATAGCAGTCGTATTGTTCTGATGCATCCCAAAAATGTGAAAAAGCTGGTTTTTGAGTATCATCTAAAACAAGATTTTGATGGGGACATAACTACCAAGGAAATCTACCGTCCCATCATCAACAACGATTATTTCCATTTGTTTTCGCATAATATGTTCATGATTCCGGAGAATGCTTCGGATAGTGATGTTATGGATATCCTGCTTGATTGGACTTTCTTACCGGAAAAGTACACCGTTCACAACAGTTTTGGCAGCAAGGAAAAGATGCAGTTGCTTAAAGCCCAGAATATTGGATTGTTCGGCAGTGCCATTTTTGTCGGAGGGGATTTTAGGGTGTTCCATGGTGATATTGCGGGGAATAAAATCAGTTTGGCCACAAGGGGCGAATGGATTCCATTTACGGACGAAGAAGTTTTTAAGGTTTTGGAAGAGACCCTCACGTACCAACGTAATTTTTGGAACGATCACTCACAGAAATATTTCACGGTAACCATGCAGCCATTCCCACAGGAGAACGGAAGCAGTTTTCAAGGAACCGGGCTTACCAACTCGTTTGCGACTTCAGTTTCGAACAATGATCACACGGATATAGGTCAAATGGTATATCTCTTCAACCACGAATTGATGCACAATTGGATTGGGCACACCATCAAAAACGATAACGAAGAGGAACAATATTGGTTCAGCGAAGGGTTTACCGAATATTATACGTTCAAGAATATCGCGAAGAACAAAATCAATGGATTGGATGGTGCTTTTTTTATAGAGGAACTGAACAGGACCATTCGCGATCTCTACGCGTCATCAGTGGTAGAGGCACCAAATGTTGAGGTGAATTACGATAATTTTTGGACCAACTATGAGTACTCCAAATTGCCGTACTGGCGTGGGGCTATTTTCGGTTTTTATCTCGATCAAAAAATACAAAGGATCAGCAGTGGCTCAAAAAGTTTGGATGATGTGATGCATCAGATTTATACTGATGCCACTGGCAAAGATCAAAAACTGACCCATGATTATTTTATTGGGGTGATGGATACGTTTTGGGACAATGATTTTGAAACCGTTTTCCAAAAACATATTGAAAAAGGAAAAAAAGTGGATTTGGTAGCACTGTTTGATGAACTCAAATTGGAATACAGCCCGGAAAACGACATTTATGAACTTGGGTTTGAATTTACCGAGGACAGAAAGGGAATTGCCAACGTAGTCGAGGACAGCCAAGCATGGCAAGCCGGTGTGCGCGAAGGCGACAAAGTGTTTTCTCGTAGCGTTTGGCAAGGTCAAATTGATCATGAAGTAGAATTGGACCTAGAACGTGATGGGGAAAAGTTGAATATTACTTTCTACCCAGTCACCAAAGCCGCCGTGCCCCAGCTGAAGTCCACTCCCGAAAATGTTGAAAAACTGGGGTTTTAACTTACCAAGTTCGCATCGGCCAATTGGAGGCCGTCATCAATTAAATGGCCTACTTTGGGATTGTCCCGTTTAATATGTTCCAAGTGGTCCAAAATCTCTTGTTGAAATTCCAGATTGTTGTCTTGCTTGGCCAATTCATACAATTCCACGGACAATAGCCAATCTTTCGGATGATACTTTTTTAAGGCTTGGAATACTTTGTTTCTAGAAATGGTAGTGTTCTTTCCTTCCCTAAAATGGCGTATTTGTTCGTAAAGAAGTTCAAGTTGTGCACGCGTTTCATCTTTTTTCGATTTGATGGTGCTTCCAGTTACTTTATGCGTAATCAGGTCAAAACTGTTAAGGTCAGCAGGGCCGTTGTAGGCCGAAACAATGTGTTGTCCCACAGCCATATGGTATAATCCCCATTCAGGTTGGAAAAGCACTTGGTCGTTATGGGTAACCGTGCAATTCTCAAATGTGATCAGGATGATTTTTCCCATTAAATTCCTAGTTCCGGTGATGATGGTTCCTTCCACTGTAATGCCGCCTTCAAACTCCAAGGCAATTTGCTCCCCTTCATAAATTTTATAGGCTTTGAGGTCACGAGGCCCCATATCTTCGATGGCGATGTTGATGCCTTTCAATTTGCCGATAGGGGAACCGAAGCCATCCTTGTGGTGGGCAATGCTATGCCCTACCAATTCTTTTTCGCGATACGCCAGTGCAGTTCCTCCAGTGGTCTGAATGTAAATGGGCTTGCCATCATTTTCAATTACATTGCTGAACTCTCCCGAGATTTGAAGTCCAGTGCTCAGTTCGATGGTTCCTAGCGCTTGGGAGCCAATCAATTTTTTGATACCGGATAACCCACCTGTTCGAACGGCCATGGTATTGGCAAAATCTTCGAGGACTTGGCTCAAAAAGGCAAAATCGGGGGTTACGAATAATTGGGGCTGGGGTTTGGTGATGTCAAATTCGGTACGCGCCGCTTCAATGGAGTAGGGAATCTTCTTCACCTTGTCCGTCATGCACCACGCACTTTCCCCGATGGAGGAAAGCAATCCCGCCCCATAAATTTTAGGGTTGTCCACAGTGCCGATCAAACCATATTCCACCGTCCACCAATGTAGATTTCGAATAAGTGCCATTTCACTGGGTTCGCCCATATTTTGTTGCAGATGTTCGATATGTTTTTCCGCTTCATCAATTTCATCTTGAGGGGTGCCATTTGCCTCTTTAATTATGGATAGGTGCCGCACCGCATTGTACAGTTCATAATCCTTGGCACTGGAAATGGCCTTGCAACCAATTTCCCCAAACCTACGCAAATATTCTGCGTATTCTGGATTCGCGATAATGGGAGCGTGTCCAGCCCCTTCGTGGATAATATCGGGGGCGGGAGTGTATTCAATATTTTCAAGCTGGCGAATATCCGAAGCAATGACCAAAACATTGTATGCCTGGAACTCCATAAAGGCGGAAGGAGGTATAAAACCATCTACGGCAACAGCGGCCCAGCCAATTTCCTTTAGGATACGGTTCATGCCGTACATGTTCGGGATATGATCTATAGAAATCCCCGTCTTTTTTAATCCATCCACATACGATGTATGGGCTACTTGGCTGAGGTAATCCACATTTTTCCGCATCACATACCGCCAAACCGCTTGGTTAATGGCAGTGTACTCCTCATAATTCTGTGGTTTGATGAATTGCTTGAGGTGCTTTGGAAGTTTGTCCAGTATGGGATTGGATTCGTAGCTCATAGATTGATTTTTGTGCGAATTAAAGATACGAAATAGAGAATGGAAATTCTCTTAAGGAAAGTTAAGGGCAATAAAAAACCGCCCATTGGGCGGTCTGTATTTTTAGTTGGAGGCCACCGTCATTTGTGGTGGATACTCCTCAAGGATCTGCGCAACAAATTCTTGGATGCGCTGTTCCTTTTTCTCAATATTCGAGGTATTGTTCAGTGTGCCTACACCACGACCTTGCCATACCAATTCCTTTTTCTCGGCATCGATAACGTCAATGTACAAAGAACCTTCAGTGCGGGTGCTCACATTGTTGCCACCCCAACCCCAACCCCAACCGGGACCCCAGGCCCAAGGACTATAGAAACCGCCCCAGCCCCAGCCGTAGTTGTTGTAGACATCGACACGTTCGCGTTCCTTGGTAAAAATGCTGATCAAAACATCTGGGTTGTCGGATTTCACGAATCCGCGGGAATCCAATTCAGCCTCGATGGCCCTCAAAATTCTTTTCTTATCCAAATCCGAGATTTGGGCCTTGTCTATCCCTGTTTTGTAAAAAGCATAGCTTTTGTAGGTATTAAAGTTGGCTTTTTGATCATAATCGGAGACAACCCTCACTGAGCTGCAAGAAGCCAATAAACCAAAGGAGAAGACAATGAGTGCTAAGTGTCGTAATCTTTTCATAGTACAATTTTTTTAAATTCTTGAGATGTAATCAATTAAGTCACAAATATTGTGCCGAATTGCTAATTTTGGGTGTTCGTTTTTGTATTAAATCCATAGGGGCAATGTCGACAGCCACTCTCACAGCAATACCCGCGTTTAAGAAGGTATTTTTCGGTAAACACCCGGTACCCTTGTTCCGATAAGTAATAATCACCCTCTTCCAAGGGAATGCGTTCTTTCATGAAAGGCACTGATTTTGCTATCTAAATGTAAGGCTTTCAAAAGAAAATGGCGAAAGTTTTAACCTTTTCAATACAAGGTTATTCACCGAAAATGTTAATCTTATTTTCAATCGGGTCAAATTTTCGGGCTTTTTTGAAGTTATATTTGTTGTGAACCTATTGATAACGAGCAGGTGATATTAGTCTTTAAACATTTCTTCTATAAAAATTATGTGGGCCTATCCCTTTGGCCGTTCATATTCCTAAAGGAAGATTCCCTTAAGGCCGATGAGGTGCTCATCAACCATGAACGCATCCACCTAAAACAACAGCGCGAACTGTTGATATTACCGTTTTATATCCTGTATATTTCTGAATGGCTTTTTCGAACGGTACTTTATCTGGACAGCTATCGTGCCTACCAGAACATCAGTTTTGAACGGGAGGCGTATGCCAATGAAAAGGATATGCAGTATCTTTCCAAACGGAGAATTTTTGGATTTTTGCAGCACCTGACCCGTTAATTATCTGGATTGAACATACCCAATGATCATATTGATATGCCCCTTCTCCGTGAAAAGGGCATCGACCTCTACCTAAAACGGGAGGACACCATTCACCCCTATATCTCTGGCAACAAATACCGAAAGCTCAAATACAATCTGCGTGAAGCCAAAAAACTGGGCAAACATACTTTGCTCACCTTTGGTGGTGCTTATTCCAACCATATTGCGGCTACGGCCTATGCTGGACACGAACAAGGGTTAAAGACCATAGGCGTGATTCGCGGTGAGGAACTGGAAGGTAAGTGGCACGATAATCCGACCCTAAATCTGGCCCATGAGCATGGCATGCAGTTCCATTTTGTATCCCGAAGCGATTACCGGCTCAAAAATGAAGCTGCTTTTCTAGAACGGTTAACTGATACATTTGGAGATGTCTATTTACTTCCTGAAGGAGGAACCAACGATTTGGCAGTGAAAGGTTGTTCCGAAATTTTGACAGAGGAGGATGCAACCTTCGATTACATCTGCAGCGCTGCCGGAACGGGTGGCACTGTGGCCGGATTGATCAATGCCGCACAATCACACCAAACGGTTTTGGGGTTCCCTGTGTTAAAGGGTGATTTTTTAATCGAAGAGATTCGTACATTTGTTCACAACGACCGTTGGAAACTCGTAACCGAATATCATTTTGGAGGTTATGCCAAAGTGGACCGACCGTTGATAGATTTCATCAACCTTTTTAAAAGTAAAACAGGGATACCTTTGGACCCCATATACACAGGAAAAATGCTTTTTGGTATTTTTGACCTTGTAAAAAAGGGTGTGTTTCCACCTGAAACCCAAATTTTGGCCATTCATACAGGTGGTTTGCAGGGAATTAAGGGGATGAACCATATACTGAAAAAGAAAAATTTACCGTTATTGGACGTATGATCAGGCGAATAGGATATGTATTGATTGTGGCACTTTTGCTCTCTAGCTGTGGTGCCAAAAAAAGAAGGTCAACTCAAAAAAAAGGTGCTCCCGTTGTGGTAAGGACGGAAAAACCGACAACTAAAACTACGAACGATCTTGATACCGAAGAGACCCTCGACCTTTTTCCCATGCCAGAGGACACCGGTCGTTTTGAACGCTTCCCCATCTCCGATACCGAGGATTATATTGACAACTTTGCTGAGATTGCCCAGTACGAGATGCGTGCTTTTGGTATCCCTGCCAGCATTACCTTGGCGCAAGGTATTTTGGAAA
Organism: Flagellimonas chongwuensis; assembly: GCF_013376415.1. Taxonomy (GTDB): domain Bacteria; phylum Bacteroidota; class Bacteroidia; order Flavobacteriales; family Flavobacteriaceae; genus Flagellimonas; species Flagellimonas chongwuensis. Next base: position 1,069,547 of record NZ_WYET01000001.1, read on the forward strand.
GTGGCTCCGGTCGCGGGGAATTGACCCTAAAAACCAACAATCATTTTGGTATTAAATGTCATACAGGCTGGCAGGGCGAGTTCGATTTTCATGATGACGATGCCAAAGGGGAGTGTTTCAGAAAATACAACCACCCTATGTACTCTTTCCGGGACCATAGTATTTTCCTCTCTACCCGATCACGATATGCCTTTTTGTTCAATTACCGAAGGGACGATTATAAAAAATGGGCACACGGACTCCGACAAGCGGGCTACGCGACCGACCGAAAGTATCCAGAAAAATTGATTGCCATTATCGAGCGCTACGACCTACACGAGTACGATGAGGCCGTTGTAGAAACTGGTCTGTCACCGGTACGCCAACCAAAACAGTATGATGTGTTCACCCATACCGTGGAAAAGGGCGATACGCTCTATGCGATATCCAAACGTTATGATATTTCGGTGGATGAGCTTCGCAGACTCAATAATCTGAACGATAATATTATTTCCATCGGACAGGTGCTGAACATTCGGGTATCGCAATAGTTTTTTTGTTGATGGTTTTCCGTGTGGTCACATCGAGCGCAGTCGAGATGTGATGATGGGGTTTTCGACTGCGCTCGAACTGACATATGATTTGTGCCCTGAGCTGAGTCGGAAGGTGCAAGACAAAATCATTTCCCAAAAAGTTTTATCCTCATTACCTTTGCGTAGCGCAAGTCTAATCGGATTTGTTTTGTCACATCGAGCGCAGTCGAGATGTGATGATGCGGTTCTCGACTGCGCTCGAACTGACATAGGATTTGTGCCCTGAGCGGAGTCGAAGGGCGCTGAACAAAATATACTAAAATAGATTCCTGTGTCCGCACGGGAATGACACAACACAAATATGATCTACCAACGAAGCAGCGCCCTGTTCGCAGAGGCCAAAAAATACATTCCCGGAGGCGTAAACTCACCAGTACGAGCTTTTAAAGCCATAGGGGGCGACCCTATTTTTATCAAGGAGGCCAAAGGAGCTTACCTGTACGATGAGGACGGCAACCAACTTATCGACTACATTGCTTCGTGGGGACCGCTTATTTTGGGCCATGCGTACGAACCGGTGATCAATGCGGTAATCGAGAAGGCCAAAAAAGGAACTTCCTTTGGAACGCCTACCGAAATTGAGACCGAACTCGCCAAACTGGCGGTGTCCATGGTGCCGAACATTGACAAAATCCGTTTTGTGAACAGCGGAACCGAAGCCTGTATGAGTGCGGTGCGCCTCGCGCGCGGGTACACGGGCAAGGACAAGATTATCAAATTTGCAGGTTGCTACCACGGCCATTCCGACTCCTTTTTGATACAAGCGGGGAGCGGTGCAGTTACTTTTGGCAGTCCCAACAGCCCTGGGGTAACGAAGGGCACGGCCAAGGACACCCTATTGGCCGATTACAACGATTTGGAAGGCGTAAAAGCCTTGGTGGAAGCCAATAAAGGCGAGATTGCCGCCATAATTTTGGAACCCGTAGCGGGGAACATGGGCTGTATTATCTCCAAGGATGAATTTATCCAGGGATTGCGCGACATCTGTACCCAAGAAGGCATTTTGTTATTGTTTGATGAGGTGATGACGGGCTTTCGATTAGGAAAAGGCGGGGCGCAGGAAGCCTTGGGCATTGATGCCGATATTGTGATGTTCGGAAAAGTGATCGGGGGCGGACTGCCTGTTGGGGCGTTTGCGGCCCGAGCCGAGATTATGTCCCATTTGGCGCCCGAAGGACCTGTGTACCAAGCGGGCACCTTGAGTGGAAACCCTTTGGCGATGAGTGCCGGACTGGCCATGCTGACCGCCCTGAACAACCAACCTGAAATTTTTACCAGCTTGGCCGAAAAAACGGAATATCTGCACAAGGGCATTGCCCAAACCTTGATTGAAAAAGGCGTGACCCACCAAATTAACCGTTATGGCAGTATGATCTCCGTGCACTTTACGGAGGAGCATGTGGTGGATTTTGCCAGCTCGGCGAAAGGCAATAACGATACCTTTAAAAAATACTTCCACGGGATGCTGGAGAACGGGGTGTACTTACCGCCCTCGGCGTTTGAAAGCTACTTTTTAAACGATGCCCTCAGCTATGCCGATTTGGATAGGACGATTGAGGCGGTGGCGAAGGTTTTTTAATTAGGACTTTGTTGACACCAATAATTCACAAACATCTACTTCTAAGATTTCAGCGATTTTAAATAAATCCTTCAAATGAGGTTGGGATTTATTGATGCACCAGTTGGAGACAGTGTGCTCATTTTTATCAAGTTGTAACGCCAAATCTTTCTGGCTAACACCTTGCCTGACCAAGATTTCTTTGATTCTGTTGAACTTCTCATTCATTAAGCCAAATGTACAAAATGCAAGTATGCAGTGCACTTATGAAAATCTACTTTTCATAAATGTTATTTTAAAATGAATATGTAATTTGCATTAATGTAATTTTGTTTTACATTTAAGTGTTCGAAAACGTTAATCAATATGTTTGACAGGTCCCAAATCATACATCTGATACAGCAAGATTTAAAACACAGCCAACTCACCGAAAGTTTACGGAATTTAGGTTTGGATGATGGGGGAATGTACAGTTTGGATTTGATGTCGCTAGTAGCTCAGTTGATGCAAGTGCAACCCGAACAAATGGAAAACTTTGCTGAAATCTATGGTAGTTACTTGGATAAAGCTGCTGAATATCCAGTTACTTATTTGGGAGAACATCTTTTGCCTGTTGCTGAAGCATGTTATGCAAGGTTGATGGATAGTAAAGAGGATTGAAAAGCTGCAAAAGGTGTTTTTGTAGTTAAGCGAGCATTGTTATGAACTAGCTTTTTTCATTTAAACGCTATGTTGTAATTCAATTTCAGGCATTTCATCATATGTTCTTCCATTCAATATTCTTCCATTTTTCTTTTTGTTTTTACCTCCCCATTGTTTGAAAAAAAATGCAACATCCGAATTCTTACATTGCTCTTGAATATCAAGCACCCAATCCGCATCCATTGGTCTTGGATTATGTCCGCTTTCTCCACCAACAATAACCCAATCAATATTATCTAGATCCATGTTTGGAAGTGGACCTATTAGTGGTTCTAATGATAGGAATTTAACCCTTGCGTTTGTCTTTCTCAAAAAGTCAATTCTATTTTCAACCTTTTGTTCCTCAACTGAGACACCCATCCAAATATTATGCGTCCATTTTAACTCTTTATGAAGTTCATTTAGTCTTTCAGCTCTTTTCGTCAAAACTTGAAAAACGTGTTGAGGATTTTCATTCATCACCCTAAAAACCTTTTTTATAAATTCAAGTGGTACTTTTTCGTGAAATAAATCACTCATTGAGTTTACAAAAACAACTTTTGATTTCTTCCAAGTATATGGTGTTTCCAATGCGTCTTCATGGGTTCTAATTTTGAAATTATCTTTGTACTTTTCGACACCCATTGCTTGAAGTCTTTTGGACATTATTTCTGCATAACAGAATTTACAGCCTTGAGATACTTTGGTGCAACCGGTTGTTGGATTCCAAGTCATTTCCGTCCATTCTATACTTGATTGAGCCATTATTTTAATTTTATTGTTAGCTTATTAAAATGCTCTTTAAATTCTCTATAGTTTATGTAAAAGGCACCTTTTCTAGTGTTTGATTTATCTTCTTTGATTATATCTAGTCTATTATCAGATTGAAGTTTTTTTAATATTTCCGTAGAGTGTTTTGGTAAAAATCCTGCTCTCAATGTGAATTCATAAATTTCTCCGTTCGTCCTTAACTGTTTTAAATAATCCAGTAATAGTTCCTCGAGTCTATTTGTTTCTAACACCGAAAAAAGTGTGGATTGTCCGCTATTATATTTCCAACCGCGACCTTGTTCATTATCGATGTCCCATTTAGTTTCTAGCATTTTTTCATAACCTCGAATATGCGAACTGAAGAAAAATAGGCAGAAAACGGTATTTTCTTCTTTTTTCAAGGTAAAGTTATCAACGAAATAGTCTTTACCTATAAACTTTTGAAAACCGTCTTTCAGGGAACGAATATACTTCCATTCATTATTTAGCTTTTCCTTGTTGATGCCTAATTGTTTGTTAAAATTCTCTAATACTTCTGGAGTCCCAGATTTTGAAAATCGATACATAAATTGAATAGGTAACCATAATAGAACTTCTGAGTTATTATTACAGTCCAGTAAATTCAGGATGTGTTGAGCTTTTATCTCTTTATAGCCAAATGGGTCAATAAATACAAAAGCCTTAGTGTTTTTGAACTTTTTAAATTGATTAGGAAGTTCCTCTACAATTTCAAGATAATCTTTATTGATTAAGTTCAAAGTCCCAAAATTGGGATAGTGTAATTTGTTTTCCTTTATGTGCTTATCGAGTGTATAGATTCTATCGCTGTCAATATCATTAAAATGGCAATGAATTTGAGGTGATTTAACTTTTCTCTTGTTTATAAATTGATAAAATGTTTGCTTTACTTTTTTTAATGCAATAACGGGACTTCCTTCTCCGCCATTTTCATAAACTCCAGGACCGCAGAATAAGTCGACTATATGAATTGCTTTTGTATATCCATCATTGCAGATTATGTTCAAATACTTCTGAACGTAGTCCCCAAATAGCTTGACTTTGGCTTCTGAATGGTTTAATAAATTTACCTGTGATTTCTTGCTCATTGGTTTCTTCAAATTTTAGATGAACGGTAAGGTTTAAGCCATTTCTAACAAAAATATTAGCCGCCAGCTATTATTTTTTTGTATGTAATATCTTCTTTATACTCAAAATCAACTTTTGGATAAAACTTTCTATATCCAAATTCATAATATTGACTTCCTGGTAGATTTTTTATTAAATTATATCTTGTGATAAATTTGAAATTTTCTGGTTTGTTACCATTTTCTAAGTTTTCAATATCCGCATTGTATTCCCATCTCATTCCTATAGAGCTTAAACTGTTGAAGAAAATCAAGTATTGTTCATATGTAGAGAGTTGAGAACGTATCGACTTTGCATAAAAATATCTTTCGTCTTCAGTTAAGAAATTTTGTTGTGATAAAAATTTAAATGATTGAAACAAATGACGAAAATAATGCCCAAACCTATGTTGATGTCCTCCGTAATATTTTACTAACTTTAAATTTGAAAATAAACTTTGGTATTCGTTATCAATATTATTCTTATTTGTGCTTCTATAATGGTTATAAACTTGTTCAAAGCATATTTTCATTTGAGATACATTTTTACCAACAAAATTTTTCCATTCTTTAAAAGCCTTCTTCTTTTCTTCTTTTGGTTTTAATTGTAAAAATGTTTTTAATCTTATCATGAATTCCTTGTTGTATCTATGATAAAATTTATGAAGTAGAATTGTGTCACTTTCTTTTGAAACTCCATAATAGAAAAAACAGAAAGCTATATCAACAAAAGCAAGTTCTTTTATGGTTGCTCTACAATTATTAACTTTTTTTATTTTACTTATTTCAGCTTGGTAGTCGGGTTTGAAAACTTCTAACTCAGGATACATCTTTTCAAATCTCTTCACTTCATGGAAACAATCCATAAACTCTTGCACTACTATTCTAAAGACCTTTCTTGATTCAGATTTTTCGAGTTTAGATTTATAAAATTTAGTATACTCCAATTCACTGATGTTATCTCTATGTAGATTTATAAGTTGATATAATCTTGATTCAAAACTCTGTTTAATTCCTGACTTTCTTTGTTCATTTAGAGTTAAATATAAAAAGTAAAATGCTGCACCACTTATTATTGTGCCTAGGAAACCACCAATAAAATCTCCAACTTGTCCAGTTGCTGCAAAATCTAACTTATCATAGTTCCAAATCCAATATCCATCAATAGCTGTGGCAATTAAAAAATACACCAATATTATACCTACCGACACCAATAACCCTATGGTGAGATTTTTTACTTGATTTTCATTCATTTCCGAATCAATTGGTTTTCAGGTTGTTGACAATTTTTTTTAATAAGCATAAAACTTGCACATTTAAACCCAAATTAGGTCCTATGCAAAAACATATTGTGCTGTAAAGTTATTGGGGAAAGGGGCTGCGAATGGCAAATTACTAATTACCAACAAATTACCATTGTGGAAAAACCTTAAAAAAACTAGGGGTTTTCTACAATTTGCAATAAACAGTTGACAATTATCAATTTTTTGGGTTACGGGTTACGGGTTACGGGTTACGGGTTACGGGTTAAGGGTAGAATGGGTTAAAGGTTAAATGGTGAAAGGTGAAGGGGGAAGTGATTGGTTTACTGCTTATGGTTTGCTCTTCTCGTTTTTTTGAGGCTAGGTAGCCATATCATAACAATTTCAACAATAATCAAGGGCACAAAAGAGAAAATCCATTCATTAACCGTTCTTTCTACTTCTGCATTATGGATTGGGCCATATAAAAAATCCAATGGCAGTATTTGGTACAATCTTACAAAAACAAAAGCCAAGGCGAGGGTATAGCTTCGGGTCATAAATTGTTGGTGGGCGACTATATTTTTCCTACGAATGGCTATCCAAGCGCACGCGGTGGTCAGTAGAAACAGAACCGATAGTAAAAACAAAGGGTAACGGCATCCAGCGCAATCGTTGATCAATGAAAGTCGTAAGGCTGAGATTCCGGCAATGAGCGAGCCAACAATGTATAGTTTGCCAGCCATTCGGTGATAGCGAATATATTTTTTACGAACGGACGGCCAAAACTGCACCGGCCCCAAAAAGAGAGAGAAGGTGGCTCCTACCATGTGGGCAACGAACCAAATTTGATTTGTGAACAGGGTAGTGCCAAAGCGTTCGTTCCTATAACCATAAAAATAGGCAAACACGTTATAGTAATAGAAATAAACGGAAATAGCTATAATGATTGTCCAGAAAATGAAGGTCAATATTCTTTTTGCTTTCATAGAACAACCGTTTAGTTGGATAGTAAGGTGAACGAACTAGCAATGCACCGACAGCATTATGTAAGGTATTACAGGTCTATTTTTGAAAATAAAGGAAGGGGAATTGTTTTCAAGATACTAATAATCAGTGAAATGTAATCAATAATTTAGGTTAAAAGGTCAGGATTGGGTTTTGAGGATTAACAGTTGCTTATTGGCTAGGCTATCATTTTTTATTTCAATGGTGTAATTTGGGTTTATGGTATCCAAAATGGTCTCCAAACGGCCCATGGGATATGGTTTGCCATTGACCCAAAGTTCTTGATACCCTTTGGAGCCTTCCTTGTTGAGCAAGCTCCGCAGCACCAAATGCTGTTTTTCCGACTCCTGCGCCGGCACTTCCGTTCCCGTGGTGTCAACCTTGTTAAAGGGACCGCAGGAAACTATTAAAATTAGTGTGCAAAACAGATAAGCGTTCAATAATCCTTTTGTTCTCATGCGCTATCGATTTTCGGGAATTAAAATACCATTTTCCTTGATAATCTTTTGAAGTTGTCGGTCCAGATTATCAATATAAATACTCTCGCCAGTCACAAAATTACCGCTGTAGATAATGGTGCTGTCTTTTAGAATGATCAAATGTGGATAAGCGTTGAACCCCAAAGTGTCCTGTACCTTTTTCATGTTTTCCCCATAAATGGTGGTGTAAGAGTGTCCCAATCTGGCCTCGACCTGGATGCGCTCTTCAAAACCTTGATTTTTTAAAGGTATGTTTACGGAGTAAATGGCAATATCCGGGTGTTGGTATTTTTCACTTATTCTTTCGAAGTATGGAAATTTTTCAAAGCAAGGTTTGCAAGAGGTGTTCCAAAAATCCAATACAGTAATTTTTTTATCAAATGGAACGGTGTCCTTGTCTTTATTTGTAAAAACCAAGTTTGTGGGAAAAGGCTTGGCTACATAAAATTTGGAATCGTCGGTCAAGGCCAAGAACATACTTGGATAACCGTATTTACCCAAAAATATCACAAACAAAAAGGTACATATAAACTTGGGCAAAAAATGGGATATTCTTGCCCATCTGCCCAAAAGGATACAAGCCGGAATAAAGATTAAATAAAGGATAGACCTCTTAAAATCCATGTCTATCAGAGAAGGAATTAAAATCAATAGCCATAGGGGCAAAAAAGCCCAAAGCATTTGTTGTTTTACCTTTCCTATTAGAAAGTAGGATGTCAAAAAACACACGATTAAGGTAGTGGGTAAAATATAGAAGTGATCCCCATACGAAATAAGGCCCGTTAGCATGTAGGCAACAGGAACAATAAAGTATTTGAGTTTTTGGAATATTGTTTTCATAAGAAGGCTTTTCTGCCCCTGAAAATCAGGGGCAGATTTTAGAAATTAAACTACTTCTTCGCAACTTTGCAACCATAAGAACCCGCAGCCTGTGGTCGTTTCGTTACAATTGGTATTTGAATAACCATTGTTGTACCAATCGCATGTCCAGCTACAATTGCAGTCTGGTGAGCTTCCTGTAATATTGATATTCTTTTTCTTTTCCAAAGAGCCTAGTTTCAGTAAGTTTTCTTGTAGGTCAATCGAAATAACATTGTCATGAAAACCACCATTGTTTTTTGGTGAATAGTCTTCCAAGGAGCCAAACATCATTAGAAAGTCATACTCAGGAGTTATTTTGGCAAGTTCAACAGCCAACAATGATATTTTTTCTAAATCAGAAGAATCATCTTTTAATTGCTGTGTCAAATTGTCTATTAAATTATCATGATTTGGTGATAGGTGTAGACCTTTTAATTGATTGAGTTTCTCTATCCATAAATCATTTTTTGCTGAATCTTTTAGACTTGAATAGTCAGTTTTTACTTGTCTATACTCTTTACCGGTTAGGAAAGTTGCACGAAGCTCACTGGTTTCTTGAAGCAAATCACTTTGTTGGTCAGAACAAGAAGTAGACAATAGAATTGCAATAACAATGAGGTTAAGCGTTTTATGATACTTGAACATTTTGTTGGATTTAAGATATTAGTAATACCCTACTCTTTCGATTTTCGAATACTCGTCCAATTATTTTTGGTGTCTTTTTTTGGCTTTCACATGTTTTGACGTTGGATGGTCAGTCCGCTTGTAACCTCTTAGTGTTTAGACTAACAGGTATAGGGGGTTATCCTATGACATTGGGTCATAGTTACAATACGTGTTGAAATAAATTAATGGGAGGTTGAGGTCGCAAAATACTATTTGCCAGCAAATTGACATTGCAGTAAAACCTTAAAAAAACTAGGGGTTTTCCATAAATACGAAGTGTAAAGTTGGAAGTACGAAGGCAAGGGTCGGTTTTGGGTGAAGGTGAAGCGGTAAAGGGTAAAAAGGTTAAGGGTTAACGGTTTTGTGGAAAAGGTGGTGGGAGCATGTAGATTATCTATAAACGATATAGCTTTCCTAACTCCTACTCAGTCCTTCTCACTTTGTTCTTTCGCGGTTTCCTGTACGTTTTTAAACTCGATATCATCGTCTATGATGCCTTTGAACGCTTTGATCCAGGCATTTTTAAAAATGTTCGTCACGGTGGGCCACGTTTTCGTCCTCACGTTCTTTAAATCGCCTTCAATGGGCACTTTGGTAGCGAGGGTATTTTCCTTGTGGTTTTTTAGGATAAACTTAAAAAGGCCCACAAAGCCTTCCCACAGTGTTTCTAAAAACGCATCTTCCTTGCCAATGAGCTTGGCATCTTTGATAATGGGTTTTATATAGCCTTTCAGGTAGCCATCGGCTATGGCCATTTCGCTATAAAGGTTAAAATTGCCCTTGTCAAAATCGAGTCCTGCGTAGTGGTTCGTAAAATCGTTGAGGGATGTGGCGTTGGCATTCTCCAACGTCAAGGAAAGGTCCATATCGGGAATCTGCTTTACCAAATCCATTTGACCTTCCAAATGCAGGTCGCCACCACCAATACTTACCGCATCGGCAGATAGGTTACTGGGCAATCGCGCTTCTTTCCGGACCACATTGCGAAGGTTAGTTGCATAGAGCTCCAAGTTTTCCAGATGTAGGTCAATGTTGGGGTCGGCTGTCAACTGTACAAAGGCGACCTTGCCGTTGTGTATTTCCAGATTGTTGATGTCGATGGGTACCAAATCGGTAAGTGCCTTGGACCAATCCTCCACATCGGCATCTTCGGGCGTTGCCTTTTGTTGGTCCTCGAACACATAAATCATCTCGGGGCGCGTCATGTTGATCTCGCTCACAATCTCTCCCTTGAACAACGAAGCCCACTCAATGGAAATATTCGTCCGTTCAAAATTGAGAAAGGGAATTTCCGTATCGGCGTTCACTTTGTTCAAATACAGTTGATGAATGGTATAGGCACCCGTAATCAAAGAGAGGTCAATGTCCTCCACATGGCCATAGTGGCCGGGAATATCGGCCAAAACCTTGTTCACATAGTTTTTTACAATGTAGGGCAGCGCAATCCGGAGACCTATCAGCAAAATGAGAATAATCAAAGGGACCAGGTACCGCTTCCGTTTGTATATTTTCTTTTTGGCCATCCTATTTGTCACGTTTTTTACCGCGGCCGGTCATGGTGGACACCAAGCCTTCCTTTAGGTTGATCCATAAATAATTGAAGAAGGATTTATCTTGATTTCGACTTACTTTGAAATTTCCATATCGGAAACCGTCTTCATCGGTCTTGTCGCCCTTGTTGGCAAACAGGTTTACTACTGCGGTCAGTAATTTGTTTACGCCCAGGCGGTCTTTTTTTAGGACAATGAATTCAAAATCCTCATATTTCATCTTCATATCGCCTTGGGACTCGAGTTCATTTCCGCTAATGGTAAAATAGAGTTGTTGCACGTTGCCTTTGACCTCTGCCCCTAAATTGGATTTTAAAAATGGATTAATGCTCTGGGACTGGAAATTGGACAGGGAACCCTTTACCACAAACTTATTGGCCTTGCTTTTGGGGTCAAAAGACCAATCCAAGGTAAAGGGACCATTGTCCATAAGTTTGGCATTGATATCAATATCCACATTGCCCAGACCACGACTGTGCAGGTTGCCAATGGTAGCATCAATATTGGTGAATATTAGATTGTTGGGCTCTATATCTTCCTTAACACGTTCTTCGTAACCTATTTTTCCATTTAAAATTTGGACCGAATCCACTTGAAGGTCCAATGGTAGGTTTCTAAGCGCTTGGTTGTACATTTTTTTGTGCGTGGTATCGTCCGGCAATAGCTTATCCCGATAGACATAAAAAACAGGATGCTTTAGCTGCATTTCTTCCAAATGGAAATAGGGGAGCTGTTTTTCAATATCAAAACCCCAGTTTTTCAGTGCAATTGTATCAATGGTAAGATCATAATGATCGTGCTCCACGGCAAGTCTTCGCGAGAGTTCGGTCTTGGAATATTTGGTGCGCAATACAAATTGTTGGAACCTACCGCTATCTGGGGTCAATTGCATGTTCCCAAATTCAATGAACTCCAAACGGCTCATGTTAAAATAGCTTTTTTCGGTGTTCAATTCGTAATCCCCGTAGGCAAAGGGAATTTTTTCTTTGGCCGTGTTTTCGTCAAAATGGATATCGGATAGGGTGAAGTCAATGCCTTGAACGGTAGCAGTACTGTCCGCATCCTTGTTCAGCATTTGAAAGCGTCCGTTTTTAATACGAAAGTTTTCTACTTTATATTTTTTCTTAGGACCTACTGTTTTCTTTTTTGAAGAGGTATCCCGCTCTTTTTGACGATACACAATATTTGGTGATACCAAATCGAGCTCACCTATGGTTACGTCCCCATTTTGAAGCAGAGGCCAATATTCCAGCCCTGATATGGTAATGGATTCTGCCTTAAAATCCATGGAGTTGTCCGGGTCGTTGCCACTAATTTGGGTCAGACTGATTTTCCCCGAAAACACATTAGTGCTGATATCACCATAGGTGAAGTTGAGTTTTTTTGGGATCTTTTCATTCAGGATAGTCTTTACTTTGCTGGAGAAAAACAATTGTGCCGCAACTGAGGCCAAAATCAATACTAAAACGATTCCGACCCCAATTTTTAAAATGCGTGATTTTTTGTTTTGCGGCATATATGTGTTAATGGTGTGTTTATAACATGTGGGAGGGGGAGTGGAACTCTAGCCTTCCTGTTCTTCCTCTTCTTCTTCCAAAAAGGGAACTACCTCGGAAGGTGTATCAATTTGAATTGCTTTGTCGCCATTTACAATAATGGGCTGTGTTACCACTTTGGGGTTATTTTCCAAGACCTTCAACCAATCGTCCTCGCGTTGTAAATCAGGGTTTTCCCCATATTCTTTAATAAAATCGGCGTGATCGGTATTGATCAGTCCCTTAATGGGCTTGTTCAATAATTCGGCTATTTCTGCCCATTGGGTAGCCGTAACCTTTGTTTTGCAAAGGTCTATGTTCAGCACCTCTTTATTGCTGGATTTAAGGTACGCAAATGTTTGTTGTCCTTTATTGGTATCGCCATTATAGAACAATTGTATTTTTCTGTTATCTGTTGCTATTACTCCCATGTCGTCCTTCATTATGATGTATTTTAGAATAAAGTAACCGCTTTTTGATGTTTTGCCTTAACGCTATCGATTTTTTTAGTGTCGTAAAAGAGGATAAAAAAAGCGGGGCCAAAAGCCCCGCTCCTCACACAAACTAACTCAAACCGAACCACTCAGGATGATGGGATAACAAAAGGTATGGTGGGTCGAGTTATGAGCATCTGAATAAATGAATTGTTATAAACGTTCGTAAGTAAACTGGTAATGTCCCCTTTCCCCTTCGGTGCTGGTGAAGGCGGTAAAGTCGAATTTGTAGTAGTTTCCGTCCACATCTTTAAGTATGTAGTACACATTTTCATTGATCGTACCGTTAAAGGCATCTCTCCAACCACTTCCAACAACGGCTCTGTTATCGTAAACAAAGGAAGATTCATCTACGTCGGCCATTGCAAAGTTGGCGTAGGTAGGTACTCCCTCTTCAATGGTTACTTGATAAAGCCCTGTTCCTCCTAAAGTATTGTGCAGTACATAATCGGAATAGGTTAGTCCAGCCACTAAACCTTGGGAGCTTCCGTAGTAAGAGAATACTCCGCTCAAGTTGATGTCCCACTGTTCTTTGGTGGGCTCCACGCTTACGGTTTCGCCGTTGGTCAAACTAAAAGCGGTAAGGTTGTACGCATCATTTTTGGCAACGGTTACTTCATTGTACGACTCGGTTTCGGCCAAATCTGCATATTGAACGGTGTAACTATTGCCATCGCTCAATACCCTGACCTTCATGTAACCTCTGGGGTCACCAGTGGTCTCAATGCTTCCCACGTCTTCAGCGGGTCCTGGTATTTCAAATCCCAAGCTAACGATGTACACGTAATTTTCTTCCGCTGTGGTGGACACTTCCGAAAAGGCGGTTCCTTCCAAAGTTCCTTCGGCATTATCGGTAAAGGAAATACCTTCATCCAAATTTCCATACTGGTAATAGCTCACGGGCAGACCTTCCAAAAGTTCGGATACGGTACTCACGGTAACGGCTTCTGGCTGGAACATGGCATTTAATCCGTTCAATTCCATTGGGGCGGGCAGGTCGCTGGCCTCGGTAATGGACAAAAGGTCGGTTTCCCCTGTGATTTCAACAGCAGATACGGCCAAGGCAGGATTCAAGAATACGCGGTTTTCCGTTCCATTGAAGAATGCGATTTCCCAAGTGTCACGTTGAACCGCGGTCTGGGTCGCGGAACTAAAATCAAAATAGACTTGGTTGGGCATGTTGGAGCCTCCGTTTTCCGAATCGATGACCCCACTGCTAGCGGCAACGGCTGTGTAACTTACCAAGGTGGACGCTGTAGAGCCTTGTGACCAGTCGGATTGGTCGAAGCTCTCTATGGAGAACGTTACGGATTTTGAGGATCCCTCGATGGCATTGGACAATTTGTTGAAAGTAAACGAAGTATTTCTGTCACCTGCAGCCACGGAAATCGCAATGGTTCCCGATGCACCATCTGGCGTTGTGGTAAAATCCGTTCCGTACTCGGCATTGGTTCCAGTGTAGGTCAGGTTGATGGTCCCCGCCTCGGATGCAGGCCTCGAAAAACTTAAGGTAATCTCTTTTGAAGTGTCCTCTTCTGTGGTGCCAACGGTTTCACTGCTAAAGTTTACTGTAAAGTCTATGAGGTCTTCGCCTTCATCATCGCTACAAGAACTGATGATAAGAAGGAGTGCGATTGCTTTTAAAAGGATAGTTTTTTTCATTGGTTTTAATTAAAATTTAGATTGTATAATAGTTTTAGGTAATATGATCTTCTATTGCCGAACAAACGACTTGGAGCTCCACCGCTCCCGTGGGCCCCGGTGGGTGTATCCGAGGCATTCACCCGAACAATATCGAAGATGTTCCGTGCGCCTAGCGTTAGGCTTAAATCTTTGGTTATGTTGGTACGTGCCGAAGCATCCATCCAAGTAAAATCGTCCGTTTGGCCTACAACAGAGCCATCCGTACCACTGAGTACAACTTGGGACCTGCCAGTGTATTTTAATTGTGCGGACAATGCGGTGTTGATGGAAGGAATGCTATAACTTAAAGCGGATTGCAGATTGAAACTCCATAAAAAGTCACTGCTTATTCCTTCGGAGGCATCTATTGTAGTGGACTCTCCCATGTAGGTCATGCCCAAGGAAGCTTGCCAACGGTTCATCATAAGAGAGTTCTCCAATGAAAAACCCAAGATTTGGGAACGGTCCACATTGTCAAAAGTGAACAGGTTACGGTCTTGGTCGTCGGTGCTTATAATGGAGGCAATCTTACCGTCAATATCAAAATAGAAGGTTTTTAGAACGGTTTTGAGCATGCTGCTATCGGACAATCGGAATTTTTCCTCCACATTTAAGAATACGGAAAGGCCATCTTCGGGGTCAAGATTGGGGTTCCCTTGTACATTATGGTTGGAATCCACGAAATAGAAGAAGAGCTCCTCAAAATTGGGTGCCCTAAAGGCAGACCCGAATACGGCTTTTACCTTGAATGTATTACTGAAGTCGTAGGTAGAGGAGAGGGACCATATTAATTTGTTTCCGAATTGGGAGTTGTTGGTAAACCTAGCTCCAGGAAACAAGGAAAACCGGTCGTTGATATTAAAATCCATTACTCCAAAAAAGTCATAGTTTTCCAATGTGTTTTCCACCACATCGCTGGAGTATTCACCAGTGGCGATGGCATCAAAACCCGTTTGGTGGTTGAACTCGTATCCCAATTGCAGGTTGAAGAAATCCCTATCGGGAACCATGTTGCTCACGAAGCCTTTGGAGTACCAAATTTCACTGGATTGGCTTAAATCGTCCGAGTTGACAGATTCTATGCCGTGTTGCAAAATGTTGTACACAAATTGTTTGTAATACCGTTTTTGGGTTTGATGGGACAAGGAGAGATTATATACCGTAGGACCTTTTAAAGGCCCCGTGATGTTGAGGTTGTTCATCACCCTTTCTGTATCGAAATTTTGGTCCAAGGCGGTCGGGTTCGGCATGCCTGTATTGCTATCCAACCTACCGTTCACAAAATGGTTGTATACCGGAACGGATTCATCGTAATATTGAATTTTATAAAAGATGTTGTGTTTTCCAATGGATGTATTCAAGTTTCCGTAGGCGGTCAATTGTTCTTTCGGGTTCCATTCCATACCACGAAGGCTGTCGTTCACCACGGCATTATCCTGAATATTGACATAGTTTTTTCCTTGGTAGCCGTTAAAAAAACCAGCATTGTCGTTCCGGGAACCCCCGATGGCAACACTGGTCTTATCACTCAATTTATGGCTAAGTTTTACGTTTTGGATGTGTCGACCTTCATCAAATAGGGCATACTCGCTACCTACGGTTTCTTCCTGCACCGATAGTTGCAATTGCCATTTGTGATTGTTTTCCAATCCTCGCTTCGTTACAATATTGATAACACCGGCAACGGCATTGTCTCCATAGAGAACACCCATGGAACCTTCCACAATTTCAATACGCTCCACATCTTCAAGGTTTATCTGGGTGATATCTATATTGTTGCCCATTCCGTTGTCACTGGCCATGGGGATACCGTCAATAAGCACCTTTACATATTGTCCATCGAGCCCGAACATACTTATGGTGGAACGCCCTGTGGACGGATTCGGTGTAACGGTGATGTTGAGGTTGTAATTAAGTATGTCCGCTAAATTGTTTCCAGCAACCTTGGCAATGTCCTGTTGGTCAATGGTACCGACCGAGAACAATTTCTTGCTCAGGGACATCACTTTGCTTTCTCCGGTCAATACAACTTCGTCCAATTGCTGCATGGGCAATGAGTCTTTTTCTTGTTTTTTAGATTCCTGAGCGAGTCCTATTACAGAAAAAAAGAAGGTTAAAAATAAGAGGTTGGTATTTTTATTTAGACTCATTCTATTTAATTTGATGACAAATATATATTTTATTTTTATTCAATCTAAATAAGTTTAGTATTTTTGACCAGAACATTTTTTTAAAACAATCTAACACACACCAATATGAAGAAATCAATCATGCCTTTGTTGTTTTTAGCCTTTTCAACAACTTTGGCCACATCACAAGAAAAGAAGCAACTGGACCGCGACGCAATTTTAGATATGTGCGGCTGTTACGAGGTAAGTTTTAAATACACCGAGACCTTTGCCCCGGAAATTGATTATGAGAAACACCTTGACTACACATCAAAAGCATTAGAGCTTGCGTTGCCCATAGTGGACGAGGACAATAAGATATCGTTACAACATTTATTGGTGCTCAACGATACCGTGGTAATCAAACACTGGAGACAGGATTGGTTATACGAGAACCAGCAAATTTTCCATTACGATAAAGACAACAACTGGGTATTCTCTGAACTGCCTGCCGACCAAGTGAAGGGTCAGTGGACCCAAAAAGTATACCAGGTAGACGATAGCCCAAGGTATGCCGGTTCATCAACATGGGTGCATTTTGATGGAAAGCATTATTGGGAAAACCAAAGTGATTCGCCATTACCGCGCAGGGAGTACTCCAAAAGGAGCGATTACAATGTCATGAGCAGGGGAAATCGTCAAGAAATCACACCTTATGGATGGATACACGAGCAAGATAATGATAAAATAATCCGTAAAAATGGTCAGGACGATGTGTTGCTCGCCCAAGAAAAAGGGTACAATACGTATGTGAAAGTGGCAGATGAAAGATGTAAGGCCGCAACCGATTGGTGGGCCAAGCACAAAGACTTCTGGGCCGTGGCTCGCGATGCTTGGGAAGACATTTATGAGAGGGAAGGAGACCTTACTTTGCTAAAGCAAGTGGATGGACAACCTATGTTTATGCAGTTTTATGAGCTGGAAGCAGCTAATGCGAATAAAGATGAAATTTTAGAATTGATCAACAAATTTGTAACGGACAATGCTTCAAAAGGAAATGCTGGCCAGTAGGTTTAAGGGACATACAGCAGCAGTGATTCTAATCGCGTTATTATTTTTTGGGTTTAAGACGGACAAGATATCGCCAAAGCTTCAAGAAAAGATTGATAGTGCCGTACAAGGAACGTACGAGGTAGAGGAATTCACGATGAACCTGATTGAGATTCCGTCTGATTTGAACAAGCAAACTCCATCTGAATTGGGAGGAGAAAACCTTTTTAAGGTCACTTCTTCGGAGAAAGAGCTGGGGTACATTTATGTGGGAGTCGCTCCCAGTTTAAAGAAAACCTTTGACTACGTGGTTTTACTCAATCCTGACTTGAACATAAAAAAATCCAAAATATTAATTTACCGTGAAGACCATGGGCGTCAAGTGGGAAGCCAACGTTGGCTAAAACAGTTCATTGGAAGAAAATCCGGTGAAAAATTGGTTTACGGAGAAGATATTGATGGAATATCCGGGGCTACCGTGTCCGCAAAATCCATGACGCTTGCCGTAAGCAATGTATTGGAAAGTTTACAGGTTTTAAAAAATGCGAACGTTTTTTAAGCAAGTGTTTCGATTTAATTAGTAGCAGAAAAGGCCATTCTTTAATAGGATGGCTTTTTCGTTTTTTGGGGGGTTATAGCTGTTCTGCGAGGTACATGTAGCACATTCCCGAAAGTATGGCGAGACCAAAGCTCAATAGTGTCCCGATAAGGACATATTCGGTGAGCTTACGGTTTTTGCCCTTGTTGAGGTCACCAAAACGGAACACGGATTTTGCAGCTATCAACAGGCCGATGGCGGCCCATTGTTGCATCAAGATAAAGCCGAACACAAATATCCTTTCCAGCATACCGATATAGGTTCCTGCATTTTTAAGCGAACCCCCTTCTGTATCTGCATCGTCTTTGGCGACCTCATCAATATAAGGGGCCAACAACATGCGCATTACAATACCGGACACATAGGTCACAAATACCAGAAAAGTAATCAGCAGCAAGGTTTTTTCGGTAAACAAGGTGCTAAAATCCAAAGGAAACGGCGATATCCAATACAGTACACCGGCAAGGACCAGAAGATGCAATACTTGATCTAAGATGAATAGCCAGCGATAGTTTTTGGGATTGGTAAGTGATAATTTGCCCAAGTCGATGAGGAAATGTGTCGCTACAATTATAATGATTGGGACAATATGCTGAAACTGTAGTATAATCAACAGCGCCAGTAGATGTACCCCCACATGAAAATATAGATATTTGGACCGTCCCTTTTTCTCCAATTTATCCTCGACCCAATGTGCTGGTTGAAGAACAAAGTCTCCAATAAAGTGGGCAAGTATAAGTTTTAGGGCCAAAAGCATCATAATTGGGCGAGTTGTGCTTTGTAAAAATGGATCATTTTTTTGACTTCATCAAATCCTGCCTTGTTCAATTCTTCACTAATGTTCCCTTGTGATTTGTTGAGTAGCGATGCCAGTTCTTTTTGATTCATTTCTGGATTGTCCATTGCGCATTGCACAGTTCTGGAGATTGCGGGCGTCCAATCGTCCATGGTAAGAAGGGCCAATTCCAGTAGTAGATTAATGTGCTCATCAAACTTCTCGTTAGGAGTTTTAATGCCCAGATTCTGTTTTTTGAGGTTCTCGAAACGCTCTCCGGAGTTTATAAAGGCGGTGCCGTTGGATTCCGTGATTTTTGGTGAATCATAATTTTTTTCGCCCAAGCCTATGGATATCCTTACATCCAACTGGCGAATTTGTTTGATGCTCGCCTTAATATAGATAGCAGATTCCAAGGCATTTTCTGGTGAGGTCTGCAGTTGAAAACTGTCTCCGCGGTAAATTTCCCAATCCTTAGGTTCTTTACCGTATTTAGCCAAGGCTTCCTTTAATAAGGGCATCCATTTGTTGGCCTTGTGTTCCGAGGAGTTTTTAATGTCCCCTGTGAGTATCGCTATCATGATGACAAATATCTGCTTATTAGTAGATATCCAAATATATCTGTAAAATAGCAGATAAAAAAATATATCTGTAAAATAGTAGATAATATGAGTTGTTGTTTTAAGAAAGATAATACTCAATGGTATGGGAACTTTTCCCTGAAATTTGGAGTCAATGATCCCAAATCCCAGGATAGCAGCCAAGTTTCCACATATTCCCGCAGCCATTGGGTTCCTGTAATATAGGTATACGCCTGTTCTTTCTTAAAAATAATTTTTTCGGGGAAGCCGCCCTCTTCATCAGGAAAAATAAATTTTTCCATATAATAAGAGGCGTCTTCATCTTGGAATTGAGAGAGTTCATATTTGCTCAAAGTTCCTTCAAAAACGAATAAATAAATCCCACCACTTTGATCACCATCATAGTTGGGATGATAATTTACGTACAGTATACCGTCCAAGTTATGCAGACCTCTACTGCCATAGGCTTCAATACTGATATCAGAATTGGAAAGTGGGATTTTTTCTTCACGTATCGAGCCAAGATAAATACTTCTTATGTTTAAGAATAGTGCTTCATTTTCCTTGGAAAAGTTGAAAAAATAATTGGTGCCATGAATTGTTTGTCGACTAAGAGAAAAAAGTCCTCCAAGGATGTAACCGTTCACGCCTTTGTAATTTACTTTATAAAAAGGAGATTCCAGACCATTATAGCGTTCTGTGGAATCAGTAGTTTCAATAATTTCTACTGCATCTCCCATTTTTAGTAAATCCAACACCTCAGAATCGATTTTAGGTTGAGACCGAAACTTTACATTGTCTCCGAACATATATAGGATATCTCCTTTTTGAAAATAGCATCCATCTTCCCAAGGACAAAATGAGCGATCTTGCGCAAAATTTAAGTTGATAATACAGGAAAAAAATAGAACCGAAAGATAAAAACTCGCCCTCAACATATAGATTGTTATTAAATTAAAAACAATTCTAGGGAGGTTAAAACATTGCGATTGGTTAGAGAATAAATTTTCGCAACGTACCTAGGCAAATTGATTCTGATAAATATAATAAAAAAAGAAACCGCGACCATGGCTGGCGCGGCTTCTTAAATCAACAAAAAACACTATCATCTTCTCCTTCTTTCCTGCATTTTTTTCTTGCCATGCATTTTTTTGCGATTGGAGAACTTTTTCCAAGTCTCATACTGTTCTGTGTCCAGTATCGTTCTCATTTTTTCATGCATTGCGATTTGACGGTCCAAACGTGCGTTTTCCATTTCAAATCTTTCTTCGGGAGTGGGTTTTTCCCATTCGCCACTCTCTTTCGCCGCTTTCATCTCTGCCCATTTTTCCTTTCTAAACTGGGCCTTTTCCAAATTGATTTTGTAGACTTGGTCTTTTTGGTTTTCGGTTAGATCCAATGCCAAGGTCATATGTTTTGTTTGCAATGTGGCCATTTGTTCCGCGGTCATGTCCATTTTTGGACCTTCGCGCATTTTGGGGCCATCATGTCTTTGGGCGGCCATGCTCACTGTTGTCAGCATAACCAATAAAATTGCTAATTGCTTCATATCGTTCAATTTTTAATGATTTGTTTCTTGGACATCTACTTGGTCCAAAAGGTTTAATCATCAAGAAATAGTTTGTGAAGCTTTTAACAGTAAAAAAAGGTGTGTTGTGAAAATTACTTGAGCTCTTCCTCTGGGGTTGTTTTTTCAGAATCATCGATATACTCATCTGCATCTTCGAAATGAGTCTCAACGTAAGTTTTGGAATTTAAATCATCTTTAAATTTATCGTGTTCCTCAATCAAATAGTAGGAAGTAGCGGCTGCCACGAAACAGGAAAAGTAGATTAAGCTTTTTGTCTTGTAGTTCATGAATGTGAGATTTGGATTACTAAAGTAGTGAAAACAACTGGCAATCTCACGTATATGTTGTGAAAGGACTGCTAAGGGATGCGTACTTAAAAAAAAGCAAGGTGTGATCGATGAACAGCAACGATCACACCTTGTTGGTGTTTTATCTATTTAAAAATACCTATTTCGCAGGTTCCAAAATTAGGTCGATACGCTCCATTGCATCTTGCAAATGGTAACGGCTCATGGTATCCGAAATTCTGGCAAGGCCGCCTCTAATATCGCTTTTAAGATTGTTGAGTTCGGCACGTGCTACCGAACGAATATCGGACTGGCTTGTATTGATAGGTGTCGATTTCCTATAACCACCAAAATCAGGTTGTTTACTTTGACTGTCAGCGGTCATCAAGTATTCCAATCGGTCGATATGCGCCTTTTGAAGGTTTCTACGGTAGGTGTCAATGGTTTTGCCACTGCGTGTCTCCGACCAAACCCCTCTGCGAAGGTCGCGCATCATCTCTACCAATCCGTAAGCTTCATCGCCGTTCAAGGTTTCATTTTCGATGATTCGGGCCAATTTCCCCAAATGTAACATGGTGTTCAAGTAACGTTCTTGTGTGGCTCGAATTCGCTCTATGGAACCGGAATATTGTATCTTATTTAAAATATTTTGGTCTATCAACCACTCTGGGGTCTCAAAGAGTTGTTCTTGCATAAACTCCATGGCGTCCTTTTGATGCTCCTTGCTCACATAGGTGTACACAGCACCTTCTTGATCTGCAGTTTTATGGTATTCATAAACACCTCCAATGTTATTGGATACGTGCCCCATGTATCTGCTGAACTGTGCTACTACGTGGCCATACATAGTTTCAAGGTCATCATAGTTTTCACCATCTTCCGTGGTCCATTGCATTAGGTTGGGAACAATTCGCTTCAGGTTCTCTATACCATATAAGCTAGCTTTGATGGCATCATCGCCCAAATCCTCTGTTTGCGAGCTCGGGTCATGAATATCGCCCACTTGTTGGTGACCGAATCGGTACATAGGGTCTCCGGCATGTTCCAAGATCCAACTGTTCAAAATTGGTTTTTCTTCTTTGGCCGTTTTGTCCAAAATAGGCTTATATCCCCATTTGATAGCATACTTGTCATAAATACCGATGTTTGGCATCAAAGCAACACCTTCGTCACCGGGTTGGGCAACATAATTGAAGCGGGCATAATCCATAATGGATGGAGCCGTTCCATATTTTTGGGTGAAACTTGCAGAGCGTAAGGAATCAACGGGGTAAGCAACACTACTCCCCATGTTGTGCGGTAATCCAAGTGTATGTCCAACTTCGTGGGATGATACAAATCGTATCAAGCGCCCCATAATCTCTTCTTTGAACTGTGTTTTTTGTGCTTCAGGGTTAATGGCTGCAGTTTGCACAAAATACCATCCACGTAACAGGCTCATCACATTGTGGTACCAGTTAATGTCCGATTCCAAAATTTCACCGCTCCTTGGGTCGCTTACGTGCGGACCATTGGCGTTTGGAATAGGAGAGGCCAAGTAACGAACCACAGAATACCTAACATCCTCGGGAGACCACTCTGGGTCTTCTTCAACAGATGGTGGGTCTTTGGCAATAATGGCGTTTTTAAAACCAGCGGCCTCAAAGGCCACTTGCCAATCTTCGATACCTTGCTTTATGTATGGAACCCACTCTTTGGGAGTGGCCCTGTCCACGTAATACACAATGGGTTTTTTGGGCTCTACCAATTCTCCGGCCTTATATTTTGCAATGTCCTCTTCCTTTACCTCGAGTCTCCAGCGATCTAGGTAAGTAACCGTCTTGCTTTCCTGGGCTTCAAGTCCGTAATCTACTTGTCCTCTGGCAAACCATCCTACACGTCTGTCAAAATAACGGCGTTTCATGGGTTCTTTGGGCAATAAAATCATAGAGTTATTGATCTCCAAAGAAATGGATCCCAAACTTGAGTTGCTTGGCGGTTCGTTGGATAAGTATGTTTTTACGTGTCTCGTCTCTATGTTCAAAGGATAACTTTTGATGGATTCGATATAGCTACGGTCTCCATCCATTCTTGTTACTTTGTATCTTTTTCGGTACCCATCAGGAAATCCAAGGGCCTTTACATCATCAGTAAACATAGGGTCGATTTCGATTACCGTTGCAGGGTTCAAAGAATCTTTTTTGTTGATGGCCTTGATGTCGAACGAGAAAAGTACAGGTTCAAAGTTCGAGTTTACCACAGCTTCGTGCACCGGAAGGGAATCTGCCGCTACATTTTCATAAGACGCAACTCGCACCAATACCTTTTTGTCCTTTTTTTCCCAGCGTAGTACCTGTGTATTGATTTTTCCACCACCAAAACCAATGCCTGTCGCCGTTTTGGAGATTCGGCTCACCATTAACATTTCGCGGTTGAACAGGGAATCGGGGATTTCGTAATAACGTTTGTCATCTACGGTATGCACACTGAAGAGACCTTCGTCGGTTTTTGCATCCTTGGTGATTACCTTATCGTAAGGTTTTATATCGCCAGGTTTGGATTTGTCGTCCTTTTTTTGTTCGGTTTCTTTCTTTTTCTTTTTGAAAAGTTGGGCGTCCGTATTTTGAACGGTACCCAATAAAATAAAGACTACAAGTAGTCGAGGGAGTAATTTTTTGATCATTATATGTTCGTTTGAATAACTATAAGCATTCAAAGAACCTAAAATTCATGAAAACTAACTGTTAAATAAATATTAACAACTGTTTTTTTAACGGAATGCCCCAACCTTTGGGAGTCCTGCCTTTTACTGATGGTTTGGAGGTAATCGCCCCGTATAACTGGGCTTAACGGACGTTTGGAATTTGTGAAAATTTCCTAAAGACTGTAACATTTTAGATTTTGATCAGTCTTATAAGCATATCATCAATCACAAAATTCAATCAAAAAATGAACAAGTTATTATTAATTTATGGTAGTGTATTATTGAGTAGTACAGCCATAGCCAACGACCAACAAAATACCAAGGTTGTCCAGGTACAATCCGAGACACAGGGTAGTTTAGAAAACAGTTTAACCACTTTGAGCATCAGTGCTGAGTTAAACAATTCAACTTCAGAAATGGCAGATTATGCCTGGTATGAATTGAATTTAAATGAAATAGTGTATTTGGAGGAAGAGCCAGAGGTACATCTAGGTTTTGATACCGCGGATTATCTTCCAGAAGGTTTTAACCCCTACAAAAGCTATTTTGATTTGAATTCCATCATATATCTCGAAAATAATGTTGATTCTTCTTTGGGCTTTGATGTCCAAAAGTACTTGCCGGAGAATTTCAACCCTTACACGGATGTGGTGGATGTACATTCCATCAACTATATGGAGGAAGAGGATATGGATCTAGGTTTTGATACCAAGGATTACTTGCCAGAAGGCTTTTCTCCTTACGAGATGTATGTGGATTTAAAGTCGATTTCTTACTTGGAGGAAGAAACCGAACTTGTATTGGGAATCAATAGCGAGTATTTGTTGCCAGAAGGTTTTGATCCTTACACGGATGTAATAGCCATTACTTCGGTAAACTACATGGAGGAAGAAGATATGGAATTGGGGTTTGATACCTCCAAGTATCTCCCTGAAAATTTTGATCCATACTCAGGATCAATGCAGTAAAATGTTCTCATTTTACAACTTATTTGAGTTAGCTATGAAAACCCCTCGATTGAGGGGTTTTTGTTTTTACAAGATTTTTTGTTTGTTAAGAAAATCTAATAAGTGACTGGTTAACAAAAAAATAACACCACCATGTGTGGTATTGGTATTTGTAGCAAAATAGCTGTTATTGTATGGATAATTCAGTCATTTGGATGTTTTGATAAAATTATTTCAGCAAATGACGAAAACTGTAAAAAAGGACAGGCCCTTTAGGTTCTAATTGTGACGTTAACAAAAGACTAATTATAATAATCTTCACAAAAAAGGGTTATAACTTTGTGCCTAACAAAGAGTTACGCTTCGCTTGTCAAGAGTTGAAGCGTTGGTTAAGTTAGTTTCTTACATTTTTTTGAGTTAGTTAGTTTGTGAAAATGCCCTTCCGCCCGGAGGGGCATTTTTGGTTTAGAACAGCAACGGAATCACAAACTGGAAAACCAAAATAAGTAACACAACGGCAATTAGGTTCAAAATTACACCGACCCGTGCCATTTCCGGAATTTTCACATACCCACTGGCAAATACAATAGCGTTGGGCGGTGTTGCCATGGGCAACATAAATGCACAACTACTGGCAATGGTTACAGGGATCAATAAGTAAAGCATCGGAACATCGAGGCCAATGGCAATACCCGCCACTACTGGAGCCAATACCGCAACCAATGCTACATTGCTCATCAGTTCTGTCATAAAAAGCATTAAGAATATCAATAATGCAGCGGTGAACAATACGCTTATTTCGCTTTGAGCTATAGCGTTGGCCACCATATCCACGATACCACTGGTCGACATTCCTTGTGCTAAAGCGAGCCCTCCACCAAAAAGGATTAGAATTCCCCATGCCAGTTTGGAAGTATCTTTCCAAGTAATGATAAAATCCCCCTTTTTCATATTATATGGAATGGCAAAAAGAGCGATTGCCGCAAAAATACTTATCATGGTATCCGTAAGCCCCAAGCTTGGAAAGATGTTATTGATTAATGTCCTGAAAATCCACAGGAAAACCGTTACACCAAAAATGACCAGCACCATTTTCTCCTTACCAGTAGTAGGTCCTAATTTATGTAGCTCAGTTTGTATAACTTCTTTGGATGCATTGAACTTTAAATCTTTGTTGGGGAACATCCATTTTACTAGGACCAAATAGCAAATCCCTATCATAATGATGGAGAAAGGCAAACCTATGGTCATCCATTTTAAGAAGGAGATTTCCGTATTGTATTCGTTTTCCAATAGTCCTATTAAAACAGAGTTCGGTGGTGTCCCGATTACCGTGGCAATGCCACCTGCATTGGCAGAAAAGGCGATGCCGAGCATCACGCAAAGCGCAAAATTATGATCGTTCTTGGTAAAACCGTCCTCGTCATTGATCAATAGGTTAATTACGGAAACGGCTATGGGCAGCATTACCACAGTACTTGCAGTGTTGCTGATCCACATACTCAAAGTGGCAGTGGCAATCATAAAACCTAAGATTACCTTGTTCGGTGTGGTTCCGGTGAGTCTAATAATGTTAAGGGCAATTCTTCGGTGAAGGTTTACTTTCTCCAACGCAAGTGCCATCACAAAACCTCCAAAGAAAAGGAATACAATGGGGCTGCCGTAATTGGCTCCAACCTCTGCAATGGGCAGAATCTTTAAAATAGGTAACAAAAGTAAGGGTAGGAGTGCGGTAACAGAAATAGAGACAGCTTCGGTGATCCACCATGTCAGCATCCATGCCGCTACTGAAATTACAGGGTCGCCTTTTTCTGAGACCATTTCAAAAGGCAACAAGTTCAATACAAGAAAGATAACCGGTCCAAGGACCAGCCCAATTTTTTTGCTTAGTTCCATCGGGGTTCTAAGCTATGCTTTTTTGTTAAAAGATAAAAATAAAGAAGCCCCTTGCCGGGGCTTCCAAATAAATTAATAAAAGAAAATTGTATTTATTTGATTTTGAATGTCAGTCGACCGAAAACGTATCTTCCGTTCTGGCCGAACTGTACAGAACGTCTTGAATAAATGAATCTGCCTTCGGAACGAAAAGCGGGATCGTTCTCATCTGGATAAACATCCAAAAGGTTGTTTGCACCAATGGTTAGTTTGGCACTATCCGTAAAATTGTAACCGATGGTTAAATCGGTCACTATTTTTGCACCAAATGTGTAATCAATAGTAGGGTCAACTTCATTGGTAGCTTCCCTAACTTCACCAAAATAACCGTTTCTTAAAAAGAAACTCCAATTATCCCCAACTTTTAGATTGTGAGACAGGTTCCCCTTTGTGGTGGGAACGGCTGATTCCAAATAGATTCTGCTTGTTGGGTCGAAATAGGTGTCGCTCAGCCCTGCATCGGCAATTGCCTCGGGAACTTTCACCTTTTCAACGGTTGTTTCGGATACTGTCATGGCCAACGTATTGGTCAGGGAAACATTGTCCGAAATGTTCGCTTTATGGTCTAAAACAAAATCCAAACCTTTGGTTTGTGTATCCACCGAGTTTGCAAAGAAAGCAGCCTGTGTGGCATTGGCCTGTTGGAACAGGTTTGCCAATTCGGCATTGCCGTTATCGCCAAACTGTCCGGTGAGGATTACTCGATCATCGATATTGATGAGGAATCCGTCCAAGGTAAACTTTAGGTTGGCACTGGGCACTCTTGCCGTGAATCCAGCTGTGGCACCAACCGAAGTTTCCTCTTTTAAAGGATCTATACCCAACAGTCGGGCAACTCTGGAGGTATTTGGAAAAATACCAACTTCATTGGGAATGCCATCTACAAATAGGGTAGAGGTGGAACTGTAATATATTTGATGCAATGATGGAGCTCTAAACCCAGTTTGCCCACCACCTCTAAAATTAAAGTTTTCAGAAATCTTCAAACGAGTAGCAATCTTAAAGTTTAAGGTTCCTCCAAAATCAGAGAAATTCTCATATCTCACAGCTCCACTTAGCAAAATGGATTCGGTGAAATCAGCTTCTACATCAAAATACCCGGCAATGGTATTTCTGAAAGCATTTACTTTATTATCTGGTTTAAACCCTGGAAATACTTGAATGCCCCCAGGTCTTGAATTACCAAAAAAGTCCGTTGGCACTACCGATTCTGGGTCTGTGGGGTCATGGGGATTGCCTAATGTATTGTATTGTGTGTATGAAGCTTCTTCTCCAGCTACAATCGCATAGTTTTCTACACGATATTCCGCTCCAAAGGCAATGTTCAAACCGGCCATGGTATCCTCATAAAAACGGCTCATATCAAAGTTTGTGGTGTTCTCGCTGTAATTGAAACCACCTGAATTTGCTTCAAACGGAGTGGAGTTTGTCAATGAGGCATTGTTGGAATTGGTAACATAATACATAAACTCGTTCTTTCCGTAGGAATTGCTAAAGTCTGCGTTCCAATCCCCGATCATTCCCTTAATGCCAAAAGCGGCGGATTTATCCACAATGTTAGAGTTGATTTCCGGTAAAAAGCCATTTGGATAAGCCGGTGAATAGGTGCGCGACTGGTTGGGCAATCGGTAAAAACCACCGGCATTACCATTTTTGAAGCTCAATCCACCAAATCCGTAAATCTCCAAGTTTTCATCTAATGGAATAGAGAGGTTGGCAAAGAACTGTGCGCCTCTGAGTTTGGATTGACCGACTCGCATGTTGAAATCACTTCGTTGTAAACCCCTGGCCAACAATTCAGATTCGGTGATGTCTGCATTCAGAATACCTTGAAGTTCTTCTTTGGTTTCATCTCCGTTCAGAGCAATTCCAGCGGCTGATGCATACTGAAATATATCTGCCAAATCATCATCTAGTAGTAAAGATGTATCATAATTATCGGCGGCAGCAACCCTTTCTATGGAATTATAGCTATTAAAAATCGACCCTTCCCATTCCTGCATACGGTTGGTCCATCCGCGGTGGTTAAAATTACCGGTAAAGTTGATAAAACCACCCTCTTTTCCGATAGGTAGTCCGTAGTTCAATCCCAGACTTACTTTTTCACCGTCGATTTTCTTTTGTGGACTGTGTTCGCTGGTAAAATGGGCTCCGGTGTTCACATCTACCTGTAATTCGTTCACCGTATTTTTAAGAACGATGTTGATAACGCCGGCAATGGCATCGGAACCGTATTGGGCGGCAGCACCGTCACGAAGGATTTCTATTCTGGAGATGGAGTTTGATGGAATGGTGGTCATGTCGGTACCAACACTTCCCCGACCAAATGTTCCGTTTACGTTGACCAACCCTGTTTTGTGCCTTCTTTTTCCGTTGATGAGCACCAGAACCTGATCAGGGCCAAGTCCGCGCAATGAAGCAGGGGCAATATGGTCCGTTCCATCAGAAATGGTTTGTGGATTTGATGTGAAGGATGGTGCTGCGTAATTCAGGATTTCGGTTACGGTAACCTGAGGGGCAGATTGTACCAATTCTGTAACATCCAGCACATCTACGGGCACTGGCGAGTCGGTAGAGGTTCGGTTGGCATTTCTAGATCCAACCACTACAACATTTTCCAGTTCGAGTCCGGCTTGGAGTGTTACGTCCAAAGTACTGCCGGTTACGGTCGCTTCTTGTGTGTTGAATCCAACATAGGAAAACACCAAGATATCTCCGGTGCTAGCTTCAATAGAATAGTTGCCATCAAAATCAGTTATGGCTCCCGTAGTGGTTCCCTTAACTAGGACCGAGGCTCCCGGTAAGGGTACATTTTGGTCGTCATAAACGGTTCCTGTTACCTCTTGTGCCATTCCGGTAAACGATACCAACAGCACGAAAAGGAATGCTAATTTCATTCTTCTCATATAAGTAGATTTTAGTAAGATTAGTGGGGTAAGCTGCTGGAAATCTTCTTCCGTTAGGGATGAAAATCGGGGTAAGATAGAAATTTTTTTAAAAACGAAACCCCTGAGCCGGTTTTGAGGCTCAGGGGTTTATATTTAGTAAGGATAAGATTTTATGCTATCCCGTATATTTTACCAAAAGATTATTTTCGGTTTTTTCCACTTTGATAAGTCCGTGTTTGGTAAGACCCTTAGTGCTCTTGTCCCATTTTTTACCACTTAAACCAGCTTTATCTTTTAGATCGGCAAGAGACATTTCTCCTTGAGGCTTAAGAATGTCCACAATGGTTTTTTCTTCCTCGGTCAACTCTACTTTTTTCTTCTCGGGTCTCATCTGCGGGAAGAACAATACTTCTTGGATGGAGGAATTGTTGGTCATCAACATCACTAAACGATCAATTCCAATACCGATTCCCGAGGTTGGTGGCATTCCGTATTCCAAAGCGCGCAAGAAATCCTGATCGATGAACATGGCCTCATCGTCCCCTTTTTCGGAGAGTTTCAGCTGATCTTCAAAACGCTCGCGTTGGTCAATGGGGTCGTTGAGCTCGGAGTAGGC
This sequence comes from Flagellimonas chongwuensis, assembly GCF_013376415.1. GTDB lineage: Bacteria > Bacteroidota > Bacteroidia > Flavobacteriales > Flavobacteriaceae > Flagellimonas > Flagellimonas chongwuensis. Next base: position 1,099,808 of record NZ_WYET01000001.1, read on the forward strand.
ATTGGCCAATTCCTTACCATTTACCATCAACTCAAAACGCTCGGTAAGCCTGGGGTTGGAGCGGTGCTCTTTGGTCAGGGGGCTCATTTCCTTCGGATAATCGATGATAAAGGTGGGTTGAATGTAGTGGTGCTCACATTTTTCACCAAAAATCTCATCGATCAATTTACCTACGCCCATGGTATCATCCACTTCGATGCCCAATTTTTTTGCCACTTCGCGTAGCTCGTCCTCTTCCATGCCGGAAACATCATAGCCTGTATGGATTTTAATGGCTTCCAAAATGGGAACCCTTGGGTAAGGAGCCTTGAATTCAATTTCGTGATTACCCACTTTTACTTTGGAACTTCCTGTGGCATCTACGGCCACTTTTTCCAAAAGTTCTTCGGTGGTGTCCATCATCCAGTTGTAATCCTTGTAGGCTACATAGAGTTCCATTACGGTAAACTCTGGATTGTGGGTGCGGTCCATTCCCTCGTTACGGAAATCTTTTGCAAACTCGTACACACCGTCAAATCCACCGACAATCAATCTTTTTAGATAGAGTTCGTTGGCGATTCGCAGGTACAAGGGCACATTCAAAGCATTGTGGTGTGTTAAGAACGGCCGAGCGGCCGCTCCACCTGGAATGGGTTGTAATATCGGTGTTTCCACCTCCAAGTATCCTTTTTGGTTGTAGAATTCCCGTATACTAGTGGTAATCTTTGTTCTTTTGATGAAGGTGTCCTTAACGTGCGGGTTTACTACCAAATCCACATACCGCTGGCGGTAGCGTAGTTCCGGGTCGTTGAAAGCATCGTATACTTTTCCTTCGTCGTTTACCTTTGGTAAGGGCAATGGCCTTAAACTTTTGCTCAACAGCGAGAAGTTTTTCACCATTACGGTTTTCTCACCGACTTGTGTTTTGAACAGCTCTCCTTCAATACCGATAATGTCCCCGATGTCCAACAATTTTTTGTACACATCGTTGTACAAAGTTTTATCATCATCCGGGCAAATTTCGTCACGGTTAAAGTAGACCTGAATGCGTCCATCGCTGTCCTGAAGTTCGGCAAAGGAAGCCTTTCCTTGAATTCTGCGCGACATCAATCTACCGGAAATAACCACTTTCTTTCCTTCTTCAAAATCATTCTTGATGCTCTTGGAGGTGGCATCAACAGGATACAGTGCTGCGGGATATGGGTCGATGCCCATTTCCCTGAGTTTGGTCAATTTTTCCCTTCGAACGATCTCTTGTTCCGATAGTTGCATAGTCTGTAAAAAATTTAAAGCGCAAAATTACACTTTTGCGCTTTAAATCCTTGCCTTGTCCAAACTTAATATGCATAATTGGGCACATAGTTCTTTTTGAACATGATTTGGGCAATATCTTCTTCCAAAGTTTCCAGTGGACTTTCCACAATTCGGTTGACTTCTTTTCCATCTTTAAAAAAGATGATAGTGGGCACTTTTATAATGTTCAAACCCTTTTCTTCACCTGTGGGACTGGTTTTGTAATGATCTTTGCGGTAATCCAGCGCCACAATTTCCAGTTGGTCCATGGGAAAGTCGGCAGCTGTCAATATTTTAATGAATTTGGGACTTTCTCGCTTACTGTCGCCACACCAAGTTCCCAAAAATAGTTTGATGTCGTATTCTGCCAATTTCTCTTTGAAAAGTGCAACCATGGTTTCGTCGGGGCTGAAGTTTTCATATCGGTTTTGAAACCAGTTGCCGTAGGGTTGGGATTGTAAGCCTTCCAAATTGATTTGCCCGACCAAGAATTGTTGTCCATTTTCCGTTTTGATTTCTTTGTTGAATTCTTGGGCAGAAGCACAGGTAATGCATAGCATGAGGAATGCGAATAAAAGATGTTTCATGATTTTATGTGATTTATGGTTTGAAGGCCAAATTCACTAAAATCAATGGCTGAACGAACTTTTCTGCGTTGGAAATGGGTACTAGACCGGGGGTTGAACTTTACTTTTTGAAATGTTGAAGCATCTCGTCGCGCGAGGTTACATCTAATTTTTTATAGAGATTGTTGATGTGCGTTTTGATAGTGCTGACGCTAACAAAAAGCTCGGAGGCAATTTCTTTATTGGTCTTGTTCTGTAAAATCAAATTGACGATTTTTTGCTCTTGGGGAGTCAGTTTTTCAAGTAATTCTGAGGTGCTGTCCTTTCTTCGTTTACCAAGAAAGAATAGGAAATTGCCCAATAGCGATACTGCCAAAAGTGCGATAATGGTCCGGTTCCATTTAGAGGATTGTGGACGGCTGAAACTCGCCAAATCTTCGTCTGTGGTTATTTCGGCTTGGTACTGTTGGGTAAACTCGGCTTCGGGATAGGTGTTTGATAATCGTTCAGACAAATTATCGTAGTAATCGTTTATGGTCAGGTCTTCCAGATAAAATCGAAAAGTTTCGTTCCTTTTGTCCGACAAGAAATCGTAAATGTAAAGTTCTGCAAGAGGTTCGTTTACTTCTTTGCCAAAGTTGTGCAGGGTCTGGAACCATTTGTCCAGATTCAATTTTTTATTGGCTTCGCTAGGATAATCGGCAAAATCGTATGCCATATGTTCCTTTAAACCATCAATTTCCAATAAGAGCCCGGATTTTGGATTGGTGGAAGATATGGTGCAAAGAGATTGGTCTTCAAAAGAGGTGGGAAAGCTAACAGTATCTTTATTGTTGGCGATAAACAGTACATTTTTACTGTTGTTGCATCGGCCCAAAAAGTGATTACTGCCCGTATTGTCCGAACAGCCATCCAAATGAATACGATAGATACGGTTTTGGTCATTAAGGTTGTTGCCCTCAAAGGAAAAATGACCCAAGGAGTCCACCTCAGATTTTTGTACAATTTGGTCCAAGTATACCCGTCCAGATTTTCGGTAATCCTCAACCAATGACAGATAAATGGAATTACCATTGTTCTCTGCGGAAACTTGGCCCGAAAAATGATATTGTCCAAAAAGGACAGTTGACTGAGCTAAAAGTAGAATTAGGACTAAAAACCGCATTTTTTAACCGATTTTGGCTAAAAATAGTGCTTTTCTGTAACAAAGCATGTATTTAGGCTACCTATAAGTATCATCAATCAAAATCAAAAAAAAATGAGTTTCTGGAGAGTTTTATTGGCTATATTATTTCCCCCTTTGTCAGTCATCGGAAAAGGTTGTGGCTCTGTACTTATTGTATTACTTTTAACCCTGTGTGGTTGGGTTCCCGGAGTAATCGGGGCCTTGGTCATACTAAACAACACTAACTAAAAGTCTTATGAAAAGAGTCCAAATCTTGCTATCGGCAATGTTGATTGCCCTTGCCAGTGCATGTAATTTTACAGAAGAAATACACATTAATGAAGACGGTTCTGGAAAGCTGTCCATCAACTTTGACGGTTCTGAGATGATGGAAATGGCCGGGGAAGAAATGGCCAAAACCAATGAAAAGCCAATTGACTCCATAATTTCTTTTAAAACATTTTTAGAAGAGAAGAAAGATAGTATCGCACAGTTGCCCAAGGAAGAGCAGGAGAAACTAAAAAAACTGGAACCGTTCAATATGAGAATGGTAATGAATCCTGAAAAAAAGGAGATGATGTTCGATTTGTTCAGCGAGTTTAAAAACGTGAGTGAGGTGAACGATGCTTTTGGCGCTTTTCAAGATGCCAGCTCCATTGGGGGCAAATCAAATCCTCAGCAAGGCCCAATGAAGCCTGCTGAGCAACCAACTGAGGTGAATTATACTTTTAATAAAAATAAGTTTACCCGTACCGCTAAAATTGTAGATCAAGAATTGTTTGAGCAACAATTGGACAGCTTACAGGGAGCAGAGATGTTTCTTTCGGGATCTACGTACACTTTAAAATATCACTTTCCTAAAAAGATAAAATCAACCACTGCTGAAGAAGCGACCTTTAGTCAAGATGGTAAAACCTTAATCTATGAAGTGAACTTTATGGAGTTGATGAAGAATCCATCAGTCTTGGATTTGGAGGTGGAACTGGAGAAATAGTTTTCCATTCCCATGCTTCGTATCTTTGTAGCATGAACAAGAAAGTTACAGTACAGGATCTAGGATTAAAGGATTACAAGGAAACTTGGGATTACCAAGAGCTTCTCTTTAAGAACATTGTGGACACCAAGATTAGAAACCGTCGTGAGGAGGCCAATCTTGATACGCCCAATCATTTCTTGTTTGTGGAGCATCCGCATGTGTATACCTTGGGAAAGAGCGGCGACATCAACAATTTGTTGGTGGACGAAAATAAACTTGCTGAAAAGGGAGCCACTTTCTATAAAATCAACCGAGGGGGAGACATTACTTACCACGGACCTGGACAAGTGGTGGGCTATCCGATTCTGGATTTGGACAACTTCTTTACCGATATCCATAAATACCTTCGATTTTTGGAGGAAATGGTGATTTTGACTTTGGCCGAATACGGTCTTAAAGCCGAACGCTCCAAGGGTGAAACCGGTGTTTGGTTGGATGTGGGCACTCCGTTTGCCCGAAAAATATGTGCCATGGGTGTACGTGCCAGTCGTTGGGTAACTATGCACGGTTTTGCACTTAATGTAAATGCCGATTTGGGCTATTTTGATATGATGATTCCCTGCGGCATCAGAGACAAAGCGGTTACTTCTTTGAATGTGGAATTGGGTCAGAAGGAAGTGGATATGGAAGAGGTGAAGCAGAAACTGCTCAATTATTTTACCGCACTTTTTGAGGCGGAGTTGGTGAAGGAAGAGGCAGGGGTCTAACTTTGAGGACATATTTTAGAATTAGATAACAAAAAAACCGAGGTGTGAGCCTCGGTTTTTTGTTTTTATAATGATTGAAAAAGATTTTGGATGGGTTTTTCACCTGCGTTTTTGCCATCCGTCAATTCAAAAGGGGCATCCGTCAATTTGCGGTATGCCATCTGCCTTATACTTGCTATTTTCCCCGCCCAAACAAAATAGGCCTCGGTCAGTTAAATAATTAATCATCTTACATCTTTAAATGAAGAAAACGAACCTACTTATTGCACTACTATTATGTTTTACCGCATCGGCACAATTGGACAATACCTTTGGTATTAAGGCTGGCACCAACTATTCCCAATTTCGACCAGATATTGAATTCTATGGCGAAAAAGTTTTGGATTTTCAAGGAAAAATCGGCTACTATATTGGCGGTTTTTTTAATATCAGAATTTCAGATAAAACAAGTATCAGACCTGAATTATTATTGGCCAACCAAGGAACAAAAACTTCAAGTGAATTTTACATGGAATTTTTTGATGATGACCCTATGGTAGGTAAAGTTGTTACCAAGGTAAATGAATTGATGATTTTAGTGCCTGTTAACTTTAGAATTGAATTGGTTGAACGTTTATATCTGGAGCTGGGCATGCAGCCTGGATATGCAGTAAAAAGAACAGAAGTTGCAAAAAAAGTACCTTTTGACCCTTCATTGGAGGGTGAAAAAGATACTTATTCCGATTTTGATAGGTTTGATTTTGGTCTCAATGGTGGACTTGGTTTTGATCTTACCAATCAGTTGGAGTTGAATTTGAGATATAACTACGGACTAATAGAGCGAGATAATACTATAAAAACCTCCGTAATCAGTTTGGGGCTAGGATTTAAAATATAATGACACTTTACAATATATATATATCAGTCGTTGAATAAATGATATGAAGAAGAGAATTAGATTTTACAATTTTTTACTTGACTCAATTGTATTCTTAATTACTGTCGTATTGGTTTCGATGCTATTAAAAAAGCATGTTGAAAGGGAAAGTCTGAAATACTTTATGATTCCATTATACTATGTCTATTATTTTGTTTTTGAGTCTATATCTGGTCAAACAGTTGGGAAGATGATTACTAAAACTAAAGTTATTAGTGTAAATTATCCTGAAAGGGTGGGCTTGTCAAACATCTTTTGGAGAACAGTTTCAAGACTTATACCTATTGATATTTTCTCTTATCTATTTTCAAATAGAGGAATCCATGATGTGTTATCTCAAACACAATTAAAAAAACTTTAAATAAATAAACCATATAGAATGAAAAAAATGAAAAATGTAATAGCTCTTGGATTAATGGTAATAATGCTCTCAAGCTGCGCAACAATTTTTGGAGGTAAGGTAACCCCACATCAGAAAACGAAACCAGCCCCAGGTGAACAACAGAGGGAAGTTCGAGTGGTAGCTTTAATCGCAGACCTTGTATTTTTCTGGCCAGGCGCTATAGTAGATTTTGCTACGGGAGCAATTTACAGACCGAAAAGGTGAGTTTAAAACCTGCTCCTAGCTGACTCACTAACTCGGGAATTATAATAAACTTCCTTAATCAGCTTGGGGTTAGGATACAACCTTTAAAGAGTTGGATAACTCAAAAATCGAGACTTGTCTATCAACTTTCTTTTTTAAAATTAATTAAAACACAACCATAAATTATGAAACATTTAAAAATTTGTCTTTTAGCCCTTTTAGTAGTTGCATGTAGTAAAGATGATGCTACAGATATACCCTTGGATGAGCAATTGCTGGGTAAGTGGACTATGACCAACTATTATGATGACACATATTTGGTGGAACAAGAGTATGGGGTACTGAAACAAATAGTCCCCGAAGAAACGGATTATGCCATCGAGTTTGCCGACAATCCCAAAGAAATAAAAACCACTGGTTTTTTACGGTATTCCTGGGATGAATATGAACTGGTCAATGGGGAAAAGGTGTTCAACGGTTATTCAGTGACCAATTTTATGGATGGCGATGATGGGGAAGGATTTCATACAGGTGCTTGGACAGTTGAAGATGGAAAGTTAATTATTACAGATGTCAAACAACAAGGACCGGACTATTTTGAAGAGTATTCAACGACATCCTCAATAGAATTAAAGGGAGATAATTTGACATTGACTTTGGACAGCGCCCAGTTTGGGTCACATTTGTCAGGAGAAATAATTATCGAATATAAGAGACAATAAAGTTTCAGTAGAAGTAAAAAAACCGAGGCTCGCACCTCGGTTTTTTAGTTTTATAAAGTAAAATTCTACTATTTGCTATACTGGGTCAATACCATGCTGCCTAATAATTTTCCATTTTTGTTGTAGGATTCCTGTTTGATCATGCCAACTCCTTCGGCTAGCCAAATGCGTGAAGGAAAGTTCTGATTGGTCATCATCATTTTGGTTTTGGTCTCGCTGTAGATTACATAACAGTCAAAAGTCCCAGCGGGAGTTGTCACACTTTCCTGTTTTTCAACTTTTCGGTTCAAGGTCTCAATATTGGTGTTCATGTTGATGCCTCCGCCCATTTTCATTTTCACCTCCATATTGGCATCCGGAAGCTCCTGTCCTACAGATAGGTTGTTGGGCAATTCCACATCGGTACCCGAGATATCCATTTCTACATCGCCCATTTGACTGAGCATCTGTTCGTTCATCAAGGATTTAAAATCAATTTTTATCACATCGCCTTCGCAAGTAACTTCATAATCGGATGTGTAGGCTCTTCCTTTTTTATCCGTCATTTCCATCATCATGATGGCGTTGGTAGTGCTGCTGCTACTTTGTACATCTGTTACCTTGTAAGTGATTTGGCCATCTTCCTTACCTTTTTTATCATAATTGGTGTATTGAAAATTGGCTCCGTCAACCAGTGGGTAATAACTGCTGCAATTGGATTGAGCTTGGGAAAGATGGACCGCAAAAAGTGCAATCAGGCCTAATACTATATATTTTTTCATGGTTTACAAGTACTATTTTTTAATGAATTCTACTCTACGGTTCTGTGCCTTGCCTTGGGCTGAATTGTTGTCGGCCACAGGTTCCGCCTCTCCTTTTCCTTCGGAACTTAGTCTATCCGAAGAGACACCATATACGGATATCAATGCCTTTTTTACAGCTTCGGCCCTGTTTTCGGATAGAGATAGATTACTTTCATCCGAACCATCAGAATCTGTATGTCCAACAATATTTAGTTTAATGGATTTGTCTTGTGTCAATACTTGGGAAATCTGTCTGATGATTCCCATGGATTGGGGCAGAATATCGGCCGAACCAGAATTGAAGAGAATACCATTGGTGGAAATTTTTCCTTCGGACATCAATTTTCTGCGGAGGTCCACACCGCCTTCAGCAATTTTAAGGTTGCTGATCAAAACTCTTTCCTTATTGCCTTGTTCGTCTATATTGGACACATAGAATTTTGGATAATTAATCTGATTGGGACGAACAACAAATTGAGGAAGATCCACGATTTTGGTCTCGTTGATCCAAAGGCGATACCGGTTTTTGTTCACGGCTATGGAAATATGGACCACATCTTTGAACACTTCCCTCAAATCTCGTTGAAGGGTGTTTGTAATGGGGGAAGGGTCGTCTCTAAAGTCGTTGTCGACCTTTACCCCGACAGCAATATATTGGCAGAAATTCAGTGTTGCCATTACATTGCTCTCGCTGGTAGTAAGGTTGGGCGTTTCTGAAAGATAGATGTCCAAAGTGGCCAAAGAACTGGTGTTTCTTGTCAAATTGGTCACTTTTAAGTCAAACTCCATCGTGAAGTCTTCTGGAAGCTGGCTCCCAAGATTGGGTAGGGTAAGGCTCCTATTGGCAATGGAGTACCATTTGCCGGGCAAGCCGTCCACGGTCACAACTTCTCCGGAACCGTTGGTGTTCCACTTGGATGGGAAATCACCCATGAAATCGTCGTTGAAATCGTCGTAAAAAATAGGTTTGTCCCCGGGAACATAATCAAATTTACTGTAAACCTCTATGGTTTTGGGGCCGGCAGTAACAGGACCGTTGGATGTGCCGTTTTCGTCTACTGTGCCACCAGGATTCTCATTTCCTTGCGGATTTCCAGGAGATTGTTTTCCTCCCGAGCCAGGTTCAAGGATACTGTCCAGTGCTTGATCTGTCTTTTTTGTAGTTTCTCTATCTACTCGTCTTTCAACTGTGCGTTCAGCTGCTTTTTCCGCTTTCTTGGCCAATTTTTTGAAAAACTGAGCTTCTCCGCTGGTAGCCATCAATAAGGCAAAGGACAAACAGTAGAATAGTTTGTTCGAGGTTTTCATTTAGTATTTTTTTAGTTGTTGATAAAGCAATTCTATCCAAACTACTAAAATGTAAGCCTCTATATGTCTAAAAATGTATGTGTTGCATTAACTAATGTATGACTGACCGTATGTTGTCCTGCTAGTTTATTTTGTAGACAATCAGGGAGTTGTCTTGATCTTTTGCAACAAGTTCCAACTTTTTGTCGTTGTCCATATCCGAAAGATCGATCAAAGAACTTCCGAAGACAGGGAAATTGGAAATGGGTTCCGCTTGGCTGTCGTACAAATAAATTTGATGATTTTGCAAGTCCGTCACTGCAACATAAATTTTGTCATAGATATAAAAGATTTTAGGTTTAGAATAAACCCCAAGCTCCAGTTCCACCTTTTTTCCTTTTATGGTGAGTACGTTGTCATCCATAAGTACCAAAGTGTTGGTCGTGGCATAAAATCCGTGGTCTGGGTTTAGGTTGAAGTTTGTGGCCGTCAATTTTCCGTTGGTATCAATCTGGTGGAGCACGCCTGTTTTGTTGGTTACGGAGAATTTGTTTTTATAGAGGAAAACATCATTGTTGGAAAAGTCTATTTTTTCAGGAATTTTAATTCGGTCGCTACCTACACGGTGCAGAATCCTAAGGGTACTGTTGTCCTGTTTAAAGACGAGATAATCTTTGTTGCCCACCCTAAAATGTTGAGGAGTGCCCAAGATATTGCTAGGGGCATCGGTAAAGGTAAACCCACGGACTATTTTACCTTGGTTATTGTACATGAATACTTTACTACCCTGTGTAACAACAAAGCGGTAGTTCCGACTGCCATCATAATCAAATACTGCTAATGGATTCAGGTTTCCGGCCTCAAAATCAATATTGAAAGGGGCAACTTCGTCGCCATTTCGGTCCAAAATCAAGAATTGGTCGTTTGTGGTAAAGGCGAGCTGTAGTTTTCCATTTTTATAGATGTCGACTTGTTGTATGGACCCCTGTATTCTGCCGTCCAGTTGTTTGGTCCAAAGTACTTTTCCATCGGTAGAGATTAGGTACAGTACATTGTTTTCGTCCTGAACCACAATTTCCTGCTGTCGTGTTCTGTGGTTTTTTACAAACTGGGGGTCTGTAGCCAAGTCTGTATTCAGTTCGAGGGTGAAGAGTGGGGAAACCGTATTTTTCTCTTGGTTCTTTATGATTTTTGAGGCGAGAATATTGAAATGCCCAAAACCATTGTCCATTACCATTTGTGAGGCAAACACCTGTCCGTCCAAATCATCTTCATTGATGTCCTCGACCACCTCAGGGGAAAGTTCCTGTTCGGAAAAAAAGTCGATACCCGAAGCATTGGATACCATAAGAATGCTGGATTCGCTAGCTAGGGAAGCTTTTGCTGTTTTGTATCCTTGATCGTTATCGAAAGACGAGGAGCTTTTATGATTACTGATTATGGTCTGTAAGGCTTCTTTGTTTTCTGAAAAAATAAAACTGTTCTCCAGTATTGTGCAAAAGTTGGATGTAAAATTCTTTATTAAAGGGGTGAAGTTTTGTTCTATTAAATCTGGAGCGTCCAAAACCAATATTTCACTTCCTTGATAATCTTCTGAGCTAGTTTTTCTACTGCTAAGGTAATCGTATAAGCCTTCGGTGCCAAAAGATTTCAACAATGCCACTTTCTCATTATTTAAAAAAATCAATCCAACTTCCTCTATGGTGTTAAAAAGGGAATCGGTTGGTTTTACCCTGTCCAGATAGTTGTTCTGGTTTTTTGCGAAAATTTGGTAATCATCAAAAGTATAGGAAATGATCGCTTGCGAGTTCAATGGGGCATAAGAAGGTGTTCTATTGGCAAGCGGGGAGGTGCCTTTGAACAAGTTGATGAAATTTTTAGTTGAATCTGGAGCCATGGCCACGCCGTTCAGGTTGACCTCGTCCGAATTCGCGGTAAAATCCAAAGAAACCCATGAAGAAAATGGGTTCTTTCTGGATTCATTTTGTTCCTTGAGGGCCAGAAGGGAAGTATTTCCACTTGGATCTATATATAAGGTGGCGGATTTGTCGGTAGAACTCGCTTGGTACAATTTTTTTAATGTAGGGTCCACCGGTGTGTTCTCGTTTGTCCTTATGAGGTTTTCCATCAGCATCATGGAAGAACTCATTAGGATATCATTTTCTTTTTCAAGACTGAACATTTCCAAGCCGTCGACATTGTACTTTGTGACATTTGCGCCCTCATAAGTCAATGTTTCCACTGTTTTGTTGGCCACGCTGTCCACATTAAAAAGTCCCGAAACTTTTTTAGCGGCCATTATGAAATCATAATTATCCTTGCCAACTTCATAAAAAGCAAGCACTATTGTTTTATTGGTTTTCAGGTAATTTAGTCCTTGGGTCTTGTTGGAGATGTCCTCAATATGAGCAAAGCCTTCAATATTTTTAAGGATAGAATTGTTTTTAAGTTCGCTTTTGAAGTTGCCGAGGTTGTTGATTTTTAGAACGAGTGCCGGATTCGGAGGTAAATGTTCCAAAAGAGAGTCTTTGGTCTTCACCTCTTTCGTACATGATGCGATAAGTATGGGGAGCAAACAAAAAAGTACCTTTAATCTCATTTTAGCAGTTTGACACAAAGTTAGGATTTTTAAATATCCAGTGTCAATTGTTCTGGGAGTTGTCTAAAGCTTTTTCTGTGATATTTGGTGATACCGTATTTTTTGATGGCCTCCCTATGTTCTTTGGTAGGGTATCCTTTGTTTTTTCTCCAGTTGTACATGGGAAACTCTTCGTGTATTTTGGCCATATACTCGTCCCGGTATGTTTTGGCCAAAACCGAAGCGGCGGCAATGCTCATATATTTTCCGTCCCCTTTAATTATGCATTCATGGCCTATGTTGGGATAGGGCTTAAAACGGTTTCCGTCAACTATGATAAAGTCGGGTGTAGGCTGCAATTTTTCTATTGCTCGGTGCATGGCCATAAAAGAGGCGTTCAAAATGTTTATTTCGTCGATTTCGTCTTCAAAAACATGACAAACAGAGAAAGAAATGGCTTTTTCTTCCAAAATCGGCTTCAAAAGATCACGTTTTGTCTCAGAAAGCTGTTTGGAGTCGTTTAAGATGATGTTGTTGAATTTTTCCGGCAAGATTATGGCGGCAGCCGTTACAGGGCCTGCCAAACATCCCCTTCCAGCTTCATCGGTTCCTGCTTCCAACAATGATCGGTAACACGATTTTAACATACATCTTAAAAATTTAACAGTTGAAAATTAAAGAAAAACATATTTGCTAAGGAAAAGTTAAAAAAAATCCTACAAACCTAATAAATCAAAGGTTAAGGTGAGGATAATGTGTTAAAATTATCAAAATTATTGATTGGTATTGTGGCAATCTGTGGGCTGCAAGGTTGTTAATTTTTTTGAATATTAACTTTTTATATTGATTTTTGAGCGGACTAATTCAAAAAATGAAATAAATGAAAGCTAAGTTAGCATGGATGCTAACGCCTTTATTGGTGTTATGCATGTCTTTCTCTTTTGGACAAGAGAAAACAGTTTCAGGTAACGTGACGGATCAAAACGGTCTGCCACTTCCTGGTGTTTCCATTTTGGTTGTAGGAACATCCAATGGTACACAAACCGATTTTGATGGTAATTATACCATCTCAGCTTCACAAGGGCAAATGTTGCGTTTCAGTTACATTGGTCAGAAGACTGTAGAAAGAACTATTGGCGCTTCTTCTACAATTAATGTGCAGATGGAGGATGATGCACAGGCCTTGGAGGAAGTTGTGGTGACTGGTTACGGTTCTCGATCTAGAGAGTTGTCAACTTCCGCAGTTTCTACAGTATCAACAGAGAAAATTGAAGCCTTTGTTCCATCTACTAGTGTTGACAACATACTGCAAGGTCAAGCGGCTGGTGTTCAGGTAACGGCAGCGAATGGTAGGCCTGGTCAAACGGCATTCGTGACCATTAGGGGTGTGGGTTCGCTTAACGCGAGTACTACACCGTTATATGTGGTTGATGGTGTTCCGGTTAATTCAGATTTTATCAACAATTTGAATCCTAATGATATTGAGTCATTCTCTATCCTTAAGGATGCGGCCACAGTTTCAAAGTATGGTTCCCGTGGTTCTAATGGAGTTGTGTTGATTACCACCAAGCAGGGTAAAACGGGTGATGCACGTATAACTTTTAGGTCTTCTTTTGGTTTCTCGGAAAGAATTCCTGATCCATTTGATTTGATGAACACTTCTCAAAAACTTGAACTTGAAAGACAATTTGCTGAATTGGGTGTCAATGCAGCTCAGTCTTTGCCTGGTGCAACAGCAGACGACGCTGAGAGAGCAAGGTTGATAGGGTTGGATACCAATTGGGAGGAAGAATTGTTGAGAAAGGGTCAAATCCAGTCCAACTCTCTTTCTATTTCTGGGGGTGATGAAAAAATGACATACTTCCTTTCTTTAGGTTATGATAAAAACACAGGTATCATTGATAGAATTGATGGTTTCGAAAGGGTGACGGCTCGTTTGAATACAACTTACCAGGCCAAGGAGTGGTTAAATGTGGGTACTAACATATCTCTTTCAAGAAGTACCACTGATCTTCCAAGGGACCGTAACAACGTACAGAACCCCTTTAGAGCAATGTACGATTACAATCCATGGGACCCATTGTATTTAAGAAATGCTGATGGAAGTATTCAGACAGATGCTCAAGGAGACCCTGTTTTTAATCCGACAACTTCTGGTTTTCCTATTGCCAAGGCTTTGATTACTGAGCCTGAGGATAATAGAAACTTCTTGATTGTTGGTAGTTTGTTTGCCGACATCAAATTTTCCGATAAGTTCACAAACAGATTTACTGTGGGTGCAACGAACAATAGGTATAATAGGACAACTAGGTCGATTGCTGGTGGTGTTTTGAACACTATCGTGGGGGCTGCTGCTTTTCCAGGTACACAAACGGATAATTTTGAGAATACCCTTCAGTACAACGTGAACAACCTTTTCACTTATACGGATACTTTCGGGGAATTCCACAATTTGTCAGCAAGTTTTCTATTGGAATACAACGAGAATATTTACACGGATCTTTTTGCCAGTGCAAGGGGGTTTCCTTCTCCAGAGATTCCTTATCAGGAGGTGGCTGCCGAAGCAACGGCATCTGGTTCCGAAGAAGCCAGAAGGGTATTGTTTTCACAAGGTTTGTTCGTAGACTATGATTATGATGGTAAGTATATACTGTCAGGGTCTATAAGACGTGATGGATCTTCTAGATTTGGACCTGAAAACCAATACGGGTATTTCTACAGTGGAAGTGCTGCTTGGAACATTGCAAGGGAATCTTTCTTGGAAGGTACTGCAGTTAACGATTTGAAACTTAGGGCTTCTTACGGTACTTCTGGTAACCAGAACATAGGTGACTTTAATTTCTTGAACTTGTTGGAGTTCGGAACATATAACGGTAATACTACTGCTATTCCAATCGGTGTGGGTAACCCAAATATTCAATGGGAGTCTCAGGCTATTTTGGATATCGGTGTTGAATTTGGATTGTTCAACAACAGAATCAATGGTGTTGTGGATTACTTTAAAAAGAATTCCAAAGACTTATTGTTAAACCAGCCATTGTCACAAACAGTGGGAGATGAAAACAACTCTATTCTTGCAAATATTGGTGAGTTGGAGAACAGCGGTATCGAAGTTTCTTTGAACGCGGATATTGTTCGTGCAGAGAATTTTGTTTGGAGAGCAGGTGGTAACATCTCTTTCTTGGACAACAAAGTGATTTCTTTGGTAAACGGGGACGATATCGTCAGCGGCACTTTTGGATATAACATTCTTCGCGAAGGTGAAGAAATCAACTCATACTATACTGTTAGATACGCAGGGGTCAACCCGGCAAATGGTGAGCCTTTGTACTATGACTTGGATGGTAACATCACCAACGAATATAGTGCCAGCTTTAATACAATTTTGGAAGGAAAGTCTCCATATGCAAACATAGAGGGTGGATTCTTTACGTCCATCAGATGGGGCGGTTTTGGTGTAAGAGCTGACTTTGTCGGTAAAGCAGGAAACTATATTATGAACTTCCAGAGACAATCTGGTATTTCCATTGGAAATATCGATAGTAACCAGAGAGTGGAGGCATTCAACTACTGGAAACAGCCAGGAGATACCAATGTATTGCCAAGTCCATTGTTCCAGGGTACTGCTGATCAAGACAGTGACAGATGGTTGGAAAAAGGTGATTACATCCGCTTAAGAACTTTGACAGTTGACTACAACTTGCCAGGTAAGTTCTTGGACAGAACAGGTATTGATAGGGTTAGGGTTTTTGCCACTGGTCAGAACTTGTTCACCATTACTGAATACAACGGAGATCCGGAAATCGGTATCGGTTCGAATGAAAGTTCAGCGGCCGGTTCTGCTGGATTTATTCCTGGAGCATTCTCTTTGTTCAGTTATCCACAGACCAGGTCTTATACTTTCGGAGTAGAAATAGGATTTTAAAAAAAGAAATTTGACATGAAAAATAGATTATATAAATATTGTTTAGCATCATTTGTGGCAGCAACCTTGTTGGTGTCTTGTGATGACGAACTGGACGTAGATCCATTTACAGAAGGTAATCCTGAAACATTTTTTAATACCGTTTCCAGCTTTCAGAATGGAGTAGACGGTATCTATAGCCAGTTTTGGAATTATTATTCTGACCCGGGTTCCGGTCTTCAAGGTATTCCTGATATCTTATCGGATAACGTAATTCTTGCGCAGACTGGTCGTAGATCCAATGAAGTTTACTATGATTACAGATATAACCCAAACACTGGTGGAGCTGTATCCTTATACTGGAGTGAAGCTTATGAAGCAGTAAATGCGGCCAACCTTGTTATAGGGCAAATTGATAACTTGCCCGACGGACCTGATAAGAATAATATTCTAGGACAAGCTTTGGCAGCTCGCGCCATCGCTCATTTTGATTTGGCCAGGGTTTATGCTATGATCCCTACCCAAAGTGCAGATGCCAACAATTCACCTGGTATCGTTTACCTTAAAGTAGAGGATGGTGATACCGGAGATCCTTTTGCACAACCTGCAAGGGAAACAGTTGCCAGTAACTATGCCGAAATCATAGGGGATTTGGAGCAAGCTGCTCAGCTAATTGGAGCTAGTAACGGAGAGGGACGTTTGAACAGAAATGGTGTGTATGCCATGTTGTCAAGAGTTTACCTTTATAATGGAGATTATCAATTGGCCATCAATGCCGCAAACCAAGTTACCACAACTATCGTGGATGCAACTGAAGAAGGAGCTCTACTAGCTGTATACGAAGATGCTAGCAACGAAGGAATTGTAATAGAATGGTCTGTGAACACTTCATCAGAATCAGGGTTTAACAACGTTGGAGTGCTTTATAGCCAAACAACGCCTCCAAACACAGTTTCCGAGTATGTAATAGATTATGAATTCTTCAACAATCTTGATCCTAACGATTTGAGAGCGGAGGTTATGCAGTACGATGCTACCAACCAAGGGAACAATTACAATGCTGTTAGAAAGTTCTTGGGAGAAACTGATGAGGTTAACGGGCGTGTGGATATTAAGGTGCTTAGGGCGGCGGAAGTTCTTTTGAACAAGGCTGAGGCCCAATTTGAAATCGATCAAGCGGCCGCACTTGCAACTTTGAACATATTGAGGAATGCTAGATATACCTCTTATACAGGTGGAGAAACAGGTCAGGCATTAGAAGATGCCATTCAATATGAGAGAAGAGTGGAACTTAGCTTCGAAGGTCATAGATTCTTTGATCTTAAGCGTAGAGGAGAAGCTGTGCAACGTTCAAATAATGGAGATTTAGCTGATGGATCAGGAACACCTCCTGAAATCTTGACATTGCCAGCAGGTGACTACAGATTCCAGTTGCCTATTCCAATTGATGAAATCAATGCCAATCCGAATATGGCACAAAATCCAAACTATTAATTTGTAACTACTAAAAAAGATGAAAAATATATTTAAAACATTTGGAGTTCTTTTTGCAGGTGTTGCCTTGATTCTCTCTTCTTGTGAAGAAGAGGTGACGGTTTTCGACAATGTTAATGGTCAAACAGGTGTTTCTTTTGGAACAACCAGTTACAACGTGTCTGTGCCAGAAGAAGGTCTTGCATTGGAAATTCCAGTTAATGTTACTACGGTGTCAGATTCCGATAGGACAATTGATGTCACTGTTTCAGATGCTTCAATTGGTGGAGGGGAAAATTACTCCTTTGGAACAGTTACGATACCTGCAAATGGATATAATGGTGTTCTGGATGTAACTTTGAATTTTGATCCTTTAGTGGATGGAGAAGTTTATGCCTTGGTTCTTAATCTTAGTGCGCTAGAAGGTGGTGTTGCTTTTGATGAAACAGTTACCATTGAATATTTTAAGGAAATTATATGTAATGATTTCTTATTAACAGTGGTAACTGATACCTATGGTGGGGAAACTACTTGGGAAATTGCTGATGAATCCGGAACAGTTGTAGTCTCGGGAGGTCCTTATGACAATGTATCAGGAGGAGATACCTATACATCTGAGTTTTTCTTAGAGGATGGATGTTATACCTTTACCATTTATGATGCTTATGGAGATGGACAAAGTGATGGTACCATAGTTGGCTCCTATACTTTGGAGTGCTCTATTTTGGATGTTTTGACAGGTGGTGGTGAATTTTCAGATTCACAAACTCAGGAATTCTGTGTTAACCAATAGTTCGATTAATCAGAATTTTTAAAATATCTTATTTTTATTAGAAAACCGAGTTGATATTAATTTTTTCAACTCGGTTTTTTTATGTCCTTATGTTTTATGTTAAGTTCCAGTATACTCAGATTACCACATCAACCTTATGTTTAGGCTTAGCCTTTTTAGTTGAGGTTATAGTATCAATTTATTCACAGCAGATGCAGAACAAAAAAAGCTCCCTCTTGGGGAGCTTTTTTGTTAGATTCTATTGTTTACTTGGCGCTAGTGACCTCGTTGATATATTGCATTACTTTAATTGCATCTTCTTCTTTGTTCAATCTTAAGTCCTTCTCCTTAATGAGGTTTTTAATACGTTCTCTACCTAGTATATCATAAAAATACTTTTTCCTTAAGTAAATTTTTTCAGCAGGTTCTTCACCAATCTGGATATAATAAGAACTGATGTCGATAAATCTTGGAGGAACAGTCCTGTCGTAATTGGTCGCTCCAGTTCGTCCTCTCCGAAGTTTTTTTTCGGGTTTATACAGTAATTTTGATTCACCTTGGTTCAAAGGAATAAAATAACCGATTCTGGTAGTCTCACTATTGGAGTCATCTGTATAAGGGAACAATTTGTATAATTTGTCGTCGATTTTTGCCGAAATATAATTGCGTTTCAGAACGGCAGAGTATTCTTTTTGACCTTTTTGAAGTTCTAGTTCACTATTGGCTGCGTTATATCTCAAATTACCAGTTGTCTTAATTTTCCCGTTTACAAGAATCTGGCCATACTTGAAATGATCATCAAAATAAGGGGATCCTTCTGCTTTAAGGATTTTGGAATCCACTGCTGTAGTTTGGAAGGATACAATAGCTCCCTCATCAGGATTAGTGAAATTAACTTGGGCTAAACCAGTAGATATGGCCATTAGGGCTAATATGTTTAATTTGTAGTTCATCTAACTTACAGTTTTCAAATATTTTACGATATAATTAATAAGGTGATTTGCGGCTGCAATAAGCAACAATTTATTTATCCAACTTGTTATAGAATTCTTAATATTATCCTAAAACCTGCACATTTATAACTAAGATACTTTTGTGATTTCCATAGTAATTGCATTTTCGCTCCTAAATAGTAAATTCACATTTCTTTAGAAACAAAACTTTTACCTTTGCCCAACCAATATCATGGAATGAGATATTTAGCATTGACCCTACTTTTATTGATTGGCCAATCAGTCTTGGCGCAACAAGATTCGATTCCTCCAAAAAAAGAGGGAGACTCTATAAGACTACAGGAAAAAGATACCCTTGCGTTACGGCAAAAGGATTCGGTTGCCGTAGATTCAATGCCTGCAAAGCCCAAAAGAAGAGATTCTGCTAAATTAGAGGCCAAACAAAAAGATTCTGTGGGTATAAGGGATTACAAAATAATCTCATATTATGGCGACACTACTATAGTTGATACGACCCTTACCATCAGAAAAGATTACATCTACAATTATTTAAGAAAAGATGATTTTGAACTAATGCCTTTTGCCAATATGGGGCAGCCCTATAATGAGCTAGGTAAAAGTTTTTCTTCGATACCTTATTATCCACGCATAGGGGCGAAGGCCAAACATCCTGGTTATTTTGAGAAGGAGGACGTGAATTATTATCATGTTCCTACCCCGATGACGGAGCTCATGTTCAAGACAACATTTGAGCAAGGTCAGTATTTAGATGCGCTACTAACCTTTAATGTATCCGAGAGGTTCAATATGTCTGTTGCTTACAACGGATTTAGGTCCTTGGGGAAATATAGGTACGAGGAAACACAGGATGGTAAATTTAGGACCACCTTTAGCTATATCACCAAAAATGGCAGGTATGCCCTGAGAGGTCATATTGCAGCTCAGGAAATGCAGAGCGAGGAAAGTGGAGGTTTACGGAACAAGAGTCAATTTGAGGACGACCTGCCCGATTTTCAGGATAGGGCAAAAATTGATCTATTGTACACAAACGCCAATAATAGAATATTGGGCAAACGCTATTTTTTGGACCATCAATTCAAATTGGTCAATCATAAAAAGGATTCTACTGACAATTCACCCACCACATTGGCTATAGGGCATGAATTCAGCTATGAGACCAAAATGTACGACTTTGAGCAAACACAGCAGAACGATGCCTTCGGGCAAGACCCATTCTTGGTTCCAATAGAAGATAGGGCAAGATTGAAAACAATGTTCAATAAAGGGTCTGTGGAATTTTCAAACAAAACACTTGGCAGGCTCTCCGGAAGTGTATCATTGTTCAACTATAATTATTTTTTCAATAGTATATTGTTCACCGATGAAGGTGTCATACAAAATAAGCTCCAAGGAGAAGAAATTGTGGTTGGAGGTAGTTATCGGAACCGCATAGGACCTTTGTATTTGGAGGGAAGTGTCAATTATACGGTGGTAGGCGAACTTACGGGGAATAAATTTGATGCCATGGCAAGATATAGATTAAATGAAGGTAATTCATTGTTGGGGTCTGTCCATGTATCATCTCGGATGCCCGATTTCAACTACTTGTTGTATCAAAGTGATTATCGAAACTTCAATTGGCAAAATACGGACACCTTTGATAACATTCGTACAAAGAGTATAAAATTTGGTTTTGATTCCAGAAGCTACGGCCTTTTGAGTGCTGAGTACAGTACGCTGGATAATTATACATATTTCGCATCCACGGCAACAGAGGAAGAAATAGGATTGGGTCAGGAAACGGCATTTGTAAGGCCCTTTCAAGAATCGGGCACGGTAAACCATTTGAAGGTCAAGTATGAAAAGGAGTTAAAATGGAGAAAATGGGCGTTAATGAATACGGTAATGTATCAAGAGGTAACTCAGGACAGTCAAGTGCTCAATCTTCCACAGGTGGTCACGCGCAATAGTCTCTACTTTTCAAGCGATGTGTTCAAAAAGGCTATGTTTTTACAGACGGGTGTAACATTTAAGTACTTCACATCCTATAATATGGATGCTTATAATCCTTTGTTAGGGGAATTTTATATTCAGAACAATGAAGAATTGGGAGGGTATCCTTTATTGGATGTTTTTATAAACGCCAAAGTGAAACAGACCCGTATTTTTTTAAAGGCAGAACACTTGAATTCCATTTTTTCAGAGCCTAATTATTACTCTGCCCCAAATTATCCTTATCGTGATTTTGTCATCAGATTTGGGTTGGTCTGGAATTTATTTTCATAAAATTCGTTAAGAAGTGAAAAACGAAAACCTGAAAAACAAGCACTTATAAATTAATTGATTTTTTTTCAAAAAAAATATCGAAAAACATTTTGCGGTAAGAAAATAACGTGCGTATATTTGCACCCGCTTAGCTGATAAGGCAGGGCGCTTTCGAAAGGCCGAGAGGCTGAAAAACGAGAGAAAAAACAAAGAAGTTCATATACATATTGTAACGACAGCGTAGAATTAAGAAATGAACCATTTTGATGCAGGGACTCGGGATTTCCGGGTGTCGGACAGACATTCAAGGAAATACAATGAAG